>NZ_JANUEC010000001.1:0-2470409 GCF_024810175.1 Pseudomonas sp. BIGb0176
TCAGAAGTGAAACGATGCATCGCCGATGGTAGTGTGGGGTTTCCCCATGTGAGAGTAGGTCATCGTCAAGATTAAATTCCGAAACCCCAACTGCACATGCAGTTGGGGTTTTGTTTTTGCGCGTGGAAAAACTTGCGCTATCCAAGTAGCCGCCAAGGCGCCATTGATCAGCCGCGATGGAAATCCCCTCAAAGTCCGTGGGTGGTTTTTGGTATGGTGCAGCTCTTTTTAAAGGACTTGAGTTCATCCGCACGGAACAGCGTCGACCTCTATTCACCGAGAAGCTGTAGCAATGCCCGAAGCGATTCCGATCAAGGACCACGAGAAAGAAAGCCGCCTGGTCAACAAACGGCTGCTGGCCTGTGCCGTATTGGTGGTGGCCATCACCTGCGCCCTGGTGGCGCGGATGTATTTTCTGCAAGTGGTGGAGTTCGACTACCACTCCACCGTTTCCGAGAACAACCGCGTCCATGTGCTGCCGATCACTCCCACCCGGGGGCTGATCTACGATCGCAACGGCGTGGTCCTGGCGGACAACCGCCCCAGCTTCAACCTGACGATCACTCGCGAACGCACCACCGACCTCAAGGGCGAGCTGGACACCGTGGTCGATCTGCTGCACTTGCCCCCGGAAGACCGCACGCTGTTCGACAAGGAGATGAAGCAGGCCCGTCATCCCTTCGTCCCCGTGACCCTGTTCTATGAGCTCACCGAAGAGCAGATCGCCGTGCTCGCGGTCAACGAATACCGGTTGCCCGGCCTGGACGTGGAAGCCCAGTTCGTCCGCCACTATCCCCTGGGCGCACACTTTGCCCACTCCATCGGTTACGTCGGGCGGATCAACGAGAAAGAAGCCAAGACCCTGGACTCGGTGGAGTACCGTGGCACCCAATCCATCGGCAAGACCGGCATCGAGAAATTCTACGAAGCCGAACTGCACGGTCATGTCGGCTATGAGGAAGTAGAAACCAACGCCCAGGGCCGGGTGATGCGAGTGCTCAAGCACACCGATCCGATCCCCGGGAAGAGCATCGTCCTGAGCCTGGACATCAAGCTCCAGGAAGCCGCTGAGGAGGCCCTGGGCGATCGCCGTGGTTCCGTGGTGGCCCTGGACCCGGCCACCGGCGAAGTCCTGGCCATGGTCAGCAAGCCAAGTTTCGACCCCAACCTGTTCGTCACCGGCATCAGCTTCAAGGAATACGCTGCGCTGCACGACTCCATCGACCGGCCCCTGTTCAACCGAGTGCTGCGGGGCCTCTACGCGCCGGGCTCCACCATCAAGCCGGAAGTGGCGATTGCCGGCCTCGATAGCGGCGTGGTTACCGCTTCGACCCGGGTCTTCGATCCGGGCTATTACCAACTGCCGGACTTCGACCACAAGTACCGCAACTGGAACCACAGCGGCGATGGCTGGGTGGACATGGACGCAGCGATCATGCGTTCCAACGACACCTACTTCTATGACCTGGCGCACAAGCTCGGCATCGACCGCCTGCACGACTACATGGCGATGTTCGGTCTGGGCGAGAAGGTCTCTCTGGACATGTTCGAAGAGTCTCCCGGCCTGATGCCCTCCCAGGCCTGGAAACGCGCCACCCGTCGCCAGCCATGGTTCCCGGGGGAAACCGTGATCCTCGGCATCGGCCAGGGCTATATGCAAGTCACGCCGCTGCAACTGGCCCAGGCCACCGCGCTGATTGCCAACAAGGGCGTGTGGAACCGTCCGCACCTGGCCAAGACCATCGATGGCGTGGCCCCGGTGGATGAGCATCCGATGCCCAACATCCTGCTGAAGAATCCCCGTGACTGGGATCAGGTCAACCACGGCATGCAGATGGTGATGCACGATCCCCGCGGTATCGCCCGCGCCGCGGCAGCAGGGGCGCAGTACCGCATCGCCGGCAAGAGTGGTACGGCCCAGGTGGTGGCGATCAAGCAGGGCGAGCGCTATGACCGTCTCAAGACCCGCGAGCGCAACCGTGACAACGCCCTGTTCGTGGGCTTCGCCCCGGCGGAGCATCCACAGATCGTGATTTCGGTGATGATCGAGAACGGCGAAGCCGGTGGTCGGGTGGCCGGCCCCGTGGTGCGGCAGATCATGGACGCCTGGCTACTGGACCAGAACGGCCACCTCAAGCCGCAGTACGCAGCCCCGGCCAAGGCCCCTGGCGATCCCCACGTCTGAATCATTTCAACATCAGGCTACCCGGCGCCGGCTCATGCTGACTGAGCATGTGCTGGATGCTCTGCAAAAACAGTACCTCGGCCCGGCTCATGCGCTGCTCGCGGTTCCACAGCAGGTGAATGTCGACATCGGCAATGCCTTCGTGTGGCGGCAGGCGCCACAGCAGCCTGGCGTCGACATCGGCGGCCACCACATGCTCCGGCAGGCAGCCGATGCCAAACCCGGCGATCACCAGGCGCCGTACTTCCTCCAGGCTCGGGGATGAGGCGACGATGCGTCCGCTGAAGCCCTGCTGGTCACGGAAGATGGTCAGCGGCGAGAGCATGCCGCCGATCTGGTCGCTGGTGAAACTGACGAAGTTCTCCCGTTGCAGATCGCCCTCGGCCACATCCCCGCGGCCGAACAGCGGGTGGTGCTTGCCGCAGAAAAACGCATAGCGCTGACGCAGGAACAGCCGCTGTTCCAGGCGCGGCTGTGGCCGGCGGTTAAGGCTCAAGCCCAGGGTCGCGGTCTTTTCCTGCAGGGCGCTGACGATATCCGAGCTGCGCATCACTTCCACCTCCAGATCGACCCGCGGGTGCTGACGATGGAAGTCGGCCAGGAAGTCGTCGAAACGTTCGCTGAAGATCCGGCTGATGATCAACAGCCGCACTTTGCCGATCACTTCGTCGGCGGGCTGTTCCAGCATGCTGCTGACCTGGGACATCTGGCCGTAGATCTCTCCGGCCAGTGCGAAAATCTGCTCACCCACTTCGGTCAGGGCAAAGCGTGGGCCGCGCCGGGCAATCAACTGCCGGCCCAGTTGTTCTTCCAGGCGCTTGAGGGCCTGGCTGACCGCCGGCTGGGTCAAGTGCAGGCGCGCCGCTGCACGGCTGATGCTCAGCTCCTGGCCAATCACCCGAAAGGTGCGCAACAGGTTCCAGTCGAGGCGGTCATTGAGCAGGCGGCGGGCATCGCGGTCGGACATGGCAGGGGCTCTGGTTCGGGCTGTAGCTGAATAATAAGCCAGGATAATAATCGAGATAACCAATAGAAAATTGACTAATTATCCCCCGGAACGGATAAATCCACCCCAGACAGGTGCCAGCAGAAGCCCCTGCGCCCGACCCTTCCTCCTGCCAAAAAAATAATCAAGGGAGCCAACCATGAAGCCTTCCGCTTCGCCTCAGCCTCGCCGGGCTGCGGCCGCCGCCTTTATCGGCACCATGATCGAATGGTACGACTTCTATATCTACGCCACCGCCGCGGCGCTGGTGTTCGGTGCCTTGTTCTTCCCCTCCGACGACAAGCTGTTCAGCACCATGGCCGCCTTCGGCACCTTTGCCGTGGGCTTCTTCGCCCGACCTTTGGGGGGCATCATCTTTGGCCATATCGGCGACCGCATCGGCCGCAAGAAATCCCTGGTCATCACCCTGCTGATGATGGGCGTGGTCACGGTCTGCATCGGCCTGCTGCCAACTTATGCACAGATCGGCGCCCTGGCCCCGGTGCTGTTGATCCTGCTGCGCATCGTCCAGGGCATTGCCGTGGGAGGCGAGTGGGGCGGTGCGGTGCTGATGGCCGGTGAACATGCGCCCAAGGGCCGGCGCAACTTCTTCGCCTCCTTCGCCCAATTGGGCAGCCCGGCGGGATTGATCCTCTCGCTACTGGCCTTCAGCGCCGTGACCCGCCTGCCCGAGGACGCGTTGATGAGTTGGGGCTGGCGCCTGCCGTTCCTCGCCAGTGCGTTGCTGCTGCTGGTAGGCCTGGCGATTCGCCTGGGGGTCAACGAGTCACCGGAGTTTCTCGCCAGCCGCGAGCAGGCGGCCAAATCGGTGCGCAAGGAACAGGCACCGGTGATGGAAGTGCTGCGCACAGCCTGGCGCCCGCTGCTGCTGTGCATCGGCGCCAATACCCTGGGAATCGCCGGGGTGTATTTCACCAACACCTTCATGATTGCCTACACCACCCAGCAGTTGGAGATACCCCGTTCACTGATCCTTGAATGCCTGTTCGTAGTGGCGCTCATCCAGTTCTGCATCCAGCCCCTGGCCGCCTGGACCGCCGAGAAAATCGGCGCCACGCGCTTTCTCTGCCTGGTGTCGCTGTTGGCCATGGCCTCGCCCTATCCGATGTTCGTGCTGGTGAGTTCCGGGCAGGCGCCGCTGATGATCCTCGGCATCGCCCTGGCGGTGGTGTGCATGGCTTCCTTCTATGCGGTGATCGCCGGTTACGTCAGCGGCATGTTCGAGACCCGGGTGCGCTACACCGCGATCTCCCTGGCCTATCAGGTCTGCGGTGCCCTGGCCGGCGGCCTGACCCCGCTGATCGGCACCTGGCTGGCCCATCGGTTTATTGGCCAATGGTGGCCGATGGCGGTGTTCTACAGCCTGATCGCTGCCGTTTCGCTGATCTGCGTGCTGGCCCTGGCACGCCGGCACGCTCACGCCCATCGCCTGGAAATGGCATCCCACGCCTGATTGTCTGGAGAATCTGAAGATGTTGAAAATCAATGGCCAGCGCCTCTGGGCGAGCCTGATGGCCATGGCCGAAATCGGTGCCACGGCCCGTGGCGGCAGCTGCCGCCTGGCCTTGAGCGATGAAGACCGGGCCGGTCGCGAACTGTTTGCCCACTGGTGCACCGAGGCCGGCATGAGCCTGAGCGTCGACCCCATTGGCAACCTGTTTGCCCGGCGCCCAGGTAGCGACCCGGACGCTGCCCCGGTAATGATGGGCAGCCACCTGGACACTCAGCCCGAAGGCGGGCGCTTTGATGGGGTCTACGGTGTGCTGGCCGGATTGGAAGTGGTACGCACGCTCAATGACCTCGGGATCCAGACCCGCAAACCCCTGGAAGTGGCGGTCTGGACCAACGAGGAGGGCGCGCGTTTCACCCCGGCGATGTTCGGCTCGGCGGTGTTCACCGGGGTCATGGCCCTGGACGCCGCCCTGGCGGTGCGTGACGCCGATGGCATCAGCGTCGCCCAGGCCCTGCAGCGCACCGGTTATGCCGGCAGCCGGCCCCTGGGCGCAGCGGTGGATGCCTACTTCGAAGCCCATATCGAACAGGGCCCGATCCTTGAAGACAACGCCAAGAGCATCGGCGTGGTCAGCGGCGGCCAGGCCATCCGCTGGCTCGATGTGCAGGTCGAAGGCCTGGCGGCCCACGCCGGCACCACGCCGATGCCGCTACGCAAGGATGCGCTGTACGGCGCGGCGCAGATGATTCTTGCGGTGGAGCAGTTGGCAGCGGATTTTGCCCCCCAGGGCCTGACCACCGTGGGTGAGCTGAGCATCGCCAAGTCGTCGCGCAACACCATTCCCGGCTTGGTGAACTTCACCGTCGACCTGCGCCACCACCAGGATCGGCAGATCGCCGCCATGGAGCAGCAGGTGGAGGAACGCCTGCTGGCCATCGCCAGCCAGCGCGGGCTCAAGGTCAGTATCAGCCGGCACTGGGTCAGCCCGGCCACGCCATTTGATGCCGAGTGCGTGGCGGCGGTGCAGCAGGCGGTGGATGGCCTGGGCTACCCTCAGCAGTCCATCGTCAGCGGCGCTGGCCATGACGCCATCTTGCTGGCCCGCTACTGCCCGACGGCTATGGTGTTCATTCCCTGTGTCGGTGGCCTGAGCCACAACGAAGCCGAAGACGTGTTGCCCGAGGACGTGCGCCAGGGCGCCGATGTATTGCTTAACGCCGTGCTGGCCCGTGCTGGCCAGGTTGAATAAGGAGAAGGTCATGCGCAGTTTTTTCCACCCCGAACAGTTGCTCCACCATCCACGCAGCTACTACTCGCGCGGCCAGATGCGCATACCCCAGGAGGTGCCGGAGCGCGCCCAGCGCCTGGTGCAGGCCGCACACTCCCTGGGTTTTGCCGTCGAGCAGCCACGGGATGCCGGGATGGCACCGTTGCTGGCGGTACACGGCGCGCCGTACTTGGCGTTCCTGCAGGATGCGCACCAGGGCTGGAAGGACATCCCCGAAGACTGGGGTGATGAGGTGATGTCCAACATCTTCGTGCGTGAGCCCAATGCCCTGCGCGGGGTCCTGGCCCAGGCCGCGTGCTACCTGGCCGATGGCAGTTGTCCGGTGGGTGAGTCGACTTGGCGTGCAGCCTACTGGTCAGCGCAAAGTGCCGTCGCCGGGGCCCAGGCGTTGCTCGACGGTGAGCCGGCGGCCTACGCCTTGTGCCGCCCGCCGGGCCACCACGCCCGGTCCGAGGCGGCCGGGGGCTTCTGCTACCTGAACAATGCGGCGATCGCCGCCCAGGTCCTGCGGGACAAATACGCCCGGGTGGCGGTGCTGGACACCGACATGCACCACGGCCAGGGCATCCAGGAAATCTTCTACGAGCGCGCCGATGTGCTGTATGTCTCGGTGCACGGCGACCCGACCAACTTCTACCCGGGGGTGGCCGGGTTCGCCGAGGAGCGTGGCGCCGGGGCGGGGGAGGGCTACAACCTCAACCTGCCGATGGCCCATGGCGCCAGCGAAGGGGATTTCCTCGCCCGTCTGGAACAGGCCCTGGTGGCGGTGAAGGCGTTCGATGCCGAGGTGCTGGTGCTGTCTTTGGGGTTCGATATCTATGAACTCGACCCGCAGAGCAAGGTGGCAGTGACCCGGGACGGCTTCGCCATCCTTGGCCAGCGAATCCGCAGCCTGGGCCTGCCGTGCCTGATCGTCCAGGAAGGCGGCTATCACCTGGAAAGCCTGGAAGACAACGCCCGCGCCTTCTTCGCAGACTCTGGCGCCTGGGCCCTGTAGGCACCACCAGCTCCTGCACAAGCTGGCATGCATTCGTCTTAGGAGCCGGCCTGCCGGCTAAGGGGTCTCAAGTCCTGCGCTCGTCTCGGGGCCTTCTTCGCTGGCAGGCCAGTGCCAACGGGAGGGGGCGTGCGGTACTTGCCATTTGCTTTACGTTAACGTCAAGATGCTCGGGCGCCCGTACCACTGGCGCAGGTTTTGCTTGATCTCCAATGACAGGGTAAGCAATTCAGGGCTGCCCGATGATTCGGGCAAAGCCCCTTTACTGCCCCCTGAACCCGGTGTAGACATTGACCACGGCTTGCGTGCTTCGCGCAATCCAAGGGAGTGGAGCGGGATGCAGCGGGCGGACCGATTCGGAGCGCTTGATGACTCTTATAAAAACAATAAAGGGTGAGCAGCAACACGAAGCCCGGCTGGCCCGGGAACGGCTGCACCTGGAAGGCCAGATCCCCGACGGGGTTCTGCGTGCGGAAATCGATGCCTCATGGCGGCGCAGCCTCAGCCATGGCGTGCACTTTGGCAGCCAGCACCAACTGACCCTGGAATCCAGCGCCAGCCTCGAAGTGCTGCTGGCCAGCAACCGCCTGTTGCTGGACGCGGCGATCCCGGCCATCGACTACCTGAGCCAGCATCAGGGCAAGGACGGGATGATCATCCTGGCCAATGCCGACGCCACCATCCTGGCCATCGAAGGCCGCGCCGACCGTCTCAAGGACAGCGGCGTGCAGGACATCACCCTTGGCGCCTGCTGGAGCGAAGCCACCCGCGGCACCAACGCCCTGGGCACGGCCCTGGTGGAGGCCCGGCCGACCCTGATCGACTGCGGCGAGCACTACCTGGACCGTCTCAGCCATTTCTCCTGCACCTCGGTGCCCATCCAGTGCCCCCAGGGCGAGATTCTCGGGGTGCTCGACCTGACCCGCGAAGGCCCCCTGGGCCGGGCCCAGGACAGCACCGCGCTGCTGGCCATGGCGGTCAGCCAGATCGAAGCCCGGGTGTTCCATGCCACCTACCCGGAGCAGATCGTCCTGGCCTTCCACAGCCGCCGGCAATACCTCGAATCACCGTGGCAGGGGCTGCTGGCCCTGAGCCTGGGCGGGCAGATCCTCGCGGTCAGCGGCCAGGCCTGCCAGTTGCTCAACACCTCGCGCGCAGCCCTGGTGGGCCGGCGCTGCGAAGAGTTCCTCGGGGTCGATGGCCTGCAACTGCTCGCACGCCTGCAACAGGGCGCCGTGGGTAGCCTGCAAACCGCCAAGGGCGAGCTGTTCTACAAGGCCCTGCGGGCGCCGCAGCCAGCGCTCAACCTGCACCGCGCGCCACGCAGCGCTCCGAAAGCCGCAGCCATGCCCCAGGACCTGGAAGCCCTGGCCGGGGGCAACAGCCGTTACGCCCGCACCTTGCGCATGGCCCGTCAGGGCCTGGCCAATGACCTGCCGGTGTTGCTACTGGGCGAAACGGGCACCGGCAAGGAAGTCCTGGCCCGGGCCCTGCACCGCGCCGGCAGCCGCGCCGAGAAACCCTTTGTCGCAGTCAACTGCGCGGCGATCCCCGAAGGCCTGATCGAGTCGGAACTGTTCGGCTATCGCGAAGGCGCCTTCACCGGCTCGCGTCGTGGCGGCATGATCGGGCGCCTGCAACAGGCCCACGGCGGCACCCTGTTCCTCGATGAGATCGGCGACATGCCCCTGGCCCTGCAAGCCCGCCTGCTGCGCGTGCTGCAGGACCGCAAGGTGGCGCCCCTGGGGGCCGGCGAAGAACAGGACATCGACATCGCCCTGATCTGCGCCACCCACCGCGACCTCAAGCAGCAGGTGCAGGACAAGGCTTTTCGCGAAGACCTGTTCTACCGGGTCAATGGCATCAGCGTGCTGTTGCCGGCCCTGCGCGAACGCGAAGACCTGCAGCCCCTGGTGGACAGCTTGCTGGCCAAGCTCGGTGGCGCCCAGGTGAGCCTTAGCGATGAGCTGCGTCGGCTGCTGGCGGACTACCACTGGCCGGGCAATATCCGCCAGCTGGAGATGGTCCTGCGCACAGCCCTGGCCCTGCGCGAAGACGGTGAGTGCCACATCGGCCTGGAGCACCTGCCCGACAGCATGCTCGATGACCTCAATGCCAGTGCCCGACCGCAGACCGGGAGCATCCGCGAGAACGAGCTGGAGCTGATCCGCAGTGCCCTGGACAACCACCAGGGCAATGTCTCGGCGGCAGCGGACGCTCTGGGCATCAGCCGCGCGACCCTGTACCGCAAGCTCAAACAGTTGCGCGCCTGATGCGGCGCCTGATCACCCGGCTGGTGGACAGCCGCGACCCTCAGGCCCTGAGTGCCGCCCTGGGCTGGCTCTACAGCTTCGTGCGGCCCCATCGACTGGCCATCGGCGGCCTGCTGGGGCTGTCGGTGTGCGCCTCATTGCTGGTGCTGGTGCAGCCCTGGCTGACCAAGCTGCTGATCGACGACGGCCTGCTGGCCCGGGACTTCTCCAGACTGGTGCTGATCGCCGGCTTGATGATCCTCGCCGGTCTGCTGGGCACGCTGCTGTCCGGGGTCAATCGCTACCTGCATACGCGCCTGTCCGGACGCATCCTGTTTGCCCTGCGCGACGATCTCTACCGCCATCTGCAACGGCTGTCGCCAAGCTTCTACGGTCAACGGCGAATCGGCGACCTGATGTCGCGCCTGGATGGCGATGTGGCGGAGATCCAGCGCTTTGCTGTGGACTCGCTGTTCTCCGCAGTGTCCAGCGTGATCGGTCTTGTCGTCGCCCTGGCCATGCTCCTGACCCTGTCCTGGCAACTCTCGCTGCTGGCCCTGGTGTTGATTCCCCTGGATGTGCTCTGGCTGCGCTGGATGCGGCGCAAGGTGGAGCGCGATGTACGTCAGTTGCGCGAGCGTTCCGCGGACATGTCCTCGTTCATGGTGGAAACCCTGCCGGTGATGAAGTTCATCCAGAGCGCCGGCCAGCAGCAGCGCGAGGCCCGGCGCCTGGATGGCCTTGGCCAGGGCTACCTGCAACAGCTGCTGAAACTGCAAGTCACCGAGTTCTTCACCCAGGCGGTGCCCGGTACCCTGACCTCGTTGTCCCGGGCCTGCGCCTTCCTGATCGGCGGCTACTGGGTGGTACAGGGCACCTGGCAACTGGGGGCGCTGATTGCCTTTTCCACCTACCTGGGCATGGCGGTGGGCCCGGTGCAGAGCCTGTTGGGCCTGTATGTGGCAATCCAGCGCATGACCGTGAGCCTCGGCCGGGTCATGGAACTGCGTGGCGAGGAACCGGGCATCAGCAACCCCGAGGCGCCGCTGCCGGTGCCGGAGCAGGGCGAGCTGCATTTTCACGCAGTGCACTTTTGCCACCCGGGCCGCGGCTCGACCCTGCAGGGCATCGAGGCGCGTATTCCCTACGGCCGCAAAGTGGCCCTCAGCGGCACCTCGGGCGCAGGCAAAAGCACGCTCATCGACCTGTTGCAGCGCCATCACGACCCCCAGTCCGGGCAGGTGCTGCTGGGCGGCGTCGACCTGCGCCAGCTGGACCTGGCGCAGTTGCGCCGGCGGGTGGCGGTGGTCAGCCAGGACATCGTGCTGTTTCGCGGCAGCCTGGCGGACAACCTGGCCTACAGCGTGCCCGATGCCAGCCGCGAAGCCGTGGCCGAGGTGGCGCGGCTGGCGCAGTTGCAAGGGCTGATCGAGTCCCTGCCCGAAGGCCTGGACAGCCCCCTGGGGGAGCGCGGCCAGCAATTGTCCGGCGGCCAGAAACAACGCATCGCCATTGCCCGGGCGCTGCTCCAGGACCCGATGATCCTGGTGCTGGACGAAGCCACTTCGGCGGTGGACGAGGCCACCGAGCGCGAGGTGATCGAGGCCATCGACCACCTGTTCGCCGGGCGCACGCGGATCCTCATCAGCCACCGACCCTCGACCCTGGCCGATGCCGAACTGCGCTTCGAATTGCGCGATGGCGTACTGCATGCGCTGGAGGTGGCCCATGAAGCCTGAGCTGCGCATCGGCGTGATCGACAGCGGCCATGCCGCCCATCAGCGGGTGGCGGGCGGACGACGCTTCTTCCTGCAGCCCGAAGGGATAGGCCATGGCCCCTTGCAGGAAGATGCCCTGGGCCATGGCAGCGCGATCATCGAGGCCATCGGCCAGCGCGCGCCGACGGCGCAGGTCTATGTGGCCCAGGTGTTCGACCGGCGCGCAGTCACCAGCGCCGCGCAAGTCAGCGCCGCGCTGCACTGGTTGCTTGCGCAGGACGTGCGCCTGATCAACCTGAGCCTGGGCCTGCGCCAGGATCGCGATCTGCTGCGCCAGGCCTGTGCCGCGGCCGAGGCCCGCGGGGTGCTGTTGTGCGCATCCAGCCCGGCCCAGGGCGAGGCGGTGTTTCCGGCCAGTTACCCCGGGGTGCTGCGCGTCACCGGCGATGCGCGATGCAGCGCGCAGCAGTGGTCATGGCTGAACACCGCCCAGGCTGATTTCGCCGCCTGCGTGCGCGGCAGCAGCCCGGGGCAATCCGGCGCCAGCCTGGGGTGCGCGGCCCTGAGCGGGCATATCGCGGCCTACCTGGGTACCCACCCGCAAGCCGACAAGGCCCAGGTCCGGCAGTGGCTGCAGGACAACGCCCACTACCAGGGGCCGGAACGCCGGCAACAGCCATGCACACCATCCTGATCCTCGGCGCGGGGCCGGCCGGGGCCGCAGTGGCCCTGGGGCTGCGCCGCCTCGGCTACCCGGTGACCCTGGTCAGCGACTGGCGACGCTTTCCGGCCCTGGAAGGGGCCTCGCAGCGGGTGCTTGAAGCCTTGCGCGGTGCCGGCCTGGAACAGGCGCTGGCCCAGGCCCTGCAACCGTCCCAGCGGCGGGTGGCATGGAACGGTGCAGAACATGCGCAGAACATCGAATACCTGCTGGATCGCCCGGCCTTCGACCGCGGCCTGCGGGAGGCCTTGCGCGAAGCGCAGGTCAAGCTGATCGAGGGCCGGGTGCTGGGGGTGCAGTCCAGCGAGGCCGGGCATCGGGTCCAGGTGCAAGGGCAGGGCGAGGTGCGCGGCGAGTTCCTGGTGGAGGCCCGTGGCCGGCAGGCGCCGGTGCTGGACAAAGCCTTGCGCCAGGGGGGCGGCAAGGGCCTGCGCGGCCCGGAAACCGTCAGCCTGCTCAACCGCTGGCAGGGCCCTGGCGGCAGCGCCGCCAGCGCGGTGCACAGCCTGGAGGACGGCTGGGCCTGGATGGCCCGGCGCGAGGACGGCCAGTGCTACTGGCAACTGACCCTGGATGTGGAGAGCGCCGGGCTGCCGGGCAAGGCGCAGTTGCTGGAGTACTGTCGCCAGCGCCGTCTGGGCTCGGCCATGGCCCGGGAATTCTTTGCCGGTGGCCAGGAGCAGCAATTGCACCTGCATGCCCGCAGCAGCACGGCGATCCTCAACCCCCAGGCCTGTGGCGCGAACTGGCTGCGGGTCGGCGATGCGGCCATGGCCGTGGACCCTTTATCCGGCAACGGCATTTTCCAATCCCTGTCCTCGGCGTTGCAGGCCCCGGCGGTGATCAACACCTTGCTGCAGCAGCCGCAACGTGCAGCGCTGGCGCAGCGTTTTCACGGGCAGCGGGTGGAACAGTTGTTCCTGCGTTTTGCGCGCATCGGCCGGGACTTCTACGCCGACGAGCAACGCTGGCCCGAGCAGCCGTTCTGGCAGGCCCGCCGGCAGTGGCCGGATTGCCAGCCGGCGCACCGTGCCGTGGACTTTTCGGCCTTGCGCATCGAGCGCGCCCCGGTGCTGCGCGACGGCCTGGTGGATGAAGCCGAAGTGGTGATCACCCCGGACCAGCCCCTGGGCATCTGGCATGTACAGGGCGTGGAACTGGCGCCGCTGTTGCGCCGTTTGCGCAGCCAGGGGGCGGCCCAGGCCCTGGCGCAACTGAGACCGGACCAGAATCGGCTGATACGCAGCTGGTTGCTGGCCCAAGGCTACCGCCCCTGAACGGGGATCGTAGGAGCGAGCTTGCTCGCGAACCGCGCAGCGGCCATCCACCGGAGTGAACCTGCGGTCTTTTTCGCCGGCAAGCCGGCTCCTACAGGGGGCACCGGGAGCTGGCGCAGCCCCCGGGCTTGCACTGGTCAGCTACGGGGGTTGAGGTACACCCGCTGGCCGCCTTTCCAGGTTTCGCAGACCTTGATGTCGCGAATCCGGGTGGCCGGGAACTTCTCGTCCAGTGGGTCCTGCTCGAGGATCACGAAGTCGGCGAAGTTCTGGTCCTGCAGGGAGCCGGTCCAGGCCTCGGCATGGCACTGCCAGGCAGCGTCGTAGGTGATGGCTTTCAGCGCCTGCTTGCGGGTCAGGCACTGGCCCTCATTGAGGATGGGTTGCAGGCGCGGGTCATGGACGAACAGGTTGTCATGATTGCGGATGCCTTCCATCTTGCGGGTCACCGCCTGCTCCATCGAACGCAGGGGCCCCAGTGGGGTCACGGAATAGTCGCTGTGCAGGGAAATCCGCAGCTCGTGGTCCAGGGCCGATTTGCAGAGGTCGAGCATGTTGTGTGCCTTCTTTTCGAAAATGGCTTTATCGAAGGCGTAGCCCCAGTAGCCGACATGGCCAATCAAAAAGCTCGGTGACAGGCCCAGGCGCTGCATGGTTTCCAGGGTGCTTTTGCTCAGCAGCGAGCAATGTTCGATGCGATGGCGCTTGTCCAGGCCGCTCTGGCCCTGCAGGGCCAGGTCATAGGCCTGCAGAGTGAATTCGATGGCCTGGTCGCCGTTGGCATGGATCATCAGCGGCCAACCTTTTTTCACCGCCGCGTGGATAAATTCCTGGTATTTGACCGGGAGTGTTTTCGGGGTGTCCTCGCCCTTGTCGCACAGATTGAAGTTGCCCACCGGGCGGGCGGTCTCGCAGCAGTAGGGCGCGACCTGATAGCCGGTCAACCCCTGGTTGGACCCGTCCGAGATCACCTTGATCGAGCCCTGATACATGTGCCTGGCCTCTTCCCGCGTGGCCGGCCGATAGTCCGGCAGCAGCTTGAGGGCTTCGAGCGAGTTGTTGCAGGCGGCGGCGTAGCCGATCCGCAGCGTTCTGGGGTGGGACAGGAAGTAGGCGTTCAATACCAGCTTCGACAAGGGGTCCATCATCGCGTCGTACAGCAGGGTGATCCCGCGGCTGGCCGCGGTGGCGAAGAAGGTGTCCAGCCGCTCGAAGATCTTCAGCATTGCAAGCTTCTGCCTGGCGGGAATCGACAGGATCCCGGCCACTATCTGGGTTTCCTGCAGCACGCCGTTCTCCACCATGACCCCGGTTCTTTCATGCACCAGATCCCGAGCCGCCGTGTTCATGTAGGCGGTGTGCATGGAGGCACTGATCAGCAGCATCGGCCGCTTGGCCTCGATGGTGTCCAGGTAGCCCTCTTCGGGCGTGTCGCCACATTGCAGGGTCATGAGTTGGTTCAGGCCGCCCGGCACCACCTTGAACGGCATCAGCGCCGGATCGACCAGGTGCCCGAGGACCCAACTCGTGCTGTCTTCGGGGAGGTTGTTCTGGATGGTTTGCTTCAGCCAGCCCCAGGTATAGAGCGGCCGCAGGCGCTGGCTGTTTTTCTCTGGCGCCTGCTGGCTATCGCCGTCGTCGGGCTCGATGGCGCCCAGGTTCAGCCAGCCATCCATGGCGCAGCTCTGCACGATGTGGGCGTGGGGCTCGACCAGGCCGGGCAGCAGGGTCTTGCCGTGCAGCGACTGCTTCTTGTAGTCGATGCCCAGGGCCTGCATGCGGGCTTCGACGGCGGCCAGGGTGCCCGCGGCGACCACGTCGCCGGCATGGATGCCCAGGGCTTCGACCCGCTCATCCATGTTGCCGTCGCGCAAGGGGTAGATGATGCCGTCATGAAACACCAGGGACTCGCCGTTCGCGTCCCTGGCCGGGCCCTGTGCTGCGTTGGGGTGGCTGGCGATATAGCTGGCGGGGTCGAGGGTGTCTTTCAAGGCTTCCCAGACGGGGTTGTGGCAGCCGCACTGGATGTAATCGTGATCATTTCCATTTGATCCCATGATGCTTTCCTCGGGTTTTCGGTGGTGATGAGGCGTTGTGGGGGGATGAGCCCAGGCTCTTCAAACGAGGTGGCCAGCCGGCTCGGGCTGAGCGTAGCAGTGCTTTGCACGGCGAACAGGGCGGTCGTCGGGGGGCGCCGGACCACCTCCGGCGCCCCGGGTGGGGCGGTTGGCGCGGGGCGGATCAGAGCTTGATCAGCACTGATTTCAACTCGGTGTAGTGCTCGATGGCCGCGTGGCCCATTTCCCGGCCAAGCCCGGACATCTTGTAGCCGCCAAACGGCAGTGCCGGGTCCAGGGCACTGTGGCAGTTGACCCACACCGAACCGGACTTGATCCGCGGAATCATCCGGTGCACCGCCGCCAGGTCGTTGGACCAGATGCTCGCGCCCAGGCCGTAGGGGCTGTCGTTGGCCATGCGCAGGGCGTCGGCCTCATCGTCGAAAGGAATGGCCACCAGCACCGGGCCGAAGATCTCTTCCTGCACCAGCGAATGCTTCTGGTCCACATCCACTATCACCGTCGGCTTGACGAAATACCCCGGGCCGAACTGTTCGCCGCCGCAGGCGATGGTGGCGCCGCTTTCGCGGCCCATCTCGATGTAGCGATAGACCCGCTCCTGTTGGCGCGCGGAAATCAGCGGGCCCATCTCGACGCTGGCGTCCAGGCCATTGCCCAGCTTCATGGCATTGGCGATGCCGGCGATGTCGGCTACCACCTTGTCGAAATGCTTGCGCTGCACATACAGCCGGGAACCGGCGCAGCACACCTGGCCCTGGTTGAAGAAGATCGCGCTGGCAGCCCCGGCCGCGGCGCTGGCCAGATCGGCGTCGGCCATGACGATGGTTGGCGACTTGCCCCCCAGTTCCAGGGTCACCCGGGTCATGGAGTCCATGGCGATCTTGCCGATTTCCTTGCCCACGGCGGTGGAGCCGGTGAAGGTCAGCTTGTCCACCAGGGGGTTGCGGGTCAGGGCGCTGCCGGCGGTGATGCCGGTGCCGGTGACTACGTTGAACACGCCGTCGGGGTAGCCGGCTTCCTGCACCAGCTCGGCCAGTTTCAGGGCGCTGAGCGGAGTTTCATCGGCGGGCTTGAGCACCAGGGTGCAACCGGTGGCCAGGGCCGGGCCGAGTTTCCAGCAGGCCAGCAGCAGCGGGAAGTTCCAGGCGACGATGGCGCCGACCACGCCCACGGCTTCGCGGCGGATGAAACTGTGGAACTGATCGTCAGGCATCAGGGGCAGCGAGACCTCGACGCTTGAACCCTCGATCTTGGTCGCCCAGCCGGCCATGTAGCGCAAGAAATCGATGGACAGTTGCACGTCCATGGCCTGGGCCACGGCGGCGCTCTTGCCGTTGTTCAGGCATTCCAGCTGGGCCAGCAGTTCGGCGTCGCGCTGCATCAGGTCGGCGAGTTTCCACAGCAGGTTCTGCCGCTCCCGGGGGCGGGTGCGGGTCCAGGGCGAATCGTCGAAGGCCTGGCGTGCGGCGAGCACTGCGCGATCGACATCGTCCACCGTGGCCCGGGGCACCAGGCACAGCTGTTCGCCGGTGGCGGGGTTGCGCAGGGGCATGGTCTGGCCGTCGCCGGCCTCGGTCCAGTGGGCACCGATCAGCATGCGCGGGGCGCGCTGGATAAAGGCCGTGGTAGCGGCGAGCAGTGGGGCAATAGCCATGGCGAAGCCTCTTGTTGTAGGTGAGGCAGGGGCTTTCGCAATGGCTGTGCCAGTTCCACCCAGGCGCCGCGGCCCCACTATGGCGGGGCCTGGGGCGCAGCACCGGGGCTTGCGCGGCGGCAGTTTTTCGCAAACTGCGACAGCCCGGTGAGATTCAAGAGACGCATCGGCTGGCAGGTTCCGGGGGCCGGCAGGGGGCTCTAGATGTGCAGCCAGGCCAGGGTGCCCAGCAGCACGCTGCCGCCGGCCGCGCCGTAGGCGAGCTTCTTCAGCCATTCCTTGCGGGTCAGCAGGGTGATGGCCGCCATCGAGATGGCGATCTGGATCGCCATCATCGCCTGGGCCCAGCGATGGTGCTGGTGCAGCGCGGCTTCCGATTGCTCGTCCCAGTCCCGGGCCTCGGCTTCCAGGGCCTCGGCCTTGAGGCGCACCGCTTCCTTTTCCTTCTGGTAGCGCTGGGCTTCGATGCCGTAGTGCGCGGCATCGACTCCGGGAATGTGGGTCGCCAGCTCCGCCAGGTTCTGCCGGCTGGATTTGGCCTGGTAGTAGCTCCACTGGTTGGCGGCTTCAGTCTTTTTCATCGCGGCATTGTTCTTGTCCATCGCCGCCAGGCTTTCCGAGGAGCCGGCCTGATAGCTCAGGAGCGCTCCCAGGGTGGCCATGATCGCCGTCATCACCGCGATCTTGCTGGCGAAGCGGTCACTGCGCGCGTGGGCATGTTCGCTCACGTGTTCCAGGTGCTTTTCGTGGGGGCTGGGCACATCGAAGTCTTCGGTCATGGCGATCCGATCGGCTGGGTAGGGGGTGTTTCAAATTGTATCCATGGCCACTGGCGCCAGCAGGGCCAGTGTGAGTTCGTTCAGCTGGCCGACAGCCTGGGGCTGTGGGCCCAGGCCGGAAGGGCCGCGCTTGGGATCAAGGTTGACCATTTCGCGATAATCGAAAAGAAGTTCTCGTTAGACGGTCGCCAGCTGGCCTTTCTAAAGTAGGCGCTTCGAATCCGTGAGTACTTCCCATGCCCATTTACCCGAGGCCTGCATGGGCCCTGTGCGCCCTGTTGGCCGGTTGCACCCTGGGGCCGGAACGGCCGCCCGGCAGCACTGTGCCCCTGCCCGTGAGCCACCTGGACGCAATGGCCGAGCAGGGGCTCGACCAGTGGTGGCAGCTCTACCGTGACCCTGGGCTCAATGCCGCGGTACAGGAAGCCCTGAGCCAGAACCGCGACTTGCGGATGGCCGCGGCCAACCTGCTGCAAGCCCGGGCGCTGCTGCGCGAAACCGATACCCTGCGCCAGCCTTCCACCCAGGTGACGGCCCGCGCCGGCTACGGCAGTACCGCCGACGACCAGCTGGAAGCCGCCTTGCAGGACAGCCAGCACATCCGCACCGGCAGCCGCTATGGGGTCGGCCTGGATGTGCAGTGGGAGGCCGACCTGTTCGGCCGCCTGCACGGCCTGGCCGATGCCGCCCGGGCCGATGCCGAGGCGGCCCGGGCCGCCGAAGATGGCCTGCGGGTGGTGGTGGCCGCAGAAACCACCCGCGCCTGGTTGCAGGCTTGCAGCTACGGCCAGCGCCTGCAGGTGGCGGGCGAGTCCCTGGCGCTGGTGGAGCAGGGCCGCACCCTGAGCGCCCGGCTGTATCGGGCCGGCGCCGCGGTGACCCTGGATGTGGTGCGCGCCGAAGGCCTGGTGGGCCAGGTGCAGGCCAGCCTGCCGCCGCTGCAGGCCGGGCGGCAGCGGGCCCTGGCCGAACTGGCCGTCTTGCTGGGGCGCCCCCCGGGTGATGCACCGGCGGCGGCCCAGGCTTGTCACCAGGCCCCGCGCCTGGGTTCGCCCATGCCCCAGAGCGATGCCCTGGCCATGCTGCGTCGGCGTCCCGACGTGAGCCAGGCCGAGCGCCGGCTGGCGGCGGCCACGGCGCGCATCGGCGTGGCTCGGGCCGATCTCTATCCAAGGGTCAGCCTGGGGGCCGGGGTCTTCACGTCGGCGCACCACCCCGCGGGTTTCGATGACCGTGATGCGTCGGTCTGGCAACTGGGGCCGCTGTTGTCCTGGAGCTTGCCCAACCTCAATGCCGCCCGCGCCCGCATCGCCCAGGCCAGCGCCGGAGAAAGCGCGGCACTGGCGGATTTCGACCGCAGCATCCTGGCGGCCCTGAAGGAGCAGCAACAGGCCCTGAGCGACTACCAGGCCGCGTTGCAGCGCCAGCAAGCCCTGCACCTGGCAGCCGAACGTGACCACCAGGCCTTGCGCCTGGCCGGGCTAGCCAGGGCCGCCGGTGCCTCCACGGCCCTGGATTACCTCGATGCCCAGCGCACCGATGTACGTACCCGGGCCGCGGCAGCGCAGGCCGATGCCGCCGTCATCGATACCCAGGTGCTGGTGTTCAAGGCCCTGGGCGGCGGCTGGCGCAGCGCGCCGCCGATTGTCCTGCCGCAGCCGAGCCGGGCTGCGGCCAACCCTTTCCCGCGAACCCCCAACGAGCCTTTGCAATGACCCAGACCCCTGTTCCCGCTTTCCCGGCGCAAGCCGTCACCCGCCGTCGCTTACTCGGTTATGCCGGGCTGGCGCTGGTGTTGCTGCTGGTTCTGGCCTGGGGCCTGCGCTGGTGGTTCAACGGGCGTTTCCTGGTGGAGACCGACGATGCCTACCTGCGCTCGGACATCGTCACCATCGCGCCCCGGGTCGCCGGCTACCTGGTGGCGGTCGAGGTCCGGGACAACCAGCCGCTCAAGGCTGGCGACCTGCTGGCGCGGATCGACGACAGCGACTACCGGGCCCGGGTCGAACAGGCGGAAGCGGCGCTGCGCGAGGCCCAGGCCGAACAGCGTGCCGGGCAGGCGCGGCTGGCCAATCTGGCCGCCCGCCAGCAACAGCAGCAGAGCCTGATCGCCGAAGCCCAGGCCCGGGTCGGCGCCGCCGAGGCCGAGGCACAACGGGCCGGCCAGGAAGGGCGGCGGCAGCAGCACCTGGCCAGCCAGCAAGTCAGCAGCGTGCAGCAACTGGAAAACGCCGCCGCCCTGGCCCGTCAGGCCGATGCCGCCCTGGGCGCGGCCCGCGCCAGCCTGGCCGCGCGGCGCCAGCAGGTACAGGTGCTCGATACCGAACAGCAAAGCGCCCGGGCGCAACTGGACAAGCTCGAAGCGGGCGTGGCCCGGGTCACGGCCCAGCGGCAACTGGCCCGCATCAATCTGGCTCGCACCTTGATCCGCAGCCCGGTGGACGGTATCGCCGGCCAGCGGCGCCTGCGCCTGGGGCAGTACGTCGAAGTCGGCGCGCCGCTGTTGGCGGTGGTGCCTGAGGACGCCTATGTGGTGGCCAACTACAAGGAAACCCAGGTCGACGGCATGCGCCCCGGGCAAGCGGCGCGGGTCGAGGTCGACGCCTTGGGCGGCCATGTACTGGAGGGACGGGTGGAGAGTTTCGCCCCGGCTTCCGGCGCCGAATTCGCCCTGTTGCCGGCGGACAACGCCACCGGCAACTTCACCAAGATCGTGCAGCGCATGCCGGTGCGCATCCGCCTCGATCCGGGGCAGCCGCGACAGGCGCAGCTGCGCCCCGGGATGTCGGTGGTGGTGACCGTGGACACCCGTCATGACTAGTGCCCAGGCCGTATCGGAAGGCACCGGCGAGGCCGCCGCACAGGCAATCTCCCTGCGCACCTGGGTGGCGGTGCTGGGCAGCGTGGTGGGCTGCTTCATGGCCGGGATGAACGTGCACGTGACCAACGCTTCCCTGCCGGACGTGCGTGGCTCCCTGGGGGCGACTTTCGAGGAGGGGTCGTGGATCACCACCGCCTACCTGGTGGCGGAGATCATCATCATTCCCATGACTGGCTGGCTGGTTTCGGTGTTTTCCATGCGCCGGGTGCTGATGGTCGGCACCGCCGGTTTCGTGCTGTTTTCGATCGCCTGTTCCCTGGCGCCGAACATCCACAGCCTGATCTTTGCCCGGGTGCTGCAAGGGGCCTTTGGCGGGGTGCTGATTCCCCTGTCGTTCCAGCTGATTGTCACCGAGCTGCCGGCGGCCCGGCATCCCATGGGCATGGCCCTGTTCGCCGTGGCCAACAATGTCGCCCAGGCCGCGGGACCGTCCCTGGGCGGCTGGCTCACCGATGCCTATTCGTGGCGCTGGATCTTCTACCTGCAAGTGCCGCCGGGGCTGTTGCTGCTGGCGGCCATCGGCTGGTCGGTGCGGCCCCAGCCCATGGTCCTGGCAAAGCTGCGCCAGGGTGACTGGGGCGGCATCGCCAGCATGGCCGTGGGCCTCTCGGCGTTGCAGATCATGCTGGAGGAGGGTGGCCGTTACGACTGGTTCGCCTCAAGCTTCATCAGCCATTGCGCGATCCTGGCCACGGTCGGCCTGCTGGCCTTCGTGGCCATCGAACTGCGTCGCGAGCAGCCGTTGATCAACCTGCGCCTCTTGGGGCGCTACAACTTCGGCATTGCCAGCCTGATGCAATTCACCTTCGGTGCGGTGGTGTTCGGCGTGGTGTTCCTGGTGCCCAACTACTTTGCCCAGATCCACGGCTACAACGCCCGGCAGATCGGCCTGATGATGATTCCCTACGGCCTGATCCAGTTCGTCATGTCGTTCGCCACCCCGCGGCTGATGCGCTGGACCAGCGCCCGCACCATCATCATTGCCGGGTTCGCCATCACTGGCATCGGCTGCCTGATGAACATCCACCTCAACCCCGATGCCTCGGTGAACGTCATCGTGCCCTCGCTGGTGGTGCGTGGTATCGGCCAGTCGCTGGTGGTGGTGGCGCTGGGGGTGATGGCGATCCAGGGGCTGGAAAAGGACCAGGTGGGCTCGGCCTCCGGACTGTTCTCCATGGTGCGTAACGTCGGCGGGGCCATCGGTATCGCGCTGTCCAGCCAGATCGTGGTGGAGCGCGAGAAACTCCACGCCCAGCGCATTGGCGAATCCGTCAGCCTGTTCGCCCAGGCCACCCAGGAGCGCCTGGTGGAACTGGTGCGCCTGTTGGCCCAGGCACCGGTGGAGTACGCAACGGCCCTGCATTCGGCGGCGCTGGCGCCCCTGCGCCAGCAAGCCCTGGGCATGGTGGACAAGGTGCTGCACCGCGACGCCCTGCTGCTGGCCTACAGCGATGCCTTCTTGCTGGCGGGGCTGGCCATGCTGTTGTGCGTGGTGGCCGGTGTGCTGCTGCGCCGGGCCTGAGCCCTCAGCGGTAGAACTCCGAAGGCGGCGTGCCGAACTGGCGCTTGAAGGCGGCGGCGAAGGCGCTCTGGCTGTCGTAGCCGTGCTGCAGCGCCACTTGCACCACCGGCATGCCCTCGGCCAGGCACTCCAGGGACATCAGCAACCGCGCCTGCTGGCGCCAACGGCCAAAGGTGATGCCGGTGTGGCGCTGGAACTGGCGATGGAAGGTCTTGGCGCTCATGGCCAGGCAGTCGCCCCATTGTTCGGCGGTGCGGTTGTCCGAAGGGTCGTCCGCCAGCGCCTGGCACACCCGCAGCATGCGCGGCTCATGGGGCCAGGGCAGGCTGAACGGCAGCACCGGCAGCGAGCGCATCTCATCGAGGATCAGGCGCATCAGGCGGCCGTCGCGGCTGTCCGGCGAATAGTGCGTGCCGACCTGGGCGGCGGCCAGGATCAGCTCGCGCAGCAACGGCGAGACCTCGATCACGCAGTCATGTTCGGGCAGGCCGGCAATGGCATCGACATTGATGAACAGGCTGCGCATGCGCACCGCGCCGCGCATGCGTACCCGGTGCTCGACGCCGGCCTGCAACCACACCCCGCGGCTGGGCGGCACCACCCAGCGGCCGGACTCGGTGTCGATCACCAGCACGCCCTCGATGGCATAGGCCAGCTGCGAGCGTGGATGGCTGTGGGCAGGTATTTCATGGCCGTTGGGGTAATCCACGGCGATGCTGGTAACCGGCATGGACAGGCAGTCGATGGACGAGACAACCAGCAGATCGGACATGCAGCGCAGCGCCTCCGCCCCGGAAGGGATCATGGGGCGCTTATCATAGGTGAAAATGTCCATTTTGCGATAATCAAAGGGCGTTTAGCGCATTACATTCAGAAGATCGCTACCTAGACTACAGATCACTCCTTGCCCGCCGACGGTTGCAACCGCCCATGAACCCCCTGTTCCTGACCCTGCTACTAGCGCTACCCCTGCCTTACGGCCGGGGTCTGCCGGTGCTGCCAGGAACCTGGCACCCAGGCTGATCTCCCCCAGACTCCGGCCTCGAAGCGCTTTCCATGATGAAAGCAGGGGAGATCCATCGCGTTCTCCATTGTGCTTTCGAGGTCAGTATGCTCGCCCATCCCCATACCAAATACCGCCCCTTTACCCCCGTGGACCTGGACTCGCGCCAGTGGCCGTCACGTACCATCACCCAGGCTCCGATCTGGCTGTCCACCGACCTGCGCGATGGCAACCAGGCGCTGTTCGAGCCGATGAACCGCGAGCGCAAGCTGCGCCTGTTCGAGGAACTGGTGCGCCTGGGCTTCAAGGAAATCGAAGTGGGATTCCCCGCCGCCTCGCGCACCGATTTCGAGGTGGTCCGCGAGCTTGTGGAACAGCAGCGGATTCCCGCCGACGTCACGCCCATGGTGATGACCCAACTGCGCGAGGACCTGATCCGCGAAACCGTACGCAGTGTGCAGGGTGCGCGCCGGGTCATCGTCCACCTGTACAACGCCATCGCCCCGGTCTGGCGGCGCGTGGTCTTCGGGCTTTCGGTGGACGAGGTCGAGGCCCTGGTGGAGCGCCATGTCAGGCTGTTGCGCGAGTTGACCGACCAGCACCCGGAAACCGAATGGGTGTTGCAGTACTCCCCCGAAACCTTCTGCATGGCGGAGCTCGAGGTGTCCCTGCGCATGTGCAATACCGCGATCCGTACCTGGGACGCCGGCCCGGGGCGCCCGATCATCATCAACCTGCCGACCACCGTCGAGGTGGCCACCGCCAACGTCTTTGCCGACCAGATCGAATGGATGCACAAGCGCCTGGAGCGCCGTGACCAGGTCACGCTGTCAGTGCACCCGCACAACGACCGGGGCACCGGCGTGGCCTGTGCCGAACAGGCGTTGCTGGCGGGCGCCCAGCGGGTGGAGGGCTGCCTGTTCGGCAATGGCGAGCGCAGTGGCAACCTGGACCTGGTGACCCTGGCCCTGAATCTCTATACCCAGGGCATCAGCCCCGGGCTGGACTTCTCCGATATCGCGGCAGTGGCCCGGGTTGCCGAGGAATGCACGGCGCTACCGATCCATCCGCGCCATCCCTATGTCGGCGACCTGGTGTTCACCGCCTTTTCCGGCTCGCACCAGGACGCCATCGCCAAGGGCTTTGCCGCCCAGGCGGCCGACGGTTTCTGGGAGGTGCCCTACCTGCCCATCGATCCGCAGGACCTGGGGCGGACCTACGACAGCATCGTGCGGGTCAACAGCCAGTCCGGCAAAGGCGGGATCGCTTTCCTGCTGCAGCGTGACCACGGCATCGTCATGCCCCGGCGCATGCAGATCGAGTTCAGCGCCATTGTGCAGAAGCTGGCTGATGCCAGTGACGCCGAGTTGAGCAGCGACGCTTTATGGGAGGTGTTCCAGCGCACCTATCTGGCGTGCGCAGAGGGCACGGCCGGCCTGCGGTATCTCGCTCATCGGTTGTTCGATGCCCCCGAGGGGCAGGGGATCGAGCTGCGGGTCGCCACCCCCGGGAACCAGGAGGCGTGCTTGCATGGCGTGGGCAACGGACCTGTCGCGGCGGCCCTGGCCGCCCTGGGCTTGCCGCTGCGCATCGACAGTTTTGAAGAGCGCAACCTGGGGGCGGGGGCCGATGCGCAGGCGCTGGCAATTGTCGAAGCGGTGTGGCCGGGCGTTGCCGGGTCACGTTTTGGCGCCGGCTGTCACGCCAATATCGTCACCGCCTCGGTGCAGGCCGTGATCAATGCCGCGGCGCGGTTTTATCCCGAGCAGGCGCCGGCATTCGTTCCCACCCAGGCATCGCTTGCGGAGCGGGCGGCTCCCTGAGTGACCCGCACCAGCAGTCGGCGCCCCAGGGGCCGGCCGCTGGAGCCCGGGCAAAAAAAGCCCGCTGTAGCGCGGGCCAAATGGGATTCGTTAAGGAGTGATTGGCAATATAGGGGCGGCGAGGTGAAAGCACCGTGAAAAAAAAGTCGTGCAGGGATAAACCTCCAGCATCTTTGCCCAAGTCGTAGGGTGTTTTCGGATATGTCCGATATTACTGCCCCTGGAGCCCGCGTATATTCCCTCCTGCTCGCCCAGCCAAAGGGGGTACTTCGGTCTGGATGCCACTGCCGAAGTGATGGGCGAGCACCTTTTTCCCTCCTGCCGTTTCTTTCTCCCTGGCTGTTTCCTTCCCGCTTGGCCTGACCAATATCCTCATCCCATCTTCTTCAGGGCAGATCGAGCCGGCGCCGGATCTCGGCCCACAGTTGCGGGTCGTCGAAGTCGTTGATCACGCGGTGGGCGCCGGCATCCAGCAGGGTTTGCGGGCGTTGGCTGGTGGCCAGGCCGAACGTGCAGATCCCGGCTTTTACCGCGGCTGTCAGCCCGGGTACCGAGTCTTCGAAGGCCAGGGCCTGGTCGGCGGTGGCCCGCAGGCATTCCAGGCCGCTCAAGTAAGGCAGGGGATCGGGCTTGGCCCGAGGCAACTCCTCGGCCACCAGCACCGTCTGGAAGCGCTGCCGCAGGCCCAGCACCTCGAGCATGTGCTCGGCATTGGCCCGGGGCGCGTTGGTGACCACGCACACGCCGATGCCGTGCTCCTGGGCAAAATCCAGCAGGCGCAGCAGGCCGGGCATGGGCATCAGTTGCGGGGAGAGTTGGCGAAAGCGCACTTCCTTGCGCTCGGCAAAGGCTTCATGTTCCGCCACGCTGCGCTCGGGGAACAGGTAGCGGCACATGTTGGCATTGGCCTGGCCGCTGACATGGGCTTCGAATTCTTCCTGGGTGAAGGTCCGGCCATCCTCTTCCAGCAGCAGTTGCTGCAGGGCCAGCAGGTGCAGGGCGTCAGTGTCGGTCAGGGTGCCATCAAGGTCGAAGAGCAGAGCATTGAGCATGGGACAGTTCCTGTCGGCCCCCATCCGGGCCGGTTGGCTGAATCGATCAAGCCCGCATCCTAGCAGGCTTGATCCCAACCGTGACCGGTTCGCTCGGGGCCTCAGCCCTGTGCGTTGTCGCCTTCGCCCTGGTCTTCCACTTCGTCAGGCTGCGGGCAGTAGTCCTGGGGGTTGGCCGGCCACAGCACCTGGTCATGGCCGTCGTGCACCTGTTCGGCGCCGCAATCGACCTGGCTGACCTGGAAGCTCGGAGTGCCGTCCAGGCGATACAGGGCCTTGAGGCTGCGGGACTGGTCGTCGCCCATGCCTTCCACGGCATAGCCGAAGATGGCGCCACGGGTTTCGTCCACCACCAGTTCCTGCCACTTGCCGGGGATCAGCCGCTTGCCCTTGAGGTCGTACAGCGCCGAGGTGGCCAGGGCCGAGGTGTCGTCGGTGGCCAGCAGGTAGTGGCCGCTGTTGTCCAGGCGGATGTCGACGTACTGGCCCGGCTCCAGCAGCACCTTGCCGCTGGCGTCCATCAGGCCCACGGTACGCACCTGGGTGGCTTGGCCGAACAGGGTGGCCTGCTTGGTCGGGCTGTTGGCGGTGCTGAAGACGAACAGGTCGGCATTGATCGCGCCGATCTGGGCGTAGGTGGGCTTGAACAGCTCGACGCCCTTGTCCACATCGAAGATACCGAAGGTGGCGCTGAACACGTTCTGCAGCACGGCGACCTGGTTCAGCCCCGGTACCTGCCGGAACATTCCCAGGGGGCTGAAGCCGGCCGGGTCCGCCGAGTCGTAGACCGGCTGCACCTTCCATTGGCCCTGGCGGTCGATCAGCCCGGCCTTGCCGGAGCTGCCGTCGGCGTTCTTGGCGGTGACCAGCGCGCCCTGCTTGCCGAATACCTGGCAGGTACCGAACTGGGCCTGGATCACGGTCTTGCCCTGGAAATCCATGTAGCCGCAGGGGCTGTCGTATTTTTCCCGGAAGGCCACCAGGCCGTCACCCGGTTCGCCCATCCAGTTGTAGGTGGCGGCGCTGATCAGCTGGGCCTGGGCATCGGCCAGGGCCTTGCCCTGTTCGGTGCTGACCACCAGATGCTGGTTGGCAAAGTAGTCGATGCTGTCGAAGTCGATCTTCTTCTGCTCGCCGGTCTTGAGGTTCAGCGCCCACTTGTCGTTGCCGCGTTCGGCGATCATCCACCAGCCGCGCTTGGCGAAGTCATCGCGGACCATGCTGCTGTCATACAGGGCTTCGGTCACCACCTCGCCCTTGGCACTGAGAATGCCGCGCTTGCCGCCGATCTCGTAGACGATGAAGTCGTCGTTGCCGCCCACGTACAGATCGTCGAAGCGCGGTGGCTGAATCTGTTTGCCGCTCTGGTCGATGATGCCCAGCTTGCCGTCCTGGCCGAAGCCGAAGTAGCCCGGGGTCAGCAGCCGCAGGTCATCGGTGAAGGCGGCCTTGAGGGTCTGCTTGCCATCGGCGCTGCTGAGGTTCCAGGTACCGTCCTTGGCGAACAGGAAGGTCTTGTCCAGGGGCAGGGCGACCACGGCGTCGTAGTCGTTGTCGGCGCTGACCAGCACCTTGCCGTCCTGGTCCAGCACCGCGCATTCGCCATTGGCGCAGATCGGCATGACCATGGCCGCCGGAGCGGGGGCCGCAGCGACGGCTGCAGTCTTGGGACTGGTTTCTTCCTTGCATCCGACCAGGGTCAGGGCAGACAACGAGAGGATCAGCGAGCCGAGACGGGCACAGGCGCTTCTATCCATGAACTTCAGGTTCCTTGTAAGAGGGGAGGTGCGGCACACCCCATGGGACGGGGCAGGCAAAGCGGGGGTGATTCTGCGGCGCCGCCGGATAAATGCAAGATCCAATTGCAAAGAAAACCAGCGGTACAGCCTCGTCGCCGGCCTTGAGAGCTGTTCTGGCGCTGGCTAATCGCTGTCTCAGACTGAGACGTTTGTCTCGAAATTGAACGTCGGGTAACACCCGCAAGCCCGCCAGGGACCGGCGTCTTCGCCCAAGTCGTTGATTCCGGGTTCTTTTATAAGCTGGCACGCTCCGTGTATTGCATATCAGCAGACGTTTCTCTTGCCTCCATGACCGGGCGTGCCGGGCATGGCAGAAACCATAAAAACGACTCGCTAAAAATAAGAAAGCACCGTGGGAGGTTTGACGTTGATGAAGAGAAGACTGCGCCTGAGGCTCAGTGCCAGCCTGCTGGCCATTGCCACCTGTACCGCCTTGCATGCCCCTTCGAGTTTTGCCGCTCGGGATGCGCAGAGCATCCTCAAGGAAACCTGCCAGGGTTGCCACACCCCCGAGGCCGGGGAAGCCCTGAGCCGCATCAGCCACCAGCGCAAGACCCCGGAAGGCTGGCTGATGAGCATTGCCCGCATGCAGACCATGCACGGGCTGCAAATCAGCGATGACGACCGCCGCACCCTGGTCAAGTACCTGGCCGATACCCAGGGCCTGGCGCCCAGCGAGACCGACGGCGTGCGCTACGCCCTGGAGCGACGGCTGAACACTGTCGAGCATTTCGACGAACAGACCACCCAGATGTGCGCCCGCTGCCACTCCGGCGCGCGGATCGCCCTGCAACGCCGGCCGGCCCAGGAATGGGAGCGGCTGGTGAATTTCCACCTTGGGCAATGGCCATCCCTGGAGTACCAGGCGCTGTCCCGGGACCGGGAATGGCTGCCCACCGCCCTCAAGGAAATGGTGCCGCTGCTGGCCAAGCGTTATCCCCTCGACAATCCCGCCTGGACAGCCTGGCAACAGGCCCGCCCGCAAGCGGCGGCGCTGGCGGGGGACTGGAGCTTCAGCGGCCACCTGCCGGGCAAGGGTGAACTGGCCGGGGTGATGAGCGTCAGCGCCGGGGAAGGCGATCAGTTCAAGCTCAGCGTCAAGGGCCAGTACGCCGATGGCAGCCCGTTCAATGGCGAGGGCAGCGCGATCCTCTACAACGGCTATGAATGGCGCGGCAATGTCACCGTGGATGGCGTGGTCATGCGCCAGGTGCTGGCGGCACAGGGCAATGCACTGCAAGGGCGGATGTTCGAGGCCGAGCACGACGAGCGCGGCCTGGACTTCATCGCCGCCCGGCAAGGCAGCCAGCGGTTGCTGGCGGTGCAGCCGGGTTACCTGAAGGCCGGTGAGGAGGCCGAGGTGACCCTGGTGGGCGCGGGCCTTGCGGGCACTCCGAGCTTCGGCAAAGGGGTGGAGGTCGTGCAGGTGCTGGAGCAGAGCCCCGAACGCATCCGCGTCAGGCTCAAGGCGGCGGCCAGCGCCCAGCCGGGGCTGCGGGAAGTCAGCGTCGGCAGCCTCAAGGGCGCGACGCTGGCGGTGTACCAGCGCATCGCCGAGGTCAAGGTGGTGCCGGCATTTGCCGTGGCGCGGATCGGTGACGGCGGCGGTTCGACGCCCAAGGTACAGGGCCGCTTCGATGCCGAAGCCTGGGGCAAGGGGGCCGACGGCAAGGCCTACCGCATCGGCGTGATGCCGGCGCAGTGGAAGGTCGAGGCCTTCGACGCCCAGGCGGCCAAGGATGAAGACGTCAAGTACGCCGGCAGCATGCAGGCCGACAGCGGCGTGTTCACCCCAGGGGATGCCGGGCCCAACCCGCTGCGCAAGATGTCCACCAACAACGCCGGCAACCTCAAGGTGATCGCTGCGGTGGAGGAGGGGGGCAAGGCCCTGACCGGTGAAGGCCAGCTGATCGTCACCGTGCAACGCTGGAACAATCCACCCATTCCCTGAGGGGCGTCGAGCGATACCGACAGACACTTTCAGGCAATGACCGCAGGCCCCGAACGCGGGGCAGGCACAGGAGGTTGTAATGGGCGCAATTCTGAATCTGGTGGAGCGCAACCTGCATGAAGTGCAGGTGGACGCCAACCGCATGCTGTTCCATATCCCCAGCAGTTCGCTGTTTGCCAGCGATGCCTTGACCGGCAGCATCATCGATGCGCTGCGCGGCCCGGGCTGTACCCCGGAAGACTTGATCCAGCGTCTGGCCGGCGCCTATGACGGTGCCGACGTCAGCGACACCCTGCGTGAGCTGATGGCCCTGGAACTGGTCAGCGACGGCTCGCCCCTGACCCCGGAAATCGGCGTCAAACGGGTCGAACGCACGGCGATCAATACCGTGGTGCTCAACGTCAATACCGGCTGCAACCTGAGCTGCACCTACTGCTACAAGGAAGACCTGGACAAGCCCTCGGCGGGCAAGAAGATGGGCCTGGACACGGCCATTGCCTCGGTGGAAATGCTGCTCCAGGAGTCCCCGGACGAGGAGCGCTACACCGTGGTGTTCTTCGGCGGCGAACCTTTGAGCAACCGGCCGCTGATCGAGGCCATGGTGGACTACTGCGAACAGCGCTTTGCCGCTGCCGGCAAGTTCGTCGAGTTCGTCATGACCACCAACGCCACCCTGCTCACCGAAGAGGTGGTGGACTACCTCAACGCCCACCGCTTCGGGCTTTCGGTGAGCATCGACGGGCCCAAGACCGTGCACGACCGCAACCGCATCACCGTGGGCGGGCAGGGCACCTATGACGTGGTGCGGCGCAAGGCGCAGATGCTTCTGGAGCGCTACGACAGCCGGCCGGTGGGGGCGCGGGTGACCCTGACCACCGGGGTCACCGACCTTGAGACCATCTGGGATCACCTGTTCAACGAGCTGGGGTTTGCCGAAGTGGGGTTCGCCCCGGTGACCTCGGGGGACATCAGCAGCTTCAACCTCAGCAGCGAGGAGCTGATCGAAGTCTTCGCCAGCATGAAGCGCCTGGGCCGGCGTTACCTGGCGGCGGCACTGGAGCACCGCAATATCGGCTTCTCCAACCTGCACCAGCTGATCACCGATATCCACGAGGGCCACAAGAAGGCGCTGCCCTGCGGCGCCGGGCTGAAGATGCTGGCGGTGGACCACAAGGGCGAGCTGAACCTGTGCCACCGCTTCACCGGCTCATCCCTGCCGACCTTCGGCAATGTGCATGACGGTGGGGTCAAGCAGATGGAGCTCAATGACTTCCTGTCCCAGCGCCTGGACCGCACCAACACCGGCTGCGACAGCTGCCGCATCCGCAACCTGTGTTCCGGCGGCTGCTACCACGAGAGCTATGCCCGCTACGGCGACCCGGCGCACCCGACTTATCACTATTGCGAACTGATGCGTGACTGGGTGGATTTCGGCATCGAAGTCTACAGCCGGATCATGGCGCACAACCCTGCGTTCATCAGCAGCTACATCACTCCGCGCAAGGCTCACTGACATGAAACATCTCAAGCCGATCAACAACAAAGCTCAGAAACTGACCGAGGCCGCGGCCCAGGACCGTATCGAAGAAGTGCTGGCGATGAACTCCGTGGCCGGATGCGCCTCGACCACCGACCCGGGCTGGGAAATCGATGCCTTTGGCGGCGTGTCGTCGCTGTGCCAGCCGATGGAAGCCGACCTCTACGGCTGCTCCGACCCTTGCTGGTGGCCGGCCCAGGTGCCGGACATGATGAGCACCTACCCCGACTGGAACAAGGACGCCCAGGCCTCCAACGACAACTGGCGCAACCTCGGCACCGTCTTCCCCAAAGACAAGTAACCGGACAGCACAAGGATTCCAGCATGCGAGCTATCACAGTGTGCGGCCTGGCCGCCGGCGCGGTTCTCAGCGCCTGTTCTTTCACCGCCCTGGCCGACGAGGGCCTGGCCCTCAACAGCGGTCACGAGTACATGGTGACCACCAATTACCCGAACAACTTGCACGTTCTCGATCTGGCCACCGACAGCCTGTACAAGACCTGCAAGATGCCCGACGCCTTCGGCCCCGGCACCGTGCAACTGTCGCCGGACCGCAAGATCGCCTACGTGCTGAACAACCACTATGCGGATGTCTACGGCGTCGAGCTCGACAGCTGCAAGCAGGTGTTCCACGCCAGCATCACCCAGCATCCGGGGGAGAGGGCGCGCTCGATGTTCGCCTTCACCGTCAGCCACGACGGCAAGGAGCTGTACACCGTGGCCAACCCGACCCTGTTGCTCAATGACCGCTATGAGGTCAAGGAGCCGCGTCTGGATGTCTACGCCACCGATGCCGGGCTCGACGCCAAGCCGCTGCGCAGTTTCCCCGCGCCGCGCCAGCTGACCATCATGCAGAGTGGCGACGACGGCACCCTGTATGTGGCCGGGCCGGACCTGTACAAGGTCGACGTCAAGACCGGCAAGTTCGAGGTACTGATCCCCAGCCGCCACTGGAAACGCCCCAACTACAGCGCGCCGGACGTGCTCTACGTGTGGAACCAGCAGACCTTCCGCCATGACTTTTCGCTGCTCTACACCGCGGCGAAGTTCAAGGACAAGAAGCAGGACCCGGCTACCGCCGAGCCGCTGTACGGGCTGTTCAGCGTCGATCTTGCAACCGGCAAGACCGAGACCACCGACTTCGGCCCGCTGACCGAGATCTACTTCAGCGGTATGCGCTCGCCCACGGACCCCAACCTGATGTTCGGCGTGCTCAACCGCCTGGCCAAGTACGACATCAAGCAGAAGAAACTGCTCCAGGCCGCGACCCTGGAACACTCCTACTACTGCATCTCGTTCAACCGGGCCGGGACCAAGATCTACCTGGCGGGGACCTTCAACGACGTGGCGATCTTCGATGTGCAGAGCATGAAGCAGATCGGCAAGATCACCCTGCCGGGCGGCGACATGGCCATCACCACGGCGCAGATCTTCGTCCGCTGACCCCGCCGCCAGCCACCGGCTCCTGTAGGAGCCGGCTTGCCGGCGAACAGGCCGGCAAGCCGTGCAGGGCCCTCGCCGACGCCTTCGCGGGCAAGCCCGCTCCTACCGTGCGGGGACCGGGCAGCTCAAGTCGCCTTCCTTGCACTGCAGGTACTGTTTGAAACTCTCCACGCGGGTCTTGGTCAAGGCCGTGATGCAGTTGCTGTAGGCCACCGGATACAGGCTGCCACCTTCCACGCCCGAGGTGGAAAAACTGCACTCGGCATCGCGGAACGCCACCCAGGCGCGCTGGGCGCTGACCAGCAGCTTTTTGCTGTGTGGCTGGTCTTTCAGGCGCTGGTTGATCTGTTGGTAAAGGGCGTTCAGCTCCTTGTCCGCGGCCTTGTGCTGGAAGTTGGCGCACAGGCTCATATCGGTCTGGGTGGTGTTGTTGCACTCATAGGCCTGGGCCAGTGGAGCAAGCAGCAGCAGCGGCGCAAGGGCCAGCAACAGGATCGGACGCATGGAAAGTCTCGCAATCGGTCAATGAGGAAGAAACAGTCTAGCCGCGGCTGGGTTGCCACTCGGGCCAGCGTTGCAGCGCTTCGTCGGCCAGCCAGGGCACATCGTGGGAGGTCCAGATATGCACCTGTGGCGTCTGCCCCGGATCATCGTCCAGGGTCGCCACCCGCAGGATCACGTGGGGCTGCCCCGGGCGCTCCGCCAGCAGGTGAGAACCGCAGACCGAGCAGAAGTGCCGCAGCTTGCCCGGGGACGATTCGTAGGTGCTCAGGCGTTCCTGGCCCTGGGTCCACTGGAAGTGTTCGCGCATGACTCCGGCGGTCGAGGCAAAGGCCGCGGCGTGGGCCTTGCGGCAGGTCTGGCAATGGCAGTGGCCGATGGGCATGTCCAGGCGGTCGACCCGGTATTGCACCGCCTTGCACAGGCAACTGCCATGCAGCGGCCGGGCAGGCGCGCGACGCCGGGCGGCGGCCAGCAGGTCGTCGGCCATGGCCTGGATCTCCTCGCCCATGTGCAGCTTGGCCAGCCAGTGCGGCGGTATGCCCTGGGCCCCGTAGAAGGCTCCGGCCAACTGGCCGACGATGGCGGCGGTGGTGTCGGCGTCGTCCCCCAGGTTGGCGGCGGCCAGCACTGCTTCGGCATAGCTGTCGCTGTGCTGGAAGCACCAGAGCGCGGCCTCCAGGGAGTCGACGCAATAGCCGTTGCCGCGAATCTGGTCGCGGGTTTTATCCAGGTAATTGCCCTGGGCCAGGGCCGCGACCTTGCTCTCGCGAAAGCCCTGGGCGTCGAGCCGTTGCAGTTGCTGCTTGCTGGCACCGTCCAGGGCCTTGGCGATCAGCCCGGCCAACAGCTGGCAGCATTCGATGGCTTCGGCGGCGCCGTGGGTGGTACGCGAACTGGCCCCGGCAAACTCGCGGACCTGGGCCAGGTCGGGGTAATGGAACAGCACCACCGGCGCCAGGCGCATCAGCGAGCCATTGCCGGCGGTCTGCGGGTCGCTGGAGCCCGCCAAGGGCTGGCCGTGTTCCTGATAGTCGGCCAGGGCCTGGCGCACCGTCATGCCGATATCGAAGCATTCGCCGGTGGCGCTCAGGTAGCCCCATTGCCACCAGTTGAGGTAGCGGCCCATCTGGTCGGCGGGGTCGAAACCGTCCTTGCGCAACAGGCTTTCCCCCAGGCACAGGGCCATGGAGGTGTCGTCGGTCCATTGTCCGGCCTTGAGGTTGAACGGGCCGCCGCCCAAGAGATCGGTGACCGGGGGGAAACTGCCCCGTGGCTTGAATTCCACACTGGTGCCCAGGGCATCGCCACAGGCCAGGCCCAGCAGGCTGCCACGGTAACGGTCGGTGAGGGTGAGGGGCATGGCAGGTCCTTTGCAGAGGTATTGGCGCCGGCGACAGTAGCATTTTTCGTTCTGGGCAATCAGTGGGGCCTTCGGCCAGATAAAGGTTGCGCTCGATTCAGAGAGGTCTAGTGTTCATCACTGGAGGTGGCCCATGAATTCTTCAGATCGCATCGAACGCAAGATCCTGCTCAAGGCCGACCCGGCCCAGGTCTGGCAGGCGCTGAGCGAGGCCGAACGCTTCGGCCGCTGGTTTGGCGTGGCCCTGGCCGGCCAGCAGTTCATACCCGGCCAGCGGGCCCGGGGCGCGGTGACCTACCCAGGCTATGAGCACCTGACCTGGGATGTCCTGGTGGAGCAGATGCTGCCCCAGGAGCTGTTCTCCTTCCGCTGGCACCCCTACGCCATCGATCCCGCGCAGGACTATTCGGCAGAGCCCAGCACCCTGGTCCGGTTCGAACTGGAAGAGCACGCCGGTGGTACCTTGCTGCGGGTCACCGAGTCGGGCTTCGACGGCATTCCCGCCGAGCGCCGGCTCAAGGCCTTTCGCATGAACAGCCGGGGTTGGGACGAGCAGATGAGCAATATCGAGAACTACCTGCAGCAGGGTTGAAACAGGCAGTTGCAAGCGGCACGTTGCAGAGCCAGGCCTGTCGCCTGAAACTGGCCGCTTCCCGTCTGGAGCAGCCCCTTGTTCGAAACCTATATGAAACGCTGGCGCCTGACGCCCGATGGCGATCCCATCGTCACCCCGGGCAGCCGCCTGTTGCCGGTGCGTCTGCAAGACGGTGCGCCGGCCATGTTGAAGATTGCCCTGGATGAACACGAGCAGGTCGGCAACCGGCTGATGGCCTGGTGGGCCGGGGAGGGGGCGGCGCGGGTTCATGCCCAGCAAGGCGATGCCCTGCTGATGGAGCGCGCCATGGGCAAGGGTTCGCTGATGCGCATGGCCCTGGCGGGCCAGCACGATGAGGTCAGCCATATCGTCTGCGCCACCCTGCAACAGTTGCACCGGCCTCGGGCACAACCGCGGCCGCCGCTGGTGTCGCTGGATCGCTGGTTTGCCGACCTGCGCGAGGCGGCGCCGCAGCAGGGCGGGTTGTTCCTGCGCTGCCTGGCCGAAGCCGAGCACCTGTTGGCCACGCCCCGGGAACCGGTGGTGCTGCATGGCGATATACACCACGACAATGTGCTGGACTTCGCCGAGCGCGGCTGGCGGGTGATCGACCCCAAGCGGGTCCATGGCGAGCGCACCTTCGATTTCGCCAACCTGATCTGCAACCCGGACCTGCCCAGCGCCACCGACCCTGTGCGCTTTGCCCGCCAGGTGCAGGTGATTGCCCGGGCGGCGCAGCTGGAGCCGCGCCGGCTGGTGCAGTGGATGCTGGCCTTCAGTGGTTTGTCCGCTGCCTGGTTTCTCCAGGACGATCATCAGCCCGGGGCGCAGCACCAGCTCAAGCTCGCGGCTTTGGCCGCCCAGGCACTGGAGGGGTGAACTAGGGGTTTGCGTAAGTGCGGTATAGCGAATTTCCTACACGCGCTGTAATTCAATGCGCCTTCTGCGCACCGGGCTTTGTGTTTAATCTTCTTTCCCACAACTGCAGCGCAGGAAGCGCTCAGGATCAGGGAAGGTCGACCATTAGCACGGATGCTGCAGACAGGAAGTCATAATGGTCTTGGAAAAAACCCGCTTCGGCGGGTTTTTTTTCGTCCGGCATTTCGTGCCTGCAGCCTGGGTGCGGTGGCCGCTTTGATACTTCACGCAGTGGAACATGAACGTGGCAGGTTTTTTTCAGCCCGACGCTAAGCGCGGGCTTCTGTGCAAATGGCCGTGGTTGCGGCAGATCGTTGTAGTGGGTGCGGCGCTGCTGCCCACCTTGAGCTGGGGGGGAATGTCGTGCCAAGGGCCGGATTGCCCCGGCATTCTGACGATGCTGGCATTTTTCCTGGGGGCCTTTGTCCTGGCCAATATACTTGGCGCACTGTGGATGATTGGCCGGAAGATCAAGTCGGTCTGGCGGCGCTGGCGTGATCCGAATGGCCGTGAGGCGTGCGAGCCGCCGGCCACGGATGATGCCCCCGGCCATTGACGCCGGTGAGCAGGCGCTCTTCGCCGGCAAGCCGGCTCCTGCAGGTGTGGTCAACGAGTGATTTCGTTGCGGACCTTTTCCAGGGCCTGCTCCAGCAGCGGCAGGCCGATGGAGCCCAGGGCCAGGCGCAAGGCCTGGGGCACATGGGCGGTGGTGGCGAAGGGCTCGGCCGAGGTCACCGTTACCCCCTGATGTTCCAGGGCCGCCACCACGGCATCGGCCCGCCGTCCTTCCGGCAGTTTCAGCCAGAGAAAATACGATGAGCCATAGGCCTGGTAATCGCAGCCCTTGAGCACCCTCCGGGCCAGTTGCTGGCGGCTGCGGGCATCGTTGCGCTTCTGTTCTTCCAGGCTGTCCACCAGCCCCGACTCGATCCAGCGGCAGCCCAGGGTCACGGTCAGCGACGGGGTGCTCCAGGTGGACACGCGGATCGCCCGTTCCAGGGCCGGGATCATCTCCAGGGGCGCGACGATAAACCCCAGGCGCAAGCCCGAGGCGACGCTTTTCGACAGCCCGGAAATATACAACGTGCGCTCCGGGGCCAGGGTCTGCAGCGGCGGCGGGGCCGGTTCGGCGAGGAAGGCGTAGGCGCCGTCCTCGATCAGCAGCAGGTCATGCTCGCGGGCCAGTTGCGCCAGGCGCCGGCGTTCGGCCAGGGGCATCACCGTGCCCAGGGGGTTGTGCAGGGTCGGCATGCAGTACAGCGCCCGCACCGGGCGCCGGCGGCACAGGGCCTGCAGGGCGTCGAGGTCCATCTGGCCGTTGTGCTGGGGCAGCGCTTCGAGGTCCAGGCGATGGACCTGGGCCAGGGTCTTGAGGCCGGGGTAGGTCAGGGCGTCCACTGCCAGGATGTCCCCGGGCTGGAGCAGCGCCAGCAGGCTCACCGCCAGCCCCTGCTGGGCGCCGTTGACGATCAGCACCTGCTCGGCGGCGACGCGGATCTCGCGGTTGCGCAGGTGCCGCGCCGCGGTCTGGCGCTCATGGGGGCGGCCGCCCTGGGGGGCGGAATGCAGCAGGGCATCCAGGTCGCCGGAGGCGGCTATCGCCCGCAGCCCCTCGCGCAGGCTTTCCGCCTGGCCGGGCAGGGACGGGTAGTTGAACGCCAGGTCCACCGAGGCGGCGCTGGCCGGGTGCTGTTCCAGGCCCATGCCCCGGGGCAGGCTGGTGTCGCGGACAAAGGTGCCGCGCCCGGGCTCGCCCACCACCAGGCCGATGGCTTCCAGCTCGTGATACACCCGCAGCGCCGTGGCCAGCGCCACCTGCTCGCTGGCCATCAGCGCCCGCACCGTCGGTAGCTGAGTGCCTGGGCACAGCTGGCCGGCGCGGATGCGCTGGGCGAAGTGATCGACGATGGTTTTGTAACGGGTACGGCGCATGCTCGGCCACCTCATGTATCTAGAACACTTTTTTGTTTGTATCAGACAGGCGTCCTAATCTAGCGGCTTTTGCGCAGGAGCGCTCACATGCCGGACCTTTCCACCCTGTCGATCTTCCTCGGCGCCGTGCTGCTGTTGCTGCTGTCGCCGGGACCCAACATGGCCTTCGTCATCAGCCACGGCGCAGCCTATGGCTGGCGCGGTGGGGTGGCATCGGGGCTGGGGATCGGCGCAGCGGATATCGGCCTGACCCTGCTCACGGCCACGGGCGTCACCGCCGTGGTGGCCAGCTGGCCGCCGGCGTTCGACCTGATCCGCTATGCCGGGGTTGCCTACCTGTTGTGGCTGGCCTGGAAGGCCCTGGGCCAGCGGGGGGGCCTGGACCTTGCCGATACACCCCGGGTGCCGCTGGCCACGGTGTTTGTCCGGGCCCTGTGCAACAGCCTGCTGAACCCCAAGGCGCTGCTGTTCTTCATGGTGTTCCTGCCGCAGTTCGTGCGCCCCGAGCACGGCAGCATCGCTGTGCAACTGGTGGTCCTGGGCTTGCTGCTGACCCTGGTCAGCGGGGTCTTCCATACCAGCCTGGGGATCTTCGGCGCGGCCTTGCGCCGTGGCTTGCCCGGCAGCGATTCGCGGCTGGCCCGCTGGCAATCCTGGCTGCTGGCGGCGGTGCTGCTGGCCCTGGCCCTGCGCCTGGCGCTGCTGGCGCGTCCGCTCTGATTCATCAGCCAATGGAGTTTGACCATGTACATCGCCGCCTTTATCTACCAGCCGGGCCAGCGCGACGAGGAGTTCCACCGCCTCAGTGCGCTGATCGACGAAATTGCCATCAGCCTGCCGGGCTTCGTCGGCGCCCAATCCTGGACCAGCGCCGACCAGGGGCTGATCAACGCCAGCTATTACTGGGAGGACGAAGCCTCGATCCAGGCCTTTGCCAGTCACCCCAGGCACATCGAAGCCAAGCGCCAGTACCGGCGCTGGTACGCCGGTTATCAGGTGGTGATTTCCAGGGTCGAGCGCACCTATGGCGATGGCGCCATCACCCAGTTGCTGGGCAATGCCCGCCAGGGCCCGGTGCGCCGTGCCTGAAGGCTCAGCCGGCTGCCAGCCGCGCGGCCGCGCGCAGGGTGATTTCCCGGCGCTTGTGCAGCGAATCCGCGGCGCGCTGGCGGGCCTGCTGCACCACGCTGGCGGGGGCCGTGTCCGGGCTGCCGGCATTGAACGGTGGCGCCGGGGCGTACTCCAGTTGCAGCTGTACCCGCTGCGCGGTGGCGGCGTCGAACAGTTCGGCGGCCAGGGTCAGGGCGAAGTCGATGCCGGCGGTGATACCGCCGCCGGTCAGCAGGTTGCCGTCACGCACCACCCGCTCATGCACCGGTATCGCCCCCAGCGGCGCCAGCAGTTCGTGGTAGGCCCAGTGGGTGGTGGCGCGCTTGCCCTGGAGCAGGCCCGCAGCGCCGAGCACCAGGGAGCCGGTGCACACCGAGGTCACGTAGCGCGCCCGGGCGGCCTGCTGGCGGATGAACGCCAGGGCCTGCGGGTCTTCCATCAGCGCCCCGACCCCGGTACCGCCGGGGATGCAGATCACATCCAGCGGCGGGCAGTCGGCGAAGCTTGTGGTGGCCTGCAGCACCAGCCCCGAGCTGGCCACCACCGGCCCCGGCTCCTTCCAGATCAGGTGCACCTGCACATCCGGCAGCGAGGCCAGTACGTCATGGGGGCCGGTCAGATCCAGTTGCTGGACCTCGGGGAACAACAGAAAACCTATCTGCACTGCCATTGCCTGTTCCTTGTGTCGATGAAGTGGACGGCTTGACTCTAGCGCTCTAGGATTTGGCGCATACGCCAACCAGCCCTCGATTTACGCCAACCATGCCCACTGCGCCGAAAAACGTGTTTGTCCTGGCCTTCGCCAATGCCCAGTTGCTGGATGTCAGCGGGCCGCTGCAGGTATTCGCCTCGGCCAATGACCGGGCCCGCGGCCTGGGCCTGCCCTTGCCCTACCACCCGCGGGTGATTGCCAGCCCGGGCGGGGCGACCCTGAGCTCCTCGGGGCTGGCGCTGCTGGCCGAGCCGCTGCCGCTGCCGCAAGAGCCCTGCGACACCCTGATCGTTGCCGGTGGCTGGGGCGTCTACGAGGCGGCCCGTGATCCTGAACTGGTGGCCTGGGTGGCGGCCCGGGCTGCGGCGTCACGGCGGGTGGCGTCGGTCTGCACCGGGGCCTTTCTGCTGGCCGCCAGCGGCTGGCTGGACGGGCGCCGGGTGGTCACCCACTGGACCCGCTGCGAGCAGTTGGCCGAGCAGTATCCGCAACTGCAGGTGGAGGCCAATCCGATCTTCATCAACGATGGCCCGGTGTGGACCTCGGCCGGGGTCACCGCCGGCATCGATCTGGCCCTGGCCCTGGTGGAGGCCGACCTGGGGCGCGCAGTGGCGCTGGAAGTGGCGCGGCAACTGGTGGTGTTTCTCAAGCGCCCGGGGGGCCAATCGCAGTTCAGCGTAACCCTGTCGCTGCAGAACCAGGGTGGGCGTTTCGACCGGCTGCACGCCTGGATCGCCGAGCACCTGGACCGCGAACTGACGGTGCCGGTGCTGGCCGAGCAGGCGGGAATGAGCGAGCGCAGTTTCGTCCGTCACTACCGCGCCGACACCGGCCAGACCCCGGCCCGGGCCATTGAACTGATCCGTGTGGAAAGCGCCCGGCGCCTGCTGGCCGACAGCACCCTGCCGATCAAGCGCATCGCCGCCCAGTGCGGTTTCGGTAGCGAGGAAACCCTGCGTCGCAGCGTGCTGCGGGCCCTGGGCGTGACGCCCCAGGCCTACCGCGAACGCTTCGCCAGCATTGCGCAGCCTTGAGCGCGGGTTTCAGCCTTCTACCAGGCTCAGTTGGCCGTCGGCATACAGCACTTCGCGGCCGATCCAGGCCGGGTCTACCTGGGGCAGTACCGCCGAGGGCTTGCGCAGTTCGCGCAACAGGGTCGAACCGTGGGACAGGCGCCCGCCCATGCGTGCGATCACTGCCCGGGCCTGCTGATAGTGGGCATGGCGCCCGGGGTCGAGGGTGTCCTCCAGCAGAATGTCGACCCCCAGCACGCCCTGGACCTGGCCCGGGTAGATCATGAACCCCGCCGCCTGCTCGCTGCCTTCGCGGCCGTCCTGCCAGAAGCTGCCGCCACGGTTGCGCACCTGCTCATGGGGGGCGAACCAGTAGCCGCGATCAGCCTCGGGCACGGCGTGGTGCAGGCGGAAGAAGATCCGCATCAGGTTGTCCCGGTACCACTCGCGCACTTGCAGGTAATAGCCGCGCATGCCCGGCAAGCCCAGGCGGTGGGCCAGGGTGATGGCCGGGCTCCAGTGCGGGAAGGCTTGCAACGGCAACTCGGCGCACTGCGGACGCGGGGTGCCTGGGTCGGTTTCCCAGGGCAGGCGATGGGGGCTGTTGTCCAGGTTGTCGTAGGCGGTGGGCGGACGCCCCAGCAGCGCGCCGCCACTGCTGGCCAGGGCGGTGGCGATGCACAGGTTGCCCTGCACCACGAACACATAGAAGCGGCTGAACCAGTCTGCCAGTTGCTGGCCGTCGGCCCCGGCGGCGCGCAACTGCGCCAGCTCCCGGTCGAAGCGCCGCAGGCCCGGCTCCAGGCTCAGCAGGTGGCCGCGGGCGATGTGCTGCATGCGCAGGAACCGTGGCAGCGAGCGCAACAGGCGCAGGGGCCGCAAGGGCAGCTGCGGGGTGGCGCCGCCCACCTCGCCGGCATAGCTGGAGGAGGGCAGGCCCCAGTCGGCCAGGCGCGCCAGGAACAGGTCGTTGTTGATATAGGAGGCGCCGCCGAACACCGCGGTGAAGGGTTCATTGTCCTGCAGTACACGGGCGTCCCAGCGCGCCATGATCGCCGGAATGCTCGCCGCCGCCCGGCGCTGGCCGTACTCGACGAAACGGCTGGGTTGCGGTGGCAGGATCTCGGCGATATTGGCTGCGGTCAGGTGCCGGCGCCAGCCGTAGTCGCTGATGGGCCGGTACTGCAGCAGCCACAGTTGCTGGCCGTCCCAGGCCCATTCCACATCACCGGGCACGTAGTGGAAGGTCTTGAGCACCCCTTGCAGGAAATCCCACAGGGCGCTGGCGCTCAGGCCCCGGGTGGTGGCGAAATGGCCGCTTTCCCAGGCCGCGCCCAGGCGTGAAAGGATCGCCCGCTGCGGGCTGACCTGACCGTCGGCAAGGCTTTCCAGATGGCCCTCGACCCACTCCAGTTCCACCGCCAGGTGACGGACGAAGGCGATCCCCGACAGGGTCGGCTGGATAAAGCGCTGCACCACCACTTCCTCGACCCCGGCATCGCGCAGTTCGCTGATGCGCCCGGGCACTTGCTCGCTGGCCACCCGCAGGTAAGTGGTGCTCAAGCCGGCATTGGCCGAGTCGGCCTGATCCTCGCCGTAGCTGGAGGAACGCACCGCCCACAGCGCCGCAGGCTGGCTGGCGAGCAGGGCCGGCAGCTGCGGGTCGCTGGCGCTGTCCAGGGACAGGGCGCTGGGCACCGGCTGGCCGGCCAGCTCCGCCAGGCGCAGGCGGCCGCCCTTGGTGTGGGCGACGAAGCCGTTGTCGGCGGATTCCAGCCAGGCGACGAACTCGGCGGGGTGGTCGATCCAGGGGTAATGGCCCCAGCCCGGCCGCAGGCTGACCCGCAGGTCGGCCCGGGCCAGGATGGCCGACCAGGCTGCGGCCTGGGCAATCCCCAGCAGCCGGTCCTGGTCGCCCCAGACCAGTTGCACCGGGTCCTTGATCCACTCCAGCAGCGGCAGCGCGGTATCGGCCCGCAGTTGCTCCCACAGCGGTACGAAGGCCCGGCACCGACCATAGCCGGCGCCCATGCGCCGGTACTGCTCCTGGCTCCACGGCTGGCGCGAGAACTTGCCGGCAAACCACGTCGGTTTATGGCTGAGCAAGCCGTGAATCAGCAAGCGCGCGGGCAGCGGCGACATCAGCGCCGGCAAGCGCCGTTGCCAGAGAAAGGCCCCCACGGGCGACAACAGCACACTGCGGCAGAAGTGCCCCGGGCGGCGCTGCAAGGCGTGCAGCACGATCAGCGCGCTGACCCCCACCGCGACAATCCCCTGGCCCGGCTCGGTCATGCCCAGCAGGGCCTCGGCGTATTCACCCAGGTCCTGGCAGGGCGGCAGCGGGTTGTCGCCAAACCCCGGCAGCTCCAGGGGCTGCACCTGATAGCGCTGGAAGTGCGGCAGGGCATCGTCCCACCAGTCGGCGGCGCTGCCATTGCCCGCCAGCAGGTACAACAGGGGCTTGCTCATGGGCATTCCTCAGCTCAGGTCAGGTCGCGCAGGGCGGCGTCCAGGGTCGGGTAACGGAAGCGGTAGCCGGCCTGCAGCAGGCGCGCCGGCACTACCTTCTGGCCATCGAAGAACAGCTCGGCCATCTCCCCGGCCAGGGCCCGTACCGGCGCAGCCGGCACGTGCAGCCACACCGGGCGCTTGAGCACCTTGCCGACAGTAGTGGCGAAGGTGCCCTGGCTCACCGCTTCCGGCGCCACCATGTTGTAGGTGCCGGACAGGGACGGGTCGTTCATGGCCCGGGCCATCACCTGCAACACGTCGTCGCGGTGCACCCAGCTCATGATCTGCCGGCCATCGCCCATGCGTCCGCCAAAGCCGAAATGGAAGGGCATCAGCAATGGCTTCAGGGCGCCGCCGGGACCGAAGACGATCCCCAGGCGCAGCACCACCTGGCGCACGCCGAAGCGGGTGGCCGGTTCGGCGGAGGATTCCCAGCGCGCGCACAGGTCGGCCATGAAGCCTTCGCCGCGCTCGGCGTTTTCATCCAGGCTCTGGCTGGCGTCGCGCACGCCATAGAAGCCGATGGCCGAAGCCTGGATCCACAGCTCCGGCTTGTGCTGGGCGTGTTGCAGCCAGTTGAGCAGGGCTTCGGTGGTGCCGACCCGGCTGGCCAGCAGTTGCGCCTGGCGCTTGGCCGACCAGCGCGGCCCGGCCACCGGGGCACCGGCCAGGTTGATGATCACGTCGAAGGCTTCGCCGTGGCCCAGCTTGCTCAGCGAGCGCAGGCAACGGGCGCGACCGTCGAACAGGTAGGCGGCGCGCAGCGGGTCCCGGGCCAGCACGCTGACCGTGTGCCCGGCATCCAGCAGTTGGTTGACCAGGGTCTCGCCGATAAAACCGGTGCCACCGGTGACCAGCACCCGCTTGCCGCTGCCACCGGCAAAGGGGTTGGCGCCCTGGCCCTGGCGTTGCAGGCGCAGCGCCGCCAGGCCGTCGCGGATGCCCGAGGCGGTGACGCCCACGGCGAACAGGCTCAGGGCCCAGCCCTGCCAGCCCAGGTCGATGGGATTCAAGGCACTGGGCAGGCGTGACCATTCCAGCAGTTGCAGGCCGTACAGGGCGAAGAAGGCCCCGGCGTTGATCGCCAGCACGGTGTGCATGATGCGTTCGATGGCCGGCAGCTTGCGGCTGCGATCCTCGACCACGAAGTCCCACAGGGTCAGGCCGATTTCCAGGGCGAACAGCAGGGCGATCACCAGGGCCCAGATGCCTTGGAACGCCAGGTGGGCGATGCCCATGAACAGCACGCCGTAGAAGCACGAGCGCAGGGCATGGATGCTGAGTTCCTTGCGGGCGCTGTGACGCTGCGGCAGGGCCACGGTGAGTTCGTGATGGTAGAGAGTATCCAGGGCGCCGAGCACGCCCTGGGCGAGCAACAGGGCGATAGCCCACTGCAGGATTGGCAAATCAGCCACGATGGTGAAGTCCTTTTACGAGGGAAGACGAGAGGTACGGCGGTCGTGGCGCTGCAGCCACAGTAACGGCGGCAGCAGCACCAGCAGGGCGAAGCTGTCGATCCACAGGTGGGCGGTCATGTTCATCTGCCAGGACAGCCACATGTCTTGGGGCGCCCACAGCACAATCCCGGCCATCAGCCAGGCCCAGGCGGCAGGGGCCCGCAGGCGGTTGCCCAGGTGCACCAGCCCCAGCAGGAACAGCGAATAGCTTTGCAGGGTGGCGCCGAACAGCCCCAGCCACCAGATCTGCTGGGCCCGGGCCGGTGCCGGCGCGGCGGCGCCCCAGAAGGCCTGTTCGATGCCCGCGAGGTAATCGTTGAACAGGCCACTGTGGCCGGCCCAGGTCAGCAGCAGCCCGGCCAGCAGGTGGCCGGCGCCGACGGCATACAGCCAGAGCACCAGGGCCCGGCGCAGGCCGGGTCGGGGAGAAGCGGCGACGGATAACATTCCATGTCCTGTGGGGGGATCGAGGCCGCGAAGTGTACCGATTTTTTCCGGCCCATGGCGTGCGCCGGCGCCCATCTCAGGGCTTGCCGAGCAACTCCAGCAGCGCGTCGAGGGTGGCTTGCGGCGCTTCCTGGGGCAGGTTGTGGCCGATCCCCGGGAGGATCCGCCGCTGATAGGGCCCACTGAACAGGCCGACATCGGGGTCCGGTTCGGTGGCCGGGCCGACGCCGTCGTCAGCGCCACACAGGGCGATGGTCGGCACCCGGATCGGCGGTTGCGCCTCCAGCGCCCGCTCGATGCTTTCCAGGCCCGGGTCGCCCGGCACATAGCCGAAGCGATGGCGGTAGGAATGGATCACCACCGCGACGAAGTCCGGGTTGTCGAAGGAGGGTGCGCTCAGGCCATAGAGCCCGGGCCCTTGTTTCCAGGTTGGCGACCACAGGCGCCACAACAGCTCGCAGAATTCCCGGCGGTTGGCCGTCAGGCCGTCCACCCCGCGCTGGGTATTGAAGTAGTACTGGTACCACAGCCGCAGCTCGGTCTCCGGCGCCCGGGGCTCGATGGCCCGGGGAATGTCCTGGATGTTGTAGCCGTCGGCGCTCATCAGGCCCTTGACCCGCTGCGGCCATAGCGCCGCGACGATGCACGCGGCGCGCCCACCCCAGTCGTAGCCGGCGAGGGTGGCCTGGGGCAGGTGCAGGGCGTCCATCAGCTCCAGCAGGTCCCGGGCCAGGGCCCCCTGCTGCCCGGAGCGCATCACCTGTTCGTTGGCAAAGCGCGTCGGGCCGTAACCCCGCAGGTAGGGAACGATGACCCGATAGCCGCGCTCGGCCAGGGGCGGGGCGATCTCGTCGTAGGCCCGCACGTCGTAGGGAAACCCGTGGAGCAGGATCACCGGCTCGGCGTTGCGCGGGCCATGTTCCTCATAGGCGATATGCAGGTTGGGGGTGCTGACCTGGTGCAGGGAGGCTGGGCTGGGCATGACGACTCCGGATCCGGTGGGCCGGGAAAAGCTAGCGCAAAACTTGCGTGCTGTCCTCAAGCTGCAGCGGCATGCAGCCCGTGGGCGTCGCGCCAGCAGCCGGCGGATGTCTTCCAGGGAACTGTGGCCCTACGGTTCGGGGCCCTTGATGTGCACGTAGCAGCGCAGGCCGACGCTGAAGCTCATGAGGGGCCTGGTGAGGGAGCGCGAATGCGGACTCTAGCGCTGTGTGGCCCGCAAGATCGCCTTCGCCGGCAAGCCGGCTCCTACGCAACGGTGCTGCCACTTGACGGCTGTATGCGCTGGCTTGCCAGCGAAGAGGCCCGCAAGATTGCCTTCGCCGGCAAGCCGGCACCTACGCAACGGCGCTGCCACCTGAGGGCTGTAGGAGCTGGCTTGCCAGCGAAGGGGCCCGCAAGCCGGCCCCTAGAGTTCGTCGCTGCGGGCCAGGTGCCTGAAGTGATGCCGCCACAGGTCGATGCCCAGGCCGCCGCTGCGGTCCAGGGACGAACCCACGGTCAGGTCGGTGAGCAGGGTCGGCTGCAAGCCGGCATCGAACAGGGCAAAACCTGCGGCCAGCACGCAGGTGTCGGTCTGGATACCGCACACCAGCACGCGCTCGGGGGCGAGGCTTTTGAGGTGCTCGAGAATCTCCGTCGTCGGCCCGTAGCCGTGCTTGATGAAGACCTTGTCGGCGGCCACCAGGCTCTGGTCATCCACCGCCGGCTGCCAGCCCAGTTGCCGGGCGAAGGGCGTGCGGCTTTCATCATGGCGCTCCACCGTGGCCACCGAGGGCATGCGCCCGAGCAGGCGGTTGATGCCGTCCACCAGCCACTGCGGAGGGTTGAAGCAGGGTTGCACGTCGATGATCAGCAGCACCTGGTTCATGACGCTTGCCCCAAACGGGCCGGCTGGCGCAGGCCGATGCAGTTGCCCCAGGGGTCCTGCACCTGGCAGATCGAGTCGCCGCCTTCAATGACCATGGGCCCGCGATACAGGCGCCCACCCAGCCCGGTCAGGCGCTGCACCTGGCCGGGCAGATCGGCGACCTGCCAGTACACCACCGTGCCCGCGGGCCCCTGGCCGACCTTGGCGTCGCAGGGGACGATTTCCAGGGACAGGCCCGCGAGCTGCAAATGGCCGAAATCATCCGGCTCGTGCAGGACCCGGCGGGCCTGGGGAAAGGCCTGGGCGTACCAATGGGTGGCGGCACGCCAGTCGGCGGCATGGATCATCACGGCGATGATCGGCGAGTCGGGCATGGGGCGAGTTCCATTTCTGTCGGGCACCAAGGGAAGAGCGCCCCGGTCTCAGCACCGGGGCCGGGCTCAAGGTTGCCAGACGCTCTTGTCGCCACTCAAGCGCCGGTCGAGAAAACTTGCCGCGCTGATCAGCGCCAGGTGCGTCAGGGCCTGGGGCGTGTTGCCCAGGTGACGGCCGTGGCTGTCGAACTCCTCGGCGTACAGGCCCAGGGGGTTGGCATAGCGCAGCAGTTGCTCGAACTCCAGGTGCGCCTGCTCCAGGCGCCCGGCGCGGGCCAGGCATTCGACGTACCAGAACGAGCAGGCGGCGAAGGCGCCTTCGGTGCCGGCCAGGCCGTCGATCTGGCTGTCGTCATTGCGGTAGCGGTAGACCATGCCGTCACGCACCAGGCTCTTTTCGATGGCATCCAGGGTCGCCAGCCAGCGCGGGTCCTTGGCGCTGACAAAGCGCACCAGGGGCATCAGCAGCATCGAACCGTCCAGGGCGGTACTGCCGATGTGCTGGACGAAATGCCCGTGCTCCTGGTTCCAGAACCGGCTCCAGATATCGTCGTAGATGGCTTGCCGGGTCTGGTCCCAGCGGGCGAAGGGGGCCGGCAGCGAACGCTTGGAGGCCAGGCGGATGGCGCGGTCCACCGCCACCCAGCACATCAGCCGCGAGTGCAGGAAGTGGTGCTGCTCGCCGCGCATCTCCCAGATGCCCACATCCTTGCTCTGCCAGCTGTCACAGACCTGGTCCACCACCTGTACCGTGTGTTTCCAGCCTTCGTGGGAGATGGCCTCGCCGTACTTGTTCACCAGGTACACCGCATCCAGCAGCTCGCCGAAGATATCCAGCTGCACCTGGTCGTAGGCCTGGTTGCCGATGCGCACCGGTTGCGCGCCGCCGTGCCCGGAGAGGTGCCCAAGCTCGGTCTCCGGCAACTCCTGGCGGCCGTCGATGCCGTACAGGATATTGAGCTTCATCGGTTGCCCATGGCAGTCGCTGACCCGGCCCCGCAGCCAGCCCATGTAGGCGTTGGCCTCCTCGACGAAACCCAGGCGCATGAAGGCGTAGACGGTGAACGAGGCGTCGCGTACCCAGGTGTAGCGGTAGTCCCAGTTGCGTTCGCCGCCGGGGCTTTCCGGCAGGCCGAAGGTGGCCGCCGCGAGGATCGCGCCATGGCGCCTGGAGGTCAGCAGTTTCAGCGCCAGGGCCGAACGGTTGACCATCTCGCGCCAGCGGCCGCGGTAGTTGGACTGGCCGATCCAGTCGCGCCAGAACTTCAGGGTGCGCGTAAGGTGCAGCTCGCTATCGCCGTGCCGCACCCGCAGATCGTCGACGCCACCGAGGATGAATTCGGCGCCCTGGCCCTGTTGCAGCACGAACTCGGCCCGGGCCGAGTCCCGTTCAAGGTAAAGCGGCTGGTCGCCCAGCAGGCGCAGCCCGGGCTGCCCGGGGGCTTCGAAGCACACCGAGTCGCCTTCCTGTCGTGCCCCGGTGGCGGCCCGGCCATAGTCCAGGCGCGGCGCGCAGTGCAGGCGCAGGGTGGCCTGGCCGCTGACCACCCGTACCCGGCGGATCAGCAGCGGCAGCTGCTCGGGGTCGTCGTCGATGGTCAGCAGGTCGGTGACTTCCACCACCGCCTCGGTTCCCAGCCAGCGGGTCTGCAGGACGTTGCTGTCGGGCAGGTAGATCTGCTGGCGCCGGGCGTCGGCCAGCACCGGTGCCAGTTCGAAGATCCCGGCGGCGGGGGAGTCCAGCAGCGAGCAGAAGATGCTCGGGCTGTCGAACTCCGGCCAGCAGAAGAAGTCGATGCTGCCCTGGTCGTCGACCAGGGCGGCGCTGCGCATGTCGCCGATGATGCCGTGGGCGTCGATGGGGCGTTGTGCCGTGGGATGCTGGTCAGCCATTGCCGCGAAACTCCGGATAGAGGCTCATGCCGCCGTCGATGAACAGGGTGCTGCCGACCACATAGTCGGAGGCGTCCGAGGCCAGCCATAGCGCGGCATTGGCCACATCCTCGGGGTCGCCGACCCGGCCGTAGGGAATCAGCTTGAGCAGTTCCTGCTCTGCCGCGCCCTCGGTGGCGGTGCGGTTGATGGCGGTGCGGATCGCCCCCGGGGCGATGCCGTTGATGCGGATCCGCTGCTGGCTGACTTCCTGGGCCAGGGTGCGCATCAGCATGTCCACGCCGCCCTTGGAAGCCGCGTAATTCACGTGCCCGGCCCAGGGAATCAACTGGTGCACCGAACTCATGTGGATGATCTTGCCCGCCGCCTTGGACACCCCGGCGCGCACCCCCTGGCGCTGGAAGATGTTCAGCGCCGCGCGAGCACAGAGGAACTGCCCGGTGAGATTGACGCCGATCACCCGGTTCCAGTCGTCCAGGCTCAGGCTGGCGGCCGGCCCATCCTTTTGCAGGCCGGAATTGGCCACCAGGATGTCGAGAAAACCAAAGGCCTCGATGGCCTGGGCGAACAGCGCCTCGACCTGGGCCTCATCGGCCACATCGGCGCCAATGGCAATGGCCCGGCCGCCTTCGGCATTGATCCGCGCGGCCAACTGCTCGGCCGGCGCGGCCTGGGAGTTGTAGTTGAGCACCACGCTGGCACCGGCCGCCGCCAGGGCGATTGCGGTGGCGGCGCCAATGCCGGAGCTGGCGCCAGTGACCAGGGCTACCTGCTGGTCGAGGGATATCTGCATGCACTGCACTCCTGTCGCCGCTGTCGGAGGCCGGGGCTGATGCGCCCATGCGACACGCAACGCATCAGTGGCCCCTGTTGTGCTGACCCCGGACGCGGTTCAGGAGTTCAGTTCAGCGCGGTGGTTGCAACCCGCGCAGCAGCAGCTCAAGCGCCTGCAGGGCTTGTTGCAGGCGTTGCCCGGGCTGCTCGGCGGCGGCGATCCACAGCGCCGCGTCCACCAGGCTGCCGTTGATCAGGCGCGCCAGGGCCTGGCTCGGCGCGGGCGTGATCAGCCCGGCTTCGACCAGCGCTTGCAGGCGGCGGCTGAGGGAGTCGATGCAGTGTTCCTCGGCTGGCTGCCGTTGCCCCAGTACGGCCCGGGCATCCTGCAGGACGATGCGGCGGATTTCGGCTTCCTGGGCCATTTCCAGGTAGGCCCGGCAGCGCTGGGCAAAGCCTTGCCAGGGATCACTGGCCGCTGCGGAAATGGCCTCCAGGCGCTCATCCATTTCACTGTCGATCTGCTCCACCACCGCCGCCAGCAACCCCTGCTTGTCACCGAAGTGGTGATACAGCGCGCCCCGGGTCAGCCCGGCTTCGGCGGTCAGGTCGTCCATCGAGGTCTTGGCGTAGCCCAGGCGGGCAAAGGCCTGGCGCGCGCTGGCAATCAGCCTGGCGCGGGTTTGCTCGATCATCGCGGCGCGTGGGCGGCTGCTCATGGACACAGTTCTCCAACAAATGGCGGGTTGACATACGAGGCGTATGTTTACATGATTTTTAACATACGAGGCGTATGTGTTTCTACTGTGCCTGCCCTTTGTGGCAAGTTGCAGCCCCCCAAGGAGTCGTTGTAAATGGCAAACCCCTACCGCGAACTGTTCAAGGCCCCCGGCAGCCGGGCCTTTGTGCTGGCCGGGATGATCGCGCGCATGCCGATCTCCATGACCGGCATCGGCCTGATCACCATGCTGGCTCAACTGCACGGCGGGTACGCCCTGGCCGGCTCGGTGGCGGCGACGTTCGCCCTGGCCACGGCGTTCTGCGCGCCCCAGGTATCGCGCCTGGTGGACCGTTACGGCCAGAGCCGGATATTGCCCCTGGCCGCCGGCCTGGGGGGTGGGGCGCTGCTGGCCCTGCTGCTGTGCACCCGCTTGCAGGCCCCGCACTGGACCCTGTTCCTCTGCGCCGCCCTGGCCGGCTGCATGCCCAGCATGTCGGCCATGGTCCGTGCCCGCTGGACCGAGCTGTACCGCGGCCAGCCGCAGCTGCAGACCGCCTATGCCCTGGAGTCGGTGCTCGATGAGGTCTGCTTCATTGTCGGCCCGCCCTTGTCGGTGGGCCTCAGCGTCGGCCTGTTTCCCGAAGCCGGGCCCCTGGCGGCGCTGCTGATGCTGGTGCTGGGGGTCAGTGTGTTCGTCATGCAGAAGAGCACCGAGCCGCCGGTCCATCCCCATGAGGAAGGGCACGCTGGCTCGATCATTCGCTCGGTGGAAATCCGCCTGCTGCTGTTGCTGATGACCGCCATGGGCACCATCGTCGGGGTGGTGGACGTGGTCAGCGTGGCCTTCGCCCAGCAACAGGGGCAGCCGGCGGCGGCGAGCATCGTGCTCTCGGTGTACGCGATCGGCTCATGCCTGGCGGGCATCGCCTTTGGCGCCCTGAAACTGGCCACGCCCTTGCCCCGGCTGTTCATGTACGGCGGCATCGCCACGGCGCTGACCACCTTGCCGCTGCTGCTGGCGAGCAACATCCTCGGCCTGTCCCTGGCGGTGTTCGTTGCCGGGCTGTTTTTCTCGCCGACCCTGATCGTCGCGATGGCCCTGGTGGAACGCAGCGTGCCGCCGGCCAAGCTCACCGAGGGCCTGACCTGGCTGGTCACCGGCCTGAGCATCGGCGTGGCCCTGGGGGCCGCGGGGTCCGGAGCACTGGTGGACCAGTTCGGCGCCCGCAGCGGCTTCTGGCTGGCCCTGGCGGGCGGCGCGGTGGTACTGGGGGCGGCGTTGCAGAGCTATCGGCGCATGCGCTGAGCTGATCGGTGGACTAATTTGTTCCCCTCGTGCTGCGTTTCTTTAGCGTCCATCCGTCGAGGGAATAACCGTGACTCAGTTGAACCTGCTGTGCCTGCCGTATTCCGGCGCCAGCGCCATGGTCTACAGCCGCTGGCGCCGCAAGCTGCCGCAGTGGCTGCACCTGCAACCGCTGGAGCTGCCCGGGCGTGGCGCCCGTTATGCCGAGCCGCTGCACACCGACATGCGCGAGCTGGCGCGGCAGCTTGCCCTGGAAATCCGGGGCACGCTGCGCACCCCTTACGCCCTGTTCGGCCACAGCCTGGGCGCCTTGCTGGCCTGCGAACTGGCCCATGCCCTGCGCGCCCTGGGGTGCCCGGAGCCGGTGGCGCTGTTTGCCTCGGGCACTGCTGCGCCGACCCTGCGCACCGAATACGACCGGGGGTTTGCCGAGCCCAAGACCGATGAGCAACTGATCGAACAGTTGCGCACCCTCAACGGCACCAGTGAAGAAGTGCTGGCCAACCAGGAACTGATGAGCCTGACCTTGCCGATCCTGCGGGCCGACTTTCTCTTGTGCGGGCGCTTTCGCCCGGTGCAACGGCCACTGCTCAATTGCCCGGTGCATGTGCTGGGCGGCAAGACGGATCGCGCCACCACCGAGCAACTGATCGGCTGGAGCAAGGAAACCCACGGCAGTTTTTCGGTGGACATGCTGGCGGGCGGGCACTTCTTCATCCACGAGCACGAGGCCAAGGTGCTGAGCCTGCTCAAGGGCCATCTGGAGGTGCATCGCCGCCGCCACCTGCAACCGGTAGCCGCGGTTTCCTAGCGGCTACACACTTGCTTCCTGTAGCCGCTGGCGCAGGCTGCGCACGGCCCGCAGGGGCGCAAAAATCCCGAGCTCGCCAGGGGTTCGGCTGGCGATCGCCAAGCAAGGCCCGGCGGGCCTTTGTGCAGCTTCGCGGCCTCGGCTGCGGCTACAGGGAAGAGGGTGGGGCGGTTGGTGGGGCTCAACCCAGGGAACTGCCCAGGCGCCAGTAGCCCATCAGGGTCAGGTTGCGACGCTCCTGGCCGCGCTCGTTGATCAGGTGGCGGCGAATGTTCATCACCGTGGCCGACTCGCCGGCCACCCAGGCGTAGAAATCGTTGTCCGCCGGTTGGGCGGTTTCCCAGAGGCGCTGTTCGTCGTTGCGTTCGGAAACCTTGATCGGCCGGCGCTGGCTGTTGGCCGGCGGCAGTTCGGCCAGCTCCCGGGCGGCATGGATCAGGGTTTCGCCATGGCGTGCGCCCAGCAGGTCCCGGGGCAGCCAGTTGATCCGCGCCAGCGGGTGGCAGCGCAGGTCGATGCAATCGCTTTCATAGGGCACTTCGATAAACGCCTGCACATCCGGATGGTCCGGATAACCCTGCAGTTCTTCCAGAATGCCGGCAATCGCCGGCAGCGCGGTTTCATCGCCCATCAACAGCACCTTGCGGATCCCCGCCGGCGGCAGCCATTCATAACCACCGGGGTCGCCGCTGTAGGCCTTGTTCGGCACCACCATCTGCAGGCGGTCGCCGGGCCGGGCATGGGTGGCCCAGGCGGAGGCCGGGCCGTTGACCCCGTGCAGGACGAAATCCACATCCATTTGCGCAGGCTGCAGGCGCAGGGCGCGAATGGTGTAGGTGCGCATTGGCGGTTGCTGCTCGGCCGGCAGCTTGCGCCGGGCCGCCTGCCAGTCGCCTTCCACCGGCAGTTGCGAGGGCATGCCATCGGCCCCGGGAAACAGCAGCTTGATGCGCTGGTCCGGTGCCAGGGTGCGCGCCTGGGCGATGTCCTCGCCGGTGAACACCAGGCGGGCCATGGACGGGCTGAGGTGGATGCGCTGCTTGAGCTCGACGTTGATTACCCGGTAGCCCTTTGGCCTGGACCGGTCGATGCCGGTCAGTTTGCGCAAGCCTTGGGTGAGGAGGCCGGTCAGCGATTGAGCGGAAGACATGGGCGGGTACCTGCTGCAAGGGGAGGATAAGGAAGGAACGAAGGATGAGCGGGGTGATTTACTGCTGGCGGCGCCTGCCCAATCACCCTGAGGGGCCCGCAAGCGGGTTGTTCTGGCGCTGTGCGGGGTTAATTTTCCCCGGCCTTCATCCGTTCCGTAGGGATGACCGAGCCAATGCTCGATACCCAACAAGTAAGTACGGATGACTCCCGATGAATGCAGAAGACTCCTTGAAGCTCGCCCGCAGATTCATTGAACTGCCGCTGGAAAAGCGCCGGCTGTTCTTGAAGGCTCTGGACAAGGAAGGCGTCGACTTCTCTCTGCTGCCGATTCCGGCGGGGGTTGCGGTGCCTGATCGCCAGGCCCTGTCCTATGCGCAGCAGCGCATGTGGTTTCTCTGGCAACTGGACCCGCAGAGCGCGGCCTACAACCTGCCCAACGCGGTCCGCCTGAGCGGGCCGCTGGACCGGGCAGTGCTGGCGCAGGCCTTCGACTGGCTGCTGGAGCGGCATGAGAGCCTGCGCACGGTCTTTGCCCTGGAGGACGATGAGCCTCGGCAGGTGATCCAGGAGGCGCGGGTCGACATCGATTATCGGGAGCTCTGCGACCTCGACCCGGCGCAGCGCGAAACCAGGGTGCAACAGCTGGCCGACGCCGAAGCGCGCCGGCCCTTCGATCTGCAACAGGGGCCGTTGCTGCGGGTCTGCGTACTGGGCCTGGGCGAACAGGAGCACGTGATGCTGCTGACCCTGCACCATATCGTCGCGGATGGCTGGTCGATGGGGGTCTTGATCGAAGAATTCCTGCACGCCTACGACAGCCTGCTCCAGGGTGAGGTGCCGAACGTCCCGGCGCTGCCGATCCAGTACCGCGACTACGCACTGTGGCAGCGCAGCTGGCTGGAGGCAGGGGAGCAGGAGCGGCAACTGGACTACTGGCGGGCCAAGCTGGGTGACGAGCATCCGCCGCTGAAACTGCCCACCGACCATCCGCGGCCGGCCCATTCCAGCCGCCAGGGGCGCCGCCTGGATTTTGCCCTGGAACAACCCCTGGCCCAGCAACTGGGCGCCCTGGCGCGCCAGCAGGGGGTGACCCTGTTTGCCGTGCTGTTGGCCGGCTTCAAGCTGCTGCTATCGCGCTACAGCGGCCAGCAGGACATCCGGGTCGGCGTGCCCATCGCCAACCGCACGCGCCAGGAAGCCGAGGGGCTGATCGGTTTCTTCGTCAACACCCAGGTACTGCGTACCGAACTGAGCCCGCAATTGACAGTGCAGCAACTGCTGGCCGATATCCGCGAGACTACCCTGGGCGCCCAGGCCCATCAGGACCTGCCCTTCGAGCGTCTGGTGGAAGCCCTGCACCTGGAGCGCAGCCTGAGCCACAGCCCGCTGTTCCAGGTGCTGTACAACCACCAGCCCCAGGTCACCGAACTGACCACCTTGCACAGCCGCTCCGGGCTGCAAGTGCAGGCCTTGCCGCGCAACGAGCGCACGGTGCAGTTCGACTTGACCCTGGACACTTTCGAACGCGGTGGCCAGTTGCAGGCCGCCTTCACCTACGACTGCCAGTTGTTCGAAGCGCAGACCATCGAGCGCATGGCCGGCCACTGGCAGAACCTGTTGTGGGCGATGGTGCGCGAGCCGCAGTCGGCGCTTGCCGAACTGCCGCTGCTCAGTGCCCAGCAGCACCGGGGCTTCCTGGCCCAGGGGGCTGGCGCAGAAGAGGTGTTCAGCGCCGAATCGGTGCTCGAACTCTTTGCCCGCCAGGTCGCCACGCAGCCCGAAGCACCGGCCCTGGTATTCGCCGGGCAGTGCCTGAGCTACCGCGAGCTGGACCTGCGTGCCAGCCGTCTGGCCGCAGCGCTGGTGGCGCGTGGCGTGGGGCCGGAAGTGCCGGTGGGTATCGCTGTGGAGCGTTCCCTGGAGATGGTGCTGGGCCTGTTGGCGGTGCTCAAGGCCGGCGGTGCCTATGTGCCCCTGGACCCGCAATACCCCGAACAGCGCTTGAGCTACATGCTTGAAGACAGCGGCGTACGCCTGCTGCTGAGCGAGACGGCGGTGCAGCCGCGGCTGCCGGTGACGGCCCGGGTCGAGGTGCTGTTGCTGGATCAGGCACAGGCCTGGGCGCCGGACAGCGATCCGCTGGCAGCCTTGCCCGGGATGGCTGCCGGGAACCTGGCCTATTCGATCTACACCTCCGGCTCCACTGGTGCCGCCAAAGGCGTGAGCATCACCCACGGAGCCCTGGCCAACTATGTGCAGGCGATCATCCAGCGCCTGCCACTGGGGGCTGCGCGCACTATGGCCGTGGTCTCGACCATCGCCGCGGATCTTGGGCACACCACGCTGTTCGGCGCCCTGTGCTCCGGCAGTTGCCTGCACGTGATCGACCTGGATACCGGGTTGGACGCCGACGCCTTCGGCGCCTACCTGCACACCCACCAGATTGATGTATTGAAGATCGTCCCGTCGCATTTGCAGGCGCTGATGAGTGGCGAAGAACCGGCCCGTTCCCTGCCGCGCCAGTGCCTGGTGCTGGGCGGCGAGGCCTGCCCGGCGGCTCTGGTCCGCAGGATCGCGACCCTGGCACCGGAGTGCGCGGTGTTCAACCACTACGGCCCCACGGAAACCACGGTCGGCGCCCTGACCATGGCCGCCGCCACGCTGGCGGACGAGCGGGCGGTGGTGCCCCTGGGCCTGCCGCTGGCCAACGTCCGTGCGCGGGTGCTGGATGCATCCTTGCAACCGGTGGCGCCCGGCACTCCGGCCGAGCTGTACCTGGGTGGCGCCGGCCTGGCGCGGGGTTACCACCAGCGCGCGGCCTTGACCGCCGAGCGCTTTGTGCCGGACCCCTTCAGCGGCGACGGGCAGCGCCTGTACCGCACCGGTGACCTGGCGCGCTATCTGGACGGCGGGGTTATCGACTACCTGGGCCGCATCGACCATCAGGTGAAGATCCGCGGTTACCGTATCGAGCTGGGGGAAATCACCGCGGCCCTCAAGCAGTTGCCCCAGGTCGAAGACGCCGTGGCACAGGTGGTCAGTGTGGCGGGCGAGTCGCAAGTGGCGGCCTATGTGGTACTGGCCAAGGCTCAGGAACCGGAGGCGGCGTGGCAGGAGATCCGCCGGCAACTGGCGGTGGCCTTGCCCGACTACATGCTGCCCATGCATTTCCTGGCGTTGGCCGGCATGCCCTTGACCCCCAACGGCAAGCTCGACCTGCGGGCCCTGCCGCCATTGCAGCAGCAGGCGCCGGTGGAAGCCTTTGTGGCCCCGGTCAGCGAGCTGCAGCAGGGCATCGCGGCGATCTGGCAGGCGGTGCTCAAGGTCGAGCGGGTGGGCCTGGGCGACAACTTCTTCGCCCTGGGTGGCCATTCATTGCTGGCAACCCAGATCATGTCCCGGGTGCGTCGCCTGCTGGGGGCGGACGTGCCGCTGCGGGTGCTGTTCGAAACCTCGCGCCTGGACGAATTCGTCGAACAGGTACAGGCCTGCGCGGGCGCCGCGGCACTGCCGCAGATCGAGGTGCTGGAGCGTGATGGGCCCTTGCCGGCCTCCCATGCCCAGCAGCGGCAATGGCTGTTCTGGCAGATGCATCCGCAGAGCACCGCCTACCACACGCCGATCGTGGTCCGTTTGCAGGGGGAGCTGGACCAGGCTGCCTTGCAGCAGACCTTCGATGCCCTGGCCCAGCGCCATGAAGCGTTCCGCACTACCTTCACCCAGCATCAGGAACGCCTGTGCCAGGTGGTGCATGCACAGGGCGCGATCAGCGTGGCCTGGGAGCGATTGACGCCGGGCCTGCCCCGCGAAGCCGTCCAGGCCCGCGCCCTGGAGGAGACCCAGCAATTGTTCGATCTGGAGCGCGGGCCCCTGTGCCGGGCCCGGGTGCTGCAGATCGCCGAGCGCGATTACCTGCTGGTGGTGACCTTGCACCACATCATTTCCGATGGCGCCTCCATGAGTGTGCTGGCCCGGGAATTCGTCGCGTTGTACCGCGGCTTGATCCAGGGGCAGGCACCGCAGTTCGAGCCGTTGAGCGTGCAGTACGCCGACTACTCCAACTGGCATCGCAGCTGGCTGGAGCAGGGCGAGCAACAGCGCCAGCTGGATTACTGGCACCAGCAACTGGGGCTGGAGCATCCGGTTCTGGAGCTGCCTCTGGATCATCCACGCCAGGCGTTGGTCTCCCACCGCCAGGAACGCCTGGGCCTGCGCCTGCCGGCGGACCTGGAGCAAGGGCTGCGGCGAGTGGCGCGGGAACATGACATGACCCTGTTCCAGCTGTTCCTGGGGTCGTTCGCGTTGCTGCTGCACCGTTACTCCGATCAGCCGGATATCCGCATCGGGGTGCCGGTGAGTAATCGCCGCCATCAGGAAATGGAAGGGGTGATGGGCTTCTTCGTCAACACCCTGGTGATGCGCGTCGAGCTGGCGCCGAGCCTGCCGGTGGGGCAGTTGCTGCGTCAGGTCAAGGCCACGGCCCTGGCCGCCCAGGCCCATCAGGACCTGCCGTTCGATCGTCTGGTGGATGCCCTCAAGCCCCAGCGTGCGCTGGACCAGAACCCGTTGTTCCAGGTGATGTACAACCACCTGAGCATTGCCGGGGAAAGCACCGACGGCACCAGCTTGCCGGGCCTGCAAGCCGAGGAAATGGTCCTGCAGGGCGGTACCGCGCAATTTGACCTGACCCTGGAAACCCTGGAGACCGACGCCGGGATCAACGCTTCGTTCATCTATGCCGGCGAATTGTTCGAGGTCTCCACCGTCCAGAGCCTTGCCGATCACTGGCGCAATCTGCTGCAAGGCATGCTTGAACCGCAGCAAGCCCTGGGCGAGCTGCCGATGCTGGGCCAGGACGAGCAGCGCCGCATTCGCCAGGAGTGGGACCACACCGATGTGGTCTACCCGACCCATCGTTTTGTCCATCAGCTGTTTGCCGATCAGGCGGCCAAGGCTCCGGATGCACCAGCGGTGTTCTTCGCCGAGCAGCGCCTGAGCTATCGCGAGCTGGATATTCAGGCCAACCAACTGGCGCACAAGCTGATCGAACTGGGGGTGGGGCCGGAAGTGCGGGTGGCCATCGCCATGCCGCGCTGCGCGGAAATCATGGTGGCCTTCCTTGCCGTGCTCAAGGCCGGTGGGGTCTATGTGCCGCTGGATATCGAGTACCCCCAGGACCGCCTGCGCTACATGATGCAAGACAGTGGCGCGTGGCTGCTGCTGACCCAGAACCATCTGCTGGATCGCTTGCCGATTCCTGAGGGGCTGCCGACCCTCAGCGTCGAAGGCGCGGCTGATTTTGCGGCTTACCCTGTGACCAGTCCGCAGGTGGATCTGGCCGAGGAAAACCTCGCCTATGTGATCTACACCTCCGGCTCCACCGGGCTGCCCAAAGGCGTGGCGGTGTCCCATGGTCCATTGGCCATGCACAGCCTGGCCACCGGCGAGCGCTATGAAATGAGCCCGGCGGATTGCGAGTTGCACTTCATGTCCTTCGCCTTCGACGGCTCCCACGAAGGCTGGATGCACCCGCTGATCTACGGCGCCAGCGTGCTGATCCGTGATGACAGCCTGTGGTCGCCGGAATTCACCTACGAACAGATGCATCGCTATGGCGTCACCGTCGGTGTGTTCCCGCCGGTGTATCTGCAACAACTGGCGGTACACGCCGAGCGTGACGGCAACCCGCCGGCGGTGCGGGTGTACTGCTTCGGCGGCGATGCAGTGCCCCAGGCCAGTTACGATCTGGCATGGCGGGTGCTGCGGCCCAAGTACATCTTCAACGGTTACGGCCCGACCGAGACGGTGGTTACGCCATTGATCTGGAAGGCCAAGGCGGGCGATCCGTGCGACGCGGCCTATGCGCCCATCGGCAATATCGTCGGCAATCGCAGCGCTTATGTGGCCGATGCCAACCTCAACCTGTTGCCGGTTGGCGTGGCGGGCGAGTTGTACCTGGGCGGCCTGGGCGTGGCCCGGGGTTACCTGGATCGACCTGGGCTGACGGCCGAGCGTTTTATCCCTGACCCCTACAGCACCACCGGGGCCCGGCTGTACCGCAGCGGCGATCTGACCCGCTATCGCACCGATGGCTTGGTGGAATATGTGGGCCGTGTCGACCATCAGGTGAAGGTGCGGGGCTTCCGTATCGAGCTGGGCGAGATCGAAGCGCGCTTGCTGGAGCAGGACCCGGTACTGGAAGTGGCGGTGATCGCCCAGCCAGGGCCGAGCGGCCAGCAGCTGGTGGGCTACATCGTGCCGGTGGACGCCGAGGTGGCGTCGAGCAACGAGCGCCAGGCGCAGTTGCGCGAGAGCATCAAGGCGCGCCTGCGCGAGAGCCTGCCGGACTACATGGTGCCGACTTACCTGCTGTTCCTCGAAGCACTGCCGCTGACACCGAACGGCAAGCTGGACCGCAAGTCGCTGCCGAAAGTCGATGCGCAGCTGATGCAGCAGACCTACGTCGCGCCGCAGAACCCGCTGGAACAACAGATCGCGGCGATCTGGGCCGTTGTGCTGAAGCTTGAGCAGGTGGGCGTCACCGACAACTTCTTCGAACTGGGTGGCGACTCGATCATCTCGATCCAGGTGGTCAGCCGGGCGCGGCAGGCCGGTATCCGCTTCACCCCCAAGGACCTGTTCCAGCACCAGACGGTGCAGGGGCTGGCCACGGTGGCGGAGCAGGGCGAGGGCGGTTTGCAGATCGACCAGGGCCCGGTGCGTGGGCAAATGCCGCTGCTGCCGATCCAGCAGTGGTTCTTCGACACCCCGATGCCGGAACGTCATCACTGGAACCAGTCGGTGCTGCTCAAGCCGCTGAAGCCTCTGAGTGCCGAGGCACTGCAGCAGGGCTTGCAAGCCTTGCTCGAACACCACGACGGCCTGCGCCTGAAGTTTGTCGAAGAAGGCGCAGCCTGGGTCGCGACTTATGCCCCGCTGGGGCAGGTGACTGCGGCACCGTTGGCGGCGATGCAGGCCGATGCGCTGCTGTGGCTGGCGGACGACGCCACTGAAGATTCGTTGCAAGCCCTGTGCGATACCGCGCAACGCAGCCTCGATCTGCAACAGGGGCCTTTGTTGCGTGCCGTGCTCTTCACGTTGCGTGATGGCACCCAGCGCCTGCTGCTGGCCATCCATCACCTGGTGGTGGACGGGGTGTCCTGGCGGGTGCTGCTGGAGGACCTGCATCAGGCCCTGGTACAGCAGGCCGCCGGACAAACCATCAAGCTGCCGGCCAAAACCAGCTCCTCCCAGGCCTGGGCCGGGCAATTGCAAGCCTATGCCAACAGCGCGGCGCTGCAGCAGGAGTTGGGTTACTGGCAGGCGCAACTGCAGGGTGTCGAGTCGGTCCTGCCTTGCGACCGGACAACGGATCAGGTCGTGATCAAGGACGCCCTAAGCGTCAGCACCGAACTGGACCCGAGCTATACCCAGCGCCTGTTGCAGGACGCGCCGGCAGCCTATCGCACCCAGATCAACGACCTGCTGCTCACTGCCCTGGCCCGGGTCATCACCCGCTGGACCGGCGACAGCAGCGCCCTGGTGCAACTGGAAGGCCACGGCCGCGAAGAGCTGTTCGACGCCATCGACCTGAGCCGCACCGTGGGCTGGTTCACCAGCGTGTTCCCGGTGAAGCTGACGCCGCAGCCGGCCCTGGCCGACTCGATCAAGCTCATCAAGGAACAGCTGCGGGCCGTGCCCAACAAGGGCATCGGCTTTGGTGCCCTGCGCTACCTGGGGGACGAAGCGGCGCAACAGACCCTCGCGGCACTGGCGGTGCCACGCATCACCTTCAACTACCTGGGCCAGTTCGATGGCAGTTTCGATGAGCCGGATGCCTGGTTTGCCCCCAGCGCCGAAGCCAAGGGTGCCGATCAAGGCGCCCAGGCTCCGCTGGGCAACTGGCTGAGCATCAATGGCCAGGTCTATGGCGGCCAATTGAAGCTGGGCTGGACCTTCAGCCAGGCGATGTTCGATACCGCCACCATCGAGCACCTGGCGGATGACTACGCCCGGGAACTCAAGGCGCTGATCGAGCATTGCAGCCAGCCCGAGCACCGTGGGGTAACCCCGTCGGACTTCCCGCTGGCGGGCCTGAGCCAACAGCAACTGGACCAGTTGCCACTGGCCCTGGCCGAGGTCGAGGACCTCTATCCGCTGTCGCCGATGCAACAGGGCATGCTGTTCCACACCCTCTACGAGCAGGGCGCGGGCGACTACATCAACCAACTGCGGGTGGATGTGGATGGGCTCGAACCCGAGCGCTTCCGCCAGGCCTGGCAGGCGGCCATCGACAGCCATGACATCCTGCGCAGCGGCTTCCTCTGGCAGGGCGAGCTGCCGGCGCCGATCCAGGTGGTGCACAAGCGTATCCGCCTGGACTTTGTCGAGCATGACTGGCGGGCGAACGAGGCCGTGCCGGCCGCCCTGGATGGCTTGGCTGAAGAAGAGCGCCTGCGTGGTTTCGACCTGCTGGCCGCGCCCCTGCTGCGCCTGACCCTGGTGCGCACTGGCGAGCGGCGTTACCACCTGATCTACACCAACCACCACATCCTGATGGACGGCTGGAGCAACTCACGGCTGCTCGGGGAAGTACTGCAACGCTATGCGGGGCAGTTCGCGAGCCATGCGCCCGGGCGCTACCGCGACTACATCGCCTGGCTGCAACGCCAGGACGCCCAGCTCAGCGAGACCTTCTGGAAGCAGCAACTGGCGGTCCTGGATGAGCCAACCCGTCTGGCCCAGGCCATCAGCCGCGGTGGCCAGGCCCTGGCCGGCAAGGGCTACGCCGCCCATCAACAGCACCTGGACCTGCAACAGACGCAACGCTTGAGCGAGTTCGCCCGCCAGCAGAAGGTCACGGTCAACACCCTGGTGCAAGCCGCGTGGCTGTTGCTGCTGCAACGCTACACCGGGCAGGACAGCGTGGTGTTCGGTGCCACCGTGTCCGGGCGCCCGGCGGAGCTCAAGGGCGTGGAGCAACAGATCGGCCTGTTCATCAACACGCTGCCGGTCGTGGCTGCGCCGCGCCCGGACATGCCGGTCAGTGACTGGCTGCAACTGGTGCAGGAACGCAACCTGGCCCTGCGCGATTTCGAACACACGCCGCTGTACGACGTGCAGCGCTGGGCGGGCCTGGGGGGCGAGGCGCTGTTCGACAATATCCTGGTGTTCGAGAACTACCCGGTGTCCGAGGCCCTGGCCCAAGGTGCACCGGCGCAGTTGAGCTTCGGCATGGCGGCCAACCATGAGCAGACCAACTACCCGCTGACCCTGTCGGTGTACCTGGGGCAGACCCTGGCGTTCGACTACAGCTATGCCCTGGAGCATTTCGCCGAGGCGAACATCCGGCAACTGGCGGGCTACCTGGAGCAGGTGCTCATGGCGCTGGTGGAGCAGCCGCAGTCGAGCATCGGCGAGTTGGCGTTGACTGGCGCTACCGAGCGCCGCTTGATCGAGGAGCAACGCAGCCGTACTCCGGCGCGAGACCTGTCGCCGCTCTGCGTCCAGCAGTTGATCGAGGCCCAGGCCGCACGCACTGCGGATGCCGTGGCGCTGCTGTGCGCCGGTGAGCAACTGAGCTATGGCCAGTTCAACCAGCGGGCCAACCAGTTGGCCCATGCGTTGATCGAGCAGGGCGTGGGCCCGGATGTGCGGGTGGGCATCGCCGTGGAGCGCGGGCTGGACATGATTGTCGGCCTGCTGGCGGTGCTCAAGGCCGGTGGCGCCTATGTGCCGCTGGACCCCGAATACCCCCAGGAGCGCCTGCACTACATGATGCAGGACAGCGGCATCCAGCTGCTGCTGACCCAGTCGCCGCTGCTGGAACGCCTGCGCGACGGGGTGGAGGTACCCCACCTGTGCCTGGATCAGCAGGGCCTGGACGGCTACTCCCTGAACAATCCAGCGCCGCGGGCCCAGGCCGACAACCTGGCCTATGTGATGTACACCTCCGGTTCCACCGGCCGGCCCAAGGGTGTGGATATCAGCCACCGCGCCTTGACCCAGCACGCCCAGGTTTCCCGGGACTACTTCAACATGAGCGCGGCAGACCGTGGCCTGCAGTTCTCCACCTTCAACTTCGACGCCTTTGTCGAACAGCTGTACCCGGCGCTGATCTGTGGCGCCTCGGTGGTGATTCGCGGCAAGGCACTGTGGGACAGCGAAACCTTCTACCGCGAGCTGATCGAGCAGGGCATCAGCATCGTCGATCTGAGCACCGCCTACTGGTTCATGCTGGGCAAGGACTTCGCCAGCCGCGAACCCCGCGACTTCGGCCGCCTGCGCCAGCTCAACCTGGGGGGCGAAGCCATGCCGGCAGAAGGCGTGGCGGCGTGGAAGAAGGCCGGCCTGAAACACGCCTGCCTGCTCAACACCTACGGGCCGACCGAGGCCACGGTGAGTGTTACCGCCCATGACTGCAGCCGTTACCTGCAGAACGGGCAAGCCTTGCCGAGCCAGATGCCGCTGGGCAAGGGCTTGCCGGGCCGCTCCATCTACTTGCTGGACAACAGCGGCAACCTGACCCTCAGCGGCGCCACCGGCGAGCTGATGATCGGGGGCGAGCTGCTGGCCCGGGGTTACCACGACCGCCCAGGCCTGACTGCCGAGCGTTTCATTCCCGATCCGTTCAGCAGCGATGGCGGTCGCCTGTACCGCTCCGGCGATCTGGCCCGCTATGACGCCGAGGGCGTGATCGAGTACGCCGGGCGCATCGACCACCAGGTGAAGATCCGCGGTTTCCGCATCGAAATGGGCGAGATCGAAGCGCGGCTGCTGGAGCTGCCACTGGTGCGCGAAGCCGTGGTGCTGGCCCAGGAGGCGGCCGGTGGTCCACAGCTGGTGGCCTACGTAGTGGCGGCCGCGGGCGTGGCGGTAGAGAGCCCGGAACAGCAGGCACAGGTGCGCGAGCAACTCAAAGCGGCCCTCAAGGAGGTGTTGCCGGACTACATGCTGCCGGCGCACCTGCTGTTCCTCGAAGCGCTGCCGTTGAGCCCCAACGGCAAGCTGGACCGCAAGGCCCTGCCCAAGGCCGACGCCAGCCTGTTGCAGCAGGCCTACATCGCCCCACAGAGCGAACTGGAACAGCAGGTCGCGGCGATCTGGGCCCAGGTGCTGGAGGTCGAGCAAGTGGGCATGAACGATAACTTCTTTGAACTAGGTGGGCATTCCTTGTTGGTAACCGCGATGGTCTCTCGAGTCCAGCTCAAGCTTGGGCGCCAGGTCAGTGTGCAGATGGCGTTTGAATTTCCCACCCTGGGGCTGTTCGTCAGCCAGTTGCAACAGACGCCCGGCCAGGTGCAAGGCGCCGACCTGAGTGCGCTGGAACTGTTGCTCGACGAAATGGAGGCTGTGTAATGGACAACACCACCGCGCTGAAAATTGTCAAAGGCTTCATCCTGCTGCCCCTGGAGAAGCGCAAGGTCTACCTGCAGAAGATGCTCGAACAGGGCATCTCCCCGGCCAACCTGCCGATTCCCGAGGTGCGCCTGAGCCAGGAGCGCCTGCCGCTGTCCTATGCCCAGCAACGCCAGTGGTTCCTCTGGCAACTGGCGCCCGAGAGCACGGCCTATCACATTCCCAAGGCCCTGCGCCTGCGCGGAAAACTGAATGTCGAGGCCTTGCAGCGCAGCTTCGACAGCCTGATCGCCCGGCATGAAAGCCTGCGCACGCATTTCGTCGAGGAGGCCGACACGGCGCTGCAGGTGGTCGCCCCCGAGGCGCGCCTGGAGCTGGTGCGCCAGGCACTGCCGGCCCAGGCGAGCCAGCAGCAGATCAATGCGGCCGTGCAGGACTTCGTCCAGGCCCAGACCCGGCAACTGTTCGATCTGCTGGCCGGGCCGTTGCTCAGGGTCGGCCTGTTGCAGGTGGCCGAGAATGACCATGTGCTGGTCCTGACCCAGCACCACATCGTCTCCGATGGCTGGTCGATGCAGGTCATGGTGGATGAACTGATCGCGTTCTACATCGGTTTCTGCCAAGGGCAGACGGCGTCGTTGCCGGCGCTGCCGATCCAGTATGCCGATTACGCCCTCTGGCAGCGCCACTGGATGGAGGCCGGTGAAAAGGACCGGCAACTGGCCTACTGGACAGCGCAACTGGGCGGCGAGCAACCCTTGCTCGAACTGCCTCTGGATCGCCCGCGCCCCGCGGTGCAGAGCCATCGGGGCGGGCGCCTGGAGCTGACCCTGGAGCAGCCGTTGAGTGAAGCCCTGGGCAGCCTGGCCCAGCGGGAAGGGGTGACCCTGTTCATGCTGTTGCTGGCCTCGTTCCAGACCCTGCTGCACCGCTACAGCGGCCAGGCCGATATCCGCGTCGGTGTGCCCATTGCCAACCGCAACCGGGTCGAGACCGAGCGCCTGATCGGCTTCTTCGTCAACACCCAGGTGCTCAAGGCGGAGATCGACGGGCAGATGTCCTTCAGCCAGTTGCTGCAGCAGGTACGCCAGACCGCCCTGGCGGCGCAGGCGCACCAGGACCTGCCGTTCGAGCAGTTGGTAGAGGCCTTGCAGCCGGAGCGCAGCCTGAGCCACAACCCGCTGTTCCAGGTGATGTTCAACCACCAGGTGGAAGCGGCGGTCGCAGGCAAACCCCTGAACCTGCCTGGCCTGAGCATCGAGGCCCTGGACACCCAGGGGCAGTCGGCGCAGTTCGACCTGACTCTGGACACCGTGGAAACCCAGGGCCGGATCGCCGCGTCCCTGGTCTATGCCACCGATGTGTTCGACGCCGCCACCATCGAGCGCCTGGCCGCCCATTGGCGCCAGTTGCTGCAAAGCGTGGCCAGCCAGCCACAGCAGCGCATCGGCCTGTTGCCCTTGCTTGAGGCTGATGAGCGGGCGCAGATCCTCGACCAGTGGAACCGGCAGCAGCAGGCATTCCCTTCCCGGGCCTGCGTCCATCAGCTCATCGAGGCCCAGGCCGCCAGGGCGCCCCAGGCCATTGCCCTGACCTTCGCCGGGCAGAGCCTGGACTACCAGCAGCTCAACGAGCGGGCCAATCGCGTGGCGCACAAGCTCATCGAGCAGGGCGTGGGGCCCAATGTGCTGGTGGGGCTGGCGGTGGAGCGCAGCCTGGAGATGGTCATCGGCCTGTTGGCGATCCTCAAGGCCGGCGGCGCCTACGTGCCGCTGGACCCGGCCTATCCCCAGGACCGCCTGCAGCACATGATGCAGGACAGCGCCATCGCATTGCTGCTGACCCAGGAGCATCTGCTGCAGGGCTTGCCGGCGTTTGCCGGCAGTACCTGGTTGCTGGAGCAACCCCTGGACGGCTACCGGGTAGACAACCCCGAGGTCGGGGTGACGCCCGAAGACCTGGCCTACGTGATCTACACCTCCGGTTCCACCGGCAAGCCCAAGGGCACCTTGCAGCCACACCACAACGTCCTGCGCCTGTTCGCGGCCACCGAGCAGTGGTTCCAGTTCGGCACCGAGGATGTCTGGAGCCTGTTCCACTCCTATGCGTTCGACTTCTCGGTGTGGGAGATCTTCGGTGCCCTGCTGTATGGCGGGCGGCTGCTGATCGTCCCCCAGGAGGTGGCGCGCTCGGCCCAGGACTTCTACCCGCTGCTCTGCAGCGAGGGCGTGACGGTGCTCAACCAGACGCCGTCGGCGTTCCGCCAGTTGATGCACGTGGCCTGCAGCGCCGAGCCTGCGCATCGGTTGCGCTACATCGTGTTCGGTGGCGAGGCCCTGGAGGTCAATACCCTGCAACCCTGGTTCCAGCGTTTCGGCGATCAGCGCCCGCAGTTGGTGAACATGTACGGCATCACCGAAACCACGGTGCACGTGACCTACCGTCCCTTGTCCGTGGCGGACCTGAGCCTGGCGGGGGCCAGCCCGATTGGCGAGCTGATCCCCGACATGTCCTGGTATTTGCTGGACAGCAACCTGCAACCGGTGCCCAAGGGCTGCATCGGTGAACTCTATGTCGGGCGTGCCGGGCTGGCCTGGGGCTACCTGAACCGCGGCGACTTGAGTGCGGCGCGGTTTGTCCCGGACCCGTTTGGCGAGGCTGGTGGGCGTCTCTACCGCACCGGTGATCTGGCGCGTTATCAGGCCGACGGTTCGATCGGCTACATCGGCCGTATCGACCACCAGGTGAAGATCCGCGGTTTCCGTATCGAGCTGGGGGAGATCGAAGCGCGGCTGCTGGAATTGCCTGCGGTGCGCGAGGCGGTGGTGCTGGCCCCGGAAGGTCCCGACGGCCCGCAACTGGTGGCCTACGTGGTGCCCGCCGGCCTGGACTGGAACGGCCAGGACCCGCTTGCCGAGCAACTGCCCCTGCGCGACGCCATCAAGGCCGGGCTGCGCGAGCACCTGCCGGGCTACATGGTTCCGGCCCATGTGTTGTTCCTCCAGGCGCTGCCCCTGACCGCCAACGGCAAGCTCAATCGCGCTGCCTTGCCGGCCATCGACGGCAGCCTGTTGCAGCAGGCCCACGTGGCCCCGCGTAGCGAGCGCGAACAGCAAGTGGCCGGGATCTGGGCCCAGGTGCTGAAACTGGAAAAGGTCGGCTTGACCGATAACTTCTTCGAGCTCGGCGGCCATTCGCTGCTGGCCACCCAGGTGATGTCGCGCATCCGCCAGGAGCTGGGCATCGAGGCCCCCCTCAAGCTGTTGTTCGAAGGCGAGTCGCTGGAAGATTTCGTCCGCCTGCTGGGCCCGGAAACTGCCCAGCCACTCCAGCCGATTCCCCTGGTGGACCGGCAGCAGCCGCTGGCGGTGTCCTATGCCCAGGAACGCCAGTGGTTCCTCTGGCAGCTGGACCCCGACAGCAGCGCCTATCACATCCCCATGGCCCTGCGCCTGCGCGGCTCGCTGGATAGCCGGGCCCTGCAAAGCAGTTTCGATGCCTTGATCACCCGCCATGAAAGCTTGCGCACGCACTTTGTCGAGAGCGCCCGGGGCCTGACCCAGGTGATCGCGGCCCAGGCCCGCTTGCCCATCAGCCAGCAGGACTTGTCCCTGCTGGTGGAGGCCGGCAACACCGATGACTTGATCAAGCAGGTCATCGACACCCAGGTACGTCAGCCGTTCGACCTGCGCCAGGGGCCGTTGCTGCGGGCCACCCTGGTGCGCCTGGCGGAGGACGAGCATGTGCTGGTGCTGGTCCAGCACCACATCGTTTCCGATGGCTGGTCGATGCAGTTGATGGTGGAGGAACTGATCCGGCTCTATGGCGCCCATAGCCAGGGGCAGGAGGCCGAGTTGCCGGCGCTGGCGGTGCAGTACGCGGACTACGCGGCCTGGCAACGCCAGTGGATGGAAGCCGGTGAGCGCGAGCGGCAACTGGATTACTGGTTGCAGCAACTGGAAGGCGGCGCTCAGGTTCTGGATTTGCCCCTGGACCATCGGCGGCCGTTGCAGCAAAGCCACAAGGGCGCGCGCCATGGCATCAGCCTGGATGGCGCCTTGCCGGGGGCCCTGAAACAGCTGGCCCAGCGCGAAGGGGTCACGCTGTTCATGCTGTTGCTGGCCTCGTTCCAGGTGCTGCTGCACCGCTACAGCGGCCAGGCGGACATCCGCGTCGGGGTGCCCACCGCCAACCGCAACCGGGTGGAGACCGAGCGCCTGATCGGCTTCTTCGTCAATACCCAGGTGCTCAAGGCTGAAGTCGACGGGCAACTGAGCTTCAGCGACTTTCTAAGTCAGGTCAAAAGAGCCGCGCTGGAGGCCCAGGAGCATCAGGACCTGCCCTTCGAACAACTGGTGGAAGCCCTCAAGCCGGAGCGCAGCCTGAGCTACAGCCCGCTGTTCCAGGTGATGTTCAACCACCAGGCGGCCGCCCGCCAGGACGCTGCAACCCTGGAGGTTCCAGGGTTGCAGGTGCAGATGCTCAGTGGCGAGGACAGCACGACCCAGTTTGATCTGAGCCTGGATACCTTCGAGTCCGGGGATCGCCTCTGGGCCTCCCTGACCTATGCCTGCGACCTGTTCGAGGCTTCCACCATCGAGCGTCTGGCCCAGTCCTGGGTGCAGTTGCTGCAGGGCATCGTCCAGCAGCCGCGCCAGCGCCTGGGGGACCTGCCGCTGCTGGGCGCTGCCGAGCAGCACCAGTTGCTGCACGAGTGGACCCCGGCCACCGGTGAGTTCCCCAGCGATGGTTGCGTGCAGCAGTTGGTGGAAGCACAAGCACTGAAAACCCCGGAGGCCGAGGCCCTGTTGTTCGCTGGCCAGCGCCTGAGCTACCGGGAACTCAATGCCCGGGCCAACCGCCTGGCGCACAAGCTGATCGAGCTGGGCGTGGGGCCTGAAGTACGGGTGGGCGTGGCCTTGCAGCGCACCCCGGAAATGGTCGTGGCGCTGCTGGCGGTGCTCAAGGCCGGTGGCGCCTATGTGCCCCTGGACCCGGATTATCCCCAGGACCGTCTGGCCCACATGCTGCGCGACAGTCAGGCGCAGATCCTGTTGACCGAAAGCGCCTTGCTGTCGCTGCTGCCGTCCGTGGAGTCCCTGCAGACCCTGCAACTGGATGCCCGGCCAGGCTGGCTGGATGGGTACTCGACAGACGACCCGGCGCCACGCGCGACCCCGGACAATCTGGCCTATGTGATCTACACCTCCGGTTCCACCGGCCTGCCCAAGGGCGTGGCGATTGCCCATCGCAACGTGCTGGCACTGATCGACTGGTCGAACCGGGTGTACAGCACTGACGACCTGCAAGGAGTGCTGGCTTCCACCTCGATCTGCTTCGACCTGTCGGTGTGGGAGCTGTTTGTCACCCTGTCCAGCGGCGGTTCCATCGTCCTGGCCCGCAACGCCCTGGAACTGCCGGAGCTGGCGGACCGCGACCGGGTGCGCTTGATCAATACCGTGCCTTCGGCGATTGCCGCGCTGCACCGCAGCGGGCAGATTCCGCCCAGCGTGCGGATCATCAACCTGGCGGGCGAACCACTGAAACAGGCCCTGGTGGATAGCCTCTACCAGCAGCCCGGGCTGGTGCATGTCTACGACCTGTACGGCCCTTCGGAAGACACCACCTACTCGACCTACACCCGGCGCGAGGCGGGAGGGCAGGCCAATATCGGCCGGGCCATCAGCAATACCCAGAGCTACATCCTCAGCCCGGACCTGCAACCGGTGCCGGTGGGCAGTGCCGGCGAGCTGTACCTGGCCGGTGCCGGGGTGACTCGCGGCTATCTGGCGCGCCCAGGGCTGACTGCCGAGAAGTTCGTACCCAACCCGTTCTCCAGCGACGGTGGCCGGTTGTACCGCACCGGCGACCTGACCCGTTACCGCGCCGATGGGGTGATCGAGTACATCGGCCGTATCGACCATCAGGTGAAGATCCGCGGTTTCCGTATCGAGCTGGGGGAAATCGAAGCGCGGCTGGTGCAGCAGGCGGCGGTGCGTGAAGCCTTTGTCCTGGCCCATGACGGCGAAAACGGCCAGCAACTGGTGGCCTATATCGTGCCGAGCGAGGCCACCCCGACCGTCGAGGCCCAGGCCGCCTTACGCGAAAGCCTCAAGACGGCACTCAAGGAACACGTGCCGGACTACATGGTGCCGGCCTACCTGCTGTTCCTCGAAGCGTTGCCGCTGACCCCCAACGGCAAGCTCGATCGCAAGGCCCTGCCCAAGGTCGACGCCCAGCAGATGCAGCAGGTCTATGTGGCGCCGCAGAGCGAACTGGAGCAGCAGATCGCGGCGATCTGGGCCGATGTGCTGAAGCTGGATCGGGTGGGCATGAGCGACAACTTCTTCGAGCTGGGCGGCCACTCCCTGTTGGTGGCTCAGGTGGTGACTCGGGTCAAGCAGCAGTTTGGCGTGGATATGCCCATCAAGTCGCTGTTCGGCGCGGAGAGCCTCGCGGCCTTTGTCGAGAAGGTTCAGGCCCTGCGGCAGACAACTTCTTCACTGCAGGATGAATTGGCTAAATCTTTGGAGGCCCTCAAACGTTTATCTCCCGATGATCTTGAAAAAATAATTTCTTAGGCGAGGTAGTACATGCAAGCTTTAATCGACTCGGTAGGCACGCTTTCTTCCAAGGAAAGAAGAGCCCTGGCGATTTTGCTTAAAGAAAAGGGCATCAACCTCTTTGGTATCGCTCCTATCTGCAGCCGCGGCGCCGACGAGGCGCCGGTTCTCTCCTATACCCAGGAAAGCCAGTGGTTCCTTTGGCAACTGGAGCCCGACAGCACCGCCTACCACATCACCACGGCGCTGCGCTTGACCGGAGAACTGGACCTCGACGCGCTGCGCCATGCATTCGATACCCTGATTGCCCGGCATGAAACCCTGCGCACTACCTTTTCCGAAGACGATGGCACGGCGGTGCAGGTGGTGCACCCACCGGCGCCGCTGGACATCGAGGTCATCGAACTGCACGCCGGCGGCCTGTCCTATGAGGCCCAGGTCCATGCCCTGACCGACAGCAAGAGCCAGCCGCCCTTCGATCTGCGCAATGGCCCGCTGTTGCGGGCCAAATTGCTGCGGGTGGCAGCAGACGAGCATGTGCTGGTCCTGACCCAGCACCACATCGTTTCCGATGGCTGGTCGATGGGGGTGATGGTCGACGAGCTGATCCAGCTCTATGCCGGCTACCGCCAGGGGCGCACGGTCAGCCTGCCGGAGCTGCCGATTCAATACGCCGACTATGCCAACTGGCAGCGCCAGTGGATGGACGCCGGCGAGCGTGAGCGGCAACTGGGCTACTGGCTGGAGCAACTGGCCGGGGAGCAGCCCTTGCTGATGCTGCCGCTGGACCACCCGCGCCCGGCGATCCAGAGCTATCGGGGGGCGCTGCTGGATATCCCGTTGCCGGAAGAGCTGCGCCTGGGCCTCAAGCAATTGGCCCAGCGTGAAGGGGCGACCCTGTTCATGCTGTTGCTGGCCTCGTTCCAGGTACTGCTGCACCGCTACAGCGGCCAGGCGGACATCCGCGTCGGGGTGCCGACCGCCAACCGCAACCGGGTGGAAACCGAGCGCCTGATCGGCTTCTTCGTCAATACCCAGGTGTTCAAGGCCGAGGTCGACGGGCAACTGGGCTTCAATGATTTCCTGCAGCAGGTCAAGCAGACCGCGCTGATGGCCCAGTCCCACCAGGACTTGCCTTTCGAGCAGTTGGTGGAAGCCTTGCGCCCCGAGCGCAGCCTGAGCCACAGCCCGCTGTTCCAGGCAATGTTCAACCACCAGACCGCGGTCAAGAAGGGCGGGCAGAGCCAGCGCCTGGACGACCTCAGCATCGAGACCCTGAGTTGGCAGGGGCGCGCCGCGCAGTTCGACCTGACCCTGGATACCTTCGAATCCGAGGATGGCCTCTGGGCCTCCCTGACCTATGCCTCCGACCTGTTCGAGGCCTCCACCATCGAGCGTCTGGCCCAGTCCTGGGTGCAGTTGCTGCAGGGCATTGTCCAGCAGCCACGCCAGCGCCTGGGGGACCTGCCGCTGCTGGGCGTTGCCGAGCAGCACCAGTTGCTGCACGAGTGGACCCCGGCCACCGGTGAGTTCCCCAGCGATGGTTGCGTGCAACAGTTGGTGGAAGCACAAGCACTGAAAACCCCGGAGTCCGAGGCCCTGTTGTTCGCTGGCCAGCGCCTGAGCTACCGGGAACTCAATGCCCGGGCCAACCGCCTGGCGCACAAGCTGATCGAGCTGGGCGTGGGGCCTGAAGTGCGGGTGGGCGTGGCCTTGCAGCGCACCCCGGAAATGGTCGTGGCGCTGCTGGCGGTGCTCAAGGCCGGTGGCGCCTATGTGCCACTGGACCCGGATTATCCCCAGGACCGTCTGGCCCACATGCTGCGCGACAGTCAGGCGCAGATCCTGTTGACCGAAAGCGCCTTGCTGTCGCTGCTGCCGTCCGTGGAATCCCTGCAGACCCTGCAACTGGATGCCCAGCCGGGCTGGCTGGATGGCTACTCGACAGACGACCCGGCGCCACGCGCGACCCCGGACAACCTGGCCTATGTGATCTACACCTCCGGTTCCACCGGCCTGCCCAAGGGCGTGGCGATTGCCCATCGCAACGTGCTGGCACTGATCGACTGGTCGAACCGGGTGTACAGCACTGAAGACCTGCAAGGAGTGCTGGCTTCCACCTCGATCTGCTTCGACCTGTCGGTGTGGGAGCTGTTTGTCACCCTGTCCAGCGGCGGTTCCATCGTCCTGGCCCGCAACGCCCTGGAACTGCCGGAGCTGGTGGACCGTGATCGGGTGCGCTTGATCAATACCGTGCCTTCGGCGATTGCCGCGCTGCACCGCAGCGGGCAGATTCCGCCCAGCGTGCGGATCATCAACCTGGCGGGTGAGCCGCTGAAACAGGCGCTGGTGGATAGCCTCTACCAGCAGCCCTGGCTGGTGCATGTCTACGACCTGTACGGCCCTTCGGAAGACACCACCTACTCGACCTACACCCGGCGCGAGGCCGGCGGCCAGGCCAATATCGGCCGGGCCATCAGCAATACCCAGAGCTACATCCTCAGCCCGGACCTGCAACCGGTGCCGGTGGGCAGTGCCGGCGAGCTGTACCTGGCCGGTGCCGGGGTGACCCGAGGCTACCTGGCGCGCCCAGGGCTGACCGCCGAGAAGTTCGTACCCAACCCGTTCTCCAGCGACGGTGGCCGGTTGTACCGCACCGGCGACCTGACCCGTTACCGCGCCGATGGGGTGATCGAGTACATCGGCCGTATCGACCATCAGGTGAAGATCCGCGGTTTCCGTATCGAGCTGGGTGAAATCGAAGCGCGGCTGGTGCAGCAGGCGGCGGTGCGTGAAGCCTTCGTCCTGGCCCATGACGGCGAGAACGGCCAGCAACTGGTGGCCTATATCGTGCCGAGCGAGGCCACCCCGACCGTCGAGGCCCAGGCCGCCCTGCGCGAAAGCCTCAAGACGGCACTCAAGGAACACGTGCCGGACTACATGGTGCCGGCCTACCTGCTGTTCCTCGAAGCGTTGCCGCTGACCCCCAACGGCAAGCTCGATCGCAAGGCCCTGCCCAAGGTCGACGCCCAGCAGATGCAGCAGGTCTACGTGGCGCCGCAGAGCGAACTGGAGCAGCAGATCGCGGCGATCTGGGCCGATGTGCTGAAGCTTGAGCAGGTCGGTGCCACCGACAACTTCTTCGAACTGGGCGGTGATTCGATCATCTCGATCCAGGTGGTCAGCCGCGCGCGGCAGGCCGGTATCCGCTTTACCCCACGGGATCTGTTCCAGTACCAGACGGTACAGGGGCTGGCGGCAGTGGCCGAGCAGGGCGAGGGCGGGGTGCAGATTGACCAGGGCCCGGTGGGTGGCGCAACTGCGCTGCTGCCGGTGCAGCAGTGGTTCTTCGAGTCGCCCATGAGCGAACGCCATCACTGGAACCAGTCAGTGCTGCTCAAGCCGGCCCAGCCGTTGCGCGCCGAGGTGGTAGAGAGCGCCTTGCAGGCACTGTGGGTGCAGCATGACGCCTTGCGCTTGCAGTTCAGTCAGGAGGCGGATGGCTGGTCGGCGCGTTTTGCCGATGCCGGCCAGCGGCCGGAGCTGCTCTGGCAGGTCGCAGTGGATGGCGCCCAGGCTATGGAACAGTCGGCGATCGAGGCGCAGCGCAGCCTGAACCTGCAGGACGGGCCGCTGCTGCGGGCTGTGCTGTTCAGCCTGGAGGACGGCAGCCAGCGCCTGTTGCTGGTGATTCACCACCTGGTGGTGGACGGGGTGTCCTGGCGGATCCTGCTGGAGGATCTGCAACGGGCCCACACTCAACTCAGCGCCGGCCAGACTCTGGCATTGCCGGCCAAGACCAGCTCGACCCAGGCCTGGGCGGAGCAGATGCAGGCCTATGCCCAAGGTGCGGCGCTGCAGGAAGAACTCAAGTACTGGCAGGCCCAGTTGCAGGGCGTCGAGTCGAACCTGCCGCTGGATCGCCCGGTGACCGAGTTGCAGAACCAGCACGCCAGCAGCCTGAGTTCACGCCTGGACAAGGCCCGTACCCAGCGCCTGCTGCAGGATGCCCCGGCGGCCTACCGCACCCAGATCAACGATCTGCTGCTCACCGCCCTGGCCCGGGTCATCACCCGCTGGACCGGCGAAGCCAGTGCCCTGGTGCAACTGGAAGGCCACGGCCGCGAAGACCTGTTCGACAGCATCGACCTGACCCGCACCGTGGGCTGGTTCACCAGCATGTTCCCGGTGAAGCTCACGCCCCAGGCGTCCCTGGCCGATTCGATCAAGTTCATCAAGGAACAACTGCGGGCGGTACCGAACAAGGGCATCGGCTTTGGTGCCTTGCGCTACCTGGGCGAGGCGCAAGCGCAGCAGACCCTGGCAGCCTTGGCCGTGCCGCGTATCACCTTCAACTACCTGGGCCAGTTCGACGGCAGTTTCGACGAGCAGGATTCCCTGTTCAAACCCAGCGGTGAAGCCAAGGGCGACGACCAGAGCCCACTGGCCCCGCTGAGCAACTGGCTGAGCCTGGATGGCCAGGTCTATGGCGGCGAGTTGAGCCTGAACTGGACCTTCAGCCAGCAGATGTTCGATACCGCCACCGTGCAGCGGCTGGCCGACGACTATACCGAGGAGCTCAAGGCGCTGGTGGCGCATTGCAGCCAGCCCGAGCACCGTGGCGCCACCCCGTCGGACTTCCCACTGGCGGGCCTGAACCAGCAGCAACTGGATCGCCTGCCGGTGGCGATGGCCTCGGTCGAAGACCTCTACCCCCTGTCGCCGATGCAGCAGGGCATGCTGTTTCATACCCTCTACGAGCAGGCCGCGGGCGATTACATCAACCAACTGCGGGTAGACGTGGATGGCCTTGATCCGCTGCGCTTCCAGCAGGCCTGGCAGGCGGCCATCGATCGGCATGACATCCTGCGCACCGGCTTTATCTGGCAGGGCGAGGTGTCGACGCCGCTGCAAGTGGTGCACAAGCACATTGCCCTGGACTGCACCGAACATGACTGGCGCGGCCAGCCGCAGCAGCAGGAAGCCCTGGATACCCTGGCCACCGCCGAGCGCCAGCGTAGCTTCGAGCTGGATGCCGTGCCGTTGTTGCGCCTGACCCTGGTGCGTATCGATGAGCAGCGCTACCACCTGATCTACACCAACCATCACATCCTGATGGACGGCTGGAGCAACTCGCAGTTGCTCGGCGAAGTGCTGCAACGTTATGCCGGTCAGTTGCCCAGCCACGCTCCGGGCCGCTACCGGGACTACATCGCCTGGCTGCAACGCCAGGATGCCCAGGCCTGTGAAAGCTTCTGGAAAGAACAACTGCAGACGCTGGATGAACCGACCCGCCTGACCCAGGCGCTGTCCCGGGTCGCGGACATTGCGGCCGGCACCGGCCACGGCAAGCATCATCGCGAGCTGGACCTGGCACAGACGGCACGGCTTGGCGAATTTGCCCGGCAGCAGAAGGTCACGGTCAATACCCTGGTGCAGGCGGCGTGGCTGCTGTTGCTGCAACGTTGCACCGGGCAGGAAAGCGTGGTGTTCGGCGCCACGGTGGCGGGGCGTCCCGCGGAGCTCAAGGGCATAGAGCAGCAGGTGGGCTTGTTCATCAACACCTTGCCGGTGGTGGCTACGCCACGCCCGGACATGACCGTGAGCCAGTGGTTGCAGGCAGTGCAGAACCGCAACCTGGCGCTGCGCGACTATGAGTACACGCCGCTGTACGAAGTGCAGCGCTGGGCCGGGCTGGGCGGGGATGCGCTGTTCGACAACATCCTGGTGTTCGAGAACTACCCGGTGTCCGAAGCCCTGGAAAAAGGTGCTCCGGCGCAACTGCGCTTTGGCGCTGTGGGTAACCACGAGCAGACCAACTACCCCCTGACGGTCGCGGTCAACCTGGGGGCGAGCCTGTCGTTCGAGTTCATCTATGCCCGTGAATCTTTCTCTGAACCTTCAATGGTGCAGTTGGGCGGGCACTTGCAGGGCCTGTTGCTGAGCCTGATGGAGCATGCGCAAACCGGCCTGGGTGAGTTGCCATTACTGACGCAGGACGAGCAGCACCGTATCCGCCAGGATTGGGACCACACCGATGTGGTCTATCCGACCGAGCGTTTTGTTCACCAGCTGTTTGCCGATCAGGCGGCCAAGGCGCCGGATGCACCAGCGGTGTTCTTCGCCGAGCAGCGCCTGAGCTATCGCGAGCTGGATACTCAAGCCAACCAGCTGGCGCACAAGTTGATCGAGCTGGGCGTTGGCCCGGAAGTGCGGGTGGCGATTGCTATGCCGCGTTGCGCGGAAATCATGGTGGCCTTCCTGGCCGTGCTCAAGGCTGGTGGGGTTTATGTGCCGCTGGATATCGAGTACCCCCAGGACCGCCTGCGCTACATGATGCAAGACAGCGGCGCGTGGCTGCTGCTGACCCAGAACCATCTGCTGGATCGCTTGCCGATTCCTGAGGGGCTGCCGACCCTCAGCGTCGAAGGCGCGGCTGATTTTGCGGCTTACCCTGTGACCAGTCCGCAGGTGGATCTGGCCGAGGAAAACCTCGCCTATGTGATCTACACCTCTGGTTCCACCGGCTTGCCCAAGGGCGTGGCGGTGTCCCACGGCCCGCTGGCCATGCACAGCCTGGCCACCGGCGAGCGCTATGAAATGAGCCCGGCGGATTGCGAGTTGCACTTCATGTCCTTCGCCTTCGACGGCTCCCACGAAGGCTGGATGCACCCGCTGATCTACGGCGCCAGCGTGCTGATCCGTGATGACAGCCTGTGGTCGCCGGAATTCACCTACGAACAGATGCATCGCTATGGCGTCACCGTCGGTGTGTTCCCGCCGGTGTATCTGCAACAACTGGCGGTGCACGCGGAGCGCGATGGCAATCCGCCGGCGGTGCGGGTGTACTGCTTTGGTGGCGATGCAGTGCCGCAGGCCAGTTACGATCTGGCGTGGCGAGTGCTGCGGCCCAAGTACATCTTCAACGGCTACGGCCCGACCGAGACGGTGGTTACGCCATTGATCTGGAAGGCCCGTGTCGGTGATCCCTGTGATGCGGCCTACGCGCCTATCGGCAATATCGTTGGCAACCGCAGCGCCTACGTGGCCGATGCCAACCTCAACCTGTTGCCGGTTGGCGTGGCGGGTGAGCTGTACCTGGGCGGCCTGGGCGTGGCTCGGGGTTACCTGGATCGTCCGGGGCTGACGGCGGAACGCTTTATTCCCGACCCCTACAGCACCACCGGCGCCCGGTTGTACCGCAGCGGCGACCTGACCCGCTACCGCACCGACGGCCTGGTGGAATATGTGGGCCGTGTCGACCATCAGGTGAAGGTGCGGGGCTTCCGTATCGAGCTGGGCGAGATCGAAGCGCGCTTGCTGGAGCAGGACCCGGTACTGGAAGTGGCGGTGATCGCCCAGCCAGGGCCGAGCGGCCAGCAGCTGGTGGGTTATATCGTGCCGGTGGACGCCGAGGTGGCGTCGAGCAACGAGCGCCAGGCGCAGTTGCGCGAGAGCATCAAGGCGCGCCTGCGCGAGAGCCTGCCGGACTACATGGTGCCGACTTACCTGCTGTTCCTCGAAGCACTGCCGCTGACACCGAACGGCAAGCTGGACCGCAAGTCGCTGCCGAAAGTCGATGCGCAGCTGATGCAGCAGACCTACGTCGCGCCGCAGAACCCGCTGGAACAACAGATCGCGGCGATCTGGGCCGATGTGCTGAAGCTTGAGCAGGTGGGCGTCACCGACAACTTCTTCGAACTGGGTGGCGACTCGATCATCTCGATCCAGGTGGTCAGCCGTGCCCGGCAGGCCGGTATCCGCTTCACCCCCAAGGACCTGTTCCAGCACCAGACGGTGCAGGGGCTGGCCACGGTGGCGGAGCAGGGCGAGGGCGGTTTGCAGATCGACCAGGGCCCGGTGCGTGGGCAGATGCCGCTGCTGCCGATCCAGCAGTGGTTCTTCGACACCCCGGTACCGGAACGGCATCACTGGAACCAGTCGGTGCTGCTCAAGCCGCTACAGGCGCTGCAAGCCCAGCCCCTGGAAAGCGCATTGCAGGCCCTGACGGTGCAGCACGATGCCTTGCGCCTGCGCTTTACCGAACATCAGGGCACGTGGCGTGCAGCCTTTGCCGATGCCGAGGAGCCGGTGCAACTGCTGTGGCAGGCCAATGTCGCCGACGCCCAGGCGTTGCAGCAGTTTGCCGAGCAGGCCCAGAGCAGTCTCAACCTGCAGGAGGGCCCGTTGCTGCGGGCCGTGCTGTTCACCCTGGCCGACCAGAGCCAGCGCCTGTTGCTGATCGTTCATCACCTGGTGGTGGATGGGGTGTCCTGGCGGATTCTCCTGGAGGATCTGCAAGCCTTGCTGGGCGGCCAGGCACTGCCGGCCAAGTCCAGCTCGACCCAAGCCTGGGCCGGGCAGTTGCAGGCCTATGCCAGCAGCGCGGCGCTGCAGCAGGAGCTGGGTTACTGGCAGGCACAGTTGCAGGGTGTCGAATCGAACCTGCCTTGCGACCACGGCCACGACGGGTTGCAGAACCAGCACGCGAGCAGTGTCGAAACCCGGCTGAGCAAGGGTGATACCCAACGTCTGTTGCAGGACGCACCGGCAGCCTATCGCACCCAGATCAACGATCTGCTGCTTACCGCCCTGGCCCGGGTCATCACCCGCTGGACCGGCGACAGCAGCGCCCTGGTGCAGCTGGAAGGCCACGGCCGCGAAGAGCTGTTCGACAGCATCGACCTGAGCCGCACCGTGGGCTGGTTCACCAGCGTGTTTCCGGTGAAGCTGACGCCGCAGCCGGCCCTGGCCGACTCGATCAAGTTCATCAAGGAACAGCTGCGGGCGGTGCCGAACAAGGGCATCGGCTTCGGTGCCTTGCGCTACCTGGGGGATGCTCAAGCACAGGCAGCCCTCGCCGCACTGGCGGTGCCACGCATCACCTTCAACTACCTGGGACAGTTCGACGGCAGTTTCGATGACCAGCAGGCATGGTTTGCCCCGGCCAGTGAGGCCAAGGGCGACGACCAGAGCCTGCACGCCCCCCTGGGCAACTGGTTGACTCTCAATGGCCAGGTCTATGGCGGTGAGCTGAGCCTGGGCTGGAACTTCAGCCGGGCGATGTTCGATACCGCCACCATCGAGCACCTGGCGGATGACTACGCCCGGGAACTCAAGGCGCTGATCGAGCATTGCAGCCAGCCCGAGCACCGTGGCGCCACGCCATCGGACTTCCCGCTGGCCGGCCTGAGCCAGCAACAGCTGGACCGCTTGCCGCTGGCCCTGGCACAGGTCGAGGACCTTTATCCGCTGTCGCCGATGCAGCAAGGCATGCTGTTCCACACCCTGTATCAAGAGGAGGGTGGCGACTACATCAACCAGCTACGAGTGGATGTGGACGGGCTCGATCCCGAGCGCTTCCGCCAGGCCTGGCAGGCAACCATCGAGCGTCATGACATCCTGCGCAGCGGTTTCCTCTGGCAGGGCGAACTGCCGGCGCCGATCCAGGTGGTGTACAAGCAGGTCAGCCTGGAGTGTGTCGAGCACGACTGGCGCTCGACGCAGCAGACCCCGCAAGCCCTGGACACCCTGGCGGCGACCGAGCGTCAACGGGGCTTCGATCTGGCCGCTGCGCCCCTGCTGCGCCTGACCCTGGTGCGCACTGGCGAGCAGCGTTACCACCTGATCTACACCAACCACCACATCCTGATGGACGGCTGGAGCAACTCGCAGTTGCTCGGTGAAGTACTGCAACGTTATGCCGGTCAATTGCCGCAGCACCTGACCGGGCGCTACCGCGACTACATCGCCTGGCTGCAACGCCAGGACGCAACCCTCAGTGAGCATTTCTGGAAACAGCAACTGCAGGGGCTGGATGAGCCGACCCGTCTGGCCCAGGCCATTGCTGCCGGTGCACGCGCGCCGCTGGAGGAGGGCCATGGCAGCCATGGCTGCACCCTCGACGAGGCCCAGACCCGCAGCCTGGGCGAGTTTGCCCGCCAGCAGAAGGTCACGGTCAACACCCTGGTGCAGGCCGCCTGGCTGTTGCTGCTGCAACGCTGCACCGGGCAGGACACTGTGGTGTTCGGCGCCACCGTGTCTGGCCGGCCGGCGGAACTCAAGGGCGTGGAGCAGCAGATCGGCCTGTTCATCAACACCTTGCCGGTGGTGGCCGCGCCACTTCCGCAGTTGTCGGTCAGCGACTGGTTGCAGGCAGTGCAGGAACGCAACCTGGCCCTGCGTGACTTCGAACACACGCCGCTGTACGACGTGCAGCGTTGGGCCGGTCTGGGGGGCGAGGCGCTGTTCGACAACATCCTGGTGTTCGAGAACTACCCGGTGTCCGAAGCCCTGGAAAAAGGCTCGCCGGCACAGCTGCAATTTGGCGCGGTAGGCAATCATGAGCAGACCAACTACCCGCTGACCCTGTCGGTGTTCGTCGCTGAGCGCCTGTCGTTCGACTACAGCTATTCGTGCCAGCACTTCAGTGCCGCCGCGATCCAGCAGTTGGCCGAGGGCCTGCAACAGCTGCTGCTGGCCATGATCGGCAACCCCGGGCAGTGCCTGGGGGATCTTTCGCTGCTCAGCGACGGGCAACGGACGGCCGTTGAACAGGAGTCCCGCCGGGCGGCCGGGCAAGTGGGCCGGGACCTGAATATCCACCAGTTGATCGAAGCCCAGGCCGCGCGCACTCCGGATGCCGTGGCGCTGCTGTGCGCCGGCCAGCAACTGAGCTATGGCCAGTTCAACCAGCGGGCCAACCAGTTGGCCCATAAGCTGATCGAGCAGGGTGTAGGCCCGGATGTGCGGGTGGGCATTGCCGTGGAGCGCGGGCTGGACATGATTGTCGGCCTGCTGGCGGTGCTCAAGGCCGGTGGCGCCTACGTGCCGCTGGACCCCGAGTACCCCCAGGAGCGCCTGCACTACATGATGCAGGACAGCGGCATCCAGTTGCTGCTGACCCAGTCGCCGCTGCTGGAGCGTTTGCAGGATGGCCTCGCGGTGCCGTACCTGTGCCTGGACCAGGCTCCCGTCTGGCTGGCCGGTATGGCGCAGGGCAACCCGCCTGAGCGCAGCAGCGCGGAAAACCTGGCCTATGTGATGTACACCTCCGGCTCCACCGGCCGGCCCAAGGGCGTAGGTATTACCCACAACGCCCTGAGCCAGCACGCACGGGCCACCGCCAGCCATTTCAACATGACGGCTGCGGACCGTGGCTTGCAGTTCTCCACCTTCAACTTCGATGCCTTTGTCGAACAGCTGTACCCGGCGCTGATCCGTGGTGCTTCGGTGGTGATCCGCGGCAAGGCGCTGTGGGACAGCGAAACCTTCTACCGCGAGCTGATCGAGCAAGGAATCAGTATCGTCGACTTGAGCACCGCCTACTGGTTCATGCTGGGCAAGGACTTCGCCGCCAAGGGGCCGCGGGACTTTGGCCGCCTGCGTCAGCTCAACCTGGGGGGCGAGGCCATGCCGGCGGAAGGCGTGGCCGCCTGGAAGCAGGCCGGCCTGAAACACGCCTGCCTGCTCAACACCTACGGGCCTACCGAGGCCACCGTGAGTGCCACGGCCCATGACTGCGGTGCCTACCTGAAGGGGACCGAGCCGCTGCCGGCGGTGATTCCACTGGGCAAGGCCCTGCCGGGCCGTTCCATCTACCTGCTGGACAGCAGCGGCAACCTGCCGCTCAACGGTGTGATTGGCGAGCTGATGATCGGTGGCGACCTGCTGGCCCGGGGTTACCACGACCGCCCAGGCCTGACTGCCGAGCGTTTCATTCCCGATCCGTTCAGCAGCGATGGTGGGCGCCTGTATCGCTCCGGCGATCTGGCCCGCTATGACGCCGAAGGCGTGATCGAATACGCCGGGCGCATCGACCACCAGGTGAAGATCCGCGGTTTCCGTATCGAAATGGGCGAGATCGAAGCGCGGCTGCTGGAGCTGACGCCAGTACGCGAGGCGCTTGTACTGGCCCAGGACGGCGCGAGCGGGCCACAACTGGTGGCTTATGTAGTGCCAGCCGCGCAGGTGGCGGCCGATACGCCGCAGGCCCAGGCGCAACTGCGCGAGCAATTGAAAGCGGCCCTCAAGGAGGTGCTGCCGGACTACATGCTGCCGGCGCACCTGCTGTTCCTCGAAGCGCTGCCGTTGAGCCCCAATGGCAAGCTGGACCGCAAGGCCCTGCCCAAGGCCGAGGCCAGCCTGTTGCAGCAGGCCTACATCGCTCCACAGAGCGAGCTGGAACAGCAGGTCGCCGCCCTCTGGAGCCAGGTGCTGGGCGTCGATCAGGTGGGCCTGGACGACAACTTCTTCGAGTTGGGTGGGCACTCCCTGGATGCTTTGCGCCTGATCGGCGCCATCAACCAGGCACTGGCTGTGCAACTGAGCATCAATGCGCTGTTCACGGCGCCGACCGTGGGGCAACTGGCTGGTGTGATCGCAGCCGGTCAGCCCGACAGTGCACAGAATGTCATCGCCCTGGGCGGCTCCGGCCAGCCGCTGTTCTGCTTCCACCCGGCGGGGGGCAGCGTGTATGGCTACCTGCCGTTGGCGGCGCAGTTGCGCGACCGTTGCGCGGTGTATGGCGTGCTGCACCAGGCCTACCTGCAAGCCGACTGGAGCGAGGTTTCATGGCAGGCCATGATTGAGCGCTATGTCGCCAGCATCCGTCAGGTACAGCCGAGCGGTCCCTACTATCTGGCGGGCTGGTCCCTGGGCGGGTCCATTGCCATGGACGTGGCCAGCGAACTGGAGGCGGCGGGAGAGACGGTGCGTTTCCTCGGCCTGCTCGACCCGACACCGCCTCAGGGCGCCGGGGACGATCAGATCCAGACGCAGGAGATGCCAGTCACTGTGACGGCCGAGTCCGAGTGGCAGGCGATCATCGACAAGCTCTGCCAGCAGTTCCCGGGCAGTGCAGGGATGATCGAGAGCCGCTTGAGGCGCGAAGCCGAGCTCGATTGGCAGAGCATCCATGGCTGGGTGGCTGGCAATATCCCCCTGGCTCCCGGCGAGCTGGATCGGGTGGTGGGGCTGTTCAAGGCCGAGTTCGACGCCTCGCTAGTCAGCGCGGTGTTCAATGACTTGAGCGCCTTGTCTGCGGCCTATGCCTATCGCCCCCTGCGGGTTGCGCCGCGGCTATGGTGGTCCAGTGACTACACCCCGGAGCGGATCCAGATCATGGAGCAGGCCATGGGTCGTGAGGTGCAGGGTGGTGAGATAGCCGCTTCATATCATATCGAAGCCCGCCATGAAGCCATGGTGGACAGCCGAGCCTTGCTGGAGAGCTTCACAGAGCAGTTGCTGACCTGCTTGAACTGAGACACCGACAAAGGCCTGGACCGGCAACGGTCCAGGCCTTTGTCGTTTTCGTCATAAGCAAATCAACGGCTCGCCCTCGCTCTGTAGGAGCTGGCTTGCCAGCGAACGTGCGCAGGTCTTAAGGGCGCCTTCGCCGGCAAGCCGGCTCCTACGGGGATCTGCACCGTGCATCTGACTGCTGTAGGAGCTGGCTTGCCAGCGTAGGCGTCACCCGGGGCGCTGCATGACTTGCGGGCCTCTTCGCCGGCAAGCCGGCTCCTACGGGGATCTGCACCGTGCATCCGACTGTTGTAGGAGCTGGCTTGCCAGCGTAGGCGTCACCCGGGGCGCTGCATGACTTGCGGGCCTCTTCGCCGGCAAGCCGGCTCCTGCGGGGATCTGCACCGTGTATCTGACTGCTGTAGGAGCTGGCTTGCCAGCGAAGACGTCACCCGGGGCGCTGCATGACTTGCGGGCGCCTTCATCGGCAAGCCGGCTCCTACGGAAGGGGATGTGGGAGGGGAGGGGAATTCATCGCGTTGCAGGATCTGGCTTGCCAGCGAATGCGCACGAGTCTCAAGGGCGCCTTCGCCGGCAAGCCGGCTCCTACAGGGGGAGGACGTGATTCACAGAGACCAGCTGACCGTGACCATGGCGTTGCGAGGGTCGCCGTAGAGGCTGGTGCCGTAGTCGGTGTTGGTGCCGATGCTCTGGTAGTAGCGCTTGTCGAAGAGGTTGTTGACGTTGAGGCGAATGTTCACATTTTCCGAGGCCTTGTAGCTGGTCATCAGGTCCACCAGGGCGTAGGACTTCTGTTCGATGCGGTAGTCGAAGGTGCTCAGGTAGTCGTTGGTGCCCTTGTTGTAGATGGTGTTCTGGCCATAGATCCCGCCCCCGATGGTCCAGCGGTTCAGGTCGCCGGGCAGTTGGTAGGTGGTGAAGGCCTTGAACACGCTGCGCGGGATGTCGGTGTCGAACAGGCGGCCGACGTTGGCTTCATTGGAGTCCTTGGTGTACTTGACCGAGGCATAGGTGTAGCCCGCCCCCAGTTCCCAGCCCGGGGCCAGGGTGCCGTTGATTTCCAGTTCGATACCTTCGCTGCGCACCTGGCCCGCGGCTTCGTAGCAGGTGCTTCCCACCGGGTTGCACTGGTTGGGGTTGAGTACCTTGGCACGGTTTTCCTGGTCGATGCGGAAGATCGCCGCACTGGCATTGAGTTTGCCGTCGAAGTACTCGCCCTTGATGCCCAGTTCGTAGTTCTTGCCTTCGATGGGCTTGAGCGCGCCGTTGGAGGTGTCGAGTTCGGTCTGTGGCTTGAAGATATCGGTGTAGCTGACATAGACCGAGTGGTTCTGGTCCAGGTCATAGATGGCCCCGGCATAGCGGGTCAGGTGGCGTGTCACTTTGTTCGGCAGGCTGGAGGCGGAGGCCTTGCCGTTCCAGGTGGTGGTCACGTCATAGTCGTACCAGTCCAGGCGGCCGCCCAGGATCAGCTTCAGGTCATCGGTGATGCTCAGCCGAGTGGTGACGTAGGTGCCTTCCAGCTGGCTGGTACGGCGTTGTGTCCAGGGGTTGGCACTCATGTCCGGCTTGGGAATGCCGCTGGGTTTGTAGATGTTGGTGTGGGTCTCAAGGTCGATGGGCAAGCCCTTGCCCTTGAACGTCAAGTCGCGCCGGCTGGCGCCCAGCACCAGTTCATGGGTACGCCCGAACAGGGAGAAGGGACCGGTGACGTAACCGTCGTAGCTGTTTTGCTGGTCTTCGTAGTCGTAGCGACCGATGTTCTGGCCGAACTCATCGTAGTTGGCGCCCATGCGTTCCGGAATGGAGCCGAGCATGTTCAGGTCCGACCAGCTCTTGCTGGCGGACAGGAGCATTTTCCAGCTGTTGGCGAAGCGATACTCCAGGCGGCTGAACGCCGTGGTGTTGTTCTGATCCCAGTACTCCCACTTGCTGCCCAGGTAGGTCGAGCGCTTGAGGTGCAGGTCGCTGCCGTCGGCTGCAACCGGCAGGCCACCCCAGGAAGTGTTGTTTCTGCCGCTCTGGTTGGAGACGCCAAAAGTGAAGGTGGTGTCTTCGTTCAGGTCGGCCTCGGTGATGCCGTAGAACACGTTGCGTTCACTGCTGACGAAGTCCTGGAAGCTGCCCTTGCTCTGATAGGCGGCGACCACCCGGCCGCGCAGGGTGCCGCTTTCGTTGAGGGCGTTGGAGGCGTCGATCTCGGTGCGGTAGTCGTCCCAGCTGCCGGCGCTGCCGGTGACGGTGACCCGCGGTGTGGCGGTGGGGCGCTTGCGCACCATGTTGATCGCTGCCGACGGGTTACCTGCGCCCTGCATCATCCCGGTGGCGCCACGCACCACTTCCACATGGTCGAAGATCGCCATGTCAGCCGAGGAGTTCATGTCCCGGCTCAGGTAGTGGGTCAAATCGTTGGGCAAGCCGTCGGTCATCAGGTTTTCGACGGCAAAACCACGGGAGTAGAAGGTCGGCCGCTGCGGACCGTCCTTGGTGATGGAAATGCCGGGGGTGGCCTTGAGCACATCCTCCAGGGACCTCATGTTCTGGTCATCCATGCGCTGGCGGGTGATGACCGTGACCGACTGCGGGGTTTCCCGGGCCGTCAGCGACAGCTTGCTGGCGGTCTGCATGGCCCCGGTGGTGTAGGAACCTGTGTCCTCGGTGGTGGTGCCCAGGCCCTGGCCGCTGATGGTGCTGGTCCCCAGTTCCAGCGAGCCGTTGCCACCATGGTTGCGGATAGTGACCGAGTTGTCCTTGAGGGTGTAGGCCACCCCCGTGCCATTGAGCATGGCCGCGATGGCCCGCTCCGGCGAATAGCTGCCGCTGAGGGCGTTGCTGCGCTTGCCTTGCACATCGTCAGGGTTGTAGAGCACCTGCATATTGGCCTGGCGCCCGAACTCCTGCAGGGCCGCAGACATGGACTGCGAGACGATGTTGAAATGGATTTCCTGGGCCTGGACCTGAGCCATCAGTGGCAGGGTCAGGGTCAGGGCCAGGCCCAGGGTGCGGGAAGCCAGTTTTGGCGAGAAGGCCTGGCGAAGCAGCGCTTTCGTCAAAGGGGTCAGTCGGTGTTGTGCGGGCATGCTCATATGCTCTTATAGATCCGGCAGATGTAGTGACTGTTAATGGTATTAATTCTCAGTTCTGTCTGTATGACGCATCAGCTGCCATAAACCGGAAACAATCACGCCGGTTGCAGTTCAGTCAGGACTCGTCCGGCCTTCATGCGCACCAACTGGTCGGCAATGTCGAAGTAGCGATCGTCGTGGCTGATCACGATGATGGTCTTGCCCAGGCGCTTGAGATCGGGCAGCAGCTCGGTGTAGAAAATCCGCCGGAAGGCCGGGTCCTGGTCGGCGGCCCATTCGTCGAACACCAGCACCGGGCGCTCTTCCAGCCAGGCATTGACCAGGGCCAAGCGCTTGCGCTGGCCGGTGGACAGGTCGGTGGTGGTGAAGGCGCCATCCTTGACGCTGACCTTGTGGGCGATTTCCAGGCGGTTCAGGTACTGGGTGGCGACGTCCAGCGACTTGCCGGCATTGCCCTGGACCAGGTCGTCGAACAGGTAGTAGTCGGCAAATACCGTGGTGAACAGCTGCCGGTAGTCATCCCGGGCCCGGTCGGTCACCGCTTCGCCATTGAGACGGATCTCCCCGGACTGGGGCTGGTACAGGCCCAGCAACAGCTTGATCAGGGTGGTCTTGCCGCAGCCGTTCTCGCCGACGATGAAGACGATGTCGCCCTGCTTGATGTTCAGGTTGATCGGGCCCAGGTGGAACGGTTCGCTGCCTTCCACCGGCGGCGGGCTGTAGCGCACCTCGCGCAGTTCCAGGCTGTGCACCACCGCTTGCGGCGCTTCGCTGTCGTCCATCAGCAGGTGCGGCTCGGGAGAAGAGAAGCGTTCGGACAGTTCGCTGATCCGGGCGAAGGCGATCTTGGCCTTGCCGACGATGGGCAGGTAGCCGACCACGTGTTCCAGCGGGCCCTTCATGTACAGCAGCACCAGCACGAAACCGGTGATCACCGCAGGGTCCGGGTTCGGGTAGTAGGCCTGCATGGCCAGGGCCAGGCCGATGACCACGAAGAACAGCATCGAGCCGAAGCTCTTGGCCAGGATGTAGATGTTTACCGAGCGCACCTGGATATCGCTGATGCGATCCGCGGTTTTCTGGATGCGCTGGGTATTCATGCGAAAGCGCCGGGGCCGGTGAATGCGCAGTTCCTTGGCACCGGAGGCGATCGCGTTGTAGTAGCGCTGCAGCTCGTCCTCATGGTCGCGAGCCTCATCGAAGCCCTTGATGCCCTTGCCGCCGGCCACCAGCTGCACACTGGTGCCGATGATGATGGCCACCACCATCATCAGGAACATCGGCACCGAGAGGTACGCCAGGTAGCCCAGGCAACCCAGGGTGACGGTGGTGGCGATGGCCAGGGGAGTGAAGGCGAAAGAGAAGTCGCTGATGGTGTCGACGTCGTGGGTCAGTACCGGGATCAGGCGGTGGGAGCGATAGCGCTCGATCTGGGTGATGGGCGCCGAGAGTACTTTTTCACCCAGGTCCTTGCGCAGGGCGGCAATGATCCGTTGTCCCACATAGTTGGTGCCGATGTCCGAGACGATGGAACTGACCAGGGCCAGCACGCACAGGGCGGCGAAGGTCAGGACCACGCCTTGGGTCATGCCGGTCGCCGAGTGCAGGGCGTTGTTGATGGTGGCCAGCAACAGGGTGATGGCCAGGCCGCCGGCCATGCCCAGGGCAACGGAGATCACCACGATGGTGCGAAAGGGCCTGAGCAATGCGAGCAGACCGTTGAAGGCGCCGCGCTTGGGGTCGGTCATAAGTACTTCCCAGAGAGTGGATAGAGGGTCGTAGCACGCAGACCCTTACCCCTGACAAACGAAGCGCCGACGCCAGTATTTAGCTCGGCATGCCAGCCCGGCGGGCACTGCGGATAAATTGCCCTGCCTGTGGTTCGTTCTTGTTCTGTGGGCGCACGTGTATCGACGCAGTGCCTGAACCATTGAGCGAGAGCGAGCAAATGACAAAGAAGAATCTGGTGTATGTCTGGTCCCTGCGAAATGCCGCCGCCGACAAGGCCGGGCAGGCGGTGGCTTACAAGGACCACGAGCGCTACATGAAATCGGTGCTGGAATTTCTGGTCCAGACGCTGAACCAGACGCCCCTGGGCGAGGCCTACGAACTGGTGGGCGTGGTCTACGACGATGACGAGCAGTCGCCACGGGACCAGCAGTTGGTCAGCGACTACGGCTTTGCCTACCAGCCGGGCCGCCAGTGGTTGTACCCGGCGGACCTGGAAGTGCAGGGCAAGCGGGTCAACGACTTGCTGCTGAGTGTGCCGTCCACCTATCGTCGCCATCCCCGCGGCAGTGCCGAACACATCGCCGGCAAGCAGGATTTCGAACGCCGCCTGCACGACACCCTGGTGGAGCTCAAAGCCGATATCGTGGTGCTCGACGGCCTGCTGGTGATCCTCGATGAACTGGTGCGCCCGGGAGCGCCTTTCGCCCGGCGGATCATGAACATCCACCCGGGCATCACCCGCATCGAATCGCCCTATGAGCGTCGCGGGGCCTATGCCACCTGGAATGCCCTGTACGGCGCCCGTGGGCAGAAAGTAGTGGATTGGGCGACGAAGGAAACCGAGCCGACCGCGCCGCTATACCTGACCGGTGCCTCGTTCCACTACGTGGACAACGGTATCGACTCCGGCGAGGTGCTGCATGACGTGCTCAACACCGAAATCGGCCCCGAGGACACCATCCTCGAACTGCGCTGGAACAACTTCAACAACAGCCTGTTCCCGGCCTTGCGCCAGGGCCTGTGGCTGATGCTGGAGAACCTTCGCCAGGCTCAGGCCGGCAAGGCCCGGGACGTCGCCTGATACTGCCAGTGGCCCGGTGCGGTTGTTGCCCCGGGCCGCTGTTCATCGGGGTGTCTACTTGTGGCTGGCGCCGGGCTGTTCCAGCTCACGCACGACCCGGAAGCTCAGCCAGTCCCCGCGCACTTCGCGCTTGCGGCTGTTGCGGTTGCCCGAACGCGAGAATACCGGTGCCTCGCCCCAGTCGTTGCCGCGAATCTGGGCATCCAGGCACACCCCTTCCGACTCTTCCATCCAGGCCCGGCCATCGGCAGGTGCGCCCACGTAGTCGGGGTGCCAGCAGTCGGCGACCCATTCATAGACGTTGCCGTGCATGTCATACATGCCGAAGGCATTGGGCGGATAGCTGCCCACCGGGGCGGTGAAGCTGAAGCCGTCCTTGGGGCCGTAGGTGTTGGCGTGCTTGGTGATCTGGTACTGGCCTTCCTCGTCGAAAGGGAAGGGAAAGGAACCGGTGCTGCCGGCGCGTGCGGCGTATTCGCGTTCCGCCTCGCTGACCATCCGGTAGTGCTTGCCGGTTTTCTTCGACAGCCACTGGGTATAGGCCTGCACGTCGGCGTAGTCGACGCAGACCGCCGGCTGGCGCGGCCCCTGTTCATAGCGTGGTTTGCTGGCCTGGCACAGGCGGCCGGGGCGGTCGTCGCCGTCCTTGATCACGGTACCGGTTTCGCGGATGTAGGCATCAAGCTCGGCGGCAGTGACATGGAAGCGGCTCATGGCTAAGGCGTTCTTGAAGGTCACGCTGTGCTGCGGGCCTTCATCGGGCTCGCGGCCCACTTCGTCTTCCGGGGTACCCATGACAAAGCTGCCGGCCGGCAGGACCACCATTTCCGGGCAGTTCTTGCAGTCCTTGAACACGCTGCCGGGCTTGGGCGGTTCTACCGCGTGTGCGTTGAGGCTGATCAGGCAACCGGCCAGGGCGGCCAAGGAGGAATAGGCGATGGGTTTCATCAGTCAATAGCCTTGTGCAATGTGAGTTCAGGGGGCGTGGCAACGGCTCAGGCGGTCTTGCTGCTGCGCAGGCGCTTGCCCAGCAGGTCCATGGTCCGGTCGATATCCGCCTCGCTGTTGAGCAGGCCGGGGGCCATGCGCACTACCGGCCCGGCATCGCGGTCCACCGCGTCCACCAGGATGCGGTTCTCGATCAGCCAGGCGGCGGTGGCGTCGGTGTCCAGGTTCTGGCCGCGGAAGAAGGTGAAGCCGGCGGAATGCTCGGGGCTCAGGGGCGTGACCAGTTCGATGCCCGGGTGTTCCTGCAGGCGCTGCTTGAGGTAGCTGTTGAGTTCGTGGATGCGCGACTGGACGTTGGCCTTGCCCAGCTGCATGTGCAGGTCGAAGGCCTGGTCCACGGCCCAGCGGTGCTCGAAGCTGTGGTAGCCGCCGGGGGTCATGGTGGTGGCGAAGTTCTGGTTTTCGGAGAAGGTCGCCACCATCGGCGTCAGGTGTTCGAGTTGTTCCGAGCGCGAGCAGAAGATCCCGGTACCCCTGGGGCCGAACATCCATTTGTGGGTGCCGGCGACGAAGAAGTCGCAGTTCAGGTCGGCAAAGGTGATGTCCTCCACCCCCAGCCCGTGCACACCATCGACGCAGTAGAGAATCCGCTCGTGCTCATCGCGATTGCGGTTGTGCTGGTCCACCAGCTTGCCGATCTCGCCGATCGGCAGTTTCACGCCGCTGCCCGACTGCACCCAGGTCATGCCCAGTACGCGGGTGTTGGCGCGGATGTTGCGGTCGATGTTGCCCAGCACTTCGTCGGTGGACATCCGGTGGGGCGACTTGAACAGTTCGATGGTGCGCACCTGGGTGCCGTCGCGCTGGGTGCGGTACTTCAGCGCGTTGCGGGTCGAGTAGTGCTCGTGAACCGTGGTCAGGATCTCCTGTCCGGGGCGCACGTGGATGCCGCCATACATCAGGGCCAGGCCTTCGGTGGTGCTGCCGGTCAGGGCCACCTGGCCGGGCTTGATCTGCAGGTAGCGGCCGACACTTTCGCGCACCTGGGCCTCGCGCTTCCAGGTGTACTGGGTGTCGTAGTCCATGGCCATGGCCGGGTTGCGGTCGAGCACTGCGCGGTATTTTTCGATGGCCTCGCGCACCGGCCTCGGGTGCGAGGTGATGAGGAAATTGGCCAGGTGCACGTAGTCCGGGTCGAGGTCGAACAACTGGCGCAATTGGGTCCACTGCGAAGCACTGGCGGTGGCACTGTCGGCCCGGGCCTGGCTGATGGCGAGGTTGCCCAGGGGCAGGGCGGCGGCCAACAGGCCTGCTTGTTTGAGGAATGTCCGACGGTTGGTCACAGGAAGGCTCGTGGTCATGGGTTAGCCGGCGATGGCGGGTTGAGGGGCGGGTTTTGCAGGCTTGGCCAGTTTCTGCACCTGTTCCCAGACGCGCAGATAGTTCTCGCCCCAGAGCTTGGCGATCTCGATATCGCTGTAGCCACGCTGGATCAGCTCGGCGGTGACGTTGCGGTTGTCCGCCACGCTCATCCAGCCATTGACGCCACCGCCCTCGTTGAAGTCCGAGCTGATGCCGACGTGGTCGATGCCGACTTTCTTCACCGTGTAATCGATGGCGTCGACATAGTCCTTGAGGCTGGCCTTGGGTTCCTCATCGAGGATGCCGTACAGGGAGCTGGCGTATTCGCCAAAGCGCTGTTCCGGCCAGATGGTGATCACGGCGTCGCCGGGCATCAGTGCGTTCTCCAGGCCTTGCAGTGGCCCGAGGTCGAAGCGCTTGCGCAAGGCATTGAGCTTGTCCAGGGTCGGCTGGCTGAGGGGGCGCAGGTAGGTGGAGAAGCCCACGACCTGGATCACCCCGCCGGTGGCCTTGATCTGTTGCATTTCCTGGTCGCTGAGGTTGCGCGGGATATCCACCAGCGCCCTGGGGGCGGAGTGGGAAGCCACCACCGGTGCCCGGGTCAGGCTCGCAACGTCGTCCAGGGCCTTGCTCGACATCTGCGAGACGTCGATCACCACCCCCAGGTCATTGAGCCGCTGCACCGCCTGCTTGCCGACGGGCGAGAGGCCGCCGAGGGCGTCCCGGGTGTCATTGAAGAAGGGCAGCGGGCGCGACGAGTCGGCCCAGTCGTTGTTACCCACATAGCTGAAGCCGAACAGGCGCATGCCCCGTGCGGCCCACTGGTCCAGCTGGTCCAGGTCGTCGCCCATGGCGTAGGCATTGAGCAGGCTGATCACCACCGCCACCTTGCCTTCGGAGGCAATGCGGCGCAGGTCGGCGGGGGTGTAGGCGATGGCGGCCTGGTTGGGGAAGTCACGCACCATGCCCTGGATGATCCGGTAGCGGGTCTCGCGCTGGTGGCGGGCTTCCTCGACGAAGCCGGCGGTGGGGCGGTGCGGCGCGTTGGCGCCGTTCCACATCTCCGGCCAGGCCAGGATGCTCAGGGCGGCGCCGGACATGCGGCCGCGACCGGCCTTGACCAGGTCGAACTGGCGAGAGGTGTCCTTGTCCGCTTCGCTGCCTTCGGTGCCGAAATCCAGGGGCACGGTGATGTGGCTGTCGAAGGAGATGATGCGTTCTTGCAGGTCGTTGGCGTGCTTGACGATTTCGTTGGGGTAGGACACCCGATCCTTCCAGTAGTAGTGCCAGGCCGCGCCGGCACCGACGCCGAGGGCGGCGATGATAAGTATCAGCAGGCTCAGATAGAGGGTTTTCTTACCAGATATTTTGATCATTGCTATCCCAGTCGCAGGCGGGCTGATGACGGGGTCGGGCCCTGGGGTTCAGTGCTGCCGGGTCCGACCTTTTGTGCACATCTATCCGCGATAAACGAGCTGGCCGAGAGCAAATTTAGCGTCGCGGCAATCGCTGGCCGGTAAATTTCCCTGCAAATCCAACGTTCTAGCTAGATGCGTGACGCGCCACTGGATAAAGGTAGAGCGATGAGGTTTTCGAGAAGAGGATTTTTGACCGGTCTGGCGGTAACAGGAGCGGCTATCCCTGTGGCGTTCTACACCCAGAAGGAGTTGCTGCGTCAGGATGTTCGCCGCAAGGAAGAGCAGGAGATCACCCCCGGGGAAGCCAAGCTGGAGGTGGCCCTGGACCCTGGCGTGCGCCTTGCCGATCACCTGCGGGGCATCTGGGATATCGAGTTTCTCGACGCCAACGGACCGCAATCCCTGCCTCGTAAAGGTTGTGAGTTGTTACTGGATGCCGGCCCCACCGGGCGCGGCTTGCGTGGCCTCCTGGGGCGTGCGCAGAGCCTGCGAGGCGACGGCCCGGTGGAGTTCATGGTGCAGGGCGACCTGGCGTCGGTGGACGCCGCCAGGTTGCGCTGGCGCTTGTTTGCCGGTGGCCGCATCGCCGGTGCCCCCAGCCATGAATGCCAGGTGGTGCTCGATGAGGTCTGGGCCAGTTGGGGCAATGCCGGCAGCGGCACCCTCAGTGGCAGCCTGCAGTCGCTGCAGGCGTCGCCACTGGCGCCGGTATCCGCGGCGCGTTTTGTGGCGCGCAAGCGAGTCTTTCCTGCCGCCCGGGACCAGAGCGGGCTGAGCCCCGCCTTGCTGGCGTGGCTGGTCTCGCCGCAGCACCGCCTGTTCCATCAGCTCTGGCACGCTTCGCGGGACCGTTGGCACACCCTGCCCAAGGACAAGCGCAACAGCCTGCGGGGGCTCGGCTGGCAGCCGGGCCCGGTCAAGCATGAACGTGACGCCCGTGGGCGGCGCAAGCACCGCAATGCCTCGGGCATCGATTTTCTGTTCATGCACCGGCACATGCTCCTGCACGCCCGCTCGTTGCAGCCGGACCTGGTGTCCTGGCAGCAGTTGCCGCTGCCCTGTGCCCGCCTTGAGCAGGACCGGCAGGCCTTTATCCGCTATTACGAAAACCACGACGGCTGTTCGGTGCCGCCGGCCTGGGTGGCCGACGACGATGAAGAGTTCACCCAATGGCTGCACGGGCTGAAAAGCGATGCGGCGTTCTATGGCAATTTCCAGGTCTGGGAGTCGCAGTACCAGGACCCCGAGTACCTCAGCCGCCTGACCCTGGGCCAGTTCGGGTCCGAGGTCGAGCTGGGCCTGCACGACTGGCTGCACATGCGCTGGGCGGATGTCGCCCGCGATCCTTCCAACGGCATGCCGGTGATGGAAGCGCGCCTGTCCTCGGACTTCGCCGGGCGCTGGTACCAGCCGCAGAATGACTTTCTCGGCGATCCCTTCTCGTCCCACGTGCACCCCATGTTCTGGAAATTCCATGGCTGGATCGATGACCGGATCGACGACTGGTTCCGGGCCCACGAGCGCTACCACCCCGGCGAAGTATTGCGCCGCGAGGTCAATGGCGTGCCCTGGTTCGCCCCCGGGCGTTGGGTCGAGATCGACGACCCGTGGCTGGGGGCCTCGACCCATGGCTGCGGCCCCCTGGGCAATGCCCCGGGAGAAATGTCCCTGGAGATGGATCAGGAGGTCATGAAGCTGGCCTTGCGCATCGCCCTGAGCCGCGACGAAGAGGTGCCGGACCTGCTCAAGCGGGCGCCGCGCCGGCCCTGGTATGCCCAGCACTTGAAGCTCTGAGGCGGGGGATTCAGTTGCTCAGAGCCACTTCGGCGAGGAAGCTCAAGAGCCCGTTGTATCGGCTGGTTTGCCATTGCCCGCAGCTGTGGTCGAAAAACTCGACCGGCGCCAGGCAGTGCCGGCTCTCGATCCTGAACCCGTAGAAGTCACCGCAACCGTTCTCTGAAAACAGCAGGTGACGGCCGGTGATGGCCTGGTGCGCCCGGTTGATCTGCACCAGGTGGAAATCACTGCTGCTGTCCAGTGAGTAGAGCATGGCCAGGGCAAAGTAGCCGCCGCCGCACTCCTTGAGGAACCAGGTGTAGTCGGCTGGCAGTTGCAGCCCCAAGGCCTGCTGCGCCTCCAGGATTTGGGTTTGGCTGGCAAGGCGGTCCGACGGCAGTTCGAACCAGATCGGATGGCTGCGCTTGCGCTCGTCCAGCAGTTGCTTGAAGTCCTCGACGTTCATTGTTTGCTCCTTGCGCAGTCAGTCGTCCGTCAGGAGGGCCCGGGCGCCGTGCCGCTCCAGTAGCGCCTGCAACGCTTGCAGCTCTGCGGCGGGCGGCGGCTGGCCGGTCACGGCGGCGTAGAGGTCGTTGAGAATGAGGTCCGCGTCCCTGTGGGTGAGCTGCGCCATCAACTGTGCCAGATTGCGGTCGCACAAGTGCGGGTACAGCAGCACCAGAAGGCGCTTGTAGTCGCGGTTGTCGAGCCCGTTGGGGTAGACCTTGCGCAGCAGGGCCAGCAGGTCTGCCAGTGGGTCGTGCGGCACATTTTCGAGGGACATGGGGTTCTGTTGGCGGTGGGGCGGGAGGGGATTCTAAGCGATTTCACGCTCGACCGCTGCGCCGGGCGCGGGAGTGAACGGGCCGACCACTCCCGCCGTGTCAGTGGCTCCAGCCGCCCCCCAGGGCCTTGTACAGGGCAATGCTCGACTGCAGGCGCGACAGCCGCAGTTGCACGTTCTGGTCCTGGGCGGTGTACAGGGTGCGCTGGGTTTCCAGGACGGTCAGCAGGTCTTCGGCGCCGGCCTGATAGCGGCTCTGGGCGATCTCGAAGGCGCGCTGCGCCTGGTTCAGTTCTTCGCTCTGCCACTGGCGCTGCTGGTCCAGGCCGCGAATGCTGTTGAGGGCTTTCTCCACATCGGCAAAACCATTGATGATCGCCCCGCGATAAGTCTCCAGCAGCTCTTGCTGGCGCGCTGTGGTCCTGTCCCGTTCGGCGCTCAGGCGCCCGTTGTTGAAGATCGGCGCCACCAGCCCAGAGGTGAGGTTGTAGAAGGGATTGCGCAAGACATTGCCCAGCTTGTCGGCGTTCGAACCCAGGTTGGCGGTCAGGGTCAGGGTCGGCAGCATTGCCGCCCGCGCCACTTTGACATCGGCCTGGGCCGCCGCCAGCCGGGCCTCGGCACCGGCGATATCGGGACGGCGGGTCAGCAGTTCGCTGGGCACCCCGGCATCGATGGTCGGCCAGTTCAATTGGGTAAAGGGCTGGTCGTTCAGTTTCAGGCTCTGTACCGGCCGGCCCAGCAGGGTGGCGAGGGTGATCTGCGCCTCTTCGGCCTGCTGTTGCACCAGGGGCACCTGGCGTTGCTGGGCGGCCACCAGGCTTTTCTGCTGGGCCAGTTCCAGGGCGGTGGCCGAGCCGGAGTCATAGCGGGTCTGCACCAGTTGCAACACGTTCTGCGCATTGGCCAGGTTGAGTTCGGCGATACGGCTCTGTTCCCGCAACGACAGGACCTGGGCATAGCTGTTGGCCACGCCGCTGAGCAGGGTCAGCTCAACGGTGGCCTGGTCGAACTCGCTGGCCTGGACCCCGAGCAGGGCGCTGTCGTAGGCGGCGCGGCGGCCGCCCCAGAAGTCGACTTCATAGGTGGCGCTCAGGCCCGCGTCGAACGAGTTCGTGACCTTGCTGTTGCTGCTGGAATCGAGCTGGCTGGAGTCGTTGCCCCGCAACTGTTTTCTGCGGCTGGCGTTGAAGGTGCCATTGACGCTGGGCAGCAGCGGTGCCCCGGCGACGATGGCACTGGCCTGGGCCTGGTGGACCCGGGCCATGGCGGCGGCCAGGTCGTGGCTGCCGGCCCGGGCTTCGGCGATCAGTTGGTCCAGCTCCGGGCTGCCGAAACGGGTCCACCAGCGCAGGTCTTGCTGCCGGTCGCCCTGGCTGGCGGGAGAGTGCCAGGACGCCGGTGCTTGCAGGCCGCTTTCCGGGCGCGGCGCCGGGCTGCTGCAGGCCGCCAGCAAGACGCTGGCGGCCAGGAGGGTCAGGTGCACTTTCATAGATCGATCATTCACTGGTAAGGGCCGTGACCGGGTCGAGCCGGGCAGCTTTGCGGGCCGGCATGAAGCCGAAGATGACGCCGGTGACCAGGGCGCAGGCGAAGGCGCCGAGCACTGCGGCCAGGGAGAAGGCCACCGCCACTTCGCTGAGAATCAGGATGCCGCCGATGATCAGGGCCACGCCGATGCCGGCCAGGCCGCCGACCACCGAAAGCATCACTGCTTCAGTGAGGAACTGGCGCAGGATGTCGCGCTGGCGGGCACCGGTGGCCATGCGGATACCGATTTCCCGGGTGCGTTCGCGCACGGTCATGAGCATGATGTTCATCACCCCGATGCCGCCCACCAGCAGCGAGATCGCGGCGATGGCGCCGAGCATCAGCGACAGGGTGTTCTGGGTCCGGGCCTCGGCCTGGATCATCGCGGCGTTGTTGGTCAGTTCGAAATCGCGCTTGCCGCCGTGCATGCGTAGCATCAGTTCATCGATCTCCTGTTCGGTCTGCTTGACCCGGCTGGCATCGGCGGCGGCGATCGCCACGTATTGCGGGTTGTGGTCGCCGAACAGGCGGATGCTGGCGGCGGAGTAGGGCACGGCGATGCGGTCGTCACTGTCGCTGTCGCCGGAGCTGGCGCCTTTTTCCGAGAGTACGCCGACCACCTGGAACGGCACGTTTTCGATGAGGATGTACTGGCCGATGGGGTTGGCCACGTCCTTGAGGAGCTTTTCCCGGACCTTGTGGCCAATCACCGCCACTGCCGCTGCCGAGCGTTCGTCGGCCTCGCTGAAGTAGCTGCCCTGGGCCACGGGCCAGTTGAAGATTTCCGGGAAGTTGGTGTCGTTGCCGCCCACGTAGCTCATGTAGTCGGCGTTGCCGAAACGCACCCCGGCCTTGGCGCCGTTGACCGCCATGATCCGTTTCACCTGGGGCAGGTTGGCCAGGGCGGCGACGTCATCCAGGGTGACGATGCCTTCCGGGGTGCGCGGGTTGGGCGAGTAGCCGCTCAGGTAAATGATGTTCGAGCCAAACGCCCCCATCTGCGCCATCACCTGGCGCTTGCTGCCTTCGCCCACCGCCAGCATCACCACCACCGAGGCCACGCCGATGATGATCCCCAGTAGGGTCAGGGCGGTGCGGAAGCGGTTGATCCACATCACCCGCCAGGCGGCCTGTATGGCTTCCAGCAGTTCGCCTTTCCAGGCACCGGTGGGCTCGCTGCCGTCGGCCAGGCGCTGGCGCAGGTCCACGGCTTGCAGGGCGCCGGCGTTGGCGCTCAATTGTACCGAGGGATCGCTGGTGGCGGTGTCGCTGATGATCTCGCCGTCGCGGATCTCGATGATGCGCTTGGCCCGGGCCGCCACTTCGCGGTCGTGGGTGATGAGGATCACCACGTGGCCCTGGCTGGCCAGTTCGTCCAGCAGGGCCATGACTTCGGCGCCGCTGTGGCTGTCCAGGGCGCCGGTGGGTTCGTCGGCGAGGATGATGTGGCCGCCGTTCATCAGGGCGCGGGCGATGGACACTCGCTGCTGCTGGCCACCGGACAATTGATGCGGGCGGTTGCCGCTGCGGCTGGCCAGGCCCAGGCGCTCCAGCAGGGCGGCGGCGCGGGCGTGGCGTTCGGCGGCCGGGGTGCCGGCGTAGATGGCCGGCATCTCGACGTTTTCCTGGGCTGAGCCGGATGGGATCAGGTGGTAGCCCTGGAACACGAAGCCGAAGGCTTCGCGGCGTAGCCAGGCCAGTTCGTCGCTGTCCAGGTGAGCCACGTTCTCCCCGGCGAACAGGTACTCGCCCGAGGTCGGGCGGTCCAGGCAACCGAGGATGTTCATCAGCGTCGACTTGCCGGAGCCCGAGGCGCCGACGATGGCGACGAACTCGCCGGCGTGGATCGACAGGTCGATGCCCCGCAGGACATCGACCTGCGGGCTGTCGCCGCCGCCGTAGGATTTGCGGATGTTCCTGAGGTCGATCAGAGGCGTCTGCATTCAACCCCCGCTGCTGTTGGCCGGGCCGATCAGCAGATGATCACCTTCGTTCAAGCCGTCGAGGATCTGGATGCGCAGGCGGTCGCTGATGCCGACCCGGACCTTGCGTTCGTCGATCGAGCCGTTCTTGGCCACTACCCGAGCCATCTGCAGGTCCGGCTCGGTACTGCCGTGCAGGGCGGCGATGGGGGCAGTGAGCACATTTTTTGCCTGATTGGCGACGAAGAACACCTGGGTGGTCATTTCCGCCATCAGGGCGTTGTCGGCGTTGTCCACGTCCAGCAGCACGGTGTAGAGCACCACCCGGCCGCTGCCGCTCTTGCTGGTGCTGTTGGGGCTGCCGCTGCCCTGGCTGGATTCGTTGAGGGGCTTGGGCGGGATCGGCAGGATCTGCCGCACAGTGCTGGTCCAGCGTCGGTTGCCGCCGCTCAGGGTGGTGAAGTAGGCGTGCATGCCGGGTTTGACGTGGCCGATATCGGCTTCCGAGACTTCGGCCCAGACGGTCATGGGCGAGAGCTTGGCGATGCGCAGGATCAACGGGGTCTGCTGCTGGGCGTTGAGGGTCTGGCCTTCGCGGGCGTCCACCGCGACCACGGTGCCGGACATGGGCGCATAGATGCGCGTGTAGCCCAGTTCGGCCTGGTCGCTGCGCAGGCTGGCCTGGGCCTGGCGGATCTGCGCCTTGTACATGTCGATCCGCGCCTGGGTGGCCTTGAGTTCGGCCTGGGCGGTCTGTACGTCTTCCTCGCGGGTGGCGCCGCCGGCCGCCAGATTCTGCTGGCGCTGGTACTTCTGCCGGGCCAGCTGGTTCTGGGCGTACTGCTCCTGCAACTGGGCCTGCAGGTTCTCGATGGAGAAACGGCTGGCGTCGAGTTTTGCCTGTTGGGTGGAGGGGTCGATCTCCACCAGCAACTGGCCTTCCTTGACCTGATCACCGGATTCGACGTGGATCTTGCGGATCTGCCCGGACGCCTGGGCGCCCACATCCACGTAGCGTCGTGGCTGCAAGGTGCCCAGGGCGGTGACGCTGCTTTCTATATCGCCGCGGCTCACTTGCACGGTGGTGAACTGGTCACGGCCTGCCGGGATGAACTTCCAGGCAGCGATGGCAACAACGGGGATCACACACAGTGCGGCAAGCAGGGCGCGTCGGGTAGGGCGAGGACGTTTCATGCAGGGTTCCGGCCAGGGGATATCGGCCCGTCACAACGGCCAGCTGCACAAGGGGCAGCCAGGCTTGCGGCTGCCGCAGGAACGGCAGAGACGGGGAGCTGTCAGGTAAACGAGATGCCGGGGGGGGAATTTAACTGCCGACACATGGCGTTACAGCTGTCGGAACACTGAAAATAAACCCACCGCGGTGCTCCGCTACTTTAAATCTATATGAGAATTACTATAAATTACGCCGCTACTAAACAGCCATCACGAATTACCGGGTGCAATCGGCCATGGCCGGACTTGCTCAAGGACAGAACCGCCCCAGTGGGCGCTCGGGAGCCCTGTTGGAAAACTACTATCGCGAGCTGATGTGCTTCCTCAACGCCAAGCTGGGCAATCGCCAGGTGGCCGAGGATGTGGTGCATGACGCTTATGTGCGGGTCCTGGAGCGCTCCAGCGATACCCCCATCGAGCAGCCGCGGGCGTTTCTCTATCGCACGGCCCTGAACCTGGTGATCGACGGCCATCGGCGCAATGCCTTGCGCCAGTCCGAGCCCCTGGAGGTGCTGGACAACGAAGAGCGTTACTTCAACCCTTCGCCGCAGACCAGCCTGGATCACGGCCAGCGCCTGGAAATGCTGCAACGGGCCCTGGCCGAGCTGCCCCGGCTGTGTCGCGAGAGCTTCCTGCTGCGCAAGCTCGAAGGTCTGTCCCACCCGCAGATCGCCGAACAGCTGGGGATTTCCCGCAGCCTGGTGGAGAAACACATCGTTAATGCCATGAAGCATTGCCGGTCGCGCCTGCGCCAGTGGGATGCTCAATAAGCCGTTGCCGTTGAGACGTATTTAGTTAAATTTTTTTTCATTGTCCTCGTCCCTACTCAACAGACGATCTGCTGTCCTGCATGGGCCAGTCGGGTCACCGTGACACTTTATCCCCCGCGTTGAGGCGGTTTATCCAGAGGACACTGGAAATGACACAGGCAATTGCATCGGCCCACGTTCACGATTTGATCGGTATCGGTTTCGGCCCCTCGAACCTGGCGCTGGCCATTGCGCTGGAGGAGCGCGGGCAGGAGCACGGTCCGCTGGACGCGTTGTTCCTCGACAAGCAGGCTGACTATCGCTGGCATGGCAATACCCTGGTAACCCAGAGCGAACTGCAGATTTCCTTCCTCAAGGACCTGGTGACCCTGCGCAACCCCACCAGCCCCTATTCCTTCGTCAACTACCTCAAGCACCACGGGCGCCTGGTGGACTTCATCAACCTGGGCACCTTCTATCCATGCCGCATGGAGTTCAACGACTACCTGCGCTGGGTGGCCGGGCACTTCCAGGAACACAGCCGCTACGGCGAAGAAGTGCTGGCCATCGAGCCAGTGCTGCACAACCAGCAGGTCGAGGCGTTGCGGGTGATTTCCCGGGATGCCCAGGGCAGCGAACTGGTGCGCACCACCCGTTCGGTGGTGGTCAGTGCCGGCGGCACGGCGCGGGTTCCGGAAACCTTCAAGGGGCTCAAGGGCGATGCGCGGGTGTTCCACCATTCCCAGTACCTGGAACGCATGGCCAACCAGCCCTGTGTCAGTGGCAAACCGATGAACATCGCCATCATCGGCGGCGGGCAGAGCGCGGCAGAAGCCTTCATCGACCTCAACGACAGTTTCCCTTCGGTGCAGGCCGACATCATCATGCGCGGTTCGGCACTCAAGCCGGCGGATGACAGCCCGTTCGTCAACGAAGTGTTCTCCCCGGCCTTCACCGACCTGGTGTTCCAGCAGACTGGCAGCGAGCGCGAGCGCCTGGTCAGCGAATACCAGAACACCAACTATTCGGTGGTGGACATCGACCTGATCGAGCGCATCTACGGGATTTTCTACCGGCAGAAGGTTTCCGGCATCGCACGCCACACCTTCCGCACCATGACCACGGTGGAGAAGGCCACCGCCACCGACCTGGGCATCGAGCTGATCCTGCGCAACAGTGCCAGCGGCGAGCGCGAAGTGCGTCACTACGATGCGGTGGTGCTGGCCACCGGCTACGAGCGGCAGATGCATCGTCAACTGCTGGCGCCGCTGCAGGCCTACCTGGGTGACTTCGAGGTGGACCGCAATTACCGCCTGGTGACCGACGAGCGCTGCAAGGCCGGCGTCTACATGCAGGGCTTCAGCCAGGCCAGCCATGGCCTGAGCGACACCTTGCTGTCGGTGCTGCCGATCCGTGCCCAGGAGATTGCCGATTCGCTCTACGAACACGGCAAGAGCCGCGGTCACAGCCGTTCGGTGCGTGACATGCTGCTGGCCACCGCCAGCTGATCGGCGCCACCTCCGTTCTTGCGGACCTCTTCGCCGGCAAGCCGGCTCCTGCCATTCGGGGCTATCCCGGGTGTTTTTTGTAGGAGCCGGCTTGCCGGCGAAGGCATTCCTGAACCTTGGCTGAAGAACTTTTCGATTCCCTCTGCCAGGGTTTCCCTCCGGTTTACTCTGCAAATAGTGCGGCGTAAGCTGCGCGCGTTTTCAATCAGTGGAGGCCCAGTGTGGGTACTTGTTCGAGTGACAGGAGTCGGCCGGTTTCAGTAACCGGCGCAGTCCCGGCAAGATAGCGCGCAGCCTTTTTCCTGCCGCTGTCTCGCCGTCCAGCGAGATGCGGCATCCCGATCGCGAACTTCTGTGGTTCGCTTCCCGACGCCACTTCCTGGCGACTTCTATTTCCCCTTCGACCCGGCCGGCTGCCGTGTCGTGGTGGCATCGACGCGCAGGTCCAGGACCTGCGGATCAGGCATGCATGGAGGATTACCCTCCGGCAACGCCCGATCGTACCTGCCTGCGGTTTTCCCTACGCCGTTGCTGCAGGAGTCATCACCATGAAGCTCACCCTGTTGAAAGAGTTCTTTGCCGGCTTCCTGCGGACCCGGCATTTCGCCCGGCACTTCCGCCGCCTGGCACTGCTGGAAAGTTTCAGCGATGCCAGCGTCAGTCGCGACGTGCCGCCGACCCTGGCGCAAACCCTGGTGGCCGCGGCCAACAGCGATGCCGCGCAACTGCTGGACCAGCTCGGCAGCCACACCGACGGCCTGAGCACCGAGGAGGCCGATGCCCTGCGTGAGCGTCACGGCCTCAACGAGGTCGAGCACGAGCAGGCGCTGCCCTGGTGGACCCACCTGTGGCACTGCTACAAGAACCCCTTCAACCTGCTGCTGACCCTGCTGGCGGTGATTTCCTGGCTGACCGAAGACATGAAGGCGGCCACGGTGATCTTCTCCATGGTGGTGCTCTCGACCCTGCTGCGCTTCTGGCAGGAGGCCAAGTCGAACAAGGCCGCCGATGCCCTCAAGGCCATGGTCAGCAACACCGCCACGGTCATGCGCCCAGGGGCGGCGCCCCAGGCCGCGCCGATGCTCGGCCGCCTGCTGGGGGCCGCCGCCGAGGTCAAGGGCGCTCAGCGCATCGAGTTGCCGATCAAGCAACTGGTGCCCGGCGACCTGATCGTGCTCTCGGCCGGCGACATGATTCCCGCCGACTGCCGGGTGCTCAGCGCCAAGGACTTGTTCGTCAGCCAGGCGGCCATGACCGGCGAATCCATGCCGGTGGAGAAATTCCCCCGCCAGCAGGACGCCGACACCAGCAACCCCCTGGACCTGGACAACATCCTGTTCATGGGCACCAACGTGGTCTCCGGTTCCGCCACGGCAGTGATCCTGACCACCGGCAATAGCACCTATTTCGGCGCCCTGGCCCAGCGTGTCAGCGCCACCGACCGCGCGCCCACCTCGTTCCAGAGCGGGGTCAACAAGGTCAGCTGGCTGCTGATCCGCTTCATGTTCGTCATGGCGCCCCTGGTGCTGTTCATCAACGGCTTCACCAAGGGCGACTGGATGGAGGCGCTGCTGTTCGCACTGTCGATTGCCGTGGGCCTGACCCCGGAAATGCTGCCGATGATCGTCACCTCGACCCTGGCCAAGGGCGCGGTGTTCCTGTCGCGCAAGAAGGTCATCGTCAAGCGCCTGGACGCGATCCAGAACTTCGGCGCCATGGACGTGCTGTGCACCGACAAGACCGGCACCCTGACCCAGGACAAGATCTTCCTGGCGCGGCACGTGGACGTCTGGGGCGAGGATTCCGACGACGTGCTGGAAATGGCCTACCTCAACAGCTACTACCAGACCGGGCTGAAGAACCTGCTGGACGTGGCGGTACTGGAGCACGTCGAGGTGCACCGCGAGCTCAAGGTCGGCACGGCATTCCAGAAGGTCGATGAAATCCCCTTCGATTTCACCCGTCGGCGCATGTCGGTAGTGGTGGCGGAACAGGACCGGCCGCACCTGCTGATCTGCAAGGGGGCGGTGGAGGAAGTGCTGGCGGTGTGCCGCAACGTACGCCATGGCGAAGCCGAGGAAGCCCTGACCGAGAGCCTGCTGGCGCGGATCCGCCAGGTGACCGCCGACCTCAACGAAGAGGGGCTGCGGGTGGTGGCGGTGGCCGCGCGGCCGATGATCGACGGGCGCGATACCTACAGCCTGGCGGACGAGTGCGAGCTGACCCTGATCGGCTACGTGGCATTCCTCGACCCGCCCAAGGAAAGCACTGCGCCGGCCCTCAAGGCCCTGGCCGAACATGGCGTGGCGGTGAAAGTGCTGACCGGTGACAACGAACTGGTGACGGCGAAGATCTGCCGCGAAGTGGGCCTGGAGCAGCAGGGCCTGCTGATGGGCAACGACATCGAGCGCATGAGCGACGAGCAACTGGCCCAGGCGGTGGAAACCACCAACGTGTTCGCCAAGCTGACCCCGACCCACAAGGAGCGCATTGTCCGCCTGCTCAAGGCCAACGGCCACGTGGTGGGCTTCATGGGCGACGGCATCAACGACGCCCCGGCGTTGCGCACCGCCGACATCGGCATTTCCGTGGACAGCGCGGTGGACATCGCCAAGGAAGCGGCGGACATCATCCTCCTGGAAAAGAGCCTGATGGTGCTGGAGGAGGGCGTGCTGGAAGGGCGCCGGACGTTCGCCAACATGCTCAAGTACATCAAGATGACCGCCAGCTCGAACTTCGGCAACGTGTTCTCGGTGCTGGTGGCCAGTGCCTTCATTCCGTTCCTGCCGATGCTGCCGATGCACCTGCTGGTGCAGAACCTGCTGTACGACATTTCCCAGATCGCCATTCCCTTCGATAACGTCGATGAGGAAATGCTGAAAAAATCGCAGCGCTGGCAGCCGGCGGATGTGGGGCGGTTCATGCTGTTCTTCGGGCCTATCAGCTCGATCTTCGACATCACCACCTTTGCCCTGATGTGGTACGTGTTCGACGCCAATACCCCGGACCACCAGACGCTGTTCCAGTCCGGCTGGTTCGTGGTGGGGCTGCTGACCCAGACCCTGATCGTGCACATGATCCGCACGCCGAAGATTCCGTTTTTGCAGAGCCGCGCGGCCATGCCGTTGATGGTGATGACCGGCGTCATCATGGCGGTGGGGATCTTCCTGCCGATGGGCCCGCTGGCGCACTACTTCAAGCTGCAGGCGCTGCCGTCGCTGTACTTCGTGTTCCTGCCGCTGATCCTGCTGGCCTACATGGCCCTGACCCAGGCGGTGAAGGGCTTCTACGTGCGGCGCTTCGGCTGGCAGTAATGCTGCCCTGTAGGAGCCAGCTCGCTGGCGAAGGCTGTGTTGCCAGCGAAAGCTCCCCGGCGGGCTAAGGCGCCCTTACGGGCCTCTTCGCTGGCAAGCCGGCTCCTACGGTCAGCCGTGCATCACGGCAGGCCATGAGACGTTCATGGACCGCTGCTAGAGTCCTCTGGTGCCATTCATGCCCTTCGCTCAAGGACAGTCGCCATGCAAGCCCTGCACAACATCAACCTGGACTCGCTGATCGATACCCTGGTCAGCCTCAGCGCCGCCTTTATCCTCGGGGGCCTGATCGGCTTCGAACGCCAGTACCGCCAGCGCACCGCGGGTTTGCGCACCAATGTGCTGGTGGCGGTGGGGGCCGCGATCTTCGTCGACATGGCCAACCGCCTGGGGGGCGCCGAAGGGGCGGTGCGGGTGGTGGCCTACGTGGTCTCCGGTATCGGCTTTCTCGGCGCCGGGGTGATCATGCGCGAGGAGGGTAATGTCCGTGGGCTGAATACCGCCGCCACCCTCTGGGCCTCGGCGGCGGTGGGGGCCTGCGCCGGTGCCGACCTGATCCTCGAGGCACTGCTGGGCACCCTGTTCGTGCTGGCCGCCAATACCCTGCTGCGGCCCATCGTCAACAACATCAACCGCCAGCCCCTGGACGTGGTGTCCGCCGAGGTCACCAATATCGTCTACGTGATCGCCCACCGCTCGAAGCAGAAGGCAGTGTTCGCCCTGCTGGAAGCGGAGCTGGCGCGCTGCAACTACCCCGCCAGCGACGTTGATGTGCACGCCTTCGGTACGGAGGATGTGGAGATCGAGGCGACCCTGGCGACCACCTCGGTGGACGGTGACGAACTGGATGTGCTGGTGGCCCGGCTGTCCACATCGCCCTGGGTGCAGCAGGCGTTCTGGAGCCCGAGCACCACCGAATGAGCATTTTTCGCCTCCGTCCAGGGGAGGCATGAGATACGGCTCGGCTTCTCTCGGAAGGGGCTTACCGGACAACAAGACTTTTCCGCGGGCTGGCCCCTGCTAAAAACCGTGGCCGGTGGTTATGGTAGGGCACGGTTGCACAGCGGGGCTGGAGGACGAGCCGCGAGCGCCAGGCGGCTGGGGTAGAGCGCCGTCCGCCGGGGCGCCCTCGGCAGCGACTTTCAGGTTGTTCCTAGAGCCAACCTCCACGCACTGGCTTAGCCTTCCAGCGGCCCGGGAGTAGGGCCGGTATTCGCAGTGCCGAAGTCTTGTCAGCAGGATCAGAAAAATGTCCAACAGAGCATTGCGCATATTGATTGCCGATGATCAGCACTTTCGTCGCATGCAGATCGAAAGAGCCCTGAATCAACTGAACTATTACCGAGTGGCCCCGGTGCACAGGCTGGAGGAACTGCTGACGCTGGTGGAGTATTCCTGCGAGTCGTTCGACCTGCTGATCATCAACGCCAACCTGGCTGTCCGCAGTGATTTCGACCTGCTGGTTTTCTGCCTGGACCACCCGCATATCGAGCAAGCCCTGATCTACGGCACCCAGCATCTTGCCGCCACTTCCGGCAGCCGGTGGTGCAAGGTGCATGTCAGCCCGGCCGAATGGCCGGACAGCGCGGCGATCAAGCGCCTGATGCTATGGGTGGACCCGCCATTGCCCGAGGCCGCCGGGCCTTCCCGGCAGCGGCTGGCGCAGTTGCATGGCCATTGGGGCAGCCCGAACTGACCGAGGTTTGCACACCCCACGCCAAACGGCATCCCGAGGGATGCCGTTTGGCGTTATTGTCAGCGCCGTTCGCGCTTCAGTCCCACTGCGGGGCAATGCCTGCCGGGCTGGTCAGGCGTTGGCCGCGCTCCAGGCCGGCGATGCTCTCAAGCTCCGCGCTGCTCAGGGTCAAGGCGCAGGCGGCGAGGTTGCCTTGCAGGTTGGCCCGGCGGGTGGAGGAGGGGATCACCGCATAGCCCGACTGCATGGCCCAGGCCAGCACCACCTGGGCCGGCGTGGCCTGGCGTGCCTGGGCGATCTGCAGGATCAGTGGGTCCTTGAGCACTTCGCCATAGGCCAGGGTCATGTAGGAGGTGATGTGAATGCCCTGGCTGCGGGCGAATTCCACCACCTTGCGGTTCTGCAGGTAGGGGTGCAATTCCACCTGGTGGCTGGCGATCTGCTCGGCCCCGACGGCATCAATGGCTTGCTGCAGCAAGGCATTGCTGAAGTTGGACACGCCGATCTGCCGGGTCAGGCCCTGGGTCTTGGCTTCCAGCAGGGCCTGCATGAACTCCGCCACCGGCACCTGGTTGTCTGGCGAGGGCCAGTGGATCAGGGTCAGGTCCAGGTAATCGGTGCGCAGCTTGTGCAGGCTTTCCTTGAGGCTGGGGATCAGGCGCTCCCGGGACAGGTTGGCGATCCAGATCTTGCTGGTGATGAACAGCTGGTCGCGGGGAATGCCGCTGGCGGCCACCGCGGCGCCGACATCGGCTTCGTTGTCGTAGATCTGCGCAGTATCGATGGCGCGATAGCCCAGTTCCAGGGCGCAGCTCAAGGAATCGATGAGCACCTGGCCCTGAAGGCGGAAGGTGCCGAGGCCAAAGGCGGGTACAGACATGGGTCACTCCGGGCATTGCAGTGGGATTGGCCGGCAGTATCCGTACCTGCATCGCTGAGAAAAACCGCCGCCGGCACAAAGGAATATTGCCCCGCGTTCACGAATCCACCTGCCCCTGTAGGAACCCGCTTGCCGGCGAATCGCGTACCCAGGCACGAAACCCCACAGGGAGGTTGCCCAACCGCCACCACCTGGCCGTTCCAGGCGCTTGCTTCTGAGCCTCAGGCCATGTCGCTGTGGCTGAATTCCTCCCCGAGAAAGTCGATCAGGCTGCGTACCGAAGGCAGCAGCCCTCGGCGCGAGGGGAAGATCGCATGCACGATGCCGCACCTTGGCGCCCAGTCGGGCACCAGTTCCAGCAGTCGCCCGGCCTCCAGGTCTTCACGCACCACCACCTTGGGCAGGTGGGCGATGCCGATGCCCGCCAACACTGCATGACGCAGCGCCAGCAGGTCGTCGGTGACCATCCGCGGTCGGTGGCGGATCAGTGCCTCGGCGCCGTCCGGGCCTAGCAATTGCCATTGATATTCACGTTGCGCCGCACCCCAGTGCACGCTCGGCAAACCGCTGAGGTCGGCCGGTGTTGCCGGGCCCGACAGGCGCTGGAGAAAATCCGGGTGGCCCACCAGGCACTGGGTGCTGTTGCCCAGCACCTTCATCACCAGGTCGGTGTTTTCCAGGGGCGGGAAGCGCACCCGCAGGGCGATGTCGAAGCCCTCGTGGATCAGGTCGACCCGGCGGTTGGTGCTCTCGATGAACAGTTCCACCAGGGGGTACTTGAGCATGAAGCGGGTAAGCATCGGCCCCACCCAGGAATTGAGCAGGGCCGTGGGGCAAGCCACGCGTACCAGCCCCTGGGGTTCGGAGCGGTTGCGTTCTATGACCTCCGCCGCGCCCTCGGCTTCCACCCGCATGGCCAGGCAGCGCTGGTAGTACTCCTGGCCGATCTCGGTCAGCGAACAGTGGCGGCTGGTGCGATGGATCAGGCGCACTCCAAGGCGTTCCTCCAACTGGGAAATCCGTCGGCTGAGCTTGGACTTGGGCATGTCCAGGGCCCGTCCCGCGGCGGCAAAGCCACGGTGCTCCACCACCTGGGTGAAGTAGTAGAGGGTGTTCAGATCTTCCAAGATCGTTCTCCAGATAGAACGCTAAGGGTGATTTTTGCAGTCTAGCGCGGCAAAGGTCTGAGTTTTAAGGTGTGTCCATCAGATAGTTCTGGAGGACGACATGAAAAACATCATTGGCATCTACACCAGTCCACGGCCCCATTGGGTCGGTGACGGCTTCCCGGTCCGTACCCTGTTTTCCTACGACAACCTCGGCCAGCACATCAGCCCGTTCCTGCTGCTGGATCACGCCGGCCCCGCGCAGTTCAGCCCCACCAGCGCCCGGCGCGGCGTCGGCCAGCACCCCCATCGCGGTTTCGAAACCGTAACCATCGTCTATGACGGCGAGGTGGAGCACCGGGATTCCACCGGCAGCGGCGGCAAGATCGGCCCTGGCGATGTGCAGTGGATGACCGCGGCCTCGGGGATCCTCCATGAGGAGTTCCATTCCACGGACTTCGCCCGGCGTGGCGGCAACCTGGAAATGGTCCAGTTGTGGGTCAACCTGCCGGCGAAGGACAAGCTCGCGGCGCCCGGTTACCAGACCATCGTTGCGGCGGACATCCCGCAGGTCCCGCTGCCGGGCAATGCCGGCAGCCTGCGCCTGATCGCCGGCGAGTTCGATGGCCACCGGGGCCCTGCACGGACTTTCACCCCGATCGACGTCTGGGACATCCGCCTGCAAGCCGGCAAGCACCTGGACCTGCCTCTGCATTCGGGGCGTAACAGCGCCCTGGTGGTATTGCGCGGCACGGTGCAGGTCAATGGCCAGGAGCTGGTGCGCGAAGGTCAGCTGGCGCTGCTGGAGCGTGACGGCCAGGACATCAGCCTGGAGGCCAACAACGACGCGATCGTGCTGTTGCTCAGCGGCGAGCCCATCGACGAACCCATCGTCGGCCACGGCCCGTTCGTGATGAACAGCGAAGAAGAGATTCATCAGGCCTTCGTCGATTTCCAATCGGGACGCTTCGGCCAGATGGACGCAACCGGTCACTGACCGGTTGCACTGGCGCGGCGGGCATCGGCCACCAGGCTTTGCCTGTCGCGTGCTACTCCCCGACGCCCGCCGTTACCCCGGCGGAGCGTGCCACGGGTTTCATCCAAGCCGGGTCTTCCGGCATCGATCATTAGCGAGGACTTCACATGACCACTGCATACAAGCGTTTGGACAAGGATAACGCCGCCGTTCTGCTGGTAGACCACCAGGCCGGCCTGCTGTCGCTGGTCCGCGATATCGAGCCCGATCGTTTCAAGAACAACGTGCTGGCCCTGGCCGACCTGGCCAAGTACTTCAAGTTGCCGACCATCCTCACCACCAGTTTCGAAACCGGCCCCAACGGCCCCCTGGTGCCGGAGCTCAAGGCGCTGTTCCCCGATGCGCCGTACATCGCCCGCCCGGGCCAGATCAATGCCTGGGACAACGAGGACTTCGTCAAGGCGATCAAGGCCACCGGCAAGAAGCAACTGATCATCGCCGGCGTGGTTACCGAAGTATGCGTGGCGTTCCCGGCGCTCTCGGCCCTGGAAGAAGGCTTTGAAGTCTTCGTGGTTACCGACGCTTCCGGCACCTTCAATGCCCTGACTCGCGATTCGGCCTGGAACCGCATGTCCAATGCCGGCGCCCAGTTGATGACCTGGTTCGGCCTGGCCTGCGAGCTGCACCGCGACTGGCGCAACGACATCGAAGGCCTGGGCACCCTGTTCTCCAACCACATCCCCGACTACCGCAACCTGATGACCAGCTACAACACCCTGACCCAGGGCCAGTAATCCCTGAGTCGCGGCGGGCCCTGCGCCCGTCGCCCGATCCCGGCCCGGGGCGCACGCCCCGGGCTTTTCCAGCTATACCTGCTCCTGCGTCTTTCGTGCGATCGTGCCGTCTTCGTCATGCCGGAGTGCCTCGATGTCTTCCCTGTTCAGCGATCATCCGTTGTTGGCCGCGCTGTTCCTGCTGTTCCTGGATATGCTGCTCTGGCGCCTGATCGGCAGCCGTGGCGACTACTGGAAGCTGGCGGTACGGGTGCTGATCTTTTCCCTCTACAGCCTGATGCTGTTCAACCAGGGCATGAACCCGATGCAGGCCGCGCCCTGGCCCGACGACGTGCCCCTGCACCTGGCCGCCACCGGCCTGGAAATTGGCTGGTGGCTGTTTGGCGCGCGGACCCTGACGGTGTTGCTGGGCACCCTGATGATGCAGCGGGTGGGGCATACCGGGCGCCTGCTGCAGGACCTGATGGGCGCGGTGATCTTCCTCATCGCCATCATCGCCGCCCTGGCCTATGTGCTGGAACTGCCGGTCAAGGGCGTGCTGGCCACCTCCGGGGCCTTGGCGATCATCGTCGGCCTGGCGCTGCAAAGCACCCTCAGCGACCTGTTTTCCGGGATCGTCCTCAACACCACCAAGCCCTACCAGATCGATGACTGGATCGCCATCGACGGCACCGAGGGGCGGGTGCTGGACATCGACTGGCGCGCCACCCGGCTGCAGACCTCCCAGGGCAGCATGGTGGTGATCCCCAACTCCCTGGCGTCCAAGGCCAAGATCACCAACTTCAGCCGGCCGGTGGATGTTCATGGCCTGTCGGTGAGCGTGCAGGTCAGCCCCCACGCGCGCCCGCAGAAAGTCATCGAGGCCCTGGAACGGGCCACCCTGGGCTGCCGCCTGCTGTTGAGTACCCCGGCGGCCAGCGTGGCGATGAAGAGCACCAGCAGCAGTGGCGCGGAATACGAGATCAGCTGTTTTGTCGCCGACATGGGGCACAAGCGCGAGGTGCGCAACCAGCTGTTCGACCTGGCCTTCCGCCATTTGCAGGCCAGCGGCATCGGCCTGCTGTCCGCCGCCGAGCCGGCCCAGGCGGCGACCCTGTCGCGGCCCCGGGCACTGCTGGACGCCTCGAGCATCTTTTCCACCCTGCGCCAGGATGAGAAGGACACCTTCAGCCAGAACATGCACCTGCAGACCTATCGTGCCGGCGAGACCATCCTGGCCCAGGGCGAGGTCAGCGATCACCTGTTCATCATCGAATCCGGGGTGGTTTCGGTGACCATGCAACGCGACGGCAAGCCCTTCGAGGCTGGGCGCATGGGGCCGGGGGAGGTCATCGGCGAAGCCGGCGTGGTGGCCGATCAAGCCACAGTGGCGCAGTTTGCGGCCAAGACCTTCTGCAGCCTCTACCGCATCGACAACGAGTTCCTCAAGCCCTGCCTGGATGCGCGCCACGACATCAACGAGGCCATGAAGAACCTCCTGGATTTTCGCCGGCACATGGCCCAGACCCTGTCCCAGGCTGCGCCCAAGCCAGTGCCCAGGAAGGGTTTCCTGCAATGGCTGCGCAGCCGCACCTGAGGCGCCGGCCACCCCAAGCCCCGGCCCGGCCCTGGCCTGACAATACCCCTGGCATCGCCGCGTCTGCGCGCAGCCGTTCGCCGCCTGCGGCAGCGGCTACAAAAATCGCCGAACGGCACTGGCCCTGTAGCCGCTGCTGAGCCTGCGAAGCTGCGCAAAGGCCCGCAGGGCCTTGCCTGGCGGTCTCCCGCCCTGCCTCGCCAAGGCGCTGGGCCGCGACGGCATTGGTCTCCTCAAGCTCCCCGATAGCGGTCATGGGCCTGGGTGCGTGCGGCACGTAACGTAGCCCCACCTCGACCCGTGCTGTAGCGGTGGGCTTTCGCCACATCCCCCAGGAATGAAACGTGCGGCCTTACTTGAAATACGCCCGCGGCGTGGTGCCGGTCATGGCCTTGAAGAAGGCGATGAAGATGCTGTCGCTGGCAAAGCCCAGTGCGCAGGCGCTGTAGCCGATGCCGCGGCCTGTGGCGAGCAGTTCGATGGCGCGCATCAGCCGCCACTGCTGGCGCCATTGCTGGTAGCTCAGGCCGGTTTCACGCTGGAAGATCCGGCCGATGGTGCGGCTGCTGGCGCCGACCCGGGTGGCCAGTACCTGCAATTGCGGCGGCAGTTGCTCCAGGTCCGCCAGCAGCGGTTGCAGGCGTTTGTCCCGGGGCAGGGGCAGCGACAGGGGCTGGTGCAGGGCCTGGCGGATTTCCTCGATGCACAGGCCCAGCAGGTGCGGGTAGCGGCCCTGGCTCCAGTCGCAGTCGAAGGCGGCCTGGGCCATGGGTTCCAGCACGGCCTGGAGCAGCGGGCTGACCTCGATCACCGCCACTTCGGCCGGCAGGCGCCGGCTCAGTTCGGCGCTGAAGTACAGCGAACGGTAGTCCACGCTCTGCTGCATTTGCGCGCGGTGCGTGACCCCCGGGGGAATCCACGCCGCCCGCGAGGGCGGCAGCAGGCACAGGCGATGGTCCAGGGTGATCCGCGTGCAGCCCTGGCGGGTGTACAGCAATTGCCCGCGGCGGTGGCGGTGCAGGCCGGAGTCGTGGTCGCCGAGGGTCGCGGCGATGCCCAGCAGGGGGGCGTCGAAGCGGTCGGGGTCGAAGAGTGCCTGTGGTTCGAGCCAGGCCATGATTGGCGTACTTCCGATGTTTGTTGGCAGGGTTGCGATAATACGCCAGGCGCCGCTGCCTAGAATCGCCGGCATGTTTTTTTTGCCGAGCACTGCCTGATGAATCCCCGTTCCCTGTTGCCCCTGGCCCTGGCCCTGCTGATGTTCCCGCAGCTCGCCCAGACCCTCTACAGCCCGGCCCTGGCCGATCTTGGCCGGGCCTTTGGCGTGGCCCCCGCGCAAGCGGCCCAGAGCCTTTCGGTGTTTGTCCTGGGGTTTGCCCCGGGGGTGCTGCTGTGGGGGCGCTTGAGCGATCTTTGGGGCCGGCGCCCGGCCTTGCTGGGTGGCCTGACGCTGTACGTCCTGGCCATCGGGCTGCAATTGCAGGTGCAGAGTTTTACCGCGCTGTTGCTGTGCCAGGCCCTCGCCGCCCTGGGCGTGGCGGCGGGCTCGGTGGTGACCCAGACCCTGCTGCGCGACCTGTTTCGCGGCAGTGAACTGGTGCGGGTGTTTTCCCTGGTGGGCATGGTCCTGGCGGCCAGCCCGGCCATTGGCCTGTTCAGTGGGGCCGGGCTGGTGCGGGCCTGGGGCTACCAGGGCGCGCTGGCCGGGTTGCTGGTGCTGGCCCTGGCCTTGCTCGGCTGGTGCGCCCGGGCCTTGCCGGAAACCCGTGCGCCGGCGCCGCACCTGGCGCCCCTGGCCGGGACCTTGTGGCACATGCTCAGGGACCCGGGCATCTGGCGCTCGGCGCTGCTGGTGGCGCTGTTCAATGTGGCCTTGCTCAGCTACTACAGCCTCGGGCCGTTCCTGTTTCGCGACCTGGGGTGGGGCGAGCAGGGCTTTGGTTACAGCGGTGCGGGCCTGGCCCTGGCTTCGGGGCTGGGGGCCTGGCTCAATCGTCGGCTGCTGGGGCGGGGCTGGTCCGGTGACACCCTGCTGCGGCTGGCGGCCCTGGCGGTGACCCTGGGTGGCCTCGGGGTGACCGCGCTTGGGCACAGCCTGTGGTTGCTGCTGCCCATGCTCGGCGTGGTGCTGGGCTTCGGCCTGGCCATCCCCAATATCCTCGGCTCGGCGCTGGCGGCCTACAGCGACCGGCTGGGCAGCGCCGGGGCCGGGTTCGGGCTGTTCTACTACCTGCTGATTGGCGTCGGGTTGCTGCTGGTGGGCTGGGGCCAGGCCCTGGGGCCGACCCTGGGCCTGTGCGGGGTTGCGGCGCTGTTGTTGTGCCTGGTGCCGCGCCGGCAGCAGGGCTGAAGGGCGAGTTTGCGACACACGGTCGCCCCAGCGGCCGCCAAGGGGCCATTGTTTGACCATGATCAAGCCCTTCCCCGGGGTATCCGCGCAGTCTGTCAGCAGACCTGCGGATTCGCGCAGACCCCTTCCCGGCAATGGAGATCGGCAACATGGCCAAGATGAAAGCAGCGGTATTCGTGGAGAAGAACCGCATCGTGCTGGAAGACAAGGACATCCCCGAAATCGGTCCGCTGGACGCCCTGGTGCGGATCACCACCACCACCATCTGCGGCACCGACGTGCACATCCTGCGGGGTGAATACCCGGTGGCCAAGGGCCTGACCATCGGCCACGAGCCGGTGGGGGTGATCGAGCGCCTGGGCTCCCAGGTGCGCGGCTTCCACGAGGGCCAGCGAGTGATCGCCGGGGCCATCACCCCCAGCGGCCAGAGCTACGCCTGCCTCTGCGGCTGCGGCTCCCAGGACGGCCCGGACACCCGCCACGGCTTCCGCGCCACGGGCGGCTGGAAGTTCGGCAACACCATCGATGGCTGCCAGGCCGAATACGTGCGTGTGCCGGACGCCCTGGCCAACCTGTGCCCGATCCCCGACGGCCTGAGCGATGAAGAAGTGCTGATGTGCCCGGACATCATGTCCACCGGTTTCTCCGGCGCCGAGCGTGCCGAGGTGAACATCGGCGACAGCGTGGCGGTGTTCGCCCTGGGCCCCATCGGCCTGTGCGCGGTGGCCGGAGCCAGGCTCAAGGGTGCCACCACCATCATTGGCGTCGACACCGTGGCCGCGCGCATGAGCGTGGCGCGCGGGCTGGGGGCGACCCATGTGGTGGACTTCAAGCAGGGCGACGTGGTCAAGCAGATCATGGACCTCACCGACGGTCGCGGGGTCGATGTGTCGATCGAGGCCCTGGGCACCCAGGGCACCTTCGAGTCGGCGCTGCGGGTGCTGCGCCCGGGGGGCAAGCTGTCGAGCCTGGGGGTCTATTCCAGCGACCTGCGCATTCCCCTGGATGCCTATGCCGCCGGCCTGGGCGACCTGAGCATCCTCAGCACCCTGTGCCCGGGCGGCAAGGAACGCATGCGCCGGCTGATGGAGGTGGTCGCCAGTGGCCAGGTGGACCTCAAGCCGCTGGTGACCCACCGCTTCAAGCTCGACGATATCGAGGCTGCCTACGAGCTGTTCGCCAGCCAGCGCGACGGCGTGATGAAGATCGCCATCACCCCATGACCCGTGCCACCGGGCGCCCTTGATACCGATCAAGGCGCCCGGCAGCACGGCATTCCACACTCAAGCTCACGTATCGCCCAAGGAGGAGCACCATGAGCCAGTACCAGCGTCTGTTGCTGATCGCCGATCCACAGCAGCACCAATCCCCCGCGGCGCGCCGTGCCGTTGCCCTGGCCCGGGCCAGCGGCGCGGCGCTGCACGCCCTGGTGTTCGTCGAACCGCCGGCGCGCACCTACCTGTGGGAAGAACACCTGGAAGACAGCGAGCGCGAAGCCTACCTGCAGCGCCACGAGCGCTGGTTGCAGGTGGAAGCGCAGTGGATGGCCGAGGAGGGCGTGCAGGTCACCACCCAGGTGATCTGGAGCACCCAGGTGCTCAAGGACATGCTCGCCTACATCGACGAGTTCCGACCTGACCTGCTGATCAAGGACGTGACCCTGGAGTCGGCCCTCAAGCGCGTGTTCGTCACCCCGCTGGATTGCCACCTGCTGCGCGAGGCGCCGGTGCCGGTGCACCTGGTCAATGACGCGCCGCACAAGCTGCCCCGGCGGATTGTCGCCGCGGTGGACCCGGCCCAGTCCGACACCCAGATCCGCGGGCTCAATACGCAGATCATCCAGACCGCCCACGCCCTGGCCCTGCAATGCGACGCCCAGTTGCACCTGCTGTACGCCTACGACCTGATGCCGATGCTCGATGGCGTGGCGCCGGTGGCGTCCACCGCCTGGAGCGTCAACTGCCTGGACGAGCTGCGCGACTCCCTGCACAAGGAATTCGAACGCCTGGGGGATGAGCACAACGTGCCCCAGGAATTCCGCCACTTCATCATGGGCCCGCCGGTGCCGGGCATCGCCCAGTTCGTCGACGAATACCTGGTGGACGTGGTGGTGATGGGCACGGTGCACCGCACCGGCTTTGGCCGCTTGATCGGCAGCACCACCGAACGCGCCTTGTACTCGATGCCGGGGAGCATCCTGGCGGTGAAGGCGTCTGGCGCGGCCTGACACCCACGCCCGTTTCAGTCCGGATCGGCGCGCTTGCTGCCAGGCAGGTACGGCAGCAAGCGCTCGGTTTCCTTGCGCACCACCCCATAGCACTCGCAGCTGTGCTGCTCCAGCCGCGGCCGGTCAAGCACATTGATCCGGCCGCGGCTGTATTCGATGATGCCCTGGCGCTGCAGTTTGCCCGCGGCTTCGGTCACGCCTTCGCGACGCACCCCGAGCATGTTGGCGATCAGCTCCTGGGTCATCACCAGCTGGTTGCCCGGCAGCCGGTCCAAAGACAGCAGCAGCCAGCGGCACAGTTGCTGGTCGATGGAGTGGTGGCGGTTGCACACCGCGGTCTGGGCCATCTGGGTGATCAGCGACTGGGTGTAGCGCAGCATCAGCAGGAGCATTTCGCCGTGGCGGTTGAACTCGTCCTTGAGGCGCTGGCCGGGCAGGCGCAAGGCGTGCCCGGCGCTCTGCACGATGGCCCGGCTGGTGGTGCTTTCGCCGCCCATGACCAGGGCCACCCCCACCAGCCCTTCGTTGCCCACCACGGCGATTTCCGCCGAGGCGCCGTTTTCCATCAGGTACAGCAACGACACCACTGCATCGGTGGGGAAGTACACGTGGCGCGGTATGTCCCCGGACTCGTAGAGCACCTGGCCCAGGCCCAGGGCCACCGGCTTGAGGTGGGGCAGCAGGCGCTCCTGCACCGCCGCCGGCAGTGCATTGAGCAAGTGATTGGGCCCGTGCCCAAGGTTGTCGAACATCTCAGAACCACCGGATGGCAAGGCGTCAGCGCTCACTCAGGGTAGTCCAGGGTGTGGCCGGGTGTCTGTCATGGTGCCGGCTCCGTATGGGTCGCTGTCGGGGTATGCCCGGCCTGCGCGGGCAGGGCGGCGGGCCAGGTGAGCAGCACCCTGCGCGTACTGCCGTCATCCAGCAGCGGTATGGCCAGCCCCACCAGCGGCCGGCCGTCCAGGCTCAGGCTGAGGGTGGCGCCGGGGTTCTGCCGCACTTCAATACGGTAGAGCGTCTCGCCGAACCGATAGTCCAGGCTGTAGCCCGGCCAATGCGCCGGGATCACCGGTTCGATGTACAGGCTCTGGCCTTCGCGGCGCAGGCCCAGCAGCGACTCGACGATCAGCCGGTAAGTCCAGCCCGCCGAACCGGTGTACCAGCTCCAGCCGCCGCGCCCGGTGTGGGGCGCCACGCCATAGACGTCGGCGGCCATCACGTAGGGCTCGACCCGGTAGGTGGCGACCTGTTCGGCACTGCGCCGGCTTACCGGGTTGATCATGTGCAGCAGCTCCCAGGCCCGGGCACTGTCCCCCAGGCGGGCGAAGGCCATGCTGGCCCAGACCGCGGCATGAGTGTACTGGCCGCCATTTTCCCGCACCCCGGGCACGTAGCCCTTGATGTAGCCCGGGTCCAGGGAGCTGTGGGCGAAAGGTGGGTCGAGCAGCAGCACCACGCCGCTGTCGCGACGCACCAGGTGCTGATCCAGGGAGGCCATGGCCTGGTGCTGGCGGGCATCGCTGGCGGCGCCGGACAGCACCGACCAGCTCTGGGCGATGGAGTCGATGCGGCACTCCTGGTTGCTGGCGCTGCCCAGGATCTGGCCATCGTCGAACCAGGCGCGGCGATACCACTGGCCGTCCCAGGCCTGGCTGTCGAGGGCGGCGCGCAAGGCCAGGGCCTGGGCGCGGCACTCCCGGGCGAAGTCCGGGTCCTGGTGCTGCTCGGCGGTGACGGCAAAGCGTTGCAGCACTTCATGGCCGAAGAAGCCCAGCCACACGCTTTCCCCCAGGCCGTGTTCACCGACTCGGTTCATGCCGTCGTTCCAGTCCCCGGTGCCCATTAGCGGCAAGCCGTGGGCCCCGCGCCGCTGGCCGTGCTCGATGGCGCGCCGGCAGTGCAGGTAGAGGCTTTCCCGCAGCCCGCTGGCCTGGGGCAGGTCGTAGTAGGATTCTTCCCCGGAATTGAGCAGGCGGCCTTCCAGGTAACCCACTTCGACCTCCAGCACGCTGTGGTCGCCGGTGATCTGTACATAGCGGCTGGTGGCCAGGGGCAGCCACAGGAAATCATCGGAGCAGCCGGTGCGCACCCCGCGATTCTGTGGCGGGTGCCACCAGTGCTGGACGTCGCCCTCGGGATACTGGTGGGCGGCGCACAGCAACAGGTGCTCGCGGGCCAGGGCCGGCTCGGCGTGGATCATCGCCATGCTGTCCTGCAACTGGTCGCGAAAGCCGATGGCACCGCCGGACTGGTAGAAACCGCTGCGGGCCCAGAAGCGGCAGGCAATGGTCTGGTACATCAGCCAGCCGTTGGCCATGACGTCGATGGCCGGGTCCGGTGTGCGCACCTGTACCGCGCCGAGGCTGCGCTGCCAATGCTGGTGCACGGCCGCAAGCTCGGCCTGCGCCATCTGGCTGCCGCGGTACTGCAGGACCCGGCGGGTGGCGGCCTTGGCATCCACTTCGGCCCCCAGGCGGAACAGCACCTCCCGGCTCTGGCCGTCCTCCAGTTCCAGGCTCACCTGCATCGCCGCGCAGGGGTCGAAACCGGCACCGGAGCGCCCGGACAGGCGCCCCCGAGTCAACGCTGCCGGCGCCGCGAGGCTGCCGTTGCGGCCGATGAACTCACTGCGATCGCCGGTGAAGCTGCTGACCTCGGCGTCCGTATCGAGAAACGCCACGTGCCCGGAAAACTCCATGTTGTAGGGGTTGCGGGCGAACAGTGCGCCGCTCACCGGGTCGCTTTCGCTGACCACGTGCATGGCCGAGCGGCTGCGGGACTCTCCCAGCACCCATTCCACATAGCAGGTGGCCGACAAGCGCCGTGGCCGACCGCTGAGGTTGCGGATCTTCAGCCGCGAGAACTTGATCGGCGCCTGCAGCGCCACATAAACCGTGAGCTCGCTGTGGATGCCGTCCTCTTCATGCTCGAAGACGCTGTAGCCGAAGCCGTGGCGGGTGCGGTAGCTGCCGCTTCCGGGGCAGGGCTGGGGAGTGGGCGACCAGACCCGCCCGCTGTCTTCGTCGCGCAGGTACAGGGCCTCGCCGCTGGGGTCACTGACCGGGTCGTCGTGCCACGGGCTGAGGCGGTATTCGTGGGCGTTCTCACGCCAGCTGTAGGCGCCGCCGGTTTCTGAAATCACCGTGCCGAACAGCGGGTTGGCGAGCACGTTGGCCCAGGGCGCGGGCGTCGGCTGCCCGGGGTTGAGGGTGATCAGGTATTCACGGCCGTCGCTGCTGAAACCGCCGTAGGGGGTTTCCAGGATCAGCTCTGGCGCTGCAGCGGTGCTGGCTCGGCTGGCGGGTGGTGGCAGGTGTCCCAGGGGCGCTTCCAGGCGCGGCAGCGAAGGGTCGGCGCGGCGCCGGTGGACTTGCTCGGCGAGGCTGCCGCGGCTGTCGCTGACCACCAGGCGCGCCACCGCCAGCATCAGCGTGCGGTCCTCGCCGGACAGTTGCTGGGCCGGACGCACGAAGATGCCCCCCGGGCGGTCGATCAGGCTGGCCTCGCTGCCGGAGGTCACCAGGCCCATGATCAGGTCCTGGAGCTGCTGGCGGTAACCCGCCTGGTCCTCGTTCCAGATCACCAGGTCCACCGCCAGGCCTTTTTGCCGCCAGTAGGCGTGGGCCTTGATCAACTGCTGCACCAGGGCAATGTTGGCCAGGTCGCCCACTTGCAGCAGGACGATCGGCAGGTCGCCGGAAATGCCCTGGCCCCAGAGCCCGGATTGGCTGCGCCGGTTGGCCTGCAGCAGACTGTTGTCGGCGCGCAGGGTGGCGTTGGCGTAGAGCAGCGAAGCTGCCATCTGCTGGAACAGCCGGGCCTCGGCCAGGGACGCGTTGAGCTGGCGCAACAGCACCTGGCTGTGGGTCCAGGCCAGGTCGAAGACCCGGTCCGCCAAGTGCCGGTCGCGGTATTTGTGGATCAGTTGCAGGCAGTGTTCACGGCTTTCGGCGACCCCGGTCACCAGGTCGATGGTGGCGCTCTGGCCGGGGTCGAGGGTGATCCGGCAGCGGATCGCCACGATCGGGTCGAGCACCGGCCCGGCGCTGCCCGAGAGCCGCTCGGTCTGCGGGTCCAGGGCCTGGGGCGCGGCCAGGTCGCGGCCACGGCCGATAAAGCGCGCGCGGTCGGTTTCGTAGGAAATCGCGTCGATGTCCACGCCGTGGGCTGCCAGCAGGTGGCACATCCAGGGCACCGGCTGCTCCTGGGAACGTGGCCGGCGGCTGCAGACGATGGCCTGCCAATCGGGCAGCAGTTCGGTCTCGATGAACAGGTTGCTGAAGGCCGGGTGGGCGGCATCGCTTGGAGCCGGGGCCAGCACCACTTCGGCGTAGCTGGTGAGCTCGATGCTGCGGCGTACCCGGGCGCGGTTGCAGATGTGCAGGCGGCGCAGCTCGATGGGGTCTTCGGGGGACACGACGATTTCCGTGTGGCTGTCGAAGTCCTGTTCACGCACGCGGAATTCGGCCCGGGCGTCGGTGAAGATCGCCTCGAAGCTTGAAGGGCGGCCTCGGGTCGGCTGGTAGGCGGCGGACCAGAACGTGCCGCTGGCCACGTCCCGCAGGTAGCAGAACTGGCCCCAGTGATCGCGGGTCGGGTCTTCGTGCCAGCGGGTCACCGCCAGCTCGTTGCAGCGGCTGTAGCCGCCGCCGGCGCTGCTGAGCATGACGTGGTAGTGGCCGTTGGAAAGCAGTTGCACCGCCGGGCGCTTGCGGTCCGGGTCGGCGAACACCCGCAGTTTGTTCTCGTGGGCCCGGGCGGCTTCGTCGGCCGCCGGGGCACCGGCGGCATGCAGGTACTGGGCGGCGGTTTTCGGCACTCGTTCCTGCAACAGCAGGGCGATGGCCTGGAACTGCGGGTCGGATTCGAAGCGCCGCTGCATGGGCTGGTCCAGCAGCAGCCACGCCAGGGACAGCAGGCTCATGCCCTGGTGGTGGGCCATGAACGATTGCACCACGGCATGGTTCTGGCCCCGGGGCAGGCGCGATTCGGTGTAGTCCACGGCTTCATAGAGGCCGAAGCGGCCCTGCAGGCCCAACTGGGCCAGGCGCTGCAGGTTCTGGCAGGCTGCCTGGGGCGCCACCATCAGCGCCAGGACGCTGGCGTAGGGCGCCACTACCCGTTCCGCGCCGAGGCCACGCTTGAGCCCCAGCCCCGGCACGCCGAACGCCCGGTACTGGTAGTTGAACTGGCTGTCGAGGGTGTTGTAGCCCGACTCGGACACGCCCCAGGGCAGGCCCAGTTGCTGGCCGTGCTCGATCTGCAGGGCCACGGCGGCGTGGCAGGTCTGGTCCAGCAGGGTGCCCTGGTAACTGGGCATCACCAGCATCGGCATCAGGTATTCGAACATCGAACCGGTCCAGGACAGCAGCACCGGGGTACCGGCGCTGCTGGTGAGCAGGCGGCCGAGGGCAAACCAGCTTTCCTGGGGCAACTGCCCCTGGGCGATGGCGACAAAATGGGTCAGGCGCACTTCCGAGGCCAAGAGGTCGTAGTAGCCGGCATCCAGGCGGTGCTCGTCGGCGTTGTAGCCGATCACCAGCAGGTGGCGCCGGGTGTCGTAGAGGAAGCCGAAATCCATCTGCGCCATGCCGGTCACTTGCTCCAGCAACTGGTTCACCGCGGTGCAGCGTTCCAGCGCCAGTTCCCGTAGCGCGGCGATCCGCCCATGGTGCCGGGGCAGCCAATAGTCGGTGTCCAGCTCGGCCAGCTGGCGCCAACTGAGGAGGCCGAAGCGGCGACCGTCGGCCATGGGCGGTGGGGTGCGCCAGAGCAATTCGTCATGCAGGTCGCGACATTGCGCGGTCAGCGCCTGGTGCCAGAAGGCGCTGTCATCGGATGCCTCGCCGTGGGAGTCGGCGGCGCTCTCGCCAATGCGTTGCAACAGGCCCAGCAGGCCCTCGGCGCTGACCCCGGCATGCAGGCTCAGGTGTTCATGCACGGCGCGGGTTTCCAGGCGCCAGCGCAGCACGGCCGCGGTGTCCTGACCCGCTGCGGTGAGGGCGTCCTGGAGCACGTCGAGGCAGTCCAGCAGGCCGTTGGCGATCTGCACCGGGGACGGCGGGCTGTCCATCAGGCCCTGCAAGCCCGGGCGCAGGGTCAGCAGCATCCCGGCCAGGTTGCCGCTGTCCACCGTGGACACATAGCGCGGTGGCAAGGGCTCCAGGCTCTGGGTGTCGTACCAGTTGTAGAAGTGCCCGCGATAGCGCTCCAGCCGGCCCATGCTGGCGAGCATCCGTTCCAGGCGCTGCAGCAGCCGGCTGCTGCTCAGGTAGCCGAAGTCATGGGCCGCCAGGTGCGCCAGCAGGGCCAGGCCCAGGTTGGTGGGGGACGTGCGATGGGCTACCCGCTGCTGGGGTTGCTCCTGCAGGTTGTCCGGGGCCAGCCAGTTGTCCTGGGGGCCGACGTACTGGTCGAAAAAGGCCCAGGTGCGGCGGGCCAGGCTCTGCAGGAAACGCCGCTGGCCCGTGTTGGGCACGAAGGCCACCTGGCTGGCGGGGCGGCTCAGCCACCAGGCCAGGGCCGGGCCGGCCAGCCAGGCCAGCAGCAGGGGCACGGCCACCAGCAACTGTGGGCGCGGCCACGACAGCCCGGCCAGGAGCAACGCCAGGGCCGGGCCGACCCACATCCGCCGGTAGAGCTCCAGCAGGCTGTCATCGGGGCCGCGTTCGGCTTCCCGGGACGGTTGCCATTGCAGGCGATACTCCTTGCTGATGCTCATGCGCCATAGCGCGCGGCCCAGGGCACCCAGGCTGTAGGCCACCTCATGGGGCAGCCAGGCCAGGGGCAGCAGCGCCCGGCACAGGTGCTGGCCGGCTGTGCCCAAGGCGGCCACCAGGTGTTGTTGCAGGGGCACATCCGGGGTCTTTTCCAGCAGCTCGCGAAAGGCCGCCGACAGCGGCAGCACCAGCAGCAGAATCAGCACCGCCAGGGTCCAGGCCACGGGGTGGGTGGCCCCCAGCCAGCCCCACAGCAGCATGCCCAGCAGGGCCATGGGCTCCAGGCTGCGGCGCAGGTTGTCGAGGATCTTCCAGCGCGCCAGGGGGCTCAGGCGATTGCTTTCCAGGCCTCCACCGGCCTTGGGCGACCAGGGCAGGAGCCACGGCAGCAGTTGCCAGTCACCGCGGATCCAGCGCTGGCGGCGCTTGACGTCGGCGCTGTAGCGGGCCGGGTATTCCTCGAACAGCTGCACATCGCTGAGCAGCCCGGAGCGGGCGTAGCAGCCCTCGATCAGGTCATGGCTGAGGATCCGGTTGTCGGCGAAGCGCCCGCCCAGGGTCTGCTCGAAGGTGTCTACGGCATAGATGCCCTTGCCGACGAAGGAGCCTTCCTGGAACAGGTCCTGATAGACGTCCGATACGGCGCGGGTATAGGGGTCGATCCCGGCGTCGCTGGCGAACAGCCGGGCATAGGCCGAACGGGCGGTGCTCGACAGGCTGATGCCGACCCGCGGCTGGAGAATCCCGTAGCCGCTGACGATGCGCCCGCTCAACGGGTCGGCCAGGGGCCGGTTCAGGGGATGGTCCATGGCCCCCACGCATTGCTGGGCCACGTCCCGGGGCAACTGGGTGTCGCTGTCCAGGGTGATCACGTAGGTGATTTCAGGCAGTGCCTGGATATCGCCGACGATCAGCGAAAAACGCTCCCGACCCCGGCCGCGCAGCAGGGCATTGAGGTCTTCGAGCTTGCCGCGCTTGCGTTCGTGGCCCATCCAGCAATGTTCCGCCGGGTTCCACAGGCGTGGCCGGTGCAGCAGGTAGAAGCGCTCCACGGCTTCTTCGGGGTACTTCAGGTTCAGCGCCTCGATCCGTTGCCGGGCCAGCATCAGCAGGCCGGCATCGGCGTCCAGGGTTTCGCTGGGGGCGTCGAGAAAGTCGCTGAGCAGGGCGAAATACAGCTGGGCGTCGCGGTTGGCCAGGAAGCGCACCTCCAGCCCTTCCACCAGCTCCTCGACATCCGCCGTGCAGCCGATCAGGCAGGGCACCGCCACCAGGGTCCGGGCTCGGGGAGCAATGCCTTCGCTGTAGTCCAGGCGCGGCAGGATGCCGGGGGCCACGGTCAGGGTCACCAGGCCGTTGATCAGGCCGAGGGCCAGCCGGCTGGCGAGCAGCAGCGCCGGCACCGCCAACAGCCCCAGCCAGTAGTGGCCGGAAGTCGCTTCCTGATACAGGGCACTGAGGAAGGGCCAGGCGAACAGGGCCGAGAGCAGGATCACCGGCACCAGGAAAAAGCCCAGGGGCGCCTGGGTCAGCAGGCGGCGGCCACGTTCAGCCAGGGGGACTCGGGCGCCGATCTGCTGTTCCAGGGTGCGCCGGCCAGCGCCGATCAGGTAGTGACCGACGTGGCCGGCCACGGCTTCCGGCGCCTCGGCGCGGTACTGGGCGCGGGCCAGCTCGATGCACTGGCGGGCCACCTGTTCTTCACTGTGGCGGCAGTGCCGGGCCAGGCGTTCGAGCACATGGCGGTAATGGTCGCGGGTGGCGAAATCCATGCGTCGGTAGACCCCCGCGGGGTCCTGTTCCAGTACCTGTTCGACCCGGCTCATCAGCTCGACGAACTCGCGCCAGTTGCTGGCCGAGAGCAGGCGCAGGCTGGAGATGCTGTTGCTGATGGAGACCTGGTCGGCGGCCTGCTGCTGGGCGTCGAGCTGCACCAGGCGCTCGATGTTCAGCCCGGTTTCCCCCAGCAGTTGCTCGATCCACGCCAGGGGCAGCACCAGGGCCGCGTTCTGTCCTTGCAGGCGACGCGCCAGCTCGGCGACGAAGGCGGCGGTCATGGGCGGTGCCGAGCGGGCCATGTCGGCCACCGCCAGCACCACGCTCTTGGCGTCCTGCTCGGCGGTTTCCATCAGGCGGTCGGCCCAGTCGTTGGCCAGGTTGCGTTCGCTCCAGTTGGCCATGACCCGGAAGGCCACCCGGCGCAGGTTCTCGATCAGGGCCAGGCGCAGCATGATGGGGATTGCCCATAGCTCGCCGAGCATCAGCGGGGTGACGCTCTGGTAGCTGTCGACGAAGCGCCCCAGGCTGTCGGTGTCGACCCGGCCGTCGCCGTGGGAAATGGTTTCCAGGGCGATGTCATAGACCCGCGGCAGGCCCGCCGACTGGCCGTTGGCCAGGCGCGGCAACTGCCGGCTGTAGCCCCGGGGCAGGTGGGTGCGGGTGATGCGGATCTGTTCTTCCAGCAGGTAGTAGTTGTCCAGCAGCCATTCCGCGGCGGGGGTGGCCCGGGGTGAGGCGTGGGTGGCGGCGGTCAGGCTCTTGCAGCAACTGGCCAGGGCGCTGGCGTTGTCCGCCAGGCGGGCCAGCAGCCAGTCCGGGGTGCGGCTCGGGCTCAGGCGATGCTGTTGCGCCAGCAGGGTGCCGTGGCGGGCCATCTGTTCAGTGCTGAACAATTCCGAGCGCAGCGGCGCCTGGTATTCGACGCTGTTGCGCGAGGCCTTCCATTGGCCGTATCGGGCGGCGGGCAGCCGCCAGAACCTCAGGAATGCGTGGGTCCAATGACTGTCCATGTTTTCCTTGGCATAACAGAGCCGTCCCTCGGCACGGGGTGCGAGGGAGGGCCGGGAGCGGGGCGTGCGGTCAAATCGAGGCACCGTCGCGACGAGCGTGTCAGGCAAAAATCTGCAACCTTGAGGTTGCCGGGCAGAGGCGAGGGTTGTCTGTGCGCTGGGGCACATAGCCTGGCGATAAGGATGAAGGGTGACGCTGCTTGTAGCCGCTGCCGAGCTTGCGAGGCTGCGACAAGGGCCGCAGGACCTTCAGCGCTCTCAAGCGCGGCGCCTGCTTCGCAGTCGTTCGCAGCCTGCGGCGGCTACAGGGACCGTATGGGCTGGGAGCTGCTTTGAAGGTGAGGCGATGCGCCTTCTTTTTAGTTCTGGTCCGACACTGCACTCTTCGGGAGTCGGCTATAAAGCTCGCCACAACCTCACCGCTGGCAGGCCCATGAGTCTCGCTTGCCCTGCATGGGTGATTTTCCGCCGCTTTTTTCACTGTTAATCTTGCCGCCATGACCCATGCCTCCCCCCATCGCCCCCACATTGCCTGGACGCTGTATTTCTGCGTGCTGTTCAACGTGTTCGTCTGTGGCCTGGGCCACGGGCAGATGGCCGGGCTGGAGCTCAATGGCGTCGGCGGGCAATTCTGTTCCGCCATGGGCAACCCGGGCCCGGCCCTGGACGGCGACTTCAGCGATCAGGCCGTCGCCGGTGGGTTGAGCACGTTCATGTGCCCATTGTGCTCGGCCGTGAGCCTGGGCATCGCGCTGCTGTTTTGCCTGGGCTGGATGCTGCGCCGCCAACGCCCGCCACGGCTGGGGGGCGAGCAGCGCAGCAAGGCACCGCCGCGCTCTTGCTGGCCTGCGCTCAATCCCCGGGCACCTCCTCTGGGCTGACTCGCTCCGGCGACCGTCATCGGCGGTCGCGCTTTCTCGTCCTCCGGCACTAGCTGCACGGTCGCTCCGGCGACTGCTGCCGGACGCTGTTCGATGATTTTTTTTCGAGTCCGAGTCCATGAAACACCTCAATCGCTCCCCCCACTGCGCGGCGCTGTGCTGCGCCCTGTCGTTCAATGCCCTGGCCGACTCCCCGCTGGAGTTGCCGCAGATGCGCATCAGCACCGACGAAGAACGCAAGGTCGGCCTGCAACTCGATACCCAGGGCAGCACCGGTTCGCGCCTGGGCCTGACGCCCCGGGAAACCCCGGCTTCGATCAGTGTGGTCAACCGCCAGCAGATCGAGCAGCGCGGCGCCGCCAATACCCAGGACATCCTGGCCAGCGTGCCGGGGATGAACGCGGCCTCGTCCCCCGGGGTGCCGGGCTTCGTGTCCTATCGCGGCTTCTCAGGGGCGCAGATCACCCAATTGTTCAATGGCATCAGCGTGCAGTACGACTCCATCGCCGCGCGCCCGGTGGACAGCTGGATCTACGACCGGGTCGAGGCCGTCGGCGGGCCGTCGAGCTTTCTCTACGGCGCCGGCGCGGTGGGCGGTTCGATCAACTACATCACCAAGCTGCCGTCGCGCACCGAGTCGTTCAATGAAGGGCGGGTCAGCTATGGCTCCTACGACAGCACTGAAACCTCCTTCGGCTTCAACCACGCGCTGAACGAGGGGGCCGGCCCGCGGCATTACGCGCGCCTGGACCTCAGCCACACCACCAGCAACGGTTATGTCGACCGTGAACAGCGCGACGCCTGGACCACGGCCTTCTCCCTGCTGACGGACTTCAACGACCAGCTGTCCCACACCCTGGCCTACGAGTACCAGGACGAGCGCGTCGACAGCCCCTACTGGGGCACCCCGGCGCTGAACCCGTTGGGGGGCAAGATGGAGGTGGACAAGAGCCGGCGCTTCGAGAACTACAACGTCCGTGATGGCCGTTACGAACAGCGGGTGCAGTGGTTGCGCTCGATCATCGACTATCAGGTCGATGACCGTACTTCGCTGCGCAACACCCTGTACCACTACAACGCCGACCGCGAATACCGCAACCTGGAGACCTACGCCTACAACAGCGACAACAGCCAGGTGGTGCGTTCCGGCATCCTGCTCCAGCGCCACGCCCAGGAGCTCAACGGCAACCGCTTCGAGCTGCTGCATCACAACACGCTGTTCGGCCTGGACAGCCAATGGTCGGCGGGCATCGACTACAGCCACAACGTGATGAGCAACTTCCCGCGCTCGGTGTCGGGCTCACTGCCCGGCGTTGATCCGGGCGATTTCGACCCGGGCAGCTTCTGGGACTTGCCCGGCATGCAGCGCGGCTTCGACAAGAACCGCCGCAACCAGGTGGACACCTGGGCCCTGTTCCTGGAAAACCGCCTGCAACTGAGCGAGCGCCTGTCCCTGCTCAGCGGCCTGCGCCACGACCAGATCGACCTGCAGGTGACCAACTACCGCGCCGTCACCGAGGCCAACCCGGCGTTTTTCCAGCGTAAATACCGCCCGACCACCGGGCGCCTGGGGCTGGTCTACGAGCTGACCCCGGCGGCCAACGTGTACGTGCAATACAGCACCGCCGCCGACCCGCCGGCGGGCATCCTGACCACCGCCAGCTATGGCCAGGTGCGCGACTTCGACCTGAGCACCGGCAACCAGTGGGAGGTCGGCAGCAAGTTCGATTTCCTCGACGGCCGCGGCTCGGCGACCCTGGCCGCCTACCGCATCGAGCGCAAGAACCTGTCCACCGCCGACCCGAGCAACCCCGGCAGCAGCCAACCGGTGGGGCAGCAGTCTTCCCGGGGCGTGGAACTGGCGGCATCGCTGCGGGTGACGCCCAGGCTGCTGGCCGAAGGCAACTTCGCCTACGTCGATGCCCAATACGACGAGTTCTATGAAAACGTCGGCGGGCGCCCGGTATCGCGCAAGGGCAACAGGCCTACCAACACTCCGGACAAGGTCGGCAACCTGTGGCTGACCTATGACCTGGCGCCGTCCTGGCAGGTGGGCAGCGACGCCCGCTACGTGTCTTCGATGTACGCCAATGCGGCCAACAGCCGCTACGCGCCGGCCTACACGATCTTCGGTGCCTTTGTCGGCTATCAGGTGAACGCCGATACGCGGATCACCGGGCGGGTGCGCAACCTCACCGATCAGGTCTACGCCCGCACCACCGCGCCGAGCCAGCTGTACCTGGGGGCGCCGCGGACCTTCGAACTGGCGCTGCAAACGCGCTTTTAACCTGAGCCAGCGGGGCGCCCGGTGGCGCCCCGCGCATCTGCGAGTTGCCCGTGATGAAGCGTTACCTGTACCTCTGGCACCGTTGGCTGGGCATCGTTGCCTGCCTGTTCATGGCCCTGTGGTTTATCTCCGGGGTGGTGATGCTGTATGTCGGCTACCCCAAGCTGACCCCGGCCGAGCACCTGGCCCACCTGCCGGTGCTGCAACTGGAGCCGGCCCCAGCCGACCTGGGGCAGGTGCTGCACGCCGCCGATCCGCACCAGCCGCCCACCCGCATCCGCCTGACCACGGTGGCGGGGCAGCCGCGCTACATCCTGGAATACCCCGGGCCGCGCAAGGTGGCGGTCGACTCCCACAGCGGCCAGCCGGCGGCGCCCCCCGATAGGGTCGAAGCCCTGGCCGCGGCCCGCCAGTTCGCCCCCGAAGCGGTGGCGCGTGATCGTGGCGTCGTGCAGGAAGACATGTGGAGCCTGTCCCGGGCCCTGGATGCCGACCGGCCGCTGCACCGGGTGGCCATTGCCGATGCCGAACGGCGCCTGCTGTATATCTCCGGCACCACCGGCGAGGTGGTGCGTGACGCTACCGCCAGCGAACGCGGCTGGAACTGGATCGGCGCCTGGCTGCACTGGCTGTACCCGTTGCGGGGCATCGGCATCGATGGCGCCTGGGGGCCGATCGTCACCTACCTGTCCCTGGCCGCCACCCTGATGGCGGTGCTCGGCCTGGCGGTGGGCGTGCTGCGCTGGCGCTTCAAGCGCACCTACCGCAACGGCTCGCACTCGCCGTACCAGGGTTTTGCCCGCTGGCATCACCTGGGGGGCATGCTGTTCGGCGTGCTGCTGATCACCTGGATCTTCAGTGGCCTGATGTCGATGAACCCGTGGAAGCTCTTCAGCAGCGCCCAGCCCTTGTCGGTGGCGGCGTACCAGGGTGGTCCACTGGGCGCCCTGGCCTTCCCGCTGAATGCCGGGCAGGTCCTGCAACGCTTTGCCGATGACGGCCTGCAGGCCCGGGAACTGGAGTGGCGGATGATCGCCGGCAAGGGGTATGTGATTGGCTATGACGGCGCCGGGCGTACGCGGATCTTCGACATGGCCGGGGATCGGGTCCAGCGCCGGTTCCACCCCGGCACCTTGCAGCAGGCGGCCTGGGCCATCCGGCCAGGGCAACCGATGCTCGTCGAGCAACTTGCCGCCTACGACTTCTATTACTACGCCCGGGAACCGCAAAGCATGATGGGCCACCTGCAGCAGCGCCTGCCGGTGCTGCGGGTGCGTTTCGACGACCCGGCGCACACCTGGCTGCACCTGGACCTGCACACCGGCGCCATCGTCGGCCAACTGGACCAGCCGCGCCGCGCCTCGCGCTGGCTGTTCGCCCTGCTGCACAGTTGGGACTGGCTGCCGCTGCTGGCCAACCGGCCGTTGTGGGATCTGTGGATGATCGCCTTCAGCGCCGGAGGTTTGCTGGTCAGCGCCAGCGGGGTGGTGCTGGGCTGGCGGCGCCTGGGGCGGTCGTTGCAGCGGCGTTGACGCGGGGGCAGGGGAATACACCGACCTGGATCAGCCTAATGGGATATTTTTCCCGTTTAACCCACCGGCGGCCGGTCCAGCGGTGATAATGCGCGCCAGCCACTCACGTTCAGCCATTGGAGCCCGTCGCGCCCATGTTCGTCATCACCCCGCAGGACCCTGAGACTTACCGTCGGCAAACCCGGCGCAGCACCTTGATCATCGCGCTGGTGTTCATTGCCCTGGCCATGCTGTTTTCCAGCGCGGCGGTGGCGCTGTTCGGCCAGCCCGGCGGGGACAACCTGCTGTGGAACGCGGCAGGTGTGTTCACCGGCCTGCTGATCAGCGCGGCGTTGTTGCGCAGTGTGTTCTGGAGCAAGCCGTGGATGGCGGCGGCGGTCTATGGCTGGCGCCTCAAGCGCAGCCTGATGCGGGTGACCAACGTCATGCACCAGGTCACCGCCGGGGTGGCGGCGGGTGATCCTGCAGCCCTCAAGCTGCTGCGCTTCTATCACCTGGGGCTGATCCAGATGCACCAGCTGGACGCCAACTCCAGCGCCCACGGGCAGATGCACGGTGAGGTGGAGCGGCATCTGGCGCTGCTGGCCGAGCATGGCATCGACCCGCACCAGGAACGCCTTGAAGCGCAATGGCTGGAAGCGGTGAAGCGGCACAAGACCCCTTGACCGGCAGGCCCCGGCGCTGCCGGGGCTATTGCAGATACCGCCACAACGCCTGGGCAATCTCGCTGGGCTGGCACTGGGTGCCGAAGACTGCCTGGCCAATGCTCAGGCCCAGTTGCCGGTAACTCTCGAACTGCGCCTCGTCGAAAAACTGATCCACGGTGCTCTGGTTGGGAAAGCCCGGATTGGTCCGGGCGTAGTTCAGCACGTCCGGCGTCAGTCCGGCGATCAGCCGGGGCTTGAGCACCAGGATTCGGCAGTGGGGCGTCTGGCACAGGTCATCGTCACTGCCCGGGGAGTGGGCATGGACGTTGAGCAGCAGGGCGCATTTCTGGTTCTCGGCGCTCGGTGGCTGGCGGAATTCCTCAAGGCTGGCAAACACCGTCTTGAGCTGCGGATGGCTCAGAGCCCCCGGGTCTTCGCGGATCTCCAGCGCCTGGTCGATGCGCGCCAGGCGCACCAGGTTGGCCAGGTCGTCGAACTGGTAGTCGGGGTCGCAGCCGGCGTCGCAGGTGACGATCAATTCCACCTTGCGCTCCTTGCGCAGCAGTTCGTAGGTACCGGTGTTTTCGAAGTGCCCGCCGTCTGACAGGTACTGGTAGTCGCGGCGGTAGCCGTGAAAGCGCGCGGTCAGTTCATAGAACAGGTAGGCCTGGGTGCCGTAGCGGGTCCAGGGCTTGAGGTCCCGGGGCACCCAGTGCTGTTGCCCGGGGTCGAGGAAGTGGCTGGGCCACCAGATGCCCAGGCGCACGTTGGCCAGCCCCAGCACCAGCGACATGCCGAGGCTGGTGGCGCGACCCAGGCCGGTGCTGAAGGCGGCGCCGGAGACGCCGATCCACTGGCCCAGGGTCAGCGGGCTCATGATCTCCGAGGCCGGGCCATGGTCGAGGTCGCGACGATAGGCCGTGCCATCGAGAATGTAGCGTTCTGCCGGGCATTCGGCGCTGGGGGCCGGGCTGTCGGGTGCCCAGTTCGGCGCGATGCACAGCGGCTTGCCCTTGCGGTCGCGCTGCACCAGTTGTTCGGCCGGGTCGACAGTCAGGTTCATGGTGACGTTGATCAAGTGCACCGGGCCGGCACTGGGGCTGGCGTAGTACTGCTGCAGCGACAAGTCGTCGCTGGACATGGGCTCGGCCACGCTCATGTAGGTGCGGCGCTGTGCGGCCGGGCCGTTGAAGCGTCGGCCATTGGAGGCGCCCAGGTAGGCGCGGATCAGCCGCGCCGAGTAGAAGGCCTGCAGCGATGAGGTATTGAGGAAGCCGATGAAGCGCCCGCTGATGTGGGTCAGCACGGCCGCCAGCAGGCTCAGCGCCGCCAGCCGCCAGGCCACCGCGTGGTCGCAGGACACCACCCCGCCGTCGTGGGCGATCCACTGCACCAGCAAGCCCCAGCACAGGCACAGCAGGCTCAGCAGCAGGCCGCCGGCAATCAGCGCGAGCACGTCCAGCGGCAGCTTGTGCATCCAGCCCGGCAGGCGTTTTTCATCCTTGAGCAGGGCCAGGCGCCGCACCAGCCACACCAGGCCCACCAGCAACAGCAGGCTGCCCAGGGCCCTCAGGTCGTGCAGGTAGCTGTACAGCGCCTGGGCCGCAGTCACCAGCAGGGCGAGAAAACCCAGCACCGCCACCGCGGCCATCGCCCGGCCCAGGGCGCGGGTGATCTGCACCCGATAGTTGCGCACGCTGTTGGCGCAGGCGTTGTCCTTGGCCGGGTCGCGGTTGTCGGCCAGGCGCCGCACCAGTTGCCGGGTGATCAGCAAGGCGCAGCTGCCCACCAGGGCACAGCCCAGGGTCAGGGCGCCCACTGCCTGCCACTGGGCCAGCCAGTAGGCCAGGGCGCCGCTGAGCCACAGGCCGATGACTATGCCGAGCATGATCCGGTACGCCGCGTTGCCCATGCTCGGCGGCCGGTCCAGGTCGCCCTGGGGAATGACCAGCCAGTACGCCACGGCGCAGGGCAGGGCGAACAGCACACCGGCCATCAGCGGCCAGAGCAGCAGGCTGGCCTGGCTCAGGACCTGGAACAGGCTCAGCAGGCTGAGCAGCAGCACGATGGGCAGGCCGATCATGGCCTGCAGCGACAGCCAGTTGCGCCAGGTCATGGCCAGGGCGTAGAGCATGTCTCCGGAGCCGGTGGGGGTCAGGTAGCGGCCGTTTTCCCGCAGCCAGGCCGCGGGGCCCTGGCCCGGTGGCCGGGTGGCGTAGTCGACGCCGGTGCTGATGCGCCCCGGCGGCTCGAAGCGCAGGGCCTGGTAGGCGTTGTGGGCGGCATGGGCCACCGGGTCCTGGGGAGCCTGCGGCTGCAGGCGCCCGGGGAGGAACAGGCTGCTGAAGAAACTGCCGATATAGCCACCGCCGCTGACCGTGGACAGGTAGTCGATGCGCGACAGCAGGCTGTGTTCGCGCGCGCCCGCAGGCTGTGGTTGCGCCTCGGCGGGGGCCGGAGCCCGGGCCATGGCCTGCAGCACCCCAAGGCCGAAGGTTGCACTGCGAATGCCGCCACCGGACAGTGCCAGCCCCCAGTTGCCCCGGCCGGGGGCGCCGGTTTCGGGGGCTTCCTGTTGCAGGCTCTGGCGCCTGAAGCGGATGCGTTGGTGCTCGATCTGGTACGAGGTGTCGGCAGAGGTCATGGGCCTTCCTTGGAATCGGGTGTGGGGCACGAGCCAGGGGGAGTGCCAGGCCGGGTGCCCCGGCAAGCGACCGGCAGAATACCGGATGCCGCGGCCCTGATGTGCAGCGCAGAGCGTTCGGCGTCTGTCGGCAAGTGTTTTTTTTAGCCGCGTGCCAGGGGCGCCGTGGCATGTGGCGGCTGCAATTGCGCAGGGGCTGCCATGCGCCTTGTGCATGAGAAAAATGGGCCTGGTTATAACGTTAGATTTTATTCATATAAATGGACATAAGCTTTAGCCGCTATGCTGCCGCCAGTTTTTGACCTGGCCGCGTGATTTGTAGGGCTTTATTGATGGATGTGGGTAACTTCGGTTTTGTAGTCGCGGGCCTGGTAGTGGGTTTCATCGTAGGCATGACGGGTGTGGGGGGCGGTTCGCTGATGACCCCGATCCTGCTCTGGTTCGGCATCAACCCGGCCACGGCCGTAGGCACCGACCTGCTGTACGCGGCCATCACCAAATCCGGTGGGGTGCTGGTGCACCAGAAGAACCGCAACATCGACTGGCGCATCACCGGCTGGCTGACCCTGGGCAGCGTGCCGGCGGTGGCGCTGACCCTGTGGTTCCTGAAGAATCTCGACACCGACCCCCAGGCCCTGAACGCGGTGATCAAGCAGGGGCTGGGGTTCGTCCTGCTGCTCACGGCCCTGGCCATTGTCTTCAAGAAGAAACTCATGGCCTTCGCCCAGCGCCATGGCAGCGACTACCAGCCCAGCCCCGGCGGGCTCAATGGCCTGACCGTGGTCACCGGGGTGATCCTGGGCACCATGGTCGCCTTGACCTCCATCGGCGCCGGTGCTTTGGGCACCGTGGCGCTGTTCATCCTCTATCCGTTCCTGGCCACCAAGCGCCTGGTGGGCACTGAAATCGCCCACGCCGTGCCCCTGACCCTGGTGGCAGGCCTGGGCCACGCCAGCATGGGCAACATGGACTGGCACCTGCTGAGTTTCCTGCTGATGGGCTCGTTGCCCGGGATCTGGATCGGCAGCCACATGACCGGGCGCATTTCCGACGAGATCCTGCGCCCGTGCCTGGCGGTCATGCTGTTTTCCATCGGTTACAAGCTGGCCTTCTGAAACCTGGCGCGGCGTTTCAGCTGCGCCGATACAGCGCTAGAAACCCCGCCAGCGCCAGCATCGCCGCACCGCAGCATTGATTGAGCCGGCGCATGCCGCTGGCGGTCAGGAACTTCGCCGCCTGCACGCCACCCGCGGCGTACAGCCCCATCACCAGCACCTCCACCCCCGCAGTGACCAGCGCCAGAGTGGCGTACTGGATGAAGACCGGCTGGGCGGGGTCGACGAACTGCGGCAGGAACGCGGTGAAGAACAGCAGCACCTTGGGGTTGGTCATGGCCACCGAGAAGCTGCGCCGGAACACCTCGACGCGCCGTGACCCGGCCTGCACCTGCTGGGCTCCGAGGGCCTGGGGCGCACTGCGCCAGAGCTGGATGCCGAGCCAGGCCAGGTAGCACACCCCGAGCCATTTCAAGGCCATGAACAACTGCTGCGAGGCCATCAGCATGGCCCCCAGCCCGAGGCCCACGGCAGCGATGATCAGCACATCCGAAAGCGCCGCACCGGCCATGCCCACCGCCACCAGTTGGCGATTGCGCGAGGTGCCGTTGGCCATGGCCAGGAGTGAGGTCGGCCCGGGAATCAGGGCACCGATAAAACAGCTGGAGGTGTAGAGCAGCAAGGTGGTGGTATTCATCGAGCGGTTCTCGGCGGGCAGGTGGCAATGCCGGTGCAGAATGCCCCAGGCCGGCGCGGGTTTAAAGGCATTCGCCGGGCACTTTGGCCGCCGTTGTCGAATCAGCTTTGCCGTTTGCCAACTTCTGCGGATCCACGGGGTCAGTTATCCTGCGCTGGCCATTGGATGGCAGTGTTGCCTTTTTCCTTTTCTGTGATGTGTTCATGACTACTTCTCCACCTCGTGGTGCAGCGCCCAAGACCTCCCGCGGCGGCGAGATCGGTGCTGCAATCCGTCGCTTCGACTGGTCGCAGACCGCGGTGGGCCCTCGTGAAGGCTGGTCCGGCCTGCTGCGCAGTACCTTGAGCCAGATGCTCGAGTCCCCGGAGAGCCTGTACCTGCTGTGGGGGCCGCAGATGCAGTTCTTCTTCAACGATGCCTACCGCCCGGTCCTCGGCCCGCGCCTGGCCAATGCCCTGGGGCAGACCATCCAGACCCTCTGGGCCGATGCCTGGCCGGATGTCCAGCCGATGGTGGAGCAGGCGTTTCTCGGTTACTCCTGCCGCCACGAAGACCTGCCGGTGAACATGCAGCGCTACCCTGGCGAAGAGCTGACCTGGTGGTCGTTCTCCATGAGCCCGGTGTATGACGAGGACGACGAACAGGTGCTCGGAGTGCTGTGCCACACCGTGGAGACCACCGATCGCGTGCTGCTGGCCCGGCACGCCCGGCAGACCGAGGCGCATCTGCGCGAAACCCGCGAGCTCAATACCCGGGTGCTGGCCGCCAGCAACGACTGCATCAAGGTGCTGGACCTCGATGGCCAGCTGTCGTTCATGAGCGAAGGTGGCCTGCGGGTCATGGAGGTCAGTGATTTCAATGCGGTGCGGGGCTGTCCCTGGCCGGACTTCTGGCAGGGCCAGGGCCACCAGGAGGCCCGGGATGCCATTGCTGCCGCGCGCCAGGGTCGCTCGGCGCGGTTCCAGGGCGCCGCCGATACCCTCCAGGGGCGCACCAAGTGGTGGGATGTGCAGGTTACGCCGATGCTCGACGCGGCCGGCCAGCCGGAGAAGATCCTCTGCATTTCCCGGGACATCAGCGCCACCCGCGAGGCGCAGGAGGAACTGCGGCGGCTCAATGAGTCTCTGGAGCAGCGGGTCCAGGAGCGTACCCAGGAGCGCGACCGGATCTGGCAGCTGTCCACGGACCTGATGCTGGTGGCGGACTTCAATGGCCGCATCGTCGCCGTCAACCCGGCCTGGACCCAGCTCCTGGGCTGGCAGCGCGAGGAACTGGAAGGCAGCAGTTTCTACGATTTCATCCACCCCCAGGACAGCCTGGCCGCAGCGGGGGCGGCGGCCGATCTGTCCCGGGGCGAGAGCTTTTCGCGCTTCGAGAACCGCTTTCGCCACCGCGACGGTTCCTATCGCTGGATGGCCTGGAGCGCCGTGCCGGACCCGCACCACATTCACGCCGTGGGCCGTGACATGCAGGCCGAGCGCGAGGCCGCCCAGGCGCTGCGCAAGACCGAGGACATCCTGCGCCAGGCGCAGAAGATGGAGGCGGTGGGGCAACTGACCGGTGGCGTGGCCCACGACTTCAACAACCTGCTGACGGTGATCCGTTCTTCCACCGACCTGTTGCGCCGCAACCTCAGCGAAGAGCGCCGGCAGCTGTACATCAAGGCGATTTCCGACACCGTCGACCGCGCCAGCAAGCTCACCGGCCAGCTCCTGGCGTATGCCCGCCAGCAGAACCTGCGCCCGGAGACCTTCGACGTCGGCGCCAGCGTGCAGTTGCTGGCGCAGATGATCAATCCACTGATCGGCGCCTGCATCGAACTGCGTATCGAGTTGCCGCAGCAGCCTTGCTACATCCACGCCGATGCCGGCCAGTTCGACACGGCGCTGATCAATATGGCGGTCAATGCCCGGGATGCCATGCAGGGCGAAGGCTTGCTGGTGGTGGCTGTGGGGCGGGTGGCGCAGATTCCCCCCAGTGCCAGCCAGGGTGCCCAGGCCGGGGACTTTGTCGCGGTATCCCTGACTGATACCGGCGCCGGCATCGACCCCCAGCAGATCGAACGGATCTTCGAACCCTTCTTCACCACCAAGGAGGTGGGCAAGGGCACCGGCCTGGGCTTGTCCCAGGTGTTCGGTTTCGCCCAGCAATCGGGCGGCGGCCTGGCGGTGCACAGCCAGCCGGGGCAGGGCACGTGCTTTACCCTGTACCTGCCGCGCGCGGAGGCCCTGGCCGGCTTGCCGACGCCAACCCAGGCGGTGGTGCCCATGATCGACGGCCAGGGCATGACCCTGCTGGTGGTGGAGGACAATCCCGAAGTCGGCGTGCTGCTGGCCCAGTCCCTGAACGAGCTGGGCTACCAGACCGAATGGGCCACCAGCGCGGCGGAGGCTCTGCGCCGCCTGGGCGAGGAGCGGACCCGATTCCAGGCGGTGTTTTCCGATGTGGTGATGCCGGGCATGAGCGGTATCGAACTGGCCAGCCGGATCCGTTGCGACTACCCGCGGTTGCCGGTCATCCTCACCAGCGGCTACAGCCCGGCCCTGGCCCAGGGCCAGACCCGGGAATTCGTGTTCCTGCAAAAGCCCTACTCGGTGGCGGAACTGGCCCTGGCCCTGAGCGCGGCGATCGGCCAGCCCGAGGTGCCGTAGGCACCCGTTTCAACTCAGGCTGGCTTCGATCACCAGGACATTGGCGCTGGCGGTGCGCACGTTAAAGCAACGCGTGGGGCTGATGGTGGAGCCTGCTTCGATCAGCACTTCCTGTTCATGTTCCATGCCGGCGCCGCCTTTGCGATAGACCACGGCCTTGCGGTTGCCGTAGGGCGCGCTGAGGATCCAGATCGCCGGGGCTGGGTTGGGGGCCGGGAGCAGGTCGTTGTACGCATGCCAGGCGGCAATCTGCGGGCACAAAGAGGTCGAGAGCGGTTTGTTGGTGACGAAGGTTGCTACCTCGCTCGGGCGGCAGGAACCACCGTGGAACAGCACCTGGCCGGGGGCGATAAACCGTCCGAAGTGCCTGACCTCGGTATTCAAGGTGTCCGCAGTGAACTTGCCAGATGCTCTTTGATACTCCTTGAGCGGTGCGGAATCCTTGAGGTAGGGCATGGCCGCCTTGGCTTGCCTGAGCTGGGGGTGCACTTGGAGTTGGCGGCGGAATTCGTTGACCACGCCCGAACCGACGTAGTGGCCCAGGGTGTGCAGCACAAAGTCCCTGGCGTTACGCACGGTCTGTTGCACGCGCAAGGGCCGGGTTGGCCAGTTGTTCTTCAGCGCGGCCTCGTGATACAGCCGTTCCCGCTCATCCGGAGGGCTGTCGCTGATGGGGTAGAGGTCGATCAAGGGAAGGTGGGTCATGGGGGGCTGGCCTGGTACTCATTCGCGGCGGGCGGCGGGCAAATAGTCGCCAAGCCTCTGCTGCAGAGGCTTGGGCGCAGGAGTCTTGCATGCTTGCCGGGCCCCGGCAATGGTTCGTGCGGCCCGGGTTCAGCTGGCCTTGCTGAACCATTCCTGGGCCGAACGCCACAGGCACACGCCGAGAAAGTAGGCCGAGGCTGCCAGCCACAAGCCCATGATCGGCGGGCTGTGCAGCGGGTGGCTGAGGATCAGCAGCGCGCCGCTGAGCAGCCAGACGAAGGTCACGATGATGTTCAGCCCCATCCACTTGCGTACCCGGAACGGATGCAGGAACTGCACCCGGGTGGCGGTCAGCAGGGCCAGGGCGAAGATGCTCAGCAGGCTCAGCCAGGGGCCGGGCTCGATCAGGTAGAAGCACAGGGCGACCACGTTCCAGGCCGCGGGAAAGCCCTGGAAGTAGTTGTCGTGGCTCTTCATGTTGACGTTGCAGAAACACAGCAGCGACGACAGCAGGATCAGCGAGGTGGCCAGCAGCGCGCTGTATTCCGGCAGGGGAATGTAGCGGTAGATGAACAGCGCCGGGATAAACACATAGGTCAGGTAGTCGATCACCAGGTCCAGCACGGAGCCGTCGATGTTGGGCAGCACCGAGCTGGTCTTGACCTTGCGCGCCAGGGAGCCGTCGACGCCATCCACCAGCAGCGCCACCCCCAGCCATAGCAGGCAGGCCTTGGGCTGGTTGTCGAACAGTGCCAGGGTGGCGAGCAAGGCACTGACCACCCCGGTGGCGGTGAAGCCATGGGCGCCCCAGGCTTTGATTCTGGCAATCTGCAGGGTCGATATCACGGACGTTTCTCCAGCGGCTGTGGTGCCCGGGCGATGTCCGGCGCAGCAGCGCCGGCAAGCCTGGCCAGGTTGCAGTTATCGACCGGAAAGCCTGGCAGAAGGTTCAGCGCGAACCTTGAATCAGGCCCGGCGCTGCAAGCGCCGGGCCAGTGGCTGGCCTGGCCCGAGTGCGCGGTCGAGGAGGCTGGTTTGAGTCTAGGCGCCACTCTGGACGAGGCAACAGGAAAAACGCCACGTGACCGAAGATCAGGTGGCGTTGCGGGCAGGCGCAGGCACCGGAGGGGCTGCCGGGTTGATTACTTCCCGGTCTCCAGGGCCGTGAGGATGGCGTGGGCGGCCTTGATCCGTTCCTCGTTGGGGTAGTTCTTGTTGGCCAGCAGGACAATGCCGATCTGCTGGCTCGGCACGAACACTACATAGGCGCCGAAACCGCTGGTGGAACCGGTCTTGTTGTACAGCGCGTCGGCCTTGGGGGCTGCGGCCGGGGTCAGCCATTGCACCGGGTGCGGCTCAAGGGCCATGGCCGATGAGTTGCCCGCCAGCAGGCGCGCCAGGGGCACCGGGTAGGCGTAGCGCTCCCAGCCCAGGCCCTGGGTCATGTCGCCAACCTGGTAGTAGCCGCTCTGGGTCGCCACCATGGCTTGTTGCAGGGGGCGGTCGAACTGGCCCGGTTGCAGGTTGCCGGCAATGAATTGCAGCAGGTCCGGGGCGCTGGTCTTGACCCCGTAGGCTTCGGCGTCCAGCGGCCCGGGGCTGAGGCGGATCGGCCGGTTCTGCTTGTCGTAGCCCTGGGCGTAGTGCCCCAGTTGGTCCTTGGGCAGATGGATGTAGCTGTGCTTGAGGCCGAATTTGGGAAACAGCGTCTGCTCCATCAACCGGTCGAAGGGCTGGCCCAGGCTGCGGGCGGCCAGGTAGCCGAGCAGGCCGATGCTGGGGTTGGAATACTGGCGCTGGGTGCCGGGGCTGAAGGTGGGTTTCCAGGTGTTGTAGTAGTCCAGGGTCTTGTCTTCACCCTGCACCTCGTCGGGGAACTGCAAGGGCAGGCCGCCGGCGGTGTAGGTGCCCAGCTGCAGCAGGCTGATGCCGTCGAAGGCACTGCCGCGCAGGGCCGGCAGGTACTGGCTGGCGTGGTCCTCAAGGGCCAGCTTGCCGCTGGCCTGAGCGTAGCCGGCGAGGGTGGCGGTGTAGGTCTTGCTCACCGAACCCACCTCGAACAGGGTGTCGTTGTCCACCGGCTGTTGATTGTCCTTGGAGGCAACCCCGTAGTTAAAGTAATGTCGCTTGCCGTTGGCGATGATCGCCACCGCCATGCCGGGAATGCCCTGCTGGTGCATCAGCGGGCGGATGGTGGCGTCCACGGTGGTTTTCAGAGCGCTGTCTGCGGTGGTCTCGGCGAAGGCGCTGGAGGCGCCCAGTAGCAGTGCGCAGGCGCTGATGACGCTTAGTCCGGTCAAGGTTGTGTGCCGCATGATTGGTTGGTTTCCCTGGGTTCTGGTTATGTACGCCGCGTTTGTCCCAGCGGCTTTGCGGCCTCGGCGTTCTTCGTGGGAACGCTCCGGGCGGCCTGCCCGCGAAGCCTTCCTGGCTCAGGAGGGCGTGGCCGGTGCTGCGCGAGCGAGGCCAATGTAGGCAGTTTACGGCGCATCGACAAACGACCATATTTCGCACGAGCCATTAGAAAAACTAGGGAATGCCCATGCTCCGCCCCCATCTGCCACTGAATGCGCTGCGGGCTTTCGAAGCCTCGGCCCGGCACTTGAGTTTCACCCGTGCGGCCATCGAGCTGTGCGTGACCCAGGCGGCGGTCAGCCACCAGGTCAAGAGCCTGGAGGCCCAGCTCAACGTCACCCTGTTCAAGCGCCTGCCCAGGGGCCTGATGCTCACCAGCGAAGGCGAGACCCTGCTGCCGGTGCTGCGCGAATGCTTCGACCGCATCGCCCAGACCCTGGGACGATTCGAGGGTGGGCACTATCGTGAAGTGCTGACGGTGGGCGCGGTGGGCACCTTCGCCGTGGGCTGGCTGCTGCCGCGGCTGGAGGACTTCCAGGCACGCCATCCCTATGTCGACCTGCGCCTGAGCACCAACAATAACCGGGTGGACGTGGCGGCGGAGGGCCTGGACTATGCCATCCGCTTTGGCACCGGGGCCTGGCACGGCATCGAGGCGCTGGCGTTGTTGCAGGCGCCACTGTCGGTCTTGTGCGTGCCGGAACTTGCCCGCCAGTTGCACAGCCCGGCGGACCTGCTGGGGCAGACCTTGCTGCGCTCCTACCGCACCGACGAATGGCCGCAGTGGTTCCAGGCGGCGGGGCTGGGGGCCAACAGCCTGTTGCCCCAGAGCGTGGTCTTCGACTCGTCCCTGGGCATGCTCGAAGCGGCGCTGCAAGGCCTGGGCGTGGCCCTGGCGCCGCCCTTGATGTTCCAGCGCCAGTTGGCCAGTGGCGCGGTGGTGCAGCCCTTCGACATCGGCATTGTCACCGGCAGCTACTGGCTGACCCGCCTGCAATCCCGGGCCGAAACCCCGGCCATGGGCGCGTTCAAGGCCTGGCTGCTGGAAGCGGTGGCAGGCTAGCCATCAATAGCGCCAATGCCCCGGTGTCCAGACCCACTGGCCGGCGTGCCAGCGGTAATGCCCGGCAACCCAGTGATAGCTCGGCGCCGGCGCCATCGGAATCACCTCGACAATGGGCGGCGGCGGTGGCGGCCGGCGAGGGTGGGCCGGGGCCACCACGCAGCCTGCCAGGGTGGTGCCAAGCAAGGTGGCGATGAGAATGCTTTGGATCGTACGAAGCATGGGCGGTTTCCTGAGGGGGGCAGTGGGCCCGCGGCCATCGCGGGCGGTTGAGGGTTGAACGTGGCCCGGGGCGAAATCCGTCGCCGGGCCTTCAATCTCTATTGGCTGCGCGGTTTTTCCCCGGGCCCCGCAGGTACATGGCGTCCACCAGTTGCTGGCGCTCCTTGAGCGACAGGCTGCCGGCAAAGTCGGCCAGGACCTCGTCGACCCGGGCCCGCAGGGCGATGTCGGCATCCCGGGACTTGCCCAGTTGGGCATCCAGGGCATTGCGGTCCAGTGGTTCGGCCCCCAGTTCACGCACCACCGCCTGGCGCGCCTCGCGCCCAGCGATGATCAGCGGCTGGCTATCGATGCGAGTCTGGCGCAGCAACTGGCGCAACTGGCGCCGGCGCTCTTCCGGCATCTGCGCCATGGCCTGGCGCAGGCCGTGCTGGGGTACCGCCAGGGCCTGGGCCGGCTTGGGGTGGCCAAGCCACTGATAGAGGCCGCCGGCCACGCCGCCGATCAGGAACACGTTGATCAGCAGCGACAGCACCAGGCAGGTTTTCAGCGCACGCATGGACAGGCTCACTGTTCGGCCTCCTCGGCATTGATGCTCAGGACGAATTCCGCATCGCTCTGGTCGAACACGCTGGGCAGGGCCTCGGCGGAGGTCGACAGCGGCAGGCTCAGGGCCACCGCAAGCATGCCGGCGGCGACTCCGGTAAGGCCGACCCCGACCCAGCCCAGGGAGGCCAGCCAGCCGGCGTAGCGGCTCCAGAACGGCGCGCCGGGCTGCTGCGCGGCGGCGATGATGCGCTGGGCCAGGGCCGGGCTCGGTGCGGGCACCTGGTAGCGGTCCAGCTGGCTGTCGAGCCAGTGCGCCTGGCGCAGGGCTGCCACGGCCTGGGCATCACCGCAGTCGAGCAGGGCCTGGGCGGCGGCGCGTTCAGCGCTGGGCCAGCGTTGCAGGTCGGCGCCATAGGCGTCGGCCAGGTGCACGAAGCGTTCGTGGGTCATGGTTTTCTCCTTCCTGAGAGGTCTGCGCCGGGGGCCTCGGCGAGGTGGCTGCGCAGGTTGCGCCGGGCCCGCGACAGCAGGCTTTCCAGGGCTTCGACGCTGATCTGCATCAGCGCCGCGGCCTCGGTGTTGGACAGTTCCTGGTAGTACTGCAGGACGATCGCCTCGCGCTGGCGATCCGGCAGCTGGTCCAGGGCCTGGGCCATGCGCCGGCTCTGCGCGCTGGCCTCCAGTTGTTCATCGGGCGCCGGGCGGGTGTCCAGGGCCTCGCAGGCGTGCTCGCTATCGACCGGCACATGTTCCTTGCGCCGGCGCAGGCGGTCGTAGCACAGGTTCAGCGCCACCCGGTGCAACCAGGTGTCGAACCGTGCCTGTTCGCTGCGCCAACTGGCGGCCTGTTTCCAGATCCGCAGGAAGCTCTCCTGGGCGATGTCCCGGGCTTCGTCGGCATCCCCCAGCAGCCTGCTGGCCAGGGCCAGCAGGCGTGGCAGCTTGCGCGTGACCATTTCCTTCACGGCCTGCGCGTCGTTGTTGCCGATGCGTTTGAGCAACTCCAGATCCGGGTCGGTTTCGTTCAAGTGGGCAAGTCTCGGTGCGCTAACGGGGTAGTCCAGGGCATCACGGCATCAGCGCACCCAGCGGCCTTCGACCCAGTACCAGCGCGGCCCATGGGCCTGCCAATGCCCGGGCATCCAGCGCCCGCGCTGTATCACCGGTTGCCAGTGGCCGGGCACCCAGACGTAGCCGTGCCCGCGCCAGCGCCAGTTGCCGCGGTCCCAGGCGTAGCCGGGGCGGGCCACCGGCATCGGCTCATAGCGCATGGGCGGTGGTGCCTGCTGGATGATGATGGTTTCGGCATAGGAGGGCGTGCTTGCCAGCGCACCAAGTGCCAGGGGGATCAGCAGCAATGTGCGCAGACGCAGCAGGGAACGGACAAGCTTCATGATGACTCCTTCAGGCCTGCGTTCACTGATGAACGCAGCTGATGGGTTCAACGATAGATGGGCTGGGAATCCGTCGCGGGCAAATGAAATTTTTATCCGCGCCCGGTTCAACCCGGGTTCAGCTGGCGGGGGCAGGGCGCTGGCAGCGGCGGCTGGAAATATTTGTGCAGGGGCGGCGACGGATCTCTGCGCGCTGCGCCGTTGAATCAGTAACCGTGCAGCCACGGCTGGCGATGGTCGCCAGCGGCGCTTGCCGGTCGTATCACTGAACCCATGAGGAATTCACCATGTCCCGTCGCATTGCACTGCTGATTGTCATGGCCGCCCTGCTCTCCCTGGGCGGTTGCGTGGTTTACCCCGGGCACTACCACGGCTGCTGCTATCGCTATGGCTATTACCGCTAGGGCACTGGGATTAAGAGCGCGTGCCCCGCGGTTCTTGGCTAACCCCCAGGGGCCCGGCACAATCCTCGACCTTGCAGGGCTTGCCTGGCCGTCAGACGGATGGCGGGCATGCCCCGATGCCGTGGAGGAAGGTGGATGCCCGTCTTGAACGAACAGGATCAGCCCCAGGATCCGGATGCGATTGCGCGCCCGGTGTGCGCCTTGCGCATCTCGACTCAGGAACAGCGCTGGGAGCGGCCGTGGCACAGCCACCGCAAGGCCCAGCTGCTGTTCCCATTGTCCGGCGTGCTCAGTTGCGAGAGCGCCGAGGGCCTGTGGCTGGCACCGCCGCAATGCGCAGTATGGATCCCCAGCGCCACCGACCATCGGGTCCAGGGGTTGGAGAACGCCCTGGGCTATTGCCTGTTCGTCGAGCCCGAGCATGCCCGCTCACTGCCGCAGGCCTGCTGCACCCTGGCAGTGTCGCCCCTATTGCAGGAGCTGCTGCAACGCTGCGCGCAATTGCCCTATCTCTATGACCAGCAGGGTGCCGAGGGGCGGTTGATGGCCGTGGCCCTGGACGAGCTGGCGGCGGCGCCCCGGGAGCAGATCCACCTGCCCATGCCCCGGCATGAACAGCTGCGGCGCCTGGCCGGGCAGATCCTTGAACAGCCGGAACGCCGCCTGAGCCTTGGGCAATGGGCCGAGCAGATCGGCCTCAGCGAACGCAGCCTGAGCCGTCTGATTGTGGCCGAGACCGGCCTGAGCTTCGGCCGCTGGCAGCGCCAGTTGCACATTCTTCTGGGGCTCAAGCAATTGGGCCGGGGCGACTCGGTGGAACGGGTCGCGCTGACCCTGGGCTATGACAGCGCCAGCGCCTTTATCCGCATGTTCAAGAAAGCCGTAGGCCAGCCGCCGGGGCGCTTCTTTGCCGAACGCCGCCAGGCCCTGGAACACGACCTACCCCTGTAGCCGCCGCGCCCGCGAGGCTGCGCAAAGGCTCGCAGGGCCTTGCTTGACGCACACCAGCGCCTGCAAAACCGCCACGGCTACCTCCATCACTGCGGTCGTTTGGCCGGATTGATCAATAATTTGTCAATCTCGACTGATGCGGACAGGTTTATACGGGAAGATGATAACCATTCTTGTTTGTCAGCTTTCTTGAGGTGTTCCCATGTACTTCGATCATCAGCATTTTCCCCTGGTCTGGATGCGCCCCGCCAAAGGCGCCGGGCAGCCGGGAGTCGAGCCGTTCCAGCAGTTGGAGGCGTTGATGCAGCGCGGTCAGGCCTTCGTCCTGATGAGCGATGCCATGCCCGATCCTGCGCAGCGCAACACCGAGCAGAGCAAGGCATTGCTCAAGCAGGGGGCGTTATGGATGAAACGCAACAAGGCGGCGATCCGTCGCTGGATCAAGGCCATGATCGTCATTGCCCCGGAGCCCGAGGCCCAGGCCGGGGTCGAGGCCTTTGCCGATACCTATGAAAAGTTCTGGGGTTATCCGCTGTTGCACAGTGCCTCGCCGCTGGCGGCTGCCAGCCTGGCCCAGCAACTGCTGGCGCCACCGCGCAGCAACCGGCACAACTGGTGAGGGCGGGGCGGCGGCCCCTAGCCACGCAGGTGTTCGGGTAGGTTGGCGCTGATCACCTTGCCCATGCTGATCCGCGGTTCGACCTGATAGCCCAGGGCCTGGTAGAAGCTTTGCACGGCGGCGTTGCTGCTGAGGATCTGCAGGTTGATCTTCAGGCAGCCGCGGCCCTGCAGGGCTTGTTCGCCATGGCGCACCAGGGCCCGGCCAGTGCCGAGCCGGCGCTGTTGCGGGTCCACCGCCAGGGCGTAGAGCCAGCCGCGGTGGCCGTCATAGCCGGCCATCAGGGTGCCTATGACCTGTCCTTGGTCCAGGGCGACGAAGAACAGAGCGTCATCCACCGCGAGCTTGCGGTCGATGGCCAGGCTCGGGGTGTTGTGGGCCGTGTCGTAGCCGAAGCTGCGGTTCCACAGGTCGATCACGGGCTGGCGATGGTGGGGGTTGCTGTATTCGACGATCTGGATCATGGCGTGGCTCGTTAAAGTGTGGGAGCACAGAAGGGCGGGTTTCAGTCCTGATGGCCGGGCCAGGTTTCGGTGGGGAAATAGGCCTCCAGCCCCGGCTCCTTGTGGTCCACCCCGTCCCGGGTCCAGTAGCAGCTCAAGCGGGAGTAGTTGTCCAGGTCGCCGCGCACCAGGCAGGTGGCGTTGTGCCCCGGCCAGCTGAAACGCAGCACATCGGCCTCGGCCATGGTGGCCCGCTCCACTTTGCCGGTGGCGGTGGTGGTCTTGCCGTCGATGGTCTTGACCAGGGTCAGGGCCTGGTTCTCGTAGCGGATCACCGCGGTGCCCGAGTAGGTCGGCCCGCCATCGGGCTCCTTGCCGATCAGCATGAACTGGCCGGGCACCATGCTGTAGTAGATGTGAAGGTCCTGGTCCTGCTTGGGGGCGGCCTGGGCAGCAAGGCTGGCCAGCAGCAGGCCGAGGAGGGGCGCGCGGCGGGAGAAATACGGCATTGATGCTCACTCCTGTTGAGGCGGGGGGCCATGATTCCAGACTTGGCCCTGCAGATAAATGCCCGGGCTCTAGCGATGTTCGATGATCAGGATCGCCGTGGTGTCGGCCTCCAGGGCTTCGAACACGTGGGGCAGGTCGGCGCTGTAGCGGATGTAGTCGCCGGCCTCCAGGCTCACCGGGCTGTCCGCAGGCCCGGCCAGGGCCCGCCCGCTGCAGATCACCAGGTGTTCCACGGTGCCCGGCAGGTGGGCCTTGGACTGGCGCGCCTGGCCGGGTTGCGCCTTCAGGCGATACAGGTCGCGCTGCGCCCCCGGCGGGCAGTCATCGAGCAGGGTCGCCGCGTAGTGGGCATCCTCGGCATGGGCGGTGGTGCCTTCGTGGGCACGGATGACTTTCAGCTGATGCGCCGGTTGCTGGAAAAACCGCGTCACCTGCAAGCCCATGGCCTGGGCCAGGGCCCACAGGGTCTCGATGCTCGGGTTGCCCAGCCCGGCTTCCAGCTGGGACAGGGTGGACTTGGCCACCGCAGCCCGCTTGGCCAGTTCCGAAACGGAGAAACCAGCGTTCAGGCGCTCGCGCTTGATGGCCATGGCCAGCAGGCCGATGGGCGACAGGGAGGTTGGGTCGTTCGTTTTATCGTTCATATCTCTATTAAATCATCCTTGATTCTCTTGACGCAGATAAATTTAGCCGTTCATTATATCGGTTAATTGTTCGGTATAAATAAAACAAGGGCGCCGAGATGAACCGATTGTACAAGGCGGGCCCATGGGCCTGAGCCTGCGCCTGATGGTCATTCCGTACCACGAAATCTACCTGGCCGTGCATTGCCTGGCCCACCTGCAACAGTGCCTGGGGGACTGGCTGGTGGCGGGGCAGACTCACCTGTTTGTCGAGTCGCCGCGCTGGTACAGCCGCTAGGGCCGACCGCCGGGCGGGAGGTGGGCGGTGAATCCATTGCCTGCATTAATGCGAAGCATTACTATTCACGCCCCACTTCCCCAGCGCCCCGCGATGACAGCCAAGCCGCCCCGCAGACCAGGCTTTTTCGAGCACTACGAAGAGTTGATCGGCACCTGGACCCGGCGCTTGCGCAATCGCCAGCAGGCCGAGGACCTGGCCCACGACACCTTTGTCCGGGTGCTGGAATCCGATGCCGCCACGGTGCAGCAGCCGCGCGCCTACCTGCATCAGACCGCGCGCAATATCGCCGTGGATGCCTTTCGCCGAGAAGACCGGCGCGGTGCCCTGGAAGAACAGGGGGTCCACCTCAGCGTGTCGCCCAGCGGCGACCCGGAGCATTTCATGCACGCGATCCAGTTGGCCGATTCCATCGAACGGGCGCTTGGCGAGTTACCGGTCAACTGTCGCAAGGTGTTTGTCTGGCAGAAGATCGAGGGCCTGACCCAGGCCGAGATCGCCGAGCGCCTGGGGCTGTCAAAGAACATGGTGGAAAAGTATATGATCCGCACCCTGCGGCATCTGCGCGACCGTCTGGACGGGTCGGCCCCATGATCAGTCGTGGCGATTTCTCACCCTCTGCCAAACAGGAATTTGCATGATGGACAGCCGCGATTGCGCCAGCGCGCAGGCCAGGATTCGTGACGAGGCGGCGGCCTGGTTCACGCGGCTGCAGGAGCCCGAGGTGAGCCCGGAGCAGCAACTGCGGTTCCAGCAGTGGCTGGCCGAGGATCCGCAGCACCGGCACGAGTTTCAGTTGCTCGAAGCCCTGTGGGCGGCCACCGACCTGGTGCCCAGGGCGCGCCTGCAAGCGCTGTGCGCCACCCCGCCGGCCAAGGCCCGGCGGCGCCCGCTGCTGCGCTTTGCCCTGGCTGCCGGGGTGGCGACGCTGGCCTTGGGCCTGGGGCTGTTCAGTGGCCTCAACCAGCCGGTTTCCTACAGTGCGCAATTCGTGACCGCCCTGGGCGAGCGCCGCCATGTGGCCTTGCCCGATGGCTCGCAGATCGACCTGAACAGCCGCAGCCACCTGCAGGTGCGTTATGCCAGGAACCAGCGGCTGATCAAGCTGGTGGAAGGCGAAGCCCTGTTCAACGTCGAGCACGACACGGATCGGCCCTTCGTGGTGGCGGCGGGAGCGGGCAAGGTCACGGTCACCGGCACCCGCTTCGATGTGCGCCGCGATGAGCGCCAGACCCGGGTGGCGGTGGAGCAGGGCCGGGTCAAGGTGCAGGGGCGCGACGCCGCGGCGGATGATTTCATTGCCCTGACCCCGGGCCAGGGCACCCATGTCGATGAGCACGGCAAGGTGGCTCAGGCCTACGCGGTGAACCCCGAGGCGCTCACGGCCTGGCGCAGCGGCAAGCTGGTATTCAACAACGCCTCCCTGGCCGAGGTGGTGGCCGAAGTCTCGCGTTATCGCGAACAGCCCCTGCGGGTGGCCAGCGCCGCAGTGGGTGAGCTGCGCCTGACCAGCGTGTTCAAGTCCGACGACACCCAGGCCCTGCTCAAGGCCCTGCCGAGCATCCTGCCGGTGGAGGTGCGGACCCTTGCCGACGGTAGCCAGGAAATTTTTTCACGTTAGATTCAGGTTTTTTTTCAGTTCATCGTCTTCTTGTCCAACTGCAACTGGTTTGCATTAACAGACGCACCTTTGTGTGATCGACAGGACTGCCGCCGACGTGAAAAAAATAGCCGTTTCTCCCGCCGTATCCCCGTTGCCCGCGCGCTGCTGGCTGCCCCTGGCCCTGGCCCTGGCGGTCAGTGCGGCCTTGCCCCAGGCCCAGGCCGGGCAAGCCGCCGCCATTCACATCCAGGCCCAGCCGCTGGGCCAGGCCCTGAGCCAGTTGGGCCTGCAGACCTCGTTGCAGGTGTTCTTCAGCCCCGAGCTGGTGGCCGGCAAGCAGGCCCCGGCGGTGGACGGCAACCTGTCCCCGGAACAGGCCCTGGGCCAGTTGCTCCAGGGCAGTGGCCTGCAATACCGGATCGACGGCGGTTCGGTGACCCTGAGCCCGGCTCCGGCAGCCACGGGCGGTGCCCTGGAACTGGGCACCAGCAGCATCAGCGTGGTGGGCGACTGGCTGGGCGATGCCGATGTGCAAAAGGTCCAGAACCACCCCGGTGCACGTACGGTGATCCGCCGTGAGGCCATGGTGGAGCAGGGCGCGATGAACGTCGGCGACGTGCTGCGCCGGGTGCCCGGGGTGCAGGTCCAGGATGCCAACGGCACCGGTGGCAGCGATATTTCCCTGAACGTCGGCGTGCGCGGCCTGACCTCGCGCCTGTCGCCGCGCTCCACGGTGCTGATCGACGGCGTGCCGGCGGCCTTTGCACCCTATGGCCAGCCGCAGTTGTCCATGGCGCCGATTTCCTCCGGCAACCTGGACAGCATCGATGTGGTGCGCGGCGCCGGTTCCGTACGCTACGGGCCGCAGAACGTCGGCGGGGTGATCAACTTCGTGACCCGGGCGATTCCGGAAAAGGCCACCGGGGAAATCGGCACCACCCTGGAAACCTCACGGCAGGGCGGCTGGAAGCACATCGACACGGCTTTCCTTGGCGGCACTGCGGACAACGGCCTGGGGGTGGCGCTGCTGTATTCCGGGGTCAACGGCAATGGCTACCGCGAGGGCAACAACGGCAACGACATCGACGACGTGATCCTCAAGACCCACTGGGCACCCACCGAGCAGGACGAGTTCTGGTTCAACCTGCATTACTACGACGCCACCGCCGACATGCCCGGCGGCCTGACCCAGAAGCAGTACGACGCCAAGCCCTACGACTCCGATCGCGACTGGGACAACTTCAGCGGCCGGCGCAAGGATGTGTCCTTCAAGTACCAGCGCCAGGTCGACGACCGCACCCAGTTCGAAGTGCTGACCTACTACTCCGACAGCTTCCGCGGCAGCAACATTGCCGCCAGCGACCAGAAGACCCTGGTCTCCTACCCGCGCACCTACTACACCTTTGGCATCGAGCCGCGGGTGTCCCATGTGTTCGACCTGGGGCCCACCACTCAGGAAGTCAGCGTGGGTTATCGCTACCTCAAGGAAGGCATGCATGAACAGGCCAGCCGCGTGGCCCTGGTGAACAACCAGCCGGTGCTCACCGCGGATTCCGACGGCCATGTCTACCAGGACCGTACCGGCGGCACCGAGGCCAATGCCTACTACATCGACGACAAGATCGACGTCGGCAACTGGACCATCACCCCGGGCATCCGCTTCGAGGACATCAGCACCAACTGGCACGACCGGCCGGTCCCGGGCACCAACGGCGTGCGAGTGCAGGAGAAGCGCCGCAGCATCGACAGCAACGAACCGCTGCCGGCCCTGAGCGTGATGTATCACCTGTCCGATGCCTGGAAGCTGTTCGCCAACTACGAGACTTCCTTTGGCAGCCTGCAGTACTTCCAGCTGGGCCAGGGCGGCAAGGGCGACCAGACGGCCAACGGCCTGAGCCCGGAGAAGGCCAAGACCTACGAGATCGGCACCCGCTACAACGATGATGTGTGGGGCGGTGAAGTGACGCTGTTCTACATCGACTTCGACGACGAGCTGCAATACATCAGCAACGACGTGGGCTGGACCAACCTGGGGGCCACCAAGCACCAGGGCCTGGAAGCCTCGATGCATTACGACCTGGCAGCCCTGGACCCGAGCCTTGACGGCCTGACCGCCAACGCCGGCTTCACCTACACCCGCGCCAGCTATGAAGGCGAGATCCCCGGCTTCAAGGGCCGCGACCTGCCGTTCTACTCGCGCCAGGTGGCCACTGTCGGCCTGCGCTACGACATTGACCGCTGGACCTACAACATCGACGCCTTCGCCCAGTCCAAGCAGCACTCGCCGGGCACCGGGGTGAACGCCAACGGCAGCTTCAACGGCAACTACATCACCGATGGCAGCGCCGATGGCCGGTACGGCGACATGCCGGGCTATGTGCTGTGGAACATCCGTGGTGGCTATGACTTCGGGCCGCAGTTGTCGAACCTGAAGCTGGGGGCCGGCGTGAAGAACGTCTTCGACCGCCAGTACTTCACCCGTTCCAGCGACAACAACTCGGGGATCTACGTGGGCGCGCCCCGGACCTTCTTTGTCCAGGCCAGCGTCGGCTTCTGACCCCCTTCGCTGGCAAGCCAGCTCCTACATGACGATGGCGCCTGTAGGAGCCGGCTTGCCGGCGAATCTCTGACGCAACGCAGAGTTCGGCCCATGGCTGCTTCAGTGGCTCAGACCTTGAGTACCTTGCCGCTGGCGGCCACTGCCAGCAGCAGGACGGCGATCAGGCCGAAGGCCGCGCTCAGGCTGCTGCCATGGGCAATGAAGCCGATCACCGCCGGCCCGGCCAGGATGCCGGCGTAACCCAGGGTGGTGATGGCCGGCACGGCGATGCTTTCGGGCATGACGTTCTGCTTGCCCACGGCGGTGTAGAGCACCGGCACTATGTTCGAGCAACCCGCGCCCACCAGGGCATAACCCACCAGCGCCGCCTCCCAGGCCGGGGCCAGGGTCGCCAGCAACAGGCCAGCGGCGGCCGTGGTGCCGCCGATGATGATCACCCGGCGCGCGCCCAGGCGATGGACGATGGCATCGCCCGTCAGGCGGCCCAGGGTCATGGTCAGGGCGAAGGCGGCGTAGCCCAGGCCGGCGTAGGCGGCATCCAGGTCGCGCTCGGCGGTGAGGAAGACCGCGCTCCAGTCCAGCACCGCGCCTTCGGCGAGGAACACCACGAAGCACAGGCAGCCGATGAACAGCACCACACCATGGGGCACGGCAAAGGCCGGGCCCGAGCTCTGGCTGCCATAGGGCAGCATGTGCGGCGCGGCCTTGAGCAGCGCCAGCAGCATCAGGGCGATCACCACCAGGGTCGCGCCCAGTGGCGACAGGCCCAGGCCGAGCAGGGCGCTGACCCCCGCGGCGCCGACGATCCCGCCCAGGCTGAACAGCCCGTGAAAGCCCGACATCATGGTCTTGCCGCTGGCCCGCTCGACAATCACCGCTTGCAGGTTGACCGTGGAATCCACGCCGCCCAGCCCGGCGCCGAACATGAACAGCGCGGCCATCAGCAGCGGAATCGAGGTCAGGGTGGCCAGCAAGGGCAGGGCCAGGCAGATCAGCAGGGTGCCGCCGGCCATCACTTTGCGGCAGCCGAAGCGCCCGGCCAGGGCGCCGGCAATCGGCATCGCAAGGATCGAACCCACCCCCAGGCACAGCAGCAACAGGCCCAGGGTGCCTTCGTCGAGCCCGGCCCGGGCCTTGGCGTAGGGCACCAGCGGGGCCCAGGCGGCAATGCCGAAGCCGGCGATGAAAAAGGCGATGCGCGTGGACATCTGTTCGAGGCGGCCGGGGGTGGCCTGGAAGTGGGTGTTGCTGGCAGTCATAAAAATCCTTGGCGATCGAACTCGCTGCCGGCCGCCTGATGCCCCCATGGCGTGATGGCGGCCGGGTGGGGATTGTGACAAATCTGGCCCTCGAAGGTTGCAGAAATCCGCAGCGCAGTGCTTCTGCACAGGGTTGCGGGTGAAATAAATTTGCGCAGGCCGGCGGTTTGTTTCGCATAATCGGCGGCTGTGCACAAAAACGTTGCAGTGCGTGCCGTTCCTTCCCGGAGTTTTCCTGCCCATGAATGCCAGCCTCGACGCCTACGACCTGAAGCTGCTCGCCGAGCTGCAACGTGACGCCAGCACCGCGCAAAGCGAGCTGGGGCTGCGGGTCAACCTGTCCACCGCGGCGGTCAACCGGCGGCTCAAGCGCCTCTGCGACGAGGGGGTGATCGAGCGCTACAGCGCCATCGTCGCGCCGGACGCCCTGGGGCACGAACTGAGCATCATCGTCGAGGTGCAAGTGGAGAGTGAGCGCATCGACCAGATCGACGCCCTCAAGCGCAACTTCCAGGCCTGCCCCCAGGTCCAGCAGTGCTACTACGTGGCCGGCGAGTGCGATTTCGTGCTGATTTTCTGCGTGCGCAACATGGCCCAGTACACCCAGCTGACCCGCGAACTGTTCTTCGACAACCCCAACGTCAAGCGCTTCAAGACCCTGGTGGCGATGAACCGGGTCAAGGTCGGCCTGGAAGTGCCCACGGCCGGCTGAGGTTCAGGGGGCCTGCGGGGCTTGCCCGAGAAAGCCACGAACCCAGGGGCTTCTGTGGCAGGTGGCGTCGGCTGGGGTACCGCGCACAGGTCGTCTTGCCGGCCTGAGCCGGTGTTGTCCTCTGGTCGAGCCGCCGGTTTCTCCGTAATGTCAGCGGCTCGGTTTTCCAGGAGGCGGTGTGATGGCGGCGTTCTACGATGCACGGGGCAACATCTATGGGGTGGTGACACCCGCGCGGTTGCGCAGCCTGGGGGTCGCCTTGCCCGGCAGCGCCGCGCAGGCCGCGCGGGACCGGCGCTTGTGGAGCGAGCAGGCCATCGCCGCCCTCTGTGACTGGGCTCCGGGCACCCGCCCGCCGGGGGCCAAGGCCCACCGTAGCGACGGTCTGCTGGTGGGGCCGTTCCAGGACGTGGCGCCCTTCGATCTGCTGATCGTCAACACCGACGGCACCCTGGCCGAGCGCAGTGGCAATGGTTTGACGATCTTTTCCCAGGCCCTGGCCGAGCAGGGGTTGCTGGCCGAGCAGGGGCCAACCCTGTTGCAGGTGCACCATGACCAGCCCACCGGTACCTCGCCGGTGGCCACCGTGGTGGAGCCGGCCCGGGTGGCGGGGGTGCCAGGGTTCTGGCTGGACCTCGGCCAGCCGTCCTTCGGGCCCGAGGCGGTGGCCGCCATTGGCGTCGAGGCGGTGACCTTGAACGGTCGCGAGCTGAGCCGGGTGGCACCGTTGCAGGCACTCGACCCGCGGTGGGAGCACAGCCAGTTCGTGCGCATCGGCAACCCGCACTGCGTGACCCTGCTGGAGGATGCCGAGGCCTTGCCCGGCAACCCGCAGATGCTCGAAGCGCCACTGGCCGAAGGGCTGACGGCCACTGCTTTTGCCTTGCCCCTGGGCAGCGGCGAACCCTGCCCGGCGGGGGTCAACCTGCAATGGGCGGCGCGGGAATCGGCGCAGCGCATCGTCGCCCGGGTGTTCGAACGCGGCGAAGGGCCGACCGCCTCTTCGGGCACCAGCGCCAGCGCCGTGGCCAGCGCGGCGTGGCGGGTGGGCTGGGTCAAGGCCGGACGGGTCGAAGTGCTGATGCCGGGCGGCACCGCGCCCTTGATGTTGCAAGAGACCGACGGGGTGTTGACCCGGGTGAGCCTGTTCGGCACGGCGCTGGCACTGGCTGAGTGAGGACGCCGGAGTCGCGGTGGCGGAGTGCAAAACGGCTGGAGTTTCTATAGCGTGGCGGCAGTTGCGGCTGGTCGCTCGATACAGCCCACATTTACCGAAAGGACTCGACATGCAAAAAAGAACGCCTCGCCGAGCTTTGCTCAAAGGCACGGTTATGGCCCTGGGGGCTGCGGTCGCTGGCAGCCTTGGCGGCTGTCTGACCAGCAGGCTGTACGAAAGCCGGGCCAGCAATGAGGTCTATACGGAAACCGTCAGCCAGTTCTACATCACGGCGGACGCGAAGAGCTTCGTCATTCTTGGCAAGCAGTATCACTACTTCGTGATGGTCGATCCTGAGTTGCTGAAGGCCATCAAGTCGGACCTGCATGGGAAAATGCAGGCCGAGTTTTCGCAGATCCTCGTCAATGCGTGGCAGAACCTGGAGGGTGAGCTGGTCCTGAGGATACCCGGGCTGGACCAGCTCGACGCCCAGCAGATCGATGCAGCCCAGGCTTTGGGCTTCGTTGTTGCAAGGTCGCAAAACGCCCTGTTGCACCGCTATGCCATTCGCGGAAGCCGCTTTGAGTCCAAGCGGGATATCAGCGCCTATCCGGCCAACGCGTTGAACAGCACCTACACCCTGAATTTCTCGGCGTACCGGGAGAAGAGCAAGGTCGGCCAGGTGTTGCTGACGCCGGTTACCCTCACCGCAGACGGTGTATTGACGATCCTCGCCCTGCCGCTGTTGCCGCTGGCGTTCATGGGGGCCCAGCCGTTTCGGGTCAAGTAAGCATCGCCACGGGTCAGTCGCCGGCCAGTTGCACCTGGGCCATCTGCCGTTGCATCAGCACTTTGCCGTGGCGGATGGAGTACAGCGCCAGGCCCTGGCTGCGGATCATTTCGTAATCGCTGTCGGCAGACAGGATCAGCAGGTTCGCCGGGCGACCTTCTTCGATGCCGTAGCGCTCGCCCAGGGCCAGGGCCTTGGCGCTGTTGTCGGTGACCAGGTCGAGGGCGTTCTGCAAGTTGCGGTAGCCGAGCATGTGGCAGATGTGCAGGCCGGCTTCCAGTACCCGCAGGATGTTGCCGTTACCCAGGGGGTACCAGGGGTCGACAATCGAGTCCTGGCCGAAGCACACGTTCATCCCGGCCTCCAGCAGCTCATTGACCCGGGTCACGCCGCGGCGTTTCGGGAAGCTGTCGAAGCGCCCCTGCAGGTGGATGCTTTCGGTGGGGCAGGAGACGAAGCTGATGCCCGAATGCCCCAGCAGGCGGAACAGCTTGGCGCAGTAGGCGTTGTCGTAAGAGCCCATGGCGGTGGTGTGGCTGGCGGTGACCCGGGAGCCCATGCCCCGGCTGCGCGCTTCTTCGGCCAGCACTTCAAGAAAGCGCGAATGCGGGTCATCGGTTTCGTCGCAGTGCACGTCCACCAGGCACCCGCTGCGTTCGGCCAGGTCCATGAGGAACTTCACCGAGCTCACGCCCTGGTCCCGGGTGTATTCGAAGTGCGGAATACCGCCCACCACATCGGCGCCCAGGCCAATGGCCTCTTCCATCAGCTCGCGGCCGTTGCGGAACGATTCGATGCCTTCCTGGGGGAAGGCGACGATCTGCAGGTCGATCAGGTGCGCGCTTTGCTCGCGCACTTCGAGCATGGCCTTGAGGGCGGTGAGGTCCGGGTCGGTGACGTCGACATGGGTGCGTACATGCTGGATGCCGTGGGCGGCCAGGGCGCGGATGGTCTTGTGGGCGCGGGCGCGGGTGTCTTCGGCGGTGATGGTGGCCTTGCGTTCGCCCCAGCACTCGATGCCTTCGAACAGGGTGCCGCTCATGTTCCAGCGCGGCTCGCCCGCGGTGAGGGTGGCGTCCAGGTGAATGTGCGGTTCGACGAAGGGCGGCACCACCAGGTTGCCGCCGGCATCCAGGTGCTCGGGGCCGAAGGCCGGCGCGGCGGTGGGGGCGTCCGGGCCCTGCTGGACGATGCGGGCGATGCGGCCGTTTTCCAGGTGCAGTTGGTGCAGGCCTTCACGGTGGCGCAGGCGGGCGTTGGTGATCAGCATCGGAGCGGTTCCTCGGGTCGGGCAATCAGCGGTTCAGCCGTGGGATCCGGGCGGCGGCCCTTGTCCCTCGGTCATTGGGCTGTGCTTCAACCGGTACCGGTCGAAGCAGGCAGGTGGTTCGGGGCGGGTCATGATAGACCCGGAACGCGCCGGGAGGGCAAGGCCCGGGTTCAGGCCCGGGCGTCGAGGGTGGCGCTGGTGCGGGCGCCGAGCCAGGCGCTGAGCAGGACATAGCTCAGGCTTGCTACGCCGATGCCCACCAACGGCGCGACCCAGGGCGAGCAGAAGGCCGCCAGGGTGCCCAGGCCATAGGCGGCCAGGCCCGGCCAGTTCCAGGCCGGCAACTGGCTGTCGGCCAGGCGCGGGTAGCGGCCGCGCCAGCGGTAGAAGAAGTCCGCCATGATCACCCCGCCAATCGGCGGAATCACCGTGCCCAACAGGATCAGGTAGGGCACCAGCAGGTCGTACATGCCGAGCATCGCCAGCAGGGTGCCGATCAGCGCGCCCACCAGGGTCACGGTCTTGCGCCGGTCGGTGCGCAACAGGTTGCAGCCGGCCACGGCGAAGTTGTAGATGGTGTTGTCCTGGGTGCTCCAGATGTTCAACAGCAGCATGGCCATGGCCGCCATGGCAAAACCCTGGAGCAGCAGCACTTCGACCACGTCCGGCTGCTGGTAGACGATGGCGCCGTAGGCACCGATCAGCACCATCAGGCCGTTGCCGATAAAGAAGCCGATCAGGCTGGCGCTCACCGCCACCCGCGCCGAGCGGGAAAATCGGGTCCAGTTGGTGGCCTGGGTGGCGCCGCTGACGAAGGTGCCGAACACCAGGGTGATGGCGCTGGAGAGGTCCAGGCTGGCGCTAGGCGTGACCCCCAGCAAACCGTCGAGGCCGCCGATCTGCCGGGTGGCCACCCACATCGACAGCAGCAACAGCAGGCCCATGGCCGGCACCGCGATCCAGGACAGGATCTCCAGGCCGCGATAACCGATGTAGGCGGTGGCGCAGAAGGCCATGCCGAACAGCAGCATCAGCCCCAGTACCGCACCCGGATCCAGCTGGAAATACTTGCCCAGCACCACCGCGGCGGTGGCGGTGCCCCAGGCGTACCAGCCGATCTGGGTGAAACCCAGGATCAGGTCGCTGAGCTTGCTGCCCCGTTCGCCGAAGCAGAAGCGCCCCATCAGCACCGTGTTCAGCCCGCTCTTGAAGGCGATGTAGCCGAGGCTGGCGGCGTAGATCCCCAGCAGCAGGTTGCCGACGAGGATCACCACCAGCAGGGTGGTGAAGTCGAAGGCCACCCCCAGCTTGCCGCCGGCGAACATGGTGGCAGTGAAGAAGGTGAAGCCCAGCAGCACCATGGCCATGGAGGCCAGGCCCTTGCGGGCGTGCTGCGGAACTTCGCTCAAGGGGTAGTCGTTGCCGGGTTCGTGCTGGGTCATGGGCCTGTCCCTGGTCGCAGTGATGCCACGCTGTTGCAGGCGCCGTGCCAATCCTTGACGGCAGGGCCGGGCGCCCCAGCAGTTATAGCCGATGCCCGTGCCCCTGCACCGGGTGCCTGTGGCCCGGGGGCGAAAGCGGTGCACCCTTGGGCCAGATTGGTTCACCGGCGGTTCAGTCCTCGTCGGGGCTGAAAATGCTTTCGATGGGCAGCTGGAAGGCCCGGGCAATCTTGAACGCCAGGGGCAGGCTGGGGTCGTAGCGCCCGGTCTCGATGGCATTCACCGTCTGCCGTGACACCTCGAGGCGGGTGGCCAGTTCGGCCTGGGACCAGCCTTGCCGGGTGCGCAGTTCGCGCAGTTGGTTGTTCATCGGTAGCGCCGCACGCCGGCCACCGTGGCCAGGGCCCAGACCAGGCCCATCACGGGCCATACGTAGAACATCGAGAGCCGGGGCAGGCCGGCGGTTTCCAGGAAGCCGTAGCTGAAGGTGATCAGCGCGGTGCAGACAAAGGACAGGCCCAGGGCTTCGAGCTGGATGCGCCGGGCCAGTTCGTCCATGCGTCGCAACTGGCGCATCACCGCCAGGGCCATGGCCACCATGGGGATCACCGGCACCAGGGCCAGGGCGATCTTGCCCGGGCCCGGGTTCATGTCCGCCAGCCAGTGGCTGCTCAGCAGCACGCAAGCGATGTAGGCCAGCAAGGCCAGGCCGAATTCCCTGAAATAGCGTTTGGTGCCCATGGGCGATCTCCTTTTAGTAAAGTGTCCTTTACATTAGGCGGGGCGCTTTTTCATGTCAAGGGTGCTTTACATCGGCGCCGTCACGCTCAGTCGAAGAGGGCCACGCTGCGCCGGCCTTCGTGGAAGTCGAAGGCCTCCTGGATATCCCGTTCCACGGTGCGTCCCAGGGACAGCGGCGGCAACTGGTCCGGGGCGAAGAACGCCGCGTCGCTGGTTTCGCTGCCGGCCATCGGGGCCTCGGCGTCTTGCCGTTCGCAGAGGAAGTAGAGCTTGTAGAAGTCCCGGTGGTCGGGCTTGTAGGGCCCCTTGGCCTTGTGCCGCAGGCCGTACAGCTGGCGCACCGAAACCTGCAGCCCGGCTTCTTCGTGGACTTCCTTGATGATGTTCTGCGCCGCCGACAGGCCCACATCGGCGTAGCCCCCGGGCAGGGCCCAGAGGCCGTCGTGCTGCTCGCGCACCAGGAGGATCTTGCCGTCCTCGATCAGCGCGCCGCGCACTTCCACCATCGGCGTCGAGTAGCGCTGGGCGAAGTCCGAGACCAGTTCGTTGATGCGTTCCAGGGGCACGTTGCCCAGCTGCGCGAGCATGTCGTGGGCGATCTCGGCGACTTCCTGGTAGCGCTCGCGATCATGCACGTCGCGGCAAAAATGCAGGCCGGTGGAGGCGATGGCTTGCAGGCGTTTGGCGTGGGTCAGCCAGCTGCTTTCCATGAGAGAGGTTCCTGCAACGTCAGAGAGAAGGCGCTTGTTTTAAGCCCTGGGCGCGCTGGGAGCAAGCACCACGCCGTGGTCGGCGGCGTGGCGCGGTGGGATCACCCGGTGAGCTGTTGCCGATGGCAACGCACTTGCTGCGTCGCATCGCCCAGCAGCTGTTGCGGCAGCTCGCAGCCCGGGCCGCGGCGGCTGCAGCGGTCGAAGAAGAAACAGCCGGCGGGCAGCTTGCGGTTGCCCGGCAGTTCGGTGGGCGCCGAGAGCTGGCTGTCCGCCAGGGGCGCACCGAGGCGCGGCACCGCCTCCAGCAGCAGTTGGGTATAGGGGTGGCGCGGGCGCTCCAGCACCTGTTCGGCGCTGCCCAGTTCGACGATCTGCCCCAGGTACATCACCGCCACCCGGTCGGCCATGTGCCGGACCACCGAGACGTTGTGGGAGATCAGCACGAAGGTCAGGCCGCGGCTGCGTTGCAGGTCCGCCAGCAGGTTGAGGATCTGCGCCTGCACCGAGATGTCCAGGGCCGAGGTCGGCTCGTCGAGGACGATGATGTCCGGGTTCGACGCCAAGGCCCGGGCAATGGCGATGCGCTGGCGTTGGCCGCCGGAGAACTGGTGCGGGTAGCGCTCCAGGTATTCGCCGCGGATGCCTACCTGCTGCGCCACCTTGGCGGCGATTTCGCGCATCTGCGCCACCGGGGTGTTGCCCAGGGCGAACAGCGGCTCGGTGATGATCTTCCAGATCGGCAGGCGCGGGTCGAGGGACGACTGCGGGTCCTGGAACACGATCTGCACGTGGCTGTGGCGCTCGCGGTCGCTGGCGTAGGCCCAGCGCAGGTCGCCGCTGCTGGGCTTGACCAGGCCCATGAGCAGTTGCGCCAGGGTGCTCTTGCCGCAGCCGGATTCGCCGACGATGCCCAGGGTTTCCCCGGGGCGCAGTTCCAGGTCGATGCCGTTCAGGGCATGGGCGAAGGCCCGCGGCCGGCCCAGCCAGTCGTTGCTCAGGGGAAAGCGCACCTGCACATCGTTGAGGCGCAGCAGCGGCTCGCTGCCGGCTCGGGGTTGCGAAGCATTCATTGGGCGGACTCCGGGGCAGCCAGCCAGCAGGCGCTCTTGTGCTGCTGGCTGGCGTTGATCGAATGCAGCGGCGGCCGTTGGGCACACACCGCCATGGCCTGGCTGCAGCGCTCGCGGAAGGTGCAGCCGCCGGGCAGGTGGGCAAGGTTGGGCACCTGCCCGGGAATGGTCAGCAGCGGCTCGCCGGGGCGCACTTGCTCCGGCAGGCCGCTGAGCAGGCCGCGGGTGTAGGGGTGCTGCGGGTCAAGCATGACCTGGGCAGTACTGCCTTGCTCCACCACGGCGCCGGTGTACATCACATAGACCCGGTCGCAGAACTGCGAGACCACCGCCATGTCGTGGGTGATCAGCAGGATCGCGGTGCCCCGTTGCCGGGCTTTCTCGCGCAGCAACAGCAGCACCTGGCGCTGCACGGTCACGTCCAGGGCGGTGGTGGGTTCATCGGCGATCAGCAACTGCGGGTCGCAGGAAAACGCCAGGGCGATCATCACCCGCTGGCGCATGCCACCGGACAGCTCGAAGGGGTAGGCCTGCAGCACCTGCTCGGGGTCGGCGATGTGCATGTCGCGCAGCAGGTCGATGGCCTTGGCCCGGGCCTGTTCCTGGCTCAGGCGCTGGTGATGGATGATCACGTCGAGCATCTGCCGGCCGATGCGCCGGGTCGGGTTGAGGGCAGTCATCGGCTCCTGGAAGATCATCGCCGCATCGCGGCCGCGGATCTGCAGCAGCTGTTTTTCCGGGGTGGCGAGCATGTCGCGGCCCAGCAGGCTCAGGCTGCCGGAGGTGATGCGGTAGCTGCGCTCGGGCAGCAGCCGCAGGCTGAGCATGGCGGTCACCGACTTGCCCGAGCCGGATTCGCCGACCACGCCGACGATTTCCCCCGGGTTGACGTGCAGCGACACGCCGTTGAGGGCCTGCACATTGCTGCGGTAGGCGGGGAATTCCAGGCTCAGGTTGTCGATGTTGAGAACGGCGGATGAGCTCATGGTCATTTCCCCTGTTGCCGTGGGTCGAGCAGGTCACGGATGCCGTCACCCAGCAGGTTGAAACCGGTGGCGGTGAACAGGATCGCCAGCCCGGGAAAGGTCGAGTACCACCAGTTGTCGAGGATGAAGTTGCGCCCGGTGGCCACCATCGCCCCCCATTCGGCGGTGGGCTGCTGCGCACCCAGGCCAATGAAGCCCAGGGCCGAGGCCATGAGGATGGCGCTGCCGATGTCCAGGCTCAGTTGCACCAGCAGCGGCGGCATGGCGTTGCGCCCCACGTGCCAGCTGACGATGTGCCAGCGCCCGGCGCCGTAGGTCTGGGCCGCCTTGACGTAGCCCATCTGGCGGATGCTCAGGGCCTGGCCCCGGGCCAGGCGCACATAGAACGGAATGCGTACCAGGGTGATCGCCAGCATGGCGTTGAACAGGCTCGGGCCCAGGGCGGCGGCCAGGGCCATGATCAGCACCAGCGATGGCACCGAGAGCATGATGTCCATCAGGCGCATGATCAGGCTGTCGAAGCGCCCGCCGATGATCCCCGACAGGCAGCCCAACAGGCCCCCGGCCAGGCACGAGGCGAAGGCCACGAACAGGCCCACGCCCACCGACTGGCGGCTGCCGTGGAGCACCCGGCTGAACAGGTCGCGGCCCACTTCGTCGGTGCCGAACCAATGGGCGGCGCTGGGAGCGGCCAGGCGCTGGGCCAGGTTCAGGGCATTGGGATCATGGCTCGACAGCCAGGGGGCGAAGGCCATGCACAGCAGCACCAGCAGGGTCATGCACAGCCCGGCGATGGTCAGCGGGCTTTGCCGCACGCGGTAGCCCAGGTAGGCCAGGCGGGTGCGCCAGCCGCTGGCCTGCGCGGTGGGTTGTGGCAGGGGAATGTTCAAGGGAGCGGACATCTCAACTTACCTCGCCAATGCGCGGATCGATCACCCGGTACAGCAGGTCGATCGCCATGTTCAGCAGCACATAAATGAACGACACCAGGATCGCGAAGCCCATCACCGCCGGGAAATCCAGGGCCTGGATCGACTTCACCACGTAGGCGCCCATGCCCGGCCAGGCGAATACCGTTTCGGTCAGCACCGCGCCGTACAGCAAATCGCCCAGGGTCAGGCCGAGCACCGTCACCGAGGGGATCAGCGCGTTGGGCAGGGCGTGGCGCAGGATCACCGCCCAGCGCGACAGGCCGTAGGCCCGGGCGGTGCGGATGTAGTCCTCGCCGAGTTGGTCGAGCATGGCCGAGCGGATCTGCCGCGCCACCACCCCGAGGTTGACGAAGCCCAGGGTCACTGCCGGGAGGATCAGGTGCTGCAGGGCATTGAGGAACAGCGGGATGTCCCCGGCCAGCAGCGAGTCGATCAGGTAGAAGCCGCTGACCGTGGGCGGCGGCTCCAGGCCTTCGTCCAGGCGCCCGCTGCCGGGCAGCCAGCCGAGGTGGCCGTAGAACAGCACGATCAGCCCCAGCCCCAGCCAGAACGCCGGGGTGGAAATGCCGGTGACCGCCAGGGTGCGGGCGATCTGGTCGATGAAGCGGTTGTGATAGACCGCCGACAGCACCCCCAGCGGCACCCCCACCAGCACCGACAGCAGCAGGGCGGCCAGGGCCAGCTCCAGGGTTGCCGGGAAGAAGCTCTGCAGGTCCTCCAGCACCGGGCGGCTGGTGCGGATCGAGGTGCCCAGGTCGCCGTGCAGCAGGTCGAGCATGTAGCGCCCGTACTGCTGGTACAGCGGCAGGTCCAGGCCCAGCTGGTGGCGGATGTTCTGCACGATGGCATCGCTGGCCCGGTCGCCGGCGATCAGCCGCGCCGGGTCACCGGGAATCAGGTGCGAGATGGTGAAGGTAATCAGCGAAACCCCGACCACGACCAGCAACAGGCCGAGCAGGCGTTTGCGCAACATATTCAGGAAGGCCATGAGGCAACCTCGTTAACGCTTGACGAACGGCAGGGGGCACGACGGCCCCTCGCCGGGGACACGGCAACCCGGCGCCACCCCGTTTCAGGGGCCGGCGACGGGGAACGCAGGGCCGGTCCTACTTGCTGATTTCGGCGATGTTGAACACCTGTTCCAGCATCGGGTGGAACACGTAGCCCTTCACCGAATCGCGCATCGGCAGGCTGTAGTTCTTCTGGTACAGGTAGGCGTAGACGTTGTCCTTGAGGACGATCTTCTGCGCCTTCTGGTACAGCTCGATGCGCTTGGCGGTGTCGTTGGTGGCCGCCGCTTCGCGGATCAGGCTGTCCACCTCGGGGTTGCTGTAGAACGAGCGGTTGCCCGGCAGGCCCTGGAGGCTGGAGTCGAACCAGAAGTTCATGAACATGTAGGGATCGGCGAAGTCCGGGCTCCAGGAGCCGATGGCCACGTCGTAGTCGCCCTTGCCCACCCGTTCACGCATGGTGGCGTTGGCCAGTTTCTCCATCTTCAGGTTGATGCCCAGGGGCGCCAGGCCCGCTTGCAGGGTCAGGCCGATGGACTCCCAGTTGGCGTCCTTGTCCGAGTAGAGGTAGGTCAGGTTGCTGATTTTCTGCGGGACCTTGGCCAGGCTGGCCTTGGCGCCGTCGAGGTTCTGCTGCATCAGCGGCAGGCTCGGGTCGTGGGCCCACATGCCGTCGGGGATCGGCCCGTTCATCAGCTTGGCCTGGCCCTTGAGGATGCCGTCGACGATGCCCTTGTAGTCGATGGCCTGGACCAGTGCCTGGCGCGCTTCGACGTTGTCCAGGGGCGCACGCTTGTTGTTCAGGTACAGGTAGTTGACCCGCAGCGAGGGGAAGGTCTGGATCACGATGCCTGGCTTGCCGGCCAGGGTGCCGAGCTGGTCTTCGGGCATGTCCTCGATGATGTCCAGGTCGCCGCGTTCCAGTTGCAGGCGGCGCACAGAGGCCTCGCTGATGATCTTGATCACCACCTTGTTCAGGCTCGGCTTGGGGCCGGCGTAATAGCTGTTGGGTTCCAGCGTCAGCGCCTGGCCCTTCTGCCAGTTGCTCAGGCGGAAGGCCCCGGAGCCGGCGGTGTGGGTCGAGAGGTAGGCGTTGACGTCCTCGCCCTTGTTGGCCACGTCCGGGTTGATGATGCCGCCGCCGTTGTGGGCCAGGGTGTAGAGGAAGGGCGCGTAGGGTTTCTTCAGGGTGAAGCGCACGGTCAGCGGGTCGACCACGGCCACGCTCATGTCATCCGGGAAGGCGCCGGACGGGCCTTGCTTGAGTTGCATCAGGCGGTCGAAGGAGAACTTCACCGCGGCGGCGTCCACCGGCTTGCCGTCGTCGAACTTGTTGCCCGGCTTGAGCTTGAAATCCCAGGTCAGGTTGTCGGCGGAGGTGCTCCAGCTCTCGGCCAGGTCGCCCTGGACTTCGGTGCTGCCTTTGCCGTTCTCGACCTTGTAGGTCACCAGCTTCTGGTAGGCCGGGTAGGTCACGGCCCAGTCGTTGTTGTCGATGGTCACGGCGGGGTCGAGGGTCTGCGGGTCGGCGGCCTTGCCGATCATCAGGGTGTCCTTGGGCGCGGCGGCGCTGGCTGCCTGCCACGCGCCCAGGCTCAGGGCGGCGCACAGCAGGGACAGGGCGACACGGGTGGACAGACGCACATCAGGGTGATTGCGGTTAGGGGTCATGCCGGTTTCCTTGATCATTCGATGTTGGGAAGTTCGTCAGGTTTTTTATAAAAGCTATAACCGGGCAGTTGTTGCTGAAGCAGTGTTGCAGTAGGACCGGCTTGGGGCAGTTAGCTGCCTGTTGTTGTGGCCGGTGGGGAACGGGAAATCAGTGTTCGAAGGGCTGGTCGTGCTCCTGGATCAGGGGAAAGTCCTCGGCGTTGGGCAGCTCGTAGTGCCACCACTCGGTGGGGATCGCCTCGAAGCCGGCGCTGAGCATGATCCCCAGCAGCATCAGGCGGTTGCGCTGCACCTGGGGCGGCAGGTCGCTGTAGAACTGGTGCGACTTGGGCTCCATGGCGTCGAAGGCGGTGCCCATGTCCAGCGGCTCGCCGGTTTCATCCACCAGGGTCAGGTCCACGGCCACGCCCCGGGTGTGGTGCGAGCCCAGGCGCGGGTCGCGCACGTAGTCCGGGTTGGGCAGGGCCTGCCACAGCAGGTGCTGGGCGTAGGCCGGGCGGTAGGCGTCGTAGATGCGCAGGCCCAGGCCGGCCATGCGTGCCAGCTGGCTGGCCTTGTACAGGCAGGCGGCGGCGTCCTTGTGCAGCAGGCAGCGGGCGTTGCGATAGATCACCTGGCCGGCCAGGTTGTCGGCGCTGGCGTAGATCAGGTCGATCTGAAGCTGATGGCGCTGGGCGTCGATTTCGACAAGGGGGCTGTTGTTCACTCACTCACTCCATCTGGGTTAACGCTTGAAGGTCAGGACTCGAACTGGCCGAAGGCTTCCTGCAACTGTCGGTTCTTGGCCAGGCGCTGGTCCAGGCGCTCGCCATAGCCCTCGGCCACGGCGGACACCATCAGGTTGAACAGGCAGGTCAGGGGCGCGAGGGAATCCCAGAACTGGCCGACATCGGTTTTCAGTTGCAGCAGGTCCAGCGGGTAGTCCCGGGCCCAGGGGCACTGCAGGTCGGTGACCAGGGCCAGGGGCAGGGCGTTGGCATTGGCCACTTCGCAGAAGGTCTGGGTGATGCTGGAGTAGGCGCGAAAGTCGGAGATGATCGCGTAGGGCTTGGCAAAGCCGGAGTTCAGGGTCTCGGCGTAGATGCCTGAAAGCCCGTCCACGTAGTAGACCTTGGGCCGGATGTATTCCAGGTGGCTGTGGAAGGCGTTGAGGATGCCCCGGGTCGACTGGATGCCGATGATGAACACCGCGTCGGCCTCGACGATCTGTTGCACGATGGCGGCGAAGTGCTGGCTGCGGGCCAGGCCATAGACATGCTGGATGGCCTCGATCTCGCGATGCATCGAGCGCTCCAGGGCATCGTCCTGATGGGCTTCGCTGCGAAAGGCGCCGAGCCGATCGGTGATCAGCCAGGAGGCCGGGGCATCGCCGCGCAGGCCTTGCTTGACGTCATCCAGGTTGCGATAGCCCAGCGAGCGCAGGAAGCGCCCCACGGAAATCCCCGTGGTGCCGGCTTGCTGGGCGATGCTGTCGGCGGTCTCGAAGGGCAACTGCTGGAGGTTGGCCAGCAGGTAGGTGGCGATGCGCTTGCCGGTGGGGGTCAGGCTTGCAAACTGCTGTTCCAGGGTGACTTGGAAACTGTTCTTGTCCATGACCATCTCGCCGGGCGTTCGCTGGAAATGTTATTTGTGTTTCATTTTTGTATCTCGTGTTAGAAACATAACATCGGCTTTCGCGACAAGACAAGGCTTTTGTCCGGGGTGGTCGTTTTCGGCAGAAAGTGACGTTGCCGGCTATCTCAGCCCGATGGAGGGGAAGCGCTCAGCCAGCACCCGAGGTCGAAGATGGCGGCTTCCACACTGCTGCTGCGGCCGCTCCAGCTGCAGGCCAGCATCAGGTTGCGCGGCAGGTTGAAGTCCTCCACCGCAAAGCCCTGGGCGTCGCGCCCGGCGTGATCGTGGGGCACCTGCCGGCGCAGGGTGGCGGGGCCTTCGAAGTAGGCCCACACCGGTTTGCCCAGGGCGACCGCCGCGCCCACTTCGAAGGCGGTGCCGGAATCCGGCTCCAGGCCGCGAAAGTCATTCAGGTTGGCCAGCAATGCATCGCAGCCGCGGATCATCTGCAGGTTCTGCCGGTAGATCCACTGCGCGGTGGCTTCTGGCGTGAGGCGAGGTGGCGCCTGGTTATCCAGGGGAAACAGGCCGTGCAGGCCCTGGGCGCTGCACAGTTGCTTGAGGTATTCGCCATGGGCCGGGGCGTCGGCGCGAAACACATCGAAGCCGGCGAGGTAGATACGTGGAGGCATGGAGAGGGCTCCTGGGTTCAGTCCAGTGGCTTGCTCATGTACACCCGGTGCAGGCCGTGCTCCACGGCGCGGTGGGTTTCCACGTAGCCGTGGCGGCTGTACAGGGCGATGTTCTCGCTCATGGCTGCGTTGGTGTACAGGCGCACGCAACTGTGACCGGCGGCCACGGCCTGTTGTTCGGCAAAGGCCAGCAGTTGCCGGCCATGGCCCCGGCCCTGTGCCTCGGGGTGGACCGCCAGGTTGTCCAGCAGCAGGGCTTGATGGGCGTCCAGCAGGACAACGAAACCGGCGATTGCCTGTTGCTCCTCCAGGACCCAGACCTGCCGGGCCAGCACCAGGCACGAATAGTCTTCGAGCATGGGCGCCGGTTCCCGGCCGATCCGCGCGATATAGGGCGCATAGGCGCGCTTGGCGATGCCTTCGATGGCGGCGAGGTCGGGCAGGGCAGCGGGGCGAATGGTCGGCGGCATGGGCGCGAGTGCTCGGGTAACGGCGGGGTGGGGCAATCATAGGCATAAAAAAACCACCCCGTGGGGTGGTTTCTTCGGCGGGCTTATTCGCCGCGGTAGATGCAGCCGCTGGTGCAGGTTTCGTGGATGCGGATCGCACTCAGCTCCGGCAGCAGGGGCTTGAGCTCATTCCAGATCCATTTGGCCAGGACTTCGCTGGTGGGGTTTTCCAGGCCGGGAATGTCGTTCAGGTAGTTGTGGTCCAGGCGCTCGTACAGCGGCTTGAAGATCGCCTTGATTTCCGAGAAGTCGCGGATCCAGCCGGTGTGTGCGTCGACCTCGCCACTGAGGTGGATCGCCACCTTGAACGAGTGGCCATGGAGGCGGCCGCACTTGTGGCCCTCGGGCACGAAAGGCAGGCGGTGGGCGGATTCGAAGGTAAATTCTTTGAAGATTTCCACAGTGTCGGTCAGCTCTGTCAGATGGCTATCGCCCGGGGGCGAGTTGAGGCAGGCGGCGAGTTTATCAGCTTGCCCCGGCGCTTGCGGAAAAACCCTGACTAAAGGGTCAGTGCGCGGCCTGGGGCAGCCTCACAGGCTTTGCAGGCGTTCGCCCAGGCGATTCTGCGCCGCCAGTTCGCGGAATTCGTCGCCCAGGCGCTGGCTTTCGTCCATGGCGCTGCGCCAGTATTTTTGCCGGCCGGCGTCATCGCCCATGAAGCGCTTGAAGTCGTTGCGGTCCGGCAGCTTGCCGTAGGGCAGGCGCGCCAGGTATTCCTTCGATGGCGCCAGCAGCAGTACGTCGCGCAGGCGCTCCGGGCTGGCCCGGCGCCAGGGCAGGGTCTTGTCGAACCAGCCGGGGATCACCCGGTCGGTGAAGTGCGGGTAGAGCACGATGTCGCTGCCGCTGTAGGGCAGGTCCAGGTGGTAGTCCAGCAGGCCGCCGTCGCGGAAGGTGCCGGCCCCGGCGCCGGGCAGTTCGCGCACGCCCTGCATGACCATGGGGATCGAGCCCGAGGCCAGCAGCGCCTGGCGCAGGTTGCCGCGGTCCAGGGGCACGAAGCGCGAGGGGAAGTCTTCCAGGGCGTGCAAGGGCGGGGCCAGGCGCGGGTCGTGCAGCACCAGGCGCTCGAAGTGCCGGGCCAGGCGCGCTCGGCCCCGCAGATTGTCGGCGATCACCGAGGACAGCCCCAGGCCGAGGCGCCCGCGATGGTCGTCGGCGAGCAGGCCGTGGCTTTTGACCACCATGATGTTCAGCCGGTAGTGAGGGTTGTCGAGGATCGAAGCGTCGCGGCCGTCCAGCAGGTCCTCGAGCATGCGCCGGGAGCTCTGGCTGATCTGCGCCATGGTCACGCCCTTGGCAAAACTCTGGGCGTTGTACAACTGGCCGAGGCGGCGGATGCCTTCGGCGGCGTCCGGCAGGCAGGCGCTGGCGAAGCGCCAGGAACCCACCGAGGCGCCGATCAGCGAGCGTTCCCGGGGCGCCGATGGCAGCCATTCACCGAACAGCGCCAGGTCCAGGCCCTGGATGCCCAGGGCCTTGGGGCCGCCGGCGGCGCCGGGCAAGGTGCCGACTTCACGGGGGTGCAGGCCTTGCTGGCGGATGCGGGCCAGGGCGCGGGGGCCGGCCTTGAGGGTCAGGGCGGGAAACTTGATATGGATGGCGGTCATACCGGGCTCACTCTTGAATCAGCCGCCGAGTATAGAGACACCTGGGGCCGCGGGCCGAGTGAAACCTGTGTCAGACCCATGCTGGCCATTCAGTTTCAATTAAGTTGCCTTGGGTATGGTCTGCGGCATCGGCCTTTGGCCACCGACTTTGGAGAACTGCCATGAAGACCCTTGCCGCGCTGTTCGGCGCCAGCCTTGTCGCCCTGACCGCCAGCCTGGCCCACGCCCGCGACCTGGGGCCGGACGAAGCCCTGAGACTGCGCGACGCTGGTACCATTGTGTCCTTTGAAAAACTCAATGCCACGGCCCTGTCCCGGCATCCTGGGGCGAGCATCAGTGAAACCGAGCTGGAAGAAGAGTACGGCAAGTACATCTACCAGGTTGAACTGCGCGACCCGCAGGGGCTGGAATGGGACCTGGAACTGGACGCCGTGAGCGGCCAGGTACTCAAGGATCATCAGGACACCTAATGAACCGCACTCTGCGCACCGCCGGCAGCCGTGCAGCCCTGGCGCTGCTGCTGTTCTGCTCCCTGGCCATGGCCCGCGACCTGGACCAGGACGAGGCCCTGCGCCTGCGCCAGCAAGGGGTGATCCTGCCCCTGGAGCAACTGCTCAAGCAGGCCATGGACCGTTACCCCGGGGCCAAGCTGCTGGAGGCCGAGCTGGAAGAAAAGCACGATGTGTACATCTATGAAGTCGAGCTGTTGACTGTGGACGGGGTGGTTCGCGAGCTGGACCTGGAAGCCGCCACCGGGCGTTTGTTGAAAGATGAGGAAGACGACTGATGCGCCTGCTTGTGGTGGAAGACCACGTATCCCTGGCCGATGAACTGCTTGAAGGCCTGAACCGCCAGGGCTATGCCGTGGACTGGCTGGCCGACGGCCGCGACGCGCTGTACCAGGGCGCCAGCGAACCCTATGACCTGATCATCCTCGACCTCGGCCTGCCCGGGGTGCCGGGCCTGGAGGTGCTGCGAAAGTGGCGCGCCGATGGCCTGGCAACGCCGGTGCTGGTCCTCACCGCCCGCGGCTCCTGGGCCGAGCGCATCGAGGGGCTCAAGGCCGGCGCCGACGATTACCTGAGCAAACCGTTCCATCCCGAAGAGCTGCACCTGCGGGTCCAGGCCCTGCTGCGCCGCTCCCATGGCCAGGCCAACCAGCAGACCCTGCAGGCCGCCGGGCTGCACCTGGACGAGGGCCGGCAATGTGTGGTCCGCGACGGCCAGGATGTCTTGCTGACCGCTGCGGAGTTCCGCCTGTTGCGCTATTTCATGCTGCACCCGCAGCAGATCCTGTCCAAAAGCCACCTGGCCGAACACCTCTACGACGGTGAAACCGAGCGCGATTCCAACGTCCTCGAAGTTCACGTCAACCACCTGCGGCGCAAGCTGGGTCGCAGTGTGATCGAAACCCGCCGCGGCCAGGGTTATCTGTTCGGCGGAACCACTTCGTGAGATCGATCCAGCGCCGCCTGAGCCTGGGCCTGATCACGGTGATGGTGGTGGTCGGGCTGGTGCTGGCGCAGACCAGCCTCTGGCTGTTCGAGGTGGGCCTGCAACGCTACCTGGAAGCCGGCCTGCGCAACGACAGCGAGAGCCTGCTGCTGGCCCTGGTGCGCGGCCCTCAGGGGCTGCAGCTGGATGAACGGCGTCTGTCGCCGGCCTACCAGCGGCCGTTTTCCGGGCACTATTTCCGTATCGATTTTGCCGATGTGCACTGGCGCTCGCGCTCACTGTGGGACCAGGAACTGCCGCAACTGGAGCGCGCCGGCCTGCAGGGCAACCTGCAACTGGGGCCGGAGGGCCAGCAACTGCTGGTGCTGCGCAGCGACTACAAGCGCCTCGGGCAGTCGATCTCCATCAGCGTGGCCCAGGACTACACCCCGGTGCGTGAAAGCTTCCAGCGCATGCGCCAGATCGGCCTCGGGCTGGGGCTGGCCGGGCTGCTGCTGATCCTGCTGCTGCAACGCCTGACCGTGCGCCGCGCCCTGCGCCCGCTGGAATCCGCCCGCGAGCAGATCGCCCAGTTGCAACAGGGCCAGCGTTCGCAACTGGATGCCCAGGTGCCGGTGGAACTGGAGCCCCTGGTGGCGCAGATCAACCACTTGCTGGCCCATACCGAAGACAGCCTCAACCGTTCCCGCAATGCCCTGGGCAACCTGGGCCATGCCTTGAAGACCCCGTTGGCGGTGCTCCTGAGCCTGGCGTCGAGCCCCAGGCTCGACGGCCACCCCGAGGTGCGCAGGATGCTCCAGGAACAGTTGGAGCAGGTGCAGCAGCGCCTCAATCGCGAACTCAACCGCGCGCGGCTGGCGGGGGATGCGCTGCCCGGGGTGCTGTTCGAGTGCGATGCCGAGCTGCCGGGGCTCCTGGCGACCTTGAACATGATCCATGGCCAGCACCTGGAACTGAGCTACCAGGCGCCACCGGGGCTGCGCCTGCCCTGGGACCGGGAAGACCTGCTGGAGCTCTTGGGCAACCTGCTGGACAACGCCTGCAAATGGGCGGATGCCCAGGTGCGCCTGAGCGTGGAAGAGCGGCCGCAGGGCTTCTGCCTGGCGGTGGACGACGACGGCCCGGGCATTCCCGAAGCGCGGCGCGATGAGGTATTCGGCCGGGGCACGCGCCTGGATGAACAGACCCACGGCCACGGGCTGGGCCTGGGCATCGTGCGCGACATCGTCGACGCCTGCGGTGGAACCCTGAACCTGGGGGAAAGCGAGTGGGGCGGCTTGCGGGTAGAGATCGAGCTGCCCAGACGCTGAACTTGCCGGGCGCCAGGTTCGGCGCCCGTGATGGCTATCGCAGCCTGCGGCAGCGGGGTCAGACGCGGAACTGGTCCATCAGGCTCTGTTGCTGGTTGGCCAGGCTGTTGAGCGACTGGCTGACCCGCGCCGATTCATTGGCCTGCTCCGACAGCGATTCGGTGACATCGCGAATGGTCGCCACGTTGCTGTTGATCTCTTCGGCCACCGCGCTCTGCTGTTCGGCGGCGCTGGCGATCTGCAGGTTCATGTCGCTGATCACGGTTACCGCATCGCCGATCTGGCGCAGGGCGGTGACCGCCTGGCCCACTTGTTCGACGCTGCCCTGGGCCTGGCGATGGCTGTTGTTCATCGAACCCACCACCTCCCGCGTGCCGTTCTGCAGTTGCTCGATCACCTGGCGGGTTTCTTCCACCGACTCCTGGGTGCGCTGGGCCAGGTTGCGCACCTCATCGGCCACCACCGCGAAGCCGCGGCCGGCTTCCCCGGCGCGAGCGGCTTCGATGGCCGCGTTCAAGGCCAGCAGGTTGGTCTGCTCGGCGATGGCGCGGATCACTTCCAGCACCGAACCGATCTGCTCGCTGTTGGCGGCCAGGCCTTCGACCTGGGTCATGGCGGCGCTCATGTCGGCGGCCAGCAAGTCGATGCTGCGGGTGGTGTGGTCGATCACGTTCAGGCCCTGGCGGGTGGCCTGGTCGGCATCCCGCGCGGCCTGGGCGGCCTGGGCCGCGCTGCGGGCCACGTCCTGGGCGGTGGCGCTCATTTCATGGGAAGCGGTGGCCACCTGGTCCACCTGGCGATACTGCTGCTCCATGCCGGCGCTGGTCTGGGTGGCGATGGCCGAGGACTGGTCGGCGGTGCCGCGAGCGTCCTGCACCGAGCGTTTTACCTCGGCGATGATCGGCTGCAGCTTGTCCAGGAAGCGGTTGAACCAGCCGGCCAGTTGGCCCAGTTCGTCCGGCTTGTCGTAGGCCAGGCGCCGGGTCAGGTCGCCTTCGCCGCTGGCGATGTCTTCGAGCATGTGGGCCACGCCGAGGATCGGCCGGGTCACGCTGCGGGCCATCAGCCACACCAGCAACAGGCCCACCACCGCGGCCAGCAGGCCCAGGCCGAGCTCGATCAGGGTGCCGCTGTTGTTGCGCGCATCCAGCTCGCTTTTCAGGGCTTCGGCCGGGCCTACCAGGACTTTTTCCGGCACATCCAGCAGTACGCCCCAGGCCTTGCCACCGGGGATCGGGGTGAAGGGCGCCAGCACCTTGAGTTCACGGTTGCTGTGCAGGCTCTGGGTCTGGGTGCTGTTGGCCAGCAGGCGGATCAGCTCGGCGCCGTTGGTGGTGTCGACGCTGTCCAGGCGCTGGCTGAGCTTGCTGGCGTCCGGGCTGTAGCCGGCCAGCAGGCCCGCCGGGCTCAGGATGCTGACGTTGGTCTGGCCGGCATAGAGGCGCTTGCTGGCGCTCTGGCTGATGGCCTGGAGGCTGTTGAGGTTGATGTCCACCGACAGCGAAGCGATGACTTTGCCGTCCACCATCAGCGGGAAGACGATGCTGGTCATCAGCACCTTCTGGCCGTCGATGTCATAGAAGTAGGGTTCGATCACGCAGGGCTTGAGGGTGCTGCGCGGGCAGGTGAACCAGGCGTTGGCCGGCTGGCCGCTGGGGCCGGTGCGGGTGTCGCTCATGTCGCTTTCGGGCAGTGACATGGAGGTCAGCTTGCCCGGGGTGGGTTGGGACCAGTACAGGGCGAAGCGGCCCTTTTCGTTGCTGCCCAGTTCGCTCTGGCCGCCGAACAACTCGTCCTTGCCGTCCAGGGCGTTGGCTTCGAACACCAGGGACAGGCCCAGCAAGTCGGGGTTGGCCTGCAGCGCCGACTTGACCTGGCGGGTCAGGTCCTCGCGCAGGTCGAAGGCGTCGAGGAAGCGTTTCTCGGCCTGTTCCCGCAGGAACAGCACCTGGCGCGAGAAGCCGTGGCCGTATTGATAGGCGTCCATGAATTGCTGGCGAATGCCCAGTGCCTGGACTTCACCCTGGGCCTCGATCCGCGCCTGGGCGGCTTCGTTGAGCATCTCCATGCTCGAGGCCTTCACCAGCTCGGAGCTGTGCTCCATGCGATACAGCGAAAGCCCCACCAACAGCGACACGATGCCCAACAGGCAGAGTCCGGCCAGCAAGGTGATTTTCCATTGGATGGAAAGTTGTCTGAGCGACATGGAGACGTCCTTTATTCGATAAATATCTGAGACTTTGCACTGTAGCGGCCGACCAATGGCGTTCTTTAAACGCTTGTTCGAAATAAACCGCGAGGCGCTGGGGCTGCTGTGCAGCCCAGTGCGAGCAAGCTCCCTCGCCACGGGTACGGGGTTGGTCTTGGGGGCTTTACCAGCAAGCTCGCTCCTGCGGGCGGCGGGGTGCGGGGTTTTGACAAGCCGGGTCGGCTGCTGCAAAGTGCGCCCCCCTAATAAGAACCTCTTTCATTTCGATGTCGGCAGCCCGCTGCCTTCCGGTCGGTCACAGGCTTTTGCGCCATTTTTAGCGGCGCAGTAATGAGGTAACGATGATTAACGCAGTAATTGCCGCGGTTGGCGTAATGCTGGTGCTCAGCCTGTCCCGCGTGCATGTAGTGATCGCCCTGATCATTGGCGCCCTGGTGGGCGGCCTGGCCGGCGGCCTGGGCATCGAGGCCACGCTCAAGGCCTTCAATAGCGGCCTGGGGGGCGGTGCCACCGTGGCCATGTCCTACGCCTTGCTCGGTGCTTTCGCCGTGGCGATTGCCAAATCCGGGCTGGCCCATGCGTTGGCGGACAAGATCCTGCTGCTGGTGGACCGGCAGGACGCCAACGGCGGCGGCCAGGTCAAGTGGCTGCTGATCGGCCTGCTGTGGGTGGTGGCGATTGCCTCGCAGAACATCCTGCCGATCCACATTGCCTTCATTCCGCTGCTGGTGCCGCCGCTGCTGTATGTGCTGACCAAGCTGCAACTGGATCGCCGGCTGATCGCCTGTGTGATCACCTTCGGCCTGATCACCCCCTACATGTTCCTGCCGGTGGGTTTCGGCAACATCTTCCTCAACGAAATCCTCCTGGCCAACGTGGCCCGCAGCGGCGTCGATATCAGCCAGGTCAACGTCACCCACGCCATGGGCATTCCCGCCCTGGGCATGCTTTGCGGCTTGCTGCTGGCGTTCTTCAGCTACCGCAAGAAGCGCGTCTATGACCTGGACCGCATCGAGAAGGTCGAGCAGGTGGCGGTGCAGTACAACCCGCGGACCCTGCTGGTGGCCGCGGCGGCCATAGTCGCGGCGTTCGTGATCCAGCTGCTGCTGGACTCGATGATTATCGGTGCCTTGTGCGGTTTTCTGATTTTCTCGGTGTCGGGCATCGTGCGCTGGCGCGAGACCGACGACCTGTTCACCGAAGGCATGAAGATGATGGCCATGATCGGCTTCATCATGATCGCCGCCTCGGGGTTCGCCGAAGTGATGAAGGCCACCGGCGAGGTCAATTCCCTGGTCCAGGCCTCGGCGGCCTGGATCGGCCACAGCAAGGGCGTGGGCGCCTTGCTGATGCTGCTGGTGGGCCTGCTGGTGACCATGGGCATCGGTTCGTCGTTCTCCACGGTGCCGATCCTCGCGGCGATCTTCGTGCCTTTGTGTGTGCAACTGGGCTTCAGCCCGCTGGCCATCGTCTGCATCGTCGGCACCGCCGGTGCCCTGGGCGATGCCGGTTCGCCGGCCTCGGACTCGACCCTGGGACCGACCTCGGGCCTGAATATCGACGGCCAGCACCACCACATCTGGGACACCGTGGTTCCGACCTTCCTGCACTACAACCTGCCGCTGCTGGCCTTCGGCTGGGTGGCGGCCATGGTCCTCTGATCATCTCGCTCTCGTAGAAGCCGGGGGTTGTCGTAAGAGCTGGCTTGCCAGCGAAGGCATCGGCAAGGTCGGTGCAAGGCTCGAGGGCCCCTTCGCCGGCAAGCCGGCTCCTAGGGGTTCAGGCTCAACTTTTTTTTTGGCGTGCCGTTAACGGCATATCACGCCAATAAAAAACCAAGAGTGAGCCCCCTATGCGCTTGAGCCTGAAGGCCAAAGTCCTGTCCCTGGCAGTACTCCCGGTACTGCTGTTCGCCCTGGTGATCAGCCTGAGCACCGTGCTCATGCTGCGCCAGCAGGCACAGAAGGAAGTCGAGGAAACCCGCAACCGGCTGCTGACTGAAGCCAAGGCCACCCTGCAGAGTTATGTGGAAGTCGCGCTGACTACCGTCAAGCCGCTCTACGATGCGGCGGCGCAGGGCGATCAGGCCGCCCGGGCCGAAGTGGTCAAGCTGCTGTCCAATATCAGCTATGGCAAGGACGGCTACTTCTTCGGCTACGACTCCGAGACTGTGCGCCTGTTCAAGGGCAACAGCCCGGACGGCGTGGGCAAGAGCTTCAAGGACAACCGCGACCCCAATGGGGTGTACGTCAACCGCGAGCTGGTGCGGGTCGGCAAGGACGGCAGCCACTATGTGCAATACAGCTCGACCCAGCCGGGCAGCGACGTGCTGGTGCCCAAGCTGGGCTACACCGAGTACCTGCCCAAGTGGGACATGGTGCTGGGCACCTCGGTCAACCTCGATGGCATCGACGCCCAGGTCGCCGCAGTGCAGAGCAGCGTCAACCAGCGCATGGAAGGCATGGTCCTGAGCATCCTCGGGATCGCCGCGGTGGTGCTGGTGGTGATCGCCGCCCTGGGCATGCTGGTGGCCAACACCATGCTGCGCCCGCTGAACCTGATGAAAGCCAACCTCGACGATATCGCCGCCGGCGAGGGCGACCTGACCCGGCGCCTGGCCATTACCAGCCAGGACGAACTGGGGCAGTTGGCCGGCTCGTTCAACCGCTTTGTCGACAAGATCCACGGCCTGGTGCGGCAGATCACCGAGATGACCGGCCAGCTCACCGAGCTGGTGACCCAGGTCTCGGATCAGGCCCAGCGTTCGGAACAGGCCATGGAGCGCCAGCGCCACGAGACCGATCAGGTGGCCACGGCGATCAACGAAATGTCTTCCGCAGCCCATGAGGTGGCCCGCAGCGCCCAGGGCGCAGCCGTTGCCGCCCAGCAGACCGATGAAGAGGGCCAGGCGGCCAAGCGCGTGGTGGATGGCAGCATCCAGCAGATCCATGCGCTGGTCAGCGATATCCGCAACAGCGGTACTTCCCTGGACAGCCTGCAGCAGGACGTGACGTCGATTGTCAGCGTGTTGGACGTGATCCGCTCGATCGCCGAGCAGACCAACCTGCTGGCCCTGAACGCCGCCATCGAAGCGGCTCGGGCCGGGGAGGCCGGGCGCGGTTTTGCGGTGGTGGCCGACGAAGTACGGGCCCTGGCCAGCCGCACCCAGCAGAGCACTCAGGAAATCCAGGGCATGATCGACCGCCTGCAGCAGGGCACCCGGGTGGCGGTGGACGCCATGCGCCGTTCCAGCGATGCCGGCGACGGCACCTCGGTGAAGGCCAACGAAGCCGGGGCGTCGCTGGACACCATGGCCCAGTTGATCGGCACCATCAATTCGATGAACGCGCAGATTGCCAGTGCGGCGGAAGAACAGACCGCGGTGGCCGAGGAGATCAATCGCAGCGTGCATCAGATCGCAGTGGCGGTGGACAGTGTGGCCGATGAAACCCAGCGCGGCGCCCAGACTTCCCGCAGCCTGGCGGACCTGGGCCAGCGCCTGGGGCGGCTGGTGGGACAATTCCGTATCTGAGGGCGGGGCGCCGGTGGCTGGTGTAGCCGCTGCCAAGCCTGCGAGGCTGCGAAAAGGCCCGAAGGGCCTTGCGTGGCGGTCTTTAGGCAGCCCATCAGAAGGTCCCACCGCCCCCGTCAGCAGCTACATCAGGGTGTTACCTGCACGGCTCAGGCGCTGATATCGCGCATCAGCAGGCCAAAGCGCAGGTCCACCTGATCAGGGATCGGCAGGTACACCGTATGGCCGTCACCTGGCGCCACTTCGATGGCTTCGCCCTTGGCGTTCTGCAACTGGTGCAGGTCGAAGTGGAAATTGCCCCGAGGGGTCATCAGTTCCATGTGATCGCCCAGGGCGAAACGGTTTTTCACCTTCACTTCGGCCAGGCGGTCGCGGCGTTCGCCGGTCAGTTCACCGACGAACTGCTGGCGCTCCGACACCGAGCTGCCGTTCTGGTAGTTCTGATACTCGTCATGCACATGCCGGCGCAGGAAACCCTCGGTGTAGCCGCGCTGGGCCAGGGACTCCAGATCGCTCATCAACTGGCGGTCGAACTCGCGGCCAGCGGCGGCATCGTCGATGGCCCGGCGATAGACCTGGGTGGTGCGTGCGCAATAGAAGTGCGACTTGGTGCGCCCCTCGATCTTCAGCGAGTGCACGCCCATGCGAGTCAGGCGCTCCACGTGCTGCACCGCCCGCAGGTCCTTGGCGTTCATGATGTAGGTGCCGTGCTCGTCCTCGAAGGCCGGCATCAGCTCGCCCGGGCGATTGGCTTCCTGCAGCAGGAACACCTGGTCGGTGGGGGCGCCCAGGCCCAGGGTCGGCTCCGGCTGGTAGCTCTGCACGATGTCGCCCACGGCATTCTCGGTGGCCGCCTGGGCGCTGTATTTCCAGCGGCAGGCATTGGTGCAGGTGCCCTGGTTGGCATCGCGCTTGTTCATGTAGCCCGACAGCAGGCAACGCCCGGAGTAGGCCATGCACAGCGCCCCGTGGACGAAGACTTCCAGCTCCATGCCCGGCACCTGCTGGCGGATTTCCTCGATCTCCTCCAGGGACAGTTCCCGGGACAGGATGATCCGGGTCAGGCCCTGCTGCAGCCAGAACTCGACGCTGGCCCAGTTCACCGTGTTGGCCTGCACCGAGAGGTGGATCGGCATCTGCGGGAAGTGCCGGCGTACCAGCATGATCAGCCCCGGGTCGGACATGATCAGCGCATCCGGGGCCATCTCGATCACCGGCGCCAGGTCCTTGAGGAAGGTCTTGAGCTTGGCATTGTGTGGGGCGATGTTGACCACCACGTAGAAGCGCTTGCCCTGGGCCTGGGCCTCGCGGATACCGAGGGCCAGGTTGGCATGGTCGAATTCGTTGTTGCGTACCCGCAGGCTGTAGCGCGGCTGGCCGGCGTACACCGCGTCGGCGCCGTAGGCGAAGGCGTAGCGCATGTTCTTCAGGGTGCCGGCGGGGGCCAGGAGTTCGGGTTTGGCGAGGGGCGTCATGGGGCTGTCGGTCGCAAAAGGTCGCGAGGGTAAGCCAGTGCGCTAGGGTATTCATTGATCTGGATCTATGCCGACAGCAGAAAAAACGGCACTCGGCGCCGCGGCCGGGGACTAAGCCTCAGGACGCTGATTTTCCGCGTGACAGACCTGGACCTGTAGATGAACCAAACCAACCTGCAAAACAAAAGCCTGCTGCTGTTGCTGGCACTGGTGACCCTGGCCTTTATCTGGATTCTGCTGCCGTTCTACGGTGCGCTGTTCTGGGCAGTGATCCTGGGCATTGTCTTCGCCCCCTTGCAGCGTCGGCTGCAGGCCCGCTTCGGCTGGCAGCGCAACTTGACGTCCCTGTGCACCCTGTTGATCTGCCTGGTGATCGCGATTCTGCCGGTGATCATCACCAGCGTGCTGCTGGTGCAGGAGGGGGCCGAGCTGTACAAGAAAATCGAAAGCGGCCAGCTGGATATCGCCGCCTACCTGGCTCAGTTCAAGCACAGCCTGCCGCCGTACTTCCAGCACCTGCTGGACCGCTTCGGCCTGGGCGAACTCAAGGGGCTGCAGGAGAAGGTGGTCAAGAGCGCGATGCAGGGCAGCCAGTACCTGGCGACCCAGGCTTTCAGCTTCGGCCAGGGCACCTTCGAGTTCGTGGTGAGCTTCTTCATCATGCTCTACCTGCTGTTCTTCTTTCTGCGCGACGGCCCGGAGCTGGTGCGCAAGATCCGCACCGCCGTGCCCCTGGCGGAATACCAGAAGCGCCGCCTGCAATTGAAGTTCAACCGAGTGGTGCGGGCCACGGTCAAGGGCAATGGGCTGGTGGCGGTGACCCAGGGCGCCCTGGGGGGCTTGATCTTCTGGTTCCTCGACATTCCCAGCGCCTTGCTCTGGGCGGTGCTGATGGCGTTCCTGTCACTGTTGCCGGCCGTGGGGGCGGGGATTGTCTGGGGGCCGGTGGCGGCCTACTTCCTGATCAGCGGAGCGATCTGGCAAGGGGTGGTGCTGGGGCTGTTCGGGGTGTTCGTGATCGGCCTGGTGGACAACCTGCTGCGGCCGATCCTGGTGGGCAAGGACACCAAGATGCCGGACTACCTGATCCTGATCTCGACCCTGGGAGGGCTGGCGATCTTCGGCCTCAACGGCTTTGTCATCGGGCCCCTGATTGCCGCGCTGTTCATGTCCAGCTGGGCCCTGTTCGTCGAGACCCGGCCCCGGGTGCAGTTGCCCTAGGGCTGGACGATGCGCAGCGCCAGTTGCCGGGACAGGGTCTGGGCGGCGGGCAGGGAGGTCAGCGGGCCGCTGACCATCTCGCCGTCGCGCACCAGGTACCAGCAAGCCAGCAACCCCAGTTCCCTGAGCGATGCGGGGACCGCGCTGCCAATGACGGACATGATCTGAATCTTGGGCATGACAACCTCCTCGATCTGAGGGGGTTACCTTACAAAGCCCCAAGTGCTACGAAAAATCACCCAATCTGATAGTGGACATTGATGCCGGTGCTACCGCAGCCGGCAGTTCAGTCCACCACCTGGTCGAGCATGTGCAGCACTTCCTGCTCGTTGAGCAGGCCCTTGCGCACCAGGTTCTGGGCCAGCAGCGAGAGGAACTTGGCGCTGCGGTGGCCTTCCAGGTGCTTGAGTTCGGTCAGGGCGTCGTACACCCGGCTGGAGGTGCAGAGGCCGGCGACGCGGTGCGGGTTTTGCGTGGGCATGGATTCGTCCTTGTTGTTATGGGCCTGTGGCGAGCGGACTGTGTCGATCTTGTCGTCCTTGAATGACACAAACATGACAGTCGCATGTCGCTCACCGCAGCCGTGGGATCAGTACACTATTGCCGGATTTAAACGCAAATACTGTTCCAGTCACGACATGCTTGAGAATTATTCAGACATTCGGATAGTGGCAAAATGCAACAAGCCCCGCTTTGGGGGCGGGGCCTGTTGTTTGATTCTGCTTGCGCTTACCAGCGGCCGGGACCCGGGCCGTAGTAGTAATGCGGGTGGCCGTAGTAACCGCGAGGTGGCCCGTAGTACACCGGTGCCGGGCGGTAGTAGACCGGTTGCTGCACATAGACCGGTGCCGGCTGGTAGTAGACCGGTGGTGGCGGTGCGGCATAGACCGGCTGCGGTTGGACATACACCGGCGCTTGCTGCACATAGACCGGGCGATCCTGGTTGGCGATCACCGAACCCACTACGGCAGCGCCGACAACAGCACCCAAGGCGGCGGGCCCGACCCAGCCACCACCGTGGGCTGAAGCCTGGCCTGCGACAGCGAGTGCACCAATGAGCAAGGCTATCTTGGGGATTTTGGAGATCATGGTCATTCCTCGGTTCAACCCCAGCGTTTATGGTCTGCACCAGACTCAAGAACTGACGCGGGGATACTTCTAAGACAGCGGTTCCTGCGAAATCTGCACAGCCGCTGAGTAAATATTGTGTAAGGTCTGTACCGGTCTCTTTACCGTCATCCCTGGGCGGTGGCGAAGGCCGGTGAACACGCGCCGATATGATCAGGCCAAGCGGCGCGCCAGACCAATCCCGTCCATCTGAAAGTGCCGAGCGAGGAAACCGATATGCAAATGAACCCCAACAAAGACACTCAGTTGTGCATGTCCTTGTCCGGGCGCCCGGGGAATTTCGGCCTGCGTTTTCACAACCACCTGTATGAGCAGTTGGGTCTCAATTTCTACTACAAGGCCTTCAGCAGCCAGGACCTGCCCGGCGCCGTCGCCGGGATCCGGGCGCTGGGCATCCGCGGTTGCGGGGTGTCCATGCCGTTCAAGGAAGACTGCATCGCCCTGGTGGATGAGCTGGATGCCTCGGCCCGGGCCATTGCCTCGATCAATACCATCGTCAACACCAACGGCCATCTCAAGGCCTACAACACCGACTACATCGCCGTGGCGCAATTGCTCGCGGGCCACGGGGTGCCTCGAGAGTCGAGCTTTGCCCTGCGCGGCAGCGGCGGCATGGCCAAGGCCGTGGCCAGTGCCTTGCGTGATGGTGGTTATGCCAACGGGGTGATCGTGGCCCGCAACGAAGTGGCCGGGCGCGCCCTGGCCAGCTCCCTGGGTTATGAGTGGCAGGGCGAGTTGGGCAGCCTGCGGCCGCAGATGCTGATCAACGTCACCCCGATCGGCATGAGCGGCGGGCCAGAGGCGCAGCAGCTGGCGTTCGACGCCGAGGCGATAAAGGCGGCGCAGACGGTGTTCGATGTAGTGGCGGTGCCGCCGGAGACGCCGTTGATCCTGCGGGCCCGGGCCGAGGGCAAGCAGGTCATCACCGGGCTGGAAGTGATTGCCATCCAGGCGCTGGAGCAGTTCGTGCTTTATACCGGGGTGCGCCCGAGCGAAGAGCAGTTCCAGAAGGCCGTGGCCTTCGCCCGCCCCTGAGCCCGAAGCCCTGTCACCGCTGCCGCAGGCCGCGACAAGGCCCGCAGGGCCCTGAAGCCCCCTTCGAGGTCGATCGCAGCCTGCGGCAGCGGCTCCGGGGTTCAGCCTTCGAGTTGGGCCAGGCGCTCTTCCAGGGCAGCGATCCGCGCTTCCAGTTCTTCGATGCGTTCCACTGAAACCGCGCCGCCGGCGCTGCGCTCAACCGGGTTGCTGCGGGCGGCGAGGATTGCCTCGATGTCCGCCGGGTCACCCAGGGCGTGGGTATAACGGTCTTCGCGCTGGCCGGCCTGCCGCGGAATGTGCAGGGCCAGGCCCCGGGCAATCAGGCGTTCGAGCTGGTGCAGGACCTGTTCGCTGTCTTCGAAATCATGCATGCGCCCGCTACGGGTCAGCAGTTCGTTGACCGTCTGCGGGCCACGCAGGAACATCAGGCCGCACAGGATCAGTTGCGCCGGCACCAGTTCCAGGGCCTTGTCCAGGCGCTGTTCCCAGCGGTCGGCGCGGCTGCCCATCACCAGGCGGGTGAAGCCCCGGGCTTCGAGGGCACGCAGGCTTTGCCCGACCTGGCCCTGGGTCAGGTTCATCACCGGTTCGCGGCTGGTTTTCTGATTGCAGGCAATCACCAGGGCGTTGAGGGTCAGGGGATAGGTTTCCGGGCTGGTGGCCTGCTTTTCGATCAACGAACCCAGGATGCGGATATCGGTACTGCTCAAGCGCAGTGCTTCACCGGGTGTGTCGTGCTCGCTGCTCATAAGTGCTGGTCCCTTGGTCACTGATGGATGGATCGTGAAAAAAAACGCCACCGGGCGCTGGAACAGCGTCCGGGTTTTCTGCGTGGCCGGGTCGGCCACTTTCGAGGGGCTCTGTTTTACCTCCAGAACCCGGATCTTGCCATCAGAACTTGGCGCGGCCCGCGCCGGCGCCGGTTGACCGGGCCGCCCCCGCCACCATGCTTTGGGCGAGGGCGGCCGGTTCAGCTGGGTTGCGGATCTGTTGCAGGCTGTGTCGTACGGGGTGAGTCGGCTGCCTGCGGGGTTTGGCCCGCGGTCTCCAGGCACTGGCGGGCAAACCGGGCGAGGCCCAGCAGGGCGTTTCTCGCGGAGCGCAGGTAGAACGCCTGCAACTGGAACACGTGCCAGCGGCCCTGGTGGATTTCCAACTGGCAAGCCACCCCGGACTGCCTGGCACGCTCAGCCAGGCGCGTGGAGTCGGACAGCAGCAGTTCCTGGTCGCCCACCTGGATCAGCATCGGTGGCAAGCCGCGCAGGTCTGCTTCCAGGGGGCGGTGGCTCAGTGCTTGAACGGGCGCTGCGTAGGCCTTGAGGGCTTGCTCCAGCCAGTCGCGGCGGATCATCGGGTCGGCCTCCTGGCGCGATTGCATGCTGGCGCCGCCCAGGTCCGGATCGGTGACCGGCGACAGCAGCATCAGCCCGGCGGCAATCTCGTCACCACGCTCCTTCAGGGCCAGGGCCAGGGCCAGCACCAGGGCGCCGCCGGCGGAGTCGCCGGCAATCAGCAGCTTGTCCGCCGGGCAAAGCTGGGCGCGGATCGCGTCGTAGCAGGCCAGGCAATCCTCCAGCGCGGCGGGGTAGGGGTGTTCCGGGGCCAGCCGGTAGTCCGGCACCCACACCGCGCAGCCGCTGTCCCTGGCCAGGCGGCTGGTGACGCTGTAGTGAGAGCGCGGGCTGCCCAGGCAGAAGGCGCCACCGTGCAGGTAGAGAATCACCCCCTTGGGCGCCCTGGTTCCGGGTTCGACAATCTGCAACGAGAGCCCGTCCAGCTGCATGCTCCGGCGGTTCACGCCCAGGCAGCCGGGCATCAGCCATGACAACCGGTCGACGATCTTGCGCTGGCTGGCCAGGGCTCGGGGCGGGCCGATCAAGGCCCTGAAACTGACCCGCAGGAAAACCCGCAGGAAGGCTGCGTTGGCCCGCTCCAACCAGTCCCGGGGGGCGGCTATGCGTTGCCCGTCGCAGGCTGGGGATTGGGTGTCCAGCGGGCTGGACAGGCGATAGGCCGCCAGCCCGGCATAGCGCGCCAGCCAGCGGTAGGACCAGGTGAAGCCTGGCCAGTTGGTGCTGTTGTGCCCCCGTTCGTCGACATACCAGCTCTTGCAGCCGCTCCACACCGAAGTGGCCAGGCGGCGCTGGATGCCCAGTTGAAAGCGCTGGTGGCGCTGCTCGTCCACTTCCACATGGCTGGCGCCGCTGTCCAGCAGGGCCTGGCGGGCCTGCATGACGTGGGAAATCTGGCTTTCCAGCATATGGATGATGGAGTTGTGGCCCAGGTTGGTGTTGGGCCCGTAGAGCATGAAGAAGTTGGGAAAACCCGGCACGCTGATGCCCAGGTAGGCCGCCGCGCCACCTTGCCAGGCCTGGTTCAGGTCGAGCCCGTCGCGTCCGGTGATGCGCATGGGCGAGAGGAACTCGGTGGCGGCGAAACCGGTGCCATAGATGATCGCGTCCACGGCGTGTTCCTCGCCGTCCAGGGTTTCGATGCCGTGCTCGGTGATCTGCCGGATGCCTCGGGTCAGCAGGTGCACATGGGGCTGGTCGAAGGTCTTGAGGTAGTCGTTGGACAGCAGGATGCGCTTGCAGCCGATGGGGTAGTCCGGGGTCATCTGGCGGCGCAGTTCGGGGCTGGCGACCGAGGTGTGCAGCAGCTTCTTGAACGGGCCACCGACCACCCATTTGGTCAGGCCCTGCAGGCGCGTGAAGCCCAAAGCCCGGGATTCGAAGTGCAGGTAGTGGGCCGCACGCACCAGCTTCATCTTCCAGGGTTGGCGCAGGAAGCGCTGCTTTTCCTCGGCACTGTAGGGGCGGTCGGCCTTGGGCATGATGTAGGCCGGTGAGCGTTGGAAGACCTTGAGTTCGGCCACCTGCCTGGCAACCTCCGGGACGAACTGGATGGCCGAGGCGCCGGTGCCGATCACCGCCACCCGCTTGCCCGCCAGGGGATAGTCATGATCCCAGTGGGCGGAGTGGAAGACCCGGCCGCGGAAGCTGGCCATGCCCGGCAGGTCGGGCGGGGCCGGGCGGCTCAACTGGCCGGTGGCGCTGATCAGCAGGCGGGCGGCATGGCGCTGGCCATCGGCGCAGGTGACATGCCAGCAGGCATTGGCGGTATCGAATTCGGCATGGCGCACCTCGGCGCCGAAGCGGATATGGGGTGTGAGCTCATAGACGCCGGCACAATGTTGCAGGTAACCATGGATTTCTGCCTGGGGCGCGAACACCCGGGACCAGTGCGGGTTGGGTTCGAAGGAAAACGAATACAGGTGCGAGGGCACGTCGCAGGCAGCGCCGGGATAGCTGTTGTCGCGCCAGACGCCGCCCACGTCCTGGCCTTTTTCAAGAATGACGAAACGGTGCACGCCCGCCTTGCGCAGGGCGATGGCCATGCCCAGGCCGCCAAAGCCGCTGCCGATGATGATGGCCTCCAGCGGTGTGGCCGAGTCGGGGGCGGGGTGTGTAGCAGGTGCGAATTCGGGCATGACGACCTCGTTGTTATTGTTGTGCGGCGCAGGGTTGATGCTCCCGGGGCCACTTCCTTGTTTCTGCGGTGCAGCCCCGATCAGTGAAGCATGCGGGGAATAAACCGTGGACCCCATGCTGTAACGGGACAAGTGCTTTAGTATTTGGGCCAACACCTTTCTTCACGAGCCGCGCCCATGAGCACTCAGTCGTTCACCCGGGGACCTTCCAGCGCCTTGCTGCTGCTCGGTTTCGGCTGCGAAAAGGGCTTGGCGCCAGCGCGGTTGCTGGCCGGTTGCGGGCTGTCCCGGGAGCAGTTGCAAAACCCCAACAGCCTGCTGTCGGCGGCCCAGGAGTTGCGCCTGGCCAGTAACCTGCTGGCGCTGCTCGGCCAGCCCCGGGGCCTGGGGTATGCAGTGGGTGCGCGTTATCACTTCTCCACCTATGGCCTGTTCGGCTACGGCCTGATCAGCAGCGCCACCCCGGCGGATGCCCTGGCCCTGGCCTTGCGCTTCCTGCCGCTGACCTATGCCTTTGCCGAGATCGGCTACCGGCTGGAGCCGGGGCTCGGGGTGCTGACCTTTGCCGAGCCTCGGGTGGCGGACCCCTTGTTGGCGCAGTTCCTGTTACAGCGGGACATGGCGGCCGCCGCGACGCTGATGCAGGAAATAGTCGGTGCGGATTTTCGCCTGCTGCGTTTCGGTCGCAGTGTCAGCCCTGAGCTGGAAGGGGACGAGCCGGCGCAGATTCTCGGGGTGCCCGCCGACTATCGGGCCGACGCCAATACCCTGGCCTTCGACCGGCGTTTCCTGCACCGGCCCTTGCCCCAGGCCAACCCGCTGACGGTGGCCATGTGCGAGCAGATGTGCGCGCAGTTGCTGGAGCGGCGACAGGCCCATCAGGGGGTTGCCGCGCTGGTCCGCCAGCACCTGGATGCCCTGCCGGCGGCAAGCGTACCGGACTTGCCGGCCATGGCCCGGCTGCTGTGCACCAGCGTGCGGACCTTGAAGCGACGCTTGCAGGAGGAGGGCACCTGCTATCGGCAGGTACTGGCCGGGCATCGAGGCGCCCGGGCCCTGGAGTTGCTGGGCAATTCGCGGCTGAGCCTGTCCCAGGTTGCCGAAAGGCTTGGCTTCAGTGACCTGTCGAGTTTTTCCCAGAGCTTCAAGCGCTGGTTCGGCGTGGCCCCCAGCGTGTATCGCCAGGAGCGCTGCGGATAAAGGCCCCGTGCTGGCGTGCTGTGGCTATAATCGCTGCTCGCTGTATTCCCGCCATTCCCTGTCGAGACTGTCATGACTATTTCCCTGTACGCCGCTTCCGTTCCTGTCTTCAAGCAAATGCTCAATGCCTTGAGCGACGTGCTGCACAAGGCCGAAGCCCACGCCACGGCGAAGAACATCGAGCCCAACGCCCTGCTGCAGGCGCGCCTGTACCCGGACATGTTCCCGCTGGTGCGCCAGGTGCAGATCGCCGTGGACTTCGCCAAGGGCGTATCGGCGCGCCTGGCCGAAGTCGAGCTGCCCAAGTACGACGACACTGAAACCACCTTCGCCGACCTGCAGGCGCTGATCGCCAAGGTCCTGGCCTTTATCGACGGCATCCAGCCGGCGCAGATCGATGGCAAGGAAGGCATCGAGATCGTGACCCGTCCGGGCACCCCGAAAGAGAAGCGCTTCAGTGGCCAGTCCTACCTGCTGACCTACGGCCTGCCGCAGTTCTTCTTCCACGTCACCACCACCTACGCAATCCTGCGTCACAACGGTGTGGAAGTGGGCAAGCGCGACTACATGGGCGCGTTCTAAGGCGTTTGGCTACGAGGTTCTCGTAGCGCACAAAAAAGCCCGGCCAGGTTGACCCTGGCCGGGCTTTTTTGTGGCTGCTGCCGCAGGCTGCGAACGGTCCGCAGGGAGCGGGTTCGGCAGTGGCTACAGGGCCATGCCGATCCGGGATGTGCGCATCAGGCCGAGGCTTGCGCCTTGTCTTCCTGGGCCATGCACGCGGCGGCGGTGAAGAGTACGTCGGTGGAGGAATTCAGCGCGGTTTCCGCCGAATCCTGCAGCACGCCGATGATGAAGCCTACGGCCACCACCTGCATGGCGATTTCGCTGGGAATGCCGAACAGGCTGCAGGCCAGGGGAATCAGCAGCAGCGAGCCGCCGGCCACGCCGGAAGCACCGCAGGCGCAGATGGCCGCGACCACGCTGAGCAGCACGGCGGTGGGCAGGTCGACGGCGATACCGAGGGTGTGCACGGCGGCCAGGGTCAGCACGGTAATGGTGATTGCCGCGCCGGCCATGTTGATGGTGGCGCCCAGCGGGATCGACACCGAGTAGGTGTCTTCATGCAGGCCCAGGCGCTTGCTCAGTTCCAGGTTGACTGGAATGTTGGCCGCCGAGCTGCGGGTGAAGAAGGCGGTGATGCCACTTTCGCGCAGGCAGGTCAGCACCAGCGGGAAGGGGTTGCGGCGGATCTTCCAGAACACGATCAGCGGGTTCATCACCAGGGCCACGAACAGCATGCAGCCGATCAGGACCGCCAGCAGGTGCAGGTAGCCGAGCAGGGCGTTGAAGCCCGAGGTGGCCAGGGTCGAGGCCACCAGGCCGAAGATCCCCAGGGGCGCGAAGCGGATCACCACGCGCACGATGACAGTGACCCCGTTGGACAGGTCATCGAGCACGGTGCGGGTGGTCTCGCCGGCATGGCGGATGGCCACGCCCATGCCAATGGCCCAGGCCAGGATGCCGATGAAGTTGGCGTTCATCAGGGCGCTGACCGGGTTGTCCACCACGCTCAGCAGCAGGCTTTGCAGCACTTCGGTGATCCCGCCGGGCGCGCTGATGGCCACGTCGTGGGTGGACAGCACCAGGGCGGAAGGAAACAGGCTGCTGGCGATCACCGCCACCACGGCGGCGGCGAAGGTGCCCAGCAGGTAGAGCACCAGGATCGGCCGGATATGGGTTTCCTGGCCGTGCTTGTGGTTGGCGATGGAGGCCATGACCAGCACGAACACCAGGATCGGGGCCACGGCCTTGAGCGCCGAGACGAATACCTTGCCGATAAAGGTGGTGGATTTCGCCACCTCCGGTGCCAGGAGTGCCAGGGCGATACCGGCGATCAGGCCGATAACGATCTGCGTGACCAGGCTCAGGCGTTTGAGGGAATGCAGAAAGGAAGGGGGTGAAGCGCTCATAGCGGTATCTCTGTTTTTTTTAATGTGCGGAGCCTGCCGGTCGCCAGCGCCGGTGGTTGAACCGCCAGGCACAGACGCAGTCTGAAAAGGCGACGGGCGATCGAGACGTTTGAAGGGTAGACGAACTCGACAGGGCCTGTTTTCAGCAGGGGGCGGACTTTATCACAGCAGGCCGGGGTTACCGCGTCGATGTGACGATCTGCCACTTGCCCCTTGCAGAGCCGTGCACGCGGTGGTTGCCCGGAGCCGGGCGCACTCTGTTAAGATTCGCCATCCCCTTTTTCTATCCAGTCAGCGGGCCCTTCGGGCTGTCGCTGCTGTCGCTGTTTCTGGAGTTCTGCATGCTGTTGCCCATCCTGCTGTTGTCGGCCGCCGGTTTTACCGTGCTGACCACGGAGTTCATCATCGTCGGCCTGTTGCCGTCGATTGCCCGCGACCTGCAGGTCAGCGTGTCCCAGGCCGGGCTGCTGGTGACCCTGTTCGCCTTTACCGTGGCTGCCTTCGGGCCATTTCTGACCGCCTACTTCGCGCGTTTTCCCCGCAAGAAGCTGTTTATCAGCGTGCTGGTGATGTTCGGCCTGGCCAATACCCTGGCGGCGCTGGCGCCGAACATCTGGGTGATGTCCCTGGCGCGGCTGGTGCCGGCCCTGGGGTTGCCGGTGTTCTGGGCCCTGGCCAGCGAGACGGCGGTGGACATCGTCGGCCCGGACTACGCCGGGCGGGCGATTGCCAAGATCGGCTTCGGCATTGTCTGCGCCACGGTGTTCGGGATTCCCGTGGGCACCCTGATTGCCGATGCGTTCGGCTGGCGCAGCGCCTTCGGCATCCTGGCGGTGGTGGCGTTCGCCAAGGCCCTGTTGCTGTTTATCTACCTGCCGCAAACCCGCCAGCACAACGAGCAGGTGAGCCTGCGGGCGCAGTTTCGCATCCTGCGCAGCCCGCTGATGCAAGGGCATGTGCTGCTGTCGATCCTGGTATTTAGCGGCATGTTCACTGCCTACACCTACCTGGCGGACATACTCGAGCGCCTGGCCGGGTTCGACGGTGCGCTGGTGGGCTGGTGCCTGATGGGCTTTGGCGCGGTGGGCCTGATCGGCAATTCCCTGGGCGGCCGGGCGGTGGACCGTCACCCGTTGATCGCCTCCATGGTGTTCTGCGCACTGATGATTGGCGGCATGGTAGCCCTGGTGCCGAGCATTCATTCGACCCTGGGGTTGGCAGCGGCCATGGCCATCTGGGGCGTGACCCAGGCGGCGATGTTCCTGGTGAGCCATGTGCGCTTGATCAAGGCGGCTCCCCAGGCGCCGGCCTTCGCCGCTTCGTTGAACATTGCCGGGGCCAACCTGGGCATTGGCCTGGGGGCAATGGTCGGCGGCCGGGTGATCGATACCCTGGGCCTGGGCAGCCTGGGGTTCGCGGCCTCGGGTTTCATTCTGCTGTCGATCGCCCTGGCGCTGCTGCTGATGAAGCTCAAAGCGCCGAGTGCCTGCGTTTCCTGATCAGAGATTGAGGGGCGTGAACAATTCTCGTCGCGCCCCTTCGGTAATGGCCACGATGCCGGGGTGCTTGACCTTGCGCTCCACGGAAATGGCGTAGAACGACTCGGCCACGGCATCGGTCTGGCCAATCAGTTGCACTCCGTACTGTTGCATGACCTCGTCGGCAATCACGCTGGGGGCGATGAAGATTCCACTGCCGGATTGGCCAAAGGCCTGCATCAGGGCGCTGTCGTCGAATTCACCGATGATCCGTGGCTGCAACTGTTGCTCGGCGAACCAGCGCAGCAGGCGGCTGCGGACCACGGTTTCCTGCCCGGGAATCAGCAGTGGCGCGCCGTGCAGGCCCCGGGGGAAGTCAGCGCCGTGCCGCCGCGCCAGCTCCTCGGTGGCGAAGAAACTGATGCCGCATTCCCCGAGCTTCTGGCTGTAGCCCTTGATGTCCAGGTGCGAGGGCATCGGGCTGTCGGAAATCACCAGGTCCAGGCGCTGGATGGCTAGGTCCGCCAGCAGGCGTTCGAGCTTGTCTTCGCGACAGGTCAGGCGGATCGGCTCGCTGAGCTCCATGGTCGGGGCGATCAGGCGATAGACGATGGACTTGGGCACCACATCCGCCACGCCGACCCGGAACTGGATCTGCTGTTCGTCGGGGCGGGCGCGGAGCATGGCTTCCAGCTCGCCCCCGAGCTGGAACATCTGCTCGGCGTAGGGCAGGGCCTGGCGTCCGGCTTCGGTCAGCTCCAACTGGCGGCCAACCCGGCGAAACAATTCGATGCCGTAAGTCTGTTCCAGCAGGCTGATCTGGCCGCTGATGGTTTGCGGGGTCAGGTTCAACTGGTCGCAGGCGCGGACGATGCTGCCGGTCTTGGCCACAACCCAGAAATAATGCAGCTGGCGGTAGTTGAGCATGGGCACATTCAGTTCGTAAAAAGCGAAGTATAACTGCTAAAAAAACGAATTTTCCTGAAGTATCACTCTCCTTAGAATGCCTCGCTATCGCCGGGGCCCTACTTGGTCCCGTCCGTTCTATCGAGGAATACGGCATGTCTTTCAAAACCTTGGGCGCAGCGTCGCTGCTGGCCCTGTCTATGCTGACCCTGGCGGGTTGTGACCAGGCGGAAAAAAGCGCGCAGCAGATGCTGGGCAAGGCGGCGGAGTCGGCCAAGCAGGCCATCGACGATACCCACAAAGCGGCAGAACAGGCGCTCAGCGATGCGACACAGAGCGTGACCGGCAAGGAAAAGCCAGAGGACGACAGCGAGAAGAAACCAGCGCCTGCGTCCCAGGAAATCTGATCTTTCATACAACCGAGTCAGGATTGACCCATGGATTACCTTTTACAGCTCGCTGCAAGCCCCACCGCCTGGGTCGCCCTGGCCACCCTGGTGGTGATGGAGATCGTGCTTGGCATCGATAACCTGATCTTTATCTCCATCCTCACCAACAAGTTGCCGCAAAAGCACCGGGCCAAGGCACGGCGCATCGGTATCGGCATGGCCTTGATCCTGCGCCTGGCGCTGCTCAGTACCATTGCGTTCATCGTCCAGCTCACTGAGCCGGTGATTGAAGTGATGGGGCAGAGTTTCTCCTGGAAGGACATGATCCTGATTGCCGGTGGCCTGTTCCTGGTGTGGAAAGCCACCACGGAAATCCACCACAGCATGGACCCTGAACCTGAGCAGGCCAAGAACGAGACTCCGGGCGTGGCTATCGGCTTTGCCGCAGCGATCGGTCAGATCCTGTTGCTGGACATGGTGTTCTCCATCGACAGCATCATTACTGCAGTCGGCATGACCGAGCATTTGCCGATCATGATCATTGCCGTGGTGGTGTCGGTGCTGGTGATGCTGCTGGCGGCCGAACCGCTGGCCAAGTTCATCAATGACAACCCGACCGTGGTGATGCTGGCCCTGGGCTTCTTGATCATGATCGGCATGACCCTGATCGCCGAAGGTTTCGGCGCCCATGTGCCCAAGGGCTATGTGTATGCGGCGATGGCCTTCTCGGCGGCCATTGAGAGTCTCAACATGCTGGCCCGCCGGGCCCGGCAGAAGCGTCAGGCGGCCCATAGCGACGCTTGATCCGCAGCCATGACTGGCGGCCGCCTGTACTCCTTGGAGTCAGGCGGCCGCTTTGTTTCAGGGGTAGGGGAAACCTTGATCAGTGGGCAGCGGCAGGACGCCGGGCGCTCTTTCCAGCCTTGATAGCGGGGGCTGCTTGCCGGGGCTGGTGGTGGCGGCGGGTGATGCGCAGCACGCCCCAGAGCATAGCGGCGGCTACCGCCAGCCAGCCGAGGATCAGCATCAGGATGGTCGTTGTCAGGCTCATAAGTGCCTCCTTTATGCCCCGTGCGGGGCACACACTCTTAACAATCGACAGTCTAGTAGCCTATGTGTTTCAAGCTATTGACCAATAGTCGAGAGTCTTCGAACACTTCGCTCTATGGTTTTCAATTAACTGGCGCCTAACGCTATACCCTTGCCCGCGGGCGCCCTATTATCAGGGCCCCAGCCGGAGGCGGGTCGCCCGGTGTCTGAATAGAGAGCAAAGATGGTGCGGGTATTTCCTCGGTTTCGAGTGGCGCTGCTGGCCAGCGCCTGTGTCTTGGCCCTGGCCGGTTGTGCCGGTAGCGTGCAGCCTGACATCCAGCGCCTGCCGGAACGTGTCGAACTCAACAGTGTGCCGTCTTTCCGTGGCCAGATGTACCAGAGCGGCCCAGGTGCACTGGCCAGCATGCTGTCGCAGCAGGGCGTGGTGATCACGCCCGGTCTGCTGGACAAGCCATTGCATCTGCCGGGTGCCGAGGCGCAGTTGCAGCAGAACATGCAGAACCTGGCGCGTGAATACGGCATGGTCGTCTATCCCCTGGATAACCAATTGTCGGCGTTGCTGACGCAGGTGGCGGCGGGTTACCCGGTGCTTGTACGCTTTACCGAGGGTTCGACATTCTGGGCTGAGCCGCGCTATGCCGTGCTGGCCGGCTATAACCGCGACAAGCAGACAGTGCTGTTGCGTGGGGCGAAAAGCCGTCGGCAACTGATGAGCTTCAGCGAGTTCGAGTCATCCTGGAAGAATGCCGGCAGCTTTGCGGTACTGATCCAGGCTCCCAACCAGTTGCCGGCCAAGGTGGATCGCCAGCGTTGGTTGAAAGCCGTCAATGAATTGGCCCAGGCCGGCCAGGAGCAGGCGGCAGCCCGGGCGAGCAAGGCACTCGACAGTCATTGAGTGTGCTACAGACAACAACGGCGCCTGAGGGCGCCGTTGTTTTTTGCCGGGTATCAGTGTGAGGCCTGGGGAGCGGCGACCTGACGGTTCTTCAGGTTCTTGTCCGCTTTGTAGCGCAGGGCGACGTCCGGTACCGAGCCGCTCTTACCGGTCTCGACCCAATTGCGGATGCGGCTGGCATCGGCGAAGTGGGTGTATTTGCCGAAGGCATCGAGAATCACCAGCGCTACCGGGCGATTACCCATGCTGGTGACCAGCACCAGGCAGTGGCCGGCCTGGTTGGTAAAGCCGGTCTTGGTGATCTTGATGTCCCATTTTTCCTTGTTCACCAGATGGTCGGTATTACGGAAGCCCAGGGTGTAGTTGGGCTTGCGAAAGGCTACGGTCTTTTCCTTGGTGGTACTCAGTTCGCTGAGCAGCGGGTACTTGCGCGAAGCCACCAGCAACTTGCTCAGGTCACGGGCGGTGGAAACGTTGTGGATCGACAGGCCTGTAGGCTCCACGTAGCGGGTGTGGGTCATGCCCAGGGACTTGGCCTTGGCGTTCATTGCTGCGATGAACGCCGCGTAGCCGCCCGGGTAGTGATGGGCCAGGCTGGCGGCAGCGCGGTTTTCCGAAGACATCAGGGCGATCAGCAGGGTGTCCCGGCGGCTCAGCTCACTGTTGAGCTTGACCCGGGAGAACACCCCTTTCATTTCCGGGGTATCGCTGATGTTCATGGAGATGTATTCGTCCAGGGGCAGCTTGGCGTCCAGGACCACCATGGCGGTCATCAGCTTGGTCACCGAGGCGATGGGGACTATCACGTCCGGGTTGCTGGAATAGATGACTTTGTTGGTCTGCAGATCCAGCAGCAGGGCGCTGCCGGACGCGATATGCAATTGTGAAGTGTCTCTTGGCGCCGCGGTGGTTTCGCTGGCGTCGACGCTGTGCGCGATCAGTGTGCCGGACACAGCAAACAACAAGCTGAGAATGGAGAGACGAATTTTCACGCGGGCGGACTCGATAAAGAATGGATATGCCGTTGGCTAACGGGCTTTCTGGGAAAAACGTTACATTTTATGAGTATGGCCGAAGAACTGTCGATTGTTCTTCCACGGTCAGCCGAAAGCCCTTAAAAATAAAGAAAAAACACGTTTTTTTCCTGAACGGTAGGGCTTTGCGCAGCAATGGGCGTGGGCTAAGAGTCAGGGGTGATAAAGAGCCCGGGTGGCCTTTAATTTCAGAATAAAAAAACCCGCCATTGGCGGGTTTTCTGTTGCGGGGCAGCAAACTCAGCTGTGCAGCGATTCGGCTGCGTACAGCGTGTTTTCCAGCAGGCAGGCGCGGGTCATGGGGCCGACGCCACCAGGTACTGGAGTGATCCAGCCGGCGCGGGGCAGGGCGGTTTCATACACCACATCACCCACCAGCTTGCCGTCGTCCTGGCGATTGATGCCAACGTCGATGACGATTGCGCCTTCCTTGATCCACTCGCCCTTGACCAGGCCCGGCTTGCCGGCGGCTACGACTACCAGGTCGGCACGGCCGACATGACCAGCCAGATCCTTGGTGAAGCGGTGGGTCACGGTCACGGTGCAACCGGCCAGCAGCAACTCCATGGCCATCGGGCGACCAACGATATTGGAAGCGCCGACAACCACTGCATCCATGCCGTACAGATCGGCACCGGTGCTTTCCAGAAGGGTCATGATGCCCTTGGGGGTGCAAGGGCGCAGTAGTGGAATGCGCTGGGCCAGGCGACCGACGTTATAAGGATGGAAACCGTCCACGTCTTTGTCCGGGCGAATACGCTCCAGTAATAGAGAAGCGTCCAGGTGCTCGGGAAGCGGCAACTGCAGCAGGACGCCATCGATGTTCGGGTCATCGTTGAGGCGGTCGATCAAGCCGGCCAGGTCCTCTTGAGTGGTGTTGGCGGGCAAGTCATAGGCTTGGGAAAGGAAGCCGACCTCTTCGCAGTCTTTACGCTTGTGCGAGACATAAACTTGAGAGGCCGGGTCGCTGCCGACCAGAATCACCGCGAGGCCTGGAGTACGCAGGCCTTGCTGGCGACGCTCGGCGACGCGTTTGGCGATCTGCTGGCGCAGGCTAGCGGCGATCGCCTTGCCGTCGATTAGTTGTGCAGTCATGACGCGTGATTAACCATCGAGAGGGTGAGAAAAAGAGAACGCATTCTCGCATGTCGGAACGTGAGGGCAAAGGCGCTTGGTCTGCAAATTCCCCTAAGCCCTTTAATTAAATGAATTTTTTTCAAAAAAGAGTTGACGACCTAACGGACCGTCTATAACATTCGTCGCACTTGTCGGGCACAGCCTAGCACTGGTTAAGAAGGTCGGGCAGAGTTGTTGTTTAACTCGTAACGACTGAAAGCAATTAGTTTGTAATCGTTAAAGAATACAGATTAATAAGGCGCCCGTAGCTCAGCTGGATAGAGCATCCGCCTTCTAAGCGGATGGTCGCAGGTTCGAGTCCTGCCGGGTGCGCCATTAGGCAGCTTTGGCACAAGTAACGCAATATGGTGGGCGTAGCTCAGTTGGTAGAGCACAGGATTGTGACTCCTGTTGTCGTGGGTTCGATCCCCATCGTCCACCCCATATTCGAAGAAGGCGCCAGATTAATAGTCTGGCGCCTTTGCTTTAAAAGCTTGTTAAGCGGACGTGGTGGAATTGGTAGACACACTGGATTTAGGTTCCAGCGCCGCAAGGTGTAAGAGTTCGAGTCTCTTCGTCCGCACCAATAAAGTAGCTAGTTAATAGCAGATGACGGCGCAGCACCTGAAAAGGGCTGCGCCGTTTTCGTTTCTGGATTCGATACCTCTAAGTGGCTGCATCCGATGAGCTGGTTGAGTGGCAGAATGTTGTCCTTTGGTCGTTGAAGGTTCCGGGTTTCAGCTATTGGCTGGCGTTTTTCAGGGGTGTGCTGAACGACTCCTTCTATATATAGAAGGGTTGAAGTAGAGGCCCTGGTTTGGTTCGCAATATTTGCTCTCATGGCGAGGCTCAATCCTTTGTCCCCGCCTTCACATTGCCGGCGGTTTTTTACCCGTTTTCAGTAGGGTGACTTCTTGAGTTTGACCCTCTAGAATGCATGCCCTTGATTCTGGGGTCGGAAAACGGCCGGCTAACGTCTGTGCAACGAGGAATATCCATGCAAGTTTCTGTTGAAAATACTTCTGCTCTTGAGCGCCGCATGAGCATCACCGTGCCGGCTGAGCGCATCGAGAGCCAGGTCAACAAGCGTCTGCAGCAGACTGCCCAAAAGGCCAAGATTCCAGGCTTCCGTCCTGGCAAGGTTCCAATGAGCGTGATCCGTCAGCGTTATGAGGCTGATGCGCGTCAAGAAGCAGTAGGTGATGTGATCCAGGCTTCCTTCTATGAAGCCGTTGTCGAGCAGAAACTGAACCCTGCCGGCGCTCCTTCGGTCGAGCCTAAAGTGCTGGAGAAGGGCAAGGACCTGGAGTACGTTGCCACTTTTGAAGTGTTCCCAGAGTTCACCGTTGCCGGTTTCGAAAACATCGCCGTTGAGCGCCTGAGCGCTGATGTGGCTGATGCCGACCTGGATAACATGCTGGAAATCCTGCGCAAGCAGAACGTGCGTTTTGAAGTGGCCGATCGTGCTGCGCAGAACGACGATCAACTGAACATCGATTTCGTTGGCAAGGTCGACGGTGAAGTCTTCGCTGGCGGTTCGGCCAAGGGTACCCAGCTGGTGCTGGGCTCGGGTCGCATGATTCCTGGCTTCGAAGAAGGCCTGGTAGGCGCCAAGGCGGGTGAAGAGCGCGTCCTGAATCTGACCTTCCCTGAGAACTATCAGAACCTGGATCTGGCCAACAAGGCCGCCGAGTTCACTGTGACTGTCAACAGCGTTTCCGAGCCTAAGCTGCCAGAGCTGACCGAGGAGTTCTTCGCTCAGTTCGGTATCAAGGAAGCAGGTCTGGAAGGTTTCCGCGCTGAAGTTCGCAAGAACATGGAGCGCGAACTGCGTCAGGCCATCAAGTCCAAAGTGAAGAATCAGGTCATGGACGGTCTGCTGGCCTCCAACCCGATCGAAGTGCCGAAGGCGCTGCTGGATAACGAAGTTAACCGTCTGCGCGTTCAAGCTGTCCAGCAATTCGGTGGCAATATCAAGCCGGATCAACTGCCAGCCGAGCTGTTCGAAGAGCAGGCCAAGCGTCGCGTGGTACTGGGTCTGATCGTTGCCGAGGTTGTTAAGCAGTTCGATCTGAAGCCTGATGAAGACCGCGTTCGCGAGCTGATCCAGGAAATGGCTTCGGCTTATCAGGAGCCTGAGCAGGTCGTGTCCTGGTACTACAAGAACGAGCAGCAATTGAACGAAGTTCGTTCGGTTGTGCTGGAAGAACAAGTTGTGGATACTGTTCTGCAGAAAGCTAGCGTGACCGACAAATCGGTCTCCTACGAAGAAGCGGTCAAGCCGGTAGAAGCACCTCAAGCCGACTGATTTTCTTCTCGTTCGAAGCACACACCATAAGCCAGCCTTCGCGCTGGCTTATGCGTATTCAAGACGTGACTATTTGGGAGTGACTGCAGAGCATGTTCCGTAATTCGTATATTCAGCAGAACTCTGATATCCAGGCCGCAGGCGGCCTGGTCCCGATGGTTGTCGAGCAGTCCGCTCGTGGCGAGCGCGCCTACGACATCTACTCGCGCCTCCTCAAGGAGCGAGTGATCTTTCTGGTGGGCCCTGTAGAGGACTACATGGCCAACCTGATCTGTGCGCAACTGCTGTTCCTTGAAGCGGAAAACCCGGACAAGGACATCCATCTCTATATCAACTCCCCGGGCGGTTCGGTGACAGCCGGCATGTCGATCTACGACACCATGCAGTTCATCAAGCCTAATGTTTCAACCACTTGTATTGGCCAGGCATGCAGCATGGGCGCGTTCTTGCTGACAGCCGGTGCTCCAGGCAAGCGTTTCTGCCTGCCAAACTCCCGAGTGATGATTCACCAGCCACTGGGCGGTTTCCAGGGCCAGGCATCGGATATTGAAATCCATGCCAAGGAAATCCTCTTCATCCGTGAGCGTCTCAACACGCTGATGGCCAAGCATAGCGGGCGCACCCTGGAAGAAATCGAGCGCGATACCAATCGCGATAACTTCATGAGCGCCGAAGCTGCGCGTGAGTACGGGTTGATCGACGAAGTCATCAACCAGCGCCCCGCTTAAAATAAGCAGCTCAAAATAGGCATGGTCGGTTGTTCCGATCAGTGGCGGGCTTGAAAAAGCCCGCAATAGCCTTCATCTTGTGTTGCAAGCCTATCGGATTTGGATCGAACGAATGACTGACACCCGCAACGGCGAGGACAACGGCAAACTGCTTTATTGCTCCTTCTGTGGCAAAAGCCAGCATGAAGTGCGCAAATTGATTGCCGGCCCCTCGGTCTTTATCTGCGACGAGTGCGTCGACCTGTGCAATGACATCATCCGTGAGGAGGTGCAGGAAGCACAGGCCGAGAGCAGCGCGCATAAATTGCCTTCGCCTAAAGAAATCAGCGGCATCCTTGATCAGTACGTGATTGGTCAGGAGCGTGCAAAAAAGGTTCTAGCAGTAGCGGTGTACAACCACTACAAGCGTCTGAACCAGCGTGACAAGAAGAGTGACGACGTCGAACTTGGCAAGAGCAACATCTTGCTGATCGGCCCTACAGGTTCGGGTAAGACGCTGTTGGCCGAAACCCTGGCTCGCCTGTTGAATGTACCTTTCACCATCGCCGATGCCACTACCCTGACCGAAGCCGGTTATGTGGGGGAAGACGTCGAGAACATCATTCAGAAGTTGCTGCAGAAGTGCGACTACGACGTAGAGAAGGCCCAGATGGGCATTGTCTACATCGATGAGATCGACAAGATTTCCCGCAAGTCTGACAACCCTTCGATTACCCGGGATGTTTCCGGCGAAGGCGTTCAGCAAGCCCTGTTGAAGTTGATTGAAGGCACGGTTGCCTCCGTTCCTCCGCAAGGTGGTCGCAAGCATCCGCAGCAGGAATTCCTGCAGGTCGATACCCGTAACATCCTGTTCATCTGTGGTGGTGCGTTCTCGGGTCTGGAAAAGGTTATTCAAAACCGTTCCACCAAGGGCGGCATCGGTTTCAACGCAGAAGTTCGCAGCAAGGAAGAAGGCAAGAAAGTCGGTGAATCCCTGCGTGAAGTCGAGCCTGACGATCTGGTCAAGTTCGGTCTGATCCCGGAATTCGTCGGTCGTCTGCCTGTCCTGGCGACCTTGGATGAGTTGGACGAAGCGGCATTGATTCAGATCCTCACCGAACCGAAGAACGCCTTGACCAAGCAGTACGCCAAGTTGTTCGAGATGGAAGGTGTTGACCTGGAGTTCCGTACCGATGCCTTGAAGTCCGTCGCCAAGCGAGCCCTTGAACGCAAGACTGGTGCTCGTGGCCTGCGCTCCATTCTTGAAGGTGTTCTGCTCGACACTATGTATGAAATCCCCTCGCAGTCCGAGGTGAGTAAAGTAGTGATCGACGAAAGCGTTATTGAAGGCAAGTCCCAGCCACTGTACATCTATGAGAACAGTGAGCCGACGGCCAAGGCGGCGCCAGACGCGTAAGCGTCGCGCTGTTGGAATGAAAGAAGGGGCCTTCGGGCCCCTTTGTTTTTAGCGCCTTAAAGTGCTGTCTTTGAGCTTGTTTTTTTTCCAGACAGCCCCCATCTTGGTTTCAAGCTTACTTCCATCTGTTTACGGCCTTACGGCCGCCGTAGAGGCGAAATCATGAAGACAACCATCGAATTGCCTCTCCTGCCATTGCGTGATGTTGTGGTTTATCCGCACATGGTTATCCCGCTGTTCGTGGGGCGCGAGAAGTCGATCGAAGCCCTCGAGGCAGCGATGACGGGCGACAAGCAGATTCTCTTGCTGGCGCAGAGAAACCCTGCTGATGACGATCCCGGTGAAGATGCACTCTATCGCGTAGGTACCATTGCGACTGTCTTGCAGTTGCTCAAATTGCCTGATGGCACCGTCAAGGTATTGGTTGAAGGCGAACAGCGTGGTGCTGTTGAGCGCTTCAGCGAAGTTGATGGCCATTGCCGTGCCGAAGTCTCCCTGATTGACGAAGTCGATGCTCCTGACCGTGAGTCGGAAGTGTTTGTTCGCAGTCTGCTGTCCCAGTTCGAGCAGTACGTGCAACTGGGCAAGAAAGTCCCTGCCGAGGTGCTGTCGTCCCTCAATAGCATCGATGAGCCAAGCCGCCTGGTGGATACCATGGCTGCGCACATGGCGTTGAAGATCGAGCAGAAGCAGGAAATCCTCGAGATCATCGATCTGTCCGCTCGGGTCGAGCATGTCCTGGCATTGCTGGACGCCGAGATCGATCTGCTGCAAGTGGAAAAGCGCATCCGTGGTCGCGTCAAGAAGCAAATGGAGCGCAGCCAGCGCGAGTACTACCTGAATGAGCAGATGAAGGCCATTCAGAAAGAACTGGGTGATGGCGACGAAGGGCACAACGAAATCGAGGAGCTGAAAAAGCGTATCGATGCCGCAGGCCTGCCAAAAGACGCCATGACCAAGGCTCAGGCCGAACTGAACAAGCTCAAGCAGATGTCGCCGATGTCTGCCGAGGCGACTGTGGTCCGCTCTTATATCGACTGGTTGGTTCAGGTGCCGTGGAAGGCACAGAGCAAGGTTCGTCTCGATCTGGCACGTGCCGAAGATATTCTCGATGCCGACCACTATGGCCTGGAAGAGGTCAAGGAACGGATTCTCGAATACCTCGCCGTACAGAAGCGGGTGAAAAAGATTCGTGGCCCGGTACTGTGCCTGGTGGGGCCTCCTGGGGTGGGTAAAACCTCCCTGGCGGAGTCGATCGCCAACGCTACCAACCGCAAGTTCGTACGCATGGCCCTGGGTGGCGTGCGTGACGAGGCGGAGATTCGTGGGCATCGTCGGACTTACATCGGTTCGATGCCAGGAAGATTGATTCAAAAGATGACAAAGGTGGGGGTGCGCAACCCACTGTTCTTGCTCGACGAAATCGACAAGATGGGCAGCGATATGCGCGGTGATCCGGCCTCGGCATTGCTCGAGGTGCTGGACCCCGAGCAGAACCATAATTTCAACGATCACTACCTGGAAGTCGATTACGACTTGTCCGATGTGATGTTCCTCTGCACCTCCAACTCGATGAATATTCCGCCGGCCTTGCTGGACCGGATGGAGGTGATTCGTCTGCCTGGCTACACCGAGGACGAGAAGATCAACATCGCGGTCAAGTACCTCTCGCCCAAGCAGATTCAGGCCAACGGCCTGAAGAAGGGCGAGCTGGAATTCGAGCCGGATGCGATCCGCGACATCATTCGCTACTACACCCGCGAGGCCGGTGTACGCGGCCTGGAGCGGCAGATTGCCAAGGTCTGCCGCAAGGCGGTGAAAGAGCATGCGATGGAAAAGCGCTTCTCGGTGAAGGTCACTTCCGACCTGCTGGAGCACTTCCTCGGCGTGCGCAAATTCCGCTACGGCCTGGCCGAGCAGCAAGACCAGATCGGTCAGGTGACCGGGTTGGCATGGACTCAAGTGGGCGGTGAACTGCTGACCATCGAAGCCGCTGTGGTTCCGGGCAAGGGCCAGTTGATCAAGACCGGTTCCCTGGGCGATGTGATGGTCGAGTCGATCACTGCAGCACTGACCGTGGTGCGCAGCCGGGCCAAGAGCCTGGGCATTCCCCTGGACTTCCACGAGAAGCGCGACACCCACATCCACATGCCTGAAGGGGCGACCCCGAAAGACGGCCCCAGCGCGGGTGTAGGCATGTGCACGGCGCTGGTTTCGGCGCTGACCGGCATTCCGGTGCGGGCTGATGTGGCAATGACGGGCGAGATCACTCTGCGTGGTCAGGTATTGGCTATCGGCGGGTTGAAAGAGAAATTACTCGCCGCTCATCGGGGTGGAATCAAGACAGTGATCATTCCGGAAGAGAATGTTCGCGATTTGAAAGAAATTCCTGACAATATCAAGCAGGATCTGCAGATTAAACCGGTTAAATGGATTGACGAAGTCCTGCAAATTGCGCTGCAATACGCGCCGGAGCCCTTGCCGGATGTGGCTCCCGAGATAGTCGCAAAGGACGAAAAACGCGAGTCTGACTCTAAGGAAAGAATTAGCACGCATTAGTACGCATTAGCCTGGGGGGCTTCCTTGACAGCTTTTTAGAGCCCTTGTTATAAAGCGGCTCTTAAGTGTCTGTAGGCCATTCAGCACTCGTTTTTGCTTTCACCAAAAAACTTAGAATCATACTCATAGATATATAAGGGGACTTAGAGTGAACAAGTCGGAACTGATTGATGCTATCGCTGCATCTGCTGATCTCCCGAAAGCTGCTGCTGGCCGTGCGCTGGACGCAGTAATCGAATCCGTTACTGGCGCTCTGAAGGCCGGTGACTCTGTGGTGCTGGTTGGTTTCGGTACTTTCTCCGTAACTGATCGTCCAGCGCGTATCGGTCGTAACCCACAGACCGGTAAGACTCTGGAAATCGCTGCTGCTAAAAAGCCAGGTTTCAAAGCCGGTAAAGCACTGAAAGAAGCCGTTAACTAAGTTTCTTCAGGGTCTTTGCCCATCCGGGTCGGGGTCATGCCTGATCTGGCAGCGGGGCGCTAGTCAACCGGTCTACCACCGGTTCACGCCGAGGGTCGCGGGTTTAACCTTCGTCCGCTCCGCCAGTTACGAGAAGGCGCATCCTCGGATGCGCCTTTCTTCTATCCGGACTCTACCCACGCTCCACGGTTGCTCAAATTGAAGTACAACCGTTTCTGGGGGACGCATGCTGCAGAATATCAGGGACAATTCACAAGGCTGGATTGCCAAAACCATCATCGGGGTTATCGTCGCGCTGTTGGCGTTGACGGGATTCGATGCCATTTTCAAGGCCACTACCCACAATCAGGACGCGGCCAAGGTCAACGGTGAGGAAATCACTCAGAACGAGTTGAGCCAGGCCGTCGACATGCAACGTCGTCAGTTGATGCAGCAGCTGGGCAAAGACTTCGATGCCTCCCTGCTGGACGAGAAGATGCTGCGCGAAGCTGCCCTCAAAGGGCTGATCGACCGCAAGCTGTTGCTGCAAGGTGCGCAGGATTCCAAGTTCGCGTTCTCCGAAGGTGCGCTGGACCAGGTCATTCTGCAAACGCCGGAGTTCCAGGTTGATGGCAAGTTCAGCCCCGAGCGTTTCGACCAGGTGATCCGTCAACTGGGTTACACCCGCCTGCAATTTCGCCAGATGCTGACTCAGGAAATGCTGATCGGCCAGGTACGCGCCGGTCTGGCAGGCAGCGGTTTTGTCACCGACGCCCAGGTGCTGGCATTCGCCCGTCTGGAAAAGCAGACCCGTGACTTCGCTTCCCTGACCATCAAGGCCGACCCGGCAGCGGTCAAGCTGACCGACGACGAGGTCAAGGCGTACTACGACCAGCACGCCAAGGAGTTCATGACGCCGGACCAGGTGGTGATTGATTACATCGAATTGAAGAAGGCCGCCTTCTTCGATCAGGTCAGCGTCAAGGACGAGGACCTGCAAGCGCTGTATCAGAAGGAAATTGCCAACCTGTCCGAGCAACGCCGCGCCGCGCACATCCTCATCGAAGTCAATGACAAGGTGAATGAGGCCCAGGCCAAGGCCAAGATCGAAGAGATCCAGGCACGTCTGGCCAAGGGCGAAAGCTTCGAGGCATTGGCCAAGGAGTTCTCCCAGGACCCGGGTTCGGCCAGCAACGGCGGCGACCTGGGTTTCGCAGGTCCTGGCGTCTATGACCCAACCTTCGAGAAAGCCCTGTACGCCTTGAACAAGGACCAGGTATCGGCGCCGGTACGTACCGACTTCGGTTTCCACCTGATCAAGCTGCTGGGTGTCGAGGCGCCGGAAGTGCCGAGCTTCGCCAGCCTCAAGGGCAAGCTGACCCGGGATCTGAAGACCCAGCAGGTCGAGCAGCGTTTCGTCGAGGCCACCAAGCAACTGGAAGACTCGTCGTTCGAAGCGTCCGATCTGGCACAACCGGCCCAGGACCTGAAGCTGACTGTCCACACCTCCGCGCCATTCGGCCGTGAAGGTGGTGACGGCATCGCAGCCAACCGCGCCGTGATACAAGCGGCGTTCAGCACCGAAGTCCTCGATGAGGGTGCCAATAGCACCGCCATCGAACTGGACCCGGAAACCGTGGTAGTGCTGCGTGCCAAGGAGCACCGCAAACCTGAGCAACTGCCACTGGAAAGCGTTGCCAGTGCCATTCGCACGCAATTGGCCAAAGAGCACGCCAGTGCCGCGGCCAAGACCAAGGCTGAAGAGCTGATCGCCAGCCTGCGCGACGGCAAGACCGCGCTGAACAAGCCGGTGGATGGCCAGGACTGGAAAGTCGCGCACGCCGTGACCCGTGGCCAGGAAGGGATCGATCCGACCGTGCTGCAGGCGCTGTTCCGCATGACCAAGCCTGAGTCCAAGGACAAACCGACCTTCACCAGCGTGACCCTGCCTAATGGCAACCTGTTGGTGCTGCAGCTCAATGGTGTCAACGAAGCCGCTGCGCCGACCGAGGAAGAGAAGGCTCAATACCGTCGCTTCCTGGCCTCGCGGGTAGGGCAGCAAGACTTTGCCGCCTACCGCAAGCAGCTGGAAAACCAGGCGGACATCAAGCGTTACTGATGTCTGACCCACAGTGTTGAAAAGACCCCGGCCGCAATGCCGGGGTCTTTTTTTGGGCTGGAAAAAACTTCAGCCAAGGGCGTTCTTCCAGCGTTTGCGTGCATGCAGGTAGGCCGCCTGATCGTTGTAGCCCAACTGCAGGGCAATCTGGGCCCGGGATTCGCCTTGCAGTTGCAGGTGCATTTCCAGCTCGGCGCGGGTCTGGTCGAGCAATTCGCGAAAGCTCAACCCCTGTTCGTCCAGGCGTCGCCGAAGCGTTCGCGGGGTTTGATGCAGTTGCGCGCAAAGGCTTTCCAGGGTTGGTGAGTGGCCGGCGGCCAGGGCCCGGCGACAAGCCGCTGCCACCTTGGCGGCCCAACCGCTCTGTCGCCGGTGCAGGGCCACCCGTCGATCCAGCTCCTCGCTCAGCAGTTCCAGCATGCCGGCGTGGCGGGTTTGCAGCGGCAGTTGCAGGGTTTGCGGGTCGAAGTAGAAACGGTTGGCCGGGCAATCGAATTCGATCCGCTCGCCGAACCAGTGATGGTACTGCGCGTGATAGGCCGGGCGTGGATGGCTGAAGCAGGCCAGTACCGGCTGCACCGCAAGGCCGGTGCCACGGCGCAACTGAGTGATGGACATGACGCCATAGTGCTCGATCAGGTAGCGGCCGAGTGGCGCCGATGTGTCGATATCAACCTCGACACCGGCCCCCCGGGTATCCGCCACCAGCTGTACCCGGTCGGTATCCGAACCCAAGGGCGCGTAGCGCACCCAGAACGCCATGGACGCGGCGACATCCGGACAGTACAGGCTGGCGTGGGCGATCACGTGCCAGTCCTGGGGGGTGAAGCGTTCGAACAGCTTGAGGCCGATGGCCGGCTCCAGCGCTGCCGCGGCGCGCCACAGCTGCTCCAGCTGCAGCAGGTTGTAGTCCTGCTGGGGGCCGGTGTTCTGGTCATCGAGAAAGCGTTGCAGGACTTCACCCAGGCGCCCGCGATGGAAACGCGGGGTCATGCCCTTGGCCGGATCTCGCGGAATTCTGTCCAGTTCGCGCATAGAGCGGGCTGCCTTGCTGATCTCTAATGGTGGGGCGATGCCCACAAGGATAAGAGCGAGAATGCCATGAACCACGACCTGCTGACCAACAACCCGCTGCTGATCGTTTCGGCGATCTTTGTGTTTTTCATCCTCCTGGAAATCACCTGTTCGGCCTTTGGCCAACCTCGCGGCCAGCGCCGTGATGTGTTGATCGAGGCGGTGGGCTCAAGCCTGTTGCTCGGTGTGACCTTTCCCCTGGTGATGTGGGCCAGCGGCGCGCTCATGCAGCTATCGCTACCCGAAGCAAAGGGAGCACTGGCACAGATCCCCTGGGTACTCGGCCTGCTGCTGTTCCTGGTCTTCGATGACATGACCCAGTACTGGTGGCACCGCTTGACCCACCGCGTACCGGCGCTGTACGCGTTGCATCGCGCGCACCATTCGGCGCCCTACATGAGCATTCGCATCGTCTACCGCAACAACAGCTTCTATTACCTGCTGATGCCCGGCATCTGGTTCTCGGGAGTGCTGATTTATCTGGGGCTGGCGCCGGTCTACTACGGTTACCTGATTCTCAAGATGACGGTGATCTTCGCCGCTCACAGCAGTGTGGCCTGGGATGACAAGCTGTACCGCATCGGTTTTCTGCGGCCGCTGATGTGGTTGCTGGAGCGGGTCGTTTCTACGCCGTCCACCCATTCGGCGCACCACGGCCTATGCGCCGAGGATGGTGTGACCCATTACAAGGGCAACTTCGGCAACCTGCTGTTCCTCTGGGATGTGCTGTTTGGTACGGCGAAGATCACTCGGCGCCGGCCCGTTGCCTATGGCATCGAACACTTGGCACCCGTGAGCTGGACGCAAGAGTTGTTCTGGCCGCTGGTACGCAGCCGTAAAGCCCGCTCCAGTGCAGGGGCGAAGGTAGAGGGCGCCTTGCCGGCGAACCCTGCTTCGCAAGGCTAGGCATTCTTTCACGAGCCCTGGTGCTGGAGCCCCGGCCACCCGAGCCGGGAGCCGGATTTTAAGCTCGGGCAGGGAAGCCCTGGCGCCGGGCGTTCATCGCCACCAGCAGGGTCACCAGCAACAGGGCGGCAATCACCCAGGGGAAGGTGGCCACGCCCGGCCCCTGCAGCAGCAACGCGCCGCCCAGGCCGCCACCGGCGATTGCCAGGTTCCACAGGGTCACCAGCATCGACTGCGCGGTATCGGCGTGCTCGCCGGCGGCCTTGGCCAGCGCAGTCTGCAGCAAGGTGGCCATGCCGCCAAAGGACAGCCCCCAGATAGCGATTGCCCCATAGATTGCCAGTGGCCGGTCGCCGAGCAGGCCCAGCAGCAGGGTCGAGCCGATAAACAGCAGACAGCTGGCCAGTACCAGCTCACGCAGCCAGCGGTCGATCAGCAGGCCCACCAGCCAGATGCTCAGCAAGGCGGCCAGGCCGAACACCAGCAACACCCGCTCGATTTCCCCGCCAAGCCCGGCCGGCTCAAGAAAAGGCGCGATGTAGGTGTAGAGAATGTTGTGGCCCAGCACATAGGCGAAGGTCACGAACAGCACCGGCCGGATCCCCGGCAGGGTCAGGACACGACTCAGCGACAGGCGCTTCTGCGCCCGCAGCCCGGGGAAGTCCGGCACTTGCACCAGTACCCAGCCGATCAGGCCCAGGGTCAGCACAGTCATCACGGCGAAACTCATGCGCCAGCCCAGCAGGGCGCCCAGCCAGGTCCCGGCGGGCATGCCCACCGACAGCGCCAGCGGCGCGCCGAGCATGGCCAGGGTAATCGCCCGGCCCTGCAAGTGTGGCGCCACCATGCGGCTGGCATAACCTGCCACTAGGGCCCAGAGCAAGCCGGCGAAGACTCCGGCAAAGAAGCGCGCCACCAGGATCAGGCTGTATTCGGTGGAGAGGGCCGTGATGCTGTTGACCACGGCGAAACCGCCGATGGCGATCAGCAGCAGGGGCCGGCGCCGCCAGCCCTGGGTGAGGAGGATCAGCGGAATGGCCGCCAGCAGTGAGCCCAGGGCGTAGACGGTCACCAGTTGGCCGATCAGCGCTGCAGACACGCCCAGGTCGGCACTCATCTGCGGTAGCAGGCCGGCGGGCAGGGTTTCGGTCATCAGGGTGATGAACCCGGCAGTGGCCAGGGCCAGCAGGCCGCCGACAGGCAGGCGTTCGTGGGTTGTGGCAGGTACTTGCAAGGGTTCGCAGGCATTGACGCAATTGCTCATGGAAAGGCCCCGATGGGTGGGTTCGGAAGTGAGGGGCCTAGGGTAGGGCGCTGTTCATGGCGGAAAAATAGGCTAAGGTTCCGAACTTATCGGACACAGGTGTCCTTAATTTCGGAGCGACGCGATGGACTGGCTCGGCAGTATCCCGGTGTTTATGCAGGTGGCGGAAACCCGCAGCTTCACCGAAGCGGGGCGCCTTCTGGGAGTCTCTTCCTCGGCGGTTGGCAAAAGTATTGCCCGTCTGGAGGAGCGCCTGGAGACTCGTCTGTTTCATCGCACCACCCGCAGCATCAGCCTCACCGCCGAAGGCGCCGGATTCCTCGAACGCTGCCGCAGGATCGCCGCCGAAGTCGAGGCGGCGGAGTTCCAGCTATGTGACTCTTCCAGCGCGCCGGTGGGCAAGCTGCGGGTCAGCGCGCCGCAGGTCCATGGGTTGTTGATGCCGGTACTGGCCGAGTTCATGCAACGCTATCCGCAGATCGAGCTGGATATCGACCTCTCCGATCGCATGGTGGATGTGGTGGAAGAGGGTTTCGACCTGGTAGTGCGCACCGGCAACCCCAAGGACTCGCGGTTGCTGGCCCGGCAGCTGGGGCGCTTTCGCATGGTGCTGGTGGGCAGCCCCGGCTATTTCCAGCAGCGCGGCGTGCCGCAGACCCCGCAGGAATTGCGCAGTCACTCCTGCCTGCGGCATACCTTTCACCACACCGGCAAGCTCGAGGCCTGGCCCTTCAAGGTTCAAGCGGATGCGCCGGAGCCGGTGCTGCCCACTCGCCTGACCAGCAGCTCCATCGAGGCGGTGGAGCACGCGGCGCGCAGCGGGCTGGGCATTGCCTGCCTGCCGGACTTCATGGTCCAGGCCGCGGTGCGCCGTGGCGAGTTGCAAACCGTGCTCGACCCATACTTGGAGCACAACGGCGCCTTCTGGGTGTTGTGGCCCTCGAGCCGACATGCAGCGGCCAAGCTGCGGGTGTTGATCGAGCACTTGAGCGAGCGACTTTTTCCGGCAAACAGTGGTCAGTAAACTGATGAGAAATTTAAGGCACCAATTACCCGCGCTGCGGGACGCTGATCTGTTGCACAATACGCGCCGGAGCGTTTTCCTCAGGATTCTCGATGTTTAAATCATTTCATCTGCGCGCCACGGCCGGGGTGTTGCTGCTGTCTGCGGTGGCCGGCTGTTCGTCGCACAAGACCGCCATCTACGAGCACGAAAGCTTCGATGATTCCGGCACGTTTTCGCGCAATTACCCGGTGAGCGATGCCGCCTCCTGTGAGGCCGCGCGGCGTGCCCTGCTCAGCCAGGGCTACATCATCACCAGCAACGATCCGAAGCTGGTCAGCGGCCACAAGAGCTTCCAGCAGACCGGCGAGACCCACCTGGAAATCAGCTTCAACGTGGTTTGTGCCCAGGACGGCAGCGGCGACCAGCGTTCGACGATGTTCGCCAACGCCCTGCAGGATCGCTATGCGCTGAAGAAGGTCAACAACTCGGCCAGCCTCGGCGTGGGCGTGCTGGGCTCGGTGTCGATGCCGATCGGCTCTACCGATGATTCGATGGTCAAGGTGGCCAGCGAAACCGTGTCCTCGGCCAAGTTCTATGACCGCTATTTCGCCCTGGTGGAGTTGTTCCTGCCCCAGGAAGCGAAGAAGGCGGCGCATATCGAAGAGAAACCCAAGGCCGACCTCGGGGTTCCCGAGAACAAGCCCGAGGCGCCAGCCAAACCCGAGCCCAAGGCGCAGCCAGTGGTCGAGCCTGCCCCTGTGGCCGCGCCGGCACCCGCCACCGAGCCTGAGCCTGCGGTCTCGCAACCCCTGGCTCCTCCGGTCGAGGCGGCGCCGATAGTGCCGGCAGCCAGCAGCGAGCCAGCGCCCGCCACACAAACCGTCACGCCGCCACCGGCCAGCAACCTGCCGCCGCCCAGCGAGCCGATTCCGGCCCTGCCGAGCAGCGGGCACTAAGGCACCTAGACCGAGCTCGGGTCGACTTTTTCAGCGTCGATCCGATAGCGGCTCAAGGCTTCGCCGACCTGGCTGTAGGGTATCTCCCCGTCATCGGCCAGGGCTTTCAACGCCGCCAGGGCGATGAAATGCCGGTCCACCTCGAACAACTGCCGCAGGTTTTCCCGGGTGTCGGACTGGCCGAAGCCGTCGGTGCCCAGGGCCACGAAGCGCCGACCCTCGACGAAGGGGCGGATCTGGTCGGCGAACAGTTTCATGTAGTCGGTGGCCACCACCAGCGGGCCTTGATGGCCTTCCAGGCATTGCTCGACATAGGCCGCTCGCCGAGGCTGCTGCGGATGCAGCAGGTTCCAGCGCTCCGCCGCCAGGCCCTGGCGGCGCAGTTCGGTGAGGCTGGTGGCACTCCAGATGTCGCTCTGCACCCCGAAGTCCTTCTCCAGCAGCTGCCCGGCGGCGATCACCTCGCGCAGGATCGAGCCGCTGCCCATCAGTTGCACCCGCGGGGCTTTGGCGCCCTGGGCGGTGCTTGAGCTGAAGCGGTACAAGCCCTTGAGAATGCCTTCGCGAGCACCTTCGGGCATGGCCGGTTGCGGGTAGTTTTCGTTGAGCAGGGTGATGTAGTAATACACATCCTCCTGCTGCACATACATGCGCTGCATGCCTTCATGGATGATCACCGCCAGTTCATAGGCGAAGGTCGGGTCGTAGGAGATGCAGCAGGGGATCACCGAGGCGAGGATATGGCTGTGGCCGTCGTCGTGCTGCAGGCCTTCGCCCATCAGCGTGGTGCGCCCGGACGTGGCGCCCAGCAGGAAGCCCCGGGCCCGCGCATCGCCGGCGGCCCAGGCCAGGTCACCAATCCTTTGGAAGCCGAACATCGAATAGAAGATGTAGAAGGGCAGGGTCATGACCTGGTGGTTGCTGTAGGAGGTACTGGCGGCGATCCATGAGGAAATCGCCCCGGATTCGTTCAGGCCCTCCTGCATGATCTGGCCGTCCTTGCTCTCCTTGTAGTAGCTCAGTTGCCCGGCATCCTGTGGGGTATAGAGCTGGCCCACCGCCGAGTGGATGCCGATCTGGCGGAACAGGCTTTCCATGCCGAAGGTGCGCGACTCGTCAGGCACGATCGGCACCACCCGCTTGCCGATCTGCGGGTCCTTGAGCAGGGTGCCGAGGATGCGCACGAAGGCCATGGTGGTGGAGATCGCCCGGTCGCCGGTGTCCTTGAGCTGGGTGGCGAAGGCTTCCAGGGCCGGGATCTGCAGCGGTGCGCAGTCGTTGTAGCGAGCCGGCACATAGCCCCCCAGGCGGCTGCGACAGGCTGCGAAGTAACGGCCTTCCGTGCTGTCCGCCGCGGGCTTGAGGTAGGGCATTTCAGCCAGTTGCTCATCGCTGACCGGCAGTTCGAAGCGATCACGGAAGGCCTTCACTGCCTCGGCCCCCATCTTCTTCAACTGGTGGTTGATGTTCTGGCCTTCGCCGGCCTCGCCCATGCCGAAGCCCTTGACGGTTTTCGCCAGGATCACCGTGGGACGGCCGCTGTGGCGTACTGCGGCGGCATAGGCGTTGTAGACCTTGATCGGGTCGTGGCCGCCCCGGGAGAGCTTCCAGATCTGCTCGTCCGAGAGATCGGCCACCAGCTCCAGCAATTGCGGGTACTTGCCGAAGAAATGCTCGCGCACATAGGCGCCGTTCTGCGACTTGTAGTTCTGATAGTCGCCATCCACGCACTCCATCATGCGCTGGCGCAGCAGGCCGCTGCGGTCCTTCTCCAGCAGCGCGTCCCAGCCGCTGCCCCAGATCACCTTGATCACGTTCCAGCCGGCGGCGCGATACAGGCTTTCGAACTCCTGGATGACCTTGGCGTTGCCCCGTACCGGGCCATCGAGGCGTTGCAGGTTGCAGTTGACGACGAAGATCAGGTTGTCGAGTTTCTCCCGCCCGGCCAGGGAAATCGCCGCCAGGGATTCGGGCTGGTCCATTTCGCCGTCGCCGAGGAAGGCCCAGACCTTGCGCCCCTGGTGCTGCTTGAGCCCGCGCAGTTCCAGGTAGCGCATGAAACGCGCCTGATAGGCCGCGGTGATCGGCCCCAGGCCCATGGATACAGTGGGGAACTGCCAGAAGTCCGGCATCAGCCTGGGGTGCGGATAGGAGGAAATGCCCTGGCCATCGGCCTCGCGGCGGAAGTTGTCGAGCTGGGCGGCGTTGATCCGGCCTTCCAGGTAGGCGCGGCCGTAGATGCCTGGGGAGGAGTGGCCCTGGATGTACACCATGTCACCGTCGAAGCTGTCGCTGCGGCCGCGGAAGAAATGATCGAAACCCACGTCGTAGAGCACGGCTGCCGAAGCATAGGTGGCGATGTGGCCGCCCACGCCCGAATGCTTGCCGGCGCGCAGCACCATGGCCATGGCGTTCCAGCGGATCATCGCGTTGAGCTTGCGCTCGGTCTCCAGGTCGCCGGGGTAGGGCAGCTGCCGCTCGGGGGCAATGGTGTTGATGTAGGGCGTGGTCACCCGGCCATGGAAGTCGCCGTGGCGTGCCACGTCGAAATCCAGCAACTGGTCGATCAGGTAATGGGCCCGCGGGCGACCTTCCACCGTCAGCACCGACTCCAGAGAGTCGAGCCACTCGCGGGTTTCCTGGGGATCGTTATCGAGGGTTGCACTGTTGTTCTGGGTCATACCTGGCTCCGTGTTGGGCGGGGTTCCAGCGCGCGGATTCTTGTGGAATCGGAGGGTATTCGGCGCCGGGAAAAGTAATTGCAATTGCAACTACATGGCCGAATCTATCCCGGCATGCGCTACTATTGCAACCCTTCTTCAAACCTTCGGATGGTGTGGCATGTCTTCAAAAGAGCCCGATGTCTGGTTCCGTTTTGTCAGGGCTCACCGGACGGTGATTCGCGAAATCGAGCGCCGCCTGGCCCAGGCCGGCTTGCCGGCGTACGCCTGGTACGACGCCCTCTGGGGCCTGGAAAGCGGCGCCGAAGGTACCCGGCGCATGCACGAATTGGCCGATGTGCTGGCCATCGAGCGCTACAACCTCACACGCCTGGTGGATCGCCTGGAAAAAGACGGCCTGGTGCAGCGCTCGCGCTGTGAGGGCGATGGTCGCGCGGCCTTTGTCAGCATCACCGACGAAGGCCGAAAGCTGCGCAAGAAGATGTGGAAAATCTACGAGGCGACAGTGGCCGAGCTGTTTCTCTCGCAACTGGACAGCGAGCAGAAACACGCCTTTGCCGATGCCCTGGAACGCACCGCGACCCTGGCTCGGGCGGCGGCCAATGGTGGCGACACAGGCTCTAGGGGCTGAGCCCGGTACCGTCAGGGCAGGCCATAGGTCGCCATGGCCTGTTCCACGCATTGCATGGGCAATTGCCCAGCGTCTGCCAGGCTCTTGAGCGCCAGCACGGCGATCCAGCGAGCCTCGGGGCAGCGGCCGCGTCGCGGGTCGCGGGCGGCATCGAAGGAGTCGGTGCCCAGGGCCACCAGCTCGGCCTTGAGGTGAGGGCGTAGCTGTTCGGCCACCGCCTGGCCGTAGCCAGTCACTGCAATCACGGGCGCCGAGTCATCCGCCAGGCAGCGCTGCAGGTGTGAGCCGCGCTTCTCCTGCCCAGGATGCAGGCGATTCCAATGCTGCGCCGCAGCCGCTTCCCGCGCCAGGCGGGTGTAGCTGGGGCAACTCCAGAGCTGGCTGGCCACCTTCCAATCACGCTGCAGCAGATCCGCCGCGGCCCTGACCTGGGCAAACGCCCGGCCGGCGCCCAGCAGTCGCACGCGCCCCGCCGCTGGGTGGGCAGTGGTGTCCGTCACCTTGTACATCCCCTGCAATGCGGCTTGCCGTTGCTCGGGCGTCAGTTCCAGTTGCAGCTCATGGTCATGCAGGGCCAGGTAGTAGAAGCCTGGCTGGCCCTCGATATACAGGCGTTGCAGGGCCTCCAGGATAATCGCCTCGGCCTCCGCGCCAGTGGCCGGGTCGAATGGCAGGCAGTGCGGGTTGTGGGCCAGCCACAACGCCAGTGACGGGTCGGCACCCTTGGGCCATGGGGAGGTTTGGGTCTCACTGTCGTTGCACAGGATGCCCCGCGCCGCGGTCTCGGCGCTGACCGCGCACAACTGCGCCGAAGAACTGCAGCGGTGCAGATAGAGCAGGGGTTTTTCCGCGCTGTCGGTGGAGAACCACAATGGCCAGGCGCTGATCCGGGTACTCCTTTGTGGTGCGCTGTGGCTGCGCACCACAAAGGACTGGCGTGCGGTGCGCCGGTCCAGCTCCAGGGTATTGGCCATCTCCAGCACGGTGTTGAGTGGCGAACCGCCAGGGGGCGGGCGCTCCTGAGCAGGTCCAGGCAGGCCTGGGCCGCCTGTTGCGCGAGGGCCTTGTGGCGAGTGGGAAAAAGTGAGGATGGGTTCATGCTCGGCGCCGTCCGCAAGGGGGGAGAGCGGCTACCCTAACGGATTGGCAAATATGATTGCAATTGCAATCGTTGCAGTTGCATCTGTGTTCGAGGGTTAAATTCCTCACGGGCTGTTACGTTTTAATGATAGAAATCCTGACCTGGGGGGTAGTATTTTTTCTGTCATCCCGGCACTTTATGCTGATCCCGATGGTCATTAGGCACAGGGCTATTGAACAAGGTCTTTCAACAACGGAAAAAGGAGTCCGCCATGGACGAATACCAAGAGGAACTGCTGGAGTATCAGGCTTTCGAGCTGGATCCTCTGGAACCTGCAGAAGACGCCACCGAGCTGTAACGCCGGTGGCGTTTTTTTTACCGTTTCTCTAGCCGAATTGTCGGTGGCTGCGGCGAAAATCCCCGGGGGTCTGGCCATTCCAGCGCTTGAAGGCCCGTTGAAACGCCTCGGCTGAGGCAAAGCCCAGCAGATAGGCAATCTCCCCGAACGCCAGTTCAGTATCGCGAATGTAGGTCATGGCCAGGTCGCGGCGGGTGTCATTGAGAATTGCCCGGAACTGCGTCCCTTCTTCCGCCAGCTTGCGCCGCAGGGTCCAGGTCGGCAGCTTCAGGCGCATCGCCACTTCTTCCAGGCCCGGCTCGCGACCGCCATTGAGCAAAGGCCCCAGCATCTGAATGATGCGTTCGCGCAGGCTGCGGGTGCGGGTCAGTTGTTCCAGTTCTCTCTCGCACAACTGCACCAGATGCCGCCAGGTGCTCGGGCAATGCTGCGGGTTGCGCAGGCCCAGGGTGGCCTGGCTCAGGCGCAGCTGGTTCTGTTCGGCGCCGAACTGGATAGGCGTGGGGCCGAGCACCGCATAGGCCTCGTGGTAGTCCGGGCGCTGGAATTCGATATCGATCTGTTCGGCGTGGATCGCCTGGTCGGCGACGCTGGACAACTGCTGCAGCCAGCCGGAGATGATCGAGTCCACCACGAAGCGGTTGTAGGCGTTGTACGGGCTGATGGAGTAGAAGCACAGCCAGGCGCCGCTGGCATCCTCGTGAAAGCTCGACTGGCCGCGATAGTTGGAGCCATACAGAGCTTCGAAGCGGGTCAGGCAGCGGGCTGCTTCGCGCACGGTGGGGGCCTGGGCTGCGGTCACTCCGGCCAGGCCGGCCTGGCTCAGCCGGCTCAGGCGGCCCATGCGCAAGCCCAGGGCCGGGTCTCCGGTCAGCTGGATCGCCCCGTGGCCCAGGCGCATGTAGCGCGGGATTGACAGCCGCGCTCCGGCTTCGGCCAGGCGTGCGGCGTCCAGGGCGTACTGTTCCAGCAGGGGGGTGGGGTCCTGCCCGTAGCTGAGGACCGCGTCCACCAGGCTATGGACGAAGCCCACCGACAAGTCGCCCAGGCGCATCGGTGGGGTTTTCATTGGCCTACAACCAGATGTTCAGCAGGCGGGCGCCGCGGTTGCCGTCGTCGGCAAAGGTCTGGCCGTTGCTGTTGATGAAACTCTGGCCACTGCTGCGTTGGTCCCAGAACTGACCGCGCAGGAACACGCTGACCCCGGCGCTGGCCAGGCTGCTGGGTGCGCGCGCAGTCAGTGTCAGGCGATGCCAGGCCTCACCCTCGCTGACTTCCTCGGGCTTGAGGCTGACTTCGCTGGGGGTGGCGATGCTCTTGTATCCGCGCCAGGGTTTGTCCCAGCCATCACGGCCCATGACAAAGGCCGGGACCGCCACCAGTTGGGCGTGCTGGTCATTGAGCTTGCGGTAATTGTCGGGGTACCAGCTGTCGCTGCCGATCAGCACACCGAGGCGCCCGGCCGGGGTGTCGATAACCTCCAGCGCTTTGTCGGCATCGCCCTTCACGTAGCCGCTTTCGGCATAGGTCGGGTAGATCTGCCGCTGGGGCTGGCCCATGGGCAGGCCATCGCTGCCAAACACCAGGCTGCTGTTGTACAGGGCGCCGCTGCCGATCTGCAGGTTGCCCTGGCTGACACTGGGTTCTGGAAGAATGATGCTGCCGGCCACCAGGGTCACATGAAACTCCTTGGCCAGGCCGCCGAACAACGACTGATAGTCCCGAGCCATCCTCTTGGCCTTCATGCGCAGGTACGCATCGTCCAGGCGGCTGTCACCCCTGGCGCTGATCAGCGCCTTGAGAAACGGCAGCGGGTTGCTCACCGCCAGCCAGTTCATTGCCTCCTTCAGAGAGGTGGCCTGATACAGCTCATTCTTTTCACCACTGACCATCAGCCAGGTGCCGACATGCTCGGGCAGCACGACGATGGTCTTGTCATTGACCAGGCCCTTGTCACGGGCTTGCTGCATGTAGGCCGCAAGCTTGCGATGCAGGCGCTCGATGCTCTGGTAGTCGGTGGGGAACAGCTCGGGCTGGATTGCCAGCAGGTTGCCGTGGTCGGCAGGCACACCCTGATCCACCGCGAGCTGGATACGCAGGTCCGACAGGTAGTGCGCCCCTGGACGATCACGGGTCCAGATGGCGTAGCTGGTGATGGCGGCAAGCAGGGCCAGGGTGAGGGTGATGTAGAGAAGTTTGCGCATGGGAAAACAGTCAGCGGCCGTGTGCTGGATCGTGACATTTCTCGGATATTTGGGCCAAAGGTACAGGAAAACAGTGTGTTAGAGCGGTTTTTTGCATGAAATGGGTCATTTTCCGTGGCGTTTCGGGCTTTTACCTGGGCTGCGCCTGCGATGTCGCCTCAGGGGGGAGAGGGCTGGCAGGGTGCTGCGGTCCTGCATCGAGCGCGTCAGGTTTAGTGCAGTTGCCCCTACTTTCGTCGAAGTTTGAGGTTTTGCACGTTGATGGGTTGTTCGACAATGAAGCGATCTTGAAAGTTCTTCGGGACTTATCCGAAGAGGTTCAGTAGTGGCGAACTAATAGTTCCAAAGTGGACTGCTGGGTCATTCGTAACAGTTGTTAAAAAAACCAGCGGTCCAGGGGGCCACTTATCAGTTGTAGCCGCCGTTTCGGCCCAATTGGTTGTTTTGCTATCGAAGTATGTCTTTCTATTGAAGTTCGCCTCCACTCATTTTCTTCAAAGGATGAAGTGATGAACTCCATAGAAAAGGAACTTGATTGCGGTCGTTCCGTAACTGACCAGCAAAAGATCGAAGAAGTCACCCGCCAAATTACCGAGCATGGTAACGAACTACGCAGACGCTATCCTGTCCTGAACTATCAGAACGCCCTGGGTGCAAGTGCCATGGCTGTTTCGGTGACAGTTATGGTGGTGACTGGTGTGTTGTATGTGAAGGGCATCATGCCCGCGTGGTTGTGCATCTTGGTAAACGCGCTGTCGACCTCGATCATTCATGAACTTGAACATGACCTGATTCACCGTCTGTATTTCCGGAAACAGCCTCTGGCCCATAACTTCATGATGCTGCTGTGCTGGCTGACGCGCCCGGGAATGCCCAGCCCCTGGCTCAGGCGCGGCCTGCACTTTCATCATCACAAGGAATCCGGAACCGCCACCGATGTCGAGGCCTGGATCACCACCAGCGGCAACCCCTGGGGCATTCTCAGGCTGCTGAAGCTGATGGATGGCTTCCTGTTCGGCTTTGTGAATGCGGTCTGCGCACCGGGCTGGCGGCAGAAAATGAAACTGCTGGCCAGGATCATTCGCCTCAATACCCCTTTCGGGCTCCTGTACTGGGGCAGCTGGTATGTGTTCCTGGGTTATCACTTGTCTACCTGGCTGGGCGGCCTGGCAGGAGTGCCGCCACCAAGTTCGTCGTTAGTGCTGCAAGTGATGAACGTGATCGATTGTGCAGTGGTCATTGTTGTTGCGCCGAATATGATTCGACAGTTCTGCCTGTATTTCATCAGTTCCAATATGCATTATTACGGTGATGTTGCGCCACGCAATGCTCTACAACAAACCCAAGTAATGAACCATTGGCTGCTGTGGCCGTTCCAGTTGTTCTGTTTCAACTTTGGCAGTACTCACAGTATTCATCATTTTGTCGTGAAAGATCCTTTTTATCTTCGACAGATGACGGCGCCCTATGCCCATGAAGTCATGGCGAAGGCCGGAGTTCGTTTCAATGACTTCGGTACCTACAAGCGCGCAAATCGTTTCAAGTTGGATACGGTCCACTTTCAGTCCAGAGGCTGAAGGTCTTTTGCACCTCTATTGTTCTTGTTATCACAGGTTTGCATTGCCATTGACGAATGCAACCGGCCTCTTGGTTTCGGTTTTTAACTCATGCTGACCCTGGCCGACTCTCGCCAGGGCGGCATGACGATGGATGGGAGTTTTGAGAATGGAAGCGCAAGGAACATGTGCGAAGGGTTTCGAAGCCGTGCTGCACGCCTTCGAGGCAATGTTCGATGATCCCCAGGAGCGCGGCGCCGGGCTCTGTGTGCAGGTCGGCGGCCAGACCGTGGTCGACCTGTGGGCCGGCGTGGCGGACCTGGAGGGCAACAAGCCGTGGCACCACGGCACCCTGGCCAATACCTTCTGCACCATCAAGCCCTTGGCCGCAGTGGCTGCCCTGATGCTGGTGGAGGAGGGCAGGCTGGAGCTCGACGCGCCGGTGGCCCGCTACTGGCCCGAGTTTGCCCAGGGCGGCAAGGGGCGGGTCACCGTGCGCCAGGTCATGACCCACACCTCCGGCATACCGGCGCTGCGCGGGCCCAATCACAACGCCATGATGTATGACTGGGAGCACATGGTTGAGATCCTGGCTGCCGAGCCATTGTGGTGGCAGCCAGGAACCGGGTTGGGGTATGCCACCACTATCTTTGGCTGGGTCATCGGTGAGTTGATTCGCCGGGTCGACGGTCGAGAGCCTTGCACCTTCATCCACGAGCGGATCACCCGGCCCCATGACCTGGAGGTTTACCTGGGGGTCGAGGAACAGGATTTTGAGCGTATCGCGCATTTCGATGCCGCCGAGGGGCGGGTGGGCGACTACTACTCGGAGGACCTGCGCAAGGTGATCATTGCCGAGCCGGAGCATGTCGCGACCCTGGCCTTTACCAACCCGGGCATGGTCCCCCGGCGCACCTGCGACCCCCGCTGGTGGGCCTATCGGCAGCCGGGGGTCAACGGCCACAGCACCGCCCATGGCCTGGCCGGCTTTTACAGCGCATTGCTGGGGGGCCGCCTGATCGGGCCCGACCTGTTGAGTGAGTTCACCCGCGAGCACAGCAATGACATGGATCGCATCTGGCGACGCCCCATGCGCTATGGCCTGGGCTGCATGATGGAGCAACCGGCCGATCCGGCTGCCTCCCTCGGCATGGGGCCCGAGACTTTCGGTCATATCGGCCTGGGCGGCCCGATCAGTTTTGCCGACCCCGAACGCGAGGTGAGCTTCGGCTTTGTCACCACCACCTCGGGCCGGCACACCATGATCGATCCCCGCCCGCAGCAACTTGCCGCGCTGGCCTACGCGGCACTTTAAGTGGAAGGGGGAATGGAAAAAGGGTGTGCGTTCTGATCATTAAGTTGTCAGTTACGGTCATTGAGTGCCCGATGTTCTGCTCTTAGTCTGTGCAGCACTACTGATGGAAGCCGCAGAGCTTCCGCATTTTTCCGTGATTGCCCGATCTGGAGTGACACCATGGCTGGAGCACCTTACCCGCATTTGCTGGCCCCCCTCGACCTGGGTTTCACCACCCTGCGCAACCGTACCCTGATGGGGTCGATGCACACCGGTCTGGAAGAAAAGCCCGGCGGCTTCGAGCGCATGGCGGCGTACTTTGCCGAGCGTGCCCGGGGCGGCGTGGGCCTGATGGTCACCGGCGGCATCGGCCCCAACGATGAGGGCGGGGTGTATTCCGGCGCCGCCAAGCTGACCACCGAAGAAGAGGCACTCAAGCACCAGATCGTGACCCGGGCGGTGCACGAGGCCGGCGGCAAGATCTGCATGCAGATCCTTCATGCCGGGCGTTATGCCTACAGCCCCAAGCAGGTGGCTCCCAGCGCCATCCAGGCACCGATCAACCCGTTCAAGCCAAAGGAGCTGGACGAGGAAGGCATCGAGAAGCAGATCCGCGATTTCGTCACCTGCTCGACCCTGGCCCAGAAGGCCGAGTACGACGGTGTCGAGATCATGGGCTCGGAAGGTTATTTCATTAACCAGTTCCTGGCCGCCCACACCAACCACCGCACCGATCGTTGGGGCGGCAGCTATGAAAACCGCATGCGCCTGCCGGTGGAAATCGTCCGTCGGGTACGTGAGGCGGTGGGCCCGAACTTCATCATCATCTTCCGCCTGTCGATGCTCGACCTGGTGGAAGGCGGCAGCACCTGGGAAGAGATCGTGCAACTGGCCCAGGCCATCGAGCAGGCCGGCGCCACCCTGATCAACACCGGGATCGGCTGGCACGAAGCGCGGATTCCCACCATCGCCACCAAGGTGCCGCGTGCCGCATTCAGCAAGGTGACGGCCAAGCTGCGCGGTTCGGTGAGCATTCCCCTGATCACCACCAACCGCATCAACACCCCGGAAGTCGCCGAGCAGATCCTCGCCGAGGGCGATGCCGACATGGTCTCCATGGCGCGGCCATTCCTGGCCGACCCGGACTTCGTCAACAAGGCCGCCGAAGGCCGCGCTGACGAAATCAATACCTGCATCGGCTGCAACCAGGCGTGCCTGGACCATACGTTCGGCGGCAAGCTCACCAGTTGCCTGGTCAACCCGCGCGCCTGCCACGAGACCGAGCTGAACTACCTGCCGGTCAAGCAGATCAAGAAGATCGCCGTGGTCGGTGCCGGCCCGGCGGGCCTGTCCGCCGCTACCGTGGCTGCCGAGCGTGGGCATCAGGTGACCCTTTTCGATTCCGCCAGCGAGATCGGCGGCCAGTTCAACATCGCCAAGCGAGTGCCGGGCAAGGAAGAGTTCTTCGAGACCCTGCGCTACTTCAAGCGCAAGTTGCAGACCAGCCATGTCGAGCTGTGCCTCAACACCCGCGTCGATGTGCAGCAACTGGTGGCCGGCGGCTTTGACGAAATCATCCTGGCCACCGGCATTGCCCCTCGCGTGCCGGCGATTCCCGGGGTGGAGCACGCCAAGGTCCTCAGTTACCTGGACGTGCTGCTCGAGCGCAAGCCGGTGGGCAAGAGCGTGGCGGTGATCGGTGCCGGCGGCATCGGCTTCGATGTTTCCGAATTCCTCGTGCACCAGGGTGTGGCCACCAGCCAGGATCGCCAGGCATTCTGGAAGGAATGGGGCATCGACACCCAGCTCCAGGCCCGTGGCGGTGTGGCCGGGATCAAGCCCGAGCCCCATGCACCAGCGCGGCAGGTGTTCCTCTTGCAGCGCAAGAAGACCAAGGTCGGCGACGGCCTGGGCAAGACCACCGGCTGGATCCATCGCACCGGTCTGAAGAACAAGCAGGTGCAGATGCTCAACAGCGTCGAGTACCTGAAGATCGACGATGCCGGCTTGCATATCCGTATCGGTGAGGCCGGCGAACCCCAGGTGCTGCCGGTGGACAACATCGTCATCTGTGCCGGCCAGGATCCGCTGCGTGAACTGCAGGACGGCCTGGTGGCGGCAGGGCAGAACGTGCACCTGATCGGTGGTGCCGATGTGGCCGCCGAACTGGACGCCAAGCGCGCCATCAACCAGGGTTCGCGTCTGGCGGCCGAGCTGTAACGGCCTGCCGTCCTGTAGCCGCTGCCGTAGGCTGGGCACGAGGCCGCAGGACTCGCCCAGCGGGCAATCGCGCTGCAACCAGCGAGCGCGGTTGCCTGTCTTGCGGGTTCTGCGAACCCGTTCGCAGCCTGCGGCAGCGGCTACAAGGATGAGCCTGGGCCTGGAGCTGATAGACTGCGCAGCTTCTTCCCCGAACCCCCGCTGCCGATGTCCTTCCCCGAATCCTTCGACTGGTTACCCCACGCCCCGCTGCAACGGCTGGAGCTGGACTGGCTGTCGCGGGCCGGGGTCGAGGTGGCGGTGCTGCGCCTGGACCTGATCGACCCGCTGATCAGTGGCAACAAGTGGTTCAAGCTGACCGAACACCTGGCGGCGGCACGTACCGCCGGTGCCCACGGCATCATCAGCCTGGGGGGCGCCCATTCCAATCATCTGCATGCGCTGGCCGCTGCTGGCCGGCGTTTTGCCTTTCCCACCGTGGGTCTGTTGCGTGGCCATCCACAGGACACACCGACGGTGCTCGACCTGCAAGCCTTCGGCATGCGCCTGCACTGGCTGGGCTATGGCGGTTATCGCGCGCGCCACGAGGCGGGTTTCTGGACGCCCTGGCAGGCCCGGTATCCGGAGTTATACCCGGTGCCTGAAGGCGGCGGTGGCCTGGCCGGCGCAGCGGGCTGCATGACCCTGCGCGATCAGGTGCGGCGGCAGTTGCCGAGCCTGGGCTGGAGCGACTACCACGGCTGGTGGCTGGCCGCCGGCACGGGTACTACCCTGGCCGGGCTGGTGCTGGCGGAGGCCGGAGCGCATCCGGTCTACGGCGCCCTGGCGGTTCCCGAGGATCACGGGGTGGCGCAGCAGGTCGAGGGGATCTTGCAAGAGGCCGGGCAGGGCTGCGGCGGTTATCAGCTGCTGGACAGCAGCCGCGGCGGTTTTGCCAAGGTCGATGAAGTGTTAAGCGGGTTTATCCGGCTCACTGAACAACAATGCGCTCTACCGCTTGAACCCTTGTACACCGGCAAGGCCCTGCTGGCTTTGCAGGAACAGGTCCAGGCCGGGCGTTTCGCCCCGGGTTGCCGGTTGATCTTTGTGCATACCGGCGGCCTGCAGGGCCGCCGCGGGCTGTTGGCTCAGGCCTGACCGCGCTTGCGCCACATGCGTTGCAGAGTGTTGTCGCGCATCACGTAATGGTGATAGAGCCCGGCCAGGGCGTGCAGCCCGATCAGCCAGTAGCCGACCGTACCCAGCAGTTCGTGCCAGCCCTGGAGCTGCTTGGCCAGTGGCTTGTTCTCGGCCAGCAGCAGCGGCAGGTCGAGGCCGTAGAACATCACCTGGTGGCCCTTGGCGCTGGTGGTCAGCCAGCCGAGGATCGGCATGGCGATCATGAACAGGTACAGCGCCCAGTGCATCAGGGTCGACAGCAGCCGTTGCCAGTGGGGCGGGGTGGGCAGGATCTTCGGAGCTACGCCCTGGGCACGAGCGAACAGGCGCAGCCAGACCAGCGCAAACACTGTCAGGCCGAGCATGAAGTGGGCTTCGACAATCAGCGTGCGACCACCGCTGCCTTTGGGGAAGATGCCGCGAAATTCGATACAGGCGTAAACCACGGCCAGTAGCACCAGCATCAACCAGTGCAGGGCGATCGTCATGGTGCTGTAGCGAGACTCAGTGTTTTTCCAGGGCATACGGGACATCCTCGGTCATCAGGTCTGAAGCCTCCGTTCTTGAGCGACGGAGTGCTTTAACTGTAATCCGCTTTATGCCGGTCTGCCTGGAGCTGTAGCGGCTTTTATCGCCCCCCTGTGCAGCGTCGGGGCGGTGGGCGGGTATAAAAAAACGGCGGCCCCGAAGGCACCGCCGTTTTTTAATATTGCTCCGTGCCTGAATCAGTTGCCCTGGGGCATTTCCCCCCGGGCCAGGCGCTGGTTGATGTCGGCGATCACCTGGGGCAGGTCGGCGATGGTGTCGATCAGGTAGTGCGGGCGCGAAGCCTCGAACAGCTTGTGGATGCGCTTGCGCTCGCTGGCCAGGGTGTCGCTGGCCAGGGCCCGGTAGCCTTCGTAGGTCAGGCCCAGGGCATTGCCCGAGCAGGTCAGCGCCACGGTCCACATGCCGGCGCGGCGGCCTTCGAGAATGCCCGGTACGGTGTCGTCGATCTTCACGCAGGCGGCCACGTCGTCGATGCCCAGGGCGATCACGTTGGCCAGGGCCTGGGCTGGCCATGGGCGGCCGTTGGGCACTTCGTCGGTGGCCACCACGTGGTCGGCGGTGTAGCCGTTGGTGGCGGCCAGGGCTACCACCTTGTCCATCACCTGCTTGGGGTAGCCGGAGCAGGAGCCGATCTTGATCCCCTGTCCACGCAGCTTGGCGATCACCTCCAGGGCGCCGGGGATCAGCGCCGAGTGCTCGGCGATCTTCTCGATCTGCAACGGCATGAAGCGTTCGTAGATAGCGGTCACATCGGCGTCAGTCGGGGTGCGGCCGAAGACCTTGCGATAGCGCTCGGCCACCTCCGGCAGGTCGCACAAGGTGCGGATGTGATCCCACTTGCCCATGCCCATGGGGCCGCGGGCCTCTTCGATGGACACCTGCACATCGAACTCGGCGAAGGCTTCGACAAAGATCTGGGTCGGGGCAAAGGAGCCGAAGTCGACCACGGTGCCGGCCCAGTCGAGGATCGCCGCTTGCAGCTGAGAAGGGTTGCTGTAGTTCATGGTTTCGATGCCTGTGTAGGAGCGAGCTTGCTCGCAAAAAAGGTTCGGTATCGCGTCGCCTGATTCGCGAGCAAGCTCGCTCCTACAGGCTCGGTGGGGAGTCAGATATCGAGGACTTCCATCTCCCGCAGCACCTCGGCGATGGCGGTGACGGCAGCCTGCATGCCGCGGCGGTCGACATGGCCGATGCAGCCCACGCGGAAGGTTTCGACCTGGGTCAGCTTGCCCGGGTAGAGGATGAAACCCTTGGCCTTGACCCGCTCGTAGAAATCCTTGAACTGGTAGCGGGGATCTTTCGGGGCGTGGAAGGTGACGATGATCGGTGCCTGGATCGCTTCCGGCAGAAAACTGCGCAGGCCCAGTTCGCCCATGCCGTCGAGCAGTGTCTGGCAGTTGTCGGCGTAGCGGGCGTGGCGCGCCGGCAGGCCACCTTCCTCGGCGTATTGCAGCAGGGCTTCGTGCAGCGCGGCGACCACGTGGGTCGGCGGGGTGAAGCGCCACTGGCCGGTCTTGGCCATGTAGCTGTGCTGGTCGTGCAGGTCCATGGCCAGGGAATGGGCATTGCCGCCGGCCTGGGCCAGGGAGGCCTTGGCAGCGAAGACAAAGCCCATGCCGGGCACGCCTTCCAGGCATTTGCCGGAGGCGGCGATCAGCGCATCGAAGGGGATTTCCCGGGCATCGATGGGTAGCGCGCCGAAGGAACTCATGGCGTCGATGATCAGGCGCTTGTCATGGCTGGCCACCACCTGGGCGATTTCCGGCAGCGGGTTGAGGATGCCGGTGCTGGTTTCGCAGTGGATCAGCGCCACGTGGCTGATGCTGCTGTCGGCCTGGAGCAGGCGCTCGACATCCGCGGCCGTGGTGGGCTGGTCCTCGGCGGTTTCGAAGGTGCTGAAATCCCGGCCGAGCACTTCGCAGATCTTCGCCAGGCGCTTGCCGTAGGCACCGTTGATCAGCACCAGGACCTTGCCGTCGCGGGGCACCAGGGTGCCGATGGCCGCTTCCACGGCGAAGGTGCCACTGCCTTGCAGGGGCACGCAGTGATGGCTGTCGGCGCCCTGGATGATGGCCAGCAGCTGTTGGCACAGGCTGGCGGTCAGCTGGTTGAAGCGGTCATCCCACGAACCCCAGTCCACCAGCATTGCCTGGCGGGTGCGGGCGGAGGTGGTCAGGGGGCCGGGGGTAAGCAGGATTGGCTCGGCGATGCTCATGCTGTGTCCTCGAAAAGGTGGGGATGACGCTACGGGGACTAAATTGCAGTTTGCCTTGTCATCAATCAAATTGTTTGTTGTTATGCCAGCCATCAGTGAGGCCGATAGCTATGAACCTGTTTCAACTCCGCGCATTCGACGCCGTGGCCCGGGAAGGCAGCTTTACCCGGGCCGCCGGGCGGCTGTTCATCAGCCAGCCGGCGGTCACCGGGCATATCAAGGCCCTGGAAGAGCATTACCAGATCACCTTGCTGCGGCGCACTGCGCGCCGGGTGGAACTGACCGAAGAGGGCATCAAGCTGGCGGCCATTACCCGGGCCATGTTCGGCCTGGCGGAAGAGGCCCAGGCCATGCTCGAGGCCAACCGGCAATTGCTCACCGGGCGCCTGGAAGTGGCAGCGGACGGCCCCCATCTGGTCATGCCGATGCTGGCCAGCCTGCGGGCGCGCTACCCGGGGGTGACGGTCAACCTGCGCCTGGGCAATGCCCAGGAAACCCTGGCGGCGCTGTTGTCCGAGCATGCCGACGTGGCGGTGCTGACCGAGGTCGAGCCGCGCAAGGGCCTGCACCTGCAAAGCCTGGGCGAGTCGCGGATCTGTGCCCTGGTGCCCGATGGGCACCCTTGGCTGGAACTGGCCGAGGGCGTCGCCATCAAGCAGTTGGACCAGGTGATCATGGTGCTGCGCGAACCGGGTTCGATCACCCGCCGGACGTTCGATGAGGCCTGTGGGCTGGCCCAGGTCCAGCCCCGGGTGCTGCTGGAGCTGGACAGCCGCGAAGCGGTGACCGAGGCGGTGGCGGCGCACCTGGGGGCGGGCATTGTCAGTTCGGTGGAGGTTGGCCACGACCCGCGGGTGCGCACGGTGCCGATCCGCGGTGCGGGGCTGGTCAACCGGCACATGATCGGCTGCGTGGAGCGGCGCCGGGACCTGCGCTTGATCCAGGCGTTTTTCGCCCTGGCTCCAGCCTGAGCCCACCTCCACTCTTGTAGGAGCTGGCTTGCCGGCGAAGAGGCCCGAAAGATCGCCTTCGCCGGCAAGCCAGGCTCCTGCGGTAGCGGTGTCTGGGGGATCGCTTTCGCCGGCAAGCCGGCTCCTACGGTAGGGGTGCCTGGAGATCGCCTTCGCCGGCGAGCCGGCTCCTACAGGGCGGTGGGGGAGGCCAGGCTTTCGCGTACCAGGTCGAGGAAGGTGGCGACGATCCGTCGTGAACTCTGTTCGCGCAGGCACACCAGGGTTTCGGTCAGGCGCCGCTGGCAGTCGACGATCGGCAGGGCGCAGACCCGGGCGTCGGCGCCGAACTCCGCCGCCGAGACCACCCCCACGCCAATGCCCACCACCACCGCTTCGCGCGCGGCTTCGCGACCTTCCACCTGGATGGTCGGGCGGATGCGCAGGCCGGCGCGGTTCATTTCCTCTTCCAGGGTCTGGCGGGTTACCGAACCGACCTCCCGCAGCACCAGGGGCGTGTCGTCCAGGTCGGCGAGGCAGATGGACTGGCGGCCGGCCCAGGGGTGGTGACGGGAGACGAACGCCACCATCGGGTCGTTGCGCAGGGTCAGAGACAGCAGGCGCTCGTCGTCCACGGCCCGCCCCAGCAGAGCCAGGTCGGCCTGGTAATTGAACAGGCGCAGCAGCGATTCATCGGTGTTGCCGGTTTCGATCTTCACATTGATCCCGGGGTACAGCTCGCAGAACCGGGCGATCTGCGGCAGCACATGCACCGGGGCATCCACCGCCAGTACCAGGCTGCCGGTCTGCAAGGCCCGGGACTCCTGCAGCAGCTCCTTGGCTTCGGCTTCCACCACGAACAGGCGCTGGGTGATGGCCAGCAGGCGCTCGCCCAGGTCGGTCAGGCGCACCGAGCGCTTGTTGCGATGAAACAACAGCACCCCGAAGCGCTCTTCGAGCTTGCGCACCTGGTCGGAAATCGCCGGCTGCGTCAGGTACAGGCGTTCGGCCGCCCGGGTGAAGCTGCCGTGCACCGCCACGGCGTGGAAGGCTTTCAATTGGGCGTGGGAAACCGACATGGGCCAATCCTCTTACAAGCTGAGCTTATATTTGAAATACGATAAATCGATTTCATTTATTAGTCAGTAATTGCTTCCATCCCTGCAAGCCCAGTGACCGTTCGGTCGACCGGCACCGGGCCCTGAGGCCTGTGCGTGCAGCTTCGGTCCCCGAAACGGGCCGGCAACAGGACTCATCTGACCAGCAGCGCCCGCCGCGAGGGCCCTGCTGCAGTGCTCAAGAATAAAAAACACAGGCGTTTGCTTCGCATCCTGCCGGCACACTCACCCTGAGGTCAGAACCACAATGAACAAGCAGATCGGCACCATCAAACGTTGGCGCGTGCAGATTTTCGCCATCACCTGGATCGCCTACGCGGCGTTCTACTTCACCCGCAAAGCCTTTTCCGTCGCCAAGCTCGGGATCGCCGACGATCCCGACTTCACCCTCGACAAGATGGCCATGGCCAACCTCGACGCCATCTACCTGGCGGCCTACGCCGTGGGGCAGTTCACCTGGGGCATCTTCGCCGACCGCTTCGGCCCGCGGGTGGTGCTGCTGGGCGGCTTGCTGATTTCCGCCGCTGCGGCGCTGGTGATGGGCAGCTTCGCCACCTTGCCGGTGTTCGCCACCTGCATGCTGGTCCAGGGGCTGGCGCAGTCCACGGGCTGGTCGGGGCTGTGCAAGAACATCGGCAGTTTCTTTCCCGCCGGGCAGCGCGGCAGGGTGCTGGGGCTGTGGAGTTCCTGCTACGCCTTCGGCGGCCTGGTGGCCTCGCCCTTTGCCGGCTGGTGGGCCTATACGCTGATCGGCACCTGGCACGCGGCGTTCATTTCCAGTGCGGTGGTGGTGGGCCTGACCGCGGTGCTGTTCTTCATCTTCCAGCGCAATACCCCGGAGGACGTGGGCCTGCCGGCCGTGGAGCCATTGCCCCCGCAGAGCGCCGAAGAAGACGCCGCCGAACGGCGCATGAGCGTCTGGGAACCGCTGCGCGAGATCCTGCGCAACCGCACGGTGCTGATCCTCGGGCTGTCGTACTTCCTGCTCAAGCCGGCGCGCTACGCGATCCTGCTGTGGGGGCCGGTGATCGTCTACGAACAGATGCCGTCGGTGGGCAAGGTGGGGGCGGCGATCGTGCCCACCAGCTTCGAGCTGGCCGGGCTGCTGGGGCCGGTGATGATCGGCCTGGCCTCGGACAAGCTGTTCGGCGCCCGGCGCATGCCGGCCTGTGTCATCAGCCTGCTGGCGCTGACCCTGTCCCTGGCGCTGTTCATGGGCGCTCTGCATACCGGCAGCGTCGTGCTGGTGATGGCCCTGCTGTTTTTCATGGGCCTGACCCTGTACGGGCCGGACTCGATGATCTGTGGCGCTGCAGCCATCGACTTCGGCTCGGCCAAGGCCGGGGCCACCGCGGCCGGTTTCGTCAATGGCTGCGGCTCGGTGGGCGCGGTGCTGGGTGGCCTGCTGCCGGGTTACTTCGACACGGTCACGGTGTTCATCGTGTTTGCCGCCTGCGCCCTGGTCTCGGCCCTGGTGCTGGTGCCGTACTGGAACAGCCGGCCCCAAGGGCTCGAGCCGGTGCGCGCACTCGTTCCCAATGGACCTTTGCTGATCAAACCGCTGCGTACCTGACTTTCGGGCCTCTTCGCCGGCAAACCGGCTCCTACGAAGGCTTGTAGGAGCAGGCTTGCCAGCGAACCCACTCGCCGTTTTTTACCTGGAGACTCACCATGCGACCTTTCTGGCTGGAACAGGCCCTGCAACAGCAACCCTCACCGGCGTGCCCGCCACTGTCGGGCGATACCACCTGCCAGGTGGCGATTGTCGGCGGCGGCTACACCGGGCTGTGGACCGCCATCATGCTCAAGGAGCAGAACCCCGGGCTGGACGTGCTGCTGATCGAGGCGGATATCTGCGGCGCCGGTGCCAGTGGGCGCAACGGCGGCTGTGCGCTGTCCTGGTCGGCCAAGTACTTCACCCTGGAGCGGCTGTTCGGTGTCGAGGAGGCCGTGCGCCTGGTCAAGGAATCCGAGCAGAGCATCTATGCCATCGGCGCCTTCTGCGAGCGCTACGGGGTGGATGCCCAGTACCGCCTCGACGGCACTTTGTACACGGCCACCAACCCGGCCCAGGTCGGCTCCACCGATGGCGTGATCGCTGCGCTGGAGCGCCGCGGCATCAACTCCTTCGACAAGCGACCCCTGGCCGACGTGCAGCGCATGGCCGGTTCCAGCCAGCATCTGGAGGGCTGGTATTCGCCGGCGGCGGCCAGCGTACAGCCGGGCCTGCTGGTGCGCGGGCTGCGCCGGGTGGCCCTGCAACTGGGCGTGAGGATTCATGAGAACACCGCCATGACCGGGCTGGAGGAGGGGCGCCCGGCGCTGTTGCGCACACCCATGGGGCAGATCCGCGCCGAGCGCGTGGTACTGGCGATGAATGCCTGGATGGCCCGAGCCTTCCCGCAATTCGAGCGCAGCGTGGCGATTGTTTCCAGCGACATGCTGATCACCGAGCCGCGGCCCCAACTGCTGCAGCAGATCGGCCTGACCAGCGGCGTGACGGTGCTGGATTCGCGGATCTTCGTGCACTACTACCACAACACCCCGGACGGTCGGATCATGCTCGGCAAGGGCGGCAACACCTTCGCCTATGGCGGGCGGATGCTGCCGGTGTTCGACCAGCCGTCGCCCTACGCCGGCTTGCTCAAGCGCAGCCTGGGGCAGTTCTTCCCGGCCTTTGCCGACGTGCCGGTGGCGGCCACCTGGAATGGCCCGTCGGATCGCTCGGTGACCGGCTTGCCGTTCTTCGGCCAGATGAGCCGCGCGGGCAATGTGTTCTACGGTTTCGGGTATTCCGGCAGCGGCGTCGGCCCCTGCCATATGGGCGGGCAGATCCTCGCCTCCCTGGTGCAGGGGCTGGACAACCCCTGGACTCGCTCGCCGCTGGTCAATGGCCCCCTGGGCTACTTCCCGCCGGAGCCGATCCGCTACCTGGGTTCGCTGGTGGTGCGCAACGCCATCCGCCGCAAGGAACGGGCCGAGGACCACGGGCGCCGGCCGCGGCACCTGGATGTGCGCCTGGCGCGTTTCGCTGCGGCGGCCGGCAAGGCCGACAAGGGCTGAAGCCTGCCAGCCACTGACTTTTTGGTCGATCAGGGCCTTGAGGACGTATAAACTTGCCCATCGCGTCGGCCAAATCCAACTCGACGCCATAGATCAAGAGAGTGAGTAATGGGCGCACAGTGGAAGGTTAAACACAAAGAAGCGGCAGCCAATGCCAAGGGCAAGATTTTCGGCAAGCTGGTCAAAGAGATCACCATCGCCGCACGTAACGGCGCCGACACCGCCACCAACGCCCACCTGCGGCTGGTGGTGGAACAGGCGAAAAAGGCTTCGATGCCCCGCGAGACCCTGGAGCGTGCCATCAAGAAAGGCTCGGGCCAGCTGGGCGAGACCGTGCAGTACCACCGCGTGACCTACGAAGGTTTTGCCCCGCACCAGGTACCCCTGATCGTTGAATGCGTGACCGACAACATCAACCGTACCGTGGCGGAAATCCGCGTGGCGTTCCGCAAGGGCCAACTGGGCGCTTCGGGTTCGGTGTCCTGGGATTTCAACCACGTGGGCATGATCGAGGCCTCGCCGGACAGCCCGGACGCCGATCCGGAACTGGCCGCCATCGAGGCCGGTGCCCAGGACTTCGAGCCGGGCGAAGAGGGCGCGACCCTGTTCCTGACCGAGCCTGCGGACCTGGATGCGGTACAGAAAGCCCTGCCCGAGCAAGGTTTCACCGTGCTTTCGGCCAAGCTTGGCTACCAGCCGAAGAACCCGGTCAGCGGCCTGAGCGATGAGCAGATGGCTGAAGTCGAGGCGTTCCTCGAAGGCCTGGACAACCATGACGACGTGCAGGACATGTTCGTCGGCCTGGCAGGCTAAGGCGATTCGCCGGCCAGCCGGCTCCTGCATTCCTCTGTAGGAGCCGACTGGCCGGCGAAGCTGTTTTAAAGCCCCGCCAATTCCTCGCAGACCTGGGTAAAGCCCGGTCGCGCCAGTACCTCCGGCTGGCAGCAGCGCTGCACCAGCGCCGCCAGTTTCTGCTGTTGCCCCAGGCTCAGCGAGCCATCCCCGCGCTCCAGCAATTCCTCCAGCAAGATACCGAAGGCCCGTACTTCCAGGCGTTGCAGCGCCCGGCTTTGCACGGTGTCGTCCTGGGCATGGAAGGACGCTGCGCCAAAATCCCCCAGCAGGCAGTCGCCCTGGGCGTTCCACAAGGTGTTGTGGCCATAGAGGTCGCCATGGGTGATGCCCTGGGCGTGCAGGTGCGCGCCCACCGAAGCAATGCCCCGGGCGATGCCCAGGGTTACGTCGGCGTTGAAGCGGGTGTCGTCCGGGTAGATGTCCCGGGAGCAGGAGTCCAGGCTGGGCAGCGCTGCAAGGTTGGCAAAACTTTTGTCGATCAACTGCATCACCAGGCCGTTCTGGCCCTGGGGGTGGTCGAGGATGCGGCCTTCGACGCGGATCAGGTTCGGGTGCAGCCCGGCGCTGATACAGGCGTTCATTTCATGCAGCGGCGAGCCGTCGCTGGTCATCTCGCCCTTGTACAGCTTGACCGCCACCGCTCGCGGCGGTTGCCCGGCGGGCTGCCATTGCGCCTGGTGAATCACCCCCGAGGCGCCTTCGCCCAGGCGCTGTTCCAGGGTCAGTTCGCTCCAGGGGATGCTTGGCGTGGATGCCAGCGCCGTGGCGTCGGCTTCCGACTCCAGCGGATTGCCGGCGTAGGCCAGCCAGGTCAGGCGCGGCAGGGCCAGGAGGAACGGCGGCAGCTCGGTCAGGCGGTTGGCGGCAATCCGCAGCAGTTCCAGGCGGTGGCACTGGCCCAGACTTTCGGGCAGGCGGGTCAGGCGGTTGCCGGCGAGCATGAGTTTTTGCAGCAGCGGGCGCTGGCCCAGTTCTTCCGGCAGCTCAGCGATGCGGTTATCGGTGAGGATCAGCCAGCGCAGTTGCGGTGGCAGGGCGGCGGCCGGCACCCGCTCGATGCGGTTGGCCTTGAAGCCGATCATGCTCAGTTGCAGGCATTGGCCGAGGCAGGCCGGTACTTCACTGAACCGGTTGTCCGAGCAGAACAGGATGCGCAGGCGAGTGAGCCGGTGCAGGTCCTCGGGCAGGCTGCTCAGGGCGTTGCCACTGAGGTTGAGGATCTCCAGGGAGTCGGCCAGATCGAAGATTTCCCGGGGGAACTCGGTCAGCCCGCAGGACAGGTCCAGGCGCTTGATGCCGGCCAGTTGGCCAGCCCGCAGTTGGGCAAGGGTATCCATGAACAGCGTCAACACTCGAAAGAAGAAAAAGGCGGGCAGAATAAAGCAGTTCGGCGGTTTTTGCTGCCTGAGCGGCCATGGGATGGGGGCTATTGGGTTTCCAGCAGCCTGAAGGCCAACGCGCCCGCTCCTTGAACGTAGTCGGCAATCAGGGTCAGGTCGGTCTTGCGGCCTTTGGACCACAGCTGGCAGGCCACTCTCATGGTCGATGGCTCGGTGCCCAGCGGGTAAAGGTCCAGGGCCACCCGGCCGCTGCGGTCCGGCTGGAATGCCCGATCATAGGGCGCAAGGGCCAGGTCCCCGGCCTGTTCTCCCGAGCTGTCCAGCTCTTCGAGGATTTCTGCATAAATGGCCGGGCTCACGCCAACTGCCGCCAATGCTGTTGGCTGGGCATGTTCAATGGCGCGCAAGAGTGCCTCTGCCAGTCGGTAAATCTCTTGGCGGTCAAATGCTTGCATCTTGCAGTGCTCCAGCCAGCCGGCGAAATGCCGCGGGGTGCCTGGAGTTCCCGGCTTCAGCCAGCATCGACTCCAGGCTGTGATGCTCCAGGGTATTTTTTACCGATCCGGTGGCGGCTCTGCCCAGCGGGCTTTCCAGGTCGAAGTCGCTCTCCAGGGTTGCAAGCAGGTAGGCGCCCTGGCGGCTCCATTGGTTGAAACGCATGACGTGCCGGTCATCCAGAATCACCGCGCCTTCCTGCTTGTCGTCCGAGAAATGGAACGCCAACTGTGAAGGGGGTAGGTTTTGCTGGGCTGCAAGGCGTTTCCTGTACTTGAGCACGGACGTCAGGCGGGCCCCGGGGGCCAGGTTGAAGCCACTGCCGACCCGTTGCCGGTCAAGGAAGTAGCACTTGAACAGCACCTCCAGGGTTCGCTGGTGGTAGCGGGTCGTGCAGCTTTTTTCATACTGGTGAAAGTCCTGGGGCTCGCCGACCCGCTCATAGCCTTTGGCCGCCAGTTCGGCTGCCGAGAAACTCTCCAGGCCAAATAGCCGGGAGTGCTGGAGGGTTGAATCTTGCAGGTGCAGGCACACCAGCTCGCAAAAGCTGATCGAACTCATCTGGCTACCTGCTCAAGCGGGTGCTCGGGGCCGACTTCCTGCAATTGCCCGAGGCGGCTGCGGGTGCGGGCCAGGTCGATGGCGTGGCCGCCCAGGCTTTCGGCCAGCGGGCGCTGGCCGATCAGCAGCAGGCGCTTGTCCTGGTCGTAGAGCACGTCGATCAGATTGATGAAGCGCTGCTGGGCGGCGATCGAGCACTCCGCCAGTGGCGGCAGTTCATCGATGATCCAGGTGTCGAACTGGCGGCTCAGTTCCAGGTAGTCCATGACTGCCGTGGGCTGCTGGCACAGGTCGTTGAATTCGAAGCGGATGCTGCGCTGCTGGCGCTGGCGGGTGGTCAGCTGGCGGCTGCCGACCTGCAGCAGCGTTGCCGGGGCATGGCGTTCGGGCAGCTTGAGCGCCTGGCGCTGGGCCGCGGTGCCGGGCCAGAGATACTGCCCCCGGGTAAAGGCCTGTTGCTCGTGGGTTTGCGCGTGGGTCCGGTAATCCTCGGCACCGCCGACTTCCATGACCTGCATGCGCGCGTTGATCAGTTCGATCACCGGTTTGAAGCGGGCATGGTACAGCGGGTTGGGCAGCAGGCCTTCGGGAGCGTAGTTGGAGGTCACCAGCAGCACGATGCCGCGCTTGAACAGGGCCTTGAACAGCCGGGTGATGAGCATGGCGTCGCCGATGTCGTGGACATGGAACTCATCGAAACACAGTACCCGGCACTGGCGGAGCAGCTCGTCCAGGGTGGTTTCCAGGGCATCGGCCTGCTGTTGGTGGCGAAACATGCCCTGGTGCAGTTGGGCGAAGAAGTCATGGAAATGCAGGCGCTGTTTCTCGGCGATGGGCAGGGCGCGGAAGAAGCCGTCCAGCAGCCAGCTCTTGCCCCGCCCCACGGCGCCATACAGGTACAGGCTCGGCGCCTGCGGGGTGGCCTGCTCCAGGGCGTCGGCCAGTTGCCCCATGCGCTCGATCACCTGCAACTGGCCATGGCTCAGGGTGTAGCCCAGGTCCTGGGCCTTATGGCGAAAGTAGTCATGGATCAGCGCGCCAGCGGCGCTCGGGCGGCGGGCGGGCCTGGCGAACAGGCGACGCCAGGGAGATCGAGTCTGTGCAGGTTTTGGCGGTAAAGCGGCCAATGTTGATTACCCCGATGGTTCCAGGCCGCTCACCTTAAGAGCGGCGCGCCAATTTAACCAATAGAAAATGCCCCGGCCAGTCATCTCGAAAAGGCATGGCTGCAGCCGTGCCGGCGCAGCGCTCATGCCGTGAGCAATTAATACGCTAACTGGCGGTTTCCCCGCGGGTTGCTAACCTGACTTCAGCGAATGCTCCTCATAAGGATTGAGGCCTTGAATGGATATAAGGGTGTGGCAGTGATGAGCGCATTGCTCAGCGCGACAGCAGGGGCCGCGGACTTGCAGGTGCAGGTCCGGGTCGATGTGCTGCGTGGCTGCCAGTTGGTCGGCCAGCAGCGCGAAGCGGGGATCGAACAGCTCGGTACCCTGGACTTCGGCAGCACCGCACGCCTGGACGACCCGGCCGGGCCCTTGTCGGCGGCACTGCCGGGCAGCCGCCAGCCGCGCCTGGAATGCAACCCCGATACCCCCTATCAGATGCGCATCGACGGCGGCCTGCACGGTGGTGTCGGCGAAGTGCGCTACCTGGCCAGCAACACCCGGGCCGGCAAACCCATTCCTTATCGCCTCTACCAGGACCCGGCCCGGCGGATTCCGCTGCCGGTGAATGTACCGGTCAGTGGCCGGGTGCCGGATTCCGGCACGGTGGACCTGCCCTTGTACGGGCGTATCGAACCTTTGGCCGAGATCCCCCGGGCCGGCGGTTATTCCGATGTATTGAAAGTGACCCTGACCTGGTAGGGCCGGGGCATGAATGCTGCCACCAGTAACGGGGCAGAGCAGGGAGGGCGGTTCATGGTGAACGGCCCATGTGGGAGTCCTGATGGAACTGGGATGGCTGCAATGAAAGGCAGGACCTGGACGATTGTCGCCCTGGGTTCGTTGTGCCTGTTGGCGGACGACGCCCAGGCGGCAATCAGCGGGCAGATCCAGGCACGCCTGGTGATTACCGCTGCCTGCCAGGTCAGCAGCGGCGGCGATCCGTCTGCCAGCCCGATCGGCGACCCGGGCATGCTCAACTTCGGCCAGCAGGGCCCGACCTGGGTCGCGCCGATCAAGGCCAGCCTCACCAACAGCGCCGAGGGCCAGCTGCAGGTGGCCTGCAACTCCTCGGTCACCGGCTTCACCGTGACCATCAATGGCGGCCTCAACGGCGACGGCACGACCCGGCGCTTGAGCAATGGTCGCCAGACCATCCCCTATCGATTGTTCGTCGATGCTTCCGGTAGCGACAGCTACAGCATCGGCCAGCAGCGCAATTTCGCAGTGAGCAGCGGCAGACGGATTCCCATCCCGGTGTTCGGCTCTGTGGTCGCGAATACCCGCGCGGTTCCGGCAGGGCTCTACACCGACACCCTGACCATCACGCTGGATTGGTAAACCATGAGAGGACACACATCATGCACGCGCTTGTATCCAGAATCGGCTGGCCTCTGTTGGGGCTGGTCATGGCTTCAACGGCCAATGCCGCCACCACGGTCACCGGGCAGATCAGCTCGACCCTGATCCTCACCAGCAGTTGCCAGGTCAACGGCGTCGGCGGCAGCACCGGACTGAACTTCGGTGCCCTGAACTTCGGCACCACCAACAGCCTGTTCACCACCGCCACCGGCCAAGTGCTGGGCGGCGGTGGCGGCGCGCTGTCGATCCTCTGCTCCACCGGCACCACGCCGACCCTGACCATCCAGGGCGGCGCCAATGACGGCAAGTCCACCGGTGGCACCCGGGCCCTGTTCGACGGGGTGGCCAACTATGTGCCCTATGACCTGTACACCGACTCCGGGCATTCGCAGATCGTCGCGATCAACGGCGTGATCAACCTGGCGCCAAGCACCGGGGTGGCGCAAACCGTGAACCTCTATGGCCAGGCGGTGGGCAAGGCGGGGCTACCGGCCGGCACCTACACCGATACGGTGTCCGTGCAACTGACCTTCTGATGCCATGGCCAGCCACGCTTGTGCGCTGCTGCTCCTGGCCTGCGCGAGTGCCTGGCCGGGGTGGATCGCTGCGGCCACCAGCCAGAGCTTCCAGGTCAGCGCCACCATCACCGCCGGGTGCCTGGTGATGGGGGGCGTCAGCAACTACGGCAGCCTGGCCTTCGGCAGCCAGTCGGCGCTGTCCACCAGCACGGTCAGAGTGGCGCTCACCGGGGGCGTGCAGTTGCAGTGCACGCCGGGGGTGACCCTGAACATGACGGTGGACGGAGGCCAGTACAACAGCAGTGGCCGGCACATGCAGCTCAATAGCGGCAGTGCGCGGGTGGCCTATCAGTTGTTTCGCGATGCGGGCTACAGCCAGAGCCTGGGGATAGGTCAGAGCGTGGCCGTGGCCTACAGCGATGCCAATAACATCAGCCTGCCGATCTACGGGCAGGTGCAGTTGCCGGGCAATCAGCCTGGGGGGACGTACAGCGATGTGCTGCAGGTGCAGCTGTCGTGGTGATGGGGCGCATTCATAACCAGCCGGCAGGCGGACAAGGAGTAGCAGTATGCATTTACCTTTGCAGGGCATGCGGGGGACCGGTTATCTGATCCTGGCGGGGCTGTTGGCAGTTGTACCCAGGGTCCAGGCCGCCAGTTCGGTGCTGATCTGGCCGATCGACCCGGTACTGGAGGCCGATCAGCAGGCCAGCGCGTTGTGGCTGGAGAACCGCGGTACCGAGACCGCCAACCTGCAGATCCGGGTGTTTGCCTGGAGCCAGAGCGGCTTTGCCGACCAGTACCAGAACCAGCGCGATGTCATCGGCAGCCCGCCGGTGGCGAAGATCGAGCCGGGGCAGAAGCAACTGGTACGCCTGACCCGCACCCGCGAGGTGCCACCGGGGCAGGAGCTGGCGTACCGGATCATCATCGACGAGATTCCCTCGGCCAAGCCCATCACCCCGGAAGGGGATGCCAAGAGTGCGGCAGCGATCCGCTTCCAGATGCGCTACTCGGTGCCTTTGTTCGCCTATGGCGCCGGGCTGTGGAGCAAGGAAGACACCTCCCGTCCACGCGATCCCAAGGGGGCCGGCGTGCCGGACCTGAGCTGGCGCAAGGTGGCAGTGGACGGCAAGACGTTTTTCGAGCTGCGCAACCAGGGCGCGGTGCACGCCCGCCTGACCGATGTGGCCTTCAAGCAGGGCGGGCAGGCCCGGCCCGTGGCGCCTGGGCTGCTGGGCTATGTGTTGCCCGGGGCGGTGATGCGCTGGCCGGTGCCGGAAACCCTGGCGGCCGAGTCGACCCTGCAACTGCGGGTCAATGGAGCACCGCAGGTACAGGACCTGGCGCCTACGCACTGAGCCTCGGGCGCAACGCGGCCGCCAGTCGGACGGCCGGTGGGGAGAGGTACGGACGGATGTGAGCGCGGTGGCGCATCCGCCCCGGGATGGAGATGTCCATAGATGGACTTGAGCCCGCAATGAGCCAGGACCCGGCTCGGCGTTTTCGCAGGTGGCAAGGGCTGGTGACCGGCCTGTGTAGCCTGATGCTGGCCGCAGAGGTGCCGGCGGGCGAACTGCCGCCGCCGCCCAGCAGCCTGGAGTCGATGGCCGATGCACAGCTGTTTCTGGAACTGGTGATCAATCAGATGAGCACAGGGAAGGTGGTGGCGGTGGAGCAGCGCTCCGGCCGGCTGTTTCTGCCGGCGCAGACCCTGCGTGAAACCGGGATCAAGCTGCCCGAGGGGCTGGGCGCCGAGGTCGACCTGGACAGCCTGCCGGGCCTGCACAGCGACTACGACAGCCAGGGCCAGCGGCTGCTGCTGGACGTGCCGCCCGACTGGCTGCCGGAGCAATTCATCGGCAGCCGCCAGGCTTACCCACGGACCCCGGCCCTGAGCAGCTTCGGCGGGTTGCTCAACTACGACCTGTACCTCAACGACACCGATGACGGCGGCACCTACCTGGCGGCCTGGAACGAGGTGCGGCTGTTCGACTCCTGGGGCACGCTGTCCAACACCGGGCAGTACCGCCAGACCCTGTCGGGGGTTGGGAACAGCTCCCTGAACAACGGTTACCGACGCTATGACACCACCTGGCGTTTTTCCGACGATGAACGCCTGCTGACCTACGAGGCCGGTGACCTGATCAGTGGCGCCTTGCCCTGGAGCAACTCGGTGCGCCTGGGCGGGGTGCAACTGTCCCGGGATTTCTCGGTGCGTCCGGACCTGGTGACCTATCCCTTGCCGCAGTTCGCCGGGGAAGCAGCGGTGCCGTCCTCGGTGGACCTGTTCATCAACGGCTACAAATCCAGCAGCGCCGACCTGCAGCCCGGCCCCTACACCCTGACCAACATTCCCTTCATCAACGGCGCCGGCGAAGCGGTGGTGGTCACCACCGATGCCCTTGGCCGGCAGGTGTCCACCACGGTGCCGTTCTACGTCACCAGCACCTTGCTGCAAAAGGGCCTGACGGACTTCTCGGTGGCCGCGGGTACCTTGCGCCGGGACTACACCCTGCGCGACTTCGGCTATGGCCCGGGGGTGACTTCCGGCAGCCTGCGCTACGGCCTGAGCGACAGCCTGACCCTGGAAGGCCATGCCGAAGCCTCGGACTCCCTGACCCTGGGCGGGGTCGGTGGCAACCTGCGGCTGGGGCAGTTCGGGGTGATCAATACCGCCGTCAGCCAGAGCCGTTTCGACGGCGACGGCGGCCAGCAGTTGAGCCTTGGCTATCAGTACAGCAGCCAGCGCTACAGCGTCGCCTACCAGCGGGTGCAGCGGCGTGATCAGTACGCCGACCTGACGGTGGTCGACAGCCCCTACACCAGCCTCAGCCAGCGTAGCGAGCAACTGACCCTGAGCCTCAACCTGGAGCGCTTCGGCAGCCTGGGCGCCGGTTATTTCGACGTGCGCGCCGCCGACTCGACCCGTACCCGGCTGTTGAACCTGACCTGGAGCAAGCCGCTGTGGCACAGCAGCAGCTTCTACCTGTCGGCCAACCGCGAGATCGGCGACAGCCACTGGGCCATGCAGGCACAACTGGTGGTCCCCTTCGACCTGCACGGCAGCCTGAGCCTGAGCAACGAGCGCAGCAAGACCGGGGAAAACCGCCAGCGGGTCAACTTCAGCCGCTCGGTGCCGATCGAAGGCGGGGTTGGCTACAACCTTGGCTACGCCACCGGCAGTGGCGCCGACTATCGCCAGGCCGATGTGACCTGGCGCCTGCAGTCGGTGCGCCTGCAGGCCGGGGTCTATGGCACCAGCGATGCCGAGACCCGCTGGGCCGATGCCAGCGGTTCACTGGTGTGGATGGACCGCCAGGTGTTCGCCGCCAACCAGATCGACGACGCCTTCGTGGTGGTCAGTACCGACGGCTACAAGGACATCCCGGTGCGCTATGAAAACCAGCTGGTGGGCCAGACCGACAAGAACGGCCATCTGCTGGTGCCCTGGAGCAGCGCCTATTACCGCGGCAAGTACGAGATCGATCCGCTGAACCTGCCGGCCAACGTGCAGAGCCCGAATGTCGAGCAGCGGGTGGCGGTGCGGCGTGGCAGCGGCTACCTGCTGGAGTTTCCGCTGACCCGGATCATTGCCGCCAGCGTGGTGCTGGTGGACGCCCAGCAGCGCGAGCTGCCCCTGGGCAGCAACGTTACTCATGAGCAGAGCGGGGCGCGGACGGTGGTCGGCTGGGATGGGCTGGTCTATCTGGAAAACCTCGCGGCCCAAAACACCCTGCACGTGGAACTGGCCGACGGCAAGACCTGCCGGGCGCAGTTCGACATCGACATGCAACAGCAGCAGGTGCCGTTGATCGGCCCGCTGGTCTGTCAGTAACGGCGGTATCACCGGATCAAGGAGCGTGGCGTGTGAATGCGGGCAAGGGATGGCAACAGGCAATACTGGGGCTGCTGGCAAGCGTGCTGTCGTGCACGGCCCAGGCACTGTGCACGACGGTCCCGACCGCGCCGGCAGGCTTCGGTACCGTCAGCTCGATCCTGGTGCGCACCACCTCGCAGCCGGCCTCCACCACCAATGCCGGGCTGAGCTGTACCGGCTCGCTGCTGAGCATTCTGGCCAGCAACGATCATTTCTACGCCACCATCACCTCCACCACCAGCGGCATGGTGGGACCTACCGGCGACGTCATCAGCTACACCCTGTACGCCAACAACAGCACCAGCTATCCGATCACCCGCGGGGTGCAGTTCGACTTCGCCCGCAATTCCATCATCGACCTGCTGGGCCTGCTGGGCAGCCCGACCGTGGCCAAGACGGTGCCCATCTACCTGGGTACCCTCATCGGCAGCAACGTGGCGGCGGGGGTCTATACCGAGAACCTGAGCATTCTCTGGAGCTGGAACTATTGCTCCGGAATCGGCGCCCTGGGGATCTGTCTGGGCCGGGATGTCGGCAGCGGTACCCAGAGCCTGACCGTGAACATGACGGTGTCCAACGATTGCGTGATCACTGCGCCGAACATCAGTTTCGGCAGCGCGCCGGTGATCAGCGCCTTCGCGACGGTGACCGGGCAGACCATCAACCTGGCCTGCACCAAGGGCAGTGCCTACACCGTGGGCCTGAGCGACGGCCAGCACCCGGTGAGTGCGGGGGGGCGCAGGCAGATGATTTCCGGCAGCAACTACCTGGCCTACGACATCTTCAAGAGTGCCGGTAGCACCCGCTGGGGCAGTGTCGGCAGTGCCCGGCGCTCCAGCACCGATGCCGAGGTGAACCCCGGCAACGGCCTGGGCACCGGCAGCCAGATCTTCAACTACAACGCCAGGATCTACACCGACCAGAGCACCCCGCCGGCCGGCACCTATATCGACAACGTGGTGCTGGACGTGGGCTTCTGAGGGCTACAGGGGAATTTCCGCCGGGCCGACCATGGCGTAGTTGTAGCCCTGGCCGGACCAGTACTGCGCCTGCAACGGGCCCTCGCGGCGGCTGCCCGGGGGCAGCAGTTTGTTCTGCGGCCCTGGCGGGCGGATGTAGAAGCTGACCTTGCGCCCCTCGCGATCCTCGTACAGCACCATGGCCGCCGGGCCTTGCTCGGTGCTCAGCAGGCGCCCGCTGACGGCCCTGAACCCGGCCCCCTGCAGATCCGGCAATGGGCTGGCCTGGGTGAAGTAACGGTCCAGCCAGGCCTGCATGCTCTGATTGCCCTGTACCTTGAAGTCCGCGGGGAGCATGCCCTGCTCGGCAAACAGACGATAGGCCTGCAGGGCGTCGGTCATGGGCAGCACGCTGCTGCCGGCCAGGGTCAGTTCCCGCGCCTGCCAGCCGCTCAGGCCGCCCACGCCCACCGCCACCAGGAGCACCGCGGCACTGGCCAGGCGGCGCAGGCTACGTTGCTTCAGGCGCGCGCGGATCTGCACCGGGTCCAGCGCCGGGTTGGCCGGTTGCAGCAGTGCACCACCCAGGGCCGCCCGCAGGTGCTGGGCGTCCTGCTGCCAGGCCTGGACCCGGGCCGCCACCTGCGGGTGGCTGGCCAGGTAGTGCTCCAGCAGCCGGCGGTCCTGCTCACTGAGTTGGTGGTCGACATAAGCGTGCAAGTCGCTGTCGCTGGGGGGCAGGCTGATCATTTGAGTATCCGTAGAGAAGGGCTGCTGATTTCGCCGTCGCTGAGTTGGCGCAGGGCCTGGCGGGCCCGGGACAGGCGCGACATCACGGTGCCGGTGGGCACCTGGAGAATCTCGGCGATCTCCTTGTAGCTCAAGCCTTCCACCGACACCCAGAGCAGCAGGGCGCGCTGTTCGGCATTCAGGCGGTCGAAGGCTTCCAGGGTCGATTGCGCCATCACCGTGCGCTCCACCGAGGGCTGGCTGTCGTCACGGCCGGTGAAGAACTCCAGCATCCGCGCGTAGCGTCGGGAACGCCGGTGGGCATCGAGGAACTGCCGGTAGAGGATGGCGAACAGCCAGGCCCGCAGGTCGCCTTCGGGGCGTTTCCCGGTCCATCCGGCGAGGGCGCGTTCCAGGCAGGCCTGCACCAGATCGTCGGCGCTGCTGGGCTGGCGCGTCAGGGACAGGGCAAAGCGGCGCAGCCTTGGAATCAGCGGGCGTAGCTGTTGGTCGAGATCGTTCATGAAATCCTGCGGATGCTGGGCCAGTCACTAGGCTTGAGGCTAGGAAGACGCGCCGCACAGCAGGTTATTCCAGCCGCAGGAAAATAAATACCGGTCGTGGAATAACCCTGGGCGAGCTGCGTCTGACAGATCCTTGCCCTCATGGCTATGCGTATTGGAGATGTCCCATGGTTGATCCTTCATCAAAGCCCGACCGCCCACCCCTGGGGCCTGTCAGCCTGACCCTGCGCCTGGGGGCAATCGCCCTGGTGGTGGCCGTCGCTGCGGCGGCTCTGGCCTATGTGCATGGCAGCCTCGATCCCGGTCGCCTGACCCCCAAGGCCCTGGTGGATGTGCTGGAAACCAACAATGGCGTGCACCCGGGGTATCGCCGCAATCACGCCAAAGGGGTGTGCGTCATCGGTTACTTCGAAAGCAGCGGCGAGGCCCGGGCCTACTCCACGGCGCTGGTGTTCAATGAGGCACGCACGCCGGTGGTGGGGCGCTTTGCCCTGCCCAGTGGCAACCCCTATGCGCCGGACAGCAGCGTGCCGATCCGCAGCCTGGCGCTGCGTTTCCTCCAGGCCAACGGCCAGCAGTGGCGGACCGGGATGAACAGCATGCCGGTGTTCCCGGTGGGCACTCCCGAAGCCTTCTATCAGTTGCAACAGGCCGGCTCCCCTGATCCGGCCACGGGCAAGCCGGACCCGAGCAAAGTGCCGGCATTCTTCGCCAGCCATCCCGAGGCGACGCCGTTCCTGCAATGGGTCAAGGGCGCCAAACCTTCGGCCAGCTATGCCAGTGAAAGCTACAACGGGATCAATGCCTTCTACCTGGTGGATGGCAGCGGCAAGCGCCAGGCAGTGCGCTGGGGGGTAGTGCCCGAGACCCGGGATGGGCCTGATGCAGGCAGTGCCCCGCAAGGCGCCGACTACCTGGAGCAGGACCTGGTTCGGCGCCTGGCCCAAGGGCCGCTGCGCTGGCGCTTGCAGATCACCCTGGCGGCGCCCGGTGACCCCACGGATGACGCCAGCAAGGCCTGGCCGGCGCAGCGGCCGGTAATCAACGCCGGGACCCTGGTGCTGCAAAGCACCCAGGCGCAGAACAGCGGCGAGTGTCGGGACATCAATTACGACCCGCTGATCCTGCCCAGCGGCATCCAGGCGTCCGACGACCCCCTGCTGGCAGCGCGCTCTGCGGCCTACGCCAGTTCCTACCTGCGTCGCACCAGCGAAGTCAGCCAATTGCCCGGCGCCCAGGAGCCACGTCCATGAATAGCCAACCTCGACATTTCGCTCCCCTGGCGCGCCTGCTGCACTGGCTGATGGCGTTGCTGATCATCGCCATGCTGTTCATCGGCGCCGGCATGGTGGCCTCGGTTTCCGCGCGTCATGAATGGCTGATCCACCTGCACAAGCCCCTGGGGATCGCCATCCTGCTGTTGGTGCTGGTGCGCCTATGGGTGCGTTTCTACACCCGACAACCGCCGTTGCCGGCAGACCTGCCGGGCTGGCAGGTGCTGGCGGCCAAGGCCTCCCATGTGCTGCTGTACGCCTTGATGCTGAGCCTGCCGCTGCTGGGCTGGGGCATGATCTCGGCGGCCGGCGACCCGGTGATGCTCGGCAGTTCGCTGCAACTGCCGGCGATCCTGCCGGCCAATGCCCAGCTGTTTGCGGTGTTGCGCAAGGCCCATGGTTATCTGGCGTACCTGCTGTTTTTCACCGTGCTGCTGCATCTGGCCGCGGCGCTGTTCCATGGCTGGGTACGTCGCGATGGTGTGCTGCAGAGCATGTTGCGCGGCCGCGGTTGATTGAACCCGGCGGCGCCGGGCTCAAGTGGCGCAACGAACCCTGGCCGCGGCTTTGCCCGGGGCCAGGCTCCACAGCCAGTAGATCAGCGCCACGCCGTTGATCCCGGCCCCCAGCAGGCAGACCCCGGTCCAGCCGGCCCAGGCATAGGTGGCGGTGGCGGCGATGGAGCCTGCGGCGCTGCCCAGGGAATAGAACAGCATGTAGCCGGCGGCCAGTCGGCTCTGCGCCTCGGGGCGCACGCTGTAGATCAGGCTCTGGCTGGTGACGTGCACGGCCTGCAGGCCCAGGTCGAAGCTGATTACCCCGAACAGCAGGGCCCACAGGGACGATTGAGTGAAGGCAATGGGCAGCCAGGACAGCAGCATCAGGCCCAGTGCCAGGCCGCTGGTCCACTGCGCCAGGCCGCGGTCGGCCAGGTGCCCGGCCCGTGCCGCGCCCAGGGCGCCTGCCGCGCCAGCGAGGCCGAACAGGCCGATCTCGGTGTGGGACAAGGACAGTGGCGGGGCACTCAATGGCAACACCAATGGCGTCCACAGCACGGTGCCGGCGGCGAAGATCAGCATCGCCAGCACCGCCCGGTCCCGCAGCACTTTTTCCTCCCTGAACAGTTGCAGCAGCGAACCGAGCAATTGCCCGTAACCCTGGGTGGCCTTGGGTTGCTCGCGGGTAGGCAGGGTTTTCCACAGGGCCAGGGCCACCACCAGGGTCAGCCCGGCGGATAACAGATAGACCGAACGCCAGCCCGCCAGGTCGGCCATGGTCCCGGCCACGGTACGGGCCAGCAGGATGCCTACCACCACGCCGCTGGTGACCATGCCCACGGTTCGGCCGCGTTGCTCTGCCGGGGCCAGGTTGGCGGCGTAGGCCACCAGTACCTGGGTTACCACCGCCAGCAGGCCGATGCAGGCCATGCCCAGCAGCAGCCAGGCGCTGCTCGGGGCCAGGGCCACGGTGAGCAGGGCCAGCACCGAGAGCAGGGTCTGGGTCACGATCAGCCGTCGCCGGTTGTACAGGTCCCCCAGGGGCACCAGCAACAGCAGGCCCAGGCCATAGCCGACCTGGGTCAGGGTGATGACGATGCCCACGGTGGCCGGCGCCAGGTCGAAGGTATGAGCCATGGCATCCAGCAGTGGCTGGGCGTAGTAGACGTTACCCACCGCCAGACCGCAGGCGATGGCGAATAGCAGCACCACTTTGGTGGAAAGAGCAGGCGAGGCATGAGGGGAAGAATTGGCTGACATGTTGGGCTCCGGGTTTTGGTTTCATAATGAAACCAGTTGTACGGTAAAGATCGTGGTTTTATATTGCAACCACTTTCCTTTGGCCTGATCGGAGAATGCCCTGCATGGTCAAGCGCACCAGCCTGCAAGATGCCGAGTGCCCGGTTGCCCGCTCACTGGACGCCATTGGCGACTGGTGGTCGCTGCTGATCGTGCGGGATGCCTTTGACGGAATCCGCCGTTTTGGCGAGTTCCAGCGCAACCTCGGCATGGCCAAGAACATCCTGGCCACACGCCTGCGGACCCTGGTGGAACATGGGGTGTTCGAGGTTGTCCCGGCGTCCGATGGCAGTGCCTACCAGGAGTACGTGCTGACGGAAAAGGGCAGGGGGCTGTTTCCCCTGATCATCGGCTTGCGCCAATGGGGCGAAGCGTTTTTCTATCAGGAAGGGGAAGCGCATTCACGGATGGTCGACCGGCAGACCGGGCAGCCGTTGCGCGCGCTGGAACTGCGCTCGGCGGACGGGCGCTTGCTGGGGCCGGAGGATTGCCGGCGGGTGGCGGTCGGGGAGGGTGACTGAGGGCTGCGCAACGGGGGGGCAGCCCTCAGTCGGGTTCAGCGCAGGTGATCCACCAGGTCGGCCAGGGTGCTCAGCACATCCTTGCCCAGTTGCATGGAGCGTTTGCCCGACCAGCCGGTGAGCGGGTTGGGGTTGTCATCGTGGTCCTTGAAGGGCATTTCCAGGGTCAGGGCCAGGCAGTCGTACTTTTCCCCGACGGCATTGCAGGCCAGGGCCATGTTGGCCTGGCCGGGTTTGTCCCGGGTGTAGCCGTGGGTGGTCTGGAAGTCCCGGGTCTGGCGTTTCAGGTGGCTGCGGAAATGCTCCTCGAGCTTCTCCAGTCGCGGGGTATAGCCCGGGTTGCCTTCGCAGCCGGCGGTGAACACGTGGGGAATCTCTTCATCGCCGTGCACATCGAGAAACAGGTCGACGCCGTATTGTTCCATCTGCTGCTGGACGAACAGCACTTCCGGGCTGAGTTCCTGGCTGGCGGTCTGCCAGGCACGGTTCAGGTCCTGGCCCTGGGCGTTGGTGCGCAAGTGGCCGTGGAATGCGCCGTCGGGGTTCATGTTCGGCACCAGGTACAGGTCGGCCTTGGCCAGTAGCGCGTTGAGCTCCGCATCATCGTGACGGAACAGGCGCTCGATCACGCCCTCCATGAACCATTCGGCCATGTGCTCACCGGGATGCTGCTGGGCGATGATCCAGATCTTGCGTTGGCCTGGCGCGCCGCTGCCTTTGCGCAGCAACTGGATGTCCCGGCCTTCGACGCTTTTACCCACGGCCAGCAACTCGGTGCCGGCCTTGGTCAGGGCCTGGTCGATCAGCCAGTCGTGGCGGCCACGGCTGTAGGGTTCGAAGTAGGCGAACCAGGCATGGGTCTGGGTGGCTTCCAGGTTGAAGCGCAAGGCGTCGCCTTCGAAGATCGTCGGTACGCGAAACCAGTTCACATGGTCGTAGGAGGCCACTGCCTGGTAGCCGGTCCAGGCTTTGTTGTAGGAGGACTGGCTGGCGTTGGTCAGGCGAAACCAGTGTTCCTGGCCGACATGCAGGCCGCTGACCTTGAAATGAAACCACTGGAAGTGCGGGCTGCGGGTATCCGGGCGGATGGCCAGCAGTGCCTGCAACGGGTTGCTGATATCCAGTACGTCGATGTTGCCACTGTCGAAATCAGCGCAAATATCAAAAGAAGTGTGATTGCCCACGGTCATAATCGATTCCTTATCAGGATTGTTATGAGCGCTACTCTACACAGAAGGGGGGGTAAAAGAAGGGGGGCGTCGTCCTTGACGCAGACGAAGCTTAGTGGCTATGCGATTGATTCTCAAGCGCTACTTTTTGATTTGCGAGGCTTTTACGACGGGCGTTTGCTTGCAAAAGGACATTCTTTTGCTATCATCGCCGCCATTATTTTTTGCGACACCTACAGTCTTCATTAGCCTGAAGCCAAGCCAGAAAAACTGGCAAAAAAAAAGACCCGGCAAAAAGCCGGGTCAAAAACCGTGATTAGCCTGATGAGGAGATAATCCAAAGGTCCGACCTAAGGTCCTTTGGGCTATCGACTGATCTCGCGACCAGTTGCTTGCAATAATAATCATTATCATTTGCAAGTCAAATGTTTTTCCCCGCCTTCCGGAAAATATTTTTCCACTTCCATTTTTTCCCGTCGCTGGCTTCACGTCCAGCCGTACGCAGGGCTTCAGTTCGACTCAACGCGCTGGCTTTCCAGTGATTTGTCCACCAGGGCCTTGGCCAGATCGATCATGTGCACCACTGAAAACGCCAGGTCGCGATTGGCTCCCCGCAGATTGTCCGCTGCATCGTAGGCGGTGGCCGCTGCACAGCGCAGCAGGTCGGAAGCGTGGATCATGGCTTCCTCGCTGCTCAGGCTGCGCCTGATTTCGAAGAACTTCTCTTCCTTGTCTGACTCGGTAATGGCCGGCTTCAAGTAATAGTCCATTGCGCGTCGGGCAGCCTGGCTGTCCTTGAGTGAGCTTAATGTGGTCTCTGTATCGAGTTCCGGCACGTCCTTGCTGCTTGTGTTCATGAAGTGTTCTGCCCTGTCTGAGAAAGGAAATAGGGGTAGGTCGATGTTAATACACATTGTAATTGTGACGGGATTTCAAATACTACAAGTTGTGTGTTGAGGCTGGAAATACACAACGTATTGTTCGGCCCATGGACAAATGGATCGAGTTGGTCAAAGCCAACATGAAAGGCCGCAAGGTCACACAGGAAAAGCTCGCCGAGCGCCTGGGCATGTCTCAAGGGGGTATCGGTCACTGGTTGAGCAAGCGCCGCCAACCGAAGATCGAAGACATGAACCGGGTGCTGGAAGAGATCGGCATGGGCTTTCTCGAAGTGGCCCTGGTGGTCCGCGAGAAACCCTTGCTAGGAGACGATGGCGAGTCCCTGGCAGACGGGCCTGCGCTGCTCAACAAGTACAACCCGTACTTCCGTTACCCGGTGAGCGATTGGCGGGTGGCCGGCGAGGTTCGCGAAGACGGGCAGCCTGCTTACGTGCCGGAGCGCTACGAGCTTTCCGACTATCAGGCCCGGGGCGCGGCATTCTGGCTGGTGGTGGTCGGCGACGCGATGATCGCTCCCAGCGGTCTGAGCATCAGCCAGGACATGCTGATCCTGGTGGACCCGGCGATTGGCGCCGAACCCGGGAAGTTGGTGGTTGTACAGTGTCCTGGTAGTGACGAGGCGATCTTCCGCAAGTTGGTGCAAGAGGGTGGTTTGCGTTACCTGGTTCCGCTCAATCCTACTTATCCGAAGATGCTCTACAGCGACAAGTGCCGGATTATTGGTGTAGTCGTACAAGCTACTGCGAAGTTTTAACTTTCCCTAGAAGCCCCTTCCTGCAAACAGGAAGGGGCTTTCTTACTTGGGAGTTATTCCAACTCCACCAATGCACTGCCTTCGCTGACCATTTCGCCTTCCTGGCAATACAGCGCCTTGATGACCCCGGCCTGGGGGGCACGAATGCTGTGTTCCATCTTCATGGCTTCCAGCACTACCAGTTGTGCACCGGCCTCGACGCTTTGCCCCGGGCTGACCAATATCCGAACGATGCTGCCATTCATCGGCGCAGTCAGCCCGCCTTGCTGGCTATGGCTGGCTTCGGCCGCGGCAATCGGGTCATAGGCGCTGACGGCATGTGTGTCGCCCTGCCAGTTCAGGTACAGGGTGTCGCCGCGACGGATGGCCCGGTGCTCGCGGCGCAGTCCCTGTTGCTCTGTCCATAGGTGCTCGCCCTGCAGCTCAAAGGCCGCAGTGCGAGCGCCAAGGCTGATGGCCTGATCCTGGCCGGCGCAGCTCAGGTGCAGGCTGGTTTGCGCTGGCAGGCCGTTGCGCCAGCCGTTGATGGCGGACCATGGCGAGTCGGGATCATCGCTTCGTGTGCGTGGCGGCTGGCTCTGGCTGAAGGCGTGGGCGGCCGCTTGCCAGAAGTCTGCACTCAGCTCGCCTGCGGCTGGCAGCAACTGCTCCTGATAGCGAGGGATAAAGCCGGTATCCAGCTGCGCTTCGGCAAAGGCCGGGTGGGCAATGATGCGCCGCAGAAACGCCAGGTTGGTCTTCAGGCCGCCGATGACGAACTCGTCCAGCATGCTCAGCAACCGCAGGCGCGCCTGCTCGCGGTCTTCGCCCCAGGCAATGAGCTTGCCCAGCATCGGGTCGTAGAAGGGCGAAACGCTGTCGCCTTCCTCGACACCGCTGTCCACCCGCCGACCGGGGCCTGCAACCGATTCGCGGTACAGCTCCAGGCGCCCGGTGGCCGGAAGAAAGTCGTTGGCCGGGTCTTCGGCATACAGCCGTACTTCGATCGCATGCCCGCGCAGTGGCACCTGCTCCTGGCTGATGGGCAGGGTTTCGCCGCGGGCCACGCGGATCTGCCAGGCCACCAGGTCCAGGCCGGTGATGGCCTCGGTGACCGGGTGTTCCACCTGCAATCGGGTGTTCATCTCCATGAAGAAGAACTCGCCACGGGCATCCAGGAGAAACTCCACGGTGCCCGCGCCCACGTAGCCAATGGCCTGGGCCGCGCGCACCGCGGCTTCGCCCATGGCCTTGCGCAGTTCGGGGCTGAGGCCCGGGGCCGGAGCTTCCTCGACCACTTTCTGGTGGCGGCGCTGGATCGAACAGTCGCGTTCGTTGAGGTACAGGCAGTTGCCGTGCTGGTCGGCAAACACCTGGATCTCCACGTGCCGTGGCTTGAGCAGGTACTTTTCCACCAGCATCCGCGAATCGCCGAAGGACGACTGGGCTTCGCGCTGGGCCGAGGCCAGGGCTTCGGCCAGTTGGCTGACGTCCTCGACGACTTTCATGCCCTTGCCGCCACCGCCCGCGGTGGCCTTGAGCAGCACCGGGTAGCCGATGCGTTCGGCGGCATTGCGGAAGGTTTCCAGGTCCTGGGCTTCACCGTGGTAACCCGGAACCAGGGGCACCCCGGCGGTTTCCATCAGCGCCTTGGCTGCCGACTTGCTGCCCATGGCGTCGATGGCCGCGGCAGGCGGGCCGAGGAAAATCAGCCCGGCGGCTTCGATGGCTCGGGCAAAACCGGCGTTCTCCGAGAGAAATCCATACCCGGGATGGATGGCCTGGGCGCCGCTGGCCCGGGCGGCGGCAATCAGCTTGTCGATCTGCAGGTAGCTGTCGGCAGCCTTGCTGCCGCCCAGGTCCACGCGGATATCCGCTTCACGGCTGTGCCGGGCGTCGCGGTCGGTAGCGCTGTGCACGGCCACGGTGGTCAGGCCCAGGGCCTTGGCGGTGCGCATCACCCGGCAGGCGATCTCGCCGCGGTTGGCCACCAGCAGGGTGTCTAGAACAGGGGCGCTCATCAACGGGACTCCTTGGACGTGGTCTCGGACTGCCAGCTGGGCGGGCGTTTTTCCAGGAATGCGCGCAGGCCTTCCTGGCCTTCGGCGCTGACCCGGATGCGGGCGATGGCGTTTTCGCAATAGCGACGCAGGGCGGTGGTCAGCGCGCCGTTGCCCACTTCCCGCAACAGGTCCTTGCTGGCGCGCATCGCCTGGGGACTGTTGAGCAGCAGATTGTCGACCCACTGCTGGACCTGTTGATCCAGCTCTGCGGCGGGATAGCTTTCTGCCAGGAGACCGATTTCCCGCGCCCGCTGGCCGCCAAAGCGTTCTGCGGTGAGGGCATAGCGGCGGGCAGCGCGTTCGCCGATGGCCTGGACCACGAACGGGCTGATGACCGCTGGTGCCAGGCCGATGCGCACTTCGGAGAGGCAGAACTGCGCCTCGTCACTGCCAATGGCCATGTCGCAGCAACTGATCAGGCCCAGGGCCCCGCCAAAGGCCGCGCCTTGCACCACCGCCAGGGTCGGGATCTTCAGCTTGGCCAGGTTGTACATCAGCTCCGCCAGTTCCCGGGCGTCGTCGAGGTTGGTGTGGTAGTCGAGCTCGGCCGATTGCTGCATCCAGGCCAGGTCGGCGCCGGCGCTGAAATGCCGGCCGCGCCCGCGCAGCAGCAGGAAGCGCAGGCTCGGGTCGCCCTGCACCTGATCCAGGGCGAGGATCAGTTCACGGATCATTTCGGCGTTGAAGGCGTTGTTCTTGTCTTCGCGGCTGAGCCACAGGGTGGCGAAGCCTCGAGGGTCACGCAGCAGTTCCAGGGTATTGAAGTCGCTCATGTTCTTCTCGCGCAGGATTACATGCGGAACACGCCGAAGCGGCTCTGTTCGATGGGGGCGTTGAGGGCCGCAGACAGGGCCAGGGCCAGTACGTCACGGGTTTGCGCCGGGTCGATGACGCCGTCATCCCAGAGCCGTGCGCTGGAGTAGTAGGGGTGCCCCTGATGCTCGTACTGGTCGAGGATCGGCTGCTTGATCTGGGCTTCCTGGGCGGCGTCGAAGCTTTGCCCGCCGCGCTCGGCCTGTTCGCGCTTGACCTGCACCAGGACTCCGGCGGCCTGCTCGGCCCCCATCACGCCGATGCGCGCGTTGGGCCACATCCACAGGAAGCGCGGGTCATAGGCCCGGCCGCACATGCCGTAGTTGCCGGCACCGAAACTGCCGCCGATGATCACCGTGAACTTCGGTACCTGGGCGCAGGCCACTGCGGTCACCAGCTTGGCGCCGTGCTTGGCGATGCCGCCAGCCTCATATTTCTGCCCCACCATGAAACCGGTGATGTTCTGCAGGAACAGCAGCGGAATCCCGCGCTGGCAGGCCAGTTCGATGAAGTGCGCGCCTTTTTGCGCGGCTTCGGCGAAGAGGATGCCGTTGTTGGCGAGGATGGCCACCGGGTAGCCGTGCAGGTGGGCGAAGCCGCAGACCAGGGTGGTGCCGAACAGGGCCTTGAACTCATCGAATACCGAACCGTCCACCAGCCGGGCGATGACTTCACGTACATCGAACGGCTGCTTGGGATCGGCCGGGACCACGCCATAGAGTTCGTCGCGGGCATACAGCGGAGCGATCGGCGTGCGTTGTTGCAATTGGCCCTGTTTATGCCAGTTGAGGTTGGCCACGCTGCGCCGGGCCAGGGCCAGGGCGTGTTCGTCGCTCTCGGCATAGTGGTCGGCGACCCCGGAAATCTTGCAATGCACATCGGCGCCGCCCAGGTCCTCGGCACTTACCACTTCGCCGGTAGCGGCTTTCACCAGGGGCGGGCCGGCGAGAAAGATAGTGGCTTGTTCACGGACCATGATGGCTTCGTCGGCCATGGCCGGAACATAGGCACCCCCGGCGGTGCAGGAGCCCATCACCACGGCGATCTGCGGGATGCCCTGAGCGCTCATGTTGGCCTGGTTGAAGAAGATCCGCCCGAAGTGCTCGCGGTCCGGGAACACTTCATCCTGGCGCGGCAGGTTGGCGCCGCCGGAGTCCACCAGGTAGATGCACGGCAGGCGGTTCTGCTGGGCGATGGTCTGCGCCCGCAGGTGCTTTTTCACCGTCAGCGGGTAATAGGAACCGCCTTTCACCGTGGCGTCGTTGGCCACGATCATGCATTCGACGCCTTCCACCCGGCCGATACCGGCAATCACGCCTGCGGCGGGTACGTCTTCGCCGTAGACCTCATAGGCGGCCAGGGCGCTGATTTCCAGGAACGGCGAGCCGGGGTCGAGCAGGCGGTTGATGCGCTCGCGGGGCAGCAGCTTGCCCCGCGAAGTGTGGCGCTCCTGGGCCTTGGCGCCGCCGCCTTGCTGGACCTGGGCGAGCAGGCTGTGCAAGGCGTCGACCTGGGCCAGCATCGCCTCGCTGTTGGCCACGAACTCCGCTGAGCGCGGGTTGAGCTGGGTATGCAAGATAGCCATGGACAGCTCCGTTAGCGGGTTTCGTTGAACAGTTCGCGACCGATCAGCATGCGGCGGATCTCGCTGGTGCCGGCGCCGATCTCGTAGAGCTTGGCGTCGCGCAGCAGGCGGCCGGCGGGGAATTCATTGATGTAGCCGTTGCCGCCGAGGATCTGGATTGCGTCGAGGGCCATCTGGGTCGCGCGCTCGGCGCTGTAGAGGATCACTCCGGCGGCATCCTTGCGGGTGGTTTCGCCGCGCTCGCAGGCTTGGGCCACCGCATACAGGTAGGCGCGGCTGGCGTTGAGCTGGGTGTACATGTCGGCGATCTTGCCCTGGATCAGCTGGAATTCGCCGATGCTCTGGCCGAACTGCTTGCGGTCGTGGATGTAGGGCACCACCAGGTCCATGCAGGCCTGCATGATCCCGGTGGGGCCGCCGGAGAGCACCACGCGCTCGTAGTCGAGGCCGCTCATCAGCACTTTGACGCCACCATTGAGCACGCCGAGGATGTTTTCCTCCGGCACTTCCACGTCATCGAAGAACAGCTCGCAGGTGTTGGAGCCGCGCATGCCCAGCTTGTCGAACTTGTTGCTGCGGCTGAAGCCTTTCCAGTCGCGCTCGACGATGAACGCGGTGATGCCGTGGGGGCCTTTCTCCAGGTCGGTCTTGGCGTAGATCACGTAGGTGTTGGCATCGGGGCCGTTGGTGATCCAGGTCTTGCTGCCGTTGAGCACGAAATGGTCGCCGCGTTTGTCGGCCCGCAGCTTCATCGACACCACGTCGGAGCCGGCATTGGGTTCGCTCATGGCCAGGGCGCCGATGTGTTCGCCGCTGATCAGCTTGGGCAGGTATTTGCTCTTCTGTTCGTGGTTGCCGTTGCGGTTGATCTGGTTCACGCAGAGGTTGGAGTGCGCGCCGTAGGACAGCGCCACCGAGGCCGAGCCGCGGCTGATCTCCTCCATGGCCACCACATGCGCCAAGTAACCCAGGCCGGCGCCACCGTATTCTTCCGCCACGGTGATGCCCAAGAGGCCCATGTCGCCGAATTTGCGCCACATGTCGGCGGGGAACAGGTTGTCGACATCGATCTGCGCTGCCCGGGGTGCCAGCTCCGCCTTGACGAAGGCCTGGACCTGTTGGCGCAGCATGTCGATGGTTTCACCGAGGGCGAAGTTCAGGGTCGGGTAACTCATGGCGGGGCACCTTCAAACTTGTTTTTATTGAGGGAATAGGATGTCGAGAGCGGCGCGGCCTGGCTCTCACCTTTACGTTAACGTAAACCTGTGATCGGTGGCTGTCAATCGCCCTTTACGTAAACGTCAACTTGCGCCAGAGTAGCGAGGCTTTCGATTGGAGCCAGGCTGTTTTGCACCTTTCGCCTGGCTCCTGCACACCCACTAATAAAGACAATAGGGGTCGTCATGGAACACTCGGGTTTCCAGCCGGATCGCAGTTACACCCGTGGTACGCAAGACCAGCCGCTGCTGGCGTTGACCATCGGCCAGGCTTTCGATAACACCGTCGCCGCCTATCCCCAGGGCGAGGCTCTGGTGGTGCGCCACCAGCAGCTGCGCTACACCTGGCAGCAACTGCGCGAGGCGGTCGACCTGCATGCCCGGGCGCTGCTGGCCCTGGGGCTCAAGACCGGCGATCGCCTGGGGATCTGGGCCCCCAACTGCGCCCAGTGGTGCATCGCCCAGTTCGCCAGCGCCAAGATCGGCGCGATTCTGGTGAACATCAATCCGGCCTACCGCAGTTCCGAGCTGGAGTATGTGCTCAGGCAGTCCGGCTGCCAGTGGCTGATCTGCGCCGGAGCCTTCAAGACATCCGATTACCACGGCATGCTCCAGGGCCTGGTGCCCGAGCTGGCGGAACAGTCCATCGGCCAATTGCACAGCGAGCGGTTACCCGAGCTGCGCGGGGTGATCAGCCTGGATGCGCAGCCGCCGTCGGGTTTCCTGCCCTGGTCGCAGCTATCGGCGCTGGGGGCGGGGGCCACGGCCGAGCAGTTGCAGGCGCGCCAGGACAGCCTGGATTTCGACCAGCCGGTGAATATCCAGTACACCTCCGGCACCACCGGTTTCCCCAAGGGCGCGACCCTGAGCCACTACAACATCCTCAACAACGGTTACATGGTGGGGGAGAGCCTGGGCCTGACTGCTGCCGACCGGCTGGTGATCCCGGTGCCGCTGTACCACTGTTTCGGCATGGTCATGGGCAACCTGGGGTGCATCACCCACGGCACCACCATGATCTATCCCAATGACGCCTTTGACCCGCTGCTGACCTTGACCGCGGTGGCCGAAGAGCGCGCCACCGGCCTGTACGGCGTACCCACGATGTTTATCGCTGTGCTCGATCAGCCCCGACGCAGCGAGTTCGACCTGTCGAGCCTGCGGACCGGGATCATGGCCGGGGCCACCTGCCCGATCGAGGTGATGCGCCGGGTGATCAGCGAAATGCACATGAGCGAAGTGCAGATCGCCTACGGCATGACCGAAACCAGCCCGGTGTCGCTGCAGACCGGGCCGGACGACGACCTGGAACTGCGGGTGACCACCGTGGGCCGGACCCAGCCGCACCTGGAGAGCAAGATCATCGACGAGGCCGGCAATGTGGTGCCCCGCGGCACCATCGGTGAGCTGTGCACCCGGGGCTACAGCGTCATGCTCGGTTACTGGAACAACCCTGAGGGCACCCGCGAGTCCATCGATCAGGCCGGCTGGATGCATACCGGTGACCTGGCCACCATGAACCAGCAGGGGTACGTGTGCATTGCCGGGCGCAACAAGGACATGATCATTCGCGGTGGCGAGAACATTTATCCGCGAGAGCTGGAAGAGTTCTTCTTCACCCATCCTGCGGTGGCCGATGTGCAGGTAATCGGCATCCCCTGCGACAGGTACGGCGAGGAGATCGTCGCCTGGATCAAGTTCCACCCCGGCCATTCGGCCAATGAGCTGGAGCTGCAGACCTGGTGCAAGGAGCGTATCGCGCACTTCAAGACGCCGCGTTACTTCAAGTTCGTTGAAGAGTTTCCCATGACCGTGACCGGTAAGATCCAGAAGTTCCGCATGCGCGAAATCAGCATCGAGGAGCTGCGTGAGCGCATGAACAAGGGGTGAACCCGGATGGAGCGTGCATCGGCGCCGGTGCACGCTTTATGGGCAGCAAAGAGGGATCGCAGAAAGCACAAAGGGGAGCCGAAGCTCCCCTTTAATTTTTTCGTTGCGTGCTCTTTTTTTATTATTGAGGGGCGGTCTATTGTTGTTTTTGGCAACCGTTGCCCTTTACTGCTGTTTTTGGCGATCCCCATCCGGGATCAAGAGCAAACGTATTTTTTTGAGCGCTGATTCAATGTGTCGCCAGGGCGATCCAACCAGTTCGGGAGCTACCTCAGGGTAGTTTTATTGTTCTCTGACCGGTTGCGGGTGGCTCTTGCAAGCCCTCCTGCACAGTGCATCCTCTCCAAAAAAATCTGTTAGCTGCGTCTCTGCCGTGTTGTTTTTGTTATCTCAGAGTCGTTACGTCTTATTTTTATTAGGTTTGCTGCTTTTTATTCTTGTTATGCCATAGAGATAGCAGAAGCCGTGCCAACTTTTTAAAGTCTTTTAAAATCAATGGCTTGATAATTTTGTAGGACAATCTGTACCGCAACAAATTCGACAAACTGTTTCCGTGTTACTCGTTCCCGCCCCAGATCGGAGTGGCCGGTAACACCCGGCCGCACAATGCCTCAGCTGGCGTTACGCGCCTTGGCCACGCGGGAGCCGGTGGGGCGCCCCAGCACGTTACAGATCTGCCGGCCGGCGTCGATCAGGCGGTCCATGTCGATACCGGTATGGATGCCCAGGCCATTGAGCAGGTAGAGCACGTCTTCGGTGGCGACGTTTCCGCTGGCGCCCTTGGCATAGGGGCAGCCGCCGAGGCCGGCGATCGAGCTGTCGAACACCGCGATGCCTTCCAGCAGGCTGGCGTAGACATTGGCCAGGGCCTGGCCGTAGGTGTCGTGGAAGTGCCCGGCGAGTTTTTCCCGTGGTACCTGGGCGCCCACCACCTCGAACATGCGCCGGGTGGCACCGGCGGTGCCGGTACCAATGGTGTCGCCCAGAGAGACCTCGTAACAGCCCATGTCATGCAGTTCGCGGGCGACCATGGCCACCTGTTCCGGGGCCACTTCACCTTCATAAGGGCAGCCCAGCACGCACGACACGTAACCGCGCACGCTGATGCCGTGCTGCTTGGCCGCGTCCATGATCGGCACGAAGCGTTCCAGGCTTTCGCTGATGGAGCAGTTGATGTTGCGCTGGGAGAAGGCTTGCGAGGCCGCGGCGAACACCGCCACTTCCTTGACCCCAGCCGCCAGGGCATCTTCGAACCCCCGCAGGTTGGGCGCCAGTGCGCCATAGACAACCCCGGGCTTGCGCTGGATACGGGCGAAGACCTCGGCTGAACCGGCCATCTGCGGCACCCATTTGGGAGACACGAAACTGCCGACTTCTATGTAGCCCAGGCCGGCGGCGGTGAGGGCATCCACCAATTGCACCTTGTCTTCGACGCTGATGGGCTGGGCTTCGTTCTGCAGGCCGTCGCGGGGGCCGACTTCGATCAGGCGTACATGGCTGGGGAGTGACATAGAGGTTCACCTTCTTATAGGGAGTGGCGGATACCGGCGCCCGGGCGCAGGTGTGCCGATGATTATCGGGCGGTGCTTTTCTGGTTCAGGATGGTCTGCTCCAGCGCCTGGGTGCAGCGCTCTTCGGCGGTGTCCAGTTCCAGCTTCATCTGTTCGATGTCGAGCAATTGCTGTTCGAGCTGTTCGCGACGCTCGGCGATTTTCGCCAGCATGCTGTGCAGCTGCTTCAGGTTGCCGCTGCTCGGGTCGTAGAGCTCGATCAGTTCGCGGCACTCGGCCAGGGAAAAGCCGATGCGCTTGCCCCGCAGGATAAGTTTCAGGCTGACCTTGTCCCGGGGCGAATAGATGCGCTCCTGGCCACGGCGTTCGGGAGCCAGCAGGCCCTGCTCTTCATAGAAGCGGATGGCCCGGGTGGTGATGTCGAGCTCGCGGGCGAGGTCGGAAATGCTGTAGGTCTGGCTGCTCATGGAGGCGCTCAAGAGGGGGCTTGGCGCTAAGCTAAAGGCAGGTTGACGTATACGTCAAGCAGTCCGAGCCGATCCCGTTCGCCGGCAAGCCGGCTCCTGCAGTGAGGGCTTGCCGGCGAAAGGGCTCAGGCGGTCTGCTGGTCGAGCTTCTTTTCGTAGGCCGTGACCTGCTGGCAGAGCTCGATCATCTGCTCGCGCATCCAGCGGTTGGCCGGGTCCTGGTCGGTGCTCTCGTGCCAGTACAGGTGGGTTTCCACCGGCGGGACATCATTGACCGGCAGGTTGAACGCGTGCAGTTCATGGCGACGGGCAAAGCGCTCCGGTACGGTCATCACCATGTCGGTCTGCTGCAGCACCTGGGAAGCCATCAGGTAATGCTGGGAGCGCAGGGCGATCTTGCGCTGGATACCCATCTTGCCCAGGGCCAGGTCGACATGCCCGAGGCCGCTGCGGCGGCTGGAGATATGGATGTGGGTCAGGGACAGGTAATCGTCCAGGCTGAATTTTTCCTTGCCCACCAGCGGGTGGCCCTTGCGCATGGCGCACACATAGCGGTCTTCCATCAGCTTGACGTGACGCACCTGGGGGTCGGTATTGAGCGGTGCGTCGACGGCAAAGTCCAGGCGCCCGGCTGCCAGCTCCTTGGTGGTTTCCCGACGCTTGGAGAGAAAGCTTTCGATGATCACCGCCGGCGCCAGGCGCCGCAGGCGCTGGAACAGTGGTGGCAGGATCACCGCTTCGGTGAGGTCGGTCATGCTGATGCGGTAGGTCTTGACCGCTTGCAGGGGGTTGAAAATGCGACTTTCCTGGACCGAAACCCGCAGCAGCGACAGGGCATTGCGCACTGGCCCGATGATGTTCTGCGCCATGGGTGTGGGCACCATGCCCTGGGCGGTACGCACGAAGAGCGGGTCATTGAAGGTCTCGCGCAGGCGTGCCAGGGCGTTGGATACCGCCGGTTGGGTGATGCCGACGATCTGCCCGGCACGGGTCAGGTTGGCTTCGGTGTAGATCGCATCGAAAACGATGAAGAGGTTGAGATCGACCTTGCTCAGATTCATTGCGCTGCACTCTTATTGTTAGGGCCTGTGGGAGGGCTCGGAAGCCTGTCGGATCAGCCGATCATATATCGGTGATGAATGTTAATACACGCCGAGAATAGGCTAGGTAAATTTTCGTAGCTGATCTAGCATCGATTTCAGTCCTCCAACACCCGATCGTCACAAAGGTAGAGCTGCCCATGGAATTCGCCTATTCCCCCAAGGTTCAGGAACTGCGTGAGCGTGTCACCGCGTTCATGGATGCCTATGTTTATCCGGCTGAAGCGGTCTTCGAGCGTCAGGTTGCCGAAGGCGATCGCTGGCAGCCGACCGCCATCATGGAAGAGCTGAAACTCAAGGCCAAGGAGGCCGGGCTATGGAATTTGTTTCTGCCTGAGTCGGAGTTGGGGGCAGGCCTGACCAACCTTGAGTACGCGCCGCTGGCGGAAATCATGGGGCGGTCGTTGTTGGGCCCGGAACCCTTCAACTGCTCGGCACCGGATACCGGCAACATGGAAGTGCTGGTGCGCTACGCCAACGAAGAGCAGAAACAGCGCTGGCTGGAGCCATTGCTGCGCGGCGAGATCCGTTCCGCGTTCGCCATGACCGAGCCGGACGTGGCGTCCTCCGATGCCACCAACATGGCGGCCCGTGCGGTACGCGACGGCGACCAGTGGCTGATCAACGGCAAGAAATGGTGGACCTCGGGCGCCTGCGACCCACGCTGCAAGATCCTGGTATTCATGGGCCTGAGCAACCCGGATGCGCCGCGCCATCAACAGCACTCGATGATCCTAGTGCCGGTGGATACCCCCGGGGTGAAGATTGTTCGCCCGTTGCCGGTGTTCGGCTACGACGACGCGCCCCATGGCCACGCCGAAGTGCTGTTCGACAATGTCCGGGTGCCTTACGAGAACGTGCTGCTGGGTGAGGGCCGTGGTTTCGAGATTGCCCAGGGCCGCCTTGGCCCGGGCCGGATCCACCACTGCATGCGTTCCATCGGCATGGCGGAGCGGGCGCTGGAACTGATGTGCAAGCGTTCGGTGAACCGTACTGCCTTTGGCAAGCCGCTGGCGCGCCTGGGAGGCAACATCGACAAGATCGCCGACTCGCGAATGGAGATCGACATGGCCCGGCTGCTGACGCTGAAGGCCGCGTACATGATGGACACCGTGGGCAACAAGGTGGCCAAGAGCGAGATTGCCCAGATCAAGGTCGTGGCGCCGAACGTGGCCCTGCGGGTGATCGACCGGGCGATCCAGATCCACGGCGGGGCCGGGGTCTCCAACGACTTCCCGCTGGCCTACATGTATGCGATGCAGCGTACCTTGCGCCTGGCCGACGGCCCGGATGAGGTGCACCGCGCGGCGATCGGCAAGTATGAAATCGGCAAGTATGTACCCAAGGAGCTGATGCGCAGCGGGCATTGAGGGCGATGCGGCCGGCCTGTCGAAAGGCCGGCCGCTGGGAGTTCAGTACACCCACACCTCCACGCGGCGGTTCTTGATCCGCCCTTCGTCGGCACTGTTGGCTGCTACCGGCAGCTCGGCGCCAAAGCCGCGAATCTCGCGAAACACCACGCCGCTCTTCACCAGTTCCCGGCGTACCGCCATGGCCCGCAGCTTGGACAGCAGGGCCGCGCGGGCCGGATCGTTCTTGGCGTCACCGAAGCCGGCCAGGGTCACCTGGCGGTTCATCTTGCCGTGCTGGCGCAGGTAATCCAGTACCCGATTGAGGTCCTGGCGGGCCTTGTTGTCCAGGCTGGCGCTGCCCTCCTCAAAACGAAAGTTGACCGTCAGGCGCTGTGCCTGGCGGGTGAGCGCCTGATAAGCCTCCGGCATCTGCGGGCCGGGAGCGACACGCATGGCCTGCACGGTCTGGGCGATAAAGCCGTTGGCGGCGACGATGGCCTGGCCCTTGCTGCCCTGGGCAAAGCTCACCAGGGCATCGGCCCAGGGGTTCTGCCCATTGGGCGGCAGGTACAGATACAGGCGCCGTGACAGCGGGTAATCCTCGGTGGCGATCAGGCTGTTGAGCGGCAGCATCGGCTGTGAGTCGCCGTCGACAATGGCCACCGCCTTGGCCTGGCGCACATAGGGCAGACCGATGAAACCTATGCCCTGGGGGTCATGGCTGACTGCGTCGGACAACTGCTCGCTGGATTCGAAACGTTTTGCGCCGGGGCCCAGGGTCTTGCCGCGACGGCTGAGTACCAGCTCCTTGAAGGTGTCGTAGGTGCCGGACTGGTCATCCCGGGCATAGAGATGTACCGCGCCGCCAATGCCACCCAGTTCTTCCCAGGTCCTGGCTTCGCCGCTGAACAGCCGGGCCAGTTGCTCGGTGTTCAGTTGGTTCAGCGGGTTGTGCGGATGCAGGATGATTGCCAGCCCGTCGATGGCGATCACCTGTTCGGCGCTGGGGCTTTTCAGGTCCCCCAGGCTTTCAAGGTCCACCAGCTCGCTGTCCTTGATCGGCCGTGAAGCGGCGGCCAGGTCGGCCCGGGCGGTTTTCAGAGCGGCAAAGCCGGTACTCGAACCGTGGGCGGCCACTTCCACCCGCACCGCTCGGCCCTGGGCGGTTTGCCCCACCACCTGTTGTTCATTGTCTTTGCCACTGGCGGTGATCCTGATATCGCGCAGGCCCTGTTCTTCCATCAGGCCCTTGACCAGGGCCGGGCCCAGCCGGGCGCCGATGGTATTGGAGCCTTGGATGCGCAGGACCGGCGCATTGTCCGGGGCTGGGGGCAGGGCGGCGAATACCGACCAGGGCAGGGCGTAGCAAACGAAACCGATCAGAAACAGGCTGATGGTCCGGCACCAGATATCTCGTTCGCTGACGGTGGAAGCGCGGGGCATGGCGGCACTGGCCTTCTATATAGAGGGAGGAGGTAAGTGCTGGGGACATTAAGTCAGGGAGGTGACAGGGATGTGACGGACGGGGCTATTTGCAGAGAAATGGCGAAAGTCCTACATCATAAATAGCTGTTTTCTCTAGATTTTTTGAGATTTGTCCTAAAGACCAACCTCGGAACGGCGCGTAGAGTGGGCAACTTTGTCTGGCGGGGATTGGGGCGACTGCCAACGCGTCATCCCCCGCGGATGCCTCGGCAGTGTTGAGCTGCTATTTCGTAGTGTGCAAAGGAGTTACAAATGAGTGCCTGGTTCGAGCTGAAGCAGTATGGCAGTGGTGCATGCAGATTCTTGCTGAAGACAAAGGAGGCGCAGACCATGCTTCAAAGCGACCGCTACCCTTGCCGGGACAGTGCCGAGGCGGCTCTCGGCCTGTTCCGCGCACACTGCGCTTCCCCGGAACGCTACGTCAAGAAAATTTCGTCGGGCGGCAAACCTTTTTTCAAGCTCAAGTCCGGTAAGGAAGTGATTCTGGTCAGCCACTTGTACGATTCGGAAGCCACCCTCGAGAGCGCCATCAGCGCTATCGCCAGTGCCGGTACCACGGAGCGGGTCGAGCACATACAGCTGTAACCGCAAAAAAAAAGCCCATCGGCAGATGGGCTTTTTTGTGCCTGTCGATCAGCCCAGTTCGAGCCAGATCGGCGCATGGTCCGAAGGTTTTTCCATGCCCCGCAGTTCATAGTCGACCCCAGCGTCCTTGACCCGTGGCAACAACCCCTGGGAAGCCATGATCAGGTCGATGCGCAGGCCGCGCTTGGGCTCATCCTCGAAGCCGCGGCTGCGGTAGTCGAACCAGCTGAAGCGGTCGTTCACCTCGGGGTTCAGGTGACGAAAGCTGTCCACCAGGCCCCAGTTCTTCAGGCGGGCCATCCACTCGCGCTCTTCTGGCAGGAAGCTGCACTTGCCGGTCTTCAGCCAGCGTTTGGCGTTCTCGGCGCCGATGCCAATGTCGCAATCTTCCGGGGAAATGTTCACATCGCCCATCACCACCAGGGGCTGGTCATTGCTGAAACGGCTTTCCAGCAGGTGCTGCAGATCCTGGTAGAAGCGCGCTTTGGCCGGGAATTTGGTGGGATGGTCGCGGCTTTCGCCCTGGGGGAAGTAGCCGTTCATGATGGTCACCGGGGTGCCGTTGGCATCGGCGAAGGTGCCCCAGATAAAGCGCCGCTGGGCGTCCTCGTCGTCACCTTCAAAGCCTTTATGCAGGGCCAACGGTGCCTGGCGCGAGAGCAGGGCTACGCCGTAATGGCCTTTCTGGCCGTGGTAATGCACGTGGTAGCCCAGGGCCTGGATGTCGGCAAGGGGGAACTGTTCGTCGGCGACCTTGGTTTCCTGCAGGCCGATCACATCCGGCTGGTGTTTGTCGATCAGCGCCGCCAGCTGATGGGGGCGGGCACGCAGCCCGTTGATATTGAACGAGACGATTTTCATGGTCGGCGGTCCTGGCAAAACAGCGATGCTAGCTGACAACGCCCGGGCCGGCCAGCGTGGCGGCGTGGCGGATGCGCTGCTAATGTCCCAGGGGCGCGGGAACGATCAGCGGCGCGCAGGGCTCGTACTAACAAGAACGCGGCCATTTGAGCCGGGTCCAGGGGAGAGTGACCGTCATGCCTGATTCCTCCAATGTCATCGCCGATATTCACCAGCTCGACAGCGGCTATTCCCGCGAAGCGCGGTCGCTGCTGTACCAGGCCTACCGCCATGAGCCGACCTTCGGTTTCATTTTCGAAGCCGATCGCCCCGGCTACGAACAGCGGGTACGAGCCACAGTGCGCGAATTGGTGAAGCAGCATTTTCTTCAGGACCTGCCGGCCATCGGCCTGCTGGTCAATGACCGGCTGATCGGTATCGCCCTGATCGCGCCGCCGCAACGGCGCCTGGGCATCACCGAAAGTTGGGCATGGCGCCTGCGCATGGTGCTCAGCACCGGGTTTCGCTGCACCCAGCGCTATCTGGAGTATCACCAGGCGGTGCAGGCCTGCCTGCCCAATGATGCGGTGCATGTGCTGCCGCTGCTGGGGGTGCATCCGCAGTTTCAGGGCCAGCATTTCGGCGAGCAATTGCTGGCGGCGGTGCACAACTGGTGCGCCGTGGACGAGCATTCCCAGGGTGTGGTGCTGGACACCGGCAATCCGCGTTACCTGGAGTTCTACAAGCGTCAGGGCTATGAAGAGATCGGTGAGATTGCGGTGGGGCCGGTGCGTGAGCACGTATTTTTTCACCCCAGCCCGCAGCACTTACAAAGAGCAACAGCCTGATATAGAACTTTCCGTGCACCTGAGCGCTCTATCGCCCTCCCAAGCTCGTGATAGCATCCGCGCCTATGAAGTTTCCAGGAAGATTTACCAGCGGCTTTTTGCTGTTGTTCACAAGCTGTGCGGCGCTGGCGCAGAGCGAATTGGATGTCAGGGTCAAGCCCGCCAATGACGAGTTGAAGGCCAATGTGGAAGGTTACATTGGCAGTGTCGGCGATCGCGATGAAGAAGCCTTGCTGCGGTTCAGCCGGGGCGCCGAGGAGCAGGCGAAGAAAGCCGCCCAGGCCCTGGGCTACTACCAACCGCATATCCAGAGTGAGGTGCGTGGCGGTGACAAACCGCGCCTGACGTTGCGGATCGACCCCGGCGAACCGGTGCACCTGCGCAACGTGACAGTCCGGGTCGAAGGCCCGGCGGCCTCCCTCAAGTCGTTTCGCCTTCCCGACGGCGACCAGCTCAAGCCGGGTGCCGTGCTCAATCATGGCCATTACGAAGACGCCAAGCGCCTGATCCAGAACCAGGCTTCGCGCTATGGCTTTTTCAGCGGGCGCTTTACCCAGCAGAAACTGTCGGTGGACCCCCAGGCAGGTGTCGCGGACATCGACCTGGTCTATGACAGCGGCCCGCGCTACGCGCTGGGCAAGGTCAGCTTTAGCGGCGACTCCCTGTTCGATGAAGACCTGTTGCGGCGCATGGTGCCGTTCAAGGCCGGCGCGCCCTATGACTCCGAACTGATTGCCGAACTCAACCAGGCCCTGCAGTCGAGCGGCTACTTCGAGGGCGTGCGGGTGGACGCCGCGCCTACTGCCGCCGAGCACGAGGTGATTCCGGTGGCGGTCCAGCTGGAAACCCGCAAGCCCCGGACCATGGGCCTCGGCCTCGGCTATTCCACCGACGTAGGGCCGCGGGTCAAGGCCAACTGGACCCGGCACTGGGTCAACCCCCAGGGCCACAGTTACGGCTGGGAGGCGGAAGTTTCTGCCCCGCGGCAGAACGTCGGCCTGTGGTACGACATTCCCCTGGACCCGCCTCTGACCGACAAGCTGCGGTTCGCCGGTGGTTACCAGAATGAAGAGATTGCCGGCACCGATACCCTGAGTAAGTTGCTCACCATCGGTCCCGAGTGGCACAGCAAGTTGCCCAGCGGCTGGCAGCGGGTGCTGTCGCTGAAGTATCAGCGAGAGGAATATCGCCTCGGGGACGACTCGGGCCTGAGTAATCTGCTGATGCCTGGCCTGACTTATTCCTACCTGCGCAGCGACAATCGCATCGACCCGCATAACGGCTATCGCATTCAGTTCGACACCAAGCTGGCCAAGGAAGGGGTCGGTTCCGACACCAACCTGCTGTATGGCACGGTGCTGCTCAAGGGCCTGACCACGGTCTGGGACAACCACCGCTTTCTCGGGCGAGTGCAGTTCGGTGGCAGTGCCACCAATGGCTACAAGTCGATTCCGCCGTCCTTGCGCTTCTTTGCCGGTGGCGACCAGAGCGTTCGGGGCTACGACTATCAGACCCTGTCACCGGAAAACTCCGAAGGCGATCGCATCGGCGGCCGCTACATGGTGGCCGGTAGCGTCGAGTACCAGTATTCGATCGCCGAGAAATGGCGGATCGCGACCTTTGTCGACCAGGGCAACTCTTTCAACAAGCTGGAGCTGCCTAACCTCAAGACCGGGGTGGGCGTCGGCGTACGCTGGGTTTCGCCAGTGGGACCGATCCGGGTCGACCTGGCCCACGCGATGAATGACGACGGCGGTATTCGTTTGCACTTTTCCATGGGGCCAGAGCTTTGAAGCGTGGTTTGAAGATAACGCTGCTGGCGATTGTTGCGCTGGTGATCCTGATCATTCTGGCCTTGGCCAGCGTACTCGGAACCCAGGCTGGCAGCCGCTGGGCCCTGGCGCGAGTGCCGGGGCTGACCCTGGACAATTTCGAGGGCCGCCTTGGCGGGCACTGGAGCGCCGATCATTTGCTCTGGCAACAGGAGGGCAACCGGGTCGAGCTCAACGCCGTGCAGTTCACCTGGTCGCCCGGCTGCCTGCTGCGCATGACCCTGTGCATCGAGCAGTTGGAAGCCGATCAGGTCAGCCTGCTGTTCCCTCCGAGCGGCGAAACCGAAACCAGTTCGGAGCCCATCAGCCTGCCGGAACTGAAGCTGCCGTTGGCCATCGAGTTGGGGCAAGTGCGTGTGGGCAGGCTGCTGTTCAATGGCAGTGAAGAACTCAAGACCCTGCAGCTGGCGGCGCACTGGACTGCCCAAGGCCTGCAGATCGACTCTTTGCACCTAAAGCGCGATGACCTGAGTCTGGACCTTTCCGGGCTGCTGCAACCCAGTGGCGACTGGCCCCTGACCGCCCAGGGCAACCTCGGCTTGCCCGCTCCCGGCGGTGGCCCCTGGTCCCTGGCGTTGAAGGTTGAAGGCGACCTGCTCAAGACTCTGCAGCTCAATGCCGACAGCAGTGGCTACCTGCAAGGGCAATTGAGCGGCCAGTTGCAGCCCCTGGTGGAGAACCTGCCGGCCCAGTTGCGAATCACTGCCGATGGGTTCAAGGCCAGCGCCGATCTGCCGGACACCCTGCAACTGGATCAGCTGGAACTGACTGGCCAGGGCGACCTGAAAAGCGGCTACCAGCTCGCCGGCAAGGCCAGCCTGCCGGCGGAGCAGGGCCCGGTGGCCCTGTTGCTGCAAGGCAAGGTCGACGCCAAGGGCGCACAGATTGCCGCTCTGGACCTGAGCGCCAACGACAAGCAACACCTCAAGCTCAGTGGGCAACTGGACTGGAGCGAAGGTTTCGCCGCCGAGGCCAAGCTGGCCTGGCTGGACTTCCCCTGGCACCGCCTGTATCCGCTGATTGACGAGCCGGCGGTGCGGGTCCGCAGTTTTGATGCCGAAGTGGCTTACCGTGACGGTAACTACCTGGGCAACTTCAAGGGCGACCTGGACGGCCCGGCAGGCGCGTTCAGCCTGAGCAGCCCGTTCAGCGGCGACCTGACGAAAATCTATCTACCGCAGTTCAAGCTGGCGGCGGGCCAGGGCAAGGCCGAGGGCCACCTGAACCTGCAGTTCGCCGACGGCATTGCCTGGGATACCGCCCTGGATCTGTCGGCCATCAACCCCGCGTACTGGGTGGCGGAGCTGCCCGGAACCCTGGCCGGCCCCCTGCGCAGCCAAGGCGAAATGAAGAACCAGCAACTCAAGCTCAATGCCAACCTCGACCTCAAGGGACGCTTGCGCGGACAGCCGGCGGTTCTCCAGGCCAAGGCCGACGGAGCGGGCGAGCAATGGACTCTGGGCGCGCTGGACATCCGCCTGGGAGACAACCGGATCAACGGCTCCGGCAGCCTGCAACAGAAGATCGCCGGCCAGCTGGAGATCAAGATGCCGCGCCTGGGTCAGCTCTGGCCCGAGTTGCGTGGGCAGCTCAACGGTCGGCTGGACCTGGCCGGCACCCTCAAGGCGCCACAGGGCAAGCTGGACCTGGCCGGGCAGCAACTGGCCTTTGCCGAAAACCGCCTGCAGAACCTCAAGTTGGACGCCACTCTGGATGGTGCGCAAAAGGCCCAGGTGGACCTCAAGGGCAGCGGGATTCAGCTGGGCGACACGCAGTTGGGGACCCTGACCCTGGCCGGCCAGGGCGACATCAAGAAACAGAAACTGCAACTGGACCTGCAAGGACCGCTGTTGAAACTGGCCCTGGGCCTGGATGGCGCCCTGGACCAGGGCAACTGGCGCGGGCGCCTGGCCAGCGGTGATGTACAGACCGGCGGCCAGGACTGGAAGCTGCAGAGCCCGGCCCGGCTTGAGCGGCTGGCCAACGGCACGCTGAACTTCGCTGCCCACTGCTGGGCCAGCGGCGATGCCAGCCTGTGCGGTGAAGACCAGCGGCTGATGCCGGACCCGAAACTGCGTTATCACCTCAAGCGTTTTCCCCTCGACAGCCTGGCGCAGTGGCTGCCCAAGGATTTCGCCTGGAAGGGCATGCTCAATGCCGATGTGCAACTGGACTTGCCGGCCAGCGGGCCCCAGGGCCAGATCATGCTGGACGCCAGCGGTGGCACCCTGCGGGTCAAGGAAAAGGACCAGTGGCTGGATTTCCCCTATCAGGCGTTGAAGCTCAATACCCGCCTCACCCCGCGGCGCATCGACACACAGTTGCAGTTCGACGGCGGCAAACTGGGTGAGCTGATGCTCCAGGCGCAGATCAATCCGTTGCCGAAAAGCAAACCGCTGTCCGGTGATTTCCGCCTCAGTGGCCTGGATCTGTCCGTGGCGCGGCCGTTCGTGCCCATGGTGGAAAAGCTCAGCGGCAGCCTCAATGGCAGCGGTCGTTTGTCTGGCGGCCTGCTGGCGCCTCAGGTCAACGGCAACGTGCAGTTGTCCGGGGGCGAGGTGTCCGGCTCCGAGTTGCCCATCAGCCTTGAAGACCTGCAACTGAGCGCGCAGATCGCTGGCGAGAGCGTGCAGCTCGACGGCGGCTGGAAAAGCGGCAAGGCCGGGCAGGGCAGCCTCAATGGCAACATCGCTTGGGGCCGGGCGCTATTGGTGGACCTGAGCCTCAAGGGCACCCAACTGCCGGTGACGGTGGAGCCCTATGCAGCGCTGGAGGTGGCGCCGGACCTGAAGATCTCGCTGCAAGAGGAAAAGCTGGCGATTGCCGGCAAGGTGCTGATCCCCAAGGGTCAGATCACCGTGCGCGAATTGCCGCCCTCGACGGTCAAGGTCTCCGACGACACGGTGATCGTCGGCCAGCAGACCGACGACGGCAAAAAGCCCATGGCCATGGCCATGAACATCGATGTGGAGGTGGGCCAGGACAAGCTGGCCTTCAGCGGTTTCGGCCTGACTGCCAACCTGCAGGGGCACGTGCACATTGGTGACAACATGGATACCCGCGGTGAGCTGTGGCTCAACGACGGCCGCTATCGGGCCTACGGCCAGCGCTTGACCGTGCGTCGTGCGCGGCTGCTGTTTGCCGGCCCCATCGACCAGCCTTACCTGGACATTGAGGCCGTGCGCCAGACTGACGACGTGATTGCCGGCATCCGCCTGAGTGGCAGCGCCGAGCAACCGGCGACGCAGATCTTCTCGGAGCCGGCCATGAGCCAGGAACAGGCGCTGTCCTATCTGGTCCTGGGGCGCCCGCTGACGTCCACCGGTGAAGACAACAACATGCTGGCCCAGGCGGCTCTCGGGCTGGGGCTGATGGGCAGCTCGGAACTGACCGGCGGCATTGCCAAGAACCTGGGCATTCAGGACTTCCAACTCGATACCCAGGGCAGCGGCAACAACACCAGCGTGGTGGCCAGCGGCGCCATTTCCGAAAGGCTCAGCCTGCGCTATGGCGTCGGGGTCTTTGAGCCGGCCAGTACCATCGCTCTGCGTTACAAGCTGAGCAAGAAGGTCTATCTGGAAGCGGCGAGCGGTTTCGCCAGCTCCCTGGATATCTTTTACAAGCGCGATTTCTGAGGAATCAGGGGCGGCACACCAGTGTCGCCCGCTCATAGTTCAGCGCGGTGTTGCGTTCGGGCAACGCATAAGGCGCTTCACAGCGCTGGCCCTGCCAGTTGATGGTCAGGGTACCGGCGTCGGCTTCAACCAGCGCCAGAGCCTTGCCACCAGGGTCAGAGATCGCCAACTGTTTGCCGGCGCTGTCTTCGAGCGACGCGCCAAACGGAATCGGCTGGTGCCTGGCGTCGAACAGCGCGAACTGCACTCGCCGTCCGGTCTTGCTGGTGTAACGCGCCAGCACCACGGCACCACGACGTGGCACCACTTGCCGGGTCCCACTGTCGATCTCGATATCGGCACCCAGATCTCGAGTGTCGAGGTTGATCCAGTTCACGCGATAGGGCTGCGCATTGGGGATCACGGCGAAGCCGTTGCTGCCGGTCCTGGCTCCGGAGAAGCTGCCGATTTTCACCCCTTCCACGCCTTCGACCTGCGCCAGCGCGAACGTTTCGCCCACGGTTTGTCCCAGGTTGATTCCGCCGCCATGGCCGACGATCGAACCCGACAGGTTAAGGTTTTGCGAGTTGTAGCCGCGCCCCTGGCTGTAACCGGCGCTGATATCCATAAATGAGGTGCGGGTGCTGAGGTTGACTGAGCCGGAGCTGCCGCCGTTGCTGCTGTTGCCGGCTTGCACCGAGTAATAGGTGTCGCTGTCTTGCGCCAGATAGCCGTTGAGGCCCATTTGCGTGGTATCGCTGGATTTCTGCGTGCTGGCCGAGACGAAGGCGCGGGGTGCACGAGGCTTGGAGCCCAGCGGGAACGATATGGACAGGTTCACCAGTGTGTCATTGTTCGCCGGCCCGTAGTTGCCGACATCCTTGGAGTAGGTGGCGCCGAGGTTGTAGTTCACATCGCCCCAATAGTTGCTGTAACCCGCCGACAGGCTTTGCGAGCCACCGCGTCCCCAGTAACGCTGGTCGCTGGCGTTGATGTAGACGCTGCCGTATCGCTGGTTTCGGCCCAGGCTCTGGTTGACGGTCAGGTCGGTACGGGTTTTCGAGTTGCCGATACGCTTCTGGCCGTCGTTGCTCAGTTCCTCGACGTGCTCGGTGAGGGTGCGATAGCCCTCGGTCGAGTAGCGATAGGCGGCGAGGGTGAAGTTGGTGTCGGTGCCGGTGAACGTCTTCGCATACAGCGCGCGCAGGCTGTTGCCGGTGATGGTTTTGCCGAAAGTGCTGCTCATGGAGTGGGTCAAGTCCAGTGAGACGGCACCGATAGTTGTATTGCGGCCAGCTCCCACGGACAGCGCCTTGAAGTTTTCCGAGGCCTGCACCCCGACGATCCCGGACAAGTTACTGCTGATGCCGTATGCCAGGGTGCTGCTGACAAATTGCGGTGACTTCTGGTCAACGCTGTTGCTGTTGTACCGGCCGGCCGAGACGCTGTACTTCAACTGGCCCTCACGGACCATGATCGGCAGGCTGGAAAATGCCTGCACCGTCACCCGGCGGCGGCCATCGGCTTCGATAATCGTCACTTCCAGGTCGCCGTTGGAGCCGCTGGGGTAGATATCGCTGATCTCGAATGGCCCCGGCGGCACGTTGGCGGTGTAGAGGAGGTAGCTGTCCTGGCGGATCTCCACGGTGGCGCTGGACTGCGCAATGCCGCGAATGATTGGCGCATAACCGCGCTCGCTGTCGGCACGCATGCCGTCGTCGGACGCCAGTTTCAGGCCGCGATAGCGCACGCTGTCGAACAGGTCGGCATCTGAAAAGATATCCCCGGCGCTGAACTGGCCCTTCAGGGCAGTCACGTCATGTTGCAGATAGCTGCGGTTACTTTTGAATGTGCTGGGGCGGCCGGTGCTGCTGCTGAAGTTCGATTCGTTACGCAAGCGCCAGGCGCCGAGGTTGATGCCGTTGCGCAGGCCGACGTTGTTGGACAGGGTATTTTCACCCCGAGTGCCGTTGCGGCTGCTGCTCAACTGATAGTTGATGAATGCGGCGGGAACGCCTTCGTCCCATAGGGCCGAGTCGACATAACCACGTCGGCCACGCACCATGGCGCTTTGCGGAACACTGACGATCAAGCGCAGACGGGGTACGTCGTAACGCACGCTGGCGTGATCGATCAAGGCGGGCAAGTCCAGGCAGGCATCGGGATCATCGCTGCTCAGTTTGCCGCTGGCTTGCAGCTTGCCGATGTCGACCCCCAGTTGCTGCACTATTTCCAGAGTCAGGCAGGCCTCGACCTTGCTCGTGCCGGGAGGGCGACGAAAATCGATGTCGCGGCGGCCGACCAGCGTTTCGTTGCCGTACAGGTCCACCCGATAGATGCCGGGCAGCACACGACTGCTGGCGAGCAATGGTTGCAGATCCACAGAAGATGGTGCGCCTAGGAGAAACGAGGTATTGAACTGTTCATCGTCATCGGCCACGCAGGTGGTGCTGAATAACAGAACAATCGAAAATGGCGCCCATCTGTCGCGCTTGAGTAAAAACATACAGGAACCCCATATCACCTCCGATACGAACTAACGGAGCGAAGAGAAATACAGTGGAAGTTCAGCCGTCACAGCGGCGCTTAAGTTATGGGGTTTGTTTATTCAAACTGGCTCGGGTATCGGCACTGTTGGAAATTTGTGCTCCATAACGATCTTGTGCGCCATAATCATTAATGCTTTTGAATAAAAGACGGGCTGTATTGGCGTTGTGAAGTTGTTTAAGGGGGAAGCTTTTTTGCTCGCCGGGGGCAATCATCATTGATTCAACGGGTTGCTCACTGACGGTGCCGGATTGAAGTGTGATTTCGGCAATCGACACGTGATACCGGCCAGGGTTATTCACCACCAACAGGTGCTTGCCGGCTTGTTCTGTCAGGCGCCAGGTCAGTTCGCTCGGTGCCAGATAGGCGTTGTTTTTCAGGCCTGGCGGGCGGAAGAACACCTTGATGCGCTGACGCACGGCCAGTTGCAAGGTGTTCTTGGATTTCGCCGCTTGAGGGATCTCTTGCACATTGAGCCACACCACCGACTCGCGGTCGGATGGCATGCCCGTGCCTTCGTAGATCACCCGCAATATTTGCTGTTCGTCGCCGCTGACGCGCACCAGTGGCGGCGTGACGGCAAAGGGTACTGCTGCGGTTTCGCTGGAGTCGGTGTCGATCCACGACTGGATCAACACGTCTTCACCGCTGTTGCGCACGGTGATTCCGGCCTCCTTGTGCTGGCCGTCGAAAATCAGCCGGGTGCTGCTCAAGGAAATTCCGGCCATGGCCTGATTGACCATGAACAGGCTCAGCAGGCCTGCACAAAAGGATAGTGAGTGACGATAAAACATGAGGGCTACCGCGCAAGTGAATGAGGATGCGGGGCCGACCGGCCCCGCACCGGGCTTGTGTGCTCGCGCGGATTATTCGTATTGCAGCGTGAACGGTAGGGTGGCGTCGCCACGACCGGCAACAGCCTGTGCCGGAGTGCCGGTGGTTACGTAGGCTGCGGAGAATTTGAGGGTGGCGTTGCTGTCTTGCAGAGAGTTTTCGATCTTTGCGGTGCTTGCCGTGCGGAGGTCGATCACCTCGCCATTGGAGTCAAGCAGCGCAATGCCGATACCTTTCGCAGCCCCCAGACCGTCAATCAGACGAAGCACCTTGGTACCGGGCACAAGACCCGAACCTGCGCCCGAGGTTGGTTTGAAGATCATTGCGACCTTAGTACCGGCGTTGCAGTTGATCTTCATGCTGAAGTTTTCGACGTTCAGGGTGCCGTTGCCTTTAGGCGCGCTGGGAGTGCCCATGTCTTTGATCGACACTTCGCCCATGTCGACCGCTATGGTTTTACCCTTGCCAGCGCCTTCAACGGAGCAGGCATCGTTGTTGATGGTGCCGGTGAAGTTGATAGTGCCACTACCGGCCTGGACGGGGTCATCTGCCAGGGCGTTGCCAGCGGCGGCGATGATTGAAAGGGCGAGAAGTGCGCGAGTTAGCTTTTTCATGTTGTTTTCCAGTGGTTAGGTTTAAAACAACAACACGATATAACGCGATTTTTTGGTGGTACATCAGACGATTCCTAGAAGTTAATTGCAGCTGGAATGTAGTTGTCTGTTAGTTTGAGTTTTTCTAGTTATGTTAGTAATCCAGAAGTGTATGGTTGCTGTTGGCGTCAAGTTTGCTCGTGGCGAGAATTTTTTTGAATGCTTGTTATCTTTGCGCTCTTAAGTCAATCGTTGCTGACTCCCACTCCCGGAACAAATCAACGCACTATTTTATGTTCCTTTAGCAACATGTGAGTAAAACGCTCGGCACTGCTGCGCACCGGCTTGCCACGATCTCTTGCAGGCGCGTCAGGATCAGCGGGTTGGAAATCATCGTCAGCACCAGCACGTTGGGGAAGTGCCGCGTCAGGTATTCCATCAGCGCGCAAGCATTGGCCACGCTCAACCAGCTCTCGTACCCCCCCCAGGACGATGGGGTGGTCATTGGCAATGGCAACCTTGAGGGTTTCCATGGCTGATTATCCGCATTGAAATTATTCAAGGGTGTCCAGCAGGTCTTTCAATCGAGCCAGATTCTGGCGCACCTCCAGGTCCAGGGCGCTGGTCACGCTCATGCCGTTCAAGCGACACTCCAGCTCGACGAAGGTTGTGGCCAGTTCCTCGAGCTGTACCGCACCCAATGCACCGGCCATGCTGTGCAGCTGTTGCGCCACGCGATTGGCATCGGCGTTGTCCAGTGCCGTCAGCGTGACCTGCATGTCCTGGCGTAGCGTCGTGACAAAGAGTTCGCGCATGTTCGGTGACAGCTTTAGAGGCGCAACGCTGGTCGCTGGTAGGGCGATTTTGCAATGTCTTTCCAGGTGCGCGCGCAGGGTGGCGAGGTTCAGTGGCTTGACCATCCAGGCGTTCATGCCGACGCTAGTGCAGCGCTCGCCTTCTTCGCGCAAGGCGTTGGCGGTGACGCCGATAATCGGCAAGGCCTGATCCAGTTGTCGCAACGCCGTGGTCAATTGGTAGCCGTTCATGACCGGCATATTGACGTCGGTCAGCAGCAGATCGAAGCGTCCGGGCGACCACTGCGCCAGGGCAAGCTCGCCATTGGCCGCGACGACCACCGAGCAGCCCAGCACTTCCAGTTGCTCCTTGATGATCGCCGAGTTGATCGCATTGTCTTCCGCCACCAGCACTTGCAGATTCAACTGCCGGGGGGTATCCGGCGACGAAGGTTGGCTGTCGGTGCTGGCGCCGTGCTGGGCCTGGTAAATCGCCCAGGCGATCGCGCGGACATCATGGGCGTCGACTTCTCGGACGGTACCGCGTAATTGCGAAGGGTTGGGGCCATCCGCCGTGGCGACGACCTTCGGACCCGGCCAGGCCGCGGTATTGGCCAGCGAGCAAAGCTCTACCAGCAGTGCCGATGACACTGGTGTACCGGCCGTCAATGGGTGACAGTCGAGGCCAAAACGCTTGAGCCAGGCCATCAGGTGTTGTGCCTGTTCAGCGACCTTTGCACGCACATAGACGGCGGCGCTGCCGGGGCCGAACACAGGGCAATCGGCCAGCTCACCGGGTGCGTGTTCCAGCGAGAGTTGAAGGATGAAACTGCTGCCGAGCCCGGGCTCGCTGACCACGTTCAACTGGCCCGCCATCAACTCGCACAGCCATTTGCAAATGGCCAGTCCCAATCCGGCACCGGCTTGCGCGTTGGCGTCGTTGACCTGATAGAAAGGGTCGAACAGTTGCTGTTGTTGCGCCTGGGTAATCCCCTTTCCCGAATCGCTGACTTGCCATTGCACATGGGCGCGGCCGTCGCCGCTTTCCAGCAGCTGAACCCGCAGCACCACGCGACCGTTATCGGTGAACTTGATGGCGTTGCTCAGCAGGTTGTTGAGGATCTGGCGAATCCGTATCGGGTCACCGCGCAACCGGTCCGGCAGCGCCGGGTCGATGCAGGCATAGAGCAGCACGCCCTTGGATCGGGCGAAGGCGCTGTAGGTGCGCACGGTGTCTTCGGTCAGCTCCAGCGGGCAGAAATCCTCAAGTTCGAGGGTCATCTGTCCGGCTTCGATTTTCGACACATCCAGTACATCGCTGACCAGTTGGAACAACGTGGCGGAGGAGCGCTGGATGGTGTGCAGGTAATCCTGCTGGCGCGGGGCGAGCGAGGTCAGGCCAAGCAGCTCCAGAGTTCCCAGCACGCCGTACAGGGGAGTACGGATCTCGTGGCTCATGGTGGCGAGGAAACGGCTTTTGGCCTGGTTTGCCGAGTCGGCGGCCTGGCGCGCTTCTTCCAGCGCCGCTGCATCTTCGACATGCCGGGTCACGTCATGCAACGCACATAACCAGGCGTCCTGGCCCTGATAGCGGGTGGGCACAAAGGCGACGTGCAGGTGGCGCCCATTGATTTCAAGATCGGCGTGACCGGGGCCCGTAAGGGGCGTGAGCAAGCTCATCAGTTGGCCGTTGTGGTGCCATTGCTGGGCGCGCTGGTTTTCCAGCAGCACCTGGTGATCGCTGCGGCGAATCACGCACAGGCCGGTCGGCGCCGTATCGATCACCGTGCGGCTGAACGCCTCGCTTTCAGCGATGCTGGCGTGCGCCCTCTGCGCGGGCAGGATGACCCGGGCCTGGTACCAGCGATTGATCGCCCGACTGCAACCGAGCAGCGCAAGCACCAGCGCGACCAGGCCAAGCAATGGCCACAGCGCGTAATCGAGGAAGCTGCGCAGGCTGATGACGTAGATCGCCGTCCAGTGATGGTCCCCGGGGCTGCTCAGTTTGAACACCAGGCCGTCGCGGTTGAAGTTCACCCCTTCATCCAGCACCTCGCCGGGTTTCAGAGCTCCGGTCAATACCACGCCACGAGGGGTGATCAAGGTGAAGTCATCGTAGATCGACCACTGCATCAACCGCTCGATGTTGTTGACCTGAGACAGGTTCATCAGCGAGCCCAGCACCACCCAGGTATCGGCGCCCTCGACGGTCAATGCGGTTTTCGCCAGGTTGATACTCACGTATGCCAGCAGGGTGGGGGCGCTCTTGTCGTCATTGGAAGAGACATAGGGTTCCCAGTGCACCTGAAAATCTGGCAATGGTGAGTTCTGCCCGCGCAGGCGCTTGTTCAAGCGGGTCATCGCATCGATCAGATCGCCCATAGGCATCGGTATCCGTCCCGGACCGCGCAAACGCCCGGTGGAGGGTACGGCAAGGTCAAAATTGTCGGGGCCATTGATCAGGGCGACTTGGGGCGACTGATAGTGCGAGGCCGACCAGAATGCGCTGTAATAGGCCGCCAAATGAGTACCCAGCGCAAAGATCTTCGGGTATTGGCTGGGGGCAATCCTGTCCGTATTGATCTTCAAGCTATAGGGCAGCGAAAACGGCAGGCCGCGGCCCTCGTAAATATTCGGCCCTTCCTCGGGCAGGGGTTTTTGTGAGTAGGGTGGCAACATGAGACTGGGCAGCCGTTCGCTCTTGACGCTTTCCCGGGCGATATCCTGCAGGAACACTTCCTGTTCGTGGACATTCTCCATCAGCCGGGCGAAGTGAAACTGCAAGGTTTCGCGCCGCTCTTCGATCATGCGCGTCACCCCCACATAGCTGATGCCCAGCAACAGCAACAACAGGGCTCCGAGCACCAGCAGGCTCTTGTTCAGGCGCGAGGAACTGCTGGCGAGTTTCTCCAGAAGGGCATTGGGATGTGGCATTAGAGGGCCTGGGCAGCAGTGATGAGAGAGCCGTTGGACACAGTGACCTCGATGGCAAGTGACGGGCCTCGACACCCGCTTGCCAATCCATACGCGTTTGTCGGCCCGTCATGGGACAGCAACGGCTGGAATTGATCCGAAGAATATGGCGTGAAAGATCAGGAAACCCTGAATCTGAGTGCAGTCGATTTTACGCAACAGATCAAGTTCTTGCGCGGTCTCCAAGCTTCCCGTCACCACCGTTAGACCAACGGGGGACCGAGCCGGGCAACGCAGGTTGGCGCCTGCGTCAGTACCTCGTTGGCGCTGCAGTCGTGCACCTGTATGCGGTCGATCTCCAATTCGCTCAAGGGGGGGGATGCCGGGTGCACGTGCGATCCATGGCCTTTGTCGAAGTCATCGTGGAATAGGGCAATCCCGTTGACTCACAGGCGGTAGGCAGAGGCATGAAGACTACTAATCGCCAGCAGGTTGGCGATGACGCCCGCCTGTTCAGCATAAAGACCCAGTCCATTGGTCAACTAATTACAAAGCAACCTAACTATTGCGTTGACATTCGCTGCCTAGGCAGTAACATCTCGACATATATTCACTGCCTAGGCAGTTATTAGGTGAGCACATGAAGCATTTCACCCCGGACGAATTCAAAACCTGCCATCTCGGCCTGTTGCTGGGCCGCGCCGCATTGCTCAAGGACCGGATCATCGACACCCACATGGAACCCCACGGCATCACTGCCGCGCAGTTCAAAGTGTTGATCATCATGGCCCAGTTCGGCGTCGATACCCCGGCCGAGCTGTGCCGGCACCTGTCGCTGGACAGCGGTTCGATGACACGCATGCTCGATCGTCTGGAGCAGAAGGGCTTCCTGGCTCGCCAACGCAGCGAAGGTGATCGCCGCCAAGTGCAACTGACCCTGACCGAACAGGGCCAGCAGCTGACGGATCGGCTGCCGCAGATCGGCGCCGACGCGATGAATGAACTGGCTGGCGCGATCTCCCCGGACGAGTTGAAGACCCTGGAATACATCCTCAAGAAAATCCTGCTGGCCGCCGGTGACCCGATCACCATCCAGCGCTTAGGTGAACACAATGAGCAGTAAGACCTTGCGCAGCAGCCTGACGCTGGTGCTGTCGGCGATGATCCTTGCCGGATGCGCCAATTACAGCGGCCTCGATACCCAAGGCAAAAATCTCGACGCGAAAAGCCTGAAGGCCGGCCAATCCCTCAACGGTGTGACCCTGTCGCCTGCGGCATGGCCGAAAAGCGACTGGTGGACCAGCCTTGGCGATCCACAGCTCGACGGTCTGATCCGCGAAGCCCTGCGCGACAGTCCGGACATGCAGATCGCCGCCGCCCGTGCCCATCAGGCCAGCGCCGCCGCGTATGCCGCCGATGCCGAACGCTATCCGACCCTCGACGCCAGCGCCGGCATCAGCCGTTCGCGCCTGGCCAAGGATCAGGATCCGCTGGGGCAGGGCGATGCCTACGCCACCGTGCGTAACATCAGCGCCGGCTTCAATTACAACTTCGACCTGTGGGGCGGCCAGCGTGATGCCTGGGAAGCCGCACTCGGCCAGGCTCGTGCTGCTGAAGTCGACCGTCAGGCCGCGCAATTGACCCTCGCCGCCGATGTGGCCCGGGCCTACAGCGATCTGGGGCAGGCGCACATCGTCTATGACCTGGCCAGCGACGATCTCAAGCGCACCAGGCAAATGCTCGATCTGAGCCAGCGTCGCTTGAGCGCCGGGATCGACAGCCAGTACCAGCTCCAGCAAACCCAGAGCCTGGAAGCCAGTTCCGAAGCCAGCCTGATCGACGCCGAAAAACGCCTGAGCAGTGCGAAAATCGCCCTGGCCGTGCTGCTCGGCAAAGGCCCGGATCGCGGCAGTGAAATCGCCCGGCCCAAAGTATTGCAAGCCAGCGCCGTGGCAGTGCCCTCGGTTCTTCCGGCAGAGCTGCTTGGCCGTCGCCCGGACCTGGTCGCCGCCCGCTGGCGTGTAGAGGCCGCGAGCAAAGACATCGATTCGGCGAAAACCCGCTTCTATCCCAACCTGAACCTTACGGCGTCCGCCGGTGCCGAATCCTTGTTGGGTGACGCAATGTTTGGTTCGGCCAGTCGCTTCTTCAGCATCGCCCCGACCATTTCGCTGCCGATCTTCGATGGTGGGCGCCTGCGCGCCAACCTCGATTCGCGTGACGCCGATTACGATCTGGCGGTGGCGCAGTACAACAAAAGCCTGGTGAAAGCGCTGGGTGATGTCAGCGACACGATCAACCAGTTGCGTGACATCGGCCGGCAAATCGGCGCGCAACAGCACGCCACCGACATTGCTCAGGATTCCTATAACACCGTGGTCCAGCGTTACGGTTCCGGCATCGGCAACTACCTGGACGTGCTCAGCATCGAGCAGCAACTGCTGCAGGCCCAACGTCAGTTGGCCAACCTCAATGCCGAGCAGATCGATCTGTCGATTCAACTGATGCAAGCGCTGGGCGGGGGCTTTCAGGGCGAGACCCTGAGCGCAGCCAACGCCATTCCAGCCACGCCGCACAACTAATTCAGGTATTTGTCATGGCCACTGCCGAAAACACCCAAGCTCAAGACAACTCGCAAGACACCGGCAATCCGCGCAAGCGCAAAGTGATGCTGCTGGTGCTGGCCATCGTTGTAGCCCTCACCGCTGCCGGTGTCTGGGCTTATCACGAATTCATCGGGCGCTGGAATGAGAGCACCGATGACGCCTACGTCAACGGCAACGTCGTTGAAATCACTCCGCTGGTGACCGGTACCGTGGTCAGCATCGGCGCCGACGATGGTGACCTGGTCCACGAAGGTCAGGTGCTGATCAACTTCGACCCCAACGATGCCGAAGTCGGTCTGCAAAGTGCCCAGGCGAAACTGGCGCGTACCGTGCGTCAGGTTCGCGGCTTGTACAGCAATGTCGACGGCATGAAAGCCCAGGTCAACGCGCAACAGGCCGAAGTGCAGAAGGCTCAGGACAACTTCAACCGCCGGAAAAACCTTGCCGCTGGCGGCGCGATTTCCCAGGAAGAACTGTCCCACGCCCGCGACGACCTGACCTCGGCGCAAAACGCCCTGGCCAACGCCAAGCAGCAGTTGAAAACCACCAGTGCGCTGGTCGATGACACCGTGGTCTCGTCGCACCCGGACGTGATGTCGGCGGCTGCGGATCTGCGCCAGGCCTACCTGACCAATGCGCGCAGCACCCTGATCGCGCCGGTCACCGGTTACGTTGCCAAACGCACCGTGCAGCTCGGCCAGCGAGTGCAACCGGGTACGGCGTTGATGGCGGTGATCCCGCTGGATCAACTGTGGATCGATGCCAACTTCAAGGAAACCCAACTGCGTGATATGCGCATCGGCCAGCCCGTGGACATCGAGTCCGACATCTACGGCAGCAGCGTGAAATACAGTGGCACCGTCGACAGCCTCGGCGCCGGCACCGGCAGCGCGTTTGCTCTGTTGCCCGCGCAAAACGCCACCGGCAACTGGATCAAGATCGTGCAGCGTGTGCCGGTGCGGATTCACATCAATGCCGAAGAGCTGGCCAAGCACCCACTGCGGGTTGGGCTGTCGACCAATGTTGAAGTGAACCTGCATGACCAGAGCGGCCCGGTACTGGCGCAGCAACCGCAGCAAAAGGCCTCGTTCAGCACCAACGTCTACGACCGGCAGTTGGCCGAAGCCGACGCGATGATCGCTCAGCTGATCCATGACAACAGCGCTGTGGTCAGCAAAACCGCGCAACGCTGATTCGCCACTGACCCTGTGGGTGCGAGCATGCTCGCCCCACAGGGGCGCAGCGCCACCCCGGTTCCAAAGGATTCGCGATGAGCAATAACGCTTCTTTCACGCCGCCCAGCCTGTTGCTCAGCACCATCGGCCTGTCGCTGGCGACCTTCATGCAGGTGCTCGACACCACCATCGCCAACGTGGCGTTGCCGACGATTTCCGGCAACCTTGGTGTGAGTTCGGAGCAGGGCACGTGGGTGATTACCTCGTTCGCCGTGAGCAATGCGATTGCGTTGCCGCTGACCGGCTGGCTCAGCCGGCGCTTTGGCGAGGTAAAACTGTTTCTCTGGGCGACGATGCTGTTTGTGCTGGCCTCGTTTCTCTGCGGCATCTCGACCTCGATGCCTGAGCTGATCGGCTTTCGTGTGCTGCAAGGCCTGGTGGCCGGGCCGTTGTACCCGATGACGCAAACCCTGCTGATCGCCGTTTATCCACCCGCCAGGCGCGGCATGGCCCTGGCATTGCTGGCAATGGTCACGGTGGTGGCGCCGATTGCTGGTCCCATTCTTGGCGGCTGGATCACCGACAGTTACAGCTGGCCGTGGATTTTCTTCATCAACGTTCCGATCGGCATTTTTGCGGTGATGGTGGTGCGTTCGCAGCTGGCCAAGCGCCCGGTGGTCACCAGCCGTCAGCCGATGGACTACGTCGGGCTGATTTCGCTGGTCATTGGCGTCGGCGCGTTGCAGGTGATCCTCGACAAGGGCAATGACCTGGACTGGTTCGAGTCGAACTTCATCATCATCGGTGCGGCGATTTCGGTGATCGCGCTGGCGGTGTTCATCATCTGGGAAATGACCGACCAGCATCCGGTGGTCAACCTGCGGCTGTTCGCGCACCGCAACTTCCGCATTGGCACGATAGTGCTGGTGCTGGGTTACGCCGGGTTCTTCGGTATTAACCTGATCCTGCCGCAATGGTTGCAGACCCAGATGGGCTACACCGCGACATGGGCGGGGCTGGCGGTGGCACCGATCGGCATCCTGCCGGTGCTGTTGTCACCCTTTGTTGGCAAGTACGCGAACAAGTTCGACCTGCGCCTGCTGGCCGGGCTGGCATTCCTGGCCATTGGCCTGAGCTGCTTCATGCGTGCCGGTTTCACCAATGAAGTGGACTTCCAGCACATCGCCCTGGTGCAATTGTTCATGGGCATCGGCGTGGCGCTGTTCTTCATGCCGACCCTGAGCATCCTGATGTCCGACCTGCCACCGCACCAGATCGCCGACGGCGCTGGCCTGGCAACCTTCCTGCGGACTCTGGGGGGTAGTTTTGCGGCGTCGCTGACCACCTGGATCTGGATTCGCCGGGCAGACCAGCATCACGCTTACATGAGCGAAAGCATGAGCATCTTCGACCCGGTCACCCGGGATGCGCTGAGCAATCTCGGAGGCGCGAGCACCAAGGCTTACGCGCAGCTGGATCAAGTCCTGACCAGCCAGGCATACATGCTCTCGACCGTGGACTACTTCACCTTGCTGGGCTGGGGCTTCATGGGCCTGATTCTGCTGGTCTGGCTGGCCAAGCCGCCGTTCGCTGCCAAGGCCGGCCCAGCCGCGGCGGGGCATTGATGCCTTTCGTCGCAGGCGCTGGCGTCCGAAAGGGTCATGCAAGGCTTGCTGGCCCCTTCGCCGGCAAGCCGGCTCCTACGGTAGGGCATCTGTTGTAGGAGCGGGCTTGACAGGGAAGGCGCCCGACAGGGCCATGCAAGGCTTGCTGTTCCCTTCGCCGGCAAGCCGGCTCCTACGGCAGCGAGGACGTCCGCTCAGGGCGAACCGGGCAGCGCCAGTTGCGTCGGTACGAAATCGAACGCCGCCAGTTGGAAACCCTGCTCATCCACCTGCAGCGCCCAGCCCTGACGGTCCCAGTCCCCCAGCACAATGCGCTTGGCGGCTTGTTCGCCGATCTGCAGCTTGTGGATCGCCGGGCGATGGGTGTGGCCGTGAACCAGGGTGCGCACCCCGTGTTCCTGCATGACCTGCGGTACCTGGTCCGGGGTCACATCGACAATGTCGTTGGCCTTCATGCGGGTCTGGGCCCGGCTTTCGTTGCGCAGCTTGCGCGCCAGCTTGCGCCGGGTGCCCAGGGGCAGGTGGCGCAGAATCCACAGGCTCAGCGGGTTGCGCAGGTAGCGGCGCATACGCATGTAGGCTTCGTCACGGGTGCACAGGCTGTCACCGTGCATCAGCAATACCGGCTCGCCGTAGAAGTCGACGACACTGGGATCCTTGAGCAGGGTGGCGCCGGCCGCCTTGCAGAAGGCCTTGCCGAGCATGAAGTCGCGATTGCCATGCATCAGGAAGATCTGCGTGCCGCTGTCGCTGAGCTCGCGCAATGCCTGGCAAATGGAAAGCTGGTAGGGGGTCATGGCATCGTCGCCGATCCATACCTCGAAAAAGTCCCCGAGGATGTACAGCGCCTCGGCGGCGCGGGCGCGTCCACCGAGTAAATCCAGAAACGCCCGGGTGATGTCCGGGCGCTCCTCTTCCAGATGCAGATCTGAAATCAGCAGTATCACTCAATGATCTCGGCTTTCTCGATGATCACGTCGTCTGCGGGTACGTCCTGGTGGCCGGACTTCATGGTGGTGGCCACGCCCTTGATCTTGTCGACCACTTCGGTGCCGGCGATCACTTTGCCGAATACGGCGTAGCCCCAGCCCTGCACGGTCTTGCCGCTGTGGTTGAGGAAGCTGTTGTCGGCAACGTTGATGAAGAACTGCGCGGAAGCCGAATGCGGCTCCATGGTACGGGCCATGGCCACGGTGTACTTGTCGTTGGAAAGGCCGTTGTCCGCTTCGTTCTGGATGCTTGGACGCTTGTCTTTCTTTTCTTTCATGCCAGGTTCGAAGCCGCCGCCCTGGATCATGAAGTTACCGATGACGCGGTGAAAAACGGTGTTTTCATAGTGACCGGCTTTCACGTATTCGACGAAGTTGGCCACGGTCAACGGGGCTTTCTCGGCGTTCAGTTCCAGCACGATCTCGCCGTGGTTGGTGGTCAGTTTGACTTGGGTCATGGTCGGTACTCTTTATAAGGAGAAGCGTTTTCAAGAAAATCCTGGGTGGCGGGGCACGCATGGGGTCCGCACCGATTTGGCCATCCTGCAGCCAAGGAGCGCAGTTTAGCGTGACCGCCACGAATTTCGAGGCTGTTTTTTCACTTGGGTGCCATTAATAGCCGCAGTTTTAAAGCTGCGCTCTGTCAGGCACTTGACAGCATCGGCTATGATATCCGTTTTGATTTATCAGGCCGCACCTGGCCGCGCACTTGTACGTTCAAGGATCCTATGAGCAAGCCCACTGTCGACCCTACCTCGAATTCCAAGACTGGACCGGCCGTACCGGTCAACTTCCTGCGCCCGATCATCCAGGCGGACCTGGACTCGGGTAAGCACACACAGATCGTGACCCGCTTCCCTCCGGAGCCCAACGGTTACCTGCACATCGGTCACGCCAAGTCGATCTGCGTGAACTTCGGTCTGGCCCAGGAGTTCGGTGGTGTCACCCACCTGCGCTTCGACGACACCAACCCGGCCAAGGAAGACCAGGAATACATCGACGCCATCGAAAGCGACGTCAAGTGGCTGGGCTTTGAGTGGTCCGGTGAAGTGCGCTACGCCTCGCAGTATTTCGACCAGCTGCACGACTGGGCCGTGGAACTGATCAAGGCAGGCAAGGCTTATGTCTGCGACCTGACTCCCGAGCAAGCCAAGGAATACCGTGGCAGCCTCACCGAGCCGGGCAAGAACAGCCCGTTCCGCGAGCGTTCGGTGGAAGAGAACCTGGACTGGTTCGCTCGCATGCGCGCCGGTGAGTTCCCGGATGGTGCACGGGTACTGCGGGCCAAGATCGACATGGCCTCGCCGAACATGAACCTGCGCGACCCGATCATGTATCGCATCCGTCACGCTCACCACCACCAGACCGGTGACAAGTGGTGCATCTACCCCAACTACGACTTCACCCACGGTCAGTCGGACGCCATTGAAGGCATCACCCATTCGATCTGCACCCTGGAATTCGAAAGCCACCGTCCGCTGTACGAGTGGTTCCTCGAGCACCTGCCAGTACCGGCCAACCCGCGCCAGTACGAGTTCAGCCGTCTGAACCTGAACTACACCATCACCAGCAAGCGCAAGCTCAAGCAACTGGTGGATGAGAAGCATGTGAATGGTTGGGACGACCCGCGCATGTCGACTCTGTCGGGCTTCCGCCGCCGCGGCTACACCCCTGCATCGATCCGCAATTTCTGCGAGATGGTTGGCACCAACCGCTCCGACGGCGTGGTCGACTACGGCATGCTGGAATTCAGCATCCGCCAGGACCTCGACGCGAATGCCCCGCGCGCCATGTGCGTGCTGCGTCCGTTGAAAGTCGTGATCACCAACTACCCGGAAGGCCAGGTCGAGAACCTCGAACTGCCGCGTCATCCGCAGAAAGAAGAACTCGGCGTGCGCCAGCTGCCGTTCGCCCGTGAAATCTACATCGACCGTGACGACTTCATGGAAGAGCCGCCAAAGGGCTACAAGCGCCTGGAGCCGAACGGCGAAGTACGCCTGCGTGGCAGCTACGTGATCCGTGCCCTTGAGGCGATCAAGGACGCCGAGGGCAATATCGTCGAGCTGCGTTGCTCCTACGACCCGGACACCCTGGGCAAGAACCCTGAAGGCCGCAAGGTCAAGGGCGTGGTCCACTGGGTGCCGGCTGCCGCCAGCGTCGAGTGCGAAGTGCGTCTGTACGATCGCCTGTTCCGCTCTCCGAACCCTGAGAAGGCCGAAGACAGCGCGAGTTTCCTGGACAACATCAACCCTGACTCCCTGCAAGTGCTCACTGGTTGTCGTGCTGAACCCTCGTTGGGCAACGCACAGCCGGAAGACCGTTTCCAGTTCGAGCGCGAAGGTTACTTCTGCGCGGATATCAAGGACTCGAAACCAGGTGCTCCGGTATTCAACCGTACTGTGACCCTGCGCGACTCCTGGGGTCAGTGATTCAGTCAAGGAACTAACGTGCTAACGATCTACAACACGCTCACCAAGAGCAAAGAAGTCTTCAAGCCTCTGGATGGCAACAAGGTGCGCATGTACGTGTGCGGCATGACCGTGTACGACTACTGCCACCTGGGCCATGGCCGCAGCATGGTGGCCTTCGACCTGATTACCCGCTGGCTGCGTTTCAGCGGGTATGACCTGACGTATGTGCGCAACATCACCGACATCGAAGACAAGATCATCAACCGGGCCAAGGAGAACGGTGAGCCGTTCAATGTCCTGACCGAACGCATGATCACGGCGATGCACGAGGATGAAGCACGCCTCAACATCCTCAAGCCGGACATGGAGCCGCGTGCCACGGATCATATTCCGGGCATGCTGAAGATGATCCAGACCCTGATCGACAAGGGTTACGCTTATGCCCCGGGCAATGGCGACGTGTACTACCGCGTCGGCAAGTTCATGGGCTACGGCAAGCTGTCGCGCAAGAAGATCGAAGACCTGCGCATCGGCGCGCGGATCGAAGTCGACGAGTCGAAGCAGGACCCACTGGACTTCGTTCTGTGGAAAGGCACCAAGCCGGGCGAGCCAAGCTGGCCATCGCCTTGGGGTGACGGTCGTCCGGGCTGGCACATCGAGTGCTCGGTGATGTCCACCTGCTGCCTGGGCGAGACCTTCGACATTCATGGCGGCGGCAGCGACTTGGAGTTCCCGCACCACGAGAACGAGATCGCCCAGAGCGAGGCGGCTACCGGCAAGACCTACGCCAACGCCTGGATGCACTGCGGCATGATCCGCATCAATGGCGAGAAGATGTCCAAGTCCTTGAACAACTTCTTCACCATTCGTGACGTGCTCGACAAGTACCATCCGGAAGTGGTGCGTTACCTGCTGGTGGCCAGCCACTACCGCAGCGCCATCAACTACTCGGAAGACAACCTCAAGGACGCCAAGGGCGCGCTGGAGCGTTTCTACCATGCGCTCAAGGGCCTGCCGAAAGTGGCGCCGGCCGGTGGCGAAGCCTTCGTCGAGCGTTTCACCCAGGTGATGAACGACGACTTCGGTACTCCGGAAGCCTGTGCCGTGCTGTTCGAGATGGTGCGCGAGATCAACCGCCTGCGTGAGAGCGATATCGATGCGGCGGCGGGTCTTGCAGCACGTCTGAAAGAGCTGGCCAGCGTGCTGGGTGTGCTGCAACTGGAAGCCGACGACTTCCTGCAGGCCGGTGCCGAAGGCCGGGTCGATGGGGCACAGGTCGAGGCGCTGATCCAGGCCCGTCTGGCAGCCCGTGCCAACAAGGACTGGGCGGAGTCCGACCGTATTCGCGATCAGATCACCGCCATGGGCGTGATCCTGGAAGACGGTAAGGGCGGTACTACCTGGCGCCTGGCTGACTAAGCCTACGTTCGCAGCAACAAGAAACCCGCCTGGCGCGGGTTTTTTGTTGCCCGTAAAACAGTATCTGCTTGCTCAGGCCAGCGAAGCGAGGCGCTCCACCGTGTCGGGGTAGCGTTCCACCAGGCGCATCAGGGTCGTGGCCTGGGCGTTGGGTATGGCGCGGCCCTGTTCCCAGTTCTCCAGGGTGCGGGTGTTGGTGCGCAGGTACATGGCGAATACCGAGCGCGAGAGGTTGAGTTGCTGGCGGATGTTCATCACCTCAGCGGCGGTGATGGGCGGCAGCTTTTCGAGCTTCACTTTATGGCTGCGTAAGGTGATCTTGCCCTGGCGTTCCTGGGTGAGGGCGTCGATGCCTTCTACCAGTTCGGAAAAGATGTCACGTTTGATCATGTCGTCTGGCCTCGATTTCACGTTCCAGCAGTTGTTTGAGTTGGTGTCGCTGCTGCGGTAGCAGGTCGTCCATCTGCTCCTTGTCGAACAGGGTGAAGAGCCAGAACTGTGCTCCTCCGGACCACCAGTAATAAATCACCCTCAGCCCGCCACGCCTGCCCTTGTTACGTCGCTCATCGATGAAACGCATCTTGCGCAAGCCGCCAGTGCCCTGAATCAGAACACCCGCGTGCGGGTGGCGCAGCAACTCGATCTGCAGTTCGCAGAACAATTCGTCGTCAAGGAAGCCTTTTCGGTATCGCGCAAATGCCGGTAGTTCAATAAACAGAGCATTCATTTCATACGCTTCCTACGTATAGGCTGGATGACGCTGCAGCTTTGGTCAAGGCCCGCTGAGCGCCGCGTTTGATCTGGCAACAGTCTATGCCTGCGGCAGTGGGCTGAATGTCGGACCGGGCCGACGTGACAGGAAGGGCGATTCCGAGTTTCGCCGGGAAGAGGGGAGGGCAGGGCCCTGAAATGCAAAACGGCACCCGAAGGTGCCGTTCTGTGTGTTGCGCTGAAGCTTAAGCGATCAACCTGCCAGGCCCGAATGCTGGACCAGGGTCAGCAGCGGCTGTGGGTATACGCCGAGGAAGAACGCCAGGAGCGCGATGGCCAGCAGCATGACGCCACCGGCTTTCTGTTCCCAGTGCAGTTGGGCATCGACGCGACGCAGGTTCGGCTCGATCAGGTACAGGGTGACCATCACTCGCAGGTAGTAGAAGACGCCGATGGCGCTGCCCATGACCAGGGAACCGACCAGCCACCATTGGTGCGCTTCGACACCGGTAGCGATGATGTAGAACTTGCCGATGAAGCCTGCGGTCAGCGGGATACCGGCCAGGGACAGCATCATCACGGTGAGGACGGCCGTCAGGTACGGACGGCGCCAGAACAGGCCGCGGTACTCGTACAGTGCGTCGGCGTCACGGCCCTTGTACGGCGAGGACATCAGGGTGATCACGCCGAAGGCGCCCAGGCTGGTGATCACGTAGGTGACCAGGTACACGCCGATGGCTTCCATGGCCAGGCCCTTGCTCGCCACCAGGGCGATCAGCAGGTAACCGAAGTGGGCGATGGAGGAGTAACCCAGCAGACGCTTGAGGTTGCTCTGGGTCAGCGCCAACAGGTTGCCCACCAGGATCGAGGCGATGGCGATCACGGTCAGCACGTTGCTCAGGACACCGCTGCTGGCCACTGGCGAGAGCTGGAACAGACGCACCAGCACCGCGAACACCGCCACCTTGCTGGCGGTGGCCAGGAAGGCGGCGACCGGGGCCGGGGCGCCTTCGTAGACGTCCGGAGTCCACAGGTGGAAAGGCACCAGCGACAGTTTGAAGGCCAGGCCGATCAGCATCATGCCCAGGCCCAGTTGCGCCAGCGGGCTTGGCAGCCCAGTGGCGGCCAGGGCCTGGCCGATACCGCTGAAGCTGAGGCTGCCGGCTTCTGCGTAGAGCAGGGCCATGCCGAACAACAGGAAGCCCGAACCGGCGGCCGACAGCACCATGTACTTGATGCCGGCCTCCAGGGAGCGCTTGTTGAAGAAGGCATAGGCCACCAGGCCGTAGACCGGTACCGAGAGCAGTTCCAGGCCGATGAACAGGCCGGCCAGGTTCTGCGCGCTGACCAATACCAGTCCACCAGCGGCGGCCAGCAGGATCAGCAGGTACAGCTCTTCACGGTTGCCCGGGTAACCGCTACTGCCATCGCCCAGGTAGGCGTGGGCCAGGGTGACGCAGGCCAGGGTGGCCACCAGGATCAGGGCCATGTAGAGGCAGGCGAACTGGTCGATCTGCAACAGCGGGGTCACTGCCAGCGGTGCCACTTTCAGCACCGGGAAGATCGACAGCAATGCCAGGTTCAGACCGGCCACCGACAGCAGGAAGGTCTGGGCGTGGTTGCGCCGCCAGGCGATCGCCAGCATCACCACCACAAGGGTGGCGCTGGTGATCAGCAGCGGCGCCAGGGCTATAAAGTGTTGAATCGTAAAGTCCATAGCGCTCTTACCGGGCCGAAGCGAGTTGAGTGAAGGCGGTGCTGAGCCATTGCTGCACGCCATGCATGGTGGCGGCAGAGGTATCGAGGAACGGTTGCGGGTACACGCCGATGTAGATCAGCAGGACCGCCAGTCCCAGCACCATGATCAGTTCGCGAGCATCCATGCCGTGCAGTACCGCGTCCGATTTGGACGGGCCGAAGTAGGCACGGTGGATCATGATCAGCGAGTAGACCGAGCCGAACACCAGGCCGGACGTCGCGATCGCGGTGATCCATGGCGCACTGACGAAGGTGCCGATCAGGATCAGGAACTCGCCGACGAAGTTACCGGTGCCTGGCAGGCCCAGGGAGGCGGCCGCAAAGAACAGGCTGATGGCCGGCAGGTAGGCGATACGCGACCACAGGCCGCCCATTTCACGCATGTCGCGGGTATGGGTGCGTTCGTACAACTGGCCGCTGAGGATAAACAGCGCGGCTGCCGAAACACCGTGGGCCAGCATCTGGATCACCGCGCCCTGCAGAGCCTGCTGGCTGCCGGAGTAGATACCGATCAGCACGAAGCCCATGTGGGAAACGCTGGAGAAGGCGATCAGACGCTTGATGTCGGTCTGGGCGAAGGCCAGGAAGGCGCCGTAGAAGATCCCGACCAGACCCAGGGTCATGGCGATCGGTGCGAACTCTGCCGAGGCGTTGGGGAACAGTGGCAGGGCGAAACGCAGCAGGCCGTAGGCCGCCGTCTTCAGCAGGATGCCCGCCAGGTCCACGGAACCGGCGGTCGGTGCCTGGGCGTGAGCGTCAGGCAGCCAGGAGTGGAATGGCACCACGGGCAGCTTCACCGCGAAGGCGATGAAGAAGCCGAGCATCAGGATGTACTCGGTGGCGGTGGACATCTTGGTCTTCAGCAACTGGGCGTAATCGAAGGTGATAACCCCGGTGTTGTTGAAGTTCACCAGCACCAGGCCCAGGATCGCCACCAGCATGATCAGGCCGGAAGCCTGAGTGAAGATGAAGAACTTGGTCGCTGCGTAAATCCGGGTTTTCTTGCCGTCTGCCGAGCTGTGACCCCAGAGCGCGATGAGGAAGTACATCGGCACCAGCATCATTTCCCAGAAGAAGAAGAACATGAACAGGTCCAGCGCCAGGAACACGCCGACCACGCCGCCCAGGATCCACATCAGGTTCAGGTGGAAGAAGCCCACGTGGCGCTGGATCTCTTTCCAGGAGCAGAGTACCGAGAGGATACCCAGCAGGCCGGTCAGCAGGATCATCAACAGCGACAGGCCGTCCAGCGCCAGGTGCACGTTGATGCCGAAGCGCTCGATCCAGACATGCTTGAACTCGATGGCCCAAGTTGGATCGGCGCCAGGCGCCGGAGCAAATGAATAGTTACCGTGGGCCCACAGCCAGAGGCCGAGGGCGAGTTCCAGGGTCATGGTCAACAGCGCAATCCAGCGGGGGAGGGTGGCGCCGAAGCGCTCACCCAGCCAGCACAGCAGGCCGCCGATGAAGGGGATCAGGATTAGCCAAGGCAGAATCATGACGGGCTCAATTCCTTTCGCAAGTTCGCAAGGTTCATATCAGACCGCTACCAGCACAATGGCGCCGATGACCAGCACGGCACCGGCTGCCATCGAGGCGGCGTACCAACGCAGTTGACCGGTCTCGGTACGGCTCAGGGAGTTGTGACCCCCTTTGGCCATACGCGGGATCAAACCGATGGTCTGATCGAGCGGGTCCTTGCGCAGTACGTGGCTGATGGCCAGGTATGGCTTGACGAACAGTTTGTCGTAGATCCAGTCGAAGCCCCAGGCGGCGAACCACCAGGCCGAGAGCAGACGCCCAATGCCGCTGTTGGCGATGGCGGTCACAACGCGACGCTTGCCAAGGAACAACAGGGCGGCCAGCAGGATACCGGCCAGGGCGATGGCGCCCGAGGCGATTTCCAGGCTGTGCTTGGCTTCGCCACCGGCATGACCGGCGCTCAGCGGCAGTACACCATGCAGGGGCGGGGTGATCATCGCGCCGATCCCGGTGGAAAGCACGATCAGTACCACCAGCGGCAGCCAGTGGGAGATCCCGTGGCCGGCGTGGGCTTCGGTCTTGGCTTCACCGTGGAAGGTGATGAAGATCAGGCGGAAGGTGTACAGCGAGGTCATGAACGCACCCACCAGGCCGGCGTACAGCAGGCCATGGTTGCCGCTGGCGAAGGCTTCCCAGAGGATCTCGTCCTTGGAGTAGAAGCCTGCGGTCACCAGAGGCAGGGCCGCCAGGGCCGCGCCGCCGACGATGAAGCTGGCGTAGGCCAGAGGCAGTTTCTTCCACAGGCCGCCCATCTTGAAGATGTTCTGCTCGTGGTGGCAGGCAACGATCACCGCACCGGAAGCAAGGAACAGCAGGGCCTTGAAGAAGGCATGGGTCATCAGGTGGAAAATCGCGCCGTCCCAGGCGCCAACGCCCAGGGCCAGGAACATGTAGCCGATCTGGCTCATGGTGGAGTAGGCGAGGATCCGCTTGATGTCGGTCTGCACCAGCGCGGCGAAACCGGCCAGTACCAGGGTCACGCCACCGACCAGACCCACCAGGTGCAGGATTTCCGGCGCCAGGGTGAACAGGCCGTGGGTACGGGCGATCAGGTAGACGCCGGCGGTGACCATGGTTGCGGCGTGGATCAGTGCCGAAACCGGGGTCGGGCCGGCCATCGCGTCCGCCAGCCAGGTCTGCAGTGGCAACTGGGCAGATTTACCCACGGCGCCACCCAGCAGCATCAGGGTTGCCAGGGTGATCCAGAAGTCGCCGGCCTGGAATTTCTGCGGGGCCAGCACCAGCAGTTCTTGGACGTTCAGCGTGCCCACCTGTTGGAACAGGATGAACAGGCCGATGGCCATGAACACGTCGCCGATGCGGGTAACGATGAAGGCCTTGAGTGCGGCGTTACCGTTGTTGCGGTTGCTGTAGTAGAAACCGATCAACAGGTAGGAGCACAGGCCCACGCCTTCCCAGCCGAAGTACAGGAACAGCAGGTTATCGCCCAGTACCAGGAACAGCATGCTGGCGATAAACAGGTTGGTGTAGGCGAAGAAACGCGAGTAGCCGGCTTCACCACGCATGTACCAGGACGCGAACAAGTGGATCAAAAAGCCCACGCCCACCACCACGCCCAGCATGGTCACGGACAGACCATCCAGGTACAGGGCGAAGTTCGGCGCGAAACCGTCCACCGACATCCACTGCCACAGCACCTGGGTGTAGTGGCCACCCTCGGGCGGCGCGACGTTGAATTGCCAGATCACGTAGGCAGCAACGATGGCCGACAGGCCAATGGAGCCGACACCGATCAGGGCCGAGAGGTTTTCCGAGAGGCGTCCACGGGAGAACGACAGCAGCAGGAAACCGATCAGGGGGAATACGAAAGTCAGAAAGAGAAGGTTCATCCGCGCATCTCGCTGGCTGCATCGATATCGAGAGTGTGGAAGCGGCGGTACAGCTGTAGCAGGATCGCCAGGCCGATACTGGCCTCGGCGGCTGCCAGGCTGATCACCAGGATGAACATCACTTGTCCATCCGGCTGCGCCCAGCGGGCGCCCGCAACGATGAAGGCCAGTGCAGAGGCGTTCATCATCACTTCCAGGCTCATCAACACGAAGAGGATGTTACGGCGGACCATCAGGCCGACCAGACCGAGGCAGAACAGGATGCCGGCAACCGCCAGGCCATGTTCCATCGGGATAGTACCGAGAGAGATAGTAGGCATCGTATTACTCCTTCGCCTCGTTGCGGCCCAAGTGGAACGCCGTGACGGCCGCGGCAAGCAGCAGCATCGAGGCGAGTTCGACCACCAGCAGGTAAGGGCCGAACAGGCTGATGCCCACGGCCTTGGCGCTGACGGTGGTTTGACCGATACCGGCACCGCTCTGATGGCTGAACAGTACGTACAGCAGTTCAGCCAGCAGCAGCGCGGCCAGGATGACCGGGCCGATCCAGATGCCGGGCGTGAGCCAGATGCGCTCTTGCTGAGCCGCGGCCGGGCCGAGGTTCAGCATCATCACCACGAACACGAACAGCACCATGATGGCGCCAGCGTAGGCAATCACTTCCAGGGCGCCGGCGAACGGCGCGCCAAGGCTGAAGAAGGTCATGGCCACGGCGATCAGCGAAATGATCAGGTAGAGCAGGGCGTGCACAGGGTTGGTGTTGGTGACCACGCGTAGCGTGGAAACAACGGCAACACCTGATGCGAAATAGAAAGCGAATTCCATCGTTCTTCCTTAAGGCAGCAAGCTCTTCACGTTGATCGGCTCGGCTTCGTTTTGCGCGGAGCCTTTTGGCTTACCGGCAATGGCCATACCTGCAACACGATAGAAGTTGTAGTCAGGGTTCTTTCCGGGACCGGAGATCAGCAGATCTTCTTTCTCGTAAACCAGGTCCTGACGTTTGAACTCGGCCATCTCGAAATCCGGTGTCAGCTGGATCGCGGTGGTCGGGCAGGCTTCCTCGCAGAGGCCACAGAAAATGCAGCGCGAGAAGTTGATGCGGAAGAAGTCCGGGTACCAGCGACCGTCTTCGGTTTCAGCTTTCTGCAGCGAGATGCAACCCACGGGGCAGGCCACGGCGCACAGGTTGCAGGCTACGCAACGCTCTTCGCCATCGGGGTCGCGGGTCAGGACGATGCGGCCACGGTAGCGTGGCGGCAGGTAGACCGGCTCTTCCGGGTATTGCAAGGTGTCGCGCTTGCGAAAGCCATGGCCGAAGACCATGACCAGGCTGCGCAACTGGGTACCAGTACCCTTAACGATGTCGCCAATATATTTGAACATGGGTCAAATCCTCACTGAACCGCAACCGCAGGTGTGTTCCACAACACAACCGCAGCGGTTATCAGCAAATTGATCAGGGTCAGTGGCAGGCAGAATTTCCAGCTGAAGTCCATCACCTGGTCATAACGCGGACGCGGGATGGAAGCGCGCAGCAGGATGAACAGCATGATGAAGAACGCGGTCTTCAGTGCGAACCAGACGAAGGACAGTTGCGGCAGGATGCCGAACGGACCGTGCCAGCCACCGAAGAACAGGGTGACCAGCAGCGCCGAGATCAGGATGATGCCGATGTATTCACCGACGAAGAACATGCCCCATTTCATACCGGCGTATTCAATGTGGTAGCCGTCGGCCAGTTCCTGCTCCGCTTCCGGCTGGTCGAAGGGGTGACGGTGAGTCACGGCCACGCCAGCGATGAAGAAGGTACAGAAGCCGAAGAACTGCGGAATGATGAACCACAGGTTCTGCGCCTGGTACTCGACGATGTCGCGCATGTTGAACGAGCCGACCTGTACCACGATGCCCATCAGGGCCAGGCCCATGAACACTTCGTAGGACACGGTCTGCGCCGAGGCACGCAAGCTGCCGAGCAGGGCGAACTTGTTGTTGCTCGACCAGCCGGCGAACAGTACCGCGTAGACCGACAGACCGGCCATGGCGAAGAAGAACAGCAGGCCGATGTTCAGATCCGCCACGCCCCAGGTAGGGGTGATCGGGATGATCGCGAAGGCGATCAGCAGGGCGGACATGGCCACCACCGGTGCCAGTGTGAAGATCACCTTGTCGGCAAACGGCGGAGTCCAGTCTTCCTTGAAGAACATCTTCAGCATGTCGGCTGCGATCTGGAACATGCCGAACGGGCCAACACGGTTCGGACCGTAACGGTCCTGCCACCAGCCCAGCAGGCGACGTTCGACGAAGCTCAGCAGCGCCCCGGCGATCACTACGGCCAGCAGGATGACGATGGCCTTGACGACCGTCAGGATCACGTCGATCACTTCAGGGGTAAACCAACTCATTGTGCCGCCTCCTGCAGACCATCAACGGAAATGCCAGCGATCGCCGGAGGAATGCCCGCCAGGCCGGCAGGCAGGCCCACCAGGCCAGCACCCAGCTCTTCGTTGATGCGCAGCGGCAGACGCAGGGTCTGGCCAGCCACATTCACCGCGAGCAGGGCACCGTCGTTGACACCCAGGCGATCCGCTTCGGATTTGGCCAGAGCAACGTACGGAGCCGGGATGCGCTCCTGCACCGGAGCGGCTTTCGAAGAGTTTTCCTCGCTGCCGAACAGGTGGTAGAACGGCACGGCCTGCCAGGTGCCCGGGGCCGGGGAGAAGGCTCGCGGCACGCTGGCGAACCAGTTGAGGCGGTCGCCCTGGGTTTCGATCAGGCGAGTGCCCGGGTCACCGGCGCGCAGGTGGCCACCGACTTCGTCCTGGAACTTGTTCCAGGCCTGTGGCGAGTTCCAGCCCGGAGACCAGGCGAACGGCACTTGCGAGCGCGGTTCAACGGAGCCCGAGTAACCTTCCATGGAGTAGGCGAAGGCGGTATCCGGATCTTGCGGGGTACGTGGCTCGTGCACGCTCTGGTTGGCGCGCATGGCGGTACGGCCACTGTAGCGCAGCGGTTCGCGCGCCAGTTTCAGGCCCTTGATGCGGAACGCCGCGGAAGGTGCGGCATCGACGATGCTGGCCAGTGGCGCCGTGCTCGCGGCGCAGGCGGCGGTCACGTGGTCCAGTTGGGTCCAGTCCACCGGCTTGTTCAGCAGGGTGCTGCGCAGGGCGTGCAACCAGCGCCAGCCTTCGTGGACCATGATGCTGGCGTCCAGGTAGGTCGGATCGAAGACCTGGAAGAAGCGCTGGGCGCGACCTTCCTGGCTGACCAGGGTACCGTCGCCTTCGGCAAAGCTCGCCGCCGACAGCACCAGGTGCGCGCGCTCGACGGTCGCGGTTTGTTGATGATCGGCAACGATCACCACCTTCGCTGCGTTCAGTGCGGCATCCACCTTGGCTGCATCGGTGCGGGTGTACAGGTCGTTTTCCAGCACCACGATAGCGTCGGCCTTACCGTCGATCACCGCCTGCAGGGCCGCGTCCACGGATTCGCCACCAAGCATGGCCAGGCCGAGGCTGTTGGCCTCTGGCACGATCAGACTGATGGAGCCGGCTTTCTCGCGCAGCTTCAAGGCTTTGGCGATGTTCGCCGCCGCTTCGATCAGTGCCTTGGAACCCAGGGAGGTACCGGAAATGATCAGTGGACGCTTGGCTGCCAGCAGGGCATCGGCGATGCGCTTGGCCAGTTCCAGGGCTTCGCTGTCCAGGCCTTCCACGGCAGGGGCGCTGGCGTCGATGGCATGGGCCACGGCAAAACCGATGCGCGCCAGGTCGTCTGGAGCGGCGTGTACACACTCCTCGGCCACGTCGTCGAGCTTGGTTTCAGCCAGGCTGGCGATGAACAGCGGGTTCAGCGCGTGCTGGCCGATGTTCTTCACTGCCGCGTCGAGCCAAGGCTGGACGCGCATGGCATCGGCCATTTCCTCGGCCTTGCCCTTGACCGACTGGCGCAGGGCCAGGGCCATGCGTGCGGCGGTCTGGGTCAGGTCTTCACCGAGGACGAAGACGGCGTCGTGGTCTTCGATGTCGCGCATGTTCGGAACCGGCAGCGGGCTGTCGTTCAGGACCTGCAGAACCAGGCGGATGCGCTCCAGCTCGGAGGCTTCGATACCGGAGTAGAAGTGCTCGGCACCGACCAGTTCCTGCAACGCGTAGTTGCTTTCCAGGCTGGCGCGGGGCGAACCGATACCGACGATGTTACGGCCGCGCAGCAGGTCTGCGGCCTGATCCAGTGCCTGGTCCAGGGTCAGCTTGGTGCCATCGGCCAGGCGTGGCTGGCGTGGACGGTCCTTGCGGTTGACGTAGCCATAGCCGAAGCGGCCACGGTCGCAGAGGAAGTACTGGTTCACCGAACCGTTGTAGCGGTTCTCGATGCGGCGCAGCTCGCCGTAGCGCTCGCCCGGGGAGATGTTGCAACCGCTGGAGCAGCCATGGCAGATGCTCGGCGAGAACTGCATGTCCCACTTGCGGTTGTAGCGCTCGGAGTGAGTCTTGTCGGTGAACACACCGGTCGGGCAGACCTCGGTGAGGTTGCCGGAGAACTCGCTTTCCAGGGTGCCGTCTTCAACGCGACCGAAGTACACGTTGTCGTGGGCGCCGTAGACGCCCAGGTCGGTGCCGCCGGCGTAGTCCTTGTAGAAGCGCACGCAGCGATAGCAGGCGATGCAGCGGTTCATCTCGTGGGAAATGAACGGGCCGAGGTCCTGGTTCTGGTGGGTACGCTTGGTGAAGCGATAACGGCGCTCGTTGTGGCCGGTCATCACCGTCATGTCCTGCAGGTGGCAGTGACCGCCTTCCTCACAGACCGGGCAGTCGTGGGGATGGTTGGTCATCAGCCACTCGACGACACTGGCGCGGAACGCCTTGGATTCTTCATCGTCGATGGAGATCCAGGTGTTGTCGGTGGCCGGGGTCATGCAGGACATGACGATACGACCACGGGTGTCGTTCTCGTCGGTGTACTGCTTGACCGCGCACTGGCGACAGGCACCGACGCTACCGAGAGCGGGGTGCCAGCAGAAATAAGGGATGTCGAGGCCTAGTGACAGACAAGCCTGTAACAGGTTGTCCGCCCCATCGACTTCGAGCGCTTTGCCGTCTACGTGGATAGTGGCCATGGTTCAAAGTTCTTCGTTGGCCCGGTGTCAGCGGGCGTGGCTAATGGAATCTTGTTATGCGTGCGAATCAACACAGCCGTTCACGGCGTCATCGCACGTCGAGCGCAGGGCACGGACCCGGCGCCCTCATTTAAGCGTTACGCGCCGACTACGATCGGTCGGGCCAGAGGCGGGACGGCGGCGCTGGTGGGCGCGATGCCGGCTTCGAACTCTGGACGGAAATACTTGATGGCGCTGCCCAAAGGCTCCACGGCACCCGGTGCGTGAGCACAGAAGGTCTTGCCTGGGCCGAGGAAACCCACCAGGCCCAGCAGGGTCTCGATGTCCCCTTGCTGGCCCTGGCCTTTTTCCAGGGCCATCAGCAGCTTGACGCTCCAGGGCAGGCCGTCGCGGCAAGGGGTGCAGAAGCCGCAGGATTCACGGGCGAAGAACTGCTCCATGTTGCGCAGCAGGGACACCATGTTGATGCTGTCGTCCACCGCCATGGCCAGGCCGGTACCCATGCGGGTGCCCACTTTGGCGATGCCGCCGGCATACATCTGGGCGTCCAGGTGCTCGGGCAACAGGAAGCCGGTACCGGCGCCGCCTGGCTGCCAGCACTTGAGCTTGAAGCCGTCGCGCATGCCGCCGGCGTAGTCTTCGAACAGCTCGCGCGCGGTCACGCCGAAGGGCAGCTCCCACAGGCCGGGGTTCTTCACTTTGCCGGAAAAGCCCATCAGCTTGGTGCCGTGGTCTTCGCTGCCTTCGCGGGCCAGGGATTTGTACCATTCCACGCCGTCGCCGATGATCGCCGGCACGTTGCACAGGGTCTCGACGTTGTTCACGCAGGTCGGCTTGCCCCACACGCCCACGGCGGCAGGGAAGGGCGGCTTGGAGCGCGGGTTGGCGCGACGGCCTTCCAGGGAGTTGATCAGTGCGGTTTCTTCACCGCAGATGTAACGCCCGGCGCCGGTGTGGACGAACAGCTCGAAATCGAAACCGCTGCCCAGGATGTTCTTGCCCAGAAGGCCTGCGGCCTTGGCTTCTTCCACGGCACGACGCAGGTGCTTGGCGGCGGTGGTGTACTCGCCGCGCAGGAAGATGTAGCCGCGGTAGGTCTTGAGTGCGCGAGCACTGATCAGCATGCCTTCGATCAGCAGATGGGGCAGTTGCTCCATCAGCATGCGGTCTTTCCAGGTGTTGGGCTCCATTTCGTCCGCGTTGCACAGCAGGTAGCGGATGTTCATGGATTCGTCTTTGGGCATCAGGCCCCACTTCACACCGGTGGGGAAGCCCGCACCGCCGCGACCCTTGAGGCCGGCATCCTTGACGGTCTGCACGATGTCGTCCTGGGACAGGTCGGCGAAGGCCTTGCGGGCCGCCGCGTAACCGTTCTTGGCCTGGTACTCGTCGAACCAGACCGGCTCGCCGTCGTCGCGCAGGCGCCAGGTCAGGGGATGGGTTTCTGCGGTGCGCGCAATGCGGTTCGCAGGACCGAAAGAGGTCAGGGTCATACGTAGCCCTCCAACAGTTTGGCCACGCCAGCAGGCTGCACGTCGCCGAAAGTGTCGTCGTCGATCATCAGCGCCGGTGCCTTGTCGCAGTTGCCCAGGCAGCACACCGGCAGCAGGGTGAAGCGGCCGTCGGCGGTGGTCTGGCCGAGGCCGATGCCCAGCTCGCTCTGGATCTGGCTGACCACGGACTCGTGGCCGCCGATGTAGCAGACCATGCTGTCGCAGACGCGAATGATGTGGCGGCCCACTGGCTGGCGGAAGATCTGGCTGTAGAACGTCGCCACGCCTTCAACGTCGCTGGCAGGAATGCCGAGGATCTCGCCGATGGCGTAGACCGCGCCGTCAGGCACCCAGCCACGTTCCTTCTGGACGATCTTCAGGGCTTCGATGGACGCCGCGCGCGGGTCCTCGTAGTGATGCATCTCGTGCTCGATGGCCGAGCGCTCGGTTTCGCTCAGGGCGAAACGGTCTGTCTGGATAAGCGTGCTGTTCATGCTTAGCGGTCCACGTCGGCCATAACGAAGTCGATACTACCCAGGTACGCGATCAAGTCCGCGACCATGCTGCCGCGGATCACCGAAGGGATCTGCTGCAGGTGGGCGAAGCTTGGGGTACGGATCCGGGTGCGGTAGCTCATGGTGCCGCCATCGCTCGTCAGGTAATAACTGTTGATGCCCTTGGTCGCTTCGATCATCTGGAAGGATTCGTTGGCCGGCATCACCGGGCCCCACGAAACTTGCAGGAAGTGCGTGATCAAGGTTTCGATGTGCTGCAGGGTGCGCTCTTTGGGTGGCGGCGTGGTCAGCGGGTGATCCGCTTTGTACGGGCCTTCCGGCATGTTGCGCAGGCACTGGTCGATGATCTTGATGCTCTGGCGCATTTCCTCGACGCGAACCATGCAGCGGTCATAGGCGTCACCGTTGGCGGCCAGCGGGACTTCGAACTCGAAGTTCTCGTAGCCGGAGTAAGGACGGGCCTTGCGCAGGTCGAAATCGCAACCGGTGGAGCGCAGGCCGGCACCGGTGACGCCCCATTCCAGGGCTTCCTTGGTGTTGTAGGCGGCAACGCCGATGGTCCGGCCCTTGAGGATGCTGTTCTGCAGGGCAGCCTTGGTGTATTCGTCGAGGCGCTTGGGCAGCCATTCGACGAAGTCCTTGACCAGCTTCTCCCAGCCACGCGGCAGGTCGTGGGCGACGCCACCGATGCGGTACCAGGCCGGGTGCAGGCGGAAGCCGGTGATGGCTTCGATCACCGTGTAGGCGCGCTGACGGTCGGTGAAGGTGAAGAACACCGGGGTCATGGCGCCGACGTCCTGGATGTAGGTACCCAGGAACAGCAAGTGGCTGGTGATCCGGAAGAACTCGGCCATCATGATGCGGATGACGTCGACCTTCTCCGGCACCTTGATGCCGGCCAGTTTCTCGACCGAAAGCACGTACGGCAGGTTGTTCATCACCCCGCCGAGGTAGTCGATACGGTCGGTGTAAGGGATGAAGCTGTGCCAGGACTGACGCTCGGCCATCTTCTCGGCACCACGGTGGTGGTAGCCGATGTCCGGTACGCAGTCGACGATCTCTTCACCGTCCAGCTGCAGGATGATGCGGAAGGCACCGTGGGCCGAAGGGTGGTTCGGGCCCAGATTGAGGAACATGTAGTCCTCGTTGGCACCGGAACGCTTCATGCCCCAGTCTTCCGGACGGAAGCGCGCGGCTTCCTCTTCCAGCTGCTGCTTGGCCAGGTTAAGGCTGAACGGGTCGAACTCGGTGGCGCGGGCCGGGAAGTCCTTGCGCAGCGGGTGACCTTCCCAGGTCGGCGGCATCATGATGCGCGAGAGGTGAGGGTGGCCGGCAAAGTCGATGCCGAACATGTCCCAGACTTCACGCTCGTACCAGTTGGCGTTAGGCCAGATACCGGTCACGGTGGGCAGGCTGAGGTCGCCTTCGGACAGGGCCACCTTGATCATCACGTCGCTGTTACGTTCGATCGACAGCAAGTGGTAGAACACGCTGAAGTCGGCGCCTGGCAGGCCCTGGCGCTTGGTGCGCAGGCGCTCGTCCACGCCGTGCAGGTCATACAGCATGACGTACGGCTTGGGCAGGTTGCGCAGGAAGGTCAGGACTTCAACGAGCTTGGAGCGGGTAACCCACAGCACCGGCATGCCGGTGCGGGTGGCTTGGGCGGTGAACGCCTCAGGGCCAAAACGGTTATTGAGTTCGACGACCACATCCTGGTCGTCAGCCTTATAAGGCGGGATGTACAGAGCACTGCCTGTAGTCATGGTTTTTTATCGCTTTCGGTCAACGTAAAGAGTGAAGCCAGGTTCGTTTCTTTGTAAGAACAGAACTGGATCAGACTTCGTCAGGGCTGCGCAGGTTGGTGACCTGTATACGCTGTTCGCGGCGCTGTTCCTTTTGCGACGGCATCTCGGCGCGATACACGCCTTGGTCGCCGACGACCCAGGAAAGTGGGCGACGCTCCTGGCCAATGGATTCCTGCAAGAGCATCAGGCCTTGCAGGAACGCTTCGGGACGGGGCGGGCAGCCAGGTACGTAGACGTCCACGGGCAGGAACTTGTCCACCCCCTGGACTACCGAGTAGATGTCGTACATGCCGCCGGAGTTGGCGCACGAACCCATGGAGATAACCCATTTTGGCTCGAGCATTTGCTCATAGAGACGCTGGATGATCGGCGCCATCTTGATGAAGCAGGTCCCGGCGATAACCATGAAGTCCGCCTGACGCGGCGATGCCCGGATAACCTCGGCGCCAAAGCGCGCGATGTCGTGGGGCGCCGTGAAGGCGGTGGTCATTTCCACGTAGCAGCAGGAAAGGCCGAAGTTGTACGGCCACAGGGAGTTCTTACGCCCCCAGTTGACCGCGCCGCTCAGCACGTCTTCGAGCTTGCCCATGAAGATGTTTTTGTGGACCTGATCCTCTAACGGATCGGAAACGGTTTCCCGTTCGCCGATCGGATACTGATCGTTAGGAGCATCGGGGTCGATCCGGGTGAGATTGTATTGCATCGCCAAAGCCTCATTGTTTTAGCTTCGCCTGCCGCTTACGACGACCTTCCGGAGCCCAGTCAAGAGCCCCCACCCGCCAAAGGTAGACAAGACCTGCCAACAGAATTGCTATGAAAACGAGAGCTTCGACGAATCCGGTCCAGCCGCTTTCGCGGACGGACACAGACCAGGCAAAGAGAAAGAGGGCTTCGATATCGAAGATCACGAAGAGCATCGCGACCAGATAGAATTTGGCTGAGAGCCGCAAGCGGGCGCCACCGGTAGGTAGCATGCCGGACTCGAACGGTTCGTTTTTGCTGCGGCCCCAGGCTTTTGACCCGAGGAGGCTGGAGACGCCGAGCATGAAGGCGCAAAGGCCGACAACGCCCAGAAGGAAAATGGCAAAGCCCCAGTTGTGGGCCATGAGTCCTGTCGCTTCGGGCATGCTGGTAATCCTTAACAGAGAGCAAGAGTCTCTGAGCTTGATAAAGAAATAAAGCAGTGACGATATGTCGCAGCGCAATCAATCGCGCTGATTTTATGGCTAAACACCGGGCAAGTAAAATTTCTAAAGCGAAATTGTTTATCGTAATAAGGACATAGCTCACCCCGGTAGCCCCGTAAGCCGCGGCCTGCGGGCATTAGGGGAGGTTTTGTTAATTATGTTTTGTAGCTGCTGTAACGAAAGTTACAACTGCTAAATGATAATCAATATTATTTGGAGGCTGTTTTAATCTGCTTTCCTTCGGGGAGTGGGAAAGTTGCTTGTTATATCCCTGTTACTGCAAGTAGCAGGGGCGCACCTTTTAACCTCTTTCGCCCTTGCTAACACCGCCCTGGATCAATGTTTGGCCAGCTTTTTTGCAGGGGCGGGCATGGCGAGGCTTTTGAGGAGGGCGCGCAGGGTAGAGGTTCGCCGGCAAGCCGGCTCCTACAGGAGGGGTGGGCAAAAAAAAACGCCCCGAACCAGTCGGGGCGTCAGCTGTACAGCAATGCAGTTGTTTTTACCGGGTCTGCATTGGCCGCTCGATCAAGCCGTGAGGCCTAAATCAGTGGAACTGTTCTTCTTCGGTGGAGCCGGTCAGCGCGGTTACCGAGGACGAGCCACCCTGGATCACGGTGGTCATGTCGTCGAAGTAGCCGGTGCCCACTTCCTGCTGGTGAGCCACGAAGGTGTAGCCCTTGGCGGCGTCAGCGAACTCTTGCTCTTGCAGTTTCACGTAGGCGGTCATGTCGTTGCGGGCGTAGTCGTGCGCCAGGTTGAACATGCTGTGCCACATGTTGTGGATGCCGGCCAGGGTGATGAACTGGTGCTTGTAGCCCATGGCGGACAGTTCGCGCTGGAACTTGGCGATGGTCGCGTCGTCCAGGTTCTTCTTCCAGTTGAAGGAAGGCGAGCAGTTGTACGACAGGATCTGGTCCGGGTATTCCTTCTTGATCGCCTCGGCGAAGCGACGGGCTTCGTCCAGGTCCGGCTTGGCGGTTTCGCACCAGATCAGGTCGGCGTACGGAGCGTAAGCCAGGCCGCGGGCGATTGCCTGGTCCAGGCCGGCTTTCACTTTGTAGAAGCCTTCCTGGGTGCGGGTGCCAGTCACGAATGGCTGGTCGTATGGGTCGCAGTCGGAAGTCAACAGGTCGGCAGCGTTGGCGTCGGTACGGGCCAGGATGATGGTCGGTACACCGGCAACGTCGGCCGCCAGACGGGCAGCGGTCAGCTTCTGTACGGCTTCCTGGGTTGGAACCAGTACCTTGCCGCCCATGTGGCCGCACTTCTTCACGGAAGCCAGCTGGTCTTCGAAGTGAACGCCGGCGGCGCCTGCTTCGATCATGCTCTTCATCAGCTCGTAGGCGTTCAGTACGCCGCCGAAACCGGCTTCAGCGTCGGCCACGATCGGTGCGAAGTAGTCGATGTAGCCGTCGTCGCCCGGGTTCTTGCCGGCTTTCCACTGGATCTGGTCGGCGCGACGGAACGAGTTGTTGATGCGCTTGACTACGGTTGGAACCGAGTCCACCGGGTACAGCGACTGGTCGGGGTACATGGATTCGGCGGAGTTGTTGTCCGCAGCCACTTGCCAACCCGACAGGTAGATCGCCTGGATACCGGCTTTAACCTGTTGTACAGCCTGGCCGCCGGTCAGGGCGCCCATGCAGTTGACGAAATCTTTATCAGGACGGAAGGACGGCTTGGCACCTTGGGTGACCAGGTTCCAGAGCTTCTCGGCGCCCATGCGTGCCAGGGTGTGCTCGGGTTGAACCGAGCCACGCAGACGGACCACGTCGGCAGCGGAGTAGGTGCGAGTCACGCCTTTCCAGCGCGGGTTTTCAGCCCAGTCTTTTTCAAGGGCTGCAATTTGCTGTTCGCGTGTCAGTGCCATGGAGATAAACCTCGTCGCGTCTTGTGTAAAAAGTCGTTCTTGGTTGGAGAGTTCCGGCTCCGCCGATCACGCTTCATAACGCTGCGTAAAAGGCTGCTCGCTGACCAGGAAGCTTATGGCGGTCAAGTCGGGTCTGGCGGGGATGGCGACGGGTGAACGATGGGCTCGAGGGGAAAGTGAGCAGGTGAAGGCGAGCTGCGGGGCGCATGCCGGCGTCGTGGGCCTTGGTGCGTTCCATCAGTGTGTTGCCGATCTACCTAATTACGCTTCCGTCCCTCGGGACAACTTCGTTCCAGTCGCAATCTCGTCAAACACACCTTGTGGGCGGTACAGACACGAATCGGCTCAGGTGGGTAGGTTAGAGCGGCGATCCGAAGGCCCTTGCCAGGGCCCCTGATTAGCGGGAGCGAGGCCATCATGCCCGCGGTTTTTTGGCTCGTCAAATGTTTTGTAGTGCTTTTTTTGCGGCACTACATCTTTGGTCTAATACGACTAATCAGTCAGTTTTTGGTGCTTTAGTCCAAGGCATCGACCTTGACCCGCAGGGTCATGTCGTCCTGGCCTTGAGTCGAGTAGCTGCGGCCCGGGCCCTGTTTATCGGCCTGGGTCTGGCGATTGACTCCGGCCAGGGTGATCCATTCGCCCAGGCGCCCACTGACAGTTGTGTCGGTGCTTTGCACGTTCACTACATCGGGACGCTCCTGGCTCATGCGGTCACGGTTGGTGCTGATGCTCAGGTGCACGGTTTCACCGGTAACGCTGGCGGTGACATAGAAGCCCTGGGTGACGTTGCGGTACTGGGTCTGGTTCTGCAGGCGCCCGTAGGGGTCGGTCTGGGTGGTGGTCAACGGCACGCTCTGGCCGACCTGGATCAGCGCTGGCACGCCTTCGCTGGCCTGGATCTGCTGGATACCGCCGTCGCGGCTCTCGGTGCTGCGGTTGATGATCCGCGTCTGCGGTACGCCGTTGACCGAATAGCCCTGGTTGTCCTGCAGGTTGTTTTCGTTGGTGTCGACGGTGATCAGCAGGCGTTTGGCCGCGGTGTCCAGTTGGGCGATAAAGGCTCGCAGTTCGGCGATCTTGCCCGACTCGGCGTTGACGATCAGCTGGTTGCCATAGGCGCTGACCTTGCCGTCCTTGCCGAGGAAGTTCTGCGCCACCGGCAGCAGGTCGGCACTGGTGCGGTTGTTGAGGGGCACGATCTCGGTGGCGGCCATGACCGAACAGCTGAAGGTCAGCAGCAGCGTCGTGAGCAGGGTGCGTAGGGACATATCCGTTATCTCCGCGAGTAGCTGGCGTAAAGCCTTGAGTTTGACACTTTGTCGGCTTTGGGTGGGGCAAGTTGAATCGCGCACGGCAAAACGCCCCGGCATCCTGGTCTCCAGCTTAGTTGCCGGAGGAGGGATGGCGGGGCGTTTTGGCTGGCCGTTGCCGCGAGCGGCGTGTCGGTCAGGCGCCGCGAACCATGTCGACGTGGGGAATGCCCGCTTCGAGGAATTCCTCGCTGACGATGGAGAAGCCAAGGCGCTCATAGAACGCCGTGGCCTGGACCTGGGCACTGAGCATCTGCTGCTTCAGGCCGCGTTTTTCGGCTTCATCGATCACCGCGCGCATCAGCGCGTCGCCAACCTTCAGGCCGCGCCAGTCCTTGAGCACCGAAACCCGGCCCACATGGCCGTCGGGCAGCAGGCGCGCGGTGCCGATGGGGAAGTCGCCCTCGAAGGCCAGGAAGTGCACGGCGCTGTCGTCGTCGGCATCCCACTCCAGTTCGGGCGGCACCGATTGCTCGGCAATGAATACGGCTTCACGGATGCGCCGGATCTCGGCGTTGTCCTTTTGCCAGTCTGCGACACGTACGTGAATCTTATTCATCGGCAAACCCCAGGCTCCCTTGCTTGACCAGTTCACACAACAGGCCGCGCCCATCGTCATCCGCCAGCCACTGGCCGAGGTTGTCGATATGCAGGGCATCGGCGGCGCAAATCATTTTCAGCAGTTCGCGCAGCTTACCGGGAAGCAGGCGGCTTTGGCCGCTGGCGAACAGTAGCAGGTCTTCATCCACTTCCGACCAGGCCAGGCGCGCGCTCGGGTTGCGGATCAGGATCGCGCCCTGTTCCAGGCTGCCCAGCAGGTCTTCTTCTTCCAGTTCGGGTCCGGTCACCAGTTCCGGGTAGCGTGGTTCGGTCATGAACTGGCCGAACCAGGTCAGCAGCAGGCGTTCATCGCTCATGTGCTCGGCCAGCAGGCCCTTGAGCCGGTCGAGGGCGTCCTGCTGGATCTGGTGCGGGTCGCTGGCCGGCTGTACGTCGGCGTCGGTGTAGCGGTCTTCGTCCGGCAGGAACTGGCCGAGGAAGTCGGTGAAGTGGGTCAGGACTTCGGCGGCACTCGGGGCGCGGAAACCGACCGAATAGGTCATGCAATCGTTCACCGCAACGCCATAGTGGGCCAGGCGCGGTGGCAGATAGAGCATGTCGCCGGGCTCCAGGACCCAGCTTTCGGTTTCTTCGAACTCGGCGAGGATGCGCAGGTCTGCGTGCTGCAGCAGCGGGCTTTCGGAGTCGCACATCTGGCCGATCTTCCAGTTGCGCTTACCAAAGCCTTGCAGCAGGAACACGTCGTAGTTGTCGAAGTGCGGGCCGACGTTACCGCCAGGTGCGGCGAAGCTGATCATCACGTCATCGATGCGCCAGCTCGGCAGGAAGCGGAAGTGCTCCAGCAGCTCGGCGACTTCCGGGACGAACTGGTCCACGGCCTGGACCAGCAGGGTCCAGTCGCGTTCCGGCAGCTTGCTGAACTCGTCTTCGGCGAAGGGCCCGCGGCGCAGTTCCCATGGGCGCTCGCCGTTTTCGATCACCAGGCGCGATTCGACTTCTTCTTCCAGGGCCAGGCCGGCCAGTTCGTCAGGTTCGATCGGGCTTTCGAAGTCAGGCAGGGCCTGACGGATCAGCAGGGGTTTCTTCTGCCAGTAGTCACGCAGAAATTCCCGTGCAGTGATGCCGCCCAGAAGTTGAAGAGGAATATCAGGATTCATGTGTAACCTATTGAAAAAGTGTACTTTTCTAGCAGGAATAAAAACGCCCGGCGCGGCCGGGCGTCAAAAGGTCGAGCAATCGGTCAGATGCGCTTGGCCTGGGCTGCGGCATTACCGATGTAGCTGGCCGGGGTGAGCTGTTTCAGCTCGGCCTTGGCCGCGGCGGGCATGTCCAGCCCGTCGATGAAAGTCTGCAGCGCTTCTGGGCTGATGCCCTTGCCGCGCGTCAGTTCCTTGAGCTTTTCGTAGGGGTTTTCGATGTTGTAGCGGCGCATCACGGTCTGGATCGGCTCGGCCAGGACTTCCCAGCAGGCGTCCAGGTCTTCGGCGATTTTCTGGGCGTTGAGCTCCAGTTTGCTGATGCCCTTGAGGCTGGCCTCGTAGGCAATCACGCTGTGAGCAAAGCCCACGCCCAGGTTGCGCAATACGGTGGAGTCAGTCAGGTCGCGCTGCCAGCGGGAGATCGGCAGCTTGCTCGCCAGGTGCTGGAACAGGGCGTTGGCGATGCCCAGGTTGCCTTCGGAGTTTTCGAAGTCGATCGGGTTGACCTTGTGCGGCATGGTCGAGGAACCGATTTCGCCGGCAATGGTGCGCTGCTTGAAGTAGCCCAGGGAGATGTAGCCCCAGATATCGCGATCGAAGTCGATCAGGATGGTGTTGAAGCGGGCGATGGCGTCGAACAGCTCGGCGATGTAGTCGTGCGGCTCGATCTGCGTGGTGTAGGGGTTGAAGGCCAGGCCCAGCTCGTCTTCGATGAAGGCGCGGGCGTTGGCTTCCCAGTCGATGTCCGGGTAGGCCGAGAGGTGGGCGTTGTAGTTGCCCACGGCGCCGTTGATCTTGCCCAGCAGCGGCACGGCAGCGACCTGGGCGATCTGGCGCTCCAGGCGGTACACGACGTTGGCCAGCTCCTTGCCCAGGGTGGTCGGCGAGGCCGGCTGGCCGTGGGTGCGCGACAGCATCGGCACTTCAGCGAAACGGATCGCCAGTTCGCGGATGGCGTTGGCGGTCTGGCGCATCAGCGGCAGCATCACTTCATCACGGCCTTCGCGCAGCATCAGGGCGTGGGACAGGTTGTTGATGTCCTCGCTGGTGCAGGCGAAGTGGATGAACTCACTGACGTTGGCCAGTTCAGGCAACTTGGCAGCTTGCTCCTTGAGCAGGTACTCGATGGCCTTAACGTCGTGGTTGGTGGTGCGCTCGATCTCTTTGACGCGCTCGGCGTGCTCCAGCGAGAAGTTCTCTGCCAGGGCATTGAGCACGGCGTTGGCTTCGGCGGAGAACGCCGGCACTTCGCTGATGGCGCTATGGGCGGCCAGGCGCTGGAGCCAGCGCACTTCAACGAGGACGCGAGCACGGATCAGACCGTATTCGCTGAAAATGGGGCGCAGGGCCTGGGTTTTGCCGGCGTAGCGGCCGTCAACAGGGGAAACCGCAGTGAGCGAAGAGAGCTGCATGGGGTGTTCTCGGACAGTCGGGCAACGAAATGGGGCGCGTATCATACATGAAAATATCCACCGGTCCGTTGCCAACTGACCAGCGTCTTACGCGCAGCTCTTGAAAAATCAGGCGCAGCTCAGCTGCTGCGCATCAACGGATAAAGCTCTTTGAGCAATTTGCGCCGGCTGATCACCAGTTGCCAGCGATGGCCGCCCAACTGTCGCCACAGGCGTGCCGAGCGGATGCCGGCCAGCAGCAGGGCGCGGATCTTCGAGGCATTGCTGGGCTGCTGCAGGTTGCGCATGTCGCCGTGCACCTGAATGCGCTGGCGCAGGGTGCTCAGGGTGTCCTGGTACAGCCCGCCGCACGCGGCGATGACGTTTTCGTGGGCTGGACCGAAATGTTCTACCTGGGACTGGATCTGCGGCAGGCGTTTGCCGATGGTCTCCAGCAGGTCGTCGCGCTTGGCCAGCTGGCGCTCCAGGCCGAGCATCGACAAAGCGTAGCGCAGCGGTTCGCGCTGCAGGGTGCTGGGGTCGCGCTCCAGGGCGCCGATCAGGGCCCGGTAACCCTCGCGCAGGTTGATGTCGTCGCCGCCGTAGACTTCCAGGGTGTCTTTCGGGTCGCGGATCAGCAGGCTGCCGAGCATGCAGCTCAAGGCCGCTTCGCTGACCTGGCCGGTCTTGGCGATCCGGTCCACCAGTACGGCGGCCAGGAATACACCGCCCAGCGCCGTCAGTTGTTCCTGAATCGGGCTCATGGACGGGCGTCCTTGCTGCTCCAGGGTTCGGCCACTTCGATCACGCCGCCACCGAGGCAGATCTCGCCGTCGTAGAACACCACGGACTGGCCGGGAGTGACGGCGCGCTGTGGGTCGTCGAAGGTGGCGCGGTAGCCGTTGGCGGTCTTTTCCAGGGTGCAGGGCTGGTCGCTCTGGCGGTAGCGTACCTTGGCGGTCAGGCGTCGCGGCTGGCTCAGGTCGATGGGGTTGACCCAATAGATGTCGGAGGCCAGCAGGGCGCGGGAGAACAGCCAGGGGTGATCATTGCCCTGGCCCACGATCAGCTCGTTGTGCTCCAGGTCCTTGATCAGCACGTACCACGGCTCTTCGCCGGCGTCTTTCAGGCCGCCGATGCCCAGGCCCTGACGCTGGCCGATGGTGTGGTACATCAAGCCGTGATGGCGGCCGATGACTTCACCTTCGGTGGTCTTGATCTCGCCGGGCTGGGCCGGCAGGTATTGCTTGAGGAAGTCGCTGAAGCGCCGCTCACCGATAAAGCAGATGCCGGTGGAGTCTTTCTTCTTCGCCGTGGCCAGGTCGTGTTTTTCGGCAATGGCGCGCACTTCGGGCTTTTCCAGCTCGCCTACCGGGAACAGGGTCTTGGCGATCTGCTCGCCGCCAACGGCGTGGAGGAAGTAGCTCTGGTCCTTGTTCGGGTCCAGGCCCTTGAGCAGTTCGGTGCGGCCGTCGATGTCGCGGCGGCGCACATAGTGGCCGGTGGCGATCAGGTCGGCGCCGAGCATCATGGCGTAGTCGAGGAAGGCCTTGAACTTGATTTCGCGGTTGCAGAGGATATCCGGGTTCGGCGTGCGGCCGGCCTTGTATTCGGCCAGGAAGTGCTCGAACACGTTGTCCCAGTATTCGGCGGCGAAGTTGGCGGTGTGCAGCTTGATGCCAATCTTGTCGCACACGGCCTGGGCGTCGGCCAGGTCGTCCATGGCGGTGCAGTATTCGGTTCCGTCGTCTTCCTCCCAGTTCTTCATGAACAGGCCTTCCACCTGGTAACCCTGCTCCATCAGCAGGAGGGCGGAAACGGAAGAATCCACGCCGCCGGACATGCCGACAATGACGCGCTTCTTTTGGTTATCAGAAGGGGCTGGATCACGCATAGGAATTCAACGGGTGTCTTGAAAAAGGACGCGATTCTAACAGGCTGAGGCCTGCAAGGCTAAAACTGCGGTTAAAGCATTGGTCGGATCAGTGCCAGGCTGTGCAACTGGCCATCCAGGTAATCGTCCAGGCACTGCAGGATCAGCTCGCTGCGCCAGTTGGCCCGTTGCTCCAGCAGTTGCTCGCGGCTCAGCCAGCGCGGGCCGATGATGCCGTCATCCAACTGATAGTCCGGATGATGGCGCAGTGGCTTGGCGGCAAAGCACACGCGCTGGTAGGTCACGCCGTTGCTGGGGGCGGTGTAGAGGTAGATGCCGACCACGCCGGTCAACTCCACATCCCAGCCGGTTTCCTCCAGGGTTTCGCGTACGGCCGCCTGGAGCAGGCTTTCATTGGCATCCAGGTGCCCGGCGGGCTGGTTGAGCACGGCTTGTTCGCCCTGGTATTCCTCGACGAACAGGAAGCTGCCCTGGTCCTCGACGATGGTGGCGACAGTAATATGCGGTTGCCATTCCATAAAGGCACTCCTTTCATAAAGGGTGGGCATTGTAGGAGCCGGCTTGCCGGCGAAGCGAGCGCTGTCTGTTTCGCCGACAGGCCGGTTGCTGCGGGCGCCAGAAGCACAAACCCCGGCGCGGGGCCGGGGTTTGTGTGTTCGCTCGTGCTTACACCAGCGCAGCGATGGCCGCGTTGAGGGTGGCGCTCGGGCGCATGGCCTTGCTCACCAGCTCGGGGTTGGCGCTGTAGTAGCCACCGATGTCCACGGGCTTGCCCTGTACGGCGTTGAGCTCGGCGACGATGGTCGCTTCGTTCTCGGTCAGGGTCTTGGCCAGGGTGCTGAACTGCGCTTGCAGGGCAGCGTCCTCGGTCTGGGCGGCCAGGGCTTGAGCCCAGTACAGCGCTAGGTAGAAGTGGCTGCCGCGGTTGTCGATGTTGCCGACCTTGCGCGATGGCGACTTGTTGTTGTCGAGGAACTGGCCGGTCGCCTGGTCCAGGGTCTTGGCCAGCACCAGGGCTTTCGGGTTGTTGTAGGTGTTGCCCAGGTGCTCCAGGGAGGCTGCCAGGGCCAGGAACTCACCCAGGGAGTCCCAGCGCAGGAAGTTCTCTTCCAGCAGCTGCTGTACGTGTTTGGGAGCCGAGCCGCCGGCGCCGGTTTCGAACAGGCCGCCACCGTTCATCAGCGGCACGATCGACAGCATCTTGGCGCTGGTGCCCAGTTCCATGATCGGGAACAGGTCGGTCAGGTAGTCGCGCAGTACGTTGCCGGTCACCGAGATGGTGTCCTTGCCGTCGCGGGTGCGGGCCAGGGTGAACTTCATGGCTTCAACCGGGGACATGATGCGGATGTCCAGGTCGCTGGTGTCGTGATCCTTCAGGTAGACCTGAACTTTCTCGATCATCACGCCGTCGTGGGCCCGCATCGGGTCCAGCCAGAAAATGGCCGGGGTGCTGCTGGCGCGAGCACGGTTGACCGCCAGTTTGACCCAGTCCTGGATCGGCGCGTCTTTGGTCTGGCACATGCGGAAGATGTCGCCGGCTTCGACTTTCTGCTCCAGCAGCAGGCTGCCTTTGCTGTCGGTGACGCGAACCACGCCGTCAGCCTTGATTTCGAAAGTCTTGTCGTGGGAACCGTATTCTTCGGCTTTTTTCGCCATCAGGCCAACGTTCGGCACGCTGCCCATGGTGGTCGGATCGAACGCACCATTGGCTTTGCAGTCTTCGATCACGGCCTGGTAGATGGTGGCGTAGCAACGGTCCGGGATCACGGCCTTGGTGTCGTGCAGCTGGCCGTCGGTGCCCCACATCTTGCCAGAGTCACGGATCATGGCAGGCATCGAGGCGTCGACGATCACGTCGCTCGGCACGTGCAGGTTGGTGATGCCTTTGTCGGAGTTGACCATGGCCAGGGCAGGGCGGGCTGCGTAGACGGCCTGGATGTCGGCTTCGATCGCAGCTTGCTGGTCGGCCGACAGGGCCTTGATGCGGGCGTACAGGTCGCCGATGCCGTTGTTCAGGTTGAAGCCGATTTCCTGCAGCACGGTGGCGTGCTTGCTCAGGGCATCCTGATAGAACTCGGCAACGATCTGGCCGAACATGATCGGGTCGGAGACCTTCATCATGGTGGCCTTGAGGTGTACCGAAAGCAGTACGCCTTGCTTCTTGGCGTCTTCGATTTCAGCGGCGATGAAGGCGCGCAGGGCCTTTTTGCTCATTACGGCGCAGTCGAGGATCTCGCCGGCTTGCACGGCGGTCTTTTCCTTCAGGACGGTGGCAGTGCCGTCCTGGGCGATCAGTTCGATCTTGACGCTGTCGGCTGCTTCGATCAGGGCCGCTTTTTCGCTGCCGTAGAAGTCGCCGTTGCTCATGTGGGCAACGTGGGACTTGGAGTCCTTGGCCCAGGCGCCCATCTTGTGCGGGTGCTTGCGCGCATAGTTCTTCACCGACAGCGGAGCGCGGCGGTCGGAGTTGCCTTCACGCAGGACCGGGTTCACGGCGCTGCCCTTGACCTTGTCGTAACGCGCCTTGGCGTCTTTGTCGGCGTCGCAGGTCACGGTTTCTGGGTAGTCCGGCAGCGCATAGCCCTGGGCCTGCAGCTCTTTGATCGCGGCTTGCAGTTGCGGGACCGAGGCGCTGATGTTCGGCAGCTTGATGATGTTGGCTTCTGGGGTGACCGCCAGCTCGCCCAGTTCGGCAAGGTGGTCCGGCACCGCTTTGGTACCCAACTGCTCAGGGAAGCTGGCGAGGATGCGGCCGGCCAGGGAGATGTCGCGGGTTTCCACGGCGATATCAGCCGAAGCGGTGAAGGCTTCTACGATAGGCAGCAGGGAATAGGTGGCGAGGGCCGGGGCTTCGTCGGTGAAGGTGTAGATGATCTTCGAGCGGGTGGGCATATTCGGATTAACTCTCTTCTTTGCTAAAGCGTGCGCAGAAACTCGAGGTGCGCCGGGTAAGCGCTTTCGTTCAAAGGTCATCCATGAGCCGAATGTCGAGGTTTCTTCGCGGTGATGTTGGGTGCATCAGTCGAGCGTCAAGCGGGTGGGCTGCGGTAACAACCCGGCTTTGGGCGGCCATTCTCGGCTTGTTTTGTCGGTAGCAGAGCGTTCGGCCGTCGTGACTCTGTGGTCAGCGGCGGCATTATACATAGGTAGCTAGCAAAACGCCGATGCTTCATAGGCGCCCGTTCTCGTCCATTGGTCTAAAGGTCGCAGGCAGGGTGCAGGCGTAGAGTCGCTCGGGGTGCTTTACTTTGGCACTTTTCCCTTTGCTTTCAGGCTTGTAGGCCGCGAACTGTGCAGCTTTCACGGCATATGGGTGGAACATGAGGTTCCCGTCCAGATTCAACTGGGGTACGCTCGAACGCAGCCAGATGTTCAATCCACACAACGGAGTTCAGCATGGGATACAAGAAGATTCAGGTTCCAGCAGTCGGCGACAAAATCACCGTCAACGCAGACCATTCTCTCAATGTTCCTAACAACCCGATTATTCCTTTCATCGAAGGCGACGGTATTGGTGTTGATATCAGCCCGGTCATGATCAAGGTTGTCGATGCTGCGGTTAAGAAGGCTTACGGCGGCGAACGCAAGATTTCCTGGATGGAAGTGTATGCCGGGGAAAAAGCGACTCAAGTGTACGACCAGGACACCTGGCTTCCTCAGGAAACCCTGGACGCAGTGAAGGATTACGTGGTTTCCATCAAGGGCCCGCTGACCACTCCGGTCGGTGGTGGCATCCGTTCCCTGAACGTGGCCCTGCGTCAGCAACTCGATCTTTATGTATGCCTGCGCCCTGTGCGCTGGTTCGAAGGCGTGCCCAGCCCGGTGAAGAAGCCGGGTGACGTGGACATGACCATCTTCCGTGAAAACTCCGAAGACATTTACGCCGGCATCGAGTGGAAAGCCGGCTCGGCAGAAGCCACCAAGGTCATCAAGTTCCTCAAGGAGGAAATGGGTGTCACCAAGATCCGTTTCGACGAAAACTGCGGCATCGGCGTCAAGCCGGTTTCCCTGCAGGGCACCAAGCGTCTGGCGCGCAAGGCGCTGCAATATGTAGTGGATAACGACCGCGACTCGCTGACCATCGTGCACAAAGGCAACATCATGAAGTTCACCGAAGGTGCCTTCAAGGAATGGGCCTACGAAGTGGCGGCCGAAGAGTTCGGCGCGACCCTGCTGGACGGCGGTCCCTGGATGCAGTTCAAGAACCCGAAAACCGGCAAGAACGTCATCGTCAAGGATGCCATCGCCGACGCCATGCTCCAGCAGATCCTGCTGCGCCCGGCCGAATACGATGTGATCGCGACCCTCAACCTCAACGGTGACTACCTGTCCGACGCCCTGGCGGCGGAAGTGGGCGGCATCGGCATTGCACCAGGCGCCAACCTGTCCGATACCGTGGCCATGTTCGAAGCCACCCACGGTACCGCGCCCAAGTATGCCGGCAAGGACCAGGTCAACCCGGGTTCGCTGATCCTCTCCGCAGAGATGATGCTGCGCCACATGGGCTGGACCGAAGCGGCCGACCTGATCATCAAGGGCACCAATGGCGCAATCTCGGCCAAGACCGTGACCTATGACTTCGAACGCCTGATGGACGGTGCAACCCTGTTGTCTTCCTCGGCCTTCGGCGATGCGCTGATCTCGCACATGTAAGCTGTACGGCGCCCAAAGCAAACCGGCCGACTCAATCCCTTGAGTCGGCCGGTTTTTTTATGACTGGATGTTGGTTGGATCAGCTCAGGGCACTTTCGGGCTGGGCCTCGGCGGTGACGATTTCGCCGGGCACCTTCAACGCGCTGATTTTGATCGCATGCAGGCCCTTGGGCCCTTGGATGATCTCGAAGCTCACAGCCTGTCCGGCTTTCAAGGTCTTGTAGCCATCCATATCGATGGCCGAGTAATGGGCAAACAGATCGTCAGTCTTGCCCTCCTCATTAATAAAGCCATAACCCTTGGCGTTGTTGAACCACTTGACCTTACCGCTAGCCATACTCATATCCCTCTGCAACAGACTCCATCACTGGAGTATCATCCAGTTCATCCGCCGCCAAGCTTGGTAAAAAGGTTGACGCCGCGGACGTTTATTACCCAATGTGGGCCCTATTGGTTGTAACACCGTTTTGCCGATAGTCAAGTTGACCCGGCGGTCGGAGTTGAAATCCTTCCAGGGCGCCCCCACCACTGTATTTGCACAACTGACGAACCTTTCTTTCCATGCATGCAATCAGCCAGATTCGACTAACATTCAATCAGGATCGCCCGGACTTGCACGACGACGATTCCGCTGGCTTGGCAGTACAGGAGGCTAAGCCTGCTCTCCAGGCGCCGCCGATGTACAAGGTGGTTTTGTTCAACGATGACTACACGCCGATGGATTTCGTCGTCGAAGTGCTCGAGATGTTTTTTAACCTGAATCGCGAGCTGGCGACCAAGGTCATGCTGGCCGTCCATACCGAAGGGCGGGCAGTGTGTGGATTGTTTACCCGCGACATCGCCGAGACCAAGGCCATGCAGGTCAACCAGTACGCCCGGGAAAGCCAGCATCCGCTACTCTGTGAAATCGAGAAGGACGGTTAACGCCGACCACTTGGGTATGAGGTGAAGCTATGTTAAACCGCGAGCTCGAAGTCACCCTCAATCTCGCCTTCAAGGAGGCCCGTTCGAAGCGTCATGAGTTCATGACCGTCGAGCATCTCCTGTTGGCTCTTTTGGATAATGAGGCCGCCGCCACCGTTTTACGTGCCTGCGGAGCAAACCTCGACAAACTCAAGCACGACCTGCAGGAGTTCATCGACTCCACAACGCCGCTGATTCCCGTGCACGACGAGGATCGCGAAACTCAGCCAACCCTGGGTTTCCAGCGTGTATTGCAACGTGCTGTCTTTCACGTACAGAGCTCGGGCAAGCGTGAAGTCACCGGTGCCAATGTGCTGGTGGCAATCTTCAGTGAGCAAGAGAGCCAGGCGGTGTTCCTGCTGAAACAGCAGAGCGTTGCCCGTATCGACGTGGTCAACTACATCGCCCATGGCATCTCCAAGGTGCCCGGGCATGGCGATCATTCTGAAGGTGAACAGGATATGCAGGACGAAGAGGGTGGTGAGTCGTCTTCTTCGGGCAATCCTCTGGATGCCTATGCCAGCAACCTCAATGAGTTGGCCCGTCAGGGCCGCATTGATCCGTTGGTAGGGCGCGAGCAGGAAGTCGAGCGCGTAGCGCAGATCCTGGCGCGCCGGCGCAAGAACAACCCGCTGCTGGTGGGTGAGGCAGGCGTGGGCAAGACCGCGATTGCCGAGGGCCTGGCCAAGCGCATCGTCGACAATCAAGTGCCGGACCTGCTGGTCAACAGCGTCGTCTACTCGCTGGATCTCGGGGCGTTGCTGGCCGGTACCAAATACCGCGGCGATTTCGAGAAGCGCTTCAAGGCGCTGCTGGGCGAACTGAAAAAACGCCCTCAGGCGATCCTGTTCATCGACGAAATCCACACCATCATCGGTGCCGGTGCGGCCTCCGGTGGGGTGATGGACGCCTCGAACCTGCTCAAGCCGCTGCTGTCCTCGGGTGATATCCGTTGCATCGGCTCGACTACCTTCCAGGAGTTCCGTGGCATTTTCGAGAAGGACCGGGCCTTGGCGCGGCGCTTCCAGAAAGTCGATGTGTCCGAGCCCTCGGTTGAAGACACCATTGGCATCCTGCGCGGCCTCAAGGGGCGTTTCGAGCAGCATCACAGTATCGAATACAGTGATGAAGCCCTGCGTGCCGCTGCAGAATTGGCCTCTCGCTATATCAATGACCGGCATATGCCGGACAAGGCCATCGACGTCATCGACGAGGCAGGGGCCTATCAGCGCCTGCAGCCGGCGGAGAAGCGCGTGAAGCGCATCGAAGTGGCCCAGGTCGAAGACATCGTGGCGAAAATCGCGCGGATTCCACCAAAACACGTCACCAGTTCCGATAAAGAGCTGCTGCGCAATCTCGAGCGCGATCTCAAGCTGACGGTGTTTGGTCAGGATGCGGCGATCGATTCGCTGTCCACCGCGATCAAGCTGTCCCGTGCAGGCCTGAAATCGCCGGACAAACCGGTCGGTTCCTTCCTGTTCGCCGGTCCTACCGGTGTCGGCAAGACCGAAGCGGCGCGGCAGTTGGCCAAGGCCATGGGGATCGAGCTGGTGCGCTTCGACATGTCCGAGTACATGGAGCGGCACACCGTCTCGCGCTTGATTGGTGCGCCTCCCGGCTATGTCGGTTTCGACCAGGGTGGCTTGCTGACCGAGGCCATCACCAAGCAGCCGCATTGCGTATTGCTGCTCGATGAAATCGAGAAGGCCCACCCGGAAGTCTTCAACCTGCTGCTGCAGGTGATGGACCACGGGACCCTGACCGACAACAACGGGCGCAAGGCGGATTTCCGCAATGTGATCGTCATCATGACCACCAACGCCGGTGCTGAAACTGCGGCGCGAGCCTCCATCGGCTTCACGCATCAGGATCACTCTTCCGATGCCATGGAAGTGATCAAGAAGAGCTTCACGCCGGAGTTCCGCAACCGTCTGGATACCATTATCCAGTTCGGTCGCCTGAGCCACGAAGTGATCAAGAGCGTGGTGGACAAGTTCCTTACCGAGCTTCAGGCGCAGCTGGAAGACAAGCGCGTGCAGCTGGAAGTGACCGATGCCGCTCGCAGCTGGCTGGCCGCCGGTGGTTACGACGTGACCATGGGCGCCCGTCCGATGGCGCGCTTGATCCAGGACAAGATCAAGCGTCCCCTGGCCGAGGAGATCCTGTTTGGCGAGTTGTCCGACCATGGCGGTGTGGTCCACATCGACATCAAGGATGGCGAGCTGACCTTCGATTTCGAGACCACGGCGGAAATGGCTTGATCGCCGCATAACACAGCAGTACAGCCAAAGGCACCGGGAGGTGCCTTTGTGCTATCTGGCGTTTGAAACGTTTTTTTGCAGACGAACAAAAACGCCCGGCATAACCGGGCGTCTTGTATTGACTTGCTTAGCGAGCGCGGTAAGTGATGCGCCCTTTGCTCAAGTCATAGGGCGTCAGCTCGACGCGCACTTTGTCACCGGTAAGAATACGAATGTAGTTCTTGCGCATCTTGCCGGAAATATGCGCGGTTACGACGTGCCCATTTTCCAACTCCACACGAAACATGGTGTTGGGCAGGGTGTCGACGACAGTGCCTTCCATTTCGAAGCTGTCTTCTTTCGACATGCAGTAAAGCCCTCGGTGTCCAATGAATGGCCCGGTGCAACTGCGCCAGGCAAAAGCGGCGTGCATTGTGCCCGAAAAGTGGGGTTTAAGCCAAGACCTTCTAGTTGAGGATCACCCATCTCTGGTTAACCAGCAGCTCTATGGGGCGATATTGGGTCTTGTAGTTCATCTTTTTGCAGTTCTTGATCCAGTAGCCGAGGTACACCGCATCCAGCCCCAGGCGCAGGGTTTCGCCGATTTGCCAAAGGATTGCAAAGCGCCCGAGGCTGCGGCGCTCTTCGTCGGGTTCATAGAAGGTGTAGACCGCTGACAGGCCATTGGGCAGCAGGTCTGTGACCGCCACGGCCAGCAGGCGGCCGTCCAGGCGGAACTCGTAGAAGCGCGAGAAGGGCAGGTCTCGAACCAGAAAGGTCGAGAACTGGTCGCGGCTTGGGGGGAACATGTCGCCATCGGCGTGGCGTTGCTCGATGTAGCGCTGGTAGAGGTCGAAATACTCTTCGCTGAAGCAGGGTTTGGCCGCGTGTACGGTCAGGTCGCTGTTGCGTTTGAGAATGCGCTTTTGCTGGCGGCTGGGCAGGAACTGTGTAGCAGGAATGCGCGCCGGCACGCAGGCGTTGCAGTTCTGGCAGTGGGGGCGATACAGATGATCGCCGCTGCGCCGAAAGCCCATTTCCGACAGATCCGCGTAGACATGCACGTCCATGGGCTGGCTGGGATCGAGGAACAGAGTGGTCGCCTGTTCGTCGGGCAGGTAGCTGCAAGAGTGGGGTTGGGTGGCATAGAACTTCAGGCGCGCCAACTCGGTCATGAGTCAACCCTCGGAATAAGCTTTGCAATTAAGTGTAAGCCACCCCCGGCAAACCCGCCTAGGAAACCCATATGGCGCGGCTCGGCAGGTCCAGGTGGTGTTTCAGGTAATTCGCGAACTCTGGCCGGGAAATGGATCGGGCGCCGAGGCTGTGCAGGTGTTCGGTGGGCATCTGGCAGTCGATCAGCACAAATCCCCACGCCTTCAAGCGTTCCACCAGAGTGGCAAAGCCGAATTTCGAGGCATTGTCGGCGCGGCTGAACATCGACTCGCCGAAAAACAGCTGCCCCATGGCCAGTCCATACAAGCCGCCCACCAGCACTCCCTGATCCCAGACTTCCACCGAATGGGCGTAGCCGCGTTGATGCAGTTGCAGGTAGGCGCGTTGCATCGCTTCGCTGATCCAGGTGCCGTCGGCATAGGCGCGAGGCGCTGCACAGGCGCTGATGACTGCGGCAAAGTCCTGATCGAAGGTCACCTGATAGCGTTGTTTGCGCAACAGTTTGCCCAGGCTGCGGGAGACATGCAGTTCGTCCGGGAATAACACCGTGCGCGGATCGGGGGACCACCAGAGAATCGGCTGGCCTTCGGAAAACCAGGGAAAGCAGCCGTGACGATAGGCCTGGATCAGGCGGTCGGCAGACAAGTCTCCGCCCGCGGCCAGCAAGCCATTGGGCTCGCGCATGGCCTTTTCCAGCGGCGGGAAGTCGAGTGTGTTGCGTTGTAACCAGGTCAGCATGGTATCCAGACTTGCGGCAGGGGAGGGCGGTGGCGAGCCATTGCGGGCCCGCCACAAGCGTAGGGCGAGGGCTTAGTTGTCGTCGAGGAATTTTTCCGCATCCAGCGCTGCCATGCAGCCGGCGCCGGCCGAAGTGATGGCCTGGCGATAGACGTGGTCGGCCACGTCGCCGGCGGCAAATACCCCCTGGATGCCGGTGGCCGTGGCATTGCCTTCGCTGCCGCCACGCACCAGCAGGTAGCCGTCGCGCATCTCCAGCTGGCCCTGGAACAGATCGGTATTGGGCTTGTGGCCGATGGCGATAAACACCCCGGCCAGTGCCAGATCCTTGGTTTCTCCGCTGTGGCTGTCCTTGAGGCGGGCGCCGGTCACGCCGCTGGCATCGCCCAGCACTTCCTCCAGGTGCTGGTTCCAGTGCAGGCGGATATTGCCATTGGCGGCCTTGTCGAACAGCTTGTCCTGGAGGATCTTCTCGGCTCGCAGCTTGTCGCGGCGATGCACCAGGTGCACTTCTTTGGCGATGTTCGACAGGTACAGTGCTTCCTCCACGGCGGTGTTGCCGCCGCCCACCACGGCCACCACCTGATTGCGGTAGAAGAAGCCATCGCAGGTGGCGCAGGCGGAAACCCCCTTGCCGGCAAAGGCCTCTTCGGAGGGCAGGCCCAGGTATTGCGCCGAGGCGCCAGTGGCGATGATCAGCGCGTCGCAACTGTAGGTGCCGCTGTCGCCGATGAGGATAAACGGCCGCTGCTGCAACTGTGCGGTGTGGATGTGGTCATAGACGATCTCGGTGTCGAAGCGTTCGGCGTGTCTCTGCATCCGCTCCATCAGCACCGGGCCGGTCAAGCCTTCGACATCGCCGGGCCAGTTGTCGACTTCGGTGGTGGTGGTCAGTTGGCCGCCGGCTTGCAAACCGGTGATCACCGTCGGTTTGAGGTTGGCCCGAGCGGCATAGACGGCAGCGCTGTAACCGGCAGGGCCAGAGCCCAGAATGATCAGGCGTGAATGCTTCGCATCGTTCATAAAAACACCTCATAAGCCTTTGTCACAAAAGAGAATGCATGCTCCAATTGAACAGTGCGTAACAGGCCGTTGACTATGCTGGTCGGAGGGTTCCGACGTGGCATGGCGTGAACAAACCCGTACAATACGACGCTGTACCGGGTTTATTCAGAATTGCACTGTTTCAGAAGCAAGGGGCAGAGTGTTAAAAGTAGCCCCAGTTACGCCGGTCAACTTTATTTACCTGCTCGGATTGAGCAGTATCTTGTAGTCAATCACCCGTTGGACGCGCCCTTGGCGCAGGAAAAGACGCGTTTTGAAGAAATCCACCGCAGCACCTAAACCTGTTGTTCCGCTCTGGCGTCAACAATTGCACTACCGGCTCAAGGAGGGTGCGTTGATCGCCATTGGCGCCCTGTGCCTGTTCTTGATGATGGCACTTCTGACCTATGGGAAAGATGATCCGGGCTGGAGTCATAACAGCAAGATTGAAGACGTGCAGAACTTCGGTGGCCCGGCCGGTTCCTACAGCGCCGATATCCTGTTTATGGTGTTGGGTTACTTCGCCTATATCTTCCCGCTGCTGTTGGCGATCAAGACATACCAGATCTTCCGCCAGCGCCATGAGCCCTGGCAGTGGAGCGGCTGGCTGTTTTCCTGGCGGCTGATCGGCCTGGTGTTCCTGGTGCTGTCGGGCGCCGCGCTGGCCCATATCCATTTCCATGCCGCCACGGGCCTGCCGGCCGGTGCCGGTGGCGCCCTGGGCGAAAGCCTGGGCGACCTGGCCAAGAACGCCCTGAACGTGCAGGGCAGCACCCTGATGTTCATTGCCCTGTTCCTGTTCGGCCTGACGGTGTTCACCGACCTGTCGTGGTTCAAGGTGATGGACGTGACCGGCAAGATCACCCTCGACCTGTTCGAACTGTTCCAGGGCGCCGCCAACCGCTGGTGGGATGCGCGCGTGGAGCGCAAGCAACTGGTGGCGCAATTGCGCGAAGTGGATGCCCGGGTCGATGAAGTCGTGGCCCCGAACGTGGCCGACAAGCGCGAGCAGGCCAAGGTCAAGGAGCGCCTTATCGAGCGCGAGCAGGCCCTGAGCAAGCACATGTCCGAGCGCGAAAAGCAGGTGCCGCCAGTGATCACACCGATCGCCACCAAGGCGCCGGAGCCCAGCAAGCGCGTGCAGAAAGAGAAACAGGTGCCGCTGTTCGTCGACAGCGCGGTGGAAGGCACCTTGCCACCGATCTCGATCCTCGACCCGGCAGAAAAGAAACAGCTGAACTATTCCCCCGAATCCCTGGCGGCGGTTGGCCACCTGCTGGAAATCAAGCTCAAGGAGTTCGGCGTCGAAGTCTCGGTGGATTCGATCCACCCGGGGCCGGTGATTACCCGTTACGAAATCCAGCCGGCGGCAGGGGTGAAGGTCAGCCGGATCGCCAACCTGGCCAAGGACCTGGCGCGTTCCCTGGCCGTGACCAGTGTTCGCGTAGTGGAAGTGATTCCCGGCAAGACCACCGTGGGCATCGAGATTCCCAACGAAGACCGGCAGATCGTGCGCTTCTCCGAAGTGCTCTCGACCCCTGAATACGACAACTTCAAATCCCCGGTCACCCTGGCCCTGGGCCACGATATCGGCGGCAAGCCGATCATCACCGACCTTGCAAAAATGCCTCACCTGCTGGTGGCCGGTACCACCGGTTCCGGTAAGTCGGTGGGGGTCAACGCGATGATCCTGTCGATCCTGTTCAAGTCCGGCCCGGAAGACGCCAAGCTGATCATGATCGACCCGAAGATGCTCGAACTGTCGATCTACGAGGGCATTCCGCATCTGCTGTGCCCGGTGGTGACCGACATGAAGGACGCGGCCAACGCCCTGCGCTGGAGCGTGGCGGAGATGGAGCGGCGCTACAAGCTCATGGCCAAGATGGGCGTGCGCAACCTCTCGGGCTTCAACGCCAAGGTCAAGGAAGCGATTGAAGCAGGTACCCCGCTGGCCGACCCGCTGTACAACCGCGAAAGCATCCACGACGAAGCGCCGCTGCTGACCAAGCTGCCGACCATCGTGGTGGTGGTGGACGAATTCGCCGACATGATGATGATCGTCGGCAAGAAGGTTGAGGAACTGATCGCCCGTATCGCCCAGAAGGCCCGTGCCGCCGGTATCCACCTGATTCTCGCCACCCAGCGCCCATCGGTAGACGTGATCACCGGCCTGATCAAGGCCAACATCCCGACCCGCATGGCGTTCCAGGTGTCGAGCAAGATCGACTCGCGGACCATCATCGACCAGGGCGGTGCCGAACAATTGCTGGGCCACGGTGACATGCTCTACATGCCGCCGGGCACCAGCCTGCCGATCCGCGTCCACGGCGCCTTCGTTTCTGATGATGAAGTGCACCGCGTGGTGGAGGCCTGGAAGCTGCGCGGTGCGCCGGAATACAACGACGACATCCTCAACGGTGTCGAAGAGGCGGGCAGTGGTTTCGAAGGTAGCAGCGGCGGGGGTGACGGCGATGATCCGGAAGCCGACGCGCTCTACGACGAAGCCGTGCAGTTCGTCCTGGAAAGCCGCCGGGCCTCGATCTCTGCGGTACAGCGCAAGCTGAAGATTGGCTATAACCGCGCCGCCCGGATGATCGAAGCCATGGAAATGGCCGGGGTGGTGACGGCGATGAACACCAACGGCTCCCGCGAAGTGCTGGCGCCGGGCCCGACGCGCGACTGATCCCTGTTTCGCTTGCAGCGGCGTGAAGTCACGCCGCTCGTATACCCATCCAATTAATGAGGAATTCCATGCGCCTGATTCGCATGTTGCTGCTGCCGGTATTGGCTGTGACCACCTTGTCGGCCCACGCCGACCCCAAAGACGTGGCGCGCCTGACCCAGTTGCTGGAAAAGTCCCAGACCCTGACCGCGCGTTTCTCCCAGCTGACCCTGGATGGCAGCGGCACCCAGTTGCAGGAAACCGCCGGCGAGATGTCCCTGCAGCGCCCGGGCCTGTTCTACTGGCACACCGATGCGCCACAAGAACAGCTGATGGTTTCCGACGGCCAGAAAGTCTCCCTGTGGGACCCGGACCTGGAGCAGGTGACCATCAAGAAGCTTGACCAGCGCCTGACCCAGACCCCGGCCCTGTTGCTCTCCGGTGACGTGTCGAAAATCAGCGAAAGCTTCGACATCACCTCCAAGGAAGCCGGCGGCGTGATGGACTTCACCCTCAAGCCGAAAACCCGCGACACCCTGTTCGACAGCCTGCGCCTGTCGTTTCGCAACGGCATGATCAACGACATGCAGTTGATTGACAGCGTTGGCCAGCGCACCAATATTCTGTTCACCGGGGTCAAGGCCAACGAAGCCATCCCGGCGTCCAAGTTCAAGTTCGACATCCCCAAGGGTGCCGATGTGATCCAAGAGTAAGCAGCCGCAACCGCAAGGTTTCGAAGGTAGTCCATGGACCTGTTTCGTAGTGCCCCGATTGCCCAGCCACTGGCCGCACGCCTGCGTGCGACCAACCTGGACGAGTACGTTGGCCAGCAGCACCTGTTGGCCCGGGGCAAGCCGCTGCGCGAGGCCCTGGAGCAGGGCGCGCTGCATTCGATGATCTTCTGGGGCCCGCCCGGGGTCGGCAAGACCACCCTGGCGCGGCTGTTGGCGGAAGTCTCGGACGCCCACTTCGAAACCGTCTCGGCGGTGCTGGCCGGGGTCAAGGAGATCCGCCAGGCGGTGGAAATCGCCAAGCAGCAGGCCGGGCAATACGGTCGGCGAACCATTCTGTTCGTCGATGAAGTGCATCGCTTCAACAAGTCCCAGCAGGATGCTTTCCTGCCCTACGTGGAAGACGGCACGCTGATCTTTATCGGTGCCACCACGGAAAACCCGTCCTTCGAGCTCAACAACGCCTTGCTCTCCCGAGCGCGAGTCTATGTGCTCAAGAGCCTGGATGAAGCGGCCCTGGGCACCCTGGTACAGCGCGCCCTGACCGAGGAGCGGGGGCTGGGCAAGCGCCAGCTGAGCCTCAGCGATGAAGGCTTCCAGATGCTGCTGTCGGCCGCCGATGGCGATGGCCGGCGCATGCTCAACCTGCTGGAAAACGCCTCGGACCTGGCGGAAGACGGTGGCGAGATCAGTGTCGATCTGTTGCAAAGCCTGCTGGGTGACACCCGCCGGCGTTTCGACAAGGGTGGCGAAGCCTTCTACGACCAGATTTCCGCGTTGCACAAATCCGTGCGCGGCTCCAATCCCGACGGGGCCCTGTACTGGTTCGCGCGCATGCTCGACGGCGGCTGCGACCCGTTGTACCTGGCCCGGCGCGTGGTGCGCATGGCCAGCGAAGACATTGGCAACGCCGACCCGCGGGCCCTGAGCCTGTGCCTGGCGGCCTGGGATGTACAGGAGCGCCTGGGCAGCCCCGAAGGCGAGCTGGCAGTGGCCCAGGCCATCACCTACCTGGCCTGTGCGCCGAAGAGCAACGCCGTGTACATGGGCTTCAAGGCCGCCATGCGCGCTGCTGCCGAGCACGGCTCGCTGGAAGTGCCGATCCACCTGCGCAATGCCCCGACCAAGCTGATGAAGCAGCTGGGCTACGGCGACGAATACCGCTACGCCCATGACGAGCCGGATGCCTACGCCGCCGGTGAAGACTATTTCCCCGAAGAACTCGAACCCTTGCCGCTCTATCAACCGGTGCCCCGTGGCCTGGAACTGAAGATCGGCGAGAAGCTCAAGCACCTGGCCGCCCTGGACCGGGCCAGCCCCTTGCAGCGGAGAAAACCGTGATCCCCCTGATCCTCGCAGTCTCCGCCGGTGGCGTGGCCGGTACCCTGTTGCGTTTCACCACGGGCAACTGGATCAACGCCAATTGGCCGCGGCACTTCTATACCGCGACGCTGGCCGTTAATATCGTGGGCTGCCTGCTGATCGGCGTGTTATACGGGCTGTTCCTGGTCCGTCCGGAAGTGCCGATCGAAGTGCGTGCCGGATTGATAGTGGGCTTCCTCGGTGGCCTGACGACTTTTTCATCCTTTTCACTGGATACCGTGCGTCTGCTGGAAAGCGGACAAGTGGCGCTGGCCCTGGGCTACGCGGCACTGAGTGTATTCGGCGGGCTGCTTGCTACCTGGGCCGGCCTGTCCTTGACCAAACTTTGATAAACGAGAGAACGACATGCTCGATTCCAAACTGTTACGTAGCAACCTTCAGGACGTAGCGGATCGTCTGGCATCCCGCGGCTTTGCCCTGGATGTGGCACGCATCGAAGCGCTGGAAGAACAGCGCAAGACCGTGCAGACCCGCACCGAGCAACTGCAGGCTGAACGTAACGCGCGCTCCAAGTCCATCGGCCAGGCCAAGCAACGCGGCGAAGACATCGCCCCGCTGATGGCCGACGTTGAGCGCATGGGGAACGAGCTGAGCTCCGGCAAGGCGGAGCTGGAAAACATCCAGAGCGAACTGGATTCGATCCTGTTCGGCATTCCCAACCTGCCCCACGAGTCGGTGCCGGTGGGCGAAGACGAAGACGGCAACGTCGAAGTGCGCCGCTGGGGCACCCCGACCGCCTTCGATTTCCCGATCAAGGACCACGTGGCCCTGGGCGAAACCCACGGCTGGCTGGACTTTGAAACCGCCGCCAAGCTGTCCGGCGCGCGTTTTGCCCTGTTGCGCGGCCCGATCGCCCGTCTGCACCGCGCCCTGGCGCAGTTCATGATCAACCTGCACACCGGTGAGCACGGCTACGAAGAGGCCTACACCCCGTACCTGGTGCAGGCTCCGGCGCTGGTGGGCACCAGCCAGTTGCCGAAGTTCGAGGAAGACCTGTTCAAGATCACTCGCGAAGGCGAAGCCGATCTGTACCTGATCCCGACCGCCGAAGTGTCCCTGACCAACATCGTCGCTGGCGAGATTCTCGACGCCAAGCAACTGCCGCTGAAGTTCGTCGCCCACACGCCGTGCTTTCGCAGTGAGGCCGGTGCTTCGGGTCGCGATACCCGCGGCATGATCCGTCAGCACCAGTTCGACAAGGTCGAGATGGTCCAAGTGGTCGAGCCGTCGACCTCCATGGAAGCCCTGGAAGGCCTGACCGCCAACGCTGAAAAAGTCCTGCAACTGCTGCAACTGCCGTACCGCGTACTGGCCCTGTGCACCGGCGACATGGGCTTCAGCGCGGTCAAGACCTACGACCTCGAAGTCTGGGTGCCGAGCCAAGACAAGTACCGCGAGATCTCCTCGTGCTCCAACTGTGGCGACTTCCAGGCCCGCCGCATGCAGGCGCGCTTCCGTAACCCGGAAACCGGCAAGCCTGAGCTGGTGCACACCCTCAACGGTTCCGGCCTGGCCGTGGGCCGCACCCTGGTGGCGGTGCTGGAGAACTACCAGCAGGCCGACGGTTCGATCCGTGTGCCGGATGTGCTGAAGCCGTACATGGGTGGCCTTGAGGTCATCGGCTAAATGGAATATCTGCCGCTGTTTCACAACCTTCGCGGCAGTCGTGTGTTGGTGGTCGGCGGAGGGGAGATTGCCTTGCGCAAATCCCGTCTGCTGGCCGATGCCGGTGCGCAGCTGCGAGTGGTCGCACCTGAAATAGAAGCGCAATTGCAGGAACTGATCGTCGCCAGCGGCGGTGAGTCCCTGTTGCGCGGGTATGTCGAGGCCGACCTCGACGGCTGCACCCTGATCATCGCCGCCACCGACGACGAATCCCTCAATGCCCAGGTCTCCGCCGATGCCCATCGGCGTTGCGTCCCTGTCAATGTGGTGGACGCGCCGGCCCTGTGCAGCGTGATCTTCCCGGCTATCGTCGACCGTTCGCCGTTGGTCATCGCAGTCTCCAGTGGCGGCGATGCGCCGGTGCTGGCGCGGCTGATCCGGGCCAAGCTGGAAACCTGGATTCCTTCCACCTACGGCCAACTGGCCGGGTTGGCGGCGCGTTTCCGCGCCCAGGTCAAAAGCCTGTTTCCGGATGTGCAGCAACGCCGGGCGTTCTGGGAGGACGTGTTCCAAGGGCCCATTGCCGATCGCCAACTGGCGGGGCAGGGCGCGGAAGCCGAACGTCTGTTGCAGGCCAAGATCGCCGGCAAGGCGCCCCATGCGCCGGGCGAGGTGTATCTGGTGGGGGCAGGCCCGGGTGATCCGGACCTGCTGACCTTCCGTGCCCTGCGCCTGATGCAGCAGGCCGATGTGGTGCTCTACGACCGCCTGGTGGCGCCGGCGATTCTCGAACTGTGCCGTCGCGACGCCGAACGCATCTATGTCGGCAAGCGTCGCGCCGATCACGCCGTGCCCCAGGAACAGATCAACCAGCAATTGGTGACCCTGGCCCAGCAAGGCAAGCGTGTAGTGCGTCTCAAGGGTGGCGATCCGTTCATCTTCGGCCGTGGTGGCGAAGAGATTGAAGAGCTGGCGGCCCACGGCATTCCGTTCCAGGTGGTGCCGGGGATTACCGCGGCCAGTGGTTGCTCGGCCTATGCCGGGATTCCCCTGACTCACCGTGACTACGCCCAGTCGGTGCGCTTCGTCACCGGCCATCTCAAGGACGGCACCAGCAACCTGCCCTGGAGCGACCTGGTGGCGCCGGCCCAGACCCTGGTGTTCTACATGGGCCTGGTGGGCTTGCCGACCATCTGCGAGCAACTGATCAAGCACGGTCGCGGCGCCGACACCCCGGCGGCGCTGGTTCAGCAGGGCACCACCAGCAACCAGCGTGTCTTCACCGGCACCCTGGGCAACCTGCCTGCGCTGGTGGCCGAGCATGAAGTGCACGCGCCAACCTTGGTGATCGTTGGCGAAGTGGTCCAGCTACGCGAGAAGCTGGCCTGGTTCGAAGGCGCTCAGTCCGAGGTCTGAAAAGCTTCGCCAGCAAGCCGGCTCCTACACATCCCGCTGTTGTAGGAGCCGGCTTGCCGGCGAAAGCGTCCTCAACCCCTGCACCAAACCCCTTGCCCACTCAACCGCTGCCGATCATGTGCGCGGCTGAAGTCCTGTAACGGCCCCTTCGGCACAATCCCTGTCGGATTGATGGTGGTGTGGCTGGCGTAGTAGTGCCCCTTGATGTGGGTAAAGTCCACGGTCTGGGCAATCCCCGGCCACTGGTACAGCTCCCGCAGCCAGTTCGACAGGTTCGGGTAATCGGCAATCCGTCGCAGGTTGCACTTGAAGTGGCTGTAGTACACCGCATCGAAGCGGATCAGCGTGGTGAACAGCCGCACATCGGCTTCGGTCAGGTACTCGCCGGCCAGGTAGCGCTGCGTGCCGAGCAGGGCCTCCAGCGCATCCAGTTCGGCGAAGACATCATCGAACGCCGTCTCATAAGCCTTTTGCGAGGTGGCGAACCCGGCGCGGTACACACCGTTGTTCAGTGCCGGATAGATGCGCCCGTTGAGCTCATCGACCTTGCTGCGCAAGGGTTGCGGATAGAAGTCCAGGGTATTGCCCGTCAAGCCGTCGAAGGCGCTGTTGAACATGCGGATGATCTCCGCCGATTCATTGCTGACGATGCATTGGCGCTGTTTGTCCCACAGCACCGGTACGGTGACGCGGCCGGTGTAGTCCGCGGTGTCGGCGGTGTAGCGCTGGTGCATGAAGTCGAAGTGGTCCAGGGGGTCGCCGCTGGAGCCGTAGGCGGTGTCGAAGGTCCAGCCGTTCTCGCGCATCAGCCAGCTGACCACCGAGACGTCGATCAGCTTTTCCAGACCCTTGAGCTTGCGCAGGATCAGCGTGCGGTGGGCCCAGGGGCAGGCCAGGGACACATAAAGGTGGTAGCGCCCGGCCTCGGCGGCGAAGCCGCCTTCACCGCTGGGGCCGGGGCGGCCATCGGCGGTGACCCAGTTGCGACGTTGCGCCTGTTCTCGTTGGAAGGCGCCGTCCTTGCCGCTTTCGTACCACTGGTCATGCCAGCGCCCTTCGATCAGCAGACCCATGAAATGCTCCTCGGCTGTTTTGCGTTGGAGTGCAGTCTATGCTCCTGGGTTCGAACAAAAAGCGCAAAGCATGGGCGGTTTTGATCGATTAAATCGATCTGTCCCGGGCATCCCAGTACTGCTGGGCCAGGGCGAAGGCTTGCTCCCGGGGCGTGCCCAGGCCGCGCAAGGCCAGGGCCATGGTGGCCAGCAGGGCCAGTTGCGGGTAGCTGTCTTCTACATCGCCGCGCCACAGCGCCTTGAGGTGCTCGGGTTCCAGGCTCGCAGGTTTTACATGGCGTTGTGCCGACAGTGCCGGCCATTCCTCGTCCCAACTGACGCCACCGGTGCTGCCGTACAGATGGCTGGCGGTGTCCGGGTTGATCTCGATCTCGCCGCCATCGCCCTTGATCACGATGACGTTGTCCCCCAGCAGGCCGCTGGCATCGCGGTGCACTGCCTGGTAGCCGGGGTGGAAGATGCTCTGCAGGCCGCAGCGGGCGCCCAGGGGGTTGAGGATTCGCGCCAGGGAATGGATCGGTGAGCGCAGGCCGAGGATGTTGCGCAGGTCGATCATGCGCTGCAGTTGCGGCGCCCAGTCCCCCAGGGGCATGAAGGCCAGGTTGCCCTGGTCCAGTGCCTGGCCGACCGCCTGCCAGTCACGGCACAGGGGAATCCCCAGGGGTTCCAGCAATTGTTCGGTGTACAAGCGCCCGGCGGTGTGGGCGCCGCCACCGTGGAGCAGGATGCGCACGCCGTTCTGTGCCAGGCACTTGGCCGCCAGCAGGTACCAGGGCAGGTGGCGCTTCTTGCCGGCGTAGGTCGGCCAGTCGAGGTCCAGGGCAATCGCCGGGGCGTTCAGGCGTTCGCGCAAGGCTTCGGTGAAGCCCGCCAGCTCTTGCGGGCTTTCTTCCTTGTGCCGCAGCAGCATGAGGAAGGCGCCCAGTTGGGTGTCCTCGACCTTGCCGTCCAGCAGCATGCCCATGGCTTCCCGGGCTTCCTCGCGAGTCAGGTTGCGCGCGCCGCGCTTGCCCTTGCCGAGAATCCGCACGAATTGGGCGAAAGGGTGTTCTTCCGGGGTCTGGGTGAGCAGGGGGGCGAAATCGTTCATAGGCAATTGGTCGGCTTGGGCAGGCCCGCCAGCTTGGCGGCAAGTTTGGCGGGAGTACCTTTGAACAGTCGGTTCAGGTGCAGGCTGTTGCCCTTGTCCGGGCCCAGCTTGAGGGCGGTGTACTTGATCAGCGGGCGGGTGGCCGGGGACAGCTGGAATTCCCTATAGAAGCCCTGGAGCAGTTCGAGGATTTCCCAGTGTTCCGCGCTCAGCTCAAGCTCTTCGTTGGCGGCCAGGGCTTGCGCCACGTCGGCGGACCAGTCGTCGAGGTTGACCAGGTAGCCGTCCTTGTCCAGTTCGATGGCGCGAGCGCCCAAGGTCAGGGTACTCATAGCCAGGTGTTGACCTTGTCATGCTGGATCGACAGTTCGACGAAGCCCGGGTAATCCACCGCGCGGGCCCAGGCCGGCAGCTCCAGGCCCCGGGCTTGCAAGTCCTCTTCCAGCACATACAGATTCAGGCCGCTACGGGCGCCCAGTTCGCCGTAAAGAGTGGTGCCCGGCTGCAAGGCATAGGCGGCGTCGCCACACAGCAGCAGGCCATCGGCGCTGCCCAGCAGACGCAGGCAACTGCTCAGGCGAGTGTCGGTAAAGGGCGAGTGGGACAACACATGCAAGGTCGACATCAGAGGGTAATCACCTGGTCAAAACGGTCGATGATCCCGGCCAGTTCCGGGGCGTCCAGCAGCTGTACATCGTCAAGACTCAAGCTCGCCGGGTCGAGGCCGCGGGCAGCGAGGCTGGCGCTGCAGGCAAACAGTTCGTCGACGCCGAACAGCGACAGCGCCTGCAGGTTGGCGCTCAGGTCTTTCTGGCGCAGCAGCGAGGCCTGTTGCCCGGGCGCCAGTTGCAGCACGCCATCATCGAGAAACAGCAGGCCGATGGGCAGGTCGAAGGCCCCGCCGGCCAGGACGATATCCAGGGCTTCCCGGGCGCCGGGGCCGGACCACGGCGCCTGACGGCTGATCAACAACAGGGATTTGGCCATCTCACGCCCCTCCAAAACAGATCAGGCGGTCGGCGGCCTGTACCGCGTCATGCAATTGCCCGAGCCCCGACAGCTCCCAGGGGGCCTCTACGCTCACCGACGTGCGTTGGTAGCGCTGGGCTTCGTCGGCATTCAACACACCCCGACGCAGGGCCGCGGCGATGCACACCACGCCGTCCAGTTGATGCTGGCCGACAAACTCGCGCCATTCCCGAGGCAGGTCCTGTTCGTCCTGGGGCGTGACGATGCTGTTGGCGGCGTTGTACACGCCGTCCTGGTAGAAAAACAGCCGGACAATTTCATGCCCGCCCGCCAGCGCCGCCTGGGCGAACAGCAGGGCGCGGCGCGAGGAAGGCGCGTGGGCGGCAGAGAACAGGGCGATGGCGAACTTCATGACGGACTCGATGGATAAAACTGCGGCCATGATAAAGCTTTCTCCGAACATCGGCTAAACCCGTTTCGCCCCTGGGGCTCTGGTTCCAGGCATGCAGGACATATCGGGTAAAGCTTTGCCCGGCCCCAAACCGCGAAGCGAGGGATAGACTCGCGCCTTCATTCAACCGGGGACAAGGAGCAAGGGATGATGGATTTGAATTCGGCGGTGGTAGTGGTCACGGGGGCCGGAAGAGGCTTGGGGGCCGCGCTGGCCATCAGCCTGGCGGACCAGGGCTGCAAGCTGATTCTCTGTGGGCGCAACCCCGAGGCCCTGGCGCAGGTCAGCGCGGCCATCAAGGCGCGTACCGGCAGCCCCGCCGATCAGGTGGTGGTGGACCTGGCCAGCAGCGACAGCGTCAAGGCCGCCCTGGCTGAGATCCACGTCCGCCACCCGCAAGTGGACATCCTGATCAACAACGGCGCCATGTGGCTGGAGGCCAGCGAGCAGCCCCACAGCGCCGCTGAAGTCACCGGGGTGATCGACGCTGCACTGAGCGGCACCTTCCTCCTGACCCAGGGCCTGCTGCCGGTGCTCAAGGCTTCCAAGCGCCCGGACATCGTCACCATCGGCTCCATCAGCGGCTTGCCCAATGCACCGCTGCACAGCGTGTCGCTGCCGTTCTATGCGGCCAAGCACGGGCAGCTGGCCCTGGCCGATGGCCTGCGGCAGATGCTCAAGGGCACGCCGGTGCGCTCGCTGTGCGTGCACCCGCCGTACCTGGAAGATGTCTCGCCGCTGGATGAGGCCTGGCAGCAGATTCCGGCGCGGCAGAAGGGCGAGCAGGGCACCAACCGCGATGTGGTGGAGGCCGTGATCTTCGCCCTGACCCGGCCGCGGCATATCAGCCTGTCGTCGATCGTGATCGATACCGACAGCGGCGGCCTGTTCAGCTGATAGCCATGCTCAATGTCAGCGGTTCTTGTAGCCCAGTTGCCAGCGGCGAGGGATCTTCAATGACGCCACACCCAGCAGCACGGCAAACAACCCGCTGACATACAGTGCCTTGAGCCCCAGGTGCTGTTCCAGCAAGGCGCCCAGCACCGCCCCGGCGAACATGCCGCTCCAGGGCACCAGTTGCACCCGCCAGCCGTTGCGCCGGTCGCCGAGCATCCAGCGCCCCAGGCCGCGGCCAAAGCGTGAGAGGGCGCCGGTGACGTAGGTCAGGCCGATGGGCAGGCCGTTCACTTCCTCCACCGCGGCGTTGAGCATGCCCATGGCAATGATGGCCGCCAGCAGGGCCGGCAGTTGCTGCTCGAAAGGCCAGGCGGCAGAGGCGCAGAGCAACGCGCCGATGCTCAGCAGCAAGGGCAGGGCACGGTGCCCGGCCAGGCGACTGACCACCACGCCCAGGGCGTTACCGACGATAAAGGTCGCCACCAGGAGCAGCAGGCGCAGCACCAGGCCCGGTTCGCCATCGCTGATGGCTACGGCCATGCGCGTGGTGTTGCCGCTCATGAAGGAAACGAAATCCCCGGTGGCCATGAAGCCGATTGCGTCGGTCATCCCCGCCAGCACCGAAAGGCAGGCCACCAGCCCGAGGCCGACCCGTCCGCGCCATTTCTGCGTGTGCTGCAGGGCTGCGCTGGCCGATTGCGTGGAAGTCGAAGGCAACATCGTCGGTTCTCCTGAACAGGGACTGCGAGGGGCGCGTGCGGGTCAAGGCCGAGGGTCAAGGTGGTGCAGGGTGCAGTACTCGTCCCACGGCATGCCGGCCATCTCCGCCACTTCCCGGTGCACCTCAAGGCGCTGGACGTGGAATTCCTCGGGGCTGGCAGCGGTCAGTTGCAGGCTCAGTTCCCAGGCGAACAGCCCAAGGCGTTCGGCTTCGGCCTCGAAGGCTTCATGCAGGCGCTCGGCGCGATACTGCGCCGGGGTTTCGCCCCGGGCCCGGGCTTCCAGGGGGTTGAGGTTGTCCAGCTGTTCGCGCAGCTCGGGGCGCTGTTCGAGGAACGTGACCAAGGCCTGTTCATGCGGGTGTTGATCGATTGCCATGAAGACTCCCGGAAAAAGCGCCACGCCAGGGCGCAAGACTGAATGGGTTACGGCCGGATGCTCAAGGCAGGTTCGGCTGAGCGGTCATCAAGCCACGCAGCCGCGCCAGATCCTTGCACGGGATGACATAGGTGCGCGCCAGCCGGTCGCCGATGCGCTGGCCGCGGCTTGATTCGCAGCAGATCAGCAGGGTCACCGGGCTGATGGCCGCTTCGAAGGGACGGGTCGCCGAGCGGATCAATATCTGCAACAGCGAGGGGGGCTGGCCGATGCCATTGATCACTTGCAGGCCGCAAAGGGCCTTGCCGGCGGTGTAGCCACGCCACAGGTATTCGTTGAGGGGAAAATACAGGCACCAGGTGGCCAGCAGGCACCAGGTGGAAAATTGCTCCATATCCGGGTATTGGAGGCGTTCGGCCAGTCGGCACAGGACAAACCACAGCAGCAGTACCAGCAGGCCGTCGACCAGATAAGCCAGAATGCGCCGGATGATCAGGCCGGCTCTCGATACTTCCATGCACTGCCCCAAAGACTACGCCCTGTATTGAGCGCGCTATTGTAAGGCCTAAAGCCCCTGCGGGGGCGAGGCTTCACAGGGATGTGAAAAAAACGTGAAAAATAATTAGAACCTTTTGCTTTCGACTTCCCTCGAAAAGGCTCCTGCAGCATTTGCCTTATTCAAACAGGGAGATCTACACACGATGTCAAAGGTATTCGCAACCCTTCTGGCCAGCACCTCTGCAGCCACCTTGCTGGCCCTTTCCAGCAGCGCCATGGCCGCCCCGGCCACCGGGCCGATTTCCACCCTGGGTATCCTCGGTAGCTACAACGACTTCAAGCTCGAAGGCGGTAGTGAAAGCGACAAGGAGCACCTGGGTGAAGGGGGTGTGTTCTACAACTTCGGCAACAAGATGACCGCCGAATCGGGCCTGATCTACCAGGCCGGGGTCGAGGCCAAGTTCGGCAAGAAGCACGACAACAAGCTCAAGGAAGGCCAGGCCGACCTCGACCTGGGCTGGCGCGCCGCCCTGGATGCACGCAACTTTGTCGATGTGCTGGTGGGGGGTGGCTACACCTGGACCCGCTACGAGCCGGACACCGGCGACTACGACATGAAGCTCACCAACAAGTCGCCCTTCGCCAAGGCTGCCCTGGGCTACAACCACCAGTTCGACGACCTGACCATGCGCGTCGAGCTGGGTGCGCGCCACACCATCAACGGCAAGGCGCGGCTCAAGGTGGATGACGTCGGCAGCGACACCGTGGACCTCAAGGACCGCACCAACCCTTACGCCGAGGTGAATTTCTTGATGAACCAGAACGGCTCGCTGCCGGTCATGGCCGGGGTCTATTACACCCGCTCCGAGTACAAGCTGGACGAAGATACGCCTGTGGCTGACAACACCAAGCTCAAGCGTAACGAGTATGGCTTCAAGGTGGGCCTGACCTTCTAAGGGCCGCCGCCCGTTTCAAGCTGCATGAGAGCCGCCGGTGCCCGTCTTTCGATGGGGCCGGCGGTTGTGCTTTCAACTGACGATGGGGTGTTCGCGGCCGATCTCGCTGCGCAACTGGGCGATCAGGTGCAGGCAGTGGGTGAGGCCCGGCGAGGGCTCGCCGATGCGGCGGCTGAGGATGATCGGCGAGGTGGCCTCGGCCTCCAGTAGCGGGCAGAAGCCGATGTCGTCACGGTGCAGCACCTGCACCGAGGCCGGTACCAGGGTAATGCCGATGCCGGCGCCCACCAGGCCGATGGCGGTCTGCAATTCGTTGGTCCACTGGGCGATCTTCAGGTTCAGGCCCCGGGCACTGAACAGCGCGATCACATGGTCGGCGTAGCTCGGGCGCGGGTTGGCCGGGTACAGCACGAAAGGCTCGTCCGCCAGTTGCGCCAGGCTCACCGGTTGCCCCAGCAGCGGGTGGCCGGCGGGCAGGGCGACCACCAGGCGGTCTTCGGTCAGCACCTTCTGCACGATGGCCGGGTCGTCGATATGGATACGCCCGAAGCCGATGTCGATGCGCCCGGCCTTCAAGGCTTCCACCTGCTGCAGGGTAGTCATCTCCGACAGGCCCAGTTCCAGTTCCAGGGTGCCGTTGCTGCGCAGGCGGCGGATCAGTTGCGGCAGCACGCCGTACAGGGTCGAGGGGGCAAAGCCGATGCCCAGCCAGGTCTTGTGCCCCAGGCCGATGCGCCGGGTGTTGTCGCAGACCTTGCCCAACTGCTCCAGTACCCGGTTGGAGTGCTCGTAGAAAAACCGCCCGGCGGCGGTCAGGCGCAGCGGTCGGCCACGCTCCAGCAGCAGCACCCCTAACTCGTCTTCCAGTTGCTGGATCTGCCGGCTCAACGGCGGCTGGGCGATGTGCAGGCGCTCGGCGGCGCGGGTGAAATTGAGGGTTTCCCCCAGCACCTGGAAATAGCGCAGATGACGCAGTTCCATGACAGCTCCCCAGTGGTGAAGTGCATACCTTAAAGGTATCAAGCCAGACCAATTCTATATTGGAACCCCGGAAAAAGCCGGGACAGAATCGCTGGCAGAACTTCAAGAACCTGATGGGTATGGAAATGCACGCTTTTGCCATTGAATCGATCGAGACGATCATCGTCGATCTGCCGACCATCCGCCCCCACAAGCTGGCCATGCACACCATGCAGAACCAGACCCTGGTGCTGATCCGCCTGCGCTGCGCCGACGGCATCGAAGGCCTGGGGGAATCCACCACCATCGGTGGCCTGGCCTATGGCAATGAAAGCCCGGACAGCATCAAGACCAATATCGACCGTTTCGTCGCGCCGCTGCTGATCGGCCAGGACGCCAGCAACATCAACGCCGCCATGCTGCGCCTGGAGCAGAGCATCCGCGGCAACACCTTCGCCAAATCCGGTATCGAAAGCGCCTTGCTCGACGCCCAGGGCAAGCGCCTCGGGCTGCCGGTCAGCGAACTGCTGGGCGGCCGGGTGCGCGATGCCCTGCCGGTGGCCTGGACCCTGGCCAGCGGCGACACCGCCAAGGACATCGCCGAAGCGCAGAAGATGCTCGACCTGCGCCGCCACCGCATCTTCAAGCTGAAGATCGGCGCCGGTGAAGTGGACCGCGACCTGGCCCACGTGATCGCCATCAAGAAGGCCCTAGGCGACAGCGCCAGCGTGCGGGTCGACGTCAACCAGGCCTGGGACGAAGCCGTGGCCCTGCGCGCCTGCCGCATCCTCGGCGGCAATGGCATCGACCTGATCGAACAACCGATTTCGCGCAACAACCGCGCCGGCATGGTGCGCCTGAATGCCAGCAGCCCGGCGCCGATCATGGCCGACGAATCCATCGAGTGCGTGGAAGACGCCTTCAACCTGGCCCGGGAAGGGGCGGCTTCGGTGTTCGCCCTGAAGATCGCCAAGAACGGCGGCCCTCGCGCCACCCTGCGCACCGCGGCGATTGCCGAGGCGGCGGGCATCGGCCTGTACGGCGGCACCATGCTCGAGGGCGGCATCGGCACCCTGGCCTCGGCCCACGCCTTCCTGACCCTGAACAAACTGAGCTGGGACACCGAACTGTTCGGCCCGCTGCTGCTGACCGAGGACATCCTCGCCGAGCCGCCGGTGTACCGGGATTTCCACCTGCATGTCTCAAAGGCACCGGGCCTTGGCCTGAGCCTGGACGAAGAGCGCCTGGCGTTCTTCCGTCGCGACAAAACCACCCCCGTGCTGCATCACACCTGAGGAGGGCTGCATGCTATTCCACGTGAAAATGACCGTGAACCTGCCGGTCGACATGAACCCCGAGCGCGCCGCGCAGCTGAAAGCCGACGAAAAGGCCCTGGCCCAACGCCTGCAGGCCGAAGGCAAGTGGCGCCACCTGTGGCGCATCGCCGGGCTGTACGCCAACTACAGCGTGTTCGACGTCGACAGCGTGCAGGAATTGCACGACACCCTGATGCAATTGCCGCTGTACCCCTACATGGCCATCGAAGTTGACGCCATGTGCAGGCATCCTTCGTCCATTCATGAGGATGACCGCTGAGCCCGTGCCAGCCCGTTCACCACTCTAATAAATACAAGATGAGGATTAATCATGAACGTCAGAATTTCCCACACTGCCAGCGCCCAGCAGTTTCTTGAAGAAGCCAGCGGCCAGTTCACCGAGGGCGGCAACCCCCGGGCCAAGGCCATCATCTACCGCATCCTGCGGGATTCGGTGAACATCATCGAAGACCTGGAGATCACCCCGGAAGAGTTCTGGAAGGCCGTCAATTACCTCAACGTTCTCGGCGCCCGCCAGGAAGCCGGGCTACTGGCCGCGGGCCTGGGCCTGGAGCATTACCTGGACCTGCTGATGGACGCCGCCGACGAACAGGTGGGCAAGACCGGCGGCACCCCGCGCACCATCGAAGGCCCGCTGTACGTGGCCGGTGCACCGCTGAGCCAGGGCGAAGCGCGCCTGGACGACGGCGTCGACCCGGGGGTGGTGCTGTTCATGCAGGGGCAGGTCCGCAACACCGCCGGCGAGCCACTGGCCGGGGCCATCGTCGATGTCTGGCACGCCAACACCGGCGGCACCTATTCCTACTTCGACGGCAGCCAGTCGGAATTCAACCTGCGCCGGCGCATCGTCACCGACGCCGAGGGTCGCTACCGTTTTCGCAGCATCGTGCCGTCCGGCTACGGCTGCCCACCGGATGGCCCGACCCAGCAACTGCTGGATCAACTGGGGCGTCACGGCCAGCGCCCGGCGCACATCCACTTCTTCATCTCGGCCGATGACCATCGCCACCTGACCACCCAGATCAACCTGGATGGCGACCAGTACCTGCACGACGACTTCGCCTACGCCACCCGCGACGAGCTGATCGCCCAGATCACCTTCAGCGAAGACCAGGCCCGGGCCAAGGCCCTGGGGGTCAGCGGGCGCTTTGCCGAGATCGAGTTCGACTTCACCCTGCAGTCTTCGGCCCAGCCGCAAGAGCAGCAGCGCCACGAGCGGGTCCGCGCCCTGGAGGACTGAAGCGCCGACCGTGCCTGGCCCGGCCACGGAGCACCGACCCAGGTGCCCGTGGCTTTTGCCGTTATGCCGGGCCTGACGAGACTGCGCTGCGTGCCTGAAGCGCAGACCCAATAAGAACCATCAGAGTGACCCGATCATGCAGATGCATCTGTTGAGTGAGCGCAGCAGCGTGTTTGTTCAAGCCGATCCCTATGCCGTATCCGGTTACGTCAATCAGCACGTGGGCAGCCACTGCATCCGCCTGCCCCGGGCCGGCCATCCCCAGGCCAGCCTGCAGCACCGGGCCCTGGCCAGCCTGGATTTGTGCAGCATCAGCTACGGCGCCAGTGTGCGCGTCACCTCGCCGGCCCTGGAAAGCATCTACCACTTGCAAGTACTGCTGCGGGGCCACTGCCGGTGGCGTGGCCCGGGCCAGGAGCACTACTTCGCCCCGGGGGAACTGCTGCTGATCAACCCCGACGACCCGGTGGACCTGACCTATTCCGACGACTGCGAAAAATTCATCATCAAGATTCCCACCCGCCTGCTGGAAAACGCCTGCCAGGAACAGCGCTGGCAGTACCCGGGGCAGGGCGTGCGCTTTCTGCGCCAGCGCTACCAACTGCAGGAACTGGAAGGCTTCGTGCCCTTGCTGAGCCTGCTGTGCCAGGAAGCCGAAGCCCTGGAAAGCATGCCCAAGGTCCAGGAGCACTACGCGCACATCCTGGTGGGCAAACTGCTGGGGCTGATGCAGACCAACGTGCAGCGCGGTGCCCTGGGCGCCTCGGCGGCGACCTTCGAACGGATTGCCGACTACATCGAACGCAACCTCAAGCACGACATCGGCTGCGAAGAACTGGCGCAACAGGCGCGCATGAGCCTGCGCTCGCTGTACGCGCTGTTCGAGCGCAACGCCCGCACCACGCCGAAGAACTACATCCGCCAGCAGAAACTGCAACGGGTGCACGCCTGCCTCAGCGACCCGCACAGCCCGGTGCGCAACGTCACCGAACTGGCCCTGGATTTCGGCTTCCTGCACCTTGGGCGTTTTGCCCAAAGCTACCGCCAGCAATACGGCGAACTGCCCTCCGACACCCTCAAGCGTCGGCACTGATCCTCTGGCATCGGTTTCTTGTAGGAGCTGGCTTGCCAGCGAAGAGGCCTGCAGGCTCAGCACCCCATCCAAGGGCCTTTTCGCCGGCAAGCCGGCTCCTACACAGGCCACGTCGGCGCTTTTGCAGAAAACGGATACAGGTCTGCAGGCATTGGCTATTGCCCGTTCCAAGCCCGCCCTAGCATGGCCCTGCCTGAATAAAAACAATGGAGGCGGCGGCCATGTCCCTGCGACCCGAATACCTGCATTCCCTGCTTGAAGAAGACCCCGACCAGGGCGTCTACCGCTGCAAGCGGGAGATGTTCACCGACCCCCGGCTGTTCGACCTGGAGATGCAGCACATCTTCGAAGGCAACTGGCTGTACCTGGCCCACGAAAGCCAGATCCCCAACCCCAACGACTACTACAGCACCACCATGGGCCGGCAGCCGGTGTTCATCGCGCGCAACAAGAACGGCGAACTCAATGCCTTCATCAACGCCTGCAGCCATCGCGGCGCCATGCTTTGCCGGCACAAGACCGGCAACAAGGCCTCCTTCACCTGCCCGTTCCACGGCTGGACCTTCAACAACACCGGCAAGCTGCTCAAGGTCAAGGACCCGGCCGCCGCCGGCTACCCGGCCAGCTTCAACTGCGAAGGCTCCCACGACCTGACCCGCGTCGCGCGCTTCGAGTCCTACCGCGGTTTCCTGTTCGGCAGCCTCAACCCCGACGTGCTGCCCCTGGTGGAGCACCTGGGGGAGTCGGCGAAGATCATCGACATGATCGTCGACCAGTCCGCCGACGGCCTGGAGGTGCTGCGCGGTTCTTCCAGCTACATCTACGAAGGCAACTGGAAGCTCACCGCCGAGAACGGCGCCGACGGCTACCACGTCAGCTCGGTGCACTGGAACTACGCCGCCACCCAGAACCAGCGCAAGCAGCGCGAGGCCGGGGAAGACATCCGCACCATGAGCGCCGGCACCTGGGCCAAGCAGGGCGGCGGTTTCTACTCCTTTGACAAGGGCCACATGCTGCTCTGGACCCGCTGGTCCAACCCCGAAGACCGCCCGCTCTACGAGCGCCGCGACGAACTGGCCCAGGACTTTGGCCAGGCCCGCGCCGATTGGATGATCGAGAACTCGCGCAACCTGTGCCTGTACCCCAACCTCTACCTGATGGACCAGTTCAGCTCGCAGATCCGCATCGCCCGGCCGATCTCCGTGGACCGCACCGAAATCACCATCTACTGCATCGCCCCCAAGGGCGAGAGCGACGAAGCCCGGGCCCGGCGCATCCGCCAGTACGAAGACTTCTTCAACGTCAGCGGCATGGCCACCCCCGACGACCTGGAGGAATTCCGCTCCTGCCAGCTCGGCTACCAGGGCAGCATCACGGCCTGGAACGACATGTCCCGCGGCGCCGAGCATTGGGTCCAGGGGGCGGACGACGCAGCGAAAGAAATCGACCTGCAACCGATCCTCAGCGGGGTGCGCACCGAGGACGAGGGCCTGTTCGTGATGCAGCACAAGTACTGGCAGCAAACCATGCTCGCGGCTCTGGAGCTTGAAGCCTCTCGCCGGATCGACGTGGAGGCCGTGCAATGACCATTTCCTACGACGCCGTGCGCGATTTCCTGTACCGCGAAGCCCGCTACCTGGACGACAAGGACTGGGACAGCTGGCTGGAACTCTACGCCCCGGACGCCACCTTCTGGATGCCCTCCTGGGACGACAGCGACCAGTTGACCGAAGACCCGCAGCGGGAAATCTCGCTGATCTGGTACGGCAACCGCAGCGGCCTGGAAGACCGGGTGTTCCGCATCAAGACCGAGCGCTCCAGCGCCAGCATTCCCGACACCCGCACCTCCCACAACCTGAGCAATATCGAGCTGCTGGAGCAGGGCGACGGCCAGTGCAAGCTGCGCTTCAACTGGCACACGCTGAGCTTTCGCTACAAGACCGTGGACAGCTACTTCGGCTGCAGCTTCTACACCCTCGACCTGCGGGGCGAAAACCCGCTGATCCTGGCCAAGAAAGTCATCCTGAAGAACGACTACGTTCGCCAGGTCGTCGATATCTACCACCTCTGAGGCGACTGCCATGAGCCATCAAATCGCACTCAATTTCGAAGACGGCGTGACCCGTTTCGTCAACGCCAACCCGGGCGAAACCGTGGCTGACGCCGCCTACCGCCAGGGCATCAATATTCCCCTGGACTGCCGCGACGGCGCCTGCGGCACCTGCAAGTGTTTTGCCGAGGCGGGGCTCTACGAGCTGGGGGAGGACTACATCGAAGACGCCCTGAGCGCCGACGAGGCCGAGCAGGGTTTTGTCCTCACCTGCCAGATGCGCGCCCTCGGTGATTGCGTGGTACGGGTGCCGGCCTCGTCCCAGGTCTGCCGGGCCGGGCAGGCCACCTTCCAGGCCAGCATCAGCGCGGTGCGCCAGTTGTCCGCCAGCACCATCGCCCTGTCGATCAAGGGCGAGGCCCTGAACCAGCTGGCGTTCCTGCCGGGGCAGTACGTCAACCTTGGCGTGCCTGGCAGCGAGCAGACCCGCGCCTATTCCTTCAGCTCCCTGCAGCGCGATGGCGAAGTCAGTTTCCTGATCCGCAATGTGCCCGGCGGCCTGATGAGCAGCTTCCTCACCAGTCTCGCCAAAGCCGGCGACAGCATGACCCTGGCCGGGCCCCTGGGCAGCTTCTACCTGCGGGACATCCGCCGGCCCTTGCTGTTGCTGGCCGGCGGCACCGGGCTGGCGCCGTTCACCGCCATGCTGGAGAAGATTGCCGAGCAGGGCAGCGAGCACCCGTTGCATCTGATCTACGGCGTGACCAACGATTTCGACCTGGTGGAACTGGAGCGCCTGGAAGACTTTGCCGCGCGCATCCCCCAGTTCAGCTTCAGCGCCTGCGTGGCCAACCCCGAGAGCCAGTACCCGCGCAAGGGCTACGTGACCCAGCACATCGAACCGGCGCACCTCAACCAGGGCGATGTGGATGTCTACCTGTGCGGGCCGCCGCCAATGGTGGAGGCGGTGAGCCAGTTCATCCGCGAACAGGGCATCGCCCCGGCGAACTTCTACTACGAGAAATTCGCCGCCAGCGCCGCCTGAAGAGCGCCTCGCTGCTGTAGGAGCTGGCTTGCCAGCGAAGGCGTCCACAAGAGCGCTGCTAGGCTCAAGGGCCTCTTCGCCGGCAAGCCGGCTCCTACGTTGGGTGGTGTTCTCCCTATCTTTTTGCATTCACGAGGTTTCCATGAACCGTTTCCACAACCAAGTCGCCCTGGTCACCGGCGCCGCCCAGGGCATCGGCCGTCGCGTTGCCGAACGCCTGGCCGAAGAGGGCGCCCGCGTGGTGCTGGTGGACCGCTCGGAACTGGTCTTCGAACTGGCCGCTGAACTCGACCCCCGCTACCCGATCCTGGCCCTCACCGCCGACCTAGAGCAGTACAGCGAATGCAGCCGGATCATGGCCGCCGCCATCGCCCACTTCGGCCGCCTCGACATCCTCATCAACAACGTCGGCGGCACCATCTGGGCCAAGCCTTTCGAGCACTACGAGCCGGCGCAGATCGAAGCCGAAGTGCGTCGCTCATTGTTCCCCACCCTGTGGTGCTGCCACGCCGCCTTGCCGCAGATGCTGGAGCAGGGCCGCGGCGCCATCGTCAACGTCTCGTCCATCGCCACCCGCAGCCTCAACCGCGTACCCTACGGCGCGGCCAAGGGCGGCATCAACGCGCTGACTGCGTGCCTGGCGTTTGAAACCGCCGGCCGCGGCGTGCGGGTCAACGCCACCGCCCCCGGCGGCACCGAGGCACCGCCGCGGCGCATTCCGCGCAACAGCGCCGAGCCCAGTACCGAAGAGCAGGCCTGGTACCAGCAGATCGTCGACCAGACCCTGGATAGCAGCCTGATGCACCGCTACGGCAGCGTTGACGAGCAGGCGGCGGCGATCCTGTTCCTGGCCTCCGACGAAGCCTCCTATATCACCGGCACGGTGCTGCCGGTGGGCGGCGGCGATCAGGGCTGAACGAGGGGCGAACTGGACGCCCTTACCTGTAGCTGGCCACGGCGGTGCTTATGCAGCTGGCCAGCCCGATGGCCTCTATGGCTGCGGTGGAATGGGGTAGGGCAAGGTGATCGGCGGTGCATCCTGCAGTTGCCGCGAAGACTGCGCCATCAGATAACCGATGATCTGCGCCGAGCTCAGCTCGATATGCAACATATCTTGATCGCCAAACCACTCGTTGGGCCAGAAGATCAGGTCCGAGGCATTGGCCTCGGGGAAGTTGGTTTCCAGCAGGTTCAGGGCGTAGTCCGTATCAGATTCCGTGCCCTCGCACTGGCAGATGAAATCCGCCAGGGCGCAGGCCTCGGCGAAGCTCAGGTCGTCAACGTAGCGCTCCTGATGAAAGGCCGTGCGCAGAAAGTTCGCCGCGCTGGTATGGCTGTGCATATCGCGAAATTCGTGGAACTCGAAAGGTCGGCCGGCGTGGCTGTTCCACTGCTGGATCAGCGCACTGATCTCGGGGCTTTCCCGTTCCTGGTTGTCCCAGATCTGATCGAGGATCTGCTTGAGCAAGGCCTTCATCAACGCCCGTATTTTTGGCGTCGCGGGGGTTGGTTTCAGCCGTTCCGGCATGGCCATGGGTGTCTCCCTGATTGTCATTTCGTGTCTAGGAGCCGGCTTGCCGGCGAAGGCGTCCGCGAGATCGCCACCAAAGCTTCCAACCAGCCACTCTGATTTGCGCTTAACGATTTTCTTGTCTCTTTCCCGTACCCGATGCACCCGGGTCAGCACTTTGCCTTCCTCTGCTTCGCAAAAAAACCGGGTCATCCGCCGCACTTAAATCGATAGGGTATCCGCCTGCCGGTGTCCTCTAGCCCGCTCTGAAAACTTTGGTGTCCGTCCTTTGGGCGAGTCGGTGAAACAGAGTGACTCGCCTACTCACCTGCTACACCGGAGCACGCTGAACCTAGGTCAGATTCAACCCGCCGTCTGAGAGGAGTATCTCGCCGGTCAAGTAGTCCGACTCGACCAGCATTACAACAGCTTTTGCGATGTCGTCTGGGCTAGCGGCCCTGCGCATAGGGGCGCGAGTTCGCCATAGCTCTTGGGCACCCGTCCACTCTGCGGTCATAGGCGTGTCGACCAAGCCAGGCGCCACAGCGTTTACGCGAATATCTGGCCCCAGGGATAACGCGAGCAAGCGGGTCATGTGATTAAGCGCGGCTTTACTGACCGCATAGGGAATCGATGCACCTTTAGGACGAATACCAGCATGGGAACTAATATTTACGACGCAACCTGCTCGACGGTAACGGGCGGCATCGCGCAATGCCGACTCGGCCAAAGTGACGAGATGGAACGGCGCCACGACATTCACCTCGTTAAGTTCGTGCCACACCGTCGAGTTGGCCGAGGCAAGGTCGCCGTGGGGAATCACTTTGCTAATACCGGCGTTATTGACCAATACGTCGAGTTGCCCCCACGCGGCGATCGCCTCGTTAATAAGCCTGACCCTGTCAGCTTCGACAGCAAGATCAGCTTGCACGTAAATAGCCTGCTGCATTTCGGCAGCCATAGCGCGTCCCGTATCCGCAGAATTTCGCGAATGGATCACCACCGCATAGCCTGCCTGGCTTAGTACACGTGCAATGGCTGCGCCGATACCGGAAGTGGATCCTGTAACCAAGGCGACGCGTAATACGTTATCGATTGTCGGATTGGGGTTCATATGGATTTCTCTAATGGGTTGCTGGAAAGCCAGCACCGGAGCACCAAGCGAGCAACGTCGGCGTCAGGCGGTAACGATGGGCAGGTATCCATCTTCAAATCAGGTTGGCGCTTACCGGGTAAACCGTTGCGGTGAAGTAGACACAGGTTCAGAGCAAGAACGAGCCCGTCGCGGCTGCAAGCAGGGTTGGATTGATTGCGGGTAGGTGCAGGGGGCATGCGGGAGCTATCCGTAGGTTTCCCGATTCGCTGTACGACACAGCGTAAGAGGCCGTAAGGATATTCTTTTCCCAACAGGTTTGGGAGTTCAGCAGTGAGTAGGAAAGGGAGGCGAGCAGGGGAGGGACGGGATGCTCTCACTACGCGGCCACGGGTGTGGCAGATCATTGAGAGTGCTTAAGCAATATCGAGTACCACAAGCTCTACCTGATCGGCGGCAACGCCGGCTGGGCCAACATCAACGGCCTGATCTGCCGAAGCATCGACAACGTCCGCCTGTACGACGAAAGCCACTGGCAATCGCCCCAGGTGGACGTCTGGGGCATCTCCGACCTCGACCTGCTGGAACAAGCCCAGGCCGCCGGTTCCCGCAGCCTGGAGCCATACAACGCCATGCACCTGCTGGACTTCAACATCGGCCGCCTGATGGACATCGCCAAAGCGGGCGGCTACTACGACAACACGATTTTCGTGTTCTTCGGCGACCACAATACCCGCATCAGCCAGATCCCCCACATGGCCCCCGCGTTTGAACAGCTTGGGCTGGAAAGCAACAACGTACCGCTGCTGATCCATGCCCCGGGAATGTTGCAGCCCAAGGTGATCGTAGAAGCCGTCGGCCTCGCCGACCTGCTGCCCACCGTAGCCGGCATGGCCGGGATGCCCTTCACCAATGGCGCCATGGGGCGGGACATTCAGCAGCCAGCGCCGGAGGGGGAGCGGGTGGTGCCGCTGGTATTGAGGGAAGGGACCTTTCCGGTGATTGGCGGCGTGACCAAGGACTTTTTGTTGCAGATGCAGCACGACGGCAGTGGGGCGACCTTGCATGACCTAGCGTCAAACACACCGCGTGAGGATGTGGCGCAGGAGCATCCGCAGGAGTTTGAACGGTTGTTGGAGTTGACGCGGGGGATGCATGAGGGGGCGCGGTTGATGTTGTATCGCAATGTGCGGTGACACCGCGTAGTCATCGGTTGACGCCAGCCCGTGTAGGAGCTGGCTTGCCAGCGAAGGCGGCTGCCTAAGCTCTATCGATCTCAAAAAAGAACGTCCAAAGCAGCCATGACATTAGTAGCGGTCTCTACAAGGGGGCCGTCACTGACCGAATATGGACAGGAAAATCCTTACAAGCTACCGTCACGCTTCCTACAGCTATACACGCGATTTTCCTCTCATGGACGTCTTGAAATCTCTGCAGACGGAACTAGCCACCTTCGCTGCTGAACGTGACTGGGACCAATTCCACACCCCCAAGAACTTGGCCATGGCCTTGTCCGGTGAAGCCGGAGAACTCCTTGAGCGTTTCCAGTGGCTGACTCCCGAGCAAAGCGAGTTCAACGCCCTATCGAGCGAAGCTTTGCAGGCTATCGAAGAAGAAATGGCCGATGTGCTGTTGTATCTGGTACGGCTCGCTGATCGACTCAATGTCGATCTTGGAGCCATTGCGCAGGTGAAGTTGCAGCTCAACGCAGAGAAGTACCCAGTGGCAGAGGCCAAGGGGAACGCCGTCAAATATTCGAGGAGAGGCAAATGACGGCTCGAGTGATTTACCAGCCTTGCTCGGATGATGTCGCACGCAAGAACCTGCAGACCACGATCCTTAACCCTGTGCTGTTCAGCGAAATTGCAGATTTACTTGAGCCTGAACTGCAAGCTGAACTCCTCGCAGCCTTCCCGGATGGCAAATTGTTTATCTGGGGACTTGCTTCGCCTCGAACCAGAAATACCTGGCTCGCCGCAGAGCCAGGAGACACGGTGATCTTCAATACCAAGACGGTCATTACTGTTAGTGCCTGCTTTACCCATCGAACTCACAACCGCGATCTGGCGTTGAAGCTCTGGGGCTGGGCGGATAAAGAAAATGAAAGCACCTGGGAGAATATCTACTTCGTCACCGACGTACGCCACCAGGCTATCCGTTTCAAAGCTATTCAGGCGCATATCAACAGTCGACATGACAGGTCTTTCTATCGTTACGATGACGCTCAAAGCGCCGCGATCCTGGAGCGCTTTCCCAGTCTCGATCACGACTACGCCGATAACGAAGTGAGCCTTGAAGAGGCGCAAAAGGATATCGAGGATCAATCAACAGACGGAATGGCCAACAGACCTACGCGTCTTGAGCACAAATACATCGTTCGCCACTTATTCCAGGGCAAACTCACTGGCCGTTGCTGTATTTGCCTTAATGAGTATCCTCGCCATCTACTAGTTGCCGCACATATTAAAAAACGCTCGGTTTGCAGTCAGAAGGAAAAGCTTGATATCAAGAATATCGCTGTTCCTATGTGCCGACTCGGTTGTGATCCTTTGTTCGAGCATGGTTATCTCTCCGTCAAGGACGGCAAGGTGATCAAACACCCTTCTCGGGAGATGACTGCTGCAACGGCGAGTTATGTGGAGAGTGTGGTTGGAAGAGAAGTAAAGGAGTGGGCGACGAAGAGCCAGAAGTATTTCGACTGGCATCTGAGTGCTCATGGGTTTGAGCCAGGGAAGTTAGTAGGTTTAGGCTGAACAGGTGTGGAGGTCTACCTTTTCTATTTCAGGAGTTTTTGTGTCTTTAGTTTGGTTGTTCATATCTTTTGCCAAGTAGTTGTTTTTAGGGCGCTTCAAAAAAGGCGGATGCTAGTCGTTTCACACCGACTATGCGCCCTCACTCAGTTTAATTCTTGGTTGAGCTTGCCGTGAAAATTAGTGTGGTAACGAAAATTGTACCTTGGCGTAGCAACAGATCCTTGTCTCAAAGTTTGTCGTTGAAGGCCAGGTACCTGCCGCGAGCTGATTTTTCTCCAGCAGGTGACTGAGGTTCATGATGGTGGTGTTTCGGAGATCGGTACACTCAGTGTCTGCTGTGCAAACTAGCGAATCGAGGTGATCTCATACCGCATTCCTCCGTTGCCGGATTGCTAGGCAAAGACCGGTTTGTAGCAGATAAATCCTAAGCACTATTCATCGTCTGTGTAGTGCTCCGTAAACCTGAGAAGCCCATAAAATGGAGCGTTCAGCTATTTATCCCCCTCACGCTCAAGAAAAACTAGCGATCTAATCACTTTCCCTATTTACGTGACGCACGACACGCGTTAGCTTTTACCCACTACTGGCAATGTGCCAATGCAAGGATTAGCAATCGTGGTCGGGATGATCGGTGTTCCGGAAGCTTCACATAAACAATGCGCAAGCTCTTCTTTCTTCTCTAGCATCTCTGCTGCTTGGTGCGAATTTCTCTTTAGTTTTCGTTCCTTTCTCCTTGCCTTATATCTAGAAAACCATCTGATCAGAAATAGTTGGGTATATTCATCCGGCTATAGTTTTGTTTGAAGGTGTTTATATGGCCATAAGTTACGGACAAGCGATTCCTGATGCGTCTTGGGGATGTGAATTTACCGAAGTGCTCGATTCGGCGGGGGTGCAGTTTGTCAAGCTCTGTCATGTTCATGTTTTACAGATATCTCAGATATCAAAAATGCTTGCCTCTTCTGTTGTGGATACGTCTTGGATGGTGGAGTTGGATGAGGGGGCTAGAGAGGCTTATGAATACACAGTGCAAGAAACTGCGGATCTGCTGATCAACATTTTTAAAGCGGCGGAAGAGGCTGGTAGTGTTATAGATGAGTTTGGTGAGCTCATGGTGTCTATGGGGGCAGCTAAGTCTTTAGAAGTTTTGTTTAAACATACACTAATTCCTATTGCTGAATTGTGGAAGCCTCAAGCGAAACAAAATGAGGGTTTTGATTTTCATAGTGTGTGTAGTGCCGATTATCTAAATTTTGGTGAGGCGAAGTATTCGTCAGGGAGCACCTCTTATGGTCGTGCTCTAGATCAGGCAGGGGAGTTTTTGACAGCTAAGAAACATAAAAGAGATTGGGTGCACTTGGTTAACTTGGCGTCGCCGGCCAGTATTCAGAATTTGAATAGCAATCTTCATGGTGTCGTTGCAGCATTTTCAATTCATGCGGAAGACCCGCTAACTGTTTACAAGAATGCGTTGAAGAGGGCTGTTAAATTCGCTAGAGAAAGAAAAGTCGGTTTTGTATATATGGTTGGGGTGACTCATGAAAATTAGAAAAATCAGGGACAGTAGTGACCCATATGGAGACCTGGTTTCTGTGCTTGATGAGCTTCATCGCCATGGTCCGATAAGTTCAGATATTCTCGAAACGCTAAGCTGTTATTGTGTTTATCACCCCGAAGATTTTAGCTTGCTCGAAGAACGGATAATTTCAGCTCTAGGGTTATTTTATAAAGTTGTAAGTCCGGAGAATCTTTACTCATTCCTCTTAGGTTCGATTGGTGAGGCTCACAAAAGCTTATATGGAAAGTATTTGACTCCGGTCCAGGCAAGTGTTAGGCGCGCCGTTGATGATAAGCAATTTGTTTCTATTTCTGCTCCAACTAGCGCCGGCAAGTCGTATTCGATTCGAGACTTTATTGCGGAGCAAGAGGGGGATGCTGTTGTAGTGGTTCCTTCTAGGGCATTGATTGCTGAATATATTAATACTATGAAAGAGCGTTTTCATGGTGATAAAAGAGTCATGATTACTCCTTTTGTTGATGCTGTTTTTACTAGTCGTGAATTACGAAGAATATTTGTGCTTACACCGGAGCGAGCAAGAGACTTGTTCGTCTCGAGCGCTAAGCTAAATGTTGGTGTTTTTTTCTTCGATGAGGCTCATGTCTCTGAGGATCGCGCCCGGGGCATTGTGTTTGATGTGTTGGTTCGGCGCATTCAAAAAACATTTCCAGTTGCTAGGCTAATTTTTGCGCATCCCTTTGTTGATAACCCAGATGCACAATTTAAAAAGCATGGAATACCTTTGGAGAATGGTTACGCTAGATCTTATACACACGGAACAGTGGGAAAGGTCTGTGTTTTTCAGCATCAGAATGGCCGGGATTATGTTTTCTCACCTTTCGATGAAAATGGTCATAGGATTAGAGGGTGCGTAGAATTTGGTGGAGGATTCAATCGTTTTGCATTTAATGGTGATCATTCAATATTAATATATGTTTCGAAAGCATCGATCTACAACGGAACATTTCTGGATGGATATGAGGAGTATGTAGCAAGCTTCCCCACGATAAAGAATTCGGAAGCTAAAAAAATAATTGGTGCAGTAGAGAATCTACTCGGGGCTAATAAAGAAGATCATCGCTCTAGAATGGTTGAGCTGCTTTGGAAGGGCGTTGTAATCCATCATGGGTCGGTCCCGCTTGAAGTTCGATTTATGGTTGAGGATTTTATTCGTGCGGGGTTTGCAAAAATTTGCTTTGCAACTAGTACATTAGCTCAAGGGGTAAATATGCCCTTTGATATTGTTTGGCTGGATAATATGCGCTTTCAAGGTGAGGGGGATGAGGAAAAATCATTGTCCTTCAAGAATCTAATTGGAAGAGCAGGGCGGCTGTCAAACAAGGCAAAGTTTGACTACGGTTATGTGTTTACGCGAAATCCCCAGCTTTTTATTGAGAGAATTAATCACAGCTTTAAATTGAATGAAAAGTCCGTAGTTGACTTGCCGTACGATGAGGATGATGATGCAGCTGAACTGCTGGACTCTATTAAAGATGGAACTTTTGATGATGAGCTTCATTTGCCTAGGTCTAAAATAGATCGCCTGTCTTCTGCGGGTGTTCTTGATGCGGTTGTTAGTATACTGAATATTCTCTACAGACCTGGAGTGTCTTTCAAGGATGTGCTTTATGGTGCGGAAAATTCTGATAACAAAAAGAAATTAAATAATTATTTTCTGGTTATTTTCGAGGGGGCACTAGGGCGGCCTCTGTTTAATGGGGAAATGGCAGTATTTCAGAACGCCATAGGAATTCTACTGCAGACCTTTCAGGGCCGATCATTTAAGGAAGTTGTAGGTATCCGTTACAGCTATATTTCTCGCCGCAGTGAAGGTCGCAGAGGGGAGGCTGAATTCTCTCAGCCGGCAAATAAGTTACCCGATAGCAGCCTGAAAAATACCTTCTCATTATATAAGTTGGGTACCCCTGCTCGAGAGGTTAGCTATGATGCAATTGTTTTTGATACCTATGACTATATGGATCAGGTTATTTCGTTTTCTCTATCTGATGTTTTTATCGCAGCTTTCAAAATATATAAGGCGGAGAGCTCTGATGGTCGCGCAGATAAAATGATTGAGCTTCTGCGGTTTGGCACCAATGACGCAATGCATATGTTGTTAATGCGCTATGGATTCCCTCCTGAGGAAGTTGCTGAAATTACTCCTTATATTCGTACTATCTCGGAGTCAGATATACTCTTTAAAAGTACAATTTATGATGCTCCTATGTATATTAGGAGTATGGTCGAATGGTATCTTCCTTAAATGCTTAGCTTCCAATAAAAAGCCCGCAATGCGGGCTTTTTCATTGTGTTAAAGGCTAAAAGCCCGCGTTTGAATCACCGCCAACACTTCCCGCACGTCCTGAAGTAATAATCGAACGGTGTTGGACACGGTGCCAAGGTCCTTGTCGCTCGCATCTCGCAACGTAGCGCAGGCCATCAGATTCAGATAATCAAGCGCAGTCACCAACCGCTCACTCGCACACGCATGCAAATCCACCAACGGCGCCTGGCTGTCGATAAACAGCACTGGCCCATCGCTGGCGATTGGGGTCATGGGAATAAATCGTTCGGATGGATCTTGAGTATTCATGGTGTCGTTTCTTCCAAGAAAATGAAAAATCGCCACCTGTTGCTGCGAATCAACTGGGTGGCAGCTGTACGCGGGTTCGCAGACCGAGGAAAGAAACAAACCCGGCAGACCCGAAGGTCTCCCACGCACAGCTGCCATAAACGAAACGCAGGCGAAGTTTGCCTGAGTTGACATGGACTGTGTTGTTTGATTCTTTCTTTTGGGCTGCGAAACCCTGCCGCTGACAACATTCAGCGGACGAGAAAACTATAGGGACGCGGTCAATCAGGGGCAATGGCAGCCCTGTAGGAACGGTCTCTCTTCCAGGTAGGGACAGGCTGAGTTTCCTGAAGATTTCATATCCGCTGCATTAGAGGCGAGCCGCATCAGCAATACCCTCTGTCTCCCAGCGATTTTGCTATCCTGCGCCCCCTTTTCCCCACCGCAAGGAGCGCAGGCATGCCCCAGCCCATTGGCAGCAGTCCACAAACAAGGGCTGGCCAACAGCGTCACCTGCAACACCTCCTGTTCCGCCTGACCGCCGCACTCTTGCTCGGCCTCGGGCTCCTCACCCCAGCCGCCCAAGCCAACCCCACCACCACCTACCGCGGCACCCTCGGCGACACTCCGGTTGAACTGGCGCTCACCTACGACTCCCAATACGGCGGCGGTATGTCCGGCTACTGGTTCTCCGAATCCGAGCGCCTGCCCATGGCGTTGGAGTCCACGCCTTTCCATCCCGGCTCCGCGCTCTTGATCAACATCATGGACAACCCGACTCTGCCGGCGACGGCGGTGTCGTTGCAGCCGTTCGCCGAGGGGGCGCAGGCGTTGCAGGGCAGTCTGGTGGATCTGCGCACGGGCACGCAGCAGCCGTTGCAGTTGCAGCGGGTGACGCGCTTTGGTGGCAGTCAGCGGGAGGCGTTTGAGGGGGAGTTGCTGCAGCCGGTGTTCGATCGGGATTTCTATTTCAGTGTGCATGCCGCGCGCAAGGCCGGGGAGGAGGTGGCGCGGGTGGACAGTATTCGAGTCATGAGCCGCACCACCGGGCGGCGGGTGCAGGAGATCAGTGGGCAGTGGTGCCTATCTTCGGTGGGGACCAAGACCCTGACCTTCGGGCATTTTCAGGATGAGGCGCGGATCGATTTCCAGGCCCAGAGCTATCGCGTGGCCGAGGAGGATGGCCGGCTGTGGTGTTCGCCCACTCAGTATTATCTGTACAACCGTGAAGGCAGGAAGTATCTGCGCCACGCGCAGTTGGAGCAGTTCGCGTTGGACGGTACGTTGCGCTTTTCCCCCAGTGGCCAGATGGAGTTCAGCAAGCAGGACTTTATCAATTACGACCAGCGCACTCGGCGTTGGGATTATTACCGGGTGATCAGCCCTGATCGGCTGGAATATCTGTCGTCGGGCGAGGAGCGTTTCTGATGCGTGGGTTTGATGTTGCTCGGGGGCTGGTGGTGCTGGTGTTGGCGCTGTGGCTGTTGCCGGCGCAGGCGTCCCATGGGGTGTATGAGGGGACGTTGGGCAAGCAGGCGATTGTCTTGACCCTGGGTAGCCAGAATGCGGTCTACCAGGGCACCTATGCCTATCAGCGCTATCGCACGCCGATCCGCCTCAAGCCGACCTTCAGTTACAGCAACAAGGTGCTGGCCATGGATGAGCTGGACGAGCAGGGCTTGCCGGTGGCGCGTCTGCAGTTCAATGACTTGCTGAACTCCCGCCAGCAGGAGCAGGTGCGCGGCACTTGGACCAGTTATCGCACGGGCAAGTCCTTGCCCATTGCGCTGAAGCTGGTGGGCCTGGTGGATTCGGATCGCTCGTGGCCGCAGCCGGTCACCACGCTGTTGCAGAGTGCTTCCACTAAACGCTGGTATTTCCAGGTGCCGATGCCGGGCAATGATCAGCGGATCACGACGGTGGAGGTGATGGACAAGGCCAGTGGCAAGTTGCTGCAGACGCTCGCGGTTGAAGCGCCGGGGTGTCGCAACCTGGGGGTGGATACCTTGCAGGTGCAGGCTGAGGGGGAGCAGCTGCGGATTGGCTTTCAGGACTGCAGGTTGCCGGGGTTTGCGTGGAATGCGGGCAGTGGGCGGTTTGAGCCGTTGCCTTGAGGCAGGGGATGGAAGCGTTGGGTAGCAGAACAAGGGTCAGGTGTTGAGCGTGGAAACTGTGGAGCCCCGTATGGATGACAAGCAATCGCCTGTGCTGATTCAGGTGTACATGGCCGATGACGATGGCGCCGTTCGCGAGGAGTTGCTGGCGCGGCGCATCGATGAGGATACCTACGAGTTGCTCTCCTCGCCGGGGCTGGCGCAGAACCTGGCGCGGGGCGATATCGTTTCCATCCGCAATCCCGATGCGCCGGCGCAAGTGCTGAAGCGGGGCGGCAATTTCTGCATTCAGATCTATGCCGACTACATTGATCCGGCGGTGATCAGTGCGCTTGAAAACGAGGTCGCTGGTGAGCTGGGCGGAACACTGGATGGGCTGTTCGAGGGGAACCTTTCATTCGCTGTTCCTGCGAGGAATGGCATGGACCGTATCAATGCGGTGTTCGATCGCTTCCGCGAGAGAACCGGGATTGAGTGGTACTACGCCAATGTCTATAAAAACCTCGACGACGATGAGGATGAGACGCTGTTGAACTGGTGGTTGGACGTGTGATCCTCCTTGGGGCTGCCGCCAGAGCGACCAAGTAACCGACCAAGTAACCGATCAAGCAGGTTGGCAGCTTCGAGTCATTGCAGAGTGACGCGCCTTGGTTTACCACGGCTCTCTTGAGGACACCTTCGCCGGTAAATCGGCTCCGAGCCTGTAAGGCAAATCTGTATTTTCGGTAAGCAGTGGCTGCCCTCGATGATTGCGACCACCCTCGGTGATGAGTAGATCAAACGTCCACCCCTTGCGATGCCTGGTTGCGGCAGGGGTATTGGTCTTTCCAGCGCCAGCAGGTTGTGTCGGACGAATGCCTGTCTGTTCGTCTGTACGGCCTTGCCGTAGATGGTGGAGCCATGTATACCGTTATCGAAACCGAGGTCTTCAAGCGCTACGCCGAGCCTATCTGGAATGACGCCGAGCGCTTGGAATTCATCACCTGGTTGGTCGCAGACCCATGGGTTGGAGACGTCATCCCCGGTACCGGAGGGCTGCGCAAGGTGCGCTGGTCTTGCAGTGGCATCGGCAAGCGCGGCGGCACACGAGTCATCTACTACAACCTGCTTTCGGAAGGTCTTATTTGGTTGCTGATCGTCTACACCAAGGCGAAGTTAAACAATCTGCCCATCGGCTTTCTGAATCAATTGAAAGAGGGAATCAGTCATGGACCATGAACTGCAGCAGTTTCAGAAGGATTTGCTGACTTCGGTGGGCCAGATGAAAGCCGGCAAGGCGGCGCGTGCAACGGTGGTAAAACTGTCCGGGGCGGCAGAGGCCCGGGCTAAGGTGGGGCTCTCTCAGAGTGCGTTTGCCACGCTGTTGGGGGTCAGCCTGCGTACACTGCAGGATTGGGAGCAAGGCCGGCGCCAGCCGACAGGCGCGGCTCAAACGCTGCTGCGTGTGGCCAGCCAGTACCCTGAAGCCTTGCGGGCTTTGCAGCCGGTTTGATGGCGAGTAGACCAGGCGCTGACAAGTCGGTCTTGATGACCGGCTTTTTTGTGCATGCCTGACAGATTCGCATAGTCACTGGTTTGCCAGCGAAGGTGTCCTTGAGACCGCCTTCGCCGGCAAGCCGGCTCCTACAATACAGCGGCTAACTTGAGAGGCGTATTCTCGCTGGGCGGTTGGCGCTGCATCAGAAATTCACCGAAGCACTCAACCGAGCCGTCAGCGGCGCGCCCTGGAACAGGTAGTCGTCGCCCATGTATTCCCCGGTGTCGCGCCAGTAGCGCTTGTCGAACAGGTTGTCCACGGTCAGGCGGAACACGGTGTCGTAGCCATCGATGCGGGTGCTGTAGCGGCTGCCGATGTTGAAGATGGCGTAGGCGCCGGTGGCGACGTTGCCCTGGTGGTCGGCGTATTGGCTGCCGCTGTATTGCATGCCGCCCAGCAGGGCCAGGCCGTCGAGCCAGGGCAGGGCGTAGTCGCCCTGCAGGCTGGCCCGCAGGCGCGGGACGTTGAGGGTCTGGTGCCCCTCGTAGGCCGGGGTACCGGTGCCCTCGACCCGGGAGCGGATCGCCGCGACGCTGGCGGCAATCTGCAGGCGTTGGGTGGCCCAACCGTTGGCGGAGAGCTCCAGGCCAGTGTTCTTTTGCTGGCCCTGCTGGACGTAGGTGAACCCCCCGGAGGCATCGGGGCGCGAGTACTGGTAGGCCTGGCGCATCTGGAACAGGGCGGCGGTAAAGCTCATGCGCTGCCAGTCGTACTTGACCCCGGCTTCGATTTGGCGGGAGACGGTGGGGGCCAGGGTGTCGCCATTGTTGCTGGCGAACCAGGGTGCCTGGCCACCCAGGCTCAGGCCCTTGCTGTATTGGGTGTACAGCGAAATGTTGTTGAGCGGTTTGTAGATCAATGCGGCCTGGGGCAGGAACACATAGCGTTGGGTGTGGCGATCGCGCACGCCGTCCTTGTCGAAGCTCTCTTCGTCCAGGCGTACTTCGCGCCCGCCGAGGACGGTCTGCCACTGTTCGTTGAAGCTGATGCGGTCGCTGAGGAACAGGCCGTATTGGCGGCTGTCCAGGCGTTTGTGGGTGTCGTTGAGGGCGCCGTCGTAGCGGCCGAAGTTCTCAGGCTCGCTCTGGATATTGCCCGTGCCAATCCATTGATTGATGGACTCGCGCCGGTCCACTACACGGCGAAACGCACTGGTTCCCACGCTCAACTCATGGCCCAGGCCTGCGGTGTCGAAACGACCATTGAGCACCGCCTGCACTTCATCGTTGCGCCGGGTGTCGTCGGGGCTGCGGAAGTCGTAGATGTCGTAGTTGCCTTCGGGGCTGAAGTAGTTGCCGTTGGCATTGATGCAGCCGGTGGTACAGCCGCCCCAGGCAAACGAACTGTAGTCATCGATCACCACCTTGCTGCGCGACGCACTGAGGTTGCCCTTCCAGTCATCGTTGAAGCGGTACTCGAAGTTGCCGCCGATGTTCAGCGATTCATTGGTCACCGGCTTTGACCCGCTCTGGTGCCCCAGGAGTCTTTTCGGCGAGGCGTGGTGGGGCAGGCTGGAGCCCCCCAGCAGTTGATAGCCCGGTGCCGAGCGCTGCTGCTTGTTCTGGTATTCGATGTCCAGTTGCAGCAGGGCGTCGGGGCTGATGTTCCAGTCCAGGGCCAGGGAGGCGAAGTCGCGCTGGCCATTGGTGTGCTCGACGTAGGAGTGCAGGTCTTCATGGGCCAGGTTGGCACGCAGGCCGAACTGCTGTTCGCTGCCGAACCAGCCGCCGACATCGGTGGCCAGGTAGCCGCTGCCGCGGTCGTCGGTGGAAACGGTCACCGAACGAATGTCCGTGGGCCGCTTGGTCACATAGTTGATCAGTCCGCCGGGCTCGCTGACCCCGCTTTGCAGGCCGGAAAGGCCCTTGAGCAATTCCACCCGCTGCTTGTTTTCCAGGGCGACGTTCTGTTCGCCGGTGATGGTGCGGTTGTTGATCTTGTAGCTGCTGGCGGCATTCAGCGAGAAGCCGCGCACCTCGAAGTTTTCGTAATAGCCCACCGGCGCGTAGCTCTGGCCCACCGAGGCATCGTTCTTCAGCACGTCGCTGAGCAGGCGGGCCTGCTGGTCGAGGATCATGTCTTCATTGATCACGCTGATGGAGGCCGGGGTATCCAGCAAGGGCGCTTCGCTGAAACCACCCACCGAGGCGCTGTCGACGCGATAGCCGTAGGGCTCTTCGCCGCTGACGGTCTGGGTCGGCAACTGGGTGCCCGCGGCGTTGGCCACGGCGCTGCTGCCGGCCAGCAGCAGGCCCAGGGTCAGGCGGTTGAGGGGCAAAGCTGAGCTGCAGGTGCGCGCGGGGGCAGTCGGGTGAATCCGGCTCATGAACAATCCTAGAAGGCGACGCGGCCCCATGGCAGAAGCCGGGGGAGGTTCCTGGGAAGGCTAGGAGCGTCGACCTGCGTGTGTAGTGAGGAACAGCGGGGGAGCCCTGCGAGCATCAGGTCAGGGCCTGGCGGTTGCCGCTGGGTACTGTCGGGCAGGCGCCATCATACAAGCTGCAGCGAGGGGGTAAAGGCGGAAGAGGCAGAAGATCGCGTGGCGGGAGTGGCCGCTTCAAGTCCTTGCGTAACAAGGCCGTGGGCAATCCTGCTCGGGCTCCGGGTGGCCCATCTGCAGGTACTTGATCCGCTCCTCCATGGAATCGACCTTGCGCAGCAGCAGGCTGATGAGTTTCTCATTCATCTCACGGGTTTCATCGACGACCAGGGACTTTTCCAGGCGGTCGACGATTTCATTGTTCATGCTGCGGTTTTCTCGTTTGGCAATGTGTTTGAGCTGGTTGTGCAGGTCGCCTGGAAGACGAACGATGAACTTTTGCAGGGAGGAGCACATAGCGGACCTCAGAGTAATGCCAAAGAGCAGCATCATAAGAATGAGGCAGGCTTGCTTGCTTCAAGAAAATTCTTAAAAGAATGAAATATCTGAAGGCACTAGCGCTCAAGCCCAGGCACTCTCGGCCTTGCCCTAGGGGCAGGTTCAGCCGTGCGGGCGGCCTCTGGTGGGTATTGTGATGTGCTTTCGATCATCGCTCCGGCACGAAGCGCAGCCCCACGGATTCCCAGTCTTTCCAGGTGGGAGTGAAGCCTTTGCGCCAAGGAACATCGAAGCGATTCAGAGGCTTCTTGCTAGTGCCACAGTAATATCCGGCGTGAATCACCCCGTCTTTCTCCACTGCCAGCGGGAAGGCGCCCCGGACCCGGGGCAGGGGGATTTTCCAACCCCGCTCGATCTGGTTGAGGCTTAGGGCAAATCGACGATTCACCAGTGCCTTGAGCCTGAAAGGCAGTTGCTGATAGTCGCATGTCTGTTTTTGGGCCAGGGACAGCGACGAGAATTGATCGAAAGTCACATGGTTCTTGGTACCGGCCAAGGCCTCCACATCATCCCTCGACAGTAGGTGGAAGCGAATGTTTTCAAAGGTCAGGGCGCCCTGGTCGGTCCGCGGGCTCTGAGTGAGTTCGGCGAGAACGTAGTAGTGAGCCTGGAAGCCTTTTCTCTTGAGATTCTTGTCCAGCAGCAGGTTCCAGTATGAGGTCTTGTTGATACGCCAATGCTTGGGCGAGGCGGTGCTTTTGATTTCGATGGTCAACCCCCAGGTCAGTTGCAGATCGAATACATCGCCTTGATGCTGGAACTCGAAACTCTTTCTCAGGCTTTTGCTCAGGTTGTCGGGGTAAGGGTTCTGAAAAGTGAAGTGCTCCACCAGCTTGCCGGCAATTTCCTCCGCATGGGAGATCAGGTGCTGGCATAGCAGGTATTCGATCAAGACGCCGCGCAGGAACGGGTCTCGTGCGTTGGAGAACGCCCACGACCAGAAATCCGGGGCACCGAGTCGGGTATCGACTTGATCAAATCTGAATTGAATATTCGGAGTCAGGGTCGGCATCGGCAAGTCCCTTGGCGAAAGAGGGTGCAGTCCTGGGGGGCGGACTGAATCAGGAGCGGCGCATTTGTAGCAGTTTTGCCGGCTGGTGCAACAATCGGATGGGACTTGGCAATGTCCGGGGAGGCCAAAAGGTGCTGGCCCTGAGCCTGCTGCGAAAAAGGTGGGGGGCTTGCGCGCAGGACCTGCAAAAGAACCTATACCTAAGGTGGCGCGACGCCAGCACCGTTCGCAGGTGGCGCAAGGCAATCCACAGGGAGGTGCTCCATGCGCGTAGAACCGCTCATTGTCGTGGTTGGTGGCTTGGGTAATCACGATGGGGCCTGGAGGCGGCTTGAGGATCGGCTGCGCGAGCAGGGGATCACTGGCCATTGGCATCATCACGATACTCGCGGTGTGAGAAACCTCTTTCGTGCGGCTCGGGTGCGGGATCTCTCGTTGGAACTGATGGCGAAAATCGATGCGTTGGCCCCGCAATACAGCCGAATCATTCTGCTGGGGCACAGCGCTGGCGGCATGATTGTGCGTGATGCCTATCTGCTGGCGGCAGGTGCCTACCTGGATCAGCCGTCGCGAGGGGCATGGTGGAGCAAGGTCGAGTCGGTGCTGTTGTTTGCCTCCATCAACCGCGGCTTTCGCCCTTACGCAACCGCTACCTGGGCCTTGGGCATGGCGCTGATGAAGCTGGTTTCGCTGCAGTGGCTGCTGCTCAAGCCTCCCTCCTGGTTTACCCTGGGCTGGCTCATGGAGTTGGAAAAGGGCTCTTTTTTTGTTACCGACCTGCGCTTGTCCTGGATGCGTCATTTCCATGAACGGGACGATGAACACCGACCTTTTGTCGTGCAGTTTCTCGGTGATATCGATGGTGTGGTGGCCCGTGAGGATGTGCGCGATACCGAAGCGTTTGCCAACTCCTACACGGTGACCATCGAGGGGGCCGATCACAGCAACCTATTCGATCCGGCGGCGCCTCCTGGGGCCGCGGGGTTTATGCGGATAATGGAGGTGTTCCGGAACCCGGACCCTCAACTACACGAGCCCGAGCAGGCTGGCGAGTTGCCAGCCACCGGACCTGGGCGAGTGGTGTTCGTACTCCACGGTATCCGTGACGGCAATTCGGGCTGGGTCACCGACATTGCCGAAGCCATAGAGCAACAGGCCAAGTCCGACGGGCAGGGCAAGCCACTGGCCGCTGCCTGCTCGGGTCATGAGTCGCCGGTGTTGGTGGATCGCTCCACTTATGGCTGGTTTTCCGCAATCAAGTTTGCCTTGCCGTGGGTGCGTCGCGGCAACCTGGCCTGGTTTCTCGACCGTTACAGCTACCACGTGGCGCGCAATCCAGACGTGCAGTTCCACTTTGTCGGCCACAGTAATGGCACCTATATCCTTGGCACCAGCCTGCTTGAGGTGTCGTCACTGAAGTTCGATCGGGTGTACCTGGCGGGCAGCGTACTGCCTCGGGAGTTTCCATGGCAGCGGATGATGTTGCGGCGTCAGGTGGCGACTGTGGCGAACCAGTGCAGTTCCGAGGACTGGCCCGTAGGCGGGTTGTGCCGGGGCCTGCACTTGATCGGCTTTCGTGACGTGGGAACCGGTGGCGTCGATGGCTTCGACGAACTGCGTGATTTGCCGACCCAGCCTCAGACCCTGTGGTTCAAGGGCGATCACGGCAAACCCCTGCAACGGCCGAACCAGCCGAATATCGTCAACTATGTGCTGGCCTCGCATATCGCGACCCCCTTGCTGTCTGCTCCGACAGGGGCCGATCTGTGCGAGCGTCCATCATTCTGGTTCAGGGCCAGGATGTATGGTTTTGCTCTGCTGACGGCTCTAGGCGTAGGGGCCGCGTTCTATGGCGCTTGGTGGGGGTTTACCCATGATCATGAGGGGCTGGTGATCGCCGGGATATTGCTGCTGTATTTTGTGCTGAACACCATTTGAGCCCTCCAGAAAACGGACCTGATCCAGGTCCGTTTTTTCATCCGGGCATTGCGCCCTTGGGTGGCCGCCCGGTCTTACCGGCGATCCAGCCACACCGTCTGCGCATTGCAGAACTCGCGCACGCCAAAGTGCGACAGCTCGCGCCCGAAGCCGCTTTTTTTCACTCCGCCGAAGGTCACCCGGGGGTCGCTGGCGCTGTAGCCATTGATGAACACGCCGCCGGTTTCCAGCTCGTCGGTCATCTGCCGGGCCCGTTCCAGGTCCTGGGTGAAGATCGTGGCGGTGAGGCCGAACTCGCTGTCGTTGGCCAGTTCCAGGGCGTGCTGCGCATCCCGGGCGCTGATGATGGCGGCCACCGGGCCGAACAGTTCCTGCCTGAAGGCGGTCATCTGCTCGGTGACGTTGGCTAGCACCGTGGGTTGGTAATAGTTGCCGGCGCCTTCGACCTTGTCGCCGCCCAGCAGCAGGGTGGCGCCTTCGGCCAGGGTCGCCTGGACTTGCTGGTCCAGCTCGTCACGCAGGTCGAAGCGGGCCATGGGGCCGATGTAGGTGTCGCTGGCCAGCGGGTCGCCCATGACCAGGGCGCGGGTGGCTTCGACGAATTTGCGGGTGAACTCCGCGACCACCCCTTGCTCGATGATCAGGCGCTTGGCGGCGGCGCAGACCTGGCCGGTGTTCTGGTAGCGGCCGATCACCGCGGCCTTGACCGCTTCGTCGAGGTCGGCGTCGTTGAGCACGATAAAGGGGTCGGAACCGCCCAGTTCCAGCACGCACTTCTTCAGCGCGGCGCCGGCCTGGGCGCCGATGGCGATGCCGGCGCGCACGCTGCCGGTCAGGGTCACGGCGGCGATGCGGCGGTCGGCGATGGCGCTGGATACGCCGTCCGGGGTGACGTGGAGCAGCTCGAACACCCCTTCAGGGAAACCGGCGCGCTGCATGGCGTCCAGCAGCAGGTAGGCGCTACCCATGACATTCGGGGCGTGCTTGAGCACATAGGTGTTGCCCGCCAGCAGCGCCGGCACCGCGCCGCGCAGCACCTGCCAGATCGGGAAGTTCCACGGCATCACCGCCAGGATCGGGCCCAGTGGCCGGTACTCGATGCGTGCCTTGTTGTTCTCTACCAGGGTCGCTTCCGGGGCCAGCATGGCTGGGCCGTGCTCGGCGTACCACAGGCACAGCTGGGCGCACTTCTCGATTTCACCGCGGGCCTGGGGCAGGGGCTTGCCCATTTCCAGGCTGATCATGCGGGCCATGGCCTCGCTGTTGTCCCGCAGGGCCTGGGCCAGTGCGTTCAGGCGGCTGGCGCGCTCGGCGATGCTCTGGCGTTTCCACTGGGCGAAACCAGCGGCGGCACGGCTCAGCGCGGCGTCCTGCTCAGCCTCGGACTGGTAGGGGTAGGCGCCGATCTGCTCGCCAGTGGCGGGGTTGATCGACAAGGCGTGGGTGTGGCTGGAAACAAGGCTCATGGCACCGTCCTGCTCGGGTGGGAATGGCGGCAGGTTACGGTGCTGGATCTTTGCTGAAAACTGAATAATATTGAGCAAGTCGTTCACGTTTGGAGAATGCCGTGGATCTGGTCCAGCTGGAAATTTTCAAGGCCGTTGCCGAGCAGGGCAGCATCAGCGCCGCCGCGCAACTGATCCACCGGGTGCCGTCGAACCTGACCACCAGGATCAAGCAACTGGAGCAGGACCTGGGGGTGGAGCTGTTTATCCGCGAGAAGAGCCGCATGCGCCTGTCCCCCGCCGGCTGGAATTTCCTCGACTACGCCCGGCGCATTCTCGACCTGGTGGCCGAGGCGCGTCTGACCGTGGCCGGCGAGGAGCCTCAGGGACCGTTCGCCCTGGGCTCGCTGGAAAGCACGGCGGCGGTACGCATCCCGGCGCTGCTCGCGGCCTACAACCAGCAGTACGCCAAGGTGGAACTGGACCTGTCCACCGGACCCTCCGGGACCATGATCGACGGCGTGCTGTCCGGCCGCCTGGTGGCCGCCTTCGTCGACGGCCCGGTGCGCCACCCGGCTCTGGAAGGGCTGCCGGTGTTCGAGGAGGAAATGGTGCTGATCGCCCCGCTGGGGCATGCGCCGATTACCCGGGCGCGGGAGGTCAACGGCGAAAGCATCTATGCCTTTCGCGCCAACTGCTCCTACCGTCATCACTTTGAAAGCTGGTTCACCCAGGACGCCGCGGTGCCGGGCAAGATCCATGAAATGGAGTCCTACCACGGCATGCTGGCCTGCGTCAGCGCCGGCGCCGGGCTGGCGCTGATGCCCCGCAGCATGTTGGAAAGCATGCCCGGCTGCGCCACGGTCAGCGTCTGGCCGTTGTCCCCGCGTTTTCGCTTCCTGCGCACCTGGCTGGTCTGGCGGCGCGGCACCGTGTCGCAAAGCCTGAGCAGTTTCGTGAAGCTGCTGGAAGCGCGGGGCGTGGTGCTGGCCGAGGGGTGAATGGCGGGGGCGGGCAGATCGCCTGTGCTGTCCAGCCGTTGTGTGCGAAAGCGCCCCCGGCAGCCATTAATGTCCTTGTGCAATGGCTGCGCAGGGCCGATGTGTGTAGGCTTTTCGGCCCTTGCCTAACCCCTGGACACTGAGCCATGACCGATCAGCTTTGCCTGGTATTCGTACCTGCGTTGGTGGCCTTGCTGCTGAATGCCGAAAACACCAAGGGCATGCCCCTGACCGAGGCCGAAGTGCTGGAGATTCGTGATAACGCCGCCTGTATCGCGTTGCCGGTGGCCGTGGCGCTGAGCATGGAAAACCAGCGGGGTTACCGCGATCTGGTGGCCGAGAACTGCTGGGAACAGTGGCAACAGTTTAGGAGCGAGGCGCAAGCCTGAGTGGCGGCCTTGGCGTGATCTCGTGAGTTTGTCGGGGGCGTTGGCAGTGGCTGGGAGCGGCTTCTCAGCGCCTGCTCAAGGCCAATCGAGCGGCAAACAGTACGAAGATCATCCCTGTGGTGCGGTCCATCCACTGGATCACCTTTTCCCGCTGCAGCACACCGGCCAGGGGCCGGGTGGCGGCGATCAGCAGTAGCGACCAGACCAGCCCCAGCACCACGTGAATGCTCACCAGGCCGAAGGTCCAGGCCACCAACGGCTGGCCCTGGGGAATGAACTGCGGCAGAAAGGACACGTAGAACACTCCCACCTTGGGGTTGAGCACATTGCCCAGCATGCCCTTGAGAAACCAGTTGGTGCCGGGGTCGCTGTTCGCGCCTGTGGGAGCAAACGAGTGGCGCGGGCGCAGCAGCATGTTCAGTCCCAGCCAGGCGAGGTAGGCGGCGCCGCAGTACTTCAACAGGTTGAAGGCCAGTTCCGACACCGCTATCAAGGCCCCCAGGCCGAAGGCCACAGCCGCGCCCCAGATCAGGCAGCCGGCATTGATGCCCAACGCCGCGCGCAGCGCCTGCCGCCGGCCTTCCACCGTGGCGGTGCGCAGCACCAGGGCGGTGTCCAGGCCCGGGGTCAAGGTCAGCAGCGTGGCGGCCAGGGTGAAGGCCAGGAGATTCTCAGTGATGGACATGGGGGCTCCGGAGTTAGGGGCACAGGTTAAAAAGGGACCGGTAAGTGGCCTGAGGGCCTGATGCTGCGCTCGTACACTGGATACTCAACCGAGGCTGGTAATCGAGTCCTCATAGTTGAGCTTGCCACACAGTACGTACCTGGCCTCTTCCTTCAACCGTGCTCCGCTGGAGAGAACAGCGTTGGTGACAATGAAAACCTGCGGTGGCGAGGAGCCCATAAAGACCCTGACAATCACTGTTTCGCCACTTTCGAACAACTGCCTTTCGATTTTGGCGTTGAACACCAGCTGCGCGAAGATGTTACTGGGTCTGAGGTACCTGGCTTTGGTGGCCTTGAGTTCGACCTTTTGCCGGGGTTCGCCGTTCTGTTCCAGCCACAGATCAAAGCCACGGTCTCCCGGCTCCTTGGGATGAAAGCGATAATCGGCATGGGTGAACTGATTGAGCAGGTAGTGCCTAGCCAGGTCTTCGATTTTGCGTGTCATTGGGTTTGCCTGAGGGCGGGTAGGACAAAGGAAGGTCGGTGCTAATTGCTTGAGGCAGTTTCTGGCCTTGGGCCATCAGGACGAATGATCATTCGTCCTGACACTGCGGCTCCTCAGCCGAACAGCCCTGCCATTCTGAACAGCGTGTCCAGGGACATCCCGAGAACCTCGGCCATTGAATGCAGGAGGATCGGAACCAGAAGGCCGCCACTGACTATTCTGGCGACCGCGAAAATGCAGCCACTGGCAAAGATCAGGGCCATTGTCGTGCCGTTGCCGTACTGGGTGTGAAGCCCGGCGAAGATGGCCGCACTGACGATAACGGCGATCCATTTCCAGACTTGGCTGTTTTCATACGGAAACAGGCGCAGCAGGTAATGGCGGAAAAACAACTCCTCAACGATGGGGGGCAGCACCATCAGTGAGGCGATCTTGATCAGGGTTTGCCAGCCGTTCAGGCCCGCCAGCAATTCGGCCATGAACGCCTCTTCAGGAGATCCGAGCATGAGGATGGCGACCCCGCACAGCACATAGGCGGCCACCATGCATGCAGCGCCTATGCCCAGAGGATGGCGTATTACCCGTCCGCGCCAGGCGGCGCTGAAATGCTGGCGGTACTGCAGCCAGAACAGGCCGAGCAAGAGCAGCATGCCCAGGCCCTGGGTGCTGATGAATATCAGATAGGTTTGCATCTGTGGCGGCACCAGCAGGATGCCGGGTATTCCCGCCAGGATGTATAACAGGGTGGCCAGAATAAACAGGCCGACCCTGGGAAAGAACCGGTAGGTAGAACGCTCAGGGGCGCAGACCCCAGGCGGGGAAAACAGATGAGTCACAGTCACTCCATGAATGCGGGATAAACGGGGGCGGCATAGTGCCACTATCGTCGACCGCCGGGAACCGCTTTCAGGTGGCGCTTGCAAAGGGCATTCAGCCTTTGCGCTTGACCAGCGCCAGATACACCCCGGCCTCTTTCTTCGGTTCGACGTAGTGGGCGCCTTCCAGATCGGCGACCTGAATCGGCTCCATCGCCAGCTCCAGCTCAGGGGTACCCGTGTAACGGTCAGCGTCATCGCTCAGTGCATGCCTGAAGGCTTGGAGAAAGGCATCACGGTTGGCGAACTTGCCGTAGACATAGTTGCCTCGTTGGTCGCTGTAGAAGCGCGAGTAGGTCAGCAGCACGATGCCCCAGCGTTCGATGTGTTCGTCAGGCGCGGTGTGGGGAATGGGCTTGATCAGGTCCTTGCGAATTTGCCGAATCTTGTCATACGCATTCTTGTTGTTGTGTATCACTTTGAATTCGATAGCGGTGGAGGGATGTTCGCCGTAGCTGTCTTCAACCCAGATATCCACCTTGCGGCGTTCGGCAGCGATCAGCCAGCGAGGTACGTTGCGGCGTTCATCCAGCTGGCCGCCGAGGCCGAACTGGTCGCGGTTGATATCCAGCAGCGCCGCTGACTCCAGGCTCAGCCATAGCTCGGCAGCGACGCTGACTGCGATGGACTTGAGGATGTGCTGGCGCTCTTCTTTTAGGTGGTTTAGCAGGAACGGGGCAAATTCACGGACAAAGGACATGGGATCTCCAAGGAATAACACCGATCTGTAGGAGCGAGCTTGCTCGCGATGATTTCCAAAGCGCCGCCTGTTCCCTGCAAGTGCGCGTTATCGTTGACGTCCTTCGCGAGCAAGCTCGCTCCTACGAGAGGGCGGCGGTCAATAGGGGCCGCGGGGTTCAGGAATGCCCAGCTGCTGTTGCCGGGCGTCGAGCTGTTTGTCCACGGCGCGTTTGCCACTGATGAGCTTGAGGTGCTGCACGCTGGGCGGTAGCTGGCTGTCGATCAGTGTCAGCAGATCCATCTGTGGGGCCTTGATGATGCGCAGATCAGCGATGTTCGAGGTTTGCAGGCCGCTGAGTTCCCCCAGGCTCTTGAGGTTGATCAGGCTCAGCTGGTGCAGCCGCGCCAGCCCGGCGAAATCCAGCCGGCGCAGTTGCGCCTGGTCTTCGATCTTCAGTACCTCAAGCTGTGGAAAGCCATCCAGTTGCAGTTGGTGGAGGCCGCGCACCCGCAGGATCTCCAGATCCGTGACCTGGGGGTTGCGCAACTCCGGCATGCTCTCGCGGCTGCCAAAACTCAGCGCCAGGCTGCGCAGCCCGGCCATGCCGGCCACCATGCCCAGGGTGGTCTTGGCCGGCAGGCGATGCAGGCTCAGGTGCCTGATGCTCGGGCACTGGCTCAGCACATCCAGCTGATGGCTCTGCACGCTGATGCTCAGGCTGTGCAACTCGGGCATCCAGCCAATCGGCGCCAGTTCAATCGCCGGCCCATTGTCCATGGACAGCCGCAGGCTGCGCAGTTGCTCCAGATTGGGCATGCTGAGCAGTTCAGGCAGGTCGGCGCTGATCACCTGCAGGGCAAACTCCCGAAGCAGGGGCAGGCGGCCGATGGCCTCGTAGTGATCCAGGGTGTCGAGGCAGTCCAGGCTCAGGGACTGCACATGGGGCAGGGCCAGCAACACCCGGGCATCGAACGCGCTGCCCGGATAATGGCTGTAGAAACGCACATTGAGGCGCTCGCCGAAACGGGCGCAGAGCGTGTCGAGCTGACTCAGCAGTTCGCCGTCGTACTGTTCGGCCTTGGCGAACTGGACGATGACCTGGGCCTGGTCATCGGCCTCCAGCCGGGCGCTAACCTGCAGTTCCAGGTCGGCCTGGCTGGGGGCTTGAATTCGATGGGGAAACATCAGCGGTCCTTGATGATTTTCGCCGCGGCATCATGCCATTGCGCGATCTTCACCGCCATCTGCGCGCAGGCCCGGCCAGCCGCCGGGCCGCCTTGCAGGAAAGGCTACGGGTCGACCTGGCCCATCAGCTCGGCCACCGATTCCGGGCGCTTGGCGTAGCGCTGGGCCAGCACCGCGCAGACCATCAGCTGGATCTGGTGGAACAGCATCAGGGGCAGAATCAGCACGCCCATGGTGCTGCCGGCAAACAGCACCTGGGCCATGGGCACGCCGGTGGCCAGGCTCTTTTTCGAGCCGCAGAAGAGGATGGTGATGCGGTCTTCCTGGTCGAAGCCGAACAGCTTGCCGAGAAAGCTCGACGCCAGCAGCACCAGCGCCAGGAGGACGCAGCAGGCCACCACCAGGCCGGCCAGTTCCCACAGCGGGATCTGGTGCCAGATGCCTTCGTTCACCGCTTCGCTGAAGGCGCCGTAGACCACCAGCAGGATCGAGCCCTGGTCGACGAAGCGCAGCCAGTTCTTGTTGCGCCCGACCCAGGCGCCGATCCAGCGTCGGGCGATCTGCCCGGCGATAAAGGGCAGCAGCAACTGCACGCTGATCTTGAGGATGGCGTCCAGGGTCGAGCCGCCTTCGCCGTGCACGTTCAGCAGCAGGGTCACCAAGAGCGGGGTGAGGAAGATCCCGAACAGGCTCGACGCCGCAGCGCTGCAGATGGCTGCCGGGATGTTGCCCCGGGCCAGGGAGGTGAAGGCGATCGCCGATTGCACCGTGGCCGGCAGGGCGCACAGATACAGCATGCCCATGTACAGGTCGTTGCCCACCAGCGGTGACAGCAGCGGCTTGAGCGCCAGGCCCAACACGGGAAAGAGGATGAAGGTCAGGCTGAACACCAGCAGGTGCAGGCGCCAGTGGCCGGCCCCGGCAATGATCGCCTCGCGCGACAGCTTGGCGCCGTGGAGGAAGAACAGCAGGCCGATGGCGATGTTGGTCAGCCAGCCGAAACCTATGGCCACCTGGCCGCTGGCCGGAAGGAAACTGGCCAGCAGCACCACGCCGATCAGGGTCAGGGTGAAGTTGTCGGGCAAAAGACGCGAGCGAGTCATAGCGGGATCATCCGGGGGTTGCCAAGTGCGGTGGGGCGACTCTAACGTGGCTGCGTTTTACCGACTAACGCCAAGGAGCCAGTTAATGCCGCCTAAAGGACATGAAAAGATCGTCCGGCGCAGTATTCCCGGTTTGCCCAGCCTGCCGCGGCCGGTGTACGGGCGCACCGAATCCTTGCCCAATCGCGCCTTGACCCGGCGCCACAGCCACCCGTGGGTGCAATTGTCCTACGCCATTGCCGGGGTGCTGGAGATCCAGACCAGCGGCGGGCGCTTTATCGCCCCGCCGCAACGGGCGGTGTGGATTCCCGCCGGGGTGCCGCACCGGGTGTTCAGCTCGCCGCGCACCGAGATGCGCAGCCTGTACCTCGATTGCAGCGTTACCACCTGGGCGGCGCCGGACAGCTGCCAGGTGCTGGCGGTCAGCAGCCTGCTGCGGGAGTTGATCCGCGCCTTCAGTGAATTGCCGGTGGAATATGTCGAGGACAGCGCCGACGGGCGCCTGGCCCAGGTGCTGCTGGACCAGTTGGCCGCCGCGCCGCAGTTGGACCTGATGCTGCCGCTGCCCCACGACGTGCGCCTGCGGGCGATCTACCGCAGCCTGCAGGCGCACCCGGAGCAGGCCACGACGCTGGGCCAGTGGAGCCAGAAGCTCGGGGTGACGGAGAAGACCCTCAGCCGCCTGTTCCTCAAGGACACCGGGCTGACCTTCCGTGCCTGGCGCCAGCGCCTGCGCCTGCTGGGCGCCCTGACTCCCCTGGAGCAGGGCGAGCGGGTCACCGATGTGGCGCTGGCCTGTGGTTATGACTCGACCTCGGCATTTATCGCCGCCTTTCGCCAGCAGTTCGACGCCACCCCGGGGGAGTTCTTCCGCGACCTCTGACACCCCGAGCTTCCTGTAGCCGCTGCCGCAGGCTGCGATGGGCTGCGCAGCAGACCCGAACTGGGTTCCTGGCACACCGTGGCGCCCGTCCGGCGGTCGCTGCGCGACCGTTCGCAGCCTGCGGCAGCGGCTACAGGGGGCGGTGGTGGGGCCAGGTGCGATAGGTGCGGCGGGTCAGGTTCTTGGTGGGCGCAGCAGTTCGATCCGCTCCGGCGGCACCAGGGTGCGCAGGGTCTTGTACAGGGCCCGGGTCTCCAGCAGGTTCCAGATCCGCAGCAGGGTTTCCAGGGCATCCAGGGGTTTGCTGATGAAGTCCCGGGCGCCCAGGGCCAGCGCCCGCAGGCGGGTGTCGCGGGTGGCGTCGGCGGTGAGTACCAGGATCGGCAGGTAGTCGTTGGCCGGGATCCGTCGGTTGAGCTGTTCCAGTACCGCAAAGCCATCGAACTCGGGCATGTGCAGGTCGAGGATCACCAGGTCCGGCTCGAAGCTGTTGAACAGCTCCAGGCTGCGCAGCGGCTGGGTGCTGCTGAGGACGTTGTGCAGCCCTTCGCGGGCCAGCAGCTGTTCCATCAGGTCGAGGTTGGGGCGCTGGTCATCGATGATGAGGATGCGCAGATCGGCAGTCATGGGAGCTCCGGGAGACAGGCATCGAGGTGGGCGAAGAACACCGGGATGTGGATGGGCTTGGTCAGGATCGCCGTGGCCCCGGCGTCGAGCAGGGCGCGCCGGGTCGGTTCGCTGGCGTCGGCGGTGATCATCAGGATCGGGGTGTCGGCCGTGGCGCTGGAGGCCCGCAGGCGTTGCAGCACCTCCAGGCCGGGCAGGTCCGGCAGGCTGACGTCCAGCAGGATCATCTGCGGCGCGTGCTGGCGGGCCAGGTCCAGGCCCATCTGGCCTTGCATGCTCGACAGCAGCTGGATGCCCGGGCGCCGTTGCAGCAGGGTTTCGATCAGCGCCAGGCTTTGCAGGTTGTCTTCGATGCACAGCACCTTGCCCTGGTAGCGGCTTGCGGGCAGTGGCGCCGGCACGTTCAGCGCCGGGGCGTTGCAGGGCGCCACGGCGGCTGCAGCGGCCAGGCGCACGAAGGGCAGCTCCAGGGTGAAGCAACTGCCGCTGCCCGGGGTGCTCTGTACGCCCAGGCTGCCGTCCATCATTTCCAGCAGGCTCCTGCTCAGGGCCAGTCCCAGGCCGGTGCCTTCGACCCTGGGGTCGGCGTCCAGGCGTTCGAAGGGCTTGAACAGGCGCTCCAGGCGCTCGGCGGTGATGCCGGCGCCGGTGTCGAGCACGCTCAGGCGCAGGCGCGATGCCTCGATCGCCACGTCGATGCTGACCCGGCCACCCGCGCGGTTGTACTTGATGGCGTTGGACAGCAGGTTGAGCAGCACCTGGATCAGGCGCTGGCGGTCGGCGATCACGCCGCTGTCCGCCGCCAGTTCCGGTAGCGGCGCCAGGGTGATGCCGGCGTCCGCGGCCATGGGTGACACCAGGGTCAGGGCTTCGTGCAGCACCGCCGCCAGGGCCATGGGCTCGACGTTCAGCGGCAGGCGCCCGGCCTCGATACGGGCAATGTCCAGCACCTCGTTGATCAGCCCCAGCAGGTGCTGCCCGGCCCGCAGGATATGCCCGACCTGGGGCCGCTGGCCGGCACTGGAATCCATGTCCAGCAGTTGGGCGAAGCCGAGGATGGCGTTCAGCGGCGTGCGCAGTTCGTGGCTCATGCGCGAGAGGAATTCGCTCTTGGCGCGGCTGGCGCTTTCCGCTTCCTCGCGGGCGGTGCCCAGGGCGATTTCCGCGGCACGGCGATCGGTGATGTCCCGGGTGATCTTGGAAAAGCCGCGCAGGGCGCCGCTGGCGTCGTACTGCGCGGTGATCACCACGCTGGCCCAGAAGCGGCTGCCGTCCTTGCGACAGCGCCAGGCCTCTTCCATGTAGTGGCCGTGGGCGGTGGCCTCGCGCAGGGCCATGTCCGGGTGCTGGGGGCACTCTTCGGGCAGGTAGAACAGGGAAAAATGCCGGCCGATGATTTCCTGCTCGCTGTAGCCCTTGATCCGTTCCGCGCCGACGTTCCAGGTGGTAACCCGGCCTGCGGTGTCCAGGGCGAAGATCCCGTAGTCCTTGACCCCGTCGATGATCAGCCGCAGGCGTTCCTCGTTGTCGCGCAGGGCCCGTTCGCGCTCGGCCAGCAGTTGCCCGGCCTCCACCAGGCGCGTGCCCAGCTGGCCGATTTCATCCTGTTCCGGCGCTTGCGGGCGCAGCGGCTGGCCCAGGGCCAGGCGCTGGGCATTGCCCTGTACCTGCTGCACCCGGGTGACGATGCCCCGGGACAGCAACAGCACCGCGACGATGGCGCCGAACAGCCCGCAGCCGGCGGCCAGCAAGGTGGCGAACAGCAGGCGCATGCGGGTTGCCGCGGCGGCTGCGCTACGTTCGGCCAGCAGCGCATCCTCGCGCACGCGCATGGCGCTGATCTGCTCGCGCAGCACGTCCAGTACCTGCTTGTTGTCGATCAGGATCGCGGTCACCGTGGCGGCGTCGTCGCGGCTGCCGTTGCGCAGGGCCACCAGGCCGTCGAGCTTGGTGCGGATCAGCGGGGTGATGGTCTGCAGGTAGTCGCGCATGCGCGGATCCTGGACATTCTGGTCCAGGCGTTGCAGCGCGGCCTCGATCTGCGGCCGGGCCTGGAGGTAGGCGGGCAAAAAGTCCTCGCGCCGGGTCAGCAGGTAGCCACGCACGCTGGCGGCGGCCTCGGCCAGGAGGGTGTGCACCGCCTGGATATCGCCCTGCACCAGCAGCACCCGGCGCACGTCCTCCTCGGCGCGGGCGGTCTGGCGCTCGGTGCTGTAGATCAGCACCAGCGACAGCAGCAGGATCACCAGCGGCAGGGAGATCACCACCAGCGCCTTGCCCCGCAGCGGCAGGTCGGCCCAGCGCCGGGCGCTGAGCAGGTTCACGGCCACTGCCCGGCAGGTTGCGCCACCAGCCCCAGGGCCATGCCGCGCACCGCGGCCTGGGTGCGGTCGGCGGCGCCGAGCTTGCCGATCACCCGTTCCACGTGGGCCTTGGCGGTGCCGGTGGTGATGCCCAGCTTTTCACCGATCTCGCGGTTGCTGAAGCCGCCGGCCACCAGCCCCAGCACCTGGCGCTCGCGGGCAGTCAGGGCCTGAGCCTGGGGCGCCTGGCCGTTGCCGCGCTCGCTCATGCGCCGCAGCAGGCGGGCGCTGACCGCACTGTTGAGCGCCTCTTCGCCGCGGGCCACGCGCTGCAGGGCGTCGAGCACCTCTTCGCGGCTGGCGTCCTTGAGCAGGTAGCCCACGGCGCCGGCGGCCATGGCGGCTTCCAGGTGATCGGGGCTGTCGTCCATGGTGAAGATCACCACCTTGACCTCGGGCTGGCGCTGTTGCAGCAGGCGCGCGGCCCCCAGGCCGTTGAGCAGGGGCATGCGGATATCGAGGATGGCCAGGTCCGGGCGCAGTTGCTCGCACAGGGCCAGGGCTTGCTCGCCATCCCTGGCTTGCCCCACCACCTCGAACTCCGGGTTGCCCGCCAGCAGGGCGATGAAGCCGGTGCGGGTGACTTCATGATCGTCCGCCAGGACCAGGCGTATCACCGCTGTCATACCGCGTGCTCCAGGGAGGGGACGGGGACGCGGGCGAGAATCCGCGTGCCGCTGCCGGGCCGGCTGTGGCAGGTGAAACGCCCGCCCAGCAAATGGGCGCGTTCCTGCATGGCCACCTGGCCCAACTGTTCGATGCCCTGGCCGGATGCCGGCTGGAAACCTGCGCCGTCGTCGCTGATGCCGAGCACCGCCTGGCCTGCTTCCAGGGCCAGGTTCAGGCTGACGCTGTGGGCCCGGGCATGCTTGAGGATGTTGTTGATGGCTTCCTGGGCGATGCGGAACAGGGCGATTTCCAGGGCCGCCGGCAGGCGCTCCGGGTAGCGCTGCTGCCAGTGCACCGCCAGCCCGGCGTCGCGCAGGCGGTCGGCCTCGCGGTCGATGGCCCGCAACAGGCCGAAGTCGTCCAGCACATGGGGGCGCAGGCCGCCGATCAGTTGCCGGCCTTCGCCGACGCAGCCCTGGGCCAGTTGCAGGATGGTCTGCAGTTCATCGTGCAGGTGCTCCGGCAGCGGCGGGCAGCGCCCGGCGAAACCCTGCAGGCGCTGGTGCAACCCGGCCAGGGTTTGCGCCAGGCCGTCGTGCAGGTCGTAGGCGACGCGCTTGCGCTCATCCTCCTGGGCGCTGAACAGGCGCTGCACCAGCTCCGACATACTGCGCTCCCGGGCTTGCAGGTCCTGCAGCAGGCGCTGGTTTTCCAGGTGCGTGGCCAACAGCGTGGCCAGCAGTTGCAGGGATTCCAGGTCTTCGCTGTCCGGCGCGCTGATGGGCACACTGTTGGCCAGCAGCAGGGCGCCGAAGGGCTGGCCGTCGGCGCGGTGCAGCAGTACGCGCAGCACCCCGGTTTGCGCAAGCGGGCGCTCCAGCCACTGGGCCTGCCCGGCCACGGCGCGCAGGGCTTGCAGGCATTCGCCGTGGCCCTGTTCGGCGCTGGCGTGGGCCACGCCGTCGCTGCTCCATTCCAGCAACAGCCCCTGGTCCATGGCGACAAAGGCGCAGGCCCGCTGCACCACCCGCTGGCGCATCTGTCCGGGGGGCAGTTGCAGCAGCTCCTGGCCGGTGTCCACCAGCAGCCGCAGGCGCGCGGCGCGGCTTTGCGACTGCCGGTACTGGCTGCGCAGGGCCAGGGCGCTGGCGGGATCGAGGGGCGGGCTGGGCATCGGGAAACTCCAGGGTGGGGGCGGTGCAGTGGCTCGGGGCAGGGTATTAGACCCCCGTGCCCGGTATCGCGCCTATCTGCCAAATGGCATAGGCCGCAGGCTCCAGTTGGCCGATGGCAGGGGCGACGGCCCGGGGCACAGTGGGGCTCATTGAAACCCACTGGAGTCCGTGAATGAAACTGAAAAGCACCGCCCTGGCCCTGTTCTTCGTGCTGAGCACGCCACTGGCTCAGGCCCTGGAAGCCACCCCTTACGTGTACCGCACCGTGGCCGAGCAGCCGCAGAACCTGCAGGACCGGGAAATCGCCGGTCTCTTCGACCGCTGGAACAGCGCCCTGCAGACCGGCAACCCGCAAGCCGTGGTCAGCCTCTATGCGGCCAATGCAGTGCTGCAACCCACGGTCTCCAACCAGGTGCGCAGCACCCACGCGCAGATTCAGGACTACTTCGAGCACTTCATGGCCTCGCGGCCGGTGGGCCAGATCAACTACCGGGAGATTCGTCACCTTGGCCCGGATGCGGCCATGGACAGCGGCGTCTACACCTTCACCCTGACTGCCGCCGACGGCAAGAAACAGCAGGTCCAGGCCCGTTACACCTTTCTCTACGAGCGCCTGGGCGGGCAGTGGAAAATCCTCAACCACCACTCTTCGGCCATGCCGCAAGTGCAGCCGCAGTTGCAAGCCAGCCACTGATCCAGGCTCCTGTCGCCTTGCGCTGAGCCTTTGCTCGGCGTTGCTGTCACTGCTCGCGGTAGCGCCCCGGGGTCATGCCGAACCAGCGCAGGCAGGCCTTGTGAAAGCTGCTCTGGTCGCGAAAGCCCAACAGGGCGCCGATGTACTTGACGCTGCGCATGGAGTTGCGCAGAAAACTGTGAGCCAGCATCAGCCGCGCCTCGTCCTGCAGCGCCGAGAAGTGCACGTCTTCATGGCCCAGGCTGCGTTGCAGGCTGCGGGTGCTGACCCCCACTGCCTGGGCGATATGCGGCAGGTCGCTGGGCGCGCCCTGGGCCAGGGATTCGGACAGGGCGCGGCGCACCCGTGCAGTCATCGAGCCGCTGAGCAGCACATTGAGGCGGTTGCGGGCGTATTCCATGTGCAGCACATCCAGCGCCGGGTCGGCGGTGGGCAGGGCGATGGCGCAGTCCTGGCTGCTGAAGGTCAGGCTGTTGTGGGGCGCGCAGAACTGCAGGTTGTCGCCCATCAGCCGGCGCAGCATGCGCGTGTCCGCAGGCTCGGGGTAGGTGAAGGCCGCCACCAGCGGCCGCGGCTTGTGCTGGGGCAGCAGCCAGTGCAGCAGGCCCAGGGTCTGGGCGGCGCCGGCGTCGATCACCGCCCGGGGGATCAGCGAAGGCTCGGCGGTGACGTCGAAGCCGATCAGTTGTAACGCGTCGGGCTTGCGTTCCAGGCACATGCAGAAGCCGTTGCTGGTCAGCGCCTGGTAATCCACCAGGCGCTGCAGCGCTGCCCCCAGGGTCGCGCAAGACATCACCGCATAGCCCAGGGCCTCCAGGTTGGCCGGGTGGGCCTTGCTGTAGGCCAGCAGCCCGAGGTCCGGGTTGCCGGTGCGGCGGGTGGCTTCGCGCATTACTTGATAGACCAGTTCCAGCCTCACGCCCTTGGGATTTTCCTCAACGTCCTGGATGCTGCTGCCGAAGGTTCTGAGCAGGGCGTCGACATTCGCGCCGCCTTCTCTCATGACATCGGCAAGCACCCGAAAGCTGGCGCTGGTCATTCTGTGCATAGGTCTTCCTGGACTAGTGGCTAAATGATATCGATGAGGCCTTTTGCATGATTGCAATAAACAAAAGGCCACAGACGAATAAGCACCGGCCCAGGTTTCCGAGGACAAGCGAAAGGTATCCGGGAACACTTCCGGGTGGCCCGGGCAGGGTCGATCATGGTTGGGCAGGGACCCTTGGGCGAGTGCGGCGGCGGGCTCGTCGTGCCACGTTCGAGGGTGCGTCGTTGGCTTGCCTATGGATCTGTCATGCAAAGCATCAAAGACTTTTATCGTGAATTGGCCGAGGGCCATTTGATGCTGGCATTCCAGCCGGTGGTGTGGCTGCCCGACAGCAGCCGGGTGCTCTACCACGAAGGGTTGCTGCGCCATGTCGATGCCCAGGGCGGGGATGTCTACCCCCTGGCGCTGCTGGAAAAGCACCAGGTGATGCGCGAGCTGGACCGCAGTGTGGTGCTCTGTGTGATCGACAGCCTGCAACGGGACGAACGCCTGCGCCTGGGGTGCAATATCTCGGCCCAGAGCGCGATCATCGATTCATTCTGGTACCCCATTGTCCAGCAGTTGCGGGACTTTCCCGGCGTGGCCGCGCGGCTGGTCATCGAGATCACCGAAAGCGCCACGCCACCGAGCATCGAGGCGGCCAGCGAGTTTGTCCTGTGCCTGCGCGAACTGGGCTGCCGGGTGGCCATCGACGATTTCGGCGCGGGCCTGGGCACCCTGGAGTTCATCCGCCAGACCCGGCCGGACATCGTCAAGATCGACAAGGGCTACATCCAGCGCGCCCGCAGCGAACTCAACAGCGCCCAGACCCTCAGCCACCTGGTGCAACTGTGCAAGACCCTGGCGCCCTGCGTGATCATCGAAGGGGTGGAGACTGCCACCGACCAGGGCCTGGCCACGGCCTGTGGTGGCGAGTGGGGGCAGGGCTACCTGTTCGGCCGCCCCCAGGTGGATCGCCTGGGGCGACGTTGCCGCCTGGCGCAGCGGGTGCCCCAGCTGTGCACGCCGGATCAGGCGTAGCCCGGGTGCATGCCCGCCTGAAGGGATTCAATCAGCCTGCGGGGTGATGGGCGGGGTGTGGGCCGTCGGGTCTTGCACCTCGGCACTGATGGGCAATGCCTGCAGGTCTTGCTCGGGAATCTCCTTCATATCCACGCGCATGTTGCGCTTGGGCCGCTCCGGCTGGAGCGCGTCGTAGGGCAGCAGCACGGTGTCGAGCGCCGCGTCCAGGGGCAGGCTGGCGATCATCAGGATCGGGCACACCACCATCACCCAGCAGCCGCCGGTGATCATGCGTGCGTAGCCCATGTCGTAGCCGGTGAGCACTTGGGCGTTGGTCTTGACGCTGCGGTAGTAACGGTCGTCGCGAAAGTCCAGGGCATTGCCGCGAGTCATGTAGGTGCCGCAGCCGGACAGCAGCAGGGTGTTGAGCAGCAACAGGTAATTGATGATTCGGATGATCGCTCTTCCATTCAGGCCATTGGCAGGGGGGGGCGCGGCTCAGGGCTTCATCGCGTCATAGGGCAGCAGCGCGGTGTCGGCCACGGCGTCCACCGGCAGGCTGACGATGGCCACCACCGGGCAGACAATGCTCATCCAGCAGAACAGCGTGACGTAGCCGTCGTAGCCGCTGGCTCCGCGCATGGTCAGCAGTTCGATATTGGCCTGGGTGCCTTTGTAGTAGTCGTAGCTGGTATGGGAATTGGGGGTGCGGGCGATCAGGGTGCCGCAGCCCACCAGGGACAGCAGGGACACAACGAACAGAGCATTGAGGGCTTTGATGGCGCCATTCCTTAGCAAGCGGGTTTTTCCGCGCGCATGGTCGCAGAAGCCCGATGCAGACGCTAGATTGGGCGCTGAATAAATACTGGGCGCAGTGCCGGGAGGGTTCGATGGAGGGAGAGCGCAGCGTCGCACGGCTGTTCGCCGAGGAACCGCTGTCCTGGGGGCTGCGGGGGGACCCCTATTTGTGGCGAGCCATGGCCACGCATCTGGCCCACACGCCCTGGCCGGCCACGGCGCAGCAGTTGGAAGCCCTGATCGTCCAGGCCTTCGAGCAACTGACCGGCAGGGCCTGGAGCTCGGCAGGGCACTTCTTCGTCGAGGCCTTTGCCCATGGCGGCATGTCCAGCGGCGGGATTTCCATGGGCTTCTGGCACGAGCGCGGCCTGCCCCTGTTGTGCGCCCGTTGGGCTCGAGCCTGATCAGATATCGCTGGGTATCAGCATAAGCAGGTCGGTATCGCCGATATCCACCCCGGCCTGGGTCAGCAGGGTGCTGGCCTGGCCGCGGTGGTGGGTCTGGTGGTTGAAGAAATGCACCAGCAGGCTATAGAAATCGCGCTCGGCGACCACGCCCCGGGTGTTGGCGTAATGCAGGCTGCTGTCCAGGTCTGCGTCGCTCAGGGACTGGCTGAAATCGAGGATCAACTGGTCCAGCCACTGACGCTGCTGCCAGAGCCCGCCCAGGTTTGGGAACAGCAGGGTCTTGAGGTCCTGTGGCAGGGCCACCTGCTGCAGCGGCGCCAGGGCCGCAAACCGCGCCGGGTGCTGGGCAAAGCGCTTGAGCCAGATGGTGTCGCCGGCCAGCAAATGATTGAGGGTGCCGAGGATCGAGCCGAAAAAGGCCTGCCGGTCCAGAGCCAGTTGCGCATCGGACAGGCCCATGGCGGCGCTGTACAGCTTGCTGTTCATCCACTGGTTGTAGCGAGCCATCAGGCCCAGGTGCTCGGTGCGGTTCATTGCGGTTCCTGTCGGGGTTTGCGGGCTGGCGCGCAGCAGCTTCGCAAGCCCCGGTGCCGCAATGCAAGAGGCGTCACAAAAGCCTCGTGCGCAGGCCGTTTGCAGGGCTGTGCAGCCATTAAAAAAACCGCCCCTTTGGCCCCGATAACATCGTTTCTCGGGGCTTGGGCTTTTCTCTATATTGGCCACCAGATCCAGCGCGGCAACAGGCCGCGCACCCTTTATGGTGAGCCGTTGCAATGAATAAAAAACCTGAACGCACAGGGCTGGAAAACCCCGGAACCGCTACCCGGGTGGTCTGGGGCGGAGAGCAAGTCCGTCATCCCTACAACGCCACGCAACCCCCGATTGTCGCCAGCGCCGCCTATGGCTACGACGACATCGACCAGTGGTACGACGTGGCCCTGGGCAAGGCCCCGGGCTTTATCTACAGCCGCATGAGCAACCCCACGGTGCAAACCCTGGAAGCCAAGCTGCAGGACCTGGAAAACGCCGAATCGGCGGTGGCCTTCAGCAGCGGCATGGCAGCCATCAGCGGCGTACTCTACAGCTTCCTGAGCCACGGCCAGCGGGTGGTGTCGACCAAGGACAGCTACGGTGGTACCAACAAGATCTTCGAGGAATTCCTGCCGCGCATGGGCGTGGCCGTGACCCTCTGCGAAACCTTCGACCAGCAGCAGATCGAGGCCGAGATCGCCAAGGGCTGCGACCTGCTGTACCTGGAGACGCCGACCAACCCGACCCTGAAGATCGTCGATATCCAGCGTCTGGTCGCCGCGGCGAAACAGGTCGGCGCCCTGGTGGTGGCGGACAACACCTTCGCTACGCCGCTGAACCAGAACCCCCTGGCGCTGGGCGTGGATGTGGTGATCCACAGCGCTACCAAGTTCCTCAGCGGTCACGGCGATGTGCTGGGTGGCGTGGCCTGCGGCAGCGAAGCGCTGATGAGCCAGGTGCGTCACTACCGGGAAATCAACGGTGCCAGCCTCGATCCGTTCTCGGCCTACCTGATCATTCGCGGGATCAAGACCCTGGCGCTGCGCATGCGCCAGCAACAGCACAGCGCCGCGCAGCTGGCGCAGTTCCTGCTCAACGAGCCGTTGGTGGAAGCCGTGAACTACCCGGGCCTGCCCAACCACCCGAACCACGCCGTGGCCTGTGCGCAGATGCGCGGTTTCGGCGCCATCGTCAGCTTTGTCCTGGTGGGTGGCATGGACAGCGTCAAGCAGCTGTTGCCACGCCTGCGCTATGCCCACTGCGCCGGCAACCTGGGGGCGGTGGAAACCATCTACGGCCCGGCGCGCACTACCAGCCATGTGGAGAACACCCTGGAAGAGCGCCAGGCCCTGGGCATTTCCGAAGGCCTGGTGCGGATTTCGGTGGGCATCGAAGACACCGATGACCTGCTGGCCGACCTGCAGCAGGCCTTCGCCTGGCTGCGCCAATCCCTCAAGCAGAATGCGGCGCCTGGCGCCATCCCATCCCTGGACCCGCGGGCCGAGGTCGCCCACTGAAAAGAGCGCGCAACACCCCCACAGCAAGGTAGCCAGTGGGGGCTTCATGAAGAGGAATAACAATAAAAACCTGGTGGCATCCGATTTGTTTTCTGCCCATTTCCACAGTCGCAGAAATTGAGACTTGCCCTGACAACTTTCATGAGAACCATCATGTCCCTACAAGAACAACAGACCGACTTGCGCGGCGGCTTCAAGCAAGAAATGCAGACCCGGCACATTGTCATGCTCGCCCTGGGCGGGGTGATAGGCACCGGGCTGTTCCTCACGTCCGGCTACACGGTGAACCAGGCCGGCCCGCTGGGCGCGGTGATCGCCTACATCATCGGCGCGCTGATGGTGTACCTGGTGATGATGTGCCTCGGCGAGCTGGCGGTGCAGATGCCCGAGACCGGCTCCTTCAGCACCTACGCCACGCGCTTTCTCGGCCCCGGTACCGGCTACACCGTGGCCTGGCTGTACTGGCTGACCTGGACCGTGGCCATCGGCTCGGAATTCACCGCCGCCGGGATCCTCATGGCCCGCTGGTTCCCCGAGACCCCGGTGTGGATCTGGAGCGCGTTGTTCGCCATGGTGGTGTTCTTGTCCAACGTGGTGTCGGTGCGGCTGTTCGCCGAGACCGAGTTCTGGCTGTCGCTGGTCAAGGTGATCACCGTGCTGGCATTCCTGGTGGTGGGCGGCGGGGCGATTCTCGGTCTTCTGCACATCGACCAGGCCCACAGCATCGGCCTGAGCAACTTCACCCGTGAGGGGCTATTCCCCACCGGCTTCATGCCGATCGCCATGACCCTACTGGCGGTGGCCTTCGCTTTCTCCGGCACCGAACTGATCGGCATCGCCGCTGGCGAAACCCGTGACCCGCAACGCAATGTGCCACGGGCGATCCGCACCACGGTGCTGCGCCTGGCGATCTTCTTCGTCGGCACCATCTTCGTCCTCGCCACCCTGTTGCCCCGGGAGCAGGCCGGCCTGGTGGAAAGCCCGTTCGTCACGGTGTTCACCTACATCGGCATTCCGTACTCGGCCGACATCATGAACTTCGTGATCATCAGCGCGTTGCTGTCCGCCGCCAACTCCGGGCTGTACGCCGCCTCGCGGATGCTCTGGACCCTGAGCGACCAGGGCCACCTGCCCAAGCAGTTCTCGGCCCTGACCCGCATGGGCACGCCGCTCAACGCGATCATCGTGAGCATGGCCGGTGGCGCCGCCTCGCTGCTCAGCAGCGTGTTCGCCCCGGACACCATCTACCTGGCCCTGGTGTCGATTTCCGGGCTGGCGGTGGTGGTGGTGTGGATGAGCATCGCCGCCAGCCAGATCGCCTTTCGCCGGCACTTCGTGGCCAACGGCGGTGACGTGCGCGACTTGAAATTCCGTGTTCGTGGCTACCCCTGGGTGCCGTTGGGGGCGCTGTTGTGCTGCGCCCTGGCCTGTGTCGGCATCGGTTTCGACCCCGAGCAGCGCGTGGCCCTGTACTTCGGCCTGCCCTTCATCGCCTGGTGCTACCTGGTGTATTACATTACCCGCAGTAGCCGCCAGCGGCGCCTGTCCCTGGCAGCCCTGGCTCGGCCCTCCGATGCCCTGCAGGGTTGACGGGTGCGCCCGGCGCCCAGGGTGTCCATGAGAGCCAGGCCATGAAGCAGAAAAGCTTGCCCCCGCTGAACTGGCTGCGCGCCTTCGAGGTGTCCGCCCGTTGCCTTAACTTCACCCACGCCGCCGAGGAACTGTTCCTCACCCAGGGCGCGGTCAGCCAACAGATCCGCCAGCTGGAAAGCCACCTCGGGGTGGCGCTGTTCAAGCGCCTGCCCCGCGGCCTGGACCTGACCGAGGAGGGCCGCTCCTACCTGCCGGTGGTGCAGGACGCGATCACCCGGTTGGCGGTGGGCACCAACGAAATTTTCGGCCAGCACAAGCGCCGGCCGATCAAGGTGCGCGGCAGCCTGGCGTTTTTCGTCCACTGGCTGGCGCCCAAGCTGGCGGATTTTCAGCACAGGCACCCGCTGGTGGATATCCGCTACATCAGCAATATCTGGGTCAAGGAGCTGGACGGCGAAGACGACCTGGAAATTCGTTGGGGCCACGGCCACTGGCCGGGGCTGGTGGCCCAGCGCCTGACTTGGGACACGCTGTTCCCGGTGTGCGCCCCGGCCTTGCTGGACAAGGCGCCGCTAGAGGTGCCGGCGGACCTGGCCCGGCACCCGCTGCTGCATGTGCTGGGCTACGAAGAGGGCTGGGGCTACTGGCTGCAGCGGGCCGGCGCCGAGCAAGTGGATTCGTCCCGGGGGATGCAGTTCGACACCCTGATTTCCACCTTGCGCATGGCCGAACTGGGCCTGGGCGTGGCCCTGGCCCGTTCCTCCATGGTCGACCAGATGCTCGCCGACGGGCGCTTGCTGGAGCCTTTCAGTCAGCGCATCGAGGCCAGCGAATCCTTTTACCTGGTGCGTGGCGCCGGGGCCGATCCACACCCCGATGCGCTGGAATTTTCCACCTGGCTGGTGGAGCAGGCCCATCGCCATAAATGACTGGCCGGAGCCAAACATGCGTTATGTGAGTACCCGCAGTACCGCCGAGCAGGTGGATTTCGAAAGCGTGGTGTTATCCGGCGTGGCCGCCGATGGCGGGCTGTACGTGCCTGCCGAGCTGCCACGCTTCAGCCCCCAGGAAATCGCCAATTGGTCGACCCTGGATTACCCCGAACTGGCCTTCCGGGTGCTCAGCCCCTTTGTGGGCGACTGCCTGCCCGAGGCGGACTTCAAGGCCTTGCTCAGCCGCGCCTACAGCGGCTTTGGCCACCGCGCGGTGGCGCCCCTGCGACAGATCGACCGCAATGAATGGGTGCTGGAACTGTTCCATGGGCCCACAGGCTCGGCCAAGGATTTTGCCGCGCGGTTGCAGGCGCAACTGGTGGGCTATTTCCTCCAGCGCCGGCAGCGCCACGGGGTGCTGGTGGGGGCCAGCAACGGCGATACCGCGCTGGCGGCCATCGACGCCTTCAAGGACTGCCCGCAGACCCAGGTGCTGGTGTTCTATCCGCAGCACGGCGTGCCCGAGCAGCAAGGGCAGCAGTTGCAGGCGGCACACAACCCCGGGCTGTGGCGCTTTGCCGTGCAGGGCAGCTTCGACGACTGCCAGACCCTGGTGGCCCGCCTGCTGCGCCAATGGCCCCTGGCCGAGCGCGAGGTGATCGGCTTCAACTCCAGCAATTGGGTCGGGGTCATGGCCCAGCTGGTGCTGTATTTCCATGCCGTGCTGCAACTGGGGGGCGGCCAGCGGCCCATCGGTTTCAGCGTGCCGGCGGCCAGCTTCGCCGAGGTCTATGCCGGCTATATCGTGCAGAAGATGGGCCTGCCCATCACCCAGATGATTGTCGCCACCAACCGCAACGACGCCCTGCACCAGCTGTTCCTGAAGAACCGCTATTGTCGCGCCGAGGCCAGCCAGAGCCTGTCGCCGGCCATGGACCTGTCGCTGTTCGCCAACCTGGAGCGCTTTGTCTGGGAGCTCTATGGCCAGGACCCGCATGCGGTGGCGGGCCTGATGCAGCGCTTTGAAGGCAGTGGCGAGATGACCCTGGGCAACGAGTTCTGGCTGCAGGCGCGGATGATCATCGACTCCTACTCGGTGAGCGATGAAGAGACCGGCAAGGAGATCAGCAGCCTCTATCGGGACACCGGCTACATCATCGACCCCCATGCTGCCATCGGTGTCCTGGCGGCGCGCCTGTACCGCCGCAGCCTGGTGGCGCCCATGGTCACCCTGGGGGAGATCGCGCCGGCCAAGTCGGCTCGGTTGCTGGGCTCGCTGGGTATTCCCGGGCTGGCACCGCAGCCACTCGCGGCGCCTTCCACGGCGCAGTGGCAGGCACTGGCGGCGGATGATTTTGCCGCCGTACTGCACTGCCTGAAGGCACTGTGATGGGCACCGCGAAGGAGGCTTCATGAAGCGGATCCTGGATCCACTGGACGAATGCATCATCGCCGAGCTGACCCGCAATGCCCGGGCGGCTCATGCCGAGCTGGCGGCCAAGGTCAACCTGTCGCGCAACGCGGTGCGCCAGCGCATCGAACGCCTGGAGCGCGACGGAGCGATCCAGGGCTACACCATTCGCCTGGGCGAAGGGCGTGGGGCGGATACCCGGATCAACGCGCTGATCTTCGTCTACCGCTACGACCGCATGCGCGGGGCCGATGTATTGCAGGCGCTGCGCGCGATGCCGGAGATCATCCAGTGCGAAGTGCTCAGCGGCGAGTTCGATGTGCTGGTGCGGGTCAGCGCAGCCAGCGTAGAGCGGGTGCACCGGGTGTGGAATGACATCGCCGCCTTGCCCGGGGTGGAAAACACCGTGACGTCCTTTGTCTTGTCCTCTGTGGCCTGAGCGCAGAGCCGGATCTTCTGGCCTTCTGTAGCCGCTGCCGAGCCTTTGGCGAGGCTGCGAAAAGGGCCGAAGGACCTTCCTGCGCGGTCAATCAGCATGTTGCGATGAATGGAACCCTGTGTGGTGTCCTGTTGGACCGCACCGCCAGGGTTAGCGTCTCCTGCGGAGCCGGGTGCAGCCTTCGGCAGCGGCTACAGGGGCAGTCTTGGTTGCGGGTTTTGCGTAGCCAGCGCCTGTGAGCGCAGCCTTCGGCAGTGGTCACCGGCGCTGGGCAAAATGCTCAGCAAATACAGCAAAACGGCATATTTCACTGCCCGGTCCCGACCCCTAACCTTGTGTCCATCAGCTTCTCAACCCGGATGGAACACAACAAAAATGACTGAATACAACATCGCCCTGGTGGGCTTCGGCGGGGTCAACCGGGCCCTGGCGCAACTGATTGCCGAGCGCAATCAGACGTGGAAAAAACAACTGGGTTTCAGCTTGAAGATCGTTGGCATCAGCGATCTGTTCCTGGGCTCCATCGTCGCTCCCCAGGGGCTGGATGCCGGTCTGCTGAGCAAGCTGCCGGCAACCAAGGGCGCCTTGGCGCAACTGCCGGGCGGCCAGGTGGAGGCGCTCAACGAACAGGTGATCAAGGACTCCGGCGCCGACATCATTGCCGAGGCCACTTTCACCAACCCGGTGGACGGCGAGCCAGCGAGTACCTTCTGCCGTTGGGCCCTGGAGCAGGGCAAGCACGTGGTGACCACCAACAAGGGCCCCATTGCCCTGCACAGCGCCGAGCTCAAGGCCCTGGCCCAGCGCAATCTGGCGGCCTTCGAATACGAAGGCGCGGTGATGAGCGGCACCCCGGTGATCCGCATGGCCAAGCAGTCCCTGGCCGGCAGTGGGCTACTGGGGTTCGAGGGCATTCTCAATGGCACCTCCAACTTTGTGCTGACCCGCATGGAGGCCGGCCTGGGCTTTGCCGAAGCGGTGGCCGAGGCCCAGGCCCTGGGGTATGCCGAGGCCGATCCGAGCGCGGATGTCGAAGGCTTTGACGTGCGTTTGAAGGTGGTGATCCTGGCCAACGAATTGCTCGACGCGCAGTTGACCGTCAGTGATGTCAGTTGCCGGGGTATCTCCGGCCTGACGGCCAAGGACCTGGAGCAGGCCCGTGCCGAGGGCGCGCGCTGGAAGCTGATCGGTTCGGCCCAACGCCTGGCCGATGGCTCGCTGCAAGCCAGTGTCGAGCCGCGCCTGTTGCCCCTGGCCCATCCGCTGGCGGGCATTGGCGGGGCGATCAACGCGGTGTCGTTCAACACCGAACTGCTGGGCGCGGTGACGGTGTCCGGGCCGGGCGCTGGGCGCATCGAGACCGCCTTTGCCTTGCTCTCGGACATCATTCACATCCACCAGTCGCGCTTGGCCCGCTAGGAGCATGCCCATGAACCTGTCACGTCTGGCGCTGGCCGCCGATTCGATTGATGTCTGCAGCCCCTTCGATGGTCGGCTGATCGGGACAGTGCCACGCCTTGAGGCCTGTGCCGTGCCCTACCTGTTGCAGCAAGCCCGCCAGGGTGTCAGCGACTGCGCGGCGCTGCCGCGCTATCAGCGGGCACGGATTCTGGAGCGGGCGGCCCTGAACATCGAGCGCGACGCCGAACATTTCGCCCGGTTGATCGTCGATGAAGCGGGCAAGACCCTGAAACAGGCGCAGAAAGAGGTCAAGCGCTGCATCAACACCCTCAAGCTGTCGGCCGAAGAGGCCAAGCGCAATGCCGGCGAGGTGCTGCCGTTTGATGCCTATGAAGGTTCGGAAAACCGCCAGGGCTGGTTTTCGCGCGAGCCCTTGGGGCTGATCCTGGCGATCACGCCTTACAACGATCCGTTGAACCTGGTGGCGCACAAGCTGGGCCCGGCCATCGCCGGGGGCAACGGGGTGATTCTCAAGCCCTCGGAGCTGGCGCCGCTGTCGGCGATCAAGCTGGTGGACTACTTGCGCGATGCCGGCCTGCCGACCTCGGTGGTGACCCTGGCCACTGGTGGTGCGGACCTGGGCAAAGCCCTGGTGGAAGCCCGTGAGGTGCGCATGGTGTCGTTCACCGGCGGCTTCGTCACCGGTGAGCAGATCGCCCGCAGCGCCGGGTTGAAAAAGCTGGTCATGGACCTGGGAGGCAATGCGCCGGTGATCGTGATGACCGACTGCGACCTGGCGGCGACGGTGGAAAGCTGCGTGTCCGGGGCCTTCTGGGCGGCGGGGCAGAACTGCATCGGCACCCAGCGCCTGCTGGTCCAGGCCTCGATCTATGAGGCGTTTCGAGAGGCTTTTGTGCGCCTGGCTCGGGAGCAGGTCAGTGGCGACCCGCTGGCCAGCAGCACGGACATCGGGCCGATGATCAGCCTGCAGGCGGCGCAGAACGCGCAGAAGGTCGTGGATGAAGCGCTGCAACAGGGCGCGCGTTTGCTCTGTGGGCATCAGCGCCGGGGTTCCTGTTACGCCGCCACGGTGCTGGAGAATGTCGACCACGGCAGTCGCCTGTGGCAGGACGAGGTCTTTGCGCCAGTGGTGGTCTTGCAACCGTTCGACGATCTGGATCAGGCCATCGCTTTGGCCAATCAGCCCGAATACAGCCTGCATGCAGGGATCTTCACCAATGACCTGCGTATCGCTATGGACGCTGCGCGGCGGATCGAGGCGGGTGGGGTGATGATCAACGACTCTTCCGATTACCGTTTCGATGCCATGCCCTTTGGCGGCTTCAAGTACGGCAGCCTGGGCCGAGAAGGGGTGCGTTTCGCCTATGAGGAAATGACCCAGCCCAAGGTGGTGTGCCTCAACCGCCTGGGCTGAGGCTGATTGCAGCAACACGACAGGTCGCCGGGCACCGGGCAGGTTTGGTCACCTGCCCGGTGTTTTTTTGCTGGCGGTGAGGTGCGGTGAATCGGTCGCGGTACGGGCAGTGGTAAAGTTCGCCGCTTCAGGATGAACGATTCGGGAAGCGGGCCGATGATCAAGGTGTGGTTGCAACAAGGGCGTGGCCTGTGGCTGGCGCTGTTTCTCGGGCTGCTGTCGCCGGCCCTGGTGCACGCCGAAGAGGCGCCGCCGGGGCTGGTGAAGGTGCCCCTGGACCGGCGGGTGATCGACCTGACCGCGACCCTGGATAGCGCCACCCAGGAGCGGATGGTGCACAAGCTGGAGGCGCTGGAGCAGCGCCGCGGCGCGCAGATCGCGGTGATGCTGCTGCCCAACCTGGGCCAGCAGAGCATCGAGGCCCTGAGCAACCAGTTGTTTCGCGCCTGGAAGCTGGGGCGCAAGGGGGTAGACGACGGCATCCTGCTGCTGGTGGCGAAGAACGACCACAAGGTGCGGATCGAGGTCGGTTATGGCCTGGAACCGGTGGTCACCGACCTGCTGGCCGGGCAGATCATCGCCCAGGACCTGACCCCGGCCTTTCGTCAGGGCGACTTTGCCGGCGGTATCGACCGTGCCCTGGATGACTTGATCCTGCTGGTGGACGGGGGCTCGTTGCCCGAGCCTGCGGGGCAGGCGGTGCCGCTCGAAGCCTATGCCTTGCTGCTGGCGTTCGTTTTCGGCTCGGTGGCGGGGGTGATGCTGGCCGCCGGCTGGAACTGGCGCCGGGTGCTGGGGGGCGCAGTGGTGCTGATGGCGGTGCTGGTGGGAGCCGTGGGCGGCCATGAGTGGCTGGCGCAGTTGTTCCTGGTGCCGCTGTGCATGTTGATCGGCGGTGCGACCTTCGCCGGGCTGTGGCAGGCGCGGCGGGTGTTCTACGGGGTGCTGGGGCTGCTGCTGTACATCGGCCTGCTGACCCTGGTCAGCCAGTATCTGGGCCGTTTGACTTTCCTCTACGGCCTGGCCTGGCCGGCGGGGGTGCTGCTGGTGCTGGGCGGCCATTGGCTGCTGTACTGGATGATGCGCAACAGCTGGCGCAAGAGCCCCCGGGGCTTTTTATGGCGCTTTGCCGTGTTGCTGACGCTGGTTCTACTGATGGGCCTGGGTGTGGATGCCTGGCAGGCGGCTCAGCGTTGGCTGAGGGTCGTGCCGTTCGCCTATTTCCTGAGTTTCATACTGTTTGCCGGCGGCAGTGGCTTTCGCTGGAGCAGTGGCGGTGGCAGCAGCAGTGGCGGCCGCTCAAGCTCGGGTGGCGGTTTCTCCGGGGGCGGCGGTTCCAGTGGCGGCGGCGGGGCGTCGGGCAGTTGGTGAGGCTGGGCGCGGTAATGATCACGCAGCCGTCCTGCTCTCCCAACCCTGCGGGACCGGGCAACGGGCCGATGGCGGCGCAGAGAATCGTTGAGCGGTCAGGGTGGCGGAAATTGATGGTTGATAATAATTCTCATTGGTGAATATGATATGTTATTACATTAATTCCAGTCCCAAGGAAGCGTTGCCATGAAAGTCCTGTCGTCCCTCAAAGAAGCCAAGAATCGTCACCGCGACTGCCAGATCGTCAAGCGTCGCGGTCGCATCTATGTGATCTGCAAATCCAATCCGCGCTTCAAGGCTCGCCAGGGCGGGGCGAAGAACCGGAACAAGGGGTGAGTGCGGGGGCGGTCGGGAGTGACAAGGCGCTGCTGGAGCGAGCCACTCCCGACAGCACCCAGGCATGGGGGGCAGGTTTTTCAGTCGTGCAGCAGGGTCGAGCCGTACTCGTTGAAGCTGTTGCCCAATGCGCTGTTGCCGTTGAGATTCAGATTGCTCACGCCACCGCCAAGCCGGCACTTGTCCGAATAGCAGGGGTGGGTGGTCGCGCTGGAGCAGGCGCCCAGTAGAAGGGTGGCGCCGATCAGCAACACCTTGAGGCAGTTCAACTTCATTTTCAGCATCTCCAGAGCAGGGTCAGGGATAGAGCGAACCGGAGCCTCATCCTACGCCGTTACATGTCGATACACATTGCCAATCAGGCGGGCCCGGAAAAAATATCTGCCGTGCATTCAGGATGCCGCCTTGGCACGGGGCTGCTCAGCGCCGCGGGGGCAATTGTGTCCTCGGGCCAGACCCGGTAGAAAGGCGCAACGCATTCAGAAAACAGATACCAGCATGAGCGACATTGAGAAACCCAATAGCCGCCTGTTCGACCTCGACTTGCTGCGGGCCATTGTCACGGTGGCCGACTGCGGCAGTTTCACCACGGCCGCCACCCGCCTGCATTCCACCCAATCCACCATCAGCCAGAAGATTCGCCGCCTGGAGGAGATGGTCGGGCAGCGCCTGCTTGAGCGCGGCAATCGCGATGTGTTGCCTACCGATGCCGGCGAGACCCTGCTGGGATATGCCCGGCGCCTGCTGGCACTGAACGATGAAATGTTCGAGGCGCTGTCCGGGGCCACGGTGGTGCTGACGGTGCGTATCGGCGTGCCGGACGACTTCGCTGCCGGCCGCACCACCGAGCAACTGGCTGCGTTCAACCGGCGCTATCCCCAGGTCAAGCTGGAGGTCACCAGCGGCATGAGTCGCGACCTCAACGCCAGTTATGACCGTGGCGAACTGGACCTGGTGGTGCTCAAGCAACTGCGCAACAGCCGCGAGGCACTGGCCTGCTGGCCGGAGAAGACCCGATGGGTGGATAGCGCGAAAAACCCCTGCATCGATCTCGACCCGCTGCCTATCGTTACCTTCCCGCCGCGCGGGGTGTACCGCGATGCCATGATCAATGCCCTGGAGGCGGTGGGCCGGCGCTGGCATATCAGCTTCACCAGCTCCAGCCTCAGCGGCCTGCAGTCGGCCATTGCCGATGGCATGGGCATAGGCCTGCTGCCATTGCGTGCGGTCACGGCTGGCCACCAGGTCCTGTCCAAAGGCACCGGGCTGCCCTCGGTGGACGTGTTCGAGGTGGCGTTGCTGCACCGCCCGGCGGCAGATCCAATGGTCAAGGAGCTGGCGCGAGTCTTGTCGCGGGTGCTGGCCCAGGACACTCAGGGCTGAAGTCGCGCGGCATTCGATAAATGAATATGGCGGATTCCAGTATTTAATTTGTGCATGTGCGTAACGCTGGATATCGTGGTGGCCAGCAGCGGTCCGCGCCGCTTCCCTGGCGCGTCGCCCCGCAGGTTTGTTCACCCTGGCGGCGTTGCCGCGCGGGGCAGCAAAACAACAATGAGGAGAGTCTCCATGTCCAAAACTACCTATTACGCGCCTCACGGCGGGCACCCGGCACAGACCGAACTGCTCACCGATCGCGCAATGTTTACCGAAGCCTACGCCGTGATCCCCAAGGGCGTGATGCGCGACATCGTCACCAGCCACCTGCCGCACTGGGACAACATGCGCATGTGGGTCATCGCTCGTCCGCTGTCGGGTTTCGCTGAAACCTTTTCCCAGTACATCGTTGAAGTCGGCGCCAATGGCGGTAGCGACAAGCCCGAGCAGGACCCCAACGCCGAAGCGGTACTGTTCGTCGTCGAAGGCGAGGTCAACCTGACCCTGCAAGGCCAGGTGCACGTCCTCAAGCCCGGCGGCTATGCCTTTATCCCACCGGCTGCCGACTGGAAGCTGCGCAACACCAGCGGCACCGAGGCGCGTTTCCACTGGATCCGCAAGCACTACCAGAAAGTCGATGGCGTGCCATACCCGGACGCTTTCGTCACCAACGAGCAGGACATCGAGCCGCGGGTCATGCCCGATACCGAAGGCCGCTGGAGCACCACGCGTTTTGTCGACATGAGCGACATGCGCCATGACATGCACGTCAACATCGTCAACTTCGAGCCGGGCGGCGTGATTCCGTTCGCCGAGACCCATGTCATGGAGCACGGCCTGTACGTCCTGGAAGGCAAGGCGGTGTATCGCCTGAACCAGGATTGGGTCGAGGTCGAGGCCGGTGACTTCATGTGGCTGCGCGCCTTCTGCCCACAGGCCTGCTACTCCGGCGGCCCGGGTCGTTTCCGCTACCTGCTGTACAAGGATGTGAACCGCCAGATGCGCCTGACCCTCAACGCAGCGCATTGATCCGACGGCAGTGCAGGGGCCGTTCTGGCCTCCCCACTGCTGAACGGCGAGTGACAGGAACCGGCGATCATTCGCCGGTTTTCTTTTGTCTGAGGGGCAGGGTTGCTGCCTATGCCTAGGACTCTCGCTGACCGAGCCGCGCGATCAAACTTTCAAGGGCCGGACGCTTGTCCTGCCACTCCTGGCGAGTAATGCCTAGCAGCACTACGTCGATTCGCTCGCCGTCTTTCAGAATGTTCTGGCGCCGCAGGCCTTCCTGTACGAAGCCAAATTTCAGGTGCAGCCTGATCACCGCTGTGTTGCTTGCGAGCACCTCGCAGTTGAGTTTGTCCAGAGCGGCTTGATTGAAGGCATAGTCGAGCAACCAGAACTCCATGAGACTGCCCAGGCCTTTGCCTTGAAGCTCGGCGTCCAGGTAGAACGCCCAGTCGGCAGTTTTCTGCAGGGCATTGATGGCATTCAGGGACACGACCCCCAAGGCTTGCCCGGCATCGACCGCGACAAACACCTCCTGACGCCGGTTACCTTGAAGGCCGCTCAGCCAGTTTGCATGTTCCTGTTCGCTGATTTCATGGGAGGTGTACATGTACTTGCGCACCTCCTGCTGGTTGCGCAGCGCGCGCACTTGAGCTTGAACGGTGGGGCTGCTAGCAAGCAAAGGAATGAGCTGCATGGGAGGGTCCTGGATTGGAGGCGAGCCTGAGGTGCGATCTTCAGGCGCGAAGATTCTTTCAGACTAGAGATTATTCGGCCAGCAAGCTTGCTGCAGGTGTCGGGAGGTGCTGGAGGTTCGTGGGATCGGCCTGGGCGGCCAGTGCCGGTTTATATGAGGGCTGGGTGTAATCAGGGAGGGCGCGCTGTAGCGCTGCCCTCACATCTCGATGGTTGGAATGGTGGTCTTGCCGCAGCTTATAAGTTGCCCTGCGGTTACCTGGAGCCCATTGCTGGGCTTGATGCTGTAGCCGATAAGAACGCCTGCCATTACCAAGGCCATGTATAGAGCCGTTTTTCTCAAGATCATGCCGGTGCCCACTGAATGATTGATCGGAAAGCGTGCAGCACTGATTGCCATTCCGGAAAAAGGTTCCTGCTACAGGTGAGCAACGGATACAGCGTGTGGCATTGGCCAGGGTTGTCGATTGGCTCGTCTTATCGGTAAAGTCCCAGCGCGTCGTCAGCGTGCTTGTCAGTCGTCCTTATCCACCTGCGGACACAGTCCATGGTTCATGCCTGCTACGTCAGTGCGAGCCTGGGAGTTGCATCGCCTCGCACCGCGCTACTTGACAACGCGAGTCAGTAAAGCCGGCTCGATCAGGGGGACACCGTCACCGCCGACGATGACAGGGCTCTCATCAAGCGGCTAGCAGAGCAGGGCGGTTTCCCAGCGATGCAGCCTGCGCCGAAGGCTGGATCTACCATGAGGTGGTTCGCCAACCTCTCGACAAAATCATCCGCCCTGCTCACATCAGCTTCACCAATGAATGCCGGGATGCTTATTGGCTCAAGTACTTCTCTGCTTAGCCGCCGATTCTCTATAGCGCCGAGATATCTGCTCGAGTCGTTTCGCCGACGCTGCAGGATCAGTACTTCCATGGAGCCACGAAATGCTTGAAGAACCGTTTTTTCCTTACCAGAGCCTGGCGTCCGACTTGCTCGCTTTCCTGCCTGAGGACAGCACGGACGGCTCTCACGATCTTTCTCATATTCATCGGGTCTGGATGAATGTTCGGCGCCTGCAGGACAAGGAAGGTGGGGACCTGGAGGCGTTGCTTGCCGCAACCCTCTTGCACGATTGCGTGGCCGTCGAGAAAAACTCGCCATTGCGGTCGCAGGCATCCACTCTTTCGGCCAATAAAGCAGCGTCTATTCTGCAGCGCATGGGCTGGCCTGCCCCGCGTATTGAGCTTGTTGCCCACGCGGTCCAGGCTCATAGCTTCTCCGCGGGCGTCGAACCCCTCACCCTGGAAGCCAGGATCCTTCAGGACAGCGACCGCCTGGACGCCATCGGCATGATCGGAGTCGCCCGTTGTTTCTACATCGCTGGGCGAATGGGCTCCGCGCTGTACGACATCACAAACCCCACCGCCATCGGCAGGCCCTATCAAGACAAGCGTTTTACCATTGAGCACTTCCACACCAAGCTACTCTCCCTTGCCTCCGGATTTCAGACGGTCGAAGGGGCGCGGTTGGCGGCAGTCAGGCATGCGCGCCTGAAGGATTTCCTGGACGGATTCATGGAGGAGATCGGAGCTCCCGATTAATCGTCAGGCCGTAGGCCTGACGCGGAAGGCCAGGAACACCGGGCCGAATGGGAAAGTACTGACTTCCAGCTCATCCAGGGGATTGAGCGTGCGCGTGCGGCCCCCTGCGTTGCTGTAGATCATGTGGCTGCTCGATACCGCGATGTTGATCTTGCCTGCCGCAGCCTGGATCAGAGTGGCCTTGAACCCTTCAGTCACATCGTCACCTATCGTGAGCGTGACGTCGGTGTCGCTAATGACCAGGATCGACTTGCCTGAATCCGCCATGGTCAGGGGCCTGCTGCCGGTGATCGAGACATTGGGGTGCACATGGCCCCCAGCGTGGTAGCTGACCATCCTGGGGTCGGCGAAGACGCGGGCGAAGGAGCCGACATAATTGACACTGGCGCGCATGTCATCGAATTGTTCGACCACATAGGTACCGATGCTGCCCGAGACTTCGCCGTTGGGGTCCATGACCCATTTGCGTCCGACCATCAGCCCGATCTGGGTGTTGGCTCGTACACCGGCACGCATCTCCTCGAGAAACAGCTGGCTGATCTGGCCGCCGCCTTTGCCCTGGACATAGGTAAAGCGTGCTATGGAGTGGCTGTCCCCGGTAGGGCTGCCTTGGGCTGTATCGACTCGGTAGTCGACAAAGTCCGCTGATACCGTGGTGGTCGTGGTGTTGGCGTTAGGTGCCCAGGTGAAATCCAAGACCCTTCCGGTTTTCACCTGCTCCAGCGAGGTGGTGGTCTGAGAGGTTGTAGTAGAGCCTGACTGCTTCAAATCATCGTTCATGCTGCTCATCCTTAAGTGAAGTGCGTGCTTGAGTGCGGGCCGAAATGGCCCGAGGCATATGACCGCCGCCATATCGCCACTTTTCCTGAAAAGCCGTGCTGTCTCGCTTGATACGTATGGAGTTCCTGCCGCGCTCCAGGGGCGTGAGGGGAAGCAGACAATCGGCTGTTGCGGTGCCTCCAGTGTGTGCGGTGCTGACTCGAGTTGGCTGCTGTATATATATACAGTATTCGAAACTTGAGCACGGCGCGATTTGCGCCGACGAACTGTAGGGGGGGCTGGGTCGGCAGAACGCCGGAGGCGGGTTACAGCAGTACCCGTTCAATCCACAGCTGTAACTGAAGCGTCCGAATGCGCCCGCCCTGAGCGGGTTTTTTATTGCCTGGAGAAAATTAAATGCCGATCACCGAGCAGCAGTTGCTGCAGATCCTCCCGAACGCCCGCCCTGTTGCGGGCTTTTTTGTGCCTGGAGTTTGACAATGACCATTCAGAACGCCCTCGGTGTCCGCAACCGCAACCCTGGAAACATAGACTGCAACCCACGCAACCAGTGGGAGGGCCAACTCGGCAAGGAGCCGAACGGCCGCTTCGCCATCTTCGATACCGCCGAGAACGGCATCCGTGCCCTGGGCAAGCTGCTGCTCAACTATCGCGGCAAGGACGGCATGCCCGGCGTGGGCAAGCCCGGTATCGACACGCCCCTGGAGTTCATCAGCCGATGGGCGCCCAGCAACGAGAACAACACCCAGGCATACGCTGCAGCGATTGCCAAGCGCCTGGGCGTCGGCGTACGCGATTCGATCAACATGGCCGACCTCAAGACGCTGCGCGAGACCGTGCTGGGCATCATCGTGCACGAAAACGGTGGCAACCCTTACCCGGCTGCTGTGGTTGAGGAAGGCCTGCGCAGGGCCCTGAAGTGAGCGCCGGCGCCTGGCGGGTGGCTGGCGTCCTACTGACCGCTGTCCTGGTGCTGTTCGCCGGCGCTGCTCTGGGGGCATGGATGGCCTCCAAGCATTACCGGCCGCTGCTCGACACTGCCCTGGGCGACTTGGCCACGGCAAAGGCCGGTCGCGACAACCTGGAAGCCCTGGCGGGTGAGCAGGGCCGGAAACTGGGTGACCTGGTGCTGGCAGGTCAGGAGCGTGAGCGCCTCGCTGCCCAGGCCCAGGCTGGCGCCCGGGAGCTGGCCAAACATGACTACTCCGCGGCGAATCGTCTCCTGCAGGAACGTACCGGCGGTGACCCGGCGCCGGCGGCGGAATCGATCATTGATCAGGAGCTGGGGTTATGAGCGTGCAGGACCAGCAAAAAGGCGCAGGTAGTGCAGGACCTGCGAAAAAGTGCAGGTGGTACCCCGGCGGCCACCTGGGCCTAAACCTGGGTGAAATTGGGGTTTTTAAAGTCCACAGGCCGCTATTTACAAGGCTTGCAGCCTGGGTTGGCCGTGGGCCTGGCCTGGCGGGCATTTGCGCTTTTGCGTTGGTGCTGACGGGGTGCGCAGCCCGGGAGCCCGAGGTGCGCACGGTGCGGGTGGAGGTGCCAGTGCAGGTGCCGTGCAGGGCGCCTGTGGTGCCTGTGCCAGCCTGGGCCACGGGCAGCCTCAAGAAGACCGATAGCTTGGAACTGAAGGTGCGGGCGCTGCTGGCGGAGCGCCGGCAGCGGGTCGGATATGAGCGAGTTCTGGTTGCCGCGGTGGAGGCTTGCCAGTGATCAGCCGTTGTTTACCGCATCGCCGCCGGCGGGCTTGGTAGTGGGCTCGATCAGTTCCGGGCCGTGATTCCTGACGTTGCCGACTGCGGTGCTTACCCTGAACCATTCGAAGGCGCTGGCGGGCTCACCCTGGTGCAGGGCCATCTGCTCGGCGCGTTCCTTCGGCGTGGCCGGGTCGAGCCACTCCCGGGCCAGTTCAGGCGCAAGGACCACAGGTCGGCGGTCGTGAATATCGACCATGCCGCCGGCGCTGTCGGCGGTGATGATCACAAAGCCTTCGTGCTCCCCGTGGCCTTCGTCTGGATTCGGAAGTTGTCCGATCGAAGCGCAGAGAATCGGCGAGCCGTCCCGGTGCCGGATCAGGTAAGGCTGCTTCTTCGGGCCGCCTTCGTCCACCCATTCAAACCAGTTGTCGATCGGGCAGATAGCGCGGTGTGGCCAGATTTGCCGGAAGAACGGGCCGTGGGCCACGTTCTCGGCCCTGGCATTGATCGGTGGGGCTCGATCCTTGGCCCAGTGCGGCCTCCAGCCCCAGCGCACCGGGTCGGCGTAAAGCCTGCCAGCGGTGACATGGAACAGGGCCAGTTGCATGCTCGTTGCGCCGTTGTAGTGTCCCAGAGGCTGCTCGCCCAGGTTGTCGACCAGGGCCCCGGGCATGCTCAAGGCCGCCACGAAATCATGAATGCCACGGTACTGGGAAAGGCGCCCGCACATGGTCATGTCCTCAATGCCTGCTTCAACTGTAGATCAGGCACCGGACGCTTTCCTTGGCGGGGCAGCTCTACTGGGGTGTGTCTCCCAACAGCGCCGCTACGAAACGGTTGTGGAACACACCCTGTGGATCGCAGCTTCTGCGGTAGGAATCGAAGGCCTTGATTCTGGCACCGCGCCGCGTCGCCAGATCCTTGAGGAACGCCGGGTTGAACGGTGGCGAAAATGTTCCAGCGGGGCGACTCGGGTCGTAGAAACCGAACATCTTGCCGGTGTGCGGCATTCCTCCCAGGGCCACCCAGGCGCGCTCGATGTCGGCGAAGAAGTGCAGCAGGAGCTGGGGGTATTCAGCCCCCGCGACGGCCGGTACGTAACCGATCAGGTCCAGATTGACGAAGGTCGCGTTGGGGGTTTCGGTGTAGGTTCCGGCCAGTACGCTGTCGCCGCCACGGACGAAGCGGAACTCCATGGGGGCAACCAGCAGGAAGTCGCTGGAACGCTTGAGGCGCTCCATGACCGCGTCAAGACCCTGCCAGGCCTTGCCCAGCCCTGAGTCATCGAGTGCCGGGAGTTCGATGAAATAAGACATGAAGATCACCCGCGACGCCCGGGTCAGCCACAAGTCGGAGTAGACAGCCGCAGCCTGATCGAAGAGCGTTTCGATGGTGAGGTAGCCCGCATCGATGATCGCGTTGGCCGCCGTTTTGTTTCCAAGATACTGCGCCGCAATCAGGGGCGGTTCGAGGATCGGCTCCATCGGTATCAAATAGGGCGCGCCGAAGATGTTTTCTTGCGCCAGGGCGCAGGCATCGGGAACGCTTGCCTTCAGGTTCGGAATCTTCGTCGTTGGGGACGAAACCAGGTCCCACCACAGGATGAGGAAGTTGTGGGTGTACGGATTGACGAAGGACTCAACGCGGTCATGGCTCGCGAGCAGGGTCTTGAATTGGGCAATGAACGCCTGCTGATCGTTACAGGTGATGTTGCCCTCCTTGCCCGATTTCAAGGTCGTGGCCCAGGGGCGTGGCATCACCTCAACGGTGACCGAGGTGACGATTCCCAGGGCCCCCAGAGAGACGCGGGCGAACTGCAGGGGCGACCAGCCATCCACCGCTGGGGTCTGTGTGTCGAGGGTCCTTACCTGGCCATCCGGGCCCATGATGCTGAACGCCGAGACCGTTTCCGCGAAGATCGGCGCGTTGATGGTGGCACCGTGCACGTCCACCGCGGTCATCCCGCCAAGGCTGAAAAAACCGCCGGCGGTCACGGTCTTGAGCATCATGTCGTGGCCCGTCAGAAACGCATCCAGTGCATCCTCGCGTACACCCGTGTTCACCGTGACCTTGGTTTCGGAGGGGTGCAGCACGATGGACTGATTGCCCTCGGGCCCCAGGTCCTTGTAGCAGGAGAGGTCGATCAGCCAGCGCGCCGGGTTCGGCGCGAGGCGATTGTCTTCGGCCACCAGGGCCGGCTGCGCGTGCCGCTGGCCGGAAACGCGGACAGTCGCGCCAGCCAGTACGGCTTGACTGACGATGGCCTGGAGTTCAACCAGGTTCGTCGGCGAGAAGTAATATTCCCCATCGATCGACATTGTATGAACGATGTTCTGAGCCCAGTTCCTCCACGGCAGAGGCTGGACCTTGAAGTCCAGGGTCGTTCCTGTCACTTCGTAAGCTGCCAGCCTGCCGTTATCTGCCGACTGCACCAGGGGCGTCCCTCGACTACTTGTTCCAAGCACTGCACAAACATAAGGGGCCACCCCGATCGCATCGGCTGGAACTCCGAGCGACGAAAGTGCCGGGCTTACCTTGTACAGGCCGTTGTTGAAGTTGCCGCTGTTCCAGGCTGAGGTATGCCAGCTTCCCTTCGAATCAAACCACTGAATCGAAAAGTTCATGATGAAGATGCCATTGTTAAGGCAGCCAATGCGCTCGACTTTTCTCATGGTGATGTCCAGTTGGGTGGTGGCGGCATGAAACATGCGGTCGATTAAATGCGCTGGCGCCAACCCTCCATGGAGCATTGGCGCCAGGCATCATCGGGACAAGGGTTGCGGTCTACTCGATCAAGTTGATTGCAAAGCCAATGAACGTGGTACCGACAGCGTCATAGGTGGCGATCTGACCGTTAGCCGCGAACGCGACAAACGGCGTTCCCTGGCCGGAAGTCCCGGCTACTGCGTGTCCATAGACCGTGACCGCCAGCGCATTGGCCGGAACCCCAATGGTGTTCAGATCGGGAGTTGTCCGCGAGGTCGCCACGGGATAGTTGCCGCTATTCCATTCGGAAGTCACCCACCTGCCGTCGCTGCCCAGCCATTGGACCGAGAAGTTGAATACGTAGCCGCCTTTGTTGTTAACGGTGATTTTCTGGACCGGTCTCATAGTAATCTCCTGTTAGGGGAAAAGTTTTCAATCAAGATAATTCGATATCCACCATTGGCGGGTGGATGCCTTGTTTCTTGTTCGACAAGTGTTGAACTAGGGATGTATAAAGCAATTATTCTTGTCTGCTTTCCTTAGTGCTGTTGAATGGCATGTGGGTTGTGTGGCATGCCAATCGATGCTGCTTGATGCTGGGTCTGTTTTCGTGGGTTGGGGTGAAGCTTGTTGAAACAATTGCAACAGCTGTCGCGGGCCAAATATCACAGCAGGAACGAGCGTTGTTGCCGATAGGGTGATTCAATTTTATGTAAAGGTTGAATGGCGGTTGCTGCGCTTTGGCTACTTACACTGTAGCAAGCATATTTTTAATGTGGGTGTAGTTTTGAGTTGGGTTTAATAGTTGTCCCTATTAAACGGGGCATTCGGGAATACGATAAAAACAGGATGTTTTTAGCAATCAAGCTGTTGATGGTTATAAAGGGTGGGCCTCTCTACTGCTAGACGTCTTGCGGGGCGTAACTACCTGGCGGTGATCAATTCGGCATGCACTATCCCCGAGCAGAAGGATGGCTGGCGGGGCAGAGCGCGAACCTGCACCTGAAGCAGCGGGTGCGACAGGCTTGCAGCGCGTCAGTGCGCCGTTGCACGGCTGATGCAGATGCACCACCTGCAGGATAGGGACCGCAAGCACGGCATCGAGGGTGGATGCGGGCGCGAGATCCGAGGTGCTGATTGGCGGCACAAAAGGGTAAAGCCGGGCTCACTGCTGAACCGGGGCCTGGTTCGTGCCGCAGGGGATTGGCCGAGGAGAATCGGCCCGTTATTGCGGAGGTGCAGAGCCGCCAATGAATTTTTCAGTACCAGGCTGGTGGGCACCGTATTCGACGACGTACCACCCACCAAGACGTCTAGCCTGCGCTTCGGCGGTAGGTTTATCTGCGTAGATATCGATGAATTGCCATGATCCGGGAACGTCCCTCATCACTGCCCAGCCGAGTACCCAGCCGTTGTTGTCTGGGTCAGCGGGAAGGTTTTTCCTGAGGCTTCTGATTGACATCACCGCTCCTTGTCTATGAGAGGGGCAACACGTTACTGCTGATGCCGGGCAAGGTGGTAGTGGCATTGGTCTTGGTCTTGATATTGCCAATACCGATGCCGAGCTCCAGGGGGGGATACGGCAGAAGCCGGTGGGACACCTGCCTTCAGCGCTCGCTCAGCGTGCTCTCTCAAAAGGGATAACTGAAGAGAGTTAGTTGCCCCTGGAAATGCTGGCGGGCAGTGAAATAGGTTCAGATTGCAGGTGTCCGGTTTTATTCGGCCACTACAGTGGACGCTGCGATTGCTACCTTGCTAATTTCTCTGACCGGTCTAAGGTCTATCTCAGTTCTTACTTCAGCGTGCCAGGAGGGATTCAGTGCAGGGTAGGAATCGGCCACTTTTCACAGTTATATCTAGCAAATTCCCATTGGGAGGGATACCAATGAAAAAACTACCAGCCTGTTTGATTCCACTTGTCTCGGCGCTGAGTCTATCTGTTCTTTCTAGTTGTGCTCTAGCGGATGTATACCTTTGTACATCCGATCCTTGTAATACTTGGGAGCCGACTCCACTCACAGAAGATCAACGTAATATAAAGTCTCCAGATATTAATAAAACCACTATTAAGGCGACCCTGGAGAATTCAGTAAGGACAGAAATTTCCAGTGCTTACAAGACTAAGGATCCGAAAGGTAAAAATCTCTACCTCAAGAAAGACCTATGGCATAAAGGGGGTTCAGTTCCTTTTTCGGAGGATGTGCATGTGACTGTTTATATTTATGATAAACCCACCAGCGCGAGGCCCTCTAAGTCATGCCACGCTTTCTCATATAAGAAGCAGGGCAACAAGAACTACTTCGGTACCTGTCAATAGACGTAGTTATCTCGAAGCCGGAGCGCTCAGCAGATTCCGGTCCTGGGGAAGTGTTGTCGCCCACAACGCTTGCTTGGCGCCTATGGCTGATCTTGGCAGTGTTGCTAGTGGCAACCGTGGAGCGTTAATCGAATTCATCCACTACCTCTACTACCTCGGCTGCTCAGTAGTTGCTGTAGGCTGCTCAGCGCCGATCCGCTCGAGCAACGCCCTCTCCTTGGCGCGTTTCTGCTGTTGCAATTCCGCGTTGGTCTTGGCCATGGCCTAGCTCTTCGATGCCGCTGGCCAGTATCGTCGACCAGGTTTGTCGGTGGCTCGGATGTGAGTTCGACGCCGGCGTTGAGTGAAGGCTCAGCCGGCGCGCGACAGATCGTTATGCAGTAGGTCTGACACGGAAGGCCAGGTACACCGGGCCGAATGGCAAGGTGCTGACTTCCAATTCATCCAGGGGGTTGAGCGTGCGCGTGCGGCCCCCTGCGTTGCTGTAGATCATGTGGCTGCTCGACACCGCGATGTTGATCTTGCCGGCGGCGGTCTGGATTAGCGTGGCCTTGAACCCTTCAGTCACATCGTCACCAATCGTCAGCGTGACGTCGGTGTCACTAATGACCAGGATCGACTTGCCTGAATCCGCCATGGTCAGAGGCCTGCTGCCGGTGATCGAGACATTGGGGTGCACATGGCCCCCGGCGTGGTAGCTGACCATCCTGGGGTCGACGAAGACCCGGGCGAAGGAACCGACATAATTGACACTGGCGCGCATGTCATCGAATTGTTCGACCACATAGGTGCCGATGCTGCCCGAGACCTCGCCGTTGGGGTCCAGAACCCACTTGCGTCCGACCATCAGCCCGATCTGGGTGTTGGCCCGTACACCGGCACGCATCTCCTCGAGAAACAGCTGGCTGATCTGGCTGCCACCTTTGCCCTGGACATAGGTAAAGCGTGCTATGGAGTGGCTGTTCCCCGTAGGGCTGCCTTGGGCTGTATCGACCCGGTAGTCGACAAAGTCCGCTGATACGGTGGTGGTCGTGGTGTTGGCGTTAGGTACCCAGGTGAAATCCAAGACCCTTCCGGTTTTCACCTGCTCCAGCGAGGTGGTGGTCTGAGAGGTTGTAGTAGAGCCTGACTGCTTCAAATCATCGTTCATGCTGCTCATCCTTAAGTGAAGTGCGTGCTTGAGTGCGGGCTGAACTGGCCCGACGCCTAAGCTTGTAGAGCATGACTCATGCGGTGCTCGTCAGTAATGGGTTTCCATTGCATCGAAATATGCTCAACCTCCTTTGTGTCATTGCGCAAGTACGCCATCGTCACCCGGCTGCGTATCGCGGCGTTTATCGCCCAGATCGGCCACGAGTCAGGCCAGTTGCAGTGGGTTCGCGAGCTGGGCAGCGACCAGTACTTGAGCAAGTACGACACCGGGACCTTGGCCAAGCACCTGGGCAACACTCCCGAAGCGGATGGCGACGGCCAGAAGTATCGGGGCAGGGGGCTAATTCAGGTCACCGGCCGGGCCAACTATGCGGCTTGCAGCGAGGCTCTGTTTGGTGATGCGCGATTGCTCAACACCCCGGAGTTGCTTGAGCACCCGGTGTGTGCCTCGATGTCGGCCGGTTGGTATTGGCAGCGGGCAGGCCTCAATACCCTGGCCGACCAGGGTGACTTTCTCACTATCACTCGCCGTATCAACGGCGGCACCAATGGCTTGTCCGACCGCGAGGCGCTGTATAAGCGTGTGCTGAAGGTGCTGCCGTGAGCGCGCTGGGTGCACGTGGACTGATTGGCGCCCTGGTACTGGGGCTTGCCCTCGGCGCCTGGGCTGCTTGGGCCTGGCAAGCCAACCGCTACGGCGAGCAACTGGCCGCCCAGGCCGAGGCGAATCAGCGCTCTCGCGAGCAGGCGGCGGTGGCGGTGATCGATTGGCAGGAACGCCAGCAGGTTGAGCGCCGAGCGCTGGAGGATCGGCTGCAGGTGAATGACGAAACCCACTACAAGGAACTGCGAAATGCTCAAACCGAGCAGGCTCGCCTGCGTGACCGGCTGGCTACTGCTGATGTGCGGCTGTCAGTCCTACTCGCCGCCCCGGGTGGTGGCGGTGGGCTGCCAGCCGACACCGGCGGCGCTGGCGTGGATCATGGAGAAGCGCGAGCCGAACTTGACCCAGCGCATGCTCAACGAATTATCGCCATCGCCGGAGACGGTGACCAGGGACTGATCGCGTTGGCTGCGTGTCAGGAGTATGTGCGGGGGCTGCAAGCGAGCAAAGAGTAGTCAGAATGAAGAGGCCCGGCGATAGTCCGGGCTTATTATTGTTTACGTCTAAAATTAACCTAGGCAACGAGTTTGGAGGATCCTGGATTTTTCTTGAGTGCCTTCATCAGCAGCATTTGTTCATTCAACTCTTCAGCCCAAGGAGCAAAGCAAGGGAGGCATGAGTCGTTGACCCAACGTCAATAAACTGAAAATGTTGCAGTTGTCGGGTCTTGGTGTTTTCGTTTCAAAACTGGGCAAAACTTTGGAGCGTCCCTTCAGACCATTATTAGGATTAGGAAAAAATCCGAGGGTGTAATACTAGGCGGTCTGAGGGACTGTTTCGAAAAAATAACTGCCGTGAATCCCCTAATCAGTTATCCCTTCAGTACTTATAGAAGATGCTAAAAGCCTGGGGGAATATAACCGGGAACATAAGGAATATTTTGGCACTTGCCATGAAATACTTCTCCATTCTGAATTTTGAAAAGCACTATTTTTTTTGCTTTGTTCACCGTTGCTTCAATCTTGCAGTCGGAGCTATGACCGACGTTCTCGTAATACTCGGTATGGGTCAAACCATTACTGCCTTGTGTCATGGATGTTCCGGCTGCCTCAGTTGTCGACCACTGAGAGGATTTGTACCACGTCATTACGACAAGTGTACCTGCATCAGGATCTTGAGTTGCTTTCATCGTATCGGGCCTGCCAAACAGATTCAGCGCCTCTTGGGCATCGCGACCTTCCCAACGACTTTGAGCAATTAAGGAACAGCCGCTGCTTACCATTATGCCTGACACTGCTAGCATTAAAGAAAACGTTTTCATCCATTGATATATCATGGAGTTTACCTTACCTGGACTTTTCAGGGTTTTTGTTGTTTAACATTTCATCCAGCTCTTCCATTGGGCTCTTCGGCGGTGCTTGTACCTCCGTGATGATCCCGAGCATTTTCATCTGATCAAATTTACCCAGTGACAACATGCCGTTGAAGACTCGATCTTGGGGATTACATACAAAGGCAAATGTATATAAAAGCGCCTTGTCATCCAACGTATGCCACTCATTGGAGACTTTCAAATCCCGGCGTGCGTAGCTCGTTCGTTCTATTGATGTTCCTTTAAGAAAGCGGGCTCTGTGCTTGGAGCACTGGACTTCAACTGAATAGACATCCGCCAATGGCTTGGATGGGTCAGCGAAGACTTGGTTTACGTCTACTGACTGAAGCCCACCCGCCGCTTGACTCCGTGGCGTCATGGACGTGAGATCAGCGACAAACACTATGTTGTTTTTGCCCGTGCCTATGCTATAGACACGCCACCAATCGCCAATGGGGTTCGCTTTGTCAGCTATCGCTGAAGTGGAGGCAGCAAGTAGTAAAGTAATTGGTATGACGTATTTATTTAATTTCAAAAACTCTGGCATGCTGTGTCGTGCCTCCTTGAATATGAATTTGTTATCCATTTACATTAAATTAATCAAGCCAAACAAGCACGCTAAAAAATAGAATTTCTCAACTGAGTATCTCGAGTCAGTGATATTTGCTGGCCAGCACACGCTGCCATGCTCGTAGCGTCTGGCGACTAAATTAAGAAGCAAATTAGCTTCGTTGCAATCAAAAAGTAAATAACACATTTCATCGATTATCATCAACTTCGAGCGTTAAACTACCCAGCCAAACGTCCCTTGTGATACTGCGCGACTAGTCGAAATGTCCGATTGACTGAAATCTCAGAATGGCAGCACTAGTCGGGACTATGATCCCCGTAGGAGGGGGGGAGTCAACTAGCACAAATGTACTAGTTCGAGCGCTTGAAGAAACCCTGGAAAGGACTTCAAGGTTTGGTGAAACACCCACCACGCACAAACGGAGCAGATGAGTTCCGTTGGAAGAGATGTCCCTGTTGATCAACCTTGGCAAAGAGGGTTATTGCGAACAAGGGTTGATTAGGCGAAGGCCAGCCGAGGTGGGACTGGCCTGCTCGTCTAGGGGATGTTGGTTTCGACGGTTCAAAAAAAAGGCCCCTCACCTGGCAGGGATGTGGGCCTTTTTAGTGGTCGTGGTAACCATGCCCCCTACATTTGGCTACTGGTATCGGTCGTGCTGGTAAGCGTATAAGCAGCGCTTAATTTGGGGGATTGGGGCATGCCAGGCATCAGCGTATTAACGATTAGCGATCAGCCCGGTTTGCCGAGCGCAGAGTCCAAACAGCCTGGCTTTTGCGGTTGAACTCAGTACATAAATCGAGCGACTGGGCTTCTGGTGTTCGCGCCTACCATAATGCAATCGGCTACACGCAGGCCCTGCGAGACGCTGAACTTATTACGAATGATACAGAGTTGGCCATGACAGCCTCTCGGGCCGAAGTATGGCAGACGGCTTCGGACCGCTTGAGTGGAAATATGGTGGCGAAAGGCGCATGGGTGACGCGTTCCCACAAAACGGGATCAGCCTGCCGGATTTGATCCACACCGAGTGGCTGATCACTTGGCACACCTCGGACGCGTTATCCTCGCTACCCTGGTTTGCAGATGCCGAACAGGTTGTTGGCTCGAAGCGCAGATGATCTTAGGGCATTTTTAGGGCATAGCGGATACCGCTTTAGGCCTATATAGGCCTTAACTCAGGTGCTACATACTCTAATTTCGTGGCCTTGAGCGGACTGCGGTTGATTATGGTCGGGTTCGAATCCCTATCCTTATGGCTGTTTATGTCGGAGGAAAACTTGAGAGCATTGTGTAAGCGGAAATTGCTCTTTCAAGGAGATCGTCGAATGTGAGGAACTCATCGATGTTGTATTGGTCTATCATCAGTCCCATGTATTCGCGTGCATCTGACACGTTCTTAAAATTTTGCTGAGTAAATCGACTCATGATTACGGACGTTTTGCATTTCGATTGAATACCTGGATAGCGTGAAGCGACTAACGAATAGTGGGTTTTTATATAGTGCTTCCATTCAGCTGTTTGGAATACGGCTTGACTGACTTCTGCTCGTGGTTGTCCCTGCGTTGTGGCTAGTTTTTTTGCGGGGCGTTCGATTTCAATTAATTTGTAAGATTGGTCGGGGTATTTAATGATGAAGTCTGGCTGAAGTTTTGTTTTACCGATGGGTGAAGTCTGACCATTTGGATAGATTAGTTCGGGCTTGCTTTCGCATGAGCCGTAAACATCTAGCAGTACTGGATGTTTCTCTAAGATAGCGTGAAATATAGACTCAATGCCGTCTGGCTGAAACCTTAAAGCCTCTCCTAAGGTAGAAATGGCAATCTTTAATGAGTCAAGGCGATTATTGTAAGAATCAAGCCATTCCGGTTCGCTACCGAACGATATAGAACCTCCTAGAGGCTCACGCCCGTATGTGGCTAAGGCTGAGCCGATATCTCGGCGGATATCTTGCTGGACGCGTAGGGTTATCAGTCGCTTGTCCCACGCTGCCTCATCGGCATGACTAACTACCTCGATATACTCAAAAAATCTTCTATTGTTTAGGTCTGCCGGGAAAAATCCTAAATTCTTAGTGATGTGAGACCTGCCAAAATCAGCGGCATCATCAAATTTTGGATCAAGCACCGAGCCATATGCACCAAATGTCAGTGTGTTGACTAGTTTTTTATATGGTAAATTTATTTGTTTTAGGGATAGTGTTAGTTCAAGTTCAGGGTCTGAGATTTGCAGCTCTCTCTCTATGCCCTGTACTCGGCCGCGCCATATACAGGAGGCTAGGGGAGTTTTCGATACTATTCTATAAATGCCGATGTCCTTCCCTTGTAGTTGGTTGTCGGCTAAGAATTGGGTGACATCTTTGGGAGTTCTGGTTGGCTCATAATCCACTTTAAGCGCAGGGCCGCCAGCAATGTACCACTGGTGTGGTGGTTCGTTTTCAATGGAAATCACAACGCCGTCTTGAGCAACGTAGACCTGAAGTTTTTTGGCGTCTAGATAAGGGGACTGAACTAGATTCGGATATCCAGGACCATCTGGTAGAGGTGTGGTGGCTCTGCGGTACTCGTTACGATACCGCCGTGTGTAGGCGAACATGAATTCCGCAACCATCTCAACGGTGACTGACATGCACTGTGACCTCCCAAATGGCGTTCTCTTACCTATAAGACTCCTGCAACAGCTTTATAGAGTAGGTGGGTGGATTGTTGTAGTTTTTTGGCAGTGAAAGTGGAAGGTTCTACGCCGACTGATCGAATAGAGCTGCGCCTCAAGTGGCGAGGATGATCAAAAGGGTGTGGTACAAAATTGGTACCGAAACTTAGTCTGCCGTTTTGAAGCCTTGATGCTATAGGCTTTCAGGGAACGTCCCCCAATCCATCACGGATTTGGGGGCTAATTTCTGCATCCCTGGCAGCAGTCGAGCAAAGCAGACGCAGATCTGAGGGGGTAGACTCTTGGGTGACCCATTGGAATTGCGCGAGGCCCAAGTGTGGACGGAGTGGTAAAAATCCGCAGAGCATGTGTAGACGATGCTGAGGTGTTAGGAGTGATTGGTCCTGCTGCTTATGCAGCGTCCTATCATTACCTATGGAATGACTGCGTAGCTTTAGCCAATCAACTGGATACCTTTAGTACATCAGCATTTTTGATGCTGCTGCGACAAGCTGAATCAAGGCTTTGGGTAGCCGAGGTTGCTGGGGTTGCGGTTGGATTCTTAACCATGATGGTTGACTCTCGAAACCCGATCACGCACGAATGTGGGGGAGCGGAGATTTCTAGGATCTATCTTCTACCGGGCAGTCAGAAGTCGGGGTTAGGGTTTCGACTTGTGTCTGCAGCAATCGAGCACGCGAAAGAGTTAGGGCTGACGCACGTATGGCTGGATGTAATGGCGTCTGCAGTAAATGCAAGAAACGCCTATCTCAAGTGGGGCTTTTCAGAGATAGGAAGTAAGAATTTTTCTCGTCAAGTCAAAGCCGAGTATTCACAAATGGTTGTCCTGAGGATGGACCTCCGTACCACCGTCTCGTAGTGGCGCCTGTTCTCAAATTTTAGTCGCACCTTTCACTGTCGATCTCTGAACGAAAAGTGGCAGGTGACAGCTTAGAGCTACCAGGTGAAGTGGTAAAAAATTGGTACACAGTCTGATGTTGATCAACGGAGGTCTTTAAAATTAAGGCTTACAGCGTTTGTGTGTCCAATCCATCATCGGGGCGATGCAGCAATTACTCCCGTCCAGTAACTGCAGGCCATGGTGTGTGGCAAGAATCGGTCATCCTGAGGTTAGGAAAATACAGGACAGCATCCAGGTCGGGCCACAGGTTCTGGCGTTCTGTCGGCAATGTGCCGTAGGAGGGGCGTTGCGGAAACTAAAGAAATGATGCGGAAACGGTCAGTTGCCGACGGTAAGCGTCCGTGAGCAGCAGAAACAAAAAAGCCCTGAAAAATCAGGGCTTTCTCGTTGAGATTTGGCGGAGGCGTAGAGATTCGAACTCTAGGACCTGTTACAGTCGGCGGTTTTCAAGACCGCTGCCTTAAACCACTCGGCCACACCTCCAGATCGCATTGCGGGCGCCATAATACCCGAATGAAACACACTGTCAAACTCTCTGCGTCGCGAGTTACAGAGCCTCTGTTATCATCCATGCCACTAAATGTTTCCCCCAACAGGAGTGTCGCCATGCGCGAACAGGATTACGCAGTTAACAACGGCGTGCAGGCCGAGCAGCTAGAGGTTAGCCGCGTCCTGCGCAACACTTACGGCCTGCTGGCCCTGACCCTCGCGTTCAGTGGGGTGATGGCCTATGTGGCACAGCAGATGCGTGTCGGTTATCCGAACATCTTCGTGGTGCTGATCGGCTTCTACGGTCTGTTCTTCCTCACCAACAAACTCCGTGACTCGGCCTGGGGCCTGGTGTCGGCTTTCGCCTTGACCGGTTTCATGGGCTTTCTGCTCGGCCCGATTCTCAACCGCTACCTGGGCATGCAGGGCGGCGCCGAAGTGGTCAGCTCGGCCTTTGCCATGACGGCACTGGTATTCGGCGGTCTGTCGGCCTATGTGCTGATCACCCGCAAGGACATGAGCTTCCTCGGCGGTTTCATCACCGCCGGTTTCTTCGTCCTGATGGGCGCCGTGCTGGCCAGCCTGTTCTTCCAGATCAGCGGCCTGCAACTGGCGATCAGCGCCGGCTTCGTGCTGTTCTCCTCGGTGTGCATCCTGTTCCAGACCAGCGCCATCATCCACGGCGGCGAACGTAACTACATCATGGCCACCATCAGCCTGTATGTATCGATCTACAACCTGTTCGTCAGCCTGCTGCAACTGTTCGGCATCATGGGTCGCGATGACTGATCACAGGTGCTGAGCCATTGAAAAAAGCCCGCTTCGGCGGGTTTTTTTTTGTCCTGGACTCCTTGGGACGTTCAGTTTTTCAACGTGCCTGTACCTGCATTCGCGCGGTGGCGATCGCGTCTTTGTTGACCTCGATGGAAAACGCCAGCACGTCCACCTGTTTCTGTTCAAGCTCATCAACCCAAGCGATCACCCCGGTGAGCGGGCCCTCCAGGGCCAGGCTGACCCGACCGGGCGCTTCGTTGTCCATGCGCTCCAGGCTGATGCCGGCCTGGCTGCTGGAACGGGCCAGCATGCCGGGCAGGGCTTCGGCCGAGATTGCCGTGACGGGGCTGGCAGGTTTGCCAGCATGCAGTTGGAGTATCAGGCGCTGCAATTGTGTGGCCTCGATAAAGCGTTGTTCGGCAAGCTGCAGGGCTTGTTGTTGTGGCTGCCAGAGCAAAAGGTAGGCGCCGGTCAGGGCACTGAATAGGGTCAGCCCTTTAAGGGCTCGCTGTTCGCGTTTCGCCAGGCGATGCCAGTGCCCCAGGGGTGGGTGGAGCAGGGCGGACAGTGGTTTTTTCAGTAACGGCAGGCTCATGCCTCACTCCTTGATCTGCAACCGTGCGCTGACCCCTCGGGCATCGCGGACGGAAGAATCGGTACTGGCATCCAGGCCCTGGGCAATCAGGCCTTCGCGCAGTTGTTGAAGATCGGAGAACGCTGGTGCACTGATCTGCAGGTTCCAGCCTTCGCCGCTTTGGTAGTCGAGGCGCTGTACCTGGGCCAGGGCGCCGTAACTGGCGCTCCATTGCTCGGCCAGCAGTGACAGTTTGTGGGCGCTACCGGAGCTTTTCTCGACCTTTTGCTGTTGCTTGGCGTGTACCTGGGCGGCGAGGTCGGTCACAGGCTCCTCAGTACCCGAATGGGCCTGCCACAACGCCTGGTTCTGCGCCTGGACCTGCTCGCTCTGCTGCTCCAGGTACCAGCGATGGCCCATGCTCTGCAGCAAGTGGGAGCCTGCGGCCACCACCACTAGGAGCAGGGCCAGGCGCCAGGGGGCCGTTTGCCGGGGGCGCTGCAGGAATTCGCCCTGGCGCAGGTCGATGGCCTGCTGCGCGCCCTGGCTCAAGCATTCCCAGGGACGTTCATCGGCCTGCCAGTGATGCTGGTCGAAACTTTCCAGGCCCGGTGGTTGCGGCCCCTGCCAGTGCAAGTCTGCCGGAAGCAGGGGGGCCAGGTCCGCCAGTTCGCACGGGTACAGGGCCAGGCGCATCGGCGCGCTGCCTCCCAGCAGCCAGCGACCGTCCCAGGTTAGGGCCCGGGGCTGGTCTGGGGGCAGGCAATCGGCGTCGACATGAATATGCGAAGGCTGCAACCCCAGTTCGGCCAGTTGTCCAAGGCACTGGTTCAGGTGCTGACGATTGACCGCCAACACCGCGCAATGGCGTTTGTCCTTGAGTGGCCCGTGGGCCAGGTGCAGGTTGTCCAGTTCATCGATCAGTTGTTCTTCCAGCGCGCTGTGCAATGCCTGGCGCAGCCAGCGTCCACTGCGGGCGGGCACGCTGACCTGATGGTGGCTGGCCATTTCCATGGGAAGCAGCAGGCTCAGGGGCTGGTTGCCCAGCGCGGCCGCAGCCTGCTGCAGGTCGCCCTGGTGCAACTGGCCACCGGCCTGCCACCAGAAGCATTGCCAAGGCATGTTGCCGGTGGCACGGGGAGATAGATAAAGCCACTGCCTCATGTCGGTCTACTCGGTCTTCGGTTGTTCAGGAGGAGCGGGCATCAGCGTGCGCTGCTGCACCCGGACCTTTTCCCTATCCATGACTCGCAGGTCGCTCACCAGGCGCAGGCGTTGCCGGCCCTGTTCGACATCGATGGTGGCGCGGAACTGCCGACTGCTGACGCCTAGCCCCTGAGGTTTGATGTCCCGGCCCTGGAGCACCGGGTTGGAAAGAAAACGGGTGATATCGGGATAGCCACCTTCCGGACGGGAACTGACCAGAATGCGAGCCGTGGGTAGATCGATGCCTTCAACACTGGCCAGGACCTCGGCGCGGGTGGTGTTGACGTTGATCGGGCTGTTGCCGAATACCCCCACTAGCGGCTCAAGCTGTTGCAGGGTCTGGCTGTCCACCCCGGGCAGTTGGCGCAGTTCACTGAGGTCGCTAAAGGGCAGCGGTAGGCCATCACGGTTGTTCTGGCCGACCAGGAGTGCCGGATCGTGGGCCCGGATGCCTTCCAAGGCCAGCAGGCGCTGGTAGCGGGCCCGCAGGTTCAGATCGCTGCGCTGGCGCAGGCTGTTGAGGTTGAGCCGGGCACCGAGGTCTTGCAGTTGGACATGAATGCGTCCATCGCCGATCTTGAACGCTGGCGCCGGTTGCGCCCAGTGCTGCCCCAGGTGGGTCACCAGCAGGCCGTCCTTGCTGCGAGTGTCTTCGAGCAATTGTTGACGGGCCCAGGCTTCACCGCTCAGCGCCAGTTGCCAGAGCTGCTGTTGTTCTATCAGGTTGCTGCTGGCGTGCAGGTTGAGCCGCTGGCGGGCGAGCATATTGCTTACCACCATGGTCACCAGGGCGGTGATCAGCAATACGCTGAGCAGGGCCACGCCTCGTTGCCGGGCCAGGTTATTCATGCAGAGCGGCCTCGTCGGGTTCCTGGGCATCGAGGCCGCCGGGCAGCAGTATCAGCCGGCGTACCTGAGGGTAGCCGGGGGCATCCAGTTCGATTTCCAGGGCCGCCGGCAGGCTCAGGCTCTCGGTCCCTGCCGGCCAGTGTTCGTGGGCCTGGCCGCGGGCATCGATAAAGCGCAGGCGAGTCAGCTCCACGCCAGCCAGCAGTTGCTGGTTCTGGCTGATGGGGGCGGGTGGAGGCTGTGCCGCCCCGGGGGCGGCCAGGGGTTGGGACAGGGACAGGGTGTCGCGTACCCAGCTGCCGCCTTCCCAACGGTGGCTGACTTGTAGCAGGTTGCTGCGCGGGTACTCCAGCGGGTTGCGCCAGCCACCGCGTACCAGGCGAATGCCGTCAGGCTGGCTGATCAGTGCCTGGCTTTGGCTGGGGTCGTCCGCCAGCGGGTGTCGACGGGCTTGCACCAGGTCACGCTCCAGCACACTCATGGCCCGTTGCAGTTGACGCAATTGCTGCTCATGCAGGCCAATGCGCTGATCGCTGCGCAGCACCCTGTCGAGCATCTGATAGGTGGCCAGGCCCAACAGGCTGAAAATGGCCATGGCCACGATCACTTCGAGCAAAGTGAAACCGCGCTGGTTCATGGCCGGGCCTCGATGTAGCCAAGCAGTTGTGCACGGCTGTACTGGCGTGCGCGTTGCTGGGTGGTTTCGACGGAGACGCGCAACTGGACCTTGAGCAGACGGCTGTCGGGTGCGCTCTGGATATCACTGAACAGCCACCAGAGGCGGCCGCCGAACTCGATCTGTTCCGCACTGCGTTGGCTCTGCGGCTCTCGCAGGCCGATGCGCAGTTCATTCATGCGGTTGTCGGCGATCCACAGCGCCTGGGTGCGCTCGGTGAGGTTTGCGCTGTTCATGGCCACATGCTGCACCGCACTGAACAGGGCGATCGACAGGGTGGCAAAGATCGCCAGAGCGACCATGACCTCCAGCAGGGTAAAGCCCTGTTCAGTTCCGGGTTTCAATTTGCGCATCCTGTATGCCATCGCTGGAAAGGCTCAGCAGTGCCTGGTCGCGGTATTCGAACCACAAGGTGAAGGCGCTGGTTTCATCGCTGGAAAGCACCAGCAATTGCGGCAGGCCAGTGCGGCTGTCACTGGTACCCAGGGCCGCGCCGGCCTCGGGTACGTCCAGGCGCAGGCGCAATTTGGCGGGTAGTGCATGCGTACGCAAATCCCTGTCCTCGATCCAGCGACCCTGCTGGTCCAGGCGCAGCACCCAGTAGCCGTCGGGCTCGATTCGCACGCCGTAGTCGCTGTAGTTGAGCAGCGCTTCCTGGCGCAGCAGCTGCAACAGGCCCAGTAGGCGCTGTGCTTCCTGGTGCGCCTGGCGGCCACCGGAGTCCGGGCGTACGATGCCGACCAGGCCCGCGGTCAGGGCGATCAGCAGAATCACCACCAGCAGTTCAAGCAGGGTGAAGCCCCGGGTACGGTGGCGCTGCACGGTCTATTGTTCCCAGTTGCCAATATCGCTGTTCACGCCTTCGCCGCCGAGCTTGCCGTCGGCGCCAAAGGAAAACAGGTCGTAGGCGCCACCCTTGGTGCCGGGCACCCGGTACTGGTAGCCATTACCCCAGGGATCGACCGGCAGGCGCTTGAGGTAACCGTCGGGGTTCCAGTTGCGGGCCGCCGGGCTGCCACTGGGCTTGCTCACCAGCGCCTGAAGGCCTTGCTGGCTGCTGGGGTACTGGTGGTTGTCGAGGCGATAGATGTCCAGGGCCATGGCAATGGCATGGATGTCGCTCTGGGCGGCGGTGGCCTTGGCCTGATCGGGGCGGCTCATGATCTGCGGTACTACCAGGGCGGCGAGAACACCGAGAATGACTACCACCACCATGATTTCGATCAGGGTAAAACCGCGTTGCTTGTTTCGTGTGTGCACGTTGGGGGATTCCACATTCAGGTGATCAGTTGGTTCAAGCTGAGGATCGGCATCAGGATCGCCAGGACGATGACCAGCACGGACGCGCCCATGAACACCAGCATGGCCGGCTCGAACAGGCCCACCAGCAGGGCGATGCGGTTGGCCAGCTGTGCTTCCTGCTGCTTGGACGCGCGTTCGAGCATGCTGTCCAGCTCCCCGGAGCGTTCACCGCTGGCGATCATGTACAGCATCATCGGAGGGAAACTGCCGTTGAGCTCAAGCGCTCGGGTCAGGCTGATACCTTCGCGTACGCCACGGACGATGTCTTTCAGACCGGTACGAATTTTCTGATTGGCAACGACCTCACTGGCGATCGCCAGAGCGTCCAGCAGCGGCACGCCACTGCGCCCGAGAATCGCCAGGGTGCTGACGAAGCGCGTGCAGTTGCTGGCCCTGACCAGCCCGCCAATGATTGGCAGGCGCAGCACCAGCGCATGCCAGCGTTCACGGTTGGCCGGCTGTTTCAGGAGCATGCGCAGGGCCGTCACTGCGGCGCCGATCAGGATCAACAACAGCAGGCCGAAGTCCCGCAGGAAGCCGCTGGTGGCGATCAGCCCGCGGGTCAGCAACGGCAGCTCCTGGCCACTGTCGATGAATACCTTGATCACGTCCGGCACCACGAAGCCCAGGAGGAAGCCGACGATGCTGATGGCTGCCACCATGAGAATGCTTGGATAGAGCATGGCCAGATGGATCTGCTGGCGTGCGGCCTGGCTGGCTTCGGTGTAGTCGGCGAGGTTCATCAGCACCTGGTCCAGGTGCCCTGAATGTTCGCCGGCGGCCACCGTGGCCCGGTACAGGTCGGGAAAGGCCTTGGGGTAGGCGGCCAAGGCCACGGCCAGGCTGTAGCCTTCGAGGACCCGAGCACGAAGCGCCAGCAGCATGCTTTTTACCCGCTGCTTTTCGCACTGTGCGGCCACGGCAGCGAGCACTTCCTCCAGGGGCAGCGAGGCTTGCACCAGGGTTGCCAGTTGCCGGGTCAGCAGGGCCAGCTCGGCGCTGCTGAGGCCGCCGCCAGCCGTCTTGACCTCGCCCAGGACGGTGCTGCGATGGCCCTGGCTGGTGGTGATTTTCAGAGCGATCAGCTGGCGTTCGCGCAGCATTTGGCGGGCCTGGCGCGGGCTGTCGGCCTCCAGTACACCGCTGGATTTCTTGCCGGCGGCGCACATGGCCAGGTATTCGTAGGCGGCCATCTTCAGTCCCTCTGGGTAACCCGCAGCAACTCTTCAAGGCTGGTGAGCCCCTGTAGCACCATGACCTGGCCATCGTCGAACAGGCTTGGGCTGTGTTGCCGGGCGTGGCTGACCAATTCATGTTCTCCGGCGCCGGTGTGGATCAACTGGCGTAGGACGTCGTCGAACAGCACCAGCTCGTAGATCCCGCGGCGGCCGCGATAGCCCGAGTGCTGGCAGTTCGGGCAACCCACTGGCCGGTACAGTTGTGGCGCGCTATCCGGGCCCACGCCCAACCGTTCGCAGGCGGCGGGATCGGCGTCATGGGGCTCCTTGCATTCGGGACACAAAAGACGTACCAGGCGCTGGGCCAGTACGCCCAGCAGCGACGTGCAAAGCAGGAACGGCTCGATGCCCATGTCCACCAGGCGGGTCACAGCACCGATGGCGCTGTTGGTGTGCAGGGTCGAGAGCACCAGGTGCCCGGTGAGGGAGGCTTGCACGGCGATTTCCGCGGTCTCGCGGTCGCGGATTTCACCCACCATCACCACGTCCGGGTCCTGGCGCAGGATGGCCCGCAAGCCACGGGCGAAAGTCATGTCGACCTTGGCGTTGACCTGGGTCTGGCCAATACCGGTGAGGTGGTACTCCACCGGGTCCTCGATGGTCAGGATGTTGCGCTCCAGGCTGTTGAGGCTGGCCAGCCCGGCGTACAGCGTGGTGGTCTTGCCGGAGCCGGTGGGGCCGGTCACCAGGAGGATGCCGTGGGGTTTGTGCAGGGCGGTTTCCAGGCGCTGGCGTACCGCCGGGTTCATGCCCAGGTGCGCCAGGTCCAGGCGCCCGGCCTGTTTGTCGAGCAGGCGCATCACTACCCGCTCGCCGTGGCTGGAAGGCAGGGTCGAGACCCGGACATCCACTTCATGCCCGGCGATGCGCAAGGCAATGCGACCGTCCTGGGGGATGCGTTTCTCGGCGATGTCGAGCTTGGCCATGACCTTGATCCGTGACACCAGCAGGGTCGCCAGTTCACGCCGCGGGCGCAGCACTTCGCGCAGCAGGCCGTCGACCCGCAGGCGTACCGAAAGGTGTTCCTCGAACGCCTCCAGGTGCACGTCGGAGGCCTTGCTTTTGACCGCTTCGCTGAGGATCGCGTTGATCAGGCGAATGATCGGGGCGTCGTCTTCCTGCTCCATCAGGTCGGTGGTTTTCGGCAACTGCTCGGCGAGGCTGGAGAGGTCGAACTCTTCATCGAACTGTTCGCCCAGGCCATCGGCCACCTGCTTGGCACCGTCCTGGCCGTCGCGGTAGTGGGCAGCCATGCGCTGGGCGAAGGCCTGTTCATCGAGGATTTCGCTGCGCAGTGGCGCACCGTTGAAGCGGCGCACCTCGGCGATCACCGACCAGGGGGTATTGGCGCGGCAATAGAGCACCGGGCCCTGGGCCTGGTGCTCCAGGACCACGCCGTGACGGCGGGCATAGGCGAACGCCAGGCGCGGGCTTGGGTTGGGACTGATCATGGCTGCGGTGCAATCCCTTGGGTACGCATGTCGATCAGGCCCTGGTCGCCGTCACTGTTGGCATCGAACAACTGATGCGGATTGTGCGGAAGCTGGCCGCGGGTCTTGCCATCCAGGGTGCGCAGGGAGCGCAGGTTGTTGTATTTCTGGGTGCTCAGCTTGTCGGCATTGGCCGTATTGCGCAGCAGGGTCGGACGCAGGAACACCATCAGGTTGGTCTTCTCGTTGACCTCCTTGCTGCTGCTGAACAGCTTGCCGAGCCAAGGGATATCACCGAGCAACGGCACCTTGCTCACCTGGACCTTGATGTTGTCCTTGATCAGGCCGCCAAGCACGATGATCTGCCCGTCGTTGGCCAGGATGGTGCTCTTGACCGAGCGCTTGTTGGTGATCACATCGCTGGTGCTGATGCCGGGTGGTGCCGCGGCCAGCTCGGAGCTTTCCTGTTCGACTTTAAGGCGCAGAAAGTTGCCTTCATTTATATGCGGAGTGACCTTGAGGGTGATCCCCACGTCCTTGCGCTCGACGGTGGTGAAGGGGTTGCTGGCCCCTGCTGTGTCGGTGGTGTAGGAGCCGGTCTGGAATGGCACGTTCTGGCCGACGAGAATTTCCGCCTGCTCATTGTCCAGGGTCAGCAGGCTCGGGGTGGACAGCAGGTTGTTGTTGGAGTCGCTGGACAGGGCGGTGATCAGCGCGCCGAAGTTGCTACTGCCGATGCCTATCACGGCTCCGTCCGGGAGGGTCGGGCTCTTGCCGCTCTCCAGGTTGCCCAGCAGGGTGCCGATAGTCATGCCGGCGCTGTTGAAGTTGCTGACGGCGCCCCATTTGCCCCGGCCTGCGGCCCACTGCACGCCGAGGGCCTGGTTGATGTCGCCACTGACTTCGACGATGGCCGCTTCCACCAGCACCTGGGCGCGGGGCTGGTCGAGTTCGTCGATGATGCTTTCGAAGGTCGCCAGTTGTGCCGGTGAGGCCATCAGCACCAGGGCATTCTGGCTTTCGTCGGCGCTCACCAGCACCGGGCTTTCCTGTCTCTGATTGTCGCTACCGCGGCTTCCCGCTTCCAGGCGCTTGCCGATCCCGCTGAGCAGTTCTTCGAGCTTCTTCGCATCGCTGTGATTGAGGCGTCGCACTCGGGCGTTCTCGCCGACATTGTTCGGCACGTCGAGGCTCAGGGCCAGGCGCTGCATCTGTTGGCGAATCGGTGCCGGGCCGACCAGGATCAGGCGGTTGCTGCGCGAATCGCCGATAGCCTTGGCGCTGCTCTGGCCACTGCTGTTATCGGTCAGGCTTTCGCTCAAGGTCTTGGCCACGTCGTTGGCCCAGGCATGCTTGAGCTGGAGAATGTTGAACTGACGCCCGCCGGCGTTATCCAGTTCTCCGATCACCTGGCGCACGCGTTGCACGTTGTTGGCGCTGTCGGAAACGATCAATGAGTTGGATGTGGTGGAAGCTGCCATGTAGGCGTCGGAGGCGACCAGAGGGCGGACGGCGGAGACCACTTCGCTGGCGTTGACGCTGTGCAGTTCGATGACTTCGGTGATGAACTCTTCGCTGCCCTCGTCGGGTTGGGCGTAGGCTTTGGTCTTGGCCTCGGCTACCGGCAGGATCAGTACCCGGTCGCCCTGGTCCATGGCCACGTAGCCCTGGCTGCGCAAGGCGGTGAGAAACAGCGAGTAAATGCCTTTCTGGTCCATGGCGGTGGTGGACTGGACCGTGACCTTACCGTTCAGGCGCGGGTCGAGGATCATGGTCTTGCCGGTGATCTGCCCGACCTCGTTGATCAGGTCGCGTAGTTCTGCGTCCTTCATGTTCAAGGTCCACTGTTGTCCCTGGGGAGGTTTTTCAGCGGCCTGGACGGGGCCGATCAAGGTGCTAAGGGCCAGTAGGGAGCCTGCAATGAATGTTCGTTTCATGATGTCTTGGGGGGTCACAAAGAGGGTTGAACGAGGTTGTGGGTTTCTGCCCGCACAGCAGTGCTTTGAGGCATTTCGGGGGCCATGGGCAACGGCATCAGCAGGGGAGTCGAGTGGTGGGCCAGAGACAGCGACTGGTCTTCGCCAAAGCGTTGTATGCGCACCTGTTGGGTGCTGATCTCGCGCAGGCTGCCACCTCCGGGAAGGGGCTCGCCAATGCCATAGAAACGGCTGCCCTCAGGGGATTCAATCAGCGCCCTGGACAGTTCCGGGCGACGTTCCACCAGGCTGGCCAGCAGCGTCAGCGGCACTCTTGGCAGGTTGCCGGTGGCTTCCTGGGGCAGCACACCGAACAGTTGGGCTATGGCCGCGTTGTTCGGCGGCAGGCGCGGCGGTTCGCTGACGGCCAGGGGCCCTGGGCGCACGGTCTCGTCCAGACGCTGGGCGAACAGGAAGCTGTTGTAGGCGAGCCAGCCCAGCCAGGTCACCAGCAACGACAACGCGCCGATCTGTAGAACGGCGCGTGGGCATCGGCGCAGGAGGTTCATAGGCTCATGTGCCGCAGGAGTTTTTCACCGCGCCAGTGATGGATCACCACCGCTGCCACATGCCCGACCACCAGCAGCGCCAGCACGACGCAGGCGTACTTGTGCACCCTATTGAAGAAGGCGGTGAGCAGCGGTTCCTGCAGCGGCTGGGGCAGTGACAGCAGGCCGAAGACATTGATCGGGCGTTCCATCATCAATACGCCAGTGGCCAGCACCAGGCCGGTCGTGAGGTAGAGCGCCAGGTGTCCGCCCTTGGCCAGCAGGCGGGCGAGCCGATGGGGGGAGGCCGGTTCCTGGCGGTCCAGGGCACACACAACTCGCAGGCCAAGCAGCGGAATCAGCAGGAAGGTCAACGACACGTTGATGAAGTTGATCCCGTCGGCGATCACGGTGGGCAGGTTGAGCAGGGCGTTGCCGAAGCCACTGAGCGTTGCCCAGATGATGATGGTGGCGAAGGTCCAGTGCAGCAGCACATGAAGCCTGGAGTAATTGCGAGTAGACATAGGGGGCATGACTGGCAAAAGGAAGCGTGGCGCCAAGCGCCACGCTCGGGTTAACGAAGGTGTGGCTTAGTTCTTGTCCCACGCCTGCTGCCAGGCGAAACCTACGCCTGGTTCATAGGCGTTGTTAGTGCTGGTCCAGATGGTGCACCAGCCGGCAACAGGGCCGGTCTTGCACTTGTAGGTGTTGCCATCTTTGGGCTGCAGCACCACTGTGCCAGCCTTGTAGGACTTCAGGCTTTGCGGGAACACGTGGTCGTACTGGCCTGGCTCGCCGCCGCCGTTTTCGGCTTTCAGGGCGAAGCTGGCGGTCTGTTGCAGCACTTCGCCTTTCTTCGAAGTAGCAACCACGACCAGGTCGTACTGACCGGCGCCCTGACCGGTGAGGGTCATGCTGAAATGCGGGTTGTTGCCGGCTGGAGCTTCCTGGAACAGGACGCTTTCACCTCTGGCGTTGAACACAGTGGCTTTCACGGTGTAGTCGCCGCCCTTGGCGATGGCGTTGAAGTGCAGGTCGACCTTGCCGTCCTTGAGGGTGTATTCGGACTGCATGCCAGTGATGGACAATTCGCCCGGCTTGGCAGCCTGCTCCTTGTCGATCATCACGTTGACGATGTCGCTGCCTTTCTTGACCAGGATGTCGTTCTTGCCGAAGTTGGGTAGCACTTCGTCCTTGTCGTTGAGCAGGCCCATCTGGTAGCCCTGCTTGGCAGCGTTGACCTTCTTGGCCAGTTCGTGCGGCCAGACGTCGGCCTTGGCCAGTTCGGCGGAGCTGATTTGCAGCACGATCTGCTTGGCGGCCTGTTCGCCCTGGGCATTGAACACCCGGGTCTTGACCTTGTCGCCGATGCTCAAGGCTTCCGGGTTGACCTGGCCGACAGTGGTCCAGCCCGAAGGAATGACTGCACCGTTGTCGATGTTCAGGTCGACCACTTGATAGAAGGTGGCGTCGGTGTCGTGGACTTTCCAGGTCGCCAGCACGACGTGGTAGCCGCTGCGGTCGGACGGAATGTTCACGGTGTGCTTGGTGGTCTCTCCAGCTTTCGCCGGAACGTTGAGGGCTGGCCATGGCTCATCCAGCAGTGGGGTGCTTTCGAAGGAATCACGGGTCAGTGGCTGGTTGGGGTTCCAGTCTTTCTTGGTGATGTAGAACTGCCAGTAGCGAGTGGCGTGGGGAGCGGCGTACTTCCAGGCGAAGGTCTGCGGGCCTGGCTTGATGGTATTTTTGGTCCAGCGAGTACTGCTTTGTTCGTTGATCGCGGAGAAACGATCCAGGCCGCCGGCAGGAATGGTGCCGTTGGCCGGGCCGCACTTGGTGAAGTCACCGGTACAGGCCTGGGCGGCGCTTGGGAAGTGCGAGAAGCCGCCTTCGAACTTGCGGCCGATGTACTCGGTGCTCTGTGGCTCGTAAGCCACCGCTCCGCAGTTGCTGTTCTGGTTCAGGCCTTTCTCGTTGCACATGTAGGCACGGGACTTGGGGCTCTCGATGTAGCCGTGAGCGCAAGCTTGCTGAGCAGCAACGCCGGCAACGCTCATGGCCAGGACCAGAGGCAGCTTGAAGAACGAGCGAACTCGGTTGGATTTGATCATTGTTAGATCCTTGAGCAGATAGAAGGAAATGCAGGAGTTCTCGGGGGCGCCACTGGGGACCGATCTGAGGGGACGGTTGGCATCCGTGCCAGAGCTGCCCTGGGAACAACCACAGGCTACGCGGCAGGGTCTGGGAGGGGACATGGGACGAGTACGAGAGTCGCCAGCTAGCGCTGTTGGGCAGCAAGGGCCAGGCGTGCCGGGCGTTGTCGCGCGTTTTTGCGCGATTGCCAGCACTGGTACGGAGCGTGCTTTGTACGCAGAAAAAGCGTGGCATTCACATGCCACGCTCCAAGGTGAAACCTTCACCACTGATGGTTACTGGCGATCCCAGGCCATGGTCCAGTGACTACCGGTACCTGGCTCGTAATGCGTCGCTCCGGCCTTCCACTGCACGCAGTAGCCGCTGTAGGGGAAGGGCTTGCACTTGTAGGTATTGCCGTCCTTGGGTTGCAGCACCAGGGTGCCGGCCTTGTAGGTGCTCAAGCCTTGGGGGAAGACGTGATCGTACTTGCCGCCTCCCTCACCGCCACCGCCGCTTTCCTCCTGTTTCAGGGAGAAGCTGGCAGTCTGCTGCAGCACTTCGCCTTTCTTCGACGTGGCTACCACGACCAGGTCGTATTTGCCGGCGCTCTGACCGGTCAGCGTCATGGAGAAGTGCGGGGTATTGCCGGCTGGAGCCTGTTGGAACGCCACGCTTTCACCCTTGGCGTTGTACACCGTGGCTTTCACGGTGTAGTCGCCGCCCTTGGCGATGGCATTGAAGTGCAGGTCGACCTTGCCGTCCTTGAGGGTGTATTCGGACTGCATGCCAGTGATGGACAGTTCGCCCGGCTTGGCAGCCTGCTCCTTGTCGATCATCACGTTGACGATGTCGCTGCCTTTCTTGACCAGGATGTCGTTCTTGCCGAAGTTGGGTAGCACTTCGTCCTTGTCGTTGAGCAGGCCCATCTGGTAGCCCTGCTTGGCAGCGTTGACCTTCTTGGCCAGTTCGTGCGGCCAGACGTCGGCCTTGGCCAGTTCGGCGGAGCTGATTTGCAGCACGATCTGCTTGGCGGCCTGTTCGCCCTGGGCATTGAACACCCGGGTCTTGACCTTGTCGCCGATGCTCAAGGCTTCAGGCTGAACTGCGCCGACAGTGGTCCAGGTCGACGGAATGGTGGCGCCATTGTCGATGTTCAGGTCGACCACCTGATAGAAAGTGGCGTCGGTGTCGTGGACTTTCCAGGTCGCCAGCAGCACGTGGTAACCGCTGCGGTCGGACGGGATGTTCACGGTGTGCCTGGTCTTGCCGCCCGCCGCGGTCGGGGCGTTCAGGGCTGGCCATGGCTCGTCCAGCAGAGGTGTGCTTTCGAACGAATCACGGGTCAGTGGCTGGTTGGGGTTCCAGTTTTTCTTGGTGATGTAGAACTGCCAGTAGCGGGTGGAGTGGGCCGCCGTGTAGTGCCAGGTAAAGGTCTGCGGGCCCGGCTTGATGGTGTTCTTGCTCCAGCGCGTGGCGGTCTGCTCGTTGAGCTCCGAGAAACGCGCCAGGCCGCCGGCAGGGATGGTGCCGTTGGCCGGGCCGCACTTGGTGAAGTCCCCAGTGCAGGCCTGGGCGCTGCTTGGGAAGTGCGAGATGGACCCTTCCCCCGGGCGGCCGATGTACTCGGTGCTTTGTGGCTCATAGGTCACGGCGCCGCAGTTGGCGTTGAGCTTGCCACCATTGGTATGGCACATGAAGGCGCGGGATTTCGGGCTCTCGATATAACCGTGAGCGCTGGCTTGTTGAGCCGCGAGCGCAGCCATGCCGATGGCCATGGCCAGCGGAAGCTTGAGGAATGAACGGGCTCGGTGCAACGTGATCATCGATTGATCCTTAGTTGGGAATTATTGGATTCAACACGCGATCGTGGGGAAGGATGTGCAGCTGGCACCCCTGTCTTGCGCCCCCCGAAAGCAAGCGCAAGGGTAGGAAGGGCGGGCGCCACTTCACATGGGACAAGTACGAGAGTCAGTCAGCGGCGCGCGAGCAATGCCCCTGGACCAGGGCCGGAGGGGCTGGCGCAGGGCCGCCAGGTCGGCCTTGGCCTGTTCGAAGATGCGCTCCATGCTGTGCAACAGGTCGGCCTGGCAACGGCGGACTGCCTGTGGCTGACGCACGTTGACCTGGCGCAGGGCCTGGCAGGCCGCGGCCATTTCGCTGGCATCGATCAGACAGGCCACGCCGGTCAGGCGGTGGCTCAGGTCACCGATGGTCTCCGTCATGGCGGCCAGGTCGGTGTCGCGTATCTGCTGGATCTCTTGCTGCAGGTTTTTGGTCAGCTCAAGGAGAATGCGCCGGCGCAGGATCGAACTGTTCCGGCCTGCTTCATCCAGGTGGTCGAGGCTGAAGGCGCGAATATCCCGAGGCTCTTCCTCGACCGGCGCGTAGTTGTTCAGGACTTCCTGCAGGCGTGCCAAGGTCACCGGCTTGATCATCAGGTCGTTCATCCCGGCGTTGGAGCACTGGGTGGCTTCATTGCTCAGGGCACTGGCGGTGTAGCCGATGATCAGCCGCTGGGGCAGCCCCAGGCGCCGTTCATCCTGGCGCACGGTGCGAGCCAGGGCGTAGCCATCCATGCCCGGCATGTTGCAGTCGCTGATCAGCACGTCGTAGGTGGATTCGCTCAGGGCCAGCAACGCCTGTTCGCCGCTGCACACATGTTCTGCCTGATGCCCCAGGCGACCCAGTTGCAGAGTCAGCACCAGGCCGTTGGTCGACACATCGTCCACCACCAGGACTCGCAGGGCCTTGGCCTCCTGCTGGTCGGGTAACAGGGGCTCGTCCACTGGCCCTGGGGCCAATTGCCAGCTCAGGGGCAGTTCCACGCTCACGCAGCAGCCCTGGCCGGGCTGGCTTTCCAGCCAGATATGCCCATCCATCAACTGGGTCAACTGATTGCAGATGCTCAGGCCCAGGCCCGAGCCGCCGTAGAGGTGGGCGGTGCGCGCGCTGGCCTGGCGATAGGGCTCGAAGATCAGTGGCTGCAAGGCCAGGGGAATGCCGATCCCGGTATCGCTGACGCTCAGGGTCAGCAGGCTGACGCCTTCGCGTAGGACACTTTCGCTGACTCGGACATGGATGCCGCCCTGGTCGGTGAACTTCAGCGCATTGCTGATCAGGTTATGGAAGATCTGCTGCACGCGCAGCGAGTCGACCCAGTACAGGCGCTGGCGGTCGGCATGGTAGTCGAAGTGCAGTTGCAGGTTTTTCTCCCGCGCCTGGGCGGCAAACAGGCCGAGGCTGTTGGTCAGCAACGGCTCCAGCGCGGTAGGGTGCGCAGCCAGCTGCATCAGGCCGCTCTCGATCTTGTCCAGGTCGAGGATGTTGCCGATCAGGTCGATCATCGAAGTCGCCGATTGTTGGGCCACCCGCAGGTTGTGCGATGGCAAGGTGCGGCTGCTGGTTTCCAGCTCCAGCAGGCCCACCAGAGCGTTGAGCGGAGTGCGCAGCTCGTGGCTCATGGACGCCAGGAATTCGCTCTTGGCCGCGCTGGCCTTGAGTGCCACCTGCTTGGCTTCGCGCAACTTGATTTCCAGGTGTTTGCGCTCGGAGATGTCCAGCCAGCCGCCGAGCAGTCCCTGTAGCAGGCCCCGGGCGCTGTAGAAGGGGACCAGCCATTGGTACAGGTAATGTTGTTCACCCTTGATCACCAGGCTGGTGTCGAGAAAGCGCGGCCGGTGGTTGTGCAGCAGTTGCTGGTGCTCGTCTTGCAGGACCTGGGCGAACTCCGCTGGCATGTTCAGTTGTTCGGTGGGCAGGCAGCCTTCTACCTGTTCCTGGGAGGTGCTGAAGAACTCCTCGTAGGCGCGGTTGCAGGTGCTCAGGCGACCATGCAGGTCGCAGACGTAGAGTGGCGTCGGCAGACCGTTGAGCAGGGAAAATTGGAATGCCAGCTTGTCCTGCAGCCGGGTCTGGGCGCAGATCCGTTCCTTGACCTGGATCTTCAGCCGCCAGTTCCACACCAGGAACAGGGCGAAGATCACCAGAGCCCCGACGCCGACGTGCCAGGCCTGCTCTGCGGCCCATTCCCAGAAATTCTCCCGGGGGCGTTCGGCCACCACCTGGATATCACTCAGCGGTGCGCGGGACAACGAGTCCAGCAGCTTGTCGAGGATACCCAGCAACTCGCCGGAGCCTTGGGCCACGGCGAACTGGTGGGGGCTGGGCGTGGCCTTGATCGACAGGCCGTATTGCAGGCCGGGGCCAGGCTGCATCGGGTCGCTAGCGGGGCTGTCCAGGGTCGCGTCGGCCCGACGCAGGCGCACCAGGTCAAGGGCCTGTTGGAAGTTGTCGGTAAGCATCAGTTGGATCTGCGGATAGCGCAGGCGCAAGTGTTCAAGCAGCGGGTGCTGGCGCGGCAGCGAAAGGGTGTGCCCCTCCATGGCCTCCAGGGAACTGGGGGAGCTGTCTCCGTTGCGGATGATGAAGGCCCAGTTGCGGGTGACATAGGGCTGGCTGAAACGTATCCCGCGGGAGCCGTCGGCAATCGCCCGCGGGCGGCTGGCCAGGTCGACGTGGCCTCTGGCCAGTTGCTCCAGGTCGTGGGACCGGGACTGGCTCGACTCGATGTTCAGTTCCAGGCGAAAGGCATCGGCGAGGGTCTGCAGCAGCTCGACGCTGCGACCGGACCAGCGCCCGTCGCTGGTGCGATACAGGTATGGCGGCGCTTCATGGGCTAGCAAGTTGATTTGCCCGTGGTCCTGTAACCACCCCAGTTCCTGGGGGCTGAGCATGAACGTGTCGATCGGGGAGTAGGGGAACGGCCCGTGGCTGGCCTGCTGTTGGAGCTTGAGCTTCTGGGCCTCGGGAATGCTCTGCAGCGCATGGTTGAGCAGGGTCAGCAGGGTGAGTTCATCACGGCGCACGGCGAAGGCGAAGCCGGTGTCGGGCAGTTGTGCGGAAAACTTGTTGTGCAGAGCCAGGTCCGTACGTGCCTGGAGGTACAAGTCGGAGCGGAACTGGTCGCCGATGAAGGCGTCCGCTTCGCCCCGGGCCAACTGCTCGAAGGCCAGCGCCGTGGTACTGACCTCGCGCAGTATGCTCAGGGGGTAGGCCTTGCGGACCCGATTGCTGTCCAGGTAGTTCTTTAGCACCAGCACCTGCTTGCCTCGCAGGTCCAGGGGCAGGCTGCGGTCACTGGAGCGGCCGACAATGATGGGCTGGTTGCGCAAATAGGGCAGGCTCAGGCGCAGCTCCGGATTGGCTGCTTCAAAATCGCTGGCCCTCGGCAGCAGGTCGATCCGCTGCTCCAGCAGCGCATCCACCGCCGCCTGGGGCGAAGGCAGCTCGACGTTTTCGAAGTGCAGGTCCAGTTGTTCACCGATGAGTTGCAGGTACTGGTCGGAGATGGCCTTCAAGACCTGATTGCCGGCGCTCTCCATGGGCCGATCCGGCGGTACGATCCGCGCCACCTTGAGGCGCTTGCGCGGCAGACTGTCGCGCAGCTGCAACAGTTTGTTCAGCGGCAGGTTGCTGTCCCGGGTGGCTGGCGGCAGGTTGTCGGCGTGGGCTGTGGCCAGGGTTGGCAGGCTGGCCAGCGGGATAAGCAGCAGGCAAAAGCGCTGCATCCTCCGGCGCACGAAGGAAAGCGAAAAGAGATACATAGAGGGGGGACTCCGGGATGTGCCGCGCTTGCAGCTCAGGAAAGGCCGTGCTCCTGGATGTACAGGAACAGGCTGGCAGAGGTGTCCAGGCCGAGCTTGCGCATGGCGCTGCTTTTTTGCGTGCTGATGGTCTGCTTGCTCCGGGACAGATGCAGGGCAATGGCACCGATGCTCATGCCGGTGCCGTACAGGCGTAGTACTTCGACTTCCCGGGCCGAGAGTTGCTCCGGTTGCAGCAACGGCTTGCCGTGCAACGCGGCGCTGGAATCCAGCAGGTGCTGGATCGACGCGGAGACGAAAGGCGCACGCGGGCTGGCCGCCACGGCCTTGGGCAGGTCGTTGAGCAGGCCGCGCTTGCTCACCAGGCCCTGGATGCCCAGCTTGAGCACGCTGCTGATCAGCGCCGGGTTGTCGAGCATGGTGACCACCACGATCGCCAGCTGCGGGTACAGCGTGCGCAAGCGGCGGATCAGGCGGATACCGTCCACCTGCTCGCCGCCGGGCATCATCAGATCCGTCAACAGCAGGTCGCAGGGGTGACGCTGCAGGTTCTCCAGCAGGGCTTCAACACTGTGGGCCTGGGCGACCACGTCCAGGTTGGCGCGGTTCTCCAGCAGGGTGTGTATCCCAATCAGGGTCAGGGGATGGTCATCGGCTATCTGGACGCGGATCGACATCGTTTTTCGCTACTCGGCTTTTCGACAGGCATGAGCACCCAGCAAAGCGCCGGCTTCCTTTGGTTGGAGTAGGCATTTTGCTAGTGGGTTCGTCAGAGGTTTCGCAGGGTATCACTGAAATTGGCGTCAAAAAGCTGCTGAGGCGCTTTTAAGAATCGTCTTATGTTTGCTAAGAAATGTCCTGTAAATATGTAGGATGTGTAGCTGATTTGTAGTGTGAAACGCCTCTAGATTGGGCTCTCAGCGGTGCTTTTCTGCTTCGTTTCTGGCGTTTTTCAATCCTGAAGGCGCTTTCGGGATGGGGCTCATTCCAGAGGGGGCAGGCGCCGTTTGATCGGCGATTTCTTGACAATCGCGGTGTTGGTTTCGGCGTAGTGATTGAGGTGGTCCAGCAGGCTGTCCAGTTGTTCCATGGAGCGCACCTGGAGACGGGCAATGAAGCAGTCGTCGCCGGTGACCTTGTCGCATTCGGTGAACTCGGCAATCGCGAGGATCTGCCGTTCGACCTCCTGCAACTTGCCCGGCAAGGGGCGGATGCGGACGATGGCCTGCAACTGGTAACCGAGAAACCTGGGGTCGATCTCCAGGGTATAGGCGCTGATCACGCCGCGTTCTTCCAGCCGGCGCAAGCGCTCCGAGACGCTGGGAGCGGACAGCCCGCTGATCTGCGCCAGGGCTTTGAGGGAGCGTCGCGAGTCTTGCATCAGGGCGCTGATCAGGGTTTGGTCGATGGCATCCAGCATGGCGATCTCGTTAGGTGAATGGGCTCTTTGGCCTTGATAAAAAAGGTCTGAATCGATTCTAGCCCAGGTTTTGATCTGGCGATGGGCTCTGCTGGCTGGGCATAATTTGCCCACTTGCAAAGGAGCCTGATGATGGATGCACAAACCCGACGCGGATCATTGGAAATGACCGCTGCCATGCTGATTTCCGGAACCATTGGCTGGTTCGTCCTGGTGTCCGGGCAACCGGTGCTGGATGTGGTGTTCTGGAGGTGCCTGTTCGGCGCCGGGACCTTGCTGCTGATTTGTGGAGCTTTCGGCTTTTTGCGTAAGAACATTCTGAGCAAGCGCGCCTTGATCCTCGCGGTGCTCAGTGGCGTGGCCATTGTCGGCAACTGGGTGCTGCTGTTCGGTTCCTACTCCCGGGCTTCGATCGCCATCGGCACCGCGGTGTACAACGTTCAGCCGTTCATCCTGGTGGCCCTCGGGGCGTTGTTCCTGGGAGAAAAGATCACCCCGCAGAAGCTGTTCTGGCTGGGCCTGTCGTTCGCCGGAATGCTGGCCATCGTCAGTGCCCACGGCAGCCAGGGCGAGGAGGGTGGCGACTACCTGTTGGGCATTGCCCTGGCCCTGGGCGCGGCGGCGCTGTACGCCTTCGCCGCGCTGCTGATCAAGCGCCTGAGCAGCACGCCGCCGCACCTGATCGCCCTGATCCAGGTCTGCACCGGGGTGCTGTTGCTGGCGCCCTGGGCCAACCTCGGCGCGCCACCCCAGCAGGCCAGCGCCTGGGCCAGCCTGCTGACCCTGGGCATTCTCCATACCGGGGTGATGTACGTGCTGCTGTACGGGGCGATCCAGAAACTGCCGACGGCCCTGACCGGCGCCTTGTCGTTCATCTACCCGATTGCGGCGATCCTGGTCGACTGGGTGGCCTTCGGGCACCGCCTGGGGCTGCTGCAATGGGTGGGCGTGGGGGCGATCCTGCTGGCCGCGGCCGGCATGCAGCAGGGCTGGACCCTCAAGCGCCGGCGCAGCGTTTTGCAGTAGGCGCTACAGGTTCTGGCGGGGGCCTGCAATAGGCTCCCTCGGGCCTGGCCGGGGCCCTGGCATGGGCCCTGTACCGGTCGGCGCCTGGCCTTGACAGGCCAACCCGCAGGGCTAGATTTTACCCTGCGCTGAGGCTTTTCCAGCGCGCTTGCCCCTTGATCCAGGCCCCTGGGCATCCTGCCCTGGCGCGCCTCGGTCACCCGCAACCACCGGTTCGCGTCGTGCAGCGCCGGGCCGGCCCTGGAGCGCTCATGAGTACTCGACGCAAGGTTCCCGGAATCCGCAACTACGATGGTCCCGCCGGTGGCTGGGGCGCGCTCAAGGCCACTGCGACCGCGGTGCGCGAGCAGATGGACACCCTCAAGGCGCCGCTGACCCTGATGCGCACCAACCAGCCCGACGGCTTCGACTGCCCGGGCTGCGCCTGGCCGGACAAGGAGCACAAGTCGACCTTCCAGTTCTGTGAAAACGGCGCCAAGGCGGTGACCTGGGAGGCCACCAACAAGCGGGTAACCCCGGCGTTCTTCGCCCAGCATCCGGTGACCTCATTGCTGCAGCGTTCGGACTACGAACTCGAAGACCTCGGGCGCCTGACCGAGCCCCTGGTCTACGACCGCGCCAGCGACACCTTCAAGCCTGTGGCATGGCAGGACGCCTTTGCCCGCATCGGCGAGATCCTGCGCAGCCTGCAGCCCGAGCAGGTGGAGTTCTACACCTCCGGGCGCGCGTCCAACGAAGCGGCCTACCTGTACCAGCTGTTCGCCCGGGAATACGGCTGCAACAACTTTCCCGACTGCTCGAACATGTGCCACGAGCCCACCAGCGTCGGCCTGCCGCGGTCCATTGGCATCGGCAAGGGCACGGTGTCGCTGGAGGACTTCGACCTCTGCGAGCTGATCATCTCCATCGGCCACAACCCCGGCACCAACCACCCGCGGATGATGGGCACCCTGCATGAAGCTTCGCGGCGCAAGGTGCCGATCATGGTCTTCAACCCTTTGCGCGAGCGCGCCCTGGAGCGGTTCGCCGACCCGCAGAACATGGTGGAGATGGCCACCTACGGTTCCACCCGCATCGCCTCGTCGTACTTCCAGGTCAAGGCCGGCGGCGACGCGGCGGCGATCAAGGGCATCATGAAGGCGCTGCTGGCCCTGGAGGACAGCCTGGGGCAAGTCCTGGACCAGGCATTCATCGCCGAGCACACCCAGGGCTTCGAGGCCCTGGCGGCGGACCTGCATGCCACCGCCTGGGCAGACATCGAGCAGGCCAGCGGCCTGCACCAGGCGGACCTGGAAATGGTCGCCGCGGCCTATGCCAAGTCCAACGCCACCATCGTCACCTACGGCATGGGCATCACCCAGCACAACGAAGGCACGGCCAATGTCCGGCTGATCTGCGACCTGCTGATGCTGCGGGGCAACCTGGGCAAGCCGGGGGCGGGGATCTGCCCGTTGCGCGGCCACTCCAACGTGCAGGGCAACCGCACCGTGGGCATTACCGAGAAGCCTTCCCCGGCCTTTCTCGACAAGCTGCAGCAGACCTTCGGCTTCACCCCGCCGGCGCATCACGGTCACGATGCGGTGCAAGCCATGCAGGCGATGATCGCCGGCAGCGCCAAGGCCCTGCTGTGTCTGGGGGGCAACTTTGCCGTGGCCCTGCCGGACCCGGGCCAGTGCTTCCCGGCCATGGGCAAGCTGGACCTGAGCGTGCACATCGCCACCAAGCTCAACCGCAGCCACCTGCTGGTGGCCCGGGAAACCTTCCTCTTTCCCTGCCTGGGCCGTACCGAGCTGGATATGCAGGACGGCCTGCGTCAGGCGATCACCGTCGAAGACTCGATGTCCATGGTGCATGCCTCGGCCGGCAAGCTGGCGCCGGCCTCCGAGTTTTTGCTGTCGGAACCGGCGATCGTCGCCGGCATGGCCCGGGCCACCCTGCCGGGCAGCCGCGTGCCCTGGCTGGAGCTGGTGGCCGACTACGACAAGATCCGCGACCTGATCGAACAGACCGTGCCCGGCTTTGACGACTACAACGCCCGCATTCGCGTGCCGGGTGGTTTCCGCATGCCCCTGGCGGCAGCCGAGCGGCAGTGGCTGACGCCCTCGGGCAAGGCCGAATTCTTCGTCTTTCCCGGGCTGCATGAGGACAAGGAAGTGGACGGCGCCGATGTGCTGCGGCTGATCACCCTGCGCAGCCACGACCAGTACAACACCACCATCTACGCCCTGGACGACCGCTATCGCGGGGTGTTCGGCCGCCGCGACGTACTGTTCATCAGCCCGGCGGACCTGGCCGCCCGGGGCCTGGCCCATGGCGACCTGGTGGACATCGAAACGGTGATCGGCGGGCGCCGGCTGCGCTACGAGAAGATCACCGCCATCGAATACAAGATCGCCAATGGCACGGTGGGCGCCTACTACCCCGAAGCCAACCGCCTGGTGCCCCTGGACTACCTGGACGTGGACAGCGGCACGCCGTCCTACAAATCGGTGCCGGTGCGAGTGTTGCGCTCAAGCCCCGCTTGAGCGGAGCCACAGCGCCTCGCGACTCGTGCAGCCGCTGCCGCAGGCTGCGCACGGTCGCGTAGCGGCCGCGGCGATCCGGAAAACGCTGATGCCCGGCGGTAGATCGCCAAGCAAGGCCCTGCGGTCCTTTGCGCAGCCTCGCAGCCTGCGGCAGCGGCTACAGGGTCGTGCGCTGTGGGAGGCCAGAGATGCTTGATGGCCCGGGGATTCGGTGAATGGGAGGGCGGCACCTTCCAGGGGGAGCAATCTCCCTTGCCACGGTCACAATCTGCTATTTTCCTGTCGGTGATTTTTCCGACCGCAGCCTGTGGAACCCATAATGACCCAGCCGTCCTCCCTGGCCGAGCGCAAGCCCGAGCCCCAAGCCATCTGCAATCCCATCACCCGTAGCGCGATCTTCATCGTCGCCACCCTGGCGCCCGGCGCCGCTGCCGCGCAAACCGTGCGCGACTGGTGCGCCGATATCGCCGCCTTAACCCGTTCGGTGGGCAAGCGCGTCCCGGGGGGCAATCTGTCCTGTGTCTGCGGTTTTGGCTCCAGCGCCTGGGACCGTCTGTTCGGTGGCCCGCGCCCGGCGTCGCTGCACCCGTTCATCGAGGTGGGCGTGGAGGGGCGCCGCGCGCCATCGACTCCCGGCGACCTGCTGCTGCACATCCGTGCCGAACAGATGGACCTGTGCTTCGAGTTGGCCACGCAGTTGCTCAAGCCCCTGGGGGATTCGATCAAGGTGGTGGACGAGGTCCAGGGCTTCCGCTATTTCGACATGCGCAGCATGGTCGGCTTCGTCGACGGCACCGAGAACCCGGAAGGCCGCGAGGCGGTGGATTTCACCCTGGTGGGGGACGAGGACCCGCAGTTCTGCAATGGCAGCTACGTGCTGGTGCAGAAGTACCTGCACAACATGACCGCCTGGAACGAACTGACGGTGGAGGCCCAGGAGCGCATCATCGGCCGCACCAAACTGTCGGATATCGAACTCGACGATGCAGTGAAACCCAGCTGCTCACACAGCTCCCTGACCACCCTGGAAGAGAACGGCGAGGAGGTGAAGATCCTGCGCGACAACATGCCGTTCGGCCGCCCGGGCGCCGGGGAATTCGGCACCTATTTCATCGGCTACGCCCGCTCGCCACGGCCGGTGGAGCAGATGCTGGAGAACATGTTCGTCGGCCGCCCTGCAGGCAACTACGATCGCCTGCTGGACTTCAGCACCGCGGTCACCGGCGGGCTGTTCTTCGTGCCCTCCGCCGACCTGCTGGAAGACCTGGCCGAGCGCGCGCCCACCGGCCTGTAGGCGCAAAAAAAACCGGCCCGCTATTGCGGGCCGGGGTTGCAGGCGTTATCGCCCCTGCTCAGTGGCTGTGCATGCCGGCGGCTTGCATCAGCAGCCGCAACACGCCGGCCACCAGCCCCAGGCCCACCACACTGGCCAGCCAGATACCCCCCATCCACAGCAACCGCTGCCAGGTGGATGCCGGCCGCGTCGATAGCCTATCCATGCGCCAGCTCCAGCATCAGTGCGCCGCTGCAGGCGAGCATCAGCAGTGCGCCGATGAACAGCAGGCTCAGTTGCGCCACAGCCTTGTGCCAGGGCAGGGGTGTAGCTCGATCAATGGTAGCCATCGCCAATCCTCACTTTGCCGCGGAACACGTAGTAGCTCCAGCAGGTGTACATCAGGATGACCGGCAGGATGAACAGGGTGCCGATCAGGATGAACAGCTGGCTGGACAGCGGTGAAGCCGCCTCCCACAGGCTGATGGACGGCGGCACTATGTTCGGCCAGATGCTGAACGCCAGGCCGATGTAGCCGAGGAACACCAGCACCAGGGTGAACACGAACGGCCAGTGGGAATGGTGCTGGCGCAAAGTGCCCAGGAGCCCGCACAGTGCCGCCAGCCCCAGCACTAGCAGCGCACCGAAGATCACGATATGGGCATGGCTGAACCAGCGGTTGGCGATCTCCGGGTGCAGCAGCGCGGTCCACACGCAGAGCACCGCCACCACCGCGGTCAGCGCGAACGCCAGGGGCCGGGTGTAGTGGCGCATGCGCGCTTCGAGCATGCCTTCGGTCTTGACCAGTAGCCAGGTGCTGCCCAGCAGCGCATAGGCCACGATCAGCCCCAGGCCGCAGAACAGCGGGAAGGGCGCCAGCCAGTCCAGGGTGCCGCCGGCGAACTGCCGATCGACCACCGGGATGCCGCTGATATAGGTGCCGATCACGATGCCCTGGCACAGGGTCGCCAGCAGTGAGCCGCCGATGAACGCCCAATCCCAGATGTGCCGTTTCTCGGGGCTGGCCTTGAAGCGGAACTCGAAGGCCACGCCGCGGAAGATCAGCCCTGCGAGCATGAAGATCAGCGGCAGGTACAGGGCCTCCAGGATCACCGAATAGGCCAGGGGAAAGGCGCCGTACAGCGCCGCGCCACCGAGGATCAGCCAGGTCTCGTTACCGTCCCACACCGGGGCCACGGTGTTCATCATCACGTCCCGCTCCCGGGCATCGGGGATCAGCGGAAAGAGGATCCCCAGCCCCAGGTCGAAGCCGTCCATGATCACGTACATCATCACCCCGAAGGCGATGATCACGCCCCAGATCAATGACAGGTCTATGCCTTGAATCGTCATGTTGGTTGCCCTTGTTTCAGAGGTGGTGGTCGCCGGTGGCGAAGGTCTCGGGGATGGCCGACAGCGGCCGGCGCGGAGTCGGCTCCTGGCCGGGCGCAGTGCTGGGCGGATGCTCGTGGTGGGGCTGCGGGCCCTTGCGCACCAGCTTCATCATGTAGCCGATGCCCACGGCGAACACCGAGAAGTAGATCACCACGAACAGCGCCAGGGAGATGCTCAGTTGCGCCACGCTGTGGTTGGAGGCGGCGTCGCTGGTGCGCAGCAGGCCGTACACCACCCAGGGCTGGCGCCCGACTTCGGTGGTGATCCAGCCCGCCAGCATGGCGATCAGGCCGGTGGGGCCCATCCACAGCACCAGGCGCAGGAACAGGCGGTTGCGGTACAGCGCGCCGTTGCGTCGCAGCAGCAGGCCCAGCAACCCGGTGAGGATCATCAACATGCCCAGGCCGGCCATGATGCGGAAGCTGAAGAACACGATGGCCGAGTTGGGACGGTCTTCCTTGGGGAAGCTCTTGAGCGCCGGGATCTGCTTATCCAGGCTGTGGGTCAGGATCAGGCTGCCCAGGTAGGGCACTTCCACGGCGTAGTCGGTTTTCTCGCCGTCCATGTTGGGAATGCCGAACAGCACCAGGGGCGAGGGTTCGCTGCCGTGGTTTTCCCAGTGGCCTTCGATGGCAGCGATCTTCGCCGGCTGGTGCTCCAGGGTGTTCAGGCCATGGGCGTCACCGACCACCGCCTGGATCGGTGCCACGATCAGCGCCATCCACAGCGCCATCGACAGCATCTTGCGCACCGGCGGCGTGTCGTTGCCCCGCAGCAGGTGCCAGGCGGCGCTCGATCCGACGAAGAACGCCGTGGCGACGAATGCGGCAATCGCCATGTGCATCAGGCGGAAGGGGAAGGACGGGTTGAAGACGATCGCCAGCCAGTCCATGGGCATGATCCGCCCATCGACGATGGAGAAGCCCTGGGGCGTCTGCATCCAGCTGTTGGAGGCGAGGATCCAGAAGGTCGAGATCAGGGTGCCGATGGCCACCATCACCGTGGCGAAAAAGTGCAGCCCGCGACCCACCCGGTTCCAGCCGAACAGCATGACCCCGAGAAAGCCCGCTTCGAGGAAGAACGCGGTCAGCACTTCATAGGTCAGCAGAGGGCCGGTGATACTCCCGGCGAAGTCCGAGAAGCGGCTCCAGTTGGTGCCGAACTCGTAGGCCATGACCAGCCCGGAAACCACGCCCATGCCGAAGTTGACGGCGAAAATCTTCGACCAGAAGTGGTACAGGTCCTTGTAGGTGCTGTTGTGGGTCTTGAGCCACAAGCCTTCGAGCACCGCCAGGAAACTGGCCAGGCCGATGGTGATGGCGGGAAAGATGATGTGGAACGAGACCGTGAACGCGAACTGGATGCGCGCCAGGTCGAGTGCCTGTAGATGAAACATGACGAAACCCTCGTAATGGCTGGGGGCCCGCGCAGGCGCCTTCCGGCCGCCGTGAACCCGGGTTCGCGGCGTACGGCAAAAGGCTGCGCGGGGTAGGCTGGAGCGGCGCCTTGGCCGCTCCGGCCGGGTCAAACGCCGACGGACTGGATCAGGTTGCTGGCCGCCGCCGGCTCCAGGCGGATGGCGATGAACTTGGAGGTCGGCGTGTAGGTGCGGTCGCCGTAGCTTTCCAGGGGCACCAGGGGGTTGGTCTCCGGGTAGTAGGCGGCCGACTGGCCGGCGGGAATGTCGTAGGCGATCAGGGTGAAACCGCTGACCCGGCGTTCCCGGCCGTCATCCCACAGCGACACGATGTCGACCTTCTGCCCCGGCTCGTAGCCCAGCCGGCGGATGTCGTCCTCGTTGGCGAACAGCACCTCGCGCATGCCGTAGACCCCGCGATAGCGGTCGTCCAGGCCATACAGGGTGGTGTTGTACTGGTCGTGGGAACGCATGGTCTGCAGGATCAGGTCGGGCTTGACCTTGAGCTTGCGCACCCCGGCGCTGACCAGGTGTTCCGGCAGCTCGCTGGGGATGAACCGCGCCTTGCCGGTGGCGGTGTTCCAGCGCCGTTGGCTGGCGTCGTTGCCCAGGTGGAAGCCGCCGGGGTTGAGCAGCTTGAGGTTGAAGTCGGAAAAACCGGGGATGGTGTCGGCGATCAGGTCGCGGATGCGCCCGTAGTCTTCGATCGCCCACAGCCAGTCGATGGGGTGCTGGCCCAGGGTGGCGTTGGCGATGCCGGCGATGATCGCCGGTTCCGAACGCAGGTGCGGCGACTTGGGTTTGAGCTGGCCGTGGGAGATATGCACCATGCTGAAGGTGTCTTCCACGGTGATGCCTTGCGGGCCGTTGGCCTGGATGTCGATATCGGTGCGGCCCAGGCACGGCAGGATCAGCGCCTCGCGCCCGGTCACCAGGTGGCTGCGGTTGAGCTTGGTGGCGATGTGCACGGTGAGCTCGCAGTTGCGCAGGGCAGCGTGGGTGCGCGGGGTGTCCGGGGTGGCCTGGGCAAAGTTGCCCCCCAGGCCGATGAACACCTTGGCCCGGCCCTGTTCCATGGCCGAGATCGCCATCACCGTGTTGTGCCCGTGCTCCCGGGGCGGCTTGAAGCCGAAGCGCGCCTCAAGGGCATCCAGCAGCTCGGTGGGCGCCAGTTCGTTGATGCCCATGGTGCGATCGCCCTGCACGTTGCTGTGGCCGCGCACCGGCGACAGGCCGGCGCCGGGACGGCCGATATTGCCCCGCAGCAACAGCACGTTGATCACTTCCTGGATGGTTGGCACCGAGTGGGTGTGCTGGGTCAGGCCCATGGCCCAGCACATGATCGCGCGCTTGGCCTTGCGGTACATGCGCGCGGCCAGCTCGATGTCGGCCAGGCTCAGGCCGGACTGCTCGACGATGTGGTTCCAGGACGTGGCATCGACTTCGGCCAGGTAGCTGTCCAGGCCCGAGGTGTGTTCGGCGATGAAGGCCCGGTCGAACACCGCTTCGCCATTGTTGGCCAGGGCTTCGCGCTCCCAGCGCAGGAGGAACTTGGCTATGCCGCGAAAGGCCGCCATGTCGCCGCCCAGGGCCGGGCGGAAGTAGGCCGAGGAGGTGGGCTCGGAGCCGTTGGTGAGCATCTCCAGCGGGTGCTGCGGATGCTGGAAACGCTCCAGGCCACGTTCCTTGAGCGGGTTGAAGCAGATCACCTGGGCACCGCGTTTCACCGCCTCGCGCAGTGGCTCGAGCATCCGCGGGTGGTTGGTGCCGGGGTTCTGGCCGATGACGAAGATCGCGTCGGCCTGTTCCAGGTCATGGAACACCACCGTGCCCTTGCCCACGCCGACGCTTTCGAACATACCCACGGCACTGGCCTCGTGGCACATGTTGGAGCAGTCGGGGAAGTTGTTGGTGCCATAGGCGCGCACGAACAGTTGGTACAGGTAGGCCGCCTCGTTGCTGGCCCGGCCGGAGGTGTAGAACTCCGCCTGGTTGGGCGAGTCCAGGCCCTTGAGGTGGCTGGCAATCAGGTCGAAGGCTTCGTCCCAGGTGGTTTCCACATAGCGGTCCTGGGTGGCGTCATAGCGCATGGGGTGGGTCAGGCGGCCCTGGTACTCGAGCCAGTAGTCGCTCTGCGCGGCCAGGGCCGAGACCGTGTATTTGTTGAAAAAGGCCGGGTTCACCAGGCGCCCGGTGGCTTCCCAGTTGACCGCCTTGGCGCCGTTCTCGCAGAACTTGACCATGCCGTTTTCCGGCGACTCGCCCCAGGCGCAGCCGGGGCAGTCGAAGCCGCCGTTCTGGTTGGTCTTGAGCATGGCGCGGATGTTCTTGAAGGCATTCTCGCTGCCCAGCCAGTTCTTGGTCACTGCGATCAGCGCCCCCCAACCGGCAGCGGCGCCCTTGTAGGGTTTGTATCGATCAACTTCGCTCATGATATTTCTCCAATACAGCGCACGCAGGCAACCGGCCGACATTGAATCGATGTCAGTGATTGTTTGACTGCACAGGCTAAATGCGGTTGTTGTGAACTTGTTTGAGTTCGGTATTGCTTATTGGCGTGGAGTAACTTTCAGGGCTCGTTATATGGGCCACGAATAAAGCCTATTCGTCACCCGTGGCCGCTGTCTAATCGCAATTAATGACCGGCTGATCGAAAGCCTCTATCACCGTTAAAAACCTATATATATCAAATGGTTGATTGTTTGTTTCGGTCTTTGTGGGAAGCGATTTGAGGAGCGATAGATTGTATTGATCAGCCAGTTGTTAATAGCGATTGGACGGGGCTTTTAATGGCTTTTAATCTTGCCGCCAATAACACCTTCTGCATGTGCTTGTGTGGAAGAACTTCAACTAATCGCGATGGATTCCCACCGTCGAAAGAGGCTCGGATGTCAGATCAGGTATTGCTCGATGGCTTCGCTCGGCGGGTCGACTATCTGCGCATGTCGGTGACCGACCGCTGCGATTTCCGCTGTGTGTATTGCATGGCCGAGGACATGCAGTTCCTGCCGCGCCAACGCATTCTTACCCTGGAAGAGCTGTACCAGCTGGCCGAACGTTTCGTGGCCCTGGGCACCCGCAAGATCCGCCTCACTGGCGGCGAGCCGCTGATCCGCCCCGGGGTGGTCCAGCTGTGCCGGGACATTGCCCGGCTGCCCGGGCTGCGGGAGCTGTGCATGACCACCAACGGCTCGCAACTGGGCAAGCTGGCCGCGCCGCTGTTCGACGCCGGGGTCAAGCGCCTGAACATCAGCCTCGACAGCCTGGACCCGACCCTGTTTCGGCAGCTGACCCGCACCGGCGAGCTGGGCCAGGTGGTTGCCGGCATCGACGCGGCGATTGCCGCCGGCTTTGAGCGCACCAAGCTCAACTGTGTGGTGATGAAGGGGCGCAACGACCAGCAGATCAACGAACTGGTGGCCTTTGCCATCGACCGCGGCCTGGACATCTCCTTTATCGAGGAAATGCCCCTGGGCACCATCAGCGAACACAGCCGCAGCGATGCGTTCTTTTCCAGTGCCCGGGTTCGCGAGCGGATCGCCGAGCGCTACACCCTGATCGAGTCCGCCGAGTCGACCCAGGGCCCGTCGCGCTACTGGCGCCTGGCCGAGGCGCCGCACATTCGCCTGGGGTTCATCTCGCCCCACAGCCACAACTTCTGCGGCACCTGCAACCGCGTGCGCCTGACCGTCGAAGGCCGCTTGCTGCTGTGCCTGGGCAACGAGCACTCGGTGGACCTCAAGGCCGTGCTGCGCGCTCACCCCGGCGATACCGGGCGCCTGCAGCGGGCCATAGTCGAGGCGATGAAGCTCAAGCCCTACAGCCATCACTTCGAACTCAACGACGAGGTGCAGGTGGTGCGCTTCATGAACATGACCGGCGGCTGAACCGCTGCTCATCACGGCTTTTCATTGTGCAAAGGTTCTACCCCGATGATCGTCAGATCCAAACCCAACCTGATCAGCGTGCTGATTTCCCTCAAGGGGTCGATTGCCAAGCGCATCGCCCTGCGCAGCCTGCTGGTGACCCTGCTGGCCTCGGCCATCGTGCTGATCGAGACCTTGCACCCGGCGTATTTCTCCAAGGTCAATGCCACCCCGTTCACCTTGCTCGGCCTGTCGCTGTCGATCTTCATGAGCTTTCGCAACAACGCCTGCTACGACCGCTGGTACGAAGCGCGCAAGGCCCTGGGCACGGTGGTGACCGAGGTGCGCTCGATGATCCGCGAAACCCAGGTGCTTGAAGACACCCGGGCGCGCAGCGCGATCCTGCGTGACCTGTGCGGTTTCGCCCATGCCCTCAAGGCCCGGCTGCGCCGCGAAGATGAACTGAGCGCTGCCGAAACCTGGCTCAGCCAGTTGCCGCCGGCAAGCACCAGCAACCTGCCGGACAGCCTGCTGCGCCAGATCGCGCGCCAGTGTTCGGACCAGGCCCAGGCGGGGCGGCTCAGCGAATGGCGCTACCTGCTGCTGGCCAATCAACTGGCGGCCATCACCGGCGCGCAATCCACCTGCGAGCGGATCAAGGCCACGCCGCTGCCGTTTCCCTACACGTTGCTGCTGCACCGCACCAGCTACATGTTCTGCATCCTCCTGCCCTTTGCCATGGCCGAGCCCCTGGGCTGGCTGACGCCGATCTTCACCGCCATCGTCAGCTACACCTTCTTCGGCCTGGACGCCATTGGCGACGAGCTGGAAGACCCCTTCGGCCACGACGAGAACGACCTGCCGCTGAGCGCCATCGTGCGCAACATCGAGCGCGAGATTCTCGAAGCCCTGGGGGCCACCGAACTGCCGCCGGCGCTGGAGCCGGTGGACTATGTCCTGAGCTGATCCACTGTTGTTATCTGAGGTTTTACATGAATGAACTCACTCACCTGGACGACCAGGGCCGGGCCAGCATGGTGGATGTCACCTGCAAGGCCGCTACCGAGCGCGAGGCCCAGGCTCGGGCCTGGGTACGCATGCTCCCGGCCACCCTGCAACTGATCCAGGACCAGGGTCATCCCAAGGGCGATGTGTTCGCCGTGGCGCGCATCGCCGGGATCATGGCGGCAAAGAAGACCCACGAACTGATCCCCCTGTGCCACCCGTTGCTGCTCACCGGGATCCACATCGAACTGCAGGCACTGCCGCCGGACCGGGTGCAGATCACCAGTTGCTGCCGGCTCAACGGCGCCACCGGGGTCGAGCTGGAAGCCATGACCGCCGCCAGCGTGGCGGCGCTGACGATCTATGACATGTGCAAGGCGGTGGACCGCGCCATGGTCATCGAAGGGCTGCACCTGCTGAAGAAGCAGGGCGGCAAGTCCGGCACCTTTATCGCAGGAGAGGCCCGATGATTCTGGTCAACTACTTTGCCCGCTACCGTGAGCAACTGGGCTGCGGTGGCGAGAAACTGCCCCTGGATGCCAGCCTGCGCACCGTCGAGGACCTGCGCCAGCGGCTGATGGCCCGGGGTGAAACCTGGGCGCAGGTGCTGGGGGAGAACAGCCTGATGTGCGCGCTGAACCAGGAACTGTGCAAGCTCGATGCGGCCATCGAGGACTTCGATGAAATCGCCTTTTTTCCGCAAGTGACCGGAGGCTGAGCATGAGCATCCAGGTGCAGACCCAGGCGTTGAGCCTCGACCAGTTGAATGCCGGCTTGCAGGCCGGCGACGCCAGCGTCGGCGGCGTGGTGACCTTTATCGGTTATGTGCGCGATCTCAACCTGGGGGAGGCGGTGCACAGCCTGTTTCTTGAACACTACCCGGGCATGACCGAGCGCTCGCTGCAGCGCATCGTGGAGCAGGCCCAGGCGCGCTGGCCGCTGAACCGGGTGAGCCTGGTGCACCGGGTGGGGGTGCTGCAGGTGGGTGAGCCCATCGTCTTTGTCGGGGTGGCCAGCGCCCATCGCCAAGCGGCCTTCGAGGCTTGCGCCTTCATCATGGATTACCTCAAGACCCGCGCCCCGTTCTGGAAGCGCGAAGTCACCCCGACCGGCGAACGCTGGATCGACGGCCGCGAGAGCGACCGGCAGGCGGCCGAACGTTGGGGTGTAGAACGTTGAGCTTATGCCGCTGACAGAGGCTTGAGGGAAGGGGCTAACCACGCCGGATGCATGTCATCCGGCGTGGTGCATTTACACCGGGCTGTAGATCCGTGGGGCGTTGCGGTGGGGGACGTGGATCAGGTTCAGGCGATGCTTGTTGGCCCATTGCACGGTGAGTGCGGTCGGCGCCGATAGGCTGACCAGGGTGCCGAGGCGGGCGCGCACGGCCTTGTGGATCAGTTCCAGGCTGCAACGGCTGGTGACCACGGTAAAGCCCTGGCTGCCATCGATCCCGGCCTGCAGCAGCGCGCCAATCAGCTTGTCCAGGGCGTTGTGGCGGCCGATGTCTTCCTGGCACAGGCGCACCTCGCCCTGTTCGTCGAAGTACAGCGCCGCGTGCAGGGCGCCGCTGCTGCGGGCCATGTGCTGGGCCTGTTCGATGCGCTCGCGCAGGCCCTGCAGGTGTTCGGCAGGTGGCAGGGCCGCGGGTTCGAGGATCTGCAGTTGCGGCAGCGCCTGTTCCAGGGCCTCCACTCCGCACAGGCCACAGCCGCTGGTGCCGGCCATTTGCCGGCGATGGTCCTTGAGGGCCCAGAACGCCCGGCTGGAAATTTCCACGTCGGCCTGGCAGGCCTGGGGGAAGTGGCTGAGGCGGATGTCGTAGATTTCGCCGAGGTCATTGACGATGTCGTTGGTGATGCTGAAGCCGCGAATGAAGTCTTCCAGGTTGCCCGGAGACACCATCATCACCGCCTGGCTCAGGCCGTTGTAGGTGATCGCCAGGGCGATCTCGGCGGCCAGCGGCGCCTCGGCCATCGGGCCGTCGGCGCTGTACTCGCGATAGGCCACCCGCTGCGGCGCCGGCGCCGGCGCATTGGCCTCGGGTTGTTGCTCCGTTTGTTCGATCCGGCAAACCATGACCACACCTCGTTGCATTCGATTTGCCCAGGGCCATGGGCGGCCCTGGGGCATTGATTCACTCTTTGATCGCAAACAGCTTCTTGGCTTCGGCGAAGCACTTTTCGGCAATCGCCGAGCGCGGCTCGGTCTTGCGCATCACCAGCCCCAGTGGCGCCAGCACGCTGGCATCCGGCAGTTGGATAAAGGCCAGGTTCTCGATGGGCGAATCCAGGCCGCTGTCCAGGGGCATGATCGAGCAGCAGAAGCCTTCGTGGATCGCCTGGAACAGTTGGTAGGTGGAGTCGCTTTCCAGGATCGGCTGCGGGTTCAGGCCGCGGCTGCGAAAGCTCAGGTCGATGGACTTGCGATAGTGCATGCCGGTGCTGAGCATGCCCAGCGGCAGTTCGGCGGCGTCCTCCCAGCTCATCTCGGTGCCTTCGAAATGAAAGTGCCGGGTGTCGTAGAGCAGGCCGACCCGGGTCTCGCCGATCTCGAAGAAGTCCAGGTAGTTGGGGTTGACGTGGTCCAGGTAGCAGACCCCCAGGTCCAGCTGGTTGTTGCCGATGTCCTCGATGATCCGGTCGGAGCTCATGGACGACAGGCTGAACTGCAGTTCCGGGAAGCTCGACGATAGCTGTTGCACGTAGCTGATGGGGTTGAAGCCGCTCAGCGGTACCAGCCCCAGGCGCAGCTTGCCCACCAGTTGCCCGCGGCAGGCAGCGGCTTCGGCGAACAGCCCGTCATGGGCTGCCAGCAGGGTCTTGGCCCAGGCCAGCACCCGCTCGCCGGCTTCGGTGAAGCCTTCGAAGCGCTGGCCACGGGTGACCAGGATCAGGTCCAGTTCATCCTCAAGATTGCGCAGGCGCATGGACAGGGTCGGCTGGGTGATATGGCAGCGCGCGGCGGCCTGGCCAAAGTGCCGGGTCTGCTCCAGGGCGATCAGAAACTTGAGTTGCTTGATGTCCACGGTGGCACCTGTTGTGGGAAAAGTCGGGTTCAGTAATAACGCAGGTGTTGCGCCCATGAAAAGGCCTGGGGCCTTGCCCGGTCGCGCCCTTGGGCACCTCCGGCGGTGTTCAGGCCAGGGGCTTGGGGCCTGCTTCAGACAGTAGTTCAGGGGTATTGAAGTTGCTCAGCCGCGGATCGTCCGCGGCGCAGGGCAGGGGCCTCAGCCCATGGGCGGCCAGGGCCCGCAGCAGGCTGCGCTCGCCGTTGTCCCAGGCCTGGCGCAGGTCGCCCAGCAGCGCCGTGGGGATCAGGCTGAACATGGGTTGCCATTGCCCGGCCTGCTGCACCATCACCGGCCTGGCGTCGTTGCCGCGGGCATCCAGCAGGGCCTGGATCAGCGCCGCGTCGATCTGCGGCGCATCGCAGGCCAGCACCAGCAACCAGGGGTGGCGGGCCGTTGCGAGGCCGGCCAGGACTCCGGCCAGGGGCCCGGGGAAATCCTTCTGCCCGTCCTCCACCAAGCGGTCGGCATAGGCCCGGTAGCGCTCGGCGTTGCGGTTGCAGGAAATGATCAGGTCATCGCTCAAGGGCCGCACCACCGCCTGCACATGGGCAATCAGCGGCTGGCCGCGCCAGGCCACCAGGCCCTTGTCCTGGCCGCCCATGCGCGAGCCGCGGCCACCGGCCAGCAGCAGGATCGAGCAGGGCAGGGAACAGGCGGGGGCGGGCTGGGTCGGGGTCATGGCAGGACGCATATCAAGTAGGTGGCGCAAACGATGGCATTGTCCTTCGGGTACGTCCAATCGGAAGTGTTGAATGGCCGATTGACGGGCTTTATCGGCCCCCTGGCAGGGCCCGGCAGGATGATAGAGCGCATCGATAATCCGGTCAGCCAGAACGATTAGACAGCCGCGTCGGCGGGCCTTTAGCCTGGGTTCATGATTTTTAGCCTGCCGGTCGGAGAATGACATGAGCGTGAAGTCGGATGCGTTGTTTGTACCCTTGAACATGGCCGTGCTGACGGTCAGCGATACCCGGGAATATGCCACTGACACCTCCGGGCAACTGCTGGTCAGCCGCCTGCTGGAGGCCGGCCACAGCCTGGCCGAGCGCAACCTGCTCAAGGATGACCTGTACAAGATCCGCGCCCAGGTGGCGGCCTGGATCGCCGACGAGCGCATCCAGGTGGTGCTGATCACCGGTGGCACCGGCTTTACCGGCCGCGACAGCACCCCGGAAGCCGTGGGCTGCCTGCTGGACAAGCACATCGACGGTTTCGGCGAGCTGTTTCGCGCCATCTCGATTCTCGATATCGGCACCTCCACGGTGCAGAGCCGGGCCCTGGCCGGGCTGGCCAACGGCACCCTGGTGTGCTGCCTGCCGGGCTCCACCGGGGCCTGCCGCACCGCCTGGGAAGGCATCCTCGCCGAGCAGCTGGATGCCCGACACCGGCCATGCAACTTCGTGCCGCACCTCAAGCCGGTGCAGGCCTGCGAGAGCCGGGGATGAGCCAGAACCCACTGATGCCGGTGGAAGAGGCATTGGCCAGCCTGCTGGCCATGGCCGACGCCCAGCGCCTGCCGGAGAGCGAAACCCTGGCCGTGGATCAGGCTCGGCAACGGGTGCTGGCCACCGACCTGGTGGCGACCCTGGACCTGCCGCCCTGGCCCAACAGTGCCATGGACGGCTACGCCCTGAACCTGCAGCACTGGGACGGTGCACCGTTGCCGGTAGCGCAGACCGTGTTCGCCGGGCAGCCCGGTGCGCCCCTGCAACCGGGCAGCTGTGCGCGGATCTTCACCGGCGCCCCGGTGCCCGAAGGCGCCGACTGCGTCGAGATGCAAGAGAACGTCGAGCTGCTGGAAGACGGCCGGGTGCGTTTTACCCAGGCCCTGAAAACGGGACAGAACATTCGCCCCCAGGGCCAGGAGAACCGCGCCGGCGAGGTGTTGCTGCAGGCCGGCAAGCGCCTCGGCCCCTTCGAACTGGCGGTGGCCGCCGCCCAGGGCTGCACCGAGTTGCAGGTGGTGCGCCGCCCGCGCGTGGCGCTGCTGTCCACCGGCGATGAATTGCTGGAGCCGGGCACGCCCATGCGCCCCGGCTGCATCTACAACAGCAACCGTACCCTGCTCAGGCACTGGCTGGACGCCCTGGGCTGCGAGGTGATCGACGCCGGGATCCTGCCCGACCGGCCGCAGCACACCCGCCTCAGGCTGGAGCAGTTGCAGCATGGCGCGGACCTGATCCTGACCACCGGCGGCGTTTCCGCCGGGGATGCCGACTGCCTCGGGCAGGTGCTCAGGGACAGTGGCCGGCCGCTGTTCTGGAAACTCGCCATCAAGCCCGGCAAGCCCCTGACCGTGGGTTACTTCGGACAGGTGCCGGTGATCGGCCTGCCGGGCAACCCGGCCTCGGCACTGGTGACCTTCGGCCTGTTGGCCCGGGCCTACCTGCTGCGGCTGCAGGGGGTACAGGAGGTGGCGCCGCTGAGCGTCGAGGTGCCTGTGGCCTTCGCTTGGCCCAAGGCCGGCAAGCGCCGCGAGTACCTGCGAGCGCGCCTGGAGAACGGCCGCGCCGTGCTTTATCCGAACCAGAGTTCCGGGGTGTTGCTGGGGGCTTCCTGGGCCGATGGCCTGGTGGAAATCGTCGAGGGCCGGACCTTGCAGGCAGGGGATCGGGCGCCCTTCATTCCTTTCAGCGAGCTGTTCTAGATCTTCCAGTGCCGGGCGCTCTTGGCCAGGCGCTGGTGCATCTCGCCGAGGGTCGCGGCCAGTTGCCGGGTCAGCAGCCGGTAACCATCCAGGGCCGAATACACCGGGGCCTCCAGAGCGTTTTCGGGGTGGCCTTCCACGGATTTCTCCAGGCGCTGGGTGACCCCCGATTGCAGGGCCCGGGCCATGCCGATCAGTTGGACGCGGATCTGCCGGTGCTCTGCCTTGAGCGCCAGTTGCATCTGCGCCATGGCCTGCGGGTCGCTGGCATCGGGGCGGGTGTTGCCGAGGATCTCCAGGGTGCTGATGCACATGCGCAGGTTGCGCTGGATGGCGTCCAGCTCGGTCATGGAAATCCGTACTTCCTTGGACACCGAAGGCATCAGCGAACGCAGTTGCAGCATGGCGCTGTTGACCCGGCCCAGGAGCTTGAGGTGCTCGTCGTCGGTCACCGACTGGCCCTTGATGATCCGCCCGTACAACTGCGCGCAGTCGCGCAGGGCGCTGGCCAGGTTGTAGCGCCAGGAGTACACCGCATACAGCGGAATGGCGAAGGAAAACGCCAGGGCCAGGGCAATGCCGATGAGGATGTCCACCGCCCGCCACAGGCCGTCGCTGACCTGGTTGTCACCGTGGCCGGCGACGATGAACACGGTGATCGCCGCCAGCAGCGCGGTGTAGCCGCCCTTGCCGATGGCGTGATAGGAAAAGTAGCCGCACACCACCGACATGCCCAGGTAGGTCAGCCAGGGGTGGCCGAAGTAGGCCTGCTGCACCACCAGCACCAGCCCGACCCCGGCGCCCACCAGGGTGCCGATGGCCCGTTCCGCGGCCTTCTTGCCGATGTTGCCGTGGTGCTGCAGGCCACCGATCACCACCAGCATGGTCACCGAGGCCCACTCGCCATGGGGCAGGTTGAGGCCGGTGGTCAGGAGGATGGTGGCGATCAGGCCGAGGGCGACCCGCACCGCGTGGATCAGCCGGGCGTGACGGTAGCGCCGGTACGGGTCGAGCACGGGACGCAGCAGGCGGCGCAGCAAAGGTGGCAGGGTGATGCCCCGCAGGTGTTTTAACGGGCCCAGATCGGTTCCTCCGGTTGGCGGCAGGGGCCGGGCGTTCGCGCCAGGGCGAACGCTCGGGGCTCCCTCAGAAAATGTAGTCGGTGGTCAGGAAGCTCGACTCGCGATTACGGATGATGTCGCTGATCAATTGCTTGTTGCGCTCCTGGAACTTGGTCGCCACCAGGGTGCGGATCGAGAAGGTGCGCAGTGCGTCATGTACCGACAGCGTACCCTCGGCGGAGTTCTTGCGGCCGTTGAAGGGGAAGGTATCCGGGCCGCGCTGGCACTGGGCGTTGATATTGATCCGCCCGACCTGGTTGGCAAAGGCGTCCACCAGCCGGCCGATCTCGGCCGGGTCGCTGCCGAACAGGCTCAGTTGCTGGCCGAAGTCCGATTCCAGGACATAGTCGATCACGGTGTCCAGGTCGCGGTAGGGCACGATGGGCACCACCGGGCCGAACTGCTCCTCGTGGTAGACGCGCATCTGCGGGGTCACCGGGTACAGCACCGCCGGGTAGAAGAACGAAGCCCGGGCCTCGCCGCCGTGGGCGTTCACCACCTTGGCGCCGTGGGCCTGGGCGTCGGCCACCAGGGCGTGCAGGTAGTCGACCTTGGTGTTCTCCGGCAGCGGCGTCAGGGCCACCCCCGGTTCCCAGGGCATGCCCGGCTTGAGGGCTTGCAGCTTGGCGTTGAACTGCTCGATGAAGCGTTCCACCACGGCTTCGTGGACGAACAGGATCTTCAGCGCGGTGCAGCGCTGGCCGTTGAACGACAGCGAGCCGGTGAGGGCTTCGCTGACCGCGTTGTCCAGGTCGGCATCGGGCAGCACGATCCCCGGGTTCTTCGCGTCCAGGCCCAGGGCCGCGCGCAGGCGGTGGGGCTTGGGGTGGAGTTTCTTCAGGTCGCTGGCGGCCTTGTTGGTGCCGATGAAGGCAAAGATGTCGATCTTGCCGCTGGCCATCAGCGCGCTGACGGTCTCGCGGCCGCTGCCGTAGATGACGTTGATCACCCCGGCCGGGAAGCTGTCGCGGAAGGCTTCGAGCAGCGGGCGGATCAGCAGCACGCCGAGCTTGGCTGGCTTGAACACTACGGTGTTGCCCATGATCAGCGCCGGGATCAGGGTGGTGAAGGTCTCGTTCAGCGGGTAGTTGTAGGGGCCCATGCACAGGGCCACGCCCAGGGGCACGCGGCGGATCTGGCCGAGGGTGTCCTGCTCCAGTTCGAAGCGGCTGGAGCGCCGGTCCAGTTCCTTGAGCGCGCCGATGGTGTCGACGATGTAGTCGCAGGTACGGTCGAACTCCTTCTCCGAGTCCTTGAGGTTCTTGCCGATTTCCCACATCAGCAACTTGACCACCGCCGTGCGCTGTTCGCGCATGCGCGCCAGGAAGGCTTCCACGTGCTGGATGCGCTCGGCCACGCGCATCGTTGGCCAGGCGCCCTGGCCGCGATCGTAGGCGCGCACCGCGGCGTCCAGGGCGGTGAGGGCGGTGTCGGCGTCCAGCAGCGGGGTGCTGCCGAGAATCACCTGGGTATCGCCGTCGGCGCCGCTCAGGTAGATCGGGCTGCGGACCTGGGCCAGGGGGCCGTTCCAGGTGCGCAGTTCACCGTCCACCAGGTAGTCGCGCTGCTCCACCGGGTCGGGCAGGCGAAAGGCTTCGGGGATGTCGGCGGCGGCAGGAAACAGGTGGCTCAATAGATTGGCTGTGGTCATGACTCTACCCCGTGTTGGAAATGGCTCCGGCGCGGTGACAGCGACGGCATCGCTCCATGGTTTATACGCCTTAATGGCCCGGCGCTTTAGCGGTTTTTCCACCGGGCGCCCGAGCGCGACGGCCCGCGGCGCCCCTGTGCGGGCCCGCGGCGCGTCAGCGGTCGTGGTTCGAGATTAAACGTTTCAGCCGCTGCCCAGCAACTGCCGGATCAAGCTCGGGGTGCTGCCGGTCCAGCGCTTGAATGACCGGCGGAAGTTGGCCGGGTCATTGAAGTTCAGGTACTCGGCCACCGCCTCGTTGCTCCAGCCCTTGATCTGGTACAGGTACAGCGCCACGTGCTTGTGCACCCGGTCCACCTGTTGCTGGTAGCCGCTGTGGTGCTTGCTCAGCTTGCGCTTGAGGGTGGCCGGGCTCATGGCGAAATCCTGGGCCGCCTGCTCCAGGCTCGGGGTGTGGCGTACCTGGGTTTTCAGGTAGCGGTACAGGGTGTCGAGGAAACTGCTGGCAAACCCCAGTTGGCGCAGGTGCTCGCCGGCCTCCAGGCGCGCCACCTGGCCGGCGGTGGCCGAGGCCCCGGGCCAGGGCCGGGTCAGGTATTGCCGGGGGATGCGCATCAGGTCCAGGGGCCGCTGGAACTGGGTCTGTTCCCCCAGGTGCACCCAGTACTGCTCGACGTAGCGCGGCTCGCTGTGGCTGAAGCTGCATTCCCAGGGCAGGCGCTGGCCGGCCAGCCACTGACTCATGGCCACCAGCGAGGTCATGCTGGCTTCCAGGAGGAACCGCCAGTGCTCGCCGGCGCCGCAGCTGTCCAGCCAGTAGCAGTAGGCGTGGTGCTCGTCCAGCACCAGGCGCGGGCTGGCCAGGGGGCTGAGCAGCGCCTGCTGCTGCACCAGGGCGTCCAGGGCCTGGTGCAGGTTCTGCGCATGGCGCAGGGCATGGCTGGCGGCGCCGTAGTGCCCGGGCAGCAGGCGCTGGCCAAACAGGAAACTGCTGTCGTCGGCATCCAGCAGGCGCCGGCCGTTGCCGATCAGCGCCAGGAACTGCTGCGGGCTGAGGCGGGTCTGGCCGGCCAGGATGTCCTCGTGGAACAGCCCGGTGCCGCGCAGCAGGCGGTGGCTGTCGATGTCCCGGGACAGCGCCAGGTCGATCAGCGCCGCCGGTTGATAGTGCCCGGGGATAAACCGCGTATCGGCTTCGTACCAGCTGGTCTTCACGGTCATGACGGCGCCTCAGGCGGTTTTTGCCAGGGGCTGCTTGGCCCGGGCCAGGGCCAGGTTGAGGCGCTTGAGCAGCCCCTCCGGGGTTTCCTCCAGGGCCATCACCACCGCAGTGCTGGCCGCCAGGTGCAGGCGCTCGCCGTGTTGTCGGGTCTTGTGTGCCAGGCCCTGCACCGCCTGTTGCAGCTCCAGGGCCAGCAGCCGTGCCTGGCTTTCCCCGGTGTTGGGCAGCAGCACCACGAAGCGGTCGCCGGCCAGCCGGCACAGCAGGTCCTGGCGCCGCAGGTTGAGCAGCAGCACATGGCTCAGGGCCTGCAGCACCGCATCGCCTTCGGCATGGCCGTAGTCCTGGTTGATCGCCGCGAAGTGGTCCAGGTCCAGGGCCAGCAGCGACAGCGGCTGCTGCTGGCGGCGGCTGTCTTGCAGGCTGCTGGCCAGCTCGCGCTTGAGGTAGTCGGCGCCGGCCAGGGGGGTGAGCTTGTCGAACTGGCGATGCTCGCGAAACAGTCGCTCCTTCTTTTCCATCTGCGCGCTGATGGCCAGCTGTTCGCGGTGCCAGTGGTAGATGCCGATGGTCAGCAGGATCATGCCGATGGGCATCGGCCCGGACTCCAGCCAGTGGTCCCAGGTGATGCTGTCGGGCAGGCGGATGAACTCGTCGAGGCTGTCGATCCACCAGGAAAAGAAAATGCAGCTCAGGCCCAGGGCCAGGTAGTTGGTGACCCGCCCGGCGGGGCGGCTCTTGAGCACCAGCCCGAGCCAGACCAGGGCCAGGAGCGCCGAGCCGCCTTCGCCGATGATGTCCAGCCACTGCCACTCGCTGACCGATTTCAGGCTGCCGCAGGCCAGGTGCAGCAGCAGCCCGGCATTGGCCGCCAGCAACAGCGCGGCGAGTTTCCAGCGGTGGGGTTTGAGCACGGAGAACATGGCCGCGATCCTTTTTGCCAGGAGTGAGAGGGCGCCAGCACAGCAGATGTTTGTGACAGTGGGGTGACGCTGGGGAAACCCGGCGTGAGGTCGAATCAGCTCACGGCGAACGCGTTTTTTTTCGGCCCGCAGGAGCCGGCTTGCCGGCGAAGGGGCCCGCAAGACCTGCGCCCGACGGGGGATGGCTTTCGCGGGTAAGCCCGCTCCTACGGGGCGGCGGGTGCACCACGGATCTGTAGGAGCCGGCTTGCCGGCGAAGAGGCCCGCAAGACCTGCGCCCGACGGGGAATGGCGTTCGCGGGCAAGCCCGCTCCTACGGGGCGGCGGACGCACCACGGATCTGTAGGAGCCGGCTTGCCGGCGAAGAGGCCCGCAAGACCTGCGCCTGGCGGGGGATAGGGGTCAATTCAGCTCATTTGCCGGGGCGAAAGCCGGGCAATGGGGCGTTTTGGCCCGTTGCCGCCCAGGCCTGTCACAGAACCGTCATTCGCCGACCCTAGCGTGCCCTCCCAGTTGCCGGGCCTCTTGCCCGGCGTTAGCGGACTCTTGGGGGAGGACCAACATGTACAAGCGCAGCAGTCCCGGGCTTGTCAGCTTTACCTTGACCGCGCTGGCCATGGCCATCGCCAGTGAACGCTTGAGCGCTGCGGAACCTGCGGCCACCGAGCATGTGGAAGTGGTGGGCCAGGCCGCCAGCATCGACCAGGCGCTCAAGGAGCAGCGGCGCTCGGACAGCATCGAAAGCGTGGTGCACGCCGACGGCGTGGCCCAATTGCCGGACCAGAACGTCGCCGAGGCGGCGCAGCGCCTGCCGGGCATCAGCATCGAGCGCGACCAGGGCGAAGGGCGCTTTGTCAGCGTGCGCGGCCTGGGCCCGGACCTCAACAGCGTGACCATCAACGGCACCCTGGTGCCCTCGCCGGAAAGCGCCCGCCGAGCCGTGGCCCTGGATGTACTGCCCTCGGAACTGGTGCAGTCGCTGTCAGTGATCAAGACCCTGACCCCAGACATGGACGCCAACTCCCTGGGCGGCACCGTGGATGTGAAAAGCCTCTCGGCCTTCGACCACAAGGGCCTGTTCTACACCGGCAGCAGCGAGGCCAGCTACGACCAGAACACCCGCCAGACCAGCCCGAAATTCTCCGGAGCGGCGAGCAACCGCTTCAGCCTCGGCGACGGCGTCGACAACTTCGGCGTGGCCGCGGCCCTGAGCTGGCAGAAGCGCGATTTCGGCTCCGACAACGTCGAGACCGGTGGCGCCTGGGACTTCGAACAAGGCGCCAAGCTGCAGGAATTCGAGCAGCGCGACTACGCCATCAGCCGCGAGCGCGCCGGTGGCGGCCTGAACTTCGACTACAAGCCCGACGACAGCAGCAGCTACTACCTGCGCACCCTGTACAGCCGCTACAAGGACAGCGAGACCCGCAACTCCACCAGCATCGAGTTCGCCGATCCCCTGGCGGCCGGCGAGCGCGGCGACGCCGAAGCCTCGCGCAAGCTCAAGCAGCGCGAGGAAACCCAGGATATCCAGTCCTACGTGTTCGGCGGCGAGCGCCAGCTCGGCCTGTGGACCCTCAGCGGCCAGACCGGCTACAGCCGTTCCAGCGAAGACAGCCCGGCGCATATCGCCGGGGCCACCTTCAAGGGCAACAGCGATTTTTCCGACAGCGGCTTCTACGACAACGGCAAGCCGCGCCCGGTGATCGGCGCCGGTTTCTATGACCCGGCCAACTTCACCCTGGACAAGGTCGACTGGGAAAAGCAGAACACCACCGACACCGAGAAGAACCTGCGCCTGGACCTGGCCCGGGACTATGACCTGAGTGGCTACGCCGCGCAGTTCAAGTTCGGCGGCAAAGTCAGCCGGCGCAACAAGGACAACGATCTGGAAGCCTGGGTCTACAAGGACTTCGACACCCTGGGCTTTACCGACCAGCAGCTCAACCTCGGGCAGTTCCAGAAGGGCAACGTGGACTATTCCCTTGGCCGCTTCGGCCCGGGCATCAGTGGCGGCGCCATCAAGCAACTGATCGGCGGCCTGAATCAGGCGGCCTTCTACGACGAGGAAGAATCCCGGGTCAACGACTTCAAGATCCGCGAAGACATCAACGCCGGCTACTTCATGAACACCCTGGACATCGACGACTGGCGCTTCATCGCCGGCCTGCGCTACGAGGGTACCGAGTTCGAGGCCAAGGGCACCGGGGTCACCGACGGCGCCTTTACCGCCACCGACACCCAACGCCGCTACCAGCACTGGCTGCCGGGGCTGCATGCGCGCTACCAGCTGGACAAGAACACCCAGGTCCGCGCGGCCTGGACCAAGAGCGTGGTGCGCCCGACCTTCGGCCAACTGGCCCCGGGCTTTGTCATCGACGGCGACGAGGCGACCTTCGGCAACCCCGACCTCAAGCCCCTGGAGTCGAGCAACCTGGACCTGGGCATCGAGCACTACATGGGCCATGCCGGCACCGTCTCGGCCTTCGTTTTCTACAAGGACATCCAGAACTTCGTCTACAACACCGACCTGGCCGGCACCGGCGCCTGGAGCGGGTTCTCCGAGGCGCACACCTTCGCCAACGGCGACAGCGCCAAGCTGTACGGCCTGGAACTGGCCTATTCGCAGAAATTCGACTGGCTGCCGGCGCCGTGGAACGGCCTGCTGTTGGGCGCCAACAGCACCTTCAGCCGCTCCAGTGCGAGCATCGAGGGCTTCGACCAGAAGGCCGGGGTCAACCGCAAGCGCGACATCGACCTGCCCAACCAGTCGGACACCGTGGGCAACCTGATGCTCGGTTGGGAAGACGACAAGCTCAGCCTGCGCCTGTCGGCCAACTACAAATCGGCCTACCTGTTTGAGCTGGCCTCCATCAGCGACAAGGCCCACGACCTGCATGTGGATGCCCAGACCTTCGTCGATTTCAGCGCCAAGTACTCCCTGACCAAGAACCTGCAACTGAGCTTCGAGGCGCAGAACCTCACCGACCAGCCGTACTTCGTCTACACCGGCAACCGCTCTTACAACGCCCAGTACGAGGAATACGGCCCGACCTACAAGCTCGGCCTGACCTTCACCCATTTCTAAGTAGCGGGCCCTTGCCCGACCGCACACCCAAGGATTGTGATGAGCACTGTATCGACCGCAAGAAATGGCCTGCTGGCCCTGTGCATTGGCTTGACCTGTGGCGCCGCCCTGGCTGCCCCCAGCATGCCCGGCCTGAACCTCAAGCCCTGGGCCGAGCAGACCCCGGGCGTTACCGGCCTGGGTTTCGTGCCCGCCGGCACAGGCGCCGACCGGCTGCTGGCCAGCGAGCGCGAAGGCCTGTTGCTGGTGGACGAACAGGGCCGCCAGCTGGCCCGCTTCAAGGGCTCGTTCAACGGCCTGGACAGCCGCGCCGCCGGTGGGCAACTGCTGGTGGCCAGCCTCGACAACCAGCGCCAGCAGGCACTGCTGGTGAGCCTCGACCCGGCCAGCCGCACCTGGGGCCAGCCGTTGTACCTGCCCACTCGGGACTACCCGGTCAACGGCCTGTGCCTGTACCGCGACGAGGCCAGCAACCTGTTCCTGTTCCTGGTGGGCGAGGAGGGCAAGGGCGAGCAGTGGCTGGTGGGCCACGGCGCGCAACTGAGCGCCGAGCCGCAGCGGGTACGTGGCCTGCCCCTGCCGCCGGAGGCCAAGTTCTGCCAGGTGGACGACGCCGCCCAGCAACTGCTGGTCAATGAACAGAATGTCGGCTGGTGGGCCTACCCGGCCCATGCCGAAGCCGACACCGCGCGCCAGCCGGTGGCCCTGCGCGCGCCCTTTGGCGACATCAGGAAAAGCGCCGGGGCCATGGCCCTGGTGCCGGGCGGGGTGCTGGGCCTGGACCCGAAGGCCGCGCAACTGCATCTCTATCAGCAGCAGGAAAAAGGCTGGGTGGCCCAGGCCACGTTGCCCCTGGCCGGCCTCAAGGAACCGGAAAACATCGCCCTGCGCGCCAGCGACAAAGGCCTGCAGGTCTTGCTGCGCGATGACGAGGACGGGCGCCTGTACCAGGGCCAGTTGAACTGGCAGGCCACCTCGCTGGCCCTGCCGCCGGTATTGCCCACCGTACAGGCGGCGGCACAGAGCGAGCCGGTGGGGCGCCAGGGCGATGCCGCCGATGACCCGGCGATCTGGGTCCACCCGCAGCAGCCCTCCCTGAGCCGGGTGCTGGGCACCAACAAGAAGCAGGGCCTGCTGGCCTACGACCTGCAGGGCAAGCTGTTGCAGGAGCTGGCAGTGGGGCGCCTGAACAACGTCGACGTGCGGCCCAACTTCCAGCTCGGCGAGCGCCGTGTGGACCTGGCCGTGGCCAGTAACCGCGACCGCAACAGCCTCAGCCTGTTCTCCATCGACCGCGCCAGCGGCGAGCTGAGCGAGGCCGGGGAGGTGCCCACGCCGCTCAAGGAAATCTACGGCATCTGCCTGTTCCAGCCGGCCAGTGGCGAGATCTACGCCATTGCCAACGACAAGGACGGCACCTTCGTCCAGTACCGCCTGAGCGCCCCCGGCGGTACCGCCCAGGGCGAGCTGGTGCGCCGGTTCAAGGTGGCCAGCCAGCCCGAGGGCTGTGTCGCCGATGACCAGCGCCAGCGCCTGTTCCTCGGTGAAGAGGACGTTGGCGTGTGGGCGGTGGATGCCCGGCCCGAGCAGCCGGCGACCCTGCACAGCGTGATCAAGGTCGGCGGCCTGTTGCAGGCCGATGTCGAGGGCCTGGCCCTGTACCAGAGCAACGCCCGCGACTACCTGGTGATTTCCAGCCAGGGCAACGACAGCTACCTGGTGCTGGATGCCGAACCGCCGTTCGCTTCCCATGGCGCCTTCCGGGTCAGCCTCAACGCCCGTGCGGGGATCGACGGCGCCTCGGAAACCGATGGCCTGGAAGTCACCTCGGCCAACCTCGGCGGGCCCTGGAGCCAGGGCCTGCTGGTGGTCCAGGACGGGCGCAAGCGCATGCCCGAGCAGACCCAGAACTTCAAGTTCGTGCCCTGGGCCGAGGTCACCCAGGCCCTGAAGCTGCCCTGAGCCGGCGGTCATCACCTTGTCATTTGAATGTCATCGAATAGCCCCGCCAGCCCAGGCGGGCACCCGAGAAGGAGTTCCACCATGCAGGCCACACTCGAACACATGAGCATCTGGGGGCTGATCAGCGATGCCAGCCTGTTGGTCAAGGCGGTGATGCTGACCTTGCTCCTGGCGTCCTTGCTCAGCTGGTACCTGATCATCCAGCGTGGCGCCGTGCTGCGCGGTCGTGAGCTGCGCTTCCAGGCTTTCATCCAGCGTTTTCGCGCCGCCCCCGAGCTGCTGCCGCTGTACCGCGAAGTGGCCAAGGGCAGCGACGCCGAAGGCGGCGTGGAGCCGATCTTTGCCGCCGGCTACCAGGAGTTCAGCCACCTGCGCGGCCAGCCCGGCGGTGCCGGAGAAGGGGTGCTGGAGGGTGTGGAACGGGCCTTGTACGTGGCCATCAGCGAGCAGGAAACCCGCCTGGAAAAGGGCCTGCAGTTTCTCGCCACTGTGGGTTCGGTAAGCCCCTATATCGGCCTGTTCGGCACCGTGTGGGGGATCATGAATTCCTTCCTCGGCCTGTCCCAGGTGCAGCAAGCGACCCTTTCCACCGTGGCCCCGGGCATTGCCGAGGCGCTGATCGCCACCGCCATCGGCCTGTTCGCGGCCATTCCCGCGGTGATTGCCTACAACCGCTTTTCGGCCCGCAGCCAGACCCTGCTGACCCGCTACTACGCCTTTGGCAATGAACTGCAAGTACGCCTGCATCGCACCTTGCAGGGCGCCCCGAGCCACCTGGCCGTGGCCGCCTGAGAGAAGGAGCAAGCCGATGTTGACCCGGCCGCAACGCAAGCACGGACCCAAGGCGGAAATGAACGTGGTGCCCTACATCGACGTGATGCTGGTGCTGCTGGTGATCTTCATGGTCACCGCGCCGATGCTCACCCAGGGGGTGAAGATCGAATTGCCCAAGGTCGCCAGCGAAGCCCTGGCCACCGACAGCCGCCAGCAGATCCTCACCCTGTCGGTGCAGGCCGGTGGCGGCTACTACTGGAACCTGGGCAGCGAACTGGACACCCGCAATCAGACCGACAGCGCTGTGGACCTTGAGCAGATGCGCGCCAAGGTGGCCCAGGTGATTGCCCGGCGCGGCGACACCCAGGTGTATATCCGCGCCGACCAGGACGCCGCCTATTCCAGCGTGGTGGCGGCCATGGCCGCGTTGCAGCAGGGTGGGGTACACAACCTGGGGCTGGTGACCGAGGCCCCGCAATGACGGCGATGATCATGCACAACCCCACCGCGATGCCCCTGCGGCCCGAGGCGTCCGGCTTCTGGCGCAACAGCCTGGCGGCCAGCCTGGCCCTGGCCCTGCACGCCGGAGTGCTGGGGGCGCTGGCGCTGGGCTGGTCGGTGGACAAGCCGCAGGTCGAGACGCCGCCGGTACTGACCACCCAACTGGTGATGCTGGCGCCGCCTGCCGCCCCCGCGGAACCGCTGCCGGCGGTGGCCGAGGTGGCGCCACAGCCACCGTCAACGCCACCGCCCGCGGCTGCGCCGGAGCCGGCCAGGCCCCGGGTTGACCCCCAGGTACAGGCGCAGAAGCTGGAGCAGGCGGCCCTGGCGCGCAAGCGGGTGGAAGACAAGAAACGTGAGCAGGTGCAGGAGCAGCAGCGCCAGCAGCGCGAGCGCCTGGAGGCCGAGCAGCGCCAGCGCGATACCGAGCAACGTGTGGCCCAGGAACAAGCGCAGGCCCAGCGTGCCGAACAGTCGCGGCTGGCTGCCGAGCGCACGCGCCAGCAGGCGGCCCAGGCGGCGGCCGACAGTCGCCAGTACCAGCCCCTGAGCAAGGAGGCCCCGGACTACCCGCAACGGGCCCTGGACAAGAATCTGGAAGGCGACTGCACCGTGGAATACAGCGTCAACCCCCAGGGGCGGGTGGAGAACCCCAAGGTCATCGACGGTTGCCACCCCCTGTTCATGCGCCCGTCCCTGGCAGCGGTGGCGACCTTCCGTTATCAGCCGCGGCTGATCGACGGCCAGGCGGTAACGGTGCCGGCGGTGCGCAACACCTTCCACTACCGGATCAAGTAAGGCGCGGGGCAGGCATGGGCCCGTTGCCATGCAGGCAGCCTCTGGCTGACCGTGCGCGCCCTGGCTGGCCGAGCCTGTCCCCTTGGCTGGCCGCCAATGCCCTCAACCCCGGGGCGCGGGTGTCTTAGTGTGGCCGGGTGTGGTCCGCCGCTGTCGCCGGGGCGGGCCCCTTGCCCTGGCCGCACTGAGGACCGCCGATGCCCACTGTCACCCCCGCCTGTTTGCGCCCGTTGCGGCGCCACTCTTGGCTACCGATTCGTAGCGCCCTGGGCCTGGCCCTGGGTCTGCTGCTGAGCGCCTGCGGCGAGGCTGAACCGCCTGCTGCCGTGCGCCTCGACGCCGCCCGCCAGAGCCCGGCCGACCCGGCCCTGGCCCAGGTCTACGCCAGCAGCTGCCAGCTGTGCCATGCCAACCCGGCCTCCGGCGCCCCCCTGGCCGGCGATGCCAAGGCCTGGGCGCCGCGCCTGGCCCAGGGCGCCGACACCCTGCTGGACCACAGCATCAACGGCTACCAGGGCATGCCGCCCATGGGCCAGTGCATGCAGTGCAGCGAAGAGCAGTTCCTGGCCCTGATCAGCTTCATGTCCGGCCATTCATTCCAATAAAAAGCACAGGTTCCCCCTTCATGGTCATGCACCTTTCCCGACGCCGGCTGCTGCAAGGGGCCGGCGCCCTCGGCGCGTTCAGCGCGCTGTGCAGCAACCCGCTGCTGGCCGAACTGGCCCGCGCCCCGCGGCTGATTCCCTGGCGCAACTGGTCCGGCGCGCAAAGCTGCCTGCCCCAGGCGCGGCTGGCGCCCAAGGACCTGGATGAACTGCGCCAGGTGGTCCGCCAGGCCCCGGGCAAGATCCGCCCGGTGGGTGCCGGGCACTCCTTCAGCGCCCTGGTGCCCACCGACGGCACCTTGCTGTCCCTGGCCTATTTCAACGGCCTGCTGGACCACGACCCCAAGACCTTGCAAGCCGAATTCGCCGCCGGCACGCCCATGTCGCTGATGGGCCCGGCGCTCAAGGAGGTGGGGCAGGCGCTGTGGAACATGGCGGATATCGACTACCAGACCCTGGCCGGGGCGATTGCCACTTCCACCCACGGCACCGGGGTCGGCTTCGGTTCCTATTCGTCCCGGGTCTGCGGGCTGCAACTGGTGACCGCCAGCGGCGAAGTGCTGGACTGCGACCCCCGGCGCAACGCCGAGGTGTTCCACGCCGCCCGGGTGTCCCTCGGCGCGCTGGGGGTGGCGACCCGGGTGCGCCTGCAGAACCGCGAGGCTTATCGCCTGCGGGAAAAACAGTGGATCGGCAAGACCGAGGAACTGCTGGAGGACATGGACAACCTGACCCGCGACAACCAGCACTGGGAAATGCTCGTGGTCACCCACTCCGACTACGCCCTGGCGGTGGCCCTGAACGAAACCACGGAACCGCCGACCCCGCCCAGGGACCCGGCCGAGGAGGGCGGCAACGAGTTCGTCAACCTGATCGAAAACCTCGACAAGTACGTCAGCGACTTCCCCGAGACCCGCCGCCACCTGCTCAATAGCCTGCGCTGGCTGGCGCGCTTCGATGAGCGGGTGGGGGATTCCTACCAGATCTACGCTAACGTGCGCAGCGTGCGCTTCAACGAAATGGAGTACTCGGTGCCGGCGCACCTGGGGCCGGCGTGCCTGCGCGAGATCCTCGCGCTGATCCGCGACAAGGACCTGCGCACCTGGTTTCCCATCGAGTACCGCTACGTCAAGGCCGACGACATTCCCCTGAGCATGTTCGAAGGTCGCGACAGCTGTTCGATCTCGGTGCACCAGCACTACAGCATGGACCACCACAACTTCTTCGCCGCCGTGGAGCCGATCTTCTGGAAGTACCAGGGGCGCCCGCACTGGGGCAAGCACCACAGCCTCAACGCCCGCACCCTGCAGGGGCTGTACCCGCAATGGGCAGCCTTCGCCAGGGTGCGCCAGGCACTGGACCCGCAAGGCAAATTCATCAACGCCCACCTGGCCTCTGTGCTGGGTGTGGCGTGAACAGGAGATGCGCACAATGAACCGTCGTCATTTCATGGCCGGCACCCTGGGGGCCGGAGTCTTGCTGGCCGGTGTCGGCGCCTGGCTGCGGCCCGGCGACCGGGGCCTGCCCTACAGCCCGTACTTCGCCGAGCTCAATCGCGAGCTCAAGGCCCACGGGCCGATGCAACCGGTGATGCTGATCGACCTGGATCGCCTGGACCACAACATCGATGTGGTCATGCAGTCGGTGCAGCGCGGTGGCAAGCACCTGCGCCTGGTGGAAAAATCCCTGCCATCGCCCGGGCTCCTGGCCTACATCGCCCAGCGCGCCGGTACCCGGCGCCTGATGTCCTTCCACCAGCCGTTTCTCAACCACGACGCCGAGGTATTTGCCGACGCCGATATCCTCCTCGGTAAACCCCTGCCGATCCGCGCCGTCGAGCTGTTCTACCAGCAGCTCAAGGGGCCGTTCGACCCGCGCCGGCAACTGCAATGGCTGCTCGATACCCCCGAACGCCTGCAGCAGTACCTAGCGCTGGCCCAGGGCCTGGGCACGCGGATGCGCATCAACATCGAACTGGATGTGGGACTGCACCGTGGCGGCGTGGCGGACCATGCCGTGCTCGGGCAGATGCTGGCGCTGATCAGCGCCCACCCCCGGCACCTGGAGTTTGCCGGGTTCATGGGCTACGACCCCTTTGTCGACATGGGCGTGCCGGGGATTCTGGGCTCGCCGCAAAGCCTGTTCGACCAGGTCATGGCGCTCTACAACGGTTTTGTCGACTTCACCCGCCAGCAGTACCCGGCGCTGTGGCACGCCGGCCTGACCCTCAATACCGCCGGCAGCCCCAGCTACCGTCGCCACGAGCAGGAATCCCTGAGCAGCGAAGTGTCGGTGGGCACCGCACTGCTCAAGCCCAGCCACTACGACCTGGCGTCCCTGGAGCAGCACGTGCCGGCCGCCTTTATCGCCACCCCGGTGCTCAAGAGTACCGGGCCGGTGCGGATCCCGGCCCTGGACGACAAGTCGCGGCTGTTCTCCTGGTGGGACCGCAACCAGCGCCAGACCTTCTTCATCTATGGCGGCCACTGGCTGGCGGATTTCGAATCGCCGGCGGGTCTGCAGAGCAACGAGCTGTTCGGTCGCAGCTCCAACCAGGAGATGGTCAACGGCTCCCGCGCCGTGGGCTTGCAAGTGGACGACCAGGTCTTCCTGCGCCCGCAGCAGAGCGAAGCGGTACTGCTGCAGTTTGGCGACCTGCTGGCCCTGCGCGGCGGGCGCATCGTCGAACGCTGGCCGGTGTACTGATCCCACGTATAGCCCTTGCCTGGCGATCCTCCGTCGGAGCGCTGTCGGCCTTAAGAACGCCGCGTCCCTACGGGCCGTTCGCAGCCTGCGGCAGCGGCTACACGAAACGCGTCCCGGCAACCGCCTGTAGCCGCTGCCGAGCTCCGGCGATGCTGCGCAAAGGCCCGCAGGGCCTTGCCTGGCGATCTCCCGCCGAGCCCGCAGCAGCTTCAAGGCTGCCGCGGGTTTCACAGGGCAAAGGGAATGGTCAGCTTGGCCCAGAGCATGTCGCCCTCGGGGCGGTTTTCCACATCGAACTCCTTGGCCCAGCGGATCTCGGCGCTGGCGTACTTGAGAAAACGCAGGTGCAGCGCCGGGCCGATGGCGAGCACTTGCCCGCGTACCCCGTCACTCACGTCCTCGCCCATGAAGGTCACGGTCTTGCCGTTCTGTTTGTCGTCGGTGGTCTGCTTCAGGTAGTAGCCGTTGAGCCCCAGGCTCAGGTCGTCGGTCAGGCGGTAGCTGGCCGAATAGTCGAAGTGCAAGATCTGCCCGGAACGGTAGTGGGTGGCGTGGTTTTCCTGGTTGAAGCTGTAGGTGCTCTTGAACGACAGCTCGGTACGCTCGCTGGGCAGCCAGGTCATGGAGAACAGCGGCTTGTAGGTGGTGAAGTTGTTGCTGGTGTTGGCCAGCCGGTCGGCATCGTACTGCCCGGTGGGCAGGGTCACTTCCAAGGCCGCGCCCAGGGTCAGGTCGGGGCCCATGTCCCACAGGATGATCGGCGCGAAGGTGGTATCGCCCATGCTTTCGCGGCGGTCGCTCTGGCCGTACAGCGACACCTGCTGGCGTAGGTAGGGCTGGGCCACGTAGCCCCCCAGGCGCCCGCCCAGGACCCGCAGCGGGCTCAGGTAGTCCAGGCGCGGGATGATCGCGTCGGAGGTGATCCTGACCTCCTGGACCTTGCCGCCAAAGGAGCTGATGTCGAGCTTCCTGGCCTGGTAATGGTTGTAGTAGAGGTTGAAGGCGAACATGTGCTCCGGGAGCTGGTCGGGGCTCAGGGGCAGCACGTAGAAGCCGTCCGTGCCGGGGCCGATATTGTCGACCCCGGATTCGGTGGCCTGGGCATTCAGGCTGGCGCAGGCGGCCAGGGCCACGCCCAGGTGCAGGGAGCGAGTGAGGCGGGTCGGGTGCATGGTTGGGCTCATTCTTATTGTTAGTGGGGGCGCGGCGGCAGGCACGCCGCCCGCCCCATAGAAATAAGCCCTGGGCCGGGCGCGGGGCAGGGTATTGGCGGACAGGGAGGGGGACTTTGTCGGACACTTTGCAATGCTTTGTTACATTCCCCCGTAAAACCCCAGGCAACGGGATATGCTTGAACCGCCGGTGAAGCCTTGGCGCCGGTGCCTGACCGACAATAAAAACAGCCGCTCAAGCGGCCCGGAAGCCCACTCCCATGCAGATCAAAGCCGCCGATGCCCACGACCAGCTGGCCCTGGTTTCACCCTTCCTGCTGCAGACCCTGGCGGATGTCGCCGAAGCCAAGGGCGTCAGCGCCGAGCGCCTGTGTCGCGGCCTGGGCTTTACCCTGGACGACCTGCAGGACCCGACCCTGCGCATCTCCTATCGCCAGGCGGTGGCGATGATCGAACGTGCCCTGGCGGCATTGCCGCAGCAGGGCCTGGGGCTCTGGGTCGGCAGCCGCAATGTGCTGGGCACCCTGGGCCTGCTGGGGCATGCGTTGTCGTTGTGCCGGACCCTGGGCGACGCCTTCGAGCTGGGCATCCGCCATCAGCACACCTCCGGCACCATCGTCAGCGCCGATGTCGGGCGCCAGGGCGAAGAGTTCTTTGTCGAGCTGCAATGCCGCCTGCCCTACGGCGAGGTGCAGATCTTTGCTGCGGAAGAGTTCTTCGCCAGCCTGCTGATCTATGGCCGGGCCCTGGTCAGCGCGGATTTCCAGGCCCTACGGGTGGAGTTCATGCACGCCGCGCCGGCCTATGCCGAGCTCTATACCCGGTTGCTGGGCCCCCACGTGCAGTTCGGCTGTCTGCAGGCGCGCATGGTGATCGAGGCCCGCTGGTTGCAGGCGCCGCTGCCCAACCATCATCCGGTGGCGCTGCGCCAGGCGCTCAAGCTGCTGGAACTGGAAAGCGCCCAGGTGCACCAGAAGATGGACCTGATCCAGGCGGTGGAGCGCGCCCTGAGCCGGGACCTGCGGGCCGGCAGCCACATCGAGCAGGTGGCGGGGGATTTGAACATGAGCGGGCGCACCCTGCGCCGGCGCCTGACCGAACACGGCCTGACCTTCGAGGCGCTGCTGGAACGGGTGCGCCAGGCGCGAACCCTGAACCTCTTGGGCAACCCGGAGCTGTCCATCGAACGCATCACCGAAGAGGTCGGCTACAGCGACGTGCGCAGCTTCCGCCGGGCCTTCAAGCGCTGGACCGGCCTGAGCCCCAGCGCCTTTCGCGAAGAGGCGGCGCTGCATTGAAGGCCGCCCTGTAGCCGCTGCCGAGCCCGCGAGGCTGCGCAAAGGCCCGCAGGGCCTTGCTTGGCGATCTCCCGTCGAACCTTGAGCGGCCTCAAGATCCCCGCGTCTGCTGCGTCGCAATGCCGCCCATGCCGTTCTCAGCCAACCCCGGCCCGGTCTTTTCACCACGGCCTTGCAACGTCGCCGCGCAAGCGGCGACAAGCCTTGCCTGTTTCGACGCTGACGCCGGCAGCCCATGGCGGTAAACTCCTGCGCCTTTATTCAGGAGTTCCCATGAGTTACTACCAGCCCGGCATCCTTGCTGCACCCGTTCCGTCCCAGGCCCGCCACCTGTTCTTTGCCCTTGAGTCCATCGAGGCGTTGCCCCAGGCCCTCGACCAGTTGCTGGCACGGGTGGATGGCGCAACGGCGGTGGCAGGTTTTGGCGCGTCGCTGGTCAAGGCCCTGGGCGCGCGAGTGCAGGGGCTCAAGGCGTTCCCGGCGCTGACCGGCGTGGGCGTGGACAACCCTTCGACCCAGCACGCGCTGTGGGTCTGGCTGCACGGTGATGATCGCGGCGAGCTGCTGCACCGCAGCAACGAGCTGGCGGCCGCCCTGGCCCCGGCCTTGCGCCTGGTCGGCATGAACGAGACCTTCCGCCACAAGACCGGCCACGACCTCACCGGTTATGAAGACGGCACCGAAAACCCTCAGGACGAAGCCGCCGTGGCCGCGGCACTGGCCGAGGGCGAAGACGGCCTGCGCGGTGGCAGTTTTGCCGCGATCCAGCAATGGCAGCACGACTTCAAGGGCTTTGCCGCGATGCAGCAGCAAGAGCGCGACCACATCATGGGCCGGCGGCTGAGCGACAACGAAGAACTGGACGACGCGCCGGTCTCGGCCCACGTCAAGCGCACCGCCCAGGAAAGCTTCGCCCCGGAAGCCTTTCTCGTGCGTCGCTCGATGCCGTGGATCGAAGGTGACAAGGGTGGCCTGATGTTCCTTGCCTTTGGCCGCACCCTGAACGCCTTCGAAGCCCAACTGCGGCGCATGAGCGGCCTGGAAGACGGCATCACCGACGGCCTGTACCGCATGAGCCGGCCGATCACCGGGGGCTACTACTGGTGCCCGCCGCTGCACAACGGCCAGCTCGACCTGCGCGCGCTGCAAGCGTCGAAATGAACACCGGGGCCGAGCCGCTGCAGACCGTGCGCTGGGGCATGATCGGTTGCGGCAGTGTCACCGAGCGCAAGAGTGGCCCGGCCTTCTACAAGGTTCCGGGGTCGGCGCTGGTGGCGGTGATGGGGCGCCGGGCCGAGGCGGTGCGCGACTATGCACAGCGCCACGGCATTGCCCGCTGGTACACCGATGCCCAGGCCCTGATCGACGACCCCGAGGTGGACGCGGTGTACATCGCCACGCCCCCCGACAGCCATTACGCCTACAGCCTGCAAGTGGCCGCCGCCGGCAAGCATTGCTGCGTGGAAAAACCCATGGCCCTGCATGCCGGGCAAAGCCTGGCCATGCAGCAGGCCTTCGAGCAGGCCGGGCTGCATCTGTTCGTCTCCTATTACCGGCGCTCCTTGCCGCGCTTTGCGCAGGTGCGGCAATGGCTGGCGGATGGGCGCATCGGGGAGGTCCGGCACCTGCACTGGAGCCTGAGCAAGGCTGCCTCCGAGGCCGACCGCAGCGGCGCGGCCAACTGGCGTACCGACCCGCAAGTGGCCGGCGGCGGCTATTTCGCCGATTTGGCCAGCCATGGCCTGGACCTGTTCCAGTACCTGCTGGGCGATATCGTCGAGGTGGCCGGCTTCTGCACCCGCCAGGCCGGGCTGTATGCCGCCGAGGATGCGGTCAGCGCCAGTTGGCGCTTCGCCTGTGGGGCGCTGGGCAGCGGCGCCTGGAACTTCGTCGCCGACCGCCGGGTAGACCGGGTGGAAATCGTCGGCAGCCAGGGGCGCATCACTTTTTCCGTGTTCGACGAGCATCCGCTGCAACTCGAAGCCGAAGAGACCCTGAACCTGTTCATCGACAACCCCGCGCACATCCAGTGGCATCACGTGCAGGGCATGAACGCCCATATCCGCGGCCAGATCCGGCACCCGGCCCTGGCCAGCGAAGCCCTGAAGACCGACCGGGTGATGGACCGCATCCTGCAGCGCGGCTGATCCCAGGGCGCATGCCTGTCGGGCCTCTTCGTCGGCAAGCCGGCTTCTACGGGGTTTGTGGGGCGCATTGCCGGCCTGTTCCAGCGGGCTTTTGTAGGCGCTGGCTTGCCAGCGAAGGCGGCCTTGAGGCGGGTGCCAGTCGTTCGGGCCCCTTCGCCGGCAAGCCGGCTCCTACGGGGGCGGGCGGCTGGTCGCTCAGAAGGTCTTCTTGACGCTGGCCACCCAGGTCGCTCCGCACAGGTCGCTGAAGCCGTAGTTGCTGGTGCACTGGCTGCGGGACAGGTCGGTGTCGATGTAGCTCAGGCCCAGTTCCAGACCGGCCATTTCCCGGGTCAGTTTGGCTTCCCATTCGTGGTAGCTGTCCTCGCCCTGGCCCGAAGCGCGGATCAGCCGCGGGTCCTTGAAGTCCATCTGGCCGTAGCGCAGTTGCAGCCCCAGCTCCAGGGGCAGTCGGGTCTCGTAGCCAAGGTAGCGGTACAGGGTGCTCTGCTGGCTGTCGATGCCGGGGGCATCGTCGGAGTAATAGGCCCCCAGCTTGACCCCGTAGACGCTGAGGATGCCGTACACCTCGCTCTGGTTGAACTGGGCTTCCCGGGGGTAGCTGTACTTCAGGTAGCCCAGGTCCAGGCTGATGTCTGCGCTGGCCTGCCACAGCCAGCCGCCGTAGTAGTCGACTTCCTGGCGGGTCTTCAGGCCACCGCCGAAATCGACGTTGGAGCTCCAGGTGCCCAGGTACAGGCCGCTGCTGTGCAGCAGGGTCACGGCCGCCTGGGCCGCGGGGTCGTTCTGGGTCTGGGAGATGCCGCGGGTGCGGTAGTCGCTGGCCAGGGTCAGCTCCAGCTCCACGGCCAGGTCGTCGGTCAGGGGCAGGGCGTGGCCGGCCTGCGGCAGCAGGCACACGGCGCCCAGGGTGAGCAGGGTGAGAGTCTTCATGGGTATCCCGTTGTTGTGATTGTTATGGGGGAGCGGGCAAGGCGGGGCCGTACCCCGGCGTCACCAGGGCGCGGGGCAGGCGGTGCAACGGTGGCGCGGGGTCAGAGTGGGCGGCTGTAGATCTCGCGGCCGGCGAACCAGGTCTGCAGCACCTGGGTTTCATGCAGGGCCTTTTCGTCCACGGTAAACACGTCGCGGTCGAGGACGATGAAGTCGGCCTGCTTGCCGGCCGTCAGCGAGCCGATCTGCTGTTCCAGGCCCAATGTGCGCGCGGCATTCTGGGTGTAGGCATAGAACAGGGTTTCGCGGTCCAGGTGTTCGTCGGCGTTGAGCACCCCCAGTGGCCCCTGGCGGGTGATGGCCTGGGCCATGGCGTTCCACGGGTTGGGCGACGACACCGGCCAGTCGCTGGCGCCGGCGAGGGTCGCGCCCTGCTTGAGCAGCGAGTGCGCCGGGTACTGGTAGCGGAACGCCAGGGCACTGACGTAGGGCTTGATCATGTCCAGGGTGTAGTCGTCGGCCGAGGCCCAGAGCAGTTGCATCGAGGCAATCACGTTGAGCGGCTTGAAGCGGGCGAACTCCTTGGGGTTGACCATCTGCAGGTGGGTGATGGAGTGGCTGATGCCGCTCTGGCGATCCTTGCGCGCCTGCTCGATGCCGTTCAGCGACTCACGCACCGCACGGTCGCCGATGGCGTGGATGTGCACCAGCCAGCCGCGCTGGTCGATGGCGCTGACCAGTTCGCCAAAATGCGCCGGGTCGATCAGCAGTTCGCCGGGTTTGTGCGAGTTGCTGTAAGGCTCGAGCATCGCTGCGCTCTGCGCCGGGTATTCGATCACCCCGTCGGCGAAGATCTTGATGCCCGGCAGGGTCAGGTTGGGAATGCCCTGGAACTGCTGGCGCACCTTGTCCAGGGTGTCGAGGTCGGCCGGCCGGCTGCGGGGGTTGGCCACCAGCAGGGCGGCGACATGGGCGGTCATCCCGCCGCTCTCGGCCAGGGCCTTGTAGGCCGGCAGCACGCCGACGGTGTGCTCGGTGGGCTTGAGGGCGAACACCGCTTCGCCGGGGGCGGCGTTGGCGGCCGGGTCCATCCAGGCGGTAATCCCCAGGCTGTTGTTGTAATGCAGGGCCGACTGCGCGGCGCGCAGCATCTGCTCGGGCCCCGGCACCGGCATTTTCGCGGCCACCCGGTCCCAGCCAGCGTCCACCAGGAAACCGTTGGGGCGGCCGTCGGGCAGTTGGCCGATGGTGCCGCGCTCGGCCTCGGGCAGGCTCTTGAGCAGGGCGGCGTCGATGCCGGCGCGCTGGAGCATGAAGTCATTGGCCCAGGCGGTATGGTGATCGCTGCCGGTGAACACCACCGGTACGCTGGCCCATTCACCCTGGTTGAAGCGCTGGCCCAGGGCCTGGGCCTGGGCCCAGTAGGCCGAGCTCATGCCGGCGATGCTGAGCACGTCGGCATGCCGGGCGCTGCCGTCGTCACGCCAGGCGCGCAGGCGTTTTTCCAGTTCGTCGAGGCTGACCACCTCGTCCTGCAGGTTGGCGCCGGTCATTTCCAGGCCACCGAAGATCGCGTGGGAGTGGGTGTCGATCAGGCCCGGCATCAGGGTCTTGCCGCCCAGGTCGACGACCCGGGTGTGGCTGTCGATCAGTGCCTTGATCTGCGCATCGCTGCCGGCTTGCAGGACCTTGCCGTTCTCCACCGCCAGGGCCTGGACCTTGGGCTGGGCGCGGTCGGCGGTGAACACCTGGCCGTTGAGCAGCACCAGGTCGGCGGCGGCCATGGCTTCCAACGAGGCAAAACTCATGGCGGCCAGTAACAGCGTGGGGGTCAATCTTTTCATTGAACATTTCCTTGTTATTGCGTCTGATCGCCAGCTTAGGGACTGCCCGCAGCGGGCAGAACGGCTGCTTCACGAAAAACATTTTTGCCTGGGTGGAAAAACCATGGACAAGTTGAATGCCTTGAAGATGTTCGTGGTCACCGCCCAGCTGGGCAGTTTCAGCCGGGCGGCGGAGCAGTTGGGCAAGACCCCCTCGGCCCTGACCAAGGCGGTCAACCACCTGGAGGCCGAGCTGGGTTCGCGCCTGTTCGAGCGCAGTACCCGGCGCATCGTGCTCACCGAAATCGGCCGGCTCTACCTGGAGACCGCGCGCCAGGTGCTGCAGCGGCTGGAAGAGGTGGGCGAGGAGGTGGAGCAGCTGCAGCACGGTCTGCGCGGCAACCTCAAGGTCACCGCGCCGCTGGCCTACGGCCAGGCGTTTCTGGATCAGGTGTGTGGTGGTTTTCTTGAGCAGTACCCGCAGATCAATCTGCAAGTGGACCTGTGCGACGAGTTCGTCAACCTGCTGGAAAGCGGCTACGACCTGGCCCTGCGCGAAGGCCATGACGACCTGCCGGGGCTGATTGCCCGGGTGGTCGGAAGCAACCGCCTGGCCCTGTGCGCCAGCCCGGCCTACCTGGCGCGCAAGGGCCGGCCGGTGACCCCGCAGACCCTCGAAGAACATGAATGGCTGTTGTATCGCCACCCCTTGCTCAGCCGGGAGTTCTGGTGGGCCGAGCGCGACGGCCAGCGCCTGAGCCTGCCCCAGCCCCAGGCACCACGCCTGCGCAGTGACAATTACGACCTGCTGCTGGCCAATGCCCTGGCCGGGCGCGGCCTGTTGCACACGCCGCTATGGAGCGCCGCACCGTACCTGGCCGACGGGCGCCTGGTGCGGGTGATGGCCGACTACGCGATCGACCCGGACAGCTTCGGGCCGCACATCCTCGCGGTCTACCCCAGCCACCGGCGAGCGACCGCCAAGGTGCAGGCATTCATCGACTATGTCAGCGGCTTCCTGGCCAGCCGTGGCCTGGACTGATTGGCGGTTCTTGTCAGATAAATCCGAGAGGAGTACAAATGTACTCCATGACGACTTTATCTCCCCGCCGCACTGCCATCCTGACCTTTATCCGCGAGCGCATCGCCGATCACGGCCAGCCCCCGAGCCTTGCTGAAATCAGCCAGGCGTTCGGTTTCGCCTCGCGCAGCGTGGCGCGCAAGCATGTGCTGGCGTTGACCGAGGCCGGGTTTATCGAGGTCAACCCGCATCAGGCCCGGGGCATTCGCCTGCTCAACCAGCCACGGCGCCCCGAGCTGCTGGAAATTCCGGTGCTGGGGCGGGTGGCCGCCGGTGCGCCGATTGGCGTCGATGCCGACATACACGGCCAGTTGCTGCTGGACCCGGGGATGTTCTCCCGCACTCCGGATTACCTGCTGCGGGTCCAGGGCGATTCGATGATCGACGACGGCATCTTCGACGGTGATCTGGTGGCAGTGCGCCGCAGCAGTGAGGCGCGCAACGGCCAGACCGTGATCGCCCGCCTCGACGGTGAGGTGACCATCAAGCGTTTCGAGCGCAAGGGGCAGGGCATTCGCCTGTTGCCGCGCAACCCGGCCTACCAGCCGATCGAGGTCACGGCCGACCACGAACTGTTTATCGAAGGCGTGTTCTGCGGTCTGGTGAGGCAAGGCTGATGGGCGCCGTGGTCGCACTGGATTCGCTGTTCAATGCCGGGCGGGTGTGGAAAGGCCGCCCGGCCGCCGCGCCTGCCAGCCCGCAGCCCACGGGGCATGCCGCCCTGGATGCGGTGCTGCCCACGGGCGGCTGGCCGGAAGCGGCACTGACCGAAATCCTCATTGCCGCCCAGGGTCTGGGCGAGCTGCAACTGCTGTGGCCGAGCCTGGCGCGGCTGAGCGCGGCGGGGGAGCGCATCGTGCTGGTGGCGCCGCCGTTCGTGCCCTATCCCCAGGCCTGGCAGAACGCCGGGGTGGATGTGCGCCAGTTGTCGATCATCCAGGCCGGGGAGCGTGATGCCCTGTGGGCCGCCGAGCAGTGCCTGCGTTCCGGCAGTTGCGGCGCGGTGCTGTGCTGGCCGCAGCAAGCCGACGATCGCGCCCTGCGGCGCCTGCAGGTGGCGGCTGAAAGCGGCCAGACCCTGGCCTTTGCCTACCGCCCCCTGGAGACGGCGCGCAACCCCTCGCCGGCGGCCTTGCGAATTGCCGTGCAAGGCCGTCCCGGGCAGTTGCGGGTGCTCAAGTGCCGGGGCGGGCTGGCCCATCCGGCGCCTATCGCCTGGCCCGCCGGGCACTGAGGTTGGCATGCGTTGGGTGTGCATCCTGTTCCCGCAATTGGCGCTGGACGCAGTCTTGCGTCAGCGCGCCGAGCCCGAAGCGCCCCTGGCGCTGCTCAGTGGCACCCCGCAGCGCCGGGTGATCCAGGCGGTGAACGCCGCCGCTCGCGAACTGGGCCTGCGCCCCGGGCAATCGCTGACCGCCGCCCAGGCCCTGACCAAGGCCTTTGCCAGCGCCGAATACGACCCCCGGCAGATCGAGCACTGGCAGCAGTTTCTTGCGGCCTGGGCCTATGGCTTCAGCTCCCAGGTCAGCGTCGCCTACCCGCGCACCCTGGTGCTGGAGATCGAATCCAGCCTGGGCCTGTTCGGCCCCTGGCCGCAGTTGGAAGCGCGCCTGCGCCGTGAATTGCAGGCCCTGGGCTTTCGCCACCGGATCGTCGCCGCGCCCAATCCGGCGGCGGCCCGAGCCCTGGCCAATGCCTATGACGGCTTGGCGGTGGCCGACTGCGAGGCCCTGGCCCAGGCCCTGGGGGCCATGCCCATCGAGCGTCTGGGGCTGGCCCCGGAGCAGGCCACGGCCCTGTCGCGCATGGGGGTGCGCAGCTTCCAGCAACTGCGGGAGCTGCCCCGGCCCAGCCTGGCCCGGCGTTTTGACGGCAGCTTGCTCAAGCACCTGGATACCCTGCTCGGCGAGCGCCCGCTGGGGCTGGCCTTCTATCAGCCGCCGGACCGCTTCGACCTGCGCATCGAGCTGAATTTCGATGTGCAGTCCCATCAAGCGCTGCTGTTTCCCCTGCGCCGGCTCACCGCCGACCTGGCGGCCTTTCTCTGTGGTCGCGACAGTGGCGTGCAGCGCTTTGCCCTGCACCTGGAGCACGCCGAAGGCGCCGACACCCTGATTCCGGTGGGGCTGCTCAGCGCCGAGCGCGACCCGGCGATGCTGTTCGAACTGGCCCGCGGGCGCCTGGAACAGATCCAGGTGCCGGCGCCGGTGCGCAACCTGCGGCTGGTGGCCGAGGACCTGCCGCTGTTCGTGCCCCAGCACAGCGAGCTGTTCGACGAGCGCCCGCAGCAGAACCTGCCCTGGGAGCAGTTGCGCGAACGCCTGCGGGCGCGCCTGGGGGATGACGCGGTGCAGGGCCTGGGGCATCGCGCCGATCACCGCCCGGAGCGCAGTTGGCAGGCGCAGACCGATTCGCGCCCGTGCCCGGCCACCCCCGGGCTGCGCCGCCCCGGCTGGCTGTTCACCGAACCCCAGGTGCTGGGCGAGGGCTCGGTGCGCATCCTCATGGGCCCGGAGCGGATCGAGTCCGGCTGGTGGGACGGTGCCGATGTGCGCCGCGACTACTACCTGATCGAAACCGCCGCCGGCCAGCAAGGCTGGGCCTATCGTCAGGTGGGCGAGCCCGGGCCGCTACTGTTGCAGGGCTGGTTCGCATGAGCGCCTACGCCGAGCTGCACTGCCTGTCCAACTTCAGCTTCCAGCGCGGCGCCTCCAGTGCCGCCGAATTGTTCCAGCGTGCCAAGGCCCTGGGCTACCAGGCCCTGGCGATCACCGACGAGTGCACCCTGGCGGGGATTGTCCGCGCCTGGCAGGCCTCACGCGATACGGGCCTCAAGCTGATCGTCGGCAGTGAAATGCAGATCGAGGACGGCCCGCGGCTGGTGCTGCTGGTGGAAGACCTGGCGGGTTACCAGGGCCTGTGCCGGTTGATCACCCGGGCCCGGCGCCGAGCCGAGAAGGGCAGCTATCGCCTGCTGCGCGAGGACTTCGCCGAACCCTTGCCGGGGCTGCTGGCCCTGTGGCTGACGGGCGCCGGCGAGCCGCTGGTCCAGGGCCGCTGGTTGCAGCAGGTGTTCCCCCAGCGCCTGTGGCTGGCGCTGGAGCTGCATTGCGGCCAGGACGATGCCCGGCACCTGCAACAGCAACTGGCCCTGGCCCGGCAACTGGGGCTGCCGGCCGTGGCCTGTGGCGATGTGCACATGCACGTGCGCGGGCGCCGGGCGCTGCAGGACACCATGACCGCGATCCGTCATCACCTGCCGGTGGCCGAGGCCGGGCAACGCCTGTTCGCCAACGGCGAGCGCCACCTGCGGCCCGTCGAAGTGCTGCAAGGCCTGTACCCCCAGGCCCTGCTCGGCGAGTCGCTGGCCATCGCCGGGCGCTGCGCTTTCGACCTCGGCCAACTGCGCTACCAATACCCCCGGGAGCTGGTGCCCGAGGGCCACGACGCTGGCTCCTGGCTGCGGGTGCTGACCCAGCGCGGCATCGTGCGCCGCTGGCCCGCTGGTGCCCGGGCCGAGGTACTGAAGCAGATCGACAAGGAGCTCACGCTGATCTGCGACCTGGGCTACGAGAGTTATTTCCTCACGGTGCACGACATCGTCGACTTCGCCCGGCGCCAGCACATCCTCTGCCAGGGCCGGGGCTCGGCGGCCAACTCGGTGGTGTGTTTCGCCCTCGGCATCACCGAGATCGACCCGGACCGCTCGACCTTGCTGTTCGAGCGTTTCCTGTCGCGTGAACGCAACGAGCCGCCGGACATCGACGTCGACTTCGAGCACGAGCGCCGCGAAGAGGTGCTGCAGTATGTGTTCCAGCGCTATGGCCGGCACCGCGCGGCGCTGACCGCGGTGGTCAGCACCTACCACGGCGCCGGGGCGGTGCGGGATGTGGCCAAGGCCCTGGGCTTGCCGCCGGATCAGGTCAATGCCCTGGCCGACTGCTGCGGCCACTGGAGTGACACGCCGCCCAGCGTCGAGCGCCTGCAGGAGGCCGGGTTCGATCCCCAGAGCCCGGTGCTGCGCCGGGTCCTGAGCCTGACCGGGCAGTTGATCGGCTTTCCCCGGCACCTGTCCCAGCACCCCGGCGGTTTCGTGATTTCCGAGCAGCCCCTGGACCACCTGGTGCCGGTGGAGAACGCGACGATGGCCGAGCGTACGGTGATCCAGTGGGACAAGGACGACCTGGACATGGTCGGCCTGCTCAAGGTGGATATCCTCGCCCTGGGCATGCTCAGCGCCATCCGCCGTTGCTTCGACCTGATCCACGGCTACCGCGGCCAGCGCTACAGCCTCGCCAGCATTCCGCCTGAAGACCCCGCCACCTACGAAATGATCGGCCGCGCCGACACCATCGGCGTGTTCCAGATCGAATCCCGGGCGCAGATGTCGATGCTGCCCCGGCTCAAGCCGCAGAACTTCTACGACCTGGTGATCGAGGTGGCCATCGTCCGGCCCGGGCCGATCCAGGGCGGCATGGTCCATCCCTACCTGCGCCGGCGTAACCGCCAGGAGCCGGAAACCTATCCGTCTCCGGAGCTGGAGGGCGTGCTCAAGCGCACCCTGGGAGTGCCGCTGTTTCAGGAACAGGTGATGCAGATCGCCATTGTCGCCGCCGACTACACGCCGGGGGAGGCCGACCAGTTGCGCCGCTCCATGGCCGCCTGGAAGCGCCACGGCGGCCTGGAACCGCACCGCGAACGGCTGCGCAAAGGCATGCGCAAGAACGGCTACAGCGACGAGTTCGCGGCGCAGATCTTCGAGCAGATCAAGGGCTTTGGCAGCTACGGCTTTCCCGAATCCCATGCCGCCAGCTTTGCCTTGCTGACCTACGCCAGTTGCTGGCTCAAGTGCCACGAACCGGCGGCCTTCGCCTGTGCCCTGATCAACAGCTGGCCCATGGGCTTCTACAGCCCCGACCAGATCCTCCAGGACGCCCGGCGCCATGGTTTGCAGGTTCTTGCGGTGGATGTGGGCGCCAGTGACTGGGACTGCAGCCTGGAGCCGATTCCTGTCCAGCCTGCACGCGCTGGAAATGGCCCCCCCGGGCAGCCGGCCCTGCGCCTGGGGCTGCGGATGATCAAGGGCTTTCGCGAGGACGATGCCCGGCGCATCGAACGTGCCCGCCGGCAACGGGCCTTTGTCGATATCGCCGACCTGGGCGAGCGGGCCCGCCTGGATGTCCGCGCCCAGGAATTGCTGGCCGATGCCGGCGCTTTGCAGGCGCTGGTCGGGGATCGCTACCGGGCACGCTGGGAAGTGGCCGGGGTGGAAAGACAGCTGGGGCTGTTCGCCGGCCTGCCGAGCCAGGAGGAAGCGCCGGTAGCGTTGCCCCGGCCCAGTGTCGGCGAAGACCTGCAGGCGGATTACCACAGCCTGGGCACCACCCTCGGGCCGCACCCCCTGGCGCTGCTGCGCCCGCAGCTTGCGGCCCGGCGCTGCCGCAGCTCGCGCGACTTGCTGGCGGTGGAGCACGGGCGTTCGGTGAGCGTGGCCGGGCTGGTCACCGGGCGCCAGCGGCCGGGCACCGCCAGCGGGGTGACCTTCGTGACCCTGGAAGACGAGTTCGGCAACGTCAATGTGGTGGTCTGGCGCGACCTGGCCGAGCGCCAGCGCCGGGTGCTGGTGGGTGCGCAGTTGCTCAAGGTCGACGGCACCCTGGAAACCGAGGGCGAGGTGCGCCACCTGATTGCCGGGCGCCTGAGTGACCTGAGCCCGCTGCTGGATGGCATTCACGTACGCAGCCGCGACTTTCGCTGATGTAGCCGCTGCCGAGCCCGGGCGATGCTGCGAAAAGGCCCGCAGGGCCTTGCTTGGCGGTCTCCCGCCGGAACCCCGGCGTCCTCAAGACCGCCGCGTCTGCTGCGTCGCAATGCCGCCCAAGCCGTTCGTCCGACCGCGGCCCGAGCCTGCGGCAGCGGCTACACGAAACGCGGATCGGCAGTGGCCTGCCGCTTTGCTATCCCGAGTCTGTGGCAATGGTTACAGAATGACGCCAAGGTTTTTTATTCCTTTTCGCACTGATGGCGCTTTGGCATAATCGCCGCCGATGATGCCCCCTGCATCAAGTTTCAGAACGCTCGGCCGACGACTTTCGAGCCTGCACAGACTGGGGCCGCAGACGTGCGGCAGGGCGCAAGTGCATCTAGACAGTGCACCCAAATGGATACTCAAGAAGGAACATAGAGTGAGAGTGATCTCGAAGTTGATGTTGTCCGCTGTAGCACTGGCGGTGCTGGCGGGCATGAGCGGTTGCGCCACGGAAAGCTCCCGGGCCTTGCCGGTGGAGAAGGTCCAGAGCGCCAGCCAGGTATGGACCGGAGCCCGGGTGCCGATGGCCGTGGGCAAGTTCGACAACCGCTCCAGCTACATGCGCGGAATCTTCTCCGATGGCGTCGACCGCCTCGGCGGCCAGGCCAAGACCATCCTCATCACCCACCTGCAGCAGACCAACCGCTTCAGCGTGCTGGACCGCGACAACATGGGCGAGATCCAGCAGGAAGCGGCCATCAAGGGCCAGGCGCAGAAGCTCAAGGGCGCGGACTTCGTGGTCACCGGCGATGTCACCGAGTTCGGTCGCAAGGAAACCGGCGACCACCAGCTGTTCGGCATCCTCGGCCGCGGCAAGACCCAGGTGGCCTACGCCAAGGTGGCGTTGAACATCGTCAACATCAGCACCTCCGAAGTGGTCTATTCGACCCAGGGCGCTGGCGAGTACGCCTTGTCCAACCGTGAAGTGATCGGCTTCGGCGGCACCGCTGCCTACGATTCGACCCTCAACGGCAAGGTCCTCGACCTGGCCATGCGCGAGGCGGTCAACCGCATGGTCGAGGCCATCGACGCCGGCGCCTGGAAACCGGGCCGCTGATCACACAGCTGACAGGGAGAAGTGCAAGCATGTCGAAGACGATGATGGCGCGGCCAATGATGGCCGGCGCCTTGCTGGGCTGTGTGCTGCTGGCCGGTTGCAGCGGGCCGAAGACGCTGTACCAGTGGGAAACCTACCAGGCCCAGACCTACGAGTACTTCAAGGGCGAGGAGGCCCGGGAGGCCCAGGTCGAGGCCCTGGAGCGCGACCTGCAGAAGATCAAGTCCACCGGCAAGGCCGTGCCGCCGGGCTACCACGCCCACCTGGGCATGCTCTACGCGAGCCTGGGCAAGGATGACCAGATGGTGCAGCAGTTCAATACCGAGAAGGCGCTGTTCCCCGAATCCGCCTCGTACATGGACTTCCTGCTCAAGAACGCCAAGAAGGGAGCCGCCCAATGAGCCTGATGACCCTGCGCAACCTGCTGGGCCTGTTGGCCGTGAGCCTGCTGGTGGGCTGCGCCGCGCCCAGGAGCGTGGACTACTCGGCCTACAAGCAGGCCCGGCCGAAGTCGATCCTGGTGCTGCCGCCGCTCAATGAATCGCCGGACATCAAGGCCACCTACAGCATGCTGTCCCAGGTGACCTTTCCCCTGGCCGAAGCCGGTTACTACGTGATGCCGATCGCGGTGGTGGATGAAACCTTCCGCCACAACGGCCTGACCAACCCGGCGGACATCCACGGCCTGGCGCCGGCCAAGCTCAACGAGATCTTCGGCGCCGATGCCGGCCTGTACATCACGGTCAAGGAATACGGCACCAGCTACATGCTGATCAGCAGTGCCACCGTGGTCACCGCCAGCGCCACCCTGGTGGACCTGAAGACCGGCACCACGTTGTGGACCGGCAGCGCCCGCGCCTCCAGTGAGGAAGGCAACAACGGCAACAACGGTGGCCTGGTGGGCATGCTGATCACCGCTGCGGTGAAGCAGATCATCAACACCAGCACCGACGCCGGCCATCCGATTGCCGGCATCACCAGCCAGCGCCTGCTGTCGGCCGGGCAACGCACCGGCTTGCTGTACGGTCCGCGTTCGCCGAAATACGGCACCGACTGAGGGGCAGGGAGCGGGCAATCCGCTCTTTTTCAGGCGGCGCCTGTCGGCGTCCGCCTGGAACCCGGGCCATCGCCTATTCTGTTTTTTCAGTCGCGCGAAGGGCGTTGCCCGGCGGCATGGCCGACCAGTGGCGAAGCCGATCCAGGCCCTGGTGAAACCATCCGCGTGCACCGTGCTCAAAGGCTCTGGAGGCTGCGTTGCTGCCTCTTGAAAACCCACGCTGTGCCACGTTTTTCGTAGAGTCCGTTCATGCCGTTCTTATCTGATCATCACGGGTGCCAGGGGTGGAAGGGCGAGATGGCCGAGCGCATCCGTGCCTTCGACTGGTCCGCCACCAGCCTCGGGGCGTTGCAGCACTGGAGCCACAGCCTGTGCAGCACAGTGCAGCTGATGCTCGGCTCGCCGCTGCCGATGGTGATGCTCTGGGGCCCCCTGGGCTACATGATCTACAACGATGCCTATGCCGAGTTCGCCGGCGGCCGCCATCCCTACCTGCTGGGCTGCGCCGTGGAGATGGGCTGGCCGGAGGTTGCCGAGTTCAACCGCGGGGTGGTGAACACCTGCCTCAGCGGCGGCACCCTGTCCTATCACAACAAGGAACTGGTGCTGCTGCGCAACGGGGTGCCGGAAGACGTCTGGATGGACCTCTACTACAGCCCGGTGGCGGGGGACGACCAGGCTCCGGCCGGGGTCATCGCCATTGTCGTGGAAACCACCGCCCATGTGATTTCCGAGCGCCGCCGCCAGGCCGCGGAGGCCGCCTACCGGGCGGAGAACGAGCGCGTGCAGCTGGCGCTGAATGCCGGTGCGTTGCTGGGCTCCTTCGTCTGGGACGTCCAGGCCGACGTGCTGTCTTGCGACGAGCGATTTGCCCGGACCTTTTCCTACCCGGCGGACCAGCCCCTGGACAACCTGCCGATCGATATCACCGAAAGCCGCATCCACCCCGATGACCTGCCGCGCATCAAGGAACTGGCCCGGTACAGCGTGACCCAGGGCGGGCCCTACAACGCCGAATACCGGGTGCGCCGCGAGGACGGCAGCTACACCTGGGTGCTGGCCTGTGGCCGTTGCGAGTTCGACGAGTCGGGCCAGGCCTTGCGTTTCCCCGGGGTGCTGATCGATATCCAGGAGCGCAAGATCGCCGAGGAAGCCCTGCGCCAACTGACCCGCAACCTGGAGCAGCGGGTGCTGGAGGAGGTCAACGCGCGGCTCAGCGCCGAGGAGCAACTGCGCCAGGTGCAGAAACTCGAAGCCATTGGCGGCCTGACCGGCGGCGTGGCCCATGATTTCAACAACCTGCTGCAGGTGATCGCCGGCAACCTGCATCTGCTGTCCCGCCACGAAGCGGGCAACGCCAATGTGCAGCGGCGCACGGCCGCCGCGCTGACGGCGGTGGAGCGCGGCGCCAAGCTGTCGAACCAACTGCTGGCCTTTGCTCGGCGCCAGCCGCTGTCACCGGCCAGCTACAACCCGCGGCACCTGTACGAGGGCCTGGGGGAGTTGCTGCAGCGGGCCCTGGGCGAAACCATTTGCATCGATGTGCAATTGCCCGCCGAGCCCTGGTGCATCCATGTGGATCGCAACCAGTTGGAAAACGCCGTGCTCAACCTGGCGATCAATGCCCGGGATGCCCTGGGCGGCGAGGGGCGGATCCTCATCAGCGCCGAGAACCAGGTGCTGGATTCGCGCTTCTGCGCCGGCAAGGGCATCGCTGCCGGCGAGTACCTGTGCCTGAGTGTGGCTGACGATGGCCCGGGCATGCCCGCCGAGGTGCTCAAGCAGGCCTTCGAACCCTTCTTCACCACCAAGGCCGACGGTCATGGCACGGGCCTGGGCTTGAGCATGGTGTTCGGTTTCGTCAAGCAGAGCGGCGGCCATATCGAGATCTTCAGCAGCCCGGGGCAGGGCACCCGGGTGCAGATGTACTTTGCCCGCAGTGCCGAACCTACGCTGCAGCAGGCGCCGCGCCCGGGTCAGCGGGCGGGTGGTGGCGAGGAAAGCATCCTGGTGGTGGAGGACAACGCCGAGGTGCGCAGCGCCGCGGTGGAAATGCTCGAACACGAGGGCTACCGGGTGCGCACCGCGAGCAATGGTGACGCTGCCATGCAACTGCTGCTGGACGGGCTCAAGGTCGATCTGATCTTCACCGACGTGGTGATGCCCGGTCTGATCAAGAGCACGGACCTGGCCACCTGGGCCAAGACCCAGGCACCGCCGATCGCGGTGCTGTTCACCTCGGGACACACCCGCGACATGATTTCGCGCAACCACCAGCTCAGCCCCGACACCCACCTGCTGAGCAAGCCCTACGGGCCTGCAGACCTGAGCGCCATGGTGCGTTCGGTGCTGGAGGCCTGAGCGGCGCCTGGCGCCAAGTGTGAAGCAGCGCATAAAAATCCCCAGGGAGCGACGACAAACTGGCGTCAAACTTCTACGCTGCATGAAGTTGAATGAACTTGTACGTTTTTTCTGCTGACCAAGGACAGGGGCATCGACCGCCTGATCCCATAACAACAAACGTCGTCTTGCGCGGTTTTTCTTCTCAACCTTTTTTGGATGCTCCGCCGTGATCTCCACCCTTGAACTGCGCAGAATCGTTGAAACCAGCTTCCTGCCCCTGCATTGCCAGTGCACCGTCGGCCACGACGGGGCCATGACTGTGCGCATCTGCGACCCCGCCAGCGGGCGCGTCGACCTGTTGGTCACCGGCATCGCCACCCGCGGCCTGACCAGCTCCCGGGCGCTGTCGGAGCTGATTGCCGAGTTGCGCTACGACCTCCAGCACACCCGCCTGAGCACCGAGCAGCAAGCCCGCCGCCAGCACGGTCGCTGAAGCGCCAGGGAACATTGCGCCGGGGGCGAGGCTCGAACCCCGGGTACGCGCGTCGATCTTCCACGGGGCTTGCCTCGGGCCTCGGACCTTGTGTGATGATCGCGCTTCGACTGTTCGCGGTTCTCGACATAAGGCTGGTTCATGACTGCTTCCCGTAGCCCCTCCGATGCTTCCCAGGCGAGCCCTTCGTCCTTTCCAGCCAGCGGTTTTGTCCGGGTGCGCGGCGCCCGCGAGCACAACCTGAAGAATGTCGACGTGGACATTCCCCGGGATGCGCTGGTGGTGTTCAGTGGGGTGTCGGGCTCGGGCAAGTCGTCCCTGGCATTCTCCACCCTGTATGCCGAGGCCCAGCGTCGCTACTTCGAATCGGTGGCGCCCTATGCCCGGCGCCTGATCGACCAGGTGGGGGTGCCGGATGTCGACCGCATCGACGGCCTGCCGCCGGCGGTGGCCCTGCAACAGCAGCGCGGCACTCCCAGCACGCGCTCTTCGGTGGGCAGCGTGACCACCTTGTCGAGCCTGGTGCGCATGCTCTATTCCCGGGCCGGTAGCTACCCGCCGGGGCAGCCGATGCTGTATGCCGAGGACTTTTCGCCGAACACGCCCCAGGGCGCCTGCCCGGAATGCCATGGCCTGGGGCGGGTCTATGAGGTCGACGAAGCGAGCATGGTTCCCGACCCTTCGCTGACCATCCGCCAGCGCGCCGTGGCCTCCTGGCCCCTGGCCTGGCAGGGACAGAACCTGCGGGACATCCTGGTGACCCTGGGCTACGACGTCGACATCCCCTGGCAGCAACTGCCGAAAAAGCAGCGTGACTGGATCCTCTTCACCGAAGAAACCCCCACAGTACCGGTGTACGCCGGGCTGACCCCGGAACAGACCCGCGAAGCCCTCAAGCGCAAGCAGGAACCCAGCTACATGGGTACCTTCAGCGGTGCCCGGCGCTATGTGCTGCACACCTTCACCCACACCCAGAGCGCGCTGATGAAAAAGCGTGTGTCGCAGTTCATGCGCGGCAGCCCGTGCCCGCTGTGCGAGGGCAAGCGGCTCAAGCGCGAGGCCCTGGCGGTGACCTTTGCCGGGCTGGATATCGGCGAGCTGGCGCGCCTGCCGCTGCTGCAACTGGCCGAGGTGCTGCGGCCGGTGGCGGCGGCAGATTACCTGGAGCAGGCGCCCGCCGATGATCCGGTGCTGAGCCACGCCCAGACCCGTGCCGCGCGTCAGCAGCGCCATGCCCAGGGCGCCCCGGAGCATCGTGGCGCGCCGGATGTGCGGCATACGCCGAACCTGTCCCTGGAAAAGCGCCTGGCCGCCCAGCGCATCGCCCAGGACCTGCTGGAGCGGGTCAGCACCCTGACCGACCTGGGGCTGGGCTACCTGGCCCTGGAGCGCAGCACGCCGAGCCTGTCTTCCGGTGAGTTGCAGCGCCTGCGCCTGGCGACCCAGCTGGGCTCGCAGCTGTTCGGGGTGATCTATGTGCTGGACGAGCCCTCGGCAGGCCTGCACCCGGCGGATGCCGAGGCACTGTTCGAGGCCTTGCAGCGGCTCAAGGCCGCCGGCAACTCGCTGTTCGTGGTGGAGCACGATGTGCAGACCATGCGCCGTGCCGACTGGCTGGTGGACGTGGGCCCGGCGGCGGGAGAGCGTGGCGGCCAGGTGCTGTACAGCGGCCCGCCGGCCGGCTTGGCCGAGGTGGCGCAGTCCCAGACCCGGGCCTACCTGTTTCCCGAGCAGGCCCCTGCCCGGCGTACCCCGCGCCCGCCCCGGGGCTGGCTGCGGCTGGAAGGTATCAGCCGCAACAACCTCAAGGAGCTGGACGCCGAGTTTCCGCTGGGCTGCTTTACCGCGGTGACCGGGGTTTCCGGTTCCGGCAAGTCGAGCCTGGTGAGCCAGGCCCTGCTGGAACTGGTGGGCGCGCACCTGGGCAAGGCTTCGGCCAGCGATGAGGCGCCGGAGCTGGACCTGGCGGACGACGCACCGGTCAGCAGCGGCGGGCGGGTGGTGGCCGGCATGGAGCAGATCAAGCGCCTGGTGCAGGTGGACCAGAAACCCATCGGCCGCACCCCGCGTTCCAATCTCGCGACCTACACCGGGCTGTTCGATCAGGTGCGCAAGCTGTTCGCCGCCACCGACGAGGCCCGGGAGCGGGGCTTCGACGCCGGGCAGTTTTCCTTCAACGTGGCCAAGGGCCGTTGCCCGGCCTGCGAGGGCGAGGGCTTTGTCAGCGTCGAGCTGCTGTTCATGCCCAGCGTGTTCGCCCCGTGCCCGACCTGCCATGGCGCGCGCTACAACCCCCAGACCCTGGCCGTGACCTGGCAGGGCCTGAACATCGCCCAGGTGCTGCAATTGAGTGTCGAGAAGGCCTTGCCGGTGTTTGCCGAACAACCGGGCATCCGCCGCGCCCTGGAAGTGCTGCGCGACATCGGCCTGGATTACCTGCGCCTGGGCCAGCCGGCCACCGAGCTGTCCGGCGGTGAGGCGCAGCGTATCAAGCTGGCCACCGAGCTGCAGCGCACCGCCCGGGGCGCCACCCTGTACGTGCTGGACGAGCCCACCACCGGCCTGCACCCACGGGATGTGGACCGTCTGCTGGAGCAACTGGACAAACTGGTGGCCGCCGGGCACAGCCTGGTGGTGGTGGAGCACGAAATGCGCGTGGTGGCCCAGGCCGACTGGGTGATCGATATCGGCCCAGGTGCCGGCGACCAGGGCGGCACCCTGGTGGCCTGCGGCACCCCGCACCAGGTGGCAAAGCAGCGCACTAGCCGCACCGCGCCCTTTCTTGCCCAAGCGCTGGGCGGACGTTGATCCAGGGCAAAAGTGGCGACGAACGGTTACCGCTGGTCTGATTGGCGGTCGACAGACCCGGTCCGGCGAGGCCATTCTGATAACCGGCAGGGGCGTGATGACGCCCTTGCTGCCGATCAACCACGGAGGTGTTCCATGCCGGTGACCCACGACCTTTACCAGGACCTGAGCTGCAGTAAAGAAGACATTCAACAGCGTCGGGCCAGTGACCCCCACCTGAATGCGCTGTTCGACAAATACACCAGCATCGACGATCAGGTGCTCAAGGCCGAAGCTGCCGCTGCCGCAGACGACGAACTGAAGAAACTCAAGGAAAAACGCCTGCTGATCAAGGATGAGATCGCTGGGAAACTCACCGCCGGTTCCTGACCCCCCTGTAGCAAAGACGCTCGCAGTAGCAAGGAGCTTGTTGTGGCGAGGGAGCTTGCTCCCGCTGGGCGGCATAGCCGCCCAGACGCCCGCCGGGCTGTCCCCACCCCAAACTGCAACGCACCCAGCCTCAAGGCGCCAGCGCCTCCTTCAACGACAACCGGGCCATGTGCCTGGCCGTCAGCGACCCCAGGTACAAGGCATCGCCATATTCGCGCACCGTGGTGATCGGCGAGTAGTTGCCGCTGCTGCCATCCTGCAGGTTGGCGATCACCCGGCCCTGGGTATCCAGGCCCAGCACGAAGCCGCGTTTCTCCACCGGCTTGGGCAATACCGTCATCGCCCGCACCAGCATCTTGCGCACGAAGGGGTAGGGCGCGGTGGCGTCGAGCAACGGGTTGCGCGGTGCGTACAGGGCCACCCAGAAACGCCCGGCGCCATTGAAGCTCAGGTTGTCCGGCAGCCCCGGCAGGTTGTCGATGAACAGGTCGTGGCTGCCGGCCTTGTCACCCTTGAGCCAGTAGCGGCTGATGCGGTAGGCGCCGGTTTCATTGACCAGCACATAGGCCTCGTCCGGCCCCAGGGCAATGCCGTTGGCGAACTCCAGGCGGTCCAGCAGCACCTCGGTGGTGCCGCTCTGGAAGTCGTAGCGCAGCAGGCGGCCATCGGCGCCGTGCTCGATCACCGCTTCGCCGTCATGGCCATAGCCCCAGCGGCTGGTGGCGTCGCTGAAGTAGGCGTAGCGCCCCGCGGCATCGACCGCCACATCGTCGGTAAAGCCGAACTTCAGGCCCTTGGCCTCGGTGCTCAGGGTCTGCAACTGGCCCTGGCTGTCCAGGGCCAGCAGGCCCTTGATGGCATCGGCGATGATCAGGCGCCCGTCCGGGTGCCGGGCCAGGCCCAGGGGCCGGCCGCCTGTATTGACCAGCACCTTGAGCGCACTGCCGTCGAGGCTGCTCTGGATCACCCGGCCGTCATGCAGGCCGCTGAGCAGTTGTTCGTGTTCCAGCAGCAGGGCTTCGGGGCCGTCGATGTCCCGGGCGCCCACCGGCTGCACGGCCTTGAGCTTCTGGTTCTCGGCAAACGGCCCCTGGCTCAGGGACGGCGCCGGCGCCGGGTTCCAGGCCACCGGCTGGACCCTGGTCGGCATCAGCAGCAGGAAGGCCAGGACGGCCAGCAGCACCAGCAGGACAATCCGCAGGCCGCTGAAGCGGCGGGGGGCAATCTGATTCATGCAATGACTCCTGTCGGGGCGGCCTCAGGACGGGCGGCCGGGGGCCTCGGTGGCGGGCAGCGGGATAGCTTGCTGGGCCATCTCGCACAATGCCAGCAATGAGGCGGCGGATTCCCGTTCTATCCGTCGCTTGAATAACAGCTGATTGCCCAGGCGCATCAGCAGGTTGTCAAAGCCGTACTCCAGGGTCCGTACGAAGCGCGTGTGCTGCGCCCCCAGGGGCTGGCATTCGTAGGTCACCTGCAGGTGCAGGCCGTGATCGCCCCGGGCGCTGGCACGCCAGCGGTGCCCGGGCAGGTACTCCTCGACCGTCCAGCTCAGGTGGCCGCTGCGCCCGCCGGCATGGATGTCTTCCTCGAAGCCTTGCCCGGCGAACAGCGGGCCTTCGTCGCCCTCGACCTTGAGCGAGGAGGGGTGCCACTGTGGCCAGAGCCGCGAGCTGGCGGCATAGGCCAGGGTGCTGGCGGCGCTGCGGGGGATGTCGACCTGGTGCTGCATGCGGGTCATGGGCGTGGCCTCGTCAGGGGTGGAAGTGACGGCTGGCGGCTCTTGCGGTTGCCAGTGCAGGGTACCGAACAGCCAGTCCATCAGCGGCAGGACAATATTGAAGTTGCGCTCCTGCATCAGCTCGCGGCGGTGATGCAGTTCGTGCAGGCGGCGCATCTGCCGCACCCAGGGCAGGCGCGCCAGGGGGTGATTGGCGGGCAGGTGCTCGCAGGCATGGAACACCTCGTAGGCCAGGTAGCCGAGCAGGGTGCAACTGGCGAACAGCGCCGCCACGTTGCCATTCCACAGGCGCAGCAGCCTCCACAGGGGCAGGGCGAAGAGCAGGCTGTGCACCACGATCAGCCAGGCCGGAAACAGAATCACCCGCCAGTCCCGGTAGCCTTCATAGGCCATCAGCCCGGGGGCGAAGAAGCTGTGGTGGTCGCCGGTATGGCGGGCATAGAACATCCGCGCGAAGCGCTGCTTGTGATGCCCCAGCCAGCGGTGCACCACGTAGATGCACAGGTTGAAGAACAGCAGCGCCAGCGGCACCGCCAGCCATTCCAGGGGCTGCACCTGGCTCAGGGTGCTGCATAGCAGGCCGATGCACAGCAGGCCATAGGCCAGGACAAAGCCGCCATGCAGCCAGGGGTTGTAGCGCGGACTGACCGCCGCTCGGTATTGCTGACGAAAGTGCTGGGTGGTTTCTCGCACGGCCCGATTCCCGTTGTTGTTTTTATGGGCTGCAGCGTAGCCGGCGGGTAATTATCCAGCCAATGGATAGTGGGAATGAGGATTATTCATCAGGCTGAAAATGCCCGGATAAAGCCCAGGGAAACGACAGCGAGGCGAATGAAAGATTGACGCCAGAATAGTGGCTATTTAGTATTTTGATATTGAATTGATATCATTTCTGCTCGCACTCTGCTCCTTTCTGGTTCCGTTTTGCCTGTCAGGCATCGAGGGGCTGCCAGTTCGACCCTGCTTGCCGAAATCAATTTTTCCTCGCCATGGGCCTTCAGGATGAAGGCTCCAGGGGCTTGTGCTCCTGCATTGCTAAGAGACTGACATGGACGTTCGCCACTTCACCTTCCTGGCCCAGCAACCCTCTGCTGTCCTGCAATCCCGTGATTCGTTCTGCGGCTTGTCCAAGCGCAGCCTGGCGTTCGTCCTGGCCAACATGATGTTCTGGCAGCCGCTGGTGGCGATGGCCGACGGCATCGTGGTCAACGGCAGCGGTACAACCCTGGGGCAGGCCGGCAATGGGGTGCCCATCGTCAACATTGCCACGCCCAATGGCAGCGGCCTGTCGCACAACAAGTTCAGCGACTACAACGTCGGCCAGCAGGGGCTGATCCTCAACAACGCCACCGGTCGTACCCAGGAAACCCAACTGGGCGGGATCATCCTCGGCAACTCCAACCTGGGTGGCCGCGCGGCCAATGTGATCCTCAACGAGGTCAACGGCGGCAGCCCCAGCCAGCTCAAGGGCTACACCGAAGTGGCCGGGCAAGCGGCCCATGTCATCGTTGCCAACCCCTACGGCGTGACCTGCAACGGCTGCGGCTTCATCAACACCCCCAAGGCCACCCTGACCACCGGCAAGCCGGTGATCGAGAACGGCCAGGTCCAGCGTTACCAGGTGGACCAGGGCAGCGTCGCCATCGAGGGCGCGGGCCTCAACGCGAGCAATATCGACCAGTTCGAAATCATCACCCGCAGCGCCAAGATCAACGCCGAGATCCAGGCCCGGCACCTGGCGGTGATCGCCGGGGCCAACGACGTCGACGCCAAGACCTTGAACGCTACGGCCCGCACCGCCAACCCGGCGGATGCACCGCAACTGGCCATCGACTCATCAGCCCTGGGCGGCATGTATGCCGGAGCGATCAAGCTGGTGGGCACCGAGGCCGGAGTGGGGGTGAAGCTCGACGGCAAGCTGATCGCCAGTGGCGGTGATATCCAACTGGATGCCAACGGCCAGTTGCGCATGGCGGACGCCACTGCCGAGAAGGGCGCGGTGGCGATCAAGGCCGGCAGCCTGGAGGCCCAGGGCGCGGTCTACGCCGGCACCGATCTCAAGGTGCAAACCCGGGGCGACCTGAGCAGCCAGAAAACCCTCGCCGCCCGGGACCGCATCACCCTCGACAGCGGTGGCCAACTGAGCAACAAGGGCATCATCGAAGCCGGGGTCAATGCCGATAACTCTCGCAACGCCAACGGCGATATCAGCCTCAACGCCCGGGATCTCGACAACCGCGGCAAGAGCATTGTCGCCAGCCGCGACCTGACCCTGAACACGGCCCAGACCCTGGACAACCGGGGCGGGACCCTCAGTGGCCAGCATCAGGTGAAGGTCAGCGCCGGCACTCTGGACAACCAGAACCAGGGCCGGGTCCTGAGCAGCGACAGCCTGGAACTGCAGGCCACCCAGGTGCTGAACCACAACGCCCTGATCACCAGCGACGGCCAACTCAAGGCCGAGATCGGCCACCTGGGCAATCGCCACGGCGAGCTCAGCAGCCTGAGCCAGGTTCGCCTGCAACTGGCGGCGCTGGACAACGTCGCCGGGCTGGTGATGGCCGGTGAAACCCTGGATATCAACGCCAGCGGGGCCATCGACAACCGTGGCGGTGCCCTGGGGGCGGAGCGCTTGCTGAAGGTGCAGGCCGCATCCCTGGACAACAGCAAGGCCGGTAACCTGCGCAGCGAGGAGCGCCTGGAGGTCCAGGTCGCCGGGCGTCTCGACAACCAGGACAGGGGCTTGATTCAGGCTACCCAGGCCATGGAAGTACAGGCCGGGCAACTGGACAACCGCAAGGGCAGGATTTCCGGCAGCGACACCCTGGTGGTGCGCGGCGAGAGTGCGGACAACCGCGGTGGGGTGATACGTGCCGATCAGGCCCTGGGCCTGCACAGCCGTGACGTGGATAACCGCGACAAGGGCCGCCTGGAAAGCCGGACCGCCGTCACCGTCGAAGGCAACCGCCTGGACAACAGCGGTGGTCTGCTCAGCGCCACTTCAACCCTGACGCTGAACAGCGGCGAGGTGCTCAACCACGCTGGCCGCATCGCCAGCAAAGGCGAACTCCATGCCCAGGTGGACAGCCTTGCCCAGCATGGCGGCGAGCTGGTGGCCGAAGGCGCTCTGCATCTGCAGGGCCAGTCCCTGGATAACCGGGACCAGGGCCTGGTGGCCTCCCTCAAGGCCCTGACCCTGGACGTCGTCGAGGTGGATAACCGTGGTGGTGCACTGTCGGGCCAGGGGGAAGTGCAGGTCAACGGCCAGGGGCTGAACAACAGTGATGGCGGCAAGGTCCTGGCGGACCAGCGCCTGCTGCTCCAGGTGGCCCGGGTCATCAACCAGAACCAGGGGCTGTTGTTCAGCAAGCAAGGGCTGACCCTGAGTGGCGACAGCCTGGACAACAGCGGCGGCCAGCTGGTGAGCCAGAAGCCGTTGCTGCTGACCCTGAGCGCAACCCTGGACAACCAGCGCGGCCTGATCAGCGGCGAAGACCTGCTGACCCTCAAGGTTGGCAGCCTGGACAACCGCGGCGGACGCCTGACCGGTGCCCGGGCCCTGAGCCTCGACAGCCGCGGGGCGCTGCTCAACCAGGGTGGCTCGATCGTCGCCGAGCAGGGGCTGACCCTGGACAGCACCAGCCTGAACAACAGCGACAAGGGCGTGATCAGCGCCAAGGCCGATGCACGCCTGGGCACCGGCGCTTTCGACAACAGCCAGGGCGGCAGCCTGACCAGTGCCGGGCAGTTGACCCTGACCACTGCCCAACTGACCAACAACCAGGGCCGGATCGGCAGCGACCAGGCCCTCAATGCCAGCATCACTGGTCTGCAGCAGCAGGGCGGCGAGCTGTTCAGCAACGCCGACCTGACCTTGGACCTGAACCATGGCCTGCTGGACAACCAGGGCGGCAACCTGCACACCCCGGGGCAGTTGTTGTTGCGCAACCTCGACCGGGTGGACAACCGCAGCGGTGAAATCTCCGGGGCCAAGGCCTTCAGCCTCAACGCCCGGGAACTGGACAACGGTGCCGGCAAGCTCCTGAGCAATCAGGCCCTGACCCTGCGCATCGAGCAGGCCCTGGCCAACGTCAAGGGGCTGATCTCGGCTGCAGCCATCGACAGCCGCAGCGCCAGTCTGGACAACCGCGACGGCCAGTTGCACAGCCGTGGCGACAGCCAACTGCAGGTCAGCGGGCACGCTAACAACCAGGGCGCAATACTGCTGGCCGAAGGGCAGATGACCCTCAAGGCCGCCAGCCTGGACAACCGCCAGGAGGGGCTGGTGGGCGCCACCCGCGCCCTGGACCTGCAGGTCGGGCAACTGGATAACCGCGGCGGTGAAGTGTCGAGCCGGCAGATCGACCTGAGCGGCGAGCGCCTGGACAACAGCGACCAGGGCCGCCTGCTGGCCAGTGGTGACCTGACCCTGAAGGTGGCCCGGGTGCTCAACCAGAACCTGGGCCTGATTTCCGCGGACCAGGGCCTGAGCCTCAGCGGCATCGGCCTGGACAACCGGGGCGGGCAACTGGTGGGGGCCCAGCGCCTGGACCTGGAACTGGGTGAAGACCTCGACAACCGCAAAGGCCGGATCAGCAGCGAAGGCCGCCTGGCGATCCAGGCCCGCAACCTGAACAACGACCGGGGCAGCCTGTCCAGTGGTGGTGCCTTGCAGGTCAGCGCCGGGCAGGCCCTGAGCAACCAGGGCGGCAAGTTGTTGAGCGACGCGGGCCTGACCCTGGCCAGTGCCCGGCTGGACAACCAGCAGCAGGGCATCATCAGCGCCAAGGGGCGGCTGTCACTCACTACCGGAGCGCTGGACAACAGCCAGGGCGGCAACCTCAACAGCGGTGATGAACTGAGCCTGAACGCTGCCCAGGTCAACAACGAGCAGGGCAGCATCGGCAGCGCCAAGGCCCTGACGGCCTCGGTCACCGGGTTGCAGCAGCAGGGCGGCAAGCTGTTCAGCAAGAGCCGCCTGAGCCTGGACCTGAACCATGGCACCCTGAACAACCAGGGCGGCCTGATCAATGCCCCCGGTGTGCTACTGCTGAGCAACCTCGGCGCGGTGGACAACCGTCAGGGGGAAATCTCCAGCCAGCAGGCTTTCGAACTGGCCGCCCGCAGCCTGGACAACAGCGCCGGGCAGTTGCTCAGCAACCAGGCCCTGACCTTGCGCATCGAGGGCGCGCTGACCGCGCTCAAGGGCAAGATCGCCGCCGCCGCGTTGCAGATCGATGCCGCTAGCCTGGACCACAGCGGCTCGCTGCTCAGCGACAGCGAACTGGACCTGCGGGTCACTGGCCCGTTGCGCAACCAGGGCCTGATCCAGGCCGCCGGGCCGCTGCAGATCAGCGCCAATGGCCTGGACAACCAGGGTGGGCGCCTGCTCGGCGGCACCCGTGTGGGCATCGACCTGGGGGGCCAAGGCTCGGACCTGGACAACCGCCAGGGCCTGATCAACACCCAGGGCGTGTTGAGCATTGCCGGGCTGCGGGACCTGCAGAACCAGGCCGGGGAAATCTCCAGCACCCAGGGCTTCAACCTGGCCGGGCGCAGCCTGGACAACAGTGGCGGCAAGCTGATCAGCCACCAGCAGCTTGGGGTCGAGGCCGTGAACCTGGGCAACCAGCAGGGCCTGATATCCGGCTGGCAGGGGCTCAAGGTTAGCGGCGGCAGCCTGGACAACCGCCAGCAAGGTACCTTGTCGAGCCTGCTGGGGGATCTGAATATCGACCTCAGCGGCGCCTTGCTCAACAGTGCGCAAGGCGGGCTGGCCAGCCAGGGTCAGCTGACCCTCAAGGCCGCGAACCTGGACAACAGTGACAAGGGCATCGTCACCAGCAAGGGCGAGCAGCAACTGATCCTTGGCAGTGGAGGTTTGAACAACGCCCGGGGCGGGCTGATTGAAAGCAGCGCCAGCCTCGACATCGGCGCCGGCGACCTGGACAACCAGGGCGGCCGCCTCAGCGCCGTGGGCGGCCTGAACTTCACCGGCAATAGCCTGAACAACCAGGGTGGCAACCTGCGCGGTGAAGGCGCGGTGACCCTCGATCTTCTGGGTGCCCTGGTCAACACCCAGGGCAAGCTGGCCGCCAGCGGCCCGCTGCTGCTCAAGCGTTCCAGCCGCATCGACAACCAGGACGGGCAGTTGGTCAGCCAGAACCTGATGACTCTGTTCAGCAACAGCCTGGACAACAGTAACCGCGGCACCCTGGCCGCCAACGGTGCGCTGCAGGTCAACGTCAGTGGCGAGGTGCGCAACCAGAATGACGGCCTGATCTACAGCCGCGACGCCGGCCTGAGCCTGAGCGCCGGCAGCCTGAACAATGCCAAGGGCGCGATCCAGAGCGCCAAGGCCCAGACCCTGGCAGCGACCGGGGGCATCGATAACCAGGGCGGCAAGCTGATTGCCGAGGATGGTGACCTGGACATTCAAGGCGCCAGCCTGGATAACCGCGCGGGTGTGCTGTCCAGCCTCAAGGGGCTGTTCCAGGCCCGGATGTCGGGGGTGCTGAACAACCAAGGCGGCCAGGCCGAGGCCCAGCGCCTGGATCTGCAAGCCCTGGCCGGTTTCGACAACGGCGCCGGACGCATGGCGGCCAAGGGTGGCGACTTGCTGCTCAATGCCGGCAGCGCCGGGGTGGATAACAGCCACGGCGGCCTGTATGCCAGCGGGCGGGTCAAGGCCAGCGGCAATCAGCTCGACAACAGCACCGGGCAGATCAACGGCCAGCACATCGACCTGGATTTCAACGGTTCCCTGGTCAACCAGGGCGGCCTGATTGAAAGCCGCGAGAGCCTGGCGCTGCGCGGCGCCAGCCTGGACAACCAGGGCGGCAAACTGCGGGCCCTGGCCCCTGGCGGCAAGACCGACCTGCAGATCGGCGGGCTGTTCGACAACCGCAACGGCCTGCTGGAATCCGCCAACACCGACCTGACCCTGGCGGCGTCGGGTTTCCTCAATCAGGGTGGCAGCCTGCTGCACCTGGGCGAAGGCAACTTCGATATCGCCACCGGCAACGTGATCAATGCCGGCGGCAGCCTGGTCACCCGGGGCGGGCTGACGCTGACCGCCGACAGCTGGACCAACAGTAGCGTGATCCAGGCCGGGCGCCTGAACCTTGACGTCAACCACTTCAGCCAGACCGCCGCTGGCCAGTTGCTGGCCAGCCAGCACTTGCAGGCCCGGGGTGGCAACTGGAACAACGACGGGCTGCTGGCCAGCGATGGCAGCCTGGACCTGCAAATCGGCGGCACCTATTCCGGTAATGGCCGGGTATCCAGCCTGGGCACCCTTGGCTTTGGCGCGGCCCAGCTCAACCTTGGTGCCGCGGGCAGCATCGCCGGTGGCGGCGGTACCCAGGTCACGGTCGCCGGGCAACTGAACAACGCCGGGCGCCTGACCTCCAACGCCGGACTCTCGGTGAATGCCGGCGGCGTGCTCAACACCGGCACCCTGGGCGCCGCCCAGGGCCTGAACCTGACCACCCCGACCCTGGTCAACGACCACGGTTTCGTATTCAGCGGCCAGAACGCCGGCTTCAACGTCAATACCCTGACCAACAGCTATGGCGAGTTCTACAGCCTGGGCGGCCTGACTGTGGCCGGCATGGCGGCAGGCACCTCGGCCCAAAACCTGAGAAACATCTCCGGCAACATCCAGAGTGGCGGCGATATCAATATCGCTGCACTGGATCTGGTCAACGACCGGGAAAAATACGAAGCCAGCCAGCAGATCACCGATGGCCGCATGACCATCCGCTGCGTCCAGCACTGCGGCGGTGGCGCCAGTTGGGTCCGGGGGCCGGTGTTTATCTACCGGACGGTGGAAGGCGTGGTGACCAGCGACTCGCCGCAGTCGACCCTGAACGCGGGGGGCAACCTGACGGTCAACAGCACCAGTTTCCTCAACCGCTACAGCACCGTGTCGGCAGGCAATGACCTGAGCATCACCAGCGGCACCATCACCAACCAGGCCTCCCTGGTGGCGTCCGGTTCTTCCGGCTATGAAGTCGGCGCCGGGGTCAAGATCAATCGCGGGCTGTTCTTCCAGCTGGCCCGTGACGTGCAGGCCTATGACCGGGCGCACCCGCAGGGCAGTGCCTTCAACCAGGAGGACTTCGCCGCCCTGGTGGCCAAGTTCAACCCGGGGATCTTCTATGGCATCGACCGGCCGGTAGAGACCTCGACCCTGAGCTCTTCGGCGGCGCCGGCCATCATCCAGGCCGGTGGCAAGGCCCGGCTCACGGCAGCCAACGACATCAGCAATATCAGCGTGGTCAAGAATGCCATCGCCGTGGGCGGTAGCACCCGCGACACGGCGGTGGGCGCCTCCAGCAAGCCGCTGATGGTAGTGCTCCACTCCCAGCTACCGCCGGACCTGGCGCAGCAGCAGGTCAACCCCCTGAGCCTGCCCAACTTCAGCCTGCCATCCGGGCAGAACGGCCTGTTCCGCCTGAGCGGCCAGGGCGGCGCAGCGCAGCCCTCGGCCCCGGCGCAGAGCTGGAGCATGGGCGGCGCCAGCCTGGAACTGAGCACTCGCCAGGCCGGTCCGGAGCCGGTCCAGCCCCGGGAACTGAGCAACCGGCCGCTGCCGCAAGTGGCCCTGGGCGCTCGCGACCTGAACCTGGTTGATCACCAGGCCACGGGCATCGATGGCCGCGCAGCGACGGTGCAGGTGAACGCCGTGGCCGGGGATTCGCCGGGGGGCGTGCTGCTGCCCACGGGCAGTGCTGGCAACCAGAGCGTCAACCGCGTCCAGGGCCTGCCGGACAGCAGTGTGCGCAGCAATCCGCACAAGTACCTGATCGAGACCAACCCGCTGCTCACCGACCTCAAGCAGTTCATGGGTTCGGACTATCTGCTGTCGAAACTGGGCTACGACCCGGACCAGAGCGCCAAGCGCCTGGGTGATGGTTTTTACGAGCAGCGCCTGATCCAGCAAGCGGTCACGGCCCGTACCGGCCAGCGTTTCCTCGATGGCCAGAACAGCGATGAGGGCATGTTCAAGTACCTGATGAACAACGCCATCGCCAGCAAGGATTCGCTCAACCTGGCAGTGGGCGTGACCCTGACCTCCCAGCAGGTGGCGGCCCTGACCCACGACATCGTCTGGCTCGAAGAGCAGGAGGTGAACGGCGAGAAGGTGCTGGTGCCAGTGCTGTACCTGGCCAACGCCAACAACCGTCTGGCGCCCAATGGCGCGCTGGTCCAGGGCCGCGACGTGACCCTGATCGCCGGCAAGGACCTGGTCAACTCCGGGACCTTGCGCGCCAGTGAGAACCTCAGTGCCACGGCGGGGACTGACCTGATCAACGGTGGCCTGATCGAGGCGGGCAATCGCCTGAACCTGCTGGCCGGGGACAACGTGGTCAACCAGTCCGGCGGTATTATCGCCGGGCGTGACGTGACGGTCCGCGCCCTGGCCGGGGACGTGATCAACGAGCGCAGCATCACCACCTTCCAGAGCAACCCGGGCTCCACCACCCAGCGCCTGGACTACGCCGACAACGCCGGGCGGATCGAGGCCCGCAACGACCTGAATGTCGGGGCCGGTCGCGATATCAATAACATCGGCGGGGTGCTGAGCAGTGGCGGCGACACGGCCCTGATCGCTGCGCGCGACGTCAACCTGGTATCGGCCCAGGAGCACGACAAGCTCACCCGCGACCGCTACCTCAACGAAAGCATCACCCAGCACGGTTCAAGCGTCAGCGTCGGAAGGGATCTGGCGGTCAGCGCCGGACGCGACCTGACGGCAGTCGCCAGCCAGATCGAGGCCAAGCGCAACATCGCCATGGATGCGGCGGGTGACCTGACCCTGGCCTCGGCGGCGGATGAGCAGCACAGCTACTCCAAGACCAAGAAGGTCACCCGCCAGGAAGACCATGTCAGCCAGGTCGGCACTTCGCTGACCGCCGGCGCCGATGTGGTCCTCAGTGCCGGCAAGGACCTGAGCCTGATCTCCAGCCGTATCAGCGCCGGCAACGAAGCCTACCTGGTGGCCGGTGACAACCTGGAGTTGCTGGCGGACCAGGACAGCGACTACTCGCTGTACGACATGAAGAAGAAGGGCAGTTGGGGCCGCAAGAAGACCCGCCGTGACGAGGTGACCCAGGTCACCAACATCGGCAGCGAGATCACGACTGGCGGCGACCTGACCCTCAAGAGCGGCGGCGACCAGAAATACCAGGTGGCCAAGCTGGAAAGCGCCAAGGACCTGACCCTGGACAGCGGCGGCGCGATCACCTTCGAAGGGGTCAAGGACCTGCACGACGAAAGCCACACCAAGAGCAACAACAATGCCTTCTGGAATTCCTCCAAAGGCCGCGGCAACACCGATGAAACCCTGCGCCAGAGCAGCCTGGTGGCCGGCGGCAGCCTGACCATCAAGGCCGTGGAAGGCTTGAAGATCGACATCAAGCACATCGACCAGAAAAGCGTCAGCCAGGCCATCGACGCCATGGTCCAGGCCGACCCGCAACTGGCCTGGCTGAAACAGGCCGAGGCCCGGGGCGACGTCGACTGGCGCCAGGTCAAGGAGATCCACGAGTCCTTCAAGTACAACAACTCGGGCCTGGGCCCGGCAGCGCAGTTGATCATCGCCATCGCCCTGGCGGCGGTGATGGGGCCGATGATGGCCGGGATGAACACCATGCTCCAGGCAGTGGCGGTGAACGTCGCCACCAAGGCCACGGTCAGCACCATCGACAACCGCGGCAACCTGGGCAAGGTCCTCAAGGACGTGACCTCCAAGGAGAGCATCAAGGGCTACACAGTGGCCGCAGCCACCGCCGGAGTGGCCCAGGGGTTGAACTACAACCCGAGCGCCATGGGCCTGGATGCCAAGAGCCTGCAGACCGTGGCGGTCAAGGTCACGGCCGATGCCCTGATCAAGACTGCGGTCTATGGCGGCAGCTTCAAGGACAACCTGGCCAGCGCCGCTGCCGGCACCGCGGCGAGCATTGGCGGGGCCTATGGTGCCGGCAAGATCGGCGACCTGGGCCTGACCGAAGGCGGCCTGGCGAAAATCGCCCTGCATGCCGGGCTTGGCGGCCTGCTGTCTGAAGCCATGGGCGGTGATTTTCGCACCGGCGCCATCGCCGGTGGTGCCAACGAGTTGCTGGTGGGGGTGCTGGGGGACAAGCTGCTGCCGGACAACCTGATCCCCGGCTCGCCGGAGTACATCCAGGCCCAGGCCAACCTGATGGCCCTGTCGCAGATTGTCGGTGTACTCGGCGCGTCGGCGTCCGGTGGTGACATGAGCATCGCCTCGGCGGTGGCGGCCAATGGCACTCAGTACAACTACCTGACGCACCAGGCCTTCGACGAGGTGGGCAACTGCCTGTCGGGACGTACCTGCTCTACCGATGAGCAGAAGAAGGCTGCGGTGGCCAAGGCCGAGAAACTCAGCGAGTGGCTGGACTCGGAAATGCGCAGCCTCTGCGACAAGGCGCCGACCAGCGACAGTTGCCGCGCGGCGGTCAATGCCTCGATCAAGTACGTGGCCATGAAGGATGCCTGGAACATCATGAACAAGGATGTGACCCGTTCCTCGAAGAACACCTTCGACTATCTCTACAACACCGAAGGGGCTGCCGGGCGCCTGGTGACCTACTTGAACACCATCGACAACCGGGCCAATTTCTTTGGTGCCAGCCATGTCTACGAGCAGAACATGGGGATTGGTGCCAAGTGGTTCGGTGGGGCGGAAGAGGTGTCCAGGGCCGGTTGGACCGGCCTGGGAGCCGACGATAACCTCTCGTACATAACCTTTGGTGTCGGCCGGCTGATGGCGCCGGTCTATGACTGGCGCAAGGCAGCCGGGGATGCGCTGATCACCGGTGGCTTCGAGAACTTCAAGAACCTCTACAACAAGGCCACCAGCGATCCGGTCGCCTGGGACATCAAGCAGTTGAAAGGCGAACAGACTATCCTGCAGCCGATTCATGAGCAGTACATGGGCGACCGGAGTGCATTCACCTGGCTTTCCGGGCTGGTGACCGATACGTCGATCATGCCCGAGATAATGATCGGTGATCGAAAAGGAATGGATGGCGGCGTGGATATTCTGGATTACAAGTCCCGGGTGGAGTTTGGCTGCAAATTGCTGGGCTACTCCAAGAGCCAGGGCTGTGCGCCATGAGTGCGGCGGCTTACCCGCGACGCCGGGTGTTCATGGCGTTTTTCTTCTGCCCGCTGGTGTTGGGGCTGGTGTTCGGCGCCTTCAAGTTCGTCACGCTGCTGGCCCACCTGGCCAGCAACCCGCGATTGCTGGGGGAGGTGCGGGGGGGCGAGTTGCTGCTGATGCCGGTGCTTGCACCGCTGGTGGCCCAGGTGGCGTTTCTGCTGCCGTTCCTGGTCTTCGCCCTGGGGGTGACGCTGATGAAGGTCTACCACAGCCCGCGCGCCTGTGCGGTGCTGGCCCTGGTGGGCGCAAGCGTGGCCAGCCTATGGGCGCTGATCTTCATCGCCCTGGTGGTCCATGGCGTGAAGAAGGCACAGTTCGCCGACTACCAGGTGGAGATGCTGGTGCTATTCGTGGCTGCCTGCCTGACCTGCTGGCTGGCGGCGAGCCTTTTCCTGCCCGAGAGCAATGCTGGTCCAGGGGTTGCTGACTGACCCCTTGCTCCGGCTGCCGTTATTGACAGCCGGGGCTGGCGCCGCGAATTATCCAGCCCCTGGATAATTTCAATGGGCATTATTCATGAAGCTCAATGTGCAGCGCCTGGACCTCAACCTGTTGCGGGTGTTCGACGCCTTGATGCAGGAGCAGAACCTGTCCCGGGCCGCGGTACGCCTGAACCTCAGCCAACCGGCGGTGAGCAATGCCCTGGCGCGCCTGCGCCGGCACCTGGACGAGCCGCTGTTCATTCGCACCGCCCGCGGCATGCAACCCACCTCCCGGGCCCTGAGCCTGCATGTGGCCGTGCGCCAGGCCCTGCACCTGTTGCAGCAGGGCCTCGATCCTGCTGCGGCGTTCGAGCCGGCGGCGGCCCAGCAACTGTTCACCTTGTCGATGAACGATTACGCCCAGGCGCGCCTGCTGCCGGCTCTGTCCCGACGCCTGCAGCAGGTAGCGCCCGGGGTCCGGCTGGCGGTGCGCAGCGACAGCGCCGACGCCATCGCCGCCTGGCTCGGTGCCGGGATGCTCGACCTGGCGGTGGACTACCTGTATTTCGACAGCCCGGACCTGTGCTACCAGCCGCTGCTTGAGGAGCAACTGGTGGTGATCGGCCGTCGCGACCATCCGGCCTTTGCCCCGGAACTGAGCCTGGAGGCCTACCAGGCTTGCCTGCACGTGGCGATTCCCGATCGGGGTGGGCGCGGCTCGCCCCTGGAAATCGTTCTCGGCTCGGCCAAGGTCCAGCGCCAGGTGCAGGTGTTCGTGCCCAACTACCTGAGCATTCCGCTGATCGTTGCCCAGTCCGACCTGCTGGGCACCGTGCCACGCTACCTGGCGGAGCATTTCTGCGCCTTGCTGCCGATCCGCATCGCCAGCCTGCCGCTGCTGGCGGCGCCGGTGCAGGTCAGCCTGATCTGGCATCGCCAGCAGCAACAGGCGCCGGGCCTGCAATGGTTGCGCAGGGAGATTGCGGCCATTGCCAGTGCTCCATAGTCGCCATGCACTCCGGGTAAACGGGGCGCTGCCCAGGTGGGGCCGACCTCGGCCGACCAGCTCTGGCTCCGGAATTTCTTGAGAAAGTGCCAAGTCTCAGAAATTTCCTACTTCCATTGGCGAAGTGTCTTGAACTCAGTTGAGTTCAATTTGGCTAGCATGGTTTTTTATCCGGAGCCGCGGTGATGTCGACGCTGAGCGTACTGTTGTTGTGTTCGAACGCTTTTCGGGTTCGACATTTTTCAAGAATTCTCGCGTCTTGCGGTTTTGCTCGGGTACAAGTGATCAGCGATGACTGCGACGGCGCTCAGTTCCCGCCCGCCCTGGATGAACTGGACCTGGTGATCTGCGACTCGCTGCACTCCCTGAACGCCATCCCCTACCTGCGCAGGCTCTGCGAGCACCACGGCTTTTTCTCGATGATGGAATGCGAAGCGCTGCAAGCGCCGATCCGTTGGGGGCTGGCGAACTTTCGCGTGCGTTCCGGCAAGTACTGCGTCGGCAGTTACAGCGAGCTGGACACGCTGCAGATCAGCGCCTTGCTGCTCAAGGCGCTGGCCATCAAGCGTACGGTGAAAGGCCATGCACGTGACGATGCTCCAGGGGCGGCGGGAGCTGGTTGCGCCAACAACGACTGGGTGGCTGAACTGGATGTTTCCCAGGCCCTGGAACAGCGGCAGATCGTGGCTTTTTTCCAGCCCCAGGTCTGCATGAAGACCCGGCGCATCACCGGCGCCGAAGTCCTGGCCCGTTGGCAGCATCCTCACAAGGGGGTGCTGGGGCCGCAGTTCTTTCTCGACCTGTTCGACAGCCCGCAGGGCCATCGCCAATTGTTCGATTGCCTGTTGCAGCAGGGCCTGGCGTTGCAGCGGCAGTTGCAGGGCCACGCCAGCGGCGATGCCCTGATGTTCTCCTACAACATTGAGGCCAGCCAGCTGAGCGATCCGCAATTCGCCTTGCGGGTGTTGCAACAGATCGACGAGGCGCAGGTGCCCACACGCCAGGTGACCCTGGAGATCACCGAGCGCCAGGCTCTGGTCCTGAGCATGCAGTGCATCGAGAACATCAGTGTGCTGGTGCACAGTGGCGTGCGTCTGTCCCTGGATGATTTTGGCACCGGGCATTCCTCGATCATGCGCCTGGCGGACATTCCCTTTGGCCAGCTCAAGCTGGACTCCGGATTTGTCGCCAACGCTACGGGGCCCAAGGAAACCCGGATCATCGAGGCCATCGTGGGGATGGCCGGTGCGCTGAACCTGGAGCTGGTGGCCGAAGGCATCGAGACCGAAAAGCAACGTGCGCACCTGCAGCGCCTGGGTGTCGATGCGGCCCAGGGCTTTCTGTTTCACAAACCGATGAATGCGGCCGCCCTGGTCCGGGTCCTGACGTTGAGCCGGCCGCCGCAGCGACAGCTCAGCCAGAGCTAGGACGCAGCGCGGTCACTGCGTCTTGAGCATCACATAGGCTTCACCGCCACGACGGTCGTGCATGAGGATGAAGGTCTGCCCGTTGAGGGTGATCTTGCTCGGTACGCTCTGGGCCACCGGGGTGCTGGAGAACTTGCCGGCCACGCTGAGAAATTGCTGGGTCAGCGAGCTGTCGTTCTGGGTCGGGGTGGTGATCGCGCATTCCTTGTTGGCCTGTATCTGCACGCCCAGGCTTTGGTCCTCGTTCATGCCCATCTTGGCGAAGCCGGCATCGGTCAGGTCACTGATGCCATGGTTGCGCGCGGCGGTCTCGGCGCCGGCGAAGGACGGCGCGGACTTCAGGCAGATATCGCGAAAGGCCAGGATGCCGGCGGAAGTGATGGTGGGCTCCGGGTTGATCTCCCGGGTCACGCTGGAGCAGGCGCCAAGCAGCGCCAGGGCGGTGAGGGTTGCGGCAAGTGGTGCGGTGCGGGGCAGAGTGCTCATGGAAAACCTTGGAAGCAGACGGCAAGGGGGGCGGGGAGGGTTCTTGCCGAATGAGGCATCGGCGCCCTGGCAGGGTAGGCAGGGGCATCGTTCAGATCAATCTTTTGTGTGAAAACCGCGTGTTGAACGGCTCCGGGGCGCTGCGGCTGGCGCAGTAATTGCCTGCCTCATGGCTCAGTTCAACGATGGGGCCCGCGGCCATGCAATTACGAGCGTTGCGTTACTTCCACGAGGTGGCCCGGTGCGCCTCCCTGCGTCAGGCGGCGGAGCGCCTGTACGTGACCCCCACCGCAGTCAGCCGGCAGATCGAGCAACTGGAGCACTTCTTCGGCACCGCGCTGATCGAGCGCGGGCCCCGGGGCATTCGCCTGACCGTGGAGGGTGAATGCCTGGCCGAGCAGGTCACCTCCACCTTGCGCGGCTTCGACCAGGTGCGCGATGTGATCGCCAGCCGGCAGAGCCAGGTAGCGGGTAACGTCAGCATCCATGTGTCGGAAAGTATCGTTTCCAGCGTGCTGGCGCCGGTGCTGGCGGCGTTCAACCGGGCCCATCCGAAAGTCACCTTCAACATCGTCATCGCCAGTGCCGGCGCCACTCTGGATGCCCTGTGCAGCGGCGAGGCCGACCTGGGCCTGGCGTTCTACCTGCCGGAACGGGCCGAAGTGGAGGTAACCGCCCACTGCCAACTGTGGCACCGGGTACTGGTCAGCGCCGAGCACCCGTTTGCCCAGTGCCCGAGCATTCGCCTGCAGGATCTGGAGGGCCAGCCCCTGGCGATTCCCGACTCGGCCTACGGCGTGCGCCAGGCCCTGGAGGGCGCGGCGAAAAAGCGCGGAGTGAACATCCTTCCGGTATTCACCACCAGCTCCCTGGAGGTGCAGAAAAGCCTGGCCCGCCAACGTGCGGCAGTGCTGATCCTGCCCCAGGTGGATGCCGAGGCCCGGGACCTGGGGGATGGGCTGGTGGCCGTGCCGATCGACGACCAATACCTGGAGCGGATCCGGGTGGACCTGTGCGTGGTGCGCAACCGGCCCTTGTCGGTGGCGACCCTCAGGTGCCAGGAAATGCTTGTCCGGGCGATGCAACGCCATAGCCTGGCGTAGGAGCGGGCTTGCCCGCGAAAGCGTTTCCAAGAGCGCTGCACGGCTTACGGACCTCTTCGCTGGCAAGCCGGCTCCTACGGAGGAGGGGCGGTGGTCAGAACAGGTTGAACGGGAAATTCCCCACCAGGCGGAATTCGTCGTAGCTGCCATCGATCTGCCCACCGCTGGCGCGGTGGTTGTAGACGATGGTGCGCAGCACCGCATCCTTGAGCCGCCCGGACTGCACCACATACGCTAGCATCAGGCCGTTTTCGTTGTGCTTGGCGCCGTCCAGGCCGCGCACGTTGTAGCCGCGGTTGCGGCCATCGCGATCACCGTCGTAGTGCGTGCCGTCGATGCCCCAGCCCTTGGCGTGCCACAGGCTGGCGCTCAGCCCCGGCACGCCGTAGGCGGCAAAATCCAGGTCATAGCGCAACTGCCAGGACTTTTCATTGGGGCCGTTGTAGTCCGAGTACAGGGAGTTGGCCATGTAGTTGCCGGTGGATTCCCAGACGTAGTCGAAGTACTCGTTGCCGAACACTTGCTGCCAGGCCAGGGTCAGGCTGTGGGCCTGATGGCTGCCGGTCAGCGCCAGACTGAAGGCGTCGTTGTCGATGTAGCCCAGGCGCTGCTGGCCCTGGTCCCGGGTGTGGTAGTAGTTGAACGCGGTCTTCAGCGCCAGCCGGCTTTTGTCTCCGGCGCGGTGGGTCAGGCCCAGGTAGTACTGGTCCCACATGTTCTCGAAGCGCGAGGCATAAAGGCTGCCTTCCAGGCCCAGGCCGGGCTTTACCGTCGCCCCCAGGTAGCTGATGCGCTCGCCGCTGTAGGCGCGGTTGCCGAAGGTGGTGGTCAGGCGTTCGCTGCCGGTGCCGGTACGCGGGATGGCCCGGTCGAAGCTGCCGGCCTGCAGTGCCAGCCAGTCGGTTTCATTGCTGTACAGGCCCACGCCCTGGAAGCTGGAGGGCAGGGCGCGGTTGTCCTTGTAGCGCAGCACCGGGTTGTCGGTCATCAGGCGCCCGGCCTTGAGCTCAGTGTTGGACAGGCGCAGGCGCACATCGCCGATCCCCAGGCGGCTCCAGGTGGGCAGGGCGTCGCCGTCGCTGTCCACCAGCACTCGGTCCCCGCCGTTGGCCACCCGGCCATGACCACGCTCAAGATTGACCGCGCTGAACAGCCCGGCGTCGACGCCAAAACCCACCAGCCCCTGGGTGTAGCCGGAGCTGTACTTGAGCATGCCGGTCTGTACCCAGGTTTCCCGCACCCGGGTGCGCTCGATGCCGTCGGCCTTCTTGATCGACAGGTAGGTGTCGCGCTGGGTGTGCTGGTTGGAATAGTAGTGACGCAGGTTGAGGTCCAGGTGGCTGCCCTGGATAAACCCCGGCGCCTGATCCTGTTGGCTCGGGCGCGGATTGTCCTGGGCCAGGAGGGTGCTGCTGGCGCTCATGGCCAGGACGCAAAGTACAAGCTGTTTCATGTCGCTTCCCCACAAATCAAAGGCGTCGAACCTCCGCCCGACCGCGGTCATGCGCGGCCGGCAGGGTAGAGGAAGACGCGATGCCGGAAAAGGGTTTTGGGCAGTGAGGCGAATGCTCAGCGGGCGCGGGCTTCTGCGAGCCGTTGGCCGGGGTTGCTGCGCCCGGGTGCTTGCGGGCGGGTTTCCTTGGCGAACCAAGCGGCGGTCAGGCACACCAGGTTGGCCACCAGCAGGTAGCCCACCGGTGACATCGGGTTGCCGGTGGTGCCGATCAGCCAGGTGATGATGATCTGCGCCGTACCGCCGAAAGCCGCCACGCCAAAGGCGTAGACGATGGAGAAACCGGTGGAGCGCACCGCCTTGGGAAAGCTCTCCACCAGCAGCACGATCAGCGCCGCGCCACTCATGCCGTGCAGCCCGGAGAGCACCGCCAGGGTCAGCAGGAAGGTCGTCGGGCTGGGGTGCTCGGTCATCAATTGCAACGCCGGGAACAGCACCAGCAACAGCACCACCCGCGGCGCCATGAGGATGGTGCGGCGGCCGAAGCGGTCGCAGAGCATGCCGCCGGCAATCGCGCACACCGCCATGGCTGCGCCGGCCACCAGGGTCGAGAGCATGGAGATGCTGGTGGGCAGTTTCAGTTCGGTGAGGGCGAAGGTGGTCATGTAGTTGATGAAGTACTGGGTGATGGTGCTGCCGGAGAGAATCAGCAGCCCCAGCACCAGCGCCCGGCGATGCTCGCCGAACACCTGGCGCACCAGGCTGCCGGTGCTGGCTGTCTCACCCTGGCCGTGGAAGGTTTCCGCCAGGTTGCGGCGGATGTAGATGCCGATTGGCAGCACCAAGAGGCCGAACACGAAGGGCACGCGCCAGCCCCAGCTGTTGAGGTCCTCGGGGGACAGCACCTGGGTCAGGGTGTAGCCCACGGTGCCGGCGGCCATGGCGGCCACGCCCTGGGCCACCACCTGCCAGCAGGCGTAGGTGCCGCGCTTGTGGGCTGGCGCGGCTTCGAGGATGTAGGTGGTGGCGGGGCCGGCCTCGCCACCCCAGGCCAGGCCCTGGATCAGCCGAGTGAGCACCAGCAGGATCGGTGCGGCGATGCCGATGCTTTCATAGCTGGGCAGGATGGCGATGCTGCCGGTGCCCACGGCCATCATCACCAGGGTCAGGAGCATCGCCGGCTTGCGCCCGACGCGGTCGGCGTAGGCGCCGATCAGCACCGCCCCCAGGGGCCGCACGATAAAACCGACACCGAAGGCGGTGACCGACAGCATCAGGCTGACAAAGGCGCTGTCGGAGGGAAAGAAGGTGTGGCCGATCATCACCGCAAAGGTGGCGTAGACCCCGAAATCGAAGAACTCCACGGCATTGCCGAGGATCACCGCGAATACGCTGCGCTTGCCTCCCGCCGCGTTGGGCGTTTCGGGCTCGGGTGTGGCGGATGGATTGGACGCTTGGCTGTGCATACTGGCCCCTCGAATTTTTATTCATAGGTTGCCCAGGCCCCGGGCGGCAAGGCCCGGGGCTGGGGTGAAGGTGGCAGTTTCGGTGTATCAGTGGGACGGCGGGTTCGGCCAGTTGTGGATCGCTCCACGCCAGCTCTCATAGGTCTTGGCCACTTGCAGCAGCCATTGATCGGCAAAGCGCGGGGCGATCATCTGCAGGCCGATGGGCAGGCCATCGGCGGCAAAACCGCAGTTGATCGACAGCGCCGGTTGTTCGCCCATGTTCCAGGGCAGGGTGAAGACGATGTGCTCGAACGGCTGCTGCGGATCATTGCTCGGTGACGGCCACTGGGCGGGAAAATGGTTGATCTGGTTGGTGGGTGACAACACCAGGTCGAACTCGCTGAACACCTGGGCGGCGCGGCGGCGCATCTCGAAGGTCTGGTTGAAGCCCTGCACCGCCTCGACCCCGGACAAGTCGGCCCCCGGCGCCGCCCAGTCGCGGATATAGGGCAGCACCTTGGCAAACTGCTCGGCGCCCAGGGCCGAGAGTTCCGCCCATTGTCGGGCACGCCAGAAGCGGTCGAGGCCGTCCAGCTGAGCGCGGTCCATGATCGGTGCCAGGGTGCGGACCTGGGCGCCATGGCTTTCGAACAGCCGCGCAGCCTGTTCCACCGCCGCGCAGACAAAACCTTCCGGCTGCAGCCCCGCGCCGGGTTCCAGCATCAGGCCGATCTTCAAGCCGTTGACCGACACCGGCGCATCGCTCCAGTCGCCGGTCAAGGGCGGCAGGCTGGTGGCGTCCCGGGCATCGGGTCTGGCCAGATAGCGCATCATCAGCACCGCGTCATCGACGCTGCGGGTCATGGGCCCGGCGCAGCGTCCGGTGTAGTAGGGGTCGATGGGAATCCGCCCCAGGGTCGGCTTGAACCCCACCAGCCCGCACCAGGCGGCCGGCAGGCGCACCGAGCCGCCGATATCGGTGCCGATGTGCAGCGGCCCGTAACCGGCCGCGGCGGCCGCAGCGGCGCCGGAACTGGAGCCACCGGTATTGCAGGCGGTGTTCCAGGGGTTGCGGGTAATGCCGTGGAAGCTCGACAACCCCGAGGACAACATGCCGAAATCCGGCACCGTGGTCTTGGCCAGGATGATCGCCCCGGCCTCACGCATCCGCGCTGCGGGCGGTGCATCCTGCAACGCCGGCTTCAAGGTGGTGGCCGCGCTGCCCAGCGGGATTGGCGTGCCCTGGGTGGCGATCAGTTCCTTGATCGTCACTGGAATCCCGTCCAGCGGGCCGTTGGGCGCGCCCTTGTTCCAGCGCTCGGTGGCGGCCCGGGCCTGCAGGCGCACCTGTTCCGGATCGAAGGCGTAGAGCGCACGGATATGCGGCTCCCAGCGCCCGATATGGGCCAGCAGATGCTCGTAGTAGTCCAGTGGCGAGAGGGTGCGGCTGGCGAATTGCGCCAGCAGCTGGGTGGTGGATAGATCGTGCAAATCAGTCATCGAACGCATCCTTGTGTCGGGCGTCAGTCGGGTTGCTGATGGCCCGACTGTATCGCTTCCACCCTAGCCCAACCATCACAAAGGACGCAGCCTGGTGTTGCGTTTTTGTGAGCACTGCAGCGGCGTATCCCTCGGCCCGATTGAATACGGCCCCACCCAATCGCGACGTTCTGTAGGAGCGGGCTTGCCCGCGAAGGCGGCCTCAAGGTTTGCCCAAGGCTCGCGAGCCTCTTCGCCGGCAAGCCGGCTCCTACGGGATTCTGCACGATGCCGGAACCAGGTGTAGGAGCGAGCTTGCCCGCGAAGGCGGCCTCAGGGTTTGCACAAGGCCCGCGGGCCTCTTCGCCGGCAAGCCGGCTCCTACGGGATTTCGCCCGGGTCAGTGTCGCAGGACGGGGGCTTGGGGGTGGGGGCTGGGGAACGCTTGCTCATAGGCCCGGCACAAGCGCAGCACTTGCTCGTCGGCAAAGCGTGCGCCCACTACGTGCAGGCCCACGGGCAGGCCGTCGTCGGCAAAGCCGCAGGGCAGTGAAGCCGCCGGTTGCTGGGTCAGGTTGAAGGGGTAGCTGAAGGGCGTCCACTCCATCCATTCCCCCAGGCCCGAGCCCGGTGGGACGTTGTGTCCGGCGGCGAACGCAGTCAGGGGCAGCATGGGCGAGAGCAGCAGGTCGTAGCGCTCATGGAAGTCGGCCATGTGGGCCACCAGGGCGGCGCGCGCCTCCAGGGCGGCGCTGTAGTCGCTGAGGCTGATGCGTTCGCCCTGTTCGGCGATGCGCAGCAGGCCCGGGTCCAGCAAGGCGCGTTGGGCTGGGCTGAGGGCTGCGGTCAGGCGCGCTGCCCCGGAGAACCACAGGGTATTGAACATCTCCAGGGGATCACTGAAACCGGGATTGACCTGCTCGATCTGTGCCCCCAGTTGCGCCAGGCGCTCCACGGCCCGGGCCACCACTCGCGCCACTTGCGGGTCGACCTTGACGTAGCCGAAGTCCGCGCTGTAGGCGATGCGCAGGCCCTTGAGGCTGGCATTTTCCGGTAACCAGGGCGTGCTGCGCGGGGCGCCGAGCAGGCCGTCACGGGCATCCGGACGGGCCACGGTCTGCAGCATCAGCACGGCGTCATCGACGCTGCGGGTCATCGGCCCCAGGTGCGAGAGGATGTTCATCGCGCTGGCCGGCCACTGCGGCACGTAGCCGAAGGTCGGCTTGATGCCGAAGGTGCCGGTGAAGGCGCAGGGAATGCGGATCGAGCCGCCGGCATCGCTGCCCTGGTGCAACACGCCGAGGTTCAGCGAGGCCGCCGCCGCTGCGCCGCCGGAAGAGCCGCCGGCCGTCAGGCGAGTGTCCCAGGGGTTGCGAGTGATGCCGTACAACGGGTTGTCGGTCACGCCTTTCCAGCCGAATTCCGGGGTGGTGGTCTTGCCCAGCAGCACCGCGCCGGCCGCGCGCATGAAGCCGGAGAAGGGCGCGTCGACTTCCCAGGGGCCGGCGGCCAAGGTAGTTTTCGAGCCCTTGCGGGTGGGCATGCCACGGGTCAGGGTCAGGTCCTTGATCGACGCCGGCAAGCCGTCCAGGGCGCCGCAGGGCTGGCCCTTGAGCCAGCGCTGTTCGGAGGCTCGTGCCGCGTCCAGGGCCCCTTGGTGGTCGATATGGCAATAGGCGTTGACCAGCGGATTGAAGCGCTCGATACGCGCCAGGGCATCCTCGGTGACCTCCACCGGTGACAGGCGCTTGTCACGGTAATGACGCAGCAGTTCGACGCCGCTCAGGGCGGCGATGTCAGTGGCTTGCTTCATAGCGATTGAACTCCTTGAGCGGCATTGACCATGGCCCGCAGCAGGACCGCGCAGCCGTCGGCCAGGTCCTGGGGCGCGGCGTTTTCAATTTCGTTGTGGCTGATGCCGCCCTCGCAGGGCACGAAGATCATCCCTGCCGGGCCCAGCTCGGCGATGAAGATCGCGTCGTGCCCGGCGCCGCTGACGATGTCCATATGGCTCAGCCCCAGGTGCTCGGCGCCCTGGCGCACGGCGGCCACGCAGGCGGGGGCGAAGTCCAGCGGCGGGAAATCGGCGGTGGCGGTCAGCTCGAACGTCAGGCCGTGCTGGCGGCAGCTGTCTTCGATCACCTGGCGCACTTCATCGACCATGGCTTGCAAGCGGTCGGCGTGCAGGTGGCGCAGGTCGAGGGTCATCTGCACCTGCCCGGGGATCACGTTGCGCGAGCCCGGGTGCAGGCTCAGGCAGCCCACGGTGCCGCAGGCATGGGGCTGATGGGCATGGGCGATGCGATTGACCGCGCTGACCACTTGCGCCGCGCCCACTAGGGCGTCCTTGCGCAGGTGCATCGGCGTCGGCCCGGCGTGGGCCTCGACCCCGCTCAGGGTCAGGTCGAACCACTTCTGGCCCAGGCAGCCCATGACCACGCCAATGGTGGTCTGGCGGTCTTCCAGTACCGGCCCTTGCTCGATATGCGCTTCGAAATAGGCGCCCACCGGGTGGCCGAGTACCGCACGCGGACCGGCATAGCCGATGCGCTGCAGCTCGGCGCCCACCGACAGGCCCTGTTCGTCCTGCTTGGCCAGGGTCTCGGCGAGGTCGAACTTGCCGGCGAACACCCCCGAACCCATCATGCACGGCGGGAAGCGCGAGCCTTCCTCGTTGGTCCAGACCACCACTTCGATCGGCGCCTGGGTTTCCAGGCCCAGGTCGTTCAGAGTGCGGATCACCTCCAGCCCGGCCATCACCCCGTAGCAGCCGTCGAACTTGCCGCCGGTGGGCTGGGTGTCGATATGGCTGCCGGTCATCACCGGGGCGCGGTTCGGGTCACGCCCGGCGCGGCGGGCGAAGATATTGCCGATGCCGTCCACGCTGACGCTGCAGCCGGCCTCTTCGCACCAGCGCACGAACAGGTCCCGGGCCTGGCGGTCGAGGTCGGTGAGGGCCAGGCGGCATACGCCGCCCTTGGCGGTGGCGCCCAGTCGGGCCAGGTCCATCAAGGACTGCCAGAGGCGCTCGCGGTTGATCAGCGGGGCATTGCTTTGCAAGGACTGCAGTGGGTCCAGTCGACTGTTCATGGCGTTTCTCCCGTCAGGCGCTCAGGGCCAGGTAGCGGTTCTTGATGGTCGGGTCGGCGCGAAACTCGGCGGCGCTGCCCTGGTAGACCACGCGGCCCTGTTCGAGCACGTAGTGACGGTCGGCGAGCTTGTCGCAGACCATCAGGTTCTGTTCCACCAGCAGCACCGGAAGGCCGCCTTCCTTGAGGGTGCGCAGGATCTTCACCAGATCGTCGACGATCACCGGCGCCAGGCCCTCGGTGGGTTCGTCGAGGATCAGCAGCTTGGGGTCATTGAGCAGGGCGCGGGCGATGGCCAGCATCTGCTGTTCGCCGCCGGACAGGGCGTGGCCGGCGTTCTTGCGGCGTTCCTTGAGCCGAGGAAACATTCGGTAGATGTCGTCCAGTTGCCAGCGGCTGGCCTTGCGCTGGGCGATGCGCAGGTTTTCCTCGACGCTGAGCAGGCGAAAGATGCCCCGGTGTTCCGGCACCAGGGCCAAGCCCTGGCGGGCGATCTCGAAGATCTTCTGGCCCACCAGTTGCTGGCCGTTGAAGTGGATCTGGCCCTGGCGCGGGCAGATGATCCCCAGGATGCTGCGCAAGGTGGTGGTCTTGCCCGCGCCGTTGCGCCCCAGCAGGGTCACCAGTTCACCGGCCTCCACCTTGAGCGAGACGCCTTCGAGCACGTGGCTCTTGTCGTAGTAGGAATGGATGTTCTCGACGGTCAGCATCAGGCGGCTTCTCCCAGGTAGGCGACACGCACACGCTCATCGGCGCGCACCACATCCGGCGTGCCCTCGACCAGGATCTGGCCGTGGCTCATCACGGTGATGCGCTGGCTGATGGACATGACGATGCTCATGTTGTGTTCGATCAGCAGCACCGTGTGGTCGCGGCCCAGGTCGCTGATCAGTTGGGTCATGATCGGAATGTCGTCGATACCCATGCCCGAGGTGGGCTCGTCGAGCATCAGCAATTGCGGCTTCGAACAGATCGACATGCCCACTTCCAGCACCCGTTGCTGGCCGTGGGACAGCTCGCCGGCCAGGGTCTGGGCCCGGGCCGTGAGTTGCAGGCGCTCCAGCACCTGGTCGGCCACCTCCAGGTGCTCGCGGCGGCTGTCCACGTGGCGCCAGAAGTTCAGCGCTCCCAGGCCGTCTCGGCCCTGGGCGGCCAGGCGCAGGTTCTCCCGCACGCTGAGGTTCTGGAACAGGCTGGTGAGCTGGAAGGAACGCGCCATGCCCAGGCCGACCCGGCCGTGGGCGGGTTTCTTGATGATGTTCTTGCCGTTGAAACGGATGGCTCCAGCGGTGGCCTGGCGTTCGCCGGTCAGGCAGTGGAACAGGCTGGTCTTGCCGGCGCCGTTGGGGCCGATGATGGTGTGGATGGTGCCGGCCTCGACCTTGAGGTTGACCCCGTTGACCGCGTGGAAGGCACCGTAGGCCAGCTCCAGGTTCTGGGTTTCCAGCAGGTACTGCGCAGGCTTGCTCATGAGCGTTTCTCCTCGGCCAGCAAGGCCGTCTTGCGTGAGCCTTTGAGGCGTTCCACCAGGCTCGACAAACCGCCCCACAAACCGCCGCGCATGAACACCACCACCAGGATCAGGATCACCCCCAGCAGAATCAGCCAGCGTGGCCACAGCTCGGAGAGGAACTCGCCCAGCAGTACGATGGCGCCGGCGCCGAGCAGGGAGCCGAACAGCGAGCCGGTGCCGCCGACGATGGTCATGATCAGGATGTTTTCCGACATCGCCAGGTCGATGTTCGACAGCGGCACGAAGTGCAGGAGCATGGCGTACAGCGCCCCGGCAATCCCGGTGACCGCGCCGGAGAGCATGAACACCAGGATCTTGAAATGCCGGGTGTCGTAGCCGATGGCGGCGGCGCGGGTTTCGTTCTCGCGGATGGCCATCAGGGTGCTGCCGAACGGCGAGGCGATCACCCGCCGGGCACCGATGAAGATCAGCAGGAACAGCACCGCGACAAAGCCGTAGAAATAGCGGGCGTCGGCCAGGGACAGCAGCACTGTGTCACCGATGCGGATCTCCGGGCGCGGCACGCTGAGCAGGCCGTTGTCGCCGCCGGTCCAGTCGCTGAGGGTGTAGGCGATGAAGTAGGCCATCTGGCTGAAGGCCAGGGTCAGCATGACGAAGTAGATGCCGGTACGGCGGATCGCCAGGGCGCCCACCAGCAGTGCCAGCAAGGCTCCCACCAGCGCCGCGCCGAGCAGGGCACTGAACAGCCCCAGCTGCAGATGGATCATCAACAGGGCGGCGCAGTAGGCACCGGCGCCGAAGAAGATGCCCTGGCCGAACGACAGCAGCCCGGTGTAGCCCAGCAGCAGGTTACAGGCCAGTGCGGCGAGGGCGAAGATCAGGATCTCGCTGGCCAGGGTCGCCGACGGCAGCACCAGAGGCAGGCCGATCAGCACCGCGATCACCAGCCACAGCAGGCCGCGCGATTGAGTCTTGGCAAAGGGCAGGGGATTTTTCTCGCTCATGATCATGCTCTCCCGAACAGGCCGTAAGGACGCACCAGAATGACTGCCGCCATGGCGCCGTAGATCATCAGGCTGGCGCCCTGGGGCCAGAGGCTGGTCATCAGGCTTTGCACCACCCCCACCAGCAGGCCGCCCACCAGGGCGCCGCCGAACGAGCCCATGCCGCCGATCACCACCACCACGAAGGCCACCCCGAGAATCTCCGGGCCGACAAAGGGCTGGGCGCCGCGCAAGGGCGCGAACAGCACCCCGGCGATCCCGGCCAGGGCCACGCCGAGGGCGAAGGTCATGGAAAACAGGCGAAAGATATTGGTGCCCAGCAGCGACACGGTCTCGGTGCTTTCACTGCCGGCCCGCACCAGGGCACCGAAGCGCGTGCGCTCCAGCAGCAGCCACAGGCCCAGCCCCACCAGGGCCGAGAACAGGATCAGGAACAGGCGGTAGTAGGGGTAGACGAAGTCGCCGATCACCAGCACCCCGCGCAGCAGTTCCGGCACCGCCACGGCCTTGCCCACCGGGCCCCAGATCATCACGCTGGCTTCCTGGATGATCAGCGCGATGCCCAGGGTCACCAGGATCTGGAACATGTGCGGCAAGTGGTAGATGCGCTGGATCAACAGGCGCTCGATGATCCAGGCCAGGGCCGCCACCACCAGGGGCGCGAGCACCAGGGCCAGCCAGAAGTTGCCGGTCAGGCTGACGGCGGTGTAGCAGATGTAGGCGCCGAGCACGAAGAACGCGCCATGGGCGAAGTTGACGAAGTTCAGCAGGCCGAAAATGATCGTCAGGCCCACCGCGATCAGGAAGTAGATCATCCCCAGCCCGAGGCCGTTGAGGATCTGGAACAGGTACAAATTAAGCATGCAGGAACCCTCGGCAGGGAGCCCTTGGACGGAGCCCGCTGCCTGTAGCCAGCGATAGAAGTGTCGAGCGTCAGGCCAGGGCGCAGCCGGTGGTGCTGACATCCGGGAACGAGCGACCGGCGCTGAGCACTTCGGCCAGGTCGTCCTTGTCGCGCATCGTGGCGGCGGCCTTGCCCACCAGCAGGTAGTAATCCTTGATCACCTGATGGTCGCCGGCGCGGATGCTCTCCTCGCCGGTGGGGCCCTGGTAGGTCAGGCCCTGCATGGCCTTGGCCACGGTAGCGCCGTCAAAACTGCCGGTGGCGGCAATGGTGTCGAGGATGATCTTGCTGCCGATGTAGTCGGCGGCCAGCGGGTAGGTGGGGTTGATGCCGTATTTGGCCTGGGTCAGCTTCACCAGTTCGCGATTGAGCGGGGTGTCCACCTGATGCCAGTACTGCGCGCCGAGGTAGACGCCTTCCAAGACGTCGCTGCCCAGCTCCTGGAACTGGTCGAGCCCGGCGGACCATACCAGCAGCACCTTCATGCGTTCCTTGATGCCGAAGTTCACCGCCTGGCGCAGGGCGTTGGATGACTGGCTGCCGAAGTTCAACAGCACCAGCACATCAGGGCGGGCGGCGATGGCGTTGGTCAGGTAGCCGGAGAACTCCTGCTCCTGCAAGGAGTGGTAGCTGTTGCCGATGTGCTCGATGCCGTGTTCGGCACACACCTGCTTCGCCCCTTCCAGCAAGGCTTCGCCGAACACGTATTGCGGGGTGATGGTGTACCAGCGCTTGGCCTCGGGCAGCAACTTGATCAGCGGCACCATGGTTTCGCGGATGGCGCCGTAGGTTGGCACCGACCAGCGAAAGGTCGAGGCATTGCAGTCCTTGCCAGTGACCTCATCGGCGCCCACCGGGGTCATGAACACCCCGCCGACCTTGCCCACCTCCTTGGCCACCGCCAGCGCCGAAGACGACAGGGTGCAGCCCTGGAAGAACCGCGCGCCGTCCTGGGCAATCGCCTCCTGGACCCGGCGCACCGCCTTGCCGGCGTTGCCCTCGGTGTCGATCACCTTGTAGTGCAGCGGTCGCCCCAGCAGGGTCGGGTACTGCTCCACTGCGAGGCGCGAGCCCATGTCGGCGAACTTGCCGTAGCTGGCAAAGGCGCCGGACATCGACTTCAAACCGTAGAAGGTAAAGGGTTCGGCGGCAAAGGCGTTGCGCACCCCCAGCCCGAGGCTGAGGGCACCGCTAACGGCCAGACCGGCTTTCAACAACGTACGACGCTGCATGGGGTAACTCCCTGGTTTAGTTATTGGCAGGAGTGGCAATGGCGAATCGACGTAGCAGCCTGTGTTCAGGCTTGTTATTGGCAAAGCGGTGGACGGCGGGCGCTATCGGTGGTGGTCGAACTCCAGCAGGAAGTGCTGGGTGACTTCGCCTTCCAGGGCGGTCATGTGGTGCTCGGCGTCGCACATGTGCTCGTGCATCAGCTGGCGTACTGCGCGTTCATCTTCGGCGCGCAAGGCCAGCAGCAAGCGTTTGTGGTAATCCAGGTTGGCGGCGTCGAACTGCTTGCGCTTGGGCTTGTAGGCCTTCTTCAGCACCACCAGGTCGCGCAGCAAATCGTTGAGAAACTGCGCCATGAAACTCAGCAGCGGGTTGGGGCAGGCCCGCCCCAGCAAATTGTGGAACTCCAGCTCGGCGATACGCTGCTCGCGCTGACCGGCCTCGCTGTCCTCGGGGTGGCTGCAGAAGTCGATGTTGTCCTGCAGGGCCTTGAAATCTGCCTCGCTCAAGCGCCCGATCACCGACACCGACAGCTCCACCTCGATCACCTTGCGCAGCTGATAGACCTGCTCGCCGTCCATGTGCTGAAAGTGCAGGTAGTTGCGCAGCGCGCGGCTGGCCGGCTCGGTGCCGGCCTGGTTCAGGTAGGCGCCGCCGTTTGGCCCGGTGCGAGTGTTGACCAGCCCCTCCACCTCCAGCGCCTTGAGCGCCTCCCGGGCCGAGCCTTTGGAGCATTGGAAGCTTTCCATCAACTCCTTCTCGGTGGGCAAGCGATCCCCGGGGCGCAGGGCATCGGTGACGATGGAACGCTTCACCGACTCGACAATCACGTCGGAAAGCTTCTGGCGTTTGCGGCGAACGGGGCGTTTCAGCATGGGCGGCTATTTATCGTATTAATGCGGATAAATAGTAATAAATAGAGATGAGGGCGGCGCGTCAACCGCCTGAGGGAATGGGGTGTCGTTTTTGGTGTTGAGGGGTCGTAGCTGGACAACCGAGCGGCCTCCACCCCCGTCCAACCCTCACGAAACCCGCAGGAGCTGGCTTCAAGGTTTGCACAAGGCCTCAGGGCCTCTTCGCCTGCAGGCCGGTCCCTACGGAATTTTGCGCGATGCCGGACGCTTGTGTAGGAGCTGGCTTGCCTGCGAAGGCGGTCGCAAGGCTTGCACAAGGCTGCGGGCCACTTCGCCGGCAGGGCAGGACTTCCTGAGTTTGCTGTAGGACTCAGGAGCGCGAGTGTGGATCAAGCGCGCCGCAGGTTTAATGGCCGGGCTCAGTCGAAGCCGACGCGTGCACTATGGCGGGCTTCGCGGTCGTGCAGCTGGTCGATATTGGTTTCGTAGGTGCATTGGCCGCTGCAATGGTGCTCGTAGCTGATGCCTGGCTTGAATTGCAGTTTGAAGGTGGGCATGTCGCTCTGGGGCGCCGGGGTCTGGATGGGGGTGGCCGGTAACGGGGGCTGCGGGTAGCTCAGGTCAAGGCCTTCAGCCTGGGTCGAGAAGGCTGCCGCGAGCAGTGCGCCCGGGAAAAACGCTTTGCAACTGAACATCATTGAATCCGCATTGCCATAAAAGGGTTGCCGATTATAACGAGCCAGGGGCGAAAAATTTAGCCGTAATGGCTCTGGCCCGGATGCCTCGTGGGTTTTTAGGCACCTCGGGCCTTCGTACCGTGAAACATTTGTCACGGGGCAGCGAGACGGGCTGCTCCTACACTGCAAGTCACCTCCATGGTCAAGGACACTCCCCGATGCCGGCAAAATCCACCACCAGCATTCTCGATACGGTTGAGGGCCGGCGCCTGCAGGGCAGCGACGCCGAGCTCTGGCGCCAGTGGGGGCCGTACCTGAGTGAACGGCAGTGGGGCACGGTGCGCGAGGACTACAGCGCCGATGGCGACGCCTGGAGCTACTTCCCCCACGAACATGCCCGCAGCCGTGCCTACCGCTGGGGCGAGGACGGGCTGGCCGGGTTCTCCGACAAGGCCCAGCACTGGTGCCTGGGGCTGGCGCTGTGGAATGAACACGACAGCATTCTCAAGGAGCGTCTGTTCGGCCTGAACAATGCCGAGGGCAACCACGGCGAGGACGTCAAGGAGCTGTACTTCTACCTCGACGGCGTGCCCAGCCATGCCTATATGCGCATGCTCTACAAGTACCCCCATGCGGCTTTCCCCTATGCCGACCTGGTGGCGGAAAACGCCCGTCGCGGCCTGAACGACACCGAGTACGAGATCCTCGATACCGGGGTTTTCGAGGACAACCGCTACTTCGACGTGACGGTGGAATACGCCAAGCACACGGCCGATGACATTTTCATGCACATCACCGTGCACAACCGTTTCCACCAGCCGGCGCGGCTGCGGGTGCTGCCCCAGGTCTGGGCGCGCAACACCTGGAGCTGGGGCGGCGACGCACCGCGGCCGAGCCTGCGCCTGGAGGGCGACAAGGTGCTGGCGCGGCATGGGCAACTGCCCGAGCGGCAGATCACCGCCTGGGGGGCCGAGCCCTGCCAGTGGCTGTTCTGCAACAACGACAGCAATTTCCCCAAGCTGGACGGGCTGGCGTCACCCGGGCCGTTCAAGGATGGTTTCAACGATTACCTGGTGGATGGACAGGCCAGTGCGGTGAGTTTCGATGGCGGCACCCGGGTGGCGGCGCACTTCGTCCTGGATCTGGCGGGCGGCGAGAGCAAGCGCCTGTTCCTGCGCTTTGCCCCGGCCGGTAGCGAACCGGTCAGCGCCCGCCGTCTGTTCGAGCAGCGCCGGCGCGAGGCCGATGAGTTCTACGGGGCGCTGCAGCAGGGCATAGAAAGCGCTGATGCGCGCAACGTGCAGCGTCAGGCCCTGGCCGGGCTGCTGTGGTCCAAGCAGCTGTATTACTTCGACGTCAACCAGTGGCTCGATGGTGATCCCGGGCAGCCGGCACCGCCGACGGAGCGCGAGCACCTGCGCAATACCCATTGGCGCCATCTGTCCAACTGCGACATCGTTTCCATGCCCGATACCTGGGAGTACCCCTGGTATGCCTCCTGGGATCTGGGGTTCCAGGCAGTGGCCTTTGCCCTGATCGATCCCGGCTTTGCCAAGCAGCAGTTATTGCTGCTGGTGAAAGACCGCTTCATGCACCCCAACGGTCAGTTGCCGGCCTACGAGTGGCGCTTCGACGACGCCAATCCGCCGGTACACGCCTGGGCCTGCTGGCGGGTCTATCAGCAGGAAAAGTCCCTGACTGGCGTGGGTGACCTGGATTTTCTCGAACGCATTTTCCACAAGTTGCTGCTGAATTTTTCCTGGTGGGTCAACCGCAAGGACGCCGAGGGTCGCAACCTGTTCCAGGGCGGCTTTCTCGGCCTGGACAATATTGCCCTGTTCGATCGTTCCGCACCGTTGCCTGATGGCTTCACCCTGGATCAGGCCGACGGTACGGCCTGGGTCGCGGCCTATGCCCTGGACCTGATGCGCATCGCCCTGGAGCTGGCCAAGCGCAATGGGGTGTACGTGGACATTGCGGTGAAGTTCTTCGAGCACTTCCTGTATATCGCCGGTGCCATCAACCGGGTGGATGAAAGCGCCGAAGGGTTGTGGGATGAACAGGACCAGTTTTTCTACGACGTGCTGCACCGCCCTGATGGGCAGAACGAGCCGCTGCGCCTGCGCTCCATCGTCGGCCTGATGCCGCTGTTCGCGGTGCAGGTGCTGGAGCAGCACGAGCACCAGAACCTGTTGGGACTGGCTCAACGTCTGCTGGGTTTTTTGCATCATCGTCCGGACCTGGCGAGCCTGGTGTCGCGCTGGTACGAGCCGGGCAAGGGCAACCGCATGCTCCTGGCGCTGTTGCGCGGCGAACGCACCAAGGACCTGCTCAAGCGCATGCTCGATGAAAGCGAGTTCCTCTCGGACTTCGGTATCCGCTCCCTGTCCAAGGCCTTCGAGCAGCCGTTCGCCATGCAGGTGGACGGCAAGCAGTTGTGCGCCCGCTACGAGCCGGCGGAGTCCGATTCACGGTTGTACGGCGGCAACTCCAACTGGCGCGGGCCGTTGTGGATGCCGATCAACTACATGCTGATCGAATCCCTGCGCGAGTTTCACCGCTATTACGACGTCAACTTCTCGGTGGAGTACCCGCGGGGCTCCGGGTATCTGGCGTCCCTGGAGGAAGTGGCCGACGGCTTGAGCCAGCGCCTGACGCGACTGTTTCTGCTGGACGAGGACGGGCGCAGGCCGTCCATGAGCGGCTACCCGCAGTTGCAGGTGGAGGCCGAGGACCGCGAGCTGGTGCTATTCCATGAATACTTCCATGGCGAAACCGGGCGCGGCCTGGGGGCTAGCCACCAGACCGGCTGGACGGCGCTGGTGGCGTTGCTGCTTCAGCGCTGATTTTTACGCAGCAATGCTGTGCGCCGAATGTTCTGAGTGACGTGATTGTCGCAGTTGTGCATGCAAGCTAGATCCAGCAGACGTAGGGCTTCCTCAGGATTGTTCAGCTTCTCCATTTGGTAGCTCGCTTCATCTGCGTATAGCACCGGATCGCGAGTGCCTGCTTTGATTCTGGTCATTCGTAACGAGGAAGCTTCTGTGCCACGATTCAATTTCTCAAGCACCTTGCCACGAATGTTCTCGATGTAGTTATCAGGGATGCACTGGTGTTTGTTAGCAAGATCCAAAATGCGCAGAGCTTCTTCAGCGTCATTGCATTGGTCCAATTGGTATTGGGCTTCGTCGTTATAGATCACGGTGTTCTTGCTGCCACTGTCGATAACCTGACGACGTTGATCGGAGGCTTCTGCGGCACGATCTAGTTTCTCTAGCACTTTGCCCCGAAGGGTAATGCTGTAATCGTTGGAGCACTGGTGTTTGTCGGCAAGATCCAATAGGCGCAGTGCCTCGTTGGCATCATTGCATTGTTCCAACTGGTATCTGGCTTCTTCGTTGTAGAAAGCTGGGTTTTTGCTGCCATTGTTTATGGCTTGGCGGCGTTGAAGTGCTGCCTCATTCTCATCCCCTACCAGCTGCTGGCAGCGATTCTGGATGGACTGAACGTGGTGGTCGATTGCTTCCGGGTAGGCTTCTTGGTGCTCCTCAAGGCGTCGCAGGAACTCCTCAGCGCCACTTTTGCCTCGACCCAGAAGGAGTTTGCCGAGATTGGCCAGATAGGGCGGGAATTGTGGGCTGAGCTCCAGCGCACGTTCGAAAGCCTGTAAGGCTTCGTTGCAGCTTTTGCCCTTGGTCTTCTGCAGGCATTCGCCAAGGAAGCGCTGTGCCATGTGTTCGCGAGGATGAATGTTGGTCAGTAGCTGCAAGACTTCCTGCTGCCTTTCAATCGACTCATTGGCATTGCGACGACGGTGGTAGATGGCCCAAAGAGCTTCGTTGCTCCAGCCTGTATCCTTTCCGACCAGGTGATCGATCCACTCCTCGATGTTTCCCAGTTCGTTGCAACATAGCAGGTGGTAAAAGGTTTCATTGGCACGTTGGAAATTGATTTGCTCTTTCTGACGACCGATCTGACGTTGCCAGCATTGGGCGATCAATAGATGCATTTGCGCTACATTCTCCGGAATGTTTTCTGCGTAGTCGGGAGTGAGCTCTGCGTCTTTGATCGCCATTTTTTTTTGCCGCGTCCAACTGGCGATGAATCCATGAAGGTAGTGGTCTTTGTTGTTGTCGAGAGGAAGCAGGCCACGCCTTCTCAAGTTTTGCCAAGCGTCTTTGATACAAAGACGGTCTTCAAGATAGTCGGCATGGTCCTGTGGAATTGAGTTGCGGTAGAGGGCTAGTACCTTCAGCAATTGCTGCTCGGCACCACTGAGTACTTCATCGTGAATAATGCTCAGCAGCTTTTCATCCAGGCGCTCGATGACTTCCTGGCGAAGGTTTTGGTAGACCGCCAAGGGCGAGCTTTTCCTTTCTATCGCGATTGTGGCGAGCAATTCGATTGCCAAGGTATGGGCGGTGCCTCCTTGACCGCCACCTAGCCACTGGTAGAGCGCTTTCAAGTTATTGCCGGTATAAGTCCATTCGGCTTTTTTTTCATTGGGAGCCCTGGCTGCCAGAAGGGCTGCGAGACCTGCCCGGTCGAGTCCTGGTATTTCCTGTATCGTGCAATCGCGACCGAAGCTGCCTTCTTCCGGCTTTTCGCTGAGCTCATAGGCCCACCGCCAGTCAGGAAAGGCTTGCCTCAAGGCTGCTAGCAGCGTGTGAATCTGTGGGTTACGCCATTGCGCATTTTCAAACAGCAAATGGGCGCCATTGATCCAGATGAACGCAGTCTGGGCATGGGGATACAGTCGTTTGAGCTCTTTCGCCTGTTCCTCGACGCTTCCACTGGGTGGCTGTGGATCTTCACGTCGGTTACTCAGTGCGTCCAGCAAACGACGAAACAGTTCGCCGGCGGTCATCTGACGGCTTGAATGAATATCTACAAAAACGGTTCTTTGAAATGCTGCTTGCCGGTGCAGTGCTTTAATCAGCGTGGTCTTGCCGTTACCACTAAGACCGTGCAGCGCAATGCAAGGCTTTTCCTTGAGTGCTGTGGTGAGACTGGCGATCAGCTTGTCACGACCGAATAACTCCGTCGGCTTTGGAGCTTCTTCAGCTGGAGGATTTTCCGGGGTGGGCAATGGCGGCGTTTCCGTGCTGTCCGAAACCTCTGAGCTCGGAGCTACCAGGGCCGAATGCTTGAAGTGCCAATGCCCGTCTTCCGCCATATCGGCAACCGTTTGTACCTTCCAGCCGTTCTTGTATTCGAACAGATGGGCGACTCCGCTGCCCTGTTGCAGGTCGAGACTGACAAGATTGAAGCCGAACTGGTCATCGGTATCGGCACCAATGGCGCCTGCTTCCAGCTTGATCAACCGTTGCCCAGGCTCGAGCCAGGGATTATGGCTATGTCCATGCAACCAGAACTGGAAGTCATGGGCCTTGCGCTGTTTGATGATCTGGGTTTCGGCCTGATTGAACCAGTCTCGGGGATGATGAATTAGACCGATTTTCAGGTCTGCGCCTTCCAGGGCTCCATGCATGTGGTTGAACTGCCATTCTGCTCCCAGCCACATCTGCCCTTTATCGCTGTCGTTGAAGCAGCTCCATGCGGAGTTGAAGCCTGCAATTCCGACCGTGATGCCATTCACCGTGACCTGCCGCGCGTAGAGGTGTCGCACGGGATCATGCTGATGCGGCAGGTACTCGGCGACAAAGACGCCATAGTCCTCCATTCGCCGCATGTCCTCTTTGAACTCTGCAGACAGGCTGGCAAATCGGGAACTGATTTCCCGGGTGTACTGCACGGGGTTTTTGGCCATTTCCCACAGGTGACGCTGTTGGCCCTGGAGTACTTTCTTGCGGTTCACATCATGATTGCCGGGTACCACGAACAGTCGATCCCGCTCCAGGCCGCAAAGAGCCAGCAACTGATCGAAGAACTGCTTTGCCGGCTGGTACTGCTCGGCCATTGGACAATCCGCTGTCTGCCCAAATGCGATATCGCCGGTGCAGAAAATCAACTGCGGCTTTGGCAGATCGTTGGCTTGGAACTTGCGCTCCAAGAAACTCAGCAGCCTGCTGTGGGTGTGGTTATCGGACCAGGCGGTATTTTTATGAAAGTGGATATCTGACAGATGCAGCCAATGCAGTTTGTTTTGGGTTGGCATAGTTTTGAGCAGGTAGAAGGAAGTTGATAGACGCTAGCATAGCTACGCAAGATCATGGGGCTCAATGCGCATCAGAGTCGCTGAACCATTGGCTGTTGCTGGTGGTGTTTGTGTTGCGTTTCATGTGACCGCACGCCACGCAGCCTTTGCGGCTGCGTGGCGTGAGTGGACGAGCAGATCCGACGGCTAGGCTGATCGGACGATCAAAGTGGCGGGCTGCGGCAGCGCCCAGGCTTCGATCAACCGCTCCGGGGTGCAGCAGGTCTTGCGCTTGTAGACGAAGTTGCTGCACTTCTCGGCGAAGCCCTTGCGGTTCTGCACCATGTCCATGTGCATCTCTTCCAGCTCGGCGTTGCGGCAGTGCTGCATCAGTTGCGGGTCGGCATCCAGCTTGCGCTGGCGCAGGTGCTGGTAGCGCGGGTCGTTGAGAACGCCGTTGGCCCGTTGCAGCAGCCACAGGCCGAACTCGTCCGGGCAGCGCGGGCCGATTTCCTGGACCATGCCCATCTGCAGGGCCTGGAGGGCGCTGATGGGCAGGCAGGCTTCGGTCAACTGCTTGGCCATGGCCTGGCCGACGGTGCGGGGCAGGCTGTAGGTCCAGTACTCGGAGCCGTACAGGCCCATGCTCTTGTAGTGGGGGTTGTACACGGTGTCGGCGCGGGCCAGGACCACGTCCGCGGCCAGGGCCAGCATCAGGCCGCCGGCGCCGGCATTGCCGGTCAGGCCGCTGACCACCAGTTGGCGGGCGGTGAGCAGTTCCAGGCAGACGTCGTCGATGGCCTGGATATTGGCCCAGGCCTCCAGGCCCGGTACTTCGGCGGCCTGGATCACGTTGAGGTGCACGCCGTTGCTGAAGGCGCCGCGGCCGCCACGCACCAGCAGCACCTGGGTGTCCCGAGCCTTGGCCCAGCGCAGGGCGCTGACCAGGCGCTGGCACTGCTCGGTGCTCATGGCGCCGTTGTAGAACTCGAAGGTCAGTTCGCCGACCTTGCCCGTTTCGCGGTAGCGGATAGGTTGGTAGGCCTCGGTGCTGAACGGGCTGTTGGCCACCGACCAGTCCAGCACCGGGACATCGGCCAGGCGCTCGCCGAGCACGTGGCGGGCGGGGCGCTTGAAGGTTTCTTCGCCAGGCTGGGGCTTCTGGCGCAGGGAGCCGATCCACACGCTGTGATCGCCACAGGCCACCAGTACTGCGTCGTCGTGCACCGCCAGCAGTTGCCCGGGCATGCCGGTGCGTGAATCCAGGTGGGCGTCGTAGACGTAGTACTGGCCGCCGGCGAGGCTGGCCAGGACGCCGGGCTGACCGTCGGCGGCATCGATGCTGCGCTTGATGAACTGGGCGCTGTCGTGCCAGCTGAAGGTGCGGTCGGATTGCTTCATGTTCGGTTGCAGGCGCCCGAGGACCGAGGGTTTGTCGTAGTCCAGGGGCTGGGGGGTGTAGCCGTTGCGGAATTTCTCCACCACGTCGCGGATACAGTGAATCGCCGCGTCGCTCACCAGGCCGTTGTACAGCTCGGACTTGCGCAGCCCGGCGGGCAGGTTGAATTCGTGGGTCGACCAGATCGGCCCGGCGTCCATTTCTTCCACCGCCTGCAACGCGGTGACGCCCCAGCGCTTGAGTTCCTTGCTGATGGCCCAGTCCAGGGCGCTGGCCCCGCGGTCGCCGACGATGCCGGGGTGGATGATCACCACCGGGCGCTTGGGGTGGCTCCACAGTTGCTGGGGGACCCGGTCCTTGAGGAACGGGCAGATCACCAGGTCGGCCTCGGCCTCTTCGATCTGCCGGCAGACCTCTTCTTCGCTGGTGAACAGCACCACGCTGGGGCGGTGGCCGGCCTGGCGCAGGTCGAGCCAGGCGCGTTGGGTCAGGCCGTTGAAGGCGGTAGACAGCAGGATGATCTTCAGTGATCGCATAATGCAGACTCTTCCGTGAGTGATGGCGGTATGGCAGGTGGCTCCGGCTGAGCCGTCCCTGGCCGCGATGGAAGGCGCAAGAGTAGAGGGGCGTTGCGGGGTGGGAACTGACCGAGATCAATCAAGCGTCTCGCCTGAAATGCCAGCCGCCCAGCGGTATTGATTCAGGGCAAAGGCACGGGCCAGAGCGGTTGCGGCAGCCAGAAACGACGAATCCCGCCACAGGGGCGGGATTCGGGTACAGCCGGACCTTGCGCGGTCTTAGGCTGGGAACAGCTCGCTCAGTTTCATGGCCAGCATCATGTCGCCTTCGGCGCGCAGCTTGCCGCCCATGAAGGCTTGCATGCCGTCGGTCTCGCCGCTGACGATGCCGTCCAGGGTCTCGCCGTCCATCACCAGGGTGACCTGGGCGTCCGGGTTCTCGCCTTCCTTGAGTTCGCAGGTGCTGTCCTTGACGACCAGCGAGAAGTGCTTGGAGTCATCGATGCGGAAACCGAAAACCAGGTCCAGGCCGGCAGCGGCAGCTGGGTTGAACTTGGCTTGCATGGCTTGTACGGCGTCAGCTACGGAGGTCATGGTTCGATCCTTTTATGGGGTGGTTACAGCAAGGGTCACAGTAAGCCGGGCTCAACGGAAGGTGATGAGCTCCGGGGCCTTCAACAGTTGCAGATGGGCATGACCGTTGAAGGAAGCCAGGGACACCTCGCGACCGCGGAACTTCAGCTGGTTGAGCGAGGTGTTGACGATTTGCCAATTGAGTTCGAAAGCCTGCTGGGCGGGCATCCGGGTAATCAGGTGGAGCAGGGCGGTTATGGTGCCGCCGGAGGTGAACACGGCGATCTTCTGCTGGTTGTTGGCTGCTTCGAGAATCCGTTGCAGGCCGCCCTGGACGCGTTCGACAAAACCCAGCCAGCTTTCCAGGCCCGGCGGGTCGTAGGTGCCGGCCAGCCAGCGCTGGATGATCAGGGCGAAGATGCGCTGGAACTCACCGCGGTTCTGCGCGGCGTTGCGCAGGATGTTCAGGGCTTCGGGTTCCTGGGGCAGCAGGTCGGGCAGCAGGGCGCGGATGATGGCGTCGGCATCGAATTCGTTGAAGGCGGAATCTATTTCCAGGGCCGGGCTGTCAAAGCCTGCGGCGCTCATCTGTTCCAGAGCGGCCTGGGCGGTGTGCTGCTGGCGCCGCAGATCGCCGGACAGGCAGCGATCGAAGCCGATGCCCAGCGCTGCCAGGTGTTCGCCGAGCACCGCCGCCTGGCGCACGCCAGTGGCCGACAGCACGTCGTAGTCGTCTGCACCGAAGGAGGCCTGGCCATGTCGAATCAAGTAGATGCTGCCCACGTCCGCGTCATCCCGGTACGTTGAAAGTTTTGCGAGGTTATGAGGATGCCGGTGAGCTGTCAATGAAAAAACATACGCTTGTTTGAAATGATTGTTGGAGCTTGGTTACACAAGGTTTCCCGACTGGTGGCCGACCAGTCGCGCCGGTATGCTTTAGCCCATTACGCCGCTCGTTGGCAGCGGTCCATGTTTGAGGAGTCCCTGTGGAGTTTATCGCCGAATATGCCAGTTTCCTGGCCAAGACCGTGACCCTGGTGGTCGCCATCCTGGTGGTGCTGATCACCGCCGCTGCGCTGCGCAGCAAGGGGCGGCGCAAGGGTGTGGGGCAGTTGCAGGTCAGCAAGCTGAATGATTTCTACAAGGAGCTGCGCGAGCGCCTGGAGCAGAGCCTGCTGGACAAGGATCAGCTCAAGGCCCTGCGCAAGGCCAAGAGCAAGAGCGAAAAGAGCCAGAAGAAGCACAAGAAACAGCCGGCCGAGGCCAAGCCCCGGGTCTTCGTGCTGGACTTCAATGGCGACATCAAGGCTTCGGCCACCGAAGGGCTGCGCCATGAAATCACTGCCCTGCTGAGCCTGGCAACGCCCAAGGATGAAGTGGTGCTGCGCCTGGAGAGCGGTGGCGGCATGGTCCACAGCTACGGGCTGGCTTCGTCGCAGCTGGCGCGTATCCGCCAGGCCGGCGTGCCGCTGACGGTGTGCATCGACAAGGTAGCGGCCAGCGGCGGCTACATGATGGCCTGCATCGGTGAAAAGATTATCAGCGCGCCGTTCGCCATCCTCGGTTCCATTGGCGTGGTGGCCCAGTTGCCCAACGTCAACCGCCTGCTGAAGAAGCACGACATCGATTTCGAAGTGCTGACCGCTGGTGAGTACAAGCGCACCTTGACGGTGTTTGGCGAAAATACCGAGAAGGGCCGGGAGAAATTCCAGGAAGACCTGGACGTCACCCATCAACTGTTCAAGAACTTCGTTTCCCGCTATCGCCCGCAACTGGCCATTGATGAAGTGGCCACTGGTGAAGTCTGGCTGGGCGTGGCGGCGCAGGAAAAACTGCTGGTGGACGAGTTGCAGACCAGTGACGAATACCTGGCGGACAAGGCCAAGAGTGCCGAGGTCTTCCACTTGCACTATGCCGAGCGCAAGAGCCTGCAAGAGCGGGTAGGGCTGGCGGCCAGCGGCTCCATCGACCGCGTGCTGCTGACCTGGTGGAGCCGCCTGACCCAACAGCGCTTCTGGTAACCCCCCGGCCTTGTAGGCGCTGGCTTTTTGTAGGAGCTGGCTTTGTAGGAGCTGGCTTGCCAGCGAAGGCGGTCGCAAGCTTTGCACAAGGCCCGAGGGCCTCTTCGCCGGCAAGCCGGTTCCTGCGGTAGGTGGGAGGCGCGGAAACAAAAAAGCCCTGGAGCGGGAAACCGTTCCAGGGCTTTTTGTTGGCGCCAGGGCTTAGCGGCGACGGAACAGCGGTAGCGGTTCGTCGGTGGCGGCCTGGTAGGTCACGGAGAAGTCCTTGAGGCTTTCCAAGGCTTCGTAGGGGTCCTTGTCGGCCCGCAGTGCATAGGCATCGAAGCCGCAGCGGTGCAGGTAGAACAGCTGGTCGCGCAACACGTCGCCAATCGCTCGCAACTCGCCCTTGTAGCCGTAGCGGTCACGCAGCAGGCGGGCGTTGGAGTAGTTGCGGCCATCGGTGAAGGCCGGGAAGTTCAGGGCAATCACCTGGAACTGCTCGACGTCGTCACCGATTTCCTCGGCTTCTTCGTCCGCATCCAGCCATACGCCCAGGCCGCCATCGCGGGCCTTGAGGGCGTGAGCATGCTCGCGCCACAGGGCCAGTGGCACGATCAGGTCGTCGCAGTTGGAAATGCCGTCGAGGGTCGCGTCCTTGGGCAGCAGGTGCCAGGTTTCGTCGATGACCTCGTTGTTCTTAATGATTCGCTGCATAGACGCGCTCCTTGAAGAGGTCGATGCCAATACGTTGATAGGTGTCGATGAAGCGTTCGTCTTCGGTACGTTGTTCCACGTACACGTCGATCAGCTTCGAGATCACGTCGGGCATGTCGTCCTGGGCGAAGGACGGGCCGAGGATCTTGCCCAGGCTGGCGTCGCGGCTGGCGCTGCCACCCAGGGACACCTGGTAGAACTCCTCGCCTTTCTTGTCCACCCCGAGGATGCCGATATGGCCCACGTGGTGGTGGCCGCAGGCGTTCATGCAACCGGAGATGTTCAGGTCCAGTTCGCCGATGTCGAACAGGTAGTCCAGGTCGTCGAAACGGCGCTGGATGGATTCGGCGATCGGGATCGACTTGGCGTTGGCCAGGGAGCAGAAGTCGCCGCCCGGGCAGCAGATGATGTCGGTCAAGAGGCCGATGTTCGGCGTGGCGAAGCCGTTCTCCCGCAACTCGCCCCACAGGGTGAACAGTTGGCTCTGCTCGACGTCGGCGAGAATGATGTTCTGCTCGTGGGAGGTGCGCAGCTGGCCGAAACTGTAACGGTCGGCCAGGTCGGCGATGGCGTCGAACTGCTTGTCGGTAACGTCTCCCGGCGCTATGCCGGTGGGCTTGAGCGACAGGGTCACGGCCACGTAGCCCGGCTTCTTGTGGGCCAGGGTGTTGCGCGTGCGCCAGCGGGCAAAGCCCGGGTGCTGCTGGTCCAGGGCGGCCAGTTCGGCGTCCTGGTTGCTCAGGGTCTTGTAGTCCGGGTCGACGAAGTGCTTGGCCACGCGATGCACTTCGGCATCGGTCAGGGTGGTCTGGCCGCCGCGCAGGTGGGCCATCTCGGCCTCGACCTTCTCGGCGAACACTTCAGGGGTCAGGGCCTTGACCAGGATCTTGATCCGCGCCTTGTACTTGTTGTCACGCCGGCCGTAGCGGTTGTAGACCCGCAGGATGGCGTCGAGGTAGCTCAGCAGGTCCTGCCAGGGCAGGAACTCGTTGATGAAGGCACCGACCACCGGGGTACGGCCCAGGCCGCCACCCACCAGCACGCGGAAACCCAGCTCACCGGCGGCGTTGTACACAGGCTCAAGGCCGATGTCATGGACTTCGATGGCCGCGCGGTCAGAGGTCGAGCCGTTGATGGCGATCTTGAACTTGCGCGGCAGGTAGGCAAATTCCGGGTGGAAGGTGGTCCACTGGCGGACGATCTCGCACCAGGGCCGCGGGTCGATCAGCTCGTCGGCGGCGACACCGGCGAACTGGTCGGTGGTGACGTTGCGCAGGCAGTTGCCGCTGGTCTGGATCGCGTGCATCTGCACGGTGGCCAGTTCGGCGAGGATGTCCGGGATGTCTTCCAGGGCCGGCCAGTTGAACTGCACGTTCTGCCGGGTGCTGATGTGCGCGTAGCCCTTGTCGTAGTCGCGGGCAATCTTGGCCATCATCCGCGCTTGGCGCGAGGTCAGTTGGCCGTAAGGCACGGCGACCCGCAGCATCGGGGCAAAACGTTGGATATAAAGGCCATTCTGCAGGCGCAGGGGGCGGAATTCTTCTTCGCTCAGCTCGCCTGCCAGATAGCGTCGGGTCTGATCACGGAACTGCTTGACGCGGTCCTCGATGATCCGCTGATCGTACTCGTCGTATACGTACATATAGGTCCAGTTCTCAGGCTACAGGCGGCGCTCAAGCGCACTTGGCAAATACTGCGGTGAACGGCTTCGGTACGCTGCTCGGACTGGCGTCCAGTGCGGTTTTCGCCGGTCTCACCTCGTCTTGCCTTCGTTCACGCTTCACGCCACCCATGTAAGCAAATCTGCGCGCACGGCCGCGCACTCCCAACGGAGCCGCCGAACGATACCAGTTTGCGGTTATGCGCAAAAGTGATGTTTGAGTATATGCACAGAACCAAAACGACTAACGGTAGGGGCGTGAGAGTAACCCCATTTGTGGTAGGGGCAATCCTGGTCTTAACTGTGGACGAGTCTTTGAGCAGTCACCGACAAAATCTACTAGAGGCGATGCTATGAGCCATCCAACCAAAGTAAGGAAAAGTGACAGTAGCGTTGATGCTTGGGCCATTCTCTTTCTGATCATACTGGTCGTGGGTACGGCCGTGTTCTGGGTCAGCCACCAGTAGTCGAGCGATAAAAAAGAGCCTGAATTGTCGGACAATCATGACAATTTGCCGCCGTTGGCCAGCACTTTGCCAGTTATACTGCCTGGGCGAAATTCTGGGGCTCTTCTCGTAATGTTCAAGCGTCTGTGCAAGTGGCTGTTGTGCCTGAGTCTGCCGTTCTGGGCGGTCGCTCATGCCACATCGGTGGTGTTTCTCAATCCCGGCAATTCCACGGAGACCTTCTGGGTCAGTTATTCGCAGTTCATGCAGGCCGCGGCCCGGGACCTGGGGCTTGACCTGCGTATCCTCTATGCCGAGCGCGATCCGCAGAACACTCTGCAGCAGGCCCGGGAGCTGTTCCAGGGCCGCGACAAACCCGATTACCTGATGCTGGTGAACGAACAGTACGTGGCTCCGCAGATCCTGCGTCTGTCCCAGGGTTCCGGGATCAAGCTGTTTATCGTCAACAGCCCTTTGACCCTGGACCAGCGGGAACTGATCGGGCAGAGCCGGCAGAACTATTCGGACTGGATCGGCAGCATGGTGGGCGACGATGAGGAAGCCGGCTACCGCATGCTCAAGGAGCTGCTGCACAAGCTTGGGCCGGTCCCGGCAGGGCACGGCATCGAACTGCTTGCATTTTCCGGGCTCAAGGTCACGCCTGCGGCGCAGTTGCGCGAGCGCGGCTTGCGCCGGGCCCTGGCCGAACATCCGCAGGTGCATTTGCGTCAGTTGGTCTATGGCGAATGGAACCGGGAGCGCGCCTACCGCCAGGCGCAACAGTTGCTCAAGCGCTATCCGAAAACCCAACTGGTCTGGTCGGCCAATGACGAAATGGCCCTGGGGGCCATGCAAGCGGCCCGGGAACTGGGCCGCAAGCCGGGAACGGATCTGCTGTTCAGTGGAGTCAACAGTTCGCCCGAGGCCTTGCAGGCCCTGATCGACGGCAAGTTGTCGGTGCTGGAGGCGGGGCACTTCACCCTGGGGGGCTGGGCCCTGGTGGCGTTGCACGATGATGCCCTGGGGCTGGACGCCCGGCGCCTGGGCGGGCCGGATTGGCAGCTGTCGCTGTTCCAGGCATTGACCCCGGCCCAGGCCCGGCAGTTGTTGCGCCTGGGGGATCAGGTGGGCACCAGGGTCGATTTTCGCGGGCTGTCCGCCCAAGGCAAGCCGGACAGCTACCGCTATCCCTTCGGTTTGCAGCTGTTGCTGCGCTGACGCCGCTTCAGACCCCCGCCAGGTGCATCGCCAGGTTGGCGATGCCCAGCAGCACCAGAACAAACAGGGTGGTGAACAGAATGCCCAGCACGATGAAGTGGCTGGGCTTGCCGTGGCTGAAGTCGCGGGCGCGGTTCTTCCCGCTCTGTACGCCGAAGGCGGCGGCCAGCACGCTTTGCAGCATCTGCAGGAAGGTCGGAGGCTGATTGTCCTTGCTTGGATCGTCCATAAATCCCTCGACACGATTGGGTGTCAACAGAGCATAGACAATGCCGCCCGGGGTGGCGGGCGGTTGCAGGAATGGGCTTGCCAGCGAAGAGGCCCCGGGGACCGCCTTCGCCGGCAAGCCGGCTCCTGCACAACGTGGGTCAGTTGTCGTAGCCCAGGTTGGGTGCCAGCCAGCGTTCGCTCACGGCCAGGTCCTGGCCCTTGCGTTCGGTGTAGCTCTGGACCTGGTCCTGGTCGACCTTGCCCACGGCGAAGTACTGCGCCTGCGGGTGAGCGAAGTACCAGCCGCTGACGGCGGCCGCCGGGAACATGGCGAAGTGCTCGGTAAGGAACACGCCGCTACGGCCGGCACGGCCTTCGCTGGCCTCGGGGTCGAGCAGGGCGAACAGGGTGCTCTTCTCGGTGTGGTCCGGGCAGGCCGGGTAGCCGGGGGCAGGGCGGATACCGCTGTACTGCTCCTTGATCAGTGCCTCGTTGTCCAGTTGTTCGTCCTTGGCATAACCCCAGTACTCCTTGCGCACCTGCTGGTGCAGCCACTCGGCGCAGGCTTCGGCCAGGCGATCGGCCAGGGCCTTGACCATGATCGAGTTGTAGTCGTCGCCGGCATCCTGGTAGGCCTTGGCCACTTCTTCGGCGCCGATTCCGGCGGTGGTGATGAAGCCGCCGACGTAGTCGGTGACGCCGCTGTCCTTGGGCGCGACGAAGTCGGCCAGGGAGAAGTTCGGCTTGCCATCGGTCTTGATGATCTGCTGGCGCAGGTGGTGCAGGCGCGCCAGGGGCTGGCCGTCATCGCCGTAGACTTCCAGGTCGTCGTCCTGCACCTGGTTGGCCGGCCAGAAGCCGAACACGGCGCGGGCGCTGATCAGCTTTTCGTTGATCAGCTTGTCGAGCATCTCCCGGGCGTCCTTGTACAGCGCGGTGGCAGCTTCGCCCACCACTTCGTCTTCGAGGATGCGCGGGAACTTGCCGGCCAGGTCCCAGGAGATGAAGAACGGCGTCCAGTCGATGTATTCGGCCAGCACCTTGAGGTCGATGTTGTCCAGCACCCGGGCGCCGGTGAAGGTCGGTTTGACCGGCTGGTAGCTGCTCCAGTCGAACTGCGGCTTCTTGGCGATGGCCGCCGGGTAGCTCAGGCGCTCGGTGCGGGCGCTGCGGTTGGCGGTGCGCTCGCGCACTTCCACGTATTCCTCGCGGGTCTTCTGCACGAAGCCGGCCTTGAGCTCCTTGGACAGCAGCTGGGTGGCCACGCCCACCGCGCGGGAGGCGTCGGTGACGTAGACCACCGCGTCATTGCTGTACTTGGGCTCGATCTTCACCGCGGTGTGGGCCTTGGAGGTGGTGGCGCCACCGATCATCAGCGGCAGGTGGAAATCCTGGCGCTGCATCTCGCGGGCGACGTGGACCATCTCGTCCAGGGACGGGGTGATCAGCCCGGACAGGCCGATGATGTCGCACTTCTGCTCCTTGGCCACCTGGAGGATCTTCTCCGCCGGCACCATCACCCCGAGGTCGACGATGTCGTAGCCGTTGCAGCCCAGGACCACGCCGACGATGTTCTTGCCGATGTCGTGCACGTCGCCCTTGACCGTGGCCATGAGGATCTTGCCCTTGGCTTCCGGCTTGTCGCCTTTTTCCAGCTCGATGAAGGGAATCAGGTGGGCTACCGCCTGTTTCATGACCCGGGCGGATTTAACCACCTGGGGCAGGAACATCTTGCCGGCGCCGAACAGGTCGCCGACCACGTTCATGCCGGACATCAGCGGGCCTTCGATCACCTCGATCGGGCGGCTGAAGCTCTGGCGCGACTCTTCGGTGTCTTCGACGATATGGGTGGTGATGCCCTTGACCAGCGCGTGTTCCAGGCGCTTGTTGACTTCCCAGCCGCGCCATTCCTCGGTTTCCGCTTCCTTGACGCTACCGTCGCCCTTGAACTGGTCGGCGATGGCCAGCAGCGCGTCGGTGCCGTTGGGCGTGCGGTTGAGCACCACGTCTTCCACGGCGTCGCGCAGCTGTTGCGGAATCTGGTCGTAGATCTCCAGCTGGCCGGCGTTGACGATGCCCATGGTCAGGCCGTTGCGGATCGCGTACAGCAGGAACACCGAGTGGATCGCTTCACGCACCGGGTTGTTGCCGCGGAACGAGAACGACACGTTGGACACACCGCCGGAGCTCAGGGCATAGGGCAGCTCGTCGCGGATATAGGCGCAGGCGTTGATGAAATCAACGGCGTAGTTGTTGTGTTCCTCGATGCCGGTGGCTACGGCGAAGATGTTCGGGTCGAAGATGATGTCTTCCGGCGGGAAGCCCACTTCATTGACCAGGATGTCGTAGGAGCGCTTGCAGATTTCCTTCTTGCGCGCCTCGGTGTCGGCCTGGCCGACCTCGTCGAAGGCCATTACCACCACGGCGGCGCCGTAGCGCTTGCACAGTTTGGCGTGGTGAATGAACTGCTCGACGCCTTCCTTCATGCTGATGGAGTTGACGATGCCCTTGCCCTGGATGCACTTGAGGCCGGCTTCGATCACTTCCCACTTGGAGGAGTCGATCATGATCGGTACGCGGGAGATGTCCGGCTCGCCGGCGATCAGATTGAGGAAGGTCACCATGGCCTTCTTCGAATCCAGCATCCCTTCATCCATGTTGATGTCGATCACCTGGGCGCCGGCTTCCACCTGCTGCAGGGCGACTTCCAGGGCCTCGGTGTAGTTGTCCTCGCGGATCAGCCGGGCGAACTTGGCCGAGCCGGTGATGTTGGTGCGTTCACCGACGTTCACGAACAGCGAGCTGCGATCGATGGTGAAGGGCTCCAGGCCCGACAGGCGGCAGGCCTTGGGAATGTCCGGGATCTGTCGCGGGGCATAACCGGCCACGGCTTTGGCGATGGCGCCGATATGCCCCGGGGTGGTGCCGCAGCAGCCGCCGACGATATTCAGGAAGCCGCTCTGGGCGAATTCCTCGATGACCTTGGCGGTTTGTTCCGGCAGTTCGTCGTATTCGCCGAATTCGTTGGGCAGGCCGGCATTGGGGTGCGCCGAGACGTGGGTGCTGGCCTTGTTCGACAGCTCTTCCAGGTACGGGCGCAGTTCGCTGGCGCCCAGGGCGCAGTTCAGGCCCACCGAGATCGGCTTGGCGTGGGCCACGGAGTTCCAGAAGGCCTCGGTGGTCTGGCCCGACAGGGTACGACCGGAGGCATCGGTGATGGTCCCGGAAATCATGATCGGCAGCTCGACGCCCAGTTCTTCGAACACGCCCTGTACGGCGAAGATCGCCGCCTTGGCGTTCAAGGTGTCGAAGATGGTCTCGATCAGGATCAGGTCGGCACCGCCTTCGATCAGGCCCTTGGTGGCCTCGGTGTAGTTTTCCACCAGTTCATCGAAGGTGACGTTGCGGTAGCCGGGGTTGTTGACGTCGGGCGACAGCGAGCAGGTACGGCTGGTCGGTCCCAGGACGCCGGCGACGAAACGTGGCTTGTCCGGGGTCTCCTGGGTCTTGGCGTCGGCGATCTTGCGCGCCAGGCGTGCGCCCTCTACGTTTAATTCGTAGGCCAGTTCTTCCATGCCGTAATCGGCCATGGAAATGCGCGTGGCGTTGAAGGTGTTGGTTTCCAGGATGTCGGCGCCGGCATCCAGATAGGCTTTTTCGATGCCACCGATCACGTCCGGACGGGTGATCACCAACAGGTCGTTGTTGCCCTTGACGTCGCTGGGCCAGTCGGCGAAGCGCTTGCCACGGTAGTCATGTTCTTCGAGCTTGTAGCTCTGGATCATGGTGCCCATGCCGCCATCGAGAATCAGAATGCGCTCTTTGAGGGCTTGCTGGAGGGCGTGGAGGCGAGCACTGCGATCGGACATGAGAACTACCTGGTAAGGCCATTACGAAGGGCGGCGATCATAGCAAACCTGCATGGTTTTGCGGCATGCGTGGTTTTTGCATGAATATCGCTCATGTTGGTCGAGGAGTGAGACCGGTAGAATCGCGGCGTTTTTTTCTTTCGGGACCAGGGACATGCCGTTTCGTTTTATCGTCAGCAGCGCGCTGCTGCTTCTGAGTTCAGTGTGCCTGGCACAAGGTCCGGCGCCGGCGATTTCCTATACCCGCGACATCCAGCCGATCTTTACCGAGAAATGCGTGGCCTGTCATGCCTGTTACGACTCCGCCTGTCAGCTCAACCTGGGCAGTGGCGAAGGGGCCAGCCGCGGTGCTTCGAAGATTCCGGTGTACGACGGCGAGCGCAGCAAGGCCCAAGCGCCTACGCGGCTGTTCTATGACGCCACTGGCCAGCGTGCCTGGCAGCAGAAGGGCTTCTATTCGGTGCTTGACGCCCAGGGCAGCCAGGCGGCGCTGATGGCGCGCATGCTGGAACTGGGCCATCGCACCCCGCTGCAACCCAACGCCAAGTTGCCCAGCGAGATCGCCCTGGGCCTGAGCCGCGAGAACATGTGCCCGCAGCCGGCGGAGTTCGACGCCTATGCCGGGGCTCACCCCAAGGAAGGCATGCCCCTGGCGGTCACCGGCCTGACCGATCAGCAATACCTGACCCTGCAACGCTGGCTGGCCTCGGGCGCGCCCATCGACGAGCAAGGCCTGGCCCCCAGTGCCCGGGAAAGCCTGCAAGTGGCTCAGTGGGAAAACCTGCTCAACGCCCCTGGCGCCCGGGAGAGCCTGGTGGCGCGCTGGCTCTATGAACACTTGTTCCTCGCCCATCTCTATTTTGAAGGCGGCGAGCCGGGGCATTTCTTCCAGTGGGTGCGTTCCCGTACCCCCAGTGGCCAGCCCATCGACCTGATCAACACCCGTCGCCCCAACGACGACCCGGGCACCCAGGTGTACTACCGCCTGTGGCCGGTGCAAGGGGTGATCGTGCACAAGACCCATATCACCTACCCGCTGAGCGCGGCGAAGATGGCCCGGGTCAAGACCCTGTTCTACAGCGGCGACTGGCAGGTCACGGCCCTGCCGGGCTACGGGCCGGCGCGCCGGGCCAACCCGTTCGAGACCTTCGAGGCGATTCCGGCCAAGGCCCGCTACCAGTTCATGCTGGATAACGCCGAATACTTCGTGCGCACCTTTATCCGTGGCCCGGTGTGCCGCGGGCAGATCGCCACCGACGTGATTCGCGACAACTTCTGGGCGCTGTTCCAGGCCCCCGAACATGACCTGTACATCACCGACCCGGCCTATCGCGGCCAGGCCACGCCGTTGCTGGCCATGCCCGGGCAGAACGACGACGTCGGCAGCGTGCTCAGCCTGTGGCTGGCCTATCGCGACAAGCGCAACGAGTACGAGGCCCTGCGCCGCGATTCCTATGCCGATTCGCCGGCGCCCAGCTGGTCGACCCTGTGGGCCGGCAACGACAACGCGCTGCTGAGCATCTTCCGCCACTTCGACAGCGCCTCGGTGACCAAGGGCCTGATCGGCGAAGTGCCACAGACGATGTGGCTGTTCGACTACCCGCTGCTGGAGCGCACCTACTATCAATTGGCGGTGAACTTCGACGTGTTCGGCAACGTCTCCCACCAGGCCCAGACCCGGTTGTACTTCGACCTGATCCGCAATGGCGCGGAGCAGAACTTCCTGCGCCTGATGCCCGCCGGCACCCGCGAGGATTTCCTCGACGATTGGTACCAGAACAGCGGCAAGTTCAAGATGTGGCTGGATTACGAGTCCATCGACGACGACAAGCGCAGCGCGCTGAAGCTCGACCTCAAGGACCCGAAAAAGGACTTCGCCAACCAGTTGCTGGCCCGCTATGGCGACCTCAACGCCAAGCCGGATCCGATCAACCGCTGTGACAGCGCCTACTGCTCACGCCCGAACATCGACCCGGCGCTGCAGGATGCCGAGCAGGCCCTGAGCCGCCTGGCATCGCGCCCGGCGGCGGGCCTCAAGGTCATCGAACAGTTGCCGGAAGCGACCCTGCTGCGTGTCCAGACCGCCAGCGGCAAGCGCGAGTTCTACAGCATGCTGCGCAACCGCGCCCACAGTAACGTGGCCTTCATGCTCGGCGAGTCGCTGCGCTACCAGCCGGGGCTGGACACCCTGACCATATTCCCGGGGATTCTCAGCAGCTATCCGAACTTCATGTTCAACGTACCGGCCGGGCAAGTGCCGGAGTTCGTCGACGCCATGCAGGCGGCCCGGGACGCCGCCAGCTTCGAGAAGATCGTCGAGCGCTGGGGCATCCGCCGCAGCCATCCGCAGTTCTGGCAGTACTTCCATGACCAGACCCGCTACCTGCAGGAAACCGACCCGGTGGAAGCCGGGGTCCTGGACATGAACCGTTACGAAAACCTCTGACATAGAGCTGTCATCGCCCCCGGACTGCGCCTTGGCGCGGCCCGGGGACGCTCTATACCAAAGTCTATCCCGACAAAAATACTAGGACTTTGTCAGCGGCTTGGATTGGCGTAAACTGCGCCCACGTCTGCGAGGAACCACCATGAGCGCCATAACCATTACCGACGCCGCCCACGATTATCTGGCTGATCTGCTATCCAAGCAGAACACCCCGGGGATTGGCATCCGCATCTTCATCACCCAGCCAGGGACTCAGTACGCCGAGACCTGCATCGCCTATTGCAAGCCGGGCGAAGAGAAACCCGAAGACAAGGCCCTGGGCCTGAAAAGCTTCACCGCCTACATCGACGCCTTCAGCGAAGGTTTCCTCGATGATGCGGTGGTCGACTACGCCACCGACCGCATGGGCGGCCAGCTGACCATCAAGGCGCCCAACGCCAAGGTGCCGATGGTCAATGCCGACAGCCCGGTCAACGAGCGCATCAACTACTACCTGCAAACCGAGATCAACCCGGGGCTGGCCAGCCACGGCGGCCAGGTCAGCCTGATTGACGTGGTCGAGGACGGCATTGCCGTGTTGCAGTTCGGCGGCGGTTGCCAGGGCTGCGGCCAGGCCGACGTGACCTTGAAGGAAGGCATCGAGCGCACCCTGCTCGAGCGCATTCCGGAGCTCAAGGGCGTACGTGACGTCACCGACCACACGCAGAAAGAAAACGCCTACTACTAAGGCGTTCGCTGCGACTTGAAAAAACGGCGCCCCGTGAGCGCCGTTTTTTTATGCCCCCAAGCCAGCTCCTACAAAGCGTCCAGCGCGGCAACATAGGAACTCCCACCTCGTAGGAGCCGGCTTGCCGGCGAATGGGCCCTCAAGCCTTGCACGATGCCAAGATCGCCTTCGCTGGCAAGCCAGCTCCTACACAGGGTGTGTGTCAAGGGCGGTAGAGGTGTGCGTGCCCGGCGCGGTACAGCGACGATTCGCTGAATGCATCCGTGGCCAGCACCCGGCCCACCAGGATCAGTGCCGTGCGCCGAAAACCCTTGGCCGCCACCTGATCGACGATGTCCGCCAGGGTTCCCAGGGCCCAGTCCTGATCCGGCCAGGTGGCGCGGTGCACCACTGCAATCGGGCAGTCTGCGCCGTAGTGGGGCAGCAACTCGGCAACGATCTTCGATAGGTGATTGACCCCCAGGTGGATGGCCATGGTGGCGCCGTGGGCCGCCAGGCTGGCGAAATCCTCGCCGGCAGGCATCGCGGTCTTGTCCGCGTAGCGGGTAAGAATCACGCTTTGGGAGACGTCCGGCAGGGTCAGTTCGGCCCCCAGCAGGGCAGCGCAGGCGGCGGTGGCGGTGACCCCGGGGATGATCTCGAAGGGGATGCCCAGCTCCCGCAGGCAGCGGATCTGCTCGCCGATGGCGCCATACAGGCTCGGGTCGCCGGAATGCACCCGGGCCACGTCCTGGCCCCGGGCATGGGCCTGCTTGATGGCCTCGATGATCTGCTCCAGGTGCAGTTCGGCGCTATTGATCACCCGCTCCGCGCGGTGCCCGTCGAGCACTGCCTGGGGGACCAGGGAGCCGGCGTAGATGATCACCGGGCAACGATGGATCAGGCGCTGGCCCTTGACGGTGATCAGTTCCGGGTCGCCGGGGCCGGCGCCGATGAAATAGACAGTCATGGCTGTGTCCTGTGAAAAAAGGTCGGGAGCCGTGCTTCAGATGAAGATTGCTCATGATCGAAGGCGGGAATTATCGGGGATTCTACCGGGCGGCGACCAATGCCAGGGTGGCCTGGGCGTATTTTTGCCGGGGAACAAGCAGTGTGGCCGGGCCGGGTGACAGCTGTTCGGCCAGGGCCAGGGCGGCACTTTCGGCCACGCCGTAGCAGCCGGTACGTTCGAAGGCGATTTGCGAGCGGTGGCTCAGGCGCAGGGCAAAGGGGGCGAGCTGGCCGCTGCTGAAACAGGTCAGCGGCAGTTCCAGTTGCTCCGCCAGTTGCAGCAGGCCGGGTTCGTTGCGCTTGAGGTCGATGCTGGCCAGGGCCAGGACCTGCCGGGCCTGCCACTGGTGCGCCGCCAGGACCTGGTCGAGCAAGGCGCGCAGCGTGGTCACCGGGCAGCCTTTCTGGCAGCCCAGGCCGACCACCATGGTCGGCGCTGCGCTCACTTCGATCATGCCGAGTACTGGCCCGCGCTCTTGCGCCGGAACAACCAGGCGCTGATCAGCCCGAGGGCCAGCCAGAAGGCCGCATTGGTCAGCTGCGAGGCGATCTTGAATTGCGCTTCCAGTTCTTCCGGGGCCAGCATCGAATGCACTTCCGGCTGCGGCGCGCCGATCACGTGGGGTACGGCGATGATGGCCGCGCCCAGGATCTTCAGCAGCCAGTTGCGGGCGAACACGATCAGGGCAATGCCCACAGCGGTGGAGGCGGCGGTGCCGACCCACCAGATCTGCCGCTGTGCCAGGTCGGCTGCGGCGGTGCCCGGCAGTTCCGGCGGCAGGCCCAGGGTCGGCGCCAGGCAGAAGGTGGCATAGCCGGCCAGGCCCCAGAGCAGGCCCTGGGACGTGCGGTTCGGCGCGCGCAGGGTGTAGAGGCCGGCCAGCATCAGGGCGAAGCCCACGGCCACCACCAGGTTGCCTCCGGTGGTGGACAGCACGCGCTGCCAGCCGTCTTCCGGCTCCCAGGCTTCGGCATCGTGGCTGTGGGCGGCCATGGCGCCTTCGGCGTGCTCATGGACTTCGGCCGCGGGGGCCTTTTCATAGGTTTCCGCCTGCAGGATCAACGGGGCGACCCAGAAGCTTTGCAGCAGGGTCAGCAGCAGGGCGGCCAAGAGGCCGGTGAAACCTGCGGTTTGCGCGATACGCTTGATCATGTCGGCAGGTCTCAATGGCAAGGGAAGGCGGCGCTGTGGCGGGTGTCGTGAGCCGCGTTGTGCACCGCCTCGATGTGGGAGAAGCCGGCGAAGTACACCAGGCACGCGCCGAGGATCGAGGCGCCGATGGCGGCCACCAGGCGCTGGCTCAGGGTGGAGGTCGTGCTGGCGGAGTGGCTGGTGCTGCTGATGATCGACATGGCGCTTCCCTCTGGAGTGTCAGCGGGGTAGAGGCGCAGGAAAACCCCGCGTGATGGCCACGCAGGGTTTGCAACAGCGCCCGCCCACCGCGGGTTGTTATGTAAGTGTTGCGGGCCGGTCTCCGGGCTTGCGAGGGGCAGGGCTGTATCATGCCGTGCCAGCAAGTGTCGCCTTCCCATGCCTTGGCACAGTGGATCTGACACTTCGCTCGCTTACCGTTGCGGGGGCAGCACCGGACTGGCCACGGCTTTTTAGTTAAGCACGTGATTCACCGGTTTCCCGTTTCACCCTGTAAGGGGCACCCGTAACAAGGTGTGTAGGAGATCATGGGCGGGGCAGGGGCGTCAATTGCCGTAACCGCTGCGCAGGTGTGCGCCGCGCTCGTGCAAGGTTCAATGGCTCTTTCGCCGGCAAGCCGGCTGCTACGGGCGCATTGTCGATTGACCGTCCCCCTGGCTCTGCGTAGCCTTGCGCTTTCGAGGTTCTTCGGCCACGGGTCGAAGCTAAGAAGGGAACGCGGTCGATGCCGCGGCTGCCCCCGCAACTGTGAAGGGTTCGATTGCTGCAAGGCCACTGCATGGGCGTCGACGACGCCGGTGGGAAGGCGCAGCAATCGCCGGTCCGACGACTGGCAAGCCCTCAGCCAGGAGACCTGCCTCGATCCAAGATTCTCACTACAACCGGGCGGGGTGATCCGGTGGCGAAATCTCCGCGCGCCCGGCGTTGCGGTTCTCGTCCCGTTTGCCCGCCTCCTTTTGCCAAAGGGCATCCGATGAAAACACTGGCCAAACTTCCCGTCACCATCGTCACCGGCTTCCTTGGCTCGGGTAAGACCACCTTGCTCCGGCACATGCTGGACAACGCCCAGGGCCGGCGCATTGCGGTGATCGTCAACGAATTCGGCGAGCTGGGCATCGACGGCGAAATCCTCAAGCAATGCGCCATCGGCTGCACCGAGGAAGAGGCCAGCGGCCGAGTCTACGAGCTGGCCAACGGTTGCCTGTGCTGCACCGTGCAGGAGGAGTTCTTCCCGGTGATGCGCGAACTGGTGGCGCGCCGCGGCGACCTGGACCACATCCTCATCGAGACTTCCGGCCTGGCGCTGCCCAAGCCTCTGGTCCAGGCCTTCCAGTGGCCGGAAATCCGCAGTGCCTGCACCGTCGATGCGGTGATCACCGTGGTCGACAGCCCGGCCGTGGCCGCCGGCACCTTCGCCGCCTTCCCCGATCAAGTGGACGCCCAGCGCAAGCTCGACCCCAACCTGGACCACGAATCGCCGCTGCATGAGCTGTTCGCCGACCAGCTGTCCAGCGCAGACCTGGTGATCCTCAACAAGACCGACCTGATCAGCCCCGAAGACCTGGCCAAGGTGCGCCTGGAAGTGGCCGAGGAGCTGCCGCCGGCGGTCAAGGTCATCGAAGCCAGCAGCGGTCGCCTGCCCCTGGATGTGCTGCTGGGCCTGGGTGCCGGTTCCGAGGAACACATCGACGGCCGCCACAGCCACCACGACCATCACCATGACGGCGATGACGATCACGACGACCACGATCACGACGCCTTCGATTCCATCTCCATCGAGCTGCCCCAGGCCGACGAAAGCCTGCTGCTGGACGCCCTGACCCAACTGGTGGTCAAGCACGGCATCCTGCGGGTCAAGGGTTTCGCCGCCATCCCCAACAAGCCGATGCGCCTGCTGATCCAGGGCGTGGGCACGCGCTTCGACAAGCACTTCGACCGCAAGTGGGGCGCCGACGAGGCCCGTACCACGCGCCTGGTGCTGATCGGCCAGGAACTGGACGCCGCCCAGCTCGAAGCGCAACTGCGCGCCGCACTCAGCGTCTAAGCCATGCACCTGCTCAGGACCCAGCCCGGCGGTTTCGTGTCGGATGACAACATTGCCGACCTGGGACAAACCCCCGCCGAGCTGGTGATCCTGTGCAGCGGCGATTCCAGCCTGGCGCTGCTGGCGGACGCCGCCGAGCAATTGCCCGAGGACTACCCGAGCTTTCGCCTGGCCAATCCGATGCAGGTGCAGAACCACGCCTCGGTGGACCTGTATGTGGACCAGGTGCTGCGCCACGCCAAGGTCATCCTGATTTCCCTGCACGGTGGCATCGCCTACTGGCGCTACGGCGTCGAGCGGCTGGTGGAGCTGTCCCAGCGCGGGGTGCAGTTGATCCTGGTGCCGGGGGACGACCGCCCCGACCCGGAACTCGGCGACCTGAGCACCGTGGGCCCCATCGAGCGTGATCGCCTGTGGCAATACCTGCGCCAGGGCGGCCGCGATAACGCCTTGAACTTCTACCGCTGCCTGGCCAGCGGCCTGTTGGGGCGCGACTACCCCTGGAGCGAACCGCAGGCCCTGCCACGCACGGCGATCTACCACCCGCACAAAAGCCAGGCTGCCCTCAGTGACTGGCAGGCCGACTGGCAGCCGGGGCAAGCCGTGGCAGCGCTGCTGTTCTACCGCTCCCACCTGCAGGCGGCCAACACCGGCTTTATCGACCTGTTCTGCCAGCGCTTGCTGGCGGCGGGCCTCAACCCCTTGCCGATAGCGGTGGCCAGCCTCAAGGAACCGGGCTGCCTGAGCCAGGTGGAAGACTGGCTGGATGAAACCGCGGCCGGGGTGATCCTCAACACCACCGGCTTTGCCCAGTCCAGCCCCGAAGCCCCGCACCTGCGGCCGTTCCGCCGCAATATCCCGGTGATCCAGGCGATCTGCGCCCAGGACAACGAACCGGGCTGGCGTGACAGCGAGCAGGGCCTGGGGCCGCGGGACCTGGCCATGCACATCGCCTTGCCGGAACTGGACGGGCGCATCATCAGCCGGCCCATCAGCTTCAAGGACCTGGCCTGGCGCAGCGAGCTCAGCCAGTCGGACGTGGTCTGCTATCGCGGCCAGCCCGAACGCATGGATTTCGTCGCCGAACTGGCCCGGCGCTGGGTCGAACTGGGGCGCCTGGACAACGGCCACAAACGCGTGGCCCTGGTACTGGCCAACTACCCGACCCGGGACGGGCGCATCGGCAACGGCGTGGGCCTGGACACCCCGGCGGCGGCGCTGAACATCCTCAAGGCACTGCACGCCGAAGGCTATCCGCTGCCGGCCGAACTGCCGGCCAGCGGCACCGAGTTGATCCAGCAGTTGCTGGGTGGGGTGAGCAACGACCTGGACAGCCTCGACCAGCGCCCCTGCCAGCAAAGCCTGGCCATGGCCGACTACCTGACGCTGTTCCAGGCCCTGCCCGAAGCCAACCGCCAAGCGGTGCTGGCGCGCTGGGGCACGCCGCAGCAGGACCCGATGTGCCGCAACGGGCGGATGATGATCGCCGGCCTGCGCTTTGGCCTGACCTTCGTCGGTATCCAGCCGGCCCGGGGTTACCAGGTGGACCCCAGCGCGGTCTACCACGACCCGGACCTGGTGCCGCCCCATGGCTACCTGGCGTTCTACTTCTGGCTGCGCCAGGCCTACGGCGCCCACGCGCTGATCCATGTCGGCAAGCACGGCAACCTGGAATGGCTGCCGGGCAAGGGCGTGGGCCTTTCCGAGCAATGCTGGCCGGATGCGCTGCTGGGGCCGTTGCCGAACATCTACCCGTTCATCGTCAACGACCCGGGGGAGGGCGCCCAGGCCAAGCGCCGCACCCAGGCGGTGATCATCGATCACCTGATGCCGCCCCTGACCCGCGCCGAGACCTATGGCCCGCTGCGCAACCTGGAACTGCTGGCGGACGAATACTACGAAGCCCAGTTGCTGGACCCGCGCCGGGCCCGGGAGCTGCAGCGGGACATTCTCAAGCTGGTGCGCGAGACCCATATCGACCGCGAGCTGCAATTGGGCGAACAGCTCGACAGCGACGCCGACGCCGCGCTCTGGCTGCCGCGCCTGGACACCTACCTGTGCGACCTCAAGGAATCGCAGATCCGCGATGGCCTGCACCTGTTCGGCGAGTCCCCCGAGGGGCGCTTGCGCATCGACACCCTGTTGGCCCTGCTACGCATTCCCCGGGGCGACGGCAAAGGCGCCCATGCCAGCCTGCTGCGGGCCCTGGCCAAGGCTTTCGGCCTGGGTTTCGACCCCCTGGACTGTGCCCTGTCCGAGCCCTGGACCGGGCGCCGCCCGCCCGTGCTGCAACAGTTGAGCGAGGCGCTGTGGCGCACCGCCGGTGACGTTCGCGAGCGCCTGGAGCTCTACGCCGCCGGGTTGATCGAAGCGGCGCTGCAAGGGCCCGTCCCACAGCTGGACGAACCCGGCTGGGAGCCGGTGCAGAGCATCATCGACGGCCTGCGCGAGGTGGTCGCACCGCGTCTGGACGCCTGTGGCCCGGCGGAAATGCGCGGCCTGCTGGACGCCCTGAACGGGCGTTTCGTGCCTGCCGGCCCCAGTGGCGCGCCAAGCCGCGGGCGCCTGGACGTGCTGCCCACCGGGCGCAACTTCTACTCGGTGGATGTGCGCAACCTGCCCACCACCACCGCCTGGCGCATCGGTTTCCAGTCGGCCAACCTGATTCTCGAACGCCACTTGCAGGATCACGGCGACCACCTGCTGCAATTGGGCCTGTCGGTCTGGGGCACCGCCACCATGCGCACCGGTGGCGACGACATCGCCCAGGCCATGGCCCTGATGGGGGTACGCCCGGTGTGGGCCACCGGCAGCCAGCGGGTCGATGACTTCGAGATCCTGCCCCTGAGCCTGCTGGACCGGCCGCGGGTCGACGTAACCCTGCGGGTGTCCGGGTTCTTCCGCGATGCCTTCGCCAACCTGATCCGCCTGTTCGATGCGGCGGTGCAGGCGGTAGCGGCTCTCGATGAACCCGAGGACTTGAACCCGCTGGCGGCCAGGGTGCGTGCCGAGCGCGCGGCCCTGGAGGCGTCGGGGCTGGATGCCGACGCCGCCGCGCGCCAGGCCGGCTGGCGGATCTTCGGCGCCAAGCCGGGGGCCTATGGCGCCGGGGTCCAGGGCGCCATCGACGGCCGCCTGTGGCAGAGCCGCGAGGACCTGGCCGAGGTCTACCTGAACTGGGGTGGCTACGCCTATGGTGGCAGCGACGAAGGCACTGCCGCCCGCGAGCAGTTCGCCACCCGTCTGAGCCGGGTGCAGGCGGTGCTGCAGAACCAGGACAACCGCGAGCACGACCTGCTGGACTCCAACGACTACTACCAGTTCCAGGGCGGCATGCTGGCGGCGGTGGAAAGCCTCAGCGGCAACCAGGCCGCCAGCTACCACGGCGACCACAGCCAGCCGGACCTGCCGAAGATCCGTACCCTCAAGGAAGAACTGAACCGGGTCATCCGTTCCCGGGCGGCCAACCCGAAGTGGATCGAAGGGGTCAAGCGCCATGGCTACAAGGGCGCCTTCGAAATGGCCGCGACCCTGGACAACCTGTTCGCCTTCGACGCCACCACCGAACTGATCGACGATCACCAGTACGCCTTGCTGGCCGATGCCTATCTGCTCGATGGCTCGACCCGCGAGTTCGTCCGTCAGCATAATCCCCACGCCCTGCGGGACATGACCGAGCGCCTGCTGGAAGCTCAGCAGCGTGGCCTGTGGCAAGAGCCTGGCGATTATCGTGAAGCCCTGGAACACCTGCTGCTGGATATAGAAGAAGATTCCTGAGGCGGCGAGTGCTGCGCACTCGATCGCCAGCAAGCTCGCTCCTACAGGGCTGGCATTGCCGTTGTAGGAGCGAGCTTGCTCGCGAAAGCGTCCTGCGGACACCCCCCGACCCAAGCGAGACCCTGACATGAGCGACACCCCACATTTCCCGCTGTCCGCCGTGGTCGGCGCCGAAGCACTGAAACTGGCCCTGTGCCTGACCGCCATCGACCCGAAGATCGGCGGCGTGCTGATCGAAGGCCCACGGGGCATGGCCAAGTCGACCCTGGCCCGGGGCCTGGCGGACCTGTTGGCCTGCGGGCAGTTCGTCACCTTGCCCCTGGGCGCCACCGAAGAGCGCCTGGTGGGCACCCTGGACCTGGACGCCGCCCTGGGCCAGGGCCGGGCGCAATTTTCTCCGGGGGTACTGGCCAAGGCCGACGGCGGCGTGCTCTACGTCGATGAAGTCAACCTGCTGCCTGACCACTTGGTGGACCTGTTGCTGGACGTGGCCGCCAGCGGCACCAATCTGATCGAGCGCGACGGTATTTCCCACCGCCATTCGGCGAAGTTCGTGCTGATCGGCACCATGAACCCGGAGGAGGGCGAACTGCGTCCGCAACTGCTGGACCGTTTTGGCCTCAACGTCGCCCTCAGCGGCCAGCCCGCGCCCCAGGAGCGCGGGCAGATCATTCGCCGCCGCCTGGATTTCGACAGCGATCCCCAGGGCTTCTGCGCCCAGTGGGCCGAACCCCAGGCGGCATTGCGCGAGCGCTGCCAACAGGCGCGGGCCGCCCTGGCCAGCATCCCGCTGGACGACCAGGCCCTGGCGCTGATTACCGAGCGCTGCTTTGCTGCTGCCGTGGACGGCCTGCGCGCCGACCTGGTCTGGCTGCGCGCGGCCCGCGCCCATGCCGCCTGGCGTGGCGCCCCGGCGATTGCCGAGGAGGATATCGACGCCGTGGCCGAGTTCGCCTTGCGACACCGGCGGCGGGAGACACCGCCCAGCGCGCCACAGTCCGGGCAAAGCCCCCAGGCACCGGCGCCAGCCAACGCCAACCCCAGCGAAGGCCAGGGCCAATGGGGCGAAATGCCGGCCCAGGCCCTGCCCACCGGCGCCCGTCGTGAAGTGCCCAGCTGGCCAAAAAAGCCCTAGGCATCCGCCCCCGCACTGACCGGGGGGCGGATGCCAAGCCCCGGGCGGGGCACCTGGATCACGGCCGGCAAGGCAAAAGCCGCGAGGCCAGCGCCGGTTCGGTCAACTGGCCCGGCACCTTGCTCAAAGGCCGTCCACGGTTGCGTGCAGACCTGCTGTTTCGCTTGCGCAGCCGCTCGCCCCATGAGCTGTGGCTGGTGATAGTCGACGCGTCGGCCTCGACCCGCCGGCACAGCGCCCTGAGCGATGCCAAGGGCCTGCTGGCGCAACTGTTCGACGACGCCTACCGCCAGCGTGCACGCCTGGCCCTGCTCACTGCCAGCGGCCGTGCGCCGAGCTGGCAGGTCCAGGGCCTGAAGGCCTCCAGGGACCTGCGGCACTGGCTCGACGGCCTGGGTGCCGGCGGCGGCACGCCCTTGCCCCAAGCCCTGAACGAAGCGGCCCAGTGGCTGGAACAACGCCAACGGCGCCTGCCGGCGGAGCAGCAGCGCGTGCTGCTGATCACCGATGGCCGGCTGAAGAACCTGCCACCGCCCAGGTCCCTGAACTGCCCGACCTTGCTGCTCGACATCGAACGAGGCCCGATCCGCCTGGGCCGCGCCCGCGAACTGGCGACTCTCCTCAACGCTGCCTACCAGCATATCGACTGACTACCTCCCCGACACACCGCACATCCCCCGTAGGAGCTGGCTTGCCAGCGAAAGCGTCCGGCCTGGCGGTGCAAGTCACACGGGCCTCTTCGCCGGCAAGCCGGCTCCTACAGGGATTTGCCTTGGCATGCCGGAGCGGGAAGCGGCTACGCTTTGCGCTGTCTTTCACAGGAGTGACTTCATGCGGGTACTGGTGCGTAACGACAAGGACGATTTCCGGGTCAAGGCCTATGCCGGAACCAACGGGGTGCTGCTGGCCATGGACCTGGATGCGTCGCGGCGCCAGGGCCTGTTGGGTTTTGCCATCGAAAAACAGACCGGCAGCAAGCCCTGGCTGTTTCTGTTCAACAGCCTGACTTTCCCCGGCAAGGCCCATACCTTCCCCCAATACAACGCCACCCCCAGCGATCAGGCGCCCCTGCAGAAATTCCGCTGGGCCGACTACGCGGTCAACCCCGGTGCCACCCTCAACTACCGGGTGCACCTGGCCTATGGCAGCCCGGACGCGCCGCAACTGGGCGAGTCCCTGCAGTTGAGCATCACCGCCGACAACGGCCAGCCTCCCGGCCAGCGGGTGATCTTCAACCGTGCGGTGGCTGCCAGCCAGGCGTTCTCGCGCAAGTTTCCCGAGCTCGATGCGTTGCTCAGCGCCAACAAGAACCTGCCCATCGAAAAGTGGCCGGACGCGCCCCGCCAGTGGCTGGAAAACGGCCTGCTGGAGGCGCTGCTGGGGTTCATTCAGCGCGCCACGGACGCCAGCTGGAGCCTGGACATCGCCATCTACGAGTACCAGTTGCAGGCGATCATCGATGCCGTCAACGCGGCTTTCGACCGCGGCGTACAGGTGCGGGTGCTGTACCACGCCGCCCCCGGCGATGCCGACACCACGATGAACCAGGCCAGCCTGCAGCACCTGCCCGAGGCCAATAAGTGCGGGCGGGTGACCCACGCGATCTTCCACGACAAGTTCATCGTCCTCGGCCGCCTCGACGCCGCCGGCCAGCGCCAGCCGCAATCGGTGCTGTGCGGCAGCACCAACTTCACCGCCAATGGTGTCTACCGTCAGGCCAACGTGTTGCACAGCCTCGACCACGTGGACATCGCCACGCGCTACCTGGAGGTGTTCGAGCAGGTCTGGGCGACGCCGGCGGATGTCGGCGCCACGCGCACCTGGCTGACCCGGAACAACCCGATGCAGCCGCAGGCGCCGCTGTTCGCCGGGTTTTCCCCGCGCAGCGGCCAGGGCGACCTCGCGGAGTTCGTCGATATCATCAACGGCGCCCGCCGCGACCTGCTGTTCGTCACCGCCTTCGCCTTGCCCGACAGCATTCTCGATGCCTTGCTCGGCCAGCCCCACGACGATGTGTTGCGCTACGGTCTGCAGAACACCGCCAGCCGCATCACCGGTTTTCACGCCGACCGCACGGCCGAGTTCGCCGCCACCGCCTTGCTCAACAATGGCCTGGAGGGCTGGCTCAAGGAGGGGCTCAAAGGCCAGAAGGGCAACCTGCTGGTGCACACCAAGGCCATCGTCACCGACTTCACCAGCGAGGCGCCGGTGATCATCAGCGGCAGTCACAACCTCAGCGTCGGCGCGAGCCAGAGCAATGACGAGAACTTCCTGATCATCCGCGGCGACATCGACCTGGCGGACCGCTACGGCCTGGAGCTGCTGCGGTTCTACGAACACTACCGCTTCCGCTACTTCGCCAGGCAACTGGCCCTCAAGCAGGTCCAGCCCCTGGCGGTGGACGACAGCTGGAGCAACGCCTACTACCTGGAAGGGGATCTGCGCCAGCTGTCGCGGCTGCGTTTTTCCGGGCGCTGACCGGGGCTGCGAGCAGCCGCCACAAGGTTGGACAGGGCGCGCCCGACTGGGTAGTTTTCACGGACCGCGCACAAGGACCCTGCCATGGCCCCGGACCTGACCTCCATCGAGCTGTTTCTCAAGGCCCTGACCCTGGGCAACCTGTCCCGGGCCGCCGAGCAGTCGCACCTGTCGCTGTCCGCCGCCAGCCGGCGCCTGTCGCTGCTGGAGCAGCATTTCAAGGTGGCGCTGCTGACCCGCACCTCCACCGGGGTATTGCCGACGGCGGCGGGGCAGGCCCTGGCCGAGCACGCCCGCTCGCTGTTGCGGGCGGTGGATGTGATGCACGCCGACCTGGCCGACTTCGCCAAGGGCGCCACCGGCCGGGTCAGCCTGTACGCCAACAGTTCGGCCATGAGCCAGGAACTGCCCCGGCAATTGACCCAGTGGAGCGACCTGCACCCGGGCATTCGCGTGGACATCCGCGAGGAGCGCAGCCGCGAGATCCTCCTGGCGGTGCGTGACGGCGTGGCCGATGTGGGCATCGTCACCACCCGGCCACGGGGCCAGGACCTGCATTTCATCCCTTATTGCCGCGACCGGTTGTGCCTGATCGTGCCCCAGGACCACCCGTTCAAGATGAGCCACGCGCGCTTTCAGGACCTGTTGGGCTATGACTTCGTCGGCCTGGAGGACAACGCCGCGATCACTCCCCTGATCAGCGAGGCGGCCGCGGCGGTGAGCATGCCCTTGCGCCTGCGGGTGCAGGTGCGCAGCTTCGAGGCCGTGTGCCGGCTGATCGCCGCAGGGCAGGGCGTGGGGGTGCTGCCCCAGGGGGCGGTGCAGATCTTTCGCAAGGAGATGGCCTTGCGTTTTATCGAAATCGACGACCCCTGGGCTGACCGCCAGATGTACCTCTGCCGGCGCCAGGAACAGCCGTCCCTGGCCAGCCGCGAGCTGTTCGACTACCTGGTCGGTTGCGAGCAGGCCGCGGCAGCCGCGGGCTAGCCGCCGGTCATAGCAGGACTCTTCCCGCGTGCCTTCGAATTTTGCGAAGGCGGTTTCCATAATGAGCAATTCCCACTGGCCCCGCGCTGTGGCCAGAATGGGCTCGCCCGTGCGCTTGACCTGCCTCCATAACAACAACACGTCAGACCAGGAGAGACGGCTTGTCCAGGATCAATCCCGCTGTAAAACCTCCCCATCGCATTGCGGTGATCGCCGGTGACGGCATCGGCCGCGAAGTGGTCCCCGAAGGCCTGCGTGTGCTGGAAGCCGTCAGCCGGCGCTTCGGCATCGCCTTGCAATTCGATCATTTCAACTGGTGCAGCGAGCACTACCAGGCCCATGGCAGCATGATGCCCGACGACTGGGCGCAGCAGATCGGTGGCCACGAGGCGATCTTCTTCGGCGCCGTGGGCGCGCCGGAGATCGTGCCCGACCATATTGCGGTCTGGGATTCGCTGCTGAAGATCCGCCGCCAGTTCGACCAGTACGTGAACATCCGCCCGGTGCGGCTGATGCCCGGGGTGCCGTGCCCGCTGGCCGGGCGGGCGCCGGGGGACATCGATTTCATCGTGGTGCGGGAAAACACCGAGGGCGAGTATTCCAGCGTCGGCGGGCGCATGTGGGAGGGCACCCCGCGGGAGATTGCCCTGCAGGAGTCGGTGTTTTCCCGCCATGGTGTGGACCGGGTGGTGAACTACGCCTTCGAACTCGCCAGCCGCCGGCCCCGGCGCAACCTGGTGGCGGCCACCAAGTCCAACGGCATCGCCATCACCATGCCGTTCTGGGACGAACGGGTGGAGGCGCTGGCCCAGGCCTACCCTCAGGTCGCGACCCGCAAGTTCCACATCGACATTCTCTGCGCGCACTTCGTCCAGCACCCGGACTGGTTCGACGTGGTGGTGGCCTCCAACCTGTTCGGCGACATCCTCTCCGACCTGGGCCCGGCCTGCACCGGCACCATCGGCATTGCGCCCTCGGCCAACCTCAACCCGGAGCGCCTGTACCCCTCGCTGTTCGAGCCGGTGCATGGTTCGGCGCCGGATATCGCCGGTCTCGGCGTGGCCAATCCGATCGGCCAGATCTGGTCGGCGGCCCTGATGATCGAACACCTGGGGCAGGGCGACGAACTTTACCAGCGAGCCGCGGCGGCGATTGTCGAAAGCATCGAGACGGTGCTCGCCGAAGGGCCGCGCACCCGGGAAATGGGCGGCAATGCCAGTACCGTGGAAGTGGGGCGGGCGATTGCCGAGTGTCTGGCTGGAAACAGGAGCTGAACAGATGACCCTCGAACACTACATCGACAACCAATGGCAAGCCTCATCCTGGGCCGAAGACATTCCGGTGCAGGACCCCAGTACCGGCATCAGCTATGCGCGTATCGCCCGGGGCACCGCCGAGGACATCGACCTGGCGGTGCAGGCCGCGCAACGGGCCCTGGGGGACAACTTCGACGGGCCCTGGGGCAGCCTTTGCGCCCTGGAGCGTGGGCGCCTGCTGGCCCGCCTGGGCCAGGCGGTGCTGGAGCACCATGAAGAGCTGGCGCAGATCGAAGCCCGGGACACCGGCAAGGCACTCAAGGTGGCCCGCGCCGACGCCACCGCCCTGGCGCGCTATTTCGAGTACTACGCCGGGGCCGCCGACAAGCTCCACGGCGAGACCTTGCCCTATCAGGCCGGTTACACCGTGCTCACGGTGCGCGAGCCCCATGGCGTTACCGGGCACATCATTCCCTGGAACTACCCGATGCAGATCTTCGGCCGCAGCGTCGGCGCCGCCCTGGCGGCGGGCAATGCCTGCGTGGTCAAGCCCGCCGAGGACGCCAGCCTGTCGCTGCTGCGGCTGGCGGAGCTGGCGGCCCAGGTCGGCTTCCCGGCGGGCAGCCTGAATGTGGTCAGCGGCTATGGCCACGAAGCCGGTGCCGCGTTGTGCGCCCATCCTGGCGTCGCGCATATCTCGTTCACCGGTTCCACCGGCACCGGCGCCCTGGTGGCCAAGGCGGCGGCCGAACGGCATTGCCCGGTAACCCTGGAGCTGGGCGGCAAGTCGCCGCAGATCGTCTTCGCCGATGCCGATGTGGAGCGGGCGCTGCCCGTGCTGATCAACGCCATCGTGCAGAACTGCGGCCAGACCTGTTCCGCCGGCAGCCGCCTGCTGGTGCAGCGCAGCCTGTATGAACCGCTGCTGGAACGCCTGGCCCAGTGCTTTGGCCAACTGCGCGCCGGGCCCTCGGAGCTGGACCTGGACATGGGCCCGCTGATCAACCAGAAACAGCTGCGCCAGGTCCGGGAGTTCGTCCGCGAGGCCGAGGCCGCCGGTATCCGGGTGGCGGCGCGTGGGCAGGTGGTGGCCGAGGCCGGCAGCGGCGGCTACTTCCACGAAGCGGTGCTGTTTCGCGATGTGCCGCCAGACAGTCGCCTGGCCCGGGAGGAAGTGTTCGGCCCGGTGCTGGCGGTGATGCCCTTCGAGGACGAGGCCGAGGCCATTGGCCTGGCCAACGACAGCGCCTTCGGCCTGGTGGCCGGGGTCTGGACCCGGGACGGTGCGCGTCAGTTGCGCATGGCTCACAAGCTGCGCTGTGGCCAGGTGTTCATCAACAACTACGGCGCCGGTGGCGGCGTCGAACTGCCCTTCGGCGGAGTCAAGGCCAGCGGCTACGGGCGCGAGAAGGGCTTCGAGGCGCTGCTGGGTTTTACCGCCTTGAAGACCATCGCCATTCGTCACGACTGAGGGCCGCCACTACGGCGGCCAATAACAACAAAAACAGGAGTCACTAGCATGCGTCTAGCCCATAAAACTGCCATCGTCACCGGCGCCGGTTCCGGCTTTGGTGAAGGCATCGCCAAGACCTTCGCCCAGCAGGGCGCCCGGGTTGTAATCGCCGACATGAACGCCACGGGCGGCCAGCGGGTGGCGCAGGAAATCCGCGATGCCGGCGGCCAGGCCCACTTCATCGAGGTCAACGTGGCCCAGGACGCCAGCGTTGCCGCGCTGCTGCGCAACACCCTGGAGCAATACGGCGGCCTGGACATCGTGGTCAACAACGCCGGCACCACCCACCGCAACCGGCCGATGCTGGAAGTGGACGAGGCCGAGTTCGACCGGGTGTTCGCGGTCAACGTCAAAAGCATCTTCCTCAGCGCCAAGCACTTCGTGCCGCATTTCCGTGGCCAGGGCGGCGGGGTGTTCATCAACATCGCCTCCACGGCGGCGATCCGGCCGCGTCCGGGGCTGGTCTGGTACAACGGCAGCAAGGGCGCGGTGGTGGTGATGAGCAAGACCATGGCCGCCGAGCTGGGGCCGGACAACATCCGCGTCAACTGCGTCAACCCGGTGGTGGGCGCCACGGCCCTGCTCAGCGAGTTCATGGGGGTGCCGGACACCCCGGAAAACCGCCAGAAGTTCATGGCCACCATTCCCCTGGGGCGCTTCTCCACCCCCCAGGATGTGGCCAACGCCTGCCTGTACCTGGCCTCCGATGAGGCGGCCTTTATCACCGGCACCTGCCTGGAAGTGGATGGTGGACGCTGCGTCTGATGATCTGTAGAAAGCCCTTTGGCTAAATCCAAACCCAGCTACGGAGTGCAGTCGACATGTGTGGGATCGATAACAACACTAGTCACCCCAATACCAAGCAACTGCTTGAAGGCCTGCCAAAGAACTGGGGCAAGTGGGGCCCGGACGACGAAGTCGGTGCCCTCAACTACCTGCAACAGGCCGAGGTACTGCGGGGCGTGGCGGCCGTGCGCCAGGGCAAGACCTTCACCCTGCAAGTGCAGATCGGCCATCCCGGCGGCGACCCGATGTGGCCGGCACGCAACCCGTCGATGCGTTTCAATACCCTGGACCGCAGCCACTATCAGGCCGGCAAGCAGCCCTCCATGACCGGTGGCGCCGAGTACTGCGACGACGTGATCTTCATGCAGCTGCAGGGCTCGACCCAGTACGACGCCCTGGGCCATGCCTGGTACGACAACCAGCTGTGGAACGGCTACGACGCCAGCAGCACTGTCGGCGGCATGGCCAAGGCCAGTGTGTTGCCGATTGCCGAGCGCGGCGTGGTGGGCCGTGCGGTGCTGATCGACATGGCCCGGCACCGCGGCAAGAAGTACCTGGGGCGCGGCGAGACCTTCAACCACCTGGACCTGCTGGCCGCTGCCCAGGCCCAGGGCGTGGCCATCGAGAAGCGCGACATCCTCATCATCCGCACCGGTTCCATGGGCGCCTTCTACGAGTACGGCAAGACCGAGTTCTTCAAGGACCTGGTGGAACCCGGGCTGACCTACAGCCGGGAACTGGTGGACTGGTTCAACCAGATGGAGATCCCCAATCTGGTCACCGACACCATCGCCAACGAGGTGATCACCGACCCGGTGTCCGGGGTGCAGATTCCGCTGCATTGCGCGCTGATGCGCAACCTGGGGATCGCCTTCACCGAGATCGTGCTGCTTGAAGAACTGGCCGAGGATTGCGCCGCCGATGGCCAGTGGACCTTCCTCTACACCGCCGCGCCGCTGAAGATCGTCGGCGGCAGCGGAGCGCCGGTGAACCCCATCGTCATCAAGTAACCGCTGTTTGCTGGTGGCGAGGCAGGCGCAGGGTTTATCCTGCGCCCCCTCACCAAGACCGATAGGGATCATCGACCGATCATGCATGACGATTCACATTCGCCGGACTGCAGTTGCTGCCTGGATCATGCCAGTGCCCATCAGGGTGTGCTCGATACCCTGGAATTGATGGCCGGCCACCCCGAGGCCAGTGAAGACGACATCGTCCAACTGCTGCAGGCGCGTGGCTACTCGGCCATCGCCGCGGAAAAACTCAACGCCTTCGTGCCATCGGCCCTGGCCTGGATCGTGCTCAAGCGCCTGGGGGTGAAACACCTGCCCAACCACTTCATCGCCCTGGATGAGAAGGGTGAGGAGGTCCGGGTTCCAGTGGCCGACCAGCACTATTTTACCGCCGCGCTGACCCTGGCCTACAACACCTTTGAAAACGGCTGGAGCGAGGTCCTGCCGCGCAAGACCTACGAAATGGTGGCTGGCCGCAGCGCTGAAATGGCCATGGCCAACGAGGCGCTGTATGCCGGGGAATCTTTGCAGGGCTCCACTCTGGAACCCTTGCAGCTGCTGCGCCTGGATGCCCAGGCCGCGCTGACCTGAGCACCTGGCGCAACACTACCTACACTGATGGGCAGTCACCCCGGCCGAGAACCCTTGCGTATGCGGGCCGCTGGCCGGGACCACCCGCCTTCAGTACAGGAGAACCCCCATGAACCATGAATCCGTTTGCATCGTCGCGGCGGCCCACACCCGCTTTGGCCGCCTCGATGGCAGCCTGGAAGACCTGATTGTCCAGGTCACCCGCGACGTGCTGGTGGACGCCGCCATTGACGCCGGGGCGATCGATGCGCTGTTTCTCGGCCAGTTCAACTCCGGGCTGGTGCCTGATGGTTTTCCCGCGTCCCTGATGCTCCAGGCCGACCCGCAGTTGCGCTTCAAGCCGGCCACCCGCTGCGAAAACGCTTGTGCCTCCGGCTCGGCGGCGATCCAGGCCGGGATCAACGCGATCCGCAGCGGCGCCGCCGAACTGGTGCTGGTGGTGGGGGCGGAAAAGATGACCGGCAACAGCACCGCCGAGGTCACCCGGGCCCTGGCCGGGGCCGGCTACCAGAACGACCCGCAAGAGGCCGGCCTGAGCTTTGCCCAACTGTTCGGCCAAGTGGCCCAGCGCTACACCGAGCGCTACCAGAGCCCCCTGGCTGCCATGGCGGCGATTGCCGTGAAGAACCACGCCAACGCCATGGCCAACCCCCTGGCGCAGATGCATCGGGCCATGGATTTTGCCCACTGCAACAGCGTTTCGCCCGGCAACCCGCTGATCGCCGAGCCCCTGCGCCTGACTGACTGTTCGCTGATCAGCGACGGCGCGGCGGCGATCCTCCTCGCGTCGCCGCGCCGGGCCCGGGAGTTCCGCCGTGAAGTGGCGATCCGCGCCCTGAGCCAGGTGAACGACTTCCTGCCCATGGCGCGCCGCGACGTGCTGGCCTTCGAAGGCCCGCAACTGGCGATCCAGGGCGCCTTGCACGAGGCCGGCCTGGGCCTGGACGACCTGGCGTTCGCCGAAGTCCACGACTGCTTCACCATCGCCGAACTGCTGATCTATGAAGCCATGGGCCTGGCGCCCAAGGGCGAAGGCCATCGAGCCCTGGACGAAGGCTGGGTGAATGCCGACGGACGCCTGCCGGTGAACCTCTCCGGCGGGCTCAAGGCCAAGGGGCATCCGGTGGGCGCCACCGGTGTGTCGATGCATGCCCTGGGCTTTCGCCAGTTGACCGGCGAGCCCATTGGCCTCGCCGCGCGCTCGCCGGAGTTCGGCCTGCTGTTCAACATGGGCGGCATGGCGGTGGCCAACTACGCCTCGGTGTTGCAGGCCGTGAGGGTGTAAGGGGTTCCGGCCACGCCGGCGTTCAGAGTGCCGGCGTAGCGCCCAGGGGCCCCCAGTCCAGTCTGCGGGCCACTCTCCAGTACCCCGGTTCCTGGCACATGCCAACGTAGAAGGGTTTATGAGCGAGCAATGGCTTTGGCGGCTTGTGGGTCACTTTGCTGTCGCGCACCTTGATGCAGTAGCGGGTGTAGTTGCGGATCTGGTTGAGGCTGACGTCGATCAGGTCCTGGGGGCAGATCAGCAGTGCATCACCGAACAAGAACTGCTGGAATCCCTGGATCTCCAGGCGGCCCTGAGGGCTGAGTCGGGTTTTCCACATCAGCGGGTCGAGGTCCTGTAGCTCAAACTCCTGCTGCACCGAGTAGCGTTCCACGGCTCCCTGGCGAACCTCCAGGCCGCCTGCGGCCTTGTAGGTGATCTGGCTCATGGCCCCGGGCAGCATCAGCAGGAAGGTGCAGGCCATCAACAGTGCGCAGGCTACCGAGTAGGCGATGCGTTTGTAGAGGTCCGCGTTGAGGCAGTAGAAAATCACGACGGGTAGCAGGGTAAAGGCCAGCACCAGCAGGTTCAGGATTGCCGGGAAATGGGGAGCTTCACTCAGCACCTCGTTGCTATAGGCATTGAGCAGCAACAGGCTGGGAAAGACTCCCGATATCACCGTGCTGGTCAGGCAGAAGGTGATGAGGTAGGTAAAGCCGATCCTTGAGGCCCGTGTCGCCTTGCCTGGTTTGTTCACGTTGCTGTCGAGCACCTCCTTGAAGGCCGGGCGCGAGAGCACCCCCCAGCAGGCGAGCAGCACCAGTGTCACCACCAGCAGTATGGCCAGGCCCGGATCAAGCCATTCGCTGAGGTAGTAGCTGATCAGAATGAAGCCGCCAAAGCCCGCCAGGACCGGCAGGGTCAGCCATACCACGACGTTCTTCAGGTGTTCGGGCGTTGAGTGGAACAAGCTGCACGCCAGTCCGAAGAGCAAGGTGGTGGTGGCCAGCAGTATCAGATAGAGCACCATCAGTACCAGCACGATGACCAGCCACACCGCCAGCGCCGATTTGGCATCAATGGCGGCCATGAACAGGTCGGTGCGGCCTATTGCACGGGTGTACAGGTACAGGCTCAGCAGGCCCTGGCCGGCTGCGCCCAGTCCGATGAGGGTGCCGATCGGTCCCCAGTACGTGAGCACGCGCTTGAAATTTCTCCTGAACACTTCTTCAAAGGCGGGTCCTGCGACTTGCATGTGGGCACTCCCTGGCGACGTTGATGGCGCGGGAGTAGAGCAAGACCTCATGGGCTGTGTCGATGCTTTTGCACGCTGGCCCGCTGGCAACCGCGCCCTCCCTGGCGCGTTCCTGCATCATCGCGGGTATACCGCCCGGCCATGAACCCGCCCCTTGCGCCCCGCCGTCAGGCGATAGGCGATACCCAGCCAGACAAACCACGCCGGCATCACGCACAGCGCCAGGCGGGTGTCCGGGCGCAGGGCCAGCAGGCACAGGACAAACAGCAGGAAGGCCAGGGCAAACCAGGCCATGGGCACGCCGCCAGGCATCTTGTAGTGCGAACGGGCGTGCAGTTGCGGGTGCTTTTTGCGGTAGGCGATGTAGGACGCGAGGATGGTCGACCAGGTGAAGATCACCAGGATCGCCGACACCGTGGACACCAGGGTGAAGGCGGTCATCACCTCGGGAACCACGTACAGCAGCAACACCCCCAGCAGCATCAGCAGGGTGGTGAAGCTCAGGCTGATGACCGGCACGCTCTGGCCCGACAGGCGCTTGAACAGGCGCGGCGCATTGCCCTGGTCGGCGAGGCCGAAGAGCATGCGGCTGGCCGAGAACACGCCGCTGTTGGCCGAGGAAGCGGCGGAGGTCAGCACCACGAAGTTGACGATGCCCGCCGCCGCCGGGAAGCCGGCAATCAGGAACAGCTCGACGAACGGGCTCTTGTTCGGCGACACCTGCTGCCAGGAGGTCACGGCGATGATGCAGGCCAGGGCCAGCACGTAGAACAGGATGATCCGCAGCGGTATGGCATTGATGGCCTTGGGCAGGGTGCTGTGAGGGTCGCGGGTTTCCGCGGCGGCGGTGCCGATCAGCTCGGTGCCGGCGAAGGAGAAGATCGCCATCTGGAACCCGGCGAAGAAGCCCAGCAGGCCGTGGGGAAAGGCCGCTTGCCGGTCCAGCAGGTGGCCCAGCGAGGCGGTCACGCCCGAGGGCGAGACGAACGAACTGGCGATCAGCACCAGGCTGACGCCGATCAGGGTGACCACGGCGATGATCTTGATGATGGCGAACCAGAACTCCACTTCGCCGAACAGCCGCACCGTGAGCACGTTGAGGGCGAACAGCGTCAGCATCATGCTGACCGCGGGCATCCAGGCCGGCACCCCGGGGAACCAGTACTGGAAGAAACCGCCCACCACCACGGCGTCGCCCACCACCGCCACGCTCCAGCTCAGCCAGTAGGACCAGCCGAGAAAAAACGCCGCGCGCGGCCCCAGGTAGGCGCCGGCAAAGTCGGCGAAGCTCTTGAATTGCAGGTTCGACAGCAGCAGCTCGCCCATGGCGCGCATCACCAGGTACACGAACAGGCCGATGATCATGTAGATCAGGATGATCGAGGTACCGGACATGGCGATGATCTTGCCCGAGCCCATGAACAGCCCGGTGCCGATGGCGCCGCCCATGGCCATGAGCTGGATATGACGGTTATGCAGGGTGCGTTGCAGCACGGGGCGCGCAGGGGCCCCGAGGGTATCTGGAGTCATCACAAAACCTCTTGATTTTATAGTTGTCGAGTTTTGGCAGTGCAGGGTGGCTGGGGCTGCGCGCTGTGGTTGTAGGTCGGGGTGGCGCAACCGGTTCGGGTTGGGCCGCTGCACAGGGGCACGGGGCGTTTTCCCGTGCAGCGGCCATGGGGGTATTGCCTCAGCCGCTGGCCAGCCGGCGCGGGGCGCCTGTGGCGGCGTCGGGGCCCTGGCCGATCAGTTGGTACAGGTCCTTGATGTTGGCCGGGGTCGGCACCAGGTGGATCCGCTCGCCAATGCCGTGTTCGCGCGCCTGGTCGTGCAGGTAGCGCAGGGACGAGAAGTCCTCCAGGGCAAAGCCCACCGAGTCGAACACCGTGACCTGCCGGGCATGCTCGCGGCCCGGTTCCAGGCCCTGGGCGATGCGGAAGTATTCGGTCACCGCAAAGTCCGCCGGCAACTGCTGGATATCACCCTCGATGCGCGTTTGCGGCTCGAACTCGACGATCACCCGGGCATTGCGCAGGATCTCTGCGTGCAGCTCGGTCTTGCCCGGGCAGTCGCCGCCCACCGCATTGAGGTGCATGCCGGGCTCGATCAGCTCCGGGGTGAGGATGGTGGCGTAGGCCTTGTCCGCGGTCACCGTGGTGACGATGTCGGCGCCCTTGACCGCATCGGCCACCGACTCGGCGATGCGCACCTTCAGGCTCGGCCAGGCTTGCAGGTTGTGCTTGAGCTTGCGGGAGGAGGCCGGGTCGATGTCGAAGATCCGCAGCTCGTCGATGCCGAGCATGTCGTGGAAGGCGATGGCCTGGAACTCGCTCTGGGCGCCATTGCCGATCAGCGCCATGGTTCGGCTGTCCGGGCGCGCCAGGGCACGGGCCACCAGGGCCGAGGTGGCGGCGGTGCGTACCGCGGTGGTCAGGGTCAGTTCGCTGAGCAGCACCGGGTAGCCGCTGTCCACCTCGGCCAGCACGCCGAAGGCCATGACCGTGAGCAACTGCCGGGCCGGATTGCCAGGGTGGCCGTTGACGTACTTGAAGGCGTACTGCTGGCCATCGTCGGCGGGCATCAGTTCGATGACTCCGGTGGGCGAGTGGTTGGCGGTGCGCGGGGACTTTTCGAAGGCTTGCCAGCGCAGGTAGTCGGCCTGGATATAACCGGCCATTTCACGGATCGCCCTGGCGACACCCAGGCGCTTGTACAGCGCCGCTGCCTGATCCACATCGATAAACAAGGTCATGGTGATTTCCCTCTCGGTCGGAACGTTGAACACTGCGGGAGAGCGCGCCTGGCGCGCGCTAGCGGTTGGCATGGCCGTGCAGCACATTGACCGCATTGAGGCCGATCTCATCCACCATGTAGCCGCCTTCCATCACGAACAGGGTGGGCGTGCCCACCGTGGCGATGATCTGGCCCATGCCGAGAAAGTCTTCGCTTTCCAGCAGGAAGTGGCTGATGGGGTCGTCCTTGAACGTGTCCACGCCCAGGGACACCACCAGCAGTTCGGGAGCGAAGGCCCGCAACTGTTTGCAGGCCAGCTCCAGCGCTTGGCGGTAGTGCTGCCAGGTGGTGTTCTTCGGCAGGGGCAGGTTCAGGTTGCAGCCTTCGCCGGCCCCGCTGCCGCGCTCGCTGGCATGGCCCGAGAAGTAGGGGTAGGACACGGCCGGGTCGCCGTGCAGCGAGACGAAGAGCACGTCACCACGGTCATAGAAAATGTTCTGGGTGCCATTGCCGTGGTGGAAGTCCACGTCCAGCACCGCCACCCGCCTGGCGCCCCGGGTGATGGCGTGCTGCGCGGCGATGGCGGCGTTGTTCAGGTAGCAGTAGCCGCCCATGTATTCCCGTGCGGCGTGATGCCCCGGCGGGCGGCACAGGGCGAAGGCGCTGGCCTGGCCTTCATCGATCAGGGCCAGGGCAGTGAGGGCGATATCGGCGCTGGTGCGCACCGCATCCCAGGTGGTGGCGGTGATCGGCGAGCCGGCGTCCATGGCGAAGAAACCCAGCTTGCCGTCGATGAATTCGGGCACCTGCTGGTTGGCCAGGTCGCGCACCGGCCACACCAGGGGCAGGGCGTCGTGGCTGCGGCCGGTGGCGGTCCATTCGCTCCAGGCGTTTTCCAGGAAGCTGACGTAACGTTCGCTGTGGGCGGCCACGTAGCAGGCGCGGTCGAAGCGCCGCGGGCCGATGATCTCGCCAAGCCCCACGTGGCGCACCCGGTCTCGCACCGTGTCGGCGCGGCTGGGTTGCTCGAAGGAGGGCTTGAGCACGCCATCCTTCAATTCGGTGCCATGGTGCAGGCGGTGGGATTCGCTGAAGACGGTAAGCATGCTGAACGCATCCATTGTTATTGTCCGGTGCAAATAGTTTGTTCCGGCATGGCTGCGAATTCTTTGCTTTTTGTTCGGGTGCAATTAGAGTTTTGGGTAATATTTTCCCCGTTGGTGGCTGATTGTGAAAAAAATGACTCGCAGCGTTAACCTCGACGACACCGACCTGGCGATTCTTGCGCTGTTGCAGCAGGACGCGAGCATTTCCAACGCCGAGCTCAGCGAGCGCCTGTCCCTGAGCCTTACCCCCTGCTGGCGGCGGCGCAAGCGCCTGGAGGAGGAGGGGGTGATCAGGGACTACCAGGCCAACCTCGACCGGCGCCTGCTGGGGCTGGACATCCTGGCCTTCGTCCATGTGCGGTTCGCCACCCACTCCGACCAGACCCCGGACGATTTCGAGACGGTGATCATGCGCCTGCCCGAGGTCCAGGCCTGCCACAAGATCACCGGCGACGCCGACTACCTGCTGCAGGTGCTGGCCCGTGACCTGGACAGCTACAGCGACTTTGTCGAGCACGTGCTCAGGCGCCAGCCGGGCATTGCCTCGATCCAGTCCAGCCTGGCGCTGCGCGAGGTCAAGGCCACCAGCCGCCTGGCGATTCCCCAGCCGCTACCCAGGTAGGGCGGCATCAGATTTCCGATTTTTTGTGCCGGGCTATTCAATGATTGCCCTGCAGGTACTTTCGGCGCGGTCGTGCGCTCGCGTTCCAGCGAGGCAGGCAACAGCAGTGTTGAGCAGGCCATGGATGCAGAAGCAGCAGCGCCTGGCCGCGGCGCTGCCCCGGCCCCAGGGCCTACTGAAATTCGCCGGACTCCAGGCAGAAGGCGACCAGGGCCTGGTCGCTGTCCAGGTTGAGCTTGCGGATCGCCGAGATCTTCTGCGCACTGACGGTCTTCACGCTGCGCTTGAGGTTGGCGGCGATCTGCATCATTGATTCGCCGCGCACGAAATGCCGCAGCACTTCGTATTCCTTGGGCGTAAGGCTGCTCAGGCCGTCGGCCATGGAGCGCAGCGGGCTGCTGTTGAGCTCGTTCTGCACCAGGCTCGGCGGGTGGTGGATGCGCCCCTGGCGGACGTTCTCCAGGGCGCTGAGCAGCTCGCTCATGTCATGGCGCTTGGGCAGTACCGAGCGCACGCCGATGTCATACAGCGCGGCCACGATCATCGGGTTGGACATCATGGTCAGCACCAGTACCTGGACCCTGGGGAAGTGCCGGATCAGGTAGGTCACCAGGCGTATGCCATCGCCGAAGGTCGGGTCGCCCTCCATGAAGTAGTCGGTGATGACCACGTCGATCCGCGGGTCATCCGAAAGTTGCTGGACCAGGGCACTGGGGGTGGTGACAGCCGCCACCACCTCGTACTGGCGGGTCTTTTTCAACAGGTCGCTGACGGCAGCGAGCACCAGGGGATGATCGTCGGCCAGGGCAACGCGTATTTTTTTCATGGTGGACACGATCCATTGTCAAAAGGGAATGCGCAGAAATGCGGGTACTAGGAGCGTTCATTCGAGCTGGCTGATGTCTTGCAAGGCGTGCAGCAGCATCAGGCTATGCGTGCGCGTGGTAGCCGTCAAACCGCTCTGGCGCAGGCTCTGCCCCAAGTCGTGGACCTGCAGGATCAGCGCTTCCTGGCCAGCCACCGCCAGCGACCCACGCACCCGGTGCAGCAACTGGAAGATGCGCTCGTAATCCTCCTCGTCCAGGGCCTGGCGCAGGTGTTCCACGTCCTGGCCCATGGTGCGGGCAAACAGTTCCCGCAGGTTCGGCGGCAGGCCATCAACTGGCGCGTTGCCAGGCGCGGCTGCCGGATCGGCGAGCGGCTCCGGGGCGAGGCTGGTGAGCCGTGCCAGGCTGGCCCGCAGGGTCTGCAACGGCACTGGCTTGACCAGCCAGGCGTCCATCCCGCAGGCCTGGCAGCGGGCCTCTTCGTCGCACATGGCATTGGCGGTGATGCCGATGATCGGCCGGTCGTCCCCGGCGGCGCGCAGGATGCAAGTGAGTTCGTAGCCGTTCATGCGCGGCATGTTGACGTCGGTCAGCAACAGGTCGTAGTCGCCGATGCGCCACAGGTCCAGGGCTTCCGCGCCATCGGCGGCCAGGGTATTGCGGCAGCCCAGTTGCTGCAGCTGATGGCTCAGGGTCGCCTGGTTGATCGGGTTGTCCTCGGCCACCAGCACGTTCAGGCCCAGGGGGGCCAGAGTGGCGATGTCCCGGGCCGGCAGTTCCGGTTCGGCAGGAGCGTCGGGCGCGCCGCCCAGGGTGCGTTCCAGCAAGCGGCCGATGGCATAGTAGTCGCCGGCCTCGGCCAGGCCCGCACCGGGGGTGCGTTGCTGGCCGCCCAGGTCGATGCGCAGCAGCCCGGGGGGCAGGGCCTCGGACGCTTCGGGGCGGTCATCGAACAGCCGCAGGAGAACGCCCTGGCCCTGGGGAGGTGGGGCCGTAGCGTCCACGGGGGTGGCCTGGGCGTGCCACTTCTGCAGCCACTGGCAGAGGTTGTCGGTGAGTTCGTGGTGCGGGCTTTGCACGTAGATTCGCGCGCCGCCCAGGTCGGGCTGGCGCTCGGCGTCGGGGTCGCTGGCCTCCGGCAGTTCCAGCTGCATGGAGAAACTGCTGCCCAGGCCCAGCTCGCTGGTGAGGTGGATCTGGCTGCCCATCAGCGCCGCCAGCTTGGCGCAGATCGACAGGCCCAGCCCCGCGCCGTGCACTGTGTGGGAGTGGGCGTCGATCTGATAGAAGGGGATGAACAGCTGCTGCTGTTCTTCCTTGCCGATACCGATACCGGTGTCCGCCACCTGCAGCGACAGCAGCACCCGTCCCTGGCTGCCGGGCTCGGCCCGGGCGCGCACTATCACCTGGCCCGAGTGGGTGAACTTGACCGCGTTGCTGATCAGGTTGGTGAGGATCTGGCTGATCCGCCCCGGATCGCCGAGCAGGGCTGGAGGCAGTTCTGGATCGACCCAGGAAAACAGCAGCAGGCCCTTGTTCCGGGCACTGTCGACAAAGCTTGCGGTGCAGCGCTGGACCAGGGCCCTGGGATCGAACAGCTGATCCCCCAGGGACAGCTGGCCGGATTCGATGCGGGTGATGTCGAGGATGTCGCTGATGATCTGCAGCAGCAGCCCGGACGACACCTGGATGCGTTCGAGCAACTGGCGCTGTTCGCGGTCCAGGTCGGTCAGGCCCATCAGTTCCAGGGAGCCGAGCACCCCGTACAGCGGCGTGCGGATCTCGTGGCTCATGGTGGCGAGGAACACCGACTTGGCGCCGTTGGCCTTGTCGGCCGCCTGTTTCGCCTGGGTCAGTTGCTGCTCCATCTGGGCCCGCGCACTGAGGTCGGCAAAGGCGCAGATCAGCACATCCTGGTTGCGGTAGCGGGTGGGGGCGAAGGCGATGTAGAACGAGCGTCCGTCGAAGCTCTGGTAGTTCTCGATCTCCCCCGGCTCCCGGGCCCGGGCGATGCGCTCCAGCAATGCCGGGTCCAGACCGCTGGCGTCCAGGCTCTGGCCGACCTGGGTGGTGAACCATTTGAGGGCCAGGTTGTTGGCGAAGACGATCCGCCGGTCTTCGCGGCTGAGCACGCACAGGGCCACTGGCGTGGTCTCCAGCAGGGTGCGGCTGAACTGATGGTTTTCCACCAGCTCGGCGTGAGCCTGTTGCGCCGGCGCTATGACCCGGCGCTGGTACCAGCGCGCATAGACCCTGGCGGCCAGGGGGCTGAGCAACAGCAGCAGGAAGATCGCCGCCAGGGACCAGGAGTGGCCGAGGAACAGGGTGCGGTAGCTCAACAGGTAGTAACCGCTCCAGTGGCCACTGGCGTCGTTGATCCGGAACAGCAGGCCGTCGCTGCGCACGTTGGCCCCCTCGTGCAGCGCCAGGGGCGCCGGTTCATCCCCCAGCAGCAGGCCGTCGAGCCGGCCCTGCAGCCAGAACTTGTCGTAGAAGTGCCGCCGCTGCGGCGTGGTGAAGACGTTGATGCGGTCCCTGTAGGTGAGGCAGGCAGCATAGGTGCCGGAACTCTGCAGGCCGCTGCCGGGGGCAAGGTTGTGCAGGGCGGTGAAGGCGATCATGTGCTGGGGAAAGTCCTTGAGACGGATCCAGCGGATCGCGTCGCTGTCGCTGCTGGTAGCGCTGGCGCGCACCGCATGCAGGCCTGCCAGGACCAGGGGGGTGGTCAGCCGCGGCCAGCGGCTGCCGATGGTGGGCACGGTAAAGCTGCTGCCGGCACCGGCGTCCACCACCAGCAGGGCCGAAGCGGGAAAGCTCGAGCGCACCCAGAAGCTGGAGTAGAGATCGGCCAGGTAGCGCCCAAGGCCGGCTGCTGCGGCGCTCTGGTGGGGGCATTGGGCCTGGTCCTGGCAGACCAGGGTGAAGGGGGTTTCCACCGAGGAGGGGTTACCCTGGAACAGGGTCGCGCCCACCGCCTCCTGTTGCTCCATGAGGTGGAAGAGCTGCGCCGGATCCTGGTCCGCGTCCTTGTATTGCAGGCGCTTCTCGCCGGCCAGCCGCTGGAGCAGGGCTTGCTGCTCGCTCATGTAGCGGGTCAGCAGTTGGAAGTCCACGGCAATCCGTTCCTGTTCCTGGCGGATGATCCGCTGGCCGCCCCAGAACAGCGCGCCGCCCATGACCAGCAGCAACGGCAGAATGAGGAACAGCACGAGATTCAATCGTCGGAAGTTTTTCGCGATGCGGCGTAGCGGGATGTCTGGCATGGGAGAGAGGAGGCGGGCCGGGTAGGTGACGAAAAGGGTGGAGTAACAGTGCATCCCAGCAGTTGTGTGAAGGCGTCCAGCTCCAATGCGGCGGAAATAAGATACCCCTGGGCACTGTCGCAGCCAATCTGGCGCAGAAATTCCAGGTCACGGGCCGATTCCACGCCCTCGGCCACCACTTCCAGGCCCAGTTGCCGGCCCAGTTGCACCGCCGCCACCAGGGCTGCGGCGCGGGCATCGTCGGCTGCGGCGCCATGCACGAAGTGGCGGTCGATCTTCATCTCGGTAAAGGGCGTGGAGATCAGGCTGTACATGGAACTGTAGCCCATGCCGAAGTCGTCCTGTGCCAGGCCGAAGCCTTTGAGGCGCAGGCGGCTGGCGCCCATATGATACTGCCCGGGGGACAGTGGCCGCTCGGTTTCCAGCAGCTCGAAGCAGATATCGCTGGTGGCCAGCCCCGAGGCGAGGGTGATCTGCTGCAACTGGTCGGGCAGGCCGGGGTCGTCCAGCAGTCCGGTGGGCAGGTTCACCGATACGCTGAGGCGGTGGCCCAGGCGTTGCCAGTGCTGCTGCGCCTGGAGGGCGTCGTCGAGCATCAGCAGCAACAGCGCATGGTCCAGCTGGCAGCGGCTGATGGAGGCAAGGAACGAGTCCGGCATCAGCAGCCCGAAGGACGGACTGCTCCAGCGCACCAGGGCCTCGGCGCCGACGATCCGGCCAGTGCTCAGCGAGCGCCGGGGCTGGAACCGGGCCTTGAGCTCGCGGCGTTCGATGGCCCGCTCCAGGACCTGGCGGTCGAACACCGCCTCGTGCTCGGGCCGGGCTGCCAGCACCGGGTCCTGGCTGTTGCCGATGATGGCGCTGATCTGCTCGACGTGGATCGCTTCCAGGGGCTTGGGGAAGGTGCCGAGTACCGCCAGGCCCTTCTCCTTGGCCATCAGGCTGACGCTGTTCATCAACCGCCGCGAGCAGGACGAGACGATGGCCAGGATCGGCACCTGGTCGACACCGGTCAGGGCATGGATGAACTGCACCCCATCCATTTCCGGCATGTGCAGGTCCACCAGCACCAGGTCGTAGACCTGCCGGTGCAGCATGGCCAGGGCCTGGCGCGCATCGAGGGCGCTGTCCACCCGGCCGAACCCGGCCGCCTGCAACAGGTGCCGGGCCTGCAGGCAGTGGATCGGATGGTCGTCCAGCACCAGGACTCGCAGGGGCTTGAGCATGCTCAAATGACTTTCCTCTTGATGGATTGCAGTACCTCGCTCAAGGCGTCCAGGGGTACCGGCTTGATCAGCAAATGACGGATTCCGGCCGACTCGCAGTGGCTGCGCAGCGCCGGGGAGAGTTCACCGGTGATACCGATGATGGGGCCGCAATACCCCCGCTCGCGCAGGGTGCGGGCAAACGACAGACCGTCCATGTGTTCCATCTGCAAGTCGGTCAGCACGCCGTCGAAGGACAGCAGGTCGGTGCGTTTCAAGGCATCGACGGCGCTGGCGCAGGCCACCATCCGGTTGCCCAGGTAGCGGCCCTGCTGAAAGATCACCTGCAGCGACAGGGGGCTGTCGTCCACCGCCAGCAGCTTGAGGTCCAGGCTCGGGGCCAGGGCTTCGGGGGAGGCGAAGCACCGTTCGGCGACGATGCCGGACTGGGCCTGGGCCACGGCGTTGCGCAGGCTGTCGAGGCTGAAGGTGCGGGCCACCCAGCTGTCGCCGGCCTGGCGCTGCGGCGGGCCCATGCCGGGGGCGTGCATGAGCACCCGCGGGCCGCTCCAGGCCACTGGCCGCGAGGGGCCGAGAAAGGCTTCCACCAGCACCGCCTTGCGGGTCGGTGGGTCGCGTTCGGCCACATAGGGAATGGCCAGGGCGCCCCAGCGGCGCAACCAGTGGCAGAGGTTGAGATTCACTTCCTGGATATCCCCGCGCACATACACTGGGGTCACCCCCAGGCGCGGCAGGTCCGGCGCCGGGGCGGCGGTGCAGGGTTCCAGGGCCAGGCTGAAGCTGAAGCTGGAGCCCAGGCCCGGTTCGCTGATGGCGCTCAACTGACCCTGCATCATCGTCGCCAGCCGTTGGCAGATGGCCAGGCCCAGGCCGGTGCCCGGCGCCTTCTGGCCCAGCCAGCTGGGCACCCGGTAATAGGGTTCGAACAGGTTGGCCTGGAACTCCGGGGCGATCCCCGGGCCGCTGTCCACCACCTGAAAGCGCAGGCGGGGCGCCTGGCTCGGGCCCGCCTCGGCATGCAGGCGCAGCACCACATGGCCGGACTCGGTGAACTTGATGGCGTTGCTCACCAGGTTGTTGAGGATCTGGCGAATGCGTTCGCTGTCGCCCACCACTCGCTCGGCGACATTCGGGTCCAGGGTCACGTACAGGCGCAGGCCCTTGCTGCGGGCCCGGGCCGAGTAACTGAAGGCCACTTCTTCCACCAGCCGCACCGGGGAGAAGGGGGCGCTGGTGAGGCTCAGGCGGCCGGACTCGATCAGTGACATGTCGAGGGTGTCGTTGATGGTTCGCATCAGCGCCGAGGATGCTTGCTGGGTGGCTTCCAGGTAGTCGCCCTGCTGGGCGCTGAGGGCGGTGGTGCGGAGCATTTCCAGAGAGCCGAGGATGCCGTACATGGGCGTGCGGATCTCGTGGCTCAGGGTGCTGAGGAACAGGGTCTTCTCGTGGTTGGCCTGGTCCGACAGCAGCTTGGCCTGCAGCAGCGACTGTTCGGCCACCTTGAAGTCGGTCACGTCGCTGATGCAGCACAGCACCGCCGCCACGCCGTTGTAGCCGGTGGGGGCACAGGTCAGCTGGATGAAGGTGCCGTCGTCAAGGGCATGTTCGATGGCATGCACCCGGGCAGGCGGCTCGTCGAGGATGCGCTCGCGCAGGCCGGGCACCGAGGCCAGCCAGCGGCGCCCGGATTCATTGCACAGGATCAGCCGGCCGTTGTCGCGCCGCATCAGGCACAGGCCCACCGGCGCCACCTCGATGAAGCGCCGGTTGAGGGACACGCTGTCTGCCAGGGCGCTGTAGTGGCGCACTGCGGGTTCCACCAGGCGCAGGCGGATGTAGCGCGCGCCGAGAAAGATCACCGCGAACAGAAGCAGGGTCACCAGCAGGGTGGTGTACAGCGGGCCACGGCTGTCGCGCAGCAGTTGGCTGACCGGTGCGTAGTACACCAGGCGCCAGCCGGCGTTGCCCACGGATTTATTGAGCACGATGTAGTCGGGCAGCCCGCCCAGGCGGTGCAGGCCGAAGGAGTCCTCGTCGGCCTGCAGGCGCGACAGGCTGCCGGGCACTTGCCAGTTGGCGCTGTGCAGCACCAGTGCGCCGTCGGCGTCATACAGCAGGTATTTGCCCTGGTGCAGGCCCAGGGGGTCCAGGGCCAGGTCGATCTCGGTGAGCTCCAGGCCCAGCCAGCCCTCGCTGGCGTGATGCTCGTCCACCGGGCGCAACAGGTACACCTGCTTGTTGCCATCGATGCCGGCCCAGTACCACAGGGTCCGGGCCTCGGGGTGTCGGGCCAGCAGGTCCTGTACCGCACGCTGGTCGAGCTGCCGCAGCCAGGGCGCGTCCACGGCCTTGCTGGGGGGCTGGCCGGTGCCGGTGGCCGCTGGCTCGTAGAGAGTGCTGACCAGGCCCTGTTCCGGCACCAGGTACAGCAGCTGGCTGTGGGTGCTGTCCACTTCCACCAGGTCGCGGGCAGTCAGCACCAGGGCCCAGCGCCGGGAGGGAGTACTGCCGAATGGCAGTACCCGCAGTTGCTCGTTACTTGCCAGAAAGTTGCGTGCCGTTGAACTAAGGCGCTCATCGCTAGTGCGCACGGCCGAAGAAGAAATGGCCTTCAACAGGCTTTCCCGTTGATTGAAGAATTGTTGTGCGTTAAATGCCGCTGCGTTCATTTGCCGGCGGTAGTTGGAGAGGGTTTCATTAAGTGACCAGTGGACCACGAAACCGGCAATGATCAGGATGCAGGACAGCAGGCTGTACATGAAAAGGCGCAGCAGGACCACCGGGATATAGGCCCCGGAGAAGTGGCTGGTAAACGCAGGGAAGTGGGCTTGTGTATGCATCGGCCCATAGTAAGGAGAACTATCTATATCCCTCTTCAGAATATTCTTAATGCCAGGGGCTTTAAGAAGATTCTCATTTTTTAGTTCACCTATTGACTTCAGGCTTTCGATCCTCTTGTGCTCTAACGCAAAGGTTTGAAAGTTATGGTTCTGGTTAAGAAAACGATAAGCCTCGCCGTCAGCTCCGCGCTGTCGTTGATGACGCTTGTTGCTCAGTCTGCAACCGCTGCTGATTATGAAAAAATCGACTTGTCCTCGCCCGAAGGTGAATCCCTGACCCTGGATGAGGCGTCTGTCGATTACACCGGCCGTGGGCCGGCGGTGCGGGTCAGCGGCGCTCAGAACCAGTTGCAGGGCCAGGGCTACGATATCCGGGCCACGGCGGACAGCCCCAACAGCGCGGTGGTGGGCGTGCAGGTGGACGCCGGCGGCAAGGCCGAACTGAGCGGCGTGACCATCAGCACCGGCGGCTCGGATTTCGCCACCGGGGCCCAGGCCACCGGCGCCGGCAGCCAGTTGACCCTGAACGATGTGCAGATCACCACCAGCGGCAACCAGAGCCGCGGCGTGGTGGCCAGCGCTGGTGGCCAGGTGCAGGTGGCCGGTGGCTCCATCACCACCTCGGGCAACCAGGCCGATGTCTTGTCCGCCTCCGGCATGGGCTCCAGCATCCTGGCCTCGGACCTGACCCTGACCGCCACTTCGACCGGCTCGGTCAATGCGGTCCGCGCCGCCGATGGTGCGGCCATCGAACTGCAGCGCGTCAGCATCCAGTCCAGCGGCTTCATTGGCGCGGTGGCCGTGGAAGGGGTCGGCTCCTCCCTCAGCGCCGATGGCGTCGACATCACCGCCGAGAATGGCCGTGGCATCGGTGTGACCAGCGCCGCCCTGACCTTTCGCAACGGCAGCATCAATGCCAAGGGCGACGGCATCACCTTGAGCAGCCTGTACCAGAAACCGGGTGGCACGGCGGTGGTCAGCCACAGCCGGATCACCTCGCAGAATGGCAACGGTATCAACGTCAACGCCGACCAGGCCGCGGCCGATCTGGACAGCGTGCAGGTCACCGCCCTGGGCGACTATGGCGTGGCGATCTGGATGCCGGGCAGCAACACCCGGGTGGACGTCAAGGACAGCATTCTGCAAACCCGTGGCCAGAGTGCGGTGGCCATCGACAACCGTGGCGGCGTGTTCACCATGGACGGTGGTTCCATCAGCACCCTTGGCGACAACTCTCATGCCCTGTACGCCTCGCCGGACACCACAAACAGCCCCGGTGCGGTGTTCAACGTCAGCCGCGTGCTGATCGAAACCAGCGGCCGGGGCTCCGTGGGGGCGCTGGCCCGCATGGCGGGGGCGAGCATCAGCCTGAGCAACAGCAGCGTCGTCACCCACGGCGACCTGGGCTATGGCCTGTTCGCCTCGGGCCGCGGTGCCAGCGTGGAGCTGCAGGACAGCGACGTGCAGACCGCCGGCGAGCAGGCTCACGGCCTGGCCATCAGCAACAACGCCACGACCCGCTTCCAGGGCTCGACCGTGGTCACCAACGGCAGCAACGCCCATGGCATCGTCAGTTTCGCCACCGGCGCCGGGGTGGTGAACGATGTGGAGGTCACGTCCAGCCATATCCAGACTGAAGACGGCGCCGGCATCCTGGTCAACGGCGGAGGCCTGACCACGCGCTTTACCGACAGTAGCCTGGTGGGCCGCAGCGGTGGCGAGCAGGGCACCGCGCTGTGGATCACCGACCGCGCCAGCGGGGTGCTGGCCGGTGCGGTGCAACTGGACGCCGTGCGCTCGAACCTGTTCGGTGATGTGCTGGTGGACGGCGGCAGCCTGCAACTGTCCCTGGCCGACCACTCCAGCCTGGACGGGGCGATCAAGGGCGGCAGCCGTGATACCCAACTGAGCCTGGACGACAGCAGTGTCTGGACCCTGCGCGGCGACTCCCAGCTCACCCGCCTGGCCAACAACGGCGTGGTGGAGTTCGCCGATCCCGGCCTGGCGGGGGCCTTCAAGCAGTTGCAGGTCAGTGGCGACCTCGAGGGCGACGGCCACTACATCATGAACACCGACCTGGGCCTGCAGCAGGGTGACCGGTTGATCGTCGGCGGCCAGGTCACCGGCAACAACGACATTCTGGTGCGCAACTCCGGCAGCGAACCGGGGGCCGAGGGCCAGAGCCTGACCCTGGTGCAAAGCGCCGGCGGCCCGGGTTCGTTCAGCCTGGCCAACCGCGGTGGGGTAGTGGATGCCGGGACCTATCGCTACGGTCTTGCGGCCGATGCCCAGGGCAACTGGAACCTGGTGAACGTCGGCCGTACCCAGCCGGCGCCGGGGCCGGACAACCTTTCCACCGGCGCCAGCGCGGCGGTCAACAGCAGCGCCATCGCCACCTTGCGGGCCACCTGGGATGCCGAGCGGGCGACCCTGGTACAGCGCCTCGGCGACCTGCGCCAGGGGGCCGACCGCCAGGGTGTGTGGATCCGTGGTTTCGGCCAGCAGCAATCCCTGGACAACGGCGTTGGCCGGACGTTTTCCCAACAGGTACAGGGCACGCAACTGGGCATGGACACCCGGCTCGACACCGCCGGTGGCACCCTGGTGCTTGGCGCGCTGGCCGGCTACAGCCAGACCGATCGCAACTTCAAGGGCGAGGGCAGCGGCAAGCTCGACAGCTACCACCTGGGCGGCTATGCCACCTACCTGGATGACTCGGGCTGGTACACCGACACCTTGCTGACCCTGAACCGCTGGTCCACCCGCCTGGATGTATGGGGCACCGACGGCGCCAAGGTCTCCGGGCATTCACGCAGCAAGGGCGCGGGCCTGTCGGTGGAAGCCGGCAAGCAGATCGATCTGGGCAACCGCTGGTTCGTCGAGCCCCAGGCGCAGGTTTCCATGCTCTATGCCCGCTCCGACAACTACCGCCTGGACAACGGCCTGCAGGTGCAGCCCGGCGATGGGCTGTCGACCCAGATCCGCACCGGTGCCCGGGCCGGGCGCAACCTGCAGCTGGAAGATGGCACACGCTTGCAGCCCTACCTCAAGGCTGGCTGGGTCGAGGATCTGTCGGCGCAGAACAAGGTCCGCACCAACGGCATCGCCAGCCGTCCCGATGGCAACGGCGGTGGCTGGTATGCCGGGGTTGGCGTGACCGGTGAGCTGAGCCGCCAGCATCAGGTGTATGCCGAGGTCGAGACCAGCGAAGGCTCGAACATCGACCGGCCCTGGGCCGCCAACCTCGGTTACCGCTTCACGTTCTGAGGGGCACTGGCGCTCGCCGCGAGCGTCTGGCGCACCCCTTGGGCATAGGACGTCTTGGCGATCGGCCCGATCAGAGCTTGCAGGGCCGAGTCGTCGAGGATCAGCGGCGAGCTGATCAGGTAATGCATCTCCACCATCTCGCGCAGCAGCGGGTCGAACAGCCCCAGCAGGCGCAGCAGGGGCTTGCCGATCACCCGCTGCTTGAAGCGGGTACCGCCGTGCTGCCGGATCAGCTCCAGCAGCTCGCGCTGGCTGGTGACCCCGGCGCCGCCCAGGTGCCAGGTCTTGCCGAAGGCCTCGGGCTGCTGGATCAAGCGGCAGACCACCGGCCCCACGTCGGGAACGAAGACAAACTCATGGGGCCGGTCCAGGGGGCCTACCAGGTTCGCCGTGCCGCCCTGGACCGCGGCCTGGAACGCGCCGTGCAGCAGGCTTTTATCGACCCCGGGCCCGTAGAAGTCCGGCAGGCGCAGCACCGTGGCCTGGATCTTGCCGTCGGCATGGGCCTTCCATAGCAGGTCTTCCTGGGCCTTGCGCATGCGGCCCTTGAAGCTGTTGGGCTGGCTCGGATGCTGCTCCGCCACCGGGTTGCTGCGAGCCATGCCGTAGGGATAGACGGTGCCGATCAGCAGGATCCGGCGCACCCCGGCGGCGATGGCGCCGTCCAGGGTCTGGCGCATCAGTTGCGGGTGCAGTTCGAAGCGCCAATAGTCCACCCCCACCAGATAGACCAGGGTGTCGATGCCGGCTGCGGCAGCCTCGACCGAGGCGGGCTGGTCGGGGTCCCAGGTGACCGGCTCGGCCAACGGGTCGGCGCCATAGGCCTTTAGCAGGCTGCTCTGGCTGCGGCCCACCACGCGGTAGGGCTGGCCCTGGCTGCGCAGGGTCCGGGCAATGCTCTGGCCAATGGCGCCGACGGCGCCGAACAAGGCTACTTGGGGCATGACGGGGTTCCTCGTGGATGAACAGAGCTTGCAGAGTGCGAGTTCCTCGGCTAAATGGAAATTGCCCAGAATTCGATGGTTTCTATAAAAAAATGCATAGCCCCACGGATACTCCCCCCCACTGGGACTGGTACCGCACCTTTCTCGCAGTGCTGGACAGTGGCTCCCTGTCTGCCGCCGGCCGTGCCATGGGTTTGACCCAGCCCACGGTGGGCCGGCATATCGACCAGTTGGAAGCGGCCCTGGGCCTGAAGCTGTTCACCCGTTCCTTCGACGGATTCGCCGCCACCGAAGCGGCGCTGGAGCTCAAGCCCTACCTGCTGCAGCTGGCGGCGGGGGAGGCGGCCTTGCGCCGGGTGGCCAGCAGCCATGGCGCCGGGGTGCAGGGCAGTGTGCGGATCTCGGCCAGCGAAATCATCGGGGTGGAGGTGTTGCCGCCGATTCTCGCCACCTTGCGCCAGCAGCATCCGCAGTTGGTGGTGGAGCTGGTGCTGTCCAACCGTGCCGACGACCTGCTGCAACGCCAGGCCGATATTGCCGTGCGGATGTTCCGCCCGACCCAGGAAGCGCTGCTGGTGCGCCGGGTCGCCGACATCGAACTGGGCCTGCATGCCCACCGGGACTATCTGCAGCAGCAGGGCACGCCGCTCTCGCTGGAGCAGTTGGCCGGGCACGCCCTGATTGGCTTCGACCGTGAAACCGCGTTTATCCGCCGCCTGCAACAGCAGTACCCGATGCTGGCCCGGGGCGCCTTCGCCTGGCGCAGTGACAGTGACCTGGCGCAGTTGGCGGCATTGCGCGCGGGGTTTGGCATTGGTGCCTGCCAGGTACGCCTGGCCGAAGCTGATCCACGCCTGGTGCGGGTCCTGGCGGAGCAGTTCGCACCGAGCCTGGAAGCCTGGGTGGCGATGCATGAAGACCTGCGCAACAGCCCGCGCTGCGCGGTGACCTTCGCCGCGCTGGTGCAGGGGCTGGCGGCCTATGCCGGGGGCGATTGACCGCCAGGGTGTCGGCAAGGGTTGCCAGGTGGCCCCGGCAGCGGTTTATCATACGCTGTATGTTTAAGCCCCCAGGAGGCAACGCCCATGGCATTCGGCAAGGTATTCATCGCCACCTCGGTCGATGGTTTCATCGCCCGCAACGACGGTGCCATCGACTGGCTGCCCAGTGGCGAGTCCGGTGAGGACTACGGCTACGGCGCCTTCATGGCGTCGGTGGACGGAATTGTCATGGGCCGTGCTACCTACGACAGCGTGCTGGGTTTCACCCCCTGGCCTTTCGACAAGCCGGTGGTGGTGCTCAGCCGCACCCTCAGTACGCAGGACGTGCCGCAGCGCCTGGAGGGCAAAGTACGCATCAGCGCGCTGCAACCGGTGGCGCTGGTGGCGCAGTTGCGGGCCGAGGGCTGGAGAAACGCCTACATCGATGGCGGCACCCTGATTCAAGCCTTTCTCCAGGCCGGGCTGATCGATGAAATGACCCTGACTCGGGTGCCGGTGCTGCTGGGCACGGGCCGCCCCCTGTTCGGCGCACTGCCCCGGGACCTGCACCTGCGCTGCGTCGATTCCCGGCGGTATCCGGATGGGCTGGTGAGCACCCGCTACCGGGTGGAGCGGGGCGCCGTCCATGACTGACCGGCCCAAGCGCAGCGGCCGCCCTGCCGCAGGGCGTGAACTGAGCCTGGACCAGGTTCTCGACGTGGGCCTGGAGCTGCTGGAGGAGCTGGGGCCCCAGGGGTTCGGTGGCCGGGCCCTGGCGCGGCAGCTGGGGATTACCCCGATGTCGGTGGCCTACCACGTGGGCGACCAGCGCAACCTGATGCGCCTGCTGGTGGAGCGGGTGCACGCCGAGCCGCTGGCCGAGCCGGCAACGCAGTGGCCACCCGAGGCAAGAATCCAGGCGCTGCTGGGGGAGTACATGGCCCGGGTCCGCCGCCATCCGGCGCTGACCCTGTGCGTCCTCGGTGACCCGCAGCTGTTCGGCGGCTCCCTGGCCACCTTCAGCCAGCGCTTGCGCGAGGAAGTACGGGCCTTCGATGCAGACCCGGCGCTGTTCGACCTGCTGGTGGACTACAGCCACGGCCACGCCCTGGCGCTGGCCCTGGCCGGGGAGGGCGCGCAGGCGCTGGAGGGCGCTTTCGAAGCGGGGCTGCGCCGCTTGCTGCGCTAGGCGGCTTACTACAGGGCGCCGGCGAGCATCGCGGCAAAGCGCCGGGCTGGCCATTCCTTGCGGTCCGACACCTGGCCTTTGCCCATTCCAGGGCAATCCTCTCGGCCCGGGCGTTCATTACATCCCTGCACCTTTGTTCACAGAAAATCACCGACCCACGACAGATTCCAACACCGCTGCTGGGGATACTGGCGCCTGCTCCGCCGGAGCGCCAAGGCCCGACGTGACTGGAGAACCCCATGCGTAGACTGTTGACCGCCGTGCTGATCTCGACCCTGGGGGCGGCCTCTCTGGTTCGTGCCGATGGACCAGCGCCATTTTCCAAGGTGTTCGAGGATATTTCGGCCGACCAGCCCGGCTGCGCCGCCGGGGTGATGCGCGGCGGCAAAGTGATCTGGAGCGTAGGCTATGGCGCCGCCGACCTAGCCACCGGAGCGGCGATCCAGGCCGATACCCTGTTCAACCTGGCGTCGGTGTCCAAGCAGTTCACCGGCTTTGCCATCCTCCAACTGCAAGCCCAGGGTCGCCTGAGCCTGGAGGACCCGGTGCGGCGCTTTCTGCCGGAGCTGCCGGCCTATGCCCAGGGCATCAGGATCCGTCACCTGTTGCACCACACCTCAGGGCTGCAGGACTACATGCTGCTGGCCGAACTGGCGGGGATTCCCCTGAGCCAGCGCTTTACCCAGCAACAGGCCCTGGACCTGCTGGTGCGCCAGAACAGCCTGATGTTCCCGCCCGGCAGCGAATTCAGCTACAGCAACAGCGGCTACGTCCTGCTGTCGAGCATCGTCGAGCGAGCCAGCGGCCTGTCGCTGAAACACTACTCCCGGGCGAACATCTTTTTGCCCCTGGGCATGGATCACTCAAGCATCGTCGATCAGTACCCGGTGCAGTTGCCGAACCTGGCCCGGGGCTATGAACCGGGCGGGCAGGGCAAGGCCCAGGTGGCGGTGGATGCGCGCTGGGAGCAGACCGGCGACGGCCAGGTGCACAGCAATGTGGCGGACTTGATGCGGTGGTTGCGCAACCTGTCCACCGGGCGGGTCGGGGGCAAGGCGCTGGTGGAGAACATGCGCCTGACCGAGCCCCTGAACGACGGTGATCCCGGCTATTACGGCATGGGCCTTGCCAACCGCAGCTACCGCGGGCTGCAAGAGCTGTCCCACAGCGGCGGCTGGGCCGGTTTCAACACCGACGTGGCCTGGTACCCCAAGCTCGATGTGGCCACGGTGGTGCTGTGCAACAGGGATGACGGCCGTGCCTCGGAGCGCGGCCGCCAGTTGCTCGATACCCTGCTGGGCTCGCCGGCGCCGTCCGGGGAAGCGGACATTCCGCCGCCACCCCCGAGCATCCGGGTGCTGCCCAAGGCCTCGCTGAAAACGCTGGTGGCCGGCACCTACCTGGACGATGGCGGCCATCAGTTGCAGCTGCGGCGCAGCGGCAAGGGTTGGAGCCTGGAAACCTTCCCCGACGTCCTGCCGCTGACCCGGCAGAGCGATGAGGTGCTGGTGGCGGACAACGACGGCACCCCGATCTACCTCGCGGCGACCTCGGGAGGGCGGATCGCGCTCAACAACCCGGCCTCGACCTATGCCCTGGCCCCGCCCTGGAAGCCCGATGATATCCGCCCCTACGTCGGCCTCTATACCCTGCAAACCAGCCCCGGACAGCTCAAGGTCCATGCCCGGCAAGGCAAGCTTTATGTACGCATCGGCCTGTACACCTACCCGATGCAGCCCCTGACCGCTGAGCGTTTCAGCGCCGGGGAACTGGGGGTGCTCAGCTTTGCCGAGCAAGGCGCGGTGCTGACCAGCAGCGTGGCGCGCAATCTGCGGTTCGGGAAAGTCTTTGCGCCATAGCACGATACGCAGGCCGCAGGTGTCTGTACGCGCTTCATATCTTGCCTTTCTTGATGGCCAGGGCCAGGGCCTGGTGCTTGTTGGGGCTATCGAGTTTTTGCAGGATCTTGGCGATGTGGTAGTCGATCGAGCTTTTGCTCAGGTGCATGCGCATGGCGATATCGGTGGAGGACATGCCATCGGCGGTGTAGCGCAAGATATCGATCTCGCGATCATTCAGGGCTTGCTGATGATCGTTGAAGATGCGCTGCAGGGAGTGTTGGCGGTTGATGTAGTCGATCAGCTTGGCGTAGACCTTGAGGACGCAAGCCGACCAGTCGAGGGGGTCGACGCCTTGCAGGGAACCCTGCTTCAACGAGGCGATCGACAGCACCCCGTAGTTGCCGAAGCTGCAGGGCAGGCCGATGCTCATCCCGGAAAGAAAGCCATAGTCCTTGCCCGCCTGGAGAAACAGTTTGCTCTCGATGAAGTCGTCGCTCCATATCGTCGGGAAGTAGGGGGTCGGAGAATGGATCTTCAGGATCGGGTCCACTGTCCAGAATTTTTCCGCTTCGTAGTCCCGGCGCCAGGCGTAGCTGTAGCTATCGATGTTGTAGACAACTTTGCTGTGGGACTTCAGATCCGAGCGCAGTATGAAAGAGAACTCGGTGTGGTTGGTTTCTCGTTCCAGCTCGGTCCTGATCTCATCACATAACTTGCTCGGGATATTGACTCTCTTGAACTCTATCTCGGGCGATCTTCTCGTATAACGTCCCATTTTCTACTCCTTTAGAATCGGCCTGAAAAATGCGTGGGGAAAGGCCAGAAGTGCGCTTTTCCGAACTCAAGCCGGGACTTGATCCGCACCTCGTGGTGTTTGATCAAGTTGCCTTGGAGGTTCCAGTGTAGTTGCTGACGAGCGTTTGAAAATGCTGCGAAGGGACGCTGCACACTCCTTGGAATCAGTGCCGGAACTGTTCTGTCAGGTTCTATGAAGTGGGTACTGATGAATTTTGCGGGCACCGTTGAGCGGGGCCGAATGAGCCCCGGGACGAGGGCGCAAGGAGTCAACTTGTTTGGCTATAGACGCCATTCTGGATATGCAGAAAGATTATCGAAAAGAGGACCGGTAGGCCGTCTCGAAAAGTGCGGGGGGAAGATTTGGTAAAAGTACCAATTTCAGCTTGATTGGGTCGCTTTATAGTCGTTTTCAGCAAGTTGCCATAGCGACTTAGCTGGCAAGAAAACCATGACCCAACTCTGGAAAAAAGGACTTTGAAATGAACTCGAACCCTGCCAACAAAGTGACTGAAGAACAAAAAAATGCCTTGTTCGTGCTGTCCAAGGTCGCCTATGACGCCGCCGTCGCCCAACGTGGCGAGATGGCCGCAGGCAAACCCGGCCTGGCCTCCTCGCTGAGCCAGCAGCCGCATCCCCAGTCGCTGTGCGGTTGTGGCTGCCAGGAGTATGTGTGCGGCTACTACTGCTTCAGTACCCAGGGCTGTGGATGCAGCAGCTACCTTTACATCAGCTCGAACCTGACCACCATCGGCCCGACGCAAAATCAGGGCATGCCCGCGCATTTCAACGGCAGCGCGAACGGGCCGATGAACGCCAGCATCAACCTGTCAGATGTCTACATGAGTGGGGTGTTCCCGGATGTCAACAGCGTGGTCAATCACACGTTGCCATTCAACCTGGAGATTTCATCGGGGGCGGTCACCATGACGTTTTACGACCAGGGGCGGGTGCTGGGGGTGATGCACTCGCTGCCGGGGCACTACTACAACGGCTATTTCCATGGTAGTGGCACCGGGACCTTCACTCTGGCCTGATGGCTGGAGCCGGGTGGACCACCTGGGGCAGGCGAGCCTATTGCTCGCCTGCGTCTTTTTATGCGGTACACGCCGAGGCTCAAACCCGCCGGCTGCGGCCCAGCAACCACAACAGGTAGAAACCTCCCAGCAGGCCGGTCATCAGGCCGATGGGCAGGTTGGCGTGGAACGCCAGGCGCTGGCTCAGCAGGTCTGCGGCCAGGAGCAATACCGCGCCCGTCAGCGCGCCCGACCCCAGCGGCACGTCGGCGCTGCGGGTCAGGCGCCGGGCCAGTTGCGGGCCGGCCAGGGCGATAAAGGCGATGGGCCCGGCAGCGGCGGTGGCGATGGCAGTGAGGCCGACGGCGGCCAGGACCATGATCAATCGGGTGCGCTCCACCGCGACCCCCAGTTGGCTGGCGGTGGCGTCGCCCATTTCCAGCAGGTTGATGCGCCGGGCGTGGTACAGGGCGATCGGGGCGATCAGCAGCAGGCCCAGGGCCGCCGGCAGTACATGGGACCAGGTGCGGGTGTTCAGCGAGCCGGCTAGCCACAGTTGGGCGAACATCGCCTGGTCGAGGTTGCCGCTGACCAGCAGGATGCTGTTCAGGCCGGACAGGCTGGCGCCCACGCCGATGCCCACCAGTACCAGGCGATAACCCCCGCTGCTGTGGCCGTTTCGCGCCAGCAGCAACACCAGCAGGGCGGTGCCCAGGCCGGCCGCCACTGCCGCCAGGGACGTGGCCAGGGGGCCGGCATCGAACAGCATGATCTGCACGATGGCGCCGCTGGCGGCGCCGGTGGTGAAGCCGATCACGTCCGGCGAGCCCAGGGCATTGCGCGAGATCGACTGGAAGATCGCCCCGGCCATGCCCAATGCCGCGCCCACCAGGGTCGCGGTCAGGGCCCGGGGCAGGCGCACGCGTTGCAGCACCCGCTGGGCGGTGGGGTCCTGGCCCTGGCCCAGCAGGTTGGCCAGCACCTGTTCCGGGCCCAGTGACAGGCTGCCGGTACCCAGCAGCAGCGCCCAGAGCAGCAGCATCGCCACCAGCAGCACGGCGCAGACCAGGGCCGTGCGCGGTTGCCAGCGCAGCGAGAGCGAGCCCAGGCGCAGGGCCTTGAGTCCCTTCACAGGCGGCTCAGGCGAAAGCGCCTGACCAGTACGATGAAGCACGGCCCACCCAGCAGCAGGGTGATGATGCCGGCGGCGATTTCTTCCGGCGCTGCCACCACCCGGCCGAGCACGTCCGCCCCCAGCAGCAGGCCGGCGGCCAGCAGCGCCGAGTAGGGCAGGATCCAGCGGTAGTCGGTGCCCACCAGCATCCGCGCCAGATGGGGCGCCACCAGCCCGACAAAACCGATCGGCCCGGCCACGGCGGTGGCGGCACCGGCCAGCAGCATCACCGCCAGGCAGGCCAGTAGCCAGGTCAGGCGCAGGTTCACTCCCAGGGCGCGCCCCAGGTCCTGGCCCAGGGCCAGGGCGTTGAGCTGGGCGGCGATCCCCAGGGCCAGGGCCAGGCCCAGCGCGATGGCCAGGGCCGGAACCTGCAGCAGGGCGAAGCCGCTGCCGGACAGCGAGCCCGCGGCCCAGTGGCGAAAGTGATCGAAGACCTCGGGTGGGCTGTTGAGCACGATGATCCCGGTCAGTGAAGTCAGCATCACTGACAGTCCGGCGCCGGCCAGCACCAGGCGCACCGGGTTGGTCCCGGTCTCATGGGCCTGCCCCAGCAGGAACACCACCACTCCCGCCAGCCCGGCGCCGCCGAACGCCAGCCACAGGTACTCGGCCAGGCTGGTCAAGTGCAGCAGCGCCACGCCGCCGATCACCGCCACGGCGGCGCCGGCATTGATGCCCAACAGGCCCGGTTCGGCCAACGGGTTGCGAGTCACCGCCTGCATCACCGCGCCGGCCACCCCCAGGGCGAGGCCGGCCAGCAGGGCAATCAGGGTCCGGGGCAGGCGCAGTTCACGCAGGATCAGGTGCTGGTCGTTGTGCAGGTCGGGTGCCTGCAACGCCTGCCAGGTCACGCTCAGGGGGATCGCCCGGGAGCCGATGGCCAGGCTCAGCAGGGCCAGCACCAGCAACAGCAGCAGCCCGGCCAGCAGGCCCCAGGTGCGGTGGTGAGGGCGCGACAGCGGTCGGGCCAGGGGCTGGGCAACGAGGTTCATGGCTTAGCGAAAGTGCGCGGCGACGGCATCGATCATCTGCCGTCCCGAGTAATAGTCGATGCGAAACGAACTCGGGCCCAGGGCATACACCCGCCGGTTGATCACCGCTGGCAGGTTGGCCAGCACCGGGTCGGCGAGGAACGCCTGCACGTCGCCGTCCGTGGCGCTGAGCAGGAACACGCTGTCACCGGTGATCGCCGCCGGCAGGTTTTCCCGGGAGATGAACTGGAAGTCCGACGCCCGGGTGACCTTGCCCGCCAGCGCCTCGGGCAGCTCCGCGACCTTGAAGCCAAGAGCGCCGAGCAGCCGGGCCTGGGGGCTGTTCAGGCGGCCGATGGAATAGCTGCCGGCAATGTTGTAGCCCACCACGCTCACCGGCCCCGGGGGCGGGGTGATGCGGGCGGCGGTTTGCGCGGTGTACTGGTCGAAGCGCTGGATCGCCGCCCGGGCCTGTTGCTCCAGGCCGGTGCGCTGGCCCAGGGCGGTGGCGATGTCTTGCCAGCTCTGGTTCGAGTAGTCCACCACCAGGGTCTCCAGGCCCTGGGCCTGCAGCTCGCTGCGGTGGGCGACCACGCTGTCGGCGCCGGTGGCGGACACCACCAGCAGGTCCGGGTCAGCGGCGATCACCGCTTCAATATCGAATTGCAGGTTGCGGTACAGCACCGCTACGCCGCGCTGCCTGGCCACTTCTGCCCACTGGGAAAAGAACCCGCGCTCATCGGTGAGGCGGCTGGGGGTGGTGGCGGCGCTGGCCACCAGCGGCGCATCCATGGCCAGCAGGATCCCGGTGACGCTGGGGCTGGTGGAGACGATACGGGTGGGGGTGGTGCTTGCCCCGAGGGCCAGCTGGCAACTCAGGGCCAGGACCGCTGCACTGAGCAGCCGGGCGCAAAGGCGTGGGTTCATCATCGATCCATCGGACGGTAAAGGGTGGGGCGCAGGGGCCTGAACAGCAGAACCATATGATAATGCTTCTCATGCAATGCGTTCCATATTGTAGAATCCATTCCGCAATTGCAATACTGCAAGCGCTTGTCTCCCAAGGAAAACCCCGCCATGACTCACCGTTTGCACGCCGATGCCGTGACCTTGCGCCACGACGCGCGAATCATTTCCCAGGGCCTGTCCCTGAGCATTCCCGACGGCTCGTTCACGGTCATTGTCGGGCCCAACGCCTGTGGCAAATCCACCTTGCTGGCGGCGTTGTCCCGGCTACTGGCACCGGCTGAAGGGCGGGTGGTGCTCGATGGCAAGGACATCCGCCAACTGCCGGCCCGGGAAGTGGCCCGGCGCCTGGGCCTGCTGCCGCAAAGCGCCATGGCGCCGGATGGCATCAGCGTTGCCGAACTGGTGGCGCGCGGGCGCTATCCGCACCAGTCGTTGCTGCGCCAGTGGTCGAAGGAGGATGAGCAGGCGGTGCGCGGGGCGATGGCCGCGACCCGGGTCGAGGCGCTGGCCGAACGCTTGCTGGACGAGTTGTCCGGCGGCCAGCGCCAGCGGGTGTGGATCGCCATGGTGCTGGCCCAGGAAACGCCGATCCTGCTGCTGGACGAGCCCACCACCTACTTGGATATCGTCCATCAGATCGAGCTGCTGGAGCTTTTGGCCGAGCTCAACCGCCAGGGCCGGACCATCGTCGCGGTGCTGCATGACTTGAACCAGGCTTGCCGCTATGCCAGCCACCTGATCGCCCTGCGCGACGGCGCCATCGTCGCCCAGGGCGCGCCGGCGGCGATCTTCACCGAGGCCCTGGTGGAGCAGGTGTTCGGCCTGGCCTCGGTGATCATCCGCGACCCGGTCAGCGGCACGCCGTTGATGGTGCCCAAGGGCCGGATCGACCCGGCCTGAAGCCACGGCTCAGGGGCGCGCCGGCAACGCTTCCTGGGGCACGCGCTGGCCACCGGTGGCCTGATTGACCTGGGCCGCTTCATGGAACAGCGCATCGCGGTCTTGCGGGGCCTGCAATTGCCCCAGGTCAGTGACCGTGGTCATCACGCAGACGATCTCCTGCTGGGCGTCGAATACCGGCGCGGCCTGCCCGGTGACGTTGGACAGCAGGTGGCTGGTGAGTTCGGCCCAATGCCGGCGTCGTACCTCGTCGAGCACCGCGGCACTGGGCGGGGTGCCGCGAAAATGCGCCGGCTGCTGCTTGCGCGCCGCGTCGATCACGGCCTTGGGCAGAAAGGCCTGGAACACCAGGCCGCAGGCGGTGTTGTCGATGGGCAGGATGTCCCCCAGGGCCAGGGGGTTGATGGAGAAATAGGCGCTGCGGTACCAGCGCACCAGGGTCGGCCCGCGGTCGGTCCAGATCGCCACGCCCCCGCTGGCGGCATGCCGCTGGGCCAGGGCTTTCATGCGCTGGGCGGCGATGTCCACCGCATCGATGCGCTTGAGCGCGCCAATGCCGATGCTCAGGGCCGCCGGGCCCAGGTCGTACAGGCCACTGAGCGGATCCTGCTTGGCCAGCCCTTCCTTGACCAGGCTTTGCAGGTAGCGGTGGGCGGTGGAGCCACCCGTGCCGGTGCGCCGGGCCACTTCCCCCAGGGCCAGCTCGCCCTCGGCATTGGCCAGGGTGTTGAGAAAACGCGCGGCGATCGACACCGACTGGATCACCCCGGAACGTTTTTCCGGCGGTGCATCCAGGGTCTCGTCCAACGGGGGCTGCGAACTGTTCAACGGCTGGGTCTCCTCACCAATGTCTGGCCGCGTGGGGTACGCAGGCTACGGCCTGCGCGGCGCTGGCGCTAGCGGCGGCCATGATACCGGTTCCACCGCCTGCCTGGGACGGGGGAATGCGCCCGGGCCAAAAGTGTAGATCATTCCAATTTGCAGAACGTATTCCGTATTGAGGAATATCATGGCAGCGTGATAGCCTAATCGTGAAAGAGGATCATTCTCATTTGGAAGGAAGTTTTGATGGCCCTTACGCACCGCACATTCAGTCACGGTATTGGCGTTCTCACCTTGTCCACCCTGCTGGCGAGCCCGCCGCTGATGGCCGAGGACAGCAGGCAGCCGGACAAGCCAGGGAAAGGCAGCCTGGCCCTGGAATCGCTGGTGGTCACCGGTGAGAAACTCGACCGCGAGCTGAAGGACACCGCCTCCTCGGTGTCGATCATCACCGACCGCGATATCGACCAGAACAAGACCGGCGATGCGTCGGTGTCGGAGGTCATCAACGGCAGCCCCAACGTGATCTACACCGACTCGGTGGGCGCGCCGATCATCCGCGGCCAGGACACCCAGGGCCCGAACAACGGGCAGAACGTGTTCTGGGGTGGTACGGTGCCGCGGGCCACCATCAACCTGGACGGCCACTACCTGAACTACAACGAGATGTTCTTCGGCGCGACCTCGGTCTGGGACCTGGACAGCATCGAGGTGTTCCGCGGCCCGCAGACCACCTCCCAGGGCGCCAATGCGATTGCCGGGGCGATCATCGTCAACACCAAGAACCCGACCTTCACCCCCGAGGCGGCCTACCAGGCGGAGATCGGCAGCTACCACTCGCGGCGCAGTTCGGTGGCGGTGTCCGGGCCCCTGGCCCAGGACTTTGCCGGGCGCCTGGCAGTGGACTATTCGGCCCGCGACACCTTCATCGACTACGACAACCCGAAGTTCCAGGGCGGCAAGACCGACCAGGATTTTCGCAACCTCAATGCCCGGGCCAAGCTGCTGTGGTTGCCCACCGACATTCCAGGGCTGGAAAGCCAGTTCACCTTCGCCCACAACGACAGCAACCGCCCGACCCAGGAAGCCGCCTCGGCGCCGTTCCACAAGCTGGAGCACAGCTCCACCACCATGCCGTCCTGGGAACAGGACACCAACACCAGCATCCTCGACGTCTCCTATGAGCTGGGTAATGGCCTCAAGCTGTTCAACCAGGCGCAGTATTCGCTGTCGTCGGTGCACCGGGTGACCGGGGCGGCGGGCGAGGGCGATGCCGACATCCACCAGAAGAACGCCTCCAACGAGTCGCGCCTGACCTTCGGTGAGAAAGAGGACCTGCTCAGTGGCATGGGCGGGATCTACTACGCCCGCACCCGCACCGACGAAACCCTCAACCTGCGGGGCCGTTCGGCCTTCGACGACACCAAGACCAACCTGGGGATCTTCGGCGAGCTCAACTACCGGCTCACCGACCTGTGGACCCTGAGCACCGGCCTGCGCTACCAGCAGGACCACATCGAGCGCACGGGCAACTCGGTGCTGGCTCCCGGCGCGCTGAACTACGACAAGACCTTCTCCACCGTGCTGCCCAAGGTTTCCCTGGCCTACGCCGCCACCCCGCACTGGACCGTCGGTGGCCTGGTCAGCCGGGGCTACAACCCGGGCGGTGTGTCGCTGAACCTGACGACCCGGCAATGGGCCTATTTCAAGGAAGAGTCGATCTGGAACTATGAGCTGTTCAGCCGCGCGAGCTTTCTCGACGACCGCCTGCTGATCAACACCAACCTGTTCTACATGGATTTCAAGGACGCCCAGTACAACATCCCGGTGGTGATTTCCCCGGGGGTGGCACAGTCCTACACCATCAACGCCGAGAAGGCCCACGCCTATGGCCTGGAGCTGGATCTGGACTATCGCCTGCTGGACAACCTGCGGCTCAAGGCCAGCGCCGGTACCTTGCGCACCCGCATCGACAAGATTTCCAGCAACGCCGACTACGCCCACAACGAGTTTGCCCGCTCGCCGGGCTACACCCTGAGCTTCGGCCCCAGCTGGGACATCACCGAGCGCCTGAACCTCAATGCCCAGGTGCGCTACCTGGACGGCTACTACTCGGATACCGCCAACACCTCGGCCTATTCGATCAAGCCCTACACCCTGACCGATGCGCGCATGAGCTACCGCTTCAACGACCAGGTGCAGCTCTATGGCTACGTCAAGAACGTCTTCGACGACCGCTCGCCCACCTACATGCAGCAGAACCGCGGCATCGGCGGCATCGAGGCCAGCATGACCCAGCCACGGACCCTGGGCATCGGCGTCAAAGGGGCGTTCTGAGGCCCCGGGAACCCGTCGCCGGCCGCCCCTCGAGGCGCTGCCGGCGTTCATTCGTACACAGGAGATTGGCAACAGATGAGTAACCGCAAACGCCTGCATATCGGCATGTCCCTGGCCCCCACCTGGCTCAGTGGCGATGCCTGGCGCCAGCCCGACAGCAATATCGAAGGCATCTACAGCGCCGACTTCGCCGTGGACATCGCCAAGCGTTCCGAGGCCGCGCACCTGGATTTCGTGTTCCGCCCCGACGTCAGTTGCCTGAACATGGACGGCCTGGAAAGCGGCTCGGGTTTCGCCAGCCTCGATCCCACGGTGCTGCTGGCGTGCATCGCCCGGGAGACGTCCCGCATCGGCCTGGTGTCCACCGTTTCCACCACCTTCTTCCCGCCCTATGTGGTGGCGCGCCAGTTGCAGTCGCTGCATTGGGTGAGCAACGGCCGCGCCGGCTGGAACATCGTCACCGCCTTGCAGGGCCACGAGAACTTCGGCCTGGAGGCCATGCCCGGCGCGGATGAGCGCTATGCCCGGGCGGCAGAGTTCACCCGCCTGGTGCACGACCTGTGGGCCAGCTACCCCAACCAGGCGCTGCTACTGGACCGGGAGAACGGCCGTTACGCCGACCGCAGCCAGGTGCACCCGGTGGACCATGCCGGCGAGTACTTCCGGGTGCGCGGCCCGCTCAACCTGCCGGCGTTCGGCAAGGCACGGATTCCCCTGGTCCAGGCCGGCGCCTCGGACACCGGTCGCGACTTTGCCGCCTCGGTGGCCGACCTGGTGTTCGCCCCGACCCCGGACAAGGATGCGGCCCTGGAACTGCGTCGCGACCTCTCGCAACGGGCCCGGCGCCACGGCCGCCGCCCCGAGGACATCCGCCTGCTGCCGGGCCTGAGCCTGTACCTGGCGCCGACCCGGGAACAGGCCCGCGAGCTGTTCATGCAAACCCACGGGCGCCCGGACAACGCGCGCAAGTTCGCCTCGATCCAGCAGATGATCGGCCTCGATTTAAGCGACTGGCCCCTGGACCGCCCGGTGAGCGCCGCCGACCTGCCGGCCCCGGTGCACAACCCCGGCAGCCGCACCCACACCAACCTGCTGCGGCGGTTGATCGAGCGCGAAACCCTGCGCCTGGACGAACTGCTGCTGCGCCCGGAAGTGATTTCCGCGGCCCACTGGCAAGTGATAGGCACCGCCGAAGATGCATTTGCACAGATCGTCGAATGGGCCGAGGCCGGCGCCATGGACGGCTTTATCGCCGCGCCGGGGGGCTCGATCCGTTCGATGCACATTTTCCTGGAACAGGTGATACCGATGCTGGTGGAGGCGGGGCTGTTTCGCGAGCGCTATAGCGGCACGACCTTTATCGAACACCTGCAAGAGCAGGATTGACCCGGGGCCTGCGAGAAATATCCGGCTTTGAGTGGCGGGCGCTATGGTTGTTTCTCCACAACGTGCGCCCGGATCATGCCGGGCGATCCTAACCCCGCAGTCAATAAAAGGAATGCAACATGAAAGTCAGTGCACGCAACGTGTTCAAAGGCCGGGTCAGCCAGGTGGAAGAGGGTTCGGTCAACGCCGAGGTGGTGCTGTCCCTGGAGGGCGGCGAGCAACTGGTGGCGGTGGTGACCCTGCAAAGCCTGCGTAGCCTGGGCATCGCCCCGGGCACCGAGGCCCTGGCCCTGGTCAAGGCACCCTGGGTGATGCTCATGACCGATGCCGAGGGCATCCGCCTGTCCGCTCGCAACTGCCTGCAGGGCAAGGTGATCAGCGTCACCGATGGTGCGGTCAACGCCGAAGTGGTGCTGGAGCTCAGCGGCGGCAGCCAGGTGTATTCCATCGTCACCCGCGATGCGGTGACCGAACTGGGCCTGGCCCCGGGCGTCAGCGCCACGGCGGTGATCAAGGCGTCCCACATCATCCTGGGCGTGCCGGCCTGATACCCGGCGGTTTCGATCGAGCAGGGGTTCAGGCGCTGTCGGAAGCTCCGGCATCCGCCTGCGCCCCCGGGTTCTCGATGCTTGCGGCAGAGTGCGTACTGCCAATGAACAGGTACATGGCCGGCACCATGAACAGGGTCAGCAGGGTGCCGATGGACAGCCCGGCAAAGATCACCAGGCCCATGTCGTGGCGGCCCGCCGCGCCGGCGCCGGAAGCCCAGACCAGCGGCACCACCCCCAGGACCATGGCCGCGGTGGTCATCAGGATCGGCCGCAGGCGCACCGCGGCGGCTTCTTCGATGGCTTCGCGCTTATTGTGTCCGGCGCGCTGCAATTGGTTGGCGAACTGCACGATGAGGATCCCGTGCTTGGTGATCAGCCCCAGCAGCGTCACCAGCCCGACCTGGGTGTAGACGTTGATCGAGGCGAACCCCATGGTGATGAAGGCCAGGGCGCCGAACAGCGCCGGCGGCACCGAGAACAGGATCACCACCGGGTCGCGGTAGCTCTCGAACTGGAACGCCAGGGCCAGGTAGACGATCAGGATCGAGAACAGCAACAGGCCGACGAACCCCCCCGATTCCTGGATGAACTGCCGTGATTCGCCGGCGTAGTCGCTGGAGTACCCGGACGGCGCCACCTGTTCCAGAATGCCCTTGAGCCGGGCCAGCAACTCGCCCTGGGACACGCCGCTGACCCCGGACAGGGTCGCCGAGTTGAGCTGCTGGAAGTGGTTGACCGACTCAGGCTCGGTGGAGGTTTCGATATGGGCCACGGTGCGCGCTGCAATCATCGCCCCCGACGGGGTACGGATGTAGTAGTCGAGGATCTGTTCGGGGTTCAGCCGGTCCACCTGCAGCACCTGGGGGATCACCTTGTAGGAGCGCCCGGCGGTGGAGAAGTAGTTCACGTAGTTGCCCCCCAGGGCCGCCGAGAGCGCGGCGCCGACGTCGGCCTGGGTCATGCCCAGGGCGGCGATCTTTTCCCGGTCCACCACCAGCTTGGCCTGGGGCTTGTCGAGCTTGAGGTCCAGGTCGGAAAACCAGAACAGCTGCTGCTTGGTGGCCTCGGCCAGTACCGCTTGGGCCACCTCGTTGAGGTTGGCCACCGACTCGGTGGTGCTGATCACGAACTGCACCGGCAGGCCCTGGGCGCCGGGCAGCGAGGGCAGGGGGAAGGCGGCGATGGTGGCGCCGGGCACCTGGTTCCACTTCTGTTGCAGGTCGAGGATCAACTGCGCCTGGGAGCGGTCACGATCCTCCCAGGACTTGAGCAGCACCCCGCCCAGGCCCTGGTTCAGCGAGGGCAGGCCGGTGAGCTGGAACATCTGCAGGTACTCGGGCTCCTTGTTGGCGATCTGGAACGCCTGGTCGGCAATCCACTCCATCTGCTGCGGCGAGGCGGTGGGCGCGCCCTTGATCTGCATGAACACCAGGCCCTGGTCCTCGGTGGGCGACAGCTCGCTCTTGGCGGTCAGGCCACTGGCGGCCACCAGCACGAACAGCAGGAAGCCGAAGGTCACCAGCACCGGCCAGCTATCCAGCCCGGCCGCCAGCACCCGGTGGTAGCGCCCCCGCAGCCAGTCGAAGTAGCGGTCCAGGCGCTTGGCGAACCGGCCTTCCTCCTGGCCGCTCTTGAACAGCCGCGAGGTCATCATTGGCGACAGGGTCAGGGCGATCACCGCCGACACCGTCACTGCGCCGGCCAGGGAAAAACAGAACTCCTTGAACAGCGCCCCGGTCAGGCCGCTGCGCAGGCCGATGGGCACGTAGGCGGCGATCAGCACCACGGTCATGGCGATGATCGGGCCGCCCAGCTCGCGGGCCGCCAGCAGCGCCGCCTCCAGTACGCCGCGGCCTTGCTCCTTGATATGCCGGTCGACGTTTTCCACCACGATGATGGCGTCGTCCACCACAAGACCGATGGCCAGCACCAGGGCCAGCAGGGTCAGCAGGTTGATGGAATAACCCAGCAGGTACATGACGAAGAAGGTGCCCACCAGCGACAGCGGGATCGCCACCAGCGGCACGATCACCGCACGGAACGAACCGAGGAACAGGTAGATCACCACCGAGACGATGATCATGGCTTCCACCAGGGTCTTCACCACCTCGAAGATCGAGGTGTTGATGAAGGCCGTGGAGTCGTAGACGATCTCGCCGCGCACCCCGGCCGGCAGTTGCGATTGCAGTTCGGGGAAGGCTTTGCGCACGTTGTCGGCGACGTTGAGGATGTTGGCGGTGGGCGCTGCCTTGATGCCGATGAACACCGAGCGCTTGCCGGAGAAAGCCACGCTGCTGTCGTAGTTTTCCGCCCCCAGGGTGACGTTGCCCAGGTCCTCCAGGTACACCAGGGCGTCGCCGTTGTGCTTGACCACCAGGCGCTTGAATTCGTCCACCGTGTGCAGGTCGGTGCCGGCGGTGAGGTCCACGGTGATCATCTGCCCCTTGGTGGAGCCCACGGCGGACAGGTAGTTGTTGTTGCCCAGGGCCGTGGCCACGTCCTGGGCGGTGACGTTGTGGGCCGCCAGCTTGTCCGGGTCGAGCCAGGCCCGCAGGGCGAACTGGCGGCCGCCGAGGATCTCTGCGGTCTGCACGCCTTCCAGGGAATCGAGCTTGGGCTTGACCACCCGCACCAGGTAGTCGGTGATGTTGTTGGTGGCCAGGGTGTCGCTGTAGAACCCCAGGTACATGGCGTCGGTGGTCTGGCCCACCGCTACTGTCAGCACCGGTTCCTGGGACTGGGCCGGCAACTGGTTCTTCACCGAGTTGACCTGGGTGTTGATCTCGGTCAGCGCCTTGCTGGAGTCGTAGTTCAGGCGCAGGGTCGCGGTAATGGTGGAGAGCCCGGTGATGCTGGTGGACGACAGATAGTCGATGCCCTGGGCCTGGGCGATGGCGGCCTCCAGGGGCTGGGTAATGAAACCGGCCACGGTGGCGGCGTCGGCCCCGTAGTAATAGGTGCTGATGGTGACCACGGTGTTTTCCGTGCGCGGCCACTGGTTCACCGGCAGCTCGAAGATCGAGCGCAGGCCCAGGATCAGGATGAACAGCGAGACCACCACGGCCCAGACCGGACGCTTGATAAAGGTATCGGTGAAGTTCATGGCGGGCCCTAGTGCTCTTGCGGCGTCGGCGAAGGATCGTTGCGCGGCGCGTGGCTGTTGTCGACTTTCACCGGCGAGCCGTTCTTGAGTTTCATCTGGCCGCTGGTGATCACCAGGTCGCCTTCCTTGACCCCTGACAGCACCGCCACCTGGTCGCCACGGTTGGGGCCGGTTTCGATGAAGGTCTGCTGCGCGGTGAGCACTGCGTCGCCCTGGTCGTTGTTCTTCTGGCTGGCGATGAACACCGTGGTGCCGTAGGGGTTATAGGTGACCGCGGTCTGGGGCAGGGTCAGGTAACGCTGGGTGCCGCCTGAGGCCACCACGGCCCGGGCGAACATGCCGGGCACCAGGCTGCGCTTGGGGTTGTCGATGGTGGCTTCCACCGTGACGTTGCGGGTGTTGGGGTCGAACTGGGTGTCGATGGAGCTGACCCGGCCGGTGAACGTCTGTTTGGGCAGGCCGTCGGCGCTGACCGTGACGCTCTGGCCCAGGGCCACCTGCTGCACCTGGGCCTGGGGCACGTTGAAGTCGATGTAGATCGGGTCGAAGGTCTGCAGGTTGGCGATCTTGTCCCCCGGGTTGAGGTATTGCCCGGGGTTGACCGCGGTGATGCCGATGCGCCCGGCAAAGGGCGCGCGGATGCTCTTCTTCGCCACCAGCGCGCGCTGCTGTTCGGCAGCGGCCAGTTTGGCCTTGAGGTCGGCTTCGTCGGCCTCGACCAGGGCCTGGGACACCGCGCTCACCTTCAGTTGCGCCCGGTCGCGCTTGAGCACCGTGCCGGCCAGGGCCGCGGTGGCTTCCAGGGAGTGCAACTGGGCGATGTCGGAGTCGGCATTCAACTGCACCAGCAGGTCGCCGGCGGCCACTTCCTGGCCGGGCTTGAAGCCGATGCTGCGCACGATGCCGCCGACCTCGGTGGTCACGTCCACCCCGCGCACGGTCTTCATCGAGCCCACCGCGGAGACGCTGGGCTGCCACTCTTCGTACTGGGCCTTGATGGCGGTAACCACCGCGGGCGGCAGGGGCACCTTGGCCTGGGCGATCAGCTTGGAGATCTGCGCGAACTTGACCCCGCCGATCACCGCGACGATCAGCAGCACCACGCCGAGCATGATCAGCATCGGCCGCAGCAGCCGGCGCTTGCGCGGCGCCTGGGGGGCCGTGCCGGGGTGCGCAGGGGAGGGGCTGGAGTGGACATCGGCCATGGCGGATCTCACTTAAGGCAAGGGTGCAGGTCGAGTGGACGGCGCGGCGGCTGCCGGCCCCTGGAGCCGGCCCGGCTGGCCGGCTTGAGCCTGTTCGCGGTGCTGGGCCGCGGGCGGTGGGTACATCTCCTTGAGCGACGGCCAGCCGAAACGATCGGGGCTGCCGAGGCTGTCGGGGTCGACATCCTGGCGCTGCCAGCAGCCGCCACCCAGGGCCTGGAACAGCGCCGTGGTGTCGCTGTAGCGGGCGGCCTGGGCCCGCACCCGGCTGACAATCGCGTTCTGGTAGGTCTGCTGCGCGGTCAGCAGGTTCAGGTAGCCCACCGCGCCCAGGCGGTACTGGGCCTGGGCCAGGTCCAGGCTCTGGCGCGCGGCGGTCTCGGCCAGCACTTGCTGTTGCAGGGCCTCGGCGTCGGCCTGCAGGGCACGCAGGGCATTGGCTACGTCCTGGAAGGCGGTGATCACCGTGCCGCGATAGCGCGCTGCGGCCTGCTCATAGGCGGCCACCGCGGCGCGCTTGCGATGCTCCAGGGCGCCGGCGTCGAACAGCGGCTGGGCGATGGAGCCGGCCAGGCTCCAGACCCCGGTGCCGGAGGAAAACAGTTTGGTGCCCGCCAGCGCCGTGGAGCCCAGGGAACCGGTAATGCTGAACTGCGGCAACTGGTTGGCGATGGCCACGCCGATATCGGCGCTGGCCTGATGCAACTGGGCCTCGGCGGAACGCACGTCGGGCCGCTGCTCGACGATGGCCGAAGGCAGGCTCAGGGGCAGTTCCTCGGGCAGGTGCAGGGAGGCCAGCTGGAAGTGTTCGCCACGGTCCTGGCTGGGGAAGCGACCCAGGTAGGCCTGCAACTGGTTGCGGGTCTGGGCCAGCTGTTTCTGCAAGGGCGGCAGGGTGGCGCGGGTCTGGGCCAGGGTCGCTTGCTGGGTCAGCAGATCGCTGTCGCCGATGGCACCCAGTCGACGCTGGGCCTGCAGCAGGTCGAGCTGGTCGCTCTGCAGGCGAATCACGGTTTCGGTGGCGGCGATCTGGTCACGGATCGAGGCCAGGCTGATGGCGGTGTTCACCAGGTTGGCGGTGAGGGTCAGGTAGGTCGCCTCCAGCTGGTAGCGCTGGTAGTCGGCCTGGGCACCGCTGGCCTCGATCTGCCGGCGGGTACCGCCAAACACGTCGGGGGCGTAGGACACACTCAGGGACGCCGAGTTGACCGTGAAGATCTGCGCCGCAGAGCCCCCGGCCGCTGCCGCACCGCCGCTGGAGCCCAGGGCGCTGGCGGCGGACACCTTCTCGCGGGTTTTCGAGGCCGAGGCGCTGAGGGAGGGAAACAGCGACGCCTGTTCGGCGTACAGCAGTTCATTGGCCTGGCGCAGCGCGGCCTGGGCGGCGTCGATATCCGGGTTGGCCTGCAGCGCTTCCTGCACCAGGGCATCGAGTTGCGGCGAGCGGAACAGCGTCCACCACTGCCCGGGAATGTCCATGCCGTTCACCAGTCGCTGCGCCGCGCCACCGGCGGCGACCCCCGCCGTGACGGTGCCGGGCGGCAGGGGCGTGGCGCTGTAGCCGGCGTCCCGGCTCAGTTCCGGGCGGCTGAAATCCGGCCCCACGGCGCAGCTGGCGAGGGCTGCGATGCAGATCAGGTTCAGGGACGAGCGGGCAAGCAACAGAAGAGACAGGTGCCCAGAGGATTTTCGACCGGTACCTTCGTCCCTGTGAGGACGCCGGCCGCCAGTGGCTACAGGCAGCAGCTGTGGCTTGTTCATATTCTCTCTAATTGAGCAATCAGTGAGTGAGTTCAACAGGAATATGGAGAGCGGCGCGACGGCAGGGCAGGCACCCCCTCAAGCGCTGGGCTGCGCGAGGTGTAATGAACGTTAATGGATGAGTCGGCTAACCGCCAATAGATGAAATCTTGTGCCGGAAGGTGATCGGTGGGGCTTGGGCTATCCCATTTGCCGCGGGGGAGCGGCAAATGGGTATTGCGTGCTGGAGCAGGTGTCTGGGTCAAGCTACCAGTGATCGAACAGCTGTTTGACCTGCATCGGCGCAGTACAGCGCAGCAGGGCCTGGCGAAACCGCGGGTTGGTAAACAGCCGGGCGGTGTCGGCCAGCAGGTCCAGGTGCTGCTGATCGGCGGGAGCGGGCACCAGCAGCACCAGGATATCGCTGACCGGCTGCTGGTCCGGGGCGGCAAAGGCCATGGCGGTCTGCGGCCGCAGGTACAGCGCATGAATGCGATCGAGCTCGGCGAGTCGCGCGTGGGGCACCGCGACCCCTTCACCGATGGCGGTACTGGCCGCCAGCTCCCGGCGCCACAGGCTGGCGGCCACCCAATCCGCCGGCAGTTGCCGGGTCTCTTGCAGGTGCTGGCCGACCTGCTCGAACAGGCGCTGCTTGTTCGTGACATTGACCGCCAGGAGGATGTCTTCGACCTGCAGATAGCGGGCGACTTTGCTCATGGGCTTCTCCGGGAGCTTCAGGCTTGGCTTGCAGGCTATTGAAGCGCATTCGCCAGGTGCCGGGAGGGGCGGGCGGGCAGTCTTTACGAACTCTTTAGGTGGGTGCCACCTTGGAGAAAGCAAGCCTGGCCAAGCCTTGATCCGGCAAGTGTCGCAATGACGGGCGTTACGGGACGCCTTGGAACGCCAGATGCAGCCCGGCGTCAGTTCGACGCCGGGCTGGCGACTTCAGCGTGCCGCCCAGGCGTTGAAGCGCTGTTCCAGTTGCTCGCCATGGTCGGCCCAGAACACCGCATCAACCGGTACCTGTTGCGCGAGGTTCTGTGGTGCAGTAGGCAGTTCGGCAATGCGCGCCTTGTCGAGCAGACCCATGGCGGCGAGATTGGCCGCGCCGTAATCGATATGCTCGGAGAAAAGCTTCTGCTGCCCCGGCGAGACGGAGAAACTGATGAATTGGTAAGCCTTGGCCTTTTGCGAGGCTCCGCGCGGGATGGCCCAAGAGTCGAATTCGTAGAGACCACCGGACCATACAATGTCCAGGCCGTATTTTTTGCGCTGCTCAGCCGAGAGGCGGCCGTTGTACACCGAGGTCATCACCACGTCCCCGGCTGCCAGGTATTGGGGCGGTTGGGCTCCGGCTTCCCACCATTGAACGTGGGGCTTGATCTCATCCAGCTTGGCGAACGCACGGTCCTGGCCTGCCTTGGTGGCGAGTACTGAATAGAGGTCATGAGACTCGACACCATCGGCAATCAACGCGAACTCCAAGGTCGACTTGGCCAGTTTGCGCAGGCCTCGTTTGCCGGGGAATCTCTCCACATCCCAGAAATCCTTCCAGCCGGTGGGTGCTCGCGCCAGCTTGTTGGTGTTGTAGGCCAGGACTGTTGAATAGACCAGGAAACCAATCCCGCAGGGCTGGATTGCACCGGGTACGAACTCTGTGCTGTCGAGGCCGAGTTGAGCTGGGTCCAGTGTTTCGAACATCCCCTCATCGCACCCTCTGGCTAATTCGGCGGACTCAACTTCGACGACGTCCCAGGAGACGCTGCCGGTGTCGACCATCGCCTTGACCTTGGCCATTTCGCCGTTGTATTCGCCAGCGATGATTTTGCCACCACTGCTTCGCTGCCATGGCTGATAGAACGCCTTCACTTGAGCGTCCTTGTTGGCGCCACCGAAGGAAACAATGGTGAGGTCGGCTGCAAGCCCAAGGGAGGTGGTCATCAAGCCTGTGGCCAGGGCGGTGAACTTCAGAGTTTTGATCATTATTATTATCTCCTACGCTACAAGGATGTCTTCGAGACATTCCGGTACACCGGGATCGTTCTGACTGCGTTGGTCAGAACAACGGGGCGACTGTCGCGAAGCCGCACAATCAGAGCTCAGGCTGGACTGGGGGCCAGCGTTCGTGCTCCACCTGCCAACATGGCATGGGGGGCATGATCTGAACATCGGGCAGTCGTGATCCTTGGATCGTCCAGGACTAAACTATTACCGGTGGCGAGCGCCGCCTAGCTCGCAAGCCTAGCGCGCGGCCCAGGCGTTGAAGCGCTCTTCCAGCTCATGCCCATGGTCGATCCAGAATTCGCTGTCGACCTTCAGGGCCTGGGCCATATTCTGCTGGGCGGTGGGGAAGTTGCGCTGGGTCTCGGGCGCGACAAGTGCCAGCGCTTGCTTGTGGGTCGGGCCGTTGTGCATGATTTCGGCGAACTGTTTCTGCTGCGCCGGCAAGCTGGCAAAAGCAATGAACTTCAACGCCGCCGGCACATTCGGGCTGCCCTTGACGATGCCCCAGCTGTCCATGTCGTAGAGGTTGCCTTCCCACACCAGCGGGAAGTCATAGCCGGCCTGTTGCGCACTGATGGCGCGGGCGGTGTAGACCGAGGTCATGCTGACATCCCCGGCTGCCAGCCACTGCAAGGGCTGAGCCCCTGATTCCCACCACTGGATCTGTTGCTTGATTTGGTCCAGCTTGCGAAACGCGCGGTCCACGCCATCGGCTTCACGCAGCACCTTGTACACCTGATCGCGGGGCACGCCGTCGGCCATCAGGGCGATCTCCAGGGTCAGCTTGGCGCCTTTGTGCAGCGCTCGCTTGCCGGGAAAGGTCTTCAGGTCCCAAAGGTCGGCCCAGCCGGTTGGGGGCTTGGACACAGCCTTGGGGTTGTAGACCAAGGCAGTGGACCAGATGAAGATGCCCACTCCACATTCACTCAGGGCGCCCTCGATAAAGTCGCTTTGGGTCACGCCAGGCATGGCCGGCAGCCGTTCGAACAACCCCTCGTCGCAGCCGCGCTGTATTTCGGCATGATCCACTTCGACCACATCCCAGCCGACACTCCCGGTCTCGACCATGGCCTTGATCATGCCGATTTCGCCGTTGTACTCGCCGGCCCGAACGCTAATCGAGTGCTGCTGCTCGAAGGGGGTGTAGAACGCCTGTTGCTGGGCTTGCTTGTTCAGGCCGCCGACGGAAACCACGGTCAGCGTATCGGCCTGGACGGTGCAGCAGGATAGCGCCAGGGTCAGGGTGGTGAGAGCAGTTTTAAGCATGGCTGGTCTTCCTTCTTGTTGTTGTTTTAACGGTCGCGAGGACCATCCTAGCCAGCACGGCTGCAACTCATTAGGAATAAAAGGCGCGCTTGACGGGAGGGTTTTTCTCACGGCGTTTTGTAGATATCGCCCCGGCGCCAGCAGGCTGGGTAAGATCCAGATACTGGCGTAGCGCTGTACCAGGCACTGTGCCCGGACCGTCGTCGTAGTGCGCCCAGGAGCCCCGAGATGAACAACTTCACAGACTATCGACTGCCTTCCCTGGATGCTCTGCTGGCCTTCCGGGCGGCCGCGCAATTGCAGAGTTTCGAGCGCGCGGCCGATGCCCTGGCGCTCACCGGCAGCGCCTTGCGCAAGCGCGTAGCGGGCCTGGAGCAACTGCTGGGCATATCGTTGTTCGAGCGCCAGGGCGGCAGTCTGGTGCTGACTGTGCAGGGGCAGGTCTACCTGGAGCAGGTCAGCCCGATCCTCGCGCAGTTGCTGGCAATCCCCGGTCATCAGCGTCCGGTACAGCGCAAGCAGCACCTGACGGTCATTTGCCCGCCGACCTTCGCCCGGCAGGTTCTTATCCCGCGTCTGCAGGAGCACAGCCTGGCCTACCCGGAAGTCGAACTGCAGATCCAGCTGAGTGCGCCCATGGGCAGTGTCGATGGCGGAGCTTGCGATGTGCTGATAAGTGGCGACAGCGCGGAGGTCGCGCCTTGTCAGCGGCTGCTCGACGAACAACTGCAGCCCATGGCCGCACCGGCTTTGCTGGCGCATTTCCCCGGCCTGGATCCGGTGCGGGATTTCGCCCGCCTGCCCTTGTTGCGTTCACCCCTGGAGCCCTGGCGGCCCTGGTTCATGCAAGCCGGCCTGGAACTCGTCGAGCCGCGGCAGGGCCCGGCCCTGCTGGACCTGGGCATGATGCTTGAGGCAGCAGCCAAAGCCCAGGGCGTGGTCCTGGCGCGGCCCTCACTGGCACAGGCGTGGCTGGCCGATGGGCAGTTGGTGGCGATTGGCAAGGTACGTAGCGAGCCCTCATTTCACTATCAACTGCGAGTACGGCAGCCATCGCCGGCGGCAGAAGCCTTCAGCACCTGGTTGACTCGGGTCTGTCATGAAACCGTGCTTGAGGCGCAGGCACGCTTGAAGTATTCGCTGTAGGAAAGTTATGCCCGATAAGCGCGAAATCTTTTCCCGGTGACGTCTCGGGCGGGCCGTTAATCTCGCGCTGAACCTCAATCGGGAGCGGGCCAATGCCCATCATCACCTGTATCGAAGACCTGCGTGCAATGGCCCAGCGACGGGTGCCGCGAATGTTCCATGACTATGTCGATGGCGGCTCCTGGACCGAGAGCACCTACCGAGCCAACCAGGCCGACTTCAGCACGATCAAGCTGCGCCAGCGAGTCGCGCGCAACATCGAGCATCGTTCGCTCAGCGCTCGCAGAATGGGCATCGACATGGCCATGCCGTTGGCCATTGCGCCCACTGGCCTGGCGGGGATGATCCACGCCGACGGCGAGATCCTTGCTGCCCGCGCCGCCGCCGCTGCCGGCATTCGCTACACCTTGTCGACGGTCAGCATTTGCTCCCTGGAGGACATCGCCGAAGCCACCGTCGCACCTTTCTGGTTCCAGCTCTACGTCATGCGTGACCGCGAGTTCGTCGCCAGCCTCATCGACCGGGCCAAGGCCGCTGGTTGTGATGCCCTGGTCCTGACCCTTGATCTGCAGTTGAGCGGCCAGCGCCACAAGGACCTGAAAAACGGCCTGAGCATTCCACCGCGACTGAACCCCTCCAGCCTGTTGAACATCCTCGGCAAACCGCGCTGGATCAAAGGGATGTTGAGTACCCGTCGTCACCACTTCGGAAACATCATGGGGCATGTCAAAGGCGTGGATGACATGCGTCAACTGGCCGACTGGACCTACCAGCAGTTCGACCCTTGCCTGAGCTGGGACGACATTCAATGGATCAAGGAACGCTGGGGCGGCAGGTTGATCCTCAAGGGCATCCTGGATGTGGAGGATGCCCGCCTGGCGGCTGACAGCGGCGCCGATGGCCTGATTGTCAGCAACCATGGCGGACGCCAGCTGGACGGTGCGCCCTCCAGCATCAGCATGCTGCCGGCGATCGTCGAGGCGGTCGGCGAGCGGATCGAAGTCTGGCTCGACAGCGGTATCCGCAGCGGGCAGGACGTGATCAAGTCCCTGGCGCTGGGCGCCCAGGGGGTCATGCTCGGGCGCGCGCACCTGTATGGCCTGGGGGCGATGGGTGAGGCAGGGGTGGCCAAGGCCCTGGAGATCATCGCCAGAGAAATGGACCTGACCCTGGCCCTGTGTGGGCACACCGATGTGCAGCATCTGGATCACAGCATTCTGTTGCCGGGCAGCTACCCTCTGCCCTAGGCAGTGCTGCTCGCAGCCTGGCCAGCGGGTCGCGCTGGGCCCTGGGTGAGGCGCTTGCCCTTGAGCCACTGAGGTCGAGCTGCTGCCACATCAAGGGGCACCTGGATCAGTGACCCTTCCCGGCAAAAGATCACATGAGCCGGGCTATTCGTGCTTGAGGACGCTTTCTGCTCTATTGCTCCCTAGACCTCGGTACTGGCCTGCATGGAAGACCAGCGGTTCTGCGCCGCTGTAGCGGTATTGTTCGATCTCGCCAATGAAGATCAGGTGGTCACCGCCCTCGTACTGGGTGACGTTGCGGCACACCAGCACTGCCACCACATCGTCCAGCACCGGGGCTCCCGCCTTGCCATAGGAATGAGCTACACCAGCGAACTTGTCGGCTGCTGCCCGTGCGAACTGCTCCGACAGGTGGTGCTGGTGCGCGCCCAGTACGTTGATGGCGAAGTGGCTCGCGGAGCAAAAGGCCTTCAGGCTCGGTGCCGTGCGTGCCAGGCTCCAGAGCACCAGCGCCGGTGACAGCGACAGTGAGGAGAACGAGTTGGCCGTCACACCGACGTTGCGGCCGTCAGCGGTGCGGGTGGTGATCACGGTCACACCGGTAGCAAACTGTCCCAGCACGTTGCGCAGTTCACGGGCATCGCGGACATCGCGGCCCTCGGCATCGAGCAAATCGTGAACTTTGGTTTCGGTGGCAGCAATCATGGTGAGCTCTCCCCTCAAGCTGGCTCAGGCGGCCTGTTGGCTCATTGCGCGTGTTTGCATGCGCAGCGTGAATCGAACCAGCGGTGCGGTCAGCGCCGTCGTCACCAGCGCGAACACCACGAGGATCGTGTAGACCTTTGGCGGAAGAATCTGCATCTGCAGGCCGATTGACAGGACGATTAGCTCCATCAGCCCGCGCGTATTCATCAACGAGCTCACCAGCATCGCATCGTGCGGCGCCAGCCCAGTGCCACGCGCGCCCAGATAGCTGCCGCCGAACTTGCCGATGAATCCGCCCACGAGGAATACCCCGCACCACATCCATGATGCCGCGTCGTCGATCGTGCCGACCGACGCATGCAGCCCCGCACACGCGAAGAACACCGGCATCAGTACAAGCTTGACGAAACCTTCGACGTTATCGCGCCACTCCTTCGCGACGCCGGGCACGCGCCGCACGAACAGCGCCGCCGCAAGTGCGCCAAATGCACTATGGAATCCGATCAGCGACGTCGCGAGTGCCGAGGCTATTACAAAGCAGAGCAACACGGCCAAGCGGTCGCGCGTCGCATGCGCAGTCGAGGCGAGCCGCGCAAGCACCGGTCGCACCACGAAGCGCACCAGGAGCGCGCATAGCACCAGGTACACGAGCAGGCTGACGAGCATGTGCGCAAATGCCCAGCCAGGCCCGCTCGATAGCGAGGCAATCGTTGCCAGCAGCATCCAGCCGAGCGCATCCGTCAGCATCGCGGCAGACATTGCGTGCCGTGCGCCGACCATGGCGCCGAGCGCCAGGTCGTCGATGATGCGCGCCATCACCGGCACCGCTGATACCGCAAGTGCGACACCGCAAAAGAGTATGTAGGGCAGCGCCGGCACGTCGCTGGCGAGCGTATCTTTCGAGACGATGGCGACGATCATGCCGATCGCGGCCGGCGCGATGAGCCCGCCCGCCGCGATCGCGACAGGTATGCGCCAGCGCTTGCCGCGCAGCGTCTCGCTCAACTCCATATGCAGACCGATCTGAAACATCAGCAGTATCAGGCCGACTTCGCCGACTTGCGCCATGGCTGACAGCGTACGTGGGCCGAACAACAGGTCGTAGAAACTCGGTGCGATCACGCCGAACAGCGAAGGCCCCAACAGCAGGCCGGCCGCGATCTCGCCGACCACCGCGCACTGGCCGAGCCGTTCGGCAAGGCGGCCGCAGAGGTTGCAGAGCGCGATCACCAGCACGAGTTGCAACAGCCAGATGGTCATCAATACCTCGCAAAGAGCGACACCGACACCAAGCGGGTGGCCGCGAGCCCAAGCGGGTCCGCCGCGCCGTACGCCGTGATCTCCGTGACGCAGCTCGAAAGGTTCGCAAGCGCCGGGCAGCGCGACGCGACCGCTACCGGCTCGGCCTCACGCATTACTGCTCACTCGCGACACGGTCGACCCAGCCGCGGTAGAACGCACGGTACTTGAGCACGAGCTTGTCGTACTTGCTGTACGCGCCGCCGCCGTCGGGCTTCATCCCGTTCCAGATTTTGACGTCGTACCCCGCTGCCTGTCTGGTCTGCAGCCCGAACAGCACGAAGTCGGTCGCACGGCGCAGGACGCCGCCCACCTTCTTGATCGAGATGAGCATGTGCATGATGTTCTTGCCGTCGCTCACCGGTGTCACACACTGGAGCAGTTTGTATTTGACGTCTGCGTCCAGGGCAACGGTCATGATGCACCCGCCGGGGTAGCCATCGAAGTGCAGGTTCATCTGCGACATGTTCAGGCCGAGCGCGCGCGACAGCATGCCGAGGGGGCCGAAGTAGCGGTTCACGTGGAAGTCGATCCCGGCACCGAACCACGCGCCCGCCCGGGCCAGCGACTCAACCTCCGGCCACCGGCTCCAGTCGTCGAAGAGCTTGAGCTCGAAGGCCGAGATCGGGAGCGCGTGCACGGGGGTTGCGTGCTGTGCGTCGTAGAAGTTCTCGACGATCCGCAAAACCGCCGTCGTCGTCTCGAACGCGAAGTGCAGGTGCATGAAGTCGCCGTTGTCGACGTCGGCTGCGGTGATTTCGGGCAGCGGGTGCAGCGGCTGCGGGGAGCCGTACCAGACCCACACGTAGCCGTATCGCTCGGTGGTGACCAACGTCGGCTGGCGCGCCGCGCGTGGCACCGGCTCCAGCTGGCGCACCACCTCGCTGTGGCCGGGGATGTGAACGCACTTGCCTTGCTCGTCGTAGCGCCAGTGGTGAAACGGGCACTGGATGCACCCGTCCTTGATCCGCCCGTCAGCCAGGTTCGCGCCCAGGTGCGAGCAGTGGCGGTCCATCACCACGGCCTGCCCCGTCGCTGCGCGCCACGCCACGTACGGACGGCCAAAAAGCGTCAACTCCTTCGGCTTGTCCCTGAGGTCGTTCGAGCGCATCGCGACGTACCAGCTCGCGGCCACGCGTGTGGTCGCGTCGTACGCCCCCGGGGGATGCTTCTTGACGTTCGCTTGATCCAATTGAATGTTGTTCATCGCGTGTGTGCCGTCCTTGGCCGACTACTTCTTCAGAGCCAAGCCGATGCGGGTGGTGATGTACGCCTTGAGCAGCGCGAACATCGGGTTGTAGTCGAAGTACTTCTTCACCTCTGCCGGCGCGCGGGTTTGCGTCCAGTACATCAGCTTCATCGCCGGTATCAGGCTGTACTTCGAGTTGTTGAGCTGCGGCTTGTCCCCGGTGATGCAGTACCCGAAGCCGAACATCGGCTTGGCGAAGTCTCGTTCGTCGATGAGGGCGTGAATCCGCAACGCGGCCTCCTCGGCCGACTTGTGCCCGGCGCTCACGGCCTCGACCTCGGCTTTGGCGTCGTTGAACAACTGGTAGTACTGCTCCATGTCCGCGCACAGGTACCCGAGGTACGGCGGGTCGTTGTCGAGGTGATCGAGGTCGCCCTCGTCACGCGACGCGCGAAACCTCGCGTGGGCTTGCACCAGCCGGAACTGCCCGAGGATAGTGCCGACCGCCCACAGCCGGTGGAACGCGTCCCATAGGCGGAAGTCCGAGAACGCCGTGTAGCAGCAGCTGACGAAGTCGTCGTTGTGGTCCAAAAGCTTTTGCTGCAGGCGCTCGATGTACTCGAAGCGCTCGGGGGAGAAGTCGTCGTCGCGTAGCGCCTTGATGAGGCGCGCCGCGAGCGCGTGGATGGTCACCGCGGTGTTCTCGAGCCCCCGGGAGAAGAGCGGGTCGATGAACCCGTTCGCGTGCAGCATCAGGCAGTAGCGGTCGCCGACGCAGGCGTTCGACGAGAACTGCAGGCGGTCGGTCTTGACCCAGTCGCGCACTGGCACGGCGTCCCGGAACTGAGCGCCGATGCTCGGGAACCGCGCGAGGAACTCGTCGAATTCCTGCTGCGCGGGAATGTCGGTTTTCGGGTAGATACGCGGGTCGAGCTGCAGGCCGACGCTCACCAGGTTATTGGTCGAGCGCGGGTGGTTGTTGAACGGAATCACCCAGAGCCAGCCGCCGGTAAACATGTGGTGCAGGGTTCCTTCGTGCCAGCGCCAGCGCTGCCCCTTGACCTTGAAGATGTCGTCGAACGGCTTGACCCCGAGCATGTGCGTGTAGAGGCTGCGCGAGTGCGTCTTGAAGCGACACGGCTCTTCGCGGAGCCCGAACTTGGTCGCCAGCGGCGCGCCGGGTCCTCCGCAGTCGATCATGTACCGGCCGGTGAACCGCTCGCCCTCGGCGGTGGTCACCGCCACGCCGTCCTTGTCCGCGTGATATTCGGTCACGCTCGTCTTCTGGCGGACCGTGCAGCCATATTTGATGGCCGCTTGCAACAGATAGGCGTCGACGTCCTGCCGGTAATAATGGCTCTCCGGCCCCCACGGCAGCTCGGGAATGACGCACTGCGTGAACTCCTTCGGGTCGTGCTCCTGGCCAGGTTTGTGGAACACGAAGCCGAAGTTGCGCTTGATGCCCGTGCTCGACGAAACGTAACGCTGCGTCGAGTAGAACGAGGTGATGTGGCCGAGCTCCGGAATGTCGTAGCGATCAGCGATGATGCGGTTCATGAGAGACGTTTCGGGGATCGACGATTCGCCGATCGTGAACCGCGGGTGCGACGACTGCTCGATGATCAGCACGCGAAACTGTTGTTTGGCCAGGATGGCCCCCATCTGGGTACCGGACATGCCCGAACCGAGGATGATTACGTCGAAGTGGTTGCTATCGTGTCCGTTCGCGGGGCTCTTCTGAGTCATGGGGGCAAACTCTCCTTGTGAGATAACACTGGGTCGCGCGCATCAGGATTCATCGAGCGCGGCACGGATGCGGGACCGCGCGGCACAGGTGAGCGTGAGTAGATCGCCGAGCATGCTGGGCGCGTAGCCCCCGCTGCCGGTTGTGGGGCCGCTGCGCCCGGCTTCGTATGCCCGCTCCGCCAATTTGAGGTGAGGCGCCCGGAAGCGCAGCAGGACCTTGAAGACCCGCTCGAGGGCCGTCAGCCCAGCCCGGACGTGCTCGCCCTGCGTACCCACCGCTCGCGCCTCGTCGAGCGCGCGGTCGATGAGCGCCGGCTCTGTGGCGAACCGAGCGTAGACCGCCCTGTACGCGGGAAGCACGTAGGGCAGGTACGTCTCTTTGAATTCTCGATAAGCTGGGTCGTCCGATTGCGAGCCCCACAGGACGTGCTCCAGCACGAAGAGGGGCATTTCTACGGCACCGGGGCCGAGGTAGCTCTGGCCCCCGACTCGAATCGGTTCGTAGAAGGGGCGCAGCTCATCGTAGAAGACCTGGGGCGAGATGAAGCGGTACGCGTAGACGATCGATTCGACCATTTTCTGCAGGTAGGCTTCCAGCTCATCGCACCCTTGCGCGAACGCGGGCGAGCGCAGGGATACATCGGACAGCTCGACGGTCAACGCGATGGCCGCCTCGAGGGCCGCCATCGAAATGCGCACGCTCTCGAGCAGGTGCGCTTCGTCGGGCAGCCCGGTGTAGCTCCGCTGCGCATCGGCCGCCGCCGGGTTCCAGACCGTCACATGCAGGAGTGTCTCGCGCGGCGGCAAGTCGGTCACCCGTGCCAGGTCGAGCAGCACCCGTTCAAGCCCGGGCACCAGGTCCACGGGCTCATGTCCGTGCCGCTTGAGCGACCCCAGGAAGAAACCGATGTCCCGCATCGCGGCGGCGGCTTCGACGAAGCCCCAGCTGGAGGGCACGCCGCGCACCGGGAGGAACTCGCGCAGCAAGCCGACGATGCCGGGCACGTCCTTGTCACGGTTCAGGGCCGGCAGCTGCAGAACCAGCGCGCGCGCCTGTAGCGGATCGCAGGCCGCCACGGCAGCGTGCGTGGCCGCGAATGCGGATACCCGGTTCAAGGTGCGTTCCACTACTGGCGTTCCTGCGCCGCGAGCGTCGGCCCGTGCTGGTTGCGCGACAGCTGCGCGCCGTCACGCAGTGACCGCAGGTAGTCGTAGTTCGTCGGCAGGCTCGTGCGCAGGCGCTCGGCTTCGCGCCGGATGCTGGCGAACATTGCCTCGGCCTTCTGGATCGACTCCGGTCGGTGCTGCAGGAGCGGCAGCGACCGGTCGGGCAGCATGCCCAGGCCGGCAAAGATGCAGTAGTAGTTGCCGTTCAACCAGAAGTTCTTGAATTCGTAGTCGAAGGTCTCGTAGTACGTGGAATCGTCGAACGAGGTGGTGGTCAGCGGCAGCCCGGCCTTGTAGCGCTCAACCTTCTCCTGGATGGCGTCCGAGAGCCGCAGTTCGTGCCGGTTCGCGAGCCAGAACGGCGTGTCTTCGCGCGACGTAGTGAAATAGTGCGCCTGGACGAAGTCCCGGCAGTCGTCGAACATGTAGACGATCTCGGCGTTGAATGCGTCGCGCAACCGCGGGTCGAACGAGGTGTCGGGGAAGTGCTTCACGAGTTGGTAAAGCGCCGCGTAGATGAAGTAGATTCCCGTCGATTCCAGGGGCTCCAGAAAGCACGACGACAGCCCGATCGAGACGCAGTTGTTGACCCACGCCCGCTTGTTGCGCCCGACCCGGAACTTGATCTGGTTGAGCTGCTGATTGTCCGAGAGGCCCCAGAGTTTGAGGAAGTCGGCGGTGGCCTGGTCGCGCGAGGTGAACTTGCTCGAGAAGACGTAGCCGCTGCCGAACCGGCCCAGCATCGGAATCTTCCAGGTCCATCCCGAGTTCATGGCAATCGCGGAGGTGTAAGGCTCGACCCCCTCGCGCGCGTCGTCGTTGGGTACGGCGCTGGCGACCGCGCTGTCGCACAGCAGGTAGTCGGACATGTCGATGAAGGGTTCCTTCAGGGCCTGATTGATCAGGAGCCCTCGCATGCCGGAGCAGTCGATGAACAGGTCCGCCTCCAGCGTCCGCCCTTCCTTGGTTAACAGGGTGGAGATGTAGCCGCGGTCGTTCAGTTGAACCTCCACGACCTCGTCGACCACGCGATTCACCCCGCGCTCGACGGCCCAGCGCTTCAAGAAGTCGGCCACCAGGTGCGCGTCGAAGTGCCACGCGTGGGACATCTGGCGGGTGCCGTCGGCCAGGCAAGGTGCCAGCTTGCCGTCGAGGGCCCCGGGCTGCGGGTAGCACGCGTACGCCATCGGTTGCTGGAAGCCCTGTTCGCGCTTGCGCAGCCAGTAGTGGGTAAGCGGCACGCCGTCGCAGTTCGGCACGCTGCCGAACAAATGGTAGAAGTAATCTTCGCGCGATGGGTCGGGAGATTTTCTCCAGTTCACGAACTTGATCGCGGCCTTGAAGGCGCCGTTCACTTGGGGCATCCACTCCCGCTCCGGTATCCCGAGGAAGTCGAAGAACACCTTCTGCAAACTCGGGATGGTCGCCTCGCCCACGCCGATCCGGGGGATCGCCGCAGACTCGATGAGCGTGATGTTTACCTGCTGTTGGAGCGCCCGGACGAGGTACGAAGCGGCCATCCAGCCCGCGGTGCCGCCGCCCACGATGACGATATTCTTGATCGGCTTGTTCATAACACTCCCTGTTTCGAGGCGGGCTGTCTGTGAGGAGGGGAAGGCCGCCAGTCTCTGTGCATCCGTGCAAGAGGCACATCAATGTGCTTGTCGGATTTAGACTCTAGCCTGCCGGAAAAGCGATGCACCTTCCGTTTCCGAATTAGCATTCAAAAAAGCAAAGGCATTTGGTCTAAAGGAAAATATTGCGTAGGTTTTTTGCGCCTGATCAGTCGGCCGCTGAGGGGGGGGCTGACGTTTGGGCATGCCTTCATCCGCTGCCGATCTTGAAAGAGGCGAGCCGCTCAAAAATGATCGGATCACTGAAGGAACGCGACGGTTTTCTTGTCCCGCTTGTGCTTACGGCCAATCCGTTGGCGTGCAGTCGAAACGTCTTGTCTTAATGGATAAGAGGCGAGGCCTGCGGAGGTGGTGGTTTTCCCAACGCCACCCTCGATGGATGCTACTGCCACCCTTTTCATGGACACAGGCCTCTAATGTGGGTGCATTAGAGGCTGCGATGGCATGCCCGGGGGTAGAGCCTTTCTAGGTGATCTTGAACCAACTGTCCTTGAGCCAATTGGTCTTGGCCAGTTCGATCACCTCGTCGCCACGCCCGCTCATCACCGCCTTGAGCATGTACAGGCTGAAGCCCTTGGCCTGTTCCAGCTTGATGGCCGGCGGCATGGCCAGTTCCTGGGTGGCGGTGACCACGTCCACCAGCACCGGGCCGTCATGGGCCAGGGCGGTGCGCAGGGCGCCTTCCAGTTCTTCGGAGTTTTCCACCCGCAGGCCGAGAATGCCCATGGCGTTGGCCATGGCGGCAAAGTCCGGGTTGTGCAGGTCGGTGCCGGTGTCCAGGTAGCCGGCGGACTTCATTTCCATGGCCACGAAGCCCAGGGAGGCGTTGTCGTAGACCACGATCTTCACCGGCAGCTTGAGCTGGGCCAGGGAGATGAAGTCGCCCATCAGCATGCTGAAGCCGCCATCGCCGGACAGCGAGATCACCTGGCGCTGGGGGAAGGCGGCCTGGGCGCCCATGGCCTGGGGCATGGCGTTGGCCATGGAGCCGTGGTTGAAAGAGCCCAGCAGGCGCCGCTGGCCGTTCATTTTCAGGTAGCGCGCGGCCCACACCGTGGGGGTGCCGACGTCGGCAGTGAAAATGGCGTCTTGGTCTGCCAGTTCGCTGAGCAGCCGGGTCAGGTACTGCGGGTGGATCGGCCGGCCAGCGGGCGAGGGCTGGGCCAGGTCGTCCAGGCCCTGGCGCGCCTTGGCGTAGTGCTTGAGGGATTCTTCGAGAAAGCGGCGGTCGCCCTTATAGGGCAGGCGCGGCAGCAGTGCGGCGAGGGTTTCGCCGACGTCGGCGGCGATCCCCAGGTCCAGCGGCACTCGCCGGCCCAGGGCCTGGGGGTTGCGGTCGATCTGTATGACGCAGGCGTCGCTGGGGTAGAACTGGCGATAGGGAAAGTCGGTGCCGAGCATCACCAGGGTGTCGCAGTTGAGCATGGCGTGGTAGCCGGAGCTGAAGCCGATCAGGCCGGTCATGCCGACGTCGAAGGGGTTGTCCCACTCCACGTGCTCCTTGCCGCGCAGGGCGTGCACCACCGGTGCGCCGAGGGCGTCGGCCAGGGCCACCACCTGATCGTGGGCGCCGGCGCAGCCACTGCCGCAGAGCAGGGTCACGGCCTTGCTCTGGCTCAGCAGTTCCACCAGCTTGTCCAGGTCGTGGGGGGCGGGCAGGGTGCGCGGTGCGTGCAGGGCCGGCCATGGCTTGCTGGCGGCGGGCACCTGTTGCAGGGCCACGTCGCCGGGGATCACCACCACCGCCACGCCGCGGTTGAGGATCGCGCTGCGCATGGCCCGGTGCAGCACCTCGGGCATCTGCGCCGGGTTGCTCACCAGTTCGACGAAGTGGCTGCACTCCTTGAACAGCTCCTGAGGGTGGGTTTCCTGAAAATAGTCGAGGCCGATCTCCGAGGAGGGGATCTGTGCGGCGATGGCCAGTACCGGCACATGGTTGCGGTGACAGTCGAACAGGCCATTGATCAGGTGCAGGTTGCCCGGCCCGCAACTGCCGGCGCACACCGCCAGTTGCCCGGTGGCGGCGGCTTCGGCGCCGGCGGCAAAGGCGGCCACCTCTTCGTGGCGCACATGCATCCACTCGATGGTCTGCATGCTGTGCAGAGCGTCGGTGAGGCCGTTGAGGCTGTCGCCGGTCAGCCCCCAGATACGCTTGACCCCGGCCTGTTCAAGGGTGGTTGCCAGTTGCTGGGCGATGGTGATGTTCGCCATGAAGAGCTCCTGCGGTCCGCTTAAGAAGTCGTGCAATCAAAAGAGGACAACAGGCGAGGGCGGATGATTCCGTGAAATCTTGCAGGCCCTGCCGCGGTGTGGCGACAGGGGCTGGTGTTCAGGCGAAGCGTGCCGGTCGGCAGGCGGCCAGTTCGGCGCAGGTTTGCCCGTGCAGCAGTTCCTGGCTGATCAGGCGCGCCACCGTGGGGGCCAGGGTCACTCCGGCGTGCATCACCGCCAGGTACAGGCCCTGGTAGCGGGTGCTGGGGCCGATGATCGGCAGTTGGTCCCCGGGCATCGGCCGCAGGCCGACTTCCACGCTGCGCAAGGTGATGGCCTGGGCGCCACGGAACAGCTGGCGGATGCTGGCCAGGGCCTGTTGCGCGATGGCCTCGGGCCCCAGTGGACCCTGGGCATCGATATAGTCCTCGGCCAGCAGCAGGCTGCCGTCCGCCGCTTCGCGGATTTCCAATTGGCTGTTGGAGACCAGGGTCTTGACCAGGCCCGGTGGCGCATTGATGCGGATCAGGATCGACGGCGAGGCTTGCACCGGCAATTGGATACCCAGGGGCGCGAGCAGGGCCGGGGTGGCGCAGCCGCTGGCGAGCAGCACCTGGTCGGCACGGTGGAGCCCGGCGGCGGTGTTTACCCCGAGTACCCGCCGGCCTTCGACCCGCAAGCCAAGTACCCGGGTCTGGTCGAACACCCGGGCGCCGTGGGTGCAGGCCGCATCGAGCAGGGTGCGGGTGGCTGCCACCGGGTCCAGGCTGCCTTCGCCGGATGCATAGCGGGCACGCTCCGGCAGCACTTGCAGGTGGGGTTCCAGTTGGGCAACCCCGGCCCGGTCCAGCCACCGGGTCGAGGCCTCGGCGGTTGGCTCGTCGGTATCTGGCGCTTGCTGGTCGGCCGCGCCGTAGGTCAGCGCGCCGGACCAGCGGATCTGCAAGGCCGGCAGTTCGTGCTGCAGGCGGCGGTAGTCTGCCAGCGCCTGGGCCCGCAGGGCGCGGGCGGCTGCCGGGAACTCGCCGTGGGGGTTGATCCAGGCAAAGGAGTGGCGGGTGACGCCCGAGCCCGGGCTGTCCTGTTCCAGCACGGTCACCTGCGCGCCCTGGCGGGCCAGGTGGTAGGCAATGGCGGCGCCGACAATCCCGGCGCCCACCACGATCACGCTTGAAGGCTTCACGCTCACCTCGTTATCCATTCAATGGGGCGTTGCGAAGGGCGCACCTTAACCGTGGCGGATTGCCCCAGCAATTGAACGAGTGTTGTGAAATTGCAAGCGGGCGGGCCAGGACCGCTGCCGCAGGCGCGGCAGCGGTTTGTGCAGTGCCTGGGCTATTGCAGCTTCAGCGTCAGCCCCGATGCCTGGGGCAGCGGGTTGCGCATCAGTCGGCCCACCACCAGGGCGCCGAGCAGGGCGAGCATCCCGGCCACCGTCAGCACCAGGCCGAAACCACCGACAAAGGCCTGCCGGGCCAGGGGCTCGACCAGGGCCCGGGCATCGGGCGGCAAGCCGGCCATCGCGCCCTGCATATCCCCGGCCACCACCCGTGAGGCAATCTCCGGTGCCTGCTCCAGCCAGTGCCCGGGCACGGCGTGCAGGCTGCCCTGCAAGAGCTGCTGGGTATGGCTGGCCAGCAGCGCACCGAACACCCCGATGGCCAGCATGATGGCGCTGAAGCGCATGGTGGTGCTCATGCCCGAGGCCATGCCGGTGCGTTCCCGCGGCACGCAGGCCATGATGTTTTTCTGCGTGTCGCCATTGAGCAAGCCGGCCCCGGCGCCGGTCACGGCGATTGCCAGGGCGAAGTTCAGGTAGCCCCCGGCGTGTACCGCCCAGGCGCTGAGCAGGTTGCCGCAGCCCACCAGGGTCAGCCCTGCGGCCATCAGCGTGGCCGGCGCATAGCGCCCGGCCAGGCGTGCGCCGATCCGCGGGCAGATGAGCATGGTCAGGGCGAAGGGCAGCATGCCCAGGCCCGAGGCGATGGCCGAGAAGCCCAGGCCGTTCTGCAGGTAGAAGGGCAGCAGCGTCATCATCACCTGGGCACAGCCGGCGTAGGCGAACATGCCCAGCAGGGCGCCGATGAAGCGCGGGTGGCGGAACAGTTGCAGGTCCACCATGGGCCGGCTTTGCAGCCGCTCGATCAGCACGAACAGCCCCAGCAGCGCCACGCCTGCCAGCAGGCGGGTGGTGGTGGCCGGGTGGCTCCAGCCGATGCGGTTGGCCTCGATCAGGCCCCAGATCAGGCACAGCAGGCTGGCGCTGAAGGCCAGGCTGCCCCAGGGGTCGAGGCGCGCCGCCTGGGTATCCCGGGATTCCGGCACGTTGCGCAGCACACTCCACAGCAGCAGCGCACCCACCGGCAGGTTGAAGTAGAAGATCCAGCGCCAGCCGAAGTACTCGGTGATCAGCCCGCCGACCGTGGGCGCGGCAGTCATGGCCATGCCCATGCAGGCACCCCAGAAGGCCCAGGCCTTGGCCCGTTCCACTTCGTCGTGGAAGGTATGGCCGATGGAGGCCAGGGCCGAGGTCAGCAGCAGCGCCGCGCCCACCCCCTTGAGCGCCCGGGCGATGTCCAGCAGCAGGGCGTTGGGCGCCGCGCCGCAGCCCAGGGAGGCGAGGATGAACAGGCCCAGGCCGCAGAGCAGGGTGCGCTTGCGGCCGAAGCGGTCGGCCAGGCTGCCGGCGGGCAGCAGCAGGGCGGCGAAGGCCAGCATGTAGGCGCTGACCACCCACTCGATATCGGCGAAGTTGGCCCCCAGGTCACGGGCGATGCTCGGCAGCGCCACGGCGACGATGTTGGTGTCCAGAACGATCAGCGAACAGACCCCGGATGCGGTGAGCAGGGTCAGGCGCGGGTTGACGGAGCGGTTCATTGCGTGGCCTGCCGACTGAGGGTGGCGAGGGCGGCCAGGGCGATTTCATCGTCGTGGGCCGGGGTGTCGGCACTGACCCCGATGGCGCCGATCACCTGGCCGTCGACGATGATCGGCTGGGCGCCTTTCATCATCACCAGGCCGGCGCTGAGGGCGGCGGGGCGGCCGCCATTGACGGCGTTTTCCAGATCCCCGGAGGGCCGCTTGAACAATGCCGAGGTGCGTGCCTTGCCCTGGGCCAGCTCGACTCCGGCCACCACTGGGGCGCCGTCCATGCGCGCGCCGAGTATCGGCCAGCCGCCGTCGTCGACGATTGCCACGGCGCAGGGCCAGCCCTTGGCCTGGGCGGTTTGCTGGGCGGCCCTGAGCAGGCGCTGGGCGTTGTCCAGGGTAAGGATTGCCTTTTGGGCAACGACGGGGCGGCTGTCCTCGGCGGCCGCGGTCTGCAGCACGCAGCAGGTGATCATTGCCAGAAACAGGGGTTTGACGCGCATGGTAGAGGCTCTCTACTGTGAAGGTTCGCTCAGCTTATCCCGGCCTTTCGCGGTCTTTGTTAGCTGCTGGCGACCAGTTCATTACCTTTGAGCTAATGCCCATTATGGAAATTCGTCACTTTCGCTACTTCCTGGCGGTGGCCCGGCAGCGCAATTTCACCCGCGCCGCCGAGCAATTGGGGATTGCCCCGCCCACCCTGAGCCGGCAGATCCAGGACATGGAGAACACCCTTGGCACCCGGCTGTTCCTGCGCCAGCAACGCGAGGTCAGCCTGACCGAGGCCGGCGCCACCCTGCTGCTGGAAGCCGAGGCCACGGTGCGCCAGTTCGAGTTTGCCCAGCGCAATGCCCAGCGTGCCGGGCGCGGCGAGATCGGCCATATCGAACTGGGCTATGTGGCCTCGGCGGTGTATTGCGGGCTGTTGCAGAAACAGGTGCAGGGCTTTGGCCGCGACTGCCCGGACGTCAGCCTCAACGTGCGGGAGTGCCCGATGGCGACGCTGCCGGCGCGGATTGCCGATGGTCGCCTGGACGTGGGCTACATTCGCTCGCCCATGACATTGCCGGAAGGGGTCGAGGCCATTCGCCTGGACGCCGAGGGCTTTGTCCTGGCGCTGTCCGATGAATCCTGGCTGTGCCGCCTGCCGCAGATCGCCTCCGAACACCTGCTCAATGAAACCTTCATTCTTCCGGAGCAGATCAGCGGCACCTTGCAGGTGGCGGCCCAGGGTGCCTACGCCCCCAAGCTGGGCCCCCAGCCCGGCGGCCTGGTGGCGGTACTGGCCCTGGTGTCCCTGGGGCAGGGCGTGGCAGTGGTGCCGGAGTCGGTGGTGGGCCACATCAGCCTGCCCCATGTGCTGTACCGGCCGATTGGCGGCAGCTCGGCGACGTCCTGGCTGTCGCTGATCCACCGGCGTTTCGAGCAGGCACCGGCGGTGGTGCGCTACATCGAGCAGGTACGGCGCGAGTACCGCAGCAAAGCCTGATGGGGCATGTTCAAGCGATGGCCCGGGTCGCATAATCCCCGGGCCTTTCCTTTCGCTTCAGGAGCTGCGTCTTCGATGATCGACCACCTTGACCACCTGGTACTGACCACCATCGACCCGATTGCCGCCGAGGATTTCTACGTCCGCGTGCTGGGCATGCAACTGGAAACCTTTGCCGGCGGGCGCAAGGCCTTCAAGTACGGCAACCAGAAGATCAACCTGCATGTGCGCGGCCAGGAGTTCGAACCCAAGGCCCACCTGCCGGTGCCGGGGGCGCTGGATTTGTGCTTCATCGCCAGCGTGCCCCTGGACCAGGTGATTGCCCATCTGCAACAGGCCAACTGGCCGATCATCGAAGGGCCGGTGCCGCGCACCGGCGCCACCGGCCCGATCCGTTCGGTGTACCTGCGGGACCCGGACCTGAACCTGATCGAGATTTCCGAGCAGTTGTAGCGGTGCCGGCCTGCGTCAGAGACGCGGGCCGGATAAAATCTTGTAATGATTTCCCGCTGGGGAATCGCCTTGCCCTCCCTGTAATCTCCAAGTCCGTTTTTTCCTTCAGGACTTGCATGAACACGCTCTCGGAGCCCCCCAGTCGGCGCTCTTTCCTCGCTTTACCCCATGATTTCTCGCGCCATCCGGCGGCCCTGAGCCCCAGACGCTCAGGCAGCCATTCTCCCGGTTGCACTTGCCTGGCACTTGCCACTTCCTGCCTTTATCCGCCCGTACCCGAGGTTTTGCAGCCCCTGCACCTTGGCGCTGCGTCGCGCCTGGCCGTTTGAATTTTCCGGAGCACTTGAGTCGTCGTTATGGAATGGATCGCAGACCCCACGGCCTGGCTTGGCCTTTTGACCCTGATCGTCCTGGAGCTGGTGCTGGGCATCGACAACCTGGTGTTTATCGCCATCCTCGCGGACAAGCTGCCGCCCGAGCAGCGCGACCGTGCGCGGATCATCGGCCTGTCCCTGGCGTTGTTGATGCGCCTGGGCCTGCTGGCCAGCATCTCGTGGATGGTGACCCTGACCCAGCCGCTGTTCGAGGTCTTCGAGCACAGCTTCTCGGGGCGTGACCTGATCATGCTGTTCGGTGGTGTGTTCCTGCTGTTCAAGGCCACCATGGAGTTGCATGAACGCCTGGAGGGTCATGTCAGCCAGCGCACCGGCAGTACCACTTACGCCTTGTTCTGGCCGATCGTGGCGCAGATCGTGGTGCTCGATGCGGTGTTCTCCCTGGACGCGGTGATCACCGCGGTGGGCATGGTCGAGCACCTGTCGGTGATGATGATCGCGGTGGTGGTGTCCATCGGTGTGATGATCGTCGCCAGCAAGCCGCTGACTCGTTTCGTCAACGCGCACCCGACGGTGATCATGCTGTGCCTGGGCTTCTTGATGATGATCGGCTTCAGCCTGACCGCGGAAGGCTTGGGTTTCCATATTCCCAAGGGTTACCTGTATGCGGCCATCGGCTTCTCGATCCTGATCGAGGTGTTTAACCAGATCGCCCGGGCCCGGCGCAAGAAATCCATGCAGGGCCTGCGGCCGATGCGCGAGCGCACGGCCTATGCGGTGATGCGCCTGCTGGGTGGGCGCAGGCTGGCGGCGGAAGAAGTGGGCGAGGAAATTGCCGACTTGCTGGAAACTGATGAGGCCCCCAGCAGCGAGCTGTTCGACCGCCGTGAGCGGGTGATGATCAGTGGTGTGCTGCAACTGGCGGAGCGGCCGATCCGCAGCTTGATGACGGTGCGTGCCGAGGTCGACTGCATCGACCTTACGGATAGCCCGGAGAGTATTCGTACCAAGCTGATGCATTCTTCGTACTCGCGCCTGCCGCTGATTCGCGATGGCGCGGTGGATGAGCCTTTGGGCTTCGTGCACAAGAAGGAACTGCTCAAGGAGTACCTGGCGGGCAGCGAGCCGAACCTTGAGCATCTGGCGCGCAAGACCATCAACCTGCTGGACAGCTTTTCGATCCTCAACGCCCTGGAACAGATGCGCCAGGCGTCCACTCACATTGCCTTTGTGATCAACGAATTCGGTGACTTCATGGGCATCCTGACCATGACCGACATTCTCGAATCCATTGCCGGCGAGCTGCCGGATGCCAGCGAGATCGAAGGCCCGGATGTGATCGAAGAAGAGGGCGGGTTCCTGGTCAATGGTGCGCTGAACCTGCCTCAGGTACGCCAGCGGACCGGCTTCGGCGCTGAACCCACCGAGGACTACCAGACCCTGGCCGGTCTGGTGATGAGCCTGCTGGACCGCCTGCCGGTCAAGGGCGATAGGGTGGAGTGGGCGGGCTGGAGCCTGCAGGTCAGGGCAGTGGAAGAGCGCCGGGTAACCCAGGTGCTGCTGTCGCGCAGGAGCGTGGACTGACACTGGGGCCTCTTCGCTGGCAAGCCAGCTCCTACGCGGGTGGTGCGGGCCTGCCGGCTGGATGGAAGGTGTAGCGATCCTTGCCGCCGTGCTTGGATTCGTACAGCGCCTGGTCGGCCTTGATCAGGGCCTGGTTCAGGGGTTCGCCAGGCTCGACCCGGGCCAGGCCCATGCTGATGGTCACTGGGTGCCGGGTCGGCTGGTCGCGCACCACCTGGCACAGCCGCGCGGCCAGCGCCTCCACATCCGCGCGGGGCACGTCGGCCAGGTAGATGGCGAACTCCTCGCCGCCCAGGCGGGCATAGTCGAAATCCCTCATCACTCCCTTGATATCGGCGGCGATGCGCTTGAGCACTTCGTCGCCGATGTCATGCCCGTGCACATCGTTGACCTTCTTGAAGTTGTCGATGTCGACCATCGCCAGGTAATGGTCGTGCTCCCGGGGCAGAGCCTGCAGGCGCTGGCCGGCGCGGGCCATGAACGAGCGGCGGTTGGGGATCTCGGTGAGGGTGTCGAGGTAGGCCTGGTCCAGCAGCAACTTGGACATGATGTAGTTGTGCAGCCGGGCCTGGCGCAGGGTGATGAAGCTGTAGAGGGTCAATGCGCTGAGAAACAGCGCGTACACCAGCACCAGCAGCCCCTTGAGTTCCTGCAGGGTGGTGCTGGTGCGCCAGAACGGATTGAGCACCAGCCAGGTGATGAAGATGGCGCTGACGAACGACCAGCGTCGCAGAGGCATCACCGAGGCGCCGTAGAGCATGCTCGACGCCCCGAGAATCAGCCAGACCGGGCGCTGGTCGATGGGCAGCCCCTCGATCACCAGGCGTACGCCGATGGTGATGGTCAGCACGAACAGCAGGTTGATCCACTGGAAGTGCCGGTCCTGGCGGGTGAAGCCGAGGATGATGGTGGTGAAGGATAGAATGCTCAGAAAGACCATCGAATAGGCGGTGAAGCCCTGCTGCCCGGGAAAGCTGACGATCAGGTCGAAGATCAGCCAGATCAGGATGCTGGCGGTGTAGATCAGGACGCAGAAGCTGCGCAGGCGTTCGAAATCATGTTGCGCGAATTCAAGCTTCAAGGCCGCCGGAGCGGCCTGTTTGAGCACTTGTTCTTCAAGGGTTCTGAACATCGCGGGCCTTGGGTGTGAGCTGATGATCCAGCAGCGGCTTGCCCCAGGGGCGATAGCGCAGGGAGAACACCGCGCTGGGGTTGGAGGGGGCGCGACGATCCGCTGCTTGAAAGTGTAGGTCGTCCAGTTCAATCGGCAGGTACCTGCCAGTGACCGGTAGCTTCCAGTTCTCGCACAGAGTGTGGAGCCATATGGCCAACTGGACGTTTTGCGACTGCGGGCTGCGGAGGCTGCCCGGGCTCATGCCGGAGTACGGGGGGCTTGGGCCTCCAGCCAGGTGCACAGGCGGCGGGCGATGTGTTCGCTGGCGCGGCCGTCACCGTAGGGGCTGTACACGCGGCTCATGCGGGCATGCAGCTGTGCATCGTCCAGCAGTTCGCTGGCGTGGTGCACGATGCGCTCGCGATCGGTGCCCACCAGCAGCACGGTGCCGCCTTCCAGCACCGACGGCCGCTCGGTGACCTCGCGCAGCACCAGCAAGGGCTTGCCGATGGCCGGGGCCTCTTCCTGGACGCCGCCGGAGTCGCTGAGGATGAAGTGCGAACGTCCCATCAGCCAGACAAAATGCTGATAGTCCTGGGGCGCTACCAGGTAGATGTTCGGCTTGTTCGAGAGCAGGCCGTACACCGCGTTCTGCACCTGGGGGTTGAGGTGTACCGGGTACACGAACTGCACGTCCGGGTAGCGCTCGGCCAGGGTTGCCAGGGCTTTGCAGATATCGCGGAAACCGTCACCGAAGTTCTCCCGGCGGTGGCCGGTGATCAGCACCATGCGCCGGCTGTCGTCGAGCACCGCCAGGGGCGAGTTGGCCGCGGGGCGCCAGTGGGTGTGCTTCTGCCGGTTGCGCATCCACAGTAGCGCGTCGATCACCGTGTTGCCGGTGACCTCGATGTTTTCAGCGGGCACGTTTTCCCGCAGCAGGTTGGTTGCGGACCTGGCGGTCGGGGTGAAGTGCAGGTCGGCGATGACCCCGGTCAGGCGCCGGTTGGCTTCTTCGGGCCAGGGTGCCTGGAGGTTGCCAGTGCGCAGGCCGGCCTCGACGTGGCCAATGGGCAACCGCCGGTTGAAGGCAGCGAGGGCGGCGATAAAACTGGTGGTGGTGTCGCCATGGACCAGCACGATGTCCGGTTTCAGGCGCTCGTAGCTGGTGTCCAGGTGGATCAGCAGTTGCTGCGACAAGCCGTTGAGGGTCTGGCCCTGGGTCATCACTTGCAGGTCCACATCGACCTCGAGCTCAAAGGCGTCGAGTACCTGTTTGAGCATTTCCCGGTGCTGGCCGGTGGAACAGATGTGCAGCTCGATACCTGGCCAGTGCCTTAGAACCCGAGCCAGTGGTGCCATCTTGATCGCCTCAGGACGTGTACCGAAAACCATCATGACCTTGAACGACATGGACCCTCCCTGGGATTGTGAAAACCGGACCTGGCGTTGAGATCAAAGCAGTGAGAATCACTCTTGTCCAACCAGGAGTGCAGGCGCTGATAGCGCTCAGGTTCGCGGTTTAGCGGGAAAAGGGGGCTTGCATTGATCCCGGAGGCAGCAGGTTTCTCGGCGGAAAGAAAACACTGGGCGCAATGCAAGATGATGTTGCGCAGTTCGGCTGCCCGTTAAGAAGAGTCAGGCTGATTTAAGCCATTAAATTGACGCCAATACCATTTGTCGGGAGGCTTTTAATCAGGCTTAGAGGCTCGTGTCAAAATGACGTCGCGCGCTGCTAGAATGCGCGCCATGACTCACCCCGAGAGTGAGTGTGTTGATGACTGCCTGGTTCGTGGAGTGATGCTGTGGGTCGTGCTTTAGCGGTGTATGTAGTGGGGATGGCCCTGGTGCTGGCGTGTTTTGCCTGGGCAATGGTGACGCTCTACAGCTGAGCGCCGGCGGCGCTCGAGCTTTCCCGGGCAGTGTTCATCGGCCCTTCAATGTTGTTTGCCCAGGCCCATGAGCAGCAGGGCCTGGTCCAGTCATTCAGCCAGGGATTTACTGCCACCCAGGGTGGGCAGGGCTGCTGCAATCGCCCCAGCCAGGCCTCGTGCCGCGGGCAGATCCCGTTCGGCTGCCTGAGCCTGGAACCAGTTCAATACGGTTTCGCAGGCCGGATGCGCGGCGCCGCTGTCGCGTAGCCACAGGGCATAGACCCCGCCGGTCTTGAGCGCCTGGCCAAAGGGGATCAGCAGGCTGCCCCGGGCAATCGAGTCCTGGGCCAGGATCAGGTCCGTCATGGCCACCCCCAGCCCCCGGGCCGCGGCGTCCAGGGCCAGGTCGTCGAGGTTGAACAGCAGATGCTTGTAACTGTGGGGCGTCTGGTCGTCCTGGGCCTGCAGCCAGGCGGTCCATTCCTGGCGGCTGGTAGAACCGTGGATCAGCGCGTGCCCGGCCAGTTCCTCCAGGGAGCGCGGCGGCAATTGCCCGTCACTGAGCGTTGGGGCACACACCGGTACCAGGTATTCGTCGAACAGCGGGGTCAGCGGCCGCTCGTCCAGGCCTTCAGGCAGGTACAGCACATAGGCGTCGCAATCGCCGCCGGGGTCTACCGTGGCTCCGCCCACGGTCTCGATCGACAGGCACAGCCCAGGGTTGGCGGCGTAGAAACCGCTGAGCCGCGGCAGCAACCAGCGCACCGCCAGGGAGACAAAGATGCGGATGCGAAACGGCCGGTCCAGGGGCGCCGGGGCCAGGCGATCCTGCAGGGAGCCGAGGGACCTCAGGACTTGAGTGGCCACCGTGCAGACATCGCGCCCCTGTTCGGTCAGCGAGACCCTTCGGCTGCTGCGCTCGAACAGGCTGACTCCATAGTGCTCCTCCAGTTGCTGGATCTGCCGGCTCACCGCGCTCTGGGTCAGGTGCAGGCGCGCCGCGGACTCGGTGAAGCTGTGGGTCTGGGCCACGCTGACCAGGGTCTGCAGGGCCTGCAACGAGGGCAGTCGAAGAGGGTTATCCATGCGTTTTCCGAATAGATGGATGAATTAATAACGTTCGAAATAAAGCCGTCATATCCATAGATTGTAGGCATGTGGCGCCGGGTTGAGTGTTCTGTTGAATGCTCCGGGCGCATGGATTGTGCAGGAGTGACAGGCTTTGAACAATGTATGTGGCTGGATCGCCCTGGCAGGGCAGACTTCCCAGCGGCCAACCCTCAAGGGCCTACAGAAAGCCGATTGGCTGATCATTGGCGGTGGCATCACCGGCCTCTCGGCGGCCCATGCCCTGGCGCGGATGTTGCCCCAGCAACGCATCGTCCTGCTGGATCGCCAGCGGGCGGCCCAGGGGGCTTCGGCGCGCAACTCGGGGTTTGTGGTCAGCCATGAATTGCCCGGCGCCGATGAGTTGCTGGGCCGGCCCGGCCACTCGGCCTATCAGCTTGCCTGCGGCATCGGCATCGCTGCCGGTGAAGAGGTGCGCCGGCGCATTGACGAGTTGGGCATCGAGTGCGAGTTCGACGCTGGCGGCTATCACTTCGCCGTGCACCAGGGGCAGCACTTGCAGGACAGCGGCGCCCGAGTCGCCACCCTGAATGCCGCGGGCGCCCAGGCCCAGTACCTGGAAGGCGCGGCCTTGCAGCAGCGCCTGGGCAGCGGCTTCTACCAGCGGGCCATCCACTGCGCCGGTGGCAACGCGCTGCTGCAGCCGGCCAAATACGTCAAGGGCCTGCTGGAGCGCCTGCCGGAGCGGGTAGAGGTGTTCGAGAACAGCCCGGTGCAGGACCTGCAGCCTCTGCCGGGCCGGGGCTGGCGGGCGGTGACCGGGGAGGGCGAGATCCAGGCGCCCCAGGTGCTGGCCTGTGTCGGTGCCTTTCTGCCCCGGCTCGGAGTCCGGCACAGCCGCACCTTCCCCCTGGAGCTGAGCGCCAGCATCACCCGGCCCCTGCAGGAAGATCACTGGCAGCGGCTGCTGGATGAGCAGGGCTGGGGCGTGCTCTCCACCTTGCCCGGGGCGGCCACGGTGCGCCTGTTGCCCGGGCGCCGCCTGCTGATGCGCAACACCGTCGAGTATCGCCAGCGCGATCTCGGCCCGGCGCAGTTGGCGGTGCGCCGCCAGGAACACCTGCGGGGCCTGCAAAAGCGCTTTCCCGGCATTACCGATACCGACCTGCAATACACCTGGACCGGGCACCTGAGCGGCACCCGTTCCGGCGAGCCGTACTTCAGCCGGGTCGCCGAAGGCCTGCACGCGGTGGCCGGCTGCAACGGCTCGGGGGTGGCGCGGGGCACCCTGTGGGGCAGGCTGCTGGTGGAAATGGCCGCCGGCTGCGACTCCTCGCTGCTGCGGGACGTGCTGTCCCAGGCCCGGCCCGGCTACCTGCCACCCCGACCGTTTTTCGACATTGGAGCAAGCTTGCGCATGGGCTGGGAAGTGCAGCGCGCGCGACACGAACGTTAACCGTCGCGGCGAATGAAACGCCGCAATAATAAGAGCACAGAGGGCGGCAACATGATCAATCGCACCACTACGGCACTGTTATCCCTGGCCTTGTGCGCCGCAAGCGTCCAGGCGGCCGAGACCGTGAGCATCGCCAACTGGAGCGGCTATATCGCTCCGGACACCCTGGCCCAGTTCACCCAGCGCACCGCAATTCAGACTACCTACGACGTGATCGACAGCAACGAGACCACCGAGGCCAAGCTGATGACCGGCGGCAGCGGCTATGACCTGGCCAGCCCGTCCAACCACTTTCTGCCGCGGCTGATCCAGGCCGGGGCGATCCAGCCCCTGGATCGCAGCAAGCTGCCCAACTGGAACAACCTCGATCCCAAGCTGATGAAGCTGCTGGAAACCAGCGACCCGGGCAATAGGTACGGCATTCCCTATATGTGGGTGACCGTGGGCATCGGCTACAACGTCGACAAGATCAAGGCGATTTTCGGCGACACCGATGTCACCCAGTCCTGGCAGCTGCTGTTCAAGCCGGAGAACATCCAGAAGCTCAAGCAGTGCGGCGTGGCCTTTCTCGACAACCCGACACAGATGGTGCCCATCACCCTCAATGCCCTGGGCCTGGACCCCCACAGCGAACAGCCGGCGGACCTGAAAAAGGCCGAAGCGGCGCTGCAGGCGATCCGCCCCTCGATCCTCTACTTCCACCAGGCCAAGTACGTCAGCGACCTGGCCAACGGCAACATCTGCGTGGCCGTGGGTTTCAGCGGCGACGTGCTGCAAGCCATGGCCACCGCGCAGCAGGCAAAAAACGGCGTGAACCTCGGCTACAGCATCCCCAGGGAAGGCTCCACCGTGGCCATGGACATGGTGGTGATTCCCAGGAACGCCCCGCACCTGGACAACGCCTACGCCTACCTGAACTACCTGCTGGACCCCAAGGTGATCGCCAACATCAGCAACTTCGTGCAGTACGCCAACGGCAATGCGGCGTCCTTGCCCTACATCGAACCGCAGTTGCGCAGCAACCCGGCGGCCTACCCGCCGCAGTCGGTGCTCGATACGCTGTTCCCGATCAAGACCATGACCCCGGCCGGCATGCGCCTGAGCACTCGCCTGTGGACCCGGGTCGTCAGCGGCACATGAGGAGCACGGCATGATTGCAAGTCAGCAACAACGCGGCCACGCCGTGGTGGTGGGGGCCGGGGTGGTGGGCCTGGCCAGCGCCCTGTGGCTGCAGCGCCTGGGCTGGCGGGTGACCCTGCTGGACCGCCAGCCGCCGGGCAGCGGCACTTCCTTCGGCAATGCCTGTACCTTCGCCACCTATGCCGTGGAGCCAGTGGCAACCCCCGGCATCTGGCGCCAGGCCCCGGGCATGCTGTTGCGGCGCGACAGCCCGCTGGCGATCCGCCCGGGTTACCTGCCACGGATCGCCCCCTGGCTATGGCGCTTTTTGCAAAGCTCCAGCGAGCCGCGGGTCAAGGCCATCAGCCATGACCTGCACAGCCTGCTCAAGCCCTGCATGGGCGCCTGGCAGGCGTTGTTCGACGATGCCGGGGCCAACGACCTGGTGCGCCATGACGGCTCGCTGTACATCTTCGAGGCCCACGAGCGGCAGAGCGCTATCGACATGCTGGCCTATCACCAGGGGTTCGAGGTGCCAATGCGCCTGGTGCAAGGGCCGGAGCTACGGGCCATGGAGTCGGCCCTCAACGCCCGTGCGGCCCTGGCGCTGGAACTGCCCCAGGTCAGCCGCACCCTCGATCCCTTCGCATTGAGCCAGCGCTTGCTGCGGTGCTTCATCGAGCGCGGTGGAGTGTTTCGCCGCGATGAGTTGCAGGGGGTCGAGCGCAGCGCCCAGGACGGCGAGCGGGTGCTTGCCCGCCTCGGCAGTGGCGAGCAACTGCCCGCCGAACGCCTGGTGTTGTGCAGCGGCGCCTGGTCCCGCCGCCTGGCGCAGAGCCTGGGGGACGAGATTCCCCTGGACACCGAGCGCGGTTATCACGTGCTGTTCGATCAGGCTGGCGGCTTGCTCAGCCGCCCGGTGTGCTGGGGCGCCGGCGGTTTCTACCTGACGCCCATGGCCCAAGGGCTGCGGGTGGCGGGCACGGTGGAGTTCGGCGGCCTCGACGCCGCGCCGGACCCGCGCCGCTATCACTACCTGGCCCGGGCGGCGCGACGCTTCCTGACCCTGCACCACGAACCGGTTTCCCGGTGGATGGGCTTTCGTCCCTCGCTGCCGGACAGCAAACCGGTGCTCGGCCAGTCGCGGCTGCTGCCCCAGGTGCACTACAACTTCGGCCACGGTCACGTTGGCCTGACCCTGGCCGCCATCAGTGGGCAACTGGTGGCGGAACAGGCCAGCGGGCTGACCCCGAGCGTGAACCTGCAACCCTTCCTGGCGGGGCGTTTCCGCTAGTCACGCAGCCGCGGTGGTTATGGGGAAGGGAAACGGTCATGTTCATCTGCTACAACGGCTTTTTCCCTCGACAGACCTGCCCGGCGGCCGGAAAGGCGTCGGGGGACCTACGCTAGCCATGGACGCGCCCCTATGCGAAATGCACTTGTGCTGACTTCCCTGTTCCTGTGTGCCGGCGCAGCTTGCGCCGAAGACCCCGCCTCGGTACTGGGCCATGGCTTTGGTTCCCTGGGCTGCATCGACCTCAAGGACCCCGACAGCAAGGCCACCTGCGGCGCCCGCGCCCTGTCCAACGGCACCGGTTGCCACGGCCTGTCCAGCCAGGGCATGCGCGACAAATGCCTGGATGAAGCGCTGTACCCGCAAAGCAGCGCGAGCCGCAGCCGTACTGCGAAGGCGGCCCAACCAACGGCCCCGGTGCCCGCCCTGTCCAGCCAGCGCCTTGTTCAACCGCCTGCGCCCTTGTTGACGGAGGGCGAGGCGAAGCGATTGGAAGAGGTGTTGGGGGTCAATGGTGCCAGGCGCTGAGCTTGGCTATTGCACCACGGGCTTTTATGCTCCCGGTCCGGTGAATGCACTGACCGGCAGCGGGCTTGAGCATTGATGCCTGCTGATGCAGCGAACAAGGGCTCGCCTGTTATCCCTGATGCGGATGCGGTGCGCTGGAGGAGGTGACTCAATGGCCGGGCCGACTGTCAGGGTGCTTTTACCGCGCCAGATCGATGGCTTGCTCGAAAACCGGGTGCGGGCCTGTCTGGCCGCAATTGCGGATCAACCCTGGGCCGGTACGAGCTCGTTCTTCATTGGCGGTAGCCCCATGCTGTTTGGGATGGGGGCCGAATATCCAGGGGAGCTGGCGGAATATGCCGGGCTGGCCGGGCAACTGGGATGGCTCCCTGAAGGCATTCTGAGCCTGGCGGCCATGGATAAAGACCAGGCGGATCACCAGCGCCTAGGGCAGGCGGCGCTGACCTTGGCCCGTCACCTGGATGGTGTGCTGGCCTTCGGCGCCAGCATCCATGCCTACACCCGGGACAGCGAATTTCTGGCGGGGCTGGCGATCATCGAGCATGAGGGCGAGAGCATTTTCAGCGCTGCGGACTTTGCGGCATGGTTGGGCCACCGGGATTTTCGACTGGTGAAATAATCCACGGCTACACGCCCGCACTGCCGCCCACCCACTACCTTGCGTAGGCGCTGGCTTGCCAGCCAAGGCGTTCGGGAGATCGCCTTCGCCGGCAAGCCGGCTCCTACAGGGGAGGGTCAGGCTTGCTGGCGGTGCTCGGCGGCGTGCAGGCCCAGGTAGAAGGTCAGGTTGTCGTCGCTGATGCCCAGGGTGCCGAGAATCTGTGCCATGAAACTCACTGGAGCGCTGCCCGGGGCGGTGATCACGCGCTGGTCCGCTACCGCGTGGGGCACATCCTGGTAGTGCGCGGCGCCGGCATAACCCACCGCCAGCAGGTTGTCCGCCGAATTGGAGGTGTGCTTGAGCTGGTCCAGCACCCCGGCCCGGGCCAGTTCGCGGGTGCCGTCGCAGATGCCGGCGAGGACCAGCTTGCTCTCCTTGGCCGCGCGTAGCAGTTCGCGGATATCCGGCGCCTGGGGGCTTTGCCAGACCGTCCCGCCGCAGACCATCAAGAGGTCCACCTCATCCAGACGAATATCTTCCAACGCCAGGTCCGGGGTCACCCGCAGGCCGCCCATGGAGGTCACGATGGCGCCCTTGGGGGAAGCGTAACGGCAGTCGAAGCCATAGTAGCCACGGCCGGTGGCGTTGATCAGGGCGGTTTCCCAGTCGGCGAAATTGTCGCAGACAAGGGTAATGGCGCGGGTCATGGGCAGCTGTCCTTGCTGAGGCGAATGAGTATTGGAGGGCGCGCAGAATAGCCCGATTTCAGCGACTCAATGGAACATTTCGTTGCTGGGCAAGGGGGGGAGGGCTGCTGTCGTTGGCGTGTTGCTGACCCCTGCAACAGCGCTTTGTAGGATAAGTCCTTGGCTCCTGAGGATTTATCGACAACGTTCTGTGTTCGGGCTGATAGGTGCCGTGATCGGGGGGGCTTAAAGTCGAAGTTTGGGTCGCCTCGTCCTCAGTGGAAAGAGCACCAAACGTCGTGGACATTTGAACAGGCACCGTACTTTCATGAAGCGCAACCTTCTGCTCTCGGCTCTTGTCCTGTTGTTGTCGCTATGGGGTGGGGGCCCGGCGTATGCCGGCGGGGAGTTCTCTCCCGAGTCATCGATCATTCAGTTGCCTGCCAGCATTTACATCAGTGCAGGAACCATGAATGGCGACGTCATTGCGACCACCGCAGAGGTGGACTCGATGATGAGGGATCCATGGCCGCAAATATTCAGTTCCGAGCCCATGGTCTACAAGCTTCAAGGCGCTACGCTGGCCCCCGGTTACTACAACGTCTACTTGAGCAACGTGCCTGGAGTCGGATTCAGGTGGAACGCCAAATGGAGATGGCGTGAAAATCAGTCCGGGTCCAGCCAGTATCTGGTGGGGAGTGGAAAGTCACTCGTAAAACTCAGATGGGTCAAGGGTGATGTCTACAAGCAATCCATGTGGCTGGAAATCATAAAGATCGGCGACATCCAGAGTGGGACCTTGGCTGGTAACGGGTTGGTGAACGTTGCGTTCAACTGCGTTGGTATCTGCAACTCCAAAGGCTGGACGGTCTACACCAGCGGTAAAAGCGCAGTGACGGTGCAGCTCAGGGTGCCCACCTGCAGTGTGTCCAGCTCGCAGATTTCAGTGCCCCTGGGGCGAACATCGAACATGACCTTTTCCGGAGTGGGGAGTACCTCCAAAGCGGTGCCCTTCAAAATCAACCTGTCATGTTCGGGAGGGGATGCCGGGGCTTCGATCGGGGCTTATGTCTCGTTCATAGATGTGAACAACTGGGCTAACCAGGGCAGCACCTTGTCGCTGAGCGCCGGGTCGACTGCCTCGGGAGTGGGGGTGCAGATCCTCAAGGGAGCGACTGTTCTCGGCTACGGTTCGGGCTCTGTCAATCAATGGTGGGCGGGGAATATCTCCGCTGGGGTCTCGAGCTACGACATTCCACTGACCGCACGTTATGTCCAGACCGCTTCGCGAGTCACCCCAGGAACGGTCAGTGGGATGGCGACCTTGACGATGAGTTATCGTTGAACGGTTTCGCCGTTCAGGGTCTCGGCATGCGCCGGGGCCTTTTCATCTCATGTAGCGGGCAAGGATAATCCGCGCCGGCCTGTAGCGAACGCCTGCTGGTTCGTTCAGGTAGAAGCAGTTTGGCCCTGGCCGGCTGCCACTCTGATTTTCCCCGCCCCAAGTCTGCCCCCCGAGCAACAGCAGTTACTACGGCTCAAGACCCAGAGCTATGCCCAGGGCCGCTTCCTCTGGCAGCAGACCCTGGCCCACCTGCCGCCAACTGCCAGGCGCAGAAGGTGCAGATCAAGGGCGTGCGCTTCGACTTCTGACCCCACGCAGCTCTGTAGGAGCCCGCTTGCTGGCGAAGGCGTCTCGCCAGGCGCCTCCTTAAATAATTTCTCCCCGGCTATTTACATCCACAGCGTCATTCCCCCATTATTCGCGCCGTCTAAGTTTCGCTGCTGACCAGACAATTCCAGCCACCAAAAGGGTGGTTGTTTTGTTGCGTCCAAGAAAAGCAGTTGAAAAATGACCAAGACTCCTCTGAAAAGAATTCAGCACAAGCTCGCCCGTTCCGGGGTGGCCATCGAACGCCTGAATTCCAATTCCCTCTCTATCTCGTCCACCAATGACGCCGGCCTCAAGGTGGATCTGCTGCTGCCCGACAGTTTTGCCATCGAAGAGAAAGCCATCCTGCAACTGATGGATTTCGCCAAGGTCGCCCACCCCCATGGCGGCGAAGTGAAGTGCGCCTGCGCCACGCCGGATTTCCATACCGGCAGCCCGATTCCGGTGGGCAGCGTGATCGTCACCAGCCACGACATGGTGGTGCCGCAAGCTATCGGCACCGACATCAATTGCGGCATGCGCCTGCACAAGCTGGGGCTGAACTACGAGCAGTTCATGGCGCAAAAGGCCAAGTGGACCGCCCTGGTGCGTGGCGATCTGCTGGAAGGCACGCGCAATATTCCCACCAGCCCCACGGCCATGAGCGCACTGTTTGCTTCGGGGCTGGGGGATTTCTGGGCTCAGGTACAGCAACAGGACCCGATCGGGCTGTTTGCCGGGGCGGATTTCGCCCAGTTGCAGCGTGAGCTTTCGGGCCTGCATGAGTCGTCCTTTGCCCGCGGCAGCGCCGACTATGCACCGGAGGCCCTGCAAGACCTTTCGCGCAAGATCCTTCGCGACCCGGGCCTGGGTTCCCTGGGAGGTGGTAATCACTTTGTCGAGATCCAGGTGGTCACTGAACTGGTGGATCGCCAGGCCTGTTTCGCCCAGGGCCTGTCCGTGGGGCAGGTGGTGATGATGATCCACACCGGCTCTCGCGACGTGGGCTTCTATGTAGGCCGACGCTGGATGGACAAGGCCAAGGCCCTGTGGCCGGCCGGGATCAAGCATCCCGATTCGAAGATCTTCGCCTTGTTTGGCGAGATGGCCGATGAGTACCTGCTGGCCATGCACAGCGCCGCGCACTACGCCGACGCCAACCGCGCACTGATCGCCGAAATGGTGCGCCAGCGCACTCGGCAGGTGTTCGGCGCGGGCATCGAAGCGCCGCTGATTGTCGATGTACCGCACAACATCGTACTGCGCGAGGAAGGCGGCAACGTCCACCGCAAAGGCGCCACACCGGCCTATGCCGGGCAGCCGCTGCTGATTCCGGGGAGCATGGGGCATGACTCCTACCTGCTCACCGGGCTGGGCAACGAACGTTGGCTGCGCTCGGCCAGCCACGGCGCCGGACGCTCCATGTCGCGCAGCGAGGTGGTGTTCAAGGCCAAGAAGGACAAGGCCTTCCTCGGCCTGCAGGGCGTGGAGTGCATCACCACCAAGGAAGAGCGGATGATCGAAGAAGCACCGGGGGCCTACAAGGAAATTGGCCAGGTGATCCAGTCCCAGGTGGAAGAGGGCACGGTGTCGGTAATAGCGCGGTTTTCGCCGATTTTGACCTTCAAGGCGTAGGCACGAAGGGGCTGTGGGGGGATGGTTTTCGGGTTTGCCGTTCAACTGTGCGGCCGATACATTGTCGCCCCCCCCGGCCTGTTCGCTCCGAGCGGTGCCGTTGCAGTTATCTGCGGTTGCAAAAGCCCAGGGTGCGGTAGCCGCTGGGGTGCTTGCCTGTTTGTGATCAACCTCGGGTGCTTAAGCATGAATCAAGATGAAAACCTGAAGCACGATGCGGTAGCGCCATTGACCGCTGCCAGCGAGTTTGTCGTCGACAAGCAGCCCCTTGCCGAGCTTCTGGCGGTGCTCGCTCAGTGTGGCGAGGTGGTGTCCTGCTTCTTCAAACCTGACCCCGTCATCAAGGTGCTGGGTGAGAGGCCGCGACTGGCCGAGTTTCTCGAGCGTTTCAGCGGCCTCGCCAGCTCGACGGCCATCGGGCAGATCGAGCCTGAGTTCGGGCCCTTTTCCATGCTCAATCGATACGAGTTCGAGGGCTCGTTGCTGGCGGCGCTGCTGCGGGGCGGGTGTCATCCGTCCACCCGTGGAGGGTCCATGGCCAATGCCCGCCAGGTGGTGTTCGAAGCGCTGGATGCTGTGTTTCCGGCGCCGTTTTCCGAGCTGGTGGTGTATCGGTTTGATAGTCCTGATTGGTGTGAGTTGACCAGGAATTCGACTATTTCTTCTGCCTATGTCGCCTGCCAGGGGGCGCGGAATCTGTGGTGGGTGTTGTGCGTGGCTGATGTTGATTGAGGCCCACTGCGGCTAACCCGGCGTCCTGCCGGGTTGCCCACGGATCAATGCCTGCGTTCGGCCATCGTGCTGGCTATCCGTTTTGGGCTATGCCGCCTCCACTGATACTGCAAGACGTTTACCTAGGGCTGCGAGGGCATTTTCCAGCTGTTCCATTTTGGAGCTGTGTAGAAAGTCCACCAGGCGATCTCCCTGGGCCTGGTGGATTCCGAGCAGTCGGCATAGATCGGCCTTGCGCATGTCCCGCTCCATCATCGTGTTCCACAGCGCTATCTTGGCCACGGTCACCATTGGCAAATGAATGACCTGTTCCCCTGGTAGCGGCTCAGAGGCTGGGGGAATGGCGCGGCGCTGGTCGACGTAAAGGGACAGCGTGGTTTCGAGCGCGTCGATGGCCTGGTTGATGGCGTGCTCAGGATCATCGCCAAAGCTATTGAGTTCGGGCAGATCGCGGCAGAAGACCGCCACTCCCGGTGCACGGTCTTGCTCGAAGCGAATGGCGTAGTCGTACATGGTCACTCCTCGGAGGCGACGTTTCAGCATGCAGAGAATGGATGAGAGTCCTAGAGCCCCAATTGCCTGATGATTGCCTTGCGGGTGGGTTCGGGCATTTCCTTGCTGCCGTGATCCGCGAAGGTGGTCTTGTTGCCGTTTGGGGCCGTGACTTTGAAGTGGCTGCCTTTACCGGCCTCGAAGACCACGCCTTGAGCTTTCAACCACCGTCTGAATTCGCTGAATTTCATCACCTCGCCTCATGGCTTGGATTTCTGCACGGTACAACATTCATATTTCTGTACAACACTTTTGTGTTGTTTTTGCGAAGCCTGACCATTACTCCCCGGGCAGATCCATTGCCCGTTGCTCAACTGCATGCAACACATCGCAGCTGCCCTGCAACAACAGGATCGCCACGCTGGAGAAGCGCTCAAGGTCGAGGTGATCGGCGTTGCGGCTGGTCATGCCGGTGACGCTGTCCAGCATGTCCCGGGCGGTGCGGACTGCTGCGACGCAACGGAATGTAGAAGGTGGCGAGCACCGTCACCAGCCACTTGAGTGTGCCTTCAGCAAATACAGAAATGCCTGACATAGGCTGGCGGCTGTTTCTAATATCCTTCCGTTCCTGGTTCCGAAAAGTTTTGCTATCCCCCTCTGTTGTCTCCTTTGTTCTCCATGGCACACTCGGGCGTCTTTTCCGCTATTTCATTCTTTGTTCCGTTATAGCGGAATTATTTGTTCGATATCTTTGGGTTTCCAGGCCGTCGCCGCCAGATGGCCAGCCTTCAACCAGGAGAACCTCTCATGAGCATCACCCGTTACGGCACCGGCAGCACCGCAGGCGGTGGCCAGCCGCGTCCTTTCGCTCGCGCGGTCGAGGCCGATGGCTGGCTGCATGTGTCCGGCCAGGTGCCGGCGCTGGATGGCGAGATCATTCACGGTGGGATCGTCGAGCAGACGCATCAGACGCTGCGCAATCTGGTGGCCATTCTCGAAGAGGCCGGGTATGGCCTGGAGGATGTGGTGCGGGTTGGCGTGTGGCTGGAAGACCCGCGGGATTTCTGGAGTTTCAACAAGGTGTTCGGTGAGTACTTCAAGCCCGAACACGCGCCGGCCCGGGCCTGTGTGCAGGCCAGCATGATGGTGGATTGCAAGGTCGAGATCGATTGCGTGGCCTACAAGAAGAAGGCCTGATGGCCACGGTCTGTAGGAGCTGGCCTGTAGGAGCTGGCTTGCCAGCGAAGGCGCCCCTGAGGGTGGCACAAGGCTTGAGGGCCTCTTCGCCGGCAAGCCGGCTCCTACGGGTCGATAGAGGGGGCGCAGGTAGATGAGCGAAGACAACATCAAGCGTCGGGCCAAGGGCCTGGATCGGGCGTTCGATATTCTCGATTTCCTCAAGGAGATCGGCCAGCCGTTGCGGCCCAACGATATCGCCAAGGGCATTGGCGGCCCCAAGTCCACGGTCTATGAGTTGGTGGCTTCCCTGCTGGAGCGGCGGGTACTGGAACCGGTGGGCCAGGAGGGGCATGTGTACCTGGGCCGCCAGTTGTACTTTCTCGGCCAGGCCCATTTGCGTCATTTCGACCTGAGCCGCGAGGCCGACCAGGCCTTGCAGGAAATCGTCCGCCAGACCCAGGAAACCGCGCAGATGTGCCTGCTCAACGGGCGCAAATACACGGTGGCGCTGATGAAGGAGGGCGAGCGGCACTTCCGCATTTCCTCGAATATCGGCGAGAACGCGCCGATTCCCTGGACCGCTTCCGGGCGGTTGCTATTGGGGCATTTGAGCGATGGGCAGATTGTCGACCTGATCGATGAACGGGACTTCGTTCTGCCCGACGGTGAGCGTCTGCCCTTGGCGACGTTTCTCAAGCAAATCCGCCAGGCCACCGAGGATGGGTTCTTTTCCTTCGACAGCGTGGCCGACACCTTTACCCATTGTTTTGCCGCACCGGTGCGCGATGAGCTCGGGGTGTGCATCTGCACGCTCTGCATCGTCGCGCCCAGGGCCGATGCCCAGCGCAATTACCAGCAATATCGCCGGGTGCTGATCGACAGCGCCAACCGTCTGGCCCGGCGTATCAACGATTGATGACTGTTTCGCGGCTGTGCGCAGCTGCCTTGATAAGGAGTGCCAAGATGTCTTCCGTATTGAACCTGCCACTGGTGGAAAAGGGCGCCGCTGCCCAGGGCGCGAGCCTGTTGCAAGACGTCAGCCTGCCGGCCCTGGTGCTGCATCGCGAGGCCCTGGAACACAACATCCGCTGGATGCAGAAGTTCGTCAGTGACAGCGGTGCCGAGCTGGCGCCCCACGGCAAGACCAGCATGATGCCCGCGCTGTTTCAGCGGCAGTTGGACGCTGGCGCCTGGGGCATCACCCTGGCCACTGCGGTACAGACTCGCGCTGCCTATGCCCATGGCGCGCGCCGGGTGTTGATGGCCAACCAGTTGGTGGGGGCGCCGAACATGGCGCTGATCGCCGAGCTGCTGGCGGACCCGGATTTCGATTTCTATTGCATGGTCGATCACCCGGACAGCGTCGCCGACCTGGGGGCGTTTTTCGCCCAGCGTGGGGTCACGCTCAAGGTGATGATCGAGTACGGCGTGGTCGGTGGGCGTTGCGGTTGCCGCACCGAGCAAGAGGTGCTGGCCCTGGCCAAGGCGATCCAGGCGCAGCCGGCCCTGGCGCTGTGCGGTATTGAAGGTTATGAAGGGGTGATCCATGGCGATCAGGCCATCAGCGGCATCCGCCAGTTCGCCGACTCCCTGGTGCGCCTGGCGGTGGACCTGCACAACGACGGGCTGTTCGCCATCGAGCGGCCGATTATCACTGCCTCGGGGTCAGCCTGGTATGACCTGATTGCCGAATCCTTCGAGACCCACAACGCCAAGGGCCGCTTCCTCAGTGTGCTGCGTCCGGGCAGTTACGTGGCTCATGACCATGGCATCTATAAAGAGGCGCAGTGCTGCGTGCTGGATCGCCGCGCCGACCTGGAGGAGGGCCTGCGCCCGGCCATGGAGGTCTGGGCCCATGTGCAATCGCTGCCGGAGCCGGGCTTTGCCGTGGTGGCCCTGGGCAAGCGCGATGTGGCCTATGACGCCGGCCTGCCGGTACCGCTGCGGCGTTATCGCGCCGGGGCCCAGGCCAGTGCCGGGGATGACGTGGGGGCGTGCAAGGTCACTGCGGTGATGGACCAGCATGCGTTTCTCACGGTGGCGCCGGGAGTGGAGCTGCGCATTGGCGACATCATTTCCTTCGGTACTTCGCACCCCTGCCTGACCTTCGACAAATGGCGCACCGGGTTGCTGGTGGATGAGCGCCTGCAGGTGATCGAGAACCTGGAAACCTGTTTCTGATCGCCGGAGCTGGGGATATGCAGGGTCTGCAGGAGCCGGCTTGCCGGCGAAGAGGCCTCTGGATGGTGCGCAGGCCGTGCGGACGCCTTCGCTGGCAAGCCAGCTCCTACGGGGCTGGGGAGATGTTGGGTCTGTAGGAGCCGGCTTGCCGGCGAAGAGGCCTCTGGATGGTGCGCAGGCCTTGCGGGCGCCTTCGCTGGCAAGCCAGCTCCTACCCGGTGGAATGTGCTTTGAGGGGAGGTCAGGAACATGGACAGGAAGAAACGCATCGCGGCCATCGGCGAATGCATGATCGAGTTGCAGCAGCATCATGACGGCAGCCTGCAACAGAGCTTTGGCGGCGACACCCTGAACGCCGCGGTGTACCTCGCGCGGGAAATGGGCGAGGCCGGGCGGGTGGATTACGTCACTGCCCTGGGCGATGACAGCTTCAGCGATGCCATGTGCCAGGGGTGGGCGGCGGAGGGCATCGGCCTGGAGCGGGTGCAGCGCTTGCCGGGGCGCCTGCCTGGGCTGTATTGCATCCAGACCGACGCCCGGGGCGAGCGGCGCTTTCTCTACTGGCGCAACGAGGCGGCAGTGCGCGACTGCTTCACCACGGTGGCGGCCGGGCCGATCCTCGAAGCGCTGAAGCATTACGATGTGCTGTATTTCAGCGGCATCACCCTGGCGGTGCTGGGGGAGGTGGGGCGCGGGAAGTTGTTGCAGACCCTGGCCGAGGCGCGCCAGCGCCAGGCGCTGATAGTCTTCGACAACAACTACCGGCCGCGCCTGTGGGCGTCGGTCGAACAGGCCCGGGCGGCGTACCGCGAAGTATTGCCCCAGGTGGATCTGGCATTGCTGACCCTGGAGGATGAGCAAGCGCTGTTTGCCTATCCGGATGCCGAAGCGGTGTTCGCGGCGTATCAGGGCATTCCGGAAGTGGTGCTCAAGCGGGGCGCCGAGCCCTGCCTGATTCGCGTGGCGGGCGGTGCTTTCGAGGTGCCGGCCCAGCGGGTGGAGCAGGTAGTGGACACCACGGCGGCCGGGGATTCGTTCAGCGCAGCCTATCTGGCCCGGCGCCTGCTGGGCGGCAGCCCGGTGCAAGCGGCAGAGGCCGGGCACCGCCTGGCGAGCCAGGTCATCCAGCATCCCGGCGCCCTGATACCCCGCCATTGAACCGTGCGTTGACCTTGCGGGCGCCTTCGCTGGCAAGCCAGCTCCTGCAGGGCCCGGGGTCAGTCGCGGAAGAAGACTTGCACCAGGTGATAGCCGAACTTGCTCTTGATCGGGCCATGCACGGTGCGCAGGGGCTTCTTGAAAATGACCTGGTCGATGGCACCGACCATCTGCCCCGGGCGCACTTCCCCCAGGTCGCCGCCGCGCTTGCCGGATGGGCAGGTGGAGTATTTCTTCGCCAGTACGTCGAAGGCTTCACCCTTGGCGATGCGCTGCTTGAGCTGTTCAGCCTCTTCGGCGGTTTTCACCAGGATGTGGCGGGCTTGGGCTTTCATGGGCGGGTGACCTTGTAGCGGGAAATCGGCGGCCGCGGATTATGCCTGAATTCAGGACGCGCGGCCGATCATCTGACGAATCTTCTGGGCCATTTCCTCAATGGAAAACGGCTTGGCCATCAGGTCCATGCCCGGCTCCAGGAAGCCCTGGCGCTCGGCCGCCTTTTCCGCGTAGCCGGTCATGAACAGCACCTTGAGCCCGGGCCGCTGCTGGCGGGCGATCTCCGCCAGTTGCCGGCCGTTCATGCCCGGCAGGCCGACATCGGTCACCAGCAGGTCGACGCGCATCGGCGATTCCAGCAAGGGCAGGGCGCTGCGCGCATCTTCGGCCTCGAAGGCGCGGTAGCCCAGTTCGGCGAGGACATTGAGCACCAGCATGCGCACTGCCGGGTCGTCTTCCACCACCACCACGGTTTCCCCGGCGATGGCCTGGGGCGCCTGGTTGAGGGTGGCGGGTTCGGCGCTGTCCAGTGGTGCGGCGAACAGCCTTGGCAGGTACAGGCGCACGCAGGTGCCCTGGTCCGGTTCGCTGCTGATGGTCACGTGGCCGCCGGACTGCTGGGCGAAGCCGTAGATCATCGACAGTCCCAGGCCCGTGCCCTGGCCGATGGGCTTGGTGGTGAAGAACGGGTCGAAGGCCTTGGCCAGGATCCGCGGGCTCATGCCGGCGCCGTTGTCGCTGACGCCGAGCATCACGTAGTCTCCGGCCTTGACCGGTTCCAGGGTGCTGATGTCGCTGCCGTCGAGGTAGCTGTTGGCGGTTTCGATCAGCAGCCTGCCGCCGTCGGGCATGGCGTCGCGGGCGTTGATCACCAGGTTGAGCAGGGCATTTTCCAGCTGGCTGGCGTCGGTGTTCACCGGCCACACGCCGTCCGCCAATTGCATCTGCAGCTCGATGTGCTCGCCCTTGGTGTGGTTGAACAGCTCTTGCAGCGAGCGCACCAGCTGGTTGGGGTCTAGGGGCTGGCGGTCCAGGGACTGGCGCCGGGAGAACGCCAGCAGGCGGTGGGTCAGGGACGCCGCGCGTTTGGCCGAGGACATGGCCGCTTCGGTGAAGCGGCCGATCTCGGCGCCGCGGCCGTTGTCGATATAGCGCTGCATCAGGTCCAGGCTGCCGATGATGCCGGTGAGCATGTTGTTGAAGTCGTGGGCGATGCCGCCGGTGAGCTGGCCCACGGCTTCCATCTTCTGCGCATGGCGCAGGGCGTCTTCGGCGCGTTCGCGCTCGAACATTTCGTTCTGCAGGCGCTGGTTGGCAGTGGCCAGGGCCTCGGTCCGCTGGTTGACCCGTTCCTCCAGGGTTTCGTTGAGATTGCGCAGGGCTTCTTCGGTCTGCCGGCGCTCGGTTTCGTCGATGACAAAGATGTAGAAACCATTGATCGCGCCGTCGGCGCCGTAACGCGGCAGGTACTTCATCAGGGCATGGCGCGGCCGGCCGTCGCGGTGCGGCGAGTTGGCCTCGAAGCTGCACGGCTTGCCGGCCAGTGCGGCCTTGATGTTCTCGGCGCGAGTGGCGTAGATCTCGTCGCCGACCACTTCGCGGATGCTCTTGCCGTACAGCTCTTGCGGGGTCAGGCCGTACCAGTCCAGGTAGGCGCTGTTGTTCAGGCGAAAGCGTTCCTCGTGGTCGACATAGCCGATCAGCACGGGCATGGCATTGATGATCAGTTGCAGCTCGGTCTGGCTCTGGCGCAGCGCCTGTTCCATCTGCTTGCGTTCGGTGAGGTCCAGGGCCGCGCCGAGAAAACGCGTCGGCCGGCCATGGTGGTCCTTGTAGCAGCGGCCTCGGGCGAACACCCAGCGCAGTTGGCCGTCGGCCAGTTGCAGGCGGTACTCCTCGGCGTATTCGGTGCCGTGGGTGATGCAATGCTTGATGCCCCGGGCCACCATGCCGCGGTCCTCCGGGTGCACGCCCTTGAGGTATTCGCTGATGGGCAGTTGCCGGGACTGCTGCGGATCGACGCTGTGCAACTGGGCGAAATGCGCGTCGGCGATGAAGCGGTCTTCGCCGATGTCCCAATCCCAGGTGCCCACCGCGTCGGTGGCCGCCAGGGCCAGTTGCAGGCGCTCTTCGGTCTCGTGCTGGGCGCGCAGGCTATCGTCGGAGCGCTGCTGCAGTTCCAGGGCGATGCGCCGGCGCTCGTTGGTCTCGATGGCGGTGACCAGGATTCCGGCGACGTCGCCGCGTTCGTTGCGGATCGGGCTGTAGGTCAGGTCCAGCCACAGGTCGTATTCGCTGCCGTTGGTGCGTTGCAGGCTGAAGCGCTGTTCGCTGAAGGTGCGCACCTGGCCGTTGAGCACAGCGCGGTAGATCGGGTCGGTGAAGTCCATCAGTTCCGGCCAGGTCAGGTGCGCCGGGTGGCCGAAGGCACTGGGGTGCTTGTTGCCCGCCAGCAGGGCGAAGCCGTCGTTGTAGATCTGCGTCAGCTCGGCGCCCCACAGCAGCAGCATCGGCATCGGCGAATGGATCACGATGTCCACGGCGGTGCGCAGGCTCTGGGGCCAGTGGCCGGATTCTCCGAGGGGAGTGGCCGACCAGTCCAGGCGGGCAATCAGGTTGGCGGCTTCGCTGCCGGAGTGGGGGCCATTCATGTCGAAGGTGTCCTGGGTGGTGCGGTATTACGCGGCGACGCCACAGGCTCGCGCACTCGAAAAGTCGCATGGACATGCGGTGCATATTCAAACGGATGGATTGTAGGCGTTTTCGGCGCGCACATTTTCACCCGCTTTTGCGGCGGATGACCAGTCTAGAGGGGCTGAACGGTTATCAGAGTGATGCGTTGGGGATGCGGTAGCCCGTAGGAGCCGGCTTGCCAGCGAAGTGGCCATTGCCGAGCGCGCCGACCTGGGCGACGCCTTCGCCGGCAAGCCGGCTCCTGCAAGGGGCGGGGTCAGCTGCGCAGTTCCTCGCGGTCGCGAAACTGCTCCAGGGCCTCGGGGTTGGCCAGGGCGTCGGTGTTCTTCACCGGCAGGCCGTGCACCACGTTGCGCACTGCCAGTTCGACGATCTTGCCGCTGATGGTGCGGGGAATGTCCGTGACCGCGAGGATTTTCGCCGGCACATGGCGCGGCGTGGTGTTGCTGCGAATCACCTGGCGAATGTGTTCCTGCAAGGCTTCATCGAGCTCCACGCCGTCTTGCAGGCGCACGAACAGCACCACCCGCACGTCCTGCTCCCAGCTCTGGCCGATGGCCAGGCTTTCCAGGACCTGCTCCAGCTTTTCCACCTGGCGGTAGATTTCCGCGGTGCCGATACGCACCCCGCCGGGGTTGAGCACGGCGTCCGAACGCCCATGGATCAGCCAGCCACCCTCGGCCAGTTGTTCGGCGTAGTCGCCCTGGGCCCAAACGCCGGGAAACAGGCTGAAGTACGAGGCCTTGAGCTTGCTCTGGTCCGGGTCGTGCCACAGGCCCACGGGAATGCTGGGGAAGTGCCGGGTGCACACCAGCTCGCCTTTCTCGCCGATCACCGGCTGGCCCTGGTCGTTCCACACTTCGATGGCCATGCCCAGGCCCTTGCCTTGCATCTCGCCGCGGCGCACCGGTTGTATCGGATTGCCGGCGACGAAGCAGGCGACGATATCGGTGCCGCCGGACATCGAGGCCAGGCACAGCTCGCTCTTGATCTCGCGGTACACGTAGTCGTAGCTCTGCGGCGACAGCGGCGAGCCGGTGCACAGCAGGGTCTTCAGGCTCTCCAGGAGGTGGCTCTGGCGCGGCCGGCTGCCGGCCTTTTCCAGAGCTGCCAGGTACTTGGGGCTGGTGCCGAAGACGCTGATGGCTTCGCGGTCGATCAGGTCCATCAGGTGCTCGTTGCCGGGATGGAACGGCGAGCCATCGTAGAGCACCAGGCTGGCCCCGGTGGCCAGGGCCGAGACCAGCCAGTTCCACATCATCCAGCCGCAGGTGGTGTAGTAGAACAGGCGCTCGCCGGGGCCCAGGTCGGCGTGCAGGCCGTGTTCCTTGAGGTGTTGCAGCAGCACCCCGCCGGTGCCGTGGACGATGCACTTGGGCACTCCGGTGGTGCCGCTGGAATAGAGGATGTACAGCGGATGGGCGAAGGGCACCGGGGTGAATTCGGGCTCGCCGCCGGGGCGGTAGAAGTCGTCCCACAGGCTGACGCTGGCGGGGGTGCGGTAGTCCTCGGCCCGGGCCTGCGAGCGGGCGTAGGGCACGATCAGCAACTGCTCCAGGGACGGCAGGCGCTCGAGGATCTGGTTGACCTTGGCCGTCTGGTCGATGTCCTTGCCGGCGTAGCGGTAGCCGGCGCAGGTGATCAGCACCTTGGGCTCGATCTGGCCGAAGCGGTCGACCACCCCCTGGGTGCCGAAATCCGGCGAGCAGCTGGACCACACGGCCCCGAGGCTGGTGCTGGCGAGCATGCCCACCAGGGTCTGCCAGGTGTTGGGCATGCATGCCGCGACCCGATCGCCGAGACCGACCCCGGCCGCCCTCAGGCTGCGTTGCAGGCCGGCCACCTGGGCCGCCAGTTCGGCGTGGGTCAATTGTTCGCGCTGGCCGTTTTCGTTGATCGCCACCACCGCGACGCTGTCATCCCGACGCTTGAGCAGGTGCTCGGCGAAGTTCAGGGTGGCGCCGGGAAACCACTGCGCGCTGGGCATCTGCGGCCCTTCGCGCAGCACGCATTCAGCAGGCTGGTGGAAGCTGACCTCGAAGAAGTCGACGATCGCCTGCCAGAAGCTTTCTCGCTGGTCGATGCTCCACTGGTGCAGGGCGGGGTAGTCGTGAAGATTCAGGCCGTGGCGCTGATTGACGAAGCGGCGAAAGACATCCATCCGCGTCTTGCCGATGCGCTCGGCGCTGGGTTGCCAGAGTAGGTCGGACATGCAAGGCCTCGTGTTCTTATTGTTGTTTTTTTGGGGGGTTGTTCGCTGGCAAGCCAGCTCCTACGCGGGCCAGCACAGCCGTGTAGGAGCCGGCTTGCCGGCGAAGACGTCAGCCAGAGACGCGCGTCATTGCGCCAGCCACCCGCCATCGATGTTCCACGCCGCACCACGCACCTGGGCGCCGGCTTCGCTGCACAAAAATAGCACCAGTTCCCCCAGTTGCGACGGGGTGACGAACGCCAGGGACGGCTGCTTTTCCGCCAGCAGATCATGCTGGGCCTGTTGCGGGTCGGTGCCGGCCGCGACGCGATCATCGATCTGCTTCTGCACCAGCGGGGTCAGCACCCAGCCCGGGCAGATGGCGTTGCAGGTGACGTTGCTGGTGGCGGTTTCCAGGCCTACCACCTTGGTCAGGCCGATCACCCCGTGCTTGGCCGCCACATAGGCGGCCTTGCCCACCGAGCCCACCTGGCCGTGCACCGAGGCGATGTTGACGATCCGCCCCCAGCCCTTGGCGCGCATCCCCGGCAGCCCCAGGCGGGTGCTGTGGAACACCGACGACAGGTTGATGGCGATGATCGAATCCCAGCGCTCCACGGGGAACTCCTCCACCGCCGCCACATGCTGGATGCCGGCGTTGTTGACCAGGATGTCGACGCCGCCGAACTCCCGTTCGGCGTAGGCGAACATTTCGGCGATCTGCGCAGGGTCGCTGACATCCGCCGGGTGATGGCCGACCTGGCCGCCGAATTGTGCGACCTCGGCGATCGCCTTCGAGGCATCGCCAAAACCGTTGAGAATCAGTTTGGCCCCGGCCTTGGCCAGCACCAGGGCGATGCCCAGGCCGATGCCGCTGGTGGAGCCGGTGACCAGGGCGGTCTTGCCAGAAAGAGTGGTCATGAATACCTCACACAATGCCGGTGGCGTAGAAAGTGGCGATGACGACGAAGACCGCCAGGGTCTTGATCAGGGTAATGCAGAAAATGTCCTTGTAGGCCTCGCGATGGGTCAGCCCGGTGACCGCCAGCAGGGTGATCACCGCGCCGTTGTGGGGCAGGGTGTCCATGCCGCCGCTGGCCATGGCGGCCACCCGGTGCAGCACTTCCAGGGGAATGTTGGCAGCGTGGGCGGCGCTGATGAAGCTTTCGGACATGGCCGCCAGGGCGATGCTCATGCCGCCCGAGGCCGAACCTGTGATGCCCGCCAGCAGGGTCACGGTAATGGCTTCGTTGACCAGCGGGTTGGGGATGCTTTTGAGCCAGTCGGCCAGCACCAGGAAGCCCGGCAGGGAAGCGATCACCGCACCGAAGCCGTATTCCGAGGCGGTGTTCATGGCCGCCAGCAGGGCGCCGCTGACCGCGCTCTTGCTGCCCTCGGCGAGCTTGCTGCGAATCGCCGAGAAACCGCACACCAGCACCATCAGGATGCCTACCAGCAACGCCGCCTGCACCGCCCAGATGGCGGTCAGCTTGGCGATTTCGCTGGTTACCGGCGCCGCCATGCCCGGCAGGCTGAGGCTGTGGGTCTTGCCGTACCACTGGGGAATCCAGTGGGTGAACAGCAGGTTCATGATGCCCACCAGCAGCAACGGCGACAGCGCCAGCCAGGGGTTGGGCAGCTCCAGGTCTTCGGCGGTTTCCGGCTCGTTGCGCAGCTCGGTGCCGTAGCCTTCACCGGCCTTCTGCGCCTTGTTGCGCTGGCGCTGGAGGAACAGCATGCCGGCGCAGAACACAAAGATGGTGCCGATCACCCCCAGCCAGGGCGCGGCCCAGGCGGTGGTATTGAAGAAGGTGCTGGGGATGATGTTCTGGATCTGCGGGGTGCCGGGCAGGGCGTCCATGGTGAAGGAAAACGCCCCCAGGGCGATGGTCGCCGGGATCAGGCGCTTGGGGATGTTGCTCTGGCGGAACATCTCGGCGGCAAAGGGGTAGACCGCGAACACCACCACGAACAGCGAGACCCCGCCGTAGGTCAGCAGCGCGCAGACCAGTACGATCACCAGCATGGCCTGGCGGGTGCCCAGCAGGCGGATGGCGGCCGCGACGATGGAGCGGGAAAAGCCCGACAGCTCGATCAGCTTGCCGAACACCGCGCCCAGCAGGAACACCGGGAAATACAACTTGATGAAGCCGACCATCTTCTCCATGAACACGCCGGTGAAGGCGGGCGCCACGGCGGACGGGTCGGTGAGCAGCACCGCGCCGAGGGCGGCGATGGGGGCAAAGAGGATGACGCTGTAGCCACGGTAGGCAGCGAGCATCAGCAGCGCCAGGGCTGCCAAGGCAATGATCACACTCATGGTGTGTCTCTCCAGGATTGTTATTGTTGTCGGGTGTTGCGTGTGGAGAGCGTTATAGCGAGAACTGTGCCATCTAATTAAGCTATTGAAATATATAGATATTTTTATTTTTCTGGGGGCGAATTGACGTTGATTGTCTCTGTTTGGAGAATTTTTTGGGTTTACCGGCCTCTTCGCTGGCAAGCCAGCTCCTACAGAGATCGTTCAGCCTGCCGTAGGAGCTGGCTTGCCAGCGAAAAGCGCGCAGCGCGCCGGTAAATTCTCAAAACGGAGATTGATGTCTCGTTATGGAGACTCGACAATCCCCAGGGCCGCCATCTTCTTGTACAGCGTGGAGCGCCCCAGCCCCAGGCGCCGGGCCGCTTCGTCCACCTTGCCGGCACATTGGGCCAGGGTGGCGCCGATCAGTTGCCGGTCGAAACGCTCTCGGGCCGCGGCGAAGGTTTCCTGGTTTGGCGAATCGCCTGGCACCAGGGCTTCGTTACGCTGCACCGGGCTGAAGCTGCCAATCGCCGCGCGAATATCCGAGGCGTTGAGTATCAGGTCGTCGCTGAGCAGCGCCGCTCGTTCCAGGACGTTGCGCAACTCGCGGATGTTCCCCGGCCAGGCATGTTGCGCCAGCAGGGCCAGGGCATCGCGGTCCAGTTCATGCTGGCTGCGCAGTTCTTCGAGAATCCCTTCGCTCAGGGCTGGCAGGTCGTCCAGGCGTTCGCGCAAGGCTGGCACCTGGATTGGCAGCACATTCAACCGGTAGTACAGGTCGGCGCGAAACTCGCCGCGCTTGATCGCCGCTTCAAGGTCCGTGGAGGTGGCGGCGATGATCCGCACATCGCTGTGGATCACCTCGTTGGAGCCCACCGGCTCGAACTCTTTTTCCTGCAGCACCCGCAGCAGCTTGCTTTGCAGGGGCAGCGGCATGTCGCCGATTTCATCGAGGAACAGGCTGCCGCCCTGGGCGATCTGCAACTTGCCCGGGCGGCCCTTGCGGTCGGCGCCGGTAAAGGCTCCGGGGGCGGTGCCAAAGAATTCCGCCTCCAGCAGGGCCTCGGGAATCGCCGCGCTGTTGATGCTGACAAAGGGCTTGTGCGCCCGTGGCGAGGCGGCGTGGATGGCCTGGGCCAGCAGTTCCTTGCCGGTGCCGGTTTCGCCTTGCAGCAGGATCGGCGACTCGGCGCTGGCCCCGCGTCGGGCGCGGCGCTTGACCTCCAGGCTGGCGGCACTGGTGCCGATGAAGTGAGCGAAGTTGTATTTGGTCTGCCGGGCCCGCAGCAGGGAGCGGGTAGAGGCCAGTTCTTCCTGCATGCTCAGGTAGCGCTTGAGCATCGGCGACAGGCTGCGCAGTTCGTCGAACAGGGCAAAACCGATGGCGCCGATCACCGTGCCGGCGTCGTCGTGGATCGGCAGGCGCATCACCACCAGGGGTTCCTTGGGGGTGTCCTGCATGTCCAGCAGGATGGGGCGGCCGGTGCGCACCACCTCCCGCAGCAGGCTGCCGGGGATCACGCTTTCACAGGGCTTGCCGATGGCGAAGGCCGCCGATTCCAGGCCGAAGCGCCGGGCATAACGCTCGTTCATCCAGACGATATTGGCGTCGCGGTCGACGATCACCGTGCCTTCGCTGGATTGCTCGATGATCTCGAACAGCGAGCGGATCGCCAGTTGGCGCACGCGCTGGTAGTCCTTGAGGCTTTCGCTGTCGTTCATGGCGGCATCCTGGAAATGGGCGCAGCGATTATGCCGCAGTCTGCCCCGGTTGTTGCGCTGTAGCCGCTGCCGAGCGCCAGCGAGGCTGCGCAAAGGGCCGCAGGACCTTCGGCGGTCTCAAGGGCGGCGTCTCCTGCGGAGCCGTTCGCAGCCTGCGGCAGCGGCTACACCAGGTCGCGAAGCTGGCTGCTGTCGAGCCTTGCGAGGCTGCGAGAAAGGGGCATCGACGGCAGGTCAGCCGGGGTGGGCGGCGGCCAGCAGTTCCCGGGTGTAGGGGTGCTGGGGGTTTTCGAACACCTCGTGGCTGGCGCCGCGCTCCACGACCTGGCCGTCCTTGATCACGATCATGTCGTGGGCCAGGGCTCGCACCACCGCCAGGTCATGGCTGATGAACAGGTAGGTCAGGCCGTACTTTTCCTGCAGCTGACGCAGCAGGGCCACCACTTGCTTCTGCACGGTGCGGTCCAGGGCCGAGGTGGGTTCGTCCAGCAAAATCAGCGCCGGCTTCAGCACCAGGGCCCGGGCGATGGCGATGCGCTGGCGCTGGCCGCCGGAGAACTCGTGGGGGTAGCGGTGGCGGCTGTCGGGGTCGAGGCCGACCTCCTCCAGGGCGCGGATGACCTGTTCGTCGCACTGGCGGGCATCGTACTGGCTGTGCACTTCCAGGCCTTCGCTGATGATCTGCGCCACCGACATGCGTGGGCTGAGGCTGCCGAAGGGGTCCTGGAATACCACCTGCATCTGCTTGCGCCAGGGGCGCAGTTGCTTCTGGTTGAGGCCGTCCAGGGCCTGGCCCTGGAAGCGGATGCCACCTTCGGAATCCAGCAGCCGCAGGATCGCCTGGCCCAGGGTGGACTTGCCCGAACCGGACTCGCCGACGATCCCCAGGGTCTTGCCTTGCTGCACGCTGAGGCTGATGCCGTCCACTGCCCGCAGGTACTCCTTGCGCCGGAACAGGCCGCCGCCGATCTGGAATTCGACGCTGAGATTGTCCACTTCCAACACGGTTTCCCGGGTGTCGCGACACAGCGGTTCGCCCTCGGGCTCGGCATGCAGCAGTTCACAGCTGTATGGATGTTGCGGGGCGTTGAACAGGGTGTCGCAGTCGGCCTGCTCGACGATTTCCCCGGCTTTCATCACGCACACCCGCTGGGCGATGCGCCGCACCAGGTTGAGGTCGTGGCTGATCAGCAGCAGGGACATGCCCAGGCGCTGTTGCAGGGATTTGAGCAGCAGCAGGATCTTGCGCTGCACGGTCACGTCCAGGGCGGTGGTGGGTTCGTCGGCAATCAGCAGTTCCGGTTCGCAGGCCAGGGCCATGGCGATCATCACCCGCTGGCGCTGGCCGCCGGAGAGCTGGTGCGGGTAGGCCTTGAGTCGCTCCTTGGGTTTCTGGATGCCCACCAGTTCCAGCAGTTCGAGAATCCGCGCCTGAGCCTCCTTGCCCCCCAGGCCACGATGCAGCAGCAGGGTTTCGCCGATCTGCTTCTCGATGCTGTGCAGCGGGTTGAGGGAGGTCATGGGCTCCTGGAAGATCATGGCGATGCGGTTGCCCCGCAGTTTTTGCAAGGTCGCAGCCGTGGCGCCGATCAGCTCCTGGCCGCGGTAGCGCACGCTGCCGGAGCTGCTGCAGCCGGTCTGCGGCAGCAGTTGCAGGATCGAGTGGGCGGTCACCGACTTGCCCGAGCCGGACTCGCCCACCAAGGCCAGGCATTCGCCGGGGCGGATGTCCAGGCTCAGGTCGCGAACCACGGTCTGCTCGCCGAAGGCGACGTTGAGCTGGCGGATTTCGATCAGGTTCTCAGTCATTTCTACAGTCCGCTTCAAGATCGAGGATCAAAGGCATCGCGCAACGCCTCGCCGATAAACACCAGCAGCGAGAGGATCAATGCCAGGGTGAAAAACGCCGTCAGCCCCAGCCACGGTGCCTGCAGGTTCTGCTTGCCCTGGCCGATCAGTTCGCCGAGAGAGGCGCTGCCGGCGGGCATGCCGAAGCCGAGGAAGTCCAGGGCAGTGAGGGTCGAGATGGCACCGGTGAGGATGAATGGCAGGTAGCTCAGGGTGGCGTTCATCGCATTGGGCAGGATGTGCCGCAGGATCACCTTGCGGTCGGTCAGGCCCAGGGCCCGGGCGGCCTTGACGTATTCCAGGTTGCGCCCGCGAAGGAACTCGGCGCGCACCACGTCCACCAGGGCCAGCCAGGAAAACAGCGCCATGATTCCCAGCAGCCACCAGAAGTTCGGCTCGACGAAGCCCGAGAGGATGATCAGCAGGTAGAGCACCGGCAACCCGGACCAGACCTCCAGCAAGCGCTGGCCCAGGAGGTCGACCCAGCCGCCGTAGTAGCCCTGCAGGGCGCCGGCGGCGATGCCGATCAGGGCGCTGATGGCGGTCAGGGCCAGGGCGAACAGGATTGACACCCGGGCGCCGTAGATCACCCGTGCCAGCACATCCCGGGCCTGGTCGTCAGTACCCAGCCAGTTGACCTTGCTCGGCGGGCTGGGGGCCGGCTGGGTCAGGTCGTAGTTGGGGGTGTCTTCGCTGAAGGGCACCGGCGGGAAAAGCAGCCAGCCACCGTCCTTGCGGATCAGTTGCTGCACGTAGTCGCTGCGGTAGTCGGCCTGGAACGGCAACTGGCCGCCGAATTCCTGTTCGGTGTAGCGCTTGAGCACCGGGAAATACAGCGAGCCCTGGTAGCTGACCACCAGCGGCTTGTCGTTGGCGATCAGCTCGCCGCCCAGGGTCAGGATGAACAGGCCGATGAACAGCCACAGCGACCACCAGCCGCGGCGGTTTTTCTTGAAACGGTCGAAGCGCCGGCGCGCCAGAGGAGAAAGCGTGAGCATCAGGCGTTCCTCGCGGCGAAGTCGATGCGCGGGTCGACCAGGGTGTAGCACAGGTCGCCGATGAGTTTTATCAAGAGGCCGAACAGGGTGAAGATGAACAGCGAGCCGAACACCACCGGGTAGTCCCTGGACACCGCGGCCTCATAGCTCATGCGCCCCAGGCCGTCGAGGGAGAAGATCACCTCGATCAGCAGGGAGCCGGCGAAGAACACGCTGATAAAGGCCTGGGGAATGCCCGAGACCACCAGCAGCATGGCGTTGCGGAACACATGCCCATACAGCACCCGGCGCTCGCTCAGGCCCTTGGCCCGGGCGGTGACCACGTACTGGCGGGTGATCTCGTTGAGGAAGGAGTTCTTGGTGAGGATGGTCAGGGTGGCGAAGCCGCCGATCACCAGGGAGCTGACCGGCAGTACCAGGTGCCAGAAGTAGTCGGCGACCTTGCCCAGGGTGCTCAACTGCTCGAAGTTGTCCGAGACCAGGCCGCGCACCGGGAACCAGTTCAGCGAGGTGCCGCCGGCGAACAGCACGATCAGGAACATGGCGAACAGGAAGGCCGGCATGGCGTAGCCGATGATGATCGCGGTGCTGCTCCAGATGTCGAAATGGCTGCCGTGGTGCACCGCCTTGCGGATCCCCAGGGGGATCGACACCAGGTAGGTGATCAGGGTCGCCCAGAGCCCCAGGGAAATGGTCACCGGCATCTTTTCCAGGATCAGGTCGGTGACCGTGGCGCCGCGAAAGAAGCTCTTGCCGAAGTCCAGCTGGGCGTAGTTCTTGAGCATCAGCCACAGGCGTTCATGGGCCGGCTTGTCGAAGCCGTACTGTTTCTCGATGTCCTGGATCAGCTTGGGGTCCAGGCCGCGGCTGGCCCGGGAGCCGCTGCTGCTCATGGCATCGGCGGAGCCGCCGACAGCGGCGCCGCCACCGATGCCCTGCAGGCGGGCGATGGCCTGTTCCACCGGGCCGCCGGGGGCGGCCTGGACGATGACGAAGTTCACCAGGAGGATGATCAATAGGGTCGGGATGATCAGCAGCAGGCGCCGCAGAATGTAGGCCAGCATCAGTGGCGCCCTCCGGGTTTGCCACGGCGGATCAGCTCGGCGGCCATTTGTTCGTCGGTCAGTGCGCTGCTGCTGACTTCCCACCAGCTTTCGATGGCTTCATCGTTGCTCGCCGGCACCTTGGGGATGCCGAAGCGGTTCCACCACACCGTGGAGGTGCCGGGCGGGTAGTAGTTCGCAATCCAGTAGTAGTTCCACTGCAGCACCCGGTCCAGGGCATGGGCGTAGCGCAGCATCTCCGGCTGGCTGGTGGCCTTCACCAGGCCATTGACCAGGCTGTCCACGGCCGGGTTCTTGAGCACCATGTAGTTGTTGGAACCGGGGTCGTTGGCCGCGGCGGAGCCGAAGTAGTTGTACAGCTCCATGCCCGGCGAGGTGGTCACCGGGTAGCCGGTGACGATCATGTCGTAGTCCCGGGCCATCAGGCGGTTGACGTACTGGGCGGAGTCGATGCGGCGAATGTTCAGGCTGATGCCGATCTGCGCCAGGTTGCGCTTGTAGGGCAGCAGCAGGCGTTCGATGGAGCCCTGGGTGATCAGGAAAGTGAAGCTCAGGGGCTCGCCCTGGGCGTTCACCAGCTTGTCGCCCTCGGGCTTCCAGCCGGCCTGTTCCAGCAGGGCCAGGGCTTGCAGTTGCTTGTCGCGGATCACGCCGCTGCCGTCGGTTTTCGGCGCCTCGAAAACCTGGGTGAAGACCTCGTCGGGGATCTGCCCGCGCAGCGGTTCGAGGATCTTCAGTTCCTCGGCATCCGGCAGGCTGCGGGCCGCCAGGGCGGTGTTGGAGAAGAAACTCTGCTGGCGGATGTAGAGGTTGCGCATCATCTGCCGGTTGCTCCATTCGAAATCCCAGAGCATGGCCAGGGCCTGGCGCACCCGGCGGTCCTGGAACACCGGCCGGTCGAGGTTGAACACATAGCCCTGGGCCGGTTGCGGCGCCGATTGCGCCAGGTGGGCCTTTTGCAGGCGGCCGTCGTTCAGCGCCGGGCTGTCGTAGCCGATGGAATAGCCGGTGGCGGAAAACTCGCGGTTGTAGTCGTAGGCGCCGCCGCGCAGCACCTGGCGGGCGACGTCGATATCGCCGAAATACTCGACGCTGAAATGATCGAAGTTGTACAGGCCGCGGCTCACCGGCAGGTCCTTGCCCCACCAGTCGGGGTTGCGGGCGAAGGTGATGCTGTTGCCCGAGTCGACCTTGGCCACGCGGTAGGGGCCGCTGCCCAGGGGCGCTTCATAGCCGCCGCCATTGGCGAAGTCGCGACTCTTCCACCAGTGTTCGGGGAACACCGGCAGGGTCGCGATATCCAGGGGCAGGGTGCGGTTTTCGTTGCTTTTGAAGTCGAAGCGCACCACTCGTGGTGATTCCACGGTGACGCCTTTGACGTCGTCGAACTGGGTGCGGTAGCGCATGCTGCCCTGGGTCATCAGCAGGTCGTAGCTGTAGCGCACGTCTTCGGCGGTGATCGGCGTGTTGTCGGCAAAGCGCGCCTTGGGGTTGAGGTAGAAGCGCAGCCACAGGCCGTCTTCGGCACGCTCCATCTTTTCGGCCACCAGGCCATAGACGGTGTAGGGCTCGTCCAGGGAGCGCTGGGCCAGGGGCGAATAGACCAGGCCGTCGAGCTGGGAGACACCGATGCCCTTGTCGATATAGGGCAGTACGTGGTCGAAGCGGCCGATTTCGATGGCCGAGCGGCGCAACGTCCCGCCTTTGGGGGCCTGGGGATTGACGTAGTCGAAGTGGCTGAAACCCTGGGGGTACTTGGCCGGTTCGCCATAGACGGTCATGGCGTGTTGCGGTGCGGCTTGGGCACCCGCGGCGCCCAACAGCAGGGCGGTGAAAAGCACGGTGGAGGAAAGCAGTCGCATTGTCAGCCTTAGGAGCCGGGTGATCGATGACCACGATTTGTACGCTAGCGGCGCGTGACTGGCCAGCCGCATCCGCTTTGGGCAGAGCCTGGCGCCCATGCGCAACGGCCCACCAAAAGGCGGGCCGTTGAGCAGACGCAGGCGCTTGGGGATCAGTCCTGGCGGCTGGTGACTTCCAGCAGGTGGTAGCCGAACTGGGTTTTCACCGGGCCTTGCACCACGTTTACCGGAGCGCTGAACACCACGGTGTCGAATTCCTTGACCATCTGGCCTGGGCCGAAGGAGCCCAGGTTGCCGCCGTCACGGCTGGAAGGGCAGGTGGAGTTCTTTTTCGCGACTTCGGCAAAGTCGGCGCCGGCTTCGATTTCGGCTTTGAGTTCGTTGCACTTGGCTTCGCTGGCAACCAGGATGTGACGGGCAGTGGCTTTGGCCATGGATGTTGCTCCTTTCAAGAAAGTTGAGAGCCTACCGGATTCAGGTGGCTATTTCTTCTCAAAGTTCCTTCAAGGCATTGCCGCCTGGCGCCTGCGGGGGACGAGTGGTGAGGGTCCTGTAGGGGCCGGCTTGCCGGCGAAGAGGTCCTTGGAGGAGACGCTGCTCTTGAGGACGCCTTCGCTGGCAAGCCAGCTCCTGCGGGGGCGGTGCTGCTCAGGCGGGGACGGCTGCGGCCTTGCCTGCGTGTCGCAGTTGTTGCGCGCCATTGCGCAGCAATTGTTCGGTGGCGTCCCAGCCCAGGCAGCCGTCGGTCACCGAAACGCCGTAGCGCAGGTTCGCGCTCAGGGGCTGGCAGCCTTCGAACAGGTGGCTTTCCAGCATCATCCCCATCAGCGAGGTATCGCCCTGCAAGCGCTGCTCCAGTACCTCGTTGAACACCGCCGGCTGACGCAGCGGGTCCTTGCCGCTGTTGGCGTGGCTGCAATCGACCATGATCCGCGCCGGGATCTTCAGCTTCTGCAGGTCCTGCTGGACCTGGGCCACGCTCTGGCGGTCGTAGTTGGGCCCGCGATGGCCACCGCGCAGCACCAGATGGGTGTCGGGGTTGCCTGGGGTCTGGATGACCGCCGGGTGGCCCTGGCTGTCGACGCCGAAGTGGCGGTGCGGGTGGGCCGCCGAGCGCATGGCGTCACAGGCGATAGCGACACCGCCGTCGGTGCCGTTCTTGAAACCCACGGGCATGTCCAGGCCGCTGGCCATCTCGCGGTGGATCTGCGATTCGGTGGTGCGCGCACCAATGGCGACCCAGCTCAGCAGGTCATCGAAGTAGCCGGCGGCCATGGGCTGCAACAGTTCGGTGGCAATCGGCAGGCCCAGGCGCAGCATCTCGCGCATCAGTTCACGGGACAGGTGCAGGCCGCCGGCCATGTCGTCGCTGCCATCCAGGCGGGGGTCGTAGGCCAGGCCTTTCCAGCCGACGGTGGTACGGGGCTTTTCCACGTAGGCGCGCATCACCAGCAGCATCTGGTCGCGCACTTCATCGGCCAGGCGGGCCAGGTTGGCGGCGTATTCCAGGGCCGATTGCGGGTCGTGGATGGAGCAGGGGCCGACGACTACCAGCAGGCGTGGGTCGCGACCTTCGAGGATGGCGCGCACCGCCTGGCGGTGAGCGGCGACTTGTTGGTTCAAGGCCAGGGACAGCGGCAGTTGCTGCTTGAGTTCCAGGGAGCTGGGCAGGCGCTGGGTCAGGGTTTCATTGGCGCTGACGTGGGCGGACAGGGGCAGGGCGGATACGGACGAGTTCATGTGCGGTCTTCCTGGGCGGGCGGCGGGTTATGTCCCGCGCGCGGCCCTACTGGGGTGTTCGACAATTGGCCGTACTGGCCATAAGTGTGCAATTGCCACCGGTAGGTGACCGATCGGAGGCGGCAGGCTGTCCCGAGCGGAGGCTGCTAAATCGCCAGGCGCAAAACATGTCGTAACGGTAATAGGTGGAGTAGTTCATGGAGCAATCCTCAGTAAGTTCGGTGTGTCGCTGAAAGTCGTGGTTGAAAATGCAGTGCCGGAAAAAACAAAACCCCCGGTCGGGAGGCCGACCGGGGGTTGAGATTCTCTGGTAGGCGACCCGTTGAAGTGGGCGCCGCTTGGGTATCAGGCGCGCCAGTGGCTAAACCAATACCCAAAATAAAAGCTGGCCGGAGCCCGAGTGCCGTTGACCCAGGCAGCCGCGACCGAGCGCAGTGCGCTGGCAGTGTGGCGGTGCAGGGAAGGGGTCTTGGACAACATGGGTTTCTCCGTAAAGTGGGGGCGAGCTTACTAGAGGCTGGTGCCGGGATTCAATCAGTAATTTCTATCGGCGCAGCACGCGGCGGCTATGGATTAAGCCTGCAGGGGATTTATGCCACACTCGCTGCTCCCGCCTGTTCGCCCTCCAAGGAATGTTCATGTCCGTGCTGACCCTCGCTGCTGCCCAAACGGCGTCCATCGCGGGCGATCTACCGGCCAACCTGGCCCGGCATCAGCAGTTGATGCAATTGGCAGCGGCGCAGGGCGTGCAGTTGCTGGTGTTTCCCGAGCTGTCGCTGACTGGCTACGAACCGCAACTGGCGGCCGAACTGGCGCTGATGCCGGATGCACCGCAATTGCGGCCGCTGCGGGATCTGGCCCGGGAGCTGGAACTGACGGCGGTGGTGGGGATGCCGATCCGCCTGTCTGTTGACGGGCCGGTGCTGATTGGCGCTCTGGTGCTGGGCGGCGACGGTTCGCTGGCGGTCTACACCAAGCAGCACCTGCATGCAGGAGAAGAGCGCGCTTTTGTCGCAGGCCGGGGCGGCGCACCTTTGCCTATCGGTGGCGAAACCGTGGCTTTGGCGGTCTGCGCGGACTTCTGCCACGCCAGCCATGTGCAGGCGGCGGCCGATGCCGGCGCCGGGATCTATGCTGCCGGGGTCTTGATCAGCGAAGGTGGCTACGCTGCCGATAGCGCGCAGCTCCAGGGATACGCCCAGGAACACGGGATGCTGGTGCTGATGGCCAACCACGGTGGCCCCAGCGGTGGTTGGGCCTGCGCCGGACGCAGCGCGGCCTGGGATGCCCGGGGCCGGTTGCTGGGCACCGTCGAGGGTGTGGGCGAGGCTTTGTTGATTGTCCGGGGTGGTACTGGGCAATGGCAGGCGCAGGTGCTGGAGGTGAGCCATTGATGGACGGCTTTTCATTACGCCCGGCGGTTGATTCGGACCTGGCGTTCGCCCGCGACCTGACCCGTTCCACCATGCTCGGCTATTACATTCGCAACGACTTGCTGTGGCAGGACGAAGCCTTCGATGTGGCCTGGGCCGGCCGCAGGAACCTGCTGATCTGCCAGGGTGCCCGGGTGCTGGGGTTTGTCAGCCTGAGCCGGGATGCGCAGGCGCTGTATGTCCGCGAATTGCATGTGCTGGAGGCTTTCCGGGGGCAGGGCGCCGGTGCCTGGACGCTGGAGCAGGTGCTGGAGCTGGCTCGCCAGGAGCGCCGAGGGTTGTTGCGCCTGACTGTGTTCAAGGGCAATCCCGCACAGCGGCTGTATGAGCGGATGGGGTTGCGGGTGGTGGGAGAGGATGATTGCTTCTGGCGCATGGAGCGCTTGTCTGATTCGCTTGCCGGAAGGCTTGGCGACGCCTGAGCGCAACGCCGTTCCGCAGGCTTTACTGTGCGTTGGGATCTATCGCGGGCGCATCCTCGAGGATGATGCCGTCCTTCATTCCCAGTAGCACCGCGACCTTGTGCGCTTCCCCTCGTTTGCCTTTCTTGCGGCCTGCCAGCACCTGATAGGTAGTGGCCGGGTCAACCCCGTGTTCACGAGCAAATTGTTGAACCGATTTACCTTGATGTTCCAGCCAGGCCTTGGCTTGTGCGGCAGTGCGGATACCGGGCATAGTTCAAAACCGTTCAAATTTGTTCAATGCTTGAAGAGTATGACACCCCCTTGGGGTGTATCAGATGGGATCATACATCCAAATGAGTGGAATCGGTTCGCGGTTGAGGCAGGAGCGAGAACGCCTGGGACTGTCGCAGAAAGTTTTTGGTGAAATAGGCGGGGTTGAAGCCAACGCCCAGGGTAAATATGAAAGTGGTGATCGTGCACCCAAGGCGGATTATCTGTCCCGGGTGGCGGCAAAAGGGGTGGATGTGCTGTATGTGCTGACCGGCAGCCGGATCCCGATCCAGAGCGGCGGGCTGAGTCAGACCGAGGAAAAGGTCCTGGATTGCTATCGGGCGCTGTTCAAGGAGGATCAGGATGCTATCTGCCGCCTGACCAGTACCCTGGCCGAGCTTTCGGCAAGCCAGGGCGAGAGGCGCAAGGCCCAGGTACGAGAGTGAGGGGCGCTGGCCTCTTTCGATGTGCACGGGGGTAGGACCGTTATTGCGCCCGGATGTTTTTTATATAGCGCTTGTGATTAGGTTTGTACGCCGCTTTTTTGCTAAGGTGTCGGGCAACCTGTAAAGACCATATCGCGAGGTGTCTGCTTGATAAGGGTGCTAGTAGTCGATGACCATGATCTCGTTCGTACGGGCATTACACGAATGTTGGCTGACATCGATGGCCTGCAAGTAGTCGGGCAGGCGGAGTCAGGGGAAGAATCCCTGCTCAAGGCGCGGGAGCTGAAGCCCGATGTGGTCCTGATGGACGTCAAGATGCCAGGCATCGGCGGCCTCGAAGCCACGCGCAAACTGCTGCGCAGTCATCCGGACATCAAGGTCGTGGCGGTCACCGTCTGCGAGGAAGATCCCTTTCCTACCCGCTTGCTGCAAGCGGGTGCGGCGGGCTATCTGACCAAGGGCGCCGGTCTGAACGAAATGGTCCAGGCCATCCGCCTGGTATTTGCCGGCCAGCGCTATATCAGCCCGCAGATCGCTCAGCAATTGGTGTTCAAGTCATTCCAGCCTTCCAGTGATTCACCGTTCGACGCCCTGTCGGAACGGGAGATCCAGATTGCGCTGATGATTGTCGGCTGCCAGAAGGTGCAGATCATCTCCGACAAGCTGTGCCTGTCGCCGAAAACCGTGAATACCTACCGCTATCGCATTTTCGAGAAGCTCTCGATCAGCAGCGATGTCGAGTTGACGCTATTGGCGGTTCGTCACGGCATGGTTGATGCCAGCCTCTGAAATGACCGAACAGTTTGATCCCAGTGCCTTTCTTTCTACCTGCAGTGGCCGCCCCGGTGTGTATCGCATGTTCGACAGCGATGCACGCCTGCTTTACGTCGGTAAAGCCAAGAACCTGAAGAACCGGCTCTCCAGCTATTTCCGCAAGACCGGCCAGGCGCCGAAGACCGCCGCCCTGGTGGCGCGCATCGCGCAGATCGAAACCACCATCACCGCCAATGAAACCGAAGCGCTGCTGCTGGAGCAGACGCTGATCAAGGAGTGGCGGCCGCCGTACAACATTCTCCTGCGCGACGATAAGTCCTACCCCTACGTGTTTCTTTCGGACGGCGACTTTCCGCGTTTCAGCATCCATCGCGGGGCGAAGAAGCAGAAGGGCAAGTATTTCGGCCCTTATCCCAGCGCCGGCGCCATCCGCGAAAGCCTCAGCCTGTTGCAGAAGACCTTCATGGTCCGCCAGTGCGAGGACAGCTACTACAAGAACCGTACGCGGCCCTGCCTGCAGTACCAGATCAAACGCTGCAAGGCGCCCTGCGTCGGCCTGGTGGAGCCTGAGATCTATGCCGAGGACGTGCGCCACTCGGTGATGTTCCTGGAGGGGCGCAGCAATGCCCTGACCGACGAACTCTCCACCGCCATGGAAGCCGCCGCCAGCACCCTGGATTTCGAAAAGGCCGCCGAACTGCGGGACCAGATCTCCCTGCTGCGTCGGGTCCAGGACCAGCAGAGCATGGAAGGTGGCACGGGCGATGTGGATGTGGTGGCGGCCTTCGTCAACCCGGGCGGCGCCTGTGTGCACCTGATCAGCGTGCGCGGCGGCCGGGTATTGGGCAGCAAGAACTTCTTTCCCCAGGTGGGTATCGAGGAGGACGTGGCCGAAGTCATGTCGGCGTTCCTCGGCCAGTATTTTGTCAGCAGCCCGGAACGCGACCTGCCTTCCGAGTTGATCGTCAACGTGGTCCATGAGGACTTCCCAACCCTGATCGCCGCCATCGACGAGCTGCGCGGGCGCGAGTTGACCATCAGCCACCGGGTACGCGGTACCCGCGCCCGCTGGCAGCAACTGGCGGTAACCAACGCCGAGCAGGCCCTGAGCGCGCGCCTGGCCAACCGCCAGCACGTGGCCGCACGTTTCGAAGCCCTGGCCGAGGTGCTGAACCTGGACGAGCCGCCGCAGCGCCTGGAGTGCTACGACATCAGCCATTCCAGCGGCGAGGCCACTGTAGCCTCCTGCGTGGTATTCGGGCCGGAAGGGCCGCTGAAGTCCGACTACCGGCGCTACAACATCGAAGGCGTGACCGCCGGCGACGACTACGCCGCCATGCACCAGGCCCTGACCCGGCGCTTCAGCAAGCTCAAGGACGGCGAGGGCAAGCTGCCGGACATCCTTCTGGTGGACGGCGGCAAGGGCCAGCTGTCCATGGCTCGGGATGTGCTCAATGAGCTGGCGGTGCCGGACCTGATCCTGCTCGGCGTGGCCAAGGGCGCGACCCGCAAGGCCGGATTCGAAACCCTGTACCTGAACGACGCAGCCCACGAATTCACCCTCAAGGGTGACTCGCCGGCGCTGCACCTGATCCAGCAAATCCGCGATGAGGCTCACCGCTTCGCGATCACCGGTCACCGCGCACGGCGTGGCAAGACCCGGCGTACCTCGACCCTGGAAGGGGTGGCGGGCGTCGGGCCGAAGCGTCGGCGGGACCTTCTCAAACATTTTGGTGGATTGCAGGAACTGTCCCGTGCAAGCATCGACGAGATTGCCAAAGCACCGGGAATCAGTAAAAAGCTCGCAGAGTTGATTTATGCAAACCTGCACAGCGAGTAGAATGCCCAATCACCTCGTAGCCAGTTGTGCCGATGAATATCCCTAATCTGATCACCGTTCTACGCGTCCTGCTCATCCCGATTTTCATTTTGCTGTTCTATTTGCCCTATAGCTGGAGCTACATGGCCGCCAGTTCAGTGTTTGCCTTCGCGGCCGCCACCGACTGGCTGGACGGCTACCTGGCGCGGCGCCTGCAGCAGAGCACGCCGTTCGGTGCGTTCCTCGACCCGGTGGCCGACAAGCTGATGGTGGCGGTGGCCCTGGTGCTGCTGGTGCAGGAGCATCACAACCTGTGGCTGACCTTGCCCGCCGCGGTGATCATCGGTCGTGAAATCGTCATCTCGGCGCTGCGCGAGTGGATGGCCGAGCTCGGCGCGCGCGCGCAGGTGGCGGTGTCGAACATGGGCAAGTGGAAAACGGCGGCGCAAATGCTGGCGCTGGTGATTTTGCTGGCCAATCCCTCGGACTTCAGTTTCTGGGTGCTGGTAGGTTACGCGTTGCTGTTGGCGGCAGCGGGCCTGACCCTGTGGTCCATGCTGCAGTATCTGCGAGCCGCCTGGCCGCACCTGAAAACTGATAACGAGAAAAAATAAGTTTTTTTGAATCAAAGGCTTGACGCGCATTCGGATTTCTATAGAATGCGCAACACCAAGACGTTGCGGGAATAGCTCAGTTGGTAGAGCACGACCTTGCCAAGGTCGGGGTCGCGAGTTCGAGTCTCGTTTCCCGCTCCAAACATAGCGCTGCAGAGTTCCACGAATTCTGCAGCGATCGAAAAAAGGACCTTCGGGTCCTTTTTTCGTTTCTGCGGGCTTCACTGAAATCCAGCACCATCCAGCGCCTTCAAATCCAGGAATTGAGTCCTTCTCAAAAGGCTTGAATCCGGGCAGCGCTGAATCGGTTCGTTGCTGGAGCGGTGATGAACATCCGGCCCCTGGCCTGTTCAGGCACTCACGATGGCACTCTCGGATAACAGCCAGGCGCTGAATGTTTCAAGCGCCGGATAATGCTGATAGCGCGCTGCGCAGGTCAGATAGTAATTGCGACCGCTTTCCATAGGGCCAAACAGTTTTACCAGTGCCCCGGATTTGATTTCGTCTTGCACCAGAATATCGGGAACCAGCCCAATGCCGACGCCAGCGGATACCGCCTGTATAAGGTGAGCCGTGAGCTCAAAGCTTGGGCCTGTCCGCATTTTCTGGTGGTCCAGCTTGTTGAGGTCAAACCAATCAGACCAGCTATTGGGTCGAGAAACGACATTCAACAACAAATGATTGGTGACATCGTTGAGCGACATCTCAAGGCTGTCCGGCAGCGCTTTGGGGCTGGCGACAACCACCAGTTTTTCTTGTAGCAAAAGGTGCGATACGTAGCCCGGCCAGTCGCCTTTTCCCGCGTAGATGATGGCCTGCATGTCGCTCACGCTGGATGGGTTGTCGGCGTGAATGATCCTCGAGTGGACGTGCACCAGGCTCCTGGGATGACGCGCATAAAATTCATGCATTTTGGGCAGCAGCCATTTTGAACCGAAGGTCGGCAGTACCGCGAGGTTCAATGGGCCTTCTTCCTCCTTGAAGGCAATTGTCTGCAGGGTAGCGCTTCGAATTCGGCCCAGTGCGGCAGTGAGTTCATGCTGGTAAAGCGCGCCGGCAGCGGTGAGTTCGATTCTTCTTCCCTCACGTTTGAACAGCGAGACCTCAAGCTGTGATTCCAGAGCCTGCACTTGCCGACTGACAGCGCTTTGAGTCAGGGCAAGTTCGTCTGCCGCTTTGGTAAAGCTGCAATGTCGGGCTGCTGCCTCGAAAGCGATCAGCAGGGACATCGAGGGGGTCAGTCTTCGTGGGTTCATTCATAAAGCTCATGGAAAAGCTGCAGGTTTTACGTTTGTGTGAATTGTCTTGTCCCCACAAAATCGGTGGAAAGGCCTTTGTCCTGAGCCAGGCCTCGGGCTAGGAAGCATACATAACGAGAATGCTCAGATTAGCCGTATCGCCGCTAGGAATTCCACCATGATTGCCAGGTTGCCTCCCCACGAAACTAAAAACGAACCCTGTGAGTTGTTCCTGGCTCGCCTTGAGAAAGAAGGATTCCAGGGAGAAATTGCTCGCGATCATGCTGTGAGGACAGTGCTGGCAACCGACAACTCGATCTATCAGCGTCTGCCTCAAGCCGCGGTGTTCCCCAGAAATGTGCAAGATGTTGAGCTCTTGGCCCGCCTTGCGGCGCTGGCGTCGTTCAGTTCGGTGGTGCTCACGCCGCGTGGCGGCGGAACCGGAACCAATGGCCAATCGTTGACGAGCGGCGTTGTGGTGGATCTGTCGCGTCATATGAACGGCATCCTTGAGATCAACGTCGAGGAGCGCTGGGTGCGCGTGCAAAGCGGTGTGGTCAAGGACCAGCTCAATGCGGCGTTGAAACCGCACGGACTGTTTTTTGCACCGGAGTTGTCGACGTCGAATCGGGCCACGATTGGCGGGATGATAAATACCGACGCAAGCGGTCAGGGAAGCTGTACCTACGGAAAAACCCGTGACCACGTCCTGGCGCTTTCTACCATTCTGATAGGCGGAGAGCTGCTCGATAGTGCGGTCCTGGAGCGAGATTGCTGGCAGGCGCAAGCGCATCGCGACGACAAGGTTGGGGCAATTTATCGATGTGCTTCGCAGATAGCCCATGATTACGCCGAACTCATCGAGCATACCTTTCCCAAGTTGAACCGTTGCTTGACGGGATATGACCTGGCGCATCTGCGTGAGCCGAATGACCGATTCAATCTGAACAGTGTCCTGTGTGGGTCCGAAGGCTCACTGGGTTTCATTGTTGAAGCCACGCTGAATGTGTTGCCCATTCCCAAGTACTCGATCCTTGTCAACGTACGTTACGCGGGCTTCATGGATGCATTGCGCGATGCCAAGGCGTTGATGCAGCTCGAGCCATTGTCCATCGAGACGGTCGACTCCAAGGTCCTCGGGCTGGCCATGAACGACATCGTCTGGCACGGAGTCGCCGAGTACTTTCCCCAAGACCCCGATGTGCCAACCCTGGGAATCAACCTGGTGGAGTTCAGCGGCGACGATGAGGAAGTGGTTCAGCTGCGTGTTCATGAGTTTGTCCGGCACCTTCAGCAGGACACCAGTGTGGTGCGATTGGGGCACACCCTTGCCATCGGTGCAGAGGCATTGAAGCGGGTTTACGCGATGCGCAAGCGTGCGGTGGGGCTGCTGGGGAATGTCAAAGGTTCCGCCAGGCCCCAGCCGTTCGTTGAAGATACTGCGGTTCCTCCCGAGAACCTGGCTGATTTCATTGCGCAATTTCGGGCGCTTTTGGATAGCCATGGTTTGGAATATGGCATGTTCGGCCACGTTGACGCCGGGGTCCTGCATGTGCGGCCGATTCTGGATATGAAAGACCCCGCCCAGGCGGCCTTAGTCCAGCCCATTTCCGATGCCGTCGCCGAGCTGACGCAAAAGCACGGTGGCTTGCTCTGGGGGGAGCATGGCAAAGGGTTGAGGTCGCAATATGTGCCGGACTACTTCGGCGAACTCTATCCGGCGCTGCAGGAACTCAAGTCGGCTTTTGACCCGTACAACCAACTCAACCCGGGAAAAATCGCCACGCCACACACGCTACCTGACGCTCGGTTGACTCGAGTTGATGAGGTCACGTTGCGCGGCGAGCTGGATCGTACGATTGATGAGCGGGTGTGGTTGCATTACGACGCCGCGGTCCATTGCAACGGCAACGGCGCCTGCTACAACTTCGACCCCGATGACGCCATGTGCCCTTCCTGGAAGGGCACTCGAAATAGAATTCACTCGCCCAAGGGGCGCGCTTCTCTGATCCGGGAGTGGCTGCGCTTGCAGGGGCAGCAAGGTGTCGATGTGTTGGTTTCACAAGGGGCTCGCCCTTTAGCGGCCACGGTGATCAGCTTCGCCAGGCGTGCTGCCAATACGGTTGCGCACAAGATGGGCCAGAAAGACTTTTCCCATGAAGTCTACGAGGCGATGGCAGGGTGCCTCGCCTGCAAGTCCTGTGCGGGTCAGTGCCCGGTGAAAGTCAATGTGCCCGACTTTCGCTCGCGATTCCTCGAGCTATACCACAGCCGATATCTGCGCCCATTGAAGGATTACCTCATCGGTTCTCTGGAGTACACGATTCCCTACTTGGCCCGTGTGCCGCGCTTGTACAACGGGATCATCGGTTCTGGGATGGTGGGGGCGTTTCTTCGGCGCGTTGCCGGTATGGTCGACAGCCCGCTGCTGAGCTTGCTGAATTTTGATGACGTTTGCCGCCTCTGGAAGGTGCGCGTGGCGTCGCCAGCGCTTCTTGAAGGGCTGGACGAGGCGCAGCGTAAACGCAGCGTTATTCTCGTGCTGGACGCCTTCACCCGTTATTTCGAGACACCGCTGCTCGCGGACTGGATCGAGTTGATTTCCAGGCTCGGGTTTGAGGTGTACATCGCGCCGTTCGCGGCCAATGGCAAGCCGCTGCAGGTTCAGGGCTTTCTAAAGGCATTCGAACAAGCCGCGCATTTCAACGCCCGATCGCTTCGCGAATTGCATCAATATCAGATTCCGTTGGTGGGGCTTGATCCAGCGATGACCTTGGTTTACCGCCAGGAGTACGTCAAGACCCTGGGTGAGGACCAGGCCCCAGCGGTCCTGCTGCCGCAGGAATGGCTTGTGGAGGTGCTTGTGCAATCAGCGGTGAGCGCCGACGAAGGTACTTACTACTTCCTGCCGCACTGCACCGAGAAAACCAACGAGCCGGGCAGTGTGGGCCTGTGGCAGACGATCTATACGCGAGTCGGCTTGAGGTTGCAGGTGCAAGCCAGTGGGTGTTGTGGAATGTCCGGAACCTACGGGCACGAAACACAAAATGCCGAGACGTCCGAGGTTATTTACCGACAGTCCTGGGGGCCATTGGTGGCCCGTCTTAATGGGGCAGGGCGCCTGCTGGCGGATGGGTACTCGTGTCGAAGCCAGGTCAAGCGCAAGGACGGGCAGCTTGTCCTGCACCCGCTCCAGGCGTTGCTGAGGTTCCTGCGCGACACCGCCACCCCATCTTCAGGATGCTGATTGGCGCGAGCCTGAGGCGGCTTGGCCGCCTCGCGTTTCTCCAGGTATTGAATGGAGGCCATCGGCCCAGCGAAAACCGATGTGCGCAGATCGTCGAGCGGTATCAGAACCCATAGAGCTTTGCAGGGTTATCAACCAAAATCTGCTTGATGAGCGCGTCATCGTTTTCAACCCAGTTAAACAGCATCTCCAGCAGACTGGCATCGTTGGGCATGGGTACCGGTATACAAGGATGTGGCCAGTCGCTCGCCCACAGTAAGCGGTTTGGATTCGCTTCGATCAACGCCCGAGCGTAGGGCGTTACGTCGTCGTAAGGGAAGTCCTTCGATGCAGTAAAGCGATAAGCCCCCGAAAGCTTGACCCACACACGACCTTCTTTTAACAGCCGCAGCAGGTCGGTGAATCCTGGATGGCCCAGCCCGCAACTGGTGGGCATGTGCCCCATGTGGTCGATGACGACTGCGACGGGCAGGCTGGCCACGGTCTCGTACAAGTCGGCGAACTCGGTGATATCGATCAGTAGCTGTAGGTGCCAGCCAAGTGGCGCGACTTTTTCTGCCAGCGCTGCAACATCCGATACCTCGACACCGCTTTTGAAGATCAGGTTGACGCGCACGCCGCGCACCCCGAGGCGATGCATTGCCCACAAGGTTTCTGTATCGGTATCGGCATCGATCACCACAACGCCGCGGAATGCGCTGCCCGCTTCTTTCAGTGCCGCGAGCGTTGTGCTGTTGTCCGCCCCATAGACGCTGGGTTGGACGATGACCCCGCGACTTAGCCCCAGGGTTTTTTGGACGCGTTGAAATGCCTCCAGTGGAGCGGGCGGCGGCGTGTAGGAGCGGTGAGGAGAGAAGGGTTGGCCATTCTCGTCACCAAAAACGTGGAAGTGGCAGTCGCACGCGCCGTCAGGCAAGGTGCGTGGCAATGTACGAGGTTCAGGGTCCGGGCCTGCGCATTGCGGTGCGTAGGTCTCTCCCAGCGAACTCATCCGAGTGATTTCCCAACCTTGCAATCCTCGCAATCCGTTGCGTTCGGCGGAGTTGATGATTTGTTGCCAGGTGACTCGTCTGGCAAGGTCGGGATCGCCGAGCCTGATCGCTTCGAAGATCGCCTGATGCTCAGCCAGTAGCGTCTCGCCAAGGTCGCTGGAGCGAACCAGGTGGTTCTCCAGTAACGCCGCTTCGTAGACGTGGCTGCACAGAAAAATGATGAAGTTGCGAAAGTATTCATTGCCTGTGGCATCGGCAATTGCGCGCTTGAACTGCAGGCTGTGTTCCACCATGTCCTGACGGTTTTGGATACTGGCGCGCAGGGTGTCCAGTGCCGCTTCAATCTTGTTCAACTGACTGAGTGACCGGCGCCTGGCGGCCATGGCGGCCGCGGCGACTTCGAGGTCCAGGCGCAGCTCATACAGTTGACGCAGCTTGGTGCTATCGGTGAGCTCCTCTTGAGTAATCCGGAAGCTGCTTTGGTTGGCTTCGGTTGCAACAAATACCCCAAGCCCCTGGCGACTGACGACGAGGCCGGCCGAATTGAGCCGAGCGACAGCTTCACGCACTACATTTCGGCTAACGGCAAAGGCCTCTGCCAACCGGCTTTCCGTGGGGATGCGATCACCTGGGCGGAGTCGACCTTCACGTATTTCGCTTTCCAGGTGACGAAAAATTTCAACCGAGAAGTGATCGCGTCGGCCAATTGCTTTTATAGTCATTTTACTCAGTCATCAAATGTCAGTTTCAAAAGCTTGAAACGTCAAACGCCCACGTAACGAACATTGCGTGGGCGTTACTCTAACAAATGATGGCTGGCTCAGTGTAATTGCTTGCCCTTGGTTTCCGGGAGGAAGAAGGTCACCACCAGGACAAGGCAGTAGGCTCCTCCCGCGAAGATCGCGATGGCGGTGCCGAGGCTGTATTTGGCGCTTATAAAGCCTACGAGTCCGGGAAACAGAGCGCCTACCGCTCGCCCAAAGTTATAGGAGAATGCCTGGCCATTGGCCCTCACTGCTGAAGGATAAAGCTCAGTCAAAAAGGCGCCCATGCCGCTGTAGATACCTGAAGCTGCGAAGCCCAGTGGAAAGCCGAGAAACAGCATTTGAGTGTTGGTCAAGTTCAGTTGCATGTAGCAGACCACACTGATGGCCGACAGAACGGCGAAGATGATGAAGTTGGGGCGCCGCCCCAGGCGGTCAGACAGGAAGGCGCCGCAGACATAGCCAAAGAATGAACCGATGATGACCACCATCAGATAGCTACCGGTGCCAAAGACCGACAGGCCCTTTTCCAGTTTCAGATAGGCCGGCAACCACGTGGTGATTGCGTAGTAGCCACCTTGAACGCCCATGCAGAGCAGGGCAGATAGCAGCGTGGTGCGCAGGAGCGAGGGTGAGAAAATGTGCCAGAAAGGAACCGAGTTGCCTGTTTCGCTCTGGTGCTTTTTAGTCCGCAGGAATACCTCGGGCTCTGGTACATATTTACGAATGTAGAGGACCAGAAGTGCCGGAACGATGCCGATCCAAAACAGCGACCGCCAGGCAATATCTTCGGGAAGCAAGCTGAAAGACAGTGTGTAGAGCAGTGCGGCGGCGCCCCAGCCAATGGCCCATCCGCTTTGCACGATACCCACGGCTTTGCCGCGATGTTGCGCTCGAACCATTTCGCCGATCAGTACCGATCCCACGGCCCACTCACCTCCGAACCCGAGCCCCTGCAGTGCCCGAAGGACAAATAACTGTTCGAAGTTTTGCGCAAAGCCGATCAATACGGTGCAGATCGAGAACCACAGAATACTGATCTGCAGCAACCGCACACGACCGTATCGGTCTGCCAGAATGCCCGCTCCCCATCCGCCAATGGACGAGAAAAGTAACGTCACGGTACTCAGTAGCCCCACTGAACCCTTGTCAATGTGCCAAAGGGTCATCAGCGAGGCGATGACAAAGGTGAACACCATGAAATCCAGGGCGTCCAAGGCCCAGCCACCAAATGCGGAATAGAAGGTGCGTTTTTCAACGGTATTAAGTTCGCTAAACCAACTCATTATTATTCTCCGGGCAGCACCGCAGTTCTGCTTGGTTATTGTTTTTGTTATTTGAAGTCGTACAGGGCGCCAGGGTTATCAACCAGAATGCTCTGTCGTTGGCGTTCGCTGGGCGCCCATGAAAGCAAGCGATCCAGCAATGAACTTGTGTCGGGCGTACTTTCGAGTGCTACGTGAGGCCAGTCGCTGCCCCACACCATTCGTTCCGGGGCAACGGCCAGCAAGGCATGGGCGAGCGCATCTGTATCGGCATAGTCCGGACGCTGATCACTCAGGCGGTAAGCGCCCGACAACTTGACCCACCAACCGTGCTCCGCCACGTTCCTCAGCAGCAACTCAAACCCCGGTTCCTTAATGCCCAGATGGGCCGGGAAGTGCCCGAAGTGATCAATCACGACAGCGCAAGGCAACTTGGCCATCCGAGCCTCAATCTCACTTAGAAGCCGAACATCAATCAGAAACTGCATATGCCAGCCAAGGTCGGCAATTCGATGGGCCAGGTGCTCCATCAAGTCCAGATTCACTCCGCCTCGAAACAGAACGTTGATGCGAACACCACGCACACCCAAGGCATGCATATGCGCCAGTTCGTCGTCGCCAACGTGTTCGTCTACTACCGCGACCCCTCTCAGTTGCTCCTGATGACGTTGCAACACTTCGAGCATGTACCGGTTGTCGGTGCCATAGACGCTCGGCTGCACCAAAACCCCTCGCTGCATCCCCATCGCCCGCAACACCTCCAGATACAGCGCCTCAGGTGCCGGAGGCGGGGTGTAGCTACGGTCGGGTACCAGTGGATAGCGCTCAAGATCGCCGGAGATTACGTGTGCATGGGTGTCGCATGCCCCGGCCGGCATTACGAAGCTCGGGGCCCGGACCTCTGCTCCAGGGGGCGCGCACAAAGGCGGCGAGTCGGTGGCGGGTCGCAAGTGAGACATGGATTTCATCCCCTCGACAGCCTTTCGCGCGTCATCACGGTTGAAAAGCGGCACTTGTTAGTTGTTGGTTGTTGGTTGTCCTACAAGTGATGGCATGTTGAGTTTTTGCCTCTGCCTTGTCAATGCGTGCAGGCGTGGTTTTTTACACGGGGGTGGGGGGCGTCTCGGGATGCCTGGTCGAGATTGTTCAGCCCCCAGCCGAACCGGCCCAGGCTGAACAGGGTATTGAGCAACGCCGGCGGGCCAAGCGGCGGCCCGCCTCAGTTCTAAAGCTCGGCCGCTGAAAAACCGTTGCGCTGGAAGAACCGGTCCAGCTCCCGGGGCAGGGGCTCCACGCCGGTGAAGATCTTCAAGTACTCGGGGATGTAGCGCATGCGCTGCGCCATCGGTTCCTGGGTGTTCATGCTGATGTAGCCGATCTGGGTCAGGTAGATCGAGCGCGCGCGGGTGACGGCGGCGTCATGGGCGAAACCGAAACGGTCGAACATCTGTGCCAGGGCCTGCACCCGCTGTGCATCGGCCTGGCGGATCTCGTGCGCCACTTCGGGGGATTGCAGGGCCCAGCTGCGCATGGCGAACTCGAACTGTGAATCGAACAGTTCGCTGTTCAGCCAGCAGTCGAAGACGTTGAGAATCGCCTCGGTGATGGATTCGGCATAGGCCTCGGACTGTGACACCAGGCTCAAGGTGTTCTTGTTCTTCCACAGATTAACCAGGGCTTCGAGCAGGGCTTCGCGGTCCTGGAAATACCAGTAGAAACTGGTGCGCGACAGGTTGAGTTTCTTCGCCAGCGGCATCACCCGCACCGCATCCACTCCCGATTCCTTGAGGCTCTCATAGGCCGCGTTGAGCCAGCTTTCCAGAGAGCCGCGGCCGGCAGCTTCCACATTGTTGCTGGTTGCTTTCATGGGGCATTTTTTCCTTGTCCGTTTAACCTTGACGGGGCGAATGTACACCACTGTCGGCATCATTGACACTTGTGTACATTGAGGTCTATCGTCTGCCTTGCCTGATGACCAGTATGCGAGACCGATATGAATAACGATCCGCTTCTTCAGCCCTATCGCCTCAAGCACCTGACACTTCGCAACCGCATTATCACCACCTCCCACGAGCCGGCGTACCCCGAAGAGGGCATGCCGAAGAAATTGTACCGGGCCTACCACGTCGAGCGTGCCAAGGCCGGCGTGGCCATGACCATGACTGCAGGCTCGGCGGCGATCTCCCGCGATAGCCCACCGGTGTTCAACAACATCCTGGCGTACAAGGACGAAGTGGTCGGCTGGATGAAAGACCTCACCGACGAATGCCACGAGCATGGTGCGGCGGTGATGATCCAGCTCACCCACCTGGGGCGCCGCACTCGCTGGGACAAGGGCGATTGGCTGCCGGTGGTGTCGCCTTCGCACAATCAGGAGCCGGCACACCGAGCCTTTCCCAAGAAGCTGGAAATCTGGGATATCGAACGCATCATCCGCGATTACGCCGACGCCGCCGAACGCATGCAGGCCGCCGGCCTGGATGGTATCGAACTGCAGGCCTACGGCCACCTGATGGACCAGTTCTGGTCGCCATTGACCAACGAGCTGGAGGGCGCCTACGGCGGTTCATTGCACAACCGCCTGCGGTTTACCTTCGAGGTGCTGAGTGCGATTCGCCAGCGGGTGGGCCCGGAGTTTATCGTCGGCATCCGCTACACCGGCGATGAGGTGCTGGCCGGCGGCCTTGAGAAAGAGGAGGGGCTGCACATCTCGCAGCTGTTGAAAGACAGCGGCATGGTCGATTTTCTCAACGTGATTCGCGGCAATATCGCCACCGATGCCGGGTTGACCGACATCATCCCGATCCAGGGCATGCGCAATGCACCGCACCTGGACTTTGCCGGGGAGATTCGTGCCCTGACCGGTTTCCCCACCTTCCATGCGGCGAAGATCCCCGATGTCGCCACCGCCCGCCACGCTATTGCCTCGGGCCTGGTGGACATGGTGGGCATGACCCGTGCGCACATGACCGACCCGCACATCGTGCGCAAGATCATCGAGAACCGTGAAGATGAAATCCGCCCCTGTGTCGGCGCCAATTATTGCCTGGACCGGATCTACAACGCCGGCGCCGCCTACTGCATTCACAATGCCGCCACTGGCCGCGAAACCAGCATGCCCCACGAGGTGCCCAAGGCCGCGCACCCGCGCAAGGTCCTGATCATCGGCGCCGGCCCCGGTGGCCTGGAGGCGGCGCGGGTCGCCGGCGAGCGCGGGCATGAAGTGCTGGTGCTGGAAGTGGCCGACCAGCCCGGCGGGCAGGTGCGCCTGACCGCGCAGTCCGAGCGGCGCAAGGAGATGATCAGCATCATCGATTGGCGCATGGCGCAGTGCGAGCGCCTGGGGGTGAAGTTTCGTTTCAACACCTGGGCCGATGCGGCGATGGTCCTCGATGAAAACCCCGACGTGGTGATCGTCGCCACCGGCGGCTTGCCCCATACCGAAGTCCTGCACAGCGGCAACCAGTGGCTGGTGTCGAGCTGGGACATCATCTCCGGCGACGTGAAGCCTGGGCGCAATGTGCTGGTGTACGACGATGCCGGCGATCACGCAGGTTTGCAGGCTGCCGAGTTCATCGCCCGCAGCGGCGCCAGGACCGAGATCATGACCCCCGACCGCTCGTTCGCGCCGGAGGTGATGGGCATGAACCTGGTGCCTTACATGCGCTCGCTGCAGCAGTTGGACACCACCTTTACCGTCACTTACCGGCTCAAGGCCGTGGAGCGCCAGGGCGAGCAGTTGCTGGCGACCATCGGCACCGACTACAGCGACCTGGAGAAAACCCGACTGGTGGACCAGATCGTGGTCAACCACGGCACCCGGCCCCTGGACGAGCTGTATTTCGAGCTGCAGCCCATGGCCACCAACGAAGGCGCCGTGGAGTACAAGGACCTGATTGCCGGCACCGCGCAAAACCTGGTGACCAACCCTCAGGGGCGTTTCCAGTTGTTCCGGATCGGCGATGCAGTGTCATCGCGCAATACCCACGCGGCCATTTACGACGCACTGCGCCTGGTCAAGGACCTCTAGCCACTGCTTGCGCCCTGTTTTGCACAATAAGAAAGACAGCCGTCATCCGTTTCCCTAGCGTCAAGTCACTGCCCCGAACGTTGGTCTGACTGGTTTTGATAAACCTCAAACTCTTCCCAGCGGAGGTTGTTGCATGCACACGGATACCGATTTCACCGAGCTGCTCAATGTCGTTCCCCCAAGCCCCCTGCACTATCGCAGTGATGCCAGCGTCACCGGCCATGCCCTGGCCCCGGTGGACCACGGCCTGCTGGCGGCCTATGCCGCGATCGACCGGCCGGCGCTGCGCCAGTACCGCCTGGAGCGCATTCGCCAGCAACTGCGCAAGCAGGATTACGCCGGCGTGCTGCTGGCCGACCCGATCAATATCCGCTACGCCACCGATACCAATAACCTCGGCCTGTGGGTGATGCATTCCCCTAGCCGTTACGTATTCGTGGCCACCGATGGCCCGGTGGTGCTGTTCGAGTTCGACAGCAGCCGGCACAACAGTGAGCACATCGAGACCATTGATGAAATTCGCCCGGCGATCCCCTGGCTGTATTTCCTGGCCGGCCCACGGGTCGAGGAGAAGGCCGAACGCTGGGCCCTGGAGGTGGCCGACCTGCTGACCCGGCATGGCGCCGGCAATCGTCGCCTGGCAGTGGACCGCTGCGACCCCTGGGGTGCGGAAAAGCTCAAGGCCAGGGGCATCCAGCTGTTCGATGCCCAGCCGCTGATGGAGCAGGCGCGGCTGATCAAGTCGGTGCAGGAGATTGCCAGCCACCGGGTGTCGATGGATGTGTGCGACCTGGCGATTGCCCGCATGCGCGCCAGCCTGGTGCCGGGCATCACCGAAAACCAGCTGTGGAGCATCATGCACGGGACCAACGTGGCCCAGGGCGGGGAGTGGGCCGAGAGCCGCCTGCTGAACTCCGGGCCGCGCACCAACCCCTGGTTCCAGGACGCTTCGGACAAGCTCATCGCGGCCGGGGAGATGGTCTGTTTCGACACCGACATGGTGGGCCCGGGCGGTTATCTCTCGGACATCTCCCGCAGCTTCATCTGCCCCGGCAAGGCGCCGACGGCGGCCCAGCGCGACCTGCTGGACATCGCCTCGCAGCAAATCAGTTTCAATCTCGACCTGCTGCGCCCGGGGCTGTCGTTTCGCGAGTTCGCCGAGGGCTGCTGGCCGGTGCCCAGGCAGTTCGAGCACAACCGCTACATGATGATGCTGCACGGTGTGGGCCTGGTCGATGAGTACCCCAGCGTGGCCTACGCGGTGGACTTTGCCGAGTGGGGCTATGACGGCCACTTCGAGGAAAACATGGTGCTCTCGGTGGAGAGCTACATCGGCGAGCGGGGCGGCCATGAAGGCGTGAAGCTCGAAGAGCAGGTGCTGATTACCGCTGCTGGAGCGGTCAAGCTTTCCCGTACCCCGTTAGTCGACGGCGATCGATAGCAGTGGTTGTTGCCTGATTCTTGCAGGCACGGCGTCTACCCTGTCCGGAGAAAAACAATGAGCAGCATGACCGTGATCGAAAACGCCAGCCCCCTGGCACCGCCCCCGGTACCCAGCGCCGAACCTTTCCTGCGACTGGAGGCGATCCATAAGCAATTCGGGCCTTACCCCGTATTGCACGACGTGTGTTTCGAGATGGCCAAGGGTGAGGTGGTGGCGATCATCGGCCCCAGCGGCTCGGGTAAAAGCACCTTGCTGCGTTGCATCAACCAACTGGAGCCCGCGACCCGGGGGCGGGTCAGCATGGGCGGGGTGGCTATCGAAGCCGGGCGCCCGCTGCCCCGGAGCGAGCTGCTCAATCTGCGCCGGCGCATCGGCATGGTGTTCCAGTCGTTCAACCTGTTTCCGCACCTTACGGTGCTGCGCAACGTCAGCCTGGCGCAGGTCCGCACCCTCGGCCGCAGCGCCGAGGAAGCTGACGCCCGCTCTTTGCAGTTGCTGGACCGGGTGGGGCTCGCGGACAAGGCCAACGCCTATCCGGCGTGCTGCTCCGGCGGCCAGCAGCAACGCATCGCCATCGCCCGGGCCCTGGCGCTGGATCCGGAGCTGATGCTGTTCGATGAGCCGACCTCGGCCCTGGACCCCGAGCTGGGCCTGGAAGTGCTGGCGGTGATGAAGGAGCTGGCGCGCGAGGGCATGTCGATGCTGGTGGTGACCCACGAGATGCACTTTGCCGAGACGGTGTCCGACCGGGTGGTGGTGATGGCCGAAGGGCGGATCATCGAGCAGGGGCCCAGCGCCCAGGTGATGCGCGAGCCGCAGCACGCGCGGGTGGCGCAGTTTCTCCAGGCCGTGAGGAATCGCTGATGGCGGATATTCTGCTGGTCCTGTTGCGCGGCGTGCCCTGGACCCTGAGCGTGACCCTGGGCGCTTTCTGCATCGGCGTGGTGCTGGGCTTTCCACTCTGTGCCCTGCGTCTGTCGAACCTGAAGCTGTGTCGCTGGCTGGCGGCGATCCTGGTGCTGACCCTGCGTTCGATACCGCCCATCGTCTGGCTGTTCTTCATCTTCTTCGGCATCGGAGGCGGCTACATCGCCTTGTCGCCGTTCGCTGCCGCGGTGCTGGGCCTGGGGCTGATCACCGCGGCGCATATGTCGGAGGTATATCGCGGTGCCTTTGCGGCGATCCCCCAGGGGCAGTACGAGGCGGCGCAGGTGCTCAATCTGTCGGCGCCCCAGCGCTTTTTCGATGTGATGCTGCCGCAACTGGTGCGCATCGCCATTCCCACCTCGGCCACCTATGCCATTGGCTTGCTCAAGGACTCGGCCGTGGCCTCGACCATCGGTGTCGGTGACGTCAGCTTCCAGGCGTACCAGATGTCCCAGCAAACCTTTCAAGGGCTGGAGGTGTACAGCGTGGCGGCGCTGGTCTACCTGATTCTCAGCGTACCGGTGGCGCTGTTCTCGCGCTGGCTGTCGGCCACCCTGAAGCAGAGGATTGCCCGATGAACGAGATCCTGACGATGTGGCTGGCCTGGTTTCCCGAGCTGTGGAAGGGCTTTGTGCTGTCAATTCAGGTCACCGCCGCCAGCCTGGCACTGGGGGTGGTCCTTGGGTTGTTGCTGGCGCTGGGTGTGTCGGCGCCCCGCCGGGCAGTGCGCTACCCCTCGTTGCTGATTGTCGAGCTGGGGCGTGGCGCGCCGGCGTTGATCCTGTTGCAGTACTTCTATTTCGGCCTGCCTTCGGCGGGCCTGACCCTGAGTTCTTTCTGGGCGGCAGCCCTGGCGCTGGCCTACTGCACTGCGGCCTACACCAGCGAGATCATCCGTGGCGGCATCGAGGCGGTGGCCCAGGGGCAGAACGAGGCGGCCGAGGTGATCGGCCTGAACCGCTTCGATGCACTGCGCTTCATCATCTTGCCCCAGGCGTTGCGGGTGGCTCTGCCGTCGTTGCTGGGGTTCTCGATCATGATGTTCCAGGCCGCGTCGTTGTGTTTCACCATCGCGCTCCCGGAGATCGTCAGCCGCGCCTCGGCCATCGGTTCATCCACCTTCGAGTACATGCCGGTGCTGACCCTGGCCGGCCTGATGTATGCCGCTGTGTGTGCGCCCGCGACCCTGGGTGTGGCGGCGCTGGAGAAAAAACTGGCCCCCAGCCAGCACGCATGACCTGCTCGAGCCGTCTTTCGGCTGCCATTCTCTTAATGCAACCCATGCACAGGTGAAGCCATGATCCGTTCATTCAAACGCATTGTTCGTTGGGCGTTCCTTTGTTCCTCCCTGGTGGGAGGTTCGGTGCTGCTCGGTGCCCCCCAGGCTCTGGCCGACTGCAAGCCGGCCCACTCGTTTGAAACCCTGACTCCTGGGGTGTTGAGCGTCGCGGCCTGGGTCTTCCCGCCGTACTCGATTCCCGGGCCGGGCAACCAGTTGAGCGGGGTCGATGGTGAAATCATCAAGCGCATCGCTGCCAGGGAGTGCCTGGATATCAAGCTGACAGTGGTGGACCCGGCGGCGGTGGTCCAGTCGGTGATCGCACGGCGGGCCGACGTCGGCATCGGCGACTGGTACCGTACCGCCGAGCGCAGCAAGGTCCTGGGTCTGACCGCGCCGCTGTACCTGGACGTGATGGGGATCATTTCCAGCGAGGGCTATTCGAAAATTTCCGAGCTCGAAGGCCAGCGCATCGGCACGGTGCAGGGTTACCTGTGGGTCGACGACTTGAAAAAGGCCTTTGGCGACAATCTGGTGCTCTACCCCAACCCGGTGGCCATGGCCCAGGACCTGGCGGCCAAGCGGATTGCGCTGGGCATCGACAGCTTTGCGGTGGGTGTGGCTTCGCAGCAGAAGGGTGCCTACCGGGGCATGAGCATCAAGGTCTCGGAGCCCGACCCGCGGGTTAAGGCTACCCTGGAGCCGGGGCAGACCAGTTTTCCCCACACCAAGGCCAATACGGCGCTGAGTGAGGCGCTCAATGAAAACATCCAGGCCTTGCATGCTTCTGGCGAAATTGCCGAGATACTCGGCTCGTTCGGCCTGGATAAACAAGCCGCCAACGTGGGGGCGCCACGCCTGGTGGAATGACCCGCAGCCCCGGGCCCGGTGGTCAGGGCGGTTGTGCAGCAGCGTCAGGGAGCAATCGATGCAAGAGAGTGCAGCGTTCAAGTGTCTGTCGCTGGCAGAGGCCAGGGATCTTGCCCGGCGCTGCTGCCTGCAGGCGGGCAGCAGCCAGGAAGTGGCCCAGGCTCTGGCCGAGGCCACGGTATCGGCCCAGGGTCATGGCCTGGCCAGTGTGGGTTTCGAGCATCTGGCCGATTACCTGCACGGGTTTGCCAGCGGGCGCATAGCGGGCTTGGCCAAGCCACTGATCACCCAGGTAGCCCCGGCGATGATCCGTTGCGATGCGCGCGCGGGCATTGCGCAACTGGGGTTCGATCAGGCCTTTGGCGCTGTGTGTGACAGCGCCCGGCAGTTGGGAATCAGCCTGTTTGCCCTGCACAACGGGTTTACCTGTGGCGAGCTGGGCTACTACACCCGGCGCCTGGCCGCCGAAGGCCTGGTGGCATTGGCGTTTTGCAACGGCCCGGCGCTGTTGACCGTGGCCGGCCAGCGCCAGCCGATTTATTCCACCAACCCCCTGGCCTTCGCCGCTCCCTGCGGCGACGGGCGCCTGCTGCTGATCGACCAGGCCAGCAGCGCCACGGCCTTCGTCAACCTCCTCAAGGCGGCCGAGGCCGGGGAGGCGATCCCCGAAGGCTGGGCAGTGGATGCCCAGGGCGCAGCCACCCTGAGTGCCCGGGAGGCCATGCACGGTGCCTTGCTGGCGTTCGGCGGCAGTCGCGGGGCCAACATCGCCTTGCTGGTCGAAGTGCTCGCCGGCGGTGTCGCCGGGGGCAACTGGTCGCTGGATGCGCCCGATTTTCGAAGCGGCGCACAATCGCCGGGTTCGGGCCTGCTGGTGATCGCCATCGCCCCGCACCTGCTCGACGAGCAGTTCGAGGCTCGACTGGCGCGGCAGATGCAGCGCCTGGCCACCCTGGGGGTTCACCCTCCGGGGCAGGCCAAGCAGCAGGCCTGGGCCCGGGCGCAAATAGAAGGAATCAGCTTGCCCATGGCGCTGTATCAGCAGCTGGCGGCGCGCTTCTAGGGGGGAGCGAGTTCTGCCGTCAGAGCCCCAATCGTTGCAGCGATGCCAGGGAGCGGCTTACCTGGCGGATGACATGGGTGGCCAGAAGCGATTGCGCGGGGCATCACAACCGGCGCAGCCGGTGTTTGAATAATCCCCGGAATAATGCTGTGATTGCGCCCGTCACGCCCCCGGGCGGCCCTGCTTTTTTCAGAGACACTGCGAAATGGATAGCCAAGAAACGACAGCCAGGATGTCGCAGTTGCCTCCCGGCGATGACCTGTCCACGCGCCTGCAAGGGATTGCTGCCCAGACCGCACTGGTGTTGGAAACCAACAATCTGCGCGGCGGCAAGAATGCAGGCGAAGCCTTGAGCAGCCTCCAGCGGCTGATTGCCCGGCTGGCCCTGCAAAGTCTGGCGCCCCAGGCTTTTGCCCAGTGGATCATCACCCATGACGGCCTCGACCTTGAGGCGCGCCAGGCGCTGTGCAGCCTGGCCGGCTGTGCGCTGGAGTTCATCGAGATCGATGCCGGCACCGGTTACTACGATGCCAAGAATGTCGGTTTCGATGGCGTCGACCAGGCGCGCTGCCAGTACGTGGTATTCGCCGATGCCGACTGCCTGCCCGATGCCCATTGGCTGGAAGAATTGCTGCTGCCCTTTGTGCAACCCGAGGCGCCCGTGGCGGTGGCCGGGCGCACCAGCTACGCGCCGAGCGTCGCCGGCAGCGCGCTGACCGCCATCGACTTCATGTATTTCCCCAGCCCCTTGCGCCACGGCGCCACGCGTAACTTCTACGCCAACAACGTGGCTTTTCGCTGTGCCACCTTCGAGCAGTATCGCTACGAACCCCTGGCTGGCATCTATCGTGCCCATTGCCAGGTCATGGGCCTGCGCCTGCAAGCGGCGGGGGTGGCGGTGGCCTATGCGCCGGCGGCACACACCGAGCACCGGCTGCCCGACAGCCAGGGCGAGGTGTTCAAGCTGCGCTGGCTCAGGGGCGGCGACAGCGTCGGCCTGACCCCGTACCTGGTGCGCGCCTACATGCCGGGCTGGCTGCAATGGCTCGGGCGCAGTGGGCCGCTGGGGCCTTTGTGCGTGATGGTCGGGCGCCTGGGCTACAGCCTGCGGGCCCTCAACCACCAGGACCTGCCGCCCCTGCACGGAGCCCGGCGCCTGGGGGCCATGGCCATGGTCACTGCCATCTCGTTGCTCGACACTGCCGGCGCCGTGGTGCGTGGCTGCGGGCTGTCCATCGGCCGCTCCAGTGCCCGGCACAGTGAAGCGTTGTCCTACCACCGCAACCTGGATTGATCCGCGTCGCGCCGTATCGTCGCACGCCGTTCGCGTGCCCAGAGGAAGTCCCCATGCAGAACCCTTCTCTTGCCTCATTCGGCCGTTCCCTGGCGTGCCTGGCCTTGCTGGCACTCGGTGCCCAGGCCCAGGCCGCTCCCAGCGAGTTCGCCGGTCGCGGGGTGTACCACTTCGCTTCGGACAGTGGCTGCGCCACGTTCGCCTCCAGCAACCTCGACTGCAACCGCATCGCCCTGGACGTGAGTGATGCGCGGGCCAGTGTCGACCGGCAAACCCATGCCATCGTCATCGACGCCGACAGCAACCACGACAGCAAGACCGTGATCGGCGACATTCTGCTGCACGGCAGCGGCATCGCCAGCGACGGCCAGCGTGTACCCCTGAGCCTGCAGGTGCTGCTGCGCCGTTCGGGCAAGGTGTGGAAATCCGATACCTATGTGCACGCACCGGTGCGTGGCAAGTTCCGTGACATCAGCCTCGATCCCTATCAGATCAGCGTCCGTGAAGGCACCCGTGAGCGCGTGCTGTTCAGCCCCGAACAGGCGCGCAACGTATTGGCCCAGCCGTCGATCGCGGCGCGCCTGGCCAGTTATTTCGTGGTGGTGCGCCCCAGCGATGCGCAGCACCCGACAGCGGGCGATATCACCATCGGCCTGGGCGTCGGCCGAGTGTCGAAGTCGCTGATGCGTGCCAGCTTCAGTACCAGGCAGCCGGGCAGCGAAGCGCTGGAGCAGGTGCTGCAGCAGGGCACCTGGAACCTCGACCTGCAGGCCCTGAGCGGGCAGATCCCGCTGTGGGTGGTACAGCGCCAGCTGTTTGTCTTTGCGCTGGAGGACAGCCCGTTGCTCAGGGAGGTGCGTCAGCGGGGCTTGAACAAGGGCGACAGCCTGGAGCTGGGTGCGGTCAACGGCCAGGGTTACCTGCGCTATAACGGCCAGGAGGAGAGCTTTCCCGGCGCTGCGGCCAGCGGCACGGCCTTCATGCGTGACAGCTTTATCGGCCTGATCCTGGCCTGGCAGCGCCATTCGCACGGGGCCAGGACGGCCACCGCCAGCGCCGCGCAGTCCGTGCAATGAATGCGGGGCAAGCGGTTGCCGGCGAGGCCAACTTCGACTGCCTGAGCATGCCCCGGCCCCAGGGCCTGGGGGCGCTGCAGGCGCGGCTGGTGGACCGCATCAAACGCGCCGCCTTGTTGCGCCTGCACCGCAGCCCGCGAGGCGAACGCCTGCTGTTGCGCATGTACCTGGCTGGTGAAGACGCCACCGAGCGTGCGTTGCTCGATGAGTTGTTGCCGCAGTCGCCACCCTGGCTCGAACGGCAGGTAGCACAGCACCTGGCCGATGAGCAGCGCCACGTGACCCTGTTTGCCGAGGCCCTGCGCGAGCGGGGCGACGACGCTCAAGCCCGCCTGGAGCCGGACTGGCTGAGCCGGCGCAAGATCCAGCGCTGGCAGCGCCTGGCCCGTCGTTATGCGGGGCATTTCGAACAGGGCCTGCTGGTGCCGGCCTACGCCACCGGGTTGTGTGCCGAGCAGATGGCCGAGCGGGTATTGACCCGCCATTGTGCGGTGCTGGATGCCGGGCATGGCTTGTATCCGTTGCTGGCGCGGGTGCTGGCCGACGAGAAAGCCCACGTGCGCTTGTGCGAGAACACCCTGCGGCGCATCGTGGCGCCCCATGAGGCGGGCCATCTGGCGCGCCTGCTCAAGGACATTCGCCGCGTCGATGCGAGCTTTGGCGTGACCGGTGCCCTGGCGATGTATGGTGCCGGCTGGCTGCTCGGTGGTCGGGGCCGAGTGGGGCGATGAGTGCACGGATTCTTTACCTGGCGACCGCCGATGCCCGCGGGCACCTGATGCGCGCCCAACTGCTGGTACATGCCTTGCGTGCGGCCGGGGCCGAGGTCGAGGTGCTGACCACCTCGCAGCAGGGGCAGGACTTCCTGCAGCGCTTCGGCATTGCGGCGCAGATTCTCTCGCTGCATTACGCGGTGCAGTTCGACAGCCAGCAGAACATGCTGCGCCAGGCCACCAACCGCAATGTCGCCCACTACCTGTTCCGCCCCGGGCGCATGCTGCGGGACATCCTCCAACTGCGGCGCCGGCTGCGCGGCGTGGACCTGGTGATCAACGATTCCTTCCACCCGGCGCTGCTCTACATGGGCATGCTCCCGGGCTGGCGGCGCCAGGTGGTGCACGTGTACGGGGCCAGCCTCAAGGTGGCGCTGCTGAACAACTTTGCCGGCATGTGGCCGCGCCAGTTCGGGCGCCTGTTCGGCTGGATTGTCGGGCGCCAGATCGATACGGCGCGGGCGCGCATCGAGCACGATTTCGCCTATGAAGTCGACGATTCCCAGGCCCCGGCACTGTATCGCCTGCCGACCCCGGTGGCCCTGGCCGAAGCCTTGCCGGAACAGGCCGCCGTGGGCGCCGCGGTGTACCTCAACCCGCATTTTCGTGAGCCCGACCTGGCCGATGCCTTGAGCCGTGGCCTGGAGGATGCGGGCCTGGACGCTCACCGCGTGGGCGAGGGGTATGCCGGGCGCAGTGGCTGGCTGCAGGTCGATCCGCTCTGGGCCAGCCGCGCTGCCCGGGCGCAACTCCTGGTCTCGGCACCGGGCATGGCGGCGCTGTCCATCGCCCGGGTCTACCAGCGGCCGATCATCCTGGTGGTGAGCGACCAGCCGGAACAGACCAGCAACGCCGCCCGGGCCCGGCAATTGCAGTTGCTGCACCGGGTGGTGACCTGGCGCGGCGACCCTGCCGATTTTCGCCGTCAGGTGGCCGAGGCGGCGCGGCAGTTGAGCGCGGCGGCGCCAGCGCCCGACGTGATCTCGGGCAACCAGCGGGCCCAGGCACGGATCGATGCCTGGGCCGGCCGCTTGCTCGGCTTGTGAGGGCGCGGCCGTGAGTCGTCACCGCTCCATGCCCGCACCGGGCCAGCAGCCATGACCGGCACCTTGCAGCGCCTGATAGCCGCCGCCAACCTTCGGCAGGCCCTGGCTGCGGTGTTCGCCCTGCTGTTGGGGCTGGGCGCGTTCATGGGGCTGCAGCGCCTGGTGACGCCGCGCTACAACTGGGTCACGCCATTGGATGAGCTGATCCCCTTTATCGCCCAGTCCTGGTTCGTCTATGTGCTGTTCTTTCCCTTTGTGCTGCTGGCGGCGGCCTATGCCAGCCAGGAGGGCTTCAGGGCCCTGCGCAACGCCACCGGCGTGGCCTTCGCCGTTGGGCTGCTGTGCTTCTGGCTGTTCCCCGAATATGTGCCGAGGCCGGATATCGCCGCCCTCGACAATGGCTTCCTGCAACAGCGGCTGGGCCGGATGTGGCAGCTGGACCTGGCCTGCAACGGTTTTCCCAGCCTGCATGTGGCAGTGACCTGCCTGGCCTGTCGCGCGCTCTGGCGCCGCCCTTGCAAAGAGCTGAGCGCTGTCATCGGCCTGCTGATCTGCCTCTCGACCCTGACCCTCAAGCAGCACACGCTGATCGATGTGGCGGGCGGCCTGTTCCTGGCCCTGGCCTGTGCCCTGGCCACCCAACGACAAGGAAACCCTGCCCGTGTCCCAGCCTGAACCCCGTGCCGGAGAGAATCGGGCCCTGCGTGCCTTTGCCCCCGACGCCGGGCTGTTCCTGCTCAAGCCCTGGATCGGTGGCCTGGCGCTGCTGGCCGACTGGGGGCTGATCGCCGCCGCATTCGCCTGCGCCGCGCTCTGGCCGCACCCCGTCATCTACCTGCTGGCCGCGCTGCTGATCGCCCGCAGCCAGTTGGCGCTGGCGGTGCTGATGCACGAGAGCGCCCACGGCCTGCTGCTGCGCGGGCAGAAAGCCAATGATCGGCTGGGCCAGTGGCTGGCCGCCGGCCCGCTGTTCCTGTCCCTCTGCACCTACCGCGCCGGCCACCTCAAGCATCACCTGCATCCGATGGAGCATGACGACCCGGTGGTGGCGGTCTTCGGCCTGGGGGATTACCCCTTGCCCCGGGGCAAGCTGGCCCTGCGCCTGCTGGCGGACCTGTGCGGGGCGGGCTACTTCATCAGTGCCTTGAGGTTCGCCCGGGGTGACTACCGCGCGATCATGCCCCGGGTCGACAAGTCGCCGCGCCAGGCCCTGGCGGAAGTGCTGTCCATGCTGGTCAGCAACGGCCTGCTGTTCGGCCTGCTGGCCTGGAGCGGCCACCCCTGGCTGTACCTGGGGTTGTGGCTGTTGCCGGCGATTACCCTGCTGCCCTTGCTGGGCCGGGTGCGAGCCATCATGGAGCATGCCGGCCTGCCGGCTGCCGCCGACCAGAGCCGCAACGCCCGCAGCATCGTGCGGCCCAGCGTGCAGACCTTCCTGTTCGGCCCCCACGCCATCCACTACCACATCGAGCATCACCTCTATGTGCGTGTGCCGTTCTACCACCTGGGCGGCCTGCACCGGCAACTGGCCACGGCGCAGTTGCTGCCCGAGGGCAACCTCTACCAGGGGTATGGCGGGGTACTGCGAGATGTCAGCGACCCCGACTGGACGTCAGCGGCGCGCTGAGGCGTGGAGGAAGGGGAGAACGGGCCCGCCATGGGTGGCGGGCCCGTGAGGGCGGTCAGAGCTTGGGCAACTGGCCGATGCGGCCGACCATCTCGGTGACGATCTGCAGGTCCAGGAGGAACTGCTCCACGGTCTTGAACTCGTTGTCGGTGTGGCCGGTGTACTTGACCTCGGGCCGCGCCAGGCCGAACTGCACGCCGTTGGGCAACTCGTGCACCGAGGTGGCGCCGGCGGAGGTGCCGAACTTGTGCGCCATGCCCAGGTTCTCGCTGGCCACCGCCAGCAGTGCCTTGACCCATTCACCCTCGGGGTTGCGGTACATAGGTTCGGCGATCTTGGTGTCGATGTTCACCGCTACCTGGGTCTTCTTGCTCCAGGCCGCCAGCTTGTCGGTGATTTCGCCCTTCAGCACTTGCGGGGTCTTGCCCTTGGGCACCCGCAGGTTGACCGCCAGCTTGAAGGTCTTGTCATCCACGCTGACCTGGGTCAGGGAGGTAGTCAGCGGCCCCATGAAGTCGTCGGAGAAGCCGATACCCAGCTTGTTGCCCAGGTAGTCCAGGCCCCAGTTGTCGGCGGCGTAGCGGGCACCATCGGTGAAGGCGTTGTGCTTGAAGGCGATCTTGCCGTCCTGGCTGTTGATGAAGTCCAGCATCCGCGCCACCGGGTTGACCCCGGACTCGGGCTCGGAGGAGTGGGCCGAGACGCCGGTGACCGTCAGTTGCACATCCTTGCCCACCACCTTGGCCGCGACCTGGAAGTTGCCGCCGTGCTGCTTGGCATATTCGGCGCCGGCCTTTTGCAGGCTGGCGGCCAGTTCCGCGGGCTGCTCGGTGACCAGGGTGGCTACCGAGGTCGAGGGGATCTGGTTGGTGGCCAGGCCACCGGTGAGGTGGGTGATCTCCGCCCCTTTGCCCTCGGCGGCGCGCCGGGCGAAGCTGGCCATCACCGTGCCGTAGCCTTTCTCGGCGATCACCACCGGGTAGCCGCCGTCCAGCGCCAGGTTGTAGTTGGGCGTCGGGTTGTGTTCGAAGTAGTAGGGAATGGCATCGCCGCTGGTTTCCTCGGTGGTGTCCACCAGCAGCTTGAAGTTGCGCGCCAGGGGCAGCTTCTCTTCCTTGATGATCTTCATCGCGTAGAGCGCTACCACGATGCCGTTCTTGTCGTCCTCGGTGCCGCGGCCGTACATGCGGTCGCCGATCAGGGTGACCTTGAACGGGTCGAGGCGGGTGCCGTCTTCGAGCACCCAGTTTTCCGGGGTCACCGGTACCACGTCGGCGTGGGCGTGGATGCCGACGACTTCATCGCCGCTGCCTTCCAGGGAGATCTCGTAGACCCGGTTGTCGATGTTGCGAAAGTTCAGGTTGAAGGCCTTGGCCAGGTCCTGGATCTTGGCGGCGATCTTGAGGAACTCGGGGTTCTTGTACTGCGGCACGCCGTCGATGTTGAAGGTGGGGATGGCCACCAGCTCGCGCAGGGTTTCGGTGGCGGCCTTGCCGTACTTGATCCGGGCGTAGAGGCCCAGCAGGCGGTGGATCTCGTTCTGCTGTTCGGCGTTCAGGGTCTTGTTGGCCAGGAAGGCCTCGATGGTCGGGGCGAGCTGGTCGCTCTTGGCCAGCGGGCTCTTGGCCAGGGTGCCGAGGAACTGGCGGAAATCCGTGACCGTGGCGTCATTGAAGGTCTTGAGGATGGCCGCGCTTTGTTGCGGGGTAATGTTGGCCTGGGCGATCGAGGTGTAGGACGACAGGCTGGCGAGCATCAGGGTGGCCGCAGCCAGGTGCTTGAGAGAAAAATCCATTGCGGAGGGCATTCCTTTGCAGGGGGTAAGGATTATCTGAGCTGTTAGTCAGAAACCTTGCCAAGCTAACACTGCGAAGGAGCAGGGCGGGAGCCCCTGAAGTGGGATCTGTCGCACAGAAACGCAAAAGCGACGCACAAACGAAACATTCATCCAGGCAGGAGGCGCCTGCATCGGCGCCTCCTGTCGTGGCTAGTGCATCAAGCCTTGGCGTCCCATGGGCGGTCGCCCTGTTCGTCCTTGATGCGGGTCGGCAGGCCCATCAGGTCCAGCGCCTTGAGGAACGGCTTGGCCGGCAGTTCCTCGACGTTGGCCATGCGCTGCACGTCCCACTCGCCACGGGCCACCAGCAGGGCGGCGGCCACGGGCGGTACGCCGGCGGTGTAGGAAATGCCCTGGCTGTCGGTCTCGGCGTAGGCTTCTTCGTGGTCGGCCACGTTGTAGATGAAGACTTCGCGCGGCTGGCCATTCTTGCTGCCCTTGACCAGGTCACCGATGCAGGTCTTGCCGGTGTAGCCCGGGGCCAGGGAGGCCGGGTCAGGCAGCACGGCCTTGACCACTTTGAGCGGCACCACTTCCAGGCCTTCGGCGGTCTTCACCGGTTGCTCGGAGAGCAGGCCCAGGTTGCGCAGCACGGTGAACACATTGATGTAGTGCTCGCCGAAGCTCATCCAGAACCGCACGTTGGGCACGTCGAGGTTCTTCGACAGCGAGTGCACTTCATCGTGGCCGGTCAGGTACAGGTTTTGCGAGCCGACCACAGGCAGGTCGTCGGTACGCTTGACTTCGAACATGGTGTTGCTGGTCCACTGGCTGTCCTGCCAGCTCCACACCTGCCCGGTGAATTCGCGGAAGTTGATTTCCGGGTCGAAATTGGTGGCGAAATATTTGCCGTGGGAACCGGCATTGACGTCGAGAATGTCGATCGAGTCGATGCGGTCGAAATGTTCCTGCTGGGCCAGGGCCGCATAGGCGTTGACCACGCCCGGGTCGAAGCCGACGCCGAGGATCGCGGTGATGTTCTTCTGCTGGCACTCTTCGAGATGCTTCCACTCGTAGTTGCCGTACCAGGGCGGGGTCTCGCAGATCTTGCCCGGTTCTTCGTGGATCGCGGTGTCCAGGTAGGCCACACCGGTATCGATGCAGGCACGCAGCACCGACATGTTGAGGAAGGCGGAACCGACGTTGATGACGATCTGCGACTCGGTCTCGCGGATCAGCGCCTTGGTTGCCTCGATGTCCAGCGCGTTGAGCGCATAGGCTTTTATTTCAGCGGGCCGTTTGAGGCTGCCCTTGGCCTTGACGCTGTCGATGATGGCCTGGCATTTGGAGATGTTGCGCGACGCGATAGCAATACGACCGAGTTCGTCGTTGTGCTGCGCGCACTTGTGGGCCACCACCTTGGCGACACCTCCTGCACCAATGATAAGAACATTCTTCTTCAATTTATTTACTTCTCCTCGTGACCTGTCCGCTCAGGAAAGGCTGGACAGGTAGTCTTCGAAACCAAACTCGCGTACCACCTCGATGCTGCCATCGAGTTGTTTCACGACAATGGACGGCATTTTCAGACCGTTGAACCAGTTTTTCTTGACCATGGTGTAACCCGCCGCATCAATGAACGACAGTCGATCGCCGATGGCCAGCGGACGATCAAATTGGTATTCGCCGAAGATATCCCCGGCCAGGCAGGACTTGCCGCACACCATGTAGGTATGTTCGCCCGCGCTTGGTGACAGCTTGGCGTTCAGGCGATAGATCAGCAGGTCGAGCATGTGGGCTTCGATGGAGCTGTCCACCACGGCCAGGTGCTTGCCGTTGTACAGGGTGTCGAGCACGGTCACTTCCAGGGAGGCGCTCTGGGTGATCGCCGCTTCGCCCGGCTCCAGGTAGACCTGCACGCCGTACTTCTGGGAGAAAGCCTTGAGGCGCGCACAGAAGGCGTCCAGGGCGTAGTCCTCGCCGGTGAAGTGGATGCCGCCGCCGAGGCTGACCCACTCGACCTTGTGCAGCAGGTGGCCGAAGCGTTCCTCGATGGTGGTCAGCATCTGGTCGAACAGGCCGAAGTCGCCGTTCTCGCAGTTGTTGTGGAACATGAAGCCGGAGATCTGCTCGATGACCTGCTCGATCTTGGCCGGGTCCCACTCGCCCAGGCGGCTGAACGGGCGCGCCGGGTCGGCCAGCAGGTAGTCCGAACTGCTGACCTGGGGGTTGACCCGCAGGCCGCGCACCTTGCCCGCGCTGGCGTCGGCAAAGCGCTGCAGCTGGCTGATGGAGTTGAAGATGATCTTGTCGCAGTTGGCGAGCATCTCCTCGATTTCGTCGTCGGCCCAGGCCACGCTGTAGGCGTGGGTCTCGCCTTCGAACTTCTGCCGGCCGAGCTTGAGCTCGTAGAGCGACGAGGAGGTGGTGCCGTCCATGTACTGCTGCATCAGGTCGAATACCGACCAGGTGGCGAAGCACTTGAGGGCCAGCAGGGCCTTGGCGCCGGACTGCTCGCGCACGTAGGCGATCTTCTGCATGTTGCTCAAAAGCTTCTGCTTGTCGATGAGGTAGTACGGCGTCTTGATCATTTCAGGGTCTCCGGCAGGGCCAGCCAAAAAGGTACGCATTGTGCCCGCAGTGCCACTAGATCGAAAGCTCGGAAATATATTTTCCACGGTCAACCGTCTGTCCCTTGCGTTGTCGAGCCAGGCATGCGATTCCACACAGACAGCTGCAGGCGGTGCACACTGGCCCGAGCCCAGGTCGATGAATGCTGCGGCGCTGCAACGTTTCGCCGATTCGATGAAAAAAATACCCGACGGAAACTGCCATGCCTGATCTGCCCGAGCCGTACCACCCTCTTACTGACGATCGCTTCCGCCTGCTGGTCGATGCGGTGGTGGACTACGCGATCTACATGCTCGACGCCCAGGGCCGGGTCGCCAGTTGGAACAGCGGTGCCCGGCGCTTCAAGGGCTACCGGCAGGAGGAAGTGCTGGGCCGGCACTTTTCCTGCTTCTATACCCCCGAGGATCGCCAGGCCGGTTTGCCCCAGAGGGCGCTGGACAGTGCCGCGCAGTGCGGGCGTTTCGAAGGCGAGGGCTGGCGCCTGCGCAAGGATGGCACGCGGTTCTGGTGCCATGTGGTGATCGACCCGATCCGCGACAGCGCCGGCGGGCTGATCGGCTTTGCCAAGGTCACCCGGGACATGACCGAGCAACGGGCCGCCGAGCAGACCCTGAAACAGAGCGAACAGCAGTTCCGCCTGCTGGTGCAGAGCGTGACCGACTACGCGATCTACATGCTCGATGCCCAGGGCCGGGTCAGCAGCTGGAACCTGGGGGCGCAGCGGATCAAGGGCTATGCCCCAGAGGAAGTCATCGGTCAGCACTTTTCACTGTTCTATACCGCCGAGGACCGGGCCAGCGACGAGCCGCGCAAGGCCCTGGAAGCCGCCGCCCGCGAAGGCCGTTTCGAGAAGCAGGGCTGGCGCCTGCGCAAGGACGGTACGCGGTTCCTGGCCCATGTGATTGTCGACCCGATCCGCGCCGACTCCGGGGCCATCATCGGTTTCGCCAAGATCACCCGCGACATCACCGAGGTGGTCCAGGCGCAGAAGGAACTGGAGGTCGCCCGCGAAGCGCTGTTCCAGTCGCAGAAGCTCCAGGCCATCGGCCAGCTCAGCGGCGGCATCGCCCATGACTTCAACAACCTGCTGACGGTGATCCGCGGCAACCTGGAGCTGCTGCACAAACGGGTCGGCGATGACCCCAGGCTGCGGCGCCTGCTGGACAACGCGCTGCAGGGCACCGAGCGCGGCGTGACCCTGACCCAGCGCATGCTGGCCTTCGCCCGGCGCCAGGAGTTGAAATCCCAGGCCCTGGACCTGGGCCAACTGGTGGCCAGCCTCAGCGGCCTGCTGTGCAGTTCGGTGGGGCCCAGGATTGCCCTGCGGGTGGAGATGGCGCCGGACCTGCCGGCGGTGCAGGCTGATCTCAACCAGCTGGAACTGGCGCTGCTGAACCTGGTGAGCAATGCCCGGGATGCCATGCCCGAGGGCGGTTCGATCCTGATCGAGGCGCAATTGCGCGGGGCCACGGGCAACCTGGCCCGGGGGCAGTACGTCTGCCTGGCGGTGATCGACGATGGCCAGGGCATGGACGAACAGACCCTGGCCTGCGCCGCCGATCCGTTCTTCACCACCAAGGGCCTGGGCAAGGGCACCGGCCTGGGCCTGTCGATGGTCCACGGCCTGGCCGAGCAACTGGGCGGGCGCCTGGTGCTCCAGAGCCGCCTGGGCCAGGGCACCCGCGCCGAGCTGTGGCTGCCCCTGGCGAGCGCGGCCAAGGGTTCGCCGGGCAGTGAGGCCATGCCGGCCCCGGGCCCGGACCACCCGCCGCTGTGCGTGCTGCTGGTGGATGACGACAGCCTGGTCCTGGACAGCACCACGCTGCTGCTGGAGGACCTGGGCCATCGAGTCATCCGCGCCGCCAGCGGGGCCCAGGCGCTGCAGTGTCTTGAGCAGCACCGGGACATCCAGCTGATGATCAGCGACATGGCCATGCCACACATGGATGGCCGCCAGTTGGCCGAAGCGGTGCGGCGCCTGCACCCGCAGTTGCCGATCATCCTGGCCAGCGGTTATGCCCAGCGCCAGGACGGCCCGGTGCCGGAGCTGCCACGGATCTTCAAGCCCTTCAGCCAGGCGCAGTTGAGGGACGCCCTGGCCCAGGTCCTGGCGCAGTCTGCGGCGGGCTGACTGCGGCGCACGGCAAGAGGGTGCAAACCCTACACCGGCGACACCTGCTGGGCCATGGCCGCGCCGGTCATGGGGGCCTGTGGAAAGGGCGCGGGAAATGCACGCTCGTAAGCCCGGCATACCCGCAGCACCTGATCGTCGGCAAATCGCGCGCCAACCACCTGCAGGCCGATGGGCAATCCCGCCTCCGAGAACCCGCAGGGCAATGAGGCAGCAGGTTGCTGGGTCAGGTTGAAGGGGTAGCTGAAAGGCGACCACTTCATCCAGTCATCGATTGCGCTGCCGGGCGGGGTGTCGTGGCCGGCCTCGAACGCGGTGATCGGCAGCATCGGGCAGACCAGCAGGTCGTAGCGGCTGTGAAACATGTTCATGTGGGCCATCAAGGCCGCTCGGGCTTCCTGGGCCGCGGTGAAGTCGGCGAGGGTGGTGTGGCGGCATTCTTCGGTAAAGCGCAACAGGCCCGGATCGAGCATGGCTTTCTGGGCCGTGCTCAGTTGCCGGGCCAGCGTCTGTGCGCCGGCGTAGATCACGCTCTTGAACAGTTGCAGGGGGTCGTCGAATCCCGGGTCGACCGCTTCGACGATCGCCCCCAGTTGTTCCAACCGCGCCACGGCCTGCGCCACCTGGCGAGCGACCTGCGGATCAACCTGCACATAGCCGAAGTCTGCGCTGTAGGCGATGCGCAGGCCGTTGAGGTGGGTGCTGTCGGGCAGCCACGGGGTGTGTCGCGGGGCTCCCATCAGCGCGTCCCGCGGGTCGGGGCGGGCGATGGCCTGCAGGAGCAGCACGGCGTCTTCCACGGTGCGGGTCATGGGGCCCAGGTGAGACACCAGGGTCGTCGCGCTGGCCGGGTACTGGGGGATGTAGCCAAAGGTGGGCTTGAAGCCGAAAGTGCCGGTAAAGCTGGCGGGGATGCGGATCGAGCCTCCGGCATCGCTGCCCTGATGCAGCACGCCCAGATTGAGCGCCGCGGCCACCGCTGCGCCGCCGGAGGAACCGCCGCAGGTCATGCGGGTGTCCCAGGGGTTGCGGGTGATGCCGTAGAGCGGGCTGTCGGTCACGCCTTTCCAGCCGAACTCCGGGCTGGTGGTCTTGCCCAGCACCACGGCGCCGGCCTCCCGCATGAAAGTGGTGACGGGCGCGTCGACGTCCCAGGGGCCTTGCGCGCCAATCGTCAGTGATGCCTTGCGCGATGGCATGCCCCGGGTCGGGGTCAGTTCCTTGATCGATGTCGGCAGGCCGTCGAGGGCGCCGCAGGGCTGGCCCTTCATCCAGCGCTTTTCAGCTTCGCGTGCGGTGTTCAGCGCGCCTTCGGGATCGGTGTAGCAAAAGGCATTGACCCGCGGGTTGAAGCGCTCGATGCGGGCCAGTGCGTCCTGGGTGACCTCCACGGGAGACAGCTGCTTGTCACGGTAATGACCGAGCAGCTCGATGGCGCTCATGTCGGCGATGGCGGTAGCGTTTGGCATGGCAGTGTCCTGATAGGCGGGTGCAGGGCTGGCCTGCACAAGACAGTGTGTGGGCGCCCAGCTCGGGGCACCCCGAGAACCAAGCGCCTCAGCGCAAGTAGCCTTCGACCAGTTCCACCCAGCACGCTGCGCCCAGGGGAATCAATTGATCGTTGAAGTCGTAGTGATCGTTGTGCACCGAGCAGCCGTTGAACTCCCCGGTGCCATTGCCCAGGCCGAAATAGCAGCCGGGCACTTCGTCCAGCATCCAGGCAAAATCCTCGCTGCCCATGGCCCTGAATGACACTTGCTCCACCACGTTCTCGTTGCCCAGGGCCTTGCGCGCGGCGTCGAGCATCTGTTGCGTCTCGGCGACGGTGTTCACCAGGACCGGGGCCAGCAACTGATAGTCGATCTCGGCGGTGACCCCGAATGCTGCGGCCTGGCCCTCGACGATGGTGCGGATCCGCTGCTCGACCTGTTGGCGGATCGCCGGGTCAACCGTGCGCACGCTGAGTTCCAGCATGGCCGATTCGGGAATGATGTTGGTGGCGGTTCCGGCCTGTACCTTGCCGATACTGATCACCACCGCATCGTTGGCGCTGATGTTGCGCGAGACCACGGTTTGCAGGGCGCTGATGATGCCGGCCAGGGCCGGGATCGGATCGACGGCGCGCTCCGGCACGGCGCCGTGTCCGCCTTTGCCGGTCAGGGTAATGCCGACCCGCTCGGACGAGGCCATGACCCCGCCGCTCTTGATGATCGCGTAGCCCACGGGAAACCCCGGCATGTTGTGGAAGGCGTACACCGCATCGCAGGGGAAGCGCCGGAACAGCCCGTCGGCCATCATGCTCCTGGCGCCGGTCAGGCCTTCTTCATCCGGTTGGAAGATCAGGTTCAGCGTGCCGTCGAACTCGCCGTGCAGGGCCAGTTGTTCGGCCGCCGCCAGCAGGGTGGCGGTGTGGCCGTCATGACCACAGGCGTGCATTACCCCGGCGTGTTGGCTGGCCCAGGGCAAGCCGTTGCGCTCGATGATCGGCAGGGCATCCATGTCCGCCCGCAGGCCCAGGGTCTTGGTGCCCGAGCCGCGACGCAGGACGCCGACCACGCCATGGCCGCCCACCCCGGTGTGGACTTCATAACCCCAGCCTTCGAGCAGGCCGGTGACCAGGGCTGCGGTGTCCAGGGTGTCTTCACCCAGCTCCGGATGGGCGTGGATGTTGCGCCTGATCTTCAGGAAGCGCTCGGTGCTGGCTTGCAGTCGGTCTTGCAGAGAGGTCATGTTCACAACGGATTCCTTGTTCCAGGTAGAGGGGCAGTTGCAGGTCGGATTCAGGGACGGCCGGGATATTCCGGGTAGAAACGCAGGGCCACGCCACTGAGCACGATGGCGCTGCACAGATACCAGGCAGGTACCAGCGGGCTTGCGGTCACGGCGATCAGCCAGGTCACGATCAGCGGCGAGAACCCCCCGAACAGGGTGACCCCGAAGCTGTAGACGATCGACAGCCCGGTGACTCGCTCGTCACGGGCGAAGGCTTCCATCAGCAGCGCCAGGCCGGCGCCGCCGCTGATGGCCATCGGCAGGATCAGCATCGACACCGCCACCAGGCAGAGCAGGGTGCTTTGCAGGCCCAACAGCATGAAGGCCGGGTAGGTCAGGATGATCTGCAGCCCGCACAGCCAGTACAGCAAGGGCTTGCGCCGTGGCATGCGGTCAGCCCATCGCGAGGCCAGCGGGGGAACGACCGTCAGCAGGACGCAAGCGAAGGCCACCAGCGAAAAGGCGAAGCTGCTGGAGTAGTGCAAGGTCCGGGTGAGGTAGGTCGGCATGTAGAACACCACCATGTAGGAGGTGACCGTCGAACTGGCCATGAGCAGTATGCCCAGCCCCAGGGTGCGCGCGTGCTTGCGCAACAGGTCGCGAAACGGCGTCGGGTTCTCCGGGTTCTGGTGGGTTTCATCCAGGTGCTTGCGGATGTACCAGCCCACCGGGCCTATCAGCAGGCCGATGATGAACGGAACGCGCCAGCCCCAGCTGTGCAGCGCCTGCTCCGACAGAACACTGGTCAGCGCCAGCCCGGAAAGCGCCCCGAGCAGGGCGGCAGCGCCCTGGCTCGCGCCTTGCCAGCAGACCATGAAGCAGCGGTTGTCGGTGCGCCCGGACTCCATCAGGAAGGCCGACGCGGCGCCAACCTCACCGCCCGCGGAAAAGCCCTGCAGCATCCGCCCCAGCACCAGCATGATGGTGGCGAAGATCCCGATGCTGGAATAGGTGGGGGTAAAGGCAATGATGCCCGTGCCGATGGTCATCAAGGCAATGGTCAGCGACAGCGCCTGCTTGCGGCCGTAGCGGTCGGCCACCCGGCCAATCAGTACCGCCCCTAGCGGGCGGACGACAAACCCCAGGGCGAAGGTCACCAGCGACATCATCAGCGACGCCAGGGGGGAGTCGGAGGGGAAGAACAGCTGGCCGATGATCACCGCGAAAAAGCTGTAGACGGTGAAGTCGTACATCTCCAGCGCATTGCCCAGGGAGGAGGCGACGACCACCCGGCGCATGTTGCCGCGGGGCATTGCCGGTGCTGTGCTCGGCGCGTATTGAAGCGGTAGCGAAGGAGCGGGGGTGCTTTTCATGGCATTTTCCAAAGAGTGGCGGTTGGCACAGAGGCTGTGCCCACCGCCAGTACGAGGTCCTGGCGCCCCCTCGGCGAAGGCGCTGTTGTTCGAGCCGTCGTGACCCGAGTTCAGCGCACCCCACTCTGGCGCAAGGCGTTGGGCGTGAACTCGGCCTCCAGCGCCTTGACGCCGAACTGATAGTTGCTCTTCTCTTCGTTCTTCAGGCCCAGCACCAGGTAGCGGCCGCTGACCATGTCATTCAGGGTCTCGGCGGTGTACCAGGGCACCTGGCTGTTGTAGTAGGAAAGCTGGTGGGCTTCGGCAACCCGCCACAGGGTATTGCGCCCGTCGTAGTGATCGATGACCGCGGCCTGCCAGGAGTCCTCGTCGATGTAGAAATCGCGCTTGGCATACACATGGCGCTGGCCGGGTTTCAAGGTCGCGACCACGTGCCACACACGGTGCAGTTCATAGCGCGCCAGGTCCTGGTTGATGTGCCCGGCCTTGGTGATCTCGGCGTACTTGAGCGTGGGCGAATCGAGCTTGTAACTGTTGTAGGGGATGTACAGTTCCTGCTTGCCCACCAGTTGCCAGTCATAGCGATCCGGCGCGCCGTTGAACATGTCGTAGTTGTCCACCACGCGCTGGCCGTCGGTACTGGCGGCCGGCCCGTCGTAGGCCACCTGCGGGGCCCGCCGCACACGGCGCTGGCCGGCGTTGTAGATCCAGGCCTGGCGCGGTTCCTTGACCTGATCGAGGGTCTCGTGAACCAGTTCCACGTTGCCGGCCAGGCGCGCTGGCGCGACCACGGTCTGCTTGTTGTAGAACAGCACGTTGCTCGGCTTGGCCGGATCGTAGTCGGCGAGGCTCTCGCGCAACACGTACTGGTGGGCAAAGGTCACGGGTGTGCCGTTGCCCTGGACATCCGGCACGATCTGCACCATCTGGCGCTTCACGCTGTCACCGCGATAACGGGTGATGTGGTTCCAGATCACCTCCAGCCCATTCCCGGGAATCGGAAACGGATAGGCCTTGGTGAAGTGCTCCAGGCCGTTACCGCCGGCAACCAGGGTGGTGTTCAGGGCGTTCTTGCGGGCTGCCTCGACGATGCTCGGCGGTACGTTGGCGCTGCGGTGAGTGGGGTAGACGTTCATCCGGTAATCGGGGTAGCGCTTGAACATCGCGACCTGGCCCGGGGTCAGGCGGCTTTTGTACTGCTCGACGTTCTGCGAGGTAATGCTGAACAACGCATGTTCGCTGCCATAGGGGTCGGCGAGAAAACCTGCGCTGTCGACCGTCCCGGCATTCTTCGCCAGGCCGCCGGTCCAGGCCGGAATGGTGCCGTCGGCATTGCCGGCGCGCTCGGCACCCACCGGGGTCAGCGTGGTCTCGAGCTTGGCCGCCTCTTCGGGCGACACTGCGGCCATGGCCGACGTGCAAAGCAGCAGCGACAACGCACTGCCGTGAAAAAACGACTTCGAAATGTTCATCGCACCCTGTCCTGTTCGATTGCTGATTGTGGATTCAAAAGCTCACGCCGAAGCTGAGGGCGACGAAGTCGCGATCAGTCGAAGTGTTGTAGGCGCCACCGAAGAAATCGGTGTAGGAAAGACTCGCCGAGTAGGTATTGCGAAGGTCGGCATCCAGGGCGAGGCTGATGGCCTTGCTGCCTTGGTTGAAGTTGGGGCCGTAGCCTTGCACGTCATGGGACCAGGACAGGCTGGGCTTGAGGTTCACCCCGGCGATCACGTTCTGATAGTCGAGGATGGCGCGGCCGCGATAACCCCAGGAACTGGCGCTGTAGAAGCCCTTGTTGTTGCAGTTCTGCGGGTTGACCGGGTTGGCCATCAGCGCGCAATTGCGGTTGTCGGGCAGTTCGCCGTTGCCGAAGATACTGTCCCGGCCGAAGCGCAAGGCGTTGCTGTTGATATCCCCCAGGTGGTTGTAGCCGATCTCGGTAATCAGGCTCAGGCGCTCGGCGGCCCAGACCTGGTCGATGAAATGGGTGAGGGTGATTTGCGCCTGGGTCACCGGCTTGCGCACATAACCGTGGAAGCTCTCGCCTGGCACTGGCTGCGCAAAGCCGCTGGTGAAGATCGGCGCACCGAGATCGGCCGCCATCGGGCCGGCGAGCGCGGCAATGGTCACGTCGCTGCCGTTGAGTGACAGCGGCATGTTCGGCCGGTAGCTCAGTTCGCCGGAAATCGCAGTGGTGCCCAGGGTGGTGGCAAAGCTCAGGCCATAGAGGCGGATGTCTTCCGGGTACTCGATGAAGTACTCGGCGCTCGATGCCCTGGTCCCAGGCTTAACCGCGAAGGGGGCCGTGCCGACCGTGCCACCGAGGAAAGGCGCGCGGCTGTGGTAGTTCAGGGCATACAGGCCGAACTCGGTGTTGTTCAGCGCCTCGACCTGCCAGCGCAGGGCCATCCCGAACTGGCCACTGTCCCGCGCGTCGCGGTCGCCACCCCGGGTGAAGTGATATTGGCCATTGGGGTCCCAGGGGGGCGAGAAACCCATGCGGGTATTGCATCCATCGGCCATCACGTCGGAGCCGAAAAAGGTCCCGCAATTGTCGACGACGGTCTGGTCCCATTCCAGTTGATAGAAAAATTCGGCAGAGAGGTTTTCGCTCAGCCCCTGGGACAAAAACAGCATGTTGACCGGAATCAGGCCTTCCTTGATTTCGGCTCCCGGGCGCCGGAAGGCGGCGACATCCGTCGGGTTGATCACGTTGATGCCATTGCCGATGAAGGTGCTTTCCCCCCAACTGACCACCTGTTTGCCCAGGCGCGCATTGCCGGGCTGATCGGCGATGAAATAGTTGTGATAGACAAAGGCGTCCAGCAGCTGCGCGCCCGAGGACTTGGCGGCTTCCTTGCGATGCTCATCGCTGATCTGCACATAGCGCCGGCTCTCGTCCTTGAGCTCGAAGTCGTACCAGTACTTGCCCCGCAGGAATACTCCGCTGTCGCCGTAGCTGAGCTGCAGGTCGTGCACGCCCTTGAAGATCTTCGAGAAGGTTTCGCCCTTGCGAAAGTTCAGCCGGCCGTCGTCGGAGGATTGGCTTGAAGCGTGCCCTGCGTTCCACGTGCCGATGAAGGCCCGGTCCGGGTTGCGCAGTGCCCAGCTGGCGCCAATGGACAACGAAGAATCGAATTGCCCCTGGATCTCGCCGATGTCGAAGGTAGCGGCCTGGCCAGGTGCGCTGATGCTCAGTGCAAGCAGCGTTGGCAGGCCCAGTAAGCGGAATGGATCAAGCTGGAATTGGTGCGCCACAGAACTTCCCCATCGTTTTTTTTATTGGAGGCAGTACGTGTTGTCTGCCGGGCGATGCTGGTGGTGGAGAATCTTCTGGGAGCGTGTTAAGAGTGTCCAATGCAAAGATAGGGCTGGATTAATGCAGTGAACGACTTAATCGATCTGAAACGTGTGCGCCATCTGGTCTATCTGAGCGAGGAACTGCATTTTTCCCGCGCTGCGGCTCGGGCCAACCTGTCGCAGACGGCGTTCAGCCGCAGCATCCAGTCGCTGGAAGCGGACCTGGGCGTTCGGCTCTTCGATCGTGATACGCGCACGGTGATGCTCACCGCTGCCGGGCAGCAGTTGATCGGGCGTGCTCATGAGCTGCTCGGTTGCGCCAGGAAGCTGGTGGCGCAAGCCATCGATATTGCCGGCGCCGAAGGTGGGGAACTGCGCCTGGGCATCAACCCGATGGCGGCCACGCTCAACACCGTCGATATTCTCATCAGGTTGCGCAAACAGGTCCCCAGGCTGGTGCTCAATGTCCAGGTCGGGTACTGGAATCAGCTGTGCCACCTGCTGGAAACCGAGCAACTGGATTTCGTGGTCGCCAGCCTCAAGTCGGGCGAGGAAATCGATCCGCGCTTTTCCGTGACCCATCTGCCGCCTCAGCCGGCCTCGGTATTCTGTCGCCGCGATCACCCGCTGGCCCGCCAGGCAGGTCCGATTGCCCGTGCCCAGATCCTCGACTACCAGTGGAGTGGCGTGTCGCCGTCCAACGAAGCTTCGCTGTATGCCCTGTTCGATCTGGCGCCGGGCACCTTGCTGCCCTGGACCCTGAGCTCCAACGATCTGAACCTGTTGCGCGAAACCACCCTGAGCAGCGACTCGTTGCTCCTGACCTGGCGCTCGTGGCTCGACCAGGACCTGCACAACGGGTTGCTGGTGGACCTGGCACCGTTCATACAGCCGCCCTGGCCGGCGGATGTGCTGACCATCCGCTACGCCGTGGTGACCCATGCCGGACGCACGCTTTCACCGATTGCCCAGCAAGCCGTGGACATGATCGTCAGCGAAGCCCCGGGGAGTGCCGGGCTGTCGACATTCCCGGGTGCTTGAACCGCGGGTGCCGGGGGGGCTCAACCGGCCGCGCCAAAGGTCTGTACGAAAACTCGCCGAGCAAAGATCAGGCAAGGCAAAAGCAGGCGAGGAAGCCGAGTCCAGCGGCCTGAATGAGCATGCCGAGCCTGTCTTCAACGCAGTCTGATCGAAGCACAGGTAGTTTTCGTACAGAGCCTAAGGTTGCGCCAGGTGCCTTTGGCGACATGCGCTGGGGCTCTGGCCGAACCAGCGATAGCAGGCGCGGGTCAGCGAGCTGGGGTCGCCGTAGCCCAACAGGAACGCCACTTCGGTCAGGGCGATCTGCGGGTGGGGCAGCAGCGACTCAAGGCGCTTGCGGCGCAAGTCATCGATGATTTCCTCCACGCGCAAGCCTTGGGCTAGCAGGCGGCGCTGGAGCATATGCCGGGGCATGCCCAGTTGTCCGGCCAGGACCGGCAGCGTGCAGTTGCCCGTCACCAGCAGGCGCTCCACCAGTATTTCCACCTGGCGCCCCAGGTCCAGGGGGTGGCTCTGGATCAGGCGGCGGACAATGCGCTCGGTGGTCTCAAGCATTGCCGGGCTGGCGCTGGCCAGCGGGGTACTGAGCAAGCTGGCGGGAAAGAGCAGGGCGTTTTCAGCCTGGTTGATGCGTACCTGGCAGCCATACAGGGCGCGATAGGCCTTGGCGTCGAGGGGGCTGTCATGCCTGAAATTGATTTGCCATTGCTTGCCGGTGTGGTGGGTAACCCGGCGCAGGAAAGCCAGGGCAATGCCATGGACCAGCTCGCTCAATTGCCGGTCGCCCAGCCTGCTTACGCTCAGGTCATGCTGCAGGTGCCAGGCGGCATATTGGCCCTCGACGCTCAGGCGCAGGTTCAGCCCGGGGGAGTGGTAGGGCATGTAGCGAGCGACCCGTTCCAGGGCATCGGCCAGGTGGCTGGCGTGGAGCACGATGAGGGCCAGCGGCCCGAGGATGGAGACGTCCTGCAGGTTCGCCAGGCGAGCGCCGAAATCCGCCAGCGACAAGGCCTGCGAGGTGATCTCCAGCAACTGCGCGACCTTCTCCAGGGGCAGGCTGAAATGGGCGTCGTCGAGCTGGGCCTGGGTCATGCCGACACGGGCCAGCAGGGCCTGGGCGTCACCGCCATGCTCGCTGACCAGTCGGGTGAAGCCGGTCAGGGCAGGGGCCCTGACAAACAAGGGGGGACGGTTCATTTTGTTCCCGAATGCCAAATTCTTGTTATCAAATGCCAAGTAACCTAATTCGCCTCATGCCAGCATCTCAAGTCAAGAAAATTCATGATTGGAGGTCTTGGAAATGCTTTGCGACTATCAGGACGTTCTGCAGATCGAGGCGGGTCCTCAGCCCTTTGCCGATATCAACAACACCTATGCGTTGATCGAACGCAGCGCGAGCCAATGGCCACAGGCCCCGGCCCTGAGCTTCTTTCTGCGGGTCGAGGATCATGCGCGACCGGTGCGCTGGACATACGCCCAACTGCTGGCGGACATCACTCGCGCAGCCAACCTCTTCGAGCGCTTGGGGGTACGGCGGGGCGACGTGGTTGCGCTGATCCTGCCGAACTTGCCGCAAACCCATATCGCCATGTGGGGTGCGCAGACCGCGGGTATCGCCTTTGCGGTCAACGTCTTGCTGGACGGCACGCAGATGGCCGAGCTGCTGGCGGCGGCCAAGGTCCGCTGGATAGTCACGGTAGGCCCCGAGCCGGATGCGCAGATCTGGCAGCGGGTCGAGGGCGCGATTGCCCGCTTGCCCGGCCTGCAAGGCGTATTGGCTGTCGACCCGATGCGGCACCTGCCGGGCCATGGGCAGAGCGCGCCGCTGCCCGCGGAAGTGGCCGGGGTGCCGGTCCTGGATTTTTTCGCCGAACTGGCCCTCGAGCCAGGCGAGCGCCTGCGGTTTGCCCCGCCGGGCCTGAACGACGTGGCGGCCTACTATTGCACCGGCGGCACCACCGGCTTGCCGAAAATTGCCCGTCACAGCCAGCGCAATGAAGTGATCTTCTGCGGGCAACTGGATGCGGTGATCGGCGCGCCGGTCCTGCGGCCAGGACGCACCGTGCTGACCGCGTTACCGCTGTTTCACGTCAATGCGCTGATCGGTTGTGGCCTGGCGGCATTTGCCCAGGGCGGTCATGTGCTGCTGGCACCACCGGCGGGGTTTCGCACGCCGGGATTCATGCCGCGGTTCTGGGAGATAGTCGAAACCCATCAGGTCAGCAGCTATTCAGCTGTGCCCACGGTCTACGCCGGCCTGTTGCAGGTGCCCTGCGCGGGGCATGACACAAGCTCGCTGACGGTGGCGATCTGCGGCGCGGCGCCGATGCCCAGGGACTTGCTGCGCAAGTTCGAGCAACAGACAGGCCAGCGCATTCTCGAAGGCTATGGCTTGACCGAGGGCACTTGCGCGTCGTCGGTCAATCCGGCGCGCGGTGAGTCGCGCATTGGCTCGGTCGGCCTGCGCCTACCCTGGCAGGACATGCGGGTGATGATCCTCGATGAGCGAGGTGCCTGGTTGCGTGATGCGCAAGTCGATGAGGTGGGGGCGATCTGCATCAGCGGTCCCAATGTCTTCATCGGCTATCTGGACAGCGCCCATGATCAGGGGGCGTGGTTCGATACTGTCGCCCTCGACGGTGTGTCCGAACAGCGCTGGTTCAACACCGGGGACCTTGGGCGCTGCGATGGCGAAGGTTACTTCTGGCTCACCGGGCGCAAGAAGGAACTGATCATCCGCGGGGGGCACAACATTGAGCCCAAATACATCGAGGAGGTGCTGGCCACGCACCCCGATGTGGCGTTGTGTGCAGCGGTGGGCCGGCCCGACGCGCATGCCGGGGAAGTACCGGTGGTCTATGTGCAGGTGCGCGCCGGGAGTGCCATCAGCAGCGCCCAGTTGCTGGACTACGCGACGCGGCATATCAGCGAGCGCGCAGCGGTGCCCAAGGCGATCATCCTGGCCGACGCGCTACCCGTCACCGGAGTGGGCAAGATTTTCAAGCCCGCGCTGGTCATGGCTGAAATCGAGACAGTCATACGCCAGGAAGCCGCCTTGCTGGCCATCGAGCTGCAAGAGGTGAGGGTGGTGCAGAGCGCCAGGCAAGGCCTGGTGGCGAGCTATCGCTGCGCAGATGAAACCTCGCGACTGGCCGAGGCTCTGAGCCGCTACACCTTTGTCAGTGAGCGAAGCTGAGCCTGGGCTCCAGGCCGCGGGCCCGAGTGCTTGCGATGCAGCGCCGGTGTTGTGAAGTTGCACGCTTCGCATGCTCGCGCGCTGCCTCGCTTTTTCTTATCCAGCGAGCACATTTTTAATATTTTTCCTTCGCAGGCGTCTGTCGCACCATCTGTGGCATCCGACTTACCCCCGGGTTCTGAACAGCGTGCGCCCAGCCTTCCGGCTGGCGCCATTCGTCTCGCAGAAGGACACAGATATGACCTTAGAACAACCCATACAAGTGGACACCCTGGTGGTGGGCGCAGGCCAGGCCGGCGTGGCCATGAGCGAGCACCTGAGCAAGCTCGGGGTGCCGCACCTGGTGCTGGAGCGCAGCCGGGTGGCCGAGGCCTGGCGCACCGGGCGCTGGGATTCCCTGGTGGCCAACGGGCCGGCCTGGCACGACCGCTTTCCCGGGATGGAATTCGATGTCGCCGCCGATGCCTTCCCGGCCAAGGACCAGGTGGCGGACTATTTCGAAGCCTATGCGCGCAAGTTCAATGCGCCGATCCGCACCGGCGTGGAAGTGCGCAAGGTACTGCGCAATGTCGGCCGCCCGGGCTTCACCGTGGAAACCTCCGAAGGGCTGATCCAGGCGCAACGGGTGGTGGCCGCCACCGGGCCGTTCCAGCGTCCGGTGATCCCGCCGATTGCCCCGGCCAATGACCGGCTGACGCAGATCCACTCCGCCGGGTACCGCAACCCGCAGCAACTGCCCGAGGGCGCGGTGCTGGTGGTGGGCGCGGGGTCGTCCGGGGTGCAGATCGCCGATGAGCTGCAGCGCGCGGGGCGCCGGGTCTACCTGTCGGTGGGGGCCCACGACCGGCCACCGCGCTCCTATCGCAACCGGGATTTCTGCTGGTGGCTCGGGGTGCTGGGAGAGTGGGACGCCGAGATCGCCAAGCCGGGGCGCGAGCACGTGACCATTGCCGTCAGCGGCGCCCGCGGCGGCCAGACCATCGACTTCCGCGCCCTGGCGCACCAGGGCATCACCCTGGTGGGGCTGACCAAGGCCTTTGCCGGCGAGCACGTGACCTTCCAGGCCGACCTGCTGGACAACCTGGCCCGGGGCGACGAGAACTACCTGGCATTGCTGGACGCGGCGGATGCCTACATCGCCCGCAACGGCCTCGACCTGCCCCTGGAGCCCGAAGCCCGCCGGCGCCTGCCGGACCCGGACTGCGTCAAGCAGCCGATCCTCGAACTCGACCTGCAACAGGCCGGCATCACCTCGATCATCTGGGCCACCGGCTACGCCGTGGACTTTTCCTGGCTGCAGGTCGACACCTTCAGCGAACAGGGCAAGCCCCTGCACCAGCGCGGCGTGTCCCGCGAGCCGGGGGTCTACTTCCTCGGCCTGCCCTGGCTGTCGCGCCGTGGCTCGTCGTTTATCTGGGGGGTGTGGCACGACGCCAAGCATGTCGCCGACCACATCGCCACCCAGCGCAAGTACCAGGCCTACAGCGACGCCCGGCCGCCGGCGGCTACCGCCGAAGCACCGGCCCTCAACCTCAGCCCCGTGGGAGCCCACTGATGCCTACTCATACTCGCATCCGCATGTTCAACACCAAGGACACCTACCCCAACCAGTCCCTGGACAACGACCTGTGCCAGGCCGTGCGCGCCGGCAACACGGTGTATGTGCGCGGCCAGGTCGGCACCGACTTCGACGGCCGGCTGGTCGGCCTCGGCGACCCGCGGGCCCAGGCCGAGCAGGCGATGAAAAACGTCAAGCAACTGCTGGAAGAGGCCGGCAGCGATCTGAGCCACATCGTCAAGACCACCACCTACCTCACCGACCCGCGCTACCGCGAGCCGGTCTACCAGGAGGTAGGCAAGTGGCTCAAGGGGGTGTTCCCGATCTCCACCGGGCTGGTGGTCTCGGCCCTCGGCCAGCCGCAGTGGCTGATGGAGATCGACGTGATCGCGGTGATCCCCGAGTGAGGGGGTTGCCGAAGTTTCCGGCGGCCTTGTGCCGCGCTTGCCACAAGGCCCTGTGGGCCAGGGAGTTTGCATGACTTTTTCCATCGTTGGACGCTGCGCCGAAACCGGCCAGATGGGCATCGCCATCAGTTCTTCCAGCATCGCCGTGGGCGCGCGCTGCCCCTGGGTGCGGGCCGGAGTGGGCGCGGTGGCGACCCAGAACGTCACCTTGCCGGCCCTGGGCCCGCAGATCCTCGACCTGCTGGAGGGCCAGAAGCTCGACCCGGCCAGCGCCCTGGACCGGGCCCTGGGCAGCAACGGCTGGAGCCAGTATCGCCAGGTCACGGTGATCGACAGCCAGGGCCGCACCGCGTTGTTCAGCGGCCAGGAAGCCCTGGGCCAGCACAACGCGGTGGCGGGGGAGCAGTGCGTGGCGGCCGGCAACCTGCTGGCAGGCCCGCAGGTGATCGAGGCCATGGTCCAGGCCTTTGAAAACACCCCGGGCATGCTGGTGGAGCGCCTGCTGGCGGCGATGCAGGCAGCGATGGCGGCGGGGGGCGAGGCGGGGCCGGTGCATTCGGCGGCGCTGAGCGTGGTGGACGACCTGACCTGGCCCATCGTCGACTTGCGGGTGGACTGGGCCGACGCCGACCCCATCGGCCAGCTCGCCGGCCTGTGGCAGGCCTACCGGCCGCAGATGCAGGACTACCTGACTCGCGCCCTGGACCCGACGGCGGCGCCCAGCTACGGAGTGCCGGGCAATGAGTGAACAATCGAGCCGCGAGTTGTTGGCGCGGCTGGTGGGCTTTGCCACGGTCAGCCGCGACTCCAACCTGGAGCTGATCGGCTTCATCCGCGATTACCTGGCCAGCCATGGCGTGCACAGCGAGCTGATCTACAACCCGGAGCGGACCAAGGCCAACCTGTTTGCCAGCATCGGCCCCGAGGATCGTGGCGGTGTGGTGCTGTCCGGCCACACCGACGTGGTGCCGGTGGACGGCCAGGCCTGGAGCGTCGAGCCCTTTGTCCTCAGCGAGCGCGAAGGGCGCCTGTACGGCCGCGGTACCGCCGACATGAAAGGTTTCATCGCCTCGGTACTGGCTGCGGTGCCGGGCCTGACCCGGCGCCGCTTGCGGCTGCCGGTGCACCTGGCCTTTTCCTATGACGAGGAGGTGGGGTGCCTGGGGGTGCGGCCGATGCTTGAGCGAATGCAGCAGCGGCCGCACAAACCGCTGCTGTGCCTGATCGGCGAGCCCACCGAGCTGCGCCCGGTGCTCGGCCACAAGGGCAAGCTGGCCATGCGCTGCCAGGTGCGCGGCGCGGCCTGCCATTCCGCCTATGCGCCCTATGGGGTCAATGCCATCGAGTACGCGGCGCGGCTGATCGGCAAGCTGGGGGAGATCGGCAGCCGCTTGGCGCAACCCGAGCACCACGACCCACGTTTCGATCCGCCGTTCTCCACGGTGCAGACCGGCACCATCCAGGGCGGTCGGGCCCTGAACATTGTGCCGGCCGAGTGCCAGTTCGATTTCGAGGTGCGCACCCTGCCGGGCTATGACGCCCAGGCGGTGGTGGACCAGTTGCAAGGCTATGCCCGGGACCAGCTGCTGCCGCAGATGCAGGCGGTGCAGGCCGACACCGGGATCGCCCTGCAACCTCTGAGTGCCTACCCGGGGCTGGCCACCGCTGCCGACAGCGAGGCCGCCGACCTGCTGGCGCTGCTCAGCGGCTCGCGGGAGTTCGGCACCGTGGCCTTCGGCACCGAGGGCGGGCTGTTCCACCAGGCCGGGATTCCCACGGTGGTCTGCGGCCCGGGCAGCATGGACCAGGGCCACAAGCCGGACGAGTTCATCAGCCTTGAGCAACTGCACGCCTGCGACGCCCTGTTGCTGCGCCTGGGCGACTGGCTGGAGCACCCGGCCTGAACCGGATGCGCTCCACCCAGGCGCCCTAGCCACGGGACAGTGCCCATTCGCCGCCATCCGGACCTCCGGATGGCGGCGTTTTGCGTGGGGCGCCAGGCCGTCTGGTTGCAGAGCTTTTTCATGGGACTCGAACATATTTTTAGTATTTTTCCTCCGGCCCGCTGTGACGCACCATCGCTCTGGACCCAATAACCAGCAGGCCGTCGCAACGGCCGATGAGGGAATGCAGCGTGTTCGATCTCGGTTACTGGCAGCAGCGGGCTGCCCGACAAACATTCATTGACCAGGCGCTGATCGGCGGCCAGCGGTTGTCCGCCGAATCCGGCGCTACCTTCGATGCCATCAACCCGGCCACCCGCCAGGTGCTGGCCCGGGTCAGCGCCTGTGGCGCAGCCGAGGTGGACCTGGCGGTGGCCGCCGCGCGTCGGGCCTTCGAGCACGGGCCCTGGGCGCGCATGGCCCCGGTGGAGCGCAAGAAGGTCCTGCTGCGCCTGGCCGAACTGATGCTGGCCCACCGCGAGGAACTGGCCCTGCTGGACAGCCTGAACATGGGCAAGCCGGTGATGGACGCCTGGAACATCGACGTGCCCGGCGCGGCCAATGTCTTCGCCTGGTACGCCGAAAGCATCGACAAGCTCTACGATCAGGTGGCCCCCGGCGCCCGCAACAGCCACGCCAGCATCAGCCGCGTGCCCCTGGGGGTGATCGGCGCGGTGGTGCCCTGGAACTTCCCCCTGGACATGGCCGCCTGGAAGCTGGCGCCGGCCCTGGCGGTGGGCAACTCGGTGGTGCTCAAGCCCGCCGAGCAGTCGCCGTTCTCGGCGCTGCGCCTGGCCGAACTGGCCCTGGAGGCCGGTTTGCCGGAAGGCGTGCTCAACGTGGTGCCGGGCCTGGGCAGCGAAGCCGGACGGGCCCTGGGCCTGCACCCGGATGTGGATTGCCTGGTGTTCACCGGCTCCACCGAGGTGGGCAAGTTCTTCATGCAGTATTCGGCGCAGTCCAACCTCAAGCAGGTCTGGCTCGAATGCGGTGGCAAGAGCCCGAACCTGGTGTTCGACGACTGCCAGGACCTGGACCTGGCCGCAGAGAAGGCCGCCTTCGGCATCTTCTTCAACCAGGGCGAGGTGTGTTCCGCCAACTCGCGGCTGCTGGTGCAGCGCAGCATCCATGAACAGTTCGTGGAACGCCTCAAGGCCAAGGCCCGGGACTGGCGGCCGGGCAACCCGCTGGACCCGGCCAGCCGTGCCGGGGCCATGGTCGACGCGCGCCAGACCGCCAGCGTCATGGGGCATATCGCGGCGGCCCTGGAGCAGGGTGCGCAGCTGGCCTGTGGCGGCCGGCAACTGAGCATCGATGGCAGCGACAACTACATCGAGCCGACCGTCCTCACCGGCGTGGGCCCGGCGATGGCCATCGCCCGGGAAGAAGTGTTCGGCCCGGTGCTGGCGGTGACGCCGTTCGACGACGAGGAACAGGCCATTACGCTGGCCAATGACAGCGTCTACGGCCTGGCCGCCTCGCTGTGGAGCGACGACCTCAACCGCGCCCACCGGGTCGCCGGGCGCTTGCGGGCCGGCACGGTGTCGGTCAATACCGTGGATGCCCTGGACGTCACCGTGCCGTTTGGCGGTGGCCGGCAGTCGGGGTTCGGTCGCGACCTGTCGCTGCATGCCTTCGACAAGTACACCCAACTGAAAACCACCTGGTTCCAGCTGCGCTGAGCGCTGTGAACCCTCTGCGGCGCCGGGCTGGCGCCGCTGCACCTGCCGCCCCGGCGGCAGGCCCACAACAACAATAAGAACGGAGTGCGTGCCATGACTGCAAATCTCTCGACGGGGGCCTTGAGCCCCACCAACAAGGGCGGCCTGCGCCGGGTCCTGGGCCTGGGTTCACTGGTCTCGGTGGCTGTCGGCCTGGTGGTGTCCCAGGGGGTGATGGTGCTGATGCTGCAAGGGGCAGGGATGGCCGGGCTGGGCTTCTTCATCCCGCTGCTGCTGGCCTACCTGCTGGCCCTGACCTATGCCCTGTCGTTTTCCGAACTGGCGCTGATGGTGCCCCGGGCCGGCAGCCTGAGCAGCTACACCGAGGTGGCCATCGGGCATTTCCCGGCGATCCTCGCGACCTTCTCCGGCTACATGGTGGTGGCGATGTTCGCCCTGTCCGCGGAGCTGCTGCTTCTGGACCTGATCATCGGCAAGGTCTACCCCGGCGCGTTGCCGCCGATGCTGGTGGCCTATGGGGTACTCGGGGTGTTCACCTTGCTCAACCTGTTGGGCATCGACGTCTTCGCCAAGCTGCAGACGGTGCTGGCGGTGGTGATGGTGGTGATCCTGCTGACCCTGGGCCTGGGCGCCGTGAGCAGTGCCCAGGCCGACCTGCAACTGCCCCTGGACCAGGGCTGGAACCCCTTGCAAGTCGGCGCCCTGGCGCTGGCGGCCATGGCCATCTGGGGCTTTGTCGGTGCCGAGTTCGTCTGCCCGCTGGTGGAGGAAACCCGCAACCCGGAGCGCAATATCCCGCGTTCGATGATCATCGGCCTGAGCGTGATCTTCCTGGTGATTACCCTCTATTGCCTGGGTGCCTTGCTCTGTGTGCCGCGGGCGCAACTGGCCAGCGATCCGCTGCCGCATTTCCTGTTCGCCACCACGGTGTTCGGCGAGGCCGGCAAGCTGTTCCTGGTGGGGGCGGTGATCACTGCCACCTGCAGCACGGTCAACTCGTCCCTGGCGGCGCTGCCGCGGATGCTCTACGGCATGGCCCAGAACGGCCAGGCCTTTCCCCAGTTCAAGCGCTTGAGCCCCCGTGGCCGTACGCCCTGGGTGGCGGTGCTGTTCGTGGCGGCGCTGACCGGGCTGCCGATCCTGCTGCTGGGCCAGGACCCGGATTCCATCAGCCTGCTGCTGTTGGCCGCCGCCCTGGCGTGGCTGCTGGCCTATATCGTCGTGCACATCGACGTGATCGCCCTGCGCCGCCGCTACCCCGATGCGCCACGGCCGTTCCGCTCGCCGTTCTACCCCTGGCCCCAGGTGCTGGGTATCGTCGGCATGCTGTTTGCGATCTACCACGTTTCCCCATCCCCCGAGATGACCGCGCGGATCTTCGGCAGTGCCGGCGTGGTGCTGGGGGTGATTTCGCTGATCGCCGTGGTCTGGATCAAGCTGGTGATGCGCAAGCCGCTGTTCGTTCCCGAACCGCTGCTGCCCGGCGAACCGACCCTGGCAACCCAACCTTCCCTTGAACCCGCCTACCGTGCAGGAGAATGACCATGAGCACCTCCAACCAACAGCCGCAGCCGGCCGCGCCCCGCAGCACCCAGGATTACCAGGCCGCCGACGCCGCGCACCATATCCATGCCTTCCTCGACCAGAAGGCGCTGAACGCCGAGGGCCCGCGGGTGATCGTCCGTGGTGAGGGCCTGCACCTGTGGGACAACGACGGCAAGCGCTACCTGGACGGCATGTCCGGCCTGTGGTGCACCAACCTGGGCTATGGCCGCAAGGACCTGGCCGCTGCCGCCAGCGCCCAGCTGGAGCAATTGCCGTACTACAACATGTTCTTCCACACCACCCACCCGGCGGTGGTGGAGCTGTCCGAGTTGCTGTTCAGCCTGCTGCCCGGGCACTACAGCCACGCCATCTACACCAACTCCGGTTCCGAGGCCAACGAGGTGCTGATCCGCAGCGTGCGCCGCTACTGGCAGATCCTCGGCCAGCCGCAGAAGAAGGTGATGATCGGCCGCTGGAATGGCTACCACGGCTCGACCCTGGCGGCCACGGCCCTGGGCGGAATGAAGTTCATGCATGACATGGGCGGGTTGATCCCGGACGTGGCGCATATCGACGAGCCTTACTGGTTCGCCCACGAAGGCAACCTGACACCCGCCGAGTTCGGCTTGCGCTGCGCCCGCCAGCTGGAGGAGAAGATCCTCGAACTGGGGGCCGAGAACGTCGCCGGCTTCATCGCCGAGCCGTTCCAGGGCGCGGGCGGCATGATCTTCCCGCCGGAAAGCTACTGGCCACAAATCCAGCGCATTTGCCGCCAGTACGACGTGCTGCTGTGTGCCGACGAAGTGATCGGTGGTTTCGGTCGCACCGGGGAGTGGTTCGCCCACCAACATTTCGGTTTCGAGCCCGACACCCTGTCCATCGCCAAGGGCCTGACCTCCGGCTACATCCCCATGGGCGGGCTGGTGCTGAGCAAGCGCATTGCCCAGGTACTGGTGGAGCAGGGCGGGGTGTTCGCCCACGGCCTGACCTATTCCGGGCACCCGGTGGCAGCGGCCGTGGCCATCGCCAACCTCAAGGCCCTGCGCGATGAAGGGGTGGTGAGCCAGGTCAAGAACGATACCGGCCCCTACCTGCAGCAGTGCCTGCGGGAAGTGTTCGGCAACCACCCGCTGATCGGCGAGATCCAGGGCACCGGGCTGGTGGCGGCGTTGCAGTTCGCCGAGGACAAGGCCAGCCGCAAGCGTTTCGCCAACGAGAACGACATCGCCTGGCGCTGCCGCACCCTGGGCTTCGAAGAGGGGGTGATCATTCGCTCGACCTTCGGGCGGATGATCATGGCCCCGGCCCTGGTGGCCAGCCGTGGCGACATTGACGAGCTGGTGGACAAGACCCGCCGCGCAGTGGAACGCACCGCCGGGGAAATCGAGGCCGGTACCCTGCCGAGCAGCTAAGCGCGACACAGACCCGCCCCCCCTTGAGTGGCATCACCCGCCGCAGCCTGGCTGCGGCGGTTTTTTTTGCCTGTCATTCGGCAGGGGAAGCATTTCCTTCTGCATGCCCCGGTGATGGGGCGTTAGCCTGTGGTCAGCCTCTAGAACTTCCCGTTCAAACCGATGCGCAGGCTGTCGTTGCGTTCATCCGAACCCAGCGCGGTCTTATAGGAGAAGCCCATTTGCCAGGCACGCCCGAGGTTGAAGTCAACACCCATGTCCAGGCTGGCGAAGTCGCGGTCCAGGGCATCGGGCTTGAGCCGGTAGAGCAGGCCTTCATCGCCCTGGTCGGTATAGCGCATCTTGTAGTCGCTGCTGCTACTGAAGTTGTGACCCCAGGCCAGGCCGACCTTGGGGGTGACCACGCCGACCCGGGTCATCAGGTCGTAACCGGTGCGCAGGCCCAGGTAGGAAGTGAAGTTCTGCTGGTTTTGCTCGTCATAGGAAAGCCCGTAGATGCCTCCGCCTTTTTCACTGAAGGCGTCCAGGCGTGTGACGCTGGCGTTCAAGCGGCTGTAGGGGGTCAGCGACAGTGGTCCCTGGCGGTACTCGTAGCTGGCGGTCAGCGAGGCGAACAACTGGTCGGCATCGCGCGAGCCACGGGCATAGTCGTCGTTACTGCCCGTGATGTAGCGACGCGAGTCGAAGCTGATGCGGTTGTAGCCCAGCAGGCCGTCGACAAACACCTGGGGCGCCAGGTTCAGGCTCAGGTAGGTGGCGATGCCGATGGCGTCCGCATCGCTGCGGGTCTTGTTGCTGCCGATCTCGCTGCGGTCGTTGCCGTAGCCGATCCCGACCCCGGCGATCAGCGTGGGCGACAGCCGATAGTCGACGCCGGCGCTCAGGCCCAGGGTGGTGAAACTGTTGCCCTGGGCGCCACGGGCGTGGGTCGAGCCGGTGTTGACGAAACCGTCGCTCCAGAACGCCAGGTCATCCTGCTTGCAGTTGTCCTGCGCGGCAGCGGCGGCCTCGCGTTTTTCCTGCTCGGTCTGGTGGGCCGAATCTCCCAGTTGTTCCTTGATCACCTTGGCGACCTCGCCCAGCGGTACGTTGCTGCCGTCCTTGCGCAAGCTGGCGTTGAACGAATTGCGGTCGCAGCGCATCTGGTGCAGCTGCTCCATACGCTGGTTGAAGTTGTCCATCTGGGTACTGGCAAAGCGTTCCGCGGCGCGGGTCTGGGCGTTGAGCAGGCCGATGACCTCGGCGTCCCTGGTCGGGTCCGCACGGGTCTGGATGATGAAGCTCATGGTGCTGGAGGCGCTGGAACCGCTGAGGTTGTGCAGGCTGAAGCTGACGACCGCCGTACCGGCGAAGGCCGCCGATGGCACGAAGCGCATCGAGAAGGGGCCCATCATCATCGCCCGGCCGGCCGAGGCCGGGGTCACCGTGCCCAGGGTGGCGTGGGTGAACGGGCCGCCGGTGGCGCCCTGGGTCAGGTCGACGGTGGCCGACTGGCCCGCTGCGAGGATCTGGCTGGAGGCGGGCACGGTGATCGCCACGGCAGCGATGGTGATCGAATAGGCCTGTGAGCCCGTGGCACCGTTGGCATCGGTGGCGGTGATGACCAGGTTGCTGCTGCCGCTGGTAATCGGCGTACCGCTGATCAGACCGCTGGCAGTGTTCAGGTTCAGGTCCGTCGGCAGGCTACCGCTGGTGATGCTGTAGCTGTAGGGAACGGTGCCACCGGTAGCGCTGAGAGTTGCGCTGTAGGGGCTGCCTGCCGTGCCGGCCCCCAGGGACGCCGGGGTCAGTACCAGGCTGGGCGCGCTGACGGTAATGCTCACCGTGGCCGGGCTGGAAGTGCCGCTGGCGTTGGTGGCGGTGTAGGTGAAACTGTCGGCGCCGGAGAAACCGGCGGTGGGGGTGTAGCTGATGCTGGTGCCGCTGGCCGTGGCAGTACCGTGGCTGGCGGCGCTGGCCACGGCGACGCTGGTGGCGGCGCCGCCACTGAGGCTCAGAGGGATCGGGTTGGCGCTGCTGTTGGCCGCGACCGTGGCGCTGACGGCGCTGGCAACCGGTGCCTGAATATTGATGGTGATCGAGTAGGCCTGGGACCCGGTGGCGCCGTTGGTATCGGTGGCGGTGATGGTCAGGTTGGAGGTGCCAGCGGCGCTCGGTATGCCGCTGATCGCACCGGTGCCGGTGTTCAGGCTGAGGCCGGTCGGCAGGCTGCCGGATGTGATGCTGTAGCTGTAGGGCACAGTGCCGCCGGTGGCGCTGAGGGTTGCGCTATAGGGCGTGCCGGCGGTGCCGTTGCTCAGGGAGCCGGGGCTCAGGGTGATGCTCGGGGCACCGACGGTGATGCTCACCGTGGCCGGGCTGGAAGTGCCGCTGGCGTTGGTGGCGGTGTAGGTGAAACTGTCGGCACCGGAGAAACCGGCGGCAGGCGTGTAGCTGATGCTGGTGCCGCTGGCCGTGGCGCTGCCATGGCTGGGGGCGCTGGCCACGGCGACGCTGGTGGCGGCACCACCGGTGATGTTCAAGGGAATCGTGTTGGCGCTGCTGTTGGCCGCGACCGTGGTGCTCAGTGCGTTGGCAACTGGTGGCAGGCCGTTGATCAACAAGGTGTAGGCGCGAGAGCCGGTGGCGCTGTAGGCGTCGGTGGCGGTGATGGTCAGGTTGAAGGCACCACCGGCAGTGGGGGTGCCGCTGAGTGTACCGGTGCTGGTGTTCAGGCTCATGCCGGCCGGCAGGCTGCCGGCAGTGATCGCGTAGCTGTAGGGGGCGGTGCCCGCGGAGGTGCTCAGGGTCTGGCTGTAGGCCGTGCTTTGAGTGCCGTTGGGCAGAGTTGTCGGTGTTATCGCCAGGGTGGGCGGGGTGACGGTGATGGTCACCGTAGCCGGGCTGGAAGTGCCGCTGGCGTTGGTGGCGGTATAGGTGAAGCTGTCGGTGCCGGAGAAACCGGCGGTGGGGGTGTAGCTGATGCTGGTGCCGCTGGCCGTGGCAGTCCCATGGCTGGCGGCGCTGGCCACGGCGACGCTGGTGGCGGCGCCGCCACTGAGGCTCAGAGTGATCGAGTTGGCGCTGCTGTTGGCGGCCACCGTGGCGCTGACCGGGCCGACTGTGGGGGCGGGCACGGCGTAGGTATAGCCATTGGTCAGGGTCGCGCTGCCGCCAGGGGTGATGATCGTTACGTTCACTGCGCCCGCGGCATGAGCCGGTGTGGTGGCCGTGATGGTCGTGGCGTTGTTGACGGTATAACTGGGGGCCGCCGTGCCGCCGAAGCTGACCGAGGTGGCGCCGGTAAAATTGCTGCCGGTGAGGGTGACGGCGGTGGCGCCTGCGATGCTGCCGCTGTTTGGGCTGACCGACGTCAGGGTTGGGACCGCAGAACTGGTGACCACCAGGTTGTAGGTGGCGACTCCAGCCTGGCCAACGCCGTCATTCAGGGAAATGCTGAAGGTATAGTTGCCGGCGGTGGTCGGTGTGCCGTGCAGGGTGGTGGCTGAACTGTGGGGCGAGGAGTCGAGGATCAACCCCGGCGGCAGGCAGGGGGTAATGCCATCGTAGCCCGGATCGTCGATGTCGCACTGGAACCATTGATCCAGGGGTGTTGCGCCGCCCACGGAAAGGATCGAGATGCTCATCGACTGGCCCACCGCAACTGACGGCAGGGTAGTGCCCGATACCGGGCTGGTGATCACTGGCGCTGCGGCCTGGGCCTGGGCAGCCAGGGCCAGGTTCAACAGCAGGAAGAGAAAGGCCAGCGGACGTGCCAGCCAAGCGTGGAAACAACTGCGTGATGTTTTCATAAAGGCTTCCTGCCATGCGACCTGCTTGGTTGGGTCGCATCCAGCGTGTAAGGGAGTCAAGGACGAAGGTGGAAAATACGCAGGCTGCCTGATTCGGGCGTCCTGTCAGTAATACGCATTCAGGCTTCAGGGGTTGTCCAGATCCTCACGGACCGGTCGTTGTGCCGGCCGCTGCATTTGCAGGTACAGGCCATTCTCTTCAATGGGCTCAAAGCCCAGCCGCTGATACAGGCGCCGGGCCCGGCTGGCGGTTTCGACGCTCAGGCTGCTGTTGTGCCCCTGGGCGTCGGCCTGCGCCAGGATCGCCCGCAACAGTCGGGTACCCAGGCCTTGGCCATGCCAGGCGGGCAGCAGGGCGATATCGATGATGCGCTGCTCAGTGGCGTGCCGATGCAGGCACAGGCGGCCGATGGGCTGGCCGGCCTGCTCGACAATCAGCCACTGCGCCTCGGGGTAGTGCCGCTCATAGTGCTGGCGTTGCAACTCGGCCTGGTTGTGCAGGAACGCCCGTCGTTGGGCGTCGCTCCAGCCAGGAACGGCACTGACCTCGTCCCAACGGCGGGACACGAACAGCTCCCGCAGGAAGGCCAGGTCGTCAGCGCTCTGCGGACGCAGCCTGGCGCCGGCCGGCAGCGTGACCTGCAGGAGAGAGTCAAGGCATGATCTGGTCACGATTGCTGTGGGTACTCGCCGTTCAGGCAGATGCAATAGCGCAGGGTCAGGAAAGGCTGCATCACATCGCGCGTCGAACCTGTCTTCGCCGCCTCCGTACCGTTCGTGGTCACCGTACTTGGATGCAGGCTTGGTCCCGGAGCAGCGGTGGGCGGCACTGTGCCGTTGTACAAGCGCACACCCCGTGGTTGTGCCAGGTAGGCAGTGCCATTGGCCAGGTCCAGTGCGCCAGTGGTGTCGGTGCCGTCCTTGGCCAGTACGTGATGGGTATGGGGCGCAAAGTGTGCTGGCAACAAGGTCGTTGTATCGCCGCCCACGGCCTGGCCCAGGGATCGATTGGTCAGGTTGGCGCCCTGGCCGGTGCCGATGGTGACGCGACTTTTGAGGTTGGGCAGATTGAAACTGGTCCCGGCAGTACCGCCATAAGTGAGGCCGATCACGGAGTACAGTGCGGGGTAATTCTGCACGAGCAACGGGCTGCCGTCGCAGACGGCCCAGTTATCGGGAGCGAAGTTGAAGGGAAAGAGCCTGATTTCACCAGTAAAAGCGTCCATGGTCGAGCATTCCTGAAGTTAAGAGAAACTAGGGCTTTTGTGGGTAGTAGCCGTTCAGGCAGATGATGTAGGTGATCGCCAGGGACCCCATCATGTTGCTGTGTGGCTCGACTGCTTTATTGGGGATACCCAGAGCCGGGCTAAGAAAGTTCGGGCTCATGCTGACCACCGCCGATGTGCTGTCACCCTTGCTGTAAAGGCCGGTAAAGCTGCCTTCAAGCTTGAACTTGCCAAAGGTGTAGCTATTGGCCGGTTGGTTGGCGGGGAGCGGGTTGGCGGATGTGACCTCGCTGGAACTGACCTGGAAGCCATGGATGTGCGGTGGGGTATTGAGCGCACTCATGGTGACCTGCTCGGTCCCTACGGCCTGGCCCAGGGCCCGGGGTGTGAAGCCGGGCCCATTGCCCTGGCCGATGGGGGTACGGCCGCGGTAGTCAGGCAGGCAGAAGGTGTTGCTGCCATCACCGCCGTAGGTCGTGCCGATCAGGGAGTAAAGGGCTTCAAAGTTCCGGATCAACAGTTGCGCACCGTTACACAGGGCCCAGCCCCTGGGGGCAAAGTTGCCGGCAAACATGCGGATTTCTCCGAGGTATGCATCAGACATATCACTATCCTTGGTCGTTAGGCCCGGGGTGGGTAGGTGCCGGTGACGGCAATGCAGAAGTTGCCGACGATCGACGGCTGCATGTTCGGCAGTGGATAGCCGAGGGTGGTCACCACTGTGGTCGGGTTGATCGTCACGCGATCTTTGTCGGCATAAGCGACATAGGTGGGCTTGGATACGGCGCCTTTGGACGTCGAACTGATGGCGGGAATATTTCCCGCCGGCCCGCCGGTGCCGGCGGTGACCGCGACATTGGCGACATGGTTGTGGGCGGGCAGGTTGTTGAGGGTCAGTGCGACCCACTCGGCGCCGTCCATGCTGCCCAGTTCATGTACCCCCAGCACAGGGCTGGTCGACGCGACAGGGTTTTCCCCCAGGGCTGCGCGGCCTCGAAGGTCTGGCAGGCCGAAGGTGGTTCTACCGTCGCCGCCGTAGCGATCGCCGAGCAGGCTGGCCAGCGCCGTATAGTTCGCGACGTCGAGGATCTGTCCCTGGCACAAAAGCCAGCCTTGCGGGGCCCAGGACCAGGGGAACAGACGAATCTCGCCGAGAAAGGGTTCCATGTTCTTCGCTCCTTGAAAAGAGGCCTGGCAGAAGTACTTTCCGCAGCTGGCAATTTGATGTTGCGCACGATATACAAAATCGAATTTAGTTAGCAAACAGTATTTCTATCCATGAAAAAAGAGGAACTACTTCCCGGTGTTAGTGGGTTTGCGGCTTATCTTTTTTTACTTGGTCGGTAACATTAAGTTCATCTTGATCGGTAACATTCGATGCGCGTCACAGTCTTTTGCTTTAACGTTTTAGTTGCGGCATAAGCGCAGCGCGGTAAGCCTCATGCCTAGCGGCTTGGCACTAAGGATAAGGGGCTTGGGGCTATCGAATGCTGGCTTGCGGCGGGTGGGCGGGGGTTATTGCGCTACTCGCGAAAGTCCTCTAGTTCGGGCTTTTCAGGCCCTTTCATCACGAGCTCTAGTTGAGCGGAAGACGGCAGTGAAAAGTTCAGAAGAAAACAAGGCAGGCTAACGATCTTCCTGGGCGGGAAGCATGGGCGGCTTCCACGGGGAGGGTTCTGGAGTATAGGCAGGGGCTTTGGAAAGTGTTACCCGAAGCGGTCCTTGTTGTTACCCGTTCTTTAAGTTGTTCCCAACTAGAATACTCGGGAATTAGTGCTTTAAGTCTGGCTTGAAGGGCGTTGTTCAAACGGTGTGCAGAGCTTCTTTCAGGCCTTGCACCTGAAACGGGTAGGGCGCCGCTGCCCTGGCAGGCGGCACCCGGTGCCCGGCTTAGAGCCCGGCGTTTTCCGCCGCTACGCTTTTCGGCTTGCCGTAGTGCCACTCATAGACCACGAACTTGAAGTCCTTGAGATCGCCTTTCTCGTCGAAGCTCAGGTCGCCGGTGGGGGTCTTGAAGGTGCCCTTGTGGATCGCCTCGGCGACTTTTTCCGGGTCTTCGCTCTTGGCTGCGGCGATGCCTCCGGCAATCACTTCCACGGCCGAGTAGGACGGCAGGACGAATGGGCCGCTGGGGTTTTCCTTCTTGGCTTCGAAGGCCTCCACCAGGGCCTTGTTGGCCGGGTCCTGGTCGAAGGACTTGGGCAGGGTCACCAGCATGCCTTCGGAAGCGTCCTTGGCGATCTGCGAGATCGAGTCGTTGCCCACGCCTTCAGGCCCCATGAAGCGTGCGGTCAGGCCCTTTTCCTTGGCCTGGCGCAACAGCAGGCCCATTTCCGGGTGGTAGCCGCCGAAGTAGACGAAATCCACATTGGCCTGCTTGAGCTTGGCCAGGATCGAGGAGTAGTCGCGTTCGCCGACGTTGATGCCTTCGAACATCGCCACCTTGATGCCTTCCTTGCCGAGGATGTCCTTGACCGAGCTGGCAATGCCTTCGCCGTACTGTTGCTTGTCGTGCAGCACCGCCACATTGGTCGGCTTGAGCTGGGCGATGTAGCGTGCCGCCGCCGGGCCCTGGGCGTTGTCCAGGCCGATGGTGCGGAACACCATCTTGTAGCCACGGGCGGTCAGCTCTGGGCTGGTGGCGGCCGGGGTGATCATCACGATGCCTTCGTCTTCGTAGATGTCCGACGCGGGCTGGGTGGAGCTGGAGCACAGGTGTCCGACCACGAACTTGACGCCGTCGTTGACCACCTTGTTGGCCACGGCGACCGCTTGCTTGGGGTCGCAGGCATCGTCGTATTCCACGGCCACCAGTTGCTTGCCGTCGACGCCACCCTTGGCGTTGATCTGCTCGATGGCCATGCGCGCGCCGCTGAACTGCATGTCACCGTATTGCGCCACCGGGCCGGTCTTGGCCCCGGCGATGCCGATCCGGATGCTGTCGGCTGCCATGGAATGGCAGGCCAGGCCGGCAAGGATCATGGCGCTGAGCAGTTGGGTGGCTTTGTTATTGATACGACTCATGGGTTGTTCCACTCCTGTGGGTTACGGTTCTAAGGGTGTTGCGGGTGTTGCCTGGACTGCCGGCGCCCGGGCGCCGGCAGGGTGTTGTAGTCGGCTTTGCCGCCAGATGTGCTGATCCTGCTCAAGGCAGGGCCTTGCCGATCCGGCCCACGGCCTCCAGGGTGGGGCGCGCGGGTTCGGCGCTGGCGTCCAGGGCCTGGGCGATGTCGGCCAGCAGGTCGGCGATGTCTTCCAGCCCCACCGACAGCCGTACCAGGCCCTCGGCGATGCCGTGTTCGGCCCGTTCCTCCTGGGTGTAGGTGGAATGGGTCATGCTCGCCGGGTGCTGGGCCAGGGATTCGGCATCCCCCAGGCTGACCGCGCGGCTGAACAGCCCCAGGGCGTTCATGAAGCGTCGCCCGCTGGCCAGCCCGCCCTTGAGTTCGAAGGCGATCATGCCGCCGGGCAGCTTCATCTGTCTTGCGGCCAGGGCGTGTTGGGCAAAGGATGCCAGCCCCGGGTAGGCGACCCAGGCCACGGCGGGGTGGTCCTGGAGGAACTGGGCGACGGCCTGGGCGTTGGCGCAATGGCGATCCATGCGCAGGGCCAGGGTCTTGAGGCCGCGCATCAGGAGAAAAGCGTCCTGGGGCGAGAGCACCGCGCCGGTCAGGTCCTTCAGGCCCTGCAGGCGGATGCGTTCGGCCAGGGCCTGGCCGGTGACCACGATGCCGGCGGTGATGTCGCCATGGCCGCTGAGGTACTTGGTGGCCGAATGCAGCACCAGGTCGGCGCCCAGTTCCAGCGGGCGCTGCAGGTAAGGTGTGCAGTAGGTGTTGTCCACCGCCACGAGCAGGCCGGGATGCTGGCGGGCCACCTGGGCCACGGCGGCGATGTCCACCAGTTGCATGTTGGGGTTGGCCGGGGTTTCGAAATAGATCATCCGCGTGGCCGGGCCGATGGCCGCCCGTAGCTCGCCCAGGTCGGTCAGGTCGACATGGCGTACCTTGACGCCGAATTCGCCAAGGCCGTGGTGCAGCAGGGCAAAGGTGCAGCCGTACAAAGTCTGGCCGACGATGACCTCGTCGCCCGGGCGCAGCAGGGTCCACAAGGTCGCGGCAATCGCCCCCATGCCGGAGCCGAACGCCACGGCCGCTTCGCCGTTTTCCAGGGCGGCCATGCGCGCTTCCAGCAACGCCAGGGTCGGGTTGCCGATGCGGGTATAGAAGTAGCCGGGTTCTTCACCGGCAAAACAGCCCGCGCCGTATTCGGCGGTGGCGAAGGTGAAGGTGGAGGTCAGGTAGATCGGCGGGATCAGCGCGCCCTGATGCTCCTGGGGGTTGTAGCCGTGATGGATGGCACGGGTGGAAAAACCAAGGTCACTGTTTTTATTGTTCATGGTGAACGCTCCCGGATTTACTCTAATGCTATGCTCAAATCCGGCGCAATAATTTCCAATATCGGCCCTTTAAAACCGAATAATTGGAATAAATAACCATAAAAATAAGATAAAAAGGTAAGACATGCCCCTCGATCTGGACCGTATCGACAAAGCCCTGCTGATCGCCCTGCAAGACAACGCCCGGCTGACCAATGCCGAGCTGGCGGACAGCGTCGCCTTGACCACCTCGCCGTGCTGGCGCCGGGTAAAGATTCTCGAAGAGAGCGGGGTGATTACCGGTTACCAGGCGATCCTCTCGCCCAAGGCGCTGGGCTATGGGGTCACCGCCTTTGTCAGCGTGATGATGGAATCCCACTCCCAGGACACCGCCCGGGCCTTCGAGCAGCGGCTGCTGGAGATCCCGGAAATCATCGCCTGCCACAACGTCTCCGGGCGCTACGACTTTCTCCTCGAAGTGCTGGCCAAGGACCTGGAATCCTTCGGCGAATTCGCCCGTGAAGTGTTGCAGACCCTGCCGGCGGTGAAGGAGATCTATTCGAGCTTTTCCTTCAAGTCGGTCAAGCCGTTGCGGCAGATTCCGGTACAAGAGTGAGCGCCAGCGTCCCTGCGATTCACAAGCAACCTTGCTGTCTGAAACAGGCCCTCAGCGAAGGAGCGCCGGCCAGGGTTCACACCGCGCCCGGGGCCGCGAGGTTGCAATATTGCCCTTTGAAATACAGCAATGGCTGCGCAGCCGCCGCTTGCTGCAGGTTCAGCGCCTTGACTTCACCGATCACGATCAGGTGGTCACCGGCGACGTGTTCGGCATGAATTTCACAATCGAGCCAGTGCAGGCTGCCGGCAATGATCGGGTTGCCCAGCGGCGATTCCTGCCATTGAACTCCCTGCCACTTGTCCGTGCCTTTGCTTGCGAACTGGTTGGAAATCCTGACCTGCTCGCCTGAGAGGATATTGACCATGAAGCGGCCCGCCTGACGAATCTTGGGGTAGCTGGCCGAGCTGGACATGACGCTGAATGACACCAGCGGCGGGCTCATCGACACGCTATAGAACGACTGGCACGTGAAGCCGAGCGGCTCGCCATCAACCTGTGAGGTAATCACCGTGATGCCGGATGCGTAGTGCCCGAGCGCTTCGCGAAAGCGCATTGGCTCGATAGCCGTACTGGGAAGTGACATGGCGGGTCCTGAATATTGGGTACTGTCCGACAGCGCGCAGAGGGGTGAAGCGGCGGCTTTTCAATCCACTGCCTCACCCCTCTGGCACACCACTTGCGGCTTTAGCTCAGCGCAGGTTCGAGAGTTCTCTTCGGATGATTTCTGCGCCGGCACTCAAAGCCTTCAGCTTGCCCCTTGCCACGCCACGGGATAAGGGCGCCATGCCACAGTTGGTGCAGGGATAGAGCTTGTCGGCATCCACGAACTGCAATGCCTTGCGCAAGGTGTCGGCCACTTCCTCGGGTGTTTCAATGGTGTTGGAGGCCACATCAATGGCCCCGACCATCACCTTCTTGCCTCTGATGAGTTCAATGAGATCCATTGGGACATGAGAGTTGTGACATTCCAGCGAGACGATATCGATACTGGATTTCTGCAGCTTGGGGAACGCCTCTTCATATTGCCGCCACTCTGAGCCCAGGGTCTTTTTCCAGTCCGTATTGGCCTTGATGCCATAGCCATAGCAAATGTGCACCGCCGTTTCGCATTTAAGACCTTCAATGGCTCTTTCCAGGGTGGCCACACCCCAGTCATTCACTTCATCGAAGAAGACGTTAAAGGCGGGCTCATCAAACTGGATGATATCCACGCCGGCCGCCTCCAGCTCCCTGGCTTCCTGGTTGAGGATCTTGGCGAATTCCCAGGCCAGTTTTTCGCGGCTTTTGTAATGGCTGTCATAAAGCGTGTCGATCATCGTCATCGGGCCTGGCAGCGCCCACTTTATGGGTTGCTCGGTCTGCTGGCGCAGAAACTTGGCATCTTCCACGAAAACCGGCTTCTGGCGACTGACAGCCCCCACCACCGTGGGGACGCTCGCATCATAGCGATCACGAATCCTGACGGTTTCACGTTTTGCAAAATCAACGCCGCTGAGGTGTTCGATGAACGTCGTGACAAAGTGCTGACGTGTCTGCTCGCCATCACTGACGATATCAATGCCTGCTTGCTGTTGTTCTTGCAGTGACAAGCGCAAGGCGTCCTGCTTGCCTTCAACCAGTTCTTCCTCTTGCAACTTCCAGGGCGACCAGAGTGTTTCAGGTTGTGCAAGCCAGGAAGGTTTAGGCAAGCTGCCGGCAGTTGAAGTGGGTAACAACTTTTTCATCATGGGTGACCTTGTATTTTTGATGAGTCAAAGAGCGTAATTGGCGGACCACTGCTCAAGAATGGTCTGGTATGGCTTGATGAAGTTGTTCTCGACAAACTGCCCTTGCTCAATCGCCAGGCGGCTACGTTCTTCTCGGTCATAGACAATTCGAGTCAATGAATAGTCCTGGTGCTTCAGGCTCGGTTGATAGGATTTGCCTGCTGCAGAGTTGGCATTGTAGATCTCTGGCCGGTAAATCTTCTGGAAGGTGTCCATCGTGCTGATGGTGCTGATCAGTTCCAGGTTGGTGTAATCACTGAGCAAATCGCCGGCAAAGTAGAAAGCCAAAGGCGCAACGCTGTTGGACGGCATGAAGTAACGAACTTTCAACCCCATCTTGTTGAAGTATTCATCTGTTAGAGAATATTCGTCCTGCTGGTATTCAATGCCCAGTACAGGGTGCTGGTTTTCAGTCCGATGGTAGGTCTTGCTGCTCGAAACGCTCAGGCAGATCACCGGTGGCTTGTTGAAGTTTTCCTTGTAAGTGCTGGAGTTGATGAAGTGCTTGAATAGCTTTCCATGCAGCTCTCCGAAGTTTTCCGGAATGCTGAACTTTGGTCGCTCCCTGTTGTGCTCCGGCAACAGCACGCTGAAGTCGTAGTCCCGTACGTAAGAGGAAAAGTTGTTTCCTACAACGCCCTCAAAGCGTTCGTTGGTCTTTCGATCGAAAATATTGGTTTTCAATATTTCAATCAGGGGGATGGCATGGCCACTGCTTTGAGTGTCGATGTCCATTTCCACGGAGATGATTTCAAGCTCGACTGCATAACGATCGCCCTTGGGGTTATCCCAATGCGCCAAGGCATTGAAGCGGTTGTCAATCATCCTCAAGGTATTGCGCAAGTTCTCTTGGCGACTCTTGCCCCTGGCCAGGTTGGCAAAGTTGGTGGTGATGCGCGTATTCTCGGACGGGTGATAATCTTCGTCGAAGCAAATGCTCTTGATGGTGAATGTGAAATCGTTGTTCATTGTGATCTGGCATCCTGATTTCCGAGATAAGTCCTGAACTTGTTTGTTGGCTTTCAGTGCTTTCCAGTTTTGTTCCTGGCTGCTTTTGCTCGGTAGTCTTTATGTTGTCTATTATTGAGGCGCATCTTATGTCGAGCTATTAATTGAGTACTAATGAATTGATTTCACCAGGTCTTTAGTCACATTCATGATGAGATATTCACTCAATCGCAAAAGCCTATTTGCCCCAGTATTCATTGCCCGGCCAAACCACTGGTTGAGGGTGTGCCTGGGCTCTGGCGCAGTCCGACCCGTGGTGGCTGCGGCAGCACTCGACAGGGCCGCCAGTGCCAGATGGGCCGGGAGCTGGCCCATCAATGCAATTGCTGCTCGTCCAGGTAGCGGTTCAGGCATTCGATGAACGCCTGGTGCTTGCGGGTCTGGCGCCGGTGGGCGGGGTAGATCACATGGATCCTCGGGCCGAACTGCTCCGGGTCCAGCTGCGCCTCGGGCAGCAGTTGCACCAGCTCGCCGCGACGCAGGTAGGGCGCGGCGCTCCACTGCGGGCACAGTTGCAGGCCCAGCCCGGCCAGTAGGGCACCGAACAGGAAATCGTAATTGTCACTGGCCAGCCGCGGCACCGGCTGGGGCACACGCTGCTGCTCGCCATTCAAGGTGAAGCGCCAGAAATGCGGGTTCAGTGCCGGGTGACGGAAGATCAGCCAGTCATGCTCGGCAAAATGCGCCGGGGTCACCGGTAAGGGCTGGCGCTGCAGATAGCGCGGGCTGGCGCAGAGCAGGATGCGGTTGGCCGTCAGCGGGCGGGCGATCAGGTCCGGCAGCTCCACCGGCCCGTCGCGCACGGCCAGGTCATAGCCGCCACTTTGCAGGTCGACGAATTCGTCGGTGAGCTCCACGTCCAGGCGCATCTGCGGGTACTGCTCAAGAAAGCCGTAGCAGGCGCCATTGAGAAAGGCCGGGGCGAAGGAGGGCGGCGCCACCAGGCGCAGGGTGCCGCACATTTCCTGCTGCAGGCGCTCGATGTCTTCCCCGGCCTGTTGCAGTTGGCGCAATACCTGCCGGGCGCTGGCCAGGTAGATATGCCCGGCCTCGGTGAGGGCGATCCGGCGTGTGGAGCGCTCCAGCAAGCGGGTGCCGAGCTGGCTCTCCAGGTGGCTCACTGCCTTGGTCAGGGCCGAGGTGGTCTTGCCCAGGCACGCGGCGGCGCGGGTGAAGCTGCCCTGATCGACCGTGGTCACGAACATGGTGATGGCGCCCAGCTGGTCCATTGCAGTCTTGCCTCTTTGGAAAGGATGGGTTGCGCGAAGCAGTATTCTTAAGCACCGGTGACTTGGCTAGTCTCTGGCGCATTCTGAGCCAAGGGTGCGAACAACAATGAAAAAGACGCTGAATATCACGCTGGCCTCGGCCCTGGCCCTGGTCTCGCTGCACAGCCAGGCCGCGGTGGACCTGGTGCTGCACAACGCCAAGGTGTTCACCGCCGAGCAGGGCCAGCCCCTGCAACAGGCGGTGGCGGTGGAGCAGGGGCGTATCGTCATGGTCGGCAGCGATGCCCAGGTGCTGGCGCTGAAGGCCCCGGGCACCCAGGTCATCGACCTGCAGGGCAAGGTGCTGATGCCGGGGTTCATCGACAGCCACAGTCATGCCATCTTCGGGGGCCTGAAGCTCAAGGCCGCCGACCTGGAAACCCAGCAACTGCCCCTGGACGAGCTGGAGCAGCGCCTGCGCGGCTGGCGCGATGACGGCAAGGCGCGGCATGGCGAGATCCTCAGCGTCAGCGGTTTTCCCTCGACCTACTGGAGCCAGGTGGACGCCCTGGAACAGCGCTTCAACCAGGGCGAATGGGCCGATGTACCGATTCTGTTCGTTGGCTGGGACTACCACACCGGCTGGGCCAACCGCGCCATGCTCAAGCGCGGCGGCATAGACGCCGCGCGGGTCAAGGCGCTGCAGGGCGAGGCCCAGGCCACCATCGGCCATCACCCGGACAGCAGCCCCAACGGTTTTGTCGCCGATGCCGGGCTCTCGGCCCTGACCTCGCTGCTGCCGCCGCCGAGCTTCGAGCAGTTGCTCGACGCCGGGCGCGCCGCCCGCGACCTCAACCTGAGCCTGGGCATCACCGCGCTGATGGACCCGGCGGCCAACGCCACCCCGGGCGACGCGCTGTTCGCCATGCATCCCACGGCCCAGACCGTCGGTGTGCTGCCGGTGTACAAGGCGCTGGCGCAGAAGGGCGAGCTGACCCTGCGGGTCGCGGCCCTGATGGTGGCCAATCCCAAGAGCCGCCCGGCGGACCTGGAGGTGCTGGAGCAGGTGCGCCAGCAGTTCCTCGGGGTGCCGAACCTGAGCCTGCCGGGGATCAAGATCTTCGCCGACGGTGTCGCCGAGTTTCCGGCGCAGACCGCTTCCCTGCTGACCCCCTACAGGAACTCGAAGAAGGACGGCGAACTGCTGATCGACCCGGCGCATTTCGGCGAGCTGGTCAGCGCCGCCGATGCCCGTGGCTGGCTGGTGCATGTGCATGCCATTGGCGACCGCGCGGTGCGCGAATCCCTCTACGGCATCGAGCAGGCGCGGCGTGATCGCCAGAGTGGGGTGGTGCACTCCATCACCCACTTGCAGATGGTCAACCCCAAGGAGTTCGCCCGCTTCAAGCCACTGGACGTGATCGCCTCCATGCAGCTGTACTGGGCCGCCGCCGATGAGCTGAGCATCGATTTGCTCCAGCCCTACATCAGCGCCATGCAGTTCCAGTTCATGTACCCGGCCCGCTCGCTGCTGAAGAACGGCGCCACCATCGCCGGGGCCAGCGACTGGCCGGTAAGCACCCCGGAACCCTGGAAGGCCATCGCCCAGGCCATCAGCCGCAAGGGGCCCAAGGGCGTGTTGAACAAGGACGAAGGCATCGACCGGGAAACCATGTTCTACGCCTACACCCGCAACGCCGCGCGGGCCATTGGCCTGGAGCAGCAGATCGGCAGCCTGGCCCCGGGCAAGCAGGCCGACCTGATCGTTCTTGACCGCGATGTGTTCCAGGTGCCCCAGGAGCAACTGGCGCAAACCCAGGTGCTCAAGACCTACTTTGCCGGGCGTGAGGTGTATAGCCGGCCGTGATGCTGCATGGATACCGGCCGGGCCCGCGATATTCATCGCGGGCTTTTTTTTGCCTTGTCGACCACTGCGACGCCTTCGCTGGCAAGCCAGCGCCTACGGGCGAACGGCCTCACGGCCAAACACTTTTCTGCACGGCGATGATTGACGTGGCCAGAGCGTATCCCTATTCTTTGTCGACCGACAAAGAATAGGGAGCAGTTCGATGAAAACCCTCAAGGGGCCCAGCCTGCATCTGGCGCAATTCAGCGCCGAGACGGCGCCGTTCCACAATTTGCCGGCGATTGCCCAATGGGCCGCCGACCTGGGTTTCAAGGCGCTGCAGATCCCTGCCTGGGATGCGCGGTTGTTCGACGTCGCCACGGCGGCCGAGAGCCAGGACTACTGCGATGAACTCAAGGGCCAGCTGGCGCAGAAGGGCCTGCAGATCAGCGAGCTGACCAGCCATATCTTCGGCCAGCTGGTGGCGGTGCACCCGGCCTACGACGCGATGTGCGACAACTTCGCGCCGCCAGCGCTGCGGGGCAATCCGCAAGCCAGAACGGCCTGGGCCATGGAGCAGATGAAGCTGGCGGCCAAGGCTTCGCGCCGCCTGGGGCTGAGTGAGCTGGGGACCTTTTCCGGGTCCCTGGCCTGGCCCTATCTGTTTCCCTTTCCCCAGCGCCCCGAAGGCCTGATCGAGACAGCGTTCGACGAGCTGGCGCGGCGCTGGCGGCCGATCCTCGATGCCTGCGACGAGCAGGGGGTCAACCTGTGCTACGAGATCCACCCCAGCGAGGACCTGCACGACGGCACCAGCTTCGAACGCTTCCATGAATTGGTGGACCATCACCCGCGTTGCAACATCCTCTTCGACCCCAGCCACTTCGTGCTGCAACAGCTGGACTACCTGAGTTACCTGGACATCTACCACGAGCGCATCCGCATGTTTCATGTCAAGGATGCCGAGTTCAATCCCAGCGGCCGCCAGGGCATCTACGGCGGCTACAGCGCCTGGGTCGAGCGCGCCGGGCGCTTCCGCTCCCTGGGCGATGGCCAGGTGGACTTCAAGGGGATCTTTTCCAAGCTGGCGCAATACGACTACCCGGGCTGGGCGACCCTGGAATGGGAGTGCTGCCTCAAGGATCAGGAGGATGGCGCCCGGGAAGGTGTCGAGTTCATCAACCGGCACATGATCCAGGTCACCCAGCGCATCTTCGACGACTTCGCCGGCGCGCAGATCGACCGCCAACAGATCAACGCCATGCTCGGCATTGCCTGAAACCCTTCATCGAGAAAAAACCATGAATGCTTTGACTGACAACCTCCAGGCCGACAGCCTCGACCTGGTTCACCGTTACGTGCGCGTCGATGGCCAGCGCATCCACTGTGTCACCGCCGGCACGGGCCGGCCGGTGCTGCTGATTCCCGGCTGGCCGCAGACCTGGTACGCCTGGCGTCAGGTGATCCAGGCCCTGGCTGCCCAAGGCTTCCAGGCCATTGCCGTGGACCCGCCGGGCAGCGGCCAGTCCGACCGCCCTGAGCACGGCTACGACACCGGCCATGTGGCCGGGGTGCTGCACCAGGTGATGGGGCAGTTGGGTTTCGAGCGCTACAGCGTGGTCGGCCACGACGTCGGCATGTGGATCGCCTACGCCTTGGCCAGCGACCATCCGCAGGCGGTGGAGCGCCTGGCGCTGACCGAGGCGGTGATCCCCGGGCTGGCGGATGCACCACCGATTTTCGTCGCGCCGCAGCAGAACATCTTTCTCTGGCACTTCATGTTCAACCAGCTGCGGGATTTGCCGGAAGCCTTGATCGCCGGGCGCGAGCGGGCCTATCTGAATTACATCTTCGACCACTGGTCCCATCGCCGCGAGGCGGTGGCCGCCGAAGTCTACATCGAGGCCTACGCTGCCCCGGGCGGTTTGCGCGCAGGCTTCGCCTATTACCGGGCGATCCCCGAGACGGTGCGCCAGAATCAGCTGCGCGCGCAGCGGCCGCTGACCATGCCGGTGCTGGCCATTGGTGCCGAGCACGCCACCAACGATGCACCTCTGCTGACCCTGCAGGGCCATGCCAATGACCTGCGCGGGGCCATTGTCGAGGACTGCGGGCACTTCATCATGGAAGAGGCACCGGAGGAATTTCTCGCGCTGCTGCTGCCGTTTCTGCAGGAGGGCCGTGACTGAGGCAGGGCGCAGGCAAGGCCGCGGCCACGGAAATTGGCCGCGGCCGGCGCAAATCTAATATCATTTCGTCCCGGCGCCCTGCGCCAACCGGCTGTTCGGGCTCAACCGAACGCCTTCCCTGTCCCGACGAGATACCCGACCCCCATGGCTGGAAGACCCCGCGAATTCGACCGTCACCAGGCACTGCGCCAGGCGCTCGAACTGTTCTGGCGCCGTGGTTTCGAAACCACCTCCATGGCCGACCTGGTGGCGGCCCTGGGCATCGCCTCGGCGCGCATCTATGCCGCCTTCGGCTCCAAGGAGGCGTTGTTTCGCGAGGCCATCGAGCTGTACGAAAGCCAGGAAGGCGGTTTCGCCGACCTGGCCCTGCAAGAGCCCTGCGCCTACGTCGCCATCGAGCGCATGCTGCAAGAAGCGGTGGCACTCTACACCCGGGCCGACGGCCCCCGTGGCTGCATGGTGGTGGCCTCGGCGGTGAACTGCTCAAGCGACAACGACAGCGTGCGCGAATGGCTGGCCGAACATCGCCGGGCGCGTACCGCAAGCATTATCCAGCGCCTGGAAGCCGCGCAGCAGGCGGGTGAATTGCCCGGCCACAGCGATGCAACTTCCCTGGGCGATTATTACTCTACGGTGCTCCACGGGCTGTCGGTGCAAGCCCGCGACGGCGTCAGTGCGGCGCGCCTGCTGCAGGGCGTGGCGCTGGCCATGCAGGTCTTTGCGCGAACCGCCCAAGGGAATTGAAGCGGCGCTGCACCCTGGCTCCGCCTGGGAGCCTTTGCCCGCAATCCGGGAGCAGCGATGCTGGCCCGGGTTGTGCATTTTTTCAGCGGGTCCCGGACCCGTTCCATCATCGAAAGAGTATGACGCCCCCCCATGAGTGATTCCGCGGCGACACCCCAAGGCAACTGGCAGCCGGTCATCGCGCTGGCGCTGGCGGCCTTTGTCTTCAACACCACCGAGTTCGTGCCGGTGGGCCTGCTCAGCGCCATTGGCGCCAGCTTCGACCTGCCCACCGAGCGGGTCGGTCTGATGCTCACCATCTACGCCTGGATCGTGTCCCTGACCTCGCTGCCGGTGATGCTGCTGACCCGCAACATCGAACGGCGCAAGCTGCTCACGGTGCTGTTCGGGCTGTTTATCGTCAGCCATGTGTTCTCCAGCCTGGCCAGCAACTTCGGCCTGCTGATGCTCAGCCGCATCGGCGTGGCCCTGGCCCATGCACTGTTCTGGTCCATCACCGCGTCCCTGGCGGTGCGCCTGGCGCCGCCGGGCAAGCAGGTGCAGGCCCTCGGGCTGCTGGCCACCGGCACCTCACTGGCCATGGTCCTGGGCATTCCCCTGGGCCGCTTGCTGGGCGAGGCCCTGGGCTGGCGCACCACGTTCAGCGTGATCGCGGCCATGGCCGGCCTGCTGGTGCTGTGGCTGATCCGCACCTTGCCGCTGCTGCCGAGCCAGAACTCCGGTTCCCTGCGCAGCCTGCCGCTGCTGTTCAAGCGCCCGGCGCTGGTGGCGATCTATGTGCTTACCGCCCTGGTGGTGACGGCGCAGTTCACCGCCTACAGCTACATCGAGCCCTTCATCAAGGTGGCGGCGGGCCTGGGGGGCGAAGTGGTGACCCTGGTCCTGTTGGTGTTCGGCGGCGCCGGGATCATCGGCTCGCTGCTGTTCAGCTGGCTGCACCGCCACAGCCCCCAGGGGTTTCTACTGACCGCGGTGGCGCTGCTGGCGCTGTGCCTGAGCCTGCTGTTGCCGCTCAATGGCCACGTCTGGTCGCTGGTGGCCCTGAGTGTGTTCTGGGGCATGGCGATCATGGGCTTCGGCCTGGCCCTGCAATCCAAGGTACTGGTGCTGGCGCCGGACGCCACCGACGTGGCCATGGCGATGTTCTCCGGCATCTACAACATCGGCATTGGCGGCGGTGCACTGCTGGGCAGTTGGGTCGGCGGGCAGCTGGGCTTTGCCTATGTCGGCCTGGCGGGTGGCGCCCTGGCGACCCTGGCCTTGCTGTTGTACAGCTTGGCCCTGGGCCGCATGAGCCGCACCAGCGTGTAGCCGCTGCCGCAGGCTGCGAACGGTCTGGGCGGCACTCCGTCGCAGGGGCGCGGCGCTCTTGAGGCCGATAGAGGTTCGGCGGTCGATCGTCAAGCAAGGTCCTGCGGACCTTTTCGCAGCCTCGCCGCAGGCTCGGCAGCGGCTACAGGGCCGCAGGGTTTCGATAATGCGCGTCGTTCGCCCGAAGGTTACCGGCGTCGGGCTACGGGCCAGCAGGCCACCAGTACGAGCAGCAGCGCCGCCAGCAGGTAGGGCAGGCGTGGCTCCAGCCCGTAGATCAGGGTCCCGGCCAGGGGCCCGACCACTACCCCCAGGCCCTGGGCCGCGCCGATGGAGCCGGCCGTGGCGCCTTGTTCGGCGGCGTCCACCGAGTTGCTGGCCAGGGCGGCGAAGGAGGGGAAGATCCAGCCCATGCCGGCGGCCGAAACAAAGAACCCCAGCCACAGCACCCAGGCGTGGGCCGCGAGAATGCTGGTGACAAAGCCCAGCGCCGCCACCAGGGCGCCGATGCGGATCATCCGCAGCGGCGGCCATTCCAGTTTGCGCACCACCAGTTGCGAGGCGATCAGCGCCACCCCCACCAGGGTCAGGGAAATGCCGGCGGTCTGCGCCGCATCGGCCGGGCTCATGCCCAGGCGGTCGAGGGCGAAGAAGCCCACGGTGATCTGCGCCATGGCCACGCACAGCATCGAGACGAACGCCACCACCAGCGGCCGGCGCAGGCGCGGGTCGCCCAGGCTCACCGGCTTGGGCGGCTGCTTGAGGTGCAGTTCCTGGCGCGGCAGCCGTGCCTTGAGGAAGGCGAAGCCCAGCAGCGGCAGCACCGCCAGCGCATAGAACGGCAGGCTCAGGCTGTGGCGCGCCAGCAGCGCGGCAAGCGCCGGCCCCAGGACCAGCCCGCAGGCGTTGGCCGCCCCCAGGGACGCCATGGCCCGGGCGCGATGCTCGGGCTCGATGTTGTCGGCGATCAGCGCATAGCCGCCCACCGGAATTGCCGCATAGAACACCCCGATCAGGCCGCGGCCCAGCAGCAACCCGGCAAACGCCAGCAGCGCCGAAGGCAGGGCGTGCAGCGCCACGTCGATAAACAGGCTGAGGGCGAGAAAGGCCAGGGTGAAGCCGCCGGTGCCCAGCAGCAGGATGCGCCGCCGACCGAGGCGATCGCTGGCCCGGCCCCAGGGGCGGGCCAGGAGCATCCAGATCACCCCGGAGACGGTCACCGCCATCCCCGCCTGCCAGGTGGCCAGGCCGAGAATCCGCGCAATGGGGCCGATCAGCGAAACGAACGCCATCATCGCCATGGTGCAGGCCAGGTTGGCCACCAGCAGCGGGCGCAGGTCGAAGGCCGGGGCGGCCTGGGGCGTATCCAGGGTGTCGAGGGGCAGCTGTTGAGCGTTGGTCATGGTTTATCCCAGGGCTGAGTGAGAGGGCAGGCGGCCGTCGACCATCACCAGCGGTCGACCGCGTACCTGTTCCAGGCTGGCGTCGACGCCGTAGACGTCGCGCAGCAGTTGTGGGTTGATCACCTCCAGGGCCGGCCCGGCGGCGGCCAGGCGGCCATGGTGCAGCACCACCACCTGCTGGCTGAAACCCAGGGCCAGGTTGATGTCGTGGACCACCACCAGGGTGATCAACTGGCGCTCGCGGGTGGCCCGGGTGATGGCTTCCACTACCTGGCACTGGTGGTACAGGTCCAGGGCGCTGGTGGGTTCGTCCAGCAGCAGCACCCGGGGCTGGCGCACCAGGGCCTGGGCCAGGCCCACCAGTTGGCGCTGGCCACCGGAGAGGGCGTCGATCGGGCGGTCGGCCAGGGCGGTGAGGTCCAGGTCCTGCAGCACTTGTTCGACCCCGTGCAACACCGCCGCGCTGGGCCGGCCAGGGGCGAAACCGCCAGTGCGATGCCCGGCCATGGCAGCGCTGAGCACCGCTTCGAAGGCGCACAGGCGGGTACGTTCCGGCAGGCTCTGGGGCAGGTAGACGATGTGCTGCGCCCGTTCCACCTGGGGCAGGCGGTTGAGGTCGACGCCGTCCAGCAGTACCTGGCCCGAGGTCTTGTGCAACCCGGCGATGCCCCGCAGCAGGGTCGACTTGCCCGCCGCGTTGGGGCCGATCAGCGCGGTCACGCTGCCCCCGGCCAGGGGCGGCAGGGCCACGTCGCACAGCACCTGGCGGTTGCCGTAGTGCATGTTCAGGCCAGCAGTGCACAGGCCGGCGTTGGAGGACACAGGCGGCTTCACAGGACACCTCGACGGTTGCGCATGACGATGGCCATGAAGAAGGGAATGCCCACCAGGGCGGTGACGATACCCACCGGAATCAGCACCCCGGGGATCAGCGCCTTGCTGGCGATGGAGGCCATGGACAGGATCAGCCCGCCGCTGAGCACGCTGGCCGGCAGGAACAGCCGATGGTCTTCGCCCACCAGCAGGCGGGCGATGTGCGGGGCGATCAGGCCGATAAAGCCGATGGTGCCGACAAAGGACACCGCCAGGGCCGACAGCAGGCTGATGCGCAGCAGCGACAGCAGGCGCAGGCGGCCAACGTCGATGCCGAAGCTGCGGGCCCGTTCCTCGCCCAGGGTCAGGGCGGTCAGGGCCCAGCTCTGGCGCAGGGAGAAGGGCAGGCACAGCAACAGCGCCAGGGCCAGTACCGCGAGCTTTTCCCAGGAGGCCCGGGCCAGGCTGCCCAGGGTCCAGAACACCAGTTGCTGCAGGCTGTCCTGGGTGGCGACGAATTGCAGCAGCGCCACCAGGGCGTTGAAGGCGAACACCAGGGCGATGCCGAACAGCACCAGGCTTTCCACGCCGAAGCCACGCCAGCGTGCCAGCAGGTACAGCAAGGCCACTGAGGCCAGGGCGAAGAGGAAGGCGTTGGCCGAGATCAGGTACTGCGCCGGCACCCCGGGAAGGCCCAGGCCGAGGACGATGGCCAGGGCTGCACCGAACGCCGCGGCGGCGGATACACCGAGGGTGAAGGGGCTGGCCAGGGGGTTATCGAGCACGGTCTGCATCTCGGCGCCGGCCAGGGCCAGGGCGGCCCCCACCAGCACCGCCATCAGCGCGTAGGGCAGGCGCACGTTCCACACGATCACCGCTTCCACCCGGGGCATCGAGCCCGGGTTCCAGAGCACCTGCAGCAGGCGCGAGAGGCTCATCCCGGAAGGTCCGGTGGTGATGTCCAGGGCCAGGGACAGCAGCAGGGCCAGGGCCAGCCCGCCCAACAGCAGCACTCGGCGCCCGTGGCGTCGCTGGTAATGGCCGGCGGCAAGGTTGTCCGCCACGTCGGTGGCAGCCTGGGTCATGGTTTCAGGCTCGTGGCGAACACGCCGCTGGCGGGAATCGGCATGAAGCGCTGGTACAGCTCGCGGCGGGTCTGGTCCGGGTCCAGGTCCTTGAACAGCTCCGGGTGCAGCCACTTGGCCAGGGCCTGGACCGCGATCAGGTGTTCCGGCGAGTCATAGAAGATGTGCCACAAGCCGTGCACATTGCCTTCGCGCACCGCCCGCAGTTCATTCAGCGGCGGGCGGTTGGCGGCCTGGCGCAGGCTGTCCCGGGCCTGTTGCAAGGTGGCGGAATAACCCAGGGTCACGCCGCCCTGGCCGGCGGCAAAGACCCCGGTGGCCACGTAAACGTCCGGGTCGCTGGAGAGAATGTACTCCACGTTGAGCACACCAATGGGCCCGGGTATGCGCCCGTCGGCAATGTTGCGCCCGCCCGCCAGCTTGATCATCTCGCCGAAGTTGCCGGTGCCTGGCGAGCCGCAGCAGTCCTGCAGCCCGGCGAGCATGTCGATGAAGATCTTCGGCTGCTTGACGGTACCGGCCTTGGCCAGGGTCTGGGTGACCTTGGCCAGGGACTGTTGATAGAAGGCAATGAATTCCTCGGCCCGCTGCTCACGGCCCAGGGCCTGGCCCAGCAGGCGCATGCTGGGCACGGTGTTGCTCAGGGGATGGTCGCTGAAGTCGACGAAGATCACCGCCACCCCGGCGGCCTCCAGCTGTTTCACCGCCTCGCTGTCGGGGCTCGGCCCATGGCCGCCGCTCAGGGCCATGATCGCCAGGTCCGGGTGCACCGCCAGGGCCTTTTCGACGCTGAAGGTCTCGGCCGAGGTGCCGCCCACCAGCGGCACCTTGTCGGCCTGGGGGAAGACCTTGTGATAGGCCTCGTAGCCCTGCACGTCGAGGCCGCGAAAGTCCCCTTGCCAACCGGCGAGACGGGCGAACGGGTTCTGGCCTTCGAGCAGCGACAGGGAATAGATCATCCGGCCTTCACCCAGGAGGATGTGCTCGACCTTCTCCGGCACCTGGACCTGGCGTCCGGCCAGATCGGTGAGGGTCGCGGCGCTGGCCGTGGCAGCCCATAACAGGCCCAGGGGCAGCAGGGCGAGCAAGAGCCCGCGCTGGGCGCGGCGCAAGAAATCACGGTGTGTCATGGCTAGTTTCCTTGAACGATTGGACGGCCCGGCGGGCAGCGCGCTTGCGCCACCACAGCAGCAGGCCGGTGAGGTACAGAAGGGGTAACGAAATACCGCAGAGAAACGCCAGCCAGGCGCCGGGGGTGCCCAGCAGCAAGTGGCCATGGGCGGCGGAAAACAGCGGCTTGATCGCCATCGGCTGGGCGCCGGGCCAGGTGAAGAGGTCCGGGCGTGCCAGCCAGGCACCGCTGCCGGCAATCAGCAGCAGCGGCAGGCACAGCCAGGCCGCCGCCACGTTGTGCCATTCCCGCAGGCGCCGGTTGCCCCGGCTGCCGGGACGCAGGCTGGCGGCCTTCCACCAACTGCGCCGGCCCGGCCACCACAGGTACAGGCCACTGCCCAGGGAGCCCAGCAGCGCCAGGCCACAGAGCAGCACCAGGTTCGAACCCCAGGCTGGCGGCAGCAGCAGGCTGCGGTGCAGCGCCACCAGCTTGGCCAGCCACAGGTCCTCGAAGACGAAGAAGCCCCGGGGTTCGCCGCTATAAGGATCGATCATGGCGATGCCGGTGCCGGGACGCTCCTTGAGGGCCCCGAAGACGATCACATTGTCCGATTCGAGAAAGCCCTGGCGCGGTGGGGCTGCGCCGAAGACCTTGTGCAGTTGCGGGTAGGCGTCGGAGGCGGCCCTGATCCAGGCGTCCTGTTGCAGCAGCGTGCCATGCTCGCCAGGGGCCAGTTGCAGCATCTGCGCACCGACCTCCCAGCGCAGGATCGGCCCCTTGAGCTCCAGCAGCGAACCACTGAGGCCCAGCAGCGCGAGGAACAGCCCCAGGCACAGGGCCAGCCAGCGGTGCAGCCTGAGCCAGATATTACGCATGGACAGCATCGGCGGCTTACCAGCGATAGCGCAGGCTGGCGATGACACTGCGGTCATAACCGGCGCTGCAATTGGTCAGCGAGCAGCCTTCGTAATAGTGCTTGTCGGTGAGGTTGGTGGCATTCACCGCCAGGCGCAGGCCCTTGGCCGCCGGGATCAGCTTGTCGAAGTCGTAGTGCACCGCCGCGTCCAGCAAGGTGTAGGAGGGCACGCGCTGGGTGTTGGCGGCATCGGCCTCGGTGGAGCCGATGTAACGCACCCCGGCGCCAAAGCCCAGGCCGCTGAGGGGGCCTTCGGGCAAGGTGTAGTCGGCCCACAGCGAGGCCATTTTTTCCGGGGTGTCGGTGGGGCGTTTGCCCTTCTCCAGCGGGTTGTTGCTCTTGCTCACCTCGGCGTCGTTGTAGGTCAGCGCCGCCAGCAGGTCCAGGCCCCGGGCCAGGCTGGCCTTGCCTTCGAGCTCGATGCCGCGCACGTTGATCTCGCCGGTCTGGATCTTGTTCAGGCGTTCGGCCGGGTCGGTGGTCAGGACGTTTTCCTGGGTCAGGTCGAACAGCGACAGGGTGATGTAGCTGTCGATGCCCGGCGGCTGGTACTTGACCCCCACTTCCGATTGCTTGGCGCTGGTGGGCTTGTACGGCGTGCCGTAGAAGTTGGTGCCCAGCACCGGATCGAACGAGGTGGCGTAGCTGATGTAGGGCGCCAGGCCGTTGTCCGCCAGGTACACCAGCCCGGTGCGGTAGGTGAACTTTTCGTCGTCCTGCTTGCTGCCGCTGTCGTTCATGCGGTTATCGGTTCGGGCGCTGGAGCGGTCCTGGCGTCCGCCGACGGTGAGCACCCAATGCTCATCGAAGGTGAACTGCTGCTGGGCGTAGACCCCGACCTGATCGGCGCGCTGCACGGTGTTGGTGAAGGGGGTGCTGGGGTCGAACACGCCGCCGTGCACCGGGTTATAGATGTCGATGGGCGAAGCCGAGCCGCCGCGCAGGTAGTAATCCTCGCGGGTGCGCCGGTAGTCGATCCCCAAAAGCGACACCATCTGCGTGCTGCCCAGGTTCCAGCGGGCCTGGGCATTGTTGTCCAGGGAGTAGGTGTCGCCGACGATGCGAAAGCGATAGGCCGCGCGGTTCAGGGTGCGCAGGTCCGAGGCCAGGGACATGCCGCTGGCGGTGTTGGTCAGCAGGTTGACGTGGCCGTAGCGGGCGCTGGAATTGAGGCTCCAGACGTCATTCAGGCGGTGCTCCAGCAGGTAGCCCAGGGAGTACTGGGTGCGGTCGTTGTCCAGCCCCGGTTCATCGAGGAAGACGTTGTGCCTGACCTTGCCATTGGGGTTGCCAAGCAGGGTGCCCTGGGCCGGCAGGAACACCCGCGGCGCGCCGAACGTGTCCTGGGTGTAGTCGGCCAGGAGGGTCAGGCTGGTGTCGTCGTTGGGCTTCCAGGTGAAGGAGGGCGCGAAGTACTGTTTGTCGTCCTTGATGTGATCGAACTGGGTGCCGCTGTCGCGCTCCAGGCCCACCAGGCGATAGAGGAATTGCCCTTCATCATCCAGCGGCCCGCTGAAGTCGAACTGGCCCTGGGCCCGGTCGAAGCTGCCCCCCTGGATCTGCACTTCATGGAAGGGCTTGTCCAGCGGGCGCTTGCTGATCTGGTTGACCACGCCCCCCGGCGAGTTCTGCCCGAACAGCACCGAGGCCGGGCCCTTGAGCACATCGATGCGCTCCAGGCCATAGGCTTCGACCTTGGGCCAGGCCTGGGCGGTATTGCCCTTGAGGCCATCGCGGAGCATGCCGGTGGTGACGTCGAAACCGCGGATCGAGAGGGTGTCGAAGCGCTGGCTGGCGGCGGTGGTATTGGCCTGGACCCCGGCGGTGTAGCGCAGCGCCTCGTTCACCGATTGCACCTGCTGGGCATCCATCTGGTCGCGGGTGATCACGGAAATCGACTGGGGAATTTCGCTCAGGCTGGCATCGGTCTTGGTTCCGCTGAGGCTGCGCTTGGCCACGTAACCGGCCTGCGGCCCGGTGGCGGAGTCGGGCTGGGTGGCGCTGATCACGCTGGTGTCCAGGGTCAGGGCGTGGTCCTGGTCGGTATCGCCATCGGCGGCCAGCGCGGCGCCGGCCTGGGTCAGCGAGAGGCCCAGGGCCAGGCCGTGGATCAGGCACGCCAGCGGGTTGCGGCCCAGAGCCGGACGCGAGACCACACAATTGACGGGACAACCTGAGGTGTTTCGGTGCGCAACGCGGCTACCCATGCTTCACTCCGTGATGGGGATTAAATGAGAATGCAAACGTATCTCATTTGTGAGCTTGGGTTGCGGGCTAAAACTTTGGCTTGAGCGACCATTTCTTTCGTTTGCGGTACGGCGCGGGGAGGGCGCCCGGATCACCAGGCGCAGCTTTGGATGGAGCAGGCTCGAGCAGGAGCGGGCTCAACGCAAGGACTTGGGCGACACCCCGAAGCGCTTGCGAAAGGCCGTGGAGAAATGCGCCGGGCTGTAGCCGACCCGATAAGCCGCGCTGGAGACATTGGTCTCGCCACTGGCGAGCAAGCGATAGGCCGCGCCCAGGCGCTGCTCCTGCAGGTAGGCATAGACGCTGGTGCCAAACACCTGACGGAAACCGGCGGTGAGCTTGCGCGGGTTCAGGCCCACCTGGCGCGACAGCTCCGACAGCGAAGGCGAATCCTGCAATGAGTTGAGCAGCAGGTCACGGGCGGCATGGATGCGCTCGATGTCCGCCGAGCTGCATGGGCTGTCCTGCAGTGGCCTGGATTCGGCCTGGGCGAGAATCCCCTCGACCCCCAGGGCGGTGAGTTCCAGGGCCTTGCCACCCAGGTAGAAGGAGCGGGTCGGGCCCTGCAGCGGGCAGGTGAAGATCTGTTGCGCCAGGGCCAGCAGCGGTTTGCTCGCCGGCTGGCAGAACAGCATCGGGCCGCCGCCGCGCTGATCGAGCAGGCGCTCGGGTTCCAGGCCGACATTGCGGATCGAGGGGAAGTCCAGCTGCACCGTGGTGTAGCGCACCGGCACGCCGCTGGCGAACAGGTGGTCGCCGCAGTGCTCGCCCTGGTTGGCCACGGCGCACAGGGTCGGCCCGCGGATCTCCACTTCGGGCTGGCCTTCGACCCGGCAATTGAGCTGGCCGCTGAGCACCAGGATGATTTTCAGGCCTTCCCAGAGCGGCTCCTGCATCCACATCTGGCTGTCCATCAGCACGGTCCCGGTGGAGAGGGTGACCTCCGGGACTACAGCGGCCGACCCGGTGTGCTGCGGGTTGGGAAAGTGCAGGGTGGAATCCCTTTTGACAGGCTGCGGCGCAGCGTTGGGGCTGAGCATGGCGAACTCCCTGTGGACCTGAAAAGAGGCCATACGCTAGCAGGAAATTGCCTTTCTGTAATTAAGAATGATTATCCTTTAGCCTTCGAGCACCGTCCTGCCGCGCTCTTTCCGGGGCGCGCCGCGCAATCAAAAGAAAAAGCCGCGCAAACGAATGTCCTGCCGATTGCCGGGTCCGGCAAATTGCCTATTAATAATCACTCTCATTTCCAGGCACGGCAGCCTCCCATGGACGACCCCTTGCTCGACAGCGCCGCAGGACCGCCGGCGACTCTTCATTCCCGCCACCCCTGACGGCGGATTCCCAGCTCATTCCAGGGGCCTGATCTCTCAGGTCCGGGGCCGCTTTTTGCGTAAAAAACATCAGGAGACAGCATGTCCACTTTCGATGACCTCAAGGATTGCCCCTCTTGGCCCGAAGACTTCGCCCAGCGCTACCGCCAGGCCGGCTACTGGCGCGACGAAACCTTTGGCGACCTGCTGCGCAGCGCCGCCCAGGCCTTTGCCGAGCGTGAAGCACTGACCGAGGGCGAGCAGCACCTGAGCTACCGGCAACTGGACCTGCGGGTCGACCAACTGGCCGCCGGCCTGTACCGGCTGGGGCTGCGGGCCGGCGACAACGTGGTGCTGCAACTGCCCAACAGTGCGGCCTTCGTCGAAGTCTGCTTTGCCCTTTACCGCCTCGGGGTGCGGCCGATCTTCGCGCTGCCGGCCCACCGGCACCTGGAAATCGGCCGCTTCTGCGAGTTCGCCCAGGCCCGGGCCTACTTCTGCGCCGACCGGGACGCCAGCTTCGACTATCGGGCCATGGCCCGCGACCTCAAGGACCGCAACCCGCAGCTGGAGTGGGTGGTAGTCGCCGGCGAGGCCGAGGAATTCACGGCCTTGCACAGCCTGTATGAGCCGGCGCCTGCGCGCACCTTCCTGCCCCCCAGCGCCGACGCGGTGGCCTGTTTCCAGCTCTCCGGCGGCTCCACCGGGGTGCCCAAGCTGATCCCGCGCCGGCACCACGAATACCTCTACAACCTGCGGGCCAGTGCCGAGCGCTGTGGCCTGTCCGAGGCCAGCGTGTACCTGGTGGCGCTGCCCATGGCGCACAACTTTCCCATGTGCTGCCCAGGGTTCATCGGCACCTTTTCGGTGGGCGGGCGGGTGGTGCTGAGCCCCTCGCCGAGCCCGGAAGTCTGCTTCGAACTGATCGAGCGCCAGGGGGTGACCCACACCGCGCTGGTGCCGCCCCTGGCCCTGGTCTGGCTGGAAGCGGCCCAGGCCCGTGGGCGTGGCCTGGCGCCGTTGCAACTGCTGCAAGTGGGCGGCGCCAAACTCAGCTACGAGGCCGCAAGGCGCATCGAACCGGTGCTCGGCTGCCGCCTGCAGCAGGTGTTCGGCATGGCCGAGGGGCTGATCTGCTACACCGACCCCGAGGACCCGCCACAGCGGGTGCTGCACACCCAGGGCCGGCCGCTGTCGCCGGCGGACGAAATTCGTGTGGTGGACGAGCATGAGCAACCGGTGCCGGTGGGGCAGGTGGGGCAGTTGCTGACCCGCGGCCCCTACACCATCCGCGGTTACTACCGTTACCCCGAGCACAACGCCCAGGCCTTCACGGCCGATGGTTTCTACCGCACCGGCGACCGGGTCATGCTCACCGCCGACGGCTACCTGATGGTGGAAGGGCGCGACAAGGACCTGATCAACCGCGGGGGCGAAAAGATCGCTGCCGAAGAAGTGGAAAACCTGCTGCTCAGCCACCCGGCGGTGGCCGACATCGCCCTGGTGGCGATGCCTGATGCCTTCCTGGGCGAACGCACCTGCGCCTTCGTCATCCCCCGCGGCACCGCGCCCCGGGCCCCGGAACTGCTGCGTCACCTAAGGGCCCAGGGCCTGGCGGCGTTCAAGCTGCCGGACCGCTTCGAGTTCATCCCGGCCTTCCCCCAGACCGGGGTCGGCAAGGTCAGCCGCAAGCACCTGCGCGAGGCGATCCAGGCCCTGTACTTCGGCGCCCAGGCCGAACCCCTGGAGGGAAGTGGCGCCCGTGGCTGAACGACAAGGACTTTGCGACCTGTTGCACCCGGTGCGCGGGCGCCTGCTGGCGGCCATGCTGCTGCAGGCCCTGGCGGCGCTGGTGGGGCTGTTGCCGTTCATTGCCGTGGCCGAACTGGCGCCGCTGCTGCTCGCCGGCGAGCTGGATGCGCAGCGTGCGCAGTTCTGGCTGCTGGCCGGCGCCGCCGCCTTGCTCCTGCGCCTGCTGGGGCTGGCGGCGGCATTGCAGATCACCCACCTGGCCGACAGCGACCTGCAACGCCAGTTGCGCCAGCGCATCGCCGCGCACCTGGCACGGGTGCCTCTGGCCTGGTTCGGCCAGCAGCGGGAGACCGCCGAACGGGCCTTGCTGGATGATGTCGGCGCCCTGCACCAGTTGGTGGCGCACCTGCCCAACAACCTGGTGGCGGCGCTGGTGGTGCCCCTGGCCAGCCTGGTCTACCTGCTCACGGTGAGCCTGCCCATGACCCTGGTGGTGCTGCTGCCGCCATTGCTGGCGCTGTGGCGCTTGCGGGTCATGCGCACCCCGGCCTATCAGGCCGAGCGCCAGCGCCTGGGGGCGGCCCTGGGCGACCTGTCCACCGCGACCCTGAACTTTGTGCAGAGCATCGCCATGGTCAAGTCGTTCGGCCGTGCCGAGCGGGTGCAGGCGGATTTCGTCAGCGCGGTGCAGGGTTTCGGGCGTTTTTTCTCCCAGTGGGTGGAGCGCTGGGCGGGCCTGGGGGCGAGTGTCGAGGTGCTGCTGTCGCCCTTGCTGGTGCTGGCCCTGGTGCTGGTGGCCGGGGTGGCGCTGACGGCGGCCGGCTGGCTGCACCCGGTGCAACTGTTGCCGTTCGCCCTGCTTGGCCCGGCCCTGGCGGCGCCGGTGGCGGCATTGGGGCATGGCGCCGATTCCCTGGTCCAGGGCCGGGCGGCGGCGCAGCGCATCAGCACCGTGCTGAGTACCCCGGTGCAGGCGCAGCCGGCATTTTCCCGGGAGCCCGAGGGGCATCAGGTGATCTTTGATGAAGTGGCTTTCAGCTACCCCGACGGCACCCAGGTGCTGCACGGCATCGACCTGTGCCTGCAACCGGGGACCCTGACCGCCCTGGTGGGGGATTCGGGCGCTGGCAAGTCGACCCTGGCCACCTTGCTGGCGCGCTTTGCCGACGTCAGCGCCGGGGCCATCCGCATCGGCGGCGTCGACCTGCGGGACATGGACAGCGCGACTCTCTATCGCCAGGTGGCCTTTGTCTTCCAGGACGTGCGCCTGCTGCGCAGCAGCGTTCTGGACAACCTGCGCCTGGGGCGTCCCGAGGCCACGCTGGCGGAGGTCGAGGAGGCGGCCCGGGCGGCGCAGATCCACAGTCGTATCGCCGCCTTGCCCCAGGGTTATCACACCCAGCTGGGCAGTGGCGTGCAGCTCTCCGGTGGTGAAGTGCAGCGCCTGGGCATTGCCCGGGCGATGCTCAGCCAGGCACCGATCCTGGTGCTGGACGAAGCCACCGCTGCCAGCGACCCGGAGTCCGAAGCGGCGATCCAGCAGGCGTTGTCGCGGCTGGCGGCGGGGCGCACGGTGCTGGTGATCGCCCATCGCCTGAGCAGTATCCAGGATGCCGACCAGATTGCCGTGCTGCAGGCCGGGCGACTGGTGGAATGCGGCCGGCACCAGGCCCTGCTGGAGCAGCAGGGGGTGTATGCCGGGCTGTGGGCGGCGCAGCAGTTCTGCGCCGTGGAAACGGCGGGGGAGCAGGCATGATTGGCGCACTGTTACGCAGTTTGCAGCCGGCCGAAGCCAGCCTGCTGCGCCGGGCCTTGCTGGCCATGGCCGCCAGTGCCCTGGCCCAGGGCGCGGCGCTGGCCCTGTTGCCCATGGCCTTTGCCAGCCTGTTCGATGCCGCTGCCGGGCAGGCGCCGTGGCGATGGGCCGGGGCCTTTGCCGGTTTCGCGCTGCTGTGCCTGGGGTTGCGCCGGCATGCGCAACTGGCGGGCTACCGCGCGGGCGCCGCGGCGGCCCAGTCGTTGAACCTGCGCATCGGCGAACAACTGGTGCGCCTGCCCCTGGAGTGGTTCGTCGAGCGCCGCAGCGCCGAGCTCAATCGGCTGGTGACCCACACCGTACTGCAGATCATGAGCACCCCGGCGCACCTGTTGCAGCCCATGGCCAACGCCTTGCTGACGCCCCTGGCGCTGCTTGTGGCGCTGTTCTTCTATGACCGCACCATGGCCCTGGCGGCCTTGGCCAGCGTGCCCCTGCTGCTGGTGTTCTACCACTGGGGCGTACGCTGGGGCGGCCAGGCCGAAAGCCGCAGTGAGGCGGCGGCCAACGAGGCGGCGGCGCGGGTCCTGGAGTTCCTGCGCCAGCAGCCGCTGCTGCGTGCCAGTGGCCGCACCGGCGAAGGCTTCAGCCTGCTCACCGAGGCCTTGCAGCAACAGCGCCGGGCCCAGCGTCGGGCCCACTGGCGGACTTTTCCGGCGGCCCTGGGGCTGGCGGTGGTACTCCAGGCCGGCTACACCGCGATGCTGCTGTGCGGCCTGTATGCAGTGCTCGGTGGCAGCCTGGGAGTGGCCCAGTACCTGGCGCTGGCGGTGCTCGCCACCTGTCTGGTGGAGCCCATGGGCACCCTGGTCAACCTCGGCACGACCTTGCGCCAGACCCGCCATGGCCTGAACCGTTTGCGCCACTTGTTGCGCCTGCCGGCGCTGCCGGAGCCGAGCCTGCCCGAGGAACCCCGGGGGCATCAGGTGCAGGTGCGCGACCTGGGGCTGGTGCGCCAGGAGCAGGTGATCCTGCAGGGCATCAGCTTCGAGCTGGCGCCGGCCTCGCTGAACCTGCTGGTGGGCGCCTCCGGCTCCGGCAAATCGAGCCTGCTGCGCCTGCTGGCGCGGTTCAGCGATGTCGATAGCGGCGCCATTTTGTTGGGTGGTGTCGACCTGCGCCAACTGTCCGCCGCGCAGCGCGATCGTTCCATCGCCCTGATGTTCCAGGACTGTCCGCCGCTGGCTGCGAGCCTGCTGGACAACCTGCGCCTGGGCGGCCCCGAGGCCAGCGACAGCCAACTGATGGACGCCGCCCGCGCCACCGGCCTGGACCTTGTGGCCCAGCGCCTGCCCCAGGGCTGGCAGACCCGGGTCGGCGAGGGCGGCGTCAGCCTCTCCGGGGGCGAGCGCCAGTGCCTGGCCCTGGCCCGGGTGCTGCTCAAGGACGCCAGCCTGATCCTGCTGGACGAACCCACCGCGGCCCTCGATGCCATCAGCGAGGCCCGGGTCAACCGTTGCCTGCTGCAACTGGCGCGCAAGCACACGGTGCTGCTGGTGACTCACAAACCGACCCTGGCCCCCAGCGCCGGACAGATTCTCCTGCTGGAGCAGGGCCACCTGGCCCAGCGCGGTACCCACGCCCAACTGATGGCGGCCCCGGGCCGTTATCGCGAGCTGTTCCACGAGCGCGAGGCGATCAACCGCTGGCGCCTGCGCCAACCCCCTTCCGTACCCCAAAGGAACGTCCACCATGACCGATAACCCAGCACTGGCACGCGCTCATCCAGCGCACGCCAGCCTGAGTCATTCACCCCAAGGACTCTGCGAAGGCATTGCCCGGCTGCTCGGCTACAGCGCCGAGGATCTTGAACCCCAGGCCTCCCTGATCGAGCAGGGGCTCGACTCGGTGAGCATCATGCGCCTGCCGGCGCTGCTGGCCGCCGAAGGCGTGGCCCTGAGCTTCGCCGAACTGATCCAGCAACCGACCCTGGACGCCTGGTGGGCGCTGATCGAGGCTCGTCGTGGCCTCGCGGCGCCGCGCCTGCAGGCTGTGGCCAGCGCTCCTGCCAACAGCGATTTCGCCCTGACCCCACTGCAACAGGCCTACTGGTTCGGCCGCGATCCGGGCATGCCCCTGGGCGGCGTCGGCTGCCACCTGTACCAGGAACTGGACGGCCATGGCCTGGAGCCCCAGCGCCTGGAGCAGGCCCTGCGCCGCCTGTGCCAGCGCCATCCGATGCTGCGGGCGTGCTTTATCAGCGACACCTGCCAGCGCATCCTGCCCCAGAGCCCCTGGCCCGGGCTGACCGTCCACGACCTGCGCCAGGCTTCCTGCGTCGGGGCTGCCGAGGCCCTGGAACAGATCCGCGAAAACCTCTCGCACCGGTGCCTGGAGGTCAGCCGCGGGCAGGTATTCGATGTGCAGTTGAGCCTGCTGCCCGAAGGTCGTAGCCGCCTGCACCTGAACATCGACCTGCTGGTGGCTGACGTGCTCAGCATTGGCATCCTGCTGCGCGACCTGGCGCTGATCCATGCCGGCCAGGAGCACAGCCTGCCGACCCTGGACTGGAACTTCGCCGACTACCTGCGGGCCGAACAGGCGGCGCGCGTGCCACTGCTGGCGGCGGCCCGGGAGTATTGGCTGGAGCGCCTGGAAGAGCTGCCGGACGGCCCGCAACTGCCCCTGGCCCAGGAACCGCAGAACGCCGGCACTGCGCGTTTTCGCCGCCTGGCCATGCGTCTGGACCAGGGGCAGTTGCAGGCCCTGGAGCAGCGCGCCCGGCAGCACGGGCTGACCCTGGCCAGCGTGCTGGCCTGCGCCTATGCCCAGGTGCTGGGGCGCTGGAGCGCCAGCCAGCATTTCCTGCTCAACGTGCCGCTGTTCAATCGCCAGGAACTGCACCCGTGCGTGCCTCATCTGCTGGCGGACTTTTCCAACCTGGTGCTGCTGGAGGTCGACCAGCGCCAGCCCGCGCCCTTCAGCCAGCAGGCCCTGGCGTTGCAGGCTCAATTGCACCGCGACATCGCCAACAGCGCCTGGCCCGGGGTCGAGGTGCTGCGCGAGCGGGCGCGGCTGCGCCAGGGCGGTGGCCAGGGCGCGCCGGTGGTGTTCGCCTGCAACCTGGGCCCGGCCTTTGTCGACGCCACCTGCCGCGAGCAACTGGGCGAACCGGGCTGGGCGCTGTCGCAGACGCCCCAGGTCTGGCTCGACCACCAGAGCTACCCGCTGGCCGACGGCCTGCTGCTGAACTGGGACGCGGTGGACGCGCTGTTCCCCGAAGGCCTGCTGGACGAGATGTTCGACGCCTACCGCGCCTTGCTGTTGTGGCTGTGCGCCAACGACTGGCAGCAGGTGGCGCCCTTGCCGCTGCCGGCGGCGCAACAGCAGCGCCGCCAGCAGGTCAATGCCACCGCACACGCGACCCCGGCGCAGCTGTTGCACCAGGGCTTTTTCCAGCAGGCGCGCCTGAACCCCGAGGCCGTGGCGCTGATCTGCGAGCAGGGCAGCCTGAGCTACGCCGAGCTCGCCCGGCAGGCCCTGCAACTGGCCGGGGCCTTGGGCGAGTGGGGCGTGCAGCCGGGTGACGCGGTGGCGATCACCTTGCCCAAGGGCCGCGACCAGGTGGTCGCGGTGCTGGGGACCCTTGCCGCCGGGGCGGTCTATGTGCCGGTGGGCATCGAGCAGCCGCCGGCGCGCCGCGACATGATCTACCAGCGCGCCGGGGCGCGGGTGGTGATCACCGATCAGGCCCACCGCGAGGGCGGTATCTGGCTCGCCGAACTGCGGGTGGTGACCCTGGCCCAGGCGCTGGTCGCACCGGCGCTGGGGCAACCCCTGGAGATGGCGGCGGATGCCCTGGCCTACGTGATCTTCACCTCGGGCACCACCGGCGAACCCAAGGGCGTGGAACTGTCCCATTGGGCGGCGATGAACACCGTCACCGCGATCAACCGGCGCTACCAGGTGAGCGCCGAGGATCGGGTGCTGGGGGTCTCGGCCCTGGATTTCGACCTGTCGGTGTACGACCTGTTCGGCCTGCTGAGTGTCGGCGGCGCCCTGGTACTGCCGGCGGACGGGCTGCGCAAGGAGCCCCGGGAATGGCTGCGGCTGATCCGCGAGCAGCGGGTGAGTGTGTGGAACTCGGTGCCGGCGCTGCTGGACATGCTGACCCTGCAAGTGCGCGACGACGGCGGCCTGGGAGCCTTGCGCCTGGCTATGGTCTCCGGTGACTGGGTCGGCCTCGACCTGCCACGGCGCCTGGAGCGGGCGGCGGGCCACCGCGTGCCGTTCGTGGCCCTGGGCGGCGCCACCGAGGCGGCGATCTGGTCCAACTACCAGGACGTGGCGCAGGTGCCCGGGCACTGGCGTTCGATCCCCTACGGGCGGCCCCTGGACAACCAGTGCTTCCGGGTGGTGGACAGCCAGGGCCGGGACTGCCCGGACTGGGTGCCCGGCGAGCTGTGGATCGGCGGTGCCGGGGTGGCCGCCGGCTATCGCGGCCTGCCGACCCTCAGCGCCCAGCGCTTTGTCGAGCACGAGGGCCGGCGCTGGTATCGCACCGGCGACCAGGGCCGCTACTGGGCCGACGCCAGCCTGGAGTTTCTCGGGCGCCTGGACCATCAGGTCAAGGTCCGCGGCTTTCGCATCGAGCTGGCAGAAATCGATGTGGCCCTGGAGCGCCACCCGGCCATCGACCGCGCGCTGAGCCTGGTGCTGCCCGGCAGCGAAGCGCAGCTGGCGGCGGTGCTGCTGGCCCGGGAGCCGCTGCCCGAGCCCCAGGCCCTGCGCCAGTGGCTGGGGCAATGGCTGCCCGAACACATGCTTCCGGACCTCTGGCTGAGCCTGCCGGAACTGCCCCTGAGCACTAACGGCAAGGTCGATCGCGCGGCTTTGCTGTGGCTGCTGCAGGAGCAGCGCCGGGGCATCCAGCCGCAGAGTGCCGAGCCGCCGCAAGGGGAATGGGAAGAGGCCGTGGCCGCGCTCTGGCAGGAGCTGCTGGAGGTGCCGCAGGTGGGCCGGCACCAGGGCTTTTTTGCCCTGGGCGGCAACAGCCTGCTGGCGGCCCGGTTGATCGAACGCATCGCCCGGCAGTTCCAGCTGGAACTGTCGCTCAAGGATTTTTTCAACGCGGCCACCGTGGCCCTGCAGGGGCAGTTGCTTGCCTCGCGCCGGGAACAGCGGCCCGTCAATCAGAACGCAATGGTGGAGGGCGTGTTATGACGCTGCAGCAACTGCAACAGGATCTGCAACAACTGGGTGTGGAGCTCTGGGAAGAACAGGGCCGCTTGCGCTATCGGGCCCCGGCCGGGGTCATGGACGAGGCGCGCCTGCAACAGCTGCGCGAACACAAGGAGGCGCTGCTGCAAGAGCTGCAAGCGGCGCAGATGCCGACCCTGGAGGCCGACCATTCGGCCCGGGAAGAACCCTTCCCGCTGACCGACGTGCAGGCCGCCTACCTGCTGGGCCGCACCACGGCTTTCAGCTACGGCGGCGTGGCCTGCCACGGCTACCTGGAGTTCGCCCAGAAGGACCTGGACCCGGTGCGCCTGGAGCAGGCCTGGAACCAGTTGATCGCGCGTCACGAGATGCTGCGGGCCGTGGTCCTGGAGGAGGGCTACCAGCGCATCCTGCCCCAGGTGCCGCATTACTCCATCGCCCGCCACGACCTGAGCCGGGACGACGGCAGCGCCTTGCAGGCCTTGCGCGAGCGCATGGAATTGCGCCGTGCACCGCCCCAGCAATGGCCGCTGATCGAGCTGTGCGTGAGCCAGGGCCGCGACACCTCGCGCTTGCACCTGTCAGTGGACCTCTTGGTGTGCGACTACCAGAGCGTGCGCATGCTGCTGGCCGAACTGCAGCAGCTGTACCGCGGCGAGAGCCTGCCGGCGCCGGCGCAGATCAGCTTTCGCGACTATGTGCTGGGTGAGCGCCGCCTGCGCGAGCAGCCGCGCTACCAGCGTGATCGCGACTACTGGTGGGCGCGGGTCGACAGCCTGCCGGGTGCGCCGGAACTGCCATTGCTGGGGCCGCCCAGCGGGCCGCGCTTCCAGCGCCGGGCCATGGGCCTGGAGGCCCGGGACTGCAATGCCTTGCGCCTGAACGCGGCGGCGGCCGGGGTCGGTGTGTCGGCGGCAATCCTCTCGGCCTATGCCGAAACCCTGGGCCGCTGGAGCCGGCGCGGGCACTTCTGCCTGAGCCTGACCCTGCTCAATCGCCTGTCTCTGCACCCCCAGGTGGATCGCCTGGTGGGGGACTTCAGCTCGGTGGAACTGCTGGAAGTGCAGACCCTGCAAGGCGGCAGCTTCGGCCAGCGCAGCCAGCAGCTGCAGGAGCGCCTGTGGCAGGACATGGACCATCGCCTGTGTTCGGGCATCGAAGTGCTGCGCGAGCTGGCGCGGCGCAAGGGCCAGGACGCGGCGCTGATGCCCTACGCCTTCACCAGCACCCTGGGGGCCGGCGGCGAGAGCGGCGGCGGGGCCTTCATGCCCGGTGCCGAGCTGGTGTTCGGCATCAGCCAGACGCCCCAGGTGCTGATCGACTGCCAGGTCAGCGAGCGTGACGACGGCTTGGCGATCAACTGGGACATCCGCGAAGGGGTGTTCAGCGAGATCCTGCTGGATGCGCTGTTCGACACCTTCGAACGCCTGCTCAAGCGCCTGGCCCGGGAGCCCTCGGCCTGGACCCTGGATGACTGCCTGGAGTTGCCGGCGGCCCAGCGCCTGCAGCGCGAGCTGGTGAACCAGACTGCCGCGCCTTTGCCCTCCGGCCTGCTGCATGAGCCGTTCTGGCGCCAGGCCGCGGCTGCTCCCGAGCGTGTGGCGCTGATCCAGGGCGCCGCGCAACTGAGCTACGGCGAACTGGCCGGGCGCGCCGAAGCCGTGGCCGAAGCCTTGCTCGACGCCGGCTGCCAGCCTGGAGAGCGGGTCGCGGTGTGCATGGACAAGGGCCTGGAACAGGTGATCGCGGTGCTCGGCATCCTGCGGGCCGGGGCCGCCTACCTGCCCCTGGACACCAACCAGCCCGAGGCCCGGCGCCAGTTGATCCTGGACAACGCCGAGGTCGCCCGGGTGCTCAGCCAGTCCTGGCTGAGCGACAGTCTGTGCTGGCCGGCGCGGGTGACCCAGGTGATCGCGGTGGACCAGGGCCCGCGGGCGGCACAACGGGCGTTGCCGAGCCTGGACATCGACCCGCAGCAACTGGCCTACGTGATCTACACCTCGGGCTCCACCGGGGTGCCCAAGGGCGTGATGATCAACCATCAGGCGGCCCTCAATACCATCGTCGACATCAACCAGCGCTTTGCCATCGAGGCCCAAGACCGGGTACTGGCCCTGGCCAGCCTGGGCTTCGATCTGTCGGTGTACGACATCTTCGGCCTGCTGGCCGTGGGCGGCGCGCTGGTGCTGCCGGACCCGCAACGCCGCGCCGACCCTTCGCATTGGGCCGAGTGCGTCCGGGAACACGGGGTGACCCTGTGGAACTCGGTGCCGGCGCAATTGCAGATGCTCACCCACTACCTGCAGGCCGTGCCATCCATGGCCCCCGGTTCCCTGCGCCTGGCGCTGCTGTCTGGAGACTGGATCCCCCTGAACCTGCCGGCGGAGGCCGCCCAGCTACTGCCCGGGCTGCGGCTGATCAGCCTCGGCGGCGCCACCGAAGCGGCGATCTGGTCGATCTACTATCCGATTACCCAGGTCAACCCCCAGTGGTGCAGCATTCCCTACGGCATGCCCCTGGCCAATCAGCGCTTCATGGTGCTCGACGAGCAGGGCCGGGATCGCCCGCAAGGGGTGGCCGGCGAGCTGTACATCGCCGGTAGCGGTCTGGCCCTGGGTTACCTGGGGGATGCCGAGAAAACCGCCGAGCGCTTTGTCGACCATCCGCGCAGCGGCGAGCGCCTGTACCGCACCGGCGACCTGGGGCGCTACCTGGACGACGGCCTGATCGAGTTCCTCGGCCGCGAAGATTTCCAGGTCAAGGTCCGTGGCCACCGCATTGAACTGGCGGAGGTGGAAAGCGCGCTGCTCAGCCATCCCCATGTGGAGTCCGCGGTGGTGGTGGCAGCGGGCGAGGGTGCCTTCGAGCGGCACTTGCAAGCCTGCCTGCGGGCCAGCCTGCGGGACACGCCGATCGCCTGGCCGGCGCAGTTGCAGGCGCGCACCCAGGCGGCGGCCGAAGCCGTGCGCGGCGGCTTGAGCGATGCCCTGGTGAGCGAGATGTCGGCCTGTGTCGAGCGCGCCGCACTGCTGTCCATGGGCCTGGCCCTGCAACGCCCCGGCTTGTTCGAGAGCGCCGGGCAGAGCCATGCCCTGGACGAGATTGTCGCGGCTTGTGAGGTGGCGCCGCGCAACCAGCGCTTGATCCGCCGTTGGCTGCAAGCCCTGGCCCGGGAAGGCCTGGTGCACCGGGACCTGCACACCGGGTGTTATTCGGGCCTGCAGGTATCGGCCGAGGAATACCGCCAGCAATGGCAGCGCATCGATGCCCTGGAACCGTCCGTGGGCTGGGGCGCCGAAGTGCTGCGCTACCTGCGCGAAAGCCAGGAGCAACTGCCGGCGCTGATGAGCGACCAACTGGACCCGCTGCACCTGCTGTTTCCCCAGGGCCGCACCGACACCGCCGAAGGCGCCTACCGCAAGAACCTGATCAGCCAGTACCTGAACCAGGCGGTGTGCGCCGCGGTGCAGGAGATCATCCGCCAGCGTCCGGCCGGCCAGCGCCTGCGCCTGCTGGAAATCGGCGCCGGGGTCGGCGGCACCAGCGCCGACCTGATCCCGGCCCTGGACGGGCTGGCGGTGGACTACCAGTTCACCGACCTGTCGCAGTTCTTTCTCAACGAGGCCCGGGAACATTTCGCCGCTTACCCCTGGGTCAGCTACGGGCTGTTCGACCTCAACCAGGACCATTGGGCCCAGGGCGTGGCCGCCAACTCCCTGGACGTGATCCTCTGCGCCAACGTGCTGCACAACTCGCGGCACGCCAGCCGGGTGCTGGCGCGGCTGCGGGAGATGCTGGCCCCGGGCGGCTGGCTGATCTTCATCGAGGCCACTCGCGACACCTACCAGATCATGGCGTCCATGGAGTTCAAGGAGGGCCTCACCGCCTTCGAGGATTTCCGGGCCGAACTGGATACCACCTTCATCCGCCGCGAGCAGTGGCAGCAGTTGCTGCTGGAGGCCGGAGGCGAGACCCCGCTGTGCCTGCCCGGGGCCGATGACGCCATGTCGCAGATCGGCCAGCACCTGTTCATCACCCGCTTCAAGAGCGAGCGCCAGGCCCTGGAGCCCGAGCAGATGCGGGCCCATCTGGCCCGGCACCTGCCGGAGTACATGATCCCGAGCCACTGGCAGATCCTCGATGAAATGCCCCTGACCGCCAACGGCAAGGTCGACCGCCAGGCCCTGGCGCGGATCGGCGTGGCCGGCCCCGAGCAGCAGGCCAGCAGCGGCGCGGCGCCCGTGGATGAGCTGGAACGCAGCATTGCCGAAGTCTGGCAGACCCTGTTGCGGGTGCCGGCGGTGGGCCGTGACCAGGGCTTCTTCGAGCTTGGCGGCGACTCGCTGCTGGTGGCCCAGGTGGTGGGCCGCCTGCGTGAAGCCTTGCCCCAGGCCCGGCAGTTGCCCTGGAGTGACCTGCTGCGCCAGTTGATCAACCAGCCCACGGTGGCGGCCCTGGCCGATTACCTGCGAGGCCAGGGCGTGGAGGGCTATTCGCCGCTGGTGCGCATCAGCGACAAGGCCCAGGGCCCGACGCGGATCTTCGTCCACGACGGCAGCGGCACCCTGGCGCCGTACCGCGCGCTGTTTGCCGCCCTGGGGGAAGAAGCGCCCCTGGAAGGGCTGGTGCTCAACGATGTGCCGGCCTACCTGGCCCTGGAGCCGGCCACGGCGATCCGCCAGTTGGCCGAGCGTTATGCCGACACTCTGCAGGCCGAAGGCCGGCGCCAGGTGAGCATCGTCGGCTACTGCCTGGGCGGGCTGCTGGCCACCGAGCTGGCGGCGTGCCTGGCGGCGCGCTCCATCGAGGTGCTGCAACTGAGCGTGATCAGCAGCTACCGGGTGCCGTTCATGATCGAGGACGACCTCTTGGCCGAGTACGTGTTCGCCCGGGTGATGCAGGCCGATCCGCTGGCCCTGGGTTACCCCGAGGATGAACAGGCCATGGAACGCACCATCGCCCGGGTGCTGGCGCAGACTCCGGGGCGCGTGCCCCAGGGTTCGCTGCTGGCCTTGAGCGAGGATGCCCAGTGCGCCCCGGCCCTGGCCTGCCTGCGGCGTCTGGCACACAAGACCCCGGAGCAGCGCCTGCAGGCCATTGCCGAGGCCATGCGCCACGCCGGTTCGCAACTGAGCGACCTGCACTGGCTGCGCGAGCAGTTGCAGGTATTGCGCCACAGCCTGGCCGCGGTAGCCCTGCACGAGGCCACGCCGTACCAGGGCGACATGCTGTTCATTCGCCAGAGCGGCGAGGTGCAGGTGCTGCCCGGCATGCACCGTGACATGAGCGCCTACTGGCAGGCCCTGTGCCTGGGTGAGCTGCGGGTAGTGGATGTGCCCGGGGATCATTTCAGTTGCATGCAGCAGCCCCAGGTGCAAGCCGTGGCCCAGGCCTTCGATGCACCCACCGAGGTGGCGGCATGAGGGCAGGGGTGATGGGGTTGGTCGGCGCTTACGGCAGCGTCGGCCGTCAGGTCGCGCAGTTGCTGGCCGGCAAGGTGGCACTGCGCCTGGGTGGACGCGATCCGCGGCAGGCCGAGCAACTGAACCAGCAGTTGGGGGCGCGCGCCGAGGTGCGCGCCCTGGACCTGTGGGAGCCACAGAGCCTGGCGGACTTCTGCGCTGGTTGTTCGCTGGTGATCAACTGCGCCGGGCCCAGCTACCGGATTCTCGATCGGGTGGCCCGGGCCGCCCTGGCCGCAGGCGCCGACTACCTGGATGTGGGGGGCGACGATCCACTCCATGAGCGGCTGGTGGGACAGTTGCCGGCGGGGCGCCGGGTGCTGTTGTCGGCGGGCATGCTGCCGGGGCTCTCGGGGCTGTTTCCGCAACTGCTGGCGCAGTCCTTCCAGCGGGTCGATGCCTTGCGCTGCTATGCCGGTGGGCTGGGGCGCTTGTCCGCCACGGCTGCCGAGGATTTCCTGCTGAGCCTGGGCAACGGCTTCGGCCAGGCCCAGTGCGGCTGGTGCGAAGGGCAGGTGGTGCGCAGCACGGCAAGTGCCGAACAGGCATTGCAACGCGACTGGCTGCCACCGGCCGGGGTGCAGGCCTACCCGTACCTGAGCACCGAGCAGCAGCGCCTGTTCGGTGATGTACCGGTGCGCCACGGTCAGGGTTTCAACCTGTTCGAGGGCGGCCAACTGGCGGCGGCCCTGCAACGTATCCAGGGCTCGGCGCCAGAGGCGCGGAGCAGCGCGCAGAACATCGCTGCGCTGGTGCAGGCCAGCGCCCTGGATGTGGCCGGGCGCCGGCCCTATCAACTGCTGGCAGTGGAAATCGACGGCCTGCGCGAGGGCCGCCAGCAGCAGGCCAGCGCCTGGCTGCGGGCCAGCGACGGCTCGCGCCTGACCGGCAGCGTCGCAGCCTTCTGTGCACTGCAGTGGGCGCATCTGCCTGAGGGGCTGCACTACGCCGCCCAGGTGCTGGACGCGACGGCCTGCCTGGAACAACTGCTGCGCTGGCTGCCGGATACCCGGGTGCACCTGCCCGACTTCGCCGCTGTGGCGCTGGCCGAGCCAGAGGAGGGCGTGCTGTGAGAAAGGTTCCCAGTGCCTGGCTGCGTCGTTATCCGCAGCCGCAACCGCCGCGCTGCCGCCTGGTGTGCCTGCCCCATGCCGGTGGCAGTGCGAGCTTTTTCAACGACTGGCGTGGCCAGTTGCCGGCGGATGTCGAGCTGGTCAGCGTGCAGTACCCGGGGCGCGAAGAGCGCCTGAGCGAAAGCTGGCCCGGCAGCCTGGAGTGGATGGCGGGCACTATCACCCGGGCCCTGTCGGACCTGGTGGACCGGCCCCTGGTGCTGTTCGGCCACAGCATGGGCGCGGCCCTGGCCTATGAGGTGGCGGCGCGCATGCAGCAGCAGGGCTCGGCGCCACAACGGTTGATCGTGTCCGCGCACCCCGCGCCCCATCGCCAGCGCAGCGGCGAACTGCACCTGGGCCCGGACGAGGACCTGCTGGCGGATGTGCGGCGCCTGTCGGACGGTGCGTCGTCGCCCCTGGATGACCCGGCGCTGCGCGACCTGTACCTGCCGGCGCTGCGCAACGACTACCGGCTGATCGAGTGCTACCGCGGTGCGCCCGGCCGCGCCCTGGACCTGCCCCTGAGCGTGTGCCTGGGGGCCCGGGACACCGAGGTGGACCAGGACGAAGCCTATGCCTGGGCCGAGGTCAGCGCCCAGGTCACCGACTTCCAGGCCTTCCCCGGCGGGCACTTCTACCTGCGCGAGCAACAGGCCGAACTGCTGCGCCACCTGACCCGGCTGCTGGCGGGCCTCGGCGAGCAGCCGTGGCAGTGCTGGCCCTCGACCCCATGAATTTTCCCTTGGTAGACCCCGACATGAAGACACCCGAGCAGTGCAGCGGCCTGGACGACGTCCGCTGCGGTATCGACGCCATGGACCAGCAGATCATCCAGGCCCTGGGCCGGCGCCTGGCCTACGTCAAGGCGGCGGCGCAGTTCAAGCCGACCGAGGACAGCATTGCCGCCCCGGAGCGGGTTGCGGCGATGCTCCCGCAACGTCGGCAATGGGCCGAGCAGGCGAGCCTGGACCCGATGTTCGCGGTGCCGCTGTTTGCCCAGATCATCCACTGGAACATTGCCCAGCAAGTGCGCCACTGGCGCCGTCAGCACGGGCTGGATCAAGGAGCCCAAGATGAGTGAATCCTGCCTGTCCGGCTTGACCCGGGCCCTGCGCAAGGGCGAATCCCTGGCCCGACGCAGAGGTCGGGCGGTGCTGGTGGTGTACAGCCTGGCCGCCGAGCGCCTGGAGCCGCTGCGGCTGTTTGCCGCCAACCGCCAGGTGTTCGGCCAGAGCCTGTTCTGGTCCAGCGACCAGGGCGCCCTGGCCCTGGCCGGGTTCGGCTGCACCGAAGAAATCAGCCCGCCGGCCGCCGAGCGTTTTGCCGCCAGTACCCAGGCCTGGCGCCAGTTGCTGCTGCAGGCCCATCAGGTAGGGCCCAAGCGGGCCTACCTGTGCGGCGGCTTTGCCTTCGACCCCCAGGGCCCGCGCAGTGCCCAGTGGCAGTCGTTCGCCGCCACGTCTCTGGTGCTGCCGCGGATCCTGCTGCTGCGCGAAGGCGAGCAGCAGCACTGGCTGTTCAGCCTGTGGGTCGAGCCCGGCGCCGACGTGGCCCAGTGCGCCGGTGCCCTGGAGGCGGAGTGGGCCCTGTTGCAGGCGCGCTATACCCACGCCCCCTTGGCACAGATGCCCGTTGGCACCCAGGCCGAGGATGACACCCAGGCCGCCGGCCGCTGGCAGGACTGCGTGGCCCGAGCCATCGCGCGGATCCAGGGCGGCGAGCTGAGCAAGGTAGTACTGGCCCGGGAAGTCTGCCTGCGGGCGAGCCGCAGCATTCCTTGCGGGCCGCTGCTGGAAAACCTCAGGGCGGCCTATCCCCAGGCCTTCCTGTTCGCCTTCAGCCGTGGCGACAGCTGCTTTCTCGGCGCCACGCCGGAACGCCTGGTACGCCTGGCCCGCGGCACCCTCAACACCGTGGCACTGGCCGGCACCTGCGCGCGCGGCCAGCATGAGCAGCAGGACGCGGAACTGGGCCAGGCCCTGATGGACAGCGCCAAGGACCGCCATGAACACGCCCTGGTGGTGCAGACCCTGCGCGAAGCCCTGCAGCCCTACTGCGCGATGCTGGAGATTCCCCCGCAGCCGCAACTGCACCGCCTGGCCCACGTCCAGCACCTGCTGACCCCGGTGCTGGGGCGGTTGCGGCCCCAGGTCGATCTGCTGCAAGTGGTGGATGCCCTGCACCCGACCCCGGCGGTGGGCGGCCTGCCTCGGGGCAAGGCCCTGGGCTATATCCGCGAGCATGAGCAACTGGACCGTGGCTGGTACGCCGCCCCGGTGGGCTGGCTGAACGCCGAGGGCGATGGCGAGTTTGCCGTGGCCCTGCGCTCGGCCTTGATTCGCGGCAACCAGGCGCACCTGTTTGCCGGCTGCGGCATCGTCGGCGAGTCGGACCCTGCGAGCGAATACCAGGAAACCTGCCTGAAGTTGCGCACCATCGGCGAAGCCCTGCGCCCGCCACCGGCCGCCACCTACGAAAAGCTCGGCCTCTCCCTGTAGGAGCCGGCTTGCCGGCGAACCGCGCAGCGGCCAGTTGGCGCGGTTCGTGGCGAAGGAATGCGACGCTCTTGCGGGCCTCTTCACTGGCAAGCCAGCTCCTACGGATGAGCGGGTGTGCACCCGTAGGAGCCGGCTTGCCGGCGAGCCGCGCAGCGGCCAGTTGGCGCGGTTCATGGCGAAGGAATGCACCAGGGCGTTGATGGCCTGACCGGAGCCCTTGCCCGCCAGGCTCAGGCGCGGCGGTACGTAGTCGTCCTTCAGGCCATGGACCACCCGCAGCGGCATGCCGATTTCGCGGATGGTGTCGATGGCGTATCGTTGCGCCTCCCTCCCTTCGAGCTCCCTGGCGAGTACCCATGAAATTCGACGCGTTGACCGACATCCTGCTAAAGCTCGAAAACGCCTTCAACGACCCTGGCGAGAACCTTGTGCGGCGCATCGACGCCTGCATCGCCGAGGTGGCCCAGTTGGCCGACCCGGCCAGCATTGGCCCGCTGTTGTCGTTGCTCGACGATGAGGCCGAATATGACGAGGTGATGTTTTCGCTGATTCACGCCGCCGAGCATTTCGATGATGCTGTGTATGTGCCGGCGTTGCTGGCGGCGCTGCCCGGCTTGCAGGGACACAGCCCGAGGTGGGCGCAGACGCTTTTCATGCGGGTGCTCAACAGCGAGCCCGCGCGCCTGGAGATGGTCCGTGCCTTGCGCGAAGCGGCGCCTGCGGTCAAGGCGGCGGCCCTGGAGTTGGCCGATTCGATCAATCAGCAGTCTCCGGCATTCCTGGCCAAGACCGTGGTGGTCATGGTGGTGGCTCAGCCGGCTGCGTGAGGGACGTCTAGGGACAGGTTTTTTGCAGGTGCCGCGGGCCCATTCGCTGGCAAGCCAGCTCCTATACAAGCCAGCTTCAGCTGGTGGGGGCGGCGGTGGGGGGCGGGCCGGCGAATTTTTGGCCGGGCTTGGCCCGCAGCAGGGCGTTGATGGCCTGGCCGTAGCCCTTGCCCGCCAGGCTCATGCTGTTGTTGTGGGTGCCGCCGGGCACCAGCAGCAGTTTCTTCGGCTCCAGGGCGGCCTGGAACAATTCCTTGCTCAGGCGCGGCGGCACGTAGTCGTCCTTCAGGCCGTGCACCACCAGCAGCGGCATGCCGATCTCGCGGATCTTGTCGATGGAGTCGAACTTCTGCGACATCACCCAGCGCACCGGCAGGGAGGTCTTGGTCACCGCCGCGGCAGCGTCGGCCAGGGTAGTGAAGGTGGATTCGACGATCAGCCCGCGAGCGGCGGTCGGCGCCTTGGCGCTGGCGGCCTGGCGCCCCAGTTCGGCGGCCAGGTCGATGGCCACCGCGCCACCCAGGGAATGGCCGTAGATCAGGCGCTTGCTGGCGTCGGGCTGCAAGACCTTGAGCCGCTCCCAGGCGATGCGCGCGTCTTCATACACGCTGCTTTCCGAGGGCAGGTCGCCGTGGCTCTGGCCAAAGCCGCGGTAGTCGATGGCCAGCACCGAGTAACCCAGGGCGTGCAGCTGCTCGATGCGAAACAGCTGGCCAGTGAGGTTCCAGCGGACCCCGTGCAGGTAGAGGATCGCCGGGGCATCGGCGCGTTGTGCCGGCCACCACCAGGCGTGGATGTTCTGCCCGGCCTTGAAGCTTTTCGGCTTGAGTTCGAATTCCTGCACCGTGCTCGGCAGGCCGCGATACCAGCCGGCGGTGCCGGGCTCGATGCGAAACACCAGTTGGCGTTCCTTGTGTTCGAGCACCGCGCAGCTCACCGGCAGGCCGACCACCAGCGCGGCCATGCACAGCAGGGAAAACCAGCGACGGCGCAGGCGCTGGGGCAGGGTTGGGGACATGGAAGGCTTCACCGCAGGACAGTCGAAAACGCGTTTTAACAGATGTGCCGCGACGGCTGCAGGAATTTCGGCGCAACGGTCGGCGGCAAGGGTTAGCAAATGCTACAGAGAGGGGCGGCAAGCGCCGTGGCCACCCGCTGCCGGGGCGGGCCACGACGGTGGGGCTTTAGAAGTTCCAGCGGGTGCTGAGCATCACATTCCGCGGGTCGCCGTAGTACGACGAGTTGTAGAAACCGATGTTGGTGAAGTACTTCTTGTCGAACAGGTTGTTGACGTTGAGGGTGGCCGAGACGTTCTCGGTGATCTGGTAGCGGGCCATCAGGTCCACCAGCCAGTAAGGGTCCTGGGCGAATTTTTCCTCGGTGCCCTTGCCGTAGTTGCTGAGTATCTTCCAGCCAGTGCCCTGCCAGCGCACGCCGCTGCCCAGGGTCAGCTTGTCGAGGCTGCCGGTCAGCTTGTAGCTGGTGTAGAGGTTGACCTGATCTTCCGGTTCCCAGGTGGAGACCTTGGCCCCGCTCTGGTCGCGAATGATCTTGTGGGTGTAGCCGGCCTGCAGTTGCCAGCCGGGAGCGACCTCTCCGGAGATTTCCGCTTCATAACCCTTGGCCTTGGACTTGATGCCCTTGGACGCATAGTCCAGCCCGGGGGTGGTGGGGTTGGCGTTGTAGGCCAGGTCATCCACCGGCCGGTTTTCTTCATGCACTTCGAAATAGGCCAGGCTGGAGTTCAGGCGGCCGTCGAAGAACTCGCCCTTGAGGCCCACCTCGTAGTTGGTGCCTTCGTCGGGCTTGAGCACCTTGTCGTTGCGGTCGCGGTAGTCGTCCTGGGGCAGGTAGATCTCGGTGTAGCTGGCATAGACGGAGAAGTTCTGGTCGAGGTCGTAGACCACCCCGGCATAGGGAATGACCTTGCCGGTGTCCTTGGTCCGGCTGGTACCGCTGACCTCGTAGTTGTTGACCCGGCTGCCGAGCAGCAACGAAAGATCATCGTTGAGGCTAAAGCGCGCAGTCATGTAGCCGGCGCTCTGGCGGGTGGTCTCGTCGTTCTTCTTGGTCATGCTGCCCCAATCGGGCTTGGGGCTGTGCCCGTCCCAGTTGAAGTAGTCGTAGAAATTGTCGTGATTGGTGGCGCTGGTGAAGTCCCGGCCTTTCCAGTGCGAGTTGGAGATCGATGCACCGACCACCAACTGATGCTCGCGCCCCAGAAGGTCGAAGGGGCCCGTGGCGTAGAGGTCGCCGCTGTCGCTGACGGTTTCGCCGGTGTACTTGCGGGTCAGCAGCGAGGCGATGCCGGTCTCGGCATTGGGCGACATCAGCGAACCCAAGGGCGCGTTGTAGCCATTGATCTGGTGGTTGTATTGGGCCTTGGCCACCCAGCCGTTGGCGAAGCTGTGCTCCAGGGTGCTGAACACGGTGCGGGTGTATTGCGACCAGCGGCTCCAGCTCGCGCCGTTGTTGTAGGAGCGCGAGGTGCTGATGGCGTTGCCCTTGGAGTCGTACAGCGAACTGCTGCCCGACCAGCTGGAACCCTTGGGGTCGTTGTCCTGATAGTCGGCGCCGACGGTCAGCAGGGTGTCCGGTGACAGGTCGAACTCGAGGATGCCGTAGTAGACGCTGGTCTGGCGCTGGTAGTGGTCAAGGAAGGATTTCTTGTCCTGATAGGCGGCGACCATCCGCCCGCGGACATTGCCGCTGTCGGTCAGGGGGCCGCTGACATCGACCTGCGAACGGTAGTTGTCCCAGGAACCGGCTCCCAGGTCGATGTGCCCGGCGAATTCGGCAGTGGGTTTCTTGCGCACCATGTTGATGGTGCCGCCGGGGCCACCGGCACCGGTGAGCAGGCCGGTGGCACCCTTGAGTATTTCCACGCGGTCGTAGATCACCGTGTCGGTGAGGGTGTGGCCCGAGGAGTACTGTGCGTCCTGCAGGATCGGAATCCCGTCGTACTGGAAGTTCTGAATGGCAAAACCGCGGGAGTAGTAGCTGGTGCGGTCACTGTCGTAGGTGGCCACGGTGATGCCTGGGGTATGGCGCATCACCTCGTCGATGGAGTTGAGGCCAAAGTCATCCATGGCCTGGCGGGTCACCACCGAGATCGACTGCGGGGTTTCCCGCGGTGTCAGCACTAGCCGGGTGGCGGTGGCGATGGTGCCCGGCGTGTAGGAGCCGCTGCCTTCGGTGACGGTGCCCAGCTGGTTGGTGGTGACCGTGGTTGCTCCCAGCTCGACCCGTTCACCGCCGCTGGCCTGTATTACCCGATAGCCCGCGCCCTCGGCCACGGCTTGCAGGCCCAGGGGTTTGAGCAGGCGCTGCAGGCCTTCGTCCACGCTGAAACGGCCATTCAGGCCGGTGCTGCGCTTACCGGCGCTGAGGTTGGCGTCGATGGCGATCATGCTTGCCGATTGCTGGCCGAAGATGCCCAGCACCTGGTCCAGGTTGCCTGGGGCGATGGCGTAGTCGCGCTGCTGGTGGTCGGTCACGGCGGCGCCGGCTTCCGTGGCCAGCAGCGGCAGGCTGGTGCTGGCGATGGACAGGCCGATGATGACCGGGCGCAAGGTCGCGGCAAGGGGCGTAAGGCGAATGTGCATAAGGAAAATCCGTGGGTTGGGAAGGGATGGCGCTGAGCTGTTTTCCAGCTTCTTCCCTGGTCTTGATGCACGAGATTGAAAAAACTGCCGCCGCCCTGAAAAAAACAGGAAAACAATCAGGCAGCGTCCACGGAGGCCCAGTACCCCATTACCCGCCGGATGCGAATCGGCAGGGTCCTGGCCAGCAAATCGAGGCTGGCGTCCGGCTGGTCCAGGGAGAACGAGCCGGAAACCCGCAACCCGGCGACTTCGGCGGAGCAGCGCAGCAGGCCGGGGCGATAGCGGTCGAGTTCGGCGATCACCTCGCCCAGGGGGCGACGCTCGGCGATCAGCAGGCCCTGGGTCCAGGCATTGGCCGTGGTGGGCACGGCGGCCAGGGCGCTGATCCGCTGTTGGGCGATATCCACTTGCTGGCCCGGGTCCAGGCTTAGCGCAGGGGCATGGGCGGTGCTCACCGAGCCGCTGCCGGCGAGCAGTTGTACCCGGGTGCCGTTGATGCCCGGCAAGCCGACGCTGAGGATCAACTGCGAGCGCGGGGCGAGCTGGATCTGCCCATCGGTGGTGGCGACCTGCACGGGCGCGGCGTTGCCCAGGGTCAGCAACAGGCGGCCGCTGTTGAGCCGCAGTTGCAGGCCCTGGGGGCTGGCCTTCTGGTCGAGGCTGGTGCGGGTGTCCAGTTGCAGGCTGGCGCCAGCGGCCAGTTGCAGCTGGCGGCGCTCGCCGGTGGCGGTGTGGTAGTCGCTGAACAGTTGCGGCAACAGCAACCGTTCGCGCACGCTCCAGCTGCTGGCGGCCACCACGCCCAGGCCGACGATGCCCTTGAGCAGGGTGCGCCGCCCGGGGTGGCTGCGAGCCTGCAGCAGTTGCCGGGCGTGGGGCGCGGGCAGGCTGCGGGTGCTGTCGCGCAGGTCCTGGCCGATGCCGGCCAGGCGCTGCCAGGCCAGCTCATGCTGCGGGTCGGCCCGGCGCCAGGCCAGGCAGGCGGCCTGCTGCTCGGGGGGGCTGATGCCCGATTGCAGCAGCACCAGCCACTCCAGGGCCTGGTCCAGTACCTGCTGCTCCACGGCGCCCTGATCGTCCACTGGCTGGAAGGCGTTCATCCCGGGTACACCGCCGCGTAGCAGTGGCGGTAGGCCTTGAGCATGGCTTTCTGCACCACGTTGACCGAGAGCTGCAGGCGTTGGGCAATTTGCGGGTAGGTCAGGCCTTCGAGCTGGGACAGCAGAAACACCTCGCGCACCCGGCTGCCCAGGCCGTCCAGCACCTGGCCCACGGCGTCCAGGGCCTCAAGCACCAGCAGCCGGGTTTCCGGCGAGGGCTGGTACTGCGGCTCCAGCTGCGCCAGGGTTTCCAGGTAGGCGCGCTCCAGGGCCTGGCGCCGGAAATACTGCCCGCACAGGCGGCTGGCCACGGTGTTGAGGTAGGCCCGGGGTTCGCGCAGTACCGGCAGTCGCTCGCTGCGCAAGATGCGCACAAAGGTGTCCTGCGCCAGGTCCATGGCCTGGTCCTGGTTGCCGAGCTTGCGTCGCAGCAGTTGCACCACCCAGTTGTGATGCTGGAGGTAGAGCTCGCCCACGGCGTGCTGTAGCGAAGGGTTGGGCACCATCGATAAGGGTTCCGAGGTCGAGGTGGGTGAAATGGGCGTTTATGGTAATGCTTCTCATTAGTGAGTGCTTGAGTTTTTATTGTCGTTCATCAGGGCTGACTGTCACTCGGAAAAGTGAGCAGGGTTGAGGTTTAATTGGTTGCAAGGTACAACTAAATGCCTCACTTGCGAGGTCACGCCCATGCCGAGTTCATCCGCTTCCCTTATCCCATCACTGCGCCAGGCCTCCCGGCAGATGGTCCGCGAGCTGGGCTTCATGCAGGCCACCCTGGCCGCCACCGACTACCCGCCCTCGGCGGTGCACGCACTGCTGGAGATCGGCCAGGGCAATGCCCTGACCGCCGGTGACCTGGTGACCCTGCTGGGCCTGGAGAAATCCAGCGTCAGCCGCCTGGTGCGCAAGCTGGTGGACGCCGGCGAGATCAGCGAGCAGGCCCATGACCAGGACGCCCGCTCCAAGAAGCTGCAGCTCAGCGCCCGGGGGCGCCAGACCCTGGCCGGCATCGACCGTTTCGCCCAGGCCCAGGTGGCCGCGGCCCTGGCCCACCTGAGCCCGGCCCAGCAGCGCAGCGCCTGTGCGGGCATCGCCGACTACGCCCGGGCATTGCGTGCGGTGCGGCTGGGAGACGTGCCCGAGCCGCCCGAGCGCTGCTCCATCGCCCGTGGCTACCGGCCCGGAGTGATTGGCCGCATCGCCGAAATGCACGCCCGTTACTACGCGGATCTGGCGGGTTTCGGCCAGCCCTTCGAAAGCCTGGTGGCGCGGGACATGGCCGAATTGATGGGGCGTTTGCACAACCCGCGCAATGAAGTCTGGGTGGCGCTGCAGGGGGAACGGATTGTCGGTTCCATCGCCATTGATGGGGAGGGCGAGGGCGGCGAGGCGCTCCTGCGTTGCTTCATTCTCGATGAGGCCGCCCGCGGCCAGGGGCTGGGCCGGCGGTTGCTGGCCGAGGCCCTGGGCTTTTGTGACCAGTGGGGTTTTGCCGCCACCCGGCTGTGGACCTTCAAGGGCCTGGATGCGGCGCGCGCGTTGTATGAGGAACAGGGCTTTGTGCTGGTGCAGGAGCAAGAGGGCGAGCAATGGGGCGCGCCAGTGACCGAGCAGTGTTTTGTGCGAGCAAGGGTGGCGCAGCGCGACACCATCCGCTGAGCGCTGTAGCCGCTGCTGAGCCTGCGAAGCTGCGCAAAGGCCCGCAGGGCCTTGCTTGGCGGTCTCGAGCCGAGCCTGTGGCGGCCCTGAAAACCTGCGTCTGCTGCGTCGGAATGCCGCCCAAGCCGTTCGCAGCCTTGTGCAGCGGCTACAGATAGCCGGTACTGGTGGTAGGGTTAGCCCCCTGATGATTATCGATCTGTGGAGAAGCATCCCATGCAAGCCATCAAGCTCAGCCTGCCGGCATCCCTGGACAACCTGAAGCGCGTGGAGCTGGCAGACCCCGGCCAGCCCGGCGCCGGGCAGATCCGCGTGCGTATCCATGCCTGTTCCTTGAACTTCCACGATTACGCCGTGGTGACCGGCGCGCTGCCTACCGCCGACGGGCGGATTCCCATGGCCGATGGCGCCGGGGTCGTGGAAGCGGTGGGCGAGGGCGTCAGCGAGTTCAAGGTGGGCGATGCGGTGGTGTCCTGCTTCTTTCCCCATTGGCACGATGGCGGCCCGGCGATCGCCGATTTCAGCACCACTCCGGGCGATGGCGTCGACGGTTACGCCCGTGAAGTGGTGATCCAGCCCAGCCACTGGTTCACCCATGCGCCCAAGGGCTACAGCCATGCCGAGGCGGCGACCCTGACCACCGCCGGCCTGACTGCCTGGCGCGCACTGGTGGTGGACGGCGCGCTCAAGGCCGGGGAAACCGTGCTGGTGCTGGGCACCGGCGGGGTGTCGATCTTCGCCCTGCAACTGGCCAAGGCCATGGGCGCCACGGTGATCGCCACCTCCTCCTCGGACGCCAAGCTGGCCAAGGTGCGCGAGCTGGGGGCCGACCATACCCTCAACTATCGCACCCACCCCGAGTGGGGTGCTGAAGTGCTCAAGCTCACCGGCGGCCGCGGCGTCGATCACGTGGTGGAAGTCGGTGGCCCGGGCACCTTGCCGCAGTCGATCAACGCGTGCCGCATTGGCGGGCACATCGCCCTGATCGGCGTGCTCACCGGCTGGGCCGGACCGGTGCCGACGGCGGCGCTGATGGCCAGGCAACAGCGCCTGCAGGGGCTGATCGTCGGTAGCCGCCAGCAGCAGATCGAGATGGTCCGGGGCCTGGAAGCCACCGGCATCAAGCCGATCATCGACAGTACCTTCCCCCTGGCGGATATCGCCAAGGCCTTCGCCCATGAAGCCTCGGGCGCGCACCTGGGGAAAATCTGCCTGACGTTCTGAGGCGTTGATCGCGGCGACACCCGGGTTGGACTCGGGGTTGCCGCAGCCCAGGTGTGGCGTTGGCCCGCATTGCCGCCTCGGCTCAATGCGCCGGCTTGAGCTCAGGCGTGGCGTTGGCCCGGGCGATGACAGTGAGGATCGACAGCGCAGCGATGACCAGCCCTGGGGACGTGGCCAGCAGCACGCCCGCAGTGCCGGCGCCGGCGGCGAGGATCTGCCCGGCGGCCAGGGGCCCGGCCACCGAGCCCAGGCGGCCGATGGCCACGGCAGCGCCGACGCCGGTGGCACGCACCGCGGTCGGGTAGGCGGGCGGCGCCAGGGCATAGAGCACCAATTGTGCGGCCATCACGAACAGCCCGGCAGCAAAACCGGCCACGGTCATGGGAACAATGCCCACGGACAGCCCGACCCCGGCCAGCGCCGCCAGCAACCCGGCGTACACGAACAGCACCACCTTGATCCCGTTGCAGCGATCCAGCAGCAGGCCGCCGAGCAGCGAGCCAAGGGCGCCGCCTATGTTGAACAGCATCTGCACCAGCCCCGCCTGGGGTTTGCTAAAGCCTTGCTCGAGCAGCAGTGACGGCAGCCAGTTGAGCAGCATGTACATCACGGTCAGGGTGAAGAAATAACTCAGCCACAAGGCCAGTGTGGTGCGCCCGCGACCTTCGCCGAACAGCGCCTGGGTCGTGGAGGCACGGCGGGTGCCGGCACTGGTAGTGTGTTGGCGAAAGGCGCTGGATTCCGGCAGCAGCCAGGCCATCAGCGGCACCACCAGCAGTGGTACCAGGCCGCCGATGATAAAAGTGGTCTGCCAATGTTCGCTGGAGAACATCGCCACCACCGCTGCCAGCGCGCCGCCCAGGGGCACGCCGCAGTACATGACGCTGATGGCCGTCCCCCGGCGACGTTCACTCACCGCTTCGGCGCAGAGGGCGATCAGGTTGGGCAGCGCCGCGCCCAGGCCGAGGCCGGTCATGAAGCGCACCAGCAGCAGGCTCGAATAACTCTCGACGTAGGCCGTGCATAGCGAGAACAGGCCGAACAGCAGCACCGCGCCGACCAGGATCTTCTTGCGCCCGATACGGTCGGCGACCCAGCCGCCGAAGAACGCCCCGGGCAGCAGGCCGATGATCCCGACGCTGAACACCCAGCCCATCATCTTCGGGTCCAGGGCGAAGCTCTGGCGCAATCCGGCAGCGGCGGTGCCGGCCGCTTGCAGATCGAACCCCTCGATCAGCGCAACGATAAAACACAAAGCGATGGTCAGCGTCGAACGACGCGATGGACTGTCCATGGGCAAACCTCATTGTTGTTTTTGTTGTGGTGACCAGCCGGACGCCGAGCCTGAATGCGCCGGCGCTGGTGGCTGGTGATTAAGATAACAAAGATAACTAAAAAATGAATAGCGCCTTAATTTCGGACAATAAATGCAAATAATGTGATTTAAATCAGATAGATAAACTGACACTGAGGATTTTTTTAAAAAATAGATAATAATATTAATGTTCGATTATCGGTCGTTTGTGATTGACGTAAGGCTTGGGCTGTTTCCATTCTCTGTCCGCGACGTCGGCTGCCAGGCCCTCGCTCGACACCTAAAACAACAACAAAAAATGGACATCGGACATGCCAAATATCCCCACCAACGCCGTTGCTGCGGCGTCAGCTTCCTGTGTGCCCAGTCGCCCCACGCGGCTGGCTCTGGCCTTGCTGGGCTTGAGCCTGTTGCCTGGCCCACTCTGGGCAGCAGGTTTTATCGATGACAGCCACGGCACCCTGACCCTGCGCAATTACTACCTGGATCGCGACTACAAGGACGATGGGGCGAAGACCGCCGCGCGGGAATGGGCGCAGGGTTTCATCATGAACATGGAGTCGGGGTTCACCGAGGGCAGCGTCGGTTTCGGCCTGGATGTGCGCGGGCTGCTGGGGGTCAAGCTCGATTCCTCGCCGGACCGCAGCGGCACCGAACTGCTGCCGGTGTCGGCCAGCGACAAGCGCGCCGCCGATGAATACTCGCGGCTGGCGCCCACCGCCAAACTGCGCTTTGCCCAGACCACGGTGAAGACCGGCGATGTCTCGATCTTCCTGCCGTTTGCCTTTGCCAGCCCGTCGCGCCTGCTGCCGCAGACCTTTCGTGGCACCACCCTGAGTTCCAGGGATATCGACGGCCTGACCCTCAACACCGGCTACATCGACCGCATCAGCAAGCGCGACTCCACTGACTACCAGGCCATGACCATTGCCTCGCCCAACCGGCGTTTCAATGCCACGGCCAGCACCTCGCACCTGGCGTACCTGGGGGGCGACTACCAGGTCAACAAGGACCTCAGCCTGCGCGCCTATCACGCGCAGGTGGCCGACCTCTACCAGCAGGACACTCTGGCCCTGCTGCACAACCTGCCCCTGGGCGATGGCGTGCTGAGCAGCGACCTGCGCAGTTTTTTCAGCCGGGAAGACGGCAGTGCCAAGGCCGGCCGGGTCGACAACCGCAACCTCTCGGCGCTGTTTGGCTACAAGTTCGGCGGGCACCGGGTGAGCCTGGGCTACATGCATTCCAGCGGCGACACGGCCACGCCCTACATCTCCGGCACCGAGTTGATGGGCATGAGCGAGCTGACCATGAGTTCGGACTTTCTCAATGCCAAGGAGCGCACCTGGCAAGCCATCTACGACTATGACTTTGCCGCCGCCGGTGTGCCCGGGCTCAAGAGTCGGCTGCGTTACGTGCGTGGCGGCAATATCGAGCTGTCGGCGTTCAATGCCAGTGAGCGCAAGGAGCGCGAGTTTCAAATGGAGTTGGGGTACGTGCTGCAGAGCGGCCCGTTGAAGAACCTCGGGCTGGTGGCGCGCAAGTCGATCTATCGCAATGATTTCCCGGCGGGCGCAGCGTTCCGCGATGAAAACCAGACCCGCTTCCTGGTGCTCTACACCTTGCCGATCTGGTAGGCCCGCAAGCGCCTTGCTGCGTCAGCGTGCCGGCCCTGTGCCGGCACCTTGGGTTCAGTCCTGGTACACCTTCTTCAGCAGGCGCAGCAGCTCTTCGCGCTCCCCGGCGCTCAAGGCCGAGGTGGCGTCGACGTCGCTTTGCGCGGCGATCTGCTTGAGCTCCTTGAGCAGGGTTTCGCCGGTCTTGCTCAGAAAAATCCCGTAAGAGCGCTTGTCCGGCTTGCAGCGCACCCGCACCGCCAGCGCGCGGCTTTCCAGTTTATTGAGCAGGGGCACCACTTGCGGCGGCTCGATGGCGAGGGCGCGAGCCAGGTCGGCCTGCATCAGCCCCGGGTTGCTGTCGATGATCGCCAGGGCCGAGAACTGCGCGGGGCGCAGGTCGTGGGCCGAGAGCCGGCCGATCAGGTTCTGGAACAGCTTGAGTTGGGCGCGACGCATGGCGTAGCCAATCAGTTCGTCCAGCGCCGAATCCAGCGGCGCCTGAACCTCGGCGTTGGCGGGTGGGGCCTCGCGCGGGTCGGCGAGGGGAGCGGGCTTGGCCATGACAAAAACATCCTGGGTCGGTTAACAAGGCTATCCAGTTTGCCGGGGTCTGCCGCTGATAGCTACGTTTGCCTGTGCTGGCAGTGGCTGCAGAAGGATTTTATCCAGGGGCAGGGAAAATAGTTAATTCAATTAATAGTTAATTGACATAACTAATTTGTCGGTTTAATTTCGACCCATCTTCAAGCCAGAACAAGAGAGCATCGCCATGAGCAACTACGAAGGTCGCTGGACAACGGTCAAGGTCGAAATCGAAGAGGGCATTGCCTGGGTCATCCTCAATCGCCCGGAAAAGCGCAACGCCATGAGCCCGACCCTGAACCGGGAAATGATCGACGTGCTGGAAACCCTAGAGCAGGACCCGGCCGCCGGCGTGCTGGTGCTGACTGGCGCCGGTGAAGCCTGGACCGCCGGCATGGACCTCAAGGAGTACTTTCGCGAGGTGGATGCCGGCCCGGAGATTCTTCAGGAAAAAATCCGTCGCGAAGCCTCCCAGTGGCAGTGGAAAATGTTGCGCATGTACGCCAAGCCGACCATCGCCATGGTCAACGGCTGGTGCTTCGGTGGCGGCTTCAGCCCGCTGGTGGCCTGCGACCTGGCGATCTGCGCCGATGAGGCGACCTTCGGCCTCTCGGAAATCAACTGGGGCATCCCGCCGGGCAACCTGGTGAGCAAGGCGATGGCCGACACCGTCGGTCATCGCCAGTCGCTGTACTACATCATGACTGGCAAGACCTTTGGCGGGCAGAAAGCCGCCGAGATGGGCCTGGTCAATGAAAGCGTGCCCCTGGCGCAACTGCGTGAAGTCACGATCGAGCTGGCGCGCAATCTGCTGGAGAAAAACCCGGTGGTGCTGCGTGCCGCCAAGCACGGCTTCAAGCGTTGCCGCGAGCTGACCTGGGAGCAGAACGAAGACTACCTGTACGCCAAGCTCGATCAGTCGCGCCTTTTGGACACCGAAGGCGGCCGCGAGCAGGGCATGAAGCAGTTCCTCGACGACAAGAGCATCAAGCCCGGCCTGCAGGCGTATAAACGCTGAGCCCGGCCGGCGAACGGCGGGCACCTCCCGCTGTTCGCCGCGCCCCTGGCATTACTGTTACACCGCTGCGCTGCATTCCCGACAAAGACAACAAGAGGAATCACCATGCTGGACGTGCCCCTGCTGATCGGTGGCCAGTCGCGCCCCGCCGGCGACGGTCGAACCTTCGAACGCCGCAACCCGGTGACCGGCGCGGTGGTATCGCGCGTGGCCGCCGCGACCCTGGACGATGCCGACGCCGCCGTGGCCGCGGCCCAGGCCGCATTCCCCGCCTGGGCGGCCCTGGCCCCCAACGAACGCCGCAGCCGCCTGCTTAGGGCCGCCGAGCAATTGCAGGCCCGCAGCGAGGAATTCATCGCCGCCGCCGGCGAGACCGGGGCCATGGCCAACTGGTACGCCTTCAACGTGCGCCTGGCGGCCAACATGCTGCGTGAAGCGGCATCGATGACCACTCAGATCACCGGTGAAGTCATCCCTTCGGATGTCCCCGGCAGTTTCGCCATGGCCTTGCGCCAACCCTGTGGCGTGGTGCTGGGCATCGCCCCGTGGAACGCCCCGGTAATTCTCGCCACCCGGGCCATCGCCATGCCCCTGGCCTGTGGCAACAGCGTGGTGCTCAAGGCTTCCGAACTGAGCCCGGCGGTGCATCGCCTGATCGGCCAGGTGCTGCAGGACGCCGGCCTGGGCGATGGCGTGGTCAACGTCATCAGCAATGCCCCGGCCGATGCCGCGGCGATTGTCGAGCGCCTGATTGCCAACCCGGCGGTGCGCCGGGTCAACTTCACCGGTTCGACCCATGTCGGGCGGATTGTCGGCGAGCTTGCGGCGCGCCACCTCAAGCCGGCCTTGCTGGAGCTGGGCGGCAAGGCGCCGCTGCTGGTGCTGGACGATGCCGACCTGGACGCGGCCGTCGCGGCCGCGGCGTTTGGCGCCTACTTCAACCAGGGACAGATCTGCATGTCCACCGAGCGCCTGATCGTCGATGCCAAGGTGGCCGATGCCTTCGTCGCCAAGCTGGCGGCCAAGGTCGAGAGCCTGCGCGCCGGCGACCCGGCGGCCGCAGATTCGGTGCTCGGCTCGCTGGTGGATGCCAGCGCCGGGACACGCATCAAGGCGCTGATCGACGACGCCCTGGAGCAGGGCGCGCAGCGGGTGGTCGGCGGGCAACTGGACGGCAGCATTCTGCAGCCGACCCTGCTCGACGGCGTGACCGAGTCGATGCGCCTGTACCGCGAGGAGTCCTTCGGCCCGGTGGCGGTAGTACTGCGCGGCAACGGTGATGAAGAGCTGTTGCGCCTGGCCAACGATTCCGAGTTCGGCCTGTCGGCGGCGATTTTCAGCCGCGACACCGGGCGGGCCCTGGCCCTGGCGCAACGGGTCGAGTCGGGTATCTGCCATATCAACGGGCCCACCGTGCATGACGAGGCGCAGATGCCGTTTGGCGGCGTCAAGTCCAGCGGCTACGGCAGTTTTGGCGCCAAGGCCTCGATCGAACACTTCACCCAATTGCGCTGGGTCACCTTGCAGAACGGCCCGCGGCACTACCCGATCTGATCCGTCGCCACGGGCGCGGTGCCTTGAGCGCGCGGCCCGTGTGCAGGCCAGGCATAACAATAACAAGGCCGCAGCCACCGGCTGCCACGCTTGCCAGCCGTCGCCCTGCGTGCGCGGCGCAGGCGTGCCTTGATGGAGGACATGTACGTGAGTTGCCAATTCAGAGCGCCATCCCCACCCGCGGCCGAGCCGCCGCGTTACCGTCAGGTGTCCATTGGCCGGCCGGCAGTTGCCGTCAGTGAAGAGCAGGGCGTGCTGCATATGCGTTCCCTGGAACCCCTGGCGCCCTTGCCGCAGCGCTTGCTCGATCGTCTGTTGCACTGGGCCCGGGTGCGTCCCGAGCAGACCTTCATCGCCGCCCGCGAGGACGGCGGCGACTGGCGCCGGGTCAGCTACGGGCAGATGCTCGACAGCGTGCGCGCCATCGCCCAGGGCCTGCTCGGCTACGGTTTGTCGGCCGACAAGCCGCTGGCGCTGCTCTCGGGCAATGACATCGAACACCTGCAACTGGCCCTGGGCGCGATGTACGCCGGGATTCCCTATTGTCCGGTGTCGCCGGCCTATTCGCTGCTGTCCCAGGACTTTGCCAAGCTGCGCCATGTCTGCGACCTGTTGCAGCCGGGGCTGGTGTTTGTCAGCGATGCTGGCGCTTACCAGCGGGCCATCGACGCGGTGCTGCCGCCCGAGACGCCGCTGATCTGCGTGCGCGGCCAGGTGCCGGGGCGGCGCCAGGCGAGCTTCGCCAGCCTGCTGGCCGAGCCCGGTGCTGCCGAGGCCGATGCGGCCTTTGCCGCCACCGGCCCGGACAGCATCGCCAAGTTTCTCTTCACCTCGGGCTCGACCAAGCTGCCCAAGGCGGTGATCACCACCCAGCGCATGCTCTGCGCCAACCAGCAGATGCTGTTGCAGACCTTCCCGGTGTTCGGTGAAGAGCCGCCGGTGCTGGTGGACTGGCTGCCCTGGAACCACACCTTCGGTGGCAGCCATAACGTCGGCATCGTGCTCTACAACGGCGGCAGTTTTTATCTGGACGATGGCAAGCCCACGGCCCAGGGCTTTGCCGAAACCTTGCGTAACCTCAAGGAGATTTCGCCCACCGCCTACCTGACCGTGCCCAAGGGCTGGGAGGAGCTGGTCAATGCCCTGGAGCAGGATGCCGAGCTGCGCGAGTGTTTTTTCAAGCGCATGAGCCTGTTCTTCTTCGCCGCCGCCGGGCTTTCGCAAAGTGTCTGGGACCGCCTGGACCGGGTCGCCGAGCAGCATTGCGGCGAACGTATCCGCATGATGGCCGGGCTCGGCATGACCGAGGCCGCGCCGTCTTGCACCTTCACCACCGGGCCGCTGTCGATGGCCGGTTACATCGGCCTGCCGGCGCCGGGTTGCGAGGTGCGCCTGGTGCCGGTGGACGGCAAGCTCGAAGGGCGTTTTCGCGGGCCGCACATCATGCCCGGCTACTGGCGCGCGGCGCAGCAGACCGCCGAGGTGTTCGATGCCCTGGGCTTCTACTGCTCGGGGGATGCGCTCAAGCTCGCCGACCCCCACGACCCGCAGCTGGGGCTGATGTTCGACGGGCGCATCGCCGAGAATTTCAAGTTGTCGTCCGGGGTGTTTGTCAGCGTTGGCCCGCTGCGCAATCGCGCGGTGCTCGAAGGCTCGCCCTATGTCCAGGACCTGGTGGTGGCCGCACCGGACCGCGAGTGCCTGGGCGCCCTGGTGTTCCCACGGCTGTATGAATGCCGGCGGCTGGCGGGGCTGGCCGCCGAGGCCAGCGACGCCCAGGTGCTGGCCAGCGCGCCGGTGCGCCAGTGGTTCGGCGACTGGTTGCAGCGCCTGAACCGCGAGGCCAGCGGCAATGCCAGCCGCCTGGAGTGGATCGCCCTGCAGGTAGAGCCGGCGTCCATCGACCGCGGGGAAATCACCGACAAGGGCTCGATCAACCAGCGCGCGGTGTTGCAGTGGCGCGCCGAACAGGTCGAGGACCTGTATCGCGGCCGCGAGCCGTCGATCCTGCGCGCCGAGCCCAAGCCATGAACGGCGCCGGGCAGTACAGCGGGTTTGCCGATGTGGCGATCCTTGAGGCGTTGCGCACGCCCTGGGTCGACCTTGGCGGGGACCTGGCCGAGATCTCGCCGATCGATCTGGGGATCAAGGTCGGGCGCGAGGTACTGCTGCGCGCCGGCATCGATGCCCGGGCGGTGGACAGCGTGCTGGCCGGTTCCATGGCCCAGGCCAGTTTCGACGCCTACCTGCTGCCTCGGCACATCGGCCTGTACAGCGGTGTCGGGCAAGCGGTGCCGGCCCTGGGGGTGCAGCGCATCTGCGCCACCGGTTTCGAGCTGCTGCGCCAGGCAGCCGAGCAGGTGCGGGGCGAGGTGCAACTGGCGTTGTGCGTGGCCAGTGAATCGATGTCGCGCAACCCGATTGCCGCCTACACCCATCGCGGCGGCTTCCGCCTGGGGGCGGCGGTGCAGTTCAAGGACTTTTTATGGGAGGCACTGTACGACCCGGCGCCGGGGCTGGACATGATCGCCACCGCCGACAACCTGGCCCGGCGTTACGGCCTGACCCGCGAAGCCGTGGACGGCTATGCCTGCGCCAGCCATCAGCGGGCCCTGGCGGCCCAGCAGGCGGGCTGGTTCGCGCCGGAAATCGTCGCCGTGAGCCAGCAGACCTTCGAGCTCGACGGTTATCGACCGCGCGGCATTTGCCTGCCGCGTGGAGTCGAGACAGTCAGCCAGGACAGCCATCCGCGCCCCAGTGAGCTTTCTGCCCTGGCGCGATTGCGGACGATTCACGAAGGCGGGGTGCAGACCGCCGGCAACAGCTGCGCGGTGGTCGATGGCGCGGCGGCGGCCCTGGTTGGTCGGGCGTCGGCTTGCAGGGACAGGCCCCTGGCGCTGTTGCGGGCCAGTGCGGTGGTCGGGGTGGCGCCGGAGCTCATGGGTATCGGTCCGGCCCCGGCGATCCGCCTGCTCCTGCAGCGCAGCGGCTTGAGTCTGACGCAGATTGGCCGCCTTGAAGTCAACGAGGCCCAGGCGGCCCAGGTGCTGGCCGTAGCCCGGGAGTTGGAACTGGACAGTGATCGCCTGAATGTCCAGGGCGGCTCCCTGGCCCTGGGTCATCCCCTGGCCGCCAGCGGCCTGCGCCTGGTGCTGACCCTGGCCCGGCAACTGCGCGAGCACAACCTGCGCTACGGGATCGCCGCCGCCTGCGTGGGAGGTGGCCAGGGCATGGCGCTGTTGATCGAAAACCCGGCCTGGCGCGGCTGAGTCCGACCGGCCCGCCGCCCCTGGCGGGCCACTCTATTTCTACTCGATGAGGTGTCCCCATGTGGAGCTACCAGGCGCCGCTGCGCGATATGCAATTTGTCCTTGAGCACTGGCTGGAGGCCCCCGAAGCGTGGCGTCGCAGCCCGGCGTTCGAGGCGCTGGACCTGCCCCTGGCGCTGCAGGTGCTGGAGCAGGCCGCGCGTTTCAGCCAGGACGTACTGGCGCCGCTGAATGCCAGCGGCGATCGCCAGGGTTGCCAGTGGGCAGACGGGCAGGTCAGCACCCCACAGGGTTTTGCCGAGGCCTATCGGGCCTATGTCGAGGGCGGCTGGCCGGCCCTGGCCTGCGCCGAAGCTTTGGGTGGCCAGGGCCTGCCGCAGCTGCTGGACGCGGCGCTGCAAGAGATGCTCTATGCCAGCAACCACGCCTGGGCCATGTACACCGGCATCGCCCACGGCGCCTACTTGTGCCTCAAGACCCACGGCGCGCCCTGGCTCCAGGAGCGCTACCTGCCCGAGATCATCAGCGGCGCGAGCCTGCCCACCATGTGCCTGACCGAGCCCCAGGCCGGCAGTGATGTCGGCCTGTTGCGCTGTCGTGCCGAGCCCCAGGCCGATGGCAGCTATCGCCTCAGCGGCAGCAAGCTGTTCATTTCCGGCGGCGAGCATGACCTCACCGACAACATCCTGCATCTGGTGCTGGCCCGGCTGCCGGGCGCGCCGGAGGGCAGCCGGGGAATCTCGCTGTTCCTGGTGCCCAAGCGCTTGCAGCAGGGCCAGGGCAACGGCGTGCGCTGCGACGGCATCGAACACAAGATGGGGATCAAGGGCAGCGCCACCTGTTCCCTGGTGTTCGAGGCGGCCCAGGGCTGGCTAGTGGGCGAGGCCCATCGCGGCCTGGCAGCGATGTTCGTGATGATGAATTCGGCGCGCCTGCACGTGGGCCTGCAAGGCCTGGGGCATGTCGAAGCGGCGTGGCAGAACGCCCGTGACTACGCTGGCGAACGCCAACAGATGCGTGCGCCATTGCGCCCCGCCGGTGTCGCCGCCCAGGCCGCCGACCCGATTCGCTACCACCCGGCCATGCGCCGCGTGCTGCTGGAATTGCGCGCCACCAGCGAAGGCCTGCGGGCCATCGGCTACTGGGCCGCGCACCTGCTGGACCAGGCCGAGCATCACCCTGAACCCCAGGTCCGGCGCCAGGCCGATCAGCTGGCGCAACTGTTGACGCCGATCATCAAGGCGTTCTTTACCGAGCAGGGCTTTCGTCAGGCCAGCAACGCCTTGCAGGTCTTCGGCGGCTACGGCTACGTCGCCGAGTTCGCCATCGAGCAGACCCTGCGCGATAGCCGCATCGCCATGATCTACGAAGGCAGCAACGAGATTCAGGCCAACGATCTGCTGTTGCGCAAGGTGCTGGGGGATGGCGGGCAGGGCTTCGCGCTGTTGCTTGAGCAATTGCGCGATGAGGCCGGGCACGGCGCCCAGGTGCCCGAGTGCGTGGGGTTCGCCCGGTCGTTGGCGGATCTGGCCGAGGCGTTGCAGGCACTGGTTGCCCAGGTGCAGCAGTGGGCGCTGGAGGATGCCGAGTACCCGTATCGCGCGGCCGGGGATTTTCTGGCGTTGTGTGGCCTGAGCCTGCTGGCGCTGGCCTGGGCTCGGGCGGCGCGGGTCTCGCACAGTTTGCCCGAGGGCGATCCGCTGCGTGGGGCGAAGCTTGAGACGGCGGGGTTCTTTTTCAGCTACCTGTTGCCCCAGGTCGAACAGCGGATGACGGCGGTGCGCGGCGCCCGGGCGGCGCTGGCCTTTATCTGAGGCGATGCAGGCTATTGGATCCAATATCGAAGCGAACCACGCCACAGGCTTGCTTAGCAGTGAGCCTCGTAGTGGGGCTCGTCGCCTGCCTGAACGGTGATGGTCGATAATCGCCCGCTAATCCCGGTGCCTTGTCGGGCACCTAAGCATTTGATCCCTATGGAAATTAACCCCGACCCTGGTTGGTCTGGGATCTTTTGCTCAGCCGTTTCAGCCCGTTCGTCTCTTGTTATTGGATCCATTAAGCGCTTTATTGGCGACCTGGCGATGGCAGGAGCCCTCCTGACCGTCGGCAATAAAAACAACAATAAGGGTTTCGTCATGAATGTCTTATCGACGGTGTGCAGCCGCCTGGCTGGCGCGCGCTGGCTGTCTGTGTGCACAGGTTCTTTGGGTGTTGCGCTTCGGGTCCTGGCCGAATGGCAGGTGCGCCCATGAACCTCGATCTCAAGCAACGGGTCGACCAAGGCCCGATGGGCTCCTTCCAGTGCCTGGCGATCGGTATCTGCATTGTCCTCAACATGATCGACGGCTTCGATGTACTGGTGATGGCCTTCACCGCCGCTTCGGTGTCCGCCGAGTGGCAACTCAACGGGGCGCAGATCGGTCTGCTGCTCAGTGCCGGTCTGTTCGGCATGGCCGCCGGTTCGCTGTTTATCGCGCCCTGGGCCGACCGCTTCGGGCGCCGGCCGCTGATCCTGTTCTGCCTGCTGCTGTCGGGTGTCGGCATGCTGCTTTCGGCCGGCAGCCAGAGCCCTTTGCAACTGGCGCTGTTGCGCGGCCTGACCGGCCTGGGCATCGGCGGCATCCTGGCCAGCAGCAACGTGATCGCCGCCGAGTATTCCAGCCGCCGCTGGCGCGGCCTGGCGGTCAGCCTGCAATCCACCGGCTATGCCCTGGGCGCGACCCTGGGCGGGCTGCTGGCGGTGTGGCTGTTGACTCATTGGGGCTGGCGCTCGGTGTTCCTGTTCGGCGGCATCGTCACCTTGCTGGTGATCCCCCTGGTGCTGCTCTGGCTCCCCGAATCCCTGGACTTTCTCCTGGCCCGGCGGCCGGCCGATGCCCTGGCGCGAATCAATCGCCTGGCCGGGCGCCTGGGCCATCCGCAACTGCTGCAAATGCCCGCGGCAGCGGTACGCGAGCAGGGCGCCGGCAGCGGTTTTGACCAACTGTTCGCCGGGCCGATGCGGCGCACCACGCTGCTGATCTGGCTGCTGTTTTTCCTGGTGATGTTCGGTTTCTACTTCGTCATGAGCTGGACCCCGAAACTGCTGGTGGCCGCCGGGCTCTCGGCGCAGCAGGGGATCACCGGCGGGGTGCTGCTGAGTGTCGGCGGGATCTTCGGCGCGGCGCTGGTTGGCGGCTTGTCCTCGCGCTGGCCGCTGACCCGGGTGCTGTCGCTGTTCATGCTGGTGACCGCCGGGCTGCTGGTGCTGTTCGTCGGCTCGGCCTCCTCGATTGCCGCGGCCCTGGGCCTGGGGCTGCTGATCGGGCTGTTCGCCAACGGCTGCGTGGCCGGGCTCTACGCCCTGTCACCGGTGGTCTACGACGCTTCGGTACGGGCCACCGGGGTCGGCTGGGGGATCGGCATCGGGCGCATTGGCGCGATTGTCTCGCCCACGGTGGCCGGGGTGTTGCTGGATGCCGGCTGGCAGCCGCTGCACCTGTACGCAGTGTTTGCCGTGGTCTTCGTGCTGGCGGCGGGTTGCCTGTTGTTGCTACGCCCGGCGCCGTCGCAGGCGCAAGCGGCCCTGGCTTAGCCCGCGGAACCGGATAAGGCGGCGGGCGCTGTTTCAAGACTGGCCGTCGATGATCGCCGCGGCCACGGCCTGGCGGAACCAGCTCAGGGCGGCGGAGCTGTCGCTGTTGGGGTGCCAGTGCAGCGAGACTTCGAACTCCCCCACGGAAAACGGCAGTTCCAGTTGCCGCAGGCCGCCTTCGAGGGTGAACAGGCGGGCGATCTGCGCTGGCAGCACGGTCAGCAGGTCGGTGCCGGGCAGCACTTTGGGCAGCACCGAGAAGTGCGGCACGTGCAGGCTGATGCGGCGCCGGGCGCCCATCTGCTTGAGCACGTCCTCGACGCTGCCGTGGCCGGTGGTGCGGGTCACGGCGATGTGCCGCTCGGCGAGGAACTGCTCCAGGCTCAGCTGGGTGCCGATGCGCGGATGACGGTCGCTGAGCAGGCACACGTAGCGCTCGCGGATCAGCACCTGGCTGCGGGTGCCGGTCAAGGGTTTGCGGCAGATCAGCGCGTCGACCTTGGCGCTGCTGAGCCACTCGCCGGCCTGGTCCACCTGCAGCGGCAGGACTTCGACTTCAGCCTCGGGGGCCTGCTGGTTCAGGCGCGCCAGGATCAGCGGCAGGAAGCCCATTTCGCCAAGGTCGGAGAGGGCGATGCGAAAGCGCCGTTCGGTGGTCGCCGGGTCGAAGCGCCGGGTGCTGTGCACGGTGTTCTCGATCCGCGTCAGGGATTCGCGAAAGGCCGGGTACAGCTCATCGGCCAGTTGGCTGGGCTGGATGCCGTCCCGGGTGCGGCTGAACAGGCCGTCGTCGAACAGCTCGCGCAGCCGCGCCAGGCCGTAGCTGACCGAGGGCTGGGTGACGAACAGGCGCTCGGCGGCCAGGGTCACGCTGCGGGCTTCGTAGAGGGTGACGAAGGTGCGGATCAGGTTCAGATCGATGTGGCTCATGCTGCCTCATGGATATAGACGGGTCTTATTTTTAATAGAGATAGTATCGATTTGATCAATTTCGTGGCGGCTGCAAGAGTAACTCAAATTCTAAAAAACAGCGGCAAAGGTCCATATGAAAACCGTCCATAGCGCCTCCTACGACATCCTGCGGCAACAAGGCCTGACCACCGTGTTCGGCAACCCGGGTTCCAACGAGCTGCCCTTTCTCAAGGGCTTCCCCGAAGACTTCCGCTACATCCTCGGCCTGCATGAAGGCGCGGTGGTGGGCATGGCCGACGGCTTCGCCCTGGCCAGCGGCCAGCCGGCCTTCGTCAACCTGCACGCCGCGGCCGGCACCGGCAATGGCATGGGCGCCCTGACCAATGCCTGGTACTCCCACAGCCCGTTGGTGATCACCGCCGGCCAGCAGGTGCGCTCGATGATCGGCGTCGAGGCGATGCTGGCCAACGTCGATGCACCGCAGCTGCCCAAGCCCCTGGTCAAGTGGAGCGCCGAGCCGGCCTGCGCCGAGGACGTGCCACGGGCCCTGAGCCAGGCGATCCACATGGCCAACCAGGCGCCCAAGGGCCCGGTGTACCTGTCCATTCCCTACGACGACTGGGCCCGCCCGGCGCCGGCCGGGGTCGAGCATCTGGCCCGGCGCCAGGTGGCCACTGCCGGGCTGCCCTCGGCGGCGCAATTGCGTTCGCTGGTGCAGCGCCTGGCGGCAGCGCGCAACCCGGTGCTGGTGCTGGGGCCGGATGTGGATGGCAGCCAGAGCAACCACCTGGCCGTGCAACTGGCGGAGAAACTGCGCATGCCGGCCTGGGTCGCGCCGTCCGCTTCGCGCTGCCCGTTTCCCACCCGTCACCCGAGCTTTCGCGGGGTGCTGCCGGCAGCCATTGCCGGCATCAGCCGCTGCCTGGCGGACCACGACCTGATCCTGGTGGTGGGGGCCCCGGTATTCCGCTACCACCAGTTCGCCCCGGGGGACTACCTGCCCGCGGGCACCGAGCTGCTGCACATCACCTGCGACCCCGGCGAAGCGGCGCGCGCGCCCATGGGCGATGCGCTGGTGGGGGACATCGCCGAGACCCTGCAGGCCCTGGTCTGGGCGCTGCCGGATTGCGACCGGCCGCAGCCCCAGGCCTTGCCGCCGGCTGCTCCGGTCGAGGAGCTGGGCGGCCTGCTGCGCCCGGAAACCGTGTTCGACGTGATCGATGAGCTGGCGCCCAAGGATGCGATCTACGTCAAGGAGTCCACCTCCACCGTAGGCGCCTTCTGGCAGCGGGTGGAAATGCGCGAACCCGGCAGCTACTACTTCCCGGCCGCCGGTGGCCTGGGCTTCGGCCTGCCAGCGGCGGTGGGGGTGCAACTGGCCCGGCCGGAGCGGCGGGTGATCGGGGTCATTGGCGACGGCTCGGCCAACTACGGTATCACCGCGCTGTGGACGGCCGCCCAGTACCAGATCCCGGTGGTGTTCATCATCCTCAAGAACGGCACCTATGGCGCCCTGCGCTGGTTCGCCGGTGTGCTGCAGGTCAGCGACGCCCCGGGCCTGGACGTGCCCGGCCTGGACTTCTGCGCCATCGGCCGCGGCTATGGCGTGCACTCGGTGCAGGCCAACACCCGCGAGGCGTTCGCCCAGGCCCTGAGTGAGGCCCTGGCGGGCGACCGCCCGGTACTGATCGAGGTGCCGACCCTGACCATCGAACCCTGAGGGCTGCCTTGTCGCCGGGCGCGAGCCCGGCCTTGCCAACCGCAACCTGCGGACTCACCAGAAGAATAAAAAGAGGTGGTTATGAACACGACTTCGGTCACTGCTGTGATAGATGACGCGCCCCAGCCGGCGCGTTCCGGTTCCACCCACGCCGACATCGGCACCTTGCTCGACCATGGCCCCTTCACCGGCATGCAGAAGCTGGTGGTGTTGCTGGCGGCGCTGTCCATCGTCATGGACGGCTTCGACGGCCAACTGATCGGCTTTGCCATTCCGCTGATGATCAAGGAGTGGGGCATCACCCGCGAGGCGTTCGCTCCGGCGGTGGCGGCCGGGCTGATCGGCATGGGCATCGGCAGTGCCTGTGCCGGTCTGTTTGCCGACCGGTTCGGCCGGCGCATGGCGATCATTGCCAGTGTCTTCGTGTTCGGTGCGGCCACTTGCGCCATTGGCCTGGCGCCCAATGCGCTGGCGGTGGCGGCCCTGCGTTTTATCGCCGGGCTGGGCATCGGTGGCGCGCTGCCCAGCGCCACCACGGTGACGGCCGAGTTCACCCCGGCGCGGCGGCGTACCCTGGCGGTGACGGCCACCATTGTCTGCGTGCCCCTGGGCGGGATGCTGGCGGGGTTGTTCGCCTCCCATGTGTTGCCGCTGTACGGCTGGCGCACCCTGTTTTTCATCGGCGGCAGCCTGCCCATCGTCCTGGGCTTTGCCTTGCTGGCGACGCTGCCGGAGTCGCCGCGCTTTCTGGCGCGCCGGCCCCAGCGCTGGAACGAGCTGGGCACCTTGCTCGGGCGCATGGGCCGGCCGATGGCGGCGGGGGTGGTCTACACCGATGCCCTGGAGCAGAAGAGCGAGAAGCAGGGTGGTTTCCGCGCCTTGTTCGCCCTGGGCTACGGGCGTGACACCCTGGCCCTCTGGGTGGCGTTCTTCATGTGCCTGACCGCGGTCTACAGCGCCTTCAGCTGGCTGCCCACCATGCTGCTGTCCGAAGGCCTGGAGCTGTCGGTGGCCGGTTCCGGGCTGACCGCCTACAACCTGGGCGGGGTGATCGGGGCACTGGTGTGCGCGGTGGCCATCACTCGCTGGGGTTCGTTCTGGCCGCTGCTGATCTGCTGCGCCGGCGGCGCGGCCAGCGCCTTCCTGTTGCAGGTGGTGGACATCCACCAGGACACCGGGCTGCTGATCTTCGGCTTCGGCGTGCACGGCCTGTTCGTCAACGCCGTGCAGTCCACCATGTTTGCCCTGTGCGCCTTTATCTACCCCACCAGTGTGCGCGCCACGGGCACCGCATCGGCCCTGGCCTTCGGGCGCCTGGGGGCGATCCTCAGTGCCTTCGCCGGAGCCCTGGTGATTACCCAGGGCGGCGCCAACGGCTACCTCACGCTGCTGGGTTCGGTGATGGTCATGGCGCTGCTGGCGCTGCTGATCGTGGGCCGGCACATTCCCCGGCGTCTGCCGGGCCAGTCATGAACGCGGCCCGGTGCGTGAACCAGCCACTCAAACAGGAGGTTCGATGAACATCACCATTCTTGGCGCGGGCGCCATGGGTTCGCTGTTTGGCGGCCTGCTGGCGCAAAGCGGCCAGCAGGTAACCCTGCTGGACATCAACGACGGGCACCTTGCGGCGATCCGCAGCGACGGCCTGCTGCTGGCCACCGACAGCGGCGAGCGGCGCATTACCGGCCTGCACGCCTGCCGTCCGGAGCAGGCCACGGGGCACCCCGACCTGTTGCTGGTCTTCACCAAGACCCTGCACACCGACAGTGCCTTGCGCAGTGTCGCCGGGCATATCGCCGGCCACACCCTCGTACTGACCCTGCAGAACGGCCTGGGCAATGCCGAGGCGCTATCCCGGCATGTGGCCCCGCAGCAGGTGCTGATCGGCATGACCAACTGGCCCGCCGACATGGTCGGGCCGGGGCAGGTGCATTCCCACGGCCAGGGCATGGTGCGGGTGCTGGCCCTCGATAGCCGCGAGCGCAACGCCAGCCAGGAGGTGGCGGCGGTGCTGGACGCTGCCGGGCTGAACTGTGCGGTGGACCCGCAGGTCTGGACCTCTATCTGGGAGAAGGTGGCCTTCAACGCCGCCTTGAACAGCCTGTGCGCCGCCACCGGCTGCACCGTGGGCCAGCTGGACGCAGCGCCGGAAGGCGTGGCCCTGGCCCGGTCCATTGTGCTGGAGGTGGTGGCGGTGGCCAGGTCCCAGGGAATAGAGCTGGATGCCCAGGGCTGCCTGGACAGTGTGGCGTTCGCCATTGCCCATCACCGCACCCACAAGCCTTCGATGTTGCAGGACGTGCTGGCAGGGCGGCCCACGGAGATCGGCTCCATCAATGGCCAGGTGCTGGAACGGGCGCGGCAGGCGGGGGTGCCTGTGCCCCACACCGAAACCCTGCTGGGCCTGCTGCGCCTGATCGAAAAGCGCGCCGCCTCGTAGGAGCCGGCTTGCCGGCGAAGAGGGCCTTGGGGCTTGTGTGGCGCTGGCGGGCGCCTTCGCTGGCAAGCCAGCTCCTGCATACGCCGGCTTTTGTGTGACACATCGGTTTATGAATGCTGTTCCATGAGGAGATTTTCCATGAGTGATTCCAACGCGGTCTATCGCGATCTGCACCTGCAACCCATCGCCGGACAGTGGCGCGCCGGCGCCTCCGGCAAGACCCTGGTGGTGAGCAATCCATTCGACGGTGCACAGCTGCTGGAACTGGCCCAGGCCAACCGCAGCGACCTGGACGCGGCCTACGCCAAGGCCGCCCAGGTGCAGCCGCAATGGGCGGCCCTGGGCCCGTCCCAGCGCGCGGCGGTGCTGCACCAGGCGGTGGCGATCTTCGACCGGCGCCAGGAGGAAATTGTCGACTGGATCATTCGCGAATCCGGCAGCACACGGATCAAGGCCCTGGCCGAGTGGGGCGCGGCGCGGGCCATCACCCTGGAGGCGGCGTCCTTCCCGGCGCGGGTCCACGGGCGGATTGTCGAATCCGATGTGCCGGGCAAGGAAAGCCGGGTGTACCGCAGCGCCCTGGGGGTGGTCGGAGTGATCAGCCCGTGGAACTTCCCGCTGCACCTGACCCAGCGCTCCATCGCCCCGGCCCTGGCCCTGGGCAACGCGGTGGTGGTCAAGCCGGCCAGCGATACGCCGGTGTGCGGCGGCCTGCTGCTGGCCAAAATCTTCGAGGAAGCGGGCCTGCCCGCCGGGGTGTTCAGCGTGGTGGTGGGGGCCGGTAGCGAGATCGGCGATGCCTTTGTCGAGCACCCGGTGCCGGCGCTGATCACCTTCACCGGCTCGACCCCGGTGGGGCGCGGCATCGGCCGCATCGCCAGTGGCGGCGAGCACCTCAAGCACGTGGCGCTTGAATTGGGGGGCAACAGCCCGTTCGTGGTACTGGACGATGCCGACCTGGAACAGGCGGTGAACGCCGCGGTGTTCGGCAAGTTCCTGCACCAGGGGCAGATCTGCATGGCGATCAACCGCATCATCGTCGACGAGCGCCTCTATGACGCCTTCGCCCAGCGCTTCGTGGCCCGGGTCAAGCAGCTCAAGGTGGGGGATCCGCAATCGCTGGACACAGTGATTGGCCCGGTGATCAACGCCCGCCAGTTGCAGGGCCTGCAGGACAAGATCGCCCTGGCCCGCGAGCAGGGCGCCGAGCCACTGTACGAGGGCGGGCAGAACGGCAACCTGCTGGCGCCCCATGTGTACGGCGAAGTGCGTGCCGACATGGACCTGGCGCGCAATGAAATCTTCGGCCCGCTGGTGGGGCTGCTGCGCGCCCGGGACGAAGCCCATGCCCTGGAGCTGGCCAACGACAGCGAATTCGGCCTGGCCAGTGCGGTGTTCACCGGCAACCTGGAGCGCGGGGTGAACTTCGCCCGGCAGGTGCGCGCCGGCATGACCCACATCAACGATGTGCCGGTGAACGACGAGGCCAACGCGCCCTTCGGTGGCGAGAAGAACTCAGGCCTGGGGCGCTTCAACGGCGACTGGGCGATCGATGAATTCACCCGGGACCACTGGATCAGCCTGCAGCACCGGCCGCGTCAGTATCCCTTCTGACCCGGCACCTTTGAATAACGCCCGGCCGCCCTGGCCGGGCTTTTGAGCATCCGTGAGCGCGCGGGCCCTTGTCGGCCTGTCGGGCACGGCTGCGCCTATGAAAAGCGGAGAACAATAATAATGAACACCCGTCATCCGATGCAGTGCCGTTCCCTGGTGGGGGCTTGCTTGTCCGTGGGCCTGTGCGTGCCCGCCTGGGCCGCCGACGACAGCGGTTTTTTCGAGGGGAGCAAGACCGACCTGCTGCTGCGCAACTACTACTTCAACCGGGATTTTCGTGACCATGACGCGCCCAAGGGCCAGGTCGAGGAGTGGGCCCAGGGCTTTATCCTCAAGTTCAGCTCCGGCTACACCCCGGGCACCGTGGGCTTTGGCCTGGACGCCATCGGCCTGTTCGGCCTCAAGCTCGACAGCAGCCGCCAGGCCAGCGGTTCGGAGTTGCTGCCGGTGCACGACGACGGGCGCGCCGCGGACAATTTCGGTCGCGCCGGAGCGGCCCTCAAGGCGCGGATTTCCGCCACCGAGTTCAAGGTCGGCGAGCTGCTGCCGGACATTCCACTGCTGCGTTATGACGACGGCCGCCTGCTGCCGCAGACCTTCCGCGGGGCCATGCTGGTCTCCCGAGAGATCAGCGGCCTGGGGCTGCAGGCCGGGCAGTACCGTGCCGTCAGCCTGCGCAACTCCTCGGACATGCAGGACCTTTCGGCCTGGGCCGCGCCCGGGGTCAAGTCCGACGGCTTCAACTACGCCGGTGCCGAATACCGCTTCAACCAGCAGCGCACCTTGCTCGGGGTCTGGCATTCGCAGTTGGAAGACATCTACCGCCAGAGCTACTTCAACCTGCTGCACAAGCAACTGCTGGGGGACTGGACCCTGGGGGCGAACCTGGGCTACTTCATCGACCGCGACGATGGCAGCGCGCGTATCGGCCGGGTCGACAGCCACACCGCCTATGGCCTGTTCTCCGCCTCCCGGGCCGGGCACACGCTGTACCTGGGGTTGCAGAAAGTCAGCGGCGACAGCCCCTGGATGTCGGTCTACGGCAGCAGCGGCCGGACCCTGGGCAACGACATGTTCAACGGCAACTTCAGCAACGCCGGCGAGCGTTCGTGGCAGGTGCGTTATGACTATGACTTCGCCGCCTCGGGGGTTCCCGGGCTGCTGGCCATGGTGCGCTACGGTCGTGGCGACAGCGCCACCACCAAGGTGGGCAATGACGGCCATGAGTGGGAGCGCGATACCGAGATCGGCTACACCCTGCAGAGCGGCACCTTGAAGAACCTCAGCCTGCGGCTGAACAACGCCACCAACCGACGCAGCTTCAACAGCGACTTCGACCAGACCCGGCTGATTGTCAGCTACCCGCTGTCGCTCTGAAAACCCTGTAGCCGCTGCCGAAGGCTGCGAACGGCTTGGGCGGCATTCCGACGCAGCAGACGCAGCGATTCCACGAGCGCTGGAGGTCCGACGGGAGATCGCCAGGCAAGGTCCTGCGGACCTTTGCCCAGCCTCGCCGAGGCTCGGCAGCGGCTACAAGTTAGCCGCTGTTTCGTGCTGCTTCGTATGGCTACGGCAATCTCGGGGTGCGTGTTGCGGGGGGGCTTGCGTTACTATGGCCGCCCACGTTTTCAGGAAGCTGCCCGGATGAGCAAACCCGGTCAAACGGTGCTGGTCGCGCTGCGCAAGATGATCGCCTCGGGCGAGTTGGCGGCAGGCGAGCGCTTGATGGAAGTGCCCACCGCCGAGCTGTTCGGGGTGTCACGCATGCCGGTGCGCATGGCCTTTCGCACCCTGGAGCAGGAAGGCCTGCTGGTGCGGTTCGGCGGTCGCGGGTTTCAGGTGCGTTCGGTGAGCGCCGAAGACATCGCCGGGGCGGTGGAGGTGCGCGGGGTGCTGGAAGGCCTGGCGGCGCGCCAGACCGCCGAGCGCGGGCTGTCGACCGAGGGCCGGGCGATTCTCGAACGCTGCCTGGTCGAGGGCGATGCGCTGTTCGACAAGGGCTATGTCAACGAAGAGGACCTGGAGCTCTATCACGACCTCAACATGCGTTTTCACCAGGTGATCGTGGCGGGCAGCGGCAACCCGGCGATCGCTGATGCCCTGGCGCGCAACGACCACCTGCCTTTCGCCTCGGTCACCGCCCTGGCAGTAGACCGCCAGGACATGGCCCGGGAATACCGGCGCTTCAACTATGCCCACATGCAGCATCACTCGATATTCGATGCCCTGGTCAATGGCCAGGGCGCGCGGGCCGAGGCCCTGATGCGCGAGCATGCCAACGCCACCTTGCGCTATGCCGAGATCTTCGGCTCGGCCGTGGCCGACGAGCGCATGAGGCTGATCCTGCGCCCGCAGTGAGGCTCTACAGATCCAGCACCAGCAGCGGGCTCCTGGCCCGGGAACAGCAGGGCGTGAACTGATCGTTGCGCGCCTGCTCGTCCTCGGTGAGGAACAGGTCGCGGTGCTCCGGTACCCCTTCCAGTACCCGGGTCAGGCAGGTGCCGCAGATCCCTTGCTCGCAGGAAGTCGGCACTTCGATGCCCTGGTCCTGCAGCACCTGGACCACGCTGCGATCGGCCGGTACCTGGAACACCTGGCCGCTGCTGGCCAGCTTCACCGCAAAGCTGGCGTCGGCGCTGTGGTCGATGGGCGCAGCGCTGAAATATTCGCGGTGCAGGCATTGCTCCTTCCAGCCCTGGGCCCGGGCGTTGTCCAGCACGTGTTGCATGAAACCGCCGGGGCCGCAGACATACAGGTGCACGTCGTCCCGGGGCCCGGCCAGGGCCTGGGCGATATCCAGGGCGGTGTCCGGTTGTTCGTCGAAATGCAGGCTCACCCGCTCGGCAAAGGGCGAGGCCTGCAAGCGCTGGACGAAGGCCGCGCGCTGAGCCGAACGGGCGCAGTAGTGCAGCTGGAAATCCGCGCCGCTGTGGGCCAGCTGTTCGGCCATGCTGAGGAGCGGGGTAATGCCGATGCCGCCGGCGAACAGCAGGCTGCGCCGTGCTGCGTGCTCCAGGGCAAAGAGGTTGCGTGGCTCGCTGATGCGCAGGCGCGTGCCCACCTCCAGTTGCTGGTGCAGGCTGCTGGAGCCACCGCGGGAGGCAGGGTCCTTGAGCACGCCGATCAGGTAGCGGTGGCGCTCTGCGGGGTGGTTGCACAGGGAGTATTGGCGCACCAGGCCGTTGGCCAGATGCACGTCGATATGGGCGCCGGCGCTGAAGGCGGGCAGGGGGCTTGCGTCGGCCGCGGCCAGTTCGAAGCTGCAGATGTCCAGGGCTTCGTCGTGGCGCGCGGCCACCAGTACGTCGATCATCATCGGTCCTCGCCGGTGGCCGCATCCGGGCCGCCAGCCTGTCGGGTTCGGGGGGTTAACGGCTTGTGGCGATCAAGGGTTCCCGGGGCTCGCGCTCCCGGGCGATCAGCCGCTCCAGGACCCGGCGCGACTGCACGCCGCCGGCGTCGATATTGAGCTTGAGCAGGTTGCGCTGGGGCTGGGCGAGAAGGTTCTGCTGCTGGCGCTCAAGCATCTCCAGGTCTTCGCTGAAGATCTTGCCCTGGCCTTCGCGGATGCTCTCGGTGAGCGCCGGGTCCTGGGGGTTGAAGTTGCGCGCCATGCCCCAGAAGTACCAGATCGAGGTGTCACTTTCTGGGGTGATGAAATCCACCACGATGCTCGACGCCTTGTACTGCGCAGGGGCGTCGTAGCCACCGTGGCCGGCATGGGCCACGCCGACTTCGATCAGCACATGGCTGGGCGGGCTGAAGCGGCAGATCTGCCAGCGGTCCACCGGCACGTCGTCGGCCAGCTGGTTGCCGCGCAGGGCCATGCGCCAGAAGGGCGGCGGCATGACGTTGTGCATGTGCCGGGCGGTGACCACCTGATCGCCGTCTACCTTGGTCTGCGGTGGCGCCTCGTCGATTTCCTTCTGGCCGATGCTGGAGGCATGCACGTAGGTTTCGTGGGTCAGGTCCATCAGGTTGTCGATCATCAGCCGGTAGTCGCACTGGATGTGGAACAACCCGCCGCCATAGGCCCATTGATCGTTGTCGGCCCATTCCAGGTGATGGATCAGCGCCGGGTCGGCCAGGGCCTGGTCGCCGGGCCAGACCCAGATGAAACCGTAGCGCTCCACCGCGGCGAAGGTCTTGTTGCAGGGGAAGCCGCGCACCCGCTGGCCGGGCATTTCCACGGTCTTGCCGTCGCAGCCCATCACCAGGCCGTGATAACCGCATACCAGGTTGCCGTTCTCGACATAGCCCAGGGACAGCGGCGCGCCGCGATGGGGGCAGAAATCCTCGACGGCGGCTACCCGACCTTCATGGGCGCGGTAGAACACCATGTGTTCGCCGCAGATCTGCCGGCCCAGGGGCTTGCCCTGCAATTCATCGGGGGTGCAGGCAACGTACCAGGCATTCTTGGGGTACATGACGTCTCTCCAGGCGTTTGTTGTTTTTATTTAATGGATCCATTAAATGGTTGGCGCTCTGGGGGTGTCAAACAAATATGCTGATTTAGTGTTCGATAATCGGCTGCTATAGGGGGTTTGGATCCAGTGAAGGGGTTTATGGATCCATTGTTCGCGCGTCAAGGCGCAGCGCGCCGAAGGGCCGGTGGACAGTTGCGGGACGAGGCTGGTGGGCAGGCCGCAGCGCCAGGGGGGATCTGGCGGCTGCGGTGTCTGGGACGAAGTGGGTGGGAGAATCAGCGCCGTTGCAGGCTGTCCTGCAGGCGCTGGATGCCGTCTTCCAGCAAGGCCCGCGGGCAGCCGAAATTCAGGCGCACGAACTGCCCGCAGTCGTCTCCGAATTCCAGGCCGGCGCTGAGGCCGACCTTGGCTTGCTCGAGGAAGAAGGCGTGGGGGGCGTCGAGGCCCAGGGCGCTGCAGTCGAGCCAGGCCAGGTAGGTGCCCTGGGGCGCGTGCATGCGGATGCCGGGCAAGCGGGTCTGCACGGCGTGCAGCAGATAGTCGCGGTTGGCCTGCAGGTAGCCCAGCAGGGCCTGGAGCCAGGGGCCGCCGTGGGTCAGGGCGGCCAGGGTGGCTTCCAGGCCCAGGGGGCTGACGCTGTCCACCATGCCGGCGCGGGCATTGTTGAAGGCCAGGCGGGTGGCAGGGTCCTGGATGATGGCGAAGCAGGTCTTCATCCCGGCGATGTTGTAGGCCTTGCTGGCCGACATCAGGGTGATGGTACGCCGGGCGATTTCCGGGCTCAGGGAGGCGGTGGGGATGTGCCGGCGGCCGTCGAAGCACAACTCGGCATGGATCTCGTCGGAAATGATCAACGCGCCCTGGTCCAGGCAGGCAGTGGCCACCGCCAGCAGTTCGTCCCGGGGGAAGACCTTGCCCAGGGGGTTGTGCGGGTTGCTCAGGAGCATCGCGCCGGCGCCTTGCAAGGCCTGGCGCAGGGCGTCCATGGGGGTGTCGTAGGTGCCGTCGACGGTGAGCTGGAACGGCACTTCGACCTTGTCCAGGCCCCAGTTGCCCGGGGCCAGGCGCAGGGGGCGATAGTTGGGGGTTTGCAGCACCACCTTCTGCTGCGGCTGGACGAAGGCGTGCAGGGCCATGTTGAACCCGGGCTCGACCCCGGGGAGGAAAATCAGCTCGTCGGGCCTGACGCGCCAGGCGTATTTGTCCCACAGGTCGGCGACCACCGCCTCGCGCAATTCGTCCCGGGCCACGCTATAGCCCAGCAGCGGGTGCTCCAGACGCTGGCGCAGGGCCTGGAGGATGCCATCGGCCACGGCGAAATCCATGTCCGCCACCCACATCGGCAGGACATCCTCGGGGTAGCGGCTCCATTTGGTGCTGCCGGTGCCATGACGGGGGTGCAGGGTATCGAAATCGAAGCTCATGAACGGATCTCGTCGGGTCGCGGGGGAGAAAGGAACTGATTCTAGCCTCACCTGGCGCTGACCGGCAGGCGCTCTTGGGCGGGCTCGCAGGCCAGTGGCCGGATGTTGACGGGCAGCGAGTGGAATACTGAAGTTTTCCAATGTGTTGCCTGCCATTGAGTTAGTTGCTTGTTTAATTTGTGAAGTTATTTTTTCGTTAATATCCAGTCAATGATCTTTATTGTTTTTTGTAGTTTGTTTGTGATTATTTTTTGTTTTGTCTTTTAAGAACTGTCTTAGGTCGAGTTTTTGTTTGTTGCTATATCGTGTGTTGGTTGTTGGGTTTTAATTTGATGTCTCAACTCAATGAGCAGGCAAGTAAAACAATCAGCAAGGAGCATGAAAATGATGGTTGAGAATGGAATTCGCTATTGTGATTACTCGGTCCCGCATCTGGTGGATGAAACGCTTAGAGAAGGCATTGAACGTACTGCCTTTCCGATCACGGTAGAGGCCAAGGTCGCAATCCTCAAATCCATGGTGGCGGCAGGCTTGAGGGATTTCGTGGTGGGTTGCGGCCCTGAGGAACCCCTGGTCTGGGACCGTCTGCATTTGGCTCGGGACGCTGGTGAACTGCCGGCCGACACCCGGGCCACCTTCATTATTCTGCTCAACTGCTGGGAAACCGCTTTCGACTATTTCAAGGCTCGGGAAGCCCATCGCCAGTGGATCGCCGATACCGTGTTCAGCTTCGGCATGATCACCTATCGGCAGAGCACCGGGGAGTTCGAACGGGCCATCGAGGCCTTTCGCAGTATCGGCGCGGTCAGGTTCAAGGCCAGTGTGCTCAACAACTTCCGTGATGGGGTGTCGAACCGCAGTTATCAGGAAATCTGCCGGCAGATTGACTGGGCTGCCGGCCTGGGAGTGGAGATCATCAGGATTAACGATTCCGTGGGCTCATTGCAGCCTCACGTGACCCAATGGCTGTGTTCCAGGCTGGTGAAGGATTTCCCTCAACTGGTGTTCTGCCTGCATGCTCACAATGACAACGGGCTGGCGCTGGCCAATACCATGCAGGCCATTCATTCGGGCTTTCAGATGGTTGAAGGGTCATTGGCCGGCTTTGGCAATCGCTCCGGTATTGCCCCACTGGAACAAGTTGTGAAGTTGTGCCAGGCCAACAATATAAAACTGGGCTCCCTGGAACTTGATCTGCCGGGCCTGATCAGCGCCGCTCATCAGTGTGAAGAGGCGTTTTTGCAATTACCCAGTGTCTATCGTGCGGTGAGTGGCAAATTTGAAACGCTTTCCAACTACGGCGTCCTGAATATTCCGGACTTTCTCGAAACCAATGATGAGAAGGGCTATTTCGTCAACTATGTCGGCCTGCATCCGCAGACTATACGGCAGGCTCTGGAGAACTATTCTTCGGCCGGGCTGGATGTAGGGGCTATTGCCGACCAGGAGCTGTGGGCCATAGTGGACAGCCTGAAAAACCAGATGCAGGCGTCCATACCCCACATCGAGTCCCAGTACCGGCAGGTGATGGGCGGGGTAATGGACTTCTATCGCGCGTCCACCTACACCCCTCGCCAGCTGGCGGTGTATGCCGAGCAGCGCATTTTCCGCAGGCGTGCGGCCCATGGATAAGGTCTTTACGGTGGTGATACCGCTGTTTGCCATGATCTTCGCCGGCTACTGGATAGTGCGGATCGGGGTGATCGCCAAGGACACGGTGAACGGCCTGGTGGGGGTGGTGTTCTGGCTGTTCCTGCCGTGCTTCATCTTCATCAAGACCCTGGGCACCCGAGACCACGGCGAGCTGGACTGGAGCCTGCTGAGCGCCTACTACTTGGCCTGCCTGGTGACCTTCATCATCGCCGTCGTCGGTGGCCGGCTGATCTGGGGCGGCAACGCCAGGGTGGCGGGCCTGCGGGGGCTGTCCTCGATCTCGGGGGTGGTGGGGTACATGGGCCTGCCGCTGATGGTCATGGCCTTTGGTGACGCAGCGGCGCTGCCGACCCTGATGATTACCATGGCCGACAACCTGGTGATCCTGGCAGGCGGGGCGTTGCTCATGGAACTCACTGCCCAGCAGGAGGTTCAGGCCCGGCCGGATCTGGCCCGTGTATTGCTCACCACCCTGCGCTCGATCGTCAGTAACCCGCTGATCCTGGCGGTGGCGCTTGCGGGTTTGTTCATCCTGCTGGAGTGGCAGTTGCCCGGCCCGTTGCAGATCTTTGCCACGCAGATGACCAACGCCACCGGGCCGCTGGCCCTGGTAGCCCTGGGTGCGGCCTTCGCGGTGCACCGCAACCACAACCTGATCCAGGGGGATTCCCTGGCCCTGGCGCTGTTGAAGGTGGTGCTGCTGCCGGTGCTGGTGTTCGTTTCGGCCCGTTATGTGTTCGACCTCAGCGACTTCCTGATCAAAATCGCAGTGATCATGGGGGCGCTGCCGGTGGCGGTGAACGTCTTCATCCTGGCCTCGCGCTACAAGACCTACGAAACCGAGGTGTCCAGCAGCATGCTGCTCTCGGCGGTGCTGGGCATCGGGGTAATCTCGGGATTGCTGGTGCTGCTGGACTGAAGCCCTGATCGACCAAGGTACCCCCGCAGGCGTGATATGCCTGCGGGGTGTTTTGCGTTATGCCGGCCGGCCCGGTTGCGGCTTTTTTACCCCGGCTGTCCTCTAGGCAGCTTTTCCCTTGCCTGTGCCTCACAAAAACCTCGTTTCGCAACGCCCCGGGTTATGGAAACAATGAACCCCTGCATCCGCCTGCCCGACTGCCACGGGCGCTCCTGCGATGCACTGCCGATCGATTTGTTCTTCCTACAAAAACAACAGGGAGCAAGCGATGAACTGCCATTCGCGCATGACCACGGCCGGTTGCTCCGGACGGGTCGCCACTACACCAAACGATCAGGGCCGCAGAGCCCGCAACGGTGATGATCCGGCTACGCGGCCTGCGCCGCGCGAGCCCTTGCGCCGCTGACCAAGACTCGTAGTGCCTGGTGCTGTACCGCCCGTTGCATACGGTCGCTTCCAGGCTCTTGTTGTGCGGGTTCGTGCGGGCGAGCCGGCTTTCTTGAGGATGGGTTTCATGTCCAACACCTTGCGTTGCGGCGTTGCGTTGTCGTGGGTCTTGCTGTGCACCGGGGCTTACGCCCAGCCGCAGAACCTCACGGTCATTTCCTTTGGCGGAGCCACCAAACAGGCTCAGGAGCAGGCCTACTTCCAGCCATTCAACCAGAGCGGGGCGGCCCGGGTAGTGGCCGGCGAATACAATGGCGAGCTGTCGAAGATCAAGGCCATGGTCGATGTCGGCAAGACCAGCTGGGATGTGGTCGAAGTGGAGAGCCCGGAGCTGCTGCGTGGCTGTGACGAGGGCCTGTTCGAACCCTTGGACCTGGCCCGTTTCGGCGACCCGGCGCAGTACGTGCCCGGCACGTTGACCGAATGCGGGGTCGCCACTTATGTGTGGTCGATGGTCATGGCCTTTGCCCCGCAGAAGCTGGCGAAGGCGCCGCAGTCCTGGGCGGATTTCTGGAACCTCAAGGACTTCCCCGGCAAGCGCGGCTTGCGCAAGAGCGCCAAGTACACCCTGGAAATTGCCTTGCTGGCCGACGGTGTGGCGCCTGCCCAGTTGTATCAGGTGCTCAACACCCCCGAGGGCGTGACCCGGGCTTTTGCCAAGCTCGACCAGATCAAGCCCTACATCCAGTGGTGGGAAGCCGGGGCTCAGCCGCCGCAGTGGCTGGTGGCCGGTGACGTGGTGATGAGCGCAGCCTACAACGGGCGCATTGCCATGGCCCAGAAGGAGGGCATGCAACTGAGTATCCTCTGGCCCCAGAGCCTGTACGACCCGGAGTACTGGGCGGTGGTCAAGGGCTCGCCGAACAAGGCCCTGGCCGAAGCCTTCATTCTGTTCGCCAGCCAGCCCCAGGCGCAGAAAGTGTTCTCTGAAAACATCCCCTACGGGCCGGTGCATCGTCAGGCGCTGCCATTGCTGCCTGAGGCGGTGCAGCGGCAACTGCCGACCTTCGAGGCCAATTTGAGGGGCGCCAGGGCAGTGGATGCGGGGTTCTGGGTCGATCATGGCGAGGAGCTGGAGCAGCGTTTCAACGCCTGGGCCGCTCGCTGAGGGAAAGGCCGTAGGAGCGAGCTTGCTCGCGAAGATCGTCAACGAAAACGCCGCGTTCACTCAGTGACCGCGGCGTTTTTTTGTGCATCGCGAGCACGCCCGCTCCTACAGGGGGCTTTGGCTGGTGGGTGGGGGCTGGGTCAGCCAGTCGATGAATAGCGCGAACAGCTCGGCCTGGGAGTTGATGGTCAGCTTGGTGTAGAGGTTCTTGCGGTGCATGCGCACGGTTTCCGGGGAAATCTCCAGCACCTTGGCCGTGGATTTTACCGAGTGCCCCCGCAGGATCAGGTGGGCAATTTCGCGCTCGCGAACCGTCAGCAGTGGCTGGCCAAAGCTCATGAACGCCGCTTCGATCTGCTGGTTGAAGTTGGCCGGTGCCGGGGCGGGCAGTGCGTCCTGACTGGCCTGGCGCAACAGCGGTTGCAGGCCGCTACCGCCGAAACGACGGATCAGCTCGCGCACCAGCGGTTCCACCGCCCGCAGCAGCGCCAGGGGTTCGCTGGCGAAGCGCTCACCGCTCAGGCCCTGGAACATGCACAGGGAAATCTTGCTCTGGGGATCGAGGTCGACGATGTAGTAACTGTCTTCCGCGCCCCCGGTCTTGAGGTAGTAGGTCTTGTAGTACTCGCTGCTGAAGAAGTCGTCCGGGGCGATTTCCGACAGGTGATAGAAACCTTCGGCCAGGCCGTTTTCCACCGCCAGGCAGAACGGATCCAGCAGATAACCGCGGGAAAAGTAGCGGTTGATGATCTCGTCGCGGTAGGCGCCGACTATGCCCCGTTCATGCAGCAATTGCGGTGGCAGGCCCTTGCGTTCCAGGCTGATCATCATCGATTCGATGGGCGTCAGGGCGTTCAGCGCCGTCGCCAGGTGCTGCAGGAAAGTGCCATCGTCCACGCTGCCGAAGGCCTGGGCCAGGCAGGCGTGCCAAGCCTGCAGGGCAGGGAGGCTGAGGGGGGCGGTAGAAGTGTTTGCTGGTGCGCTCATGCCCGGCAGTCTAACGGTCGGGCGCAGGCCCGGTAAGACCCCGGGCCGATATTCGCGCTGCCAGCGGCTAGGGGTCATTGGCCCAGGTACTGGCCGTTCTGGCGCAGTTCGGCGGCGGCTTCGAGGATGCAGTCGCGCAAGGTGGCGACTATTTCGTCGATCTGCTGGCGAGTGATGATCAAGGGGGGCGACATCACATTGAGATGGCCGATGGGGCGCACCAACAAGCCTTTGGCCTGGGCCCGCAGATGGATGCGCTCGGCGATGTTCAGCCCGTCGGGCAGCAGCGCCTTGGTGCGCTTGTCGGCGACGAATTCGACGCAGGCCATCAGCCGCTTGCAGCGCACGCTGCCCACCAGGGGCAGTTCGGCCAGGGTCTGCAGGCGCTGCTCCATATAGACGCCGACCTCTTCGACATGGGCCAGCAGGTTTTCCCGCTCGATGATCTCGATGTTCTTCAACGCCGCGACGCAACTCACCGGGTGCCCGCTATAGGTGAAACCGTGGGTGAAGCAGCGACCCTTGCCCGGCTCGCCGATGACCTGCCAGATGCGCTCGGAGAAAATGCACGCGCCCAGGGGCAGGTAGCCCGAGGTCAGGCCCTTGGCAGTGGTGATGATGTCCGGCTGCATGCCGAACACTTCCTCGGAGGCGAAGAAAGCACCCAGGCGGCCGAAGGAGGTCACCACTTCGTCGGCGACATACAGCAGGTCGTAGCGCTGGCAGATTTCCCACATGCGCCGGTGATAACCCTCGGGAGGAATGATGACCCCACCGGAGCCCATGATGGGTTCGGCGAAGAACGCCGCCACCTTGTCCGGGCCCAGGGTGAGGATCTTGTCTTCGAATTCCGCTACCAGGAACTCGAGGAAGTCCGCTTCACTCATGCCGGCCGGCGCCCGGTAGTAGTTGGGGCAGGAGATGTGGTGAAACAGGTCGCTCATGAAGTCGAATTCAGGCGCGCGGTCAGCGGCCTTGTTACCGATGGACATGGTCAGGAAGGTGGAGCCGTGGTACGCGTTGTGCCGCGAGATCACGTGCTTCTTCTCATGCTTGCCGCGACTGTTCTGATAGAACTGCACCAGGCGGTAGGCGGTGTCCACCGCGGTGGAGCCGCCGGTGGTCAGGAACACGTGGTTCAGGTCCCCTGGGGCCAGGCTTGCCAGCTTTTGGCAAAGCTCGATGGCGCTGACATTGGCCATGTCGCAGAACGGGTTGGAGTAGGCCAGTTGCCGCACCTGGTCGGCGATGGCTTCGGCCATTTCCTCGCGGCCCAGGCCGATGTTGGTGCACCACATGCCGCCTACGGCATCCAGGTAGCGGGTGCCGGCGGTGTCATAGATGTAGGCGCCGTCGCCGGCAGCGATATTCAACGACCCCTGCTCGCGGTGTTCGTCGAACATATGGAAGCCGTGCATGTAGTGTGCCTTGTCGGCGGCCACCAGTTTCGAATCGTCGAACTGCTGGAAGAAGGCGTCGGGTTGGATAGCCATGGGCTTCACCTCGGGTAGCAATATGGGGTGGAAAGTCTGTGGGTTCGGGGGGGGGGGCTCACTTGCCGATCTTCACCATGTTCCAGGTACGGGTGATCAGCCGGGTGCTGGCGGGCGTCTGGATCTTCTGGGTGAACAGCCGCTCGCGGGTCTGGGCATCGGGGTAGATCGCCGGGTTGTCCCGCACCTCGGCGCTCAACAGTGGCGTGGACTTGAGGTTGGCGTTGGCGTAGCGGATGTAGTCGCTGACCTCGGCCATTACCTTAGGTTGCAGCAGGTACTGGATAAAGGCATGGGCGCTGGCCACGTTCGGCGCGTCGGCGGGGATGTAGAAATCGTCGAACCAGATCAGCGAGCCTTCCCTGGGAATGAAATAGTCGAGCTTGACCGGTGCCCCGGCCTCGTTGGCCCTGGCCTGGGCCGTGGCGTAGTCGCCGGACCAGGTGGCGCTGACGCACAGGTCGCCATTGGCCAGGCCATTGAGGTAGCTGGTGGAGTCGAACTTGCGGATATAGGGGCGCACCGCCATCAAGGCATCCTGCGCCGCTTTCAAATCCTCGGGGGCGGCGCTGTTGGGATTGCGCCCCAGGTAAGCCAGCACCAGCGGCAGAATGTCGGTGGGCGAATCCTGCAGCGTCACCCCGCAATCGGCGAAGCGCGACACCACCTTGGGATCGAAGAGCATGGCCAGAGAACCGATGGGCGCGTCCGGCATGCGCTCGCGGACCTTGTCGACGTTATAGGTCACGCCATTGCTGCCCCAGGTATAGGGCGCCGAGTACTGCACACCCGGGTCGTAGCTTTCCAGGCTCTTGAGCACCTGCGGGTCGAGATTCTGCCAACTGGGCAGCAAGGCCTTGTTCAGCGGCTGGAACACCCGCGCCTTGATCAAGGGCGGTACCAGGGCCGCGTTGAGCACCACCAGGTCGTAGCCGGAGCGCCCCGGCAGCAGCTTGCCCTGGACGGTTTCATAGGAATCGAAGGTGTCGTAGATCACCTTGATCCCGGTGGCCTTCTCGAACCCGGCGAGGGTGTTCTCGCCGATATAGTCCGACCAGTTGTACAGGCGCAGGGTCTTGTCTCCAGGCTCACCGGCCTGTGCCCAAGCCGCCGTCAGTGCCAGAACCACGCCAAACATCGCAGGGAAAGCTGTACGCATACTTCAATTCCGCCTTGAACGTGATGGAAGGAGCCCGGGTCGAGCCGTTGGCGTAACTGTCCGCGAGCGCCCCGGCCCACGCCATAACCCGATCGGGTAGGTGGGCAAACACAGAAGGGGGCAGCTATCTGGATGGGTTTGTGCAATCATCCCGCCTCGTTGGCGAACACCAGGCTGTTCACCCGACGGATTGGCTCAGCCCGGAAACCTGTAGAAACAGCCCGGCAGAAAAAATCTCGAATAGGAGTTGCCAGGAATGGAAAACACGTCCATAATTGCGACCATTCCTCAGCGAGGAAACGGAAAAACTCTTTAGAAATCAAAGAGTTACGAGGTGAAGTTGATCTCGTTAGCCGTTCCAGTTTGTACGTGTCCAGTGTTGTGTTTCAGGCATTGGGCATTTGGGGCCGAGTAGCAAAATGGTTATGCAGCGGATTGCAAATCCGCCTACGCCGGTTCGATTCCGACCTCGGCCTCCACTATAAAAAGCCCGTAGATCAATGATCTACGGGCTTTTTTCTTGCCTGAAATTTGTCAGGTGTTCCGCAACTTTTGGAATGTGTTCCGCAACCCCCTCCTTATTTCGTGGGTTTTACGATCTCTCCGACACGTCGGTAGACCTTCTTGGTGATCTCCTCGGAAGAGTGGCCGAGCAGTCTGCTGGCATGCTCCAGGGCTATCTCGCTAGCGGCTTTTGGTCGTATGTCACGAAACTGAAATTGCCGGATGCTCGTTGCCAGAGCGTTATCGCCATCGGCAGCTGCCTTGATAGCGGCCTTTTCCCGGGCTTCATCCCAGCGATTGCGCAGCATCTGCTGGCTCATGCGCAAGCCTGAAGCGTTGGTGATGAGCACCGAGGTCTTGATGCGATTCATGGCGCGTCGTTCCTTTAGCTTCTCCAGGAAGACCGCCAGGTCCGATTGTTTGCCAGCGTCCTCCAGAAGAATTCGCAAGCGTTTCTCGGTCTTGCCCTGGCCAATCCGCAGAAAGCCTTCGCTCATGTCTGTGGTCGCAGCCTTCAGCACATCCGCGGGCCGCTGCCCAAGATCCATGGCGTCTCTGAACTCCTGCGCTGCCTGAGAGAAAATTCAGGGCAGAATCGACGCGTCGACCTGAATCGGTCTCCTTGCATAGCTAGGTCGGGAAGGTTCCTTAGACTATCGTAAGTGGTGACAAAAAAAATACGAGTCGCTATTGTGGGTGTCATTTAGCCATCGTATAGCAGTGTATATAGAGGGATCTATGTCAAAAGTTCAGCGCCCAATCGAAATGGGAAATCTTGTTTGTAAGTTTGGTTCAAAGAATTTGCTTGATTACTTTGATACTGTCGTTTATCCAGCGTTTTTCGATGAGAAGCTAGTCAGGCGGTACAGTGATACTTCATATTTTTTTAATAAGGTGGAGATTGTTACTGTTGAGGGTCGAGTTCTTCTGGTAGGGCGTTTTATCAAGGATACGTTACTTAAGCGTGAGCAGGTATATAGTCAATCCAAAGGTTTGATTGAGGATCACGAAGAGCTGCAATCCTCTCCTTCTGCTATTTTTGTTTTGGTTTTAGATGTTCATAGATTGATCTATCTGAAAGAAGTTTCGCATGCTCCTAGTCTTGATAGTTTTAAAACTACTGTTGAAAGTTTTATAAAGGTTAAGCATAAAGAGTTTATTGATCGGCTCGCTGATGAAAGTAAAGAGGCTGGTGAGCGAATTACAAAAAAGCAATTGATGATTGATCACTTTCCTCCAACTTTGGATTTGATTCCTCTAACATCTGCTCGAAGTGTTGAGGAGTTTGTTAGGCAGTATGAAGTGTTGAGTTCGGTCACCTATAAGTTTTCTGATAGGAATGATGAGCAGGATAATGAAGGGTTTTTCCGAGCGATTCAAAAACAGAAGGATGAGGTTGGAAGTAAGACGACAACGGTAAAGCATTCAAATACACAAGGGCTTGATAAAGACACTGTGATCGGTGAGGTTCAAGCAGCTACGGCGCAAGGTACTCAGAAGGTAGTTATGGTGGGCAAGGATTCATCCGGTACTACTGTGAAAGGTGATAATAGAGACTTTCAGTTAAAGACAACTGTAGAGGTTAATAGTCACACACCTGCTAGAATTGCTAGGAAAATGTTTAGTAAGTTTCTCCAGCTTGTCGGTGATGGCTTGATCCGTGTGGGTACGCCGCCTCGCGAGGCTCGTGCGAAACTGGAAGCTTATCGAGAGGACGACCATGAATAATGATGATCTGTCGCCTAAGTCTTTAACTGAAGAAAAAAGCCTTTGGGCTGTTTACCTAAAGGCTCGAAGAATTCCATTCAATGGGTTTAATTTTTGGTCGATTGTTGTTGTGACTTTGCTGGTGGTGCTTCAATACTGCGTGCTTGATATATCTCTTGATGAAAAGCTGAAGATAGTGCGCGAGTTCTCTTCGGTTGCAATGGGTATAGTTGTTTCTGTATTGGGGTTTCTGCTGGCAGGGTTTACAATATTTGCTACAATTAGTCAGCCGGAAATGTTTGTAGCTATGTCGGCGCATCGTCATGAGGTTTCAGGACTTTCCTATCTGAAGAATAATTTCTTCATATTTATGAGGGTGTTTATATATTATTTGCTGTATACGGTGTTTTGCTTGTTTGTAATTGTTTTTGGTGTAAAGGGAGGGTTGGTTCATAAGGTGATTTTGCTTTCGCCGATATCATGCAAAATTAGTGAGTGGTTTGTTGGTGGGGCATATGTTTTTTTATATGCGGGACTGTTTTTTTTACTTCTTCAGCTTAAGTCGTTCATATTTAATGTTTATCACTCTGTTATGACGGCAATTCGTTGGAAGGCTCTACAGTGATCATGGGTTAGTCTCCTGCTTTACTCCTTTGCAGGTCGTGTTTCCTATTTGTAAGGTTACAAAAAGCAGATGATTTTCATTGTTTAAATGGGGATGGATTCGATGAAGAATTGCTTGGCGCTATACAGCTCTCAGCATGGAGGTCGATGTACGTCTTTCCATCCCTTGATCGGATCGATTGAGCTAGCTGCAGTCCCGGAGGTAGTGTCGACTACTTGTTCGTTGCACATCCTTATGAAATTCGGTTTCGGGTCGCTGGAAGCTTCTGCGAAATCAGTTCCGTAACCCCCTCCTTATTTCGTGGGTTTTACGATCTCTCCGACGCGTCGGTAGATCTTCTTGGTGATCTCCTCGGAAGAGTGGCCGAGCAGCCTGCTGGCATGCTCCAGGGCTATCTCGCTGGCGGCTTTTGGTCGTATGTCACGAAACTGAAATTGCCGGATGCTCGTTGCCAGAGCGTTATCGCCATCGGCGGCTGCCTTGATAGCGGCCTTTTCCCGGGCCTCGTCCCAGCGATTGCGCAGCATCTGCTGGCTCATGCGCAAGCCTGAGGCGTTGGTGATCAGTACCGAGGTCTTGATGCGATTCATGGCGCGTCGTTCCTTTAGTTTCTCCAGGAAGACCGCCAAGTCTGATTGTTTGCCAGCGTCCTCCAGAAGAATTCGCAAGCGTTTCTCGGTCTTGCCCTGGCCAATCCGCAGAAAACCTTCGCTCATGTCTGTGGTAGCGGCCTTCAGTACATCCGCGGGCCGCTGCCCGGTGAGGTACGCAAGATCCATGGCGTCTCTGAGCTCCTGCGCTGCCTGGGCATATACGGCGTCCCAGACGATATCGCCCGCGTAGTAGTCCCTCGGGGTTTCCTTGTTGCGGCGCACACCAAAGCACGGGTTGGCCTTATCAGTCATGCCCCATTCTCTGGCGATGGTGAACACGTGGGAGAGCAGTGCAATTTCCCGATTGGCCCTCACCTTGGCGGTGCGGGCGTCGCGGTACTGAGCCACGATCTGAGGCGTGATCGCATCGATGGGAGCGTTCTCGAAGGCTTTGCGCAGTTGCTTGAGCTCCTTGAGGTTGTCGCTTTGAGTCCGTGGCTTTTTTCCGGGGATGATTTTCGCTTCGTATTTGTCGAAGAGAGCTCCCATCAGGTGCGCAGGTTTCGGTGGCGCGGTGCGCTCTAACCTGGCCCATTCGATCCTTGCCTCATCAAGGTCGCTACCCAGTGGAATCTCGACGCGCTTGCCATCGGCATTGCGCCCGCAGTAGTAGTACCCGACCCAGATCTTGCCGCTCTTTCTTTTACGGGTACGCCTGAGCATTCGAGGCGGCAGGTCCCGGTTTTCTAGCGTTCTATGGCGCATGTGTCAGCCTACCTTCGACAAGTCGAGGGTCCAGGTCTCTGCGACTGCGTTTGTCGTTGAGGCTTTTACGCCCGCCAATTTGAGACGGGCATAAATACGACCAACGATGGGGCGTCTGGCCCCGGTCAGAACGTACTCCCAGCCGTTGCGGGTCAACCACTGGATTTGTCGGGAGGGGATCTGATAGCCCGTAATGGCGACGAGCTCCTCCTGGTTGAGTGTTTCGCTTGGCAGCGCGACAGATTCGATAGACCCTGTTCTTTTACTCATACCGGTAGCCTCGCAGTGATGCACGCTGCAGTACTTGCCTTCCGGATTTAACGGGCAGAGAAGGAGTCGTGTGCAATTGAAAAGGGAAAAAATCTTTATGACGACTAGAAGCCCCAATGGTAGTGCCACTGCGCCTCAAACCGTTCGAACGTTCCAAATCAAAGCTGTAAGCGATGTGCTGGCAAAGCTTGATTGGGAGATCGAGCAACTTCAAAAGGCTCAATTTTCTCAGAGCATCGATACGGTGGAGACTTTGAGCTATCACGCCATCAATGCTGCGATCACGGCTTTTCATCTTTGCGAGTGGATATGGCATGCCGGGACGCCGCAACAAAGGGATGTCTGGCTGCTGGCGGCACCTTCGGCCTCTAAGACCAAGGGGAAAACGCGATTTCAAGTTGGCTTGAAAACACAATGTCCCGAGTTTGGTGTGTGCAGAGAAATAGCAAACTCCTTCAAGCACTTCGCTGATGATCAGCACACAGACACTAGCGTGCGGACTGACGTGCCTTTGTTCGAGTCTTTTGTGCCGGCCATGGCAGGTATCACCAGAGCAGGAGAGCCTCTTGTTCAGTATTCGAAAACTTTGATGGTTCGTATTAAGGGGGATAGCACTCCTATTGCGCATGTGCTCTCTAAAACACATGGTTTTCTTGAGGATTTCTGCGAGAAAAATGGATTTTTGATTATTTAATAGCTTTGAATTTGGACGGTACTTGTACCCCTCCACAAGCTGCGCGAGCGGCCCACTCTGAGCGTTCAGCGTTGCTCCAGGTGTGGCTGCCCCGCGCAGCTTTGCGTGGGGTATACGTACCTCGGTGGTTCTGCGGGCAAGAGCAGTAATGCCTGCTGCTACGCAGCAGAGGCTCTTTGTTTTCTGCGCGTCGACGCTGGCGGCGTTGCGGAGCAAAGCGGTCATGGCTTGGGCGGTGGGCTTAGCGTGCGGCATGCCGCTTTCCTCCGGTTTCTGATAGCGGGCTGGTCCATCGATCTGCTGGCTCATGCCGCTTCCTCCTTTGCTACTGGCTCCACTAGGGCGGCCATGGCCAGGGCTTGATCGCGCAGCGAGCGCGAATCTCTTTCGAGTTTTTTTCCGGTTTTGAAGGCGCTGAAGGTGTCGGCGGCGATGCGCAGCAGATCCGCGATGGCCAGTAAGGTCTGGCGATGTGCTGGCTTGAGGGCTTGGCTGTCCTGCAGGTGCTTTTGCAGTTGAGCCAGCCTTTGGTTATCGGCTCGAACGAACTTGAGGGCGGTTTTCAACTCGCGCAGTGCTCTCGCGTTGTCCGCTTCGGCAACGGCTTTGCCTTCCTCGATCCCGGCTGCTCGGCCATTGCTTCGGCCTATCAGGTAGCCGGCCCAGTAGAGCAGGGCGACGGTGAGTATCAGGCCGATCAGGGCAATGATCTGTATGTGGGTCATGTGGTGTGCTCCGGTGGGTTTGGCTGGTGGTGGCAGCCGTTGGGTTATTGGTCATGATCGTTGGCGTCGGCCAGTTGCTTGGCGTGTTCTTCATCCGCCCGGTAGGCGCGGATGTCGATCAGTGCGGCAACGTGGCGGATGTGTGCGTACTTCGGCGCCTTGCGACTGCTGTCCAGGGTGGTGACGGGCAGTTGAATGCGGCCGCTGCTGATCTCGGCGGCGAACGACTGTTCGTTGAGGTTGCGGAAGTACTGCACGCGGATCTTTTCCAGCGGGATCAATACATCGCCGAAGGTGCGATACAGCAGTTCGACGGTGGCGGTTTCCGGTGCTGGCATCAGGCGCAGCGGGGTCTGGTTGGCGTTACTCATTGGCTTGCTGGCTCTCCATGCGCTGGCGGCGTTTCGGGTGGTTCCAGGTAATCAGGCAGTGGGCTTTGGTCAGCTCGCGCAGATGCTCGGGTACCTCAAGGAGCGCAGCGTTGCGCTCCTCTTTGGTCCGTAAGGCGATGATCTGGCGGGCGTACTCCCTAGGCCACGTCACGGCGATCTGCCGGGATAGCGGGCAGGGCGAGGCCCAGTTGCTCGGCGAGCCAGGGAATGCCGGCCTGTCGAACCCGCGTTGACTGGCTGTATTGCAGGCCCAGCTCCGGGTGGAACCATTTGCCTTCCTTGGTTCCCAGGTACTCACGGTCGCGCGTTGGATAGGCCGGCAGTCGCTCGGCGTTGAGCAAGCCTTTCTCTTGCATCAGGCCGATCAGGTGCGGTCGTGTGATGCCGAAGTACCGGGCCGTTTCCTTGAGGTTGCGATCCATGGTGGCCTCCTAAGCAGCGTGCGCGGCGGGAGTCGCCAGCGCTGCCAAGTGAAGGATGGATTCGCAGACATCCTGGTACATCTGCACGTCGCTGCCCGAGACGGTGAAGCACTTGGTCCGTGGGCTTTTGATGCCGATGCTCAGGATAACAGTGACGTCCTTGCGCGTTCGGGTGCGGTGCATGGCCAGACGAATCGGCAGTTCAAACCCGAGATCCAGATCGAGGAAGCCACCCAGGCACACCACACCAAACACCTGTTCGCGCTGTTGGGCGCTGAAGGCTCCGAACACGCGCTCGGCGTGCCGTGGTGGAGCCAGCTCGGCGTTAGGATCGATTGGGCCGTTGGCGATTTCTTCGATGAAGTCAGCCAGCTTCAAGTGGGCTTTCTTGTCGTTGGCCAGGGTCAGCGTGTGGCGTTCGCTGCCGACCTCGACAACAAAAGTGGTGTCTGTCGGGTTGCGATCAACCTTCAGCCGAAGTTTCAACGCCGTGCGCTGTGGTAAATCGCGCAGGGTGTGGTGGAAGGTTTCGCTCAGGTTGACCTGGGCCTTGAGCAGTTGCAGCGTGCGGTTGTCGACTCTGAACTTGCTCATGCCGCGTTACCTCCGCCGTTGGGATAGACGGGTGGAGGAGCTGCGTAGCGTTTAGGTTTGGGCTTGGATGGGACAAAGATGCACCCGAATTCTTGTGCAAGCCGGCGAATTTCGAAGATGCGCAGGGGGGTTGCGGCTGCTGGGTGGGCGTGCAGGGATGCCGTGGTGTGCATGGTGTTGCCTCGCTCTGTGGTGGGAGAGTGAGGCGGAATATCAACCATGGATTTCACAATGTCAACTGATGGTTTATATATTGCGCTTTGAAGATTGGATGGCTAAATTCACCGTTCGTCAGCTAGCAAGGAGGTCGTAGCATGAAAGTGCCAGGAGAGGAGCTCATCATTGCCTTATGGAAGACCGTCGCAGAAAAAGGAGTAGGAGGGTTTTGGAAGCCGTACCAAATGAGACGTGAAGGTATGGCGACAGCTGAGATCCAACGCCGTGAACGGTTACTTCTGGCACAGACTGAGCGGGAGGCAGAGGAGATCAGATCGGGACAGAAGAACGTATCTGATATCCGTCTAAAGATAGGCTTTGCTGACGAGCAGCGGCCAAATTTGCTTGGTAAAAGAGTCGAGCCAGTTATCGATCTCTCTGCAATTATGGAAGATGTAAATCATGAGGCGCGTTGTGAAAGGTTGAGTAGAGGGATCAATGTTACGAAAGCACTCTTCCATGCTGAAGATGACCTTTCTCAAGGCGCCGAGAGTGAACCGGATGGTGAAGTTGATGATGACTGGTTTGCTCGATGGAAAGAGTACGCCGGCGGAGTGTCGAAAGAACAGCTTCAACTTCTCTGGGGGCGGTTATTGGCCGGAGAGCTAAAATCTCCGGGAGCTTTCAGTTTGCGATTTTTAGACTTTGTCAGGAACCTGTCTTCAGTTGAGGCTTCTCTAATTCAACAGCTTTCTAAATTTAATTTTGAAGGGTTGATTTGGGCAGATAGCAAGCTACTAGAAATGGATCTTAATTTTAATCAGCTTCTTGAGCTTGAGGCCTTAGGGGTGTTGACAGGTGTTACAGGTGGGCTGAGCCAGATGTTGAGGTCAGCCGAGCAAAATCGTTGGGTTTCAGGGATGGCTCTTTACAATGGTCAAGGTTTAATCATAGAGCATGATGACCCCCAAAAGACTACAACCTTGAGGGGGTATAAAGTGACGGCGCTAGGTAGTCAGATTTTCGGTTTAGGTGACTTTTCAAACTCTATAGATGTGCTTAGGGAGTTTTCGAGTCATCTTGGTAAAGAAGGATTTAAAGTTTATTTTGCTACTTGGGAATCAGTGAGCGGAAATAGTTACTTCAAGAAAGGGGAGTTGTTGGTTTGAATTATTCGGGGACGAAGGTTCCTACCACCTTTCCACATATTTGAGTTTCCTCAGTAATAGGAATAATTGGGTACTGGGGGTTTATAGGGCGAAGGTAAAGACTACCAGCGTCTTCTACTAATATTTTAAAGGTGGCTTCATTTGTTCTGGGGATTCTTGCAATAACTCGATCCCCAGTTATCACTTCTGCTTCTGGGTCGACAAAAATGATGCAACCAGTCGGATAACTTCTACCAGACCCAGGATTCGTCATCGAATCTCCATGTACTTTCAGCGCATAACCATTTTTACTGATTGCAACGGGGCAAGACAGCCAAGCTTCAGCATCATAATGGTCAACATTAGATGCGGCCTCACACCACGCTCCAGCTTGTACCCAGGAAATCAGGGGTACCTTCTCAAAGGGTTTGGTAATCGGATGCGCATTGGCCACCAGATCCTCTGAAAGAGGTAAATGATTAACGTAGGACTTCGGTTCGACCCCGTATTCCAGCCATTCCCTTCTCACATTCAGCCAAGAGCACAGGACGACCATGCTGTCGGCCTCTGGAATAGCTTCTCCGTTCAGCCACTTACTGATCGCTTGAGGTGTTTTATGAACGCCCAGGTACCGTAGTTGGCGGTGGATGTCCACACCCCGCCCTCTGGATCTAACGCCAGCGTCGTTTAGTGCCTCATGGAGGCGTGCAGAAAAAGCGGATCGCAAATCGTTCTTGTCAACCATTGGTTGATGGTTGCATAAAGCTTGCACAATAGTCAGTTGATCTTTAATATCAACTGAACGTTGATTTTTTGAGGTCATGATCGTGCACCATATTTATGAGCAAAATGCTATTGCGTTTGCGTTTAAGGCTGTTGGTGGGATTGGCGTTGCGGCACAGATCTGTGGACGAAGTAGTCAGGCGCTTAGCAAGTGGCGTCAATCAGGCCGCTGGCCACGTACCGAATATACCGGCGAGACACAATACGCAGAGCTTCTTGCTAGTGCAGCCTTTAAGCAGGGGGTTCCGCTTGAATCAGGTTGGTTACTGACAGCAGGAATACCTATTAAACCCGCTGCAAAATAAAAAAGAAAAAAGGCGATCCGAAGATCGCCCAGTTCCTCCCAGCACACACCACCACAGTGTCGCCGGGTCGCGGTTTAGGTAGGCGTGCACACCACATGCAAAAACGTCTACTTCAACCGCGCTTTCAAGGCTCGGAAGCCTTGGGTTGCTGCCTTCTCCACCACAGATAGGGCAGCTGTTGCGCCAGAGGTGAACAACGGATTGTTCGCCTCGGCACGGTGCCGGTGTCGATCTTGCGGATCTAGCCGGCGTTTGGGCCCTTTCAAGCCACGCGGCAAATGTATCACCACTGCATGCTGCGCGGCACTGGCAACTTTTAAGGATTAATGCCATGAGCCGTATCGCTTTGAACTCTGTTGAGCGGGCCAAGCGGGAAGTCTTGCCGCTCGATCTCGCGCTTTACCATGCTGCCCGGGACTATCCCGGTGGCGCCGCTGCCATCGCCGCCACCACCGGCCGCAACCCGACCACGCTGCAGCACAAGCTGTCTCCCACCCATCCCAGCCACAGCATCAACATTCAAGAATTCGGCGAGATTCTGGAGCTGACCAAGGACCGGCGCATTCTCGATGCGGTGCATGCCTTGGTAGGGGACACGATCTGGCAGGAGTTGGCCGAGGCTTACACCAATGACATGCCGGAGACGCTAACCACGGGCATTGCGGTGTATTTCCGTCAGGTTGCGGACCTGGCCGACACCTGGGCCAAGAGCATCGGCGATGGCGTGGTAAGTGATGCCGAGTTGGCCGAAATCCGCCTGCAGGTGTTTCGCGGCATACAGGGGCTGCTGGGCATGTTTAACCGCGCCAGTTACGTCAACCAGACCACTCGGGGGGCGGACCATGGCTGACCTTGCGGATTTTGCCAACGATCTGGTGCAAGAGCGCCTCGATCAAGCGCTTGCGGCGCGTCAGTTGCTGAGACCTGAGCTGGCGGCGCATTCCTTCCTCATCTGCGAAGACTGTGACGGTCCTATTCCCGAAGCGCGCCGCTTGGCGCAGCCGGGTTGCACCATGTGTGTGACCTGTCAGGAGATCGATGATGTGCGGAGGGCCCGCCATGCTTGATGAGGTCTTGGTGCAGTTCGCCGATTACGGCCTGGAGCCCGCGCAGCCGTTGGTGTTCGGCAAGCTCACCCGCTGCAAGACGGCGCAGGATAAGGGCAAGGAGAAAAACGGCTGGTACGTGGTGCATGAGCACTACACCGAGAAGGGCGAGACCCTGATCTTCGGTAGTTTTGGCGACTGGCGTTCGGGTGTGACGCAGAAGATTAAGGTCAAACCCGGGCGGATGAGTGCTGAGGAGCGTGAGGTGATGCGCGCCCGGCAGGAAGAGGCGAAACGCCGGGCGGCGGAAGTGGCGGCCAATGCGGCGCGTCGTGCGGCAAGGCGTGCCGCCGGGTTGTTCAAGCGTATGCCGGAGAAGGGCAAAAGCGCTTACCTGGACCGAAAGCAGATCGTTGGTTTCGGTGTGCGCTATGCACCGCGCTCGGGGGCGTTTCTGGTGCCCATGAGCAACGTGCGCGACCAGATTGTGGGCCTGCAGGTTATCTATCCTGAGAAGCTGCAGAACACTGGCCGCGACAAGTCCTATTGGCCTTACGGGATGTCGAAGGATGGGGCCTTTCATTTGGTCGGTCCACACCCGGAGCCGGGTGAGCCGATTCTGGTTTGTGAGGGGTACGCGACCGGCGTCAGCCTGCATATGGCGACTTCGCTGACTGTGGCCATTGCCTTTGATGCCGGCAACCTCATGCAGGTGTCCAAGGCGATGCGGGAGCGCTTTCCGGGTCGTCCGATCATTGTCTGTGGGGATGATGACTGGAAGACAACGCGTCCTAACGGAGAACCCTGGAATCCCGGCAAGGAACGAGCGGAGAACGCAGCGGCGGTGGTCGGCGGCCAGGTGGTGGCGCCGATCTTTTCCGGCGAGCGAGAGATCAAGTGGACCGACTTCAACGACCTGCATTGCGCCGAAGGTTTGGAGGCAGTGCGTCGTCAGGTGCTGGCGGTGGTCAGGCCACCCGCTGCGGGTGGCTGGCGGGATCTGTTGGCCCGCAGCGACAGTGGCATGCTAATCGCGCACATGCAGAACGTTGAACTGATCCTGAGCAATGATGAGCGCTGGGCCGGGGTGATTGGCTTCTGTTCGTTCAGCGCCAAGATCGTCAAGCTGCGGGTACCGCCCTATGGCGGCGACACCGGCGACTGGGCCGACATCGACGACATGCTGGTGATGAAGTGGCTCGCGCAGCAGTACAACCTGCGGGTCAAGGTCGGCAACGTGATCGAGGCAGTGAGCGTGGTGGCGCACTATCGAGCGTTTCACCCCGTGCGCAATTACCTGCGCGGCCTTGAGTGGGACCGCGTGCCCCGCCTCGACTCCTGGCTCACCGAGATTATGGGCGTGGAACCGACCGACTACAGCTCAAAGGTCGGTAAGCGCTGGATGGTTTCGGCGGTGGGCCGGGTGATGGCGCCGGGTTGCAAGGCGGACTCGGTGATGATTCTGGAAGGCGCCCAGGGCGCCGGTAAGTCAACGGCCATGAGTATTCTCGGCGGTTCGTGGTTTATGGACACGCCGTTTACCCTGGGCGACAAGGATGCGTTCCAGGCGATCCGGGGCAAGTGGATTATCGAGCTGGGCGAGTTGGACAGCTTCAACAAAGCCGAATCGACCAAGGCCAAACAGTTCTTCTCGGCCTCGGTGGATACCTACCGCGAGAGCTACGGTCGCAGAACCATGGATGTGCCACGCCAGTGTGTTTTCGTGGGCACCACCAACCAGGATGAATACCTCAAGGACGCCACCGGCAACCGGCGTTATTGGCCTGTGGCCTGCACCAAGGTCGACCTGGAGCAACTGCGACAGATCCGCGACCAGCTCTGGGCCGAGGCGATGTTCTGCTATCAGGCTGGCGATATCTGGTGGGTGATTCGTGATGAAGCGCCGTTGTTCGCCGAGGCGCAGGAAGAGCGCTTTGTGGTGGATGAATGGGAGGTGCCGATTCTGAAGTGGCTGGAAGAGTCGCACTTGGGGGAGACCACCACTGGCAGTCAGATCCTGTCCGAGGTTCTGAAGATCGATCCCAGTCACTGGGGGAAGCCGGAGCAGATGCGTGTGGGTGCGATCATGCATCGGCTGGGGTGGCGCAAGAGGCGTATGCCGGCACTGGCCAAGAGTGGTATACGGCCATGGGCCTATCAGAAGCCGACCAACTGGGGGCGCGGCTCTGCCTTGCAGGTGGCGTCGATGGAGGAGGAGCCTTGCTTTGATTAAGCGAATCGACGAGATGCTCAAACTCTGGGCCCAGGATCTGCACATGCCCACGACCTTGGCCATCGGCAGTGCGGGTGGCGGCAACATGATCGCCATGCTGATGGAGTGCAAAGGCGAGCTGATACGGGGCACCCGGGGCAGCCGGGTGCTGCTGGATGAATCGGCCGATATCGAGTTGATCGTCAACAAGCACCTGCCGCCCGAGCTGGCCCTGGTGGTGATGGAGCATTACTGCAATCACGACAGCTTCTTGGCCCAGAAGTACGCGCACTGTGGTTGCAGTCGTGAGACTTACTACCAGCGCCTGCACCAGGCGCATGTGTTCATCGAGGGCATGCTGATGGGGAAGGTGGCTTGACGCTTACCCTCGGTGCGCTTGTCTCTGTCCTACTGGCTCGCCTTGTCCGACCGCGTTTTAACGCAGCAGGACAAGCGCGGGCCTTGTCATTCCTGGGCTGTCCTACTGTCCAACCTCTAAGCGCGTCATGCGCACACATGAGCGCAGCGGGCACACACTACGCGCCGTGGGCGCGCACGCGTGTCTTTCAATTTCTTCTTACAGGCGAGAAAGGAAAGATAAAGGTAGGACAGTAGGGCAGAGCCTTGTATTTCGGGGCCTGTAGCTGTCCTGCCTGACTCACTATCAGTGGGACAGGCAGGACAGCGCCAAAGGCACTGAAAGCCGAAATAAAGATATTCGCCGACATTGCCTAGGCGTTCACCCGACATTCACCGGGTGGCGTTAAAACAGGGTTGCTGCCACCGGAATCCACCTGTAAAAAGTAGCCATCTTCGATAGGTGCGACCGCAGAGAGCGGCAGGCACCCACACACCAAACCCGGCCTTTGCGCCGGGTTTTTGCGTTTAAGGGGCAGGCGATGACGAACGAGCAACAAGCGCTGGCAGAGATGCCGATCTGGTTAGTGATCGTCCTGGCCCTGGTGGGCGGCGTGTCCGGGGAGATGTGGCGGGCAGACAAGGAAGGGGCGCGAGGTTGGGCATTGGTTCGGCGTCTCGCGCTGCGTTCCGGTGCCTGCATCGCCTGCGGGATGGCGGCGATGATGTTGCTGATTGGTGCAGGGGTTTCGATCTGGACGGCGGGCGCCTTCGGTTGCCTGACGGCGATGGCTGGGGCGGATGTTGCCATTGGCTTGTACGAGCGCTGGGCGGCTAGACGGATTGGAGTTTCGCAACCGCCCTCCGGCGATGGAGCGGTCTGAACGTCGCTGTGGTCCATAACCGCGGCTTTCGGGCTTGAGTTGGTAAAGGAGGATGAACTGATGCCCGCACCTGCAATGCCAACGAAGGTCATCAGCCCCTACAACTACCGGTGGCAACAAGCGCGTGAAGGTTTTCTGCGCAAGCATCCGCTGTGTAGCAATTGCGAGCGCCGCGGCATCGTCGAGGCGGCCGGTGTGGTTGACCATATCGTTCCTCACCGCGGTGACATGACCCTGTTCTGGGACCGCAACAACTGGCAGTCGCTCTGCATCCCTTGCCACAACTCCTACAAGCAGCGACTGGAGAAATCCGGGCGCGAGGTTGGCTGCGATCAGGGCGGAAAGCCCCTGGATCCGGGCCATCACTGGAATCGGTGAGCGCGCACCAAAATTGTGCAAAAAATAATCATTTTTTGGGGAGGGGGGGCAAAAAATCCTTTCCCGAAAACGTTCTAGACCGTTCGCCCCTCTCTCTGTGCAACGCCGGGAAAAATGGCAAGGGGGGGATGAAGAGGTTCGGGGGTTAAGGTCCGATTTTCAAGGAGGTTCACATGGCTGGAAACGGCAATTCAGGTCGGACGCCCAAACCGACAGTGCTGCATGTGTTGGACGGCAACAAGAGTAAGAAGAATTTCAGCGCCCTGATGGATGACCTGACATCCCCGGCGATTCCGGTTCAGGCCCCGCCGATGCCTGACTGCCTTTCTGATGGTGCGGTCGCCGAGTGGGAACGCCTGGTTCCAGACCTGCTGGTCCTGGGACTGGTGACCAAGCTCGACATGATGGCGCTCGCCAGTTACTGCGAAGCCGTCGCCGATTGGCAGGGCTTTCGTCGCCGGATTGCAGAGGTCAATGCTCAGCACGCAGGCCTGGAACAAGGCGACATCCAAACGTTCGCCACTGGAGCCAAGCAGATATCCATCTGGCGCCAGTTGGCGAACGACGCCGAGAAACGTGCCAACGCCGCCGGGGCGCAATTCGGATTCTCGCCTATGGCGCGTCGCAATCTGAAAGTCACGGCGCCACAAGGTGAGCTGTTCCCTAATGAGCCAAAAGACGCCGCCAGCAAGTACTTCAGCTGATCTGGATCGCGCCACCGAGTTCGCTCGGGCGGTCATTGCCAAGCAAATCGTTGCTGGCCCCGATGTTCGCAATGCCTGTCGCCGGCACATGCGCGACCTGCGTAGCGGGCACAAGCGTGGCTTGGTCTTCGACTTGGAGTCAGCCAATCGGGCCATTGGCTTTTTTGAGGAGGTCCTCTGCCTAAACGGCGGCGAGTATGAAGGGCTGCCCTTCACCCTGGCCCCGTGGCAAGCCTTCGTCGTGGGCAGCCTGTTTGGCTGGAAGACCGAGGACGGCTACCGGCGTTTTCGGATCGCCTACATCGAGACGGCCAAAGGCAGTGGCAAGTCGCCCTTGGCGGCGGGCATCGGTCTGTATGGGTTGGTTGCGGACGGCGAGGCCCGGGCTGAAATCTACGCTGCAGCCACGAAAAAGGATCAGGCCATGGTCCTGTTCCGTGACGCGGTGTCGATGGTCGACATGTCGCCGCACCTCAACGCTCGGCTACATCGGTCGGGTACCGGGGACAAGGTTTGGAACCTGTACTACCCGAACGCGGGGTCGTTCTTCAAACCGATCAGTGCCGACGATGGCCAATCCGGCCCGCGTCCGCACATCGGGTTGCTGGATGAGGTGCACGAGCACAAGACCGCGACGGTCATCAACATGCTGCGCGCTGGTACCAAGCACCGGAAGCAGGCGCTGATCGTGATGATCACCAACAGTGGCTCGGACAAGACCAGCGTTTGCTGGGAGCACCACGAACTGGGCTCGCGGATCTGTGCGGGCAAGGAAGAAAACGACAGTGTCTTCGCCTTCATCTGCAGCCTGGACAAGGGCGACGACCCGTTCAAGGACGAAAGCTGTTGGCCCAAGGTGAACCCAAGTCTGGAGTTTGCCCTCGACGGCCAGGTCGATGGGATCCCGGGTCGCAAGTACTTGCGTGAACAGGTCGCCGAAGCCCGCGGAATGCCCTCGAAAGAGGCGGTGGTCCGGCGACTCAATTTCTGCGAGTGGACACAGGCCTCTGCGCCCTGGATTTCATGGGACGTCTGGAGTCAGGCCGCGCAGCGGGTGCGGATGTCGGTGTTGCGTAACCGCCCTTGTGTGGGCGGACTTGACCTGTCCAGTACCACGGACTTGACGGCTTTTGTGCTGCTGTTCTTCCCCACATACGAGGATCCGCACTGGCGGATGCTGCCGTATTTCTGGATCCCGGATTTCCAGCTGGCTGATCGAGAGAAGCGCGACAAGGTGCCGTACCTGGCCTGGATCAAGGCCAAGGAGCTGGAAACAACGCCGGGCAAGGCCATCAGCAAGCTGTTTGTGCTGCGGCGGTTGCAGACCATCTGCGGCTACTTCGACGTGCGCAAGATCGCCTATGACCGCTGGCGTATCGAGGATCTCCAGCAACTGATGGATGAGCACGACATCTGCTTGCCGGAGATCGCGCCCTTTGGTCAGGGCTACAAGGACATGGGCCCCGCGGTGGACGAGTTCGAGCGGCGTCTGCTGGGCAACATCGAGCGTGCGCCACCTGTGCTTGATCCGGACGCCGAAGACGCCGAGTTGATCCGCGATGCCACGGTGGCCGATCTGGTTGAGCCACTCCGGCACGACGACAACCCGGTCATGACCTGGTGCGCGAGCAACGCTGTCATCACCGCCGACCCGGCCAACAACCGCAAGGCGGACAAGTCCAAGGCCATCGGGCGTATTGACGGCATTGTCGCCAGCATCATGGCGACGGGCATCAGTGGGTCGGTCCCTGTGGCTTCCTCGGGTAAATCCATCTACGACGAAGGAGTAAGCATTTGACTCTTATCGCATGGGCCGCGTGGCTCGCTGGCGTGCTGGGCTTTGGCCTGCTCATTGCCGGTATCGCGTTGATCCACATTCCGGCGGCGTTCATCGCGGCCGGGCTCTGCCTGCTGTTCTGGGCCTACATTGCTGATAAGGCCGCTGCGGCCTTACACAACAAACAATCCCCCGGAGGTGGCTGATCATGTTCTTCAGCAATCTACTGGGGCCCCGTGACGGGCTTACTGTCAATGACGGTGCCGGATTGTGGAGCAGCCTCATTGGCTCTGTCCGGTCTTCGGCGGGGGTGAAGGTCACCGCGGAGAGCGCGCTGGCGATTACCGTCCTGCAGAACTGCGTCACGCTGTTGGCCGAGAGTGTGGCGCAGCTGCCGCTGGAGATGTACCGGCGCATGGGGGAGGGCAAGCGTGAAGCCGCCTTGAATCATCCGCTGTATGACGTGCTGCGCTACCAGCCCAACCCCTGGCAAACGCCTTATGAATACCGGGAGTGCAGCCAGCTTGCGGTGGGTTTGCGGGGCAATGCCTATAGCTTCATCGACCGGCACGACGACGGATCGGTGAAGGGGCTCTACCCCCTGCACAACGATAAGGTCAGCGTGCTGAAAGGGGCTGACTTGATGCCGTATTACCGGATCGGAGCGCAGGATCCGGTGCCCATGCGGCTGATTCACCATGTTCGCTGGCACACCAAGAACCACTACACGGGCATGTCGCCGATTGAGCTGCATGCTGATGCTGTGGGGCTGGCCCAGGCAGTACGGCAGTACGCCGGCAAATCCTTCCAGAACGGCACGGCTGTCAGCGGTGTGATCGAGCGGCCAAAGGAGGCCGTGGCGATCAAGAGTCAGGCCGCGATTGATCACATTCTTGATCAATGGGGGAGCAAGTTCTCTGGCATCGACAACGCCAAAAAGGTCGCGATGCTTCAGGAGGGGATGACCTTCAAACCGGTGTCCATGAACAACGTCGATGCCGAGCTGCTGGGCATCCTCAAGGTGACGGGCACCGACTTGGCGCGGATCTACAAGATCCCCCCGCACATGATCAACGACCTGGAAAAGGCCAGCTACAACAGCCTGGAGCAGTTGCTGATCCAGTACGTGATCTTCGCCTTGCTGCCCTGGGTCAAGCGGCATGAGGAAGCAATGATGCGCGACTTCCTGCTGCCGGCCGAGCGCCGTGAATACTTCATTGAACACAACCTGTCTGGCCTGCTGCGCGGTGACCAGAAGAGTCGTTACGACTCCTATGCTGTGGGGCGCCAGTGGGGCTGGTTGTCGATCAACGACATCCGCCGCCTGGAAAACATGCCGCCAGTGGCCAACGGTGACAGCTACCTGCAACCGCTCAACATGACCGACGTGGCCCACGGGCTGCCGAATCTGCACAACCCCGACGTCCGTGCCCAGCTTGAACAGCAGCGCGACGACATAGTGAGGATGCTTGCCGCATGAAACAACATCTGCGCGCCGCCAGTCTGCTGTTCAATCAGCCGCTGTTGATTACCCCGGACATGCTTGATCTGGCTGTCCGCTGGGCCAACCAAACCATGAGCCTGAATATCGTCAACCTCAACCTGTCCGGAGCTGGAGCAGATCCGGGGCCGAAGCTAGGGTTCTACGACGATGACGACGGGCCGAGTCCTGCCGAGCGGCTTGAAGAGCAGCGGCGCTCCGCTGTTGCTCAGACCGGCGTGGAGGTGATTCCGGTTCACGGCTTTCTGGTCAGTCGCGCCAATCACCTGAACGTGTGCGAAACCATGACCAGCTACGACGGGCTGAGCGCCTCAATCAAGCAGGCAGTTGCCGACCCTATGGTCGAGCGCATCGTGCTGGACATCGACAGCCCTGGCGGCAGTGCGGTGGGCTGTTTCGAGTTGGCCGCTGATATCCGCGCTGCCAGCTTGATCAAACCCATCACGGGCCTGGTCAACTTCTCGGCGTACTCGGCGGCCTATTTCATTGCGGCGGCTTGCACCGAGGTGGTGGTGAGCCAGACCTCGGGGGTGGGTTCGATTGGCGTGATTGCCAGCCACATGGACCGCTCCCGAATGCTTGAAGGGGCTGGGGTGAAAGTGACCACGGTTTATGCCGGCGCCCACAAGAACGACCTGAACCCCAACGAGCCGCTGAGCGAGCAGTCGTTGGCGTTTCTCAATGCCGTCGTGCAGGAAAACTATCAACTGTTTACGGGGGCGGTTGCTCAGTACCGCAACCTCGACGTGGCCCAGGTTATTGCCACTGAGGCCGCCTGCTATTGGGGGCAGGCCGCTGTCGAGGTCGGGCTTGCGGACCGGCTGGAGTCGCCGCAGATGGCGGTGGATGGCATCGCCCGTGCGGTTGCGCTCAGCCGTGCCCAGCGCTCGCCCGTCGCCCAAGCGCGGCAACGCATCGCCGTACAGGCCGCGGCTTTTGCAATCCAAGCCCAGGCTTGAGTCTCACTCACTCTGACCGCGTTCGCGGCAGTGATACCCAACCGCCAATCGGCGGTTTTTTATTGCCCAGGAGGCAACAGCATGTCCTTAGTCACACAACTGCGTAGCGAACGCGCCCGGCTCAACGGCGAGATTCAGGCGCTGGCCAAGATCGAAGCCGATGGTGGTTCGCTGTCTGTCGAGCAGCTTGCTCAGTTCACTCAGCTCGGGGCCGAATTCAATGCCCTGGGCGACAAGATCGCTCGCGCCGAGTCGGCCGAACGTGCCGCCGCGGCCAGTGCGACTCCGGTCGAGGAGGGGGCTCAAGGCATCAACGGCCCGCCCCGTGTCGCTGGCCCCTATGCAGCCAAGCCTGTCCCTGGGGCCAACATGGCGCAAATGGTGCGGGTACTGGCCGCCACTCGGGGCGATCAGCACGCCGCGGCCAAGATGGCTCACGACTCCGGAATGAACCCCGAAATTGCTATGGCCCTCAGCACTGTGACTCCGGGGGCTGGCGGTGTACTGGTGCCGCAGGGCTTCTCCAGCGAGGTGATCGAACTGCTGCGACCGAAGTCGGTGGTGCGCAGCATGGGCGCGGTTTCGCTACCGCTGCAGAACGGCAGCCTGACTATTCCGCGCATCAAGGGCGGGGCAATCGTCGGCTATATCGGCAGTGAAGAGGACATGCCCGCCACCGGCATGCAGTTCGATGACCTCAAGCTGTCGGCGAAAAAGCTGGCCGCGTTGGTGCCCATCAGCAACGACCTGTTGAGCTACTCGGGCGTAAACCCGAATGTGGATCGTCTGGTGGTGAACGACCTGACCAGCGCCGTGGGCCTGGCCGAGGATCTCTCTTTCCTGCGAGGTGCTGGCACCGGCAACCTGCCCAAAGGGCTGCGGTTCTGGGCGCCTGCTTTCAACGTGTTTGATGCACCCACTGATCAGACCGTCGCTGCGGTCGAGCTGGCGCTTTCTGCCCTGATCCTGCGTCTGGAAAACGCCAACTCCAACATGCTGGCGCCGGGGTTTGTGATGGCGCCTCGTACCAAGCGCTGGCTGTCGGCGCTGCGTGTAGGTGACGACGGCAAGGGCGCCAAAGCCTATCCGGAGCTGGAAGAAGGCAAGCTCAAGGGCTTCCCGGTGGCGACTACCACGCAAGTGCCGATCAATCTGGGGGCTGGTGGTGATGAGTCGGAAATCCATTTTGCTGATTTCGCCGACTGCTTCATTGGTGAGGATGACGCGATGGTCATCGACTTCAGCAAGGAGGCTACCTACAAGGATGCCGGCGGCAACTTGGTGAGCGCCTTCCAGCGGGATCAGACCCTGGTGCGTGTGATTGCCAAGCACGACTTCGGCCCGCGCCATATCGAGTCGGTGGCGGTCATGACCAAGGTCAAATGGGGCAGCACCCTTTAACCCTCTCGGCCCGGCGTGCCGGGCCAACCCTTTTCCCGATTCGAGGTTCAGCTCATGTCCGTTGCAGCATTAATCATCGTGTTGTTCATCAAAGCTTGGCGCGGCTACGCCCCAGGCGAAATTGCCGGCTTCAATGAAGAGACTGCCGAGGGGCTGATTCAGGGCGGTTTTGCAGAGGAATATACCGGCGCGGAGGGTCGGTCGCCCGCAGCCAGTGGCAAGTCTTCTACTCGGGCCAAAGCCCCGGCGAAGTCCAAGCCTCAGACCAAGGACAAGCTTGAAGGCGCTCCTGACTCAGCAGCCCCCGGTACAGAGTCTGGTAATGAGGGGGCAGGCGGGGCTGACAACGCTGGCGATGCTGATCCTGAGAAGGATGAGTCTGCCGACGATGAGAAGCCCTAGTCATGGCCCTGCTGATCAGCTACACCGGGCCGGAGCCGCTGACGTATGACGATGTGGTCGCTCAGTGCCGGCTGGATCCCGACGACGATGACACCGCCGAGCGTGATCTGATCGAACGGATTGTTATCCCTGCGGCCCGTGGACTGGCAGAGGAGGCAACCGGTGCAGCGATCCGCAAGGGGCAGTATCGTGAACATCTGCCGAAAGTCCCCGCAGGCAGTGCTTTTGCTGCCACCAAGGGCCAGGCTTTCGAGTTGCAGAGCATTGCCCTTGGTGCCACGGCGGGGGCGGCGTTGCTTGATCCTGCTGCGGCCTACCTGGTCAACGGCGGTAAGGAGTCGTTTGTTTACACCCAGCAGGGCCTGCCGTGGCGGGATGTGGTGGGTAGCTGCCCTCAGGGATTGATGGTCACCTATCAGGCGGGCATCGAGATAGAGGACCACCCCTCTGTTCGGCACTATCTACTCCTGGCCGCCGCCTGGGCTTACCGGCATCGCGAGTTGCTGGTACTTGGGCAAACCCTCAACGAGTTGCCAGACCGTTACCTGTTGACCTTGCTGGCGGGTATCACCGTTCCGCCGAGGATCTGATATGGCCTTACGCGAACCTGGTGCGGGAGAGCTGAATCGGCGGGTGCGCGTCCGTCGCCGGTCGGATTTGCCCGCCGACAATATTGGACTCGACTCTGTTTTCTCCGAAAGCAAATGGCGCTGGGCGATGATCGTTCCGGCAGGAACGGGTGTGTATGTCGATGGCATCCAGACCGACAATAAATTCACCCACTGGATAACCCTGCGGTTCCTGAAGGGGGTCACCAGTGACCATGAGGTAGTACACGGCAGCACCCTCTACCGGGTCAAGCGCAGTGCCGATATGAACGGCAGCCATCGCTTTACGCTGCTGCAGGTGGAGGAGCTGGGCGAGGCTCAGGCAGGAGGCAACATCTATGTCTAACTCTGCCTCGGTCGAGGGCTACCTGCACTTCGAAGGCTTCGACAACTTCCTGCGTGATGCCTTCGACAAGAAGGCGATCCGCGCCGGGATGCGCAAGGCTGGCCGCTTGGTCACCCAACGAGCGCAGATGAACCTCGCCCTAGGAAAGGGCCAGGAAGGCTACCCGGTCAATCGTACCGGGGCGACCTTGGAGTCGATTGCTTTCAAGGTGTCTCGCTCGGGCTTTCTGGTGAAGATCGCACCCCGGAAAACTGCGGCCATGGCTGAGTTTTACCCAGCCTACCTGCACTACGGGGTGAAGCGCGGCAGGCGCCTGGGCAAGCTGGCGCCAGGGAAGGGCAAAGGAAAGTCCAACCGGCGAGCCGCTGGTACACGTGCGGCCGCTATAGCTGAACGTGCGGCGGGGGAGTGGCGTATCAAGCCGCGTGACAACTACATGGCTGATGCGCTGCAGGACTCGAGTTCTGATGTGAGGGGGATTCTCAGTGCGGCGTTCGCTAGCGCCTTGCGCTGAAAGCGGGTGATGCCTGCTCCGAAGATGCGCTACGATCCGCGGTCCATTGGAAGGAGGTCAAAAGGAATGATCGGTCGTTTAGTAGTGTGCGCTCTTCTGGCTATGCAAGTGTTGCCTGCATTCGCGGCCAAGGATGAGGTTGAGTATCTGATCCCGGAGGACTGGGATTCAAAAAAGGATGAGGCTAAGCCTGTCGGCGGCTTGCCACTGACTTCGAAGGAACTTGAGTCTGGCATGAGGAAGAGATTCAAGGAGGTTCCGCAATGTTCAGGCGTTGCGTTTGGTAAGGCCCAAGCTATGAAGAATGGTGAGGTGATTTACCAAACCTTGAGCTTGAAGGGGGCCCAGCTGGAGATGTTTGTTGAAATCAACAGTGCTGGAAAGGTAGGTAATGCCAAGTTCCTGGGTAGCAAGGGAGCAAAGGACGATCCCGAACTTCGTCTTATGATGTGCTCGACCTACGCGGTCATGCGGACTTTGCAGCCTGACCTTGAGTCGTCAGAAGCTGCGCTGAAAAGCTCTTCTCGTGCGTGGACCTTGTCGAAGCAAAAGCCATTTGAGATGGCCTTCTATTTCAACAAGATCAAAACCCAGTACGTGCCCTTTGAGATGAACGTCTACTGAAGTTTGCTGCTCGGTTGAAAAGGAAATCCAGCGGACTCTGGGTTTCTTTGGCTTCTAGATTCTGGAGAGATATCGGTGTTACAGACGTTGTGGGTCTTGCTCAATTGGGAAGCGTGGGGGGAGTCACTTGTAATAGCTTCTATCCCATTTATTCTATTTGTCTGGGTTGGGGCTCTGGTCACAATGCTGGTCATTCGTTTCCGTGGCCGCATTCCTATCTTTTGGGCAAATCTGTTGGCGGGCGGAGTTGCGGGTGTGGCAGCTACGCTGGTTTGTATGATGGCGGCACCTTATGCGCTTGATTATAAGGCTTACCGCGAAGGCGTTCGGCAGTTGGAGGCTCAGGAGCGCTTACAGCGACAACGGGAGTCGCCAGATGGTAATGCGCAGCCTGTTGAGTTGGCAGGAGGGATGGCAGGACTGGAGTCAATGAAGATTTTTATGGCACTGGTTTCATACCGAGCTAATTCCAAACAGCCCCAAGAGAGTGACCAGCAACCTGAAGATAAGGAATTCTTACAGACTCAAAAAACATCGCAGACTGTTGACGTTCAATCTGTAAGCAATCCTGAGAATGCTTTAGGAGAGGTTTCAGATTCTTCAGGACGGCGATAACAGTTTTTTAAAAGAGCCTCGCACAAGCGGGGCTTTTTTATGCGCGGAGTTTACCCCTAATGAAATTAAACCCTGTTGTTGCCCAGTTGCGGGCGACCTGTCCGACCTTTGCCCAAAGGGTCACGGGCGGTATTGATTGGGATGCCGTGGCAGAAAGCGCGAAGTTGGATTTGCCTGCCGCCTACGTGATCGCATCCGCCGATGCGGCAGACGATAACCAGGCACAGAACACAGTGCTTCAGCGAATCACGGACCAGTTCGCTGTTGTTGTCGTTCTTGAGGCCACGGACGAACGAGGGCAGGAAGCCAACGACCTGTTGCACGACATCAGGGCCGAGTTGTGGCGTTCGCTGATTGGCTGGAAGCCGGCGCCCGAGTACACGCCCCTGGAGTATGGCAAGGGCGCCTTGCTCCACATCAGCCGCGCTCGGGTCGTGTATCAGATGACCTTCGTCGCGGCCTTCCAGCTTGGCCGCAATCTATCCCATGAGCCTGCCGAAACCTGGGCCGAGCTGGCGGCGGATGGCCTGGTGCCGTTTGAGGGGGCGAATTTCAATATGGACTGCATCGATCCGGCGGATCCCAACCTGCGCCAGCCCGGCCCGGATGGGCGCATTGAAGTCAAATTTTCAGGAGACGCAACACCATGACCCAGCGCATCACAGTGGTACCGGCCCCGGGCCGTGCAGTGCCTGACCCAGAAGCCGGCGATCTGTTGCCGGCTGAGGGGCGGGAAGTTCCGGATAACGCTTGGTGGCGCCGTCGCCTGTTGGATGACGACGTGACGCTCAAGCCAACCAAACCCGCCAAGGCTGTCGCCGCGGCGACTCAAGAGGGGCCGAAGTAATGGCTATCGGATTCAGCAACATCCCCGCGGATATCCGCGTTCCGCTGTTCTATGCGGAAATGGACAACTCCACAGCAAACACTGCCGCCTCGGCCATGCGCCGCTTGATCGTCGCCCAGGTGAACGACAACGCCCCCAGCGAAGGTGCCGGCAAGCTGGTGCTGGTGCCCAGCGTGGCATTGGCGAAAAGCATCGGCGGCCAAGGGTCGATGCTCGCCGCGATGTACGACACCTGGCGCAAGGCAGATCCCATTGGCGAGATCTGGTGTTTGCCGCTGCTGAGCACTGAGGGGGTCAAGGCAGCGGCCAAGGTCACTCTGTCCGGCACTGCCACCGAGGCCGGTCTGTTGAGCCTGTATGTAGGCGGTGTTCGTGTTCAGTCCACCGTCACAGCGGCAGCAACTGCCGCGGTGGCTGCCTCGGCACTCGCGGTAAAAATCAACGCAGCCGCCGATCTACCAGTGACTGCCAGCGCTGCTGGCGGCGTTGTGACGCTCACTTGTAAATGGTCGGGTGAGAGCGGCAACGACATCAGCATCGTCCTGAACCGCCTGGGCAAGACCAATGGCGAATTTACCCCGGCGGGGTTGACCGTTGAGCTGACCCAGATGCTGGGTGGCGCGGGCGTTCCGGATCAGGTAGACGCCATTGCCGCGTTGGGTGATGAGCCCTTCGAATTTATCTGCGTGCCTTGGTCCGATACCACCACGCTGAATCAGTGGCAGGCGGTCATGGATGACAACGTGGGGCGCTGGAGCTGGGCCAAGCAGTTGTTCGGTCATGTGTACAGCGCGAAGCGGGGCACCGTCGGTACCCTGGTGGCCGCCGGTCAGGCGCGCAACGATCAGCACATCACCATCCAGGCCCTGGAAAACGGTGTGCCGCAGCCGGTGTGGGTCCAGGCCGCGGCCCTGGCGGCACGGACGTCAGTCTTCATTTCCGCCGATGCCAGCCGCCCCACGCAAAGCGGGTCGCTGCCGGGTTTGGATCCGGCCCCGGCCAGTGAGCGTTTCACCCTCACTGAGCGTCAGTCGCTGCTGAGCTACGGGATCGCTACGGCGTACTACGAGGGGGGCTATGTGCGCATTCAGCGCTCAATCACCACCTACCAGAAGAACGCCTACGGCCAGGCGGATAACTCCTACCTGGACAGTGAAACCATGCATCAGTCGGCGTTCATCATCCGCCGGATGCAAAGCGTGATCACCAGTAAATATGGGCGCCACAAGCTGGCGAACGACGGCACCCAGTTTGGCGCCGGCCAGCCGATTGTCACGCCGAGCACTATTCGCGGTGAGCTGATTGCCCAGTACGCCAAGCTGGAGCTGGAAGGGCACGTGGAAAACGCCGAGCTGTTTGCCGAACACCTGGTGGTCGAGCGTGATTCGCGTGACCCGAGCCGCGTGAACGTCCTGTTCCCGCCGGACTACATCAACGGTCTGCGTATCTTCGCGCTGCTCAATCAGTTCCGCCTGCAGTACGACGCTGCGGCGTAACGCAGCCATTGCACCTACAGCCCGCCATGAGCGGGCTTTTTCATTCGGGAGAAGACCATGGGTCAATTAGTAGCGGGTACCGTCTACGTCAAAGTCGATGGTGCACAGCTAACTGTCACCGGTGGGGCGGAAGCCCCGTTGATGGCGGTGAAGCGTGAGACGGTCGTGCCGGGGTTCTATAAGGAAGAAGACTTGCCGGCCTACCTGAAGGTGACTGCCGTTCTGGCGCCGGACTTGGACTTCAAGAAGATCGCCAACGGACGTGACATGACAGTCACCAGCGAGTTCAAGAACGGCAAGGTGTACGTGCTGGCGGGGGCCTATCTGGTCGGTGAGCCCTCCTACAAGGGCGATGACGGTACCGCCGAATTTGAATTCAACGGCATCAAGGGGACCTGGCAATGAGTCAAGCAATCAAGCTGCAGGCGCCGATTGAGGCGCACGGTGAAACGCTGGCCGAGCTGACCCTGCGCCGCCCGACGGTGCAGGAGGTGCGGGCCATCAAGGCGCTGCCCTACAAGATCGACAAAAGCGAAGAGGTCGGCCTCGACATGGATATCGCCGCCAAATACATCGCGGTGTGCGCAGGTATTCCACCTTCGTCGGTCAACCAGTTGGATCTGGTTGATCTGAACGCTTTGAGCTGGGCGGTGGCCAGTTTTTTCATGACTGCGGCGTCCACGCCATCGACGACCTGATCGCGCTGGCCTACGACCTGGCCTGGTTCTGGAAGATCGACCCCGAACAGATGATGGCCAGGCCCCTGGATCTCATTCTTGAATCGCTGAGCCACGCCCAGCGGATAAACCAAACCCAGCAGGTGCAGTGATGGCGGACAAGTTCCAGCTCAAGGCGTTGATCACGGGCGTTGACAAGCTGTCGCCAACGCTCACCGGGATCCGCAAGAATGTCGCGGGCTTTCGCAAACAGATGGAAAGCTCCGGCCTGGGCAAGATTGACTTTCAGGACTTGTTGCAGGGTGGCGCTTTCGCTGCCCCTTTTATCGCAGGCGCCAGGGCTGCGATCAAGCTTGAGTCAGCTATGGCCGACGTCAACAAGGTTGTTGACTTCGATACACCTGAGCAGTTCAAGCAGATGACTAAGGATGTGCTTGACCTGTCTGAACAGTTGCCAATGGCTGCTGATGGTATCGCTGCCATTGTTGCTGCAGGTGGTCAGTCGAAGATCCCGCGTGCGGAACTGATGGCGTTCGCGGCCGATGCCGTGAAGATGGGGATCGCGTTTGATCAAACCGCTGAGCAATCGGGCGAGATGATGGCTAAGTGGCGAGCCGCCTTCAAGATGAACCAGACCGAGGTTGTTGCTCTGGCGGATCAGGTTAACTACCTGGGCAATACTGGTGCCAAGGCAAGTACGGTCGCCAATATTGTTACCTCTGTCGGTGCGTTGGGTGGTGTTGCCGGTTTAGCCGCTGGGCAAGTTGCGGCTATGGCGGCGACGCTCGACAAGGTAGGTGTATCTCAGGACGTTGCTGGTACAGGCTTGCAGAACTTCATGTTGACTTTGACGGCCGGAGCGGCTGCGACAAAGCAACAGCAGCAAGCGTTTAAGGCGTTGCGGCTTGATACCAAGGCACTTGCCAAAGGTATGCAGAAAGATGCACAGGGCACTATCGAAGACGTTCTGGACCGCATTGCCAAGGTCGATCCTTCAAAGCAGGCGGGCCTACTTACTCAACTGTTCGGTAAAGAGTCGATTCGGCCGATCTCTCAGTTGCTCACCAGTCTCGACATTCTCAAGGTCAACTTTGCTGCCGTCGGGGATTCGAAGATCTATGCGAAATCGATGGAGCAGGAGTTCAAGACAAGGGCGGCGACTACTGAAAACGCGCTCATTCAGTTGCAGAACCGCGCTACCCGGTTGGGTATTGAGATCGGTGGCGCGTTGGTGCCGCCGCTCAACGATACTTTGAAAGTGATAGGCCCGCTGATTTCCCAGGTGTCCGCCCTGGCGGCGGAACATCCCGAGGTGATCAAGGGCGTTCTCGGGGCGGGTATTGCCTTTGGTGTCCTTCGCTTGGCGGTGTTGGCCAGTACGGTCGCTATGAAGGTCTTTGGTGCCGTTACGTCCATGTCTCCCGTGGGACTGATCGTGAGGGGGATTGCGTTGGCAGCGGGGTTGTTGATCGCCAATTGGTCCACCGTCGGGCCGTATTTCCAGGCGCTGTGGGAAAAGATCAAAGGCCCGGCCATGGTGTTGTGGGGCTGGTTTAAACAAGCCTTCGCCTTCACTCCGCTTGGCTTGGTGATCGAAAACTGGGGGCCGCTGACCGAGTTCTTCAAGGCCATCTGGGGTGTGTTGGTTGCGATCTCGGGCCCGGCCTGGGATCTCATAAAGCACATGTTCGACTGGTCCCCGTTGGGGATCATCATCAAGAACTGGGAGCCGATCACCGCTTGGTTCAAGGGGTTGTGGGAAAAAATCAAACCCATCATTGAGCCGATCCTGAACTTCATGGGCGCCGGGGAGGGTGGCGACGGAATCATCAAGACCGCGACCGATAAGGCCAACGCCTTCGCTGAGGAACAGCGCAAGCGCAATGCCGGGGAGGGCGGCGGTACCGGTGACTTCCTACGCTCGGACGCTGCGAAGGTCATGCAAGAGCGGCAATCGTTCTTGAACAAGACCCAGGGCGGGGCCAGTGCCGGCGATCTGTTGCGGGCGCCGGGCCAGGTTCCGCCGCCGGGTAGCCTGCTGCAGCAGACTGCCGCAGCCAACGCCCAAAGCCTGAAGGGCCAGATCGATATCAACCTCAACGGCGCGCCGCCCGGATCCACTGTCGAAGAGTCGAAGAGCAACCAGCGCGGCCTGAACATCAAGCCGAACGTTGGGCGGCGTACTGTCGGCGCAGAGAGGTAGCAGAATGGAAAGGACATGGCGCGACGAACTGCTGCCGGCGTCATTCAGGGGCATCAGCTTTCTGGTTGACCGGGCCGCGGTGCCGGTGGGCATGAAAGGCCAGCTGCATGAATTCCCCCAGCGGGATGATCCGTACTTTGAGCAGTTGGGCCGGCAGTCGCAGGTTCACGCCCTGACGGTGTGGATCATCGGTGACGACTGTTTCGAGCGGCGTGACAAGTTTCTTGAGGCAGTCCAGACCCGGGGCGCTGGCGAGCTGGTGCACCCCTGGCTCGGGCGAATGCAGGTCAAGGCCGGCGAATGTGAGATGAACCACAGCCGGCGCGAGGGCGGCCTGGTCGCCTTCGACGTGGTGTTTTATCCGGATAAGCCGCTGCAATTCCCGGTGGCCCGGGTCAACACCCAGCAGCAGGTGGTCAAGTCGTCGGAAGGTCTGCTGGATTCCGCGCTGGCCCGGTACAAAGCGGCGATGGCGAAGGTTGACCAGGCCCGCCTGGGCATCATCGGTTTGCGCAATAGCTTGTCGAGCGTCTACAGCGTGATTCAGCAGCAGTTCGCGCCGCTGGTGGGTCTGTTCACGAACCTCAGTGGCTTTGTGCAGTCGCTGATCAACTCGCCCGGTGCGCTGGGGGCGCTGTTCTCCAGCTACTTCAGCGACTTCACCGGCCTGGACTTCTCAAGCCCTGGATCCAGTTATCGCGGTTCCATTGCTTCCGCGACGCAGCACAGCGAGGCGGTGACGGGTATCAACACGGTGAGCCAGGCCGCAGGGGCTGACACGAACGCTGCCGCACAGGCTACGGCTGACCTGGTGCAGGATGCGCTGCTGGTACAGGTGGCGCTGATCGTCAGCGAGATGCCGGTGGCGAGTCAGCCGGTATCGAACGACTCCACCCCATCGGTTGATCAGCAGGCTGTGCAGCCAGTTGAACGGCCCGAGGTGCCCGTGGCGGATGATGTCATTGAGCTGCGGGACAGCCTGAGCGAGGCGATCTATGAAGCCTCCCTCAAGGCGGACCCGCAGCACTATCAGGCCCTGACCAACCTACGCCAGACGCTGGTGAAGCACCTGACCGCCGTAGCCCACTCTGGCGTGCGCCTGGTGGAGATCACCCCCGCCGAAGCGCTGCCGGCCCTGGTGCTGGCTTATCGGCGCTTCGGCGACGCCACGCGGGCGGGGGAGGTGGTGCAGCGCAACCGCATTCAACACCCCGGCTTTGTGCCGCCGGTCCCGCTCAAGATCGCTCGGGAGTAACCCATGCTCGATACACAGAACGTCGTCAGCCTCACGGTTGACGGTGTGGATTACAGCGGCTGGAAATCAGTGGAGATCTCGGCAGGGCTGGAGCGCCAGGCCCGGGACTTCAACCTGGGTATTACCTGGAAGTGGGGCGATCAGAAGATCGAGGTGCCGATCAAACAGGGTGCAAAGTGTCAGGTGAGCATCGGTGATGACCTGGTGCTAACCGGCTGGGTGTTCGGTACGCCGATCAGCTATGACGACAAGCAGATCACTCGGTCGGTCACCGGGCGGTCGCTGCCGGCGGATCTGGTGGACTGCGCCGCGGTGAACAAGCCGGGGCAGTGGAATAGCCAGGGCGTGCTGTCGATCGTCAAGGCGCTGGCCGCGCCCTACAAGATCGCCGTGCGCAGCGAGATCCCTGAAAGCTCAAAGCTGTCTGACCACACCGTCGAGCCCGGCGAGTCGGCGTTTGAGTCCATTGACCGGCTGTTGACGCTGTTCCGGGTGTTCTCTACGGATGATGCCCGCGGTATGGCGGTGCTCGCGAAACCGGGCAGCGAGGGGCGGGCCTTCGATGCGTTGGCTGTAGGGGGGAACATCAAAGCCGGTGATGCTCCGCTCGACTTCTCCGGGGTGTACTCGGAGTACCAGGTGCTGGGGCAAAAGACCGGTACCGACGAAGAGTTCGGTGAAGCAGCGGCGGAAGTGTCGGCCAAGGTTACGGACGAGCGAACGACCCGACGGCGCGTGAAGATCATTCAGGAGTCTGGACAGGTCACCCAGGAGCTGGCCCAGGCCCGGGCCAACTGGGAGCGCAGCACGCGGATGGGCAAGGCGCTTTCCGCTACCTACACGGTGCAGGGCTGGCGGCAATCGAACGGCCAGCTGTGGAAGCACAACATGATCGTCCGTGTTTTGGATCCGATCATTGGCTTCGACCGCGACATGCTGATCGCCGAGATCACCTACAGCCTGAGCGACCAGGGTATGACCACGAAAATGTTGGTTGGCCCGCCGGATGGTTTCGAGCCCGAGCCGGACGACTCCCACAAGAACCGCAAGCTGAAAAAGGGCGGCAAGGGCGACAACTTCGAATACCTGATTCCCGCTGACTATGAGCCTAAAAAATGAGCCTGATGAAGATGCTTGCCCGCGGCACGGTGGTACTGGCCGACGCGGCGAAGAAGCTGCAAACCCTGCAGGTGCGGCTGACGGCTGGAGAGGTGAAGGACAAGGTTGAACACTTCGAACCCTATGGCCTCACCAGTAACCCACTGGCGGGGGCTGAAGTGTTGACCGCGTTCCTCGGTGGGGATCGGTCCCATGGGGTGGTACTGGTGGCTTCAGATCGCCGGTACCGCGTGCAGGAGTTGAAGTCCGGCGAGGTCGCGATCTACAGCGACGAAGGCGACAAGGTGCACCTCAAGCGCGGACGGGTGATCGAGGTTGTCACCGAGACGCTGAACATCACCGCCAGTAGCGCCGTGAACATCGATACACCGCTGCTCACGCAGACAGGGAAGATCGTTTCACAGGGTGACCAGATTGCCGGTGGGGTCAGCCAGATCAATCACGTTCACGGCGGCGTCATGCCGGGCCCGGGCCAGACAGCTGTGCCTGTTCCAGGGGGCTGACGATGATCATATCGGGAACCCTTGAAACCTCGCTTGTTCGGGCTGTGGTGATCAGCCTGTTTACCTGGCGTCGCGCCGCGACAGATGACCCGATTGACGATGACGAGCGCTTCGGCTGGTGGGGCGACAGCTTCCCGGCGGTGGTCGATGACCGGATCGGCTCTCGCCTCTGGCTGTTACGCCGGGTGAAGCTCACCCGAGAAACCCAGCTCGATGCCGAGTTCTATGCTCGGGAGGCCCTGCAATGGCTGCTCGACGATGGCGAGGTCATTCGCATCGAGATCCGCAGCGAACGGGTCACGGACAGCCGCCTGAACGTCGGTGTGATTCTTACCATCTCCACGGGCGAGCGCCTGGAGATCCACCCAACAGAGCTATGGCAGGTGATTTATGCCGTTTGAAACCCCCACGCTTCCCGTGCTGGTCAATCGCACGCAAAGCGACCTGGCCGGCGATGCGTTGCGGCGCTCCGATGCTCAGGTGTTAGCCCGAACGCTGAGCGGTGCTGCCTTCGGCCTGTACGGTTACCTGGGCTGGATCGCCGAGCAGATTCTGCCGGACACGGCTGAAGTCGAAACGCTGGAGCGGATCGCCTCCCTTCGCCTCAATCAGCCAAGGAAAGCTGCCCAGCCGGCCCAAGGTATGGCCAGTTTTACCGCAGCTGCAGGTGCTGTGCTGGACGCTGACACTGTATTGCAAGCCAGTGATGGCCGGGCCTACCGCGTCACTGCAGGAGTAACCACGGTTGCCGGAACCAACACCGCAGCGCTTGAAGCGGTGGACGCTGGAGCGCTGGGCAACGCTGACGCAGGTCTGGTACTGAGCCTCGTTCAGCCGGTCCAGGGGGTAGCGGACTCGTTCACCGTCCTAGCTCCCGGCCTGCTGGGCGGTGTGGCCCAGGAAAGCGTTGAGTCATTGCGGGCCCGGGTCATTCAGTCCTATCGCGTGATACCTCATGGCGGCTCAGCGGATGACTATGAAACCTGGGCCTTGGAGTGCCCCGGAATTACCCGGGCCTGGACCCGGCGGCTGTATCTGGGGCCGGGCACCGTGGCGGTGTTTGTGATGCGCGATGACGATGCCGATTCTGTGCCAACGGTTGAACAGCTGGCGGAGGTGAAGCAGTACATCGAACCCCGGCGACCGGTAACGGCTGAGGTGTATGTCTTGGCCCCCACGCGCAAATCGGTTGTGTACAGCGTCCGGCTGAACCCGGATACCTCTACAGTTCGGGCGGCAGTCGAGGCGCAATTGCGTGATCTGCATGCGCGAGAGGCGGCCCTGGGTGAGCCCCTTTTGCTGACTCACATCGCCGAGGCCATCAGTGGATCCGCTGGTGAGCGGGACCACCAACTGGTGGCGCCGGTTGCTGATGTGGCGGCAGAACCTAACGAGCTGCTGACGTATGGGGGCTGCCTATGGCTGGCTTAAGAACAGCGGACCAATACCGGGCTCAGTTGAGGGCGCTGCTCCCAGCGGGGCCGGCCTGGGAGCCTGAGCGCGTCCCTGAGTTGGCGTCAGTGCTGACTGGCTTGTCGCAGGAGCTGGCGCGCATCGAAGCCCGGGCCTTCGCCTTGCTGAATGAGATGGATGCCGGTGGCGTGAATGAGCTGGTGCCGGACTGGGAGCGCGTCATGGGGCTGCCAGATCCTTGCATTGGGCTTGAACCGGTATTTGAGGACCGCCGTCTGGCGGTGCGTCAACGGCTGACGGCTGTCGGCGGGCAATCCTGTGGCTACTTCATCGAGATCGCGGTGCGCCTCGGCTACCCCGAGGCCACCATCACGGAACGCCGGGCGCCGCGGTTTGGTCGCTCCCGATTTGGCGCAGCCCACTTCGGTACCTGGTCCGCGCAGTTTATGTGGACGCTCAACACGGGCCCGCGCCGCCGCCTGGGTCGGCGCTTCGGTGCCAGCTACTGGGGCGAACGGTTCGGGGTCAACCCGAGCGGCGCCTTGGAGTGCGTGATTCGTCGCAGCGCCCCGGCGCATGCACTGGAAACAATCAATTATGGGGTGGGTGTGTAGATGGACTATCCGAAAAGCGTACCTAACGTTGGCCTGGTCAATGGCAAGTTTGTTGACGAGAACACTACCACCGGGCAAGTCGGCTCTCTGATTCCGGCGGCTTGGGGGAATGCGGTTACTTCTGAAATCCTTAATGTTCTAAGTGCAGCCTCAATAGAGCCCGATGAACAAAGCACTGATCAGTTATCTGAAGCGATTACTAAAATTATTGCTGGGAGCGGTGTTACAAAAGAAGACCTCAATAAAAAAGCAGACAAGGCAACTACACTCGGCGGCTACGGTATTACGGATGGTGCTAGTAGGACTTATGTAGATGACCTTGCGCGCCAGTTATTGCCCAAGGCGGGCGGTGTGGTTTCAGGCCCTATATATCTTAATAATGGGACCAATGACTCCCCTGAGTTTGCCATGAAAACGCCAGAGGTTGAAGTTTTTATGGATGTTGCAAACAGGTGGTTCAGGGTGTTTGCAAATTATAATGGTGTTACGACTTTTCCTATGGTTGTTAATGTCCCAGAAAAGGTTGTTTATTTTTTCGATAATGCCGCATGGCACTCCGGGAATTTTAACCCTGCGACCAAGGCAGATGCAGCTCTGGTTAACCAAGCCACGGAGAATAGTCGGGGAACCGCAAAGGTTGCTTCACAAGGTGCGGTAAATTCTGGGGTTGACGGTGAGTCGTTTGTTACTCCAAAAACGCTTGCGGGGGGCTTTAGAATTCTGCTCGCCAATAATGGATATATAGTTTTCCCATGGTGGCTTGGAGGTTTCGTTGTTCAGTGGGCGTCGGGTGTGAATGCGGCAGTGAGCGGCGGCGGATTAACTTCACAAGATATACAGTTTCCTATTCCATTTCCCAATGCTGTTTTGGGTGGGCTCGTTACTAGCAAGTACATATCTGGGGTGACGACTGTCTCTTATGAATCGGCATCAGGGCTTAATAATTCAAAAGTTGGTGTGACGGTGGCAAATCCTGTTTCAAGTGGTTCCGGTGTCAGTCAACCGCGTGTGTACTTTTTTGGTTATTGATTGTTGATGGGGGATTTATGGCAGATAAATATTTTGCAACTCTTGACGCGCAAGGGGATCTGGACCTTTGTTTGATTGAGGGTGTTCACAAAATTCCGGACGGCGCGGTGCCGGTTGATCATAAAACTTGGTTCAACCTTACTCAGGAGCGATCCAGTCTCTGGACGTGGGATGGCAATACATTCGTTAAAAGCCCAGCACCCGTAGCTGTCCCTGATCCTGAATTCGTAGCTGCAGCAGAGCGCGGATGGAGAAGCGCCGAGTTGTACGCGACGGATGGAGTAGTGGCGCGCCATCGCGATCAAGTCGAGGCCGGAGCTACAACGACGCTACTAGGGGATCAGTACAAGGAGTTGCAAGCGTATCGGCAAGCGCTTCGAGACTGGCCCCAGTCTGCAGATTTCCCTGATGTTCAGCACCGCCCTGCAGCGCCGCCCTGGATCGCTGAGCAGACCCAATAAACGCCCCGCACTGACGGGGCGTTTTCATTTCTAATCTTGAGGATTTTCTATGCCTATTACAGAACAGCAATTGCTTAAGATCCTTCCCAACGCCCGCCGCCAAGCGGGCATTTTTGTTCCGGCCCTCAACGCGGCCATGAGCAAGTACGGGATCATCACTCGGCTGCGAATCGCGGCGTTCATCGCGCAGATCGGCCACGAATCCGGGCAACTGCAGTATGTACGCGAGTTGGGTAGCGACCAGTACCTGAGCAAGTACGACACCGGCCCACTGGCCAAGCGCTTGGGCAACACTCCAGAGGCCGATGGCGACGGCCAGAAGTACCGGGGGCGGGGTCTGATTCAGGTCACGGGCCGGGCGAACTATGAAGCCTGTAGCGAAGCGCTGTTCAGCGATGCTCGACTGCTCAACACCCCGGAGCTGCTGGAAACCCCGGTCTATGCCGCGCTGTCGGCGGGTTGGTTCTGGCAGCGGGCGGGGTTGAACAACCTGGCCGATAAGGGCGACTTCCTCACCATCACCAAGCGCATCAACGGCGGAACCAACGGCCTGGCGGATCGCGAGGCGTTGTATGAGCGTGCATTGAGGGTGCTGCCTTGAAGGCCCCGGGCTGGCTGCTGCCGGTCCTGGCCCTGGTGCTGGGGTTCGCCCTGGGTGGTTGGCTGGCCTGGACGTGGCAGGCCAACGCCTACGGCAAGGATCTCGCTGATCAGGCCGAGGCGTACAGCACTGATCGCGAGCAGGCCGCCACGGCGGTGATCAACTGGCAGGAAACCCAACAGGATGCCCGTCGGGCCCTGGAGGACCGCCTGCAGGCGAATGACGAAACCCACTACAAGGAATTGCGCGATGCTCAAACGAACCAAGCTCGCCTGCGTGATCGGCTGGCTACTGCTGATCTCCGGCTGTCAGTCCTACTCAACACCGCCGCCTCGGGTGGTGGCGGTGGGTTGCCAGCCACCGCCGGCACCTGCGGCGTGGTTCATGGAAGCGCGCGAGCCGAGCTTGACCCGGCGGCTGCTCAACGAATTGTCGGCATCACCGGTGACGGCGATCAAGGATTGATCGCCTTGGCAGCCTGCCAGAGCTACGTCAAAGATATCGTTTCAACGAAGTGAAAAAGAGCGGTCGGGCCAGTTGCCTCAACATCTAACCCAGCCGCTGTACCCGGCAAAATGCACCTTCAGACAATCCCCGCCAATACTCATACCGCAGTAGTGGGCGGGGATGTTGACCTAAACGAACTGGCTCGATTGTATCTCCGGTTCCAGCACGAAAGCTGGGGACCGGTAAACACGAGTTACTCACTCTCAAAATGCTTCATATACGGGTTTGCTGCAGTCTTCGTATACCACCTGGCAAGCTTTGCCTCCCGTGTCGACACATGACTGTTGAGCCACCATGCGGGCTTCTTCAGGGTCTTTGGCACTGCCCAGGCCAGAGCGGGACGGCCCATCCTTGCTGCTGGGAACCACCCATGCGACACATTGGTTTCGATACGTAAAAATCACTTTGCAATCAGTTGCCCCCCGCCTGCTGCACTCGGACAAGGCAAACTTCTCGGCACTCTCCTTGCTGGGCCTGTTGACGGCAACACCTGCATCTGCGGTTGCTCCAGATGAAGCGATTGCGCCCCAGGTCTTATGCCACTGCCCAGCGGGCTCCTGCTCGCGGGGGCTCCCGCCAGCGCCTGGAATCGGAGCGCAGCCGCCAACCCCTTGATCGCCGACGGGATATTGCCCAGCAGGACATCTCCCCTCCGCATTTGCAATTGCCGGAAAGGCAAGAGCCAATAGCAAAAGCAAATTGGCCCAGTGCAGCGGTGCGGCGCCAAACATAGACAATTTCATATACTCCTCAGTTTCACGCAGAGCTCATGTTTGCGCACTACCTCGCCCGATGCGTTTTCTCGTGGTCCGGGATGTATCACCAAACGCTGATCGTCTTAAGGGCTGGTGTCCTGGCCTGCGTAAGGTCGTTCAGAAAAATAGTTTGGGTATGCCAGCTGCGGCGGTCAACATAGGACGGATGTGCTAGTGGCCCATTGCCGTTATCGATTAGGGCCGCGAAAAGTTATCTTGGCCCATCGAAAAGGGCAGCATCCACGCCCAGGTTTACCCTCGATTACGCATATAGGCCAGGAACACATCAAGGCGGCAGAGCCGCAAGCTGGAAGACGCGAAGTTCACCCCGATGCGGCCAAATCTGCCGAAAGAACGGGCCATGGGCCACTTTCTCGATGCGCGCTCAGTTTTGGACGTGAGGATGTCGTGGGGCAAAAATGGGGCAATCTGTACGCCAATCAATGCCATTTAATGCCAAACGGCGCGATTTCCTACTCTGTAGGAAAAGCCCTACAGCCCTTGTTATTCGGGGCTGTAGGGCTTTTTTGCGTTAATACCCCAGCACAATCGGCGTTTGAGTTTTTCCTTTCGCCCGATTACGGAGGTATGGGGCGTTCATAAATCAATTTTCGAGTACTGAACACTTCCGCCAATGGCGAGCAGCTCCAGTTAATGGGAGGTTCTATTTGGAACATTAAATGACTGCAATCATTTCCATTATTTTGCTCATAATATCGTCGCTTACATGGAGGGGGAATTCATAATTTTTATATAATTTACGCTCTAAAGGGAAGTCTCCAGGGACTAGTCTGGTGTATTGTATTTTTGGGGAGAGTGTGGTCAGTTGTGGTATCTTTATGGTTTTATATACAAGAATCTCTCGGCCTTCCGAAAGTTGCGGTGGATGCATCAGGTAGGAGCTAATATTTTTTTGTAGATCTTCGTAGTTGTCGTATAAGTTAAACCACGCCAGATTATGAAACTTGTTGTCATGCTTCATTGATATTAGTGGAAATGTACTTGAGCTAAAGTATCTGGCTAGGATCTGTTCGTCCACAACGGGAATGCCATTTATGGGGAATCCAGAATGAATTTTATTACTGTTTAGCACTATTGGAAGAAGCTGGTATGAGATGCTTGGGTCATAAGTCCAGTCAAATACATCAAATATTTCTGCGATATTACTTGAGAAGAAAAGAGATTTTCTTTTGGCTTGGGCGGCAGCCCCTTTTAACGTACTATATGTACGATAATAGGAGATGGATGAGTCCGTAGTTACAATGGACTTAGCCTCTCCGATCAAAATCACGTTGCCAAGTTTTAGAATTAGATCTATCTCCTCCTCTGCTCCTGATTTAAGCCTCAATCGCTTTGAAAATGCTGAAATAGGATGAGGCAAAATTTTGTTAGAGAGCAAGTCTTGATTTATCTCACTTAAAGATATCTCTTCGTAATGCGTACCTTTCCTCGTGAGATCTACTTCAAGCTCGACAAGCCAATGCTCAACAACTCGAACTAAAACCGGGCTTGATAGTGCGCTAGTTAAAAATATCAATTTGTCGTGTGATATTTCGAGAATCGGATGACTCCATAAGTCCCTAGCCTGGTTGTTGAAAATTAAAAATTCTAGTATGAGCTTGGCTTTGGCGTATTTTATTCCAGAAACCTTGATTATGGCTAGCAACAAGTCCTGTTTGTTGGTTTTGGAACTAAATTCTGCGAGTTTTTTGTGGTTGTAGACACTATTGTTTTCTGGGTATTTATCTTGAAATTGCTTGGATAATAATATGAGTAATCTAAAAACATCTAAGGCTTCTTTGATTGAGAAACCAGCAGGTAGTTGGCTTTCGATAAGACTACTTGGAAATTCATCACTCAGTAAAAGTATATCGGTTTTTATTTTTGAGTTAAAGAACCTGATTTCGTCTGAGGCATGTTTCAATAGAGAAGTCTTAAGCGTTTTTTTCTTTCCGGATCTGACTGGCTTAATGTATGAGCCGTTGTTGTTGAGTTCAAGTATTGCTGGGTCGTTATGAATCATAATAGACTGCATGCCAAGTCTGTTCTTGCGCAAATTTGTTAGTTCGTAAGATATCTCTCTATCAGTAGATAACTGGCGGATCTCATAAACACTGTAATCGGTATCCTGCACGAAAAATTCGTAGTCACCCCACAAGAGAGCTTTCCAATACTGATCGTACATGCCGTAGAGCTGGGAAAGATCAGCCTCCATTTGAGCGAAACTCAGAACGGAAATAGGATTTCCTCCAGGCGGTATTAGAAGACTTTTTTTGATGGCCTTAATGCTTTCAAAAATAGCGAGCTCAAGCCCATCAACAGCACCATGAGCAATTTCCTCTAGGTATATTTCAGCCCCATGTCGGTTTGCTTTGCTCGAAGCACTGTGAATACTCTGCCCCGCCCTGATATCTGTTTGTTGTATGCTTTTTAATACTGATATATCTCGATTGGAAATTGCGCAAAGCAACTCTAGGTGTGTTGTTCGAGATATAGCTGGAGCCTTGTCGTTGTAAAGCGATGTAAGTGCCGTACGAATTTCGCTGAAAACTTTATGAAAGACCTTACCCGCCTCAAAAAAACTCTGTTCGTCAGCGCTATGAGCTTTTTCGTTTTCCCATGCCGTCTGCCACAAAGCCAATGTAAACTTTCGATCAGTGGGCCCCGAAATTTGTTTTGCTCTGACTTTTTCCTTGAAGCTCAACATTTTTATATCTCATTGTTTATAGTAGGTTTCTGATTGCTCTAGAATAAAATGCGTCACTATAGACAGCCCAGATCTTGTAAAGATTTTGGGTGACTGCTATTGGCTGGTAGCTGCATTTGTGAAAGGCCGCCATGGGGCGATTTTTACCTGTCAAGGCTAGCCTGATGATGATCAAGTCCGATAGAAATACGTAGCTGAAAGCGCTGGGATGTTTAGGATAAAAGTAGGACGAATCCCTATCCTCGTTACCTGGCGTACGGGAAAACGGTGCAAATCGTACGTCAATCTATGTCAGTTAACTTCGGGCAGCGCCATCTCTAAGCCCTACGGCCCTTGTTGTACGAGGTCGTAGGGCTTTTTGCATTAGTACCCGAGTGCAATTGGCGTATGTGTTGGTCAGTGCTTACTTTTGAGTTAGTTTTGTCGCAAAATATTCATTAGCTTTGTTAATTAGGTCGGCAGTGAACTTTCCGCGCTTCAAAGAGTCGGTAGATGGAGTGCCAGTAGAAGTGATAATTTCTTGGCAAGTTATAAAGTGCTCCATGTATGGCTTCGCTTCCTCGGTGAGTGACAGAATTATCTTGTTCGCATATTCTTCGGCGGCTTTTGAGGACGCAGCGGGTACTTCAGTTTTTCCATGTACTACCCATTTGTAGACTTGAATAATGTGCCAGCGAAGTTTTATGAAATTCTGAGCTCCGTTTTTTCGGCCATTTACTAGCGTGTTATATTTATACAGGGCAAGGGCGGAAGCGTAATAGAGCGACTCATGGTCGTTGTCGCAAAAAAGATCCTTTGCACTAGTTGAAAATATTTCCTTGACGTATCTGGCTGAATGATGCGGTTGGTTTAATACCATCGCTGCATAACAGCGAGCTAGTTCTCGAACGTCGAAAATTCGCGTGAACTGATAGCCAGCTTGTTTGTATTCACTCTCGCGGCGTTCAAAGTAAATTCTATTCTCTGGTGCGGACTTAGTGTTCTTTGCATCGAAATACTTTTGAACAAGTTTTGCTTTGCCCTTTAAACCATGGAAAGACTCTGTGTTTACTTCTGTCTGGTTGTTGGTGGCGGAAATTATATCTTCAGAGACATCTGTGTTCGCTGACTCGATAAACTTTATGATTATATTTACAGAGTCGTCCAGGAGATGGCTGTTTATAAATAATGTATTGCTGGTTTGACATCCGTTGATAACTTGGTAGTTTGTTAAGCTGATTTCTTTGGTGTTAGGAGTCAGTGTGAGTTCGGGTGCAACGATCGTAATTCCGTTGTTGAGTACGGAAAACAAATTCTTTTTTTCGGTATCATCAAGAGTGGACTTGATTTTGTTATTGACCTGATTGCTTTCGCCTAAAAAAGATCTAACGTTTTCTTCGAATACTCGATGGTTGAGATTTCCATCGGCATCTGATAGAACATTGATTACAAACTCTTTTGCGTTTGCAATTCCAATATATGACTGTGGGATGTTAGATATCTTAGGCATGCCAAAGTAATCGATTAGCCTAAGAGTAGCTTCATTTTTCTCAGTCGCATTCGCATATAACTTTAGAAGTTCGGCTCGCCCGAGTGGCGTTATATGCACTTCTCCAAAAAGATCCGTTTGTTCAATTTTGATCTTAAGTGCTTTAAAGGATGCCTTTATTTCTCGTTCATCTTTGTAGTTTCCGCTGGTGCAGTAGTAAGCATGGAAGTTAGGGAGCCGATTTTTTATTTTTTTTAAATTGTCAAAAACTTCTTTGATGATTTTTAATGCGTTGTTGTTGAGCTTGCCTTGTGGGTATTGAGGTTTAAGAGTAATAAAATCTTCAAGGCCAACGCTGAAATTGTTTATTTCTGACTTCTTGAAAGCCTCGCCGCTTTTGCATTGAGAGAATATGATGTCGGCGCTTAAGTTTGTTTTGTGAGTTTTAAAGATTTTCTGAGCGTCATCTAGCGTTGTGATTAAGTCACCATCGATAATGATAGAAATGCCATCAATTGAGGCATCATCTTCATCTGTGGTGATGTCTTTTGGGTTGAATCTGCCGAGGTAATGCTTTGAGGTAATACAATAATTACAGAAGTATTCAAATAGTTTAGATTCGGCTGTTTTTTTGGGGTATTGGTATTCTTTTTTCAGTTCTTCAATATTTTTTTCGATGATTATATGCATGGCGATCCATTGCTATGACTTGTTGGCTAAATGCCAGTATGCCACTGAAGCGCTTGCTTTTGGTATAGAGGTAGAGAAGAGGCGGGCGTTCTTTACTGAAGGCTGTCTGATCTGAGACTGCATGATGTAAGCCTTTCGGGAAAGGCAGCCCAATCCGTTGTGCTTTCTGAGAGGAGATTGGGCATCAGTCAGGGTGGGATGCTTTCATTAGCTTGCTTATTTTTTGCTACAGAAAAAATTAAGTTACATTAACTTAATGATTTATAAGTAATTTTTTATTCAGTATGCCCGATCCATCATCGGATCGACTGAGCTTGCAGGGTCCAGAAGGAAAGGGTAGCGGAGCCTTGAGGACTGCGACTGTCACTGGGCTCTGAACCGCTAGGGACGTCAGTAAAGTCAGTTCCGCAATCAAAATAATGACCCGCATAGGCTGTGGGTTGCAGGCTTTCTAAGAGATGGCGCTTGCGGAACAGATCTATCATTAACTATTTGAAAGTATTGATATTTTATCTGGATTGCAAATCCGCCTACGCCGGTTCGATTCCGACCTCGGCCTCCACCCTTGAAAACCCCGTAGATTAACGTCTACGGGGTTTTTTATTGCCTGTATGAAAGTGCTGGCGTACCAAAACTTTAAGGCTGGCGTACCAAAACTTTCCTATTTCGTCGGGTTTGCGATGGCGCCAACTCGAACGTAAATCTTCTTTGTGGTCTCCTGTTTTGAGTGTCCGAGAAGCCGGCTCGCGTCGTCCAGGTCGAGAATTTCAGATGCCACCTTCGGTCGGATATCACGGAACTGAAACCCTGCGATTTTCTTAGCCAGGCCCTGGTCGCCTTGTTCGATAGCCTCAGCCACGGCTTTTGACCTGGCGTCGTCCCATCTCTGGCATAGCATGCGCTCGGAGACCTTCTTCCCCGACTTGCTCACGATCAAATAGCCAGAGTTTATTTTTTTCGGTCTGGCAATAATTCTCTCGATGAGCAGGCCCAAGCTATTTTTCTGGCCATCGACCTCCATGAGGATTCGGATCTTCTTGGAAGTCTTGCCTTGGCCAACGCGCAGATACACTCCCTCCACATCATCGACACGCATTAGTCGGACATCGGCTGGGCGCTGGCCGGTCAGGTAGGCCAGATCCATTGCCTCCTGCAGTTCAATTTCGCCTTTCTGGTAGACCGCCTTCCATACCGCGTCGTTTGCGTAATAGTCGCGCGGCGTTTCCTTGTTCTTACGAACGCCCTGGCAGGGGTTCTCTCTGTTGGTCAAACCCCATTCGCGCGCAATATTGAAGACGTGAGACAGTAAGGCGATTTCTCTGTTGGCTCTGGTTTTCGCGGATCGCTTATCGCGATAGGCAGCAATCATCGATGGCGTAATCGCATCCACCGGTATCTCGTCAAAAACTGGCCTTAGCTGCCTCAATTCGGCCTTGTTGTCCTTCTGAGTGCGCTCCGACTTTTTCGGGATGATGTCGCGCATGTACCTATGGGTCTTCCTTGGGCGCATTTCATCTCACTCGCGACAAATCAAAGTTCCAGGTGGGGACTTCAGCGGGCGGGTTGCTTTGCCCGCCATCGCCGGCAGGCTTTCCGATTGTTGAGTGGGGTGTTTAGAGTTGTTGCAGGATTCGCTGGCCGATCCAGCGGACGACGGTGACTGCCTTGCTGTTACCGATCGCCTTGTAGCGTGGGCCGTCTGGGCATTCGCCGGCAGGCTTGCCGCGCCAGGGGATTAGGGTGTAGTCCTCGGGCATGCCTTGGAGGCGTTCGCACTCGCGTGGGGTGGAGCGCCGAATACTGGAATTCGCGAGGATATGTGGTGTGCCGCCTGGGTCTGGTGCGTGATTGCCTGCTTGTAGGGTATGAGTATTCGCACCGCCCAGGGCCTGGTATCGGAGAGGGCTCCAGTCATGTCTGTGAACGCCCTGATTCACGTATGCGACACTGTGCTATCTCACTAGGGAATGGAATGTTTACAAATGGTCCAATTGTTAGCGGTGTCCGGAAGCATTCGCGCAGCATCTTCTAACTCTGCACTGCTACGTGCGGCTGAGGTGTTGAGCCCTGAGGGGGTGTCGATCAAGCACTATCTGGCGGTTGGTCAATTGCCGCACTTCGATCCGGACCTGGCTGATGATCCGCCGCAGAGCGTCAGAGAGTTACGGGCTTTGGTGGGTAAGGTAGATGGCATCCTTATTTCGTGCCCTGAGTATGCTCGTGGAATACCTGGTTCTTTCAAGAATGCCTTAGATTGGCTTGTGGCCAGCCATGAATTTCCTGGTAAGCCGGTTGCACTGTTTAACGCGTCACCTCGTGCGAGTCATGCCCAAGCGGCGCTTCGTTTGGTGCTGAACAGCATGTCCGCAATAGTTGTCGAGCCTGCGTCGATAACTGTGAATCTGCTCGCAAAAGGAATGAATGAGGCGGACATCGCAGGGAGCCCAGAGATCAGTAAGCAGATCGTCTCGGCATTGGTTGCATTCAAGAGCCACATTGAGGTCATGTAGGAATCGCGAAGGTGAGCGAATGAACAGGCCTGTGCCTCCCCTCTCACTGCTTGAGCTAACCGATTTGTCCGACTTCGGTACCCTACGCATCAATCTGCCGGCAGCTACCAGCGGCTGGCTGCTCAGGGTGACCCGCATCACCCCGAACCAGAACAACAACAAAATTGCCGACATCATGCAGATCGCGGGTTTCACCGAGGTCATCGATGCAAAGCTGCGCTACCCGAACACCGCGCTGCTCTACATCGAGTTCTCGGCCGAGCAGTTCCGTAGCATCCCAGCCGTCACAGTGGAGACCAAGCTGAGAGGGTCCTTGTGCCGGCCAACTACAACCCTGTGGCTAGGACCTACTCCGGTATCTGGGACGGTAGCTTCAAGTTGGCCTGGACTGACAACCCAACCTGGATCACCTACGACATCACTGTCAGTGACCGCTTCGGTCTAGGCCGCCGCATCAAACCGTGGATGGTGGACAAGTGGGAGCTCTACCGGATCTCTCAGTATTGCGACCAACTGGTACCGGACGGAATCCGCCTACGCCGGTTCGATTCCGACCTCGGCCTCCACCCTTGAAAACCCCGTAGATTAACGTCTACGGGGTTTTTTATTGCCTGGGATTTGGGCGATCGCTTCCGCAATTCGTTTGTTTTTAGCATCGAACTGACAAAGTCCTTTCGCTCCATTGGGTACGAGTTGATGGTGGAGATTGGCTAATACACTTGCCGTTTTGCGATGAGCTGCTTTGAGCCCTAGTCAAAGCGGAATTCAAGCTAGGTTCTTAGGAACGACCGCTTTCGGCTAAAAGCAGCCGATCACAACGTACCGCTTTGCGTGGACTTATTACTGTTCTGTAGTCCTCCACTTAAGTGGAGGAAATAATCATGAGCGAATGAAGGGCGCTGTATTCGACAGCTATTTGCCTAGGGTATGGAAAAGTGCTTTCGACGGACGGGTTTGTTTGTCATTTTTCAAACTTGCGTGCTCGACTTCACTGTCACCGAGTGCTTTGCGGCCTGCAACGCTTGCATCAGCTTGGCCAGTGACTCTGTCGGGACTTGCCCTTGTCGGGTGATGCTGTGAAATGCTGCGTTATACCTCAGCCGCTGCGGTGCAATTACACGCAACATGCCACGTGCTACCCAGATATCGGCGTAGTGGGTCGGTAGGTAGCCGATGCAGGTGCCGGAAGCGATCAGTGTGGCAATGGCTTCCATGGAGAAAGCGCTTACCGAGTTGCCGAAGCGCAATTTGTGCGGCCGGCGGCTTTCGAGCATGTAGCCACGGTCTACGTAATCTGCGGCACCGATCTCCTCGTCCGTAAAATGCTCGTCGGGACGTGCAAAGAAAGGATGACCACGCCCGCAATACAGGTTTTGTTCTTCCTCGAACAGCGCTTGGTAATGCAGGCCTGAGAGCTGGTGGTTAAAACAACCGATGGCGAGGTGCAGACGCCCTTCGAGCACGGCTTGCTCAAGCTCGTCGGCACGCATTACCTGCAGGTCGATGCGGGTACTGGGCGAAACCAGGCGAAAGGAAGCGAGGGCCTGCGGCAGCGGTGCCTGGTCTAGCGAAAGCAGGTTATCGACGCTGCCAATCTGCAAGAACTCTGGATACTTTTCGTTAAGCATGACTACCCGCCGATGAAAGCGGTCGATATCAGCATACAGCTCCTGCGCCGCCGCATAAGTTTGGGCGCCTTGTTCGGAAAGTTGAAAGCCGCTCTTGCCACGACGGCAGAGGGAGTAGCCGAGGCGAATTTCCAGATCTCGCACCAATGTGCTCAAGCGAGGCAGGCTGGTATTTAAGCGTACCTGCGCGGCAGTGAAGCCTCCAGCCTCGACGATGGTGCAAAAGATGCGCAGTTTGCGCAGATCCACGTCTGAGAGATTAGTGAGCATCAAAACCTCCGATGCAGAGACACAAACGCTATAGGGACAGCCCTTATACCAGCAAATTTACCTTGCGAATCAATGCGACTGAACTGCACCGAAAGAGGCCGTTTTTTAGTTGCGATTTCGAGTAAGTCAGGTTCCGTACTGCAGGATTTACCAGCCATTTTTTTCTTCCGATACTCGCGGTGCTGCTGGTCGGCAGTGTTGCGGGGAGGGGAGCCACTGCCGCGGCCCACACAAGCAAAACTTCACCCAGAACAAAAATAACGATTACGGAGTGCGGTATGGCAACTCAACGAAGTAGCGGATCGAGCAGGCCCGCCATTGAAGCTCGCTCAATCGATTATGTGCCTCGTGCAGAGCGGCACGGGAAGGTCTGGCACCAAGGCCCGTTCTGGTTTACCGGCAACTTTGTGTTTCTCACCATGATGGTCGGCTTTGTTGGGCCAAGCATGGGGCTCAGCATAATGTGGAGTGTACTGGCGATTGCAATAGGTGCTGGCTTCGGCACCGTGTTCATGGCCTTGCACGCCAACCAGGGCCCCAAGATGGGCTTGCCGCAGATGATTCAGTCTCGTGCGCAATTCGGTAGCCGCGGTGCCGTTGTGCCGTTTGCGGCGACCATCTTTGTTTACATCGGTTTTATAGTATTCGGCGTCATTTTGGTCACTCAGGCCATACAGCTGGTTCTGCCGGGCTCGACGTGGTTCTGGTACCCCATGTTGATTGCGATCAGCATCGTGATTGCACTGGTGGGATATGACCTGTTGCACTTTGTGCAACGTTGGCTCACGTATCTGCTAATTGCCGTGTTTGGCATCGTGACGTTGATGGCTGTTACTGCACTGCCCGCGGCAGCTCCAATACCGGTGAACTCGGGTTGGAACACCACTGCGTTTCTCGTGCAGTTGTCACTTGCTGCTGGGTACAACATCAGCTATTCGGTGTATGTCTCCGATTATTCGCGCTACCTGCCTCAAGACTCGTCCAGCCCCCGGCTGATCTTCTGGACGTATTTGGGCGCGACTGCGTCGGCGATATGGCTGATGTCGCTGGGAGCGGTGTTGTCCAGCTATATACCGGGCGCCGATGGCATCGTTTCGCTGGTGCAAACCGGTAATTATTTCTTCCCTGGCTTTGGCATATTCGTCGCGTTGGTGGGGGCCGTCGCGCAGTTGTCGGTCACCGGCATAAATAGCTATGGCGCCATGCTCACTGGAATCAGCGCGGTGGACGGCTTCCATCCAGTACGCCCCGGTGTCCGCGTGAGAGTGATCGGCCTGAGCGTAGTGGGCCTGCTGTCACTGGTGATCGCTTTGGCGCTACCGGATGCCTATATGGCCAGCTTCAATGGCTTTGTACTGCTTATGCTGTACTTCCTCATCCCATGGACGGCGGTCAACCTCGTCGACTTTTATGCGATTCGCAAAGGCGAATACGCCATCGCCGAAATATTCAATCCGCACGGCGTATATGGCCGTTGGGCCTGGCGAGGTGTACTGGCCTATCTGGTTGGTTTTGTCGCAATGGTGCCGTTCTTCTCGCTTCCGTTTTTCGTTGGCCCAGTAGCTGCGGCACTGGGCGGTGCGGATATCGCATTCATCCCCGGCTTGTTGATTTCCGGCGGCCTGTATCTCGGGTTGGCGCGCAACCTCGAACGCTCATCGGAGATCGCAGCGCAACGCCAAAGTCAGCTCGTGCTTGAAGGTATTGCCAGCTGAACGCTCACCGATAAACGACCATCAGAAAAAGGTTTTTAGATGATCAGAAAATGCGAAAAAACAGTCGCTATTGTGCAAATGCCTGCGGCTCTTCTTGATCGAGCCGAATCGATGCGCCTGGCAGCCGAACATATCAAGAGTGCTGCGCTCAAGGAGGCGCAACTCGTGGTATTCCCGGAAACGTGGTTGAGCTGTTACCCCGCATGGATATTTGGAATGGCGGGCTGGGACGATGCGCAAGCCAAGTTCTGGTACGCCAAGCTACTGGCGGACAGCCCGGTTATTGGCCGGCCTGACGACATGGACGATGACCTTGCGGTGCTTCGCGAGGCTGCGCGTGTTAACGCAGTCACCGTGGTGATGGGTATGAACGAGCGCTCTCGGCGCCACGGCGGCTCGCTCTACAACTCTCTAGTCACTATTGGCCCGGAGGGGACCATTTTGAATGTGCACCGCAAACTGACGCCGACCCACACCGAACGCACGGTATGGGCCAACGGTGATGCCGCAGGTCTACGGGTGGTCGATACCGCGGTTGGTCGCGTGGGAGGGCTGGTGTGCTGGGAGCACTGGCACCCGCTGGCGCGCCAGGCCCTGCATGCACAAGACGAACAGATTCATGTGGCGGCATGGCCGGACATGACGGAAATGCACCATGTTGCTGCCCGTTCCTATGCCTTCGAAGGGCGCTGTTTTGTGCTTTGCGCTGGCCAGTACCTGAACGTTGCTGATGTGCCAGCCGAGTTACTGACGGCTTACCGCCTTGGGGTTGGCGGCAACGGACTGGAGGAGCGTTTACTGTTCAATGGTGGATCTGGTGTGGTCGCTCCAGATGGTTCCTGGGTGACGGCACCGCTCTTTGGGGAGCCTGGAATTGTCCTGGCAACCATCGACCTTGCGCAGATCGATGCCCAGCACCATGACCTCGATGTGGCAGGTCATTACTTGCGCCCGGATGTCTTCGAGCTCTCGATTGATCGACGCGTACGTACAGGTTTAACGCTGCGCGACGACTGAATATCTCCTCAACCCTATATTCCGGGTGGCCGTGCATAGGCCGGCCCGGAATCATCAAGGCTAACTCATGGTTCATGTACTTTTGGCTACAGCGCTCTTATCCATCATGTTGGGTGCACTCTCCGGCTTTGCCGTTCTGGCTTCCGTCGACTACCCAGCTAAGCTCCGTGCCCTAGGTGTGGTCAACCCGATGCGCGTGCGGCAGGCGCATCTGGACTGGATCATCATGGGGACGGTGATGGCGGTCACCGCGCTTGCCAATCCTCAGCTTCCCGACTGGGTCGTTGCGTTGGTGATGTTTGGTGGCGTGGTCAATCCGCTGACGTTTGTGCCCATGGCGTTCTCCACTACGGTGGAGACCACCAAGGCATTTCAATGGGTGTCTTTTGTGTCGTTTGTTTCGTTGAGTGTGGGACTGATCGCGGCGGCGGCTTATTTTATCTTTGGTTGAGTCATCAACACCGATAGCCGGCTAGACCTGTTCTACCGCCTCCTGCATTTGACCAAATCAGCGGGCCGCTCAAGCACGAAAAGCGCGGCACTCTCCTTTGGGGAATCCTCGCGCTTGATGGCCGAACACTAAGCAAAGTTCGCAATTACAGGTGGAAATCCCCCGCAGCCTCCGGCTGGTAAAGCACTTTCCTGATTTCAATCCGGCGGGTGCGATCAGAGATTCGCCAGTCGATGGTGTCCCCCTCCTGATAGCCAAGGATGGCGGCGCCTATATCGGAATACACCGAATGCTTCCCTGCGGTGCTGTCCGCGTCTTCAGGGTAGACCAAGGCCACTTCGATCTCTTCGTCGTCCAGTTGCAGCAAGGCCCTGGAGTTCATCGTGATGACGTTGCGCGCCACCTGCTGGGGCTTGACGACAATGGCTCGCTCAAGCTCATGTTCGAGTTCAACAATCGTCGGGCCTTGCTCGAACACGATCAGGCTCTCGAGCCTGGCCTTGTCGATTTCAGTGATGTAGATCTCGGTGGAGTCGACAACGGTACCTTCGCGCAAGAACTGGAGATAGCGCTCGGCCGTCATGGAAAATGATTTCAATGTCGGCGTTTCGCTTTCAAGCACAAAGCCGCTGCGCTGAAAGGCTTTCAGCGAGCGCGTGTTGTCCGGGTGGATCTTGGCGATGAGCTTCTCGGCCCGCATGTCGAGGAAGGCCAGTTTCATGCCTTCGCGGATGGTGCGGGCGCCCAGGTTCCGGCCCCATTTGTCGCTGTCTCCGATGACCAGGACTATCTCGCAATTGGAGCCGGTCTTGACCAGACGGACAAAGCCCACCGGGGCGTCATGCCGGTCATAGGCCATGAAGAACCGGCCGTCCCGGTTGAATAGATGGGTCAGGATCGGCAATTGAGTCCGATCGATGACTTGTTCGATGGAGCGGGAGACGTGACGCGAATCGCTCAGAAAGCAGGTAACGCGCTCATCCTCCAACCAATCCATCAATGTCAGCGCGTGCGCCCGAGTAATTTCAGGGCACAGTGTAATGAAAGGCTTGTTCATCTTGACCACACTTATCTGTAAAGAATGGAAGCCTTTCATGGCTATGGTCATGACGGTTCTTCGGCAACCGCGCATTTTAAGATATACCGCGAGGAATGGCGAACATCCCGGCGTGTTCGAGGAAACCATCGTTTTGCCCCAGGATCCGGTCCAGAGGTTCGCCGCAGGCTGCTCCATCAGATGTATGTGGATGTCCTGGCATGACCGGGCGTAACAGTTTCAGTGCTTTGGATCATGTGGCCGAACTCGCTTTTGGGGCGGTTTCGAGAGTTTCGGCCCGCCAAGGCCCGTCTGGCGGCGTTTCAGCGCAGTGAACCTAAAGATGCCCGGCCGGGCCAATCTATTCGTGAAACGTTTATTTTCCGTTGGCTGCAATAAAATCTTGAAAGCTTTTGATAAAGGCTTTTCTTGTGCCAGGTAGTATTTTTTTTAGAGCCAGAAAATAAAGATAGATAGGCGTCGCGTCCCCAGTGCCTTCCTCTATCCAGCACTCTTCTGTTGCAAAGCAAAAAAGTACACAGCGTATGAGGTTCGCAAAGTCTTCATCTGATTTACGGTGCTGTTGCTCTACCGTCCAGAGTTCTAGCGCAAGCCTTTTCCGGAGATCCCCATCGCTTTCTATAGGTTCTCGCTGGATGCTTTTTTCGATATATGGAATCAGAACTTTCAACTTAGGGGTGGAAACGCTAGCAAGTACACCGCCGTCGATCAGACTGAGCAAATAGCGTGCGTACTGACGTGTTATTTTACCGAAAGGCACGTTTGCTTCAAGTAACGCCTGTTCAAGGTAATCGAACTCTTGAACCTCCAGGCTATCAATCATCATACAGCTCCATCTTTTACTCTTATCCTGCAGCAGCAATCGGCCGAAAGCGGTCAGTGCAGATTCAGGTAGGGGTTCGAGTTCCTATTCTCCCTACCCTGGTTGCATTTGGCGAGCTGGTTGTTGGGGGGGGCGAGGCCCTGGGCTGGTAAGCTGATAGCTAAGAACAACTACTCATCACAGAGGGCAATGACCCGCAGATGGCCGCCCCTGCGCATCGTGCAGCTCGTGCGCCGTCGATGTTGGTTAGAATGGCGTGTTGAAGTCTACTGCTCGCAAGGAAACCCAATGAGCACTGAAAAGCCAGAGCCTTTGCTCATCCTTCAAAGGTTTCTAGATAATGTTTATGTGAAGGCTTCGAAAAGCCAGAATGTTTTACTCAAAAGAAACCATGGCCACTACACATACGCGAATGGAATACTCTTCGTCTACGTGACGATCTTCCCTAAAGAGGTTGAGCTTGTTTTTGAAAGCAAGCAGGTAGGTAACGGGGTTTTTAGTATTGTTTTGGATATGTGCATGTCCAGTGGAGAAGTACTGGCTGGCAACCTGCTGTCTCTGAATGGGAGATGCGAGGAGATCAGCACGGCATTAGCCTCGCAAGAAGACTGGGTGTTGGCCCTGTTGTTAAAGTGCTTGGGCAACTGAGTCTTTTTCCAGAGCGTGGACACCGCAGGCGTTCCGGTTTGCCGGTTCGCGTGCGCCGAGTTTATGCAGTGACCGCTTCTGGCTGTGGATTCAACCGGTCGATGCAACAGATTGGCTAAATCGTTCGGCGGGTGCTTCGTAGTCTAGTGTTTTCCGAGGGCGGCTATTTAGCTGCCTTGCAACTTCATTGAGCGTGGCTCGCGTGCGAGGGCGGCGACTCGGTCTTTGCCCCGGCGATTTACTGGTTTTAAGCCAGCAAGGGCGGGTCTTTACCCGCCCCAGTGGTTTAGTTACGCACGAACGCCAGTAGATCAGCGTTAATCGTATCGGCGTTAGTTGTCGGCATTCCGTGGGGGAAGCCGGGGTAGATTTTCAGGGTGCTGTTTTGCAGAAGTCTGGCGGACAGAACTCCGGCATTTTCATAGGGCACGATCTGGTCATCGTCCCCGTGCATCACCAGTACGGGGATCTTTATGCTCTTCAAATCCTCGGTGAAGTCGGTCTGAGAAAACGCCACGATCCCGTCATAGTGTGCCTTTGCATAGGCGGCAGCTACTCGGCGCCCGCCATGCAGGGCGAAGTCCGTGACGGTAGTACCCTGGCGCGCGAGGCCTATTTCGTTGAGTTTGCGCGTGACATCCGCACCGTCGCCAGGATGCCGGTCATGGTCAACGGGGGAGTGCGCCGACGGCCGATCGCTGAAATGGCCGCCCAAAGTGGCATGGATATGGTGGGGATCGGCGCGGCGTTGACCTCCGATCCGAGCGTGTCGCCGTTGCGTGCGCTGGTGCTGCAACAACTCGCCATGGCCTTTCGCCCCCGCCAATATCGACGTTGGGTAGAGAAGCGTTCGATGTGAGTCGATACCTGGCAAACCTACCGCTCATTATTTGGGCGAGAAAGTCACCTTGACCGGATTGTCGTGTTTGTAGGTTGCCGATGATGGCCCGTAGTCGAGGTTGAAGCCTGGCAGCCAGGCCCTGAGTTCAGTATCTGAAATCCATTCGAGCTGGAGCTGGCTTGCGGCCGTATTGGCGTCGAACTGAGCTAAGGCTTGCACCGCAGATTGGCAGGCTGCCGATACGCCGGATTCCAGTACCGAGACCTGGAGCTTCTCGCTCCAAGTGATGGATCCGCTTTGCGGGCACTGGCGTACTTGCACATGATATTTCCCGCTGGGTGAAGGCAGGTCGTAGACAATTTTGTTGGGGCCGCATGCGGCCAGCAAGGCGGATGAGAAAATCAGGGCGGGGACACGTTTATTCATAGCAGCGTTCCAATTGCCAGGAGGGGCAAGTGGGCAGTCGGCCGGCCTGCACCGGGGGCGTGCCGAATTCAGGCAAACAGGCCCCCGAGCGCATGCTCGACACGGTATTCGATGAGACGCCCATACCCCCGGACTTGTCTTACTTGGCCAGTGACAACGGCACGCCCCAGATGGGATCTTCCATGCCTTGCTTGCCCAGCGGCGTGATTTGCATGGGCTGGAGCCTGGACAGCAACTGCCGGTGCTTCTCGCTCAGGTTGCGCTGCTCGATGAGATTCTGCGTAAAGCTCATGGGCGCCGGCCAGGTATAGACGGTCAGGTTGTCGAGAGGGCACTCGATTTTCTTCGGGTCGATCGCCCGGCACTTCGACTGCTGGTACTTGTAGCCAGGGGTCTTCAGGTGCATGCGTGGGGCCAGCAGCAATTGGCCGCCCTGGATGGTGAAACTGGCAAGCGCCTTGTCGACCGGCAGGCGTGCCTGGACCTTGATCGCGGGAACGTCGCGAGAATCGGTCTGTTGGTAATAGCCGCCCGGGGAGAGCGCCGTCGTCTGGGTATATTGCTGTTCACCCCAGCTCACGCAGGCACCCGAAGCCCTGAGCACGGCGGTACAGACACCTTCGGTCTTGGTCTCGCTGCCATAGGTCGCGTCCTTCCAGACCTCTTCCCTGTAGTACTCGCGATACAGCTCGGGGGACAGGTAGGCAGTCCCGTTGGCGCCATGGCCCGAACCGGGTGGGCCGCTGCGGGCGCCGACCTGGTCGAGCAAGCCGTGGATCTGGTAGTCGTCGCCGCCGGTCAGCAAGTATTTGCCTGGTGGCAGGATGTGCACCTCGAAGGCCTTGAACAGATAGGTTTCACCAGGCGGCCTCTGCAGCGCGTTGGTCTGGAACTTGCGGCCGAAGGTCACCTTCGGATCCTTCTCGTATTCCCAGATCACCGTCGGCGTCCATTGAGTCATGGTCAGCGCATCGCTCAGCGACTTGTGCGGCATCACGTCCGCCACCAGCACCACCGCCATGTTCGCCTTGAGTGCTGCGTCCACCTGGTCCAACAGCTGCGCGTAGCGCGGATCGTCCATGCTGCCGTAGGCACCCGAATCGAGATCGGAGACGCAACCGGAGAGGGAAAGAGCGAGGAGCAACGCGGCGGGTAGGGCAGAGCGCTGCCGGAACAGTTTCATGTATCAATCCTTGATGGGCGTTGGCGGGAGGTGTTGAACATCAATATTAATGGTTTGAGGGTAGAGCGCAATATTTAGGAAGGCCGGTCCGATGGCATGCGCAAAGAGCAAGAATACGCTGTGATTCACCTCACATATCGAACTCTGAACGCTGTGCGAATTCGACTTCGCAGGCCCATAACGACCTGCGCAGGTAGAGGCAGGGAGGGGCCGAATTGCTGTCCGTTTCTCTGGCAGAACCCGGATCCTCTGCTAGTTTTTTTCAACGATCAATCTTGCCGCAAAAGATTCGCTCGCCAAAAAAACACTCAAGCAAGGAAGCAGCCGCATGAAGAAAGCCCCCGTATTCATCAGTGGCTTGATTGCTACGTCAGTGATGCTCGCCGCGATGCTTGTGCAGGCGCAAACCTCGCCGATGGCGCAGGTCTCCGGGCCTGAAGCCGATGTGAAGGTAACGCAATCTTACGTACGGATGATGGCGCGGGAAGCGTATTTCTGGGGTTGGCCGATGGCCAATATCTTCAACCGTCGGCAGAAGTTCAAGGACCTGCCGGAGCCGGGACTGATGGGCGGTATCGTGCCCGTAGCACCGATCAACCATCTGTCGATGCTCACCGATTACATTTCCCCTGGCGAGCGGCTGGTGGCCTGCCCGAACCAGGATGTGGTCTACGGTGCGGGCAGCATTGCCCTGGATATCGAGCCTGTGGTGATTCAGGTGCCGGACTTCGGCGACCGTTTCTGGGTGTATCAACTGGTGGACCTGCGCTCCGACAGCTTCGCCGAACTGGGCAAGATGTACGGTACCAAGCCGGGCTTCTATCTACTGGTGGGGCCGGACTGGAACGGCAAGGTACCGGAAGGCATTGCCCAGGTGTTTCGCGCCAAGACCAACACCGGTTTCGTGATCCCGCGGGTATTCCAGGACGATACCGCCGAAGATCGCAAGGCCATTCAGCCCTATCTGTCAGGCATCGATATGTACCCGCTGTCCAAGTACGACGGCAAACTCAAGCAGCGTGACTGGAGCAAGTCGCCGAAATTCCCTGCCGAGGCATCGGGAGACGAGGAGACCCGCTGGGTGCTCCCGGAAAAGTTCTTTGATGAACTGCCGGCGATTCTCAAGGACGCCAGGCCGCTACCGGGTGAAGAGGCGCGCTATGCGCAATTGGCGGTGCTGGCGCAAATCGCCCAGCGCGACCCCGAGCTGAAAAAAGCCATGATCGACGAAGCGCAAAAGGCTGACAGCGAGGTGGTCAAGCCGCTGTTGCAGTTTCGCAACTACGGCCAGCAGTTGCCGCATCACTGGAGCACCATCAGCAACGGCGCGGCGTTTGGTACCGATTACTTCCTGCGCACGGCAGTCGCCCGGTCGAATATCTTCGTCAACAAGCAGATCGAGACCAAGTATTTCTACCAGGACCTGGACGAGACCGGTGCTCGGCTCAATGGCGCCCAGCGCTATAGCGTGACCTTCCCCAAAGGTGCGCTGCCGCCGGTCAAGGGCTTCTGGTCGTTGACGCTGTACAACCAACAGCATTTCTTCGCCGAAAACCCGTTGGGACGCTATTCCCTCGGCACCAAGAACAAAGCGCTCAAGAGCAATGCCGATGGCTCGCTGACACTCTATGTGCAAAGCGACTCGCCGGGCGCGGACAAGGAAAGCAACTGGCTCCCCGCGCCCCAGGGCGCCGACTTCTCGCTATACGTTCGCGCCTACTGGCCGGAAGCCGCTGCGATGAACGGCCAGTGGACACCACCGGCGGTGGTCAAGGTCAACTGAACCGATTTTCCAACTGCGTTTCATAAGGACAGCCCATGAACCGTTTGCGCACTTCCCTGACGGCCCTGGCCGCAGCCATTACCCTGAGCGGCCTGGCCAATGCTGCGACGCGTTATGAGGAACTGGCCAACCAGCCCTTTGAAAAGGGCTTCCCGACTGAGACAGCTGCACGCACCCTGATCGATGAGCTGGTGTTCCAGCGCGCTGTGCAGTCGTACCTGTGGGCCTTGCCGGCGATCAACATCTGGTCGATGAAGGAGGCTTCGGAGAAGGAGTTCGGCGCCGGCTACAACATCCTGCCCACCTGGAAAAAGCGCATCAATGCCAAGACGCTGGTGACCACGCCGAACTCCGATCTGGTCTACGCCATGAGTTATCTGGACCTGCAGAAGTACGGCCCCCTGGTGGTCGAAGCACCGCCCGGTGTACAGGGCATGTTCGACGATTTTTTCCAGCGCCCGATCGTTGGCCCGACCATCGACGGCAAGACCTGGCGCGGCGACGTCGGCCTGGCCGGCCCTGACAAGGGCAAGGGCGGCACCTACGTGCTGTTGCCGCCGGACTACAAGGGGCCGGAGCCGACCGAGGGATACGTCTATCGTTCGCGCACCAACAACGTGTTCCTGTTCTGGCGCACCTTTTTCAAGGATCCGAAAGACCTCAGCGTGCCGGTGGCTGAAGTCGAGCGCACCAAGATCTATCCGCTGGGCAAAAAGGATGAGGCGCTGCCGATGCAATTCCCCGATGCCACCGGCGCACCGATCAACATGCTGTTTCCCGAGGATGGTCGCTATTTCGACATGCTGTCGCGCTTCATTGACGCCGAAGCGGTGGACCCGGCAGACATGGACATGCGTGGCTTCCTGCACACCTTGGGCATCGAGAAGGGCAAGCCCTTCGCTCCGGATGCGCAAAGGCGCAAATTGCTCGATGAAGCGGCGCGCACCGCGTTCAAGATGAGCAAGGTGGTGACCAGCCATTTGCTGCTCAAGGAACCGGGCGGCTTGTACTACAAAGATCGGCAATACGTGAATACCTTCGCCGGGGAGAACACCGAGTTTCAGTCCAGTGGCAGCTTCACCAATCTTGAGCAGCGGGTGGCGTTCTTCACTTCGGCCTACTCGGACAGCCCCGGCATGGTCATGAACATGGTCGGTGCCGGTGCCAAGTATCCCGCGACCACCCGTGATGCCGACGGCAAGTTCCTCGACGGTGCCCAGACCTACAAGCTCAACCTGCCGGCAAATGTACCTGCGGCGTTGTTCTGGTCGGTGACCGCCTACGACAACCTGACCGCCTCGGGCCTGGACAACGGCCAGCCGTTCCCGTCTCTCAATCAGATGGATAAGCCGGTGCAGAACAGCGACGGCTCCACCGATATCTACTTTGGCCCGAAATCTCCGGGCGAGGGCAAGAACTGGATCAAGACCGTACCGGACAAGGGCTTCCTGGTGATCGTGCGGCTTTACGGGCCCAAGCAGGCATTCTTTGACCAGAGCTGGAAACCGAGTGATTTGCTCAAGCAGTGATGAGTGTGCTCGTGTCGTGCCCCATAAGACGGCCAATGCGAACAACGCTTTTCGAAGGGTAGCCGGTGTGCGGTACGTTGAACCCTCTGCGCGATAGCGTTGAGCATTCATTAATAGCCGTCAGGTATGTCTGAATCAGGCTAAATGGTGCCCACTTCATTAGGTGGACACCATTTCCCTGAACGTTGGGATCAGGCCGGACGATTACAGCCATAGTGACTGTCGACCCGTGGGTGAGATTTGCACAGAGCGGGGAGTTCGCTCACTGCCCCTTTATATTGATTGTCACCTGTAATCCCAGTGGGCCAGGCCTGTCGCAGATCAATGTCATGCTGCCGATGGGATGACGCTCCAGCAATTGAAGCAGTTGCGTCGGTCGCAGACCTACTCGCACATGTGCCAGCAACTCGCGAGTGTGCTGAGACAGCGCTTGTAGCAGGGTGGCGGGATCATCAACCTGCAGATGCAGCCATTTGCGCGGCGCCGCGATATCCGGCAAATCGAAGCCGTCGACGCCTGTCTGGAACAGCTCCCCACCCTCGCTGTGAACGGAGGACGCAGCAGGTGAAATACCCAGGCCCTGCAGTAGCAATTTAAGCCTGGCAGCCTCGCCGGCAATGCCTGCGGCATTCATGGCAGAGAATGCGTAATTGACGCGCTTGCTCGGGGACTGCAATACGGCTTGCTCAAGAAAGGCCGTACGCTTGGGTGCTATCTCCCAAACCAGGGTGTTTTCAGTTTCGCAAGGCTGCATGGACTGCCTTTGAGCGGCAGCCTGATAAAACGGATGCTCACTCAGGGGCTGCATGACCTCGGACAGCCGAGTGGCCAACCCGGTATCAAGAAAGCTCAGATACGCCTCGAAGGTCTGGTTGGACTTCGCGTCAGGCCAGCACCCGCAAAAAGCCCTGAGTGCGTCACGGGCTGCCGAGTCGAATGCCTGCGGCAGGATCATCGTCCCCAGATCCCGGGATCGCCCGCTGTCGCTCAACAGCGCGGCGTAGTCCATCAGCAACTCGCCCTGGTCGACCCATTGAATACCGTGGTCACGACCACGGCGTTGCCACCGACTGCGTTGCTGCTCATCGTGAGAGAACAGCAGGGCTGTCGTCTGTCCCGGAATGCATTGCGCCAGGAAGTCTTCAGTGGTCATCAGTTGAATGCCATCAACGGCATCAATCAGTACCTTGTCGTGCACCAACGCCACCGGTTCCCAAGGGAAGTCCCGATCCTGCAACGCGCGCTTGAAGGGCACTGATCGCGGCGTACTGTAATCCCAACCGATAAAGTAGAGTTTCTTGCGAACAGTCATGCCGGGCTCACTGTGGTTTCTGGAAGTAAAAAGTTTGCGTATCGCCGATACGGCCTGCGGTCAAAGCACCGCTATGGGGGCTGTAGTAATTGCCCGAGACCACCTTTCCGCTACTTGGATTGACCAACGTGCAGTCGGCCCCCAGCCAGGTCATCAGGGTCAAACCATGCCTTTCGCCCAAGCTCAGGAACTCTTCCACGGTGTAGTGCTTGTAGTGCCACGCGTAGGGGTTTTTGCTCAGGTCCACAACCTGTGAGTTGGGTGCGGAGATAATCAATCGGCCGCCGGGCTTCAATGCATGGACCATCAGCCCAAAGAACGCTTCGCCCTGCTCGACGTGCTCGATGGACTCGATCGACACAATGAAATCAAAGTGGTTGGCTGGCAGTGAAAACGGAAAAAATTTCTGGCTGAACAGTACGTTCAAATCGACATAATTGCGGTTAGCCAGGTCAATGGACTCGGCCGAGCCGTCGATGCCGTGCATGAAGCAGGGCAGGGATTGCGCCAGCAGATGAGTGCCATAGCCATTGCCGCAAAAGATATCGGCGCCCAGCAGCGGCCCCGGCAGGTCGGCGAGGACCTCGCGTGCGAATTCATAGCGAGCGATGGCATCGGGCGGGAGTGCATCCGGGTGCAATGCGGTGAGTCGTTCACCACTGTCCAACCTAAAATCTCTATCAAGCAATCCCATAAATACCTCGGCACTAAATGCCCGGACTCCAGGCACCGTAAATAAATGATTAGTACGTGAACACCCTGGGGCCTAGGGGGCTCAACTTGTCATAAAAACTGTTGCCAGGTAACTGTCGCCCACGTACAGCTCCCAACAATCATTTGCAGTGTTCGCCCGCTACCGTGCCGGGCAAGGCGACACTGGCCAAGCCAACCTTGGGTCTTGCGAGCCACCCCTGCGCTGTCCGGGGTGACTGCAGATTGATCAGCCGGTAGCCCGCCATTTGAACCTGCGGGAGTAGCTCGTGGCAGCGTAATTCGCCGCCCTGCCATCGAGCACGACCCCTACACGTTTTTCGGCAGGCGGATAGTGCTGTAGCAGTGGTGACAGGTCAAATTTGGAATGGTTGTTCGATGCCACGCGAGCTATACCGCCCAGTAGATCATCTGGTGCCGCCGCTATGGAGGTTGGCCATGGGCCAGGAGCAGACCCCTGGCCCGGCGTGGCTCTGGCCACCCGGGGCGGGTCAAGGAGGGTCAGGCTTCTGGCTTGAGCTTTATGCCGGCGCATCGGCCTCGAGTCAGCAGGTAGTCCACTTGCCTGGCGCGGTTGATGGCGACGCGGATTTCGCAGCTGGCTGAGTTGGTCACGTCGCCCCAGTATTCAGCGTGTACCAGTTGGCCATTCTGTGGGCCGGTGTAGGTGCCGAGCGCTTCGCGTGAGGTGTACGAGGTGTCGCGTTTATAGATCAGTACCACCCAGTCCTTTTCGGGGGCGGTGGCGACTTGGTTGGGGACGCCAAAGTGCTCGATCGCCTCGCCAACCGGGCGGTTCTTCCAGTAGTTGCGAGCCTGGGCTTCGGGCAGGGTCGGAATGGCCGAGCATCCGCTGAGCAGGATGGCGGCTATTCCCAGTGCGAGCAGTCTTTTCATCGCACGTTCTCCATAAATAGTGCGTTCATTTGGCGGGCATCTGATCGAATGCCTGGTCGACGATCTTCAGGATGGCCGTCTTGGTGTGCTCGTGATTCATTAACTGGAACAGCCCCGGAGCGGCCGAAATCATCTGCGAGGTAGGCATCTTGCCGAGCGGATACATCTGCTTCGCCTGGCGCTGCTCCGGATGACAGAGGAAGTCCCGGGTCTGGGCTATCCAGGGCTCGGGCTGCTTTTGCCATTGAGTGGAAACCTTCTTCGGGCGCAAGTCGTTGAAGAACTTGCTGTAGTTCTGCGCGCCGTTCAGGCGCACCCGGTTCTTCGCGCAGTCGACTTCGACGTCATACGCGGTCATCGTTGGCTTGCCGCCTTCTTCGTAGAGCTGATAGACGCCCAGCGAACGGACACCGCCCTTGCGCAGGAAGATGTTGGAAGGTTCACCGTCGACGATGAAGGCTTCGTTCTTGTTGAGGCTGCCCTGGTGATGAATCATCCAGAAGTCGCCGGCCGGGGCACTTTCCGCTTGTGCAGCCAGCGGGCTGCACAGCAGCAAGGCGGGCAGCCAGGGTCTGAGGGAGGTGAGCATAGGGCAACAATCCTTTGCTGTGGTGGGCACCTGGAGGCGGTGCTTGCGGGTGAAGAAAAATCAACTCAGTCCGTTGGCAAGACAGTGAGTGGCCAAGCTCAGGGGCTGTATCGGGCGATGGGCAGGGCGGACTCTGGTGAGTGGCTGCCATGACCAGAGGGCGCTCCTCGAGTTTTTTGTTCGTGGCAGCAGGTGGGCCGCTCAAGGGTAGAAATATAGGTGCGCCGGGCGTCGTGGGTCGATTAGGGCAAATGTGCTAATGGCGTATTGCCGCTATCGAGCAGAGCCGCGGAAACTGCGGCGGGCAGCTTCCCAGGGCAGGCCGCAGGAGGTCGATGGAGCGCTCAGGCCCGAGGGGGCCGGGTGAATTCAGGTAAAGGCCAGGGCCGCTCAGGGAGGGGGGCAGTGTGCTACGGCGGCCAAGGCTGTTGGGGGGGGCTGGATCAGTTTTCGGGTGCGATGATCGGGTCTTGAGCGGCTTCAGCCGCCAGCTTCAAGCGATCGGCCTTGCTGATGTAGGTGCACTTCTTCTTCGGTGCCAGTTTGGCACTGGCCTTCTTGGCGTTGGCCTTCAGCAGTTGGTTGATTTTCTTGCGGCGATTCATGTGTGCGACTCGGCGGGTAAGTTGCCGAATGATATCAGCTAAGGGGGGCAGGCCGGCCACCCGGGGTGAACCCTGGTGGCACAAGAGTGGGTGGCGGCCCTGTTTAGCTGGATCACCCGATCACTTCTTGCTGTTGCAGTCGATTACGCTGGCATCGGTGATGATGTTCTGGCTATCGGTGTACAGGGTGATGCTGCAGAAGTAATCGAGCACTGTCCGGTTTTCCTCATACCCGGTCTTGCGATAGACCGCTTCGCTCCCCACCGGCATCATGCCGCCGACTCCGCCACCGCCAATGCCTACCCAGGTCTCCTTCTGGCCGACGTACTCGACGCCGGTCTGCACGAAGACCTTCTCTGGCGTGGTATGGGTCTGCACCCGGTTCCACAGGTAGAAACCTCCACTGCCGTAGGAAGAAGGCCCCATGCCCTGGTCGGGCCTGCCGAACAGTTGAAACGCATTCTTGGCCGGCTGCCCCACCAGTTTCTGGGCGGCGATCTCGACGTCGTTGGGTTCGGTCTTGGCTGTTGGGATGGCACAGGCGCTGATGGTCAGAACCGTGAGGGCAAGGCATACGAGCTTGAGTGAAGGCATGACACAGATTCCTTGTGTTCCTGGATTTTCGGCAAAAGATAATCTGAAAAATATCGGCATGGCCAGTGCAAGATTGTGCTGAAGAGTCGCCGTGCGCTGATTTGCGCCGGCCATACAGGCGCGACAACACGCCACACTGGCGCAATCGCCGGCAGTGGTCTTTGCTGTCTCGGGCCCGGCGGCAGGGCGCGCGGACTGAGCCTGCGTCATGCCATACAGGGGGCCTGTGTCCGACTCTGGTGACAGAGCAGGGCACAGAACACTATCGAGGTCTCGACCAAGGAGGTCAGGTTGAAAAGGAAAATGCTGGCGGCTTCGCTGCTGCTGTGGATGTTTTCGCTGACGGCGCAAGCCGACTGCGCGGTGCTGGGGCCGGGAGAGGATCCGTGCGCTGGCCCGGTGCTCGGGCCTACGGTCTGCGAATGCCCTTGATGAATGTCCGTGCCCTCGTCAGGGGGCATGGGTGACTGGATGACTGACCAGGAGGTCGCAAATGAAAAAAGTGATGTTGGCGGTATTGCTGCTGTGGGGCTTCACCCTGACGGCCCAGGCTTCTTGCCCGGTGTTCGGCCCGTCCGAAGATCCGTGCAGCGGCCCGGTATTCGGTCCGTCCACCTGCGAATGCCCTTGAGCTAGTTGCCAATGGCAGGCCCGGCCCAGGTCGGGCCTGCTTCTGCCTTGGGCTTGATCGGCAGGTGCCGAAGGGCCTGTGGCCGGTTCTTCAAAGATGGGCAATCAGCTGCTGCCGATAGCCGTTTTCATCGGCTGGGGCGGGGTATCGGGTTTCATCGATCAGCGCGCGCAACTGCTGTGAATGGCTGGACTGCCTGAAGGCGACCTGGCACTTGGCAGCATCAAAAAAACCTCGTAGATGAGGCAGGACCAAGGGCAGCAACAGAGGTTCTATCTTCAACGAAATACTGACGATATCCAGTTGGTCGGTGGGGTCTCGGTAGAGATCGATGACCAGTAGGCTTGCACTTTCGGTACCCGGATAAATGTGGACGTCGCCAGCGCCAACCGGGGTTTCGTCGAAGTAGCTGGTGTACAGCTTGCGAATGTCGAGAGCGATTCCCAGGGTGTTCAATGCCGCCGCCAGATCGGCGTTGGGAACAGGCTCGTCCTGCGCCCAGGTGACGAAGTCAGGCATGGAAACACAGATGTCGAACTCGTTGGCGCAGATGATGGGCGTCACTGGGAAGGCTTCCTGGTGGTGGAGGGCCGCTAGCCTACCACTGGGCGACGCTGTTTTTGCAGCGATGATCCATGAGCTACTCCAGGTTGCTCACCGGCTGTCCATAACTCTTGAATAGGTGGCGCATTCCCCGGTTTGTCCTGTAGCGTTCATCGCGGCTGGCGAAGCTGGCCAGGCACGGACGTTGGGAGTCCTGCACACATTCAGACCAAGGATATTGGCCCCAGATGACTCAGCTGATTGATTTCAAATCCATCGTTGCAGCAGCGCAGCGGATAGATGGATCGGTAGTTCGTACGCCGACGGTGGAAAGTTCAATGCTGGCAGGCATGGTTGAACGACCTGTCTTTCTCAAGCTTGAAAACCTGCAGACCGGTGGTTCATTCAAGGCCCGCGGGGTACTCAACAAGTTCTCGGCGTTGCAGGAGGGCCTGAGCGATAGCCACTTCGTCGCCGTCAGTGGGGGTAACTTCGGCATTGCCATCGGCGAGGCGGCCAAGCGCTTCGGCGCCAGGGTGACGGTGATCATGCCCGAGAGCGCGCCGTCTTCGTCGGTCGAGCGCATTCGCGCCTCCGGCAGTACGGTCATTGTCGAAGCGGATGTGCATGCTGCCTTTGCCCGGGCCAAGACCCTGGAGGCAGAGGGCTATGTGGTGATCGACGATTGCGCCGACACGCTGATTGCCGAGGGGCATGGAACACTGGCCCTTGAGTTCATTGCCGACTGCCCGTCCCTGACCGACGTGTTTGTCGCGATCGGCGGCGGGGCGATGCTGGCGGGGGTGGCCACGGCCTTGAAGGCAATCAAGCCCGGGATCCGGGTCTGGGGCGTAGAGACCGCCGGCGCACACTCCATGAGCCAGGCCTTGCAGGCGGGCAGGCCGGTGGATATCGACGTCAGTTCGATCGTCTCCACCCTTGGCGTTCCGATTATCGACGAGCTGATGTTTGCCCACGCTCGCCACTATGTCGAAGACATGGTTGTGGTCCCTGACGAAGAGGCGATCAAGGGCATGCTGTCCTTTGCGCAAGGGGCAAGGCAATGGGTTGAGCTGGCTTCTGGCGCGCTTGTGCCCGCGGTCATTGCCACCGCGCCCAGGCTGCCTGCCGACGCGGTTATTGGTCTTGTCGTCTGTGGTGGGAACATATCCCTTCAAGACATGACGAAATGGGCTGCCCATGCGGGAATTTCCTGAACATTCCCAGGGTGATGTCTGTAACAGGTCGCTCGCTATCGAAAGCGAGTGCTGGCTGACGTACGCGCTCCGGCGCTGAGAGGGGGCGAGCAGCCCTCTCAGCGCACCAGGTTGGCCAGCCAGCCGTGCAGGTCCTACTTCACATCGCCATTGTAGAAAACGTGCTGTACGTCTTCTTTCTTGACGATCAGCTTGTTGCCATCGGCCAGGCTTTCGACCAGCTCCGAGCAGTTGTTGATTTCCATCTTGCCGGTCACCGATTCCGAGGCACTGTCAAAGGTGAAGGCGTAGGTGGTGGCGGGGCAGCTGGCGCCACCTTCTCCGGTGGAGACCACCAGCAGATACTTGCCACCGAAGGCATAGGCTTTCTCGACGGCGACGTATCCTGTGAGGTCCGGGTCTTCAACCACATAGTCCATCACGTTGACGACACCGGCGCGGGATACATAGTTGATGGCCGAACCGCCCATTTCGCGGGTGCTGGTGGTGAATACGCCACCGATGTCGTCGCCGCTGATGATCAGCGGTACGTAGCTGACCCGGGGCGCTTCTGGGGCCGGTTGGGTGGCGACTGTCGGGGCGGGGCGCTCGCCGAGGGCAGGAGCCGCCTGTGGCGATACACACTTGCCGGTCTCGCAGATCCGATCACCCTTGCAATCGGTGTCCTTGAAGCACTGGGCGGCAGCGCCTGCCTGGCCGGTTGCCACCGGCTCGGGTTTCTTGTCGCATCCAACCAGGGCCAGCGCTGCAAGTGAGAGGGCGTAAACAAGCTTCATGTTGATCTGTCCTTAATCAAGAGGAGGGGCCGGCGGGCAATGTAAAGGGTTTGCTCAGGCGTTGCCAGGAAACCTCAGCCCGGCCATCCCCTGTTGGCGGCTTGTCAGCAAAGGCTGTCGGCAGCACTGAGCATGGGGAGGACCGGGAGGCTCATATCGCGGATGGCCGCTTCAAGCTTGTCCTGGTAGATGCTCAGGATGGAGTAATCCAGTTTCTGGGTGATGTTCGCGCCGCTTGCGCAATTTTGCAGCAGTTCTTCCAGTGCGCCGGCAACCAGGTCCGCGGTGACCTGCAAGACGTTCAAGCCGAAGCGGCTATCGACAATGACCAGATTCGTTAAGTCGTACATACAGCCCCTGCGGTCACTGTGATGAAGGGTAATGGCTATGAGCCACTAGCAGTTTAACTAAACCGTCGGTGGGCTGTCACGGGGAGAAAAGGGGGGATTTGCGCCGGTGAGCGGGTTTTTTGTACGGCGATTTTCCAGCGCTCAGGGGCCGCTCTGTGTACCATTCTGGTCCGCCTGGAAACCAGATTTGATCTGCATGCTGATTTTGAAAAAGGGTGATCACCAAGGCTTGAGGATAGGGCCACGCTGGCCGTCTTCAGAGGTCTCGATAGATGCCCGGGTCTTTGCCCAACTGCTTGAGGTCCAGTCGAGATTGCCTCGCTCCGTGCAACTGCTGGTAACCCGGGGTTACGAACCCAACAGCAGTTGCCTGGGGTTTTTCAGAACCCTGTCGCGCTGGCTGGGCATCCGGCTTTTCTGCCTGTGTTACCCGCGGCGAAAGCAGGAGCTGGAGGATATTTTCGGCTCCAATGGCCATGACGTGGACGGCACTCATGTCGACCTGTCCATCGTCCTCGATGGCAAGCGCCTGCGCTTTCTGCCCTTGGGTGTGTTTACCTCGCCGGCCCGCCAGGAACAGCGCAAGGCGCGTTACTCGGCGGTAGTGGAGGAGGTCAAGGCCACCCTGGGGCAGTGCGGTTTTCAGATTCATCGCAACCCTACCGAAAGCCTGCAGATCCATTGCGACTACAAGGCTTGATCTCGATCTCTGAAGCGTTGGTCATGCAGCACCCATGGTGCTTGCCGATGCAAGTAATAAGGACGTTACGTGTTGCGTAGTCTGTTGTGGCTGGTGCTGACCCTGGGGCTGAGCGGGTGCACGGCATTGATGACCCGAACCACTCCCTACACCTGTCCCTATATCGGCGTGCGCATGGACTGGGCCCTGGCAAAGGAAAACAACGGCGTGCTCTGGCCGTTTCTGGCGCTGGATGCGCCGTTTTCCGGGGTGGTGGATACGCTGATGTTTCCCTTTGAATACCAGCACAGTTGCAGCCTTTGATTCTCGAGGTTCAGCTGGGCTGAACGGTCAGGTGAGTGGGCGGGCCGATCCGTGCTCAGGGGCGGGGGCGACCCCAGGATAGAAAGGCCGTCTAGAGTTGATTCTGGCAATCGCTGCCTGAGGAGAACCACCATGCACACATCGCGTCCGCTTGTTACCGTTCTTGCCTGCCTGTTCCTGGCTGTGGCTTCCCCCCTGGTACTGGCCGATCCGGGCGGGGGCAAGGGGCAAGGCCATTCCAAGCAGGGCGCCCAGGATGATCGTGGCCAGGGCAACCGGGAGGGCCACGGCAAGGGCAAGAAACCTGCTGCTGACGATTGGAGCCATGGCCCGAGCATCGATCGTGGCAACGTGCTCGGCATCTTGGGTGGGCACCGTGATTACTGGAGCCCGGGACCGGCGTTGCCTCCCGGTATCCAGAAGAACCTGGCCCGTGGCAAGCCCCTTCCACCAGGCATCGCCAAGAAGCTGGACAGCCGGCTGCTCGGGCAACTGCCACGCTATGAGGGGTATGAGTGGCGGCAGGCCGGTACGGACCTGATCCTGGTGGCCATTGCCAGCGGGGTCATCTACGAAGTGCTGAATGACGTGTTGAACTGATGGGGCTGCCGGGGTTTCAGCCAATCGCAACTCAAACCCCGGCAGGGAGCCCTGGCCCGAAGGGCTATTCCCAGCGCTTGAACAGCACGCTGGCATTCACCCCGCCAAAGCCGAAGCCATTGGACAGTGCGTATTGCATGGCCAGTTGGCGAGCCTGCCCCCTGACCAGGTCCAGCCCTGCGGCGGCGCTGTCCGGGTTTTCCAGGTTGAGGGTGGCCGGGGCGATCTGATCGCGCAGGGCGAGGATGGTGAAGATCGCCTCGATTCCTCCGGCCGCACCCAGCAGGTGGCCAGTGGCGGATTTGGTGGCGCTAATGGCCAGTCCACTGTTGGTGCCGAACACCGTTCTGATAGCAGCCAGCTCGCCTTTGTCACCCACGGGGGTGGAGGTGGCGTGGGCATTGAGGTGCTGCACCTGGGATGCCTGGATACCGGCCTGGCGCAGGGCCTGCTGCATGGCGCGACGGGCGCCGTCGCCGTCTTCCGGGCCGGCCGTCATGTGGTAGGCGTCGGCGCTGGTGCCGTAGCCCACCAGCTCGGCGATGGGCCGGGCGCCGCGGGCCAGGGCATGTTCCAGTTCCTCGATGACCAGCAGGCCGGCGCCTTCACCCATGACAAAACCATCCCGAGCCTGGTCGAACGGACGGGAAGCGCGTTCCGGGGTGTCGTTGAATTCGCTGGACAAGGCGCGGGCTGCGGCGAAGCCGCCCAGGCTGACCCGGTGGATGGCCGCCTCTGCACCGCCACACACAGCGATGTCGATTTCCCCGGCGCGGATCATCCGCGCGGCATCGCCAATCGCCTGGACCCCGGCGGCACAGGCGGTCACCGGCGCGCCCAGGGGGCCCTTGAGACCATGGCGGATCGACACGTGCCCGGCGGCCATGTTGCTCAGGAACGAGGGAATGGTGAACGGCGACAGGCGGCGCGGGCCCTTGCTGTCGGTGGTGCGTACCGCTTCGGCGATGGCCGGGAAGCCGCCCACCCCGGAGGCGATGATGGTGGCCGTGCGTTCCTGGGCTTCTGCCGTATCCGGCTTCCAGCCGGCCTGGGCCAGAGCCTCCTCGGCCGCGGCCAGGGCGAAGAGGATGAAGCGATCCATCTTGCGCTGTTCCTTGGGGGCCAGCAGTTGGTCCGGGTCGAAGCCGGCCTCCGGGTCCTGGAGCGAGTCGGGCACCTGGCCGCCGATGGTGGTCGACAGCTCGCCGATGAGTTCTTCCGGTAACGAGCGGATGCCGGACTGGCCTGCCAGCAGGCGCCGCCATACCTGTTCGACTCCACAACCCAGTGGCGTGATTGCGCCCATGCCGGTGACTACGATGCGTTTGCTCATGCGGATCCTGCTCCTTCAGCGTACGTGATTGGGGAACAACGAAACGTGGACGATACTATCATCATGAAAGTAACATCCGAATCCATAATTACCGAGGTGCAGTGCAGGAGCCAGCCATGCAACGAAAGAGTCTGATTGAAGCCGAGTGTCCGATCGCCCGAGGCCTGGAGCGGGTGGGGGAGTGGTGGAGCATCTTGATCATGCGCGATGCCTTGCATGGCTTGCGGCGCTTCGACGAGTTTGCCCGCAGCCTGGAGATCGCCCCGAACATGCTGACCCGGCGTCTCAATTCCCTGGTGGAGGATGGGTTGCTCGTACGTGAGGCCTACAGCCAGCGCCCTCTGCGCTATCAATATGTGCCCACGGCCAAGGGCGAGGACTTTCGCGTGGTGCTCATGGCTTTCGTGGCCTGGGGCAATCGTCACTACGCTCCCGAAGGTGAGAGCGTGCAACTTGTCGAGCGGGAAACCGGGCTTGCGGTACAGCCTGTTATGGCGGAGGTCGCCAGCGGCCGGTTGGTGGCATTGCAGGCGTGCACGGTGCAAGCCGGGCCCGCGGCCAGTGCCAGCATGCGCCAGCGCCTGGGGGCTACGGCTGACTGAGCCCTGGCGCCTGGTTCGATGCCGCGGGTGCGGCGGGTTGCTGTGCGGCGGCCAGGTTCTGGGTATCCAGCAGATTCTGGCTGGTGGCTGCCAGGGCGTTATCGTCCGCAGGCTGGCCGGCGTCTCAGCGTGCTCGCTGCCCGCGCCGCCATGAAGGGTGAAAGTGCCGCCAGTGGGCGTCCTGGGCTGCAGCCAGCAGCTCACGGTCGCCGCGGGTATCGCCCCAGGCCCGGAGCCGATACTGGTTCAGCGGACCGTAGACGCTTTCCAGGCGCAGGACCTTGTTCTGGCAACGGCAATTGTTGCCGGTGATACGCCCGCTCAGTATGCCGTCGACCACCTCCAGTTCGGTGCCGATCAAGCTGATCCCCAGGCGTGTGGCGAAAGGTTGCAGGACCAGGGCCGGGGAGGCAGAGCACAGGGTTACCAGGGCGCCTGAGCGCAGCTCCTGGGCCACCGCCTGCAGGCCCGCCGGGCGCATCAGTCGGCTCCAGGCCTGCTGGCAGAAAGCTTCTGCCCGCTGCTGGAGCCAGGCGGCCTCGACGCCTGTGAGGAAGGTGCTGATCAGTTGCGCCTTGAGCTGGTCGCGATCGACCCGGCGTACCAGGAACCTTAGGCTGGGCAGGGCCAGGCCGAGTATCCGCCGGTTGAACTGGCGGTGGCCGAAGGCAAACCTGAGAAAGGGTACGAAGCTGTCATGGCGGGTCAGGGTGCCGTCGAAATCGAACACCGAGAGCACCTGGCTGGCATCGGGGTTGATCCCGATGGTGTCCGGGGCAAGCGCCTGGGCTACGGATTGTGGTGCCTGGGATGGCAAGCCCGTGGGGGCGAGGGGGCCGGTTGGCGGGTGGGGCGGCATGGGTGTTCTCATTGATGGCGGCCGTGGATACGCAGCCGGTTTTGCCTGGGATTGCTGCAGTCTACGCGTTCCGAGTGGATGCTTCTGCTACAGGTCTACAGACGCAGCATGGGAAGGGGGTTCCAGGGACGGGTCAACAGCTGTCTGGCGGACAATTGAACCAGGCGCAGATGAAAGCCGGCATCGGGAAATGCGGCAAACACTCGACGCCGATCCTGGCGCGATAGACCAAAGCTCAGCATGCCCAGGGAGACATCAATCCAGTCGGCGCGGCGAAAGCCTTCCACCAGGCTACCCGGCTGCTCGGCAGTAGGGGTGATCTTGTGGTGCAGTTCAATCATTGGCAGCACCTCGGCTGCCCATTCCAGCCTGCCGATTTCCTCCAGATAGGCTTCGGCCAGGTGTAACGAGGGTGGCAGGTAGTCGAAGGTCCCGGCGGTCCAGATCCCCAGATCATGAAAGGCTCCGGCAATGGAGAGTTTCTGCAACTGCAGGGCATCAGTGCCTGTAAGCAGGTGGCAGAAGTTGATGACCCGGTACACATGGTTGCGATAGCCGGTGAAATCCTTGCCCAGCTCTCCGCGATAGCGTTGCAGCAGTTCGTCCAGCAGTTCCAGTTGGGCCAATAGCATTGCAGCGTCCTTGCGGTACCCCTTCGGGGGGTGTTTTCAAGAGTCGGTTCACAATTAACGGGAAGCGCCGGATGCCGGCGTGCGTTGCCTGGCGCGGGCTCTTTCGACCATGGCTACGATGGTGTCGCAGAGCTCTTCCTGGGCTTGGCCGAAGCTGATCTCTCCCAGTGTGGCGGCATGGGACAGCGCTTTAGCGGCGCCGAGCATGGCCCGCAGGCCCGCGGTGCCTATCACGGCGCCGTTCGCGAAGGGCTCAAGGGCACCTCGACAGGTTTCCAGGAAGGTGGCCTCGTATTCACGCTTGGTCTGTTCCAGCTCCGGCGAGCTGGCCAGGGCGGCGATCACCCCAGGGATTTCGCGGCCCTGGCGTTGCACACAATCCATATAGGACGCGGCAATCACATCGGCGCGAGCCGCCAGCGTGGGGCTGGCAGTCTCCAGCGCCTGCTCCATGAGTGCGGTCTGACGCTGATCGTAGTCCTGGTAGAGGGCCGCCAGGAGTACCGCCCGAGTGTCGAAATGATCGTAGACCACGGGTTTGGTGACACCGGCCTGTTCTGCCAGGTGCCCCAGTGTCAGGGCCTCGGTGCCTTGTTCGCGAACTATCTGCCAGGCCACGCCCATCAACTGCTGCAGGCGCTGTTCCCGTGTCAGGCGGCGGCGCGGTGAGGTATCGGTGTTCTGGCGGCTTGACATGCTTATATACCAAAGGTAGGTTATTGGTTGTAACTTACTAAAAGTATATAAATCCTCTGCAATCAGCGCAATGCGCTTGTGAGAGTAGTCGCCATGCACGCACTTCTTGTCTTTGCCCATCACGACCCCAGGTCCCTGACCCACAGCCTTGCCCGGCAGATTGCCGAAGGCCTGGCCGAGTCTGCGGAGCACTCCTTCGAGCTTGCCGATCTCTGGAGCGAAGGCTTCGAGCCGCGTTTCGGCGCTGCAGATATTGCGGTACACAGAACCCAGGTCACCCCTCCTGTGGACGTTCTCGCCGAGCAGGCCCGGATCGATCGCGCTGATGCTCTGGTACTGGTCTATCCGGTCTACTGGTGGTCCATGCCAGCGCTGCTCAAGGGGTGGATCGACCGGGTGTTCAGCAATGGCTGGGCGTTTGATTTCCAGGCCGATGCCAGGTTGGTGAAAAAGCTGGGGCGCCTTCGGGTGCATCTGGTGGGGGTGGCTGGGGCTGATGCCGGTACCTATGAGCGTCACCGCTACCTCGAAGCGATGCAGGCTCAGATTGATCACGGGATCTTCGATTACTGCGGGGCCAGTGTGCTGACGTCGCAGTTGCTGTACGAGTCGGAGTCCGGCGCCCAAGCCGCCAATCTGCAAAGGGCCCGGGCTATCGGGCAGGCCTTGTTCAGCGCCCACAGGCTCGCCGAGCCGGTGTAAGGCTTTGCCAGGCATATCCAGAGGGGGAGGGCGGGAAGGGGGGCGGGCGGTGGTCGCGGTCGAAGATCGGGCTGGTTCTAGCCCCAGCAGCACCAGGCGAAGGTCGTCAGGCAGAGCAGCAAGGGCAGGGCATCAAGAAATTCATTCATACCGGCACATTCCATTCGGACGGGTGCCAGCAATTTAAGGTGGCTGCTGTTATCTGTCTGTTGCGATTCTGTGAATTTTCAACGCTATTTTGTTGAATGCTTCACGAAGCATTGCAGGTGCATGGCTGGCACCTTTTTTTCGCGGCTCCAACACTGATGGAGGCCTTCCAGAAATCTGTCCTGAAATCCAAAGACTCAAAAAAAGTGTGGATATTTAATGACTTAGGTGATTTTATTTGTGGTTTTTTTCTCAAAATATGTTGTTACAGAATGTACGATTCCGTTACTATAGCCCTGCGTTCACCTACCACGGTTTATGCATTTTTAGCCCCAAGTGTCCATCAGCTACTTGGGCTTTTTTTTGCCTGGAATTTGTCACGGGCCACTTTTCCCATGAGCTGGATGCACAGGATTCACGATCGGGCACCTGGCTCACCCGACCGTGACTGCCGATACGCCTAGTGCCGGACGATGTGCAGCCCTTCCTCCTCCTGAGGCGGCACGAAGTAGCGGCTAATCCGTTCGAACTGCTCGTCGCTGGCGGCAAACGGGTGATCGCCCAGACGATTGCGCTCGCGCAGCCTTGCCTTGCACTGGGCTTCATCCACATCCAGTACATGCAATTGATGAGGGGTGCCGGCCTGGTCCGCCAGCGCTCGCAGCCAGGTTCGCTGGGCGACGGTATTGGCGGGAAAGTCCAGGACGACACAGGTTCCAGCGCGCAACATGGCGATCACCAGTGGTTCCAGCACACTTGCCAGGCGCTGGGCGTGGAGCAGGTAGTCGGCGATCGAATGAATCTGCTCCGGATACAGGCCTGCCAGCCACTGGTCTTCAGAGATCAGGACGCTACCGTGCGCCTCTGCCAGCTGCCTGGACAGGGTGGACTTGCCCGAGGCGATCTTGCCGCACAGTAAATGCAGTACGGCGGGTGATGAGTGCTTCATGGTTTTCTCCTGGGGTAGTTGCCTCAGAAGAGTGGTGGTCAACCCCGCCTCCGAGGCGGGTTCTTGACAGCCTGGACGGCCGCTAGCCCACCTTGCTGATGAAGGGGGTAATAATCGCTGCGAGGCCAGGCCGGGGGATCGGGTTCATGTTGTGGAAACTACAGAGTCGCCACGAAAAAAAACAGCCCGGCCATGCACAAGCCTTCATCATTTCGAAGCGCTGAGGCATTGCGCAGGCATTCGATAACTGCGGGGCAGTTAACATTTCTCTGTGTTTTTTCTGATACACAAAAGCGCATACAGGCCTATCCTGAACGGGCGAACTTCACCTCCCCCATACAGGCGAGAAGCCATGCTCTCTACCAGCGAGCTTTGCCACATATTGGAGTCCGGCTTTCTCCCGCTGTCCTGCGCCTGCGCCCTGAACCCCAACGGCTCGCTGACCATCAAGATCTACGATGCAGAGTCGGGCCGGGTGGACTTGCTGCTCACCGGTGTCTCCACTGCCGAACTCACCAGCGTGCGCGACATTTCCAATCTGATTGGCGAGCTGCGTACCGAATTGCGGGCAGGGCGCCGAGCCTTTGCCGGGGCCTTCACCCACTACGCCGGCTGAGGGGGCGGGGAGGCGCGTATTGCTGACAGTTGAACATGTCATTGCGAGGGCATAGCGTTACAGCGTTCGCCCAGTATCTATGACTCTTTACCGGTTCATGGATGGCGAGGTCATCTGTACTGGGCGAACTCCACAGGCGCTTGATGTACGTCTTTCTGGTTATAGCTGTTAACCTCCCTCGCCATTTTCACCCAAGGGTGCGCAACTCGGGCGGTGCTCGAGGCTTTCTGCACCTGGCTTGGTCTTTACCCATTCAAGGAAGGTCTTCATGAACATCGGCAATACGCCTCCCGCCAACTACAGCTACGCCCAACTCTCGAAAGTACTGGAACACAACCGCTCGGTTGCTCAAGTCAAAGGTCCCGAGGCGCCTGTGGAGCAGGAGTTCGCGGCGCATCTGGAGGCCGAGCAGGCGGTCGCCAAGGACGACGCGCTCAAGCTCTCCTTGAGTTTTTCCGCGCAAGCTTGAGGGCTGCCCGGGGAGGAAGCTCTTGCTGGACATTGCTGGCAGGAGCTTCGTCCGAGGCTGTCACTTCAGGATAAGTCTTTAAAAATCAGTTGGTTGGCTTATGGCGCCATGTTAGTCTTGCCGCCGCGGAGGGAATTGGCGAGAGGCCGTGCGGCCCCTGGTTGAACCTCGGAATGACGCTGTAGATCTCTGATTTACCGTGTTTTTTTACCCTCGATAGTGAGTCGGGAACCGGGCTTTTTTGCCGGCTTCGACCTTGCTTCACAAGGACTGGATGTATATATTCCACTCCCTGCTTCAAGCACTGGACGGCCTGATGCCGATTGAATGTTCCAGTGCCGCGTTATCGCGCTACCGCCCGAATGGCGAAACTGGTAGACGCATGGGACTTAAAATCCCCCGCTCGTAAGGGCGTGCCGGTTCGATTCCGGCTTCGGGCACCATCTATTTCAAGGGCTTGCACGGTTTTTTTGAGTGAGCCTTATCCTGAACTGCTCCGCAATTTCAAATACTGCTCCGCAATTCACTTTGAGGGTGAGACCTTCTTGCCTTTACGGGTGCGCGTGTACTGTTCGGGTCATCACTACGGTGGTATCTCCAAGTTGATCTTTGGCGTGCATGATATTGTCGCTCGATTCAGCGTTGTCTTTGCCAGCCTTGGCGCGCAAAACGCGCATCTTGAGTAGGCTTTTTCAACTCCAGTGGCCGTTCTGGCCATATGAAACCTCCTGCGTAACATCGCCTCCGTCATCGGGGGGCATCTTCTGCCACGATCAGTTTCGACACGCACTTGGAAGTGGCACCGGGCGTATGCGCAGTTGTGGCTCGTGGTGATCTTCCATGCAGGTGCAGCCTTTTGTGCTGGCGGCAAACTAATGGGTCGTTTAGAAGGGTGAAGGTGTTCTGGTACGTTCACTTCCAAAACGGGAGGACTAAATGAGCTGGAAGCGTTTTAAGGTGGCGATCCTGTATGTCGGTGCTGCCCTCATGGTCGTGCAGGCCGGGCGACATTTGGCCGATGGTGCTACAAAGCTCGATAACGTGGGGCCCGCAATCATTGCCTTGGGGATCGCCTACTACTTGATCAGGCGATCAAGAGCGTGTGCCGGATAGCATGTCGGCAACTTGATCTTGATTGATAGATCACACTGTCACTCGTTGTCGAGTAGGCGGGTAATTCAACTCAGCGCTCGAATACTTGGCATGCTCTTGCGGCAGAGAAGGGCTTGCGCCCCTCACGGTCACCCGTCGCGCTCGTAAGACCGCCGAAGTGCAGGTGCCATTTAGCGAAACCATTTGTATCTGCCCTTACGTGCTCGCCAGTTATGACCGCGATGGCCATTTTAGTGTCGTGTGCGAGGCACAAGGAGTTCGTCTATCGATTGGCCGAGGGCGCTTCTCTGGAAGGCATGGAGTTTCATAGGGTGCTGATTGTTCAAACTGCTCCTCAGGTCGCCAAATTCTGCAATTCGGTAGGGCCGGGATCGTGACGGGGTTGCTGAATTTAGGTAACTTGGCGTTTTCCATTCATGGATGACGGATTCATGCCAATCACCAAGCGTATTGCAAAAATCTCTCTGAGCATCTCCCTGCTGGGCCTCGTAGGCGCTAGCCCATTTTCCCTGGCGGACGACACCACTCCGGTCAGCGAGTTGCTGCGTAGCGGCTATGAAGTCAAGGCGGCCTACCAGGCGCCAGCACGGGTCGGCCTGGTGCACTTTCTGATCTTGCAAAAAGGTTCGTCGGCGTTCCAGTGCGTGACCTATGGCGCCGAAATAAAACCACGTTTCCATGACTACTCCAACACCTACTCTTGCGCTCAAGTTCAGGACCTGATTCCCACCCAGCCTAACCTCCGACAGTAATCCTCCAACGCGTTCACGGTTCCATTGCCCCTCCAGTCCTTATGACTGGGGCTGGTGGAGTCTGCTGCTGGGGAGTACCGGCTCGAAGGTGCCGAGATCAAGGTTCGCGGAGCGGTTTAAGCCTATGGAGGAGCACCTTCGAGAAGTCCCCAGTAGTACTTAACGGATGTATTCGTCTGTTGGACGCTACAAGCCAGGCATCGATTGCTCCAGGCCGCGTGTGCGATGCGGAGGCTGTTCTTCCTGGCGCGGGTCTGGGTCTTTCTGTGCAGGAGAGATAGAGCGCCGCACAGATAGCGCTGATTGCATACACAGTTTTTTTGGGGGTATTTTCCCACTCCGCGGGTGCATAGGAAATGCGGAACTGCGTTTGAGCTGAAGTTCACCTCCGGCAAACACATGCCTGTTGCTGACCAACACTCTCGGTTCAGATGTGACCCAGAGCGTTGTTGCGCCGCCTCCGGGATCTGATTTCTACAACAAGGCCAGATGCAAAAATGAAAATAAAAGCATTGCTCATCGCTTCGCTGGGGGGGCTCTTGCTGATTCAAGCAACGCTTTCCTTTGCGGACAACACCAATGGCAAGAGTCTCTATGTGCAACGATGTGCCATGTGTCACGGCGCCGATATCAAGGGAACTGGGCCGCTGGCCAATAAGAGCAATCCTCCTACACCCGATCTGACGACCCCTGCTTTTAAAAAGCGACTCAATGAGTATCCGGGTGTGATTGTGTCGTCGGTAATACTGCGCCCCAATGGAGACTTGATTCCCAGAACTTTGCGGGAGAACGGTGTGAAGGTGCCCCCGCATGCTTGGAGCGTTAAGGATTTTCGCGATTTGAATCAATACATGAGTGACGTGATTTCAAAGACTCGATGAGTTCTTCATATGCGCTGGCATAGCGTTCCAAGAGCCACTTGCTCCGCGACGGTGGCCAATCAATCTTGGCTTTAGCCTTGAGGCTCATCGCTGCCCGGGTCGGGCTGCACCAGGTGCTGCCAGGGAAATACCTGTCGGGCGAAATTCTTCACGTAACCGCCAGTGGTGGCCTGGATCACCATGATCGGCAGTTTGGGTCGCTGGCGCTGCAGGGCTTCGAGTTGTTCCAGGCTCAGGCAGGTATTGCGCAAGCGCAGCGCCCGCAATGGGTCGCACGCGTGGCTGGCAAACAATCTTTCATAGCTGGCAAAAGACGTGATGGCGTGCTCCTCGCGGTCTTTTGCCCAGCTTTGCTGAAGTGCGCTGGATTCGCTGAAATCCAGGCTGCTCAACCGCGGCAGGTTGCTGGAGCCTGCGAGGTTGTCGATAAAACCCTGGGTGTCGAAATGGGCGCCGATACGCAGTTGCGCAAGGTGTGGCAGGTCGACCTGGAAGAAGTCCGCGTTGGGGGCATTGGGCAGGGTCAGTTCGCTGAGGTACGGGGTCTTTGCTACCCAGCGGGCGATTTCACCGGCTTCTTCCATGATGGTGCCGGCCTTCTGGATCAACGAAGCGTTATGGTCCTGAGGTTCGGTGGGGCGAATCGCCAATGACCTGAGGCGGGGAAATTGCACAGCACTGTCCAGCAAGGGGCTGAACTCCCACTCGCGGGTACCGTTCGCGCCTTCATCGGCACCGGAAAACAGCAGCGAGCTGAGGGTGTCCGCCACGCTCTGCTCTGCCAGGCATTCCAGGGTCCAGGCAAAGGGCTCGTCCCATAGCTCGCCGTAGTACTCCAGATGCAGGCCGTCACGCATCGGCGCCAGGGCCAGGTAGTTGTAGTCGCTGGCCCACAATGGGCCGGCCGGGTCTTCGCCAGTGTCGTCGTGCTCGGCGGCTTGCTCCCGAGTGAACTCATGGATGCGTTGCTGCAGGGCCAGCAGCCGCTGGTAGCCAGGGGAAGACAAGGGATTGGACATGGGCTGGGTTCCGCGGGTAACGCAGGCGCGGGCCTGCTGGATAAACGCTGGGCATGGTGAGGGCCGATCATAACAAAGCGGCGAGGGCGGCCCGCTGTGAAGCGAGCGCTGGGCGGTACACATTTTTCCAACAAATAAACTCTGTCCTCAGGGCCTGACCGGACGCTAGGATCCGTCGCCGACCTGCCGGCCTAGTGTTTTCCAGGGGCTCCACAGCATGCAATCAAGGCTACTGCCGTCATCAGCAACCGGGCTCGCGCCCAGGGAAATCACCCTGGATGACGCAGCGCTGTTGCAGCGTTTCTTTGTCGAGAACCCGGAGTATTTCCATATCGTCCACGGTGCAGCGCCGCAGCCGGACGAGGCGCGCGACGAGATCGATGATGCACTGCCAGCGGGCTGGTCCTACACCCACAAGTGGAAAATCGGTTACTTCGACAGTGAAGGGCGCCTGCTGGCGTTCGTCAGCATTGTCACCGACCTGTTGGCACAAGGGGTCTGGCACATAGGCCTGTTCATGCTGGCTACCCCCTGTCATGGCAGCTCCCTTGCCCGGCAGTTGCACGCTGAGCTGGAGGCCTGGGCTGCGGGCGAGGGCGCACGCTGGCTGCGCTTGAGCGTGGTCCAGGACAATGCCCGGGCACAGGGCTTCTGGAATGCCTGCGGTTATGCTCAGGTGCGTACCCGTGACGGGATCGAGCTGGGACGCTTGCAGCACCAGGTGCGGATCATGATCAAGCCCTTGGCCGGGGATGCGCTGGCCGACTACCTGGCCCTGATGCCCCGTGATCGCAGCGAGGAGCAGGTACCTTCCTGACAAGGTGCCAGGAGCACCCGGACGGCGTGACTACCGCAAGGCAACCCCCCCAGCCAGGTGCTAGGCGTGGCTGAGCGACAGCTGGCTGATGATGCAGGCCGAGCCATCCTCCGCCGGAGTGCTGGGGGTGAAATCGATCTGGTTGTAGATCCCGCCATGAAAGTCGAATACCTGGCCATCCCAGGTCGAGTCCAGGGCGTGCGGGGGAGAGCTGGCTTGCTGACCATTGCAACTGGCGCCGATGGTGATCAGCCCAGCGTAGGTGCAGTGGATGCTGAGCTGGAACAGCGCGTCGAGCGGGACGCCGCCGAGCAGCGGTAGCGGCCTGGGGTCGGCGCCGTTGAAGCTCTGGCGCAGGGCATAGGTCAGGGTGCCCTTGTCCCAGAACACCTTGACGGCCGGATTCACGTCATCGCGTACATGCATTTGCGCAACCACCACTTTCTGCGCCGAGTTGACCTTGGTCAGGGTCATCTGCTGGCGGTTCCAATGATCGGCGGCGCTGCTCAGGGCCCAGTAGCGGGATTCCTTCCACTCGCAGCGGGTTCGATGGGTGCTTTTGCTCGCCGCGCCCCGGGTCGGCGCGCACAGTTGTATCGAGCCATCTGCCAGGCGCGAGATCACGCTCGGGCATTGGGCCAGGGCGAGGTTGCCGTTGAGCTCCAGTGCCAGAGGGGTGCTGGCCGAGGTGGGCAGTGGGGTGGCGATGTCGAGTGTGCTGATGTCTACCGGCATGTGGAGGTTTCCTTGTCGGGGCGGTCGGTGGGCCAGCGTCCAGGGCGATGCTCGCGGCTGCGGGACCGCGGCATCAGCGGGAGCTGTTTCCCGGAGCGCCCCCGGAGCCGCTAGACCGCGGTGCCGATGTGACTGTCGACCCCGTTCCTCACCGACCCGCAGTTCTCTCTCGAGCTTTGCCGCACCATGGTCCGAGGGGCTTGATCAGCCTGAACTAAAAAAGCCCCTGCCAGTCCCATTGGGCATCTTTGAACGACTGGGGGAACACCATGAAAACTCATCCTGCAATGCTCTGCGCCGCGGTTCTGGCTTCAAGCCAGGCGCTGTTGGCACAGGCTGCCCAGACCACTACCGCCGAGCCGGCCTACCAGAGCCAGGTAGCACGCTACCAGTGTGAAGGGCAGGTGCGCATCGACGCCGCCTACCTGAACATCGACAACGGCTCCTCGTTTGCCACGCTGTATTACAAGGACCAGTTGATCCCCATGCACATCGCGCGTTCCGCTTCCGGCGCCCTGTATGTGGCGGACGACGAGCAGAACAGCTTCCGCTGGCACACCAAGGGCAAGATGGGGGTGCTCTCGTTCCTGGAGGCGGACCACACCGCCACGGAGCAAACCCTGCTCAAGGACTGCAAGGAACTCGAGCAGGACTGAAAAAACGCCAACGCACTTTCCCGCGGGCAAAAAAAAGCCCGCGGGGAGTGCGGGCGAACGTAGTTGCTTGAATGAGCGAGGCGACTATACACAGCGCTTTTTCGATGCTGGGTGAAAGAAGTTTCATCTGGCGCCTCAGGGGCGCACACCTTGCCCAGTCCCGTACTCGGCCGGCACGCTGGCGTGCTTCGGTTTCAGACGAAGGGCTGGCCGTGAAAGCCCCGTGGCAGACGCTGCAGGCCCGGCAGGGCGGTCAGGCGTTCGGTCCAGGCGTTACGCCAGAGTTGGCCGCCATGGCTGGCCTTGGCCTTGCGTGCAGCCCGACGAGCGGCATTGCGCTGGTTGCGTCGGGCCTCCTTGTAGACCTCGGTGTTTCGGCAACTGCGGCATTTGACCCGGTTCAGCTCGCCGGTGGAGGCCAGTTGGGTGCCGTGATGACCGCAGGCCAGGTGCCCGGCGACCTTGAAGTGAGTAACCATCGCGTTTCTCCTTCGGAGTGAGTACGGAGCACGCGCCGTGTGTTCGATGCGTCTCCATACTTTTACGACCGCAGGGCACTGGTGACGTTCGTTGTTTTGTCGGCAAACCCCGAGCCACCGGCAGATCTGTTCTAACCTGCTAAAGCAAGTGAAAAATCCCTTCAGGAAGAGAGGTGGGCATGGCAACGCAACAGCAACGCCCTTACGAGCAGGAACGCAGCGATGAGACGGCACCCTACGAGGTTGAACACAAGGAGCCGCCTCCGCAGACCTGGAAGCATCCGGATGATGGCAAAAGCCTGTCGGAACTGGATGAAGAACGTCCCTTGAAACCGTGACCCACAGCCCCGCTCCAGAGCGGGGCTGTCGTTTGTGGCAAAGCCTTGGGCGGGCTCTGTTACCATCCCCGGTTTTGCCGCCCCGAAGCGCCGGGGCGAGTGGTCCGTTCAAGGGAGAAACACATGATTGTCACCACCACCGCCCATATCGAAGGCCGGGAAATTGCCAGCTACCTGGACATCGTCAGCGCTGAATCGGTCCACGGCATCAACGTGGTCCGTGACCTGTTCGCCGGCATGCGCGACTTTTTCGGCGGCCGCTCCCAGACCCTGGAGCGCGCCCTGAAGGAAGCGCGGATACAGGCCACCAATGAAATCAAGGAGCGCGCCCGGCAATGCAACGCCGATGCGGTGGTCGGCGTGGATTTCGAGATCAGCATGCCGGCAGGGCGCGGTGGCATGGTAGTGGTCTTCGCCACCGGCACCGCCGTCAGGCTCAAGTAGCGTTCAACGCCTCCGGGCGTTCAGGGCGCGACCGGGGTGCACAGCTCCACTAAAGTGCCGTCCGGGCAGCGCACATAGGACACCGTCTGCCCCCAGGGCTTGCTTGTGGGGGGCGCCAGTTCCCGGGCACCGTGCTCCAGGGCCCGGGCATGGGCCGCCTGCACGTCTGCGGTGACCAGCCCCAGTTCCATGCCCAGGGGCTTGGGCGAGGAGTGAGCCGCCACATGGCCGGCCGGGAAATTCATTTCTGCCAGGTCATGGTCGGCGAAGGCCAGGGTAGTGCTGCCGGTTTCCAGCTCGCCATAGGTGCCGGATTCGTGGAGAAACCGCCGCTTGAAACCAAAGGCCTGCTCGAAAAAGCGCAAGGAACCTTCGACTTCGGGTACGTAGATGATGGTGTATCCGAACTGCATGGCGTGACGCTCCTGTCCATGGATTGTGAGGCGGCGAATCTAGCACGGGCCTGCGGCTGCGCAGGGCCCGTCGTTGTAAGCCGCTGTTTCATGGCTGCTGCTCCCTGAGGTGCCAGCCCAGGGCCGAGCATTGCAGCTCATGGGTCGGCGCCAGGGCCTGGAGAAAGGCCTGATCGTGGGAGGCCACCACCAGGGCCCCGGGAAAGTCCCGCAGGGCGCATTCGAAGGCCTGCACCGATTCCAGGTCCAGGTGGTTGGTGGGTTCGTCGAGCAACAGCAGTTGGGCTGGGTTGCCGCCCCACAGGGCCAGGGCCAGGGCGGCTTTCAGGCGCTCGCCGCCGCTCAGTTGCGCGCAGGGTTGCAGCACCCGCCGGGCATCCAGTTGCAGGCGTGCCAGGCGGGTACGCAAGGCGCTTTCCTCCAGGGGCGTGGCGGCGTTGCCCAGTTGTTCGAGCAGTGAGCGTGCGGGATCGAGTTGCGCCAGATGCTGATCCAGATAGGCACTGGCTACCGCCACTCGGCATTCGCCGCTCAGTGGCTGCAACTGGCCGGCCAGCAGCTTCAGCAAGGTGGACTTGCCGCAGCCATTGGGGCCGACCAGGGCGATGCGTGCCGGGCCGACGACGTTGCAGGTGAGGCGGCTGGCCGGGGCTTGCGGGTCCAGCCAGGGCAGTTGCGCCTGCAGTAGACTGAATACCGGCTGGCCGGCCTGCAAGGTGGTGGCGGGCAGAGTGAGCAAGGTCGGTGACTGCGCGCCGACCCGGGCAAAGGCGTCGCGCACCTGCTCGTCGAGCTCGCTCTTGTGCCCCTGATGGGCGTGGCGTACCTGGCCCATGATGTCCCGCGCGGCGCCGAGCAGCTTGGCCCGTTCGAAGCCTGAGACGTTGGCGGTCTTGGCGTGCCGGCGCGAGGCCGCGGCGTGGCGCTGGATGGTGTCGTGTTCCCGTTGCAGGCGCTTGTGCTCGCGGCTGCGCTGGGTACGCGCATGGTCCAGCGCCGCCTGCGCCGCCTCGCTGTGGGCCTGGCGCTGCGCCTGGTACAGCGCATAGTTGCCGCCATAGACCTGGGCGCCCTGGGGGCCGAGTTCGACGATGCGTTGCACCTGCATGAGCAACTGGCGGTCATGGCTGACCAGGATCAGCCCGCCACGCCAGCCTTGCAGTTGTTCCGTCAGCCAGCGCCGGCCGTGGCGGTCCAGGTGATTGCTGGGCTCGTCGAGCAGCAGCAGGTCGGCGTTGCCCAGCAGGGCGCCGATCAGCACCACCCGGGCCAGTTGGCCGCCGCTGAGGACGTCCGCCGGGCCCTGCGGTTCCACGTGCTCCAGGCCGGCTTCATCCAGGGCCAGGCGCAGGCGCTGGGCCAGGTCCCAGCGATCATCCACCCGGTGCAGGTCTTCCAGGCTGGCGCTGCCGTCGGCCAGGCGCTGCAGGGCGCCCAGCGTCTCGGCGAGGCCGGCGACCTGGGCCACGCTCTGCCCCGGCTGTACCTGCGGGTCCTGAGGCACATAGGCCACGCTGGCAGTGTGGCTGATGCTCCCGGAGGAGGGTTGCAGGTCGCCGGCGATCAGGCGCAGCAGCAGGGACTTGCCCACGCCATTGCGCCCGACGATGGCCGTGGGCAGGCGATCGAAACTCAGGTTCAGGGCATCAAGCAGGGTTTCGCCATTGGCGAATTGATAGGTCAGCTGGTTCAGGGAAACCAGTGCGGGCAGCCGGGTGACGTGAGTCATCAGCACCTCCGGAAAATGTGGCAACAGGCCAATGAGCGCTAGCAGTGCTCATCGCGGATACATTTTTGGAAGGCTTAGTTGTTCACGTCGGCAATCGTCCTTGGACGGGAAAGAAGGTGCGTAGCCTAACCTCAGAATTCTCTGGCTGACAAGTACGCAAATTCGAAGGTGGCCGTCGTCAGCCCGGTTGGGCCTCCTTTGCCAGGCGCCGCAGAAAGTTCGCCAGGCCCGCTTCCTCGGCCTTCAGGCCCTGGCGGGCCCGGGCCTTGGGCAGCTGCGCCAACTCACCGAGGACGAAGCGCTCCAGCAGCGCCGGATGGATGTAGCACTTGCGGCACACCGCCGGAGTGTTACCCAGTTCCCGGGCCACTTCCTTGACCGTTGCCACTATGTGTCTCTTCGCCTCGGCCTGGGGCTCCCAAGGCTGCTGGCGCAACCGCTCCAGGGCCAGGACGCTGCCGGCCCAGGTGCGGTAGTCCTTGGCGGTGAAGTCGGCTCCGGTCAGTTGCTGCAGGCAGGCGTTGATGTCCGACGAGCTGACGTGGTGCCGTTGACCGTCTTCGTCCAGGTACTGGAACAGCTGCTGCCCAGGCAACTCCAGGCAGCGCTTGACCACCCGTGCCAGGCGCGGGTCCTTGACGGTGATCTGGTGCTCGACCCCGCTCTTGCCACGGAACTGGAAGTGGATGGCGCTGCCGCTGACCTGTACATGGCGGTTGCGCAACGTGGTCAGGCCGTAGGAGCGATTGTCCCGGGCATACTGGCTGTTGCCCACGCGGATGAGGGTTTCATCCAGCAGCAGGATCAAGGTGGCCATGACCTTTTCCCGGCTGAAGCCGGGCACCGCCAATTGCGCCTGCAACTGCCGGCGCAGCTTGGGCAAGGCGTTGCCGAACGCCAGCAGGCGAGCGTACTTGTCACCGTCGCGCACTTCGCGCCAGCGCGGGTGGTAGCGGTACTGCTTGCGGCCCCTTGCGTCGCGGCCGGTGGCCTGCAGATGGCCCTTGGGGTCGGGGCAGATCCACACCTCAGCGTAGGCCGGGGGAATCGCCAGGGCGTTGATCCGCTGTACCTCGGCGGCCTGGGTAAGGCGCTGGCCCTGGGCGTCGTAGTAGACGAACTTGCCCCGCAGCTTGCGCCGCCGGATGCCCGGCTGGCGGTCGTCGGTGTAGTGCAGGTCGGCGGGCAGGGCGGGGGTATCGCAAGCGTCGGGCATGGCGGCAGGTCCTGGGCAAAGTGCGGGCCGGTAGACCATGGACCGCGGCCTCGGCCAAGGGTGCCGATTTTCTCTGCGGTTTACGCCAGGACGGCCACTGCCTTGATCTGTGCCCAGAGTTGCTGCCCGGGGTGCAGGCTCAACTGGTCCCGGGAGAAGCGGGTGATGCGCGCCAGCAACGGGCTGCCCGCCACGTCCAGACGCACCAGCACATGGGCGGCGTTGTCCGCGGGGATTTCGTCGCGCACCGTTACCGGCAGGCGGTTGAGGATGCTGCTGTGCTCGCTGTCCTGCAGGCTCAGGCTGACGTCCCGGGCCTGGACCTTGAACCGCAAGGCCTTGCCCAGTGCCAGAGGCTCGTGGGCCACGCGGATAGTCAGCTGGCTGCCGGGCAGTTGCAGGGTCAGCAACTGGTAGTCCGGGTCGTAATGGCTGACCCGGCCTTCCACCACCACGCCCGCGTCGTCACCCAGGGCCAGGGGCAGGTCCAGGCGCGCCAGGGTCTCGCCCACGGGGCCGCTGGCCAGGGCCCGGCCATCGCTGAGCAGGACGATATGGTCGGCCAGGCGCGCCACTTCATCCTGGGAGTGGCTGACATACAGCACCGGGATATCCAGCTCGTCGTGCAAGCGTTCCAGGTAGGGCAGGATCTCGCTTTTGCGTTTCGAATCCAGGGCCGCCAGGGGCTCGTCCATCAGCAGCAGCCGCGGGCTGGTGAGCAGTGCCCGGGCAATGCCGATGCGCTGGCGCTCGCCGCCGGAAAGGTGCTGCGGGTGGCGCTGCAGCAGGTGGCCGATGCCCAGCAGTTCACTGGCCTGGGCCATGTCCACCCGGCGTTGTGCCTTGGCAATGCGCCGCAGGCCGAATTCCAGGTTGGCTTGCACGGACAGGTGGGCGAACAGGCTGGCCTCCTGGAACACATAGCCCAGGGAGCGCTTGTGGGGCGGGACGAACAGCTTGCGCTGGCTGTCCTGCCAGACTTCGTCGTTGATCTGGATGCGCCCGCGGCCGGCTTTTTCCAGGCCAGCGATGCAGCGCAGGCAGGTGGTCTTGCCCGAGCCCGAATGTCCATACAAGGCTGTTACCCCGCGCCCTGGCAGTTGCAGGTCGAGATCCAGGGCGAAGTCCTGGTAGCCCAGGTGCAGCTTGACGTGAATGCTCATCGGCTCAGCTCCAGCCGGCTTTGGTCTTGCGGCTGGAGTACAGCGCCAGCAGCACCAGGAACGAGAACACCAGCATGGCCCCGGCCAGCCAGTGGGCCTGGGCGTATTCCATGGCCTCGACGTGATCGTAGATCTGCACCGAAACCACCCGGGTCTTGTTGGGGATGTTGCCGCCGATCATCAGCACCACGCCGAACTCGCCGACGGTGTGGGCAAAGCCGAGGATCGAGGCGGTGATGAAGCCTGGCCGCGCCAGGGGCAGGATCACCGTGAAAAAGGTGTCCCAGGGGTTGGCGCGCAGGGTTGCGGCCACTTCCAGGGGACGGCTGCCAATGGCAGAAAAGGCATTTTGCAACGGCTGTACCACGAAGGGCATGGAGTAGATCACCGAGCCCAGCACCAGGCCGGCAAAACTGAACGTCAGGGTGCCCAGCCCCAGGGACTGGGTGAACTGGCCGAAGAAACCGTTCGGCCCCAGGGCCAGCAACAGGTAGAAACCTATCACCGTGGGTGGCAGCACCAGGGGCAGAGCCACCACGGCGCCGATCGGCCCCCGCAGCCAGGAGCGGGTGCGCGACAGCCACAGGGCTATCGGAGTGCCGACCACCAGCAGGATCAGCGTGGTCAGGGACGCCAGCTTGAGGGTCAGCCAGATGGCGGAAAAATCGGCACTCGACAGGCTCATTTACAGTTGGTAGCCGTAGGACTTGATCACCGCGGCGGCTTTTGGCCCCTTGAGGTAGTCCACCAGTGCCTTGGCGGCCGGGTTGTCCTTGCCCTTGTTGAGGATGACCGCGTCCTGCTTGATCGGGTCGTGCATCTGGGCCGGGACGATCCAGGCCGAACCGCTGGTGACCTTGCCGTCCTTGTAGATCTGCGACAGGGCAACGAAGCCCAGCTCGGCATTGCCGGTGGAAACGAACTGATAGGCCTGGGTGATGTTCTGGCCTTCGACGATCTTGTCCTTGACCTTGTCGGTCAGGCCCAGCTTGGCCAGTACCTGGGTTGCGGCCAGGCCGTAAGGTGCGGCTTTCGGGTTGGCGATGGACAGATGCTGGTACTGGTTGTCCTTGAGCACCTGGCCCTTGGCGTCAACGTAGCCGTCCTTGGCCGACCACAGGGCCAGGGTGCCGATGGCGTAGGTGAAGCGCGAGCCCTTGACGATGTCGCCTTCGCTTTCGAGCTTTTGCGGGGTGCTGTCGTCGGCGGAGAGGAAGACTTCAAAAGGCGCGCCGTTCTTGATCTGGGTATAGAACTGCCCGGTAGCGCCGTAGGCGGCCACCAGTTTGTGCCCGGTGTCTTTCTCGAAGTCGGCGGCAATCGCCTGGATCGGTGCGGTGAAGTTGGCGGCCACCGCGACCTGGACTTCATCGGCCTGGGCCGAACCCAGGGCGAAGACAGCGAGCAGGGCGGCGAGGCAAGTCGGGGCAAAACCTGAGGCGCGAAGGTTCATCAAACAGCTCCATTGGGGGGACGGATGCGTTGGGCAGTGAGTTATTGGAAGGGGCCTGCACCAAGGCGAGGGGGAATCGCTATATAGCGGAATATATAGCGATTTGTCGATGAACGGAACTCTGTTGCCAGCGCTTGTTGCCCGGGCCGCGATGTGATCGCGGCTCTAGTGAATCAGCGTCTGCGCAGTTGTGCCAGGGTTTGTTCGGCCAGGCGCAGGGTCAGTTCGTAGGCGGGCAGTTCCACCCCCAGGCGCAGGGCCTGGCCGGACCAGAGGTTGGCGAAGTCCGCCTCGTCCTTGGCACGCAGCGGCATCAAGGCGCCGCCGGCCCGGGGGAAGGCCGGCGCCAACGGGCTGATGGGGCCGATTTCGCGCATGACGCGGTTGACGATGCCCCGGGCCGGGCGCCCGGTGAACAGGTTGGTCAACGCGGTTTCGCTTTCCTTGGCGTGGCGCAGGGCATGGTGGTGGGCGGCGCTGACCTTGGCTTCCGGGGTGAACAGGTAAGCGGTGCCCAGTTGCACCGCCGAGGCTCCCAGGGCCAGCGCCGCGACGATGCCCCGGGCATCGCCGATGCCGCCGGCGGCAATCACCGGCAGTTGCACCGCGTCGACGATCTGCGGCACCAGGGCCATGGTGCCGACCTGGCTGTTGAGATCGTCGCCGAGGAAGATTGCCCGGTGGCCGCCGGCTTCGTAGCCCATGGCGATGATCGCGTCGCAGCCGCGCTCCTCCAGCCAGAGCGCTTCATCGACGGTGCTGGCCGAGGACAGCACCTTGGCTCCGGTGGCCTTGACCCGGGCCAGCAACGAAGGCTCTGGAAGGCCGAAGTGGAAACTCACGACTTCAGGGCGCAACTCTTCCACCAGTTGGCAGGTGCTCTCATCGAAGGGCGCGCGGTTGCTGACCGGGGTCGGAGCATCGAAGTCGGCGCCCAGCTCGCGATAGTAGGGCTCCAGGGCGTTCTTCCAGCGTTGCTCGTGTTCGGCATCGACGGGCTGCACCTGGTGGCAGAAGAAATTCAGGTTCAATGGGTTCTGCGTGGCTGAGCGAATCACCTGTACTTCCTGGCGGATCTGCCCGGCGTCGAGCATGGCGCAGGGCAGGGAGCCCAGAGCACCGGCCCGGGAGGCGCCGATCACCATGGCGGAGCCGGAGGGGCCGGCCATGGGCGCTTGGATGATGGGCAGGGCGATACCCAGCAGGTCTAAGAGGCGGCGATCAGTCCATTGGCTCATTTGCGGGAATTCTCCGTCGGCAGGTTTAGACGATGCAGCCCGTGGTTTTTATCAGGAGATGGCGCCCCGAGGCCAGCTGACTTTTCCACGGGGCTCGATTCCAGGCCTTTGCAACCGATACAGCGGCCGCTGCCGACGGCTGTCGGCGGCGTCGATCCGGCGCTAGACTGCGGCGGATATTTTTCCTCATCGCACCCCTCAAGGAAGGCTGGCCATGGATGTAAAACTGCGTGAAGTACTGCCGTTCAGCGTTGCAGGCCTGCAAGTAAGGACCCTCAACGCCGCCGAGCAACAGGCCGACAGCGCCCGGATCGGGCCGATGTGGCAGCGCTTCTATGTCGAGGGGCTGTTCGACAAGATCAGCCCTCGCCAGGCTGATTCGTTCGTCTACGGCGTCTATTCCAACTACGAGTCCGATGCCAGCGGGCACTTCGACGTGACCGCCGGCGTGGCGCTGGAAGGTGCCTGCGCCGACTACCCGAGCGTGGCTGTCCAGGGCGGGGACTACCTGGTGTTCAGTGCCAAGGGCGCGATGCCCGATTGCGTGATCCAGACCTGGGGGCTGATCTGGGCCTACTTCCAGGACAACCCCCAGGTCCGGCGCGCCTTCGCCACGGATTTCGAGGTCTACACCAGTGCCGATTCGGTGGCGATCTACATCGGCATCGAGGCCTCGCAGGCCGCTTCGCGCTCCAGCAACTGACGCTTGCGTTCCACACCCCAGCGGTAGCCTGAAAGGCTGCCGTCGCTGCGTACCACCCGGTGGCAGGGAATGGCCACCGCCAGGCTGTTGGCCGCGCAGGCCTGGGCCACGGCGCGCATGGACTTGGGCGCGCCAATGCGCTGGGCAATTTCGGCGTAACTGGCGGTGCTGCCCAGAGGAATGCTCCTCAGGGCCTGCCATACCCGCTCCTGGAACACCGTGCCCTGCAGATCCAGGGGCAGGTCCAGGCCAATGGCCGGGGCCTCGATAAACCCCACTACCTGGGCGACCAGGCGCTCGAAATCGCGGTCGGCACCGATCAGGTTGGCCCGGGGGAACTTGTCCTGCAGTTGCTCCAGCAGCGGGCCGGGTTCATCCCCCAGGAGAATCGCACACACACCGCGCGCGCTTTGCGCCACCAGTATTGCCCCCAGGGAACACTGGCCGAGGGCGAAGCGGATATCGGTGTTGGGGCCGCCGGCGCGGTAGTCGCTGGGCGTCATGCCCAGCAACTGGTCGGCCGCTTCGTAGAAACGGCTGTTGGAGTTGAAGCCGGCGTCATACAGGGCTTCGGTGACCGACTGGCCGCGTTCCAGGTGGGAGCGTACCTTGCGTGAGCGTTGCGCGTTGGCATAGGCCCGGGGGGTCAGCCCGGTGGCGGCCTTGAACACTCGGTGAAAGTGATAGCTGCTCATGCCGGCCTGCTGCGCCAGCTGGCCCAGGCTGGGCGGTGTTTCGGCGCCCTCGATCTGCCGGCAGGCCAGCGCCACCAGCGTGGCATGGTGCGCCGCGACCTGGGTCTGGTCACTGGCCAGGCGCTTGCTCGGGCGGTAGCCGGCGGCTTCGGCTTGCTCGGCGCTGTCGAAGAATTCGACATTCTCGGCCTTGGGCAAGCGCGACAGGCTGCTGGGGCGGCAATAGACGCCGGTGGTGCGCACGGCGTAGACAAAGCTGGCGTCGGCGCTGGCATCGCGCTTGAGCACGGCTTGCCAGCGGGGGTCCTGTTCGATGCGGTGCTTGCGCGACAAGGCGGTCATGGTCGGTACTCGGTAAGCGGTGGCGGCCAGATTAACCAAGCTGGGGCCGTTCGGCACTCCGGGCCTTGCGCTTGAATTCTCAACGTCAGCCGGCCCGGCGCAAGGTCAGGTTGATCCGTTGCTGGCCCAACAGCGGGTGGTAGCCGTCCTTGAGGGCCAGCACTCCGTGATAGCGCAGGCGGTCGACGCCGCCCCAGACCACCACATCGCCATGCAGCAGCGCGACCCGCTGGCTCTTGTCGCTGCGCTGCCGGCCGCCGAAGAGAAAGATCGCCGGCAGGCCCAGGGACAGGGACACGATAGGGGCCGAGTAGTCGCGCTCGTTCTTGTCCTGATGCAGTGACATCTTTGCCCCCGGCCGGTAGCAGTTGATCAGGCAGGAGTCCGGGGCGAACCCGGGAAAGCCGGCCGCCTCGGCCGCGGCTTCGGCCAGCTCCTGGAATACCTTGGGCAGTGCTGGCCAGGGGCGCTGGCTTTGCGGGTCGATGGGGCTGTAGCGGTAGCCGCTGCGGTCGGTGGTCCAGCCCAGTTGCCCGCAACTGCTGAGGCCCACCGACATGGTGAAGCCGCCGGGCGTCTGCATCTGGCGAAAGGGTGCGGCGGCGAGCACGGCATCGAGTTGCGGCAGCAGCGCTTCGACCCAGGGCAGGGCGAAGCCGCGCAATACCCGGGATTGTGGGCCCAGGACCTCGACGCGGGCAGGCTGCTGCAGGTCGCTGTCACTGAACAGCCCGAGGGTGGCTGGGCCGCCATCATTACAGTGCATCGTGAAAAATCACTCCAAGGGTATGGCGCTGGCCACTGTGAACGCGGCTGACACCGTGGCGCAAGGTCACCCGATAGTGCCCGCGCGCTCCGGCTACCGGGCGATGATGCACGGCGAAAACCAGCCCATCACCCTGCTTCAGACCAATGACCTGCGGCCGCGATTGCATGCGTGGGCGCTGTTCGGTGAGCACCAGTTCACCGCCGCTGAAGTCGCTTCCCGGCTGCGACAACAGGAAGGCCACTTGCAAGGGGAATACATGCTCGCCGTACAGATCCTGGTGCAGGCAGTTGTAGTCCCCGGGGCCGTATTGCAGCAGCAAGGGCGTCGGGCGCATCTGCCCGGCGTCGTGGCAGCGCTGGATGAAGGCGGCGTGTTGCATCGGATATTGGACGTCGATGTTCATCAGGCGGTTCCAGCGGTTGGCCTGGTCCACCAGGCGCGGGTAGAGCAACTGGCGCAATTGCGCCACGGGCTCCGGCAGCGGATAGCCAAAATACTGGTACTGGCCACGGCCAAAACCATGGCGGGCCATGATCACTTTCGAGCGAAACAACTCGGGGCTCTGGTAAAGCCGGCTCAGGGCCTGGCATTGCGCTGGGGTCAACAGGCCTTCGAGGCGGGCGCAGCCGTCCTGGTCGAGGGCCTGCTCGATGCGGGCCCAATCCAGTTGTTGCAGGCGATCGTGTAGCGAGGGGGCAGGCATGGCTGGAGTGTCCTGGGCGGTAGGGAACCCGGTCAGTCTGCGGCACGGTTGGCCGCGGAACACTCCGTTGCTTGCGCTTGAATCGGTGGTGCGCAGCGGCGCTCTACAAGGCCTTGCTGACGCTGACGTCGCTGATGACATCGTCGGACTGGCCATGCAGCGCCTCGAGGGCGGCCCGGGCTTCTTCCTCGGAGCCGGTCTGCAACTGGGCGAATTCGAAGCGGCGCTCACCGTTGAGCTTGTATTTGATGACGTACTTGGTGGTCTGGGGCACGGGGCTACCTGTTGTCGCGAGGGGAGGGCTTAGCGCAGTTTCGAGCTGGAGCGGCGAATGATGCGGATCGAATGCGTCAGGTTCGGCTTGCGGGTCACGCTGATGGGCCGACGGTTGACGGTGTCGATGGTGATGTTCCAGAAGCCAGTGCTGGGGGCGGTGATCTTTGCCGGGAACTTGTCGAAGGCGCCGCCGTGATAGGTATGACGGCCGCCGTTCTTGAAACTGCGGAAGTTGGCGTCGCTCATCAGGCGAATGTTACAGACCTGGGAGCATTCGATGACGACGATATCGTCTTCGTTCAGGTGCTCGCGCTGGTGGATGAATTTCATGGGCGCCTCCAGAAGGGCTATAGCTACAAAAGCAAAAAACGTTTGCGTGGGCGGTGGCGCAGTTTATCAGGCCCAAAGGAGTATTATTCGGCCCCGGCGTCGAGCTTTGACAATTTAAAACAGTTATTTGGATTTTTATCGGCGATAAAGCCGTGCCTCCGGAGAAAAACGGCGCCTTTGCTGTCGGAGGGACTTTATTGGAGATTTTTATATGAAGCGCTGGGTGTGGGTTCTGGTCTTGGCCATCGGCGGTTGCGCAAGCGTCTCGGACATCAACCAGACACCGCCAACCCTGAGCGTGATTTCCGGCAAGAAGCCTCAGGAATACGCCAAGTGCCTGGCCGACAAGCTCTCCGGCAGCCGCGGCGCGCTGCAGGTCGAGCCGCACAAGGACGGCTTTCGGGTACTAGTGCCCCAGAGCCTGTCGCCGGCCCCGGCTGCAGTGTTCTACATTGAGGCGCGTTCCGGTGGCAGCAGCATCAAGCTGCACGAGCAGATGAGCAACAACCCCTTGCGCCCTCAGGATGTGCGCAAGGCCGGTGAAGACTGTATCTCCGGCTAAGCCGTTGCTCCCTGCGGGTGACCGGCCCCGGTTACCCGCTTGCATCCCTTCTCCAGACTTTGCCCCAGGCCCCGGGTAGCGCCGCCAAGCGCCGCCCGGGGCTGCTTTTGCGTGGGCAGAAGCCTTGTTGCACTGCGGCGATTAGCCGCTTTTTTTCGCCTGGTAAAACCTTGTTTTGCTGTTCGGTATTCGATAGGCGCGGGGCAATTTCGCGTTGTCCCGGTGGATCAATTGACCTACTATTTGTGTGCTTATGCCATGCAGGTCTAAGCATATAACTAGAATAATGGAGTTCATATGATCCCACTGGATCGAATGCTATTGAGTGGCCTGATGCTGCTGTTGGTTCAAACTGCCCATGCCGTGGAGGGGCAGAAAGTCTTTACCCAGGGAGGCGCCCAGCCGGGGGCGACGGCTTGCCTGGCCTGCCATGGCGCCGATGGCATGGGCCTGGCTCCGGCCGGGTTTCCACGCCTTGCCGGGTTGCCAGCGGGATATCTGGGCAAGCAGTTGCACGACTTTCGCAGCGGCGCCCGCACCAGCCCTGTGATGCAACCGCTGGCCAAGGCCTTGAGTGAAGAGGAAATCACCGCGGTCACCACGACCCTGGCCGCCATGCCTGCGCCCAAGCTGGCTCCTGTCAGCCGTAGCCAGGTGGCCACCGGTGTCGGTGAGCGCCTGGCCCTGCGTGGTGCCTGGGAACGGCAAGTGCCCGAGTGCGTCAGTTGCCACGGACCGGGTGGCGTGGGCGTCGGTACCGCCTTCCCACCCCTGGCCGGGCAGCCTGCCAGCTACCTGGTGGCACAGCTCAACGCCTGGCGTGAAGGTACCCGCCACAACGACCCCAATGACTTGATGGGGCACATCGCCAAATCCCTGAGCGCCGAAGAAGTGGCTGCCGTGGCGGACTACTTTGCAACCTTGAACTCCCAGGAGGCGCGCCCATGAAACTATTGATTCCAGGGGCGCTGCTGAGCCTGCTCGCGATCCAGGTCCAGGCGGCCACCATCGCCATGGAGGACCAGTCGCAGATCCCGGCGCCGAGCGCTTCCGCCCATGTCGAGTACTTCAAGCCGCCGGCTGAAAGCGAGCTGCCGGACAACGCCTACGGCAAGCTGGTACGCGAAGGCTACGCCCTGTTCGTCGATACCAAGCGCCTGGCGCCGCAGTTCGTTGGCAACGGCCTCAATTGCAGCAATTGCCACCTTGACCAGGGGCGCCTGGCCAACTCGGCGCCACTGTGGGGCGCGTACCCGATGTACCCGGCCTATCGCAAGAAGAACGACAAGGTGAATACCTTTGCCGAGCGCCTGCAAGGCTGTTTTCAGTTCAGCATGAACGGTGGCAAGCCGCCGGCGGCGGACAGTCCGCAGATTACCGCGCTGTCGGTGTATGCCTACTGGCTGGCGAGCAAGGCGCCGCTGGGCGTCGAGCTGCCCGGGCGCGGGTATCCCGACGTGGCGCAGCCCGCCAAAGGCTACGACCTCAAGCAGGGTGCGGCGGTGTATCAGGCGCAGTGTGCGGTTTGCCACGGTGACAACGGCCAGGGCCAGAAGGCCGGTGCGGATTACGTGATGCCGCCACTCTGGGGCAAGGATTCCTACAACTGGGGTGCAGGGATGCACCGGATCAATACTGCGGCGTCCTTCATCAAGCACAACATGCCTCTGGGCAAGGGCGGCAGCCTGAGCGATCAGCAGGCCTGGGACGTGGCGGCGTTCGTCAACAGCCACGAGCGGCCGCAGGACCCGCGCCTGGTAGAGGGCTCCATCGAGAAGACCCGGGTCAAGTTCCACGCCAATGACGGGGTGAATTTGTACGGTCAGACGGTAGAAGGCGTGCTGATAGGCCAGGGCATCCGATAAACTAGCGCCCATTGTTGCCGGTGCCGCCCGGGCTCACGCCTGGGCGGCATCGATTTTTTGGGAGAAAGCATGAAGCGGGAAGATGTCAGGGCAAAGCATGCAGAGGGCTTGATCTCTGCCACCCACGTGATCCAGAACCCGGCCAATTCAGGGGAATGGATTGTGTTTTTCAAGAAGAGCGCCGGGCGCAGCTATTTTCTGGTGGACGACAGCGACGAGGTGGAATCTTTCTGCCGTCTCGACGACCTGATCGAAACCATTCGTGGCCTGGGCATCAAGTTCGCCGAAATTCATATGTAGAGGGCGTGCGCCTTCTACTTGCAGACCACCACCACGCTGCGGCTTTTATAGTTGCCAACATCGACGCCGAGGGTCTTGTCGCTTTCCTTGGTGGCGGGCGTGCCGACAGTGCTGACGATCCGATAGCCGGTGCCGGCGCAGGACGCCTCGGCTTTCTCGTAACAGCTGGCCCAGGAGCTGGCCTCGCCAGAGCAATCGATGCTCAGGCCTTGTTCGCCATTGGCCAGGTAGGTATTGGAGGCGGTGGCACATCCACTCAGGGCCAGTACTGCGGTGACAGTGAAAAGTCTGTTCATGGGGGATTTCGTCATCTGAGGGGGAGGGGGTGAAGTGGCCGTGCATGCCAGTGGCGATGCTATAGCTAATGGCCATTTCGGTACAGCACGTCACCTTAGTCCTCCGCGGGCCTGCAAAAGTGCCGCAGCCCCTCTGGGTGAGGGGGTTGTGGTGCCTGCGGGTGAACATCGCCAGGGCGAAAACGGTGCCATCATGGAGTCCGGATGGCCCGCCTTGGCCGTTGAGTCGAGGGTGTGCCTGGCCGATGCCTGGGGCATTCCGGCAACCCTGTGCAGGTGCCGGTTTACAAGCGCTGCGCGGTGATGGAGGTTTACCTGGCAGGCTATCTGGAGGATGCTGCGGAACTATCTGGCACTTTATTTCTCTATGATGGCAGCGGTTAGCCAGCGCGGGGCATTGTAAGGCGCTCGCGCCCTCATTAGACTGCGCCGAAACTCGTACACACAGCCTTTTTAAGGACTCATATGATCAAGAAATGCTTGTTCCCAGCAGCCGGTTACGGTACTCGCTTCCTGCCAGCGACTAAAGCCATGCCTAAAGAAATGCTGCCGGTGGTGAACAAGCCACTGATCCAGTACGGCGTTGAAGAAGCGCTGGATGCCGGATTGAATGAAATCTCCATCGTGACCGGCCGCGGCAAGCGCGCCCTCGAAGACCACTTCGACATCAGTTACGAGCTGGAAAACCAGATCAAGGGCACCGACAAGGAGAAATACCTGGTCGGTATCCGCAAGCTGCTGGACGAGTGCTCGTTCTCCTACACTCGCCAGACCGAAATGAAAGGCCTGGGCCACGCCATTCTGACTGGCCGCCCGCTGATCGGTGACGAACCCTTCGCCGTGGTACTGGCGGACGACCTGTGCGTCAACCTCGAAGGCGACGGCGTACTGACCCAGATGGTCAAGCTGTACAAGCAGTTCCGCTGCTCGATCGTGGCCATCCAGGAAGTCGATCCGCAGGAAACCAACAAGTACGGCGTGATTGCTGGCGAGATGATCCGTGACGACATCTACCGCGTTCACAGCATGGTCGAGAAGCCAAAGCCGGAAGACGCACCGTCGAACCTGGCGATCATCGGTCGTTACATCCTGACTCCGGACATCTTTGACCTGATCGAGCAGACCGAGCCGGGCAAGGGTGGCGAGATCCAGATCACCGATGCCCTGATGAAACAGGCGCAGAACGGTTGCGTGATGGCCTACAAGTTCAAGGGCAAGCGTTTCGACTGCGGTGGTGCCGAAGGCTACATCGACGCAACCAACTTCTGCTTCGAGAACTTCTACAAGACCGGCAAGGCTTACTGATAGCCGCTGCACGGGTTTTTCGGAAAAGCCACCTTCGGGTGGCTTTTTCATTTGTCGCCCTTATGTAGACCTCTGCGCTGACCCGATCGCCATCTGCGGTTATGCTTGTCAGCCTGCCTGGGAGAGTGAAATGGCCTACGATTTTGATCTTTATGTAATTGGTGCCGGTTCCGGCGGTGTGCGCTGCGCGCGATTCGCGGCGGGTTTTGGCGCGAAGGTCGCGGTCGCTGAAAGCCGCTATCTGGGCGGTACCTGTGTCAACGTCGGCTGCGTGCCGAAAAAGCTGCTGGTGTACGGCGCGCACTTCGCCGAAGACTTCGAGCAGGCCTCGGGTTTCGGCTGGTCCCTGGGTGAGGCGAATTTCGATTGGGCGACCCTGATCGCCAACAAGGATCGCGAAATCAATCGCCTCAACGGCATCTACCGCAATCTGCTGGTCAACAGCGGCGTGACACTGCATGAAGGCCACGCCAAGCTGATCGATCCGCAGCAGGTAGAGGTCAACGGCCAACGCTACAGCGCCAAGCACATCCTCATTGCCACCGGCGGCTGGCCACAGATCCCGGATATCCCGGGGCGTGAGCATGCCATCAGTTCCAACGAGGCCTTCTTCCTCAAGGAGCTGCCCAAGCGCGTGCTGGTGGTGGGCGGTGGCTACATCGCGGTGGAGTTTGCCGGGATCTTCCATGGTCTGGGCGCCGATACCCAGCTGTTGTATCGCGGTGAGCTGTTCCTGCGCGGTTTCGACGGCGCAGTGCGCAAGCACTTGCAGGAGGAACTGACCAAGCGTGGTTTGGGCCTGCAGTTCAATGCCGACATCGAGCGCATCGACAAGCAGGCCGACGGCAGTCTTGAGGTCACCCTCAAGGATGGTCGCAAGCTGGCCGCCGATTGTGTGTTCTATGCCACCGGGCGCCGGCCGATGCTGGACAACCTGGGGCTGGAGAATACCGGCGTGAAGCTCGACAAGCGCGGTTTCATCGAAGTGGACGAGCAGTATCAGAGCAGTGAGCCGTCGATCCTGGCGATTGGCGATGTCATCGGCCGCGTGCAACTGACGCCGGTGGCCCTGGCCGAGGGCATGGCCGTGGCTCGGCGCCTGTTCAAGCCCGAGCAGTACCGTCCCGTGGATTACCAGATGATTCCTACGGCGGTGTTCAGCCTGCCGAACATCGGTACCGTCGGCCTCACCGAAGAGCAGGCGCGAGAAGCGGGGCATAAGGTGCAGATTTTCGAGAGCCGCTTCCGGCCGATGAAACTGACCCTGACCGACTGCCAGGAACGCACCCTGATGAAGCTGGTGGTGGACGCCGACAGCGACAAGGTCCTGGGTTGCCACATGGTCGGCCCGGATGCCGGTGAAATCGTCCAGGGCCTGGCAATTGCCCTGAAGGCGGGGGCGACCAAGCGCGACTTCGACGAAACCATCGGCGTGCACCCGACGGCCGCCGAAGAGTTCGTCACCATGCGTACGCCTGTCGCGGGCTGATCAAGCCTTCGCAGGTGCGTCTGGCTGGGCCTTGGTGGCAGCAGCCAGGCGCAACGCCTCCAGGCCGGCCTCGGCCTTGGTGGCGCGCAACTCCATCTCCTTGCTCGATCGAGCCTGTTTCCTGGTTTGTTCCTTGAGTGCCTGAACTTCTTCCTGGGCAACGCGCAGGCGTTCCTGGAGCAGGGTGCTTTCGCTGTCCTGGCGGGCGACCTGTTCGCTCAGGCGGGCCTGTAGCGCCGAGTTCTTGCTGGCGGCATCCTGGGCTTGCTTGAGCTCTTTTTGGATGGCGCGCTGTTCGCTGAGCAGGCGCTCGTTATCGCGATGCAGTTGGGTGATCTCGTCCTGGCGTACCAGCGCGCTCTGTTGGGCCTGGCGCAGCTCCATCTGGATCTGTTGCAACTGCCCTTCGTGGCGGCGCTGCTCCTGTTCGCGCTGTTCCTTGCTGGCCGCGCGGTAGTGCTCCAGGGCGTCCCTGGCATGCAGGTGCTTTTCCTCCAGGGAGTGGATCTGCCGCTCCTTGTCCTCCAGCCGCAGCTCAAGGCCCTTGAGTGCCTGGTTGAGTTCGGCGTTGCGGGTCTGTTCGCTCTGCAGCATGGAGCGAGTGTCTTGCAGGGCGGCGCTTTCCCCGGCCAGGGCGCTGGCCTGAATCTGCAACTGCTGTTGCAACTGCTCCTGAAGCTGGTGGGCTTCGTTCATCTGGTGTTCCAGCACCTGCTTCTGTTCTTCGAAGTGGGCGAGGGCTTGCTCCAGGGGTTCCTGGGCCTGCTCCTGCAGACGTTGCGCCAGGCGCCCCACCAGTTCGCCCAGTTCTTGGTCCAGGGGCGCAGGGCCGCTGTCACGCCGGCTGGCGCCGTCATCCAGCTCCTTGAGATAGCGGTGGATGGTGGTTTTCGAGCCGGTATTACCCATTTCGATGCGTACTGCGTCGATGCTGGGGTGTTCGCCGCGGGCAAGAATCGCCTGACGCGCTTTCTTCACCACCGCCTTGTTTATGCCTCCGCGAGCCATGCATCCTCCGACGATTTGGTACTGTGTTACGTAGTATGTAATTACATGGAATTGTACAGCAGATGTGAATTTATCAAAAGCCTGAAACTGACATGGGATATTATGGTATTACCCCGTGTGATAGGCGCTGAGGGCGGTTTTCGCCAGCCATCGCCGTACATTTGCCTGAGTTGAGCTGCCATGAGCGAGCTGGATCGTTATCTGCAAGCCGCCACCCGCGACAACACCCGTCGCAGCTATCGGGCGGCCATCGAGCATTTCGAAGTGCAGTGGGGCGGTTTCCTTCCGGCTACGGCCGAAAGCGTGGCCCGCTACCTGGCCGCCTATGCCGGTGAGCTGTCGATCAATACCCTGCGGTTGCGCCTGTCGGCCCTGGCCCAGTGGCACAGCAGCCAGGGCTTTGCCGACCCGACCAAGGCACCGGTGGTGCGCCAGGTGTTCAAGGGCATCCGTGCGCTGCACCCGGTACAGGAAAAACAGGCGCAACCCTTGGAGCTGCAGCACCTGGAACAGGTCGTCGCCTGGCTAGATGAGGAGGTCGCGAGTGCCGCAACTGAACAGCGCCAGGGGGATCTGTTACGTGCCCGGCGTGATCGGGCGCTGATCTTGCTGGGCTTCTGGCGCGGCTTTCGCAGTGATGAGCTGTGCCGCTTGCAGATCGAGCATGTGCAAGCGATGGCCGGGTCGGGCATCAGCCTCTACCTGCCCCGCAGCAAGAGTGACCGTGACAACCTTGGGCGGACCTTTCACACCCCGGCCTTGCTGCGCCTGTGCCCGGTGCAGGCCTATATCGAGTGGATCAACAGCGCGGCGCTGGTGCGCGGGCCGGTGTTTCGCGGCATCAACCGCTGGGGGCGCCTGAGCGAGCAGGGGTTGCATGCCAATAGCGTGATCGCGTTGCTGCGCCAAGCCCTGGAGCGTGCCGGTATCGCTGGCGAACACTACACCAGCCATTCCCTGCGCCGGGGCTTCGCCACCTGGGCGCACCGCAGCGGTTGGGATCTGAAATCACTGATGAGCTATGTCGGCTGGAAGGACATGCAGTCCGCCATGCGCTACGTCGAGGCCAACCCGTTCATGGGCATGGCGCGCATCGGCGAGAAGCCGGTACAGCAGTAGATTAAGGTTTCTTCTATTAATACTGTTGGCTGATAGTCAAAACCAATCGGCAGCATCAGGTTTGCCAATGAGCCAAGGGGCGATTCATTGGTTAGGATTCTCCCCATCAAGTTTTCACCCAATGTTCTCAACCACTGATGGAGAGTCAACGATGCCTATCATCAACAGCCAAGTTAAACCCTTCAAAGCTACCGCATTCAAAAACGGCGCATTCGTCGAAGTGTCGGACGCCGATCTGAAAGGCAAATGGTCTGTCGTGTTCTTCTACCCGGCTGACTTCACCTTCGTGTGCCCAACCGAGCTGGAAGACCTGGCCGACAACTACGCCGAATTCCAGAAGCTGGGCGTCGAGATCTACAGCGTTTCCACCGACACCCACTTCGCCCACGCTGCCTGGCACAACACTTCGCCAGCCATCGGCAAGATCCAGTACACCATGATCGGCGACCCGACCCTGGCCATCTCCCGCAACTTCGATGTGCTGATCGAAGAAGCCGGTCTGGCTGACCGCGGCACCTTCGTGATCAACCCTGAAGGGCAGATCAAGATCGTTGAAATCAACGACGGCGGTGTAGGCCGTGACGCTTCCGAGCTGCTGCGCAAGATCAAGGCCGCTCAGTACGTCGCTGCTCACCCAGGCGAAGTCTGCCCAGCCAAGTGGAAAGAAGGCGAGGCCACCCTGGCTCCGTCCCTGGACCTGGTCGGCAAGATCTAAGTCCATGCATTACCCAAGGGCGGTGATCCGCACTTAAGTCAGCTGCACCGCCCTCAAACAACGCCCGGGCGAGATTCGCTCGGGCGTTGTTTTTTCTACCGAATCAAAACAGGAGATCGCCCGTATGTTGGACGCCAATCTTAAAGCTCAGTTGAAGTCTTACCTGGAACGGGTCACCCAGCCGATCGAGATCGTAGCCTCCCTCGACGACGGTGCGAAATCCCAGGAAATGCTCGCGTTACTCAAAGACATTGTCAGTCTTTCCAATCAGATTACCTTGCTCGATAACGGCAGCGACGCGCGCAAGCCTTCGTTCTCGTTGAATCGCCCGGGAAGTGATATCAGCTTGCGTTTCGCCGGTATTCCCATGGGCCACGAATTCACTTCCCTGGTGCTGGCCCTGCTGCAAGTGGGTGGCCATCCATCCAAGGCCAGTGCCGAGGTGATCGAGCAGATCCGCTCGCTCAAGGGCGAGTTCAATTTCGAAACCTACTTCTCGCTGTCCTGCCAGAACTGCCCGGACGTGGTCCAGGCGCTGAACCTGATGGCGGTGCTCAACCCCAACATCCGTCACGTGGCCATCGATGGCGCGCTGTTCCAGGCCGAAGTCGATGAACGCAAGGTCATGGCGGTGCCCAGTGTCTACCTCAATGGCGTGAACTTCGGCCAGGGGCGCATGGGGCTGGAGGAAATCCTCGCCAAGCTCGACACCGGTGCGGTGGAGAAGCAGGCGCAGAAACTCAACGCCAAGGAAGCCTTCGACGTGCTGGTGGTCGGCGGTGGTCCAGCGGGTGCTTCGGCAGCCATCTATGCCGCTCGCAAAGGCATCCGTACCGGTGTGGCTGCCGAGCGTTTCGGTGGCCAGGTGCTGGACACCATGGCGATCGAGAACTTCATCTCGGTGCAGGCAACTGAAGGGCCGAAGCTGGCCGCCGCCCTGGAAGAGCACGTCAAGCAGTACGACGTGGACATCATGAACCTGCAGCGGGCCAGTGCCCTGGTGCCGGCCAAGGAAGTCGGCGGCTTGCACGAGATCCAGTTCGAAAGCGGCGCCAGCCTCAAGGCCAAGTCGGTGATCCTGGCTACCGGTGCCCGCTGGCGCGAGATGGGCGTGCCGGGTGAGCAGGAATACAAGGCCAAGGGCGTGTGCTTCTGCCCGCACTGCGACGGCCCGCTGTTCAAGGGCAAGCGTGTGGCGGTGATTGGCGGCGGCAACTCCGGTGTCGAAGCGGCCATCGACCTGGCGGGTATCGTCAGCCACGTGACCCTGCTGGAGTTCGACAGCAAGCTGCGGGCGGATGCGGTGTTGCAGCGCAAGCTCTTCAGCCTGCCCAACGTCAAAGTCATCACCAGCGCCTTGACCAGCGAAGTGAAGGGTGACGGCCAGAAGGTCACCGGCCTGGCCTACAAGGACCGTGATTCGGGCGAGTTCCACACGGTGGACCTGGAAGGCATCTTTGTGCAGATCGGCCTGTTGCCCAACACCGATTGGCTCAAGGGCACCGTCGAGCTGTCGCCTCGTGGCGAGATCATCGTCGATGCCCGCGGCGAGACTTCGCTGCCTGGGGTATTTGCTGCAGGTGACGTCACCACGGTGCCCTACAAGCAGATCGTGATAGCCGTGGGCGAGGGCGCCAAGGCTTCCCTCAGTGCATTCGATCACTTGATCCGTACCTCAGCACCGGCTTGATCGGTCGCTTAGAAAAACAAAACCCCATGAGCCTGGCTCATGGGGTTTTTTATTGCTGTGCCGGCAGGCACCGGCTTGTCGCTGAAGTGGCCGCTGGGTCTTGCGCCGCCCTTGAGAAAGGAAGTGCTGACAATCCAGCTTCTACACAGGCCGGCTTCGCACCTGCATAGGTTTACAGCGGTGCTGGCTGGATGATCTCGACCCAGTAGCCGTCCGGGTCCTTGATGAAGGCCAGGCTTTTCATCCGGCCATCGTTCAGGCGCTTCTGGAAATCGCAGCCCAGGGCTTCGAAGCGCTCGCAGGCGGCGACGATGTCCGGCACCGAGATACAGATGTGGCCGAAGCCGCGCGGGTCGCTGTTGCCGTTGTGGTAGGCGAAGGCTGGATCGTTCTCGGTGCCGTGGTTGTGGGTCAGTTCGAGAATGCCGGGAATCGACTTCATCCACTCGGTTCGTGCGCCAGCGTCTGCCGGGATCTGTGCCTTGTCCACCAGGGCCAGGAAGTACAGGCTGAACTCGGCTTCAGGGAAGTCGCGTTTTTCCACCAGGGAAAAGCCCAGGACCCGGGTGTAGAAGTCCAGGGAGCGAGTGATGTCCTTGACGCGCAACATGGTGTGGTTGAACACGAAACGGGCAGTGGCCGCATCCGGTTGGGCGGTCACGCCGGGAAAGGTATTGAGTTCGTTGAGGCTCATGGGCCCTCCAGAAGAAAGTGCGGCCAAGACTGCTTGCCGGGGCAAGCAGCCTTGGCTGGCAATGGTTCGGACATCCTTGGGATCGGGCAATGATACGCAAGTGGGTCGGCTGGCGCCAAACCCAAAGCTCCTGATCTATTGCCCATTCCTGGCGCCGGGCTCAGACTTCCAGGCCCCTTTACCTCAGTGTGCAAACGCATGATCGAGTCTTTTAAGTTCCGCGCCGCAGCTCTGTTGCTACTGGCGCTGGCCGGTGTTGCAGAGGCCGAGCCGCAAGTGACCTGGCCCCAGGGCTGGACGGTGGAACCGCTGCCGGCCCAAGAAGGCGAAGAGGCCGCCAAGGTGTCCCGGCAGAGAGCGGTCAAGAGCGATACCGCTGGCAATCCACTCATGGTCATGGAGTTGACCATGACTCAGGTGGACAGTGGGCATGTAGTCAATCTGCAGGGGGTATTGCTGGAGATGCGCAAGTCGGTGCAAAAGGACTTTGCCCAGGGCGGTTATCAGAGTGTCTGTAACAAGATTCATGCCGCGCAGTTGAGTCGTCTCGAGGCGCTGGAGACTACTTGCACCATTACCCAGAATGGCCGGCATGTGCTCTCGCAAACATTGGTGGCGGCACTGAATGGGGATAAGGCTTATGTACTTTCATACGCTGGCCAGGCTGCGGCTTTTGCCGAGAGCCAGGATGAAATACTCGCTGTACGAAACGGCCTTAAACTTTAAGGAAAAATCTGAACCAATCGGTTCGCTTTCTGCGGGTTACCCGTTCGTTAGCGAAAAGGCATTAAGCCTGAAGTTGCTTGGGAATCAGACGTTATTGCACGATGTATCAGCTAGGGAGAGGGGGGGGATCTCGCTCGGCTCTTCCCTTAGATGCAAGTCGTAATAAGAATTTTCTTATTCAATGTAAAAGGCCCTACATATGCAGGGCCTTTTTCGGGGTGCGGCTTTGTTCAAGCGCGCAGCCAGGAATCCACAGTGGTGGCACCGTACTGTTCTTTCCAGGCCTTCAGGCCGCGGTGATTGCCGCCTTTGGTTTCGATCAGTTCGCCGGTGTGCGGGTTCTGGTAGACCTTGACCACGCGGGCACGGCGCTGCTTGGGGGCGTTGGCCTGTGGCAGGCCGGCCTTGCCCTGGTTGGGATCAAGGATGGCGATGATGTCACGCAGGCTCTTGTCGTAGGACTTCATCAGGGCCTGGAGCTTTTCTTCGAACTCGATTTCCTTCTTGAGCCCGGCGTCGTTTTTCAGGGATTCAAGCTGCGCGAGCTGTTCTTGAAGTGCTTTTTCTGCAGCACGAAACTCAGCAAGTCTGGACAATATCTTCACTCCAATAGTCTATTTGGCTGATACAAACCACAAACAAAGCTATAAGCCATGAGCCGATTAAGGCTCGATTAAGTGGCCTACCTGTGAATCTTGTACAGGCGGGAAAAATTGTAGTAGTTAATGCATCAAGAGTAAATCAGGTTGTTCTTGTCAAATGCGAAATTGATCAATTGATTCAAATTGGTGCAAGCCCCGAGTTGTTAGATCCAGCACTTTTTGTTCGGGTATGGCTATTTAATGGCGCGCCAGGGCTGCAACAAATTCGGCACTGGGCATGGGCCGTCCGAATAAATAACCTTGCAGGAAATCCACCCCTTTAGCTGCTAGATAATCCCGCTGTTCTGCAGTTTCAATACCTTCGGCGACAATGCCCAGATCGAGTTTGGCCGAGAGTTCGATAATGCTGTCGAGTATATGCAGGGACAGTGCGTCGGCACCGATCATGGCGACGAAACTCTGATCGATCTTCAAATAATCCACATTGAACTGGCGCAGATAACCCAGGCTGGAATGCCCGGTACCGAAGTCGTCGATGGCGATCATCACACCCAGTTCGTGCAGGGCGGCAAACAGCTGGTGGGTGGTGGTCGTGGGCTCGATCAGTTCGCGTTCGGTCAACTCCAGCACCAGGATCACCTTGCCTGGGGGGAAGCCGGCGAGGAACTCCCGGCAGTCCTCCAGCAACTGCAGGTCGTGGCAATGGCTGGCGGTGATGTTGATACCTATATGGAAACCGTCGGTAAAGTGCGCGGCATGGGGCGCCAGGGCTTGTTGGGTCTGCTGCATCAGCGAGCGGGTCATGGGCACGATCAGCCCCGAATGCTCGGCGAAGGGGATGAACAGGTCCGGGCGCACCAGCCCCTCTTTCGGATGCTGCCAGCGCATCAGGACTTCGATGCCGGCCCACGCCAGGGTGTCCCCGCGCACCACCGGCTGAAAGTACGGAATGAACTCCTGGGCCCCCAGCGCCCGTTGCAGCTCGTGGGTGGGGGAGGCGGAGCGCTTTTGCAGCCAGTGGGCAAGTACGCCCGCCGCCGCGCCGAAAAACACCAGCAGGCTGAACAGCGCCGGGTACTGGCTCTTCATGTAGTTCCACACGTCGCCCTCGGGAAACCCTGAGCTGACGCTGTAGGGATAGCGCGATGAGCTCAGTTGCTGGCTGGCCACGGCCGCCAGTGGCGGGCTGCCCTCGTGGACACGGCCGTCGCTGGACAGCCAATGCCCGCCGACCTGCAATTGCAGGTCGGCGAAGCGGCTGATCAGGCGCAGGGCATTGGTCAGGTGATAGCCGTCGATGGTGGCCAGGGCGGCGCGATCGCCCTCGCTCCAGCGATAGACCAGCAGGGCCGTATCGGGGGTGACAGGGTTGCCGCTCATCAGCCAGAGGCGGCCGTCCACGTAGTCCAGGGGGTTGAGCGGGACTGCGAAACTGCCGAGCAGGGAGCTGCAATAGTTGTTGTTGCGCCACACCAGGTTGGTCGAGCGCACGAACGGCCGGCGGGTGACCTGTTCGCGCAGGGCCAGTTGCCGGACTTCATCACAATCGCGGCCCACCTGGGGCAGCAGCGCCCTGGCGGCGATGTCGGTGTTATCGAGCATCAGGTCGAACTGGCGGATGGCCTCTTCGGCGGTTTCCAGGCTGCTGTGCATCAGTGTTCGTTCGGCCTGGGCGTAGAGGATGAGGGCGCCGAGCCCGATGGGAAGAAGCATGGCCAGCAATGTCCAGAAGGTACGGGTAGAGCGCTTCAATGGACCTTTGGCGGTCAGGGGCATGGATCGGACCTGTGCGCGGGCGAGGGGGAGGATGGCACCGGGGGGCATGGCCCCTGCGGCTGTCTTGATCATCGCAGGATAGCCGGCTTTTACCGGCGATAAAGGCGCTGCGCGTGCTGGATGAAGGCCAGGGCCGCCGGCGACGCCTGGCGTCGGTCGAGCACCGCGATCCCCACTTGGCGGCGCACGGCAGGCTCCAGGGGGCGGCTGGTGTAGCGCGGGTCCGCGGACTGGGGCAGGGACAACTCGGCAACGATGCTCAAGGCATCGCCGCGGGCCACGGTTTCCAGGGTGCTCAGCAGTTGGGTGCTGCGGTAGCGGATATTGGGCCGCAGGCCGGCACCGATGAACAGGCGTGACACCAGCTCCGCCGAGCCGGCTTCGGTGAGCACGAAGGGGTCATGGCACAGTTGGTCCAGGCGCAGTTGCGCTTCACTGGCCAGGGCGTGGCTGGCTGGAATCAATGCCAGCAACTGGTCCTCGACCACAGGCACGGTGTCGAAGCGCTCCTGGGGCAACACCACGAAGCCCAGGTCCACCCGTCGTTCTTCCAGCCATTGCAGGACCTGGCGATCGGGGCCTTCGTCGATATGCACTTCGATGTCCGGATATTCGCGGCGGTAGTCGTGAAGAATCCGGGGCAGGAGGCGGATCGACGAGGTGGGGCCGAACGAGCCGATGCGCAAGGTGCCGCGCTTCATGCCCCGGGCATCCGCGGCCTCCTGGGCCAGGGTCGCCGCCAGGCCGAGCATGGCCCGGGCGCGCAGCAGCAACTGGGTGCCGATGTCGGTGAGTTCGACCTGGGCCTGGTGCCGGCGAAACAGGTCCACCTGCAGCTCCTGCTCCAGTGACTTGATGGCATGAGACACCGCCGACTGGGTGATGCCCAGGCGCGTGGCGGCGCTGGTAAAGCCCTGGAGTTCGGCCACCAGGGAAAAGATCTCCAGCTGGGTCAGGGTCATGAGTAAAAGCTCATTTTACGATGATCAGGCATTAGACAAAAAATGGTCGTGCAGTACAAACCCATTGCCTCAGAGCGTCTTGACCATGAGTGAAAGCAATATCAGCGGCCCCCTGGCGGGCGAATACCGGGACCTGGCGGTGTATGGCCGCCTGGCGACAGTCACCATGATCTGGGGCGGCACCTTCGTTGCCGGGCGCTACCTGGCCGGCGGGCTCTCGCCCTTGCTGGCCGCCAGCCTGCGGTTCCTGCTGGCCAGCCTGGCCTTGCTCGGCTTCATGGCCGTGGCGCGCATTCCCCTGGTGCGGCCCAGCCTCAGGCAGTTTGGCCAACTGGCACTATTGGGGTTCTTCGGGATCTTCTTCTACAACCTGTGTTTCTTCCTCGGCCTGGAGCAGGTCAAGGCTTCTCGGGCATCGTTGATCGTGGCCCTGAACCCGGCGGTGATTGCCCTGGCGTCCTGGGCGCTATTCAAGGAGCGCCTGGGCCGGCGCAAGCTGTTGGGCATTGCCCTGTGCCTCTGTGGCGCGGCCCTGGTGATCTGCAGCCGTGACCCTTCGGCCCTGGCGGCGCAGGCCGGGAGCTGGCAAGGCGACCTGCTGATTCTTGGCTGCGTGCTGGGCTGGGGCGTGTACTCGCTGTTCTCCAGGGGGCTGAACCACAGCCTGGGCTCATTGCAAACCGTGACCTGCTCGATCCTCCTGGGCACCCTGATGCTCTGCGCCGCCACCCTGATCCGTGGCGAGTTCGACCTGCAGGCGGTGGCTCGCCTGAACCTGGCCCAGGGCTTGAGCCTGTTGTACCTGGGCGTGCTGGGTTCGGCGCTGGCCTATATCTGGTATTACGACGGCTTGCGGCGGATCGGTGCCACCCGTTGCGGTGTATTCATCGCCCTCAATCCGCTGACGGCGGTGATCCTCGGCGCGCTCGTGCTGGGAGAACAGTTGAGCCCGGTGATGGGGGTGGGCGGGGCGCTGATTCTCGGCGGTATCTACCAGTGCAACAAACCCCTTGCGGGCGGGGCAAAAAAGGCGATTTTATAGAGAATGCGGACAAAGGCTTTTACGCTGTGTAGAATCCGGTTACGCATACAATAATAAAGTCTTCTGGCAGCAGAAGCCTCGCCCCCCAGCCTGCAAGACAGGGTCGAAATGAAGATTCTCGGGTTTCAACTGATCTATGGTGACTTCCTCGCCCGCAGCGTGCGCGGTATCTCCTGTGCGCCACCGTCCCTCCTCAGCATTGCTAGCAACTAACGATCCGTTAATTCTAAAAATATGATGAGGCGCCAACCATGGCAGATATCTTCGAAAACCCAATGGGCCTGATGGGCTTTGAATTCATCGAATTCGCATCGCCTACCCCCAACACCCTCGAACCGATCTTCGAGATCATGGGTTTCACCAAAGTCGCGACCCATCGTTCCAAAGACGTGCATCTGTATCGCCAGGGTGCGATCAACCTGATCCTCAACAACGAACCCCATAGCGTCGCTTCCTACTTCGCGGCCGAGCACGGCCCGTCGGTGTGCGGCATGGCGTTCCGGGTCAAGGATTCGCAAAAGGCCTACAACCGCGCCCTGGAACTGGGCGCCCAGCCGATTCACATTGAGACCGGCCCGATGGAACTGAACCTGCCGGCGATCAAGGGCATTGGCGGCGCGCCGCTGTACCTGATCGACCGTTTCGGCGAGGGCAGCTCGATCTACGACATCGACTTCGTGTTCCTCGAAGGCGTGGACCGCAACCCCAAGGGCGCGGGCCTGAAGATCATCGACCACCTGACCCACAACGTGTACCGCGGGCGCATGGCCTACTGGGCCGGCTTCTACGAGAAGCTGTTCAACTTCCGCGAGATCCGCTACTTCGACATCAAGGGCGAGTACACCGGCCTGACTTCCAAGGCCATGACCGCTCCGGATGGCATGATCCGCATCCCGCTGAACGAGGAATCGTCCAAGGGCGCCGGGCAGATCGAGGAGTTCCTGATGCAGTTCAATGGCGAGGGCATCCAGCACGTGGCCTTCCTCACCGACGACCTGGTCAAGACCTGGGACGCCCTGAAGAAGATCGGCATGCGCTTCATGACCGCGCCACCGGACACCTACTACGAAATGCTTGAAGGGCGCCTGCCGAACCACGGCGAGCCGGTCAACGAGCTGCAATCGCGGGGCATCCTGCTGGACGGTTCTTCGGAAGCCGGCGACAAGCGCCTGCTGCTGCAGATCTTCTCGGAAACCCTGATGGGCCCGGTGTTCTTCGAATTCATCCAGCGCAAGGGCGACGATGGCTTCGGCGAGGGCAACTTCAAGGCACTGTTCGAATCGATCGAACGCGACCAGGTGCGTCGTGGCGTACTCGCCACCGAGTAAGCCCCGGCACGCTTGAGTCCAAGGCCCGATCAGGAGGTTTCTGGTCGGGCTTTATTTTGCCTGTCGGTTGGCGATTGTGAATGTGTTAATGTTTCGCCCCCGATTCCCAGCCCCTGACCGATGCCTCGATGAACACACCCAGACCTTCCCTGACCTTGACCCTGCTGCAGGCCCGTGAGGCCGCCATGGCGTTTTTCCGTCCCTCGCTGAACCAGCACGACCTGACCGAACAGCAATGGCGGGTGATCCGCATCCTGCGCCAGAACGGCGAGCTGGAGAGCCATCAGCTGGCGAAGATGGCCTGCATCCTGCCGCCGAGCATGACCGGCGTGCTGACCCGCCTGGAGCGCGACCAGTACGTCAGCCGGCGCAAGTCTCCGGAAGACCAGCGCCGCCTGTTCATCACCCTGACCGACAAGGGCCAGGCCTGTTTCGAATCCATGAGCGGCGACATGGAAATCAACTACCAGAAGATCCAGCAGCAGTTCGGCGAAGACAAGATGCAAGCCTTGCTGGCCCTGCTCAACGAACTGAAGCAGATCAAGCCCTGAGCCCGTACTGCAGGCCTTGATGCACGCGAGATACCTCCGCAGCCGGGCTCAGCCCCGGCGCTGGCGCAGCAGATGGCGCACGCCTTCGAGCACCAGGACCAGCACCGCCAGCCAGATCGGCACGTAGGTCAGCCATTCCCCGGCCTTGATGCTTTCCCCCAGCAGCAGCGCCACCAACAGCAGCAGTACCGGTTCCACATAGCTGAGCAGGCCGAACAGGCTGAAGGCCAGCAAGCGGCTGGCAATGATGTAGCACACCAGCGCCGAGGCACTGATCACCCCCAGCACGGGAATCAGCAGGTACAGCCAGGGTTGGGCCGCGACCACGGCAATGCCCTGTTCGCCGCTCTGCACCACCCACAGCGCCACCGGCATTAGCAGGGCCATGTCCACCCACAGGCCGCCCAGGTGGTCGGTGCCCAGGCGCTTGCGCAAGACGAAATACAGCGGGTAGCCCAGGGCCACCACCAGGGTCGCCCAGGAAAAACTGCCCACCTGGTACAGCTCGTTGAGCACGCCGATGCAGGCCAGCACCGCTGCCAGCTTCTGCAGCCGCGACAGACGTTCGCCATAGACGATGCGCCCGGTCAGGACCATGGTCAGCGGCAGCAGGAAATAGCCCTGGGATACATCCAGGCTGTGGCCGTTGAGCGGTGCCCACATGAACAGCCAGAGCTGCACCCCGACCAGCGCCGACGACAGCAGCAGCGCCGGGCCCAGCACGGGCTTGCTGCGCACCCGTCGCAGCACTTCGTCGACCCGGTGCCATTCACCGGCCAGCAGCATGAACAGGGTCATGCAGGGCAGGGTCAGCAACATTCGCCAGCCGAAGATCTCCACCCCGGTCAGGGGCGTCAGCAGCGAGGTGTAGAAATACATGACGGCAAACAGCACCGACGCCAGAACCGATAACGCAATACCTTTAGACACGCAGTCCTCGTAGAACCCGAACGCTCGGGATGCACAAAAAGAAGGGGAGAGTGGAGCGAGGGGGAATATAGAGGGTTTGCCCCGGGATTTTTGCTCTGTTTGCGACACCCCGGCGGGAAAATTTCTCGTTTGTGGCGCGGCCCGGCCTTCCAGGGAAAGGCCGGACTGCGATGGCCGCTGGGTTTGCGCGGCCAGGGGCCGTGTTTAGCCCAGATGCGCAAAACGTCCGGAGACAAAATGGCCGACATCATTGAAACCGGGTGTCGAGGCGTGCCCCGGGGTCACCAGCGCGTCGATGAAGGCTTCGTCCTCAGGGCTGATCTTCACCTCCAGGGCCCGGGTGTAGGCGTCCCACTGGGCTTCAGTGCGCGGGCCGACAATGGCCGAGCTCACCGCCTGGTTGTTCAGTACCCAGGCAATGGCGAACTCGACGATCCCGGCCCCGCGCTCCTGGGCGTATTCCTGGATCTGCTGGGCGATGCGCAGGGATTCGACCCGCCATTCGGTCTCCAGGATGCGCTTGTCCTGGCGCCCGGCGCGGCTGGCGGCGTCCGGGGTGACGTCCGGCGCATACTTGCCGCTGAGCACACCACGGGCCAGGGGGCTGTAGGGCACCACGCCCAGGCCATAGGCGCGGGCGGCGGTGATCTGCTCGCCCTCGGCCTGGCGGTTGACGATGTTGTACAGCGGCTGGCTGATCACCGGGCGGTCCACCCCCAACTGGTCGGCGACTCGAATCGCCTCGGCAATCCGCCAGCCCCGATAATTGGACAGGCCCCAGTAGCGGATCTTGCCCTGGCGCAACAGGTCGCCGATGGCCGAGATGCTCACTTCCAGAGGTGTGTTGTGGTCTTCGCGGTGCAGGTAGTAGATGTCCAGGTAATCGGTGCCCAGGCGGGTCAGGCTGGCCTCGATGCCGTTGAAGATGTGCTTGCGGCTCAGGCCGCTGCGGTTGGGCACGCCGTCCACCGGACCGAAGCCGACCTTGGACGCCAGCACCCACTCATGGCGGTGGCTGGCAATGGCTTCGCCGACGATCTCCTCGGAGCGGCCCTGGGTATAGACGTCGGCGGTGTCGATGAAGTTGATCCCCTGGTCCCAGGCCTTGTCGATGATACGCAGCGAGTCTTCGGTACTGGTCTGCTCGCCGAACATCATGGTGCCCAGGGTCAGGCTGGAAACCTTGAGACCGGAATGGCCGAGGATGCGATAGCTCATGGGCGGAATCCTTGTGCTAGAGGGCTGGCCAGGGCATTTCCGGCCATTGGGGCGACCATCAAATACCACAACCCCGGGCCTCTGCAATGCCTGAATGGCGCCTCCTTGCCGGCATAGGTGCCCGTGAGGTCGCCTTCGCTGGCAAGCCAGCTCCTGCAAGGAGGTTCCGTAGGAGCCGGCTTGCCGGCGAACCGCGCAGCGGCCAACCGCCCCGGGGCCGCACCGGGTCAGGGACACAGCGCCCGGCAGCGTTGCAACACAAAGCTGTGCAGCAGGCGCACCCGCTGGGAAACCTGCAGGCGATGGGGGCACAGCAAGTTGAAGGGGGCCGGTTCCCCTTGCCAGTCGCCGAGCAGCGGCACCAGGCGCCCGGCGCGGATGTCCTCGGCCACATCCAGCCGGGCCTTGTAGACAATGCCGTGGCCGGCCAGGGCCCAGCGCCGGGCCACCTCACCGTCGTCGCACAGGTAATCGCCACGCACCAGGACTTCGCGGGTTTCGCTGTCGCGGCTGAAACGCCAGCGGTCATAGGGCTGGCCATTGCGCAGGTACAGCAGGGCGCTGTGCCCGGCCAGCGCCTCGGGGTTTTGCGGCACCCCGCAACGGGCCAGGTAGGCCGGGCTGGCGCAGGCGATGCGCCGGTGCCCGGGGAGAATCGGCAAGGCCACCAGGCTGGAATCCTCGGGCACGCCAAAGCGCAGGGCCACATCCACAGCGTCGCGGAACAGGTCGGCGTGGCGATCATCGAGCCGCAGTTGCAGGCGCAGTTGCGGGTGCTCGGCCTTGAATTCATCGAGCCAGGGAAGCAGGGCATTGCGCCCGAAGTCCGAGGGCGCCGACAACTGCAGCACCCCGGCCAGGCCCTGGCTCTGCTGCTTGAGCGCCAGCTCGCCGTCCTCCAGGGTGGCCAGGGCCAGGCGCACGCTTTCCAGGTAGCGGCGGCCTTCCTCGGTGAGCCTCATGCTGCGGGTGGAACGCGCCAGCAGACGGCTGCCGAGGCGGGTTTCCAGGCGCTTGAGGGCGATGCTGGCGGCTGCGGCGGTCAGGCCCAGGGAGCGGGCCGCGGCGGAAATGCTCCCGGCATCGGCGGTGCGTACGAAGATTTCCAGGTCCAGTATCGAGCTCATTAATAAAAATCCTTTAAAGATCTTTGCGTTTTAGCTGGATTTTTCCTCGATTGGCAAGCTGGGAAGATGCAATCACTTTCAATCGCAGCAGGTGATCGCAATGACTCTTTCCAACTCAAGCCTGGCCCGGCAAACCTTGGTGGTGATTGGCGCCGGCAGCGGCATCGGCGCTGCGGTGACGCGCCAGGCCGCGGCCCGAGGTGCTCGGGTGGTACTGGCGGGGCGCAGCCTCGAGGCCTTGCAGCGCCAGCAGGCACAGCTGCCGGAATCGGCCTGCAGCATCGCCGTGGACATTACCGATACCGCCAGTCTCCAGGCCTTGTTCGCCAGGGTGGGGGCCTTCGATCACCTGGTGATCAGCGCCGGTCCGGCCATTGCCGCCAAGCCCCTGGCCGACACCGATCTGCTGGATGCCCAGCGGGCTTTTGAGGTGAAGTTCTGGGGCGTGTGGCGCGCGGTCCAGGCGGCGCTGCCGACACTCGCGCCGCAAGGCAGCATCAGCCTGACCTCGGGCCTGCTGTCGCGCAAAATGGTCCCCGGGCAAGTGCTCAAGACCACCCTCAACGCCGCCCTCGAAGCCCTGGGCAAGCACCTGGCCAAGGAGCTGGCGCCACGCCGGGTGAATGTCATCAGCCCCGGGGTCACCGCCACCGAAGCCTATGCCGGGATGCCCGAGGACGCCCGCGAAGCCATGTTCGCCCGCACCGGTGCCAACCTGCCGGTGGGCCGCGTCGGCCAGCCGGATGAGGTGGCGGCGGCCTTTATCCTGGCCATGGAGAACGGCTTTATCAGCGGGAGCCTGATCGATGTCGATGGTGGAGGCTTGCTATGAACTGGCGCTTCGATCACCTGGCGTTCAACTGCGCCGAGGGCGAGGCGTTGCAGCAGGCCTTCGCCGATCTGCTGGGCCTGCAAACGGGCCGGCGGCCGCCGTTTCCCTTTCCCGGGCGCTGGTTGTACCAGGGCGAGGCGGCGCTGGTGCACGTCATCGAACAGGCCCATTGCCCTGAGCCGCAACTGAGCCACATCGCCTTCAGTACCCAGGAGGCAGCCGAAGCCGTGTTGCGCCGGGTGCAGGCCAGTGGCCTGGAGCATCAAGTGGCGCAGGTGCCGGAAGACGGCATCTGGCAGATCTTCGTCCGCTTGCCCGGCGGCCTGGTGCTGGAGTTGGATGCTCCGGCGATGGGGGCGTTGAGCATCAATCACGACTACGCCCGACAAGGTGGGGCACCGGCCTGAGCCCAGCCATGAAAAAGCCCGTTGGAGCCGAGGTTCGAACGGGCTTTTGTCGTGGCCGGGGCCGTGTAGTGCCGCGGCTTAGCGGTTCAGGGTGCGGGTCATGCGCAGCGCCAGCAGGCTGCCGCCGACAATCACCCCGGCCAGCAGGTACAGCGCGGCGTCGGTGGAACCGGTGCTGTCCTTGACCCAGCCGACGATATAGGGGCTGAGGAAACCGGCCATCTGGCCCATGGAGTTGATCAGCGCCAGGCCACCGGCAGCTGCACCGGCGCTGAGCAGGGCAGTGGGCACCGGCCAGAACATCGGCAGGCCGGTGAGGGCACCCATGGTGGCGAGGGTCAGGCCGAGAATGGCGATGGCCGGGTTGGCGGCGAAGTTAACCGCGATCAGCAGCCCCACGGCGCCCATCAACATCGGCACTACAAGGTGCCAGCGGCGCTCCTTGCGCAGGTCCGCCGAGCGCCCCACCAGCAGCATGAACACCGCCGCCAGCAGGTAGGGAATGGCGCTCAGCCAGCCGATCACCAGATTGTCGGCAAACCCCAGGTTCTTGATGATCGACGGCAGCCAGAAGTTGATCGCGTAGACCCCGCTCTGGATGCAGAAGTAGATCAGGCCGAAGGCCCAGATCGCCGGGTTCTTGAACACCGCGGCCAGGGAGTCGCTGGCGGTCTTGGGCTGGTTGGCGAGGTCGCTGGCCTGGTCGGCCTCCAGCACTGCGCGTTCAGTCGGGGTCAGCCACTTGGCATGGGCGAAGCTGTCGCTGAGCAGGAAGAACGCCAGGGCGCCGAGGATCACGGTAGGAATGCCCTGCAGCAGGAACATCCACTGCCAGCCGGCGAGGCCGCCCTGGCCGGCGGCGAAGTGGTTGAGGATCCAGCCGGAAAACGGGCTGCCCAGCAGGCCGGACACCGGGATCGCCGACATGAACAGGGCCATGATCCGGCCACGGCGGAAGGTCGGGAACCACTGCGAGAGGTACAGCACCACGCCGGGGAAGAAGCCGGCTTCGGCGGCCCCGGTGAACAGGCGCAGGGTGTAGAACTGGGTCGGCGTGGTGACGAACAGCAGGCAGGTGGACAAGGTGCCCCAGGTGATCATCATCAGCGCGATCCAGCGCCGCGGGCCGAACCGGTTCAGTGCCAGGTTGCTCGGCACGCCGCACAGCACGTAGCCGATGAAGAAAATCCCGGCACCCAGGCCGTAGACCGTTTCGCTGAATTTCAGGGCATCGAGCATCTGCAACTTGGCGAAGCCAACGTTGACCCGGTCCAGGTAGTTGAACAGGTAGCAGACGAAGATGAAGGGGATCAGGCGCAGGGTGATGCGCTTGTAGACGGCGTTCTTGTCGTCAGCCTGGGCCAGTGGGGCAGCGGCGCTCTGTGACATGGTGTGTCTCTCTTTATTATGATTTTTTGCGGTGCAAGGGTAACGTTGACCGCCCTGAGAGTCTCGGTCACCGGCGCGGGCCTGTCTTTGTGCCGGCGCACAGCGATTGGCCCCGGGCCCTGTGCCACTGAACAACGCCGCGTACCCCGCGGCCCGTCCCCGCAGCTGTAGCCGTCAAGGATCATCCCCCCATGTTCGAACTGGATCATGACCTGGCGCAGGATATCGTCGACCGCACGATGGCGATCCTGCCCTACAACGTCAACGTCATGGACAGCCAGGGCCTGATCCTTGGCAGCGGCGAGCCGGAGCGTATCAACACCCGGCACGAAGGCGCGCAACTGGTGCTGGCCAACGGCCGGGTGGTGGAGATCGACGAACCCACCGCGCGCCAGCTCAAGGGCGTGCAGCCGGGCATCAACCTGCCGTTGCTGCATGACCAGCGGCTGATCGGGGTGCTGGGCATTACCGGCGACCCGGCGCAGTTGCGCACCTATGCCGAACTGGTGCGCATGACCGCCGAGATGCTGGTGGGCCAGCGCCACCAGCAGGCCGAGCAGCAATGGCGGCGCCAGCGCTGCGACGACCTGCTGGCCCTGCTGCTGAGCGACGGCGGCGACTCACCACGGCTGGTGGATGAAGCCCAGCAGATGGGCCTCAAGCCACAGCTGGCGCGTACGCCCTATCTGTTCGAACTGGCCCAGGAACCGGCCTCGGGGCAGGGCGTGGATAGCCTCAGCAGTTGGTTGCTGAGCCGCTATCCGGACAGCTGGTGCGTCAGCTCGTCGAAGAGTTCCCTGCTCTGGTGCCGCCCGGCGAGCCTGAGCCTGGACAACCCGCGGCTGCTGGAAAAGCTCGACGGTCAGGGCTGGAACATCCTGCGGGTGGCGGTGGGCGGGCAGGCCGAGGGCCTGGCCGGATTGCGCCGCTGCTACCGCCGGGTCGGCGACCTGCTGGCCTACGGCCGGGATATCCTGCCGGATGCGCGATTGCTCACCCTCAACCGCTACCGCCTGCCGGTGATGCTCTGGCGCCACCGCAACGATGACGCCCTGGACGAACTGCTGACGCCGTTGCGCAAGGTCCTGGCCAAGGACAGCAACGGCCAGTTGCTGGCGACCCTGCGCAGCTGGTGCGACCACGACGGCCAGAGCCAGGCCTGCGCCGATGCCCTGGGCATCCACCGCAACAGCCTGCGCTACCGCATGGAACGGATAGCCGAGCTCAGCGGCGTCGACCCCTTGCGCCTGGACGGCATGCTGGCTCTTTATCTTGGCGTCCAGCTGCTGCCCCACCGCAGCGAGCCGGCCTGATTTATCGCGCCGATCTCCACCATCGCCTATCCCGATCCAACAGGGGTGGTAGCCGCTGCCGAGCCTTGGCGAGGCTGCGCAAAGGCCCGCAGGGCCTTGCTTGGCAATCTCCAGCTAAACCTGTATCGCTTCCAAGACCTTCGCGAGCGCTACGCGCCCGTTCGCAGCCTGCGGCAGCGGTTTCAACGCTAGGCGAGGTTGCGCGGTTGTAGCAATGAACAATAAAGCGCCCTCGGACTTGTGCAGTGGCCCGGGGTCAGCGCCTGCGCCAGATGGCAGCATGGCGGCACAAGAACCGGAGAAAACCCATGAAGATCATCATCGCCCCCGACTCGTTCAAGGACAGCCTGAGTGCCGAAGGCGTGGCCCAGGCCATTGCCCAGGGACTGGCGGATGTGTGGCCCGACGCCGAGCTGTGCCAATGCCCCATGGCCGACGGTGGCGAAGGGACGGTGGAATCGATTCTCGCCGCCTGTGACGGGCAACTGCGCAGCAACCGGGTCCAGGGGCCGCTGGGAGCGATCGTGGAGGCGCGCTGGGGCTGGCTGCCCCAGAGCCACACGGCAATCATCGAAATGGCCGAGGCCAGTGGCCTGCAACTGCTGGCGCTGGAGCAGCGCGATGCGTGCAACAGCAGCACCTTCGGCACCGGGGAGCTGATCCAGGCCGCTCTGGAGGCCGGTGCCCGGCGCATCATCCTGGCCATCGGCGGCAGCGCCACCAACGACGGCGGCGCGGGGGCCCTGCAGGCGCTGGGGGGCAAACTGCTGGACCGCCAGGGCCGGATACTGCCTCGCGGCGGCCTGGCCCTGGCCGACCTCGCCCACATCGAGCTGGATGCCATGGACCCGCGCCTGGCCCAGGTGCGCTTCGACATCGCCGCCGACGTCAACAACCCCCTGTGCGGCGAGCACGGCGCTTCAGCCATCTTCGGCCCGCAGAAAGGCGCCTCGGCGCAGCAGGTGCAGCAACTGGACCAGGCCCTGGGACACTTCGCCGACCTGTGCGCCCAGGTACTGCCCAAGGATGTGCGTGATGAACCCGGCAGCGGCGCGGCCGGTGGCCTGGGGTTTGCCGCCAAGGCGTTTCTCGGCGCGCAATTTCGTCCCGGGGTGGAAGTGGTGGCGGAACTGGTGGGCCTGGAACAGGCGGTGCGCGGTGCAGATCTGGTGATCACCGGTGAAGGTCGCTTCGACGCCCAGACCTTGCGCGGCAAGACCCCCTTTGGCGTGGCGCGCATCGCCCGTGAGCAGGGGGTTCCGGTGATTGTTATTGCCGGCACCCTGGGCGAGGGTTACCAGCAGATGTACGCCCACGGCGTGGATGCGGCCTTCGCCCTGACCTCAGGCCCCATGAGCCTGGAACAGGCCTGCCGCGAAGCTCCGCGCCTGCTGCGCGAACGCGCCGCCGACATCGCCCGCCTCTGGCGCCTGGCCCGCAACGCCGTGTAGGAGCTGGCTTGCCAGCGAAGAGTCCGCCAAGCCTTGCCGCGCGCAAGAACGCTTTCGCCGGCAAGCCGGCTCCTACGGCAATCGCCCGTCAGTAAACCCCACCCTCGCTGGTGGGGGCGTCCAGGGTTTTGTACTGGCCGGCCAGGCTCTGCAGGCCCTTCATCAGGACGGTGGTATCCACGCCCACCGCGACAAAATTTGCCCCCAACTCGATGCAACGCCGCGCCAGTCGCTGATCGGCACTGAGAATCCCTGCGGCCTTGCCCGCCCGACGAATCCGCACGATGGCGTCTTCAATCGCGGCCACCACGTCCGGGTGCCCGGGGTTGCCCCGCTGGCCCATGGCCGCCGACAGGTCCGCCGGGCCGATAAACACCCCGTCGACCCCGTCCACCGCGAGAATCTCATCCAGGTTGCGCAGGCCTTCGAGGTTCTCGATCTGCACCAGCAGGCACATCTGCTCGTCCGCCTGATCCAGGTAGCCGGCGATGCTGTTCCAGCGCGACGCCCGGGCCAGGGCGCTGCCTACACCACGAACCCCCAGTGGCGGATAGCGCATGGCGCGCACCAGCTGGCGTGCCTGCTCGGCGCTTTCCACCATGGGGATCAACAGGGTCTGGGCGCCGATGTCCAGCAATTGCTTGATCAGCGCGGTATCGCCAATGGGCGGGCGGATGATGCCTTGGGCTGGGTAAGGGGCAATGGCCTGCAACTGCGCCAGCAGGCTGCGCAGATCGTTGGGCGCGTGTTCGCCGTCCAGCAGCAGCCAGTCGAAACCGGCATTGGCCGCCAGTTCGGCGCAGTAGGCATCCGCCAGGCCCAGCCACAGGCCAATCTGCGGTTCGCGCTGTTGCAGGCGTTGCTTGAACAGGTTCTGCGGCATGTGCATGTGCTTCTCCTCAGACGAAACGGCAGGCGATGCTGCCCAACTGGTCGTAGTCCACGTGGAAGACATCCCCGGGCCGCGCCGCCACCGGCCGGGTGAAAGATCCCCCGAGGATGATCTGCCCGGCCTCCAGACCGACGTCATAGGCCGCGAGCTTGTTGGCCAGCCAGGCCACGCCCTTGGCCGGGTGGTTGAGTACCGCGGCAGAGACCCCGGACTCCTCGATCACGCCATTGCGGTAGAGCACCGCCGGCACCTTGCGCAAATCCACATCCCCTGGACGCACGGCGCGGCCACCCATCACCACCCCGGCGTTGGCGGCATTGTCCGAGATGGTGTCGAAGACCTTGCGGGTGGCCTGGGTCTGCGGGTCCACCTGCTGGATGCGCGCATCGATGATCTCCAGCGCCGGGATCACCCAGTCGGTGGCGTCCAGCACATCGAACAGGGTGCAGTGCGGCCCCTTGAGCGGCTTGCCGAGGATGAACGCCAGTTCCACCTCGACCCGGGGCACGATGAAGCGCTGGAAGGGAATGTCGCTGCCTTCATCGAACAGCATGTCGTCCAGCAGGGCGCCGAAATCCGGCTCGGTGATGTTCGAGGAAACCTGCATGGCCCGTGAGGTCAGGCCAATCTTGTGGCCCACCAGCTTGCGCCCGTCGCGGATTTTCTGTTCCACCCAGCTGCGCTGGATGGCGTAGGCATCTTCGATGCTGATAGCGGGGTATTGCAGGGACAGCTGGCCGATCTGTTCACGGCTGCGCTCGGCGGCGTTGAGGCGCGCGGCGGCTTCCTGGATATCCGAGGGGCTGAGCATGGTTATTTCTCCCGAGGGTTGACGATATGAGCCGGTACCTGGAGCACCAGCCAGGCGCCGCAGGCAATCAGCAGGGCCAGGGCGTAGAGGGCCAGGCTGGCGCTTTGGGTGGCGTCGCGCACCACGCCGATCAGGTAAGGGGCAAGGAACGCGGCGACGCTGCCGAAGGAACTGATCAGGGCGATACCCGCGGCCTGGGTGCTGCTGGCGAGAAAGGCCGGCGGCAACTGCCAGAACATCGGCAAGGCGGCGCTGGCGCCCATGCCCGCCACCAGCAGGCCGAACATCACCAGCCAGGGGTTGTCCGGGGCCAGCCCGGTGAGGATCAGCCCCAGGCTGGACATCAGCAGCGGCACCCCCAGGTGCCAGCGGCGTTCACGCAGGCGGTCCGAGGAGCGGCCGACGCCGAGCATGAACAGGCAGCCTGCCAGGTAGGGCAGGGCACTGAGCAGGCCGACATTGCTGTCCCGGGCGATGCCGGCGTGGTGGATCAGGGTCGGCATCCAGAAGGCGATGGTGTTCACCGCCAGCATCACCGCGAAGTAGATGCACACCAGCAGCCAGACGTGGCGGTCCCTGAGGATGCCGCTGAAACGGGTGATGGACTTGTGCTGTTCTTCCTGTTGCAGGGCCTGCAGCAGCCAGGTCTTCTGCGCCGGGGTCAGCCAGCCCACCTGTTCGATGCTTTCCGGCAGGGCCTTGAGCACCACCAGGCCCAGCAGCACCACCGGCAGGCCTTCGATGAGGAACATCCACTGCCAGCCGCGCAGGCCGCCGAAGTCGTGGAAGCTTTCCAGGATCCACCCGGAGAGGGGGCCGCCAATGACTCCGGCCATGGGCACGGCGATGGCGAACAGGGCGGTGACCTGGCCGCGGCGGCTGGCCGGGAACCAGCGGTTGAGCAGCACCAGGATGCCGGGGAAGAAGCCGGCCTCGGCGACCCCCAGCAGAAAGCGCAAAACATAGAAGCCCCAGGCGCTGTCCACCAGCATCAGGGCGCTGGACAGCAGGCCCCAGACCAGCATCAGGAAGGCGATCCAGCGCCGTGGGCCGACCCGGTCCAGGGCCAGGTTGCTGGGCACCCCGAACAGCGCGTAGGCGACGAAGAACAGCCCGGCACCCAGGCCATAGACGCTGTCGCTGAAGCCCAGGTCCTGGGTCATCTGCAGCTTGGCGAAACCGATGTTGATGCGATCCAGGTGAGCAAAGATGTAGCAGACGAACAACAGCGGCATCAGCCGCCAGGTGATCTTGCGATAGCAGTCATCGACCTCGGCGACCGGCGCCGTGGCAAGGGTTGAGTGGGGCATGGCAATGATCTCGTTATTGTTCTTGTGTGGGTGGCCGGCCTGCAGGAGCCGGCTTGCCGGCGAAGGCGGATCCGGGGCTGGCACAAGGCCTGAGGGCCGCTTCGCTGGCGAGCCGGTTCCTACCGGCGGCTACCCTCAGGCTTGTCCGCGCAGGAACTCGTGCACGTTGTTGTGCTTGAAGTTCAGCTCGGCATCCAGCTCGCTCATTTCGAACGACAGGGCCAAGAGGCGCTGGCCCTGAAGCTCGGCGAAGTGCGCCTTGATGATCTCGAACAGGCCTTCGGCGACCTGGCGTCGTGTGGCCAGGTCGCGGCCGGCTCCCACTTGCAGGCGCATGTGGACGAAGGCGTAGTCGTGCTTGCCGTCGGCCATGCGCCAGGTGTCCAGGCGCACCCCGCGGCTGCGGATGCCTCCCAGGGGGAACACGCCAGTGGCGCCCAGGTAGTCATGGACCTTTTCGAACAGCCCCGGCAGGTCGGCGGCCTGTTCGATGTTGTCGGTGTATTCAGCGATGAAATGCGGCATGGGGAACTCCTTCGCAAGTGGCCGGCGGGAACCCGGCCGCTTGCGAGTCAGGGTGGCAGCTGGGCCTAGACAGGGAAGATGGCGTTGATCTGGCCGGTGCCGGAGCTGCCGAACAGCGGAGTGACGATTTCCGCTGGGCGGTTGTATTCAGGCCCGCCCAACAGCCCCAGGAGCATGGCCGTATCGTGCATTCCGCCCTCGCCATGACAGCTGCTGGCGTAGTCCGGGAGCATGGCGCAGAACTCGCGGAAGCGGCCCTGCTGCCACAGCTCCACCACCCGCTGGTCCACCTGCTTGTCGAATTCCCGGGTCCAGTTGTGGATGTTGGCCTCGGCCTCGCGGTCGTTGGAGAAACGGTGGGAGAGGGAACCCGACGCCAGCACCAGGACCTTGCGATCGCTCTTCTCGATGGCCCGGCGCACCGCGGCGCCAAAGGTGAAGCTGTCTTCGAGGCGGTGCCAGGCGCACCAGGCGGCGATGGACACTACCTTCAAGTGCTCGGCAGCGGGCACGTCCATGTGCATGTAGCGCATGGGCACCAGGGTGCCGTACTCCAGTTCCAGGCTGGGGATGTTGTGGGCCAGGGTGCGCACGTCGGCGGCATTGGCCTCGGCGGCGATCAGCTCACCCAGCTCCGGGCAGCCCTGGTAGTCGTAGGTCATGTTCTTGATGAAGTGCGGCAGCTCGTTGCTGGTGTAGGTGCCGTTGAACGCCTCGCCGCAGTTGATGTGGTACCCGCTGTTGACCAGCCAGTGCACATCGAACACCACCGCGGTGTCGGCCCCCAGCTCCCGGGCCCGGCGGGCGATCTCCTTGTGCCCGGCAATGGCCGCCTCACGGCAGCCGTGGTGTTTGCCCGGCAGTTCGGACAGGTACATCGATGGTACGTGGCAGACCTTGGCGGCCATGACGACTTCGCCCATGGTGCTTCTCCTGAAACATCTTCTTGTTGGGGTGATCCGGGACGGTTCTGAACCTTACACGCCCCAGCGCGGTATGTGGTGGCTGCCCATGGAGAGGCAGACGTTCTTGATCTCGGCAAAGACCTCGAAGCTGTATTCGCCGCCTTCGCGACCGGTGCCCGAACCCTTGATACCGCCGAAGGGCTGGCGCAGGTCGCGCACGTTCTGGCTGTTGATGAACACCATGCCGGCCTCGATGCCACGGGCCAGGCGATGGGCCTTGCCGATGTCCTGGGTCCAGATGTAGGAGGCCAGGCCGTACTCGGTGTCGTTGGCCAGTTGCAGGGCCTGGGCCTCGTCCTTGAACGGGATCAGGCACACCACCGGGCCGAAGATCTCTTCCTGGGCGATGCGCATCTTGTTGTCCACGTCGGCGAACACCGTGGGCTGGATGAACTGCCCGCGGGCCAGGTGCGCCGGCAGGTTGGCCGGGCGTTCCAGGCCGCCGGCCAGCAGGGTTGCGCCTTCTTCCAGGCCGATGCGGATATAGCCGGTGACCTTGTCGTAGTGGGCCTGGGTGATCATCGAGCCGACCTGGGTCTTGGGGTCCTGCGGGTCACCGACGATCAGGCGCCTGGCCCGGGCGGCGAACTCCTTGACGAACTGCGGGTAGACGCTTTCCTGGATGAAGATCCGGCTGCCGGCGGTGCAGCGCTCGCCGTTCAGGGAAAAGATGGTGAACAGCGCGGCGTCCAGGGCCCGTTCCAGGTCGGCGTCCTCGAAGATCAGCACCGGCGACTTGCCGCCCAGTTCCATGGAGTACTTCTTCAGGCCCGCGGTCTGCATGATCTTCTTGCCGGTGGCGGTGCCGCCGGTGAAGGAAATCGCCCGCACGTCCGGGTGGCGCACCAGGGCATCGCCGGCGGTGGCACCGTAGCCCTGGACGATGTTCAGCACCCCGGCGGGAATCCCGGCTTCCACCGCCAGCCGGCCCAGCTCATTGGCGGTCAGCGGCGACAGTTCGCTCATCTTCAGCACCGCGGTATTGCCCAGGGCCAGGCACGGCGCGGTCTTCCAGGTGGCGGTCATGAACGGCACGTTCCATGGCGACACCAGGGCGCAGACGCCCACCGGCTGGTACAGGGTGTAGTTGAGCATCTGGTCGTCCACCGGATAGCTGTGGCCATCCATGCGGGTGCAGACCTCGGCGAAGAAATCGAAGTTGTGGGAGGCCCGGGGAATCAGCACGTTGCGGGTCTGGTGGATCGGCAGGCCGGTGTCCAGGGTTTCCAGCTCCGCCAGGTGCGGCACGTTCTCTTCGATCAGCGCACCCAGGCGGCGCATCAGCCGCGCGCGCACCGATGCCGGGGTATTGGCCCATTTCGGAAAGGCGTCCTTGGCCGCCGCTACCGCCTGGGCGATTTCCTCGGCGCCGCCGCTGGCCACCTCGCCAATGGCTTCACCGGTGGCGGGGTTGTAGTTGGTGAACACTTCGCGGCTTTCGACTTCGCGGCCGTTGATCCAGTGCTTGATCATTTATGCGTGCTCCTTGGCCACGGCAGTGGGCTCCGGGTGGGCGTGATGGGTGAAGAATTCGCTTTCGCTGACGATGCGGTTGACCAGCCGGCCGATGCCTTCGATTTCCACCACCACCTCATCGCCGGGCACCACGTCGGACAGGCCTTCGGGGGTGCCGGTGGCGATCATGTCCCCCGGTTGCAGGGTCATGAAGCCGGACAGGTATTCGATCAGGTAGGGGATGTCGAAGATCATGTCGGCGGTGCTGCCTTGCTGGCGCAACTCGCCGTTGACCCAGGTGCGCAGGGTCAGGTTGTTGGGTTCGGGTACCTGCGCCGCGTCGATGATCCACGGGCCTACCGGGGTGGTGGCATCGCGGTTCTTCACCCGCAGGTTGGGCCGGTAGTAGTTCTCCAGATAGTCGCGGATCGCATAGTCGTTGCACAGGGTGTAGCCGGCCAGGTAGTCCAGGGCATCCTCGCGCTTGACGTTGCGCGCGGTCTTGCCGATCACCGCCACCAGCTCGCACTCGTAGTGCATGTAGGCGACGTTGTCCGGGCGCCAGGTCACCTGTTTGTGGCCGGTGTAGGTGCCGGGAGACTTGATGAACACCAGCGGTTCGGTGGGCGGCTTGAAGGCCAGCTCGGCGGCGTGGTCGGCATAGTTCAGGCCCAGGGCGAACATGGTCCCGGTGGCCGGCGGCAGCCACTGCACCTGGTCTTCGGCCAGGACCCGGCCGTCTTCCAGTTGCAGGGTGTTGGGGCCGGTGACCAGGGCCTGGTGGACCTGGCCCTGATAACGAATGCGTGCATGTTTCATGTCGGTTCCTTATTCGGCCACGATGGTGTTGGCGAGGCGGCCCAGGCCGCTGATCTGCACTTCGACCCGATCGCCGGGGCGTACATCGACCCGGCCTTCCGGAGTGCCGGTGATCAGCACGTCACCGGGGTGCAGGGTCATGAACTCGCTGATCTCGGCAATCAGCTGGGGAATGCTGCGCACCAGGTTGGCGGTGCTGTTGTGCTGCACCCGCTCGCCGTTGACCCACAGCTCCAGGCTCAGGGCATGGGGGTCGGGCACCTCGGCGGCCGGTACCAGCTCCGGGCCCAGGGCGCAGAAGCCGTCCCGGCACTTGGCCTTGACCGCGGGGCGGTAGTAGCTGTCTTCCGGCAGGCTGAATTCGTTGACGATGGTGTAGCCGGCCACGTGTTCCAGGGCGTCTTCCAGGCGCACCCGGCTGGCGCGCTTGCCGATCACCACGCCCAGGGCCGGGCCGGGCTGCAGGCGCTCCACACCCTGGGGAAACACCACCGGCGCCTCATGGCTGTTGCGGGTGTTGGGGGTCTTGATGAACAGCACCGGCTTCACCGGCGGCTTCTGGTAGGGCGGCTGGGTGAAGCTCTGCAGATGGCTCTGCAGCAGCCCCTGGTAGTTCAGCGCAACGCCGAACAGGGTGCCGCCGGCGTGATCGTTCAGTGCACGGCTCATCGGGCTCTCCTGGTGTCCGTACCCGTAGCGGCTTGCCGCTGGCGGGTCGATTTCGTTAATGTGTTAACGTTATATTTAATATGTTAACGATCGTCAAGCGATGGACTGCCCGCTTCCATCCCGCAGTGGCGGGCAAGCCGCGAATCACGCAGGATGCGCAGGGTCCGCGTGGATCAAAATAAAAACAGAAGGGCGCCATGAACCCACGCCAACCGATTCCCAACATCAACATCGGCCAGGTCTACGACCAGCGTTACGCCGATGCCCAGGTGCACTACGACAAGCTCAGCAACCTGGCCGGCTTCTTCGGTCGCAACATGCCGGTGCATCGCCACGACCGTTTCTTCCAGGTGCATTACGTGCAGAGCGGCGCGGTGCGGGTCTACCTCGACGATCAGCAGTATCTGGAGTCGGGGCCGATGTTCTTCCTGACCCCGCCGACCATTCCCCACGCCTTCGTCACCGAGGCCGACAGCGAAGGCCATGTGCTGACCGTGCGCCAGCAACTGGTGTGGGAGTTGATCGGCGCCGACCCGGCACTGGCCCCGGCGCCCCAGGTGCCGCCGGTGTGCGTGGCCCTGGCGCGCCTGGGGCCGCAGTTCGCCGGCGAAGTACGACGCCTGGAGGGCCTGTTCCATGAATTGCAGCGGGAGATTGCCGGGCAGGGCCCGGGGCGCGAGCCGGCGCTGGAAGCCCTGACCCGGCTGCTGATGATCAGCCTGCTGCGGTTGTCGGCCAACTCCCTGACGGCGCGCCCGGCACGCCATGAAGACCTGCAGATCTTCCACCGCTTCAACGAGCTGATCGAGGCCCGCTACCTGGAGCACTGGCCCCTGGGCCGCTACGCCAGCAGCCTGGGAGTGACCGAGGCGCGCCTCAATGATGTCTGCCGGCGCATCGCCGACCTGCCGTCCAAGCGCCTGGTGCATGAACGGGTGATGCAGGAGTCCAAGCGCCTGCTGCTGTTCACCGGCAGCTCGATCAACGAAATCTGCTACCAGCTGGGCTTCAAGGACCCGGCCTATTTCAGCCGGTTTTTCCAGCGTTACGCCAAGACCGCGCCGGGGGAATACCGCTTGCGCCAGGGGCAGGCGCCTGCCCCTGGCGCAAATGCGCCGGGTGCCTGATCCCTGGGGCAGGGCTGATGCCATGGAGCCGCGCCCAGGCAACTGACCCTGGCGGTATTCGCCGTCTGGCGGGCGTGGCAGAATCCGCGCCTTTGCCCGACAAGGAGCGTCGTCATGCTGCGTACCGTTGTGTTGCCCCTGCTGGTGTTTGGCGCCTTGCCGTGCCTGGCCCGGGAGCTGCCGGAGCTGACGCCGCTGTGGTTGCAACAGGAGGGCTGGATCGGCGCGTGCGACAACCGCCGCGACTGCCAACTGCTCTACGCGCCGAACATCGATTTTGCCGAACGGGTCAACCACCTGACCCTGAAAATCCGCAGCCAGGCCGGCCCCGAAGGCCTGTTGCAACTGCAACTGGAGCACCAGGGCGCGCCATTGGAACTCGGTGCATTGCGCCTGGATGGCCAGCCGCTGGAGCCCGGCTTGCTGGCGGCGCTGGTCCAGGAAGTGGAAGCCCCCGACAGCACCCGTGAACAACAGTACTACCGGGTTGATGACCAGCCCCTGGCCCGGCAATGGCTGGCGCGCCTGCGCACCGCGCAGGTGCTGGAACTGCCGGGAGAGGAGCCGGCCCAGGTGCTGCTCAAGGGGCTGCCGGATTTGCTGCAACGGGTGGACCAGGTGCAGCAACGCCTGGGCACGGTCAGCGCCCTGGCGGCACTCGGCGAACAGCCGGCCAGCGCGGTGCCCGGGGTGCAGCCGGCCGCGGCATTGCGCCCCTATCCCGGGGTGAAGCCCCTCGGCGCCCGAGAGCGCACCGGGCTGCTGGCGGCGGTGCGCAAAACCTTGCCGCCGGCAAAGACCGAAGATGCCGATGACTACGTCATGCCACCGAGGATCGAGGTCTATCCCCTGACCGCGCAGCAGGCGCTGGTCTTCGAGTTCTCCGATTGCGGTGCCTACATCTGCCTGTTCGATATCAGCAGCCGCTCGCGCACGGCGCCCTATGCGCTGCAGCCCCTGCAGATGCAGGCGTTGCCGGCCGGCAGCGTCGACCATGCCGGGGGCCTCAACTATTACCCCGAGACCGGCGAGCTCAGCAGTTTCCTCATGGGCCGCGGGATAGGCGACTGCGGTGAAATGGCCAGTTGGCACTTCGATGGCCAGGCCTTCCAGCTCACCGATTATCGGCGCATGCCCACCTGCAGCGGCCTGGGCTACGAAGACTGGCCGGTGCTCTGGAGCGCCGAGGCACCCAAGCGCCCCTGAGCCCCGGCATCAGGTGCAAGCTTCGCCTTGAAGCACGTTGCTCGGTTGCGCCGGTGCCGTGCCCAGCACCAGGTCCGCGGCCTTTTCGCCGATCATGATTGCCGCCGCATTGGTGTTGCCGGTGATCAGGCTCGGCATGATCGAGGCGTCCGCCACCCGCAGCCCCTGGAGGCCGTGGACCCGCAACTGGTCGTCCACCACCGCCAGTTCGTCGTGGCCCATCTTGCAGCTGCCCACCGGGTGAAACACCGTGCCCAGGTGCTGGCGGATCCATTGCTCGATCTGCTCCTGGCTCTGCACCTGCGGCCCGGGTACCAGCTCACCCTTGAGGCGTTGGGAGAAGGCCCGGGTCGCTGCCAGCTGGCGCACCAGGCGCAAGCCGGCCACCAGCTTGCGCAGGTCTTCGGGGTGGCTGAGGAAGTTGGCGTCGATCAGCGGCTTGTCGTGCGGGTCGGCGGAATTCAGGCGCACCCGGCCGCGGCTCTGCGGGTGCATCACCGCCACATGCAGGCTGATGCCGTGGCCCACGGGGATCAGGCGCTGGGGCTGGTTCTTCAGGGCCGGGGCGACGATCAGCCCCAGTTCCGGCACCGGGTCCTCGGGCGCAAGGCGCAGGAAGGCTCCGGACTCGACGGTATTGGAGGTCAGCGGGCCCTGGCGCCGGGTCAGGTACTGCCAGGGTGAGCGGGCCAGGGGCAGCAGGCCCTTGGCGGAAATGCCGTAGCCCAGCTCGGGGTCGCTGCGGTACATCAGCACGATGTCCTGGTGATCCTGCAGGTTGAGCCCGACCCCTGGCAGCGGGTGGCGGGAAACGATCCCGTGGCGCGCAAGCTCCTCGGCCGGGCCGATGCCGGAGAGCAACAGCAGTTGCGGCGAGTTGATCGCCCCGGCGCACAGGATCACTTCCCGGCGTGCCTGCAGTTGCCAGACCCGGCCGTCCTGGCTGATTTCCACACCGCTGGCACGAGTGCCTTGCAGCAACACCCGGTGGGTCAGGGTGCTGCTCAGTACCGTCAGGTTCTGCCGGTGCAGGATCGGGTGCAGGAAGGCCCGTGCCGCGCTGCAGCGCTCGCCGTTGATCTGGGTGACATGGAAGGGCCCGAAGCCTTCCTGCTCCGGGCCATTGAAGTCCGGGTTGTAGCTCCAGCCCAGCTCGGTGGCGGCCTGGTAGAACACCTGATTGACCGGGCTCGGGCTGCGCTGCTCGGCGACGTTGAGCTCGCCGTGCTGGCCGTGCCACGGCGAGGTGCCGGGTTCGAAATGCTCCGAGCGCTTGAAGTAGGGCAGCAGTTCGTCATGGCTCCAGCCCTGGTTGCCGGCGGCGGCCCAGCGGTCGAAGTCCAGGCGATGGCCGCGGATATAGATCATGCCGTTGATCGCGCTGGAGCCGCCCCAGACCCGACCCCGGGGGCAGGGGATCGGCACGTCGCCACTGCTGGCCTGTGGGCTGAACTGGTGCATCCAGTTCCAGCGCGGGTTGGCGATCAGGCGGATGATCCCCGCCGGAGTGCGCACATAGGCGGCGGGCAGCAAGGTGCGGTCACTGGGCCCGGCTTCGATCAGGCACACCTGGACCTTGGGATCGGCGGACAGCCGGTTGGCCAGCACGCAACCGGCGGAACCGGCGCCCACCACGATGTAGTCGAAGGTCTGCGTGGTGTTTTCACTCATGGGGGATACCTCTTGGGCAGTCACAGAAATCCATCTCAGAGCCCCAGCAGCGAGCCAACGTCGAGGGTCACTTGCAGGCCGACGACAAAGCCGTTGCCGCTCAGCTCGCGGGCTTCGGGGTTGTAGAAGTTGTCCGGGTTGACCAGGTACTGGACGCTGGGCTCCAGGGCCAGTTGCCGGGTCAGGGCGATATGGGCGTTGGCTTCCAGTGCGTAGACATTGCGTTCGCCCAGGCGCGGGTCGCCGCCGTTGGCGATGCGGGCCTGCTGCTGGAAGCGCAGCTGGTGGTCGTTGAGGCGCAGGTAGCTGGCCTTGAGGTTGAGCTTGTCCTGGGGCCGGTCGAAGGGCGCGAGGTAGGTCAGCCCGGCCTCGGCGAACTGGCTGAAGGGCTGCTTGTCATCGGCCGCCGCCGACAGCGAACCGAACAGCAGCAGGGCCTGGGGCGCACTGCCGGTACCGGCGTCGGCACGCCACAGTGCCTGCTGGAACTTGAAGAAGGCACCGCCGGTGCCGAAGTCCATGGCCCCGGTCAGCGGGTCCATCTGCTTGGAGGTGTTGTAGTAGCCGTTGAGCTCGTAGTGGGAGCTGTAGGCATCGCGGTTCTGGCTGCCGATGCCCAGCAGCAGGCTGGTGCCGCTGGCGTCGTCGGTACTGAAATCCAGGCCCTTGCGCTCCTTCAGGTAGTCCACCGGGTTGGACTCGAAGGCGCCGCCATGTACGTACCACTGGGGCGTCAGCTGGTATTTCAGGTAGCCGCCCCAGCTGCCGTAGGGCGGCGGCAGGATGCCGGTGGAAGAGTCGATGATCGGGTCGTTGCAGGTCACCGTGCTTTCGCAGTTGTAGATATAGAAGTAGCGCCGGGCGTTGGTCCGCCCCAGGCTCAGGTCGACCCGGCCGTCGAGCCAGGTCTGCTGGTAGGTCAGCAGGCTCAACTGGTTGCTGGTGAGGTCGTTGTGGATCGGCGCGCCGCCGAAGTAGCTGCCGGCGGCGCCCTGCCAGTTGCGCGAGGTGGGCACGCCGGTCTCGTGGTCGAGGATGAACAGCGTCTGCTCGAAGTGCAGGGTCGCGCCGTCGAGGCCGGCGAAGGTCCCCAGATCGATGTCGGCGCCGACGAACAGGTCGCCGCTGTTGCCGAAACTGTGGGGCCGGGGGCCCGTGTCCAGGTTCTTCATGGCCAGGCTGAGGAACTGCACATGGGGCGTGATGCCACGGTCGGCCAGGTAGTCCCCCAGGCCGGACAGCGGGCCGGTACGCGGCGTGGGCGGCGTCTGGGCAAGGCAATCAAGGGGCAGCAGCAAGGCGGCCAGCAGCGGGCACAGCGCATAGGTTGCATTCATGTCGGGTACTCGTTTCTTGTTGTTTTTGTCTTGAGTGTCGGTTGCACATCGTTTGTTCAGGCATCGGCCAGGGCCAGGGCCGGGGTCGGGTTGACCAGCACCTTGATCTGGCTCTTGTCTTGCAACAGCGCCTGGAAGCCTTGCTCCACCGCCTGTTCCAGGGCCACGCAGCGGGTGACCGCCCGGCTCAGGTCCAGGCGCCCGCTGGCCAGCAGCTGGATCAGTTCGGGGTAGACGTGGCGGTAGCCGACGCTGCCGAGCAGGCGCAACTCGTTGTTCACCAGGTGGAAGGCATCGAACTGCACGTCGCCCATCAAGCCCACCAGCACCGCTTCGCCGCCCTTGCGCAGGCAGTGCAGGGCATGGCTCAGGGTCTGCTGGCTGCCGGCGGCCTCAAAGGCGCTGTCGATACCACCGGCGCTCAGCTGCCGCAGGCGTGCCTGCAGTTGCGGGTCGGCGCCGTCCAGGGCCTCAGAGGCGCCGAACTCCAGGGCCAGGCGCCGGCGCTCGGGGTCCAGGTCCACGGCGTAGATCCGTTCCACCCCTCGCAACCGTGCCAGTAGCACCAGCAGCAGGCCGATGGGCCCCAGGCCGAACACCGCGCAACTGTCGCCGGCCATCAGGCTGCTCTGGTTCAAGGCGTGGTAGGCCACCGCTGCCGGCTCCAGCACGGCCGCCTGCTTGAAGCTGACGCTGTCCGGCAGCAGGTGCAGCATGTAGGCCGGTACCACCGCCTGTTCGGCAAAGCCGCCGTCGCCCATCAGGCCGATAAAGCCCATGGATTCACAGAGGTTGTACTGGCCCATCTGGCAGTACGAGCACTCGCCGCAGCGGTATTCGGGTTCCACCGCAACCCGCTGGCCCAATAGCCGTGCATCCACGCCCTGGCCCAGGGCTACTACCTGGCCGCAGAACTCGTGGCCCAGGGTCAGCGGCGCCCGGCAACCGGACAGCGGGTGAGCCACCTGCTGAGGTATGGAGTGAGGGCCATCGACGTACTCATGCAGGTCGCTGCCGCAGATGCCGCAGTAGGCGACTTGCAGCAACACCTCGCCGGGGCCGGGCTGGCGCGGTTCCAGCTGAGTCAGGCGCAGGTCGCGGGCGGCATGCCATTGCAGTGCTTTGATCATGGGTTTCCTCCCAGGCTCGGGCTGGGTGCAGGGTTGGGGCCGGGGTGCCGGCGTTGTTGGCGGGCCAGTACCGCGGGGGCGGTTTCCTTGAGGAACAGGGCCAGCACGGCGGCCAGCAATGCGCCGCCGCAGGACATCCACATGACGATCGACAGGCCGAAGCGGTCGGCGGCGAAGCCGGCAATGGTCGGAGCGATGAAGCCGCCCACCAGCTCGCCGATACCCATGATCATGCCCAGGGCCGTGGCCATGACTTCGCGGGGCACGGTTTCCGCGGGGATGGTGGCCATGAACAGGGTGAAGCAGCCCAGGCCGGTGTAGGTCAGCAGCATCAGCACCCCGAGCATCCAGGGCGACGAGGCGTAGAGCAGGGCGATGGGACAGCAAGCGGCAATCAGCGAGAACAGCACCAGGGTCGGGCGCCGGCCGAGGCGGTCGGAGATTGCCGGCACGCCGAAGCCCCAGAGCACCCAGGCGCCTCCCAGGCAGCTCATCACCGTGCCCATGCTGGCCGGGCTGTAGTCGCGAACCTTGACCAGGAAGGTCGGGGTGAAGGAAATCAGGATGATGAACCAGGTCAGGAACACGCAGCTGATGAGGGTGCAGAGCACGATGTTGCGGCTCTTGAGCAGGGCCAGGCGATGGCTGCCACCCGGGCTGGACGGGGTGTGCGCTCGCGGTTCGTGTCGCGGTGGGTCGGGCTGCACGTAGCGCCAGATCAGCAGGGCGATCAGTAGCCCGGGAATCAGCGAAATGATGAAGGCGTGGCGCCAGCCGTAGGCTTCGGCCAGGGCGATCAGCACCGGCGGGCCGATCACCGCGCCCAACAGGCCCGCCGCCGACCCTTGCAGCAGGCCCATGTTCAGGCCCCGGCGATGGGGCGAGGAGGCTTCCACCATCAGCGATTGGGAGAGCGGCAGGATCGGCCCCTCGGCCAGCCCCATGATGGCGCGGAACAGCAAAAGGCTGAGAAAGCCGGTGACCAGCCCGGACAGCGCCGAGCACAGGGAAAACAGGATCACCGCGACGATCAGCAACGGCTTGCGCACGCCCCGGCGGTCCGACCAGGCACCCACCAGGGCCCCGGACACCGCCCAGGACAGGGCCAGGATCGACGACAGCATGCCCAGGTGGCTGTTGCTCAGTTGCAACTCGTCAGCCATGAAGGGGAACAGGAAGGACAGCGCCAGACGATCGAAAAAGACGAAACCGAAGGTCAGGAACAGCACCCCCAGCAAGGTGTTCTCGTAACCGGCCTTGTTGTTTTTATAAGCCATGGTGGTTCTCCGAAGGAGGCGTGGGCAGCGCCGGTCAGCGGAACAGGGTGTCGATATGGGCGGCGCCCAGGCCGATCTTTTCGTAGTGGGCGCGGCACATGGCGATGTAGGAGTGCACGTCGAAGTAGCCGTCGGGCTCGCCCTGTTCGTCGAGCCAGATCAGCGGGCCCTTGACGATGAAGAACACCCGCATCGGCTGCTCATGCTCATAGGCCACCAGGGTGTGGCCTTCGCCCGGGGTCTCGTAGACGAAGTCCCCGGCGGTGGCGGTCCACTCGTGCTCCAGGTAGCCCCATTTGCCGGACAGGGTGTAGGCGAAGACTTCGTGGGGGTGGTAGTGGCGGTTCACCAGCCCGGCGCTGCGGGCCAGGAGAATGTCGCACCAGCGGTTTTCGCTGGGGGAGATCCACAGTGGCCGTGAGGACACGGTCTCGGTGAAGGGCACGTACAGGCTCAGGTCGTCGCTGGCGGCGTCGGGCAGGTAGACCTCCGGCTTGGCGTCGGGCTTGAAGCAGTTGGCGATCGGTTGCAGGTCTTTCCAGAATTCACGGTGGGCGGCTTCGGGCATGGTGGGCCTCGGTTGTTGTTATGGGAGGAGCCTGGGCAGCCGGGCAGGGCGGCCATGGGGGTACGGCGCAGACTTTAGGTCGGGAGCGGGGCAAGGGTTTGCACGGATCGGACTGGTTGTTTGTCTGTTTCGGACGGCTTTTTTCCTACGGCCGATAGAGAGCCGATGACGCACTCAAAGCGACCGGGCCCCACTGCGTTTCAAGTTGACAGGCTATATAGTTCAGATGTTAATGAATGGCCGCAGCCCGCAGTGCCTGCGGCCCCAGGTGTCCGGACACTGCCTTGCCGTCCGGGGAACATCCCGCCGCCATGAGAAGAACAACAATGTCTCCATGCGCCTTGCTCGAAACCCGGCATGCCAGCACCCAGGCCGTCGACCTGGACCAACGCCTGGCCTTCTGGGAGGACTACAACGCCAGCACCCTGGTGGGGCTCAAGTGCAACTCCTACGCCGAGGGCGGTTTCGCCGCCAGCCAGGACAACCTGCAATTGAGCGCCATGCGCCTGGCCCGCATCGTCGGCAACGAACACGTGGTGGAGCGCGACACCTCGATGATCCGCGGCGTGCCCAAGGAGTCGATCTTCGTGTCCCTGGTCACCGGCAGCGGCTCGTTCTTCTACCAGGATGGCGCCTGCCAGGTGCTGGAGCCGGGGGAGCTGGTGGTCTACCGCACCGACAAGCCCTATCTGTTCGGCTTTTCCGGGGCCATGCGCCAGTTCATCTTCGACATTCCCCAGCAGCAGTTCGCCGAACGCTGCCTGAAACGCTTCGACCGGCCTTTGCGGATCAGCGTCGAAAGCGGGGTCCAGCGCCTGTTGCTGCGCACCCTGGGCGAACGTACCCGGGGCTTTTTCCAGCAACCCCTGTGCGCCGAGGCCGAGGCTTATCAGGAGCAGGCCTTCGAGCTTCTGGCCAGCATCATTGCCGGGCATGTGGGGGAACGGCCAATCAACGCCCTGAGCGCCTCCTACCTGCTGGCGGCCAAGCAATGCATCCATGAACAGCTGGCCGACCCGACCCTGAGCTGCGAGCGGGTGGCGGCCCAGACCGGCATTTCCACCCGGCACCTGGCCCGGCTGTTCGCCCTGGAAGAAACGCTACCCAGCCGCTTCATCCTGGAAAAACGCCTGCAACAGGCCCGTCAACTGCTGTGCAGCAGCCAGGGAGCGGGCCTGGATATCAGCGAGATCGCCTACCGGCACGGCTTTGCCAGCCAGGCGCATTTTGCCCGGGCCTTCAAGAGCCGCTTCCAGCAAACTCCCAGTGAGGCACGCGCCCTGGGGTTAGCCGCAACCCTGGCAAGCCCGGCAGCCGAAAGCGTCGGTCACGCCTGTGGCGACAATCTCCGGGGCCTGGAGCAAGACAACTGACCCACCCGGGCCACACTGTTGCAGCAAGTAGCCCAGGGGAGCGGGGGAAGGATGGCCGGTTGGGCAGAGCGGCGTTCCGCTGGCTGGAGCCCGGGCTCCGGGGAACGCCGTTGGTGGATGCCGCCGCTCGGGTGGCGGGGCTTGCCCGTTCCGGCACCAGAGCGGGGGTCAGCGCCCGGCAGCCTCCATGGCTTGGGCTTGAAGGTCGAGCAACTGGCGTTGAAAGGTCACGAATGGCTCCTTGGGCTGTTGCAGGCGTACGAACTCCAGCATCGGGTCGGCGACGGCGGTGCGGATTCCCGACAGCGCCTCCAGGGTGGCCAGCCCGCAAAACGGTACGTAGGCCTCGGAGTAGCCGCCTTCATGCACCAGCACCAGGCGCCCTCGGCACAGGCGCTCGGCAGCATCCTTCAGGCACTGGGTCATCTCGCGGAACGAGTCACTGTGCAGCAGCATCCGCGCCAGGGGGTCCACGGCGTTGGCGTCATAGCCACAGGCGACAATGATCAGTTCCGGCTCGAAGCGCTCCAGGGCCGGTATCACGATGCGCTGCATGGCGTACAGGTAGGCGTCGTGGCCACTGCCCGGCAGCAGCGGGATATTGATGTTGCAGCCCAGGCCGGCGCCGCGCCCGCGGTCCTGTTCACCGCCATAGCCCGGAGGGAAGCAACCGTCCTGGTGCAGGGACAGGGTCAGCACGTCGGCCCGCTCCTCGAAGATCGACTGGGTGCCGTTGCCGTGGTGCACGTCCCAGTCGATGACCGCTACCTTGCCCAGTCCATGACGGGCCTTGGCGGCCTCGATGGCGATGGCGATGTTGGCCAGGAAACAGAAGCCCATGGCCTGGTCGCGGGTGCAGTGGTGTCCCGGTGGACGGGACAGGGAATAGGCGTTATCGGCTTCGCCGCTGAGCACGGCGTCCACGGCGGCCATGGCCAGCCCGGCGGACAGCTGGGCGATTTCATAGCTGCCCGGGCCCACCGGCGCCTCGTCGCCGAGGTGACCGCCACCGGCGTCGCTCAAGGCCTTGAAACGCTGCAGGTAGGCAGCACTGTGGACCCGCAGCAGGTCGTCTTCGGTGGCCGCTGCGGCGCTGCGCAGGTGCAACTGTCGGGTCAGGCCGGAGACATCCATCAGGCTTTTCAAACGGCGTTTGGTTTCCGGTGATTCGGCGTGCCCGGCGGCGGCTGGCGGCTGTACCCAGCCCCCCACCGGCAGGGTCAGGACGTGGGGGCCGCCGCTGTGCCACAGGCTGAGTTCGTCGAAGAAAAACGCGCTTTTACAGGTCATGGTGATATCCATTTTTCAGGGTGGAATTTACAACGCGACAGCGGCTGGCCCAGGCCCTCGGTGCCAGGGGCACCAGGGCACCGAGAGCGTTAGCGTGCAGGCCGGCAACTGAGTACCAGGGCCATGGACAGCAGGGTGATTGCGGCGCCCGCCAGCAGCAGCCCGCGGAAGCCGCCGCTGCCTTCGATCAGCCGCCCGGCGATGGTCGGGCCTATGGCCAGGCCGGCGCTGATCACCAGGTTGGAGGCGTTCATCAGGCGGCCGCTGCGGTCCATTTCGGCCATGCGCGCGAGGATCAGCGGCAGGATGAAGGTCCAGGTGAACTTGAACACCAGCGCCGCCAGGGCAAAGCGCGCCAGTTGCGGCTGGCCCAGAAGCAGCAGCACCGAGCCGGCCATCAGGCCGTAGCCCAGCAGGAGCAGGGCGCTACGGGGCAGGCGATCGCCGAACAGGGTGGCGCACAGGGCGCCGGCAATGCCCATCAGGGTGGCGATGGCCAGCACGTCGCCGCTGGTCTGTGCCGAAAGGCCGGACTGGCCACCGATGGCGCCGATGAAGGTCCAGACCCCGCTGAGGCTGATGTAGAAGGTCAGGATGCCGAGAATCCCCAGGGTGGCCTTGGCCCTGGAAACCGGCGGGGCCTTGGCTTCATGGCTGGCCGCCTTCGCCGCGCCCGCTGGAAAGCTGCGAGCCAGGGGCAGGCACAGCAGCATCAGCAGCGCCATGATCAGGTAACAGGCACCCAGGCCGAAGCGCTCGAAGAGCATGGGCAGCAGGCTCAGGCCGATGGCCCCCAGCACCAGTTGGCCCATCACCCAGAAGCCGTAGGCGCGACTGGGGTTGGGGCTGGCGGCGGCGCTGGCCAGGCAGATGATCATCAGCGAGCCGCCGGCCAGGGCACTGCACGAGCGTGCGATCAGCAGCAGCGAATAGTCGTTGGCGAGCATCGACAGCAGGTTGGCGAGAATGAACAGCAGGGCGCTGCACAGCGCCGCGCGGCGCCAGTCGATGTGTTTCAGCCACCAGATGGCGGGCAGGGTGGCCAGGCTCATGGCCCCCAGCTCGGCGGAAAACAGGTCGCCGATCTGGGAGGGGCTCAGTTGCCACTGGCTGGCCAGTTGCGCGGCAATGGCCGGGGCCGTCAGCAGCACCGCGGGGGTGATGGCGGCGAACAGCACGATGGCCGCCTGGAGCCCGAGGGGCTGGCGGGTGATCGGCGGGTTCTGGCTCAAGGCGGGGTTCTGGGTGTTCATGGACAGGCTCCTAAGGCAAGGGGGTCAGAACACATGGACCAGGCGCAGCAGGGCGTCGGTGCCGGCAAAGCCGTTCTGGGTGGCGACGTTCTGCGACAGGCCGAACATCAGCTGGTTCTGCTTGTCCAGCCAGTGGCCGAGCTCGAACCCGACCTGGGTGTAGCGCTTGTGGGTGTCGTCGATGCGCCGGTCGTTGATCCGCAGTTCGCCGCCATCGGCGTGGATCAGGCGCAGGGCACCATAGGTGGCGGGGGTGAAGTCGTAAGAGGCGAAGGCCTGCAGGCGGTAGAGCGGGTCCTGCTTGAGGTCGCTGCCGAAGTAGTCGTCGTTGGTGCCATAGAGCTGGGCTTCCAGGTTGGCCTCCAGCACCCACTTTTCCCCCAGGCCCTGGGTGTAGTTGTAGACAAAGGTCGCGCCCCAGCGGTTGGCCCCGGGGGAGACGTCGGGGTTGCGCCCGTGGTACTCGCCCACGGGCAGCGTGATCAGGGTCAGCAGGCCGCTGTAGGTGCGGGTTTGCGGCTGGTTGATGAAGAACAGCGTGCCGCCCACCTGGGGGTCGCCAAAGCCGCTTTCGCCGGTGTGGCGTTCGGCGCCGGGCAGGCGCGCGTCGATATCGGCGAAGGGCACGATGAACTGCGGGGTACAGAGGGTGCCGCACAGGTCGCTGAAGAACACTTGACGGTAGGCCATGGCATTGACTCGCAGCTCGGCCTTGCCCGTGCTGTCGGCCGGGCCGTGGAAATCACCGGCGCGGGTGGCGGGCAGGTACAGCACGCCCAGGCTGGTGCCCGCTGGGGCGGCGAAGAAGTCCCGGGCATTGAGGTCGGCGGCGTTCAGTGAAAGGCTGGCCAGGGTAGCCGTCAGGGCCAGGGTGATGCGGGGCACGGGCGTGGTCATGGGCGGTGCGTCTCTTGTGGGAGTTGTTGTTCGGCGAACGGCTCGCCGGCACACGGCAGGGGCTGGAAAAAGGGCAAAGGCTGCCCGTGGCCGTCACATTCGACGGCACTGGTCAAGGGTGGTCAGGGGGCGGAATCAGCCGGGAGGGGCATGCAGCAACTGGGCGATGCGGGCCTTGTCCTTGACCCCGAGCTTGCTGTAGATGGCCCGAATGTGATGGCGCACGGTGTTGGGCGACATGCCCAGGTCCCGGGCCACTTCCTTGTAGGTCTTGCCTTCGCCGAAGCACTGGGCGACGGCATTTTCCCGTGGGCTGAGCCGGGGCAGCAGGTTGCGGCTGCGGGCCGCCAGGAGGCAGAGGTCGCCTACCGCCGAGGATTCCACCTGCAGGGACTTGCCTTCGAAGCCGCCGGGGTCCAGCGCCATGGGCAGTTGCGGGCCGCTCCACTGCGGCCATTCATGCAGCAGCAGGTCGACGAAGCCGCGTTCGGCGCATTGCAGCACGCCGCGCTGGTCGCACACGGCCAGGGCCAGGTTGCGCGGGCCGGTGAGTTTCTCGCGCATGGCCACCAGGGTGCGGATCTGGTTGGCCGACACTGCGGCCACCAGGTGCAGCATCAGGTTGTTCAGCAGGTGGCAGTCGCCCTGGTTGAAGCGCGGCGCTCCCGGGGCGCGGTACAGCGCCAGGTGATTGTTCAGGTGGGTGTGGGGGTCGATGTGCACCACGCACAGCAGTTCGCCGATGTTGTACTGGCGGCCCAGCCAGTTGAGGCCGGGGCCGTTGTCCGGATCGGCCATGTCGACGATCACCGCCCGGCCCGGCACCTCATGGACCCGGCTCACCGTGACATCGATGTGGCGGATCGATTGCCAATCCGGCAGGTAGCTCGGTGGCAGGCGGTACAGGTAGCAGCTGTGTTCATCCGGCAGGCCATCCACCAGTGCGGCACGGCCCCACCAGGCGCTGTCGAAGGGCAGGAGCCTGCTGATGCGCGCCAGTGCATGCTGGTGCAGGTTTTCGATGTCCCTGTTCTGCGCCAGTTGCTGCAGTTCAAGGGTCAGTTCGCTAAAGGCCTGCAACAGGCTGGCCGGGGCACGCTCGGGGTGGTTCATGGGTCTGTACCTCTGTGCGACGTTGTTATTGTTTTCGTCACGGAAGGGGTTTGGGACCGGTACGTCAGGGGACGTGGGCAGGGCCTGGTTCGAGTATCGATGGCTTGGAAGAGCCGCGCCATCCTACAGATGCAGGAGGTGGCCCTTGGCCCGGATGCCGGCGGGCATCCAGGCGCGGGAAATGACGGCCAGGAGGGAAGGGGTCAGGCCGCCCGGCAAGGGTGGGCCAGGCGATGGAAGCAACGGCTGAAGTACACCAGTGAGTCGCCGTGCTCCAGCACGCCGATTTCATCCAGTTCCACCAGCATTACCGAGTGTGTGCCGATTTCCTGGACCTCGGTGATGCGCCCCTGCAGGCTGGCCAGGGCGCCCTCCAGCACCGGCAGGGCCTGCAGGCCGTCGCGCCAGGGGTGCAGGCCGAAGCGCTGGTCCATGGCCACGCCGGTCATGCCGGCAAAGTGCCGGGCCACTTCTTCGTGTTCGCCGCTGAGGACGTTGACGCACAACCGCCCGTTGCCCTTGAACACCGGGTTCAGGGCGCTGTTGCGGTTGACGCAGACCATCAGGGTCGGCGGGCTGTCGGTGACCGAGCAGACCGCCGTGGCGGTGATGCCGCAGCGGCCGGCGGGGCCGTTGCTGGTGATGACGTTGACCGCTGCGGTCATGTGCGCCATGGCGTTGCGAAAGGCGAGTTGCTTGGGATCGAGTACAGACATGACGAATTCCTCGTGGACGCAGGGCATTGCGCTGCAGGAGCCGGCTTGCCGACGAAGGGGCCTGGGCCTTGTGGCGTTCTGGCGGGCGTTTTCGCTGGCAAGCCAGCGCCTGCACAAGCCCGCTCCTGCATGTGGCGTGGGCTATTGGCGGATGCGGTCCAGCATGTTGATGTCATCCGGGTTGCTCAGGTGCGGCACGGTCCAGCCGTCGAGGTCGTAGTCCCCCAGGCACTTGTCCACCAGGTCGGTCATGGCTTTCATTGAGCCGCTGGCCTGGGCGTGGCGCAGGCACTGCATGCGGATCTCGTCCTGGCTGCCGGCGTAGTTGATCTCGTACAACTCGTGGCGGCCGCCGAATTCGGTGCCGATGGCGTCCCACAGAAGCTTGAGGATCTTGATCCGCTCCTCGTGGCCCATGCCCCCGGAGCCCCGGCAGTAGGTGCCGAGGTACTGGTTGAGCACCGGGTCCTTGAGGTCGCGGGAGCCGGAGGGCAGGTAGATCAGGCCGCTGGCCACCACCTGCTCGATGATCTTCTTGATGTCGGTGTAGGCCTGGGGCGCCAGCACCCGGTAAGCCTGCAGCGCCTGGGTGCTGGGCAAGTAGACACCGTTCATCCATTCACTGGCGTTGCCATGCATGGCGTCGGTCAGGGACCAGAACAGGTTGCGCCAGGCCACCACTTCGCCAACCTGCGCCTGGACCCCGCGAAACTCCAGGGAACCGGTGCATTGCAGGGCCTTGACCAGCAGGCCAGTGATGAAATCCAGCTTGACCGCCAGCCGGGTGCAGCCCTGCATCGGGAACAGGCGGCCGAACCCGCCCTGGGGGAACCATTGGCGGCAGCGCTCGAAATCGCGGTAGATCAGCACGTTTTCCCAGGGGATGAACACCTTGTCCATGATCAGGATCGCGTCGTTCTCGTCGAAGCGGCTGGACAGCGGGTAGTCGAAGGGCGAGCCGGTCATGCCGGCCTGCAGTTCATAGGAAGGGCGGCAGATCAGCTTCATGCCCCGGGTGTTCATCGGCGCGATGAACATCAGGGCGAAATCGGTGTTGTCCCCCAGCAACTGGGCCGAGCCCTGGCCGACGAAGTTGTAGTGGGTCAGGGCCGAGTTGGTGGCCACCACCTTGGCGCCGCTGACGATGATCCCGCCCTCGACTTCCTCGTCCACCGAGATGAACACGTCCTTGACCTGATCCACCGGTTTGTCGCGGTCGATGGGTGGGTTGACGATGGCGTGGTTGAGGTAGAGGCAGGCTTCCTGGATGCGCTTGTACCAGGTGCGGGCGTTGTCTGCGAAGCGCCCGTAGAACTCCGGGTTGGCCCCCAGGGCGCTGCCGAAGGCGGCCTTGTAGTCGGGGCTGCGGCCCATCCAGCCATAGGTCAGGCGCGACCAGTCGGCGATGGCGTCGCGCTGCTGGCGCAGTTCATCGGGGCTTTTCGCCGAACGGAAGAACTTGTGGGTGTAGCCGCCGTTGCCGGTGTCGGTGTCCCAGCACAGTTGCTCCTTGGTGGCCGGGTCGTGCAGGGCGTCGTACAGGCGGGCCATGGAGGCCGCGGAGTTGCGGAAGGCCGGGTGGGTGGTGACGTCCTTGACCCGGTCGCCATAGATGTAGATTTCACGGTCGTCGCGCAGGCTGGCCAGGTATTCGGCACCGGTCAGCGGGCGGTCGGTTGCGGCACGAAAGTCTTCAGGTTTCATATCCAGTCTCAGCGTTGTTTTTATTGACTGGGGCCATGATGGGCAGCCGCGGGAATGGACTAAATGGCTTTTCCGGCGAATGAATTGCACTTTTCATAGGGAGGCGGGTGGCCGGAGCGAGGGTCGAAAACGGTGGCTGAGGACGATGCTGGAGCGCTTTATCGATTCACTTCTCGTTGTGTTGTATCAGCAGTGATACACCGGTCACATTCAGAAATATTTTTAACAATCAGCCATATGAAAGCTCAAGTTCGGCCGATATCTCTGACAGGCCCGCGGACTTCCAACAGCGCGGCGCCCCACGTCGGCACAGCCCCTGATGCGCCGACGGCTCAACGGCATGGATGCCCGTCGCCCGTTCTCCCTCGAGAGTCGTCCTATGTCCTTGCGTAACCTGAATATCGCCCCTCGTGCTTTCCTCGGTTTTGCCTTCATTGCCTTGCTGGTCGTGGTGCTGGGGGTGTTTGCGGTCAATCGCATGGCGGTGATCCGCGAAGCCTCGGTGGACATGGAAAGCAACCAGCTGCCCAGTGTCGGCTTTCTCGGCAACCTCACCGAGAACGTGCTGCGCCTGCGGATTCTTTCCTTTCGTGTGCTGGTGAACCGCGAGCCGGCAGGCCTGGCAGAAGCCCAGACGCGCATCGGCGTGCTGGTGGACAACGCCAGGAAGGCCCAGGCCAGCTATGCGGCCTTGCCGGCGGGGCCGCAGGAGGCGGCGCTGTACAAGACCTTCGCTACGACCCTGGACAACTACCTGCAGGCGCAGAACGAGATGCTCGAACTTTCGCGCCAGAACAAGCTGGATGAAATGCGCAGCCTGATCAATTCGCGGATCAAGGAAGGCACAGACCAGATGGGCGAGCAGTTGAACCAACTGATCGCGATCAACGCTGCTGATGCCAGGAGCGCTTCCAAGGCTGCCGGCGAGCACTACAGCAGCGCCATCGCCGGGATTGTGGCGGTGGCTGTGCTTGCCGCGCTGCTGACCATTGTTCTGGCGCTGTTGCTCACCCGCAGCATCGTCACCCCCCTGAACAAGGCCCTGAATGCCGCGCAGGTGATCGCCGGCGGCAACCTGCGCCAGGCCATCGAGGTCGATGGCAAGGACGAGCCGGCGCGGCTGTTGCAGGCCCTGGCCGAGATGCAGGCCAGCCTGCGCCGCACCATCGAGCAGATCGCCGGCTCGGCGACCCAGCTGGCCTCGGCCTCGGAAGAACTCAGCGCGGTCACTGAAGAGGCTTCCCGCGGCTTGCAGCAGCAGAACAACGAGATCGAACAGGCGGCCACCGCGGTCAACGAAATGACCGCCGCGGTGGAGGAGGTGGCACGCAACGCGGTGTCCACTTCCGAGGCTTCCCGGCAGTCGACCCAGGCCGCTCGCGAAGGTCGCGACCGGGTGGTGGAAACCGTGGACGCGATCCAGACCATGACCCACGATGTGCAGAGCACCTCGGTGATGATCGAAGGCCTGGCGACCCAGGGCCGGGATATCGGCAAGGTGCTGGACGTGATCCGGGCCATCGCCGAGCAGACCAACCTGCTGGCCCTCAACGCGGCCATCGAAGCGGCCCGTGCCGGCGAGGCCGGGCGCGGCTTTGCGGTGGTGGCCGACGAGGTGCGGGCCCTGGCCCATCGCACCGCCCAGTCGACCCAGGAAATCGAGAAGATGGTGGCCGGCATCCAGAACGGCACGGGCGACGCCGTGGAGTCGATGCAGCAGAGCAACCAGCGTACCCAGAGCACCCTGGAACTGGCCCGTGCCGCGGGCGTGGCCCTGGAGCAGATTGCCGAATCCATCAACCAGATCAACGAGCGCAACCTGGTGATCGCCAGCGCCTCCGAAGAGCAGGCGCAGGTGTCCCGCGAGGTGGACCGCAACCTGGTGAACATCCGCGACCTGGCCACCCAGTCGGCGGCCGGGGCCAACCAGACCAGCGCCGCCAGCCATGAGTTGTCGCGCCTGGCGGTGGACCTGAACGCTCTGGTGGCGCGTTTTGTGATCTAAGCGTCCAACGGCGCTGGCGCTCGCTCGACGAGTGCCGCGCCAGCACCTAGGGTTCTGGCTGAAGCATCTTTCATGGAGAAAGCGATGCGCTATTCAGCCCTGACCCAACGGATTGCCGGAGAAGGTTCCGCCGCCTGGGATATCCATTACCGAGCTTTGGCCTTGCGCGAGCAGGGGCGCGATGTGCTGTTGCTGACCATCGGCGATCCGGATTTCGACACCCCCCGGCCGGTGGTCCAGGCGGCCATCGACAGCCTGCTGGCCGGTGACACCCACTATTCGGACGTGCGCGGCAACCTGGCGTTGCGCAGTTGCATCGCCCGTTGCCACCACCAGCGCACCGGGCAGATCGTCGATGCCGAGCACGTGGTGGTGCTGCCGGGGGCGCAGTGTGCGGTGTTCTCCGTGGCCCAGTGCCTGCTGGGCCCTGGGGACGAGGTGCTGGTGGCCGAGCCCATGTACGTCACCTACGAAGGGGTGTTCGGTGCCTGTGGCGCCACCGTGGTGCCGGTGCCGGTACGGGCCGAACAGGGCTTTCGCCTGGACCCGCAGGAAGTGGCGGCGCGCATCAGCCCGCGGACCCGGGCCATGCTCATCAACAGCCCCAACAACCCCTCCGGGGCCAGCCTGTCCCTTGATGACTGGCAGGTCCTGGCGCGGTTGTGCATGGAGCATGACCTGTGGCTGGTTTCCGACGAGGTCTACGGCGACCTGCTGTACGAAGGCCAGCACCTGAGCCCGGGCGGTCTGCCGCGAATGGGCGGGCGCACCGCCACCATCAACAGCCTGTCCAAGTCCCATGCCATGAGCGGCTGGCGGGTGGGTTGGGTGATCGCTCCGCCGGTGCTGGCCGGGCACCTGAGCAATCTGGCCCTGTGCATGCTCTATGGCCTGCCGGACTTCATCCAGAATGCGGCGGTGGTGGCGCTGACCCGTGAACTGCCGGAACTGCCACGGATGCGCGAGGAGTACCGCCAGCGCCGCGACCTGGTGTGCACGCTGCTCGGGCAGTGCCCGGGCTTGCGGCCAGTGCTGCCCGATGGCGGCATGTTCGTCATGGTCGACGTACGCCGCACCGGGCTGGGCGCCCAGGCGTTCGCCGAGCGACTGCTGGAGGGTTATGGGGTTTCGGTGCTGGCGGGCGAAGCCTTCGGCCCCAGCGTGGTCGGGCACATCCGCATTGCTCTGGTGCTGGACCGCGAACGGCTGGCCGAAGCCTGCCGCCGCATCGCCCAGTGCACCGCGCAACTCCTGGCCCTGTAGGAGCCGGCTTGCCGGCGAAGAGGCCCTTGAGTCTTCCATCGCCCTTGCCGACGCTTTCGCTGGCAAGCCAGCTCCTACAGAGGTGGGGCGCTTTCGGGGGTTAGAAGCGCAGGGTCGCGCCGGTGGTCAGCCAGCGATCGCGGTCTTCGGTCAGGTGCTGGCCAACGATCAGGTCCAGGTCCAGGTGCTGGCCCAGGTGCAGGCGCGGGCCGGCCTGCCAGCCCTGTTCGCCGCCGCGTTGGCCGTAGCGCTCGGCAATCAGGGTCAGGCTCTGGGCCAGGTCGTACTCCAGCCCGCTGCCCCAGGCCCAGCGGTGGCTCTGGTCGCCGTCGTCATAGGCGTGGGCCCAGCCGGCATTCAGGTTCAGGCGCAGGCTGGCAACAGGGCTGAAGGTCAGTGGCAGGGCGAGGTCGCCACCGTCGAAGCTGTGGCTGCGGTTCAGGGCCCAGTGGGCGGAGCCGGCCAGGGCCAGTTGCAGGCCCAGGTCTTCACGGTCCAGCAGGGCCAGCTTGACCTGGGGGCTGAGCTGGGTCTCGCCCTGGCCGTCGGCCTGCTGGCGCTGCATCGCGGCCCCCAGTTGCACCCAGGGCAGTTGGCTGAAGGTGCAGGCCGGGGCCACCACGCTGGTGTGGCTGGAGCCCTGGTGGCGGGTGCTCTGGTACCAGACATCGACATTGCATTCCCCGGGAGCGTTGATGGCGCCGTCGTCCACCACGTAGGCGCCGCCGGCGGCCTGAGCCTTGGAGCACAGGGCCAGGGTGGCGGTCGCGCTGGCGGTGAGGGCGAGGAACAGCAGGTTGCGCTTGAGCATGCGGCTTTTCGCGGCAGGCAGAGGGTGGCCAAAGGCGCTGGAACGCGAGGGGCGATGTGGGGTGTGCTTGGACATGGCGGATCTCGTTCTGGGTTGGGGCACCGGTGCATCTGGCGTGCGGGCCGGTGCAGAGGGTGGCGGCTTGGGAGGCTTACTGGTCGGCCATCGACAGAACCTGGATCTGCCGGGCCCGGGCCTGGGCCAGCAGTTCTTCGGTGTCTTCCCCACCGGGCAGGGCGAGGACGATGTCGGGGCGGCTGTCGGCCAGCATGAAGGCGTTGCGCAGGCGTTCGGCGTGCTTGCCATGGCGTTGCCAGTTGGGCGGGTAGCGGACGATGTCGGCGCCGATGTCCCGGGCCCAGTCCTCGATATGGGCGCCGAGGAACTGGCTGCCGCCATGAATCACCACGCGGGTTTCATGCAGGCGCTGAAAGGCGTCGAGGACCTGGCGGCACCGGCGGTCGTCGGCGTAGTAGCGGCCGGCGCAGATCAGGACGCGCATGGGCTGTTCTCCTTTACCGGGCTGATGCTGGTCTCGCCGGGCAGCGGTTCGTTGAGGTAAGCGTGCTCGATGTCCCGTTCACCGGCGCGCTCCAGGGCCGGGTAGGCCAGGGCGGCGATGTGGTGGTGAACCCGCCGGTAGTCGCGCAGCAAGCGCTGGAAAATGTCCCCGGATTCGGCCCAGGCGCCACGGTCTTCGCGCAACTTGCGAAAGTGCTCGCGGCTGGCGGCGGCTTCCAGGCGCCGTACGTTTTCCTTGCGCGCCACCAGTTGGTGGGCGGTGGGCAGGTCTTCGCGCAGGAACACGGTGATGGCCAGGCTCAGGCTGTCCAGCAGTTCCTGGTGCAGCGGGTACAGGGTGCTCAGCTCGAACTCGGAAAACGGCTCGCCACGGCGCAAGCGCCGCGCGGCCAGGTGCGCCAGGCTGGTGGCGAGAATGTCCCCGGCATGTTCCAGGTTGATCACCAGCAGCAGGATTTCCTGGGAGCGGTCGGCATCCTGGTCGCTGATGCCTTCCTTGCCGATATCCGCCAGGTAGGCGCGGATCGCCGCGCTGAGCAGGTCCAGGGACTGATCGATATGGCGCACCTGATCGGCATTGGCCTGGTTGGCGGTGCGAAACAGCTGCAGCACCCGGTCGAGCATGCCCGAGAGCATGTCGGCCATGCGCAAGGCTTCGCGGGCGGCGTTGGACAGGCCGATATTGGCCACTTCCAGGCCGGCTTCGTCCAGGTACAGCGGCATGCCCGGGTCGGTCACCGCGGCCGGGGCCGGCAGCAGCCGGGTCAGCAGCTTGGCCATTGGCCCGGTGAAACCGATGAACAGCAGCGCCAGCACCAGACTGAAGGCGGTGTGCAGGGCCACCACCAGCAGTGCCGGAGGCAGTTGCTCGATGACGTGCCACTGGCCCAGGGTGGCGATCCAGGGCATCAGCAGCGCCGCTCCCGACAGGCGCACCAGCAGGTTGCCCAGGGGCAGGCGCCGGGCCACGTTGCCGCTGGCGCTGAGCAGCGAGGGCAGGGTGCTGCCGAGGTTGACCCCCAGCACCAGGGCCATGCTGGTGGCCGGCGACAGCAGCCCAGTGCCGGCCAGCGAGGCGATCAGCAGCACCACGGCAACGCTGGAGTGGCACATCCAGGTCAGCAGCAGCGCCACCAGCAGGGCCAGCAGCAGGTCGCCGTCGAGGCTGGTCATCACCAGCTGGAACACCGGGGTGCCTTCCACCGCCCCCAGGGTCGCGCCGAGCATGCCCAGGGCCAGCAGCATCAGGCCCAGGCCGATCAGTGCGCAGCCGATGCTTTCAAAGCGCGAATCGTCCCGCAGGCGAAAGCACAGGAAGCCCGCCAGCAATGCCACAGGTGCCGCCAGCGAGAGGTCGAGGCTGAGCAGATGGACCACCAGGGTCGAGCCGATATTGGCCCCCAGCATCACCGCCAGCGCCGGGGCCAGGCCCAGGGTGCCGGCGGCGGTGAAGGAGCTGGCCATCAGGCTCACCGCAGTGCTGCTTTGCACCACGCCGGTGATGCCGACGCCGCACAGCAGCGCCAGCCAGCGGTTGTTCAGGTGTTGCCCGAGCCAGTGCCGCAGCGGGCTGCCGAAGCCCCGCAGGAGTGAGCCGCAGATCATCTGCGAGCCCCACAGCAACAGCGCGATGGCGCCGGCCAGGTTGATCAGAAGAGTAGTGCCCGACATGAGTATTCTCCCGGGACTGTGACAGGTTTCAGGCAATCGCCAGGCGCAGCGAGGCGCGGGTGATGGCGGCGCTGAACCCCAGCAGGAAACGCATTTCAACGGCGCTCAGCAGGCCCCGCACATAGAGGCGGATGCTCAGGCGGGCGAGCAGCCTGGCGCAGGCGCACAGGCCGCAGACCAGCAAGGCCTTCAGGCCGCGTTGCAACAGCGAAAAAGCTTTGAAAAACATGGCGATGCTCCTTTCGGGCGAACAGCGTCGCCGTCGACAGGGCGCTGGCCGCGCCGACGGTGGCATCGTTGGTTTGCTGTATCTGGTGCGACCGCCCTGGGGCGGTCGCACCGGGCTCAGGCCCTTAGAACCACTGCTTGAAGCGGCGGATGTACAGGGTCTTCATGGTCTGGGCGACCACGCAGTAGCTGAGCAGGGTACCCACCAGCCAAGGGAAGTATTCCCATGGCAGCGGCACCAGGCCGACCATGCTGCCCAGAGGCGAGAAGGGCACATAGATACCCAGTGCCATCACCAGGCCCGTGGCGAGCATGACCGGCAGTGCCGCGGTGCTCTGGATGAACGGGATCTTGCGGGTGCGCAGCATGTGCACCACCAGGGTCTGGGAGAGCAGGCCTTCGATGAACCAGCCGGACTGGAACAGGGCGGCCATTTCCACGCTGTTGGCGGCAAACACGTACCACATCAGGGCAAAGGTGGTGATGTCGAAGATCGACGAGGTCGGCCCGATCCACAGCATGAAGCGCCCGATGTTCTTGGCGTCCCACTTGCGTGGCTTGCTCAGGTATTCCTTGTCCATCTTGTCCCACGGCAGGGCCAGCTGGGAGAAGTCGTACATCAGGTTCTGCAGCAGCAGGTGGATCGCCAGCATCGGCAGGAACGGAATGAAGGCACTGGCCACCAGCACCGAGAACACGTTGCCGAAGTTGGAGCTGGCGGTCATGTTCAGGTACTTCATGATGTTGCCGAAGGTCTCGCGACCCTTGATCACCCCTTCCTCCAGCACCATCAGGCTCTTTTCCAGGAGGATGATGTCCGCCGATTCCTTGGCAATGTCGGTGCCGCTGTCCACCGAGATGCCGACATCGGCATCGCGCAGCGCCGGAGCGTCGTTGATGCCGTCGCCGAGAAAGCCCACGGTGTGGCCGTTGGCCTGCAATGCCTTGAGCACCCGGGACTTCTGCAGCGGGGTGAGCTTGGCAAATACCGTGCGCTCTTCCACCAGGCGCCCCAGCACTTCGTCGTCCATGCGCTCGATGTCACGACCCAGCAGCGGCTCGCCGACCTCCAGGCCGACCTCGCGGCAGATCTTCGCGGTGACGATGGCGTTGTCACCGGTCAGTACCTTCACGGTGACCCCGTTGTCGCGCAGGGCGGCAATCGCCGGGCCGGCGGTTTCCTTCGGCGGATCGAGGAAGGTCAGGAAGCCTTCGATCACCAGCTCGCGTTCGTCGCTGGCGCTGTACTGGTTCTTGATCTGGTCCCGGGCGATGTCACGGGTGCCCACCAGCAGCACGCGGAAACCGTCGCGGTTGTAGTCTTCGGCCAGTTGCAGCAACTCGGCACGCAGGGCAGCGTCGATGGTATGGGTGACACCGTTCTTGCGGACCCGAGTGGCGGTTTCCAGCATTTCTTCCACCGCGCCCTTGCACACCAGCAGGTGGTGGCCGCGGGCATCGGCGAGGATGACCGACAGGCGCCGCCGGACGAAGTCGAACGGTAGCTCATCCACCTTGCGCCAGGCGGCAGGCGGGGTGAAGTGCGGGTTCTCCTCGGCGAAGCTGACCACTGCGCGGTCCATCAGGTTCTTCATGCCGCTCTGGTGGTAGCTGTTGAGCCAGGCCAGTTGCAGCACTTCATCGCAGCGGCTGCCGCTGATGTCGACGTGATGTTCGAGGATGATCCGGTCCTGGGTCAGGGTGCCGGTCTTGTCGGTGCAGAGCACGTCCATGGCGCCGAAGTTCTGGATCGCGTTGAGGCGCTTGACCACCACCTTGCGCTTGGCCATGGCCGAGGCGCCCTTGGCCAGGTTGGCGCTGACGATCATCGGCAGCATTTCCGGGGTCAGGCCGACGGCCACTGCCAGGGCGAACATGAAGGCTTCGGCCCAGTCGCCCTTGGCGAATCCGTTGATCAGCAGAACGATGGGCACCATCACCAGCATGAAGCGGATCAGCAGCCAGCTGACGCTGTTGACCCCGCGGTCGAAGGCGGTCTGGGTGCGCGAGCCGACGATGGAGCGGGCCAGGGAACCGAAGTAGGTGCGCGAGCCGGTGGCCACGACCACGGCGGTGGCCGTGCCGCTGACCACGTTGGTGCCCATGAAGCAGATGTTCGGCAGGTCCAGCAGGTCTTGCTGATCGGCGGCCTGGGCGGTGGCGGACTTTTCCTGGACGGCGCCCAGGGTGTCGTACTTTTCAACCGGCAAGGCTTCGCCGGTGAGCACCGCCTGGCTGATGAACAGGTCGCGGGATTCGATCAGGCGGATGTCGGCAGGGATCATGTCACCGGCGGACAGCTGGATGATGTCGCCCACCACCAGGTCGCGCATCGGCACTTCACGCACCCGGGCCTGCATGCCCATCTGCTCGCGGCGCAGTACGGCGGCGGTGGTCCGTACCATGGCCTTGAGCGCTTCGGCGGCCTTGGCCGAGCGGTGTTCCTGCCAGAAACGCATCAGGCCGCTGGCCAGCACCATCACCAGGACGATGATGACCCCGGTGAGATCGGTTTCTTCGCCGGCCTGCAGCGGCAGCCAGAAGTCGGTGAAGAAACTGATACCGGTCAGGGTCATCAGCACATAGATGAAAGGGTTGTTGAAAGCCTGGAGCAACTGCACCAGAGCGTGTGGCGGACGGTCGTGGGCGACCTCGTTGTGGCCGTCCCGTTGCAGGCGGCCCTCGGCATCCAGTTCAGTGAGGCCGGCGGTGGTGGAGTTGACGTTGGCCAGGGTGACGGCCAGGCCGTTCTGGGCTTCGCGGGCGGCACGCATCGACAGCTTGTTGCTGTCACTGGTGGCGCTGGTGTTGCGGGAAGTTGGGGTTTTTACAGTCATGGTCTGTGCTCCTGCCGCCTGCTTGCGGCACGACACAGCAACACTCAACTAATTAAAGGCGAGCGAAAACATGTCGAGCCGCAGGTTAGCGATCGATTTTGATCTTGGCGTTTTTCAGGTTTTAACGTTCGCTGCCCAAACAATGAAGTTGTATGGGCAGCGAACCTACTACTGGCCTCTTCCATAACTTTCTCCAGTAACTTTATTAACTGACAGGCACTAGCGCGCCGCCGAACTTCAACTTTTAAAGTTCGTTTGCAAACAACGGAAAGTTACCGCTGGTTCAGGCTGAGCTGCGTGCCCCGAGGTACAGGCCGAAGATCAGTCCGGCCTGCTGCAGGAGCAGGGCAGCGCCCCGACTCTGCGGGTCCTGGCTATCGTCGAAGCACCAGCGTTGCTGCAACTGCCCGGTCATCGGGCAGACGCGCCAATTGGCTCGCAGGGCAGTCGAGGGGGTGGGGGCGGCACGAGAAAACGGCGAGCGCGCCAGAACCTTGGGCTCACGGCACAGCTTGACCCGCATGGTGGCGGCGAAGGCGCGAACGCCTGGCATTACAGAGGAAGTGAAGTGCATAACATTTGCCTCGCGACCGGACTGGTTCCGGGGGAGGCAAGTTACGTTGGAGCGTCAAGCCCTAGCGCAGCTTACCCGACCGCGTAGTCGAGTCCCGTCATTTTCAGGGTTAAGTGCCTGGCTCTGCGCAGCGGCAGTGACCAGACAGCGTCTAGATACTGTGTCCATTGGCTTCTTTAGTGAGTTAAACAAAGGGCCGTAATTACCGGCCCGCGCAATTTACTCAGGAGGGGTGCTGGAGTCAAGGTTAAATTGCCCTGAATCATTGGTCAGTTACGAAGTTTCAGGTGAGGTTCAGCTAAGGGTGGGAATTAGCTGATGCGAGAGGCGGATATATATAAGTTTCATATAAAGAAAGTGCCCATGACAGATGGGGATGTCATGAGCACTGAATATAGCGACGAGGATTATCAGTGCAGCAAGTGCTGGGAGATATCCTTGTAGGTCGCGCTATCGGTGGCCGCCATCAACTGCCGGCCATCCTTGAGGGTGCCGATGAAGGTCACTTCGTTTTCCGTACCCGCCATCAGGTACCCGGCCAGGGCGCCCACCGGGCCCAACAGCATGGCGCCGGCAATGCCGTAGCCCAGGGCGTCCTTGTTGGTGATGGGGCTTTCGCTGGCGATCTCCAGTGTCTTGAAGGCCGATGCCTTGACCTCGACGCCGTTGCTGTTGAATACCGTCTTGAGCCTGAAGGTGCCGTGCCGGTACTCGCCGGCGCCTTGCAGGAAATCACCTGATAAAACCTCAATCTTTGCCATGTTGAATCATCCTTATCCAAGCATAACCAGACAGGCCATTGAGCTCTCCGCCAGGGGGAGCGTCAACGGGGTTGCGATGAAGGGTGCTACCGCCAGTCAGCAGCCCTCGTTCATTCAGCCTCGGCCAGGTCACCCCGGGCCATGCTGATCCAGATCAGGGCTGTGAAGGGTTGTAGCAGCCCACGGGGCACCGGCCGTCGGCTTCCGACCAGTGGCTGGCCGGGGCCGGGCGCTCAAGGTGATGTTAAAAAATGTTAGATTGAAAAACTTCTTCACATAATCCGTTCATTGGTGGATGATCGTTCACAGCCAAAGCTCAACCTGATAACAACAGCAACAGGATGGCCATGATGATCGATTCGCTCCTGCCTCTCTCGGCACCTGCCCACGGTGCCATGCACCTTCCGGGCTTGCCGTCTGGCGCTGCGCCTGTTGCTGCCTGTGTTGCATTTGCCGGACCTGCAATCCGGATTTCCCTGTCCTGCCCGGTTCTTGCCCGGCGCCTGTCTGGCGCGGCACAGTCCTGGTCTATTTCTGGAGTCCCCCATGAATAACAACAATGTCGGTGTCATCGGTCTTGGCGCCATGGGCCTGGGCATCGCCCGGTCGTTGCTGCGCAGCGGTTTCAAGGTGCATGCCTGTGACGTCCGTGCTGCGGTCACCGAGCAGTTCGCCAGCGAAGGCGGCGTGGCTTGCGCCTCGGCGGCGCAACTGGCCGGCGAATGCGATGTGATTGTCACCGTGGTGGTCAATGCCGAGCAGACCGAAAGTGTGCTGTTCGGTGAGGGCGGGGCGGCAGCGGCACTGCGTCCCGGCAGCCTGGTGATCGGCTGCGCCACCGTGGCCCCGACCTACGCCGTGGACCTGGGCCAGCGCCTGGAGGCCCTGGGCCTGCTCTACCTGGATGCACCGATCTCCGGGGGCGCGGCCAAGGCTGCCGCCGGCGAGATGACCATGATGACCTCCGGCCCGGCCACCGCTTACGCCAGGGCCGAGGCGATTCTGGGGGGCATGGCCGGCAAGGTCTATCGCCTGGGGGATGCCCATGGCCTGGGCTCCAAGGTCAAGATCATCAACCAGTTGCTGGCCGGGGTGCACATTGCCGCCTCTGCCGAAGCCATGGCCCTGGGACTGCGCGAAGGGGTGGACGCCGATGCCCTGTATGAGGTGATCACCCACAGCGCGGGCAACTCCTGGATGTTCGAGAACCGCGTTCCGCATATCCTCAAGGCCGACTACACACCGCTGTCCGCGGTGGACATTTTCGTCAAGGACCTGGGGCTGGTGCTGGATACCGCCCGGGCCAGCAAATTCCCGCTGCCGCTGTCGGCCACCGCGCACCAGATGTTCATGCAGGCCTCCAGCGCCGGTTTTGGCCGCGAGGACGACTCGGCGGTGATCAAGATCTTCCCGGGCATCGACCTGCCCGTGGCCAAGCCCGATGCCGAGTGAGGAGCCCGTGATGACGATTTCCAATCCACGCCCGTTGCTGGGCTGCATCGCCGACGATTTCACCGGGGCCACGGACCTGGCCAACATGCTGGTTCGCGGTGGCATGCGCACTGTGCAGAGCATCGGCATTCCCAGCGCTGAAGTGGCTGCCGGGCTGGACGCCGACGCCGTGGTGATCGCGCTGAAGTCGCGCACCACTGCGGCCAGCGAAGCAGTGGCCGAATCCCTGGCCGCCCTGCAATGGCTGCGGGACCAGGGCTGCGAGCAGATCTTCTTCAAATACTGCTCGACCTTCGATTCCACCGCGGCGGGCAACATCGGTCAGGTCAGCGAGGCCTTGCTCGAGGCCCTGGGCAGCGATTTCACCCTGGCCTGCCCGGCGTTCCCGGAGAACGGCCGGACCATTTTCCGTGGCCACCTGTTCGTCCAGGACCAGTTGCTCAGCGAATCGGGCATGCAGCATCACCCGCTGACGCCGATGACCGATGCCAACCTGGTGCGGGTCCTGCAATCCCAGACCCGGCTGCCGGTGGGCCTGCTGCGCTACGACAGCATCGCCCAGGGCGTGGAGGCGGTGCGCAGCAGGATCGCCGAACTGCGCGGGCAGGGTGTTGCCCTGGCGATTGCCGACGCGCTGTCCGATGCCGACCTCTATACCCTCGGCGCCGCCTGCGCCGACCTGCCGCTGCTCACTGGCGGTTCCGGGCTGGCCCTGGGCCTGCCGGAAAACTTCCGTCGCGCCGGCAAGCTGCGCGACCTCGACGCTGCAAGCCTGCCCAAGGTAGCCGGTGGCGAAGTGGTGCTGGCCGGCAGTGCCTCCCTGGCCACCAATGCTCAGGTCGATGCCTGGCTGGAAGCCGAGCGCCCGGCCTGGCGCATCGACCCGCTGGCCCTGGCGGCCGGCGAGGCGGTGGTGGAACAGGCCCTGGCCTTTGCCCGGGAGCAGCAGGGCACGGTGCTGATCTACGCCACCAGCACGCCGGAAGAGGTCAAGGCGGTGCAGCGTCAGCTCGGTGCCGAACGTGCCGGAGCGCTGGTGGAGAATGCCCTGGGCGAGATCGCCCGGGGCCTGCGCGACAGCGGCGTGCGGCGCTTTGTGGTGGCTGGCGGGGAAACCTCCGGCGCCGTGGTCAAGGCCCTGGACGTGCGCCTGCTGCAGATCGGCGCGCAGATCGATCCCGGGGTCCCGGCCACCGTCAGCAGTGGCGGCGAGCCCCTGGCCCTGGCGCTGAAGTCCGGCAACTTCGGTGGTCGCGACTTTTTCAGCAAGGCCCTGGGTCAACTGGCGGGAGGTCAGGCATGAGCCGGGAAAACGCTCTGCGCGAAGAAATCTGTGATGTCGGCCGCAGCCTCTATCAGCGCGGCTACACCGTGGGCAGCGCCGGCAACATCAGTGCGCGGCTCGATGATGGCTGGCTGATCACCCCCACCGACATCTGCCTGGGCCGGCTCGACCCTGCAGCCATCGCCAAGGTAAACCTGGCGGGGGAGTGGGTCAGCGGCGACAAACCGTCCAAGACCCTGGCCCTGCATCGCCAGGTGTATGACCGCAATCCCGGGGTGGGCGGGGTGGTGCATACCCATTCCACCCACCTGGTGGCCTTGACCCTGGCCGGGGTCTGGCGCGAGGACGACATCCTGCCGCCGCTGACCCCGTACCAGGTGATGAAGGTCGGGCACATCCCGCTGATCGGCTACCAGCGCCCGGGTTCGCCCAAGGTCGCCGAGCAGGTGGCGCAACTGGCCAACCAGGTGCGTGGGGTGATGCTCGAACGCCTGGGCCCGGTGGTCTGGGAAAGCAGTGTGTCCAAGGCCAGCTACGCCCTGGAAGAGCTGGAGGAAACCGCGCGCCTGTGGCTGATGAGCCAGCCGCGCCCGGCACCTCTGGATCAGGCCGCCCTGGATGAGCTGCGGGACGCTTTCGGCGCCACCTGGTAAGCCCGCGACACTGCCAGCGTTTCATGCACGCCAGTCCACGGAAGCCTTCATGAGGCTTTCGCGGGGAGCGGCTTGCCGTTGAAAAACAATAACAACAGGATTTCCCGAGATGAATGACTGCATTTGCTTTACGGGTTCCCGCACCACCAGCACCCCCTGCCAGCCACTGGGTGGAGGGCTTGTGCAATGAGCCCGCTGATTCTGATGATCACCGCCGGGGCCGGTATCGCCCTGTTGCTGTTCCTGGTGCTCAAGTACAAGTTCCAGCCCTTTGTTGCGCTGATGCTGGTAAGCATCCTGGTGGCGCTGGTGGCCGGAGTGAAACCGGCGGAGCTGGTGGCCACCATCGAGGGCGGCATGGGCAAGACCCTCGGCCACATCGCCATCATCATCGCCCTGGGCGCGATGATCGGCCGCATCATCGAGCTTTCCGGCGGCGCCGAGGCGCTGGCCAAGACCCTGATCGAGCGCTTCGGCAACCGGCGCACGCCCCTGGCACTGACCATGGCCGGATTCATCATCGGCGTGCCGGTGTTCTTCGAGGTCGGGGTGATCATCCTCATGCCCCTGGCCTATGGCGTGGCCCGCAGTGCGCGCAAGCCGCTGCTGGTGTTCGCCTTGCCGATGTGCGCCGCGCTGCTCACCGTGCACGCCTTCCTGCCGCCGCACCCTGGAGCGGTGGCCGCGGCCAGCCAGCTGGGCGCGGACCTGGGCCGGGTGCTGATGTTCGGCCTGCCGCTGACCGCGCTGCTGTGCTACGTGGGCTACCGCGTGGCGGGGCGCATGACCCGGCGCAACTACCCGATGACCGATGACATCCGCGCCGAAGTCTACGGCCCGCACGTCACCAATGAAGACCTCGCCGCCTGGAACAACGGTTCCGAGCAGCCTGCCAGCCCCCAGGCGGTGGCCGCTGTGGCGCACATGGGCCTGGAAGAATCCACCGGCAGCCTGGCGGCGAAACTGCCACCGGCACCACCACCGGGGTTCGGCCTGATCGTCAGCCTGATCCTGCTGCCCATCGTGCTGATCCTGCTGGGCACCCTGGCTACTTCCTTGCTGCCCCTGGAGTCCACCCTGCGCGGGGTGCTGACCGTACTTGGCGCGCCGCTGGTGGCGCTGCTGCTGGACACCTTGCTGTGTGCCTGGCTGCTGGGCTCGCGCCGCGGCTGGAGCCGCAGCCAGGTGTCCGACGTGATCGGCTCAGCGCTGCCCGGGGTGGCCATGGTGATCCTGATCGCCGGGGCCGGGGGGGTGTTCGGCAAGGTGCTGGTAGATACCGGGATCGGTGCCGTGGTCTCCGACCTGCTGCGCACCACCGGCCTGCCGGTGCTGGCCCTGGGTTTTCTGCTGACCATGCTGCTGCGCGCCGTGCAGGGCTCCACCACCGTGGCCCTGGTGACCACCGCCGGGATCATCGCGCCGCTGATCGCCACCCTCAACCTGAGCCCCAACCACATGGCCCTGCTGTGCCTGGCCATGGGCGGTGGCGGGCTGGCCATGTCCCATATCAATGACGCCGGGTACTGGATCTTCACCAAGCTGGCCGGCCTCAACGTCGCGGACGGCCTGCGTACCTGGACCGTGATCACCACCTTGCTCGGCACCTTGGGGTTCTGTATTACCCTGCTGATCTGGCCATTTGTCTGACCCTTTGTCCCAGGAGTTCCCATGCCTCGTTTTGCTGCCAACCTCAGCATGCTCTACCCGGAACATGACTTTCTCGAACGTTTCGCCGCCGCGGCGGCCGACGGCTTCACGGCCGTGGAATATCTGTTTCCCTACGACTACAGCCCCCAGGAGCTGAAACAGCGCCTGGACGACCACGGCCTGCAACAGGCCTTGTTCAACGCTCCGCCCGGCGACTGGGCGGCGGGGGAGCGGGGCATCGTTTCCCTGCCCGGGCGCGAGCAGGAGTTCCGCCAGGGGTTCGACAAAGCCCTGGAATACGCCGCGGTGCTGGGCAACTCGCGGGTCCACGTGATGGCCGGCCTGCTGCCGTCCGAGAACGATCGCCCGCGGCACCACGGCGTCTACCTGGAGAACCTGGCCCACGCCACGGCCCAGGCGGCCAAGGTCGGGGTCACGGTGCTGCTGGAGCCGATCAACACCCGGGACATGCCGGGGTTCTTCCTCAACCGCCAGGACCAGGCCCAGGCCATCTGCAAGGAAGTCGGCGCGGCCAACCTCAAGGTGCAGTTCGACTGCTATCACTGCCAGATCGTCGAAGGCGACCTGGCGGTGAAACTGCGCCGCGACCTGGCCGGGATCGGCCACATCCAGATCGCCGGGGTGCCGGATCGTCACGAGCCGGACCTGGGCGAACTGAACTATCCCTACCTGTTCCAGCTGATGGACGACCTTGGCTACGACGGCTGGGTCGGTTGTGAATACCGCCCGCGCGGCAACACCTCCGCCGGCCTGCAGTGGCTGCGGGACTGGCAGGCGCGCTAAGGCTCGGCGGTGTAGCCGCCACTGCAGGTTGCGAAGCAAAAGGTATCTGGGGAGCGTCGCGCAAGGCCCTGGGGGCCTTCGCGCATCGCTTTATGTAGCCGCTGCCGCAGGCTGCGAACGAGCCGCAGGCTCGCAGCGACTCCCCGGCCGTCGAGGCCCCTGCGGTGCCTTGCGCAGCCTGCGGCAGCGGCTACAGATGATGCGAAGGCCGCGAACGGCTCGCGATGATACGTAGCGATAAACACAGGAGTTTTCCCATGCAGCGTTTTGCCTGCCGGGCCGCGCTCGGCCTGATTTTGTCCCTGGGCGGTATGTCCCTGGCCGCGGCCGCGAGCTTGCCGCCGGCCACCGAGGGGGATTGGGTGGCCCCGCAATTCACCTTCCACAACGGTGAGCAGCTGGCCAACCTGAAGCTGCACTACATCACCCTGGGGGACCCCAAGCACCCGGCGATCCTCTATCTGCATGGCACCTATCGGCCGGCCAGCGACCTGTTGAGCAAGGATTTTGGCGGTGAACTGTTCGGCCCCGGGCAACCCCTGGATGCCAGCAAGTACTACATCATCGCCACCGACGGCATCGGCGTCGGCCAGTCGAGCAAGCCTTCGGACGGCCTGCGGGCGCGGTTCCCCCAGTACAACTACGAGGACATGGTCCAGGCCCAGTACCGGCTGCTGACCGAAGGGCTGGGGGTCAAGCACCTGCGGCTGATCATCGGCAATTCCATGGGCGGCATGCAGGCCTGGATCTGGGGCCAGAAGTGGCCGCAGATGATGGACGCCCTGGTGCCCATGGCCTCCCAGCCGGGGGAAATGTCTTCGCGCAACTGGATGATGCGCCGCCTGCTGGTGGAGTCGATCAAGCAGGACCCGGCCTGGGAGCAGGGCAACTACCGGCAACAGCCGCCGTCGCTGCGCCTGGCCAACGCGCTGTTCGCCACCGGCACCAGCGGCGGCACCCTGGCCTATCAGGCCCTGGCGCCGACCCGGGCCCAGGCTGATCAGCTGGTGCAGGAGCGCCTCAAGGCCAGCCAGGGCGCCGATGCCAATGACTTCATCTACCAGTGGCAGTCCTCGGCGGACTACAACGCCATGCCGGGGCTGGGCAGGATCCAGGCGCCGGTGCTGGTGATCAACGCCGCGGACGACGAGCGCAACCCGCCGGAAACCGGCACCCTGCAAGCGGCGCTCAAACAGGTGAAAAATGCCCGCCTGCTGCTGATTCCCGCCAGCGCCGAAACCCGTGGCCACGGCACCACCGGCATGGCCCGGTTCTACGCCCGCGAGCTGGGGCAGTTCATGGCCGACACCGAGAAAAACCGCTAGCGGCCACTGCGCGCTCTTGGTGGCGAGGGAGCAAGCCCCGGCTGGGCGGCGCGCCGCTCCAAACTCGGACGGCGCGGTGTTTCAGGGAGTGATGGGGGGCAGGGATTGCGCCTGTTGCGCAGACGAGCGGAAGCAAGCTCCCTCGCCACAGGGGGCTATAGCTGGCTCAGGCTTGCGCCGGCAGCAGCAGTTCCACACCGTGCTTGCGGATCCCGTCCGCTGCCGCAGGGGCCAGTGCAGCGTCGCTGATGATGATGTCGAACTGTTCCAGCCCGGCGATCTTGTACATGCTGAAGGTGCCGTACTTGGAGCTGCTGGCCACCAGCACCACCTGGGTCGCCGACTGCATCGCCACCTGTTTGACCTCGACCTTCAGCGCCGATGGCGTGGTGATGCCCCGGCGCAGGTCCCAGGAACTGGTGGAGATAAAGGCCACGTCGGTCACCACCTGGCGCAGGGTGGCCACCGCCAGCCCGCCGACACAGGAGTGGTTGGAGTGGTCCAATTGCCCGCCGGTATGGATCACCGTCACCTGGGGCGCGTCCATCAGGGCCTGGGCCACGCCGAAATCGTTGGTCACCACGGTCATCCCCGACAGCGCCTTGATGTAGGGCACGATTTCCAGGGTGCTGGTGCCGGCGTCCAGGTAGACGGTCATGTCCGCGTGCAGCAGGCTCGCCGCCAGCTTGGCCATGGCCTGCTTCTGCGGCAGCTCCACCACAGCCTTGGACTGATGGCTGGGCTCGCTGTGCAACTGGCTGGCGATGCGCACCCCGCCGGTGACCGAGTGGGCGCGGCCTTCCTGCTCCAGCAGGGCGATATCCCGGCGCACGGTCATGTGCGAGCAGTCGAACATCTCCATCAACTGATGCACGCTGAGCACCTGGTGCTTGCGCAACTGGCGCAGGATCTGCTCGCGGCGCTGTTCGGGAATCATCGGTGCGCCGCTGTCACTGGCAAGGTCCTTGGGGGTAGGCATTGAAGCTCCGGTCTGGCGGGTCGGCAAAGGCAGGAATCGGCACGCCATAGTAGCGAAAGTAGCCGCCGCGGACGAGATTTAGTGCCGTGTGCAAGTCAGGAAAGCATGGCCATCGGTCAGGGGCAGAAGGGGCAATACAGATTGTCGAGAAAGTCCTGGCTGTCGATGTTGGCGTCCAGCACCTGTACCACCACCGGGCCATGGTGCCTGCATTCCAGGATCTGCCCGGCGCCGCTGCGGTTCGGCTGTTGCTCGCTGAATTCATTGCAGCCGCACCAGGGGCATTTGCGCACGGTGGCATCGTTCTGGCCGAGTACTGCCAGGTCCCAGCCGCAGCCGGTGCAATTGAGGCGATACAAAGGGCGGGCAGGGGTAAAGGTCGGCATAGGGGAACTCCAGGTCAGGGGCCTCAGCCCGGGGTCAACAGGCGCTTGAGCGAGCGGGTCAGCGGCTGGCGTGCCTTGCGGCTCTTGAACGGCCCTGGGATGTGCCGCAGGAAACTGCGCCAGGGGTAGCCACCGGGATTGCGCTCCGCGGAACCCAGGTAATCATGCAGGGCCAGGGCCGATTCGCGGTTGAAGGCCCAGAGCATCTGGCCTTTGTAGAGTACGGAAAAATAGGCTTCGCCTGGCCAGTTCAGATGGTGGCGCGCCGCGTAGTGGCAGTGCTCGCAGCGTACCGACCCCAGGTCCAGGCCGTGATCGCGGTACCAGTAGGCTGAACGCTGCCAGTGGCTGGGGCTGTAGCCATCGGGCAACGGACCCAGGCTCTGCATCGGGTCGCCATGCAGGCCGGGAAAGTACAGGGCGTAGTGGTGATAGTGGCCGCAGTTGTCCTGCTCTTTCCAGTACTCCAGCAGCGGGTGGGCCTGGAAGAACGGCACATCGGCCTTGCGTTCGATGGGCCTGGCCACGACGAAGTCGAAGCAGGCCTGGCCTGCGCACTGCGGGCAACTGAGCGCCAACTGATGGGGCATGGGGCTCCAGGGGGCAAGGCTGGTCATGGGTGAATCAATCTACCTGTGGCGTGGCCTGGTCGATATGCCAGCGTTGCTTGAGCTGCTGCAGGCTGCCATCGCGCTTCATGCCGTCCAGGGCCTGCTGCCAGCGGGCCACCTGGGCCGCATCGACCTTGGGCGAAAAGGCGATGTAGGCGTCCTGGTGCATCAGTGCCATCTGGTAGCGCAACTGGTCGAGGGCCAGGCCCTCTTCGGCGGCGAAGGTGCCGACGCTCATGGTGTCGGCCACCACGTATTGCACGCGGCCGACCTGCAGCAGGCGCATCATGATTTCCGGGCTGTCGACGCCCCACAGGTTGTCCAGCCCCTGCTGTTTGAGGTAGCTGTAGACCAGCCATTTGCGCGGCACGGCAATCTGGCCCCGGGTCTGGTGCAGGTCGGTGACCGGTGTGCTGTCGCCATTGCGGGTATAGAGGGCGGTTTCGGTGCGCATCAACGGGCCTACCCACTGGTAGCGCGACTCGCGCTCGGCGGTGCGCAGTATGGTGAACACCGCCGTGTCGTCATCGCTTCCGGCATCGCGCAGGGCCCGCAGCATCGGCCGCAGCTGCACGTTCACCGTGTCGCCGCTGCGCTGCGCCAGGGCCTGCACCACATCGACACCAAACCCCACCATCCGCTCGCCCTGCTGGAAGTGTAGCGGCGGGTGGTTGTCGGTCAGCATGCGCAACTCGCCAGCGTGGGCCGCAAGGCTCAATAGCGGCAACAGTGCCTGCAGCATCCATTTCATGCAGTGCCCTTGGAGTTTGAAAACGCAGAGCTTAGTACGACTGGTTGCCGCCTGTCGCGATAAAAGCTGCCGGCTCCGTGCCAGGCTTCAGAGGGGGTTGCCCGGGGGCTTTTTTCGTCGGGATATCGCTGAAAACACTCCACTGCAGTTATTCTTGCGCCGCCTTTTCAGAATGGAATCGCCCCATGTTCGCTCCCCTTGTTCGTCCCTTGCGAGCCACTGGCTTGCTGTTCGCGGTCCTGGCCTGTTCCCAGGGCGTGCAGGCCAGCAGTTTCGACTGCACCAAGGCCGCCAGCAGCAGTGAAAAGGCTCTGTGTGCCGACCCCTATACCGCCTCGCTGGACAGCCAGCTGGGCAATGCCTGGAAGGCGACCCTGGCCAAGGCCAAGGACCCCAAGGCGCTGCGCCTGGACCAGCGTGAATGGCTCAAGGAGCGGGATCAGTGCGCAGCCGACCTGGGTTGCCTGCGCAGCAAATACCTGAGCCGCCTGGTCGCGTTGCGTTATGTGAATGTGCCGTTCGAGTGGCAGGGAACCTGGCAGCGGGTCTCGGTCAGCCCGTTCTACACCGGTGATCTGGTGATCCGGCGCACTGGCGAGGATCGCCTGAGCTTCGATCTGTCGGCCATGGGCGGCGCCAACTCCGGCTCGCTCGCGGGCAAGGCGCAGATCAAGGGCGGTGAGGCCAGCTACAGCGTCGAGGGCTGCAACCTGCGCTTCACGCAGCGCAACGGCCTGTTGCAGGTGAGCCAGGAGGGCGACTCCTTTGCCTGCGGCGCCGGTTCAGGGGTGTATTACGACGGGCTCTATGTGGCTTCCAAGCAAGCCCTGGAGAGCCATTACGACCTGCTGTCCACGGCGCTGGTGCGCACCGAGGAAGAAGACCGGCGCGCCCGGAAACTGCTGAAGAAGGACTATCAGACCCTGCTCGACAGTGGCTCGTCGTTCTCCGCGGATACCTCGGCCGAACTCAAGGGCGCCGAGGTCACCGATATGTGGCTGCCGGGCCTGGCCACCACCAATGCGGCGATTTTCGTGCGCGGTACCCAGGGCCAGTTGTGGGTCGCGCTGTTGGTGGTGGCAGGGCCCAAGGATGAAGTGCGGGTGCGTTACTACACCACCGAGCCTGAGTGGAAGCACAGCCTGCCGGATGTGGTGCAGAGCTGGTATGAAGCGCGCAGCAAGGACAAGCAGCTGCCGCTGGACATGATGCCCTGAGCCGGCGCGGCGAGCGGCCAGGGGCAGGGCGCGCAAGAGATTTCGCCGGACGGACAGGCAACAGCGTCGGCGCACCTGCTAGAGTCTCGCCCCGGGCTGTGCGCAATCGCGCTTGGCGGGCGCGCAACACCACCGCCGTGCCCCCTGGAACCGGGGCCTGACGGGCAAATTCCTCAGGTTGGTGACGCGAAGCGAATATGAGCGTCTACGACTAGTGCAAGTGACACTGCCGCCGCCGTCATCGGCGCCTGGCACTTTGAAATTGGGAGAGTATGTATGGTCATCAAACCCCGCGTTCGCGGCTTTATCTGTGTGACGACCCACCCGGTCGGCTGTGAAGCCAACGTCAAGCAACAGATCGATTACGTCACCCAGCAGGGCGCCATCGACGCAGGGCCGAAGAACGTACTGGTACTCGGCGCTTCCACCGGCTACGGCCTGGCAGCGCGGATCACCGCAGCGTTCGGCTGTGGCGCCAACACCCTCGGGGTGTTCTTCGAGCGCGGCAGCGTTGACGGCAAGCTGGGCACCGCCGGCTGGTACAACACCGCGGCGTTCCACAAGTTCGCCGAAGAAAAGGGCCTGTACGCCAAGAGCATCAACGGCGATGCCTTCTCCGATGCGGTCAAGGCCGAGACCATCGAGACCATCAAGCGCGACCTGGGCAAGATCGACCTGGTGGTCTACAGCCTGGCCGCACCGCGCCGCACCCACCCCAAGACCGGTGAAGTGCTGAGCTCGACCCTCAAGCCACTGGGCAAGTCCGTGACCCTGCGCGGTGTCGACACCGACAAGGAAATCGTCAAGGAAACCACCCTGCAGCCAGCGACCCAGGAAGAGATCGACGGCACCGTGGCGGTGATGGGCGGCGAAGACTGGCAGATGTGGATCGACGCGCTGCACGAAGCCGGTGTCCTGGCCGAAGGCGCCAAGACCACCGCCTTCACCTACCTGGGCGAGAAGCTGACCCACGACATCTACTGGAACGGTTCCATTGGCGAAGCCAAGAAGGACCTGGACCAGAAAGTCATCGGCATGCGCCAGCAACTGGCCGGCCTGGGCGGCGACGCCCGGGTGTCGGTGCTCAAGGCCGTGGTGACCCAGGCCAGCTCGGCGATCCCGATCATGCCGCTGTACCTGTCGCTGCTGTTCAAGGTGATGAAGGAGCAGGGCAGCCACGAAGGTTGCATCGAACAGGTCTACGGCCTGTACAAGGATAGCCTGTACAACAGCGAGCCGGTGATCGACCAGGAAGGCCGCCTGCGTGCCGACTACAAGGAACTGCAACCGGCGGTCCAGGACCGGGTCAAGCAGCTGTGGGACCAGGTGACCAGCGAGAACCTCTACGAGATGACCGATTTCGTCGGTTACAAGCAAGAGTTCCTGCGCCTGTTCGGTTTCGAGATCGAAGGTGTCGACTACGAAGCCGACGTCGATCCGGACGTGAAGATCAGCAACCTGATCCAGCTGTAATCCGCTCGTAGCATCAGCCAGCGCCCCTCCCTCGTGAGGGGCGCTGTCGTTTGCATCCCCCTATTTCCCGTAGGAGCCAGCTTGCTGGCGAAGAGGCCCGCAGGTCTTGTGCTTGGAGGCGCCTTCGCTGGCAAGCCAGCTCCTACGAGGGCGGGGCGGGGCAATTGCGCAAGATCGTTCAAGCCAGGGGCGCCGGCAGATGGCACAGTCAGCGTCCGTTACTTGTGTGCAGGGTTCTATGTCCAGCGTTCTCCTACCCCGTGCCGCGTTCATCCGTGGCGCCATCGCCATCATGCCGCTGTCCCTGGCCACCGCGCCCTGGGGGCTGCTGGCCGGTTCCATGGCCATCGAGGCCAATCTCACGCCGCTGCAGGGCCAGGGCCTGTCGAGCATCGTTTTCGCCGGGGCCGCGCAATTGGTGGCCATCGGCATGCTCAAGGGCGGGGCGGGGATCTTCTCGATCCTGCTCACCACCTTGCTGCTCACGTCCCAGCACTTGCTCTACGGCATGAGCATGCGCTCGGTGATCTCGCCCTTGCCGGGCCGCTGGCGGGTGGGCCTGGGCTTTCTGCTCACCGACGAGCTGTTCGCCTTGACCAGCGCCCACGACAAGCAGCAGTTCGACCGCTGGTACGCCCTGGGCGTGGGCCTGACCTTCTACGTGGCCTGGAACCTCTTCACCCTGCTGGGCATCGTGCTGGGCAAGAGCATTCCCGGCCTTGAGCACCTGGGCCTGGACTTCTCCATCGCCGCCACCTTCATCGCCCTGATCACGCCACTGGTGCGCAATGTGCCCACCGTGGTCTGCGTTGCCGTATCGCTGTTCTGCTCGGTGCTGTTCAGCTACTGGCACTGGGGATCGGCGCTGGTGCTGTCGGGGCTGGCGGGCATGACCGCAGGTTTTGTCTGCAACAAACTCTATCGGGGGCAAGCATGATGGTCTGGGCAGTCATCTTCGGCATGGGCCTGTTGGTCTTTCTCAATCGCTACGTGTTTCTCGAACCGCGCCTGCCGTTGCGCTTGAGCAGCAATGCCCGGCAGTTCCTCGGCTTTGCGGTGCCGGGCATGCTCACGGCGATCTGCGGCCCCATCGTGTTCATGCCCGACCACGAGCTGAACCTGCACTGGAGCAACCCCTACCTGCTCAGCTCCCTGGTGGCCATTGCGCTGGTGATCTACACCCGCAACACCCTGCTCAGCATGCTGTTGAGCATGGGGTTCTTTTTCCTCCTGCGCTGGTGGTTCTGAGGGCCGTTTGCGGTAGCCTGTGCAGCTTTCGGCACCGGCCGACCTTCAACCGCAACGGATGCATCGGATGAGCGAATTTCCCCACGATATCGACCTGGACGCGTTCTGGGACCGGGCCACCAGCAGCAAGATCAACCAGCCCCCCGCCAGCCCTGGCGTCATAGCCCAGTTGCAGGCGCAACTGGGCTATCGCCTGCCGCTGTCCTACGTGGCCTTCATGAACCGCTACAACGGCGGGCGCCCGCACCTCAGCTGTTTCCCCACCGAGCAGGGCACCTCCTGGGCCGAGGACCACTGCGCGATCGACAGCTTTCTGAGCATCGGCTGCGATGGCGACTATTCCCTGGGCGGTGGCCTGGGCAGCCGTTTCATGATCGAGGAGTGGGGCTACCCGGACCTGGGGGTGTACATCTGCGATTGCCCCTCCGCCGGCCATGACATGGTTGCCCTGGACTACAGCGAGTGCGGGCCCGAGGGCGAGCCGCGGGTGGTGCATGTGGACCAGGAGGCCGACTACGCGGTGACAGTGCTGGCAGCGGATTTCGAGGCCTTTGTCCGCGGGCTGGTGTCGCCCGAGGTCTACGACACCTCGGAACAGGATTACCTGGATGATCTGGACAAGGTCGCCCACGCGCCGTTCTCGCCCCTGCTGGAGGAACTGCTCGGCCATTTCAGCGCAGTCCCCGACCTGGGGCCGCTGATCCGCCAGATCGCCTTGCGCATCGTCCATGAGAAGCGCTACTTCGCCCTGCATGCCGATCCACTGTCGCAACTGCTCTATGACCTGCAGTTCTGGCTGTACCAGAATCGCTACCCGGTCCCCGACAAAGAGGCGTACCTGCAGGTCTATCAGGACATGATCGCCTTCGCCAGGGGCTTCGGCACCGGCGGCTACGCCCCGGACTTCATCCGCGACTGGTTCCGTAACCGCCTGGCAGGCGGCCAACTGCGGCAGGCGGCGGGCGGGTTCGCCCTGGCCCCGGCCTACCAGGCGCAATTGCTGGAACAACTGGCCGGGTTTCGCCCCGCACCCCTTCACGCCCAGGAGCAGCCATGAGCGAGGAAACCATCCGCATCACCGCCGAACAGACCCTCTCCGACAACTGGTACGTGCTGAAGAAGTACAGTTTCGAGCTGCGCCGCCGCGACGGCAGCTGGCAGGCCCAGGACCGCGAGGTCTACGACCGGGGCAATGGCGCAACCATCCTGCTGTACAACCTGCAACGGCGCACGGTGCTGCTGACCCGGCAGTTCCGCATGCCGGCCTTCGTCAACGGCCACAGCGGCTACCTGATCGAGACCGCTGCCGGGCTCCTGGACAACGCCAGCCCCGAGGTGCGCATCCGCCAGGAAGCCCAGGAGGAAACCGGCTACCGGGTCGGCGAGGTGCAGAAGGTCTTCGATGCCTTCATGAGCCCGGGTTCGGTGACCGAGCGGGTGCATTTCTTCATTGGCCATTACCAGGCCGAAGACCGGATCGACGCAGGCGGCGGGCTGGAGCACGAGGGCGAGGACATCGAGGTCCTGGAACTGGATATCGACCAGGCCCTGGGCATGATCAAGAGCGGGGAGATCGCCGACGGCAAGACCATCATGCTCCTGCAATACCTGCAACTGCATGTGCTCAAGCCCCGCAGCCTGATGGTGCTGGTGGCCGGCCCTTATCGCTCTGGTACCGACGATGACCCGGCGCTGCTGGCGCGCAATGTCGAGGCCATGGAGCACTGCGCGGCGCAGGTCCTGGCGGCGGGGCACTTTCCGGTACTGGGGGAATGGGTGGCGTTGCCCATGACCCGGCTGGCGGGTTCCCGGGCGGTGGGCGACGGGATCTACAACCAGCGCTTTCATGCCTACGCCGAGCGCCTGCTGGAACGCTGCGATGCGGTGCTGCGCATCGGCGGGCCGTCGGCGGGCTGCGATGCCATGGTCGAGATCGGCCAGCGCCTGGGCCTGGCCCTCTATCACCGGGTGGAGCAACTGCCGGTGGTGCCCGGCGGCACAGGCTGACGCGCCGCTCCAGGATGCCCCGGCGCCGGCAATCGGCGCCGGAGGAATACCCGCACAGGCCCCGCCAGGGGCTTTTCTTCAGGCCCTGCGGGGAAAAACTGTCTATCGTCAATAGGCAAGCGGGAGCTTCGTCGAAGGCCGCGTGAGGGAGGGTCGCACCGGTCGGTTTGTCGTTATGGCGCCTGGAGCACTATGGAAAACTTCGGTCTTGATCCGTCTCAAGGGCGCAGCACCTCCAATCAGGCGCTGACCCGCGCCACCTTGCTGGGGTGCTCGGGGCTGCTGCTGGCGCTGTTTCTCTTCACCGGTGTGTTGCTGGTATACATCGCCCTCGACCAGAACCTCGAGGCCGAGCAGCACAACCGCCTGGACATCGACAAGGCCCTGCAATCCTTTGCCGGCAATGCCCGCACCACCCTCAAGGACTACGCCCTCTGGGGCGATGCCTACCAGCACCTGCACCTTAAGGTCGACCTGGACTGGGCCTTCAACCGGCAGAATTTCGGCCCCACGCTGTACCGCGACCTGGGCTTTGACGGGGTGTTCGTGATCAACCCGGCCGGCCACACCGTGTACTCCCTGGTGGCCGGCGACCTCAGCGAGATGGATGCCCGCGACTGGCTGGGCGAGGCGTTGCCGCCCCTGGTCAGCGCAGCGCGCGAGGCCGGCGGCAAGGTGGTGGACCGTTACCAGTCGATTGCCGGCACCCCGGCGCTGGTGCTCGCCGCTGTCATAGGCCCGGGCAACGACCCGCAAGTGCGCCCTGATGCCGGGCCGCAGTCGGTGCTGATCTTCGTCGCCCGTTTCGACCCGGCGCGGTTACTGGCCCTGGGCCAAGGCCTGGACATCGAGCATCTGCAGGTGGCCCGTGCCGCCACGGACCAGAGCTTGCCGACCCTGGACTTGCCCGACGGCGCCGGAACCCTGCAATGGCGGCCGGCGCGCCCCGGGCACCAGTTGCTGGTGCTGGTGATGCCGCTGTTGCTGCTGGCCGGCCTGCTGGTGGGCCTGATGGCGGCGTTCCTGTTGCGCCGCGCCGATGCTGCAGCGCAGGTCATGGACCGGCAGGTCCAGGCGCTGCGCGCCAACCGCTGGGCCCTGGCCGCGAGCGAGGAGCGCTTTCGCGATGTGGCTGAAGCTGCGTCCGACTGGATCTGGGAAGTCGACGGGCAGCTGTGCTTTACCTACCTGTCCGAACGTTTCGAGGCGGTCACCGGGTTGACCCGGGAGTCGACCCTGGGGCGGCCGATGACCGAGCTGCTGAGCTGCGAACAGGGTTCGCTGGGCCAGTGGCTGGCGGCCCCGGAGCGGCGTTCCCAGGCGATCCAGCAGTGCCTGTACCGGGATGGCCAGGGGCAGGCGCGAGTCTGTCGCCTGTCGGTGCGGGCCATGGCCGCCGGGGGCTTTCGCGGCACCGCCAGTGATATCACCGAGGAGGTCGCGGCTCGAAGGCGGGTCGAGTACCTGTCCCAGCACGATGCCTTGACCGGCCTTGCCAACCGCACCCGCATGCAGGAGTTTCTCGAAGGCCGGCTGCAGGCCCCGCCGACCCTGCAGGAACCCCTGCTGATGCTCAGCGTCGACCTGGACCGTTTCAAACCGGTGAACGACCTGCTGGGGCACGCCGCTGGCGACCAGGTGCTGCACGAGGTGTCCCAGCGCCTGGCCCAATGCCTGCGCAGCGAGGACCTGGTGGCCCGGGTCGGCGGCGACGAGTTTGTCCTGGTGGTCACCGGCCAGGTGGCTGGCCACGAGATCGAAGGCTTGTGCCGGCGGCTGATCGAGCGGATCGAGGAACCGTTCTATATCGCCGGGCACGAGGTCTTCATCAGCGCCAGCATCGGCATTGCCCGGGCCCCGGGCGACGCCTCCCAGGCCGAAGAACTGATGCGCTTTGCCGACATCGCCCTGTACGAGGCGAAAGCGGCGGGGCGCAGCACCTGGCGTTTCTATGCGCCCTACATGAATGTGCGGATCATCGAACGGCGGCGCCTGGAGCGTGACCTGCGCCATGCCATCGAGCAGGACCAGCTGCTCCTGCATTTCCAGCCGCGCTACCGCGTGCTCGATGGCCAATTGATGGGCGCCGAGGCCCTGGTGCGCTGGCAGCATCCCCAGCATGGCTTGCTGGGGCCGGACGTGTTCGTGCCGATTGCCGAGGACACCGGGTTGATCCTGCCGCTGAGCAACTGGGTACTGCACGCAGCCTGTCGTGCGGCGCGAGCCTGGCCGGAAGGCCGACTGCTGGCGGTCAAGCTGTCGCCGGCGGAATTCCTGCGCGGCCAGCTGGTGGCGCGGATCGCGGCGGTGCTCAAGCAGAGCGGCCTGGAGCCGTCACGCCTGGAGCTGGAAATGACCGACAAGGTGCTGCTGGACGACAGCCGCCACGTGCTCACCATCATGCAGGGGCTCAAGGCGCTGGGGGTGCAGTTGCTGATCGACGATTTCGGCACCGGCTACTCGGCGCTGCAGTACCTGCAGACCTTCCCCCTGGATGGCCTGAAGATCGACAGCAGCTTCATCGCCCGGCTCAACCACAACGATGCCGGGCGCTCCATTGTCGAGGCGATTGTCGACCTGGGGCATGCATTGTCCTTGCGGGTGGTCGCCGAGGGGGTGCAGGCCGCAGAGCAGTTCGGGGTCTTGCGCGACATTCAGTGCGATGAGGTGCAGGGCCCGCACCTGAGCCCGCCGCTGGACCAGGAGGCCCTGCTGAAACTCTATGGCGAAGCCGCCCGGGCCTCGCGCCCGATCACCTGAGCCTGTGTTTCAGGGCAGGTGGTCGGCGGCGAAGTCGGCCTCCGAGCGCGCTTGCAGGCGGCCTTTGCGGCAGGCCTGCTGGAAACGCTCGAAATCCCGTTCGTTCTGCGTGGCATAGGCCTGGGCGTAGTGCCACAGGGCTTCGGCCAGGGTTTCGCTCTTGCCGATGTAGCCGCTGATCCGCGCGGCCTGGCCCGAGGCCTTGGCGTGGGCCCGGGCCAGGGCCCGGCCGCAGATCCTGGCATAGGCGGCGAAGGTGTCCTCGTCGAAGGTCTCAAGTTCCGCCGAGACCTTCATGTCGCGCAGTTGGCGCACATAGAAATGACGGCCGTTGGGGCCGGTGGTCCAGCCCAGGAACAGATCGCTGGCGGACTGCATCAGGCGCTGGCCTTCCACCACCCGCTGGCCGTTGTGCCTTGGCTTTGAGCGTTCGCGCACATAGTCGGCGAGCACCGAGCGCCGGGCTTCCTTGAATTGCAGGAACAGTGGCCGCTGCTGGGCGTCGGTGAGCAGCGCCACCAGGCAGCGGGTGCCGACGCTGCCAACCCCCACCACCTTGAAGGCCAGGTCGCTGGGCTGGAACCGTGCCAGCAGGTCGCGGCGGTCGGCCTGCAGGGTGCCGCGGTAGTCGCGCATGAAGGTGTCGTACAGCGGCCGCCAGTCTTCCAGGCGCATCCAGTCATCGTCGGGGTCCAGCAGGCTGGTGGTGTTGTGCAGGTGGAAGATTTCCGGCAGGTCGTCGCGAATCAGCAGGCGGCCCCGGGCGTCGCGTTCGCTGATCTTGGGCAGGAGCTCGGCATGGGTGCGCCGGGCGGCCTTGTCGATGGCCCGTTGCACATGCTCCAGGGTGTCGCTGTTGGAGCGCGCCTGGTGCAGCAGGTCTTCGTAGGTCAGGGCGTCGTACCAGATCTCCAGGGCGCTTTGCCCGGCGCAGGTGGCCATGCTGCGCTGATAGGCGCCCACCAGTTCGCGGCACAGGGCCTCTTCGACCCCCGGGCCGTGGCGCAGGTGCCGGGCGGCAATCAGGAAGCTCGCCACCAGGCGCTTGAGGTCCCACTCCCAGGGGCCGGGATGGACCTCGTCGAAGTCGTTGACGCTGAACAGCAGGTTGCGCTCGGGGGTGGCAAAGCCGCCGAAGTTCATCAGGTGGCAGTCGCCACAGATGGTCGAGCGCAGGCCCATGTCCGGGGTGCTGGCCAGGTCGTGGGCCTGGAGCAGGGCGTTGCCACGGTAGAAGGTGAAGGGCGACACCAGCATGCGCCCGTAGCGCAGTGCCACCAGGGACTGGACCCGGCCCTGGCTGGAGGCCTCGATCAACGGCAAGGGGTCGCGCTTGATCTGCCCGGGATCGGAATGGGAGCTGCGGGGGCAGTCCTTGCGGGCTTGCTTGCCGAGCTTGATCGAATCGTCGGGGCGGTTCATGGACAGCTCCTGTGCCAGGCCTTAGCGGTAGGGGGGCGGTTTGGCTAGGGTTGTGCGGGCAACTCCTGACGCGCCTGCCGGATCGGCAGTTCCACGCGAAAGGTGCTGCCGACGCCCGGCTGGCTCTGCACGCTGATCTGCCCGCCGTGCTTCTTGACGATGCCGTAGGACAGCGACAGGCCCAGGCCGGTCCCCTGGCCCACCGGCTTGGTGGTGAAGAAGGGGTCGAAGATCTTGGCCAGGTGCTCCTGGTCGATGCCGCAGCCGCTGTCGCTGACCTCCAGCCAGACCCGCTCGCCGTCCACGCCGTTGCGCAGGGTAATGGTGCCGCGCTCGGGGCCTATGGCCTGCGCCGCGTTGACCACCAGGTTCATCACCACTTGATTGAGTTGGGAGGGCAGGCATTCGATTTCCGGCAACGGCTGGTAGTCGGTGACCAGGTCGGCCTTGTACTTGAGTTCGTTGGCAACAATGTTCAGGGTCGAGTCGATGCCCTGTTGCAGGCTCGCCAGCTGCCATTGCTGGTCGCTGTCGACCCGGGAGAAGTTCTTCAGGTCCTTGACGATCTGCGCCACCCGGCCGATGCCTTCCTTGGACTCCCTGATCAGTACCGGAATGTCCTGCTGGAGGAAGTCCAGGTCGATGCTCTCGCGCAGGCTCTGCAGGTGCTTGCGCAGTTCCGGCGCGGCGATGGCTTCTTCGGCCTGGCGATAGGCGCTGAGCATCTGGTCGAGCTGCTGCAGGTAGCCTGCCAGGCTGCCGAGGTTGGAGGACACGAAACCGATGGGGTTGTTGATTTCGTGGGCGACCCCGGCGGCCAGTTGCCCGAGGGAGGCCAGTTTTTCCGATTGCACCAGCTGGTTTTCCAACTGCTTGCGTTCGTCGATCTCCAGTTGCAGCGCCGCCCCGGCCTGCCTCAGGTCTTCGGTGCGCTGCTGCACCAGGTGCTCCAGGTGATGCATTTGCAAAAGCGCGCGGGCGGTCATTTCCCACTTGCTGGTCAGGGTGTTGGCCATCTGCTGGACTTCGATGTTGTCAAAGGGCTTCTTCAGGATCAGCAGGCGGTGATGACCCTGCAGGCGCTCCAGCAGCTCTTCCCAGGAATAGTCGGAGTAGGCGGTGCACACCACCACCTGTAGCCGCGGGTCCTGTTGCCAGAGGCGTTCGATGGTCTGCGCGCCGTCCCAGCCCTGGGGCATGCGCATGTCGACAAACGCCAGGGCATAGGGACGCTGCCGCTCTTGGGCCTGGCAGACCATGGCCAGGCCTTCCTCGCCGCCGTAGGCCGAATCCAGTTCGAAAGGCTGTTGCCGGGGCTTGGCCGTGGCGCCGAACAGCTGTGCCTCCAGGTCATCCAGGCCGTTGTCGTCTGCCTCGGGCGGGGTGAGGATCTTGCGAAAGTCCTCGTGGATCGACGGGGTATCGTCGATCAGCAGGATCCGGCGATTGTTCAACTGGTCCATCATGGGTCCTCTGCGCTGATCAGCGGGATGTCCAGAGTGAAGGTGGCGCCCAGGCCGGGGCCATCACTGTGCACATTCAATTGTCCACCCATCTCCATGGCCGCCAGGGCGCAGCTATGCAAGCCGAAGCCGTGGCCGTCCTTGCGGGTGGTGAAGCCGTGGGAAAAAATCCGCGTCAGGTTCTCCGCGGGGATGCCTTCGCCTTCATCCTTGACGCTGATGCTCAGGGTCTGGCCGTCCAGCACTCTGGCGCTCAGGGTCAGGGTCCGTGAATGATCATCGAGGTTGGACATGGCGTACTTGGCGTTGCTGATCAGGTTGATCAGGATCAGCAGCATGCGGTGCTTGTCGCCCATCACCGGAGGCAACGGGCCATAGTCCTTGACCACCGTGACCTGATGCCGGGCCAGGGCGCCGGAGTTCATGCGCAGGGCGTCTTCGATCAGCTCGGCGACCCGCAGGGGTTCTATCAGCCGAGAGGCTCCGGCATAGGATTGCTGGGTGGCGACGATTTCCTTGATGTGGTCGACGCTGCGGGCCAACTGAGCCAGTTCTTCGCCCATGCCCTGCTGCTCGGTGGCTATGGCTTCGACCAATTGATTGAGGTAGCCGGGGAGCAGCTTGCCTTTGTCGTCTTCGGTGAAAAAACGCCCCAGGTCATCCTGGTGCTGGTTGATCAACTGCATGGCCTTGCCCAGCCCTTGTGCCTTGCTGGAGCGCAGGGTGCGGCTGAGCATTTCGCTGCAGATATTCACGCTGTTGAGCACGTTGCCGACGTTGTGCAGGACGTTGGTCGCAATTTCCGCCATGCCCGCCTGGCGGGCGCTGTCCATGAGTTCGCTCTGGGCTTCCTTGAGCTCCCGGGTGCGTTCCTCGACCCGGTGTTCCAGGTGCTCGTTGGCGCTCTGCAGGGCCGTGTTCACCCGGCGGATGACCGCGTAGCTGCGTACCAGCCTGACGGCCAGGTAGAGAATCAGTATCACCAGCAAGGCGGCAAAGAGCAGCAGGTACTGGTGGGCCTTCTGGTCCTGCAGGTCGGCCTGCGACTGATCGGCGTTGAGCAGATGGGTGATGTCGTCCAGGCGCTGGGCGATGGGGATCGAGGTGATGCGCTCCAGCAGGTCGTTGACCACCGGCTGCTCCCGCAGAATCACCGAGACGTGGTTGCTGAGGATCTCCACCGGCTCATGCATGGGTTCGGGCAGGCGCTCCTTGTTGACCGCCAGTTTGTTCAGCCCCACCAGGATGTCTGCGGCCCGGTCGTCGCTGGAAACCTGGGCGAACTCCAGGCTGCTGAGCAGCAGGTCATAGGTATCGATGGCAATGGTCTGCTCTGACAGCCGCGCCTGGTCGTCAAGGCCGGCCAGGCGGCGCTGGATATCGTCTTCGGCAGTGGGCAGGAACGCCAGGGAGTTGCGCAGCACCGCGTTGTGGGTCTTGAAACGCTCCACCAGGCCGGCCTTTTCCTGGAAGGCCTCGATGAACGCCTGGTGGCCGGCCGTCCAGGCGGCCGGGTCATTGTGGTTCTGTTGTGAAAGCTGATCGAAGCGGTTCCACAGCTGGTTGATCTCTTGCACCGGCATGACCAGTGGATCGTAGTCGTGGGTGATGGCGATCCGAGCCTTGAGCACCTCGGTTTCCCATTGGGCATTCAACTGCTTGATATGGCTGATCAGGTCCCGCGCCAGTACGTAGTTCGAGGGCTGGCCGATCACCGTCTTGAAGTAGAGAAAGGCCAGCCCCAGCACCAGGCTCAGGGTCAGTAGCGACAGCAGCATGATCGGCACGCGTCGGGACAGCTTCATAAGGGCTTGCCCTGCCATTCGCCGGTCAGGGTCTTGAGAAACTTGACGATCAGGCTGATGTCCTGGGTATTGGGCGGGCGCCCCAGCTGATACTTGAACATGACTTCCACTGCCTGCTCCAGGGTCGGCGCCGAACCGTCATGGAAGTAGGGCGCAGTCACTGCGACATTGCGCAGGCTGGGCACCTTGAACACGTTGCGGTCCTGTTCGTCGCCGGTGACCAGGAAGCGCCCCAGGTCGGCGTCAATGGGGTTGCCCCGGGCAGCGAAGTAGTCGCCCATCACGCCGAACTTCTGAAACATGTTGCCGCCGATATTGACCCCCTGGTGGCAGGCGATGCAGCCGTAATCCTTGAAGCGCTGGTAACCGTATTTTTCTTCCAGGCTGAGGATGTCGGTATTGCCTTGCAGGTACTGGTCGAACCGCGAGTTGGCGCTGAGCAAGGTCTTTTCATAGGTGGCCAGGGCATTTTGCACGTTGGCTGCGGTGATGCCGTCCGGGTACAGGGCACCGAAGGACTTCTGGTAGGCGCTGTCATCGCTCAAGGTGCGGATCAGCGCCGACCAGGTGTTGCCCATCTCGCTGGGGCTTTGCACGACGCTGTCGATCTGCGCTTCCAGGGATTCGACGCGCCCGTCCCAGAACTGCCGGAAATTCAGCGCGGCATTGAACACGCTGGGGGTGTTGACCCGGGTGGGTTGCCCCTTGAAACCCGACGATTTTGCCTGGGAGTCGGCCCCGCCCTGGTCCAGCCGGTGGCAGCTGGCACAGGACAGGCTGTGGTCCTGGGACAGGCGCGGTTCGTTGAACAGCTGGCGCCCGAGCTCGACCCGCTGGGGGTCGAGTGCCGGCGGTGCGGGCAACGGCTTGAGCGGTTCGTCCAGGGGCGCGGCGAAAGCGCTCGGGCTGGTGGCGCCCAGCCCTGCCCAGAGCAGCAGGAGCAGTACCCGTGCGCGGCGGCGCAGCGGCTGGCGCGGTTGTTCAGTGGTCATGGTCCGTCACCTGGAACTGCGGCCTGTGCTTGCCCAGCAGGCGAGCGAAGTCTTCGGCGGGCAGGGCCTTGCTGAAGTAGTAGCCCTGGGCTTCCTCGCAGCCTTGCTGCTGGAGAAAGGTCAGTTGCTGGTGCGTCTCCACCCCTTCGGCGATGACCTTCAGGTTCAGGCTGCGCCCCAGGTTGATGATGGCGCTGACCAGTACGGCGTCCTTGTGTTCGTGGCTCAGGCCGTGGATGAAGGATTGGTCGATCTTGAGCACATCCACGGGAAACTTGCGCAGGTAGCTCAGGCTCGAATAGCCGGTACCGAAATCATCGACGGCCAGGCGCACGCCCAGGGCCTTGATCGCCAGCAGGGTAGCCAGCGTGACCTCGACGTTCTGCAGCAGTACGCCTTCGGTGATTTCCAGTTCCAGCCAGGCCGGGTCCAGGGCGTTGTCGCTGAGCGCGTCGCGCAGTTGCTGGAGCAGTTGCGGCTGCCTGAAGTCAGCCGCCGACAGGTTGATGGACAACGGCACAGGGGGCAGGCCGGCGTTCTGCCAGGCCCGGCACTGGCGAGTGGCTTCCCCCAGGACCCATTGGCTGATGCGGGTGATCAAGCCGCTGTCTTCGGCCACTGGAATGAACAGCTCGGGGCTGATCCAGCCCTGTTGCGGGCGTTGCCAGCGAATCAGCGCTTCAGCGCCTACCACATTGCCCGAGGCCAGGTGGATTTTCGGCTGGTAATGCAGGTGGAACTCCCGGCGTTCCAGGGCCTGGAGAATCCCCGACTCCAGGTATTGCTGCTCCCGGGCCCGGTGCGTCATGTCATCGGTGAAGAAACAGTAGCTGCCCGGTGCCTGCTCCTTGCTGGTGCGCATGGCCATCTCGGCTTTCTTGATCAGCGCCAGGGCATCCTGGCCATCCTCGGGGTACAGGCTGATGCCCAGGCTGGCCGTCACCTGCAGGTCGTGCCCGGCGATGTCATCGAACTGGCTCACGGTGGCCAGCAGCTTTTGCGCAAGCGCGCGTATCTGCGCCGGATGCTGCTGGTCATGGAGCACCACCACGAACTCGTCGGAGCCGTAGCGAAACAGCGAGTCCGACTCGCGCATGCCTTGTTCCAGGCGCCGGGCGATTCTCTTGAGCAACTCGTCCCCGGCCGGGTATCCCAGGGCATGGTTGATCCGCTTGAACCGGTCCAGGCCGAAGAACATCACCGCCAGCCGCTGCTCATAACGGCGGGCCCGCGTCATGGCCTGGCCCAGGCGGTCTCCCAGCAAGGTGCTGGAGGGCAGGCCGGTGAGCACGTCGTAGTGCAGCAGGTGGGAGACCTTGAGCAGTTCGGCCACCCGTCTTTCGATGGTCTGTTGCAGGTCGTCGAGTTTCTGCCGGGCGTCCTGTGCCATCTGCCACTTCCAGGTCAGCGCGCTGGCCATCTGGCGGATTTCCAGGCTGTCGAAGGGCTTTTTCAGGATCAGCAACTGGTCGCCGAATGCCAGGCGTTGCGCCATGGCTTCCCAGGAATAGTCGGAATAGGCGGTGCACAGGGCGATCTGCAGGTCCGGGTCGGCGTTCCACAAGCGCTCGATGGTTTCCAGGCCATCCCAGCCGGGGGGCATGCGCATGTCGATGAACGCCATGGCATAGGGCAGGCCCATGGCCAGGGACGCTTCGACCCGGGCCAGGGCCTCTTGGCCCTGGAACGCCGAATCGAGGCAGAAGGGCGCTTGCTGCGCTGGCATCGTGGCGTGGCCGAACAACTGTTGCTCGGCCAGGCTCAGGTCCGGGGCCTGGCGCGGGGCCAGGATCTTGTGGAAGTCCTCATGGATTGCCGGGCTGTCATCGACAATCAGGATCCGTCGGTTGGCCCGCCCTGGGGGCTGGTCCGAGGCGTCTTGTGCCTTTGTCTGTGCGTCACTGCCAGCGTCCATAGACCTTCCCTAGTACCCTGAGCCCGCCTTGCAACGTTGTCAGCATAGTCATTGCGCAGTGCCGCGGTTGACGAATTTATTTCGCGGGGGGCAATGGCGTGAAAATAAAAAACTCATCTAGGATTGTCTGGGAAAAACCGCCGCTGCCGAGCCGTCCGTGAGCACGGAGCGGGGCAGCCTATGCCGCACAGGGAGAGCCCCATGGAAGATCCGCAGCCGGTTGAGCCAGGTAGGCGTCCACGTGTGTTGCTGGTGGACGACGAGGAGTCGATTCTCAACAGTCTCAAGCGCCTGCTGCGTCCCGAGCCCTATGAAGTGCTGCTGGCCAACAGCGGCGCCAGAGCGCTGGAGATCCTCGCCGAAGGCCCCGTCGACCTGGTGATGAGCGACGCGCGCATGCCCGGCATGGACGGCGCGGCCCTGTTGGCCCGGGTGCGGGAGAAGTACCCGGCGGTGCGGCGAATCCTGCTCACCGGTTATGCCGATCTGAACACCATCATCAAGGCCGTCAACGACGGGCAGATCCACCAGTACCTGAGCAAGCCCTGGAATGACGAAGAGCTGCTGCTGATTCTGCGCCAGACCCTGGAGCACCAGCTCGCCGAGCGTGAGCTCAAGCGTTTGCAGCAGTTGGTCCTGGAGCAGAACCAGCAACTCAAGGCCAGCAACGCCAGCCTGGAACGGCATGTGGCTTCGCGGACCGCGGAGCTGCAGCAGACTGCCGACATGCTCGACCTGGCCTACGAAGAACTCAAGCACAGCTATGTGACCGCCACCGAGGTGTTTTCGCTGCTGGCCAACCTGCGGCTGCCCGCGGACAAGCAAACCAACCGCAAGATCATCGAACTGGTGCGTGCCTGCTGCAAAAGGCACGGCCTGGACGAGGCCAGCAGCCGCGACCTGACCATGGCGGCGGCCCTGTACAACATCGGCAAGTTGAGCTGGAGCGATGCCATGCTGCTGGCGCCGGCGGACTTGTTGCGCCATACCGATCAGGCGCGCTACCGCGCCTACCCCGAGCAGAGCGAATCGGTGCTGATGGCACTGGAACCGATGCAGGATGCCGCGCGGCTGATCCTTCATCACCAGGAGCGCTGGGACGGCAGCGGCTTTCCCCAGCGCCTCAAGGGCGAGGCGATTCCCTGGGGCTCCCGGCTGTTGAAGCTGGCGGTGGATTTCATCGAGTTGCAGTGCGGGCTGATTCTGGAGCGGCACATGAACAGCGATGAAGCCCTGCTGTTCATTCGCAAGTACGCGGGCCGCCTGTACGACCCGAATCTGGTGGAAGACTTTGTCCAGGTCTGTGCCGCCTACCAGAGCGATGTCACCGTCGATGATCCGACGGTCAGGGTCCTGGGAACCCGGGAGCTGCAGGCCGGGATGGTCCTGCGGCGCAACCTGAATGCCGACAACGGCATGTTGCTGCTCAATGCCGGCAAGGTGCTCAGCGAACCGCTGGTGCAGAAACTGATCGCCTTCGAAGCCATGGAAGGGGCCCGCTACAGCATCTTCGTCAGCGTTCCCGACGCCTGAGTGGCGTGTGCGGTCCGTCGTGCTTGCCCGGTGCCGCAGTGATCCGTCATATTTTGCCCCCCGCGTAGTGGGCGCCCTGAGGTGCTCCGGGCGATTTCGGATCGCGGCGGATGACCCTGGAGCGAACCCATGGATATACCAACCCTGCTGCTGTACATCGTCACCGTCAGCGCGGTGATGATTACCCCCGGCCCCTCGATGTTGCTGGCCTTGAACAATGGCGCGGTGCATGGCATGCGGGTGGCTGGCTGGGGCATCGCCGGCGCGGCGTTGTCCGACCTGCTGCTGATCGGCGCGGTGGGCTGCGGCCTGGGGGCGTTGCTGCAGGCCTCGCAAGAGCTGTTCGTGGTGGTCAAGAGCTGCGGCGCGGCCTATCTGCTGTATCTGGCCTGGGGCTTGTGGCGAGCGCCGACCCGTGCCCTGGCCTGTACGGCGGGCGGGGCCTCGGCCAGCGGCTGGTCGGCGTTTCGCCGGGCGTTGCTGGTGGGGCTGTCAAACCCCAAGGGCCTGCTGTTTTTCTCCGCCTTCGTGCCGCAGTTCGTGCGCCCGGAGCAGCCGGTGGCCGAGCAGTACCTGATCCTGGCCGTGGTCAGCGCCCTGGTGGACTGCCTGATGATGAGCCTCTATGCCGTGGGTGGCCGGCGGGCCATGGCGCGCTTTTCCGCCCGGGTCATGGGCTGGATCAACCGCAGTTGTGCCGGCCTGCTGGCGGTGCTGGCGCTGGGTGTCGGCCTGTATCGGCGCAGTGAGGGCGCTGCCGCCTAGGGCATTGGCGGGTATTCTCCGGGCCGCTGCCTGACCGGCTTCTGCGGGACACCGGGCAATTGCTGTCATGTTCCGGCAACGCCGGCCTGCCAGAAAGATCAGGTTGTTTTCAATCCGTTCCACCCCGATGGCGGGGCCAGGACGATGCGCTTCCCCAAGGAGAAGGTCACGATGAGAAAGTTTTTTACCCTGATGGCAGCCCTGGTGCTGACCCTGGGGATGGTGGGCATCAGCGACGCACGTCAGCCCAAGCAGCAGCGCGACTCGGTGGCGGGTACCTTCGACTACTACCTGCTGACCCTGTCCTGGTCGCCGACCTTCTGCCTGATGCACCCGGAAAACGAGCAGTGCACCGGCAAGGGCTACGGTTTTGTCCTGCACGGCCTGTGGCCGCAATACGCCAAGGGTGGCTGGCCCGAGTCCTGCCCACCCCTGACCCAGCTCAATGCCCAGGAACGGGCCAAGGGCCTGACCCTGTTTCCCACCGCCAAGCTGATGAATCATGAATGGAGCAAGCACGGCTCCTGCAGCGGCCTGGGGCCCATGGGGTACCTGGATGCCGCGGACAAGGCCCTGGCCAGGGTACAGATTCCCGAGGCGCTGCAGCCTTCGACCACGGTGCGCTATTTCGAGGCCAGCCAGATTGCCCAGCAGTTTCGCCAGAGCAACCCGGGGATTGCCGAGAACGGCATCGCCATTCTGTGCAGCGGCCCCGAGCTGTCCGAAGTTCGTGTTTGCCTGACCAAGGACCTGGAGTTCGGCGCCTGCGGCAAAGGCGTGAAGAACCAGTGCCGCGCCGGGCAGATCCGCATTCCGCCCATCCGCTGAAGGCACCTGCAAGAACCCCACCGATGTCGCATCGCTGTAGGAGCTGGCTTGCCCGCGAAAGCCTACCTGGGGCGGGTGCAAGCCGTGGCGGCCTCTTCGCCGGCAAGCCCGCTCCTACAGGGTGCGGAGCAGGGTTTGCAGAGCGCGGCTGCAATCTTGCATCGGTGCTCGCAACTGCGTTCCGATCAACCCCTGGTGGGCCAGCAGTGCCTTGACCGGCGCCGGGTTGGGTTCGGCGAACAGCGCCTTGATCAGCGGCACCAGTTGCATGAAGGTGCTCCGGGCCGCGTCCAGTTGCTGTGCCCGGACCTGTTGCAGCAAGGCGACGAACCGTTGCGGGTGGATATGCGCCGAGGCCGCAATGGCCCCATGGGCGCCCAGGCACAAGGCGTTGAACAATTGCAGGTCCTCGCCGCACAGCACTTCGATCTGCCCGCAGGCCAGTAGCGCCAGGGTCTTTTCCAGGTTGCCGCCACAGTCCTTGACCGCCGCGATCCGTGGATGGGCCACGATGTTCAGCAAAGTAGCGGTGTCCAGGCTCACCCCGGTGCGGTAGGGAATGTCGTAGACAATCAGCGGCACGCTGGAGGCGTCGGCCACGGTGGCGAAGAAGCTCTCCAGGGCTGCTTGCGACGGCCGGATGTAGTAGGGCGCGGGCACCAGCAAGGCGGCCACCGCACGCTCGAGGATCTGTTCCTGCAGGCTCAGCAGCGACTTCAGGTTATTGCCCGCCAGCCCCATGATCACCTTCCCGGCGGGGGCTCGCTCCAGCACCGCATCGAGCACCGCGAACTGCTCGTCCTTGTCCAGGGCCGCGGCCTCGCCGGTGGTGCCGCAAACCACCAGCCCGGCTACGCCGCTTTCCAGCAGGTGAGTGGTCAAGCGCCCCAGGGCGGCGAAATCGACGGCACCGTCGATGAAAGGGGTGACGATAGGGACCCAGATACCTTGAAACGATGACATGCGTGTTCTCCTGATGGTTGACCGTCGGGTCGTCGTCAGAAGAGTAGAAGGGCGGTAAGCAGGGGGAGGGTGTCCGTAGCGCTTGAGGTCCTGTCAGCTCATCTGACGGGACACAGCGCCCCGGTCACATGAGCGACTGTTTCTTCGATTTAGAGCTGCAGGCCACGCGCGCCTCGACCTTGGCCGACAGGCCAATGGTGCGAAGGATGAAGGGCGTGGCTGGGGACATGGTCGCTGCAGGCTCAAGAATCAGGCGCCCAGTTTTAAAAGCCGGCGACCGCTTTGTCAATCCTCGAATCCGTTGAATCCGCCGCGCAGGCTGTCAGGGTGCCTGCCCTGAGGCTTAGCCCGGGCCTGGGTTGTCCGGCGCGCTGATGCGGTACAGCAGGCTCGGCGCCTGGCCGGGAAAATCATCCAGTTCGCCGTCCAGGCTCAGCCCCAGGCGCTCCAGGGCGCGCCGCGAGGGCAGGTTGTCGGGGCGCACCAGGCCGGTGACCCGCGGTGCATGCAGTTCGCTGAACGCCAGGTGCAGGGCGGCCCGGGCCATTTCCGCGGCATAGTCCTGGCCCCAGGCCTCGGGGCGCAAGCGAAAGTACAGGTTCAGCCCCGGCTCGTGGCCGAAGAAGCCCTGCATGATCCCGCCGAAGCCGATCAGCCGTTGCGGGTCGCTGCGCAGGGCGATGGCCCAGTAGCCGAAACCGTGCTGCTGCCAGTGTTCGATCCAGCCGTGCAGCTTGTCGGCGCAGGCGGCAGCGTTGATCGGGCCGTTGGGGTTGAAGCGGTTGGTCTGCGGGTCGCCATGGATGGCACAGGCCTGGGGCAGGTCGTCCAGGGTCGGGGCGCGCAGTAGCAGGCGGGCAGTTTCTTGGCAGGAGGCAGGCATTGGCGCGGCTCTATGGCTTAGGGGCCTGGAGAAGGTAGGTGATGGGCCATCGGTTCTCAACCAGGGGCGGCCGGGGCATTGCTTGCCAGGCTAAGTATTGATCCAGGTCAAGAGTGTTGAATCTAGTTCCGTTGCCAGGGAAGTTATTTCCCTGGAGGCAATAGCGCGATTAAAAGTGCTATCTAAACTCGATTCGGTCGGGCGCTGGGCAGTTGTTGTAGTGGATTGCTCATCAGGCTCGGGAAAGTTCTGCAGGTACGCAGAAGAAGTCTTCGGGTAATCGCAGGATGCGCCAGTTGCTGTTTGATCATGACGAGCAATTACCAGACTTCCTGCGAGGTTTTTCAAATGAAAAACAATCTCCCGGTGACGCAGCGTGAGCGGGTGTTTCCTGCCGAACAACGGCTTATTTCCGCCACCGATACCCATGGCAAGATCACTTACTGCAATGACGAGTTCGTTGCGGTCAGCGGTTTCAGCCGCGAACAGCTGATTGGCAGCCCGCACAACATCGTGCGCCATCCGGACATGCCCGAAGCGGTGTTCGGCCATATGTGGTCCTACCTCAAGGACGGCAAGAGCTGGATGGGCATCGTCAAGAACCGTTGCCAGAACGGTGATCATTACTGGGTCAACGCCTATGTCACACCGATATTCAGCCAGGGCGTGATTGCCGGCTACGAATCGGTGCGGGTCAAGCCCGAGCGCCAGCAGGTGGAGCGCGCCGCCGCCCTGTACTCGCACCTGCGCAGCACCCGCCTGGCCACGCCCTGGCGCCATCGGCTGCTGGGCGCCGGGGTGTTTGTGCTGCCGCCGCTGCTGGCGGTACTGGCCAGCGCCATGGCCGGCTGGCTGGCCGGGCCCTGGGCCGGGCTGGGAGTGGCGCTGCTCGGGCTCTTTGCCGTGCAGGCCCACGGCGCCTACCGCACCGGGCAGTTGCTGGGGCGCATCAGCGCGGTGTCCCTGGGCAGTTTCGACAGCGAGCTGATTGCCCGCACCTATACCGATGAGCGAGGCCCGGTGGCACGCCTGCAGATGATCCTGATCAGCGAGGCGGCGAAGATCCGTACCGCCCTCAGCCGCCTGGGGGACTACGCCAACCAGGCGGCGTCACTGGCTTCCACCAGCCAGAACCTGTCGCGCCAGGCCGAGTCGGCCCTGGGCAAGCAGCGCGACGAAGCCGACATGGCGGCCACGGCGATGAACCAGATGGCTTCGTCGATCGCCGAGGTTTCAGTGCACATCCATGACACCGCCGCCGCGGCCGACCAGGTCAACGAGCTGACCCAGGTGGGCTCCCAGGAGGCGCGCCGTTCCCGGGTGGTGATCGAGAAACTGGCGGATACGGTGGATGCGATTAGCCAGTCGGTGGAAGGCCTGGCGCAGGAAACCCAGTCGATCCAGGTGGCGGCGAACATGATCCATTCGATCGCTGAGCAGACCAACCTGCTGGCCTTGAATGCAGCCATCGAGGCGGCGCGGGCCGGCGAGCAGGGCCGGGGGTTCGCCGTGGTCGCCGATGAGGTGCGGGCCCTGGCGTCGAAGACCCGGGAATCGACCCAGAGCATCCAGCGCATCATCCAGAGCCTGCAGCAGGTGGCGGGCCAGGCCGTGGAAGTGGCGCGCCAGGGCAGCGTGGAGGCGCGCTCCGGGGTGACCCAGGTAGTCAGCACCCAGCAGGCGCTGGACGGCATCAACTCGGCGGTGGAGCGCATTCACCAGATGAGCCAGCAGATGGCCGCGGCGTCGGAGCAGCAGGCCCATGTGGCCGAGGAAATCTCCGAGCAGATCAGCAATATCGCCCGGGTCTCGGACCAGAATGCCGATATTGCCGTGCACTCCTGCAGCATTGGTGGCGACCTTGAGTCCACCGCCCATGAACTCAATGCACTGGTGACCCGATTCAATAGTTGATTGCCGGGCGCGATCCACAAGTTCGTCGCGGCCTGCGCGGTGTCACGACAGCCCGTCACCGGCAGGGTAGTTTTGTTCAATACCGCCTCACCCCGGCCTCGTAGTCTGTGCGGCTCCAACCCACAGAGACAAAGAGGCAAGTGATGAGCGTAGTGTTTTCCATGGCGGCCTTTGCCCTGGCGGCCTCCATTACCCCGGGGCCGGTGAACATCGTCGCCCTGGGCAGCGGTGCGCGGTTCGGCTTCCGGGCCAGCCTGCGCCATGTGGCCGGGGCCACCCTGGGGTTTGTCCTGTTGCTGGTGCTGGTCGGCCTGGGGCTGCACGAACTGCTGCGCCAGTGGCCGGCCCTGACCCAGGGTATCCGCCTGTCCGGCGTGGCCTTCCTGCTGTACATGGCCTGGAAGCTGGCCCGGGACGATGGCCGGCTGGATACCGAGGGCCAGCCTCGGGCGCCGTCGGCCTGGTATGGCGCCCTGATGCAGTGGCTCAACCCCAAGGCCTGGCTGGCTTGCGTGGCCGGCATGGGGGCCTTCGCCGCCGATGGCGAGGCGCGGCTGGTGTGGCTGTTCGCGGCGGTGTACCTAGTCATCTGCTACCTGTCGGTGGCCTGTTGGGCCTATGCCGGCAGTTTTTTGCGCCATTACCTGGGCAACCCGGCGGGCATGCGCCTGTTCAACCGGGCCATGGCCGCCTTGCTGGCAATCAGCGCGGCCTGCCTGCTGCTTTGAATGCAACTGGGCGTCAGTGGGCCTGGGGTTCGCCGCGCCTGGCCCGTCGCGGCCCCTGGTACTGGCCCGGGGTGGCCCCCAGATGCTGCTTGAACGCGCGCTGCAAGTGCGCCTGATCGGCGAAGCCCGCGGCCTGCGCCACCTCGGCGATCGGCACGCCCTGGCGTAGGCGGGCCTGGGCGAACTGCACCCGCCGGTTGACCAGGTAGGCATGGGGCGCCATGCCGTACTGCTGCTTGAAGGCGCGGATCAGGTAGGAGGCCGAAAGCTGCGCAGCCTGGCAGATCTGTTCCAGGTCCAGGGGCTCGGTACAGTGCTGGCGGATGAACTGCGCGGCCCGCTCAAGCTTGTGGTTGTTCTCCCGGGGCGGGGTCTTGGCTGGGTTCAGGCGCTGTTGCAGCTCGCTGAAGAACGCCACCACGCAGCTGTGCTTGTGCAGCGTCTCGGCCTGTGGGTCCACGAGGGCGTGGTACAGCTGCTCGAGGTCGGCGAAGAGTTGCGGGTCGTCGCTGCTGGTTTCTTCGAAGGGCTGGAACTGCAACTCGGGGCTCACGCCCAGTTCACGTTGCAGGCGGGTCAGCCAGGGCGTGTCGACGTACAGCATGCGGTACGACCAGGGCTGGTCGTCGATGGGGTTGCAGGCGTGGACCACCCCGGGGTTCATCAGCACCACGGTGCCGGCGCCCACCTGCCTTTGCGTCTGCTCGCTGACGTAGGTACTGACACCTGCGGTGATGCAGCCGATGGAGAACTGCTCATGGGCATGAGCGCAATAGCAGACCTTGCGCCCGTCGGCGATGGAGCGGGCCTCGATGAAGGGCAGGGCCGCATCGCGCCAGAAGAGGGGGGCGTCTGCAGAGGGCGGGGCGGTTTTCGTCAAGGCCATATCCATCGCTCAAGGACCGGCCACGAGTGTATTAGCTTCGCGCGTCGAAGGCGCGTTGCAGCGTCGCGATATCGAGTTTTTTCATCCCCAGCAGGGCCTGCATCACTCGCTCGGAACGGGCCGGGTCGGGGTCGCACATCATCTGCGCGAGCGTCTGCGGCACGATCTGCCAGGACAGCCCGAAGCGGTCCTTGAGCCAGCCGCATTGCTGGGCCTGTTTCGGGCCGCCAAACCCCAGGGCATTCCAGTAGTGGTCGAGTTCGGCCTGGGTGCGGCAGTGCACTTGCAGCGACACCGCTTCGTTGAAGGTGAACGCCGGGCCGCCGTTGAGGGCACTGAAGCCCTGGCCGTCAAGCTCGAACGCCACGTTCATCACCGAGCCTTCGGCGCGGCCATGGAACTCGAAGCCGGCCTTGCCGTAGTGGCTGACGTGGGTGATGCGCGAGTGCTCGAAGATCGAGCAGTAGAACTGTGCGGCCTCGTGGGCCTGATGGTCGAACCACAGGCACGGGGTGATGGTCTGGATGCGTTGCATGGGGGCGCTCCTCTGCGGGTTGAGCACGCTCGCACAAGCGTAGTCAACCCGCAGCCGGAGCGGGCTACCGTGGATCGGCGCGGGGCTAGAAGTCCCAGCGGGTGGCCAGTTGCAGGCTGCGCGGCTCGCCGTAGAAGCCGGTGCTGAAGTTGCCGATACCGGTGTAGTACTTCTTGTCGAAGAGGTTCTTCACGTTCAGGGTCGAGCTCAGGTGCTGGCTGAACTGGTAGCGGGCCATGGCATCCACCAGGAAGTAGCCGTCCTGGGTGATGCGCGAGTCATGCCCGCCATTGACCGTATCGCTCGGGTCGGGCTGGTACACCTTGCCGAAGAACTGGCTCTGCCAGTTGACCCCGCCGCCCACCGTCAGGCGGTCCCAGGCGCCGGGCAGGTGGTAGGTGCTGAACAGCCGCGCCACCTGCTGCGGTTCGGTGCTCTGCAGCACCGAGCCGTAGACGTAGTCGTGATTGGCGTCGCGGGTGTGGTTGTAGCTGTAGCCGGCCGACAGGTTCCAGCCTTCGCTAAGCTCGCCAGCCACCTCGACCTCGAAACCCTTGGTGGTCGCGCCTTTGGTCGGGCGGTAGATGGCGTCGATGCCCCAGCCGTCCACCAGTTGCGCGACGTTGTCCTGCTCGGTGTGGAACACCGCGAAGCTGGCGTTGACCCGGCCATCCAGGTACTCGGCCTTGATCCCGGCTTCGTAGCTGTCGCCCTGCACCGGGTCGAGGATCTTGCCGTCGATGTCCTTACTCATCTGCGGCTGGTAGATGCTGGTGTAGCTGGTGTACAGCGAGTAGCTATCGTTGAGGTCGTAGACCAGCCCGGCATAGGGGGTGACCACGCCGGTCTGCTGGTAGCGCTGGCGTGCGTCGGGGCTGTTGGGGTCGAGGTAGCGGGTGTTGTCGATGCCCTTGAAGTCGCTGACCCGGGTGCCGAGGATCACCGCCAGGTCGTCGGTGGGCTTGAGGCGGGTGGCCAGGTAGGCGCCGGTCTGGCGCTGGAGGATGTCGTTGTCGCCGATCTTCGGGATGTCCGGCTTGGCGAACTCGCCGCGCCAGTCGTAGATGCTGCCGCCCACTGGCGGGTACACCGAACCGTGGACCGGGATGTCCTGTCTGGCGTTCATCAGCATGAAGCCGGCGATCAGCTCGTGCTCGCGGCCGAACAGGCTGAAGGGGCCGTGCAGGTTGATGTCGAGGTTGTCCTGGCGCTGGTCGCCCTTGAACTTGCCCATGTACATGAACATGCCGTCGCCGCTGGCCTGGTCCGGGTTGCCGCCGCTGGCCGAGCCCAGCAGGGTGTCGTGCTGGCGGCGCAGGTGGTCGTAGCTGACCTTCAGGGTCCAGTCATTGGCCAGTTGCTGTTCCAGGGAGGTGAACAGGGTCTGGTTCTTGAAGTCGCGGCGGCTCCAGTCGGTGGCCGGGTTGAACGAGCGGGAGAAGTGGGTCCGCGAGCCGTTGCTGAAGTACATCGGGAAGCCGGTCCAGGTGGCGCCCCGGGAGCGGGTGTTCTGCTGGTCCAGGCCGAGGGTCAGCAGAGTGTCGGGGGTCAGGTCGGCCTCCAGCACGCCGTAGGCGATGTCCTTGGTGTTCTGGTAGTGGTCGAGGTAGGAGCTGCGGTCCTGGTAGACCCCGACAAAGCGCCCGCGCAGGTTGCCGGTTTCGGTCAGCGGGCCGGAAATGTCCCCTTCGCTGCGGTAGTTGTCCCAGGAACCGACGGTGCCGGTGACCGAGGCCTTGAACTCCTTGGTCGGCCGCTTGCGGATCAGGTTGACGGTGGCCGACGGGTCACCGGAGCCGGTCATCAGGCCGGTGGCGCCCTTGATGATTTCCACCCGGTCGAAGGTCGCCATGTCGGTGCTGGTGGTGCCGTAGTCGTAGACCCCGTCGTAGGTGGCGTTGACCCCGTCGTACTGGAAATTGGTGATGGGCAAGCCGCGGCTGGAGAACTCCCAGCGCTCGCTGTCGTAGTTCTGCACGCTGACCCCGGGGGCCCGGCGCAGGGTGTCGGCGATGCTGGTGGCGCCCTGGTCGTCCATCTGTTGGCGGGTGATCACCGTCACCGTTTGCGGGGTTTCGCGCAGCGACAGGTTGAGGCCGGTGGCCGAGGCGCTGGCCCCGGTGGTGTAGCTCTGGCTGCCTTCGGTGACGCTGCCCAGGCCCTGGGCGGAAATCTGCGTGGTGCCCAGTTGCAGCGGGCCGCTGGTGGCGGGAAGTGCCTTGAGCACATAGCCGCCGCTGACCGCCTGGGCTTGCAGCCCGGAGTTCGCCAGCAGCAGTTGCAGGGCCTCTGCGACGCTGTAGCGGCCGTTCAGGCCGGGGCTCTGCTTGCCGACGGCCAGGTCGTTGTGCCCGGCAATGAACACCGCGCTCTGCTCGGCGAAGCGGTTGAGCACCGTGACCAGCGGCCCGGGGCCGATGCTGTAGCTGCGCCGTTCAGCCTGGGGCTGGTTCTGGCCCGCATCGGCAGCAGCGTGGGCCCAGGGCGCGGCGCCGCACAGCAGTGCGGTGCACAGGGGCAGGGTATGAAAGGGCAGGCGCGAACGACGGGGTGATGGCATGGGGTTCCCTTGTGGGTCGGCAATGTGAGGACTGTTACCGGGTTAACCGAAGGGCGTCGGAAAAAGGGAACCTGCCAGGTGAAAAAATTTTTCCGGCTTCAGGTACGTGGCTCCAGGGTCACCCACCAGGACGCCAGGCGCTTGACCCGCACCGGCAACGCCGCTTCCAGCAGGGCCAGGGCCTGGTCGGAGTCGTGCAAGGGGAAAGAGCCCATCACCGGCAGTTGGGCGATGGCCGGGTCGCAACCCAGGTGGCCGTTGCGATAGCGCCCCAGTTCCTCCAGAAGTTGCTCCAGGGGCAGGTTGTCGGCCAGCAGCAGGCCGTGGCTCCAGGCTTCGCGGGCGGCACTGGCGGCCTGCAGCGGCCCCAGGGTGCGGCCATCGAAGCGCAGCTGCTGGCCGGCATTCACCACCTGCACCTGCAAGCCACTGGCGCTGCGTACCTCCACCGCGCCGGCGTAGACGTTGAGCAGGCTGTCGCTGGCGCCGCAGCGCACGCTGAAGCGCGTGCCCAGGGCGCGCAGGCGGCCGTGTTCGGTCTGCACCAGGAATGGCCGGCGCGGGTCCTTGGCGGTGTCGATGAGGATCTCCCCCAGGTGCAACGCCAGCAGCCGCTGCTCGGTGCTGTAGCGCACATCCACCGCGCTCAGGGCATTGAGCCACAGGCGCGTACCGTCGCTGAGCAGCGTGTCGCGGACTTCCCCGGTGCCGGTGGCGTAGTCGGCACGCCAGCGGCTCAGGGCCTGGGGCAGCGGGCTGTTGCGCCAGGTGCCCCAGCCCAGGCCAGCCAGCAGCAGTGCACCGAGTACCTGGCGCCGTGCCAGGGCCGGACGTCGGGCGGCGCTCAGGGCGCGGCTGGCGGATGGGCGGGTGTTGGCCTCCTGCAATGGCAGCAGGCGCTGGCTGACCCGCTCGACATAGCTCCAGGCCTGGCGGTGTTCCGCGCTCTGCTCGAACCAGTCCTGCCACTGGCGACGCTGTTCGTCGCTGCTGCCCTGGTCCTGCAGTTGCACGTACCAGTGCGCGGCCTGTTGCAGGCAGGCGTGGCTGAGCCGGCCGCCGGGTCGAGGGTCCATGGTTCAGTCCACCAGCAGGCCGTCGAGTTCGGCCTCCAGCAGTGCGCAATGCAGCAGGGCCTGGGCCAAGTACTTCTTCACCATGCGCTCCGATACCCCCAGCTCATCGGCGATGGCCTGGTAGGGCCGGCCGTGCAGTTGAGCGAGGATGAAGGCCGAGCGCACCTTGGCCGGCAGGCGGCTGAGCATGGCGTCCACTTCGTACAGGGTCTCGACAATGATTGCCTGCTGCTCCGCCGAGGGTTGCACCGCCTGCGGGCGTGCAGCCAGCGCCTGCAGCCAGGCCTGCTCCAGTTGCCGGCGCCGCCAGTGGTCGATGCACAAGCCCCGGGCCACGGTGGCCAGGTAGGAACGCTGGTGGACCTCGTCACGCAGCACCGGCGGGCGCTTGAGCACCCGGACAAAGATGTCGTGGGCCAGGTCGGCAGCGTCCCAGGCGTGATTCAGGCGCCGGCGCAACAACTCGTAGAGCCAGCGGTGATGGGCGTCGTAGAGGCTGTGGACCGAGTCCGGGCTGGCGAGAGGCGTGGAGGGCAAGGAGGCGTGTCCGCTGGCGATCTGGTTGTAAATGGGAATTGATCGCGATTAAAACAAAAGCCATCGACCCCTGCAAACGATATCGCCGCGCCCTGGCGCAATCGACCGTGCTTGAGCGGGTGGCCGCGCGGGCAGTCAAGCCTGGCGCGAACAGGACGATAAAAGACTGGGATCGGGGCCATTCAGTGCTTGCTGAATGGGGTTTCTTCAGTGGTATCTTCGCCGGTATTCGCTTGTCATGGCCTGGCGCTGCATTGCGTATCCATGGGGCGGGCGGCAACGTCCGGGGGGTATCGGACGCGCAGCGGCAAAGGGGCGGGGCTTATGCGAAACGTGGGGTTCAAGCTGTTTTTCACCCATCGTCTGGCACTCCTGGCGGGTGCCGAGTCATTACGCTCGATCCGCGAAGGCCTGTTGTGGCTGCTGCCGTGCCTGCTGGTCTCGGCGCTGCTGCTGATCCTCGGCCAGTGCGCCCAGGCGTTGGGTGCGCCGCCAGCATTGGTGGAGCTGCTGACCGGCCTGCACAACCGCATCAGTTCGATCATTCCCCTGCTGGTGGCGGCGTCCATCGGCTACATGCTGGCGATCAAATACCGCCTGCCCCAACTTCCGGTGGCCTTCCTCTGCCTGTCCCATGTGGTGATCGCCATCTACCTGCTGCGCGACTACCCGCGGGCGGCGGCGACCTTCGTGCTGTTCATCGCCATTGCCTCGCCCCTGGTCAATGTGCCGCTGATGGCCCGGCTGCACCGCCAGCGCTGGACCCGGCTGGTGGACGAGGGGCTGGTGGGGCACAACCTCAAGGGCACCATCAACATGGTGCTGCCGGGGATGGTGACCTCTTTGGTGCTGGTCTGCGTGTTGCAACTGCTGCTGCAGTTCCATGATTTTGCCTACGTCGAGCGGCCGATCGATATCGACGACCTGGACAACCCCTACCTCAACGCGATCTTCCTGACCTCGACCAATTCGCTGCTGTGGTTCTTCGGCATTCATGGCGCCCATGCCATGCAGCCGCTGATGGATGTGATGGACCAGGCCGTGACGCTCAACGCCGCGGATCAGGCCGCTGGCCGGCCATTGCGCTATGCCTTGAACAGCGGCCTGCTGGGCTGCTTTGCCTTCATTGGCGGCTCTGGCGGTTCCCTGGCGCTGGTGCTGGCGATCCTCGGTTTCTCGCGCAACCGCTCCATGCGTCTGCTGGCCTTGGCGAGCCTGGCGCTGTCGCTGTTCAACGTCAACGAACTGCTGCTGTTCGGTGTGCCGATCATCCTCAACCCGCGCCTGCTGGTACCGTTCATGCTGGTGCCGATGGTCAATGCCTGCCTGGCGCTGCTGGTGGTGCAACTGGGGTGGGTGAGCCCGGCGCTGGTGAGCCTGCCCTTTACCTCGCCGGTGCTGCTCAATGCCTACCTCAGCACCCAGGGCGACTGGGGCGCGGTGCTGCTGCAAGGGCTGCTGCTAGGGGTCGGAATCCTGATCTACATGCCCTATGTGCGCAGTATCCAGCGCCAGGGCGAGCAAAGTGCCCAGGTCTACCTGAAAACCTTCGACACCACCTTCCATGGCCTGGAGGAGCGGGGCCGGCTGTTCGAGCTGGACCCGATGGTGGCGTCCTACCAGCAGGCCGCCCAGCAGTCCTTGCAACTGGCCCGTATCCAGCAGTTGAGCGACTACGACTTCCACCTGGAGTATCAGCCCCAGGTGATCAAGGACAGCGGCTTGTGCAGCGGTTGCGAAGCGCTGATCCGCGCCCGTGACCGCGAGGGCAAGGTGCAGTCGCCCTGGGAACTGCTGCAGTGGCTGGGCCAGGCCAAGCTGATGCCCGAGGTGGATTTCTGGGTGGCGTCCCAGGCGGTGCGCCAGCACCTGGCGTGGCGCAAGGTCGGCTTCGAGCTGCCCATCACCATCAACATCTCCAGCGCCACCCTGGCCTCCCGGGAACATGGCCAGCGCCTGCTGGAGATTCTGGCCCGGGCCCAGGGCCAGGTGTCGGTGGAGATTACCGAGGATGCCCTGGTGGGCGATGCGCTGCTGACCCAGCAATGGATCGGCAAGCTCCATGCGCTGGGCGCCCGGGTCTATATCGATGACTTCGGCACCGGCTTTTCCGCCCTGAGCTACCTGCACCAGTTCCCGGTGGACGGGATCAAGATCGACCGCAGCTTTGTCCTCGCCCAGCGTGAACCCAAGGGCGCCCAGGTGTTGAACGGCCTGCTGCGTTTTTGCGAAACCCTCAAGCTCAAAGTGGTGGTGGAAGGGGTGGAAACCCGCGAGCAGCTGGATTTCCTGCAATCGAGTGCCGAGCTGACCATCCAGGGCTGGTACTACAGCAAATCCCTGCCCGGGGAGCAGATCCCCGGTTTCGTCAGCCAGCGCGCGCGGGACGCCCAGGCACTGAAGGCCGATTGACCCCGGGGCTCAAGCCTCGGCGCGGAAGGCCGGGTGCGCCGGGCGGCGCAGCGCCTGCCACGCCCGGGCCTGGGGCCAGTCGGTGGCGCTCAGCCACAGCCCCTGGTGTTCACGCAAGGGTTCGGCAGGCAGGCGCAACAGGTCTTCCAGTGCCCACTCCAGGCTGCGGCCCGGATCGGGATCGTCCGCCGCCTGCCAATCCCGCTCGAACAGCTGCAGCGCCAGGCCCCGGGCATCGAAGTGCTGGAACAGCGGGCGGTGGCGCAGCCAGTCGGGGGCGATGCGCAGGCTGCGTTCCTGCACATCGAGCAGCAGCAACTGCCAGACGCGGTAGCCCTGCTGCGGGTCGCCGGCGCCGAGCCGGAGCCGGGTCAAGGCCAGGTAGCGGGCGTCGCTGGACCAGATCAGCGACGGGGCCAGATCGCCTACTGCACAGCCGGAGGCGGTGAGCAGGTGGCCGCCGAGCCGCGGGCTGGTTTCCCGCAGCCAGCTGTCGGCGTACTCGGTTTCGCTGCCAAACAGCCACGCGGCGTCGCGGCCATCGGGGGCAGGCTGGATAAAGTCACCCTCGGCGACCGCGGCCTGAGGCCGATCCACCAGGCGCCAGGGCGCCACGGGCTGCAATTGGTCATCGATCACCTGCCAGTCCTGGCGCTCATAGCAGGGCTGCGAGGCCGGGCCTTCGGTGCAGAATGCCGCGGCGTGTTCAGGTGCGGGCGCCGGCCGGTTGAAGCGTTGCAGCGGGCTGCTGGCGTGGTCCGGGTCGAGGCGCCCGACCAGCACGGCCAGGCTCAGGCGGCCCTGGCGAAAGTCCAGCAGGCGCGCCGCCAGCAGTGCCGGGCTGTAGATCAGGCGCTGCTGTTGCAGGTCCACCACCACCACCTGGGGGGCCAGATCCAGGGTCTCGCTCCAGGGCAGCAGGGCCAGGTAGCGCTGGCAATCGGAAACCCGATGGTCCAGCAACCAGCACCCGGGCAGTTGCCAGGTGCCGATCTGGCATCGGTAGGCACCCAGGCCCCGGGGGTTGTCCGTCAGCCAGCTGAACAGCGCGCGCTGCTCGCCCAGCAGGGGCTGGGACTGGATCCGGCTTTCGCCCCGGGCCCCGCTGCCGTCCAGGGGCTGCAGCAACTGGGTGCGGGTCAGCGGCAGTGGCGCCACTTGCAGGCAGCCTTGCCGGTCATGGCCGACGCCGGTTTCGCTGTCGCTGTGGGTACTGTGCAAGCGATAGCCGTAGCGCCCGTGGTCCGCCTCGGCCAGGTCCAGGTATGCGCTGTAGCCCAGCCAGTGGCGATCCAGGCTGAGCAGCGGGCCAGGGTAGAAGGATGGTTCTGCATGGCTGGCGACCCAGGGCGCGGGCAATGCCCGCCAGCCCTTGTCGGCCTGCCACAGCCAGCAGCACGCGGCCTCAGGCTGCGCCTGCTCGTGGGCGATGCAGGCCAGGGCCCGGCCGTCGTCGCGCCAGATGCGGGGTGCGTCCGCCCGCAGCAGCAAGCCGCTGGGCTGGCCGTCGATACTTATGCGATAGGGCGGCGTGCGCAGGGGTTCCAGGGGTTGCTCCAGGGCCCTGAGGCTGGCCGGCAGCGCCAGGCTGGCGTGCAGCCGGTGGCTGCCGTGGGGTGCGCTTTCTTCGAAATCCTGGCGAGCCAGGGCCTCCAGCCACTGGCCCGGCTCCAGCCAGAGATCGGCTACCGCCACCAGTTCGACGCATTCGGCCTCCTGCAGCAGGCTGTTCAGGCTGGCCTGGTGCTGGCCGTTGTCCACCAGCGGGCTGTGGCGGCCGCTGAGGGTGTCGGCGCTGAAGGCATCCAGCTCCCAGAAGTGTTCCCGGTTGCAGCGGTACAGGCGGCGCTGTTCACGGTCGAGGATGGCCAGCCCCCAGTGTTGCCTGGAAGGCAGCGGCGCGGCGAAGTAGCGCCCGTCACTGGAAAACCGCGCCGAGGACCCCAGCCCTTGCAGCAGCACCCCATCGGGGAACAGGTAGTCGCAATAGGTGGGCCCGCCCATGGCGATCTCGCCGTGGTTGAACACCCGGATCGGCTGGCCCTCCGGGGTCTGTTGCGGTTCGTTGCCGCCCCAGGCGCTGATCGGTGTGGGGCTCGGCTGCACCAGCCCCAGGCGGCGTTCCAGGTGGCTGACCGCTGCCAGCCCGGCAAAGATGCTGGTGAAGGCGGCGGCGATATCCCAGTAGGCCGGCAGGGCCCGGCCCAGGCTGAAGCCCAGGCCGAACGCGGCGCTGATCATCAGCCGCGCCAGGCCGCGGGCGGTTTTAGGCCAGCCCAGGCGCGCCGCCAGGGTCATCGCCGCTGCGCAGCCGAGCAACACCCCCAGGGCCGCCGGGGGCGGCAGCAGGGTGACGAAGAAGATCGGGATGAGCAGGGCGGCCAACTGCCAGAGCAACTCCAGCAACAGGCGTGACAGGCTCTTTTCGGATGCGGGGGAGGAAGCTTCGGGCATCGGCGACATCCTTGTATGGGAGCGAGCGAGCTCGCGATGGGCGTCAACGATAACGCGGGTCTAAAGGAAGTGCGCGACGTTTTCCGATGCATCGCGAGCAAGCTCGCTCCTGCAGAGGGGGGATTGGCTCAAGAGGGGCAATCAGCCCTTGCCGGCGAAAAAGGGCAGCGGGGAAAAATGCAGTCATATTGACTGCGTTGGCGGTCTTTATGACTTCTTCTTTATCTGGTCATAAAGACTCTTGAGGTGGCAGGGCCCGGTTTTATGGGCTCTGCGCGCTGGCATGAAACGTGAAGGGCCAGTCATGCCATTGTGTGTTCGAGGAGTTGTCGACATGAGCCGTTACTTCGATTCGCCGCTGCATGTATTGCACCTGTCCAATGCGCTGCTGTGGTCGGGCAGCCTGTTGCTGGGCCTGGGGGTGTACGCCGCCTATGTCCATTCCGGCCATTTGCCTATCGCCACCCTGGTGCTGATGCACAGCCTGGTGATTATCGGGCCGACCCTGTTGAAGATCGGTTATGTCATGCGCCTGCTGGCCCAGCGGCGCATGGCCCAGTGCCAGGGGAGGGCTGCCTGTGTCTTTGCCTGAAGCCTGGCACCGCTGGACCGGCCAGCCCCTCTGGAGCCTGGGGTTCCGCCCGTTCTTCCTCGCCGGCGCCGGCTTCGCCTGCCTTGCCCTGGTGGGGTGGGGCCTGTGGCTGCATGGAGCGCTGGCGGGCCTGCAACCGGTAGCCGGGATGCTGGCCTGGCACCGTCACGAAATGCTCTTCGGCTTTGCCGTGGCGATCGTTGCCGGCTTCCTGCTGACGGCGGTGGCCAACTGGACCGGCCGCCCGGGCCTGAGCCGTACGCCGTTGCTGTTGCTGTGGCTGCTGTGGCTGGCGGGGCGCCTGGCCTGGTGGCTGCCGCTGCCGGGCCCGCTGTTCGTTGTGGTGCAACTGGCGTTCATGCCGTTGCTGGCGGCGGTGATCGGGCGCGAGCTGTGGTGCGCCGGCAAGCGCGAGAACTACCCCATGGTCCTGGTCCTGGGGCTGCTGGCGCTGTTTCAGGGGCTGACCCTGTGGGGCCTGTTGGAACACCAGGACAGCTGGCAGCGGCGCGGCGAACTGGGCGCCTTGTGGCTGGTGGCGACCCTGATGACGGTGATCGGCGGCCGGGTGATTCCCTTCTTCATCCAGCGCGGGCTGCAACTGCCCCCCCAGGCGCCGACATCGCCCTGGCCGACCCGGGTGTTGCTGGTGGGCAGCCTGCTGGCCGCGTTGTCCATGGCCCTGGGCGGCGGTGACGCTCCCCGCGGGTGGCTGGCGCCGCTGTTCGCCCTGCTGGCGGGGCTGCAAGGCTGGCGCTTGTGGCGCTGGCACCGGCCGGGGGTGTGGCGGGTGCCGCTGCTCTGGTCGCTGTACCTGGCCTACGGGTGGCTGGCCCTGGCAACCCTGGGCATGGCCCTCTGGCACCTGGGCTGGTCGATACCCCAGAGCCTGGTGACCCATGCCCTGGCGGTGGGTGGCCTGGGCGGGCTGGTGCTGGGCATGGTGGCGCGGGTCAGCCTCGGCCACAGTGGCCGGCCCCTGCAGGCTTCGCGGGCCATGGCCGGTGGCTTTGCGCTGCTGTTCCTGGCGGCCCTGTGCCGGGTCCTGCTGGTGCCGTTCAGCAGCCTGGGGCTGGGCCTTTCAGCGCTGCTGGCAGGCCTGGCGTTTGCCGTGTTCGTGGCTGGCTACGGGAGGATTCTGTTGGCCCCCCGGTTGTGAGGGCCACCTGCCCACTGGCTCCTGCCGCGCCGCTTTAGATGATAAGCCGTCGTTATTCTGGACTACGCTTGGAATCTTAGCCGCGAATGGAGTCAGCGATGTTGTATCCCAGCAAACCCAACAATGAGGCCTTGAGAATCCAGACCCTGCGGGAGCTGAATGTGCTCGACACCTCACCGGAGGAGCGTTTCGACCGCCTGACCCGGCTGGCCAAGCGTCTGTTCAACGTGCCCATTGCCCTGGTCAGCCTGGTGGATGCCGACCGGCAATGGTTCAAGTCCTGCGTGGGGCTCGACGTCAGCGAAACCTCGCGGGACATTTCCTTCTGTGGCCACGCGATCCTCGGCGACCAGATCCTCACCGTGCCCGACGCCGGCCTGGACGAACGCTTCCACGACAACCCGCTGGTGGTGGGCGCGCCGGGCATCCGCTTCTATGCCGGTTGCCCGCTGACGGTGACCAATGGCAGCAAGCTCGGCACTCTGTGCCTGATCGACATCAAGCCCCGCGACCTGGACGACGAGGATCGGGCACTGCTACGGGACCTGGCGCGCATGGCCGAGCAGGAACTGGCGGCGGTGCAGATGGCCAGCATGGACGAGCTGACCCTGCTGTCCAATCGCCGCGGCTTCGAGGCCCTGGCCCGGCATGCCCTGGGGGTGTGCAAGCGCCTGGAAAAACCGGCGACCCTGCTGTTCTTCGACCTCAACGACTTCAAGCAGATCAATGACACCTACGGCCATGCCGAAGGCGACGGCGCCCTGAAGACCTTCGCCGACGTGCTGCGCATCGCCTTTCGCGAGAGCGATGTGATCGGCCGCCTGGGGGGCGATGAGTTCGTGGCCCTGCTGACCGCTGCCGACCATATCGAGACTTCGGCGATCATGGCGCGCCTGCGGGAGATTCTCGACGAGCGCAATGCCACCTTGAAGCGGGGTTATGACATCCGCTTCAGCGTCGGCCAGATCGAATACGACGCCGAACGCCATCCCGACATCGAGGCGTTGCTGGCGGACGCCGACAAGGCCATGTACCTGCACAAGCAGGCGAGCAAGCGGGCTCGCTGAGGGTTGCTGCCGCCAAGCCCTGCCCGGTGACGCGGGGCAGGGAAGGGCGTCAGTGGCAGGGCGCTATTGGCCGCGCTCCATCAGCGGTGGGCTATAGCTTTCCTCGATGTCGACCCCGGCCGCCCTGGCCCGGCTTTCAACTTCTGAGCGACGTTGCAGCCGTTCTTTCAAATGCGCAGGGAACAGGGTCCTCCATTGGGCTCTTTGTGCCTCTGCAAAGTCGCGGGTCCAGAACGTGTCCAGGGACATCAGGTTCAGGCTTATCAAGTAGACAGCGCTTTGCAGGGGGGCGCTTTTCGAGTCGTAGCGCAGGGCTCGGACATGCGCAATGTAGTTGCCGTGATAGAGATACCAGTCATAGAACATGTTGTTGCCCAGCCACTGCTCAAGGCTCATCTCATGGTTGGCATCGAACAGCGGGTGGCTGAGTGGCTGGGTACCCAGGAGGCTTTCCTTCCAGTCCAGCTTGTGCAACTCGCCAGCGGCTATTCGGGGGTCGGAAGGGAAGTAGTATTTTTGCCATCCAGCGTTCTTCAACGTCCTGAGAAGGTTATAGACAAGCGCCTTGTTGGCCTTGTGAGTGCTGTTGTCCGGCAGCCCGCGAAGGTCGATGTTCAATGCCTGGATGGTGTTTGAGGTATTGCCATCAACGGCAATCAGCAGCCCGGCCACCTGATCCAGTTCAAGCGTGCCCTCGGGCTGGGCCAGGCTCAGGTCAAGGAGTGCTCCCTGACGATCCGCCTCATACCAACATAGGTGGACCGCATCCAGGCAGTCGGCGGTAAAGCTCACCGGGCTCTTTTCCAGGAACTCGGCAACCGGTGTGCCCAAGGAGATGTGCAGGCGTGCGACGCTGCTCCGGGTTTTATTCGAGGCGGTATCTTGGGTGTTGTCGCAGCCGGCTAGAAACAGCGCGAGCAACAGATAGCACAGCTTCATGTTTGGCCTTTCCAATGAGCAGGAAGGGGCAGGGTGGCGAGGGCGCAAGCCCCCTCGCCACCGCCGCAGATCACTCGTCGAGGTTGCCCATGGCGGTGGTGTTGAAACCCCCGTCCACGTACATGATCTCGCCGCTGATGCCCGAGGCCAGGTCCGAGCAGAGGAAGGCGCCGGCGTTGCCGACTTCTTCGATGGTGACGTTGCGCCGCAGCGGGGTTTGCGCCTCGTTGGCCGCCAGCATCTTGCGGAAGTTCTTGATCCCCGAGGCCGCCAGGGTGCGGATCGGCCCGGCGGAAACGGCGTTGACCCGGGTGCCCTCCGGGCCCAGGGAGCCGGCCAGGTAGCGCACGCCGGCTTCCAGGGAGGCCTTGGCCATGCCCATCACGTTGTAGTTGGGCATGGTGCGTTCGGCGCCCAGGTAGGACAGGGTCAGCAGGCTGCCGTTGCGGCCCTTCATCATTTCCCGACCGGCCTTGGCCAGGGCCACGAAGCTGTAGGCGCTGATGTCGTGGGCAATGCGAAAGCCCTCGCGGGTGGTGGCATCGGTGAAGTCGCCTTCGAGCTGGTCGCCAGGGGCGAAGCCCACGGAGTGGACGATGCAGTCCAGGCCGTCCCATTTTTTACCCAGCGCGGTGAAGACCTGGGCGATCTGCTCGTCACTGGCCACATCGCAAGGGAAGCACAGCTCGGCGCTGGAGCCCCAGCCTGCGGCGAACTCCTCGACCCGGCCCTTGAGTTTTTCGTTCTGATAAGTGAAGGCCAGCTCGGCGCCTTCACGATGCATGGCGGCAGCGATGCCGGAGGCGATCGACAGCTTGCTGGCGACACCAACGATCAGGACACGCTTCCCAGCGAGAAAACCCATATGTTGCTACTCCTGTTTCAGGTTATTCGGCGCTTGCCGGAGCCAGGAAGGCGGCTTCCAGCAATTGCCGTGTGTAAGGGTGTTGCGGGGCGTCGAAGATGCCCCCGGCGTCCCCCTGTTCCACCACCTGGCCGTGCTTGATCACCATCAACTGGTGGCTCAGGGCCTTGACCACCGCCAGGTCGTGGCTGATGAACAAGTAGGTCAGGTTGTACTTGCTTTGCAGTGTGCGCAGCAGTTCCACCACCTGGCGCTGCACCGTGCGGTCCAGGGCCGAAGTCGGTTCGTCCAGCAGGATCAGCCGCGGCTTGAGCACCAGGGCCCGGGCGATGGCGATGCGCTGGCGCTGCCCGCCGGAGAACTCATGGGGGTAGCGGTGCCGCGTGTCCGGGTCCAGGCCGACCTCCTTGAGGGCTTCGATGATGGCCTGCTCCTGCTCCTGTTCACTGCCTATCTTGTGGATGCGCAGGCCCTCGCCGACGATCTGGCTCACGCTCATGCGCGGGCTGAGGCTGCCGAAAGGGTCCTGGAACACCACCTGCATTTCCCGCCGCAGCGGCCGAACCTGTTGTTGGGTCAGGCTGTCCAGTTGCTGGCCCTCGAAGCGAATGCCGCCCTGGCTGGCAATCAGGCGCAGGATCGCCAGGCCCAGGGTCGACTTGCCCGAGCCGCTTTCCCCAACGATGCCCAGGGTCTGGCCCTGGGGCAGGCTGAAGTGGATGCCGTCCACTGCCTTGACGTGATCCACGGTGCTGCGCAGCAGGCCTTTCTTGATCGGGAACCAGACCTTGAGGTTGTTAACCTCCAGCAGCGGCGGGCCAATCTCGTTGGCCGCCGGCAGGCCGCTGGGTTCTGCGGCCAGCAGTTCCCGGGTGTAGGGATGCTGCGGCGCGCGAAACAGATCTTCGCAGGATGCCTGTTCGACGATGCAGCCCTTCTGCATGACACAGACCCGGTGGGCAATGCGCCGCACCAGGTTCAGGTCGTGGCTGATCAGCAGCAGCGCCATGCCCAGGCGCGCCTGCAGTTCCTTGAGCAGCTCGAGGATCTTCAGCTGCACGGTGACATCCAGGGCTGTGGTGGGCTCGTCGGCGATCAGCAGTTCCGGCTCGTTGGCCAGGGCCATGGCGATCATCACCCGTTGCCGCTGGCCGCCAGACAGCTCGTGGGGCAGGGCCTTGAGACGCTTGTGCGGTTCGGGGATGCCCACCAGCTCCAGCAGTTCCAGGGTGCGCCGGGTGGCGACCTTGCCGGTCAGGCCCTTGTGGATGCCCAGCACTTCGTTGATCTGCTTCTCGATGCTGTGCAGCGGGTTCAGCGAGGTCATGGGCTCCTGGAAGATCATCGCGATGCGGTTGCCGCGGATATGGCGGATGGTCTTCTCTTTCAGGGTCAGCAGGTCGTGCCCGGCATACTGGATGGTGCCGCTGGGGTGGTGCGCCAGAGGGTAGGGCAGCAGCCGCAGGATGGAGTGGGCGGTGACCGATTTGCCCGAGCCGCTTTCGCCCACCAGGGCCAGGGTCTCGCCGCGCTTGATGTCGAAGCTGACGCCTTGCACCACCCGCTGGCGGTGCTCGCCGGTGACGAACTCCACCGCCAGGTCGCGGACTTCGATCAGGTTGTCCTGGGTCATGTCATTTCCTCGGGTCGAAGGCATCGCGGGCGGATTCGCCGATGAACACCAGCAGGCTGAGCATGATCGCCAGCACGGCGAAGGCGCTCATGCCCAGCCAGGGCGCCTGCAGGTTGGACTTGCCCTGGGCCACCAGCTCGCCGAGGGATGGCGCCCCCGGCGGCAGGCCGAAACCGAGGAAGTCCAGGGCGGTGAGGGTGCCGATGGCGCCGGTGAGGATAAAGGGCATGAAGGTCATGGTGGAGACCATGGCGTTGGGCAGGATGTGGCGGAACATGATGGCGCCGTTCTGCATGCCCAGGGCCCGGGCCGCGCGCACGTACTCCAGGTTGCGCCCGCGCAGGAACTCGGCCCGCACCACGTCCACCAGGCTCATCCAGGAGAACAGCAGCATGATCCCCAGCAGCCACCAGAAGTTGGGTTGCACGAAGCTGGCGAGGATGATCAGCAGGTAGAGCACCGGCAGGCCGGACCAGATCTCCAGGAAGCGCTGGCCCACCAGGTCCACCCAGCCGCCGTAGAAGCCCTGCAGGGCGCCGGCGATGACGCCGATGATGGAGCTGAGAATGGTCAGGGTCAGGGCGAACAGCACCGACACCCGGAACCCGTAGATGACCCGGGCCAGTACGTCGCGGCCCTGGTCGTCGGTGCCCAGCAGGTTGTCCGCCGAGGGCGGCGCCGGGGCCGGCACCCGCAGGTCGTAGTTGATGCTCTGGTAGCTGAAGGGGATCGGTGCCCAGAGTACCCAGGCATCCTTCTGCGCCAGCAGTTCGCGGATGTAGGGGCTCTTGTAGTTGGCTTCCAGGGGGAATTCGCCGCCGAAGGTGGTTTCCGGGTAGCGCTTGAGGGCCGGGAAGTACCAGCCGCCTTCGTAGTGCACCACCAGCGGCTTGTCGTTGGCGATCAGCTCGGCGCCCAGGCTGAGGACGAACAGCACCAGGAACAGCCACAGCGACCACCAGCCGCGCTTGTTGGCCTTGAAGCGCTCGAAGCGCCGGCGATTGAGGGGGGACAGGTTCATCTCAATGCTCCCGGCTGTCGAAGTCGATGCGAGGGTCGACCAGGGTGTAGGTCAGGTCGCCGATCAGTTTCACCACCAGCCCCAGCAGGGTGAAGATGAACAGGGTGCCGAACACCACCGGGTAGTCGCGGTTGATCGCTGCCTCGAAGCTCATCAGGCCCAGGCCGTCGAGGGAGAAGATCACTTCCACCAGCAGGGAGCCGGTGAAGAAGATGCCGATGAAGGCCGAGGGGAAGCCGGCGATCACCAGCAGCATGGCGTTGCGGAACACATGGCCGTAGAGCACCCGGCGCTGGGTCAGGCCCTTGGCCTTGGCGGTGACCACGTACTGCTTGTTGATCTCGTCGAGGAAGCTGTTCTTGGTCAGCAGGGTCATGGTGGCGAAGTGGCCGATCACCAGGGCGGTGACCGGCAGCGCCAGGTGCCAGAAGTAGTCGAGGATCTTGCCGCCCCAGCTCAGCTGGTCGAAGTCGTTGGAGGTCAGGCCGCGCAGGGGGAACCAGTTGAAATAGCTGCCGCCGGCGAACACCACGATCAGCAGGATGGCGAACAGGAAGGCCGGGATCGCGTAGCCGACGATGATCGCCGAACTGGTCCAGACATCGAAGTGGCTGCCGTGGCGGGTGGCCTTGGCGATCCCCAGGGGGATCGACACCAGGTACATGATCAGGGTGCTCCACAACCCGAGGGAGATGGACACCGGCATCTTCTCCTTGATCAGGTCCACCACCTTGGCGTCACGGAAGAAGCTGTTGCCGAAATCCAGGGTGGCGTAGTTCTTGATCATGATCCACAGGCGTTCCGGCGCCGACTTGTCGAAGCCGTACATGTGCTCGATTTCCTTGATCAGCGCCGGGTCCAGGCCCTGGGCGCCGCGGTAGCTGGAACCGGCCACCGAGACTTCGGCGCCGCCGCCGGCGATGCGGCTGGTGGCGCCGTCGAAGCCTTCGAGCTTGGCGATCATCTGCTCCACCGGGCCGCCGGGTGCGGCCTGGATGATCACGAAGTTGATCAGCAGGATGCCCAGCAGCGTGGGGATGATCAGCAGCAGGCGGCGAAAGATATAGGCCAGCATGGTCAGTACACCGCTTCGGCCGGGGCCGCCTGGTTGTCCGGGGTCGGTTCAACGGCCGGCTTGGCACCGGGCTTGATCCACCAGGTGTTGACGCCGATGTCGTACTTGGGCGCGACCTTGGGGTGGCCGATATGGTCCCAGTAGGCCACGCGCCAGGTCTTGATGTGCCAGTTGGGAATCACGTAGTAGCCCCATTGCAGGACCCGGTCCAGGGCCTTGGCGTGGGCCACCAGGCTGGCGCGGGAATCGGCGTTGATCAGGTTTTCCACCAGGCTGTCGATGGCCGGGTCCTTGAGGCCGATGTAGTTGCGGCTGCCGGGCTTGTCGGCACTGGAGGACATCCAGAACTCGCGCTGCTCGTTACCCGGGGAGTTGGACTGGGGGAAGCTGCCGACGATCATGTCGAAGTCCCGCGAGCGCACCCGGGTGATGTACTGGGACACGTCGACCCGGCGGATCACCAGGTCGATGCCCAGGTCGGCCAGGTTGCGCTTGAACGGCAGCAGTACGCGCTCGAACTCGGTCTGGGCCAGCAGGAACTCGATCACCACCGGCTTGCCCTGGGCGTCGACCATCTTGTCGTCGACGATGCGCCAGCCGGCTTCCTGCAACAGCTGGTAGGCCTGGCGCTGCTGGGCGCGGATCATCCCGCTGCCGTCGCACACCGAAGGGGAGAAGGCCTGGTCGAATACCTGCGGGGGGATCTTGCCCCGCAGCGGTTCGAGGATGGCCAGTTCCTCGGGCCCCGGCAGGCCGGTGGCGGCCATTTCCGAGTTCTCGAAGTAGCTGCGGGTGCGGGTGTAGGCACCGTTGAACAGCTGCTTGTTGCTCCACTCGAAGTCCAGCAGCAGGCTCAGCGCGTGACGCACTCGCACGTCCTGGAACATCGGCCTGCGGGTGTTGAAGACAAAACCCTGCATGCCGGTGGGGTTGCCGTTGGCGATCTGCTCCTTGATCAGGCGGCCCTGGGCCACGGCCGGAATGTTGTAGGCGTTGGCCCAGTTCTTCGCGCTCATTTCCAGCCAGTAGTCGAACTGGCCGGCCTTGAGCGCTTCCAGGGCCACGGTGTTGTCGCGGTAGTAGTCGCTGGTGATCACGTCGAAATTGTAGAAGCCGCGGTTGAGCGGCAGGTCCTTGGCCCAATAGTCCTTGACCCGCTCGTAGCGGATCGAGCGCCCGGCCTTGACCTCGGTGACCTTGTAAGGGCCGCTGCCCAGGGGAATCTCCAGGTTGCTCTTGGCAAAGTCGCGGCTTTGCCACCAGTGCTTGGGCAGGATCGTCAGCTGGCCGAGGATCAGCGGCAGCTCGCGGTTGTTGGTGTGCTTGAACTTGAACAGCACCCGCTGCGGGTCTTCGGCGATCACCTGGTCGACGTCAGCGTAGTAGCCGCGGTACAGCGGCGAGCCGGCGCTCATCAGGGTCTGGAAGCTGAACACCACGTCTTCGGCGTGGATCGGCTGGCCGTCGTTGAAGCGCGCCTCGGGGCGCAGATAGAAGCGCACCCAGCTGTTGTCCGGGGCCTTCTCGATCTTGCTGGCCACCAGGCCGTACTCGGTGAACGGCTCATCCAGGCTCTGGGCCATCAGGGTGTCGTAGACCAGGCCGATGTTTAGCTCCGGCACGCCCTTGCTGATGAACGGGTTGAGGCTGTCGAAGCTGCCGAAGCCGGCCATGCGGAAGGTGCCGCCCTTGGGCGCGTCGGGATTGACGAAGTCGAAGTGCTGGAAGTTCGCCGGGTATTTCGGCGCTTCGTTGTACAGGGTCACGGCGTGTTGCGGCGCAGCCTGGGCATAGCAGGCGATGGCGCTGAACAACAGGCCGCTGGTGCGCAGGAGCAGGGCACGCAGGGGCATCATTGGGCGTTCTCCATGGACTTCAGCCACCAGGCGCCGAGGCCCAGGGTGTAGGGCGGCGTGGTGACGAAGGCGAACCGGTTACGGTAGGCCAGGCGGTGATAGTTGAGGTACCAGTTGGGAATCATGTAGTGCTGCCACAGCAGCACCCGATCCAGGGCCCGGCCCGCGGCCAGTTGGTCGTCGCGGGTCTGGGCGGCCAGCAGCTGTTCCAGCAGGTGATCGACCACCGGGTTGTTGATGCCTGCGTAGTTCTTGCTGCCCTTGACCGAGACCTGGCTGGAGTGGAAGTACTGCCATTGCTCCAGGCCCGGGCTCAGGGTCTGGTTGAGGGTCATGAGGATCATGTCGTAGTCGAACTGGTCCAGGCGCTGCTTGTATTGCGCCCGGTCCACGGTGCGCAGGCGGGCGTCGATGCCGATGCTCGCGAGGTTCTCCACGTAGGGCTGGAGAATCCGTTCCAGGTTGGGGTTGACCAGCATCAGTTCGAAGCGCAGCGGTTGCCCGGCACTGTTCTGCAGGCGCTGGCCATTGAGCTTCCAGCCCGCCTCGCCGAGCAGCCCCAGGGCCTTGCGCAGGGTGTCACGAGGGATGCCGCGGCCGTCGGTGCGCGGCAGGCTGAAGGCCTGGCTGAACAGGCTGGCGGGTAGTTGCTCGCGGTAGGGCGAGAGCAGCAGCCATTCATGGCCCTGCGGTACCCCGGTGGCGGAGAACTCGCTGTTGGGGTAGTAGCTCAGGGCGCGCTGGTAGGCGCCGCTGAACAGGGTGCGGTTGGTCCACTCGAAGTCGAACATCATGCCCAGCGCCTCGCGCACCCGCACGTCGGCGAAAGTGGTACGGCGGGTGTTCATGAACAGGCCCTGGGTCTGGGTCGGGATCTGGTGCGCCACCTGGGCCTTGATCACCTCACCGCGGTTGACCGCCGGGAAGTTGTAGCCGTTGGCCCAGTTCTTGGCCTGGTGCTCGATATAGATGTCGAACTCGCCGGCCTTGAAGGCTTCGAAGGCCACGTCGCTGTCCCGGTAGAACTCCACTTCGACCCGGTCGAAGTTGTTGAAGCCGCGGTTGACTGGCAGGTCCTTGCCCCAGTAGTCCTTGACCCGTTCGAACACCAGCTGGCGCCCGGGCTGTACCTGGGTGATGCGGTACGGGCCGCTGCCCAGGGGCGGGGTGAAGGTGGTGGCCTTGAAGTCGCGATCCTTCCAGTAATGCTGAGGCAGCACCGGCAGTTCGCCCAGGCGCAGGATCAGCAAGGGGTTGCCGGCACGCTTGAACACGAAGCGGATGCGCTGCGGGCCGAGGATATCCACCCGCTGCACTTCCTGCAGGTTGGTGCGGTATTGCGGGTGGCCTTCCTTGAGCAACAGGCGATAGGAGAACGCCACATCGTAGGCGGTGATCGGCTTGCCATCGTGAAAGCGTGCTTCGGGGCGCAGGTTGAACACCACCCAGCTGCGGTCCTCGGCGTATTCCACCGAGCGGGCGATCAGGCCGTAGCTGGAAGTCGGCTCATCACCGGAAGGCGCATACAGGCCGGTGCCCACCATCAAGGGTTCGTTGAGCTCGTTGACCCCGTATTGCAGGAAATTCGGCGTGGCGACCGGGCTGGTGCCCTTGAAGGTGTAGGGGTTGAGGGTGTCGAAGGTGCCAAAGGCCATGACCCGCAAGGTGCCGCCTTTGGGCGCAGCGGGGTTGACCCAATCGAAATGGGTGAACTTTGCCGGGTATTTGAGCGTGCCAAACTGCGCGTAACCGTGACTTTCGGTGATCGTCGCGCTTGCGGGAAAGCTCAAGGCCAGGCTGATGAAGAGCAGGAGCAGGGGACGCATCGAGACAGAGATCCGATCCAGGCGGCTTGGGCTTTGTGCTCCGTACAGTAACAGCTTGTATCAGCAGGAAAAAGCTCGCTGGCGCGCGCTTCGTGCAATTGAAATTTCCTGTAGGAGCCGGCTTGCCGGCGAAGGCTGTTCGCCGGCAAGCCGGCTCCTACAGGGCAGATTTCAGTGCGGCAGGTACACCGTCAGCATCTGGCCGGGCTTGAGGGCCTGGGCCGCGCGGGGGTTCCAGCGCTTGAGGTGCTGCATCTCGACATTGAAGCGCTTGGCCACCATGTACAGCGAGTCGCCCTGCTTGACCTTGTACTGAGTCGACTTCTTCTTGTTGCTGGCCAGGCTGGTTTTCTTGCTGGCCACCTTGCGGGTGTCCTGCATCACCAGCGTCTGGCCGACCTTGAGGTTCTTGCCGCTGAGCTTGTTCCAGCGCTGCAGGTCCTGGACGTTGACCTTGTTGGCCTTGGCAATGAGGGTCAGGTTGTCGCCATTCTTGACCCGGTAGATGCGCTTGGCCCGCAGCGAATCACGCCCTTCGTCGCGGTCGAAGACCGGTTTGAGGGAGCGCTTGCTGATCAGTTCTTCGGGTTTCATGGTGGACAGGCTGGTGGTCAGCAACTGTGCCTTGGAAGTCGGCACCAGCAGGTGCTGGGGGCCGTCGATGGTGGTGCGCTGCTTGAACGCCGGGTTGAGCTGGAACAGCTCGTCCTCGTCGATGTTGGCCACCGCCGCGACCTTGGACAGGTCCATGCGCTGGTTGATCTCCACCACCTGGAAGTAGGGTTCGTTGGCGATCGGGTTGAGGTTCACGCCGTAGGCCTGTGGGGCCAGCACCACCTGGGACAGGGCCAGCAGCTTGGGCACATAGGCCTGAGTCTCGGCCGGCAGCGGCAGGTTCCAGTAGTCGGTGGGCAGGCCGAGCTTTTCATTGCGCTCGATGGCCCGGCTCACCGTGCCTTCACCGGCGTTGTAGGCGGCCAGTGCCAGCAGCCAGTCGCCGTTGAACATGTCGTGCAGGCGGCTCAGGTAGTCCATGGCCGCGGTGGTGGACGCGGTGATGTCGCGGCGGCCATCGTAGAAGCGGGTCTGGCGCAGGTTGAAGTAGCGCCCGGTGGCCGGGACGAACTGCCACAGCCCCACCGCATCGGCCCGGGAATAGGCCAGGGGGTTGTAGGCGCTTTCGATGACCGGCAGCAGGGCCAGTTCCAGCGGCATGTTGCGCTCTTCGAGACGCTCGACGATGTAGTGGATATAAAGGCTGCCGCGCTCGCCGGCATTTTCCAGGAAGGAAGGGTTGCTGGCGAACCACAGGCGCTGCTGTTCAATACGCGGGTTGACGCCCAGGCCTTCTTGCAATTGGAACCCCTGGCGCATGCGTTCCCAGACGTCCTGGGGTACTTGCGGGCTGGGCTGGTTGCTCAGCCAGATGGGTTTCTGCTTGATGCGGGCGTTGAAATTCTGTGTGTGTGTCGCGTCGCTCTGCGGGGCATGGCCGGTGCTTTGGCAGCCCGCAAGAGTCGCTGACACAGCTACCGCGATGGCCTGGGCCAAGCGCGTCAATGCGTCTGAACTGATGGAATAACGAATAGATGACGACATTGGCTGGAAGTAAGTTCCGGGCAAAAATGTCGGGCGATTCTAGAAAGCACCCGGGGTGCGGTCAACCATTCAGAATTTTTGTACCAATCGATAGCCTGCTTAGAACTTATCTTTCCAAGCCCTCAGAGCCGCAAAGACCGCACTCTGCGACTGGTTATCCTGGCCATTCCGTTCGTCCGCTTTTTGTTTAACGGATGTTTCACCGGTACGCAGGAACGGGTTGGTCAATTTCTCCAGGGCCAGGGTCGAGGGCAGGGTCATGCGCCCTTGCTCACGCATCTGCGTGACCTTCGCCAGGCGTTCGGCGATGTCCGGGTTGGCCGGTTCCACCGCCTGGGCAAAGCGCAGGTTGCTCAGGGTGTATTCGTGGGTGCAGTAGATCAGGGTGTCTTCCGGCAGCGCGGCGAGGCGGCCGAGGGAGTGGTGCATCTGCTCCGGGGTGCCCTCGAACAGCCGGCCACAACCGGCCGCGAACAGGGTATCGCCACAGAACAGCAGGCCATGGTGGTAGTAGGCGATATGCCCCAGGGTGTGGCCGGGCACGGCGAACACCTCGAACTCCCAGCCGAGGATGCTGACCCGCTGGTTGTCTTCGAGGCCGATGTCGCGGGCCGGGATCTTTTCCCGGGCCGGGCCATAGACCGTGGCCGCGCTGTGCTGCTTGAGGCGTTCGACGCCGCCGACGTGATCGTGGTGATGGTGGGTGATCAGGATGTCGCTGAGCACCCAGCCCGGGTGCTGTTCCAGCCAGGCCAGTACCGGCGCCGCATCCCCCGGATCGACGACTGCGCAGCGCTGGCTGCGATGATCTTGTAACAACCAGATGTAGTTATCGGTGAAGGCGGGCAGGGCACTGATCTGTATCATCTTCGGATTCGCCAAGCGGAAAACAATGGCGCATCTTAGAGCTTCTTGGCGTGTTGGAGAATGCAATGACCGATAAAGCCTTCGCTCAGGCAGATCCCGACTGGCTGGCCCTGATCAGTGCGGCCCGGGAGTGGCTGTCCGGCCCCCTGGGGCAATTTCTGCTGGATGAAGAGCGGCGCATGCTCGAAGAGGAGCTGGGGCGTTTCTTCGGTGGCTACCTGGTGCACTACGGGCCCTCGGCGCAAACCCCGCCGGCGGCGCCCCAGGTGCAACGCAACGTGCGTCTCGGCGCGCCCTTGCCCGGGGTGGAGATCGTCTGCGAGGAGCAGGCCTGGCCCCTGAGCGAGCACGCCGCCGATGTGGTGGTGCTGCAGCACGGCCTGGATTTCTGCCTGTCGCCCCATGGCCTGCTGCGCGAGGCGGCCAGCAGCGTGCGCCCTGGGGGGCATCTGCTGATTGTCGGCATCAACCCCTGGAGCACCTGGGGCCTGCGCCATGTGTTCGCCCATGATGCGTTGCGCCTGGCCCGCTGCATCTCCCCGTCGCGGGTCGGCGACTGGCTCAACCTGCTGGGCTTCGCGCTGGAGAAACGCCGCTTCGGGTGCTATCGTCCGCCGCTTGCTTCAACGGCATGGCAGGCGCGGCTGGCCGGCTGGGAGCGCAGGGCCGGGCACTGGCAACTGTCCGGCGGCGGCTTCTACCTGTTGGTGGCGCGCAAGATCGCCGTGGGCCTGCGCCCGGTGCGCCAGGTGCGGCGCGAGCCGATGGGCAAGCTGGTACCGCTGCCCATGGCCAAGGTCAACCGCCGCAACAGCGAGCCTTGATGAACTGTTGAAACCCTCTTTTTATACACTCCCGGCCGGCGTAGCCCGGCCCTGGGCCCGGTCGATGGCGGTCGGCGGGCCAATGGCAATTTTCTGATGGAAGGCGTGGATGAGCGATAGCGTAGAAATCTTTACCGACGGTGCCTGCAAGGGCAATCCCGGCCCCGGTGGCTGGGGCGCGCTGCTGGTGTGCAAGGGCGTCGAAAAGGAGCTCTGGGGCGGCGAAGCCAACACCACCAATAACCGCATGGAGCTGATGGCGGCGATCCGCGGCCTGGAAGAGCTCAAGCGCCAGTGCGATGTGCAACTGGTCACCGACTCGCAGTATGTGATGAAGGGCATCAACGAGTGGATGGCCAACTGGAAGAAGCGCGGCTGGAAGACCGCCGCCAAGGAGCCGGTGAAGAATGCCGACCTGTGGCAGCAGCTCGACGAACAGGTCAACCGCCACAACGTCACCTGGAAATGGGTGCGCGGCCACACCGGCCATCACGGCAACGAGCGGGCCGACCAGTTGGCCAACCGCGGTGTCGACGAGGTCCGCGGCTACAAGCAGCCCTGATGCCCTGAGCGGCCAATCAGCGACAAGGCAGCGGCCGTTCGAGCCGCTGCTTCATTTCCCCCATCGCACGGGGCGAATCCACCAGCACCGCATCCATCTTCAGGCAAGTGGCCGCCTGGTAGTCCTCGGCCGTATTGATGCCGATCGCCAGCATCCGCACCTTGCCCCGTGACTGAAAGCAATCCACCGCAGCGGGCGTCCACAGCCGGGCATCGACCTGGGAGCGCGCCTCGCCCAGGGTAAAGGTCTCGACCAGTTGCACCGGGCGCCGGTACTCGAAAGCCACCCAACTGCCGGGTGCAGGTGGTGCGTTGCAGTGGTGGGCGAGGGCGACGCTGGCCAGCCGGTCCCGGGTACTGTCCCTGGATTCGAACAGCCGGGCCTGGGGATAGGGCGCGAAAGCCTGCTGGTAGCTGGCATCGGTGGAATAGATCAGCACCCGGTTCCAGGCGTGCAGCTGTTCCAGCAAGCGGGCGACGGCCTGGGCCTGGGGGGCAGCCGGCAGGGCCTTCATGTCGAGAATCACCGGCACCCACTCGGGGATCGCCATCAGCGCCTGACGCAACGACGGCAGGCTCACCGGCTGGGCGCGATAGGGAAAGCTCACCTGGCCATCGGCTGCTGTCTGCTTGAAATTCCACCCGGCATTGAGTGCCTGCAACTGCGCCAGGGTGTGCTGGTTGACTGCGCCTGTGGCCTGGGTATTGGCGCTCAGGTCGGCCGGTCGGTACAGCACCGGTACGCCATCGCGGCTGAGCTGCACCGTCAGCCAGAGCATGTCGACGTTATTGCGCAGGGCGTTGTCGATGGCCAGCAGGGTGTTCTCGGGAAAGTCCGCGGCGCCGCCGCGATGGGCAACGATCAGCGGCCGTTGTCGGCTGTCGCTGTCGGTGTGCGCAAGGGAAGAGCAGCCACTGATGCAGGCCAAGGCCAGCAGCAGTGGGAGCATCTGTCGAGTCTTGAGCATGGGAGGGCGGTTCCTGTGGGGTGAGTGCAACGCCGGGTATCAGCACCCGCGCGCCTGGGTGAGGCCGCACGGTAACGCAATAGCCTTGTTCGCATAAAGGAACGGCTGGGGCGCGCGATGAATTAGCTGCGGATGCGCCTGGGGGCTTAGAGCGCAAGCATGGCGCTGGCCAGTTGCAGGTCGCTACAGGGCGGGGCGCCGAGCACCTGGCGAATGTGCATCAGGGCGGCTTCCAACCGGGCGCCACGGATCTCGCCGGCGCTGGCCACGAAGGCCGCGGCATCGCTCTGGGCGGCGAGCACAAGTTTGTCGTCCTTGAATGAGCTGCTGGCTTTGGAGCTGCCCTCGGTTGAGCTCAGGGTCAGGCTCATGCTGATGTCGGTGCTGATCACCAGGGCGCTGGCCTGGACGAGGTCGGCGAACAGGCAGGCGCAGAGCACGCAGGCCAGTCGGGTTTTGCTGGGGGTCATGGCAGGGCTGGGTCCGGCGGAAAATATCGTCGGGCACCCTAGCGCTTTGCGTTGCAACGAACTGCAGCAGCTTTGCTAAGGATTGTTAAAAACTGCACAGGCTGGGGCTGATGAATCCGCCATGGGTGTCCTGCCGCCAGAGCGTGCTAAAATCCCGCGCTTTGAAACACTTCCACCGTTGAGAACTGACCCCTGATGGCCAACAGATCTGTTGTACTCGATACCGAAACCACCGGCATGCCGGTGACCGACGGCCACCGGATCATTGAAATCGGTTGCGTCGAGTTGATCGGTCGGCGCCTGACCGGCCGGCACTTCCACGTTTACCTGCAACCGGATCGCGAGAGCGATGAGGGCGCCATCGGCGTCCACGGCATCACCAACGAATTCCTGGTGGGCAAGCCGCGTTTCGCCGAAGTCGCCGACGAGTTCTTCGACTTCATCCAGGGCGCGCAGCTGATCATCCACAACGCGGCGTTCGACGTTGGCTTCATCAACAACGAATTCGCCTTGATGGGCCAGCACGAACGGGCCGACATCACCCAGCACTGCACCATCCTCGACACCCTGATGATGGCCCGCGAGCGGCACCCGGGGCAGCGCAACAGCCTCGACGCCCTGTGCAAACGCTACGGCGTCGACAACTCCGGCCGTGAACTGCACGGCGCCTTGCTCGACTCGGAGATCCTGGCCGACGTCTACCTGACCATGACCGGTGGCCAGACCAGCCTGTCCCTGGCAGGCAATGCCTCGGACGGCAACGGCTCTGGCGAGGGGGCCGGCCAGGCTTCGGAAATCCGCCGCTTGCCGGCCGATCGCCCGCGCGGGCGGATCATCCAGGCCAGCGAGGCCGAACTGGCCGAGCACCAGGTGCGCCTGGAAATCATCGCCAAGTCCGCCGGCGCCCCGGCCCTCTGGACCCAGTTGCTCGAAACCCAGCAGTAAGCCTTTGCTGTAGCCGCTGCCGCAGGCGGCTAACGGCGCCGTAGGAGGCGCCGCGATATTGAGGGCCGCAGGGGCCTGGCGGGAGATCGCCAGGCAAGGCCCTTCGGTCCTTTTCGCAGCTTCGCAGGCTCAGCAGCGGCTACAGGCGTGACTGGGGCGTGTCTGGGAATGGACCGGCAATTGTTCCAGAGCGACGTTTTGTTACACCCAGCCCATGCCTGGGGTGACACGAAGCGTGCGCAGCTTCTACCCTGAGTTGATTGGCGGGGCCTGCCCGCCGTTTCAGGACACTGAGCCCCATGTATAAAGACCTGCAGTTTCCGATCCTGATCGTGCATCGCGACATCAAGGCCGATACGGTCGCGGGGGACCGGGTCAGGGGGATCGCCCGGGAACTGGAAAAGGACGGGTTCAGCATCTTTTCTGCGGTGGACTATGCCGAAGGGCGGCTGGTGGCTTCGACCCATCACGGCCTGGCCTGCATGTTGATCGCCGCCGAAGGGGCCGGGGAAAACAAGCACCTGTTGCAGAACATGGTGGAACTGATCCGCCTGGCGCGGGTACGTGCGCCGCTGCTGCCGATCTTTGCCCTGGGCGAGCAGGTGACCCTGGAAAACGCCCCCGCCGACGCCATGAGCGAACTCAACCAGCTGCGGGGCATTCTCTACCTGTTCGAGGACACGGTGCCGTTCCTGGCCCGGCAAGTGGCCCGGGCCGCGCGGGGCTACCTGGATGGCTTGCTGCCACCGTTCTTCAAGGCCCTGGTACAGCACACCGCCGACTCCAACTATTCCTGGCACACCCCGGGGCACGGCGGTGGCGTGGCCTATCGCAAGAGCCCGGTGGGGCAGGCGTTTCACCAGTTCTTTGGCGAGAACACCTTGCGTTCGGACCTGTCGGTGTCGGTCCCGGAGCTGGGGTCGCTGCTGGATCACACCGGCCCGCTGGCGGAAGCCGAGGCTCGTGCCGCGCGCAACTTTGGCGCCGATCACACCTTTTTCGTGATCAATGGCACCTCCACCGCCAACAAGATCGTCTGGCATTCCATGGTCGGTCGCGATGACCTGGTGCTGGTGGACCGCAACTGCCACAAGTCGGTGCTGCACTCGATCATCATGACCGGGGCCATTCCCCTGTACCTGTGCCCGGAGCGCAACGAACTGGGGATCATCGGGCCGATTCCCCTGAGCGAGTTCAGCGCCGAGTCGATCCAGGCCAAGATCGATGCCAGCCCGCTGACCCGCGGCCGGCCGCCCAGGGTCAAGCTGGCGGTGGTCACCAACTCCACTTATGACGGCCTGTGCTACAACGCCGAGCTGATCAAGCAGAGCCTGGGCAACAGTGTCGAGGTGCTGCACTTCGACGAAGCCTGGTACGCCTATGCGGCCTTTCATGAGTTCTTCGCCGGGCGCTACGGCATGGGCACGTCCCGCAGCGCCGACAGCCCGCTGGTGTTCACCACCCATTCCACCCACAAGCTGCTGGCGGCCTTCAGCCAGGCCTCGATGATTCACGTGCAGGATGGCGGCGCCCGGCAACTGGACCGCGACCGCTTCAACGAAGCCTTCATGATGCATATCTCCACCTCGCCGCAGTACAGCATCATCGCCTCGCTGGACGTGGCTTCGGCGATGATGGAAGGGCCGGCAGGGCGCTCGCTGCTGCAGGAAATGTTCGACGAGGCCCTGAGCTTTCGCCGGGCCCTGGCCAACCTGCGGCAGAACATCGCCGCCGATGACTGGTGGTTCTCGGTGTGGCAACCGGAGCGGGTCGAGGGCATCGACCAGGTGCGCACCGAGGACTGGCTGCTGGAACCTGAGGGCGAGTGGCACGGTTTTGCCGGGGTCACCGATGACTATGTGCTGCTGGACCCGATCAAGGTGACCCTGGTCATGCCCGGCCTGACCGCGGGCGGCGCCCTGAGCGAGCACGGGATCCCGGCGGCGGTGGTCAGCAAGTTTCTCTGGGAGCGCGGGCTGGTGGTGGAAAAGACCGGGCTCTATTCGTTCCTGGTGCTGTTCTCCATGGGCATCACCAAGGGCAAGTGGAGCACGCTGCTCACCGAACTGCTGGAGTTCAAACGCAACTACGACGCCAATGTCAGCCTGGCCAGCTGCCTGCCCAGCGTGGCCGGGCAGGACCCGCAGCGCTACCAGGGCATGGGCCTGCAGGACCTGTGCGACCAGTTGCACGCCTGCTACCGCAGCAACGCCACGGCCAAGCACCTCAAGCGCATGTACACGGTGCTGCCGGAGGTGGCCATGAAGCCTGCCGATGCCTATGACCATCTGGTGCGGGGCGAGGTCGAGGCGGTTTCCATCGATCAGTTGCAGGGGCGTATCGCTGCGGTGATGCTGGTGCCCTATCCGCCGGGCATTCCGCTGATCATGCCGGGCGAGCGTTTCACCGATTCCACCCGTTCGATCATCGATTACCTGGCCTTCGCCCGGGCCTTTGACAGCAGCTTCCCGGGGTTTGTCGCCGATGTGCACGGGCTGCAGCATGACGATCTGGGCGACGGGCGCCAGTACACCGTCGATTGCATCAAGGCATGAGGAGTTTCCCGGCCATGCAACCTGTTGTGAATCCCCGTTATCCGGGCCTGGCGGTGCGAGTCGCCGATGAGGGCTTTGCCGCTTATATCTGGGGCAGCGACTTCAGCTTCGAGGTCAGCGCCTATGCCGTGGCCGAACGCGAAGTGCCGGTGGCGGACTGGGCCCTGCGACGGATCGTGCCCTATCGCAAATGCTATGGCATCGACCCGGAGGAGTTCAGCAGCTACCGCAATGCCGCGGACAGCGAGATCTTCATGGCCTATCTGGACGACCAGCCGGTGGGCCATGTGGTGGTCAGCACCAACTGGAACGGTTACGCCCATATCGATGAGCTGGCGGTGCATGCGCCGGCGCGGCGCCACGGGGTAGCCAGGGCGCTGCTGGATGTGGCGCAGTTCTGGAGTCGCAGGAAAAAACTGCCGGGGATGATGCTGGAAACCCAGAACAACAACCTGGGGGCCTGCCGCCTCTACGAGCAATGCGGCTATGTGGTAGGGGGCGTGGACCACCTGCGTTACCGCGGTATCGACCCGCAGACCGCCGAGGTGGCGATCTTCTGGTACCGGCTGTTCGCCAATGAGCTGGAGGGGCCGGCGCTTTAACCTGCCAGCAGGGCCTCGGCCTGTTCCGTGAGCAGCTCCAGCAGGGCAGTGGTCAGCGGCGAGCTGTCGCTGCCGTGGCGCCGCAAGGCGTACAGCGTGACGCTGATGGGGGGCGACAGCGGGCACACATCGAGCCCGGCGCTGCGGGCGCCGACGGCGGTGAAGGGGTCGACGATGGCCAGACCTTCGCCAGCTTCCACCAGGCTGCGCATCATCTGATAGGTCTGCACCCGGGTCTGGATCACCGGGCTGGGGCGCAGGTTCTGCAATTTGCTGGCGAGCATCACGCTCAGCGGGTCCTGGCCCTCCAGGCCGACCATGGCCTGGCCGGCCAGATCCTGCAGGGCGACGTATTTCTGCTTGGGTTGCAGCCAGCCGTGGGGCGCCAGGAGAAACAGCTTGCCCTGGGCCAGGGCCTGGCTGTGGATGTCCGGGTGCTGCGGATCGTGCAGGCTCAGGCCCAGATCGCAGTCACGCAGCAGCAGGCTGTGGACCATGTCCCGGGTGCTTTGGCCGAGCAGGCTGCAAGGGGTGTCGGCGAAGCGCCGGCGCAGGGCGGCGATGCACTGGGGTAGCAGTTGCTGAACCAGCGGCGGGATGCCGACGAGGCGCAGCGGTGGCGCCTGGTGGAACCTCAGGCTGTCGGCCAGGCGCTGCACGGGCTCGAAAGCGTCATACACCCGGGTGATGGCTCCCTGCAGCTCCCGGGCTTCACGGGTGGCCTGCAAACGGCCGCGAACACTGGCGAACAGCATGAAGCCCAATTGGCTCTCGGCGTCGCGCAGCAGGGCCTCGACCTCGGCCACCGAAAGTTGCAGCAGTTCGGCGGCAGTGCCCAGGTGAGCGGTTTGCAGGAGCGCCTGAATCACTTCGATATGACGTAAACGCATGCTTGAAGTCCATCTCCAGCCGTCGAGGGGTCAAGCAACGAATCCTAACCCAAGTATGGCGACACAACAGCTGGCGATGATGCTCGCGAAGAATCACTGAGCTACATAGGTCTCGGGCTCGCGCACGATGGTTACATCCGACTGCACCAGCAGGAACTGGTTGTCATCGAGTTTCTTGACCCGGTCGCCGATGGCCAGGCGGTAGGTGGTCACGGGCTCCGATCCGGCCGCGCCGTCCTCCGGGGGCATGGATTCCTGGAATTCGTGCACTGAGTACACCCGTCCCTCGGCATCTCTTGCATGGAATTGTCCGACAAGTACTGCTGCCATTCTTTAGAGCCTCTGGAGATAAAACACGCAAATTCGGTGGTGTAGACCCGGTGTCCCCAGGGGAAGTTTTACCCCGGGAAAAAAATAATCCGCTACCGGTGCCAGCCTCGTTATCGCGGGCTCGCTGGCAACAGGCCATGGCTTGGGAATTATCGGGGTGGGGTAGCAGACATCACCTCGGGTCATCTATAACTAACACCTTCTTTACGCCAACGGTTGGAAACTCCCATGAGCAATGTCTACAAGGTCGCAGTACTGGTCGGCAGCCTGAGAAAGCAGTCCCTGAACCGCAAGGTCGCCCTGGCCCTGGCCGAGCTGGCGCCTGCCAGCCTCCAGCTGGACATCGTCGAGATCGGTGACCTGCCGCTCTACAACGAAGACATCGATGCCACGCCACCGGCGGCCTACACCCGTTTTCGCGAACAGATCAGCGGCGCCGACGCGGTGCTGTTCGTTACCCCGGAATACAACCGCTCGGTACCGGCGGCGCTGAAAAATGCCATCGACGTCGGCTCGCGGCCCTACGGTAAAAGTGCCTGGAGCGGCAAGCCGGGGGCGGTGATCAGCGTTTCTCCGGGGGCCATTGGCGGTTTTGGCGCCAACCACCACCTGCGCCAGTCCCTGGTGTTCCTCAATGTGCCCTGCATGCAGCAGCCCGAGGCCTACCTGGGTGGCGCTGGCTCGGCATTCGACGAGGCCGGCAAACTGTCCGAAGCAACCCGGCCGTTCCTGCAGGGCTTCATCAACGCCTACGGGCAGTGGGTCGAGCAGCAACGCAAGGCCTGATTCCCCACCATTCCCTGCTGTCGCAGGAGCCGGCTTGCCGGCGAAGAGGCCCTTGAGTCCCGTGGGGCGCCTTCGCCGGCAAGCCGGCTCCTGCATACTCAAGACCCTCTCTCATGTTGATTGCCGTATCGATTTTCCTGCTGACCATTACCTTGGTGATCTGGCAGCCCAAGGGCCTGGGCGTTGGCTGGAGCGCCGTGTTCGGCGCAACCCTGGCGCTGTTGTTCGGGGTGGTGCAATGGGCGGATATCCCGGTGGTCTGGCAGATCATCTGGAATGCCACCGGTACCTTTGTCGCGCTGATCATCATCAGCCTGCTGCTGGACGAGGCCGGGTTCTTTGCCTGGGCCGCGCTGCATGTGGCGCGCTGGGGGCGAGGGCGGGGCAGGCGGCTGTTTGCCTTCATGGTATTGCTGGGGGCGCTGGTCTCGGCGCTGTTCGCCAATGACGGCGCCGCGCTGATCCTGACCCCCATCGTCATTTCCATGCTCCTGGCCTTGCGCTTTTCACCGGCCACGACCCTGGCCTTTGTCATGGGCGCGGGGTTCATTGCCGACACCGCGAGCCTGCCGCTGGTGGTTTCGAACCTGGTGAACATCGTCTCCGCGGACTTCTTCAAGATTGGCTTCAACCGTTATGCGCTGGTGATGCTGCCGGTCAACCTGGTGAGCGTGGCTGCCACCCTGGTGGTGCTGCTGTGGTTCTTCCGCCGCGATATCCCGCTGGATTACGACCCCCGACAACTGGCCGAGCCCGCCAGCGCCATCCATGACCGGGCGACCTTCATGGCCGGCTGGTGGGTGTTGCTGATCCTGCTGCTGGGCTGTTTTGCCCTGGAGCCGCTGGGCATTCCCATCAGCGCTATTTCCGCGGTGTGCGCGGCGCTGCTGCTGGCGATTGCCGCCCGCGGGCACCGGATCTCCACGCGCAAGGTGCTCAGGGAAGCGCCCTGGCAGATCGTGATTTTTTCCCTGGGCATGTACCTGGTGGTGTACGGCCTGCGCAATGCCGGGCTCACGGCGTACCTGGCCGGCTGGCTGGATGCCTTTGCCGGCGGCGGGATCTGGGGCGCGGCCCTGGGCACCGGGTTGCTCACGGCGGGCTTGTCATCGCTGATGAACAATCTGCCGACAGTGCTGATCGGCGCCTTGTCCATCGATGCCAGCCAGGCCACTGGGGTGGTCAAGGACGCGATGATCTACGCCAACGTCATCGGCAGCGACCTGGGGCCGAAGATCACCCCCATCGGCAGCCTGGCGACCCTGCTCTGGCTGCATGTACTGGAGCGCAAGGGTATTCACATTGGCTGGGGGTACTACTTCCGGGTCGGCATCGTGCTGACGCTGCCGGTGTTGCTGGCGACCCTGGCGGCCCTGGCGCTGCGCCTGTCTCTGATGTAGGCGCCGGCTTGCCGCATAGGGGCGTCTTCGCCGGCAAGTCCGCTCCTGCGGCTGATTGTCAGGAGGGCTGCGGGGGGACGTGGGGCCAGAGATCGGCCACCAGGAACAGGCGTTCGGCTTCTTCCCAGCCGCCTTCAGGGGTTTGCTCCAGGCGTACCAGCAACTGCGCCGGGGCCTGGGGGGCAAGTTCCGCCAGCCATTGCTGCAGTTGCGTGGCGGTCCAGGCCTGCTCGGCCGGGTAGTGGGCCGGCGCCAGCCAGGCGTGGCGGGGCAGGGGCTGCCAGCGCCCCGGGGCGCTCTGGGCGAAAAATGCCGGCCAGTCGCGCTGATGCAGCCAGCGCCCGCACAGGTGTTGCGGGTGGGCGCCCTGGGGCGGTTCGGCGCGACCCGGCCAGGGGTACAGCAGGTAGCCCCCCAGCCACAGGTGCGCGCTGAACTGGTGGATATCCAGTGCCGCCAGGGCTTCGCGGCTTTCGTCCCGGGCGGAAATCGGCAGTTGGTGCCCATCCAGGTGCGCCAGCTTGCGGTCCAGGCGGTCATGGCAGCCGGGGCCCAGCCATTGGGCGCTGTCCTGGCCATTGCCGGCCTGGGGGCCCAGGTACAGCTTGATCGCCAGTTCCAGGTGGTGCACGCCGTCACGGTCGCGCAGCAGCATGTCCAGTTCACCCAGGGTGTGGCCGCCGCGGCGGATTGGCAGGTTGGCCGCCAGCAGCTCGACCCCGGGGGCGTGGCGGACGGCAAATTGCCAGAGGCGTTCGTAATACAGGCCCAGGCGCCGGGTCGGGCCTTCGGCCAGCCACTGGCGCAGGGCGCGGCTGTCCAGGTCCTGGCAGCGCAGCCAGTGGGCCAGCAGTTGCGGCGCCTGGACCCAGTCGCTGCCGGCGAGCGGGTGGCGCTGCGGCCAGGGCGTGTGGCTGAGCATCGGCGGCGCGAGGATGACCCAGGCGAGGTCGCGGACTTCAGGTTGACGCAACTGGCGGGGAAGGCCGAGCAGATCAGGGAACAGGAGCATCTTGCGAGCATAGACGCAAACCCGGGCCGATCGCGATAAATGCGTGCCACTCGCAGTTGCGGCAGGGCTGGCTAAGCCCGTGTGGCTGAAAGGATTTTGTCTAACGCCGGGTTTCGCCCATAATCCTCCGTTTCGCCCGTACCCGAACCCCGCAGGAGCCCCATGGAGCAATTTCGCAATATCGGCATTATCGGTCGCCTGGGCAGTTCCCAGGTGCTGGACACAGTTCGCCGACTGAAAAAGTTTCTGCTGGCGCGGCACCTGCACGTGATCCTTGAGGACACCATCGCCGAAGTGCTGCCCGGCCACGGCCTGCAGACTTCCTCGCGCAAGTTGCTGGGCGAGGTCTGCGACATGGTCATCGTGGTCGGTGGCGACGGCAGCCTGCTGGGCGCCGCCCGGGCCCTGGCCCGGCACAACATCCCGGTGCTGGGGATCAACCGCGGCAGCCTGGGCTTTCTCACCGACATCCGCCCCGACGAGCTGGAGGTCAAGGTCGCCGAGGTGCTGGACGGCCACTACCTGGTAGAGAACCGCTTCCTGCTGCAGGCCGAGGTGCGCCGCCATGCCGAGGCCATCGGCCAGGGCGATGCGCTGAACGATGTGGTGCTGCACCCGGGCAAGTCGACGCGGATGATCGAGTTCGAGATCTACATCGACGGCCAGTTCGTCTGCAGCCAGAAGGCCGACGGCCTGATCGTCGCCACGCCCACCGGTTCCACGGCCTACGCCCTGTCCGCCGGCGGGCCGATCATGCATCCCAAGCTGGATGCCATTGTGATTGTGCCGATGTACCCCCATACCTTGTCGGGAAGACCGATCGTGGTCGATGGCAACAGCGAGCTGAAAATCGTCGTGTCCAAAGATATGCAGATCTATCCGCAAGTTTCCTGTGACGGGCAGAACCATTTCACCTGTGCCCCGGGCGACACCATCACGGTCAGCAAGAAGGCGCAAAAACTGCGCCTGATCCACCCGCTGGACCACAACTACTACGAGGTCTGCCGGACCAAACTCGGCTGGGGCAGCCGGCTGGGCGGTGGAGGCGACTGATGCTCGATCCCGCGCGTAGCTACGACCTGATCGGTGACGTGCACGGTTGCGCCCTGACCCTGGAGCACTTGCTGGATCGGCTCGGTTATCACAAGCAGGCCGGCGTCTGGCGGCACCCGTCGCGCATGGCGGTGTTCCTCGGCGATATCATCGACCGCGGCCCGCGTATCCGTGAGTCCCTGCACATCGTCCACGACATGGTCGAGGCCGGTCAGGCCCTGTGCATCATGGGCAACCACGAGTTCAATGCCCTGGGCTGGAGCACTCCGGCGGCCGAAGGCAGCGGCAAGCAGTTCGTGCGCGAGCACACCCCGCGCCATGCCCGGCTGATCCACGAGACCCTGACCCAGTTCGAACAGCACCCGGGTGACTGGCACGATTTCCTGCAGTGGTTCTATGAATTGCCGCTGTTCGTCGACGCCGGCCGTTTCCGTGTGGTGCACGCCTGCTGGGATGCCGGCCTGATCGCGCCGCTGCGCCAGCAGTACCCCAACGGCTGCATCGACCGCGAGTTCCTGCAGTCCGCGGCCGTTCCCGACAGCTTTGCCTGTACCGCCTTCGACCGCCTGCTGCGGGGCACCGACATGCGCCTGCCCCATGGCCTGACCATGACCAGCGGCGACGGCCTGACCCGCGCCTTCTTCCGTACCAAGTTCTGGGAAGACGACCCGCAGACCTACGGCGACATCGTGTTCCAGCCCGACGCCTTGCCCGAGCCTGTGGCCCGCACGCCGTTGTCCCCGGCCGAGAAGAACAGCCTGCTGCGTTATGGCGCCGAGGAACCGATGCTGTTCGTCGGGCACTACTGGCGCAGCGGCAAGCCGGCGCCGATCCGTCCCAACCTGGCGTGCCTGGACTACAGCGCGGTGCTCTACGGCAAGCTCGCCGCGTATCGGCTGGACCAGGAAACCCGCCTGGATCCGAATAAATTTGTCTGGGTCGACGTTGAACGGCCCGAGGTAGTGCGATGAGTGCGGTAGCGGTATTGCGCCTGCCCCTGGCGACGGACCTGAGCGGCTTCGTCAAGCTGCTGCAACGCATGCAGGTGCCTCACCGGGTCAGCGAGGAGGCGGGGGAGCAGGTGCTCTGGGTGCCGGAATCCATCAGCGAGGACGTGCGTGGCCTGTACCAGCGCTTTCCCCAGGGCGACCCCGATCAGCAACTGGACATTCCCCAGGCCAGTGCCCCGGCGCGCCCCGGCTTCGTCCAGCAACTGCGCAGCAGCCCGGTCACCGCGCTGATCCTGCTCTTGAGCCTGGCGGTATGCGGTATCACCTTGCTCGGCGACAACCTGCAGACCCTGAGCTGGTTCACCTTCCTCGAGTTCCGCGTGGTTGGCGACTACATCCAGTTCAGCTCCCTGGCCGACAGCCTGGCAGCGGGACAGTGGTGGCGCCTGGTGACGCCGATGCTGATCCACTTCGGCTTCCTGCATATCGCCATGAACGGCATGTGGTACTGGGAGCTGGGGCGGCGCATCGAAATGCGCCAGGGCGGCATCAACCTGCTGGGCCTGACCCTGCTGTTCAGCCTGGTGTCGAATTACGCGCAGTACTACTTCAGCGGGCCGACCCTGTTCGGCGGCCTGTCCGGGGTGCTCTACGGCCTGCTCGGGCATTGCTGGATCTATCAATTGCTGGCCCCCAACCCCATCTACCGCCTGCCCCGGGGCGTGCTGGTGATGATGCTGGTGTGGCTGCTGCTGTGCCTGTCCGGGCTGGTCTCGATGATCGGTTTCGGTGAAATCGCCAACGCCGCCCACGTTGGCGGGTTGCTTATCGGATGCCTCACCGGCCTGTTGGGCGGCTTGTATAGCCGCCGACGGGCCCTTTAAACGCTGGAGTCTTGTATGTCGTCCTTTGTTGAAATGATCGAAAACATCACCCCCGAGATCTACCAGAGCCTGAAACTGGCGGTAGAGATCGGCAAATGGTCCGATGGCCGCAAGCTCACCGCCGAACAGCGTGAACTGTCCCTGCAGGCGATGATCGCCTGGGAAATGCAGAATCTGCCCGAGGATCAACGTACCGGCTACATGGGCCCGCAGGAATGCGCCTCGAAGTCGGCGCCGGTGCCGAACATCCTGTTCAAGTCGGATGCCATCCATTGATCGAGATTGGCCGCGGCTCCATCAGTAAAATGTCGGCGCGCCTTGACGGGTCGAACGTTGAATACGCTTTTCGCCTGGGCGACAGCGAGGTACCGGTCAACCCCTTGATCGGCACCACAGTGCGCCTGGAATACCTGGGTGCGATCCATTGCAGCCATTGCGGGCGCAAGACCAAGACCAGCTTCAGCCAGGGCTACTGCTACCCGTGCATGACCAAGCTGGCCCAGTGCGATATCTGCATCATGAGCCCGGAACGCTGCCACTACGACGCCGGTACTTGCCGCGATCCGTCATGGGGCGAGCAGTTCTGCATGACCGACCACGTGGTCTACCTGGCCAACTCGTCGGGGATCAAGGTCGGCATCACCCGCGCCACCCAACTGCCGACCCGCTGGCTCGACCAGGGGGCCAGCCAGGCGCTGCCGATCATGCGCGTGGCGACCCGCCAGCAATCGGGCTTCGTCGAAGACCTGTTCCGTTCCCAGGTGGCCGACAAGACCAACTGGCGCGCCTTGCTCAAGGGTGATGCCCAGGCAGTGGACCTGGTGGCAGTGCGCGAGCAGCTGTTCGCCGCCTGCGCCGAGGGCCTGTTGGCCCTGCAGGAGCGTTTCGGCCTGCAGGCGATCCAGCCGGTGACCGATATCGAGCCTCTGGAAATCCGCTATCCGGTCGTGGAGTATCCGACCAAGATCGTCAGCTTCAACCTGGACAAGAATCCGATCGCCGAAGGCACGTTGCTGGGGATCAAGGGCCAGTACCTGATCTTCGACACCGGCGTGATCAACATTCGCAAATACACGGCGTACCAGCTCGCCGTGCATCAGTAGAAGGAATTCGTCATGCGCACCGACCAACCGAAGATGATCTACCTGAAGGACTATCAGGCCCCCGAGTACCTGATCGACGAGACCCACCTGACCTTCGAGTTGTTCGAGGACCACAGCCTGGTCCATGCGCAGCTGGTGATGCGTCGCAACCCGGCCCGGGGCGCCGGCCTGCCGCCCCTGGTGCTGGACGGCCAGCAACTGGAGTTGCTGTCGGTGAGCCTGTCCGATCAGGCCCTGAGTGCCAGCGACTACCAGTTGGACGACAGCCACCTGACCCTGCACCCGACCAGCGCCAGTTTCACCCTGGACACCAGCGTGCGCATCCACCCGGAAAGCAACACCGCCCTGGAAGGCCTGTACAAGTCCAGTGGCATGTTCTGCACCCAGTGCGAGGCCGAGGGCTTTCGCAAGATCACCTATTACCTCGACCGCCCGGACGTGATGAGCAAGTTCACCACCACCGTGGTCGCCGAGCAGCACAGCTACCCGGTGCTGCTGTCCAACGGCAACCCGATCGCCAGCGGCCCGGGAGAAGACGGCCGGCACTGGGCGACCTGGGAAGACCCGTTCATGAAACCGGCCTACCTGTTCGCCCTGGTGGCCGGAGACCTGTGGTGCGTGGAAGACAGCTTCCGCACCCAGAGCGGTCGCGACGTGGCGCTGCGCATCTATGTCGAGCCGGAAAACATCGACAAGTGCCAGCACGCGATGAACAGCCTCAAGAAGTCCATGCGCTGGGACGAAGAGACCTATGGCCGCGAGTACGACCTGGACATCTTCATGATCGTCGCGGTCAACGACTTCAACATGGGCGCCATGGAAAACAAGGGCCTGAACATCTTCAACTCCAGCGCCGTGCTGGCCCGTGCCGAAACCGCCACCGACGCCGCGCACCAGCGGGTCGAGGCCATCGTTGCCCACGAATACTTCCATAACTGGTCGGGCAACCGGGTGACCTGCCGCGACTGGTTCCAGCTGTCGCTCAAGGAAGGTTTCACAGTGTTCCGCGACGCCGGTTTCTCCGCGGACATGAACTCGGCCACGGTCAAGCGCATCCAGGACGTGGCGTACCTGCGGACCCACCAGTTCGCCGAAGACGCCGGCCCCATGGCCCACGCCGTGCGTCCGGAAAGCTTTATCGAGATCTCCAACTTCTACACCCTGACCGTGTACGAAAAGGGTTCGGAAGTTGTCGGCATGATCCACACCTTGCTCGGTGCCGAAGGCTTCCGTAAGGGCAGCGACCTGTACTTTGAGCGCCATGACGGCCAGGCCGTGACCTGCGACGACTTCGTCAAGGCCATGGAAGACGCCAACGGCGTCGATCTGACCCAGTTCAAGCGCTGGTACAGCCAGGCCGGTACGCCGCGGCTGGCGGTCAGCGAGTCCTACGACGCAGCGGCGAAAACCTACAGCCTGACCTTCCGCCAGAGCTGCCCGCAAACCCCGGACAAGGTCGAGAAACTGCCGTTCGTGATTCCGGTGGCCCTGGGCCTGCTCGATAGCACCGGTGCCGACATGGCCTTGCGCCTGGCGGGTGAAGCCGCCGCCCAGGGCTCGTCCCGCGTGTTGTCGGTGACCGAGGCCGAGCAGACCTTTACCTTCGTCGACATCGCCGAACATCCGCTGCCCTCGCTGCTGCGGGGTTTCTCGGCTCCGGTGAAGCTGAGCTTCCCCTACAACCGTGACCAGCTGATGTTCCTCATGCAGCACGACAGCGACGGTTTCAACCGCTGGGACGCCGGCCAGCAATTGTCGGTGCAGGTGTTGCAGGAACTGATCGCCCAGCACCAACAGGGCCGGGCGCTGGTGATGGACGAACGTCTGGTGGCTGCCCTGGGCACTGTGCTCGCCGATGACAGCCTGGATCAGGCCATGGTCGCCGAAATGCTGTCCCTGCCGGGCGAGGCCTACCTCACCGAGATCAGCGAAGTGGCGGATGTCGAGGCGATCCACGCGGCTCGCGAGTTTGCCCGTCAGCAACTGGCTGACAGTCTGTTCGATGCCCTGTGGAAGCGCTATCAGGCCAATCGGCAGGTGTCCAAGGCCACCGCCTACGTGGCCGAGTCCGAGCATTTTGCCCGTCGCGCGCTGCAGAACATCGCCCTGTCGTACCTGATGCTGACCCACAAGCCCGAGGTACTGGCTGCGGCCATCGAACAGTTCGACAGCGCCGACAACATGACCGAGCGCCTGACCGCCCTGGCAGTGCTGGTCAACTCGCCGTTCGAGGCCGAGAAGGCCAAGGCCCTAGAAGTATTCGCCGAGAACTTCAAGGACAACGCCCTGGTCATGGACCAATGGTTCAGCGTGCAGGCCGGCAGCCCGTTGCCCGGTGGCCTGGAGCGGGTCAAGGCACTGATGCAGCACCCGGCGTTCAACATCAAGAACCCGAACAAGGTGCGGGCGCTGGTGGGGGCGTTTGCCGGGCAGAACCTGATCAACTTCCACGCCGCCGATGGTTCGGGCTATCGCTTCCTGGCGGACCTGGTGATCCAGCTCAACGGCTTCAACCCGCAGATTGCCTCGCGGCAACTGGCGCCGCTGACTCGCTGGCGCAAATACGACAGTGCCCGCCAGGCACTGATGAAAGGCGAACTGGAGCGCATCCGCGCCTCCGGCGAGCTGTCCAGCGATGTGTTCGAGGTGGTGAGCAAAAGCCTCGCCTGAGGCTTGTATCGCCCCCGGCATCGCGTTCGCTGGCAAGCCAGCTCCTACGGACCCAAACCACCGCATACCCCCTCTGTAGGAGCCGGCTTGCCGGCGAAGAGGCCCTCAAGCCTTGTACCGCCCTCGGCATCCCTTCGCTGGCAAGCCAGCTCCTACGCGAGCGGTGGTGGTGGGGAGGCAGGGGGGATTTGGCTCTGTAGCGCTTCGCTCAAGTCGCGGTGATAGTTCTGCGCGCCTATGGCGTGCAGGATGCCGACCCGCTCCAGCTTGCCGTGCACCTTGAGGTTGGCTTCGCACAGCTTCACCACAATCGCGCGCTTGTGCAGCTGGCCTATCACTTCTTCCAGGGTCTGCAGCCCGGTGATGTCCATGAACGGCACATGCTTGAGGCGGATGATCAGCACCTGCGGGTCGCTGTGGGTCTGGGCCAGGGCCCGTTCGAAGGTCTCCGCGGCGCCAAAGAACAACGGCCCTTCGATGGTGTAGATCAGCACGCCCGGTGGCAGGTGCTGCTGGCCACTGTGGTGCAGTTCCTGCTGCAGATCCTGTTCCACCACTTGTTGCACCTCCACCGAGGAGGCCATGCGCCGCAGAAAATGCAGCATGGCCAGGACCACGCCGATGTTCACCGCGATCACCAGGTCGCTGAACACGGTCAGCACAAAGGTGCACAGCAGGATCGCCACATCGGCCCGGGGGGCCCGTTGCAGCATGCGCTTGAAGTGGTGCAGCTCGCTCATGTTGTAGGCCACCACGAACAGGATCGCCGCCAGGGCGCACAGCGGAATGTTCGCTGCCAGCGGCGCCAGGAACAGGATGATCAGCAGCAGCACCAGGGCATGGACGATACCCGCCAGCGGGCTGCTGCCGCCGTTGCGGATATTGGTGGCGGTACGGGCAATGGCGCCGGTGGCGGCGAAACCGCCGAACAGCGGGGTGACCAGGTTGGCGATGCCCTGGCCCATCAGTTCCTGGTTGGAGTCATGGCGGGTGCCAGCCATGCCATCGGCCACCACCGCCGACAGCAGCGATTCGATGGCCCCGAGCATGGCGATGGCGAAGGCCGGGCCGATCAGGTCCAGGACCTGCGGCAGGCTGACCTCTGGAAACTGCAACGCCGGCAAGCCCTGGGGAATGCCACCGAAGGCACTGCCAATGGTGGCCACGCCCTGGAACTGGAACAGCGACTGCAAGGCCGTGGCCAGGGTCATGGCCAGCAGGGGGGCCGGCAAACGCTTGAGCTGGGGGATGCGCGGCACCCATAGCAGCAGCGCCAGGCTCAGCAGGGCCAGCAGGGTGGTGGTCAGGTGCAGTTGGGGCAGGGCTTGCAGCAGGTGCCAGAGTTTCTGATGAAAGTGCTCGCCGCTGACCGCGGGCAGGCCGAAGAAATCCTTCCACTGGCTGACCCAGATGATTACCCCGATACCGGCGGTGAAGCCCAGGATCACCGGGTCCGGGATGAACTTGATCAGGGCGCCCAGGCGGCTGATGCCCAGCAGGAACAGGATCAACCCGGCCATCAGGGTCGCCAGTTGCAGGCCGCCGACCCCGTATTGGGCGGTGACCCCGGCAAGGATCACGATAAAGGCCCCGGTGGGCCCGGCGATCTGCACCCGGCTGCCGCCGAACAGCGACACCAGCAGGCCGCCGACGATGGCGGTGTAGATACCCTGTTCGGGCTTGACCCCGGAGGCGATGGCGAAGGCCATGGCCAGGGGCAGCGCCACCACTGCGACAATCACCCCGGACACCAGGTTGCGGCCCCAGTGTGCACGTCCCAGCAATCCGGCTTTCCACGCCTCGCGTATGGCAATCATGGCTCTGTCCTGAAGTCTGTCCGGCTCATCATAGCCCCGGCCGGGGAGTGTCGGCCCCTGTCCTGGATCAGGCTTTGTCCCACTGTCGCGCAGACGCGGCCTAGACACATCCATCAGTCTTGCGAATGGCCGATCATGCAGGGTTTCGGCAGGGGCTGATGGTTAACAAAAGATAACGTGGCGTCGATTGTCAGACCTTTCCAAAGCCCGATAGGATAGCCCGCAGCCGAAGGGGCTCTAGATTGCAGTTTCCAGGACGATCGTCATGATCGCCCAGGCCTGCGCAGCCCCCTCAAGGCGCCCTGAGAGGTTGAATGACCTGACAATAATAATGGGGGAATGGTCTATGAGTGAGCCTGTCATGGGTGTGGTTGTTGGCCGCCCGCCGGCGCTGCGCACGTTCGCACTGTTGGCTACAGCGCTCTCGCTGTTGGGCGTCGTGACGCTGTCGACGCCAGTCCTGGCCGCTGCCACTGCAGCGGATTCTGTCTATTCCATCGAATCGCCCAAGGCGGCGAAAAGCCTGATGCTCGATGTGGTCCACGCCGGCAAGCGCCTGGTGGCGGTGGGCGATCGCGGGCACATTCTCTATTCCGACGACCAGGGCCAGACCTGGGTCCAGGCCAAGGTGCCGACCCGGCAACTGCTGACGGCGGTGTACTTCGTCGATGATAAGCGCGGCTGGGCGGTGGGCCACGATGCCCAGGTCCTGGCCAGCAGCGACGGCGGTGCCACCTGGACCCGGCAGTTCCAGGACCTCAAGCGCGAGGCACCCTTGCTCGATGTATGGTTCAAGGACACCCAGACCGGCTACGCCGTGGGCGCCTACGGGGCCCTGCTGGAAACCAGCGATGGCGGCCAGCATTGGGAGGACGTCAGCGACCGTCTGGACAACGAGGACCAGTTCCACCTCAACGCCATTGCCCAGGTCAAGGATTCCGGGCTGTTCATTGTCGGCGAGCAGGGCAGCATGTTCCGCTCCGCCGATGACGGGCAGACCTGGGAGCGCCTCGAAGGCCCCTATGAAGGCTCGTTGTTCGGCGTGATCGGCACCGGCCAGCCGGCCACTCTGCTGGTCTATGGCCTGCGCGGCAATCTCTACCGCTCCACGGATTTTGGCAGCACCTGGGAACAGGTGGAGTTGAACGCCGCCCGTGGCGCCCTGGAGTTCGGCCTGTCGGGGGCGACCCTGCTGGACGATGGCTCGCTGGTGATCGTCGGCAACGGCGGCAGCGTGATCCGCAGCACCGACCACGGCCAGACCTTCAGCGTATTCAACCGTGCGGACCGCATCTCGCTGTCGGCGGTCACCGCTGCCGGCAACGGCGACCTGATCCTGGCCGGGCAGGGCGGTGTACGGGTTTCTGCAGCAACGGGCGCTGAACTCGGCCAATAAGCCGGGCACATAATAAGAAGGTGGGGAATTCCATGAGCAGTCATCACCAGGACAAGGCGAACTTTCTTGAGCGCCTGATTTTCAATAACCGCCCGGCAGTGATCTTCATCTGCTTGCTGGTCAGCGCTTTCCTGTTCTGGCAGGCGACCCTGATCCGGCCGTCCACCAGCTTCGAGAAGATGATCCCGCTCAAGCACCCGTTCATCGAGCGGATGATGGAGCACCGCAACGACCTGGCGAACCTGGGCAACACCGTGCGCATCTCGGTGGAGGCCCGCGACGGCGACATCTTCACCAAGGACTACATGGAAACCCTGCGGCAGATCAACGACGAGGTGTTCTACATCTCCGGCGTCGATCGCTCCGGGCTCAAGTCGCTGTGGAGCCCCAGCGTGCGCTGGACCGAAGTGACCGAAGAGGGCTTCGCCGGCGGCGAGGTGATTCCCCAGAGCTACAACGGTTCGGCCGACAGCCTCGAACAGTTGCGCAACAACGTGCTCAAGTCCGGCCAGGTCGGGCGCCTGGTGGCCAACGACTTCAAGTCCAGCATCGTCGATATCCCGCTGCTGGAGTCCTACCCGGACCCGCAGGACCAGGGCAAGCTGCTGGCCCTGGACTACCAGAAATTCTCCCACCAGCTGGAAGAGAAGATCCGCGACAAGTTCGAGGCGCAGAACCCCAATGTGAAGATCCACATCGTCGGCTTCGCCAAGAAGGTCGGCGACCTGATCGACGGCCTGATCATGGTGGTGATGTTCTTCGGCGTGGCCTTCATCATCACCCTGGTGCTGCTGTACTGGTTCACCTGGTGCATCCGCAGCACCATCGCGGTGTTGATCACCACCCTGGTGGCGGTGGTCTGGCAATTGGGCCTGATGCACGCCTTCGGCTTCGGCCTGGACCCGTATTCGATGCTGGTGCCGTTCCTGATCTTCGCCATCGGCATTTCCCACGGGGTGCAGAAGATCAACGGCATCGCCTTGCAGTCCAGTGATGCCGACAATGCCCTGACCGCGGCGCGGCGCACCTTCCGCCAGCTGTTCCTGCCGGGGATGATCGCGATCCTCGCCGACGCCGTGGGCTTCATCACCTTGCTGATCATCGATATCGGGGTGATCCGCGAGCTGGCCATCGGTGCCTCCATCGGTGTGGCGGTGATCGTGTTCACCAACCTGATCCTGCTGCCGGTGGCGATTTCCTACGTCGGCATCAGCAAGCGCGCCATCGAGCGCAGCAAGAAGGACGCTTCCCGCGAGCATCCGTTCTGGCGCCTGCTGTCCAATTTCGCCAGCCCCAAAGTCGCGCCGATTTCCATCGCCCTGGCCCTGGTGGCCTTTGCCGGCGGCCTCTGGTACAGCCAGAACCTGAAGATCGGCGACCTCGACCAGGGCGCCCCGGAGTTGCGTCCCGATTCGCGCTACAACAAGGACAACAACTTCATCATCAGCAACTACTCCACCAGTTCCGACGTGCTGGTGGTGATGGTCAAGACCGCGGCCGAAGGCTGCTCGCGCTATGAGGCCATGGCGCCCATCGACGAGTTGATGTGGAAGATGCAGAACACCGAGGGCGTGCAGTCGGCGATTTCCCTGGTGACCGTCTCCAAGCAGATGATCAAGGGCATGAACGAGGGCAACCTGAAGTGGGAAACCCTGTCGCGCAACCCTGACGTACTGAACAACTCCATTGCCCGGGCCGACGGCCTGTACAACAACAACTGCTCCCTGGCGCCAGTGCTGGTGTTCCTCAACGACCACAAGGCCGCGACCCTGGATCGCGCGGTGCATGCGGTGCAGGAGTTCGCCACGCAGCACAACAAGGACGGCCTGGAGTTCATTCTCGCTGCCGGCAACGCCGGGATCGAGGCCGCGACCAACGAGGTGATCAAGGAGTCCGAGCTGACCATCCTGATCCTGGTCTACATCTGCGTGGCCGGCATGTGCATGATCACCTTCCGCTCCTGGGCGGCGACCCTGTGCATCGTCCTGCCACTGGTGCTGACGTCGGTGCTGGGCAACGCGCTGATGGCCTTCATGGGCATCGGGGTCAAGGTGGCGACCCTGCCGGTGGTGGCGCTGGGGGTGGGCATCGGCGTGGACTACGGCATCTATATCTACAGCCGCCTGGAGAGCTTCCTGCGGGCCGGCCTGCCGCTGCAGGAGGCCTACTACCAGACCCTGCGCTCCACCGGCAAGGCCGTGCTGTTCACCGGCCTGTGCCTGGCCATCGGCGTGTGCACCTGGATCTTCTCAGCCATCAAGTTCCAGGCCGACATGGGCCTGATGCTGACCTTCATGCTGCTGTGGAACATGTTCGGTGCCCTGTGGCTGCTGCCGGCCCTGGCGCGGTTCCTGATCAAGCCGGAGAAGCTGGCGGGGCAGAAGGGTAACTCGCTGTTCGCCCACTGATCCCGTTGCATGAGTACTCAGCCGCACCCTCGGGTGCGGCTTTTTCATGCCTGGTGTTCCGAGGGGAAAGCGGGTGGTGCTGAAGAACCGGGCGGCCCCGGCAGTGCCTGTCGGAGGGTGTATCCGGGGCAGTCGCTTGCGCGGCGCAATGCTGGCCCAACCCGGCAGCGCCAATCAGCTATCATTGCGCCTTTCCATCTGATGACTGATCGCTATGACCGCTGCTACCGACACCTTGCTCTGCGCCCTTGAAGCCTGCGACATGCTGGAAATCGACGGCCTGCACGCCTTCGATTTCACCCTCGACGAGCAGCGCCTGCTGATCGAGTGCATGGACGGCCGCGCGGCCAAGCGCTGGAGCTTTACCCTGGCCCAGGTCCAGGCCGCGACCTTCGACCAGGACTTGCAGAGCTGGACCCTGGCAGGCGACTCCGGTGAGCACCGCCTGGTGTGCATGAGCGCGTTCAGTGCCCGCGACGAAGAGGAAGGTGAACATGAAGATGCGTAATTTCTGGCCCCTGCTGATGGCCGGCAGTGTCGGTGCCATGGCGGTCCAGGCCGCGCCGGCCACCGAAACCCATGAGCTGCTGGTAGGGTCCTATACCCAGGGCCAGAGCCAGGGTCTGTACCGCCTGCAATTCAATGAGCGCACCGGGCAGATCGACCCCAAGCCGCTGCAGGTGGTGAAGAGCTCCAACCCGTCCTGGCTGACCTTGTCCAAGGACCTCAAGTTCGTCTTCGCGGTGAATGAGAACAGCCCGGGGCAGGCCGACCCCATCGGTCGTGTCAGCAGCTACAGCCTTGCGCCGAAAACCCATCAACTGAGCCTGATCAACCAGGTGCAGAGCCAGGGTAACGAGCCCACCCATTCCAGCCTGAGTGCCGACGGCAACTACCTGTTCGTCAGCAACTATTCGGTGGATGTGGATCCGGGCGGCAGCCTGGCGGTGGTGCCGGTCAGCGATGACGGTCATCTGTCGCCGGTGGTGCAGCTCACCAGTCATCCGGCCAGCCGGGTCGACCCCGAGCGCCAACAATCGGCCCACGTGCATTCGTCGGTGCCGTCCCCGGACGGCAAGTTCCTGTTCGCCAACGACCTGGGTGCGGACAAGATCTTCGTCTATCGCTATGACCCCAAGGCCAATGCGGAACACCCGCTGAGCCCGGCCGACCCGGCCTTCGTCCAGCTGCCGCCGGGCAGTGGCCCGCGGCACCTGCTGTTCAGCGCCGATGGCAAGCATGCCTACCTGACCATGGAAATGAGCGCTCAACTGGCAGTTTTCGACTACCAGGACGGCAAGCTGACTCAGCGTCAGATGCTCGACCTGGCGGCCAACGGCTCCAAGGAGAAAAAGGCCGCCGCGGCCTTGCACGCTTCCAAGGACGGCCAGTACCTGTATGTCAGCAACCGGGGCACCGCCAACCAGTTGCTGGTGTTTGCCATCGACCCGGCCAATGGCCAGCTCAAGGAAATCCAGCGGCGTTCGGTGGAAGGCGATCACCCACGGGAGTTCAGCCTCGACCCGAGCAACCGCTATGTGCTGATCGGCAACCAGAAAAGCAACGAGATCGTGGTGATCGAGCGCGACGCCAAGACCGGTTTCCTGGGCAAGACCGTGCAGAAACTGCCGTTCGATTCCCCCAGCGATATCAAATTCCTGGTGCGTCAATAGACCGCAGGCCCCGGCGTCCGGGGCCTGACTCCTTCTATTAACGACGCTGATAATGGCTACTGCCGCAAAGAATTTTTTCCCGCCAACCCTCGGGAGTAAGTTTGCTTCACGGCCCACACGGGCAAGCAAGCCAACTGAATACGAGGGTTATACCGATGAACTTCAATCTCTTCTCCGTGATCGCAGCCTCCGCCATTTCCGCCACCGTGGCACTGCCTGCCAGCGCCAGCGTGGAAATCAGCCAGAAGAAATCCAGCACCAACACCTACACCCAGAAGTACCTGCAACAAAGCGCCAACTTCTACGCCGCCCTGGATCACAAAGCCCAGCAATGAGCGCTCCGGATCACCCCGCAAGCAGCAAACCCAAGGTATGCAGGAGCGAAGTCACTGAAGCAGTGATGTCGCTCCTGCATCACCTGTTTGCGACTTATTCTTCCCGCCAGGCAAATTTTGCTTGGTAGTGTCATATAGCCATGTGTTTAAATTTGACGCTGAATTATTGACTCTTTCCCGAGCAAGGATCGATAGCATGGTGATGCGTCTGACCGTGGTTCTGCTGTTGCTCTACTCCACCCCCATCCTGTCCTCTGCCCAGCCTGTCGAAGGCGAGCCGGAGACTTCCCGCGAGCGTCTGACCAGCCTGTTGCAGGACTGAGACGCGAGTTTAAAGTATCAAGAAAATTGATGATGGCTATGGATATAAACGTCTTTTTACTGGCGTTTGATTGATAGATCCTCTGGGCACGAAAACGCCTCAGGAGATCACCATGGCCCGTTCGATCCTCAGTTCTGCCAAGTACGGCGCCTACCTGGCGCTGGGGCTTTATCTGCTTCTGATGCTCTGGGCCAGCCTGGCTGCGGGCCTGCCGAGCGCTGCGTTGATTGATTCCGGCGCGGCAAGCGGCCAGAGCCCGGTACTCCATGCCGAAGCGGGGAGACGGCCATGAAAGGGCGCCGTCTGATGATCACCGCCTTCCTCGCGTTCTTCACCAATGGCACCAGCCTGCTGGGGCTGGGCCAGGGCTCGGCCGGAGCATTGGCGCGGGCCATCGAATGCAATCACCAGATCGCCCATCACAGCCAGGCGGCCAAGGCTCCGGCGCTGCTGGCGGGCAATCCACCGGGCAAATCCGCTGCGGCCTTTCCCGGGCCTTTCGCCCTGGATTGCCCACAGGCACGGGTATGCCCGGCCATGGCGGCCTGAGACGAGAAGAGGGGGGGCAAGAGAAGAAGGGGCCCCGGAACCGGGACCCCATGCAGCGATGTCAGTCCTTGGACGAACCGCGTTTCACCAGTTTCATCACCACCACGAAGAACACCGGCACGAAGATCACTGCCAGGGTTGCGGTGATCATGCCGCCGATCACCCCGGTACCGATCGCCTGCTGGCTGGCGGAGCTGGCGCCGGTGGCGATGGCCAGGGGCACCACGCCGAGGATGAACGCCAGCGAGGTCATGACGATGGGGCGCAGGCGCAGGCGTGCAGCCTGCACCGTGGCATCGATCAGATCATGGCCTTCGTCGTACAGGCTCTTGGCGAACTCGATGATCAGGATCGCGTTCTTCGCCGACAGGCCGATGATGGTGATCAGGCCGACCTTGAAGAACACGTCGTTGGGCATGCCGCGCAGGCTCACCGCCAGCACTGCGCCCAGTACCCCCAGGGGCACCACCAGCAGCACCGAGGTGGGAATCGACCAGCTCTCGTAGAGCGCCGCCAGGCACAGGAACACGATCAGCAGCGACAGGCCCAGCAGCATCGGCGCCTGGCTGCCGGACAGCCGTTCCTGGAGTGACAGGCCGGTCCATTCCAGGCCCAGCCCGGTGGGCAACTGCGCCACCAGCCGTTCGATTTCCTGCATGGCTTCACCGGTACTGTGGCCAGGGGCCGGCTCGCCGGAGACGGCAATGGCCGGGTAGCCGTTGTAGCGGGTCAGTTGAGCCGGGCCCAGGCTCCAGCTGGCGCGGACGAAGGCCGACAGCGGCACCATCTTGCCGGCGCTGTTGCGCACGTTCAGGCGCAGCAAGTCTTCGACCTGGCTGCGCTGGTCGCCTTCGGCCTGGATCACCACCCGCTGCATCCGCCCCTGGTTGGGGAAGTCGTTGACGTAGGACGACCCCAGGGCGGTGGACAGCAGGCTGCCGATATCGGCAAAGGACACGCCCAGGGCGTTGGCCTGCTTGCGGTCGACCTCCAGTTGCACCTGCGGCGCTTCGGCCAGGGCACTTTCCCGGACGTTGGCCAGGATCGGGCTCTTTTCCGTGGCCTTGAGCAGCTCGTCCCGGGCCTGCATCAGGGCCGCGTGGCCGACGCCGCCACGGTCCTGCAGGCGGAACTCAAAGCCGCTGGAGGTGCCCAGGCCATCGATCGGCGGCGGCAGCACGGCGTACACCACGGCATCCTTGATCGCGCCGAGGGCGGCGTTGGCGCGGTCGGCGATGGACATCGCCGAATCCTCGCTGCCCCGTTGCGACCAGTCCTTGAGCGTGGTGAAGGCCAGCGCGGCGTTCTGCCCGTTACCCGAGAAGCTGAAGCCGAGAATGATGGTGCTGTCGCCGACTCCCGGTTCGCTGGCGTTGTGCGCTTCGATCTGCTCCACCACCTTGATCGTGCGGTTCTGGCTGGCACCAGGTGGCAGCTGGATGTCGGTGATGGTGTAGCCCTGGTCCTCCACTGGCAGGAAGGAGGAGGGCAGGCGGCTGAACAGCAGCGCCATGATCGCCAGCAGCGCCAGGTAGATCAGCAGGTAGCGGCCGGTACGCTTGAGGGCATAGGTCACGCCGCCCTGATAGCTGTCGCTCAGGCGTTCGAAGCGCCGGTTGAACCAGCCGAAGAACCCCGTGCGTTCATGGTGTTCGCCCGCCGCAATGGGCTTGAGCAGGGTGGCGCACAGGGCCGGGGTCAGGGTCAGGGCGAGGAACGCCGAGAACAGGATCGAGGTGGCCATGGACAGCGAGAACTGCTGGTAGATCACCCCCACCGAGCCGGGCATGAAGGCCATGGGGATGAACACCGCCACCAGCACCAGGGTGATGCCGATGATGGCCCCGGTGATCTGCTGCATCGCCTTGCGCGTGGCTTCCTTGGGCGACAGGCCTTCGGTGGCCATGATCCGCTCGACGTTCTCCACCACCACGATGGCATCGTCCACCAGGATGCCGATGGCCAGCACCATGCCGAACATGGTCAGCACGTTGATCGAGAACCCCAGGGCCAGCATGGTGGCGAAGGTGCCCATCAGGGCCACGGGCACCACCAGGGTGGGGATCAGGGTGTAGCGGATGTTCTGCAGGAACAGGAACATCACCAGGAACACCAGCACCATGGCTTCGGCCAGGGTGTAGAGCACCTTGGTGATCGAGACCTTGACGAAGGGCGAGGTGTCGTAGGGGATCTTGTATTCCACGCCGGCCGGGAAATAGCGCGACAGCTCGTCCATCTTGGCGCGGATCAGGGTCGCGGTATTCAACGCGTTGGCCCCGGGGGACAACTGCACGCCCACCGCGGTGGACGGCTTGCCGTTCAGGCGGGTGCCGTATTGGTATTCCTGGCTGCCGACTTCCACCCGGGCCACATCGCCGATGCGTACCGTGGAGCCGTCGGGGTTGGCCCGCAGGACGATATCGGCAAACTCTTCAGGGCTGGAAAGCTGGCCCTTGACCAGGATGGTCGCGGTGATTTCCTGGCTGGCAGGGTTGGGCAGGTCGCCGATGCTGCCGGCCGGAACCTGGGCGTTCTGCGCCGCCACCGCGGCGTTGACGTCGGCCGGGGTCAGGTTGAAACCGATCAGTTTCTGCGGGTCGAGCCAGATCCGCATGGCCCGCTCGGCACCGTACAACTGGGCCTTGCCGACGCCATCGAGGCGGCGGATCTCGTTCATCACGTTGCGCGCCAGGTAGTCGCTGAGGGCGACATCGTTCAGGCGGCCGTCACTGGAGGTCAGGGTGATCAGCAAGAGGAAGCCGGCGGAGACTTTCTCCACCTGCAGGCCCTGCTGGGTTACCGCCTGGGGCAGGCGCGGTTCCACCGCCTTGAGACGGTTCTGCACGTCCACCTGGGCCAGTTCCGGGTTGGTACCCGGCTGGAAGGTGGCGGTGATGGTGGCGCTGCCGAGGCTGCTCTGGGACGAGAAGTACAGCAGGTGGTCGGCACCATTGAGCTCCTGCTCGATCAGGCTGACCACCGATTCGTCCAGGGTCTGCGCCGAGGCGCCCGGGTAGGCGGCGTAGATCTCGATCTGCGGCGGGGCCACGGTGGGGTATTGCGCCACCGGCAGTTGGGGGATCGCCAGGGCGCCGGCCAACAGGATGAAGAAGGCGACCACCCAGGCGAATACCGGGCGGTCAATAAAGAATTGCGGCATGTGTACTACCTACTGGCCAGGGTTCTGGACGTGCGCAAGGGGGCTGGCGTCGATTTCCACCGGCTCGCCGGGGCGGGCGTGTTGCAGGCCTTCGACAATCACCCGGTCACCGGGCTTGAGGCCCTCGGTGACGATCCAGCGATCGTTCTGCACTCCACCCAGTTGCACCGGGTGCTGCACCACGTTGTTTTGCGCATCCACCAGCAGCACCTGGGCGATGCCGGCGCTGTCGCGCTGGATGGCCCGCTGCGGCACGCTGATGCCTTGCTGGTTGACCGCCTGTTCCAGGCGCACGCGCACGAAACTGCCGGGCAGCAGGTCGAGGTCCGGGTTGGGGAACTCGCTGCGCAGGATGATCTGCCCGGTACTCGGGTCAACGCTGATATCGGCGAACAACAGCTTGCCCGGCAGCGGGTAGAGGCTGCCGTCGTCCTGGATCAGGGTCGCCTTGGCCTGGTCCTTGCCCACCTGCTGCAACTGGCCGGCGCGGAAGGCCCGGCGCAGGTCGTTGAGTTCACGGGTGGACTGGGTCAGGTCGGCGTGGATCGGGTCCAGTTGCTGGATCAGCGCCAGCGGCGTGGTCTCGTTCTGGCCCACCAGGGCGCCTTCGGTGACCAGGGCGCGGCCGACCCGGCCGGAAATCGGCGCGGTGACGGTGGCATAGCCGAGGTTGAGCTTGGCCCGCTGCACCGCGGCCTGGTTGGCGGCGACGTCGGCGCTGGCCTGGCGTGCCGCAGCCCGGGCATTGTCGTATTCCTGGCCGCTGATGGCCTGGTCGGCGACCAGCTTGGAATAGCGCTGCTCCTGCAACTGCGCCTGGAAGGCGGTGGCCTCGGCCTTGCGCAGGCTGGCCTGGGCGCTGTCCAGGTCAGCCTTGAACGGGGCCGGGTCGATGCGGAACAAGACCTCGCCCTGCTTGACGTCGGAGCCTTCGCGGAAGGTCCGTTGCAGCACCACCCCGGCCACCCGGGCGCGGACTTCGGCGATCCGTGGCGCGGCGATGCGCCCGCTCAGTTCGCTGGTGATGGACAGGGCCTGGCTCTGTACGGTTTCGATCCGTACCTTGGCCGGTGGCGGCGTCTGCTCGCCTTCGGTCTTGCCACACGCGCTCAGCGCCGCTGCCAGAACGACCAGGCAGAATGGCGCAAAGAGTTTATTCGACATGCTGATACCCCAATAATGACCTCGGCATGCTAAGGGCATGGGTCAAGGCCCGCTGTGAAGCTGTGTAGGTGCTGTGTGAAAAAGTGTGAAGCCTGCGCACCGGTGCGGCCAGGGTTGTATATCCTTGGCGCCTTGCTGGTTTTGCCCGGTGCCTTATAAAGAACGCCGGTATTCTGTATTTCTTCAATAAAGATCGCTCTCCATGCCCAATATTCTTCTTGTCGAAGACGACACCGCGCTGTCCGAACTGATCGCCAGCTACCTGGAACGCAATGGCTATCAGGTCAGCGTGATCAGCCGTGGTGACCAGGTGCGGGAGCGGGCCAAGGCCAGCCCGCCGGACCTGGTGATCCTCGACCTGATGCTGCCGGGCCTGGATGGCCTGCAAGTCTGCCGCCTGTTGCGCGCCGACTCGGCGACCCTGCCGATCCTGATGCTGACCGCGCGGGATGATAGCCATGATCAGGTGCTGGGTCTGGAAATGGGCGCCGACGACTATGTGACAAAACCTTGCGAACCGCGAGTGCTACTGGCCCGGGTCCGTACTTTGTTGCGCCGCAGCAGCCTCAGCGAGCCGCAGAGCGCCAGCGACCAGATCCTCATGGGCAACCTGTGCATCGACCTGTCGGAGCGCACCGTGACCTGGCGCGAGCAGTTGGTGGAGCTGTCCAGCGGCGAGTACAACCTGCTGGTGGTGCTGGCCCGGCATGCCGGTGAAGTGCTGAGCCGCGACCAGATCCTGCAGCGCCTGCGGGGCATCGAGTTCAACGGCACCGATCGTTCGGTGGACGTGGCGATCTCCAAGCTGCGGCGCAAGTTCGACGATCACGCCGGCGAGGCGCGCAAGATCAAGACCGTGTGGGGCAAGGGTTACCTGTTCAGCCGTTCCGAGTGGGAATGCTGATTCCATGCTGCGCATCCTGGTCCGTCTGTACCTGATCACCATCATTGCCTTCAGCGCCGCGATCTACCTGATCCCGGACCTGGTGATCAAGGTTTTCCACGAGCGTTTCCTGGACTACAACCTGGACCAGTCCCGGGGCCTGCAGAGCCTGATCGTCAAGCAGTTCCGCGCCTTGCCGGCGCAGCAGTGGCCGACCCTGGTCAAGGAGATGGACGAGGAGTTCCACCCGCTGCAGGTGGCCCTGGTGCGCATCGACGACCCGGATTTCAGCGATTACGAGCGCGAGCGCCTGCAACGCGGCGAGAAAGTGGTGCGCCTGGGCGATTGGGGCTGGCGCACCCTGGCGGTGTCGCCGCTGGATGAACAACTGGCGGTGAAGCTGGTGGTGCCGCCGGACCCGCTGGACGTCAACCTGCTGTACTGGAGTATCAATGTCCTGATCGTCGCCGTGCTGCTGGCCTGCCTGCTGCTCTGGGTGCGCCCGCACTGGCGTGACCTGGAGCGCCTCAAGCGCACCGCCGAACGCTTCGGCAAGGGCCATCTGGGCGAGCGCACCCAGCTGCCCGCCAGTTCCAACATCGGCAGCCTGGCCAATGTCTTCGACACCATGGCCGGGGATATCGAAAAACTCCTGAACCAGCAGCGTGACCTGCTCAACGCGGTGTCCCACGAACTGCGCACGCCCCTGACCCGGCTGGATTTCGGCCTGGCCCTGGCGCTCTCCGACGATTTGCCGGCGGCCAGCCGCGAGCGCCTGCAAGGGCTGGTGGCGCACATTCGCGAACTGGATGAACTGGTACTTGAGCTGCTGTCCTACAGCCGCCTGCAGAACCCGGCGTGCCTGCCGGAGCAGATCGAGGTGTCCCTGGACGAGTTCATCGACAGCATCCTGGGCAGTGTCGACGATGAGCTGGAGTCGGATATCGTCATCGACGTCCTGCTGCACGGTGCCCTGGAACGTTTCACTCTGGATCCGCGGCTGACCGCCCGGGCCTTGCAGAACCTGCTGCGCAATGCCACCCGTTATTGCGAGAAGCGCATCCAGGTGGGGGTGCTGGTCAGTGACGACGGCTGCGAGATCTGGGTCGACGATGACGGCATCGGCATTCCCGACGACGAGCGCGAGCGGGTGTTCGAGCCGTTCTACCGCCTGGACCGCAGCCGCGACCGCGCCACCGGCGGCTTCGGCCTGGGCCTGGCCATCAGCCGCCGGGCCCTGGAAGCCCAGGACGGCACCCTGACCGTGGAAGCCTCGCCCCTGGGCGGCGCGCGTTTTCGCCTGAGCCTGCCGCCCCCGCCCAGGGCCTGAATCCGTAGGAGCCGGCTTGCCGGTGAAAGGGCCGCAGAGCCCAGCGCTTGTCTCAAGGCCGCCTACCAGGCGGTGCGGCGCGGATTCGTTGGAGGAGCCGGCTTGGCGGCGAAGAGGCCCCTGAGCCGAGCGCCCCTGCGGATAACGCCTTCGCTGGCAAGCCAGCTCCTGTAGCCTGCTCCTGCAACGGGGGTGCAACTGACAGGAGTTTCATGCTGTCTGTTGTCGGGCACGGTTTATCCTGTTCGTACTCACCCGCAATGAGGAGGTTCATCCATGAACGATCAGGCGATTCATCATGCTGCGGCCGACGGCTACCAACAGGCCGCCGATACCTATGTGCGGGGCCGGCCGGACTATCCGCCAGCCCTTGAGCCCTGGCTGCGGGAGACGCTGGGCCTCGGGCCGGGCAGGGTGGTGGTGGACCTGGGCGCGGGCACCGGCAAGTTCACCGGCCGCTTGCTGGCCACGGGGGCCCAGGTGATCGCGGTGGAGCCGGTCGAGCAAATGCGCGCCAGGCTGGCGGCGGCCCAGCCCGAGGCCCAGGTACTGGAGGGCAGCGCCGAGGCGCTGCCGCTCAAGGATGCCTCGGTGGATGTGCTGGTCTGTGCCCAGGCCTTTCACTGGTTTGCCCACCGCGCGGCACTGGAGGAAATCCATCGCGTGCTCAAGCCCGGCGGCAAGCTGGCCCTGGTGTGGAACCTGCGGGATGCCCGGGTGCCCTGGGTGGCGCGCCTGGACGCCATCGTCAATGCCTTGCAGGCCGATACCCCGCGCTATTACACCGGTGCCTGGCGCCAGGCCTTTCCCCACCCGGGTTTCGGGCCTCTGCAGGAACAGCATTTCACCCAGGGCCACAGCGGCACGCCGGAGGACGTGATCTTCAACCGTGTGCGCTCCACCAGCTTCATCGCCGCCTTGCCCCAGGCCGAACGCGAGGCCGTGGACCGGCAGATCGCCGCCCTGATCGACAGCGAGCCGCAGCTGCGGGGCAAGGCCCAGGTCACCGTGCCTTACACGACCGCCGCTTTCTATTGCACCCGGCAAGGCTGAGCTCATCGCCCCCATGTAGGCGCTGGCTTGTCAGCGAAGGCGTTATCCGGACGGGGGCCCGGCTCAGGGGCCTCTTCGTCGGCAAGGCGGCGCCTGCAGGGGCGGTGGCCAGTCCCGCTTTTGGCCGATGCGCTGCCTTACGGCCCGCCGCCGGCCCTTGCTATAGTTCGGCCCTCATTTTCTGCCCAGTAAAGGATCACTGCCATGTCCGAATACCAAGCCTTTCGCGTCGAACTTGCTGACAACATCGCCCATGTGCAGATCAACCGCCCGGAAAAGATCAACGCCATGAACGCCGCGTTCTGGAGCGAGATCGTCGAGATCTTCCGCTGGATCGACGACACCGACGCAGTGCGCGTGGTGGTGCTCAGCGGTGCCGGCAAGCATTTTTCTTCGGGCATCGACCTGATGATGCTGGCCGGGGTGGCCAACGAACTGGGCAAGGATGTGGGCCGCAACGCGCGCCTGCTGCGGCGCAAGATCTTCCAGCTGCAGGCCTCGTTCAACGCCGTGGACAACTGCCGCAAGCCGGTGCTGGCGGCGATCCAGGGCTATTGCCTGGGGGGCGCCATCGACCTGATCAGCGCCTGCGACATGCGTTACGCCGCGGACGATGCGCAATTCTCGATCAAGGAAATCGATATCGGCATGGCTGCGGATGTCGGCACACTGCAACGTTTGCCACGTATCATCGGCGACGGCATCCTGCGCGAGCTGGCCTACACTGGGCGCACCTTCGGTGCCGAGGAAGCACGCAGCATTGGCCTGGTCAACCGGACCTACAGCGATGCCGCAAGCCTGCTGGACGGGGTCATGGGAATTGCCCGGGAGATCGCCGCCAAGTCGCCGATCGCGGTCAGCGGCACCAAGGAAATGCTCAGCTACATGCGTGACCACCGTATTGATGACGGCCTGGAATATGTCGCCACCTGGAACGCTGCCATGTTGCAGTCCAACGACTTGCGCGTGGCCATCGCCGCCCACATGAGCAAACAGAAACCCGAATTTCTGGATTGATTGACGATGATTGAACGCTGGACCACCGCAGTACTCGACACCGACCTTCCCGGCGGCTGGGCCGTGGCCCGCGGCCCGGACGGCTTTCTCTATGACGACAACGGCGCGCTGTTCCCCCGGCACTGGCTCAAGGGCCAGGACCTGCCGCTGCTGGCGGAACACGGCATCGGCCATCTCGATGGCGAGCCGGTGTACCTGCTGGAACTGAGCGCCCGGGCCGAAGTGCCGGGCTGCGGCTGGAAAGGCCTGCGGGCCTTCATGCTGGAGGGCGATCACACCCTGTACAAGGTCCTGGGCTATGCCGCGCAGATCGGCACCTGGGCCCGGGAGCACCGGTACTGCGGCAGTTGCGGGCGGCCCATGGCCCAGGTGCCGGGGGAGCGGGCGATGTATTGCCAGCCTTGCGACCTGCGCAGCTACCCGCGCATTTCACCGAGCATGATCGTGCTGATCACCCGCGGTGACGAAATCCTCCTGGCTCGTTCGCCGCGCTTCGTCACCGGGGTCTACAGCACCCTGGCAGGCTTTGCCGAGCCGGGCGAGTCGGCGGAGGACTGCCTGATTCGCGAGGTACGCGAAGAGGTGAGCATCGAAGTCAGGAACATCCAGTACGTGGGCAGCCAATGCTGGCCGTTCCCCCATTCGATGATGCTGGGCTTTCACGCCGAATACGCCGGCGGCGAGATCATTCCCCAGGAAGACGAGATCGAGGACGCCCAGTGGTTCAGCGTCCATGCGCTACCGCCGTTGCCGGCCTCGCGCTCGATTGCCCGCTACCTGATCGATCTCTATGTGGCGCGCCGCCTAGGCCACGCTGAACCAGTGCTGCCAGGCTAGGCGCACGGTCAGCCCGAGGACCACGGTGATGAACACCGGGCGAATGAACTTGGCACCACCGCTGATGGCGGTGCGTGCGCCGAAGAAGGCCCCGACCATCACCGACAGGCCCATGCACAGGCCGATGATCCAGTCCACCTGCCCGGAAAACACGAACACCGACAGCGCCGCGATGTTGCTGACGAAGTTCATGCTGCGGGCCACGCCGCTGGCCTTGACCAGGTCGATGGGGTAGAGCAGCAGGCTGCTCACGGTCCAGAACGCCCCGGTGCCGGGGCCGGCCACGCCGTCATAGAAGCCCAGGCTGAAGCCCTGGCTCGATTGCCACTTCTTCTTGATCGGTGCGTCGCTGTCCAGTGGCGCTTTGGGCGTGCCGCCGAACAGCAGGTACAGGCCGCAGGCGAAGACGATCACCGGCAGCATCTTGTTCAGCCATTCCGCCGGCAGGTAGTGAGCGACGATGGCCCCGGTCAGGGCGCCCACCAGGGTGCCGACAATGGCGTGGGTCCATTGCCTGGGGTGGAACAGCTTGCGCCGATAGAAGGTGAAGCTGGCGGTGGCCGAGCCGAAGGTCGAGCTGAGTTTGTTGGTGCCCAGCACCAGGTGCGGCGGCAGGCCGGCGGTGAGCAGGGCCGGGGTGGTGAGCAGGCCGCCGCCGCCGGCAATGGCGTCGATGAAACCGGCAATGAAGGCCACGAGGGCGAGAATGGCGAGGGTGGTCAGGTCTACGCTGAGTTCGAAGGGCATGGGGTCGGCTTATTTCGGCGAGAAGCGCAAAGGGGGCTGCGCGAAAGTCCGCCATATTACCTGCAACCCAGCCCGCCGCGCGACCGCCTCGACCTTGGTCGGATGCCTCTCCCTGAACCGAGCGCCCGCCTGGATAACGCCTTCGCTGGCAAGCCAGCTCCTACGGGGCGGTGCGCCGAGATTTCGCTGCAGGAGCCGGCTTGGCGGCGAAGAGGCCGCTGGGCCGAGCGCTCGCCTGGATGACGCCTCCGCTGGCAGGCCAGCTCCTACGGGGGGCGGTGCCTGAGGTCAGCGCTGGGGCCCGTTGCCAATCTGCCAGACAAAGGGTGGCTCGCTGCCGTTGATCTTCCAGTCGCCGACGATCCGCGCCTTGTAGATCACCGGGTTGTGCGAAGACACGGTGCGCGCATTGCGCCAGTGCCGGTCCAGGGCCTTGCCCTGGCGAATGTCCGAAGCCCCCAGGGCATTGAACAGCTCGCTGGTGGCGCGCTGGACCAGTTCGGTGACCACCACCTGGGCCGTGGCCGATTCGATTTCCGCCGCCACATTGGCCGCGCGCTCCTGGGCCGGATCCCCGGCAAAGCGCGCCAGGTAGGCCTGTTGCGCAGGGGCTGCAGCACGCAGGGCGGCGGCTTCGGCGGCATACACCAGGGCCGCGATCTCGCCCACCACCTGCTGCACCTGGGCATCGGCGCTGGCCTGGGGCGCGTTGCCGTGGCTGTAGATGCGCTTGCGCACCCGCACTTCGTGGGCCACATCACGTAGCGCCGCGCGGCCGATGCCGGCCAGGGTCGCCAGCAGCACCAACTGGTAGAAAGCAGTCTGGTATTTGAAGCGGGTTGCGAAGTCGATGATGTTCTCGGCGTCCACTTCAGCGTCCTGGAAGCGCGAGGTGCCGCTGCCGGTGGTGCGCTGGCCGAAGCCGTCCCAATCGTCGCTCTGCTCGATGCCCGGCTGGCGGGTGCGCACCGCGGCAATCACGTCGCCGCCGGTGTCCGTGCGCTGGGCGTAGACATCGATCCAGTCGGAGAAAATGCTCCCGGTGCTGTAGAACTTTTCGCCGTTGAGGCGCCATTTTTCGCCATCCGGAGAGACTTTGGTGATGACCTGGCCGATGTCCACGGCGCCGATTTCGGTCCAGGCGCAGCCGACGATATCGCCTTCGACAAAGCGCTTGAACCACAGGTCCCGGCCCGGTCCGGGCGTGGCATTGAGCCGATCCTCGACAAAGGCAAAGTGCCCGCGCAGGGCCTGGGGCACGTTGGCGTCGGCCTCGGCCAGCTCGATCAGCAGCTGGAACAGCTGGGGCAGGGAAGCGCCGCCACCGCCATATTCCAGCGGCACCCGTACCGCGCCGAATCCGGATTCCTTGAGCCACTGGATGGGCTCGTAGGGCAGTTTGCGTTGCTGTTCCCGTTCCACCGCGCCACTGGCGATGCGCTGGAAGATCGGGCGAAAGCCTGCGGCCAGGGTCTCGTAGTCGACCCCCACGGACAGCGGATTGATTACCTGGTGTTCAGTCATGGTGTAGCTCCTGGGTTCGGCAGAAAAAAGCGCTGCAGGGTCCAGGCCGATTGCACACACCATGCCGAAGCCGCAAACGCCGGTTTGCCGGGGCAAGGGCTCCCGCAGAGCGCCTGCAACTGTTGCTCCGCCAACAGTTCATCAACAAAACAGCCCGTTTCCAGGGTTGGCCGGCCCCGCGCCGCCGCAGGCAGCGAGCCTCAGCCATTGCTCGGGAGAAGGCGTGCTTGAGGCTCCACACGGCGTCTGGCGGCCTACGCGCCGAGGGCTTCCAGGCCCTGGCACGCTTGCTGCTCTGCTCCGAGGTACTTTCCCAAGTCCCGAGGACCGAACCATGAGTCAGCAAGCCGTGAAATTTGCCTACTGGGTGCCCAACGTCAGCGGTGGGCTGGTGGTCAGCAAGATCGAGCAACGCACCCATTGGGGCATCGACTACAACCGCAAGCTGGCGCAGATCGCCGAGCAGGCCGGCTTCGAATACGCCCTGACCCAGATCCGCTTCACCGCCGGCTATGGCGCCGAGTACCAGCACGAGTCGGTGGCCTTCAGCCACGCACTGCTGGCGGCCACCGACAAGCTCAAGGTGATTGCGGCGATCCTGCCCGGGCCCTGGCAGCCGGCCCTGGCGGCCAAGCAACTGGCGACCATCGACCAACTGACCAATGGCCGTATTGCGGTGAACATCGTCAGCGGTTGGTTCAAGGGTGAGTTCCAGGCCATTGGCGAGCATTGGCTGGAGCACGACGAGCGCTATCGCCGGTCCGAGGAATTCATTCGCTGCCTGCGCGGGGTCTGGAGCCAGGATGCCTTCACCTTCAGGGGCGATTTCTATCGCTTCGACCACTACAGCCTCAAGCCCAAGCCCCTGGGCCAGCCGGAGATCTTCCAGGGCGGCAGCTCGCGGGCTGCCCGGGACATGGCGGCCCGGGTTTCGGACTGGTACTTCACCAACGGCAACAGTGTCGAGGGGATCAAGGCCCAGGTCGATGACATCCGCGCCAAGGCCGCGGCCAACCAGCACTCGGTGAAGATCGGAGTGAACGCCTTCGTGATCGCCCGGGACACCGAAGAGGAGGCGCGGGCGGTGTTGCAGCAAATCATCGATCAGGCCGACCCGGAGGCGGTGAAAGCCTTCGGTGACGCCGCCCGGCAGGCCGGCAAGGCGTCCCCCGAAGGCGAGGGCAACTGGGCCAAGTCGAGTTTCGAGGACCTGGTGCAGTACAACGACGGGTTCAAGACCAACCTGATCGGCACGCCACAGCAGATTGCCCAGCGCATCGTGGAGTTGAAGGCGGTGGGTGTGGACCTGGTACTGGCCGGGTTCCTGCATTTCCAGGAAGAGGTGGAGTATTTCGGCCAGCGCGTGCTGCCCCTGGTACGCGAGCTGGAGGCCCGGGCGCGGTCCAAGGAACAGGAAGCCGCCGCCTGAAGCCGCCCCTTGCCGACGAATGGGCCTAGGAGCCTTGTGCCGGGCTTGAGGGCGCTTTCGCTGGCAAGCCAGCTCCTACGGGGGCAGAGGAGGTGTGTTTTTTCGTAGGAGCCGGCTTGCCGGCGAACGGGCCTCGGAGCCTTGTGCCGGGCTAGAGGGCGCTTTCGCTGGCAAGCCAGCTCCTACGGGGGCAGAGGAGGTGTGTTTTTTCGTAGGAGCCGGCTTGCCGGCGAACGGGTCTCGGAGCCTTGTGCCGGGCTAGAGGGCGCTTTCGCTGGCAAGCCAGCTCCTACAAGCGCGGAGGCGGTGGTGATTACAGGCCCAGTTCGCTCAGGCCCGGGTGATCGTCGGGCCGGCGGCCCAGGGGCCAGTGGAACTTGCGCTCCTGGGCCTTGATCGGCATGTCGTTGATGCAGGCAAAGCGCCGGGCCATCAAACCCTGTTCGTCAAACTCCCAGTTTTCGTTGCCGTAGGAACGGAACCAGTTGCCCGAGTCGTCGTGCCATTCGTAGGCGTAGCGCACGGCAATACGGTTGTCGGTAAAGGCCCACAGTTCCTTGATCAGGCGGTAATCCAGTTCCTTGGCCCATTTGCGGGTCAGGAACGCCTTGGCCTCTTCGCGGTTGTGGGCGAACTCGGCGCGGTTGCGCCATTGGGTATCCAGGGTATAGGCCAGGGATACCCGCTCCGGGTCCCGGGAGTTCCAGCCATCTTCGGCCAGGCGGATCTTTTCAATCGCCGACTCGCGAGTGAAAGGCGGAAGGGGCGGGCGCACTTGAGCGTTAGACGACATGATCTGTCTCCAATGAAAGTTGCTGTTCAAACAAAGAGGCTGCTCTTGTTTAAAACAATCAGAGGTCCAATAACTTTCGCGCCATGCATTGCGCATTATCAGCAGCACTGTGATTGCCCATCACAAGGGCAACGGTAATGGCGCCATCGATCAGGATCAGCAGTTGCGCTGCCAGTTCCTCAGGATGTTGCACGCCATGTTCCTGGCAAAGCTCGGTCACGTAGTCGAGCAGGTTCTGCTTGTGCCGTTTTGCTACTTGGCGCACCGGGTCTTGCGGGTCGCCGGTTTCGCCACTGGTGTTGATAAAGGCGCAGCCGCGAAAACCGGGGGTTGCGAACCAGTCCTTGAGCACGTCGAACAGCGCCAGCAGGCGCAGGGCCGGGGTCGCGGCCTGGTTCACCGTGCTGCAGAACCAGTGCATCCAGCGCTGATCGCGACGCTCCAGGGCGGCCACCACCAGCTCGTCCTTGTTGGTGAAATAGCGGTAGACGCTCTTGCGCGAGACGCCGGCGGTCTTCACCAGAAGATCCATGCCGGTGGCGGCAATGCCGTTCTGGTAGATCAGTTTCTCGGTGACATCGAGGATGATGTCTCGGGTTTCAGAGTGCATGATTTCGTTCATGTGGCGAACAGTAGAACGATCGTTCTCCTTGGTCAATTATATTTTTTGTTTTTCTTCGAAACTGGCCATTACCCTTTGTAGGAGCTGGCTTGCCAGCGAAGGTTTCATTGCGCCTTGCGCAGGGCTGGGGGCCCATTCGCCGGCAAGCCGGCTCCTGCGCACAGCGGGCGGGTGCTTTGCTGAGGGAGGGCGTTATACATGCCAGGCAGGGGACTCCGGCCTGTCCATGGTGTAAGCTCTTGCGCTCTTTGGATTTGAGCCACTGCGAGCCCTAATGCCGTCGCTTTTCAAACGTTCCCTGCTGCCCAAGCTGCGCAGCTTCCCACTGGCCGCCGAGGCTTTCACCACGCTGACCGGCGCCGCGCAGTTTCGCCGCACGCTGCTGGAGCAGATTGCCCAGGCACGCCGGCGCATCTATATCGTCGCGCTGTACCTGCAACAGGATGAAGCCGGCCAGGAAATCCTCGATGCCCTGCACGCCGCCAAGGCCGCCCGCCCCGAGCTGGAAGTGGTGGTCGTGGTTGACTGGCTGCGGGCCCAGCGCGGCCTGATCGGTGCCGGCAAGCAGCCGGGCAACTCGGCCTGGTACCAGCAAATGACCCGCACTCACGCCAGCGAAGTGCCGATCTACGGCGTGCCGGTTCAGACCCGCGAGCTGTTCGGGGTGCTGCACCTCAAGGGTTTCGTCATCGACGACTGCGTGCTCTACAGCGGCGCCAGCCTGAACAACGTGTACCTGCACAAGTTCGACAAGTACCGCTTCGACCGTTACCACCTGCTGCACAACCAGGCGCTGGCCGACTCCATGCACCACCTGGTGCAGCACGGCCTGGTGGAGTCGCGGGCAGTGCACCGCCTGGACCTGCCGAACCTGCCCACCACCCGCAGCCTGCGCAACGACATCGGCGATCTGCGCAGCCGCCTCAAGCACGCCACCTACGACACCACTGCCGGTGGCCTGGACAAGAGCGGGCTGTCGGTCAGCCCGTTGCTCGGGGTGGGCAAGGGCAACCCGTTGAACCGGGTGATCTGCGAGCTGATTGCCGGCGCCCAGCGCCAGCTGACCATCTGCACCCCGTATTTCAACCTGCCGCTGCCGGTGACCCGGGAGATCAACCGGGCCCTGGAGCGCGGGGTGAAGATCGACATTATCGTCGGCGACAAGACCGCCAACGACTTCTATATCCCGCCCAGCGAGCCGTTCAAGGTGATCGCCGCGCTGCCTTATCTGTATGAAATCAGCCTGCGGCGTTTTGCCAAGCGGCATCAGAAAGTGATCGACAACGGCCAGTTGAACCTGCACCTGTGGCGTGACGGTGACAACACCTACCACCTCAAGGGCATGTGGGTCGATGAGCGCTATACCTTGCTCACCGGCAACAACCTCAATCCGCGGGCCTTCCGCCTGGACCTGGAAAACGCCCTGTTGCTGGACGACCCCAAGGGCGAGCTGCTGCAGGCGCGCAACGCCGAACAGGCCGAGATCTATCGCCACACCCGCCGTATCGAGCACTTTCAGTACCTGGACAGCCTGGTGGACTACCCCGAGGCCGTGGGCAAGTTCCTGCGCCGGGTCAGCCGCGTGCGCATCGAGCGCTTGCTCTACCGCATGCTTTAACCCGTAGCCGCTGCCGAGATCCACAGGACCTTCAGCAATCTCAAGAGCGGCGTCTGCTTCGCAGCCGTTCGCAGCCTGCGGCAGCGGCTACAAAAGCAGCGCAGTACCTGTAGCCGCTGCCAAGCCTGCGAGGCTGCGCAAAGGTCCGCAGGGCCTTCAGCAACCTTAAGAGCGGCGTCTGATTTGCAGCCGTTCGCAGCCTGCAGCAGCGGCTACAGGTCTTTGGGCTGCGGGGCGGGCCAGATCGCGATCAGTACCAGCAGCACCGCCGCCAGCAGGTAGGGCAGGCGCGGTTCGATAGCGTAGATCAGGCTGCCGGCCATGGGCCCGATGACCACGCCCAGGCCCTGGGCGGCGCCGATGCTGCCGGCAGTCGCGCCCTGTTCCGAGGCCTCTACGGCATTCGCCGCCAGGGCCGAGAACGACGGAAACACCCCACCCATGCCTGCCGCCGATACAAAGAACGCCAGCCACAAGCCCCAGGCGCTGTCCACCAGCATGCTGCCGGCATAACCCAGCGCCGACAGCAGGGCGCCGTAGCGGATCATCCGCAGCGGCGGCCATTCCAGCTTGCGCACCACCAACTGCGCGCAGATCAGCGCCACGCCGACCATGGCCAGGGCCACCCCGGCCGTCTGGGCGGCATCGGCGGGGCTCATGTGCAGCCGGTCCAGGGCATAGAAGCTGACGGTGATCTGGGCCACCGACACACAGAGCATGGCGACAAAGGCCACCACCATGGGCCGGCGCAGTCGCGGGTCGCCCAGGCGTACCCGGGTCGGCGCCTGGGCCAGGTGCAGTTCCTGGCGCGGCAGTTGGTAGCGCAGCACCAGGAATGCCAGCAACGGCAGCACCGCCATGGCGTAGAACGGCAGGCTCAGGCTGTAGCGCGCCAGCAGCGCGGCCACCGCCGGGCCCACCACCAGGCCCACGGCGTTGGCGGCGCCCAGGGTGGCCATGGCACGGGCGCGGTGCTGAGGCTCGACGTTATCGGCGATCAGGGCGAAGCCGCCCACCGGGATCGCCGCGTAGAAGGCGCCGATCAGGCCGCGGCCGAGCATCAGGCCGAGAAAGGCCATGGCGACGCTGGGCAGCGACTGCAGCGACAGGTCGATGAACAGGCACAAGGCCCAGTAGGCGAGGGTGAAGCCGGCGGTGCCCAGCAGCAGCACCCGGCGCCGGCCGAAGCGGTCGCTGGCCTGGCCCCAGGGGCGCGCCAGGAGCATCCAGATCACCCCGGAAACGGTGACGGCCGCGCCGGCGTGCCAGGTTTCCAGGTGCAGGGCCCGGGAGATCGGGCCGATCAGCGAGACGAAGGCCATCATCGACATGGTGCAGGCCATATAGGCGGCCATCAGTGGAACCAGCGAGAAGGGTCTGACGGTCAGCGGCGCGCTGGCGGCTGTGGAGCGAGGCATGAAGGGTCTTCCATGAAAGTCGATGGGCCGTGAACGTTAACGGGATAACGTGTCACAGCCCAGGCTTATCTGCATTCGTGATGATGTTGCCGGCGAAGAGGGCCTTGATCGGGCGTTGTACCCAGGGCCGCTTTCGCTGGCAAGCCAGCTCCTACGGGGAGGATGGCGTGTTGGGTTCCGGGCTCAGTTCAGGCCCAGTTTGCCGCGCAGGGTGGAGAGGTCTTCGGCCAGGGTATTGACCGGGCCTACCAGGGCCTTGCGGTCGTTTTCCTTGACCTTGTCGTAGGTCATGAAGCCGCCGTCGGGGGTTTTGTACTTGGCCAGGATCTTGTTCACCGTGGCGAAGTTCTTGTCCACCTTGGCGACAAAGGCCTTGTCCTGCTTCTCGATCTGCGGACGGAACAGGTCGACGATTTTCTTCGCCCCGTCGATGTTGCCCTGGAAGTCGTAGAGGTCGGTATGGCTGTAGCGGTCTTCTTCACCGGAGATCTTGGTTGCGGCCACTTCTTCCAGCAGCGCGGCGGCGCCACCCACGACTTTTTCCGGCGGGAAGGTCAGGCCGGCGACGCGGGTCTGCAGGTCCTTGACGTCCTTGTTCAGGCCGTCGGCCAGCTCGCCCAGGCCTGCTGTGCTGTTTTCCGAGAACAGTGAGTATTCCAGGCGGTGGAAGCCGGTGAAGTCTTCGGCCTTGACGCCTTTCTCGTGGTCGTCGACCCGGGAGTCGATGGACGCGTCCAGGTCACTGAAGAGCTCGGCGATCGGTTCGATCGACTCGTAGTAGACCCGGGTCGGCGCGTAGAGCTTCTTGGCGGCGGCCAGGTCGCCCTTTTTCACCGCATCGGTGAACTGCTGGGTGTGGCTGGCCAGTTCGTCGAGCTGCTCGGTGACGTAGATCTTGTAGTCGGAGATCGGCCCCACCAGCTCCAGGGGCGCAGTTGCGGCGAACGCCGAAAGCGGCGCGTGGAGCAAGCCAAGGGTCAGCAACACAGCGAGAGGCGACTTTTTCATGGGACTTTTCCGTGGGGGTTGTTGTGTTAGGGGTGTCAGGCAGTGCTTTTAGGCCGGGTGGCATCGAGCAGCGAACGCCCGATGAAATCCTCTTCGCCGGTGACCCCCGGCAAGGTGAAGAAGTAACCGCCACCAGTGGGCTTGAGGTACTCCTCCAGGGGTTCGCCGTTCAGACGGGTCTGTACGGCGATGAAGCCTTTCTCCAGGTCGGCCTGGTAGCAGATGAACAGCAGGCCCATGTCCAGCTGGCCGTTCTTGTTGACCCCGTTGGAGTAGTTGAACGGCCGGCGCAGGATCAGGTTCTGCTGGCTCTGGGCAGTGCGCGGGTTGGCCAGGCGGATGTGGGCGTCGAGCTTGGTGACCTTGCCATGGGGGTCCCGGGCGTAGTCGGGCACCTGGCTTTCCTTCTGGCCGTCCATGGGCGCGCCACTGGTCTTGATCCGGCCGATGATGCTTTCCTGCTCCTGCAGCGGGGTGCGGTCCCAGCGTTCGACGAAGTTGCGGATGATCCGCACTGCCTGGTAGCTGCCATGGGCCGCCCAGGCCGGTTCGTCACTGCCGGGCTGGACCCAGACGATCTGCTGCATGGCCTTCGGGTCGTTGGAGTCGGGGTTGGCCGAGCCATCGCGAAAGCCCAGGAAATTGCGCGCACTCTGCGCCGGCTCGCCGGGCTTGGCCGGGGCCTGGGGCGGTACGCTGCCTTCCTGTTTCCAGCGCACCAGCAGCAGGTCGGGCAGGTTCTTCACGATGTCGCGCAGGGCGTGGATGTTGGTGTCGGCGGTGTTGGAGCAGAACTGCAGGCTCAGGTCGCCGTGGCAGCAGGCGGGCTCCAGGGCATCGTTGGGGAAGCCCACCATGCGGATCAGGCGCTTGGGTTTGGCCGCCTCCAGGCCGAAGCGCTCGTCGAACAGCGATTCGCCCACCGAGACGGTGATGGTCAGGTTGTCCGGGGTCACTACCGGGCCGAGGATGCCGGAATCCAGGGGCGGCAGCTTCGGGTCCACCTGGGCCACCGGGCCACCGCGCATGAGAAAGGCAATGCGTTGGTCGAGGGTGCGAAACAGCCGTTCCAGGTCGTCGCGGTCGCTGGCCAGCACATCGAAGGACACCAGCATGCCCGCGGCCGGGCGCGGGGTGACGATGCCGCTCTGATGCTGGCCATGGAAGTCGTGGCGGTCCTGGGTCTTGTCGCTGCTGGGGGCTTCGGTGACCTGGGCGGGCGCGGCGGCCATGGCCGGGCAACTCAGGCTGCTGCCGGCCAGGGCCACGCCGGCGGCGCCCATGCCCAGCAGCACGCGCCGACGCTGGGCGGAAAAAGACGGATTGGGCTGATCTGAATCGTTCATTGAAAACTCGTCTTGTTACAGGCCGGAAAGGCCAAGTGCGGGATCAATAGCGTCGAGGGCGTCGGCCAGGGCCTTGGCTTTGTCGGCGATCTCTTTGCGCTGCCGGGCGTCGACCTGGTCGTAGGCCACATAGCCGAAGCCGTCGCGCAGGCTGGCCAGGCGAGTGGCCAGGGCATCGGCGGCGCTGTCCACCTGGGGTAGCAATTGGGCCGCGGACTTGGCCAGCAGCGGCCGCAGCAGGTCGATGACCTTGCGCGTGGTTTCCAGGTTGGCGGCAAAGCCGTTGAGGTCGCTGTGGCTGTAGCGTTCCTCTTCACCGCTGCTGGCCCGCAGGTCGGCCAGGCTGCGCATGTTGCGCGCGACGATGCTCACCAATTGCTCCGGTGGCAGGGTCTGGGCCAGCAACTGTTCCTTGAGGCTGACCACGTCGCTGGACAGGCGCTGAGCTACGGGAGCCAGGCCTGCCAGGTCATTTTTCTGGAACAGGCCGTATTCCAGGCGGTGGAAACCGCTGAAGCCCGGATCCTGTTCGCGCTGTTCGAAATAATCGGCACGGGCGTTGATGGTGTTGTCCAGCTCGGCCAGGCGCTGGGCCGCCGGGGCCAGGCGCTGATAGGCTGCGCGGGCCGGTAGGTACAGCGCCTGGGCCTGTTTCAGGTCGCCGGCGTCTATGGCCTGCTGCAAGGCGTTCACTGCCTTGACCAGGGCACTGCCCTGGGTGCTGAGGTAGACCCGGAACTCCGACAGCGGGCCGATAAAGGCCACCATCGACGGCCGCGCCTTGGCCTGGGCGTCGGACTCGGCGGTCGGGGTCACGTGCAGGGTGCCGCGGGGGTTGCTCAAAAGCCCGCAGGTGATGGCGTAGTCCCCTGGCTGCAGGTTGGCGTTGATCACCTGGCTCAGGCCCGGGGCGATGTTTTCCCGTTCCTCCACCACCAGCACGCCGTCGAGAATTTCCCACTCCACGGCGCGATCCGAACGGTTGACGATGCGGAAGCTGGCGCGCCCGGCCGGGACTGTCAGCGCGTTGGGTTCACAACTCTTGGGGTGGATGGTCACGGTGATCTCGCCCTGGTGGGCCTGGCGCTTGCTGGCGGCCAGTTGCGAGGCGTAGTAGAACAGCCCGCCGGCGGCGATCATGACGATCACCGAACCGGCAACCGCCCAGCGCAGAGCGCGGGGAGGCGAGGCCTGGGGAGAGGCTTGCTGGGTCATGGGGAGCCTTACTGACTGGAAACGGAAGACGTTGAGCCGGGCGCCTTGGCTGGGGCGCCGCCGGGCAGGAAGAACAGCACCAGGGTCACGGCCAGGTACAGCACATAGGCGCCGAGGGTGCTGATGGTGGGGGCGTCCTGGTAGCCGAACATGCCGGCCAGTACCGAACCCACCGGGCCATCCATGGGCAGGCTGGCGCTGAAGTCGAAGAGTACGGTCTGCAGGTGGTTCCAGACCCCGGCTTCATGCAGGGCCTGCACCGAATTGGCGAGGATGCCGGCGGCCACCACCAGGATGAACAGCCCGGTCCAGCGAAAGAAGGCGCCAAGGTTCAGGCGCATGCTGCCGGTGTAGATCAGGAAACCGACGATGATCGCTGAGATCAGGCCCAGCAGGGCGCCTATGGGCGCGCCCGGGCCTTCGCTCTGCTGGAACACCGCCAGCAGGAAGAACACGGTTTCCAGGCCTTCGCGGGCCACGGCGAAGAACACCATGGCGATCAGCGCCGTGACCTGGTGCTTGGAGCCGGCCAGGGCGTGGTCCAGGGAGACATGCAGGGAATGTTTGATCGAACGCGCCACCTTGCGCATCCAGAACACCATGGAACTGAGGATGCCCACGGCCACCAGGCCGACGATGCCTTCGAAGAGTTCCTGCTGCTTCTGCGGGAATTCGGCGCTCATCAGTTCCAGGCCACCGCCCACCAGCAGGGCCAGGGCCGCGGCGAGGAAGACCCCGATCCACACGGCGGGCATCCACTGGCCACGGCCAGTCTGTTTCAGATAGCTGGCGATGATGCCAACGATAAGCGCGGCTTCAATCCCTTCGCGCAACATGATCAGAAATGGAACGAGCATTCAGCACCGGTGGGCAAATAGGCTAGGGGGTAATTTGTAACATAATGATACTCATTGCTAAATGAAGATTATTGACAACTGCTGAACGGAAGCTGAACGGGTCTCGTTTACCAAGCCTGGACCGGTTTGTTGGCTCTTGCGGGCGATTGTTCCTGGCGCCGGGCGTGGGGGCGCCTTCGCTGGCAAGCCAGCTCCTACAGCTGGTGTGATATTGGGGGCTCTTGTAGGAGCCGGCTTGCCGGCGAAGAGGCCCTTGAGCGCTGCGCCGGGCGTGGGTACTCAGCCGAGGTTCTGTTCGGTCAGGCGTTGCACCGCCAGGCGGCGGTAGTGGGAGGGGGTCATGCCCTTGAGCTGCTGGAAGCGCCGGTTGAAGTTGGAAATGTTGTTGAAGCCCGACTCGAAGCACACATCGGTCACCGGTTTGTCGCCGTCGGCCAGCAGTTCACAGGACTTGCTGATGCGCAGCCGGTTGACGAACTCGACGAAGCAGCGCCCCGTGGCCTGCTTGAACACCCGGGAAAAATAGCTGGGCTTCATGCCCAGGTAGTCGGCCACTTCCTCCAGGGGCAACTCCCGGGCGTAGTGGGCAAAGATGTAGTCCACCGCGCGGTTGGTGCGGTCGACGCTGTGTTCGTCCGCCAGTTGCACGCTGGTGGCGCCGGACAGCAACTGGTAGTCGTCGCAGGCCGCCAGCAGCTCCATGAGGATGAGGAAGTGGCCAAGGCGGGTGATACCGCTGGAGTCGGCGATGCGCTGCATCAGTGGCAGGGCCTGGGCGATGGTTTGCGGGCAGCGGAACTCGATGCCGTACTGCGCCCGCTCCAGCAGCGGGCTGAGGTTCTTCAGCTCGGCGAACACCTGGCTGCCACTGTCGAACAGCTCATCGGTGAAGTTCACCAGCATGTCGCGCTTGGCCACCACTTCGTCCTCGGCCACCTGGCTGATCCAGTTGTGGGGCAGGTTGGGGCCGGTGAGAAACAGCGTCTGCGGGTAGAAGTTGCCGATGTAGTCGCCGATGAACACCTTGCCGGAGCTGGCGACGATCAGGTGCAGCTCGTATTCCTTGTGGAAATGCCAGCGCACCAGAGGGCAGGGGAAGCCGTGCTGGCGATAGATGATGGACAGGCCGTTGTGGTCGTCCATCAACTCATAGGAGGGGTCGGTGATCTTGCCGGGTCGGCTCATGGCGCGGGCCTGTTCTTGTTGTAGGCCCGGCTGATAATGCCTCGTGGCCCGCTCGCGCACCAGAGAAGGCGTTCTCAGGGTTGGCGCCCTGTTCGCCGGCAAGCCGGCTCCTACAAGAACACCGCCGACATCACGCCAGCTGCAGGAGCTGGCTTGCCAGCGAAGGCGGCCTCACGTTCGGCGCAAATCCCAGGGCCTGTTCGCCGGCAAGCGCACCGCCGGCAGTGCGCCAGCGAAGAAGGGTCAGGAGGCCGGGCGGTTTTTCGCTTCGATCCACTGCGCCATGTACTGGGTGCTCTTGTGATGGTGGTGACGCAGCATGGCGCCAGTGAAGTTGTCCCGGCGCAGTCGCTCCAGGTGCTGGCGGCAGTGTTGCAGGCGCTGGATCAGCGCCGGGCCGTGGACTTGCTGGCGGTAGCGCGCTTCGAGCAACTGCCGGCCATCCGCCTGGGCCTGCTCCCACAGCTGCCGGTCCTGATAGAGGCGCACCGCGGCCGCCGCCAGGCCACTGGCGGATTCAGCCACCGCCCCCGGCCATGGCAGGCCGTCCTGGGACATGGATTCGCTGCCCACCGGGGTGGTGACGCTGGGCGTGCCGCAAAGCATGGCATCGAGCAGCTTGCCCTTGATCCCGGCGCCGAAACGCAGGGGCGCCAGGCAGATCCGCGCTGCACTCATCACCTGCAGCGCATCCTCGGCCCAGTTCATGATGTGAAAGCCCTGGGCCGGGTTGTGCAGCGCCGCGGCCTTGGGCGGGGTGTAGGCGCCGTACAGGTGCAATTGCGCGCCGGGCAATTGCTGGCGGATCAGCGGCCATACGCGGTTCTTCATCCACAGCACGGCGTCCCAGTTCGGCGCATGGCGAAAGTTGCCGATGCTCAGCAAGTGCGCCCGCTGCTCGAAGGGAGCAAAGCCCTGCGGCAGTTGCTCGAGCATCAGCGGGCACCAGTGCAGCAGGGCCGGCGGCAAGTGGAACTGCTGCACCAGCAGCTCGATTTCCACCTCGGAGATCATCAGGCTCAGGTCGCAGCGATAGATGGCGGCGATCTCACGCTTGGCCAGGTCGGTGACGGACATGTGCTGGAATTCCTGCTCCGGCGCCTGGGCGAACAGCGGGCTGAAGTCGTCTTCCTCGGTGCCCTCCTTGAGAACATCCTTGAGGCGCTGGTGCCGGGCATGACGCAGGCATTGCAGGTCGGAGGTCTCCAGCACCCGCAGGGCATTCGGGCAATGCTGCTCCACCCGCCAGCCGAACTGTTCCTCCATCATGAACTGGTCGAACAGCACGATATCCGGTGCCAGCTCGGCGACGAAACGGTCAAAGCTGGCGTTGTTGAGTTCGATCGGGCATTCACGAATGCCCAGGGCCGTCAGGTCTTCCTTGTGTTCGCCCTCGTTGGCCGGGCTGCTGAAGGTCAGCTCCCAGCCCTGGTCGAGGAAGCTCTGGAGGATCTGCATCATGTGCCCGCCGGCGGCGGAGGAGCGGGGTTCGGGCCAGACGTAACCAATGATCAGGACTTTGGTTGCGGCGGTGGGACTCATGAGCGGGCATTCCTGGCAGGCGGGGGGCAAAAAAGGCCGCCATTAAACCACAGCGCGCCAGCGCCCGAGCAGGCTGCCTGCCCTCAGCCGAGAATGCTGCGCACCTTGTCGCGCAGTTGGTCGATGGAGAACGGCTTGCCGATGACCGACATGCCGGCCGGCACCTCGATGGACTCGGCGTAACCACTGGCGAACAGCACCGGCAACTGCGGCCGCAGGGTGCGGGCACGCTCCGCCAGCTCGCGGCCGTTCATCCCGGGCAGGCCGACATCGGTCATCAGCAGGTCGATATGTTGCCCGGCGTCCTCCAGCAGGCTCAGGGCCGCTTCGCTGCCGTCGGCCTCCAGCACGCTGAACTCCAGTTCTTCAAGGACATCGACAATCAGCATGCGCACGATGGCATCGTCTTCGACGACTAGGATGGTGGAGGCGCTGGCGGGCATAGGGACACTCTCAAGAAATGAATTCGGCGGGGCAGTGCGGCAGGCAGCCCTGTGCATCAGTAAGTGCCGGCTTGCCACAAGTTCCCGAAGCTGTACAAAAAAATCCCCTTGTACAAGCGTCGGCAAGAATAACCGCTTCCTTTGTCCCACGGCAGGACAAATCGCAAGCGAGCGCTACCTTGGTTATAAAAAATAGCTGTCCTGGCTGAATGTGGGGCAAACTTCGTTTTTTTTCACCAGCGCCAAGGCCCATCAAATGATTCGTCCGTCCTCGGTTGATGAACAGAGTTTCCGCAAGCTGCTGACCCGCAACATCAGCCTGCCGCTGGGTGTCGGTGTACTCAGCGCGGTTTTTTTCGTGTCCCTGATCACCTACCTGCTCTCGGTCATCCAGTGGGTGCAGCACACTGATCGAGTGATCAACAACCTCAACGAGTCGGCGCGCCTGACCATCGACCTGGAAACCGGCATGCGCGGCTTCCTGATCACTGGCGACGAGCACTTTCTGGACCCCTACGAAGTGGCCAAGCCGCGTATCGTCAGCGAACTGCGCAGCTTGCAGGAACTGGTGGCGGACAACCCGCAGCAGGTGGACCGGCTCAAGCGCCTGGAAGCCCTGCAGATGGAGTGGAACAGCTTTGCCCAGGGCATGATCGACCTGCGTCGCCAGAGTGGTGATTACCGCGGCGCGGTGCAGGCCGGGCGTGGCAAGCGCCTGACTGACGAGATCCGCAAGGAATACGACGACGCGGTGGCCATGGAGCAGCAGTTGCGTCTGGAGCGTAACGAGAGCGTTACCCGCACCACCATTTTCAGCGTGGTGCTGTACCTGCTGTTCGTGGTAGGCATCAGCGCGCTGCTGGCCTACATCGGCCGTCGTGACCTGCTGGCACTGTCCAAGAGCTACAGCGACAACCTCGAAGCCCAGGAAAAGAGCGCCCGGCGCCTGGAACAGCAGGCCTGGCTGCGCAACGGCCAGACCGAACTGGCCGAGCAGATGCTCGGCCAGCTGAGCCTTAATTTGCTGGGGCGCAACATCCTGCAATTCTGCGCTCAGTACCTGGGCACACCGGTGGCGGCGCTCTATGTGCGTGAGGAGCACGGTGGCCTCAGGCGCGTGGCGTCCTATGGCTTCTCCCGGGAACAGGAAGCCCAGGAACAGTCGCTGTACAGTGACGAAGGGCTGGTGGGGCAGGCCGCGCAGCACAAGCGCCTGATCCGTCTGGACGAGGTGCCCGCCGATTACTTCAAGGTCAGCTCCGGCCTGGGCGATGGTTCGCCGCGCAGCGTGCTGGTGGTGCCGACCCGTGACGACGATCGGGTCAACGGGGTGATCGAGCTGGGCTTCCTGCGGGCCTTGAGCGAGCGCGACGTCGAGCTGCTGGAACTGATTGCCGGCAATATCGGCACCTCCATCGAGGCCGCGCGTTATCGCCAGCGCCTGCAGGAAGTGCTGGCCGAGACCCAGCAGCTCAACGAAGAGCTGCAAGTGCAGCAAGAAGAGCTCAAGACCGCCAACGAGGAGCTGGAAGAGCAGTCGCGGATCCTCAAGGAATCCCAGGTGCACCTGGAAACCCAGCAGGTGGAGCTGGAGCAGACCAACGAGCAACTGGCGGAGCAGGCGCAGATCCTGGCCGATCAGCGCGACGCCATGGACCGCAAGAACAACGAGCTCAACGAGGCCCAGACCCAGCTCGAGGAGCGCGCCGAAGAGTTGCAGCGCTCCAGCAAGTACAAGTCCGAGTTCCTTGCCAACATGTCCCACGAGCTGCGCACGCCGCTCAACAGCTCGCTGATCCTGGCCAAGCTGCTGGCGGAAAACCCCCAGGAAAACCTCAGCCCCGAGCAGGTCAAGTTCGCCGAGTCGATCTATTCCGCGGGCAATGACCTGCTGAACCTGATCAACGACATCCTCGACATCTCCAAGGTCGAGGCCGGCAAGCTCGAAGTGCGCCCGGAGAACGCCAGCGTGCCGCGCCTGGTGGACGGGCTGCGCACCCTGTTCCAGCCATTGACCCAGGACAAGGGCCTGGAATTCAAGGTGGAGCTGCAACCGGGAGCGCCGCAGATGCTGTTCACCGACCGCCAGCGGGTCGAGCAGATTCTCAAGAACCTGCTGTCCAATGCGGTCAAGTTCACCGAGAAGGGCCAGGTGAGCCTCACGGTGTCCGCTCAGCCGGGGGCCGGTATCGCCTTTGCCGTGCAGGATTCGGGGATCGGCATTGCCCAGGATCAGCAGGAAAGCATCTTCGAGGCCTTCCGCCAGGCCGACGGCACCACCAACCGGCGTTATGGCGGCACCGGCCTGGGGCTGTCGATCTCCCGGGATCTGGCGACCCTGCTCGGCGGCTCCATCAGCGTCAGCAGCGAACCCGGCCGCGGCAGTATCTTCACCCTGGTGCTGCCGGAGCAGTACCAGGAGGCCGCCGAGCCGCTGGTGGCGCCGCCGGCCCCAGTCGCGCCCGTGGCCGCGCCTCAGCCTGCCAGCCTGCCGCAGCCGGTGGCCGAGGCCCCGGGGGCGGACATTCCGCGCTTCGCCGATGACCGCGACAAGGCGCCGTTCAGCAGTCGTTGCATCCTGGTGGTGGAAGATGAGGCGAACTTTGCCCACATCCTCTTCGACCTGGCCCACGAGCTGGGTTACCACTGCCTGGTGGCCCACGGCGCCGACGAAGGCTACAGCCTGGCTGCCCAGTTCATCCCGGACGCCATCCTGCTGGACATGCGCCTGCCGGACCACTCCGGCCTGACCGTGTTGCAGCGCCTCAAGGAGAACGCCCAGACCCGGCACATCCCGGTGCACGTGATTTCGGTGGAAGACCGGGTGGAAGCGGCCATGCACATGGGCGCCGTGGGCTATGCGGTGAAACCCACCACCCGCGAGGAGCTCAAGGATGTCTTCGCCCGCCTGGAAGCCAAGCTGACGCAGAAGGTCAAGCGCGTGCTGCTGGTGGAGGACGACGACCTGCAACGCGACAGCATTGCCCGGTTGATCGGTGACGATGACATCGAGATCACCGCCGTGGGCCTGGCCCAGGAGGCTCTGGACCTGCTGCGCGAGAACGTCTACGACTGCATGGTCATCGACCTCAAGCTGCCGGACATGCTCGGCAACGACCTGCTCAAGCGCATGTCCACCGAGGATATCTGCTCCTTCCCGCCGGTGATCGTCTACACCGGGCGCAACCTGACCCGGGATGAAGAGGCCGAGCTGCGCAAGTATTCGCGCTCGATCATCATCAAGGGCGCGCGCTCGCCGGAGCGCCTGCTGGATGAAGTGACGCTTTTTCTGCACAAAGTCGAATCCCAGCTGTCCCATGAACGGCAGAAGATGCTCAAGACCGCCCGCAGCCGCGACAAGGTCTTCGAGGGCCGCAAGATCCTCCTGGTGGATGATGACGTGCGCAACATCTTTGCCCTGACCAGCGCCCTGGAACACAAGGGCGCGGTAGTGGTGATCGGCCGTAACGGCCATGAAGCCATTGCCAGGCTCAATGAGGTCGAGGATATCGACCTGGTGCTGATGGACGTGATGATGCCGGAGATGGACGGTTTCGAAGCCACGGTGCAGATCCGCAAGGATCCGCGCTGGCGCAAGCTGCCGATCATCGCGGTCACCGCCAAGGCCATGAAGGATGACCAGGAGCGCTGCCTGCAGGCCGGCTCCAACGATTACCTGGCCAAGCCCATTGACCTGGACCGGCTGTTTTCCCTTATCCGTGTGTGGCTACCCAAGATGGAAAGAATTTAGTGGAGCGGAATACCGAGATCGAACTGCGTTTGCTGATCGAAGCTATTTACCTCAAGTACAGCTACGACTTCCGCGACTACTCGGGTGCCTCGATCAAGCGCCGGGTCAACCACGCTTTGCGCCAGTTCGAATGCAAGACCATTTCTGCGTTGCAGGAGCGGGTGCTGCACGACCCCACCGCGTTCATGCAGTTGCTGCAGTTCCTGACCATTCCGGTGAGCGAGATGTTTCGCGACCCGTCGCACTTTCTGGCGATCCGCCAGGAGGTGGTGCCGCTGCTCAAGACCTATCCTTCGATCAAGATCTGGATCGCCGGCTGCAGCACCGGGGAGGAGGTCTACTCCATGGCCATCCTGCTGCGCGAAGAGGGGCTGCTGGAGCGCACCATCATCTATGCCACCGACATCAACCCCAGCTCCCTGGAGAAGGCCAAGCAAGGCATCTTTTCCCTGGAGAACGTGCGGGCCTACACCCACAACTACCAGCAGGCCGGCGGCCAGCGCTCCTTTGCCGACTACTACACCGCGGCCTACGACTACGCGATCTTCGACAAGAGCCTGCGCGAGAACGTAACCTTCGCCGACCACAGCCTGGCGACCGACAGTGTATTCTCCGAAACTCAATTAATTTCTTGTCGTAACGTATTGATTTATTTCAATAAAAAATTGCAGGATCGTGCCTTCGGACTGTTTCACGAGTCCCTCTGCCATCGTGGTTTCCTGGTGCTGGGCAGCAAGGAAACCCTGGACTTCTCCGCCTATGGCAAGCACTTCGAGCCCTTGGTCAAACAAGAACGGATCTATCGCAAGACATGAGCCAGGAGATTGTCAGCCAGGGTTTCTGGCCGCAGATCGAGGCGATCGTGGTAGGGGCCTCTGCGGGTGGGGTCGAAGCCTTGCTGAAGCTGTTCAGCGGTTTCGCCCAGGGTTTCCGCCTGCCGGTGATCGTGGTCCTGCACCTGCCCGACGAGCGCCGCAGCCAGCTGGCCGAAGTCTTCGGCCGGCGTCTGGCGCTGGCGGTGAAGGAAGCCGACGACAAGGAGCAGATCGTGCCTGGCACCCTGTACTTCGCCGCGCCCGGCTATCACCTGTCGGTGGAGCAGGACCGCAGCCTGTCCCTGAGCCAGGAAGAACGCCTGCATCACTCACGCCCGGCCATCGACTACCTGTTCGAGTCCGCCGCCGATGCCTATGGCCGGAACCTGGCCGCGGTGCTCCTGACCGGGGCTAACCAGGATGGCGCCCGCGGCCTGGCCGAGGTCAAGCGCCAGGGTGGCCTGACCATCGTCCAGGACCCCAATGAGGCCCATGTCTCGACCATGCCGGACGCCGCCCTGGCCCTGCATCAACCGGACTACATTCTCCCTTTGCGCGGCATCAGCCGTCTGCTTGCCGAGCTGGAAGGAACCCATGTTAAGTAATATTCAAGCCAAGCTGCTGATCGTCGACGATCTGCCGGAGAACCTGCTGGCCCTGGAGGCGCTGATCAAGCGCGAGGACCGTACGGTGTACAAGGCGCTGTCGGCTGACGAAGCCTTGTCGCTGCTGCTCCAGCATGAGTTCGCCATGGCTATCCTCGATGTGCAGATGCCCGGCATGAACGGCTTCGAGCTGGCCGAGCTGATGCGCGGCACCGAGAAGACCAAGAACATTCCCATCGTCTTCGTCAGCGCCGCCGGGCGCGAGCTCAACTACGCCTTCAAGGGCTACGAGAGCGGGGCGGTGGACTTTCTGCACAAGCCCCTGGACATCCACGCGGTGAAGAGCAAGGTCAACGTATTCGTCGACCTGTACCGCCAGAGCAAGGCCATGAAGCAGCAGGTGGAGGCCCTGGAGCAGAGCCGGCGCGAGCAGGAAGCGCTGCTCCAGAAGCTCCAGGCCACCCAGAACGAGCTGGAGCAGGCGGTGCGCATGCGCGATGACTTCATGTCCATCGTCGCCCACGAAGTGCGTACGCCGCTCAATGGCCTGATTCTCGAGACCCAGCTGCGCAAGATGCACCTGGCCCGGGAGAACGCCGCGGCCTTCAGCCTGGACAAGATGCACGCCATGGTCGACCGCGACGAGCGCCAGATCAAAAGCCTGATCCGCCTGATCGAGGACATGCTGGACATCTCGCGCATCCGTACCGGCAAGCTGTCGATCCGCCCCTCGCGGTTCGATCTGGCGCAACTGGTGCGCGGGCTGGTGGAAAACTTCGCGCCTCAGGTGGAAGCGGCGCAGTCGTCCCTGAGCCTGCAGGCCGAGCAGCCACTGGAGGGCAACTGGGACGAGTTCCGCATCGAACAGGTGGTTTCCAACCTGCTGACCAACGCCCTGCGCTACGGCGCCAAGAGCCCGATCGAAGTGCGGGTCTATGCCCAGGACGGCGAGGCTCGGGTCGAGGTGCGTGACCACGGCATCGGTATCAGCGAAGACAACCAGAAGCGCATTTTTCAGCAGTTCGAACGGGTCAGTGCCAACCACGTGGCGGCGGGGCTGGGCCTGGGGCTGTTCATTTCCGAGCAGATCGTCACCGCCCATGGTGGTGCCATCAGTGTCGAGAGCCGGATCGGCGAGGGCGCGCTGTTTCGCGTCAGCCTGCCCCTGTAGAGGCCCGTTGGCCGGTGAATCATTAAAAGCGTAACGCGCACGCAACCTCTGCGTGACCCAATGGTCGTAACAGCAGCAATTGACCGAGCAAAGGTTTTCCATGAGTGAAGATGCACAAGACGTCGTACTGATCGTCGAAGATGAACCAGTGATCCTGATGCTTCTGGCCGACTACCTGTCGGGCCTGGGATACCGGGTGCTGCAGGCCGAGAATGGCGAGCAGGCGTTCGAGATTCTCGCCAGCAAGCCGCACCTGGACGTGATGATCACCGATTACCGCCTGCCGGGCGGGATCACCGGGGTGATGATCGCCGAGCCTGCCGTGAAGCTGCGTCCGGATCTGAAGGTGATTTTCATCAGCGGCTACCCCAACGAAATCCTCGAATGCGGCAGCCCCATCACCCGCAAGGCGCCGATCCTGGCCAAGCCCTTCGACCTCAACAGCCTGCAGGAACAGATCCAGCAATTGCTGGCCTGAAGCCCGGCTATCAGTCGCGGATCATTTCCCGCACCTTGGCGGTCAGCAGGTCGAAGGTGAACGGCTTGGTGATCAGTTGCATGCCGGGTTCGAGAAAGCCACCACGGGCCGCCGCGTGCTCGGCGTAGCCGGTGATGAACAGGACCTTGAGCTCCGGGCGGATCTGCCGCCCGATTTCCGCCAGTTGCCGGCCATTCATGCCCGGCAGCCCGACATCGCTGATCAGCAGGTCGATGCGCTGCGCCGAGTCGAGGATCGGCATGGCGCTGCGGGCATCGCCGGCTTCGACAAAGGCGTAGCCCAGTTCGCTGAGCACCGCACAGACCAGCACCCGCACCGCCGGGTCGTCCTCGACGATCAGCACGGTTTCACCGTTCTGCGCATGGGGCGGTTGTTGCACCAGAGGGTGTTCGGCCTGCTCCAGGTCGCCGACAAAACGCGGCAGGTACAGGCTGACCTCGGTACCCCGGCCCAGGGTGCTGTTGAGGGTCACATGGCCGCGGGACTGCTTGCTGAAGCCGTAGATCATCGACAGCCCCAGCCCTGTGCCCTGGCCAATGGGCTTGGTGGTGAAGAACGGATCGAACACGCGGTTGATGATCGCCTCGGGCATGCCGCAGCCGTTGTCGCTGACTCGCAGCAGCACGTAGTCCCCCGGTTTGAGGTTGTCGTGGGCCTGGGCGAAGTCCGGGGCCAGGCGCTGGTTGAGGGTTTCCACCAGCAGCCGGCCGCCGTTGGGCATGGCGTCCCGGGCGTTGAGCACCAGGTTGAGCAGGGCGCTTTCCAGTTGGTTGGGGTCGGCTTCGGCCACCCATAGCTGCGGGTCCAGGCGCATGTCCAGCTCGATGCTTTCGCTGAGGCTGCGTTGCAGCAGCTCGTCCATGGAGGTCACCAGGGCGTTCATCTCCACCGGCTTGGAGTCCAGCGACTGGCGCCTGGAGAAGGCCAGCAGGCGGTGGGTCAGGCCGGCGGCGCGGTTGGCCGAGGTCACCCCCAGGTCGATCAGGCTGTCCAGGTCCTCGGTGCGGCCCCGGGCCAGGCGCCGGCGCAACAGCTCCAGGCTGCCGATGATGCCGGTGAGCATGTTGTTGAAGTCGTGGGCGATGCCGCCGGTGAGTTGCCCCACGGCCTCCATCTTCTGTGACTGGCGCAGGGCTTCTTCGTTGTGCCGCAGTTGTGCGGTGCGTTCTTCCACCTGCTGTTCCAGGGTCTCCAGGGTGCGTTGCAGGCGCAGTTCGCTCTGGCTCAGGTCGATCAGCCGGTCGCGGGCGTCGTACTGCCGGCGCCTGCCCCGCAGGGCGGCGCTGACCAGGCTGATCAGGGTCGCCGGGTGGAAGGGCCGTTCCAGAAAGCTGACGTTGCCCAGGGGCTCGCTGAAGCGCGATGCCGGGTTCTGCTCGGGGCCGCCGTGCTGGGTCAGCAGCACGATGGGCAGGTCCGACCACGCCGGTTGCTGTTCCAGGTGGCGCAGCAGGGGCTCCAGGTCGACCCCGCGCAAGGCTTCGGCGGCGATGATCGCCAGCCCGGCGCCGTGCTCCAGCTGCTCGCACAGGGCGGGCAGGTGCGGGGTGATCAGGCTGCTGAAGCCGGCCTCCTTGAGCATCATCTGCGCCAGTTGGCTGTCACGCCCGTGGGGCGTGAGCACCAGAGCCCGTTCGGAAAAGTCCAGGTCGGGGCTCATTGGCCCTCATCCCTGAGCAGGGGTTTGCTCTCGCCCAGGTAGGTGGGCACGCCCCGCAGCACGCCCTGGAAGGCTTCCAGGGGCTCGCCGATGGTCAGGCCACGAGCGCTAATGCGGTATTCACGAATGGTCGACTCGTGGCTGCCGGTGCGTTTCTTGATGATGGAAATGGCCCGGCGCACCTTGCCCAGGGCCTCGAAGTAACGCAGCAGGATCACGGTGTCGGCCAGGTAGGTGATGTCCACCGGGGCCTGCATGTCGCCCACCAGGCCATGCTGGGCCACGGTCATGAAAGTGGCGGCGCCCTGGCGGTTGAGGTACAGCAGCAATTCGTGCATGTGCAGCACCAGGGCATTTTCCTCGGGCATCGCTGCCTGGTAGCCGTTGATGCTGTCGATCACCACGGTCTTGATCCGCTCCTGGTCGACGCAGCGTCGCACCCGGTAGGACAGCTCCCCCGGCGAGAGCTCGGCGGCGTCCACCTGTTCGATGATCAGGTTGCCGCTGGCCTGCAGCGCCTTGAGGTCGATGCCCATGTTGCGCATGCGCTCGAACAGCAGCCCCAGTTCCTCGTCGAAGATGAACAGCGCGGCTTTCTCTCCCCTGGCTACGGCGGCCGCTGCGAAGATCATCGAGATCAGCGATTTGCCGGTGCCGGCGGGGCCGAGGATCAGGGTGCTGGAGCCGGTCTCGATGCCGCCCCCCAGCAGCGCGTCCATCTCGGTGATGCCGCTGGTCAGGGTCAGGCGCTGGTATTGACCGCGGTGCTCGGCGGCCACCAGGCGCGGAAACACCTGGACCCCGTCGCCCATGATGGTGAAGTCATGGAAGCCGCCGCGGTACTTCTGGCCGCGGTATTTCACCACCCGGATGCGCCGGCGTTCGGCGCCGTAGCTGGGGGTCAGTTCTTCCAGGCGGATCACCCCGTGGGCCACGCTGTGCACGGTCTTGTCCAGGGATTCGGTGGTCAGGTCGTCCAGCAGCAGGACGGTGGCGTCATAGCGCACGAAGTAGTGCTTGATCGCCAGGATCTGCCGCCGGTAGCGCAGGGAGCTTTGCGCCAGCAGGCGGATTTCCGAAAGGCTGTCGAGCACCACCCGGGTCGGCTTGACCCGCTCCACCACTTCGAAGATCTGCCGCGTGGCTTCCCCCAGCTCCAGGTCCGAGGAGTACAGCAGGCTCTGCTGGTGCTCGGCGTTGAGCAGGCTTTCCGGCGGGATCAGCTCGAAGATGTGGATGTTCTCATCCAGTTGCCAGCCGTGGGATTGCGCGCCCTGGCGCAACTCGCGCTCGGTTTCCGAGAGGGTGATGTACAGGCAGCGCTCGCCGGCGGCGGCGCCGGCCCGCAGAAAATGCAAGGCCACGGTGGTCTTGCCGGTACCGGGTTCGCCTTCCAGCAGGAACACATGGCTACGTGACAATCCGCCGGAGAGGATATCGTCCAGGCCTTCGATGCCGGTGGCGGCTTTTTCGCTGAGCAACGCAGATGAGGTCGACAAACAATGCCCTCGCAAATAGGTCCAAGTGATCGGCGACGGCGTCGAGCACCTTGATATCGCTGATAAATCACTTGACCGCCTGCCGCTGGCGCGGTTCAACCTTTTGTCGCCGTGGAGCCGCTGCTGAGCACAGCAGGCGCAGGGGGGCAAGGGTGCCAAAGGTGCGGCTGGGGATTGCCAGGCAAGGCCCTGCGGGCCTTTTCGCAGCCTCGCAGGCTCGGCAGCGGCTACAGGTTTTGTGCTGGCTCTTGTAGCCGCTGGCGCAGGCTGCGAACGGCTTGGGCGGCATTCCGACGCAGCAGGCGCGGGGGGCTCAAGGGCGCCAAAGGTTCGGCTGGGGATCGCGAGGCAAGGCCCGGGGGGCGGCTACAGGCCCTGCTGCAGGGCCGGGTCGTCGGGGTTCTGCTGTTCCAGCTGGGCCAGCAGGACCTGGACGTTCTGCAACTGGCCGCTTTCCTTCCAGTAGCTGATCAGCAGCACCCGCGCCTTGCGGTTGTAGGGCTGGCGCTGGACGATTTCCTCCAGTTGCTTCTGCGCCGCTTCCAGCTCCTGTTCGCTGTGCAGGGTGGTGGCCAGGTCGTAGCGGTAGGCGGCGTTGTTAGGCTCCAGTTCCACCGCCCGGGACAAGCCGAGCAGGGCGAACTCGCCCTGGCCATGGTGCAGCAGCCAGAGCCCCAGGGCATGTTGCAGGTAGGCCGAATCCTGCTGTGCCTGCAACTGCTTGGCCAGCAATTGGCGGGCGGCATCGCTCTGGCCCTGCTTGTCCAGCACTTCGATCTGCAGCACCACTGCCTGCAGGTTGTCCGGGGCCAGGCGCAGGGCCTGTTCCAGGGTCTGCTGGGCCTTGATCAGGTCGGCATTGTGCAGGTACAGGCGAGCCAGCTGGTACTGGGCCTCGACGTTGTCGCCGCGGGTCTTGAGCACTTGGGTGTATTCGTCGATCACCTGCTGCAACGGGCCGAAGTACAGGCCCTGGTCGTCGGGGCTCAGGCCCAGCAGGGCGTCCACCGCGGCGAAGCGCACGCTCTGTTCGTGATCGTCCAGCAATGGCCCCAGCAGCAGGCTGCGCTGGCCGCTGGGCACCAGGCCGAGCACGCTCTTGATCGCCGCTTTGCGCACCTCGGCAGAAGGGTGATAGAGGTCGGCGTCCGCCAGTTTCAATGCCTGGGGGCTGGGGTAGTTGGCCAGCACTGCCAGCAGGCGGATGCGCTGCTGGTCGTCGAGGTCGGGCCGGCCCAACTGCTGGTAGAGCACGCGCGCCGCGCCAGGCTGGCCATTGCGGGCTTTTTCCAGTGCCGCGCTGTAGCCATGCTTGATGGCCTCGGGAACCTGCGGCGGGCTGCTGCGCAGAAAGCTCCAGGCCAGGGCCAGGACGACGACGGTAAGCAGGCTGATCAGCAGGTAGCGGCGGGGCTGGGACATGCAGGAATCCGGAAGCTGGCGACTTTTGGAAGGCGCAAGCTTCGGTCAGGAACCGGCTTGAGTCAAACCCCGGTTCAGGTCAGCACGTACTCCTGCGGCTCCAGCAGCGGCGGCAGCTCGGTTTGCCCCAGCGCCGCCAGGACTTCGCGCTCCAGGCCGCGCAATAGAGCGCTGCACGGCAGGTCGTTGTCGTCATAGCCGAAAGGGTCTTCGAGGTCGTCGCCGATCTCGTCCAGGCCCAGGAAGGTGTAGCTGACAATGGCGGTGAAGATCGGCGTCAGCCAGCCCAGGGGCTCGGCCATGGCGAACGGCAGGAGGATGCAGAACAGGTAGATGGTGCGGTGCAGCAGCAGGGTGTAGGGGAAGGGCAGCGGGGTGTTCTGGATCCGCTCGCAGGCGGCCTGCACCAGGCTCAGGCTGACCAGCCGGGTTTCCAGTTGGGTGTAGCGCCATTCGCTGATCAGCCCCTGCTGGGCCCACTGCGAGCAGCGCTGGCCGATGCGTTGCAACTGCGCGTCGGTGAGGTTCGGGTGGCCGGGGGCGAGGCTGGCCTGGGCCCAGGGGCGCAGGGCGGCGGCCTCGTCTTCATGGCGCAGGCGGGCGATCAGGCTGTGGGCAAAGCCGCACAGGTCGCGCAGCATGCCCTCGCGCTCGGGGTGGCCGTCGATGATCAGGCTTTCACGGATCAGCGAACGCACCTCGATGATCAACTGCCCCAATTGCTTGCGGCCTTCCCACCAGCGGTCGTAGCAGGCGTTGTTGCGAAAACTCATGAAGATCGACAGCGACAGCCCCAGCAGGGTGAAGGGCGTGGCGTTGACCTTGGAGAAATAGCTCGGTTGCAGGGTTTCCACCAGCACGATCACCGAGGCCAGCAGTGTGACCAGCACGCAGCGCAGGGCAATGCGCTTGGCAATCGAGCCCTTGAGGGCGAAGAGGATGCCGATCAGGTTCGGCTTGGGGCGGACAATCATGGGGGGCTGAGGCCAGGGCGATTACGCGGCGAGTGAAGAGTAGGAGCGCGCTGTGGGGCTGTCCAATCGCAATGGCCAACCGCATGATCGACGGCCTCTATCAATGGGCTTGGGGTGGGCGGTGTTCTGGCGGGCGCATTCGCTGGCAAGCCAGCGCCTACCGGGGCCATGTATTCGGGGCCATGCGTTTGGGGCCAAGCGTTGCGCGGGCTCTTGTAGGAGCCGGCTAGCCGGCGAAGAGGCCCTTGAGCCAGGCAAAAAAAAGCCCCGCGACCGAATGATCCACGGGGCCAAACATTGGTTGGTTGCGGCCAACCAAAGGAGCTCGTTGCAAATCCTTACTTGCTGGCTACCGTCTCCGGTTGCCAGCCACCACCCAGGGCCTTGTAGATGGCGACGATGCCGCGGTACAGGTCGACTTCGGCCTGGGCCTGGGAGTCTTCGGCGGCCAGGCGTTCACGCTGGGCATCGAGCAGCACCAGGAAGTCCACGGTGCCTTCGCGGTAGCGGATCTCGGCCAGGTCTGCGGCGGCGCGGCTGGATTCGCTCTGGCGAATCAGGGAGATCAGCCGTTGCTGGCGCTTGCCGTAGTCGCTGAAGGCGTTTTCCGATTCCTCCAGGGCCAGCAGCACCTGCTGCTCGTAGCTGGCCAGGGCGCCGTCGGCATTGGCGTCGGCGCCGCGCAGGCGGGCTCGCACACTGCCCAGGTCGAAGGCCGCCCAGGTGATGCTCGGGCCCAGGGCCCAGGCATTGGCCGCCGAGGAGCCGATCTGCGAACCGCGCCCGGCAGTGAAGCCGAGGAAGCCGCTGAGGCTGACCCGTGGGAACAGGTCGGCCTTGGCCACGCCGATGCGCGCGGTGGCCGCTGCCAGCTTGCGTTCGGCGCTGAGAATGTCCGGCCGGCGTTGCAGCAGCTCGCCCGGGTCGCCAATCGGCAGGGCCTTGGCAATGGCCGGCAGCTGCGCCGGCGACAGGTCGACGCTGAGCTTGTCCGGGCGTTCACCCAGCAGGGTGGCGATGCGGTTGCGCTGGCGGGTCTGCTCGGCCTGCAACTGCGGCACGCTGGCTTCCACCGAAGCCAGGCGGGCGTCGGCGCGGACCACATCGAGCTGGTCGCCGACCCCGGCGTCGCGCAGGCTTTCGGTGATCTTGCGCGAGGCCTGCTGGTTGTCCAGGTTGGCCAGGGCGATCTTTTCCCGCAGCTGTGCGCCCCGCAACTGGCCGTAGGCGTCCACCAGCTCGGCGATCATGGTCACCTGCAGTTGGTAGAGGTCGGCCTCGGCGGCCTGCTGGTCGGCGTCGGTGGCTTCCAGGTTGCGCTGGATGCGGCCGAACAGGTCCAGCTCCCAGGCCATGTCCAGGCCCAGGTCGTAGCGCTCGCTGTTCACTCGCTTGGTGGTCTGGCCGGGGATCTGTCCCTTGGCCAGGTCGCTGCTGGCGCGGCTGGTGATGGTGGGCATGGCGTCATTGCTGGCGTCATCGCGAATCGCCCGGGCGGCCCGCAGGCGGGCGAAGGCCACCCGCAGTTCACGGTTGCCCTGCAACGATTTGCTCACCAGCTGGTTGAGAGTCGGGTCATCGAACTGCTGCCACCAGATGCCTTCGAAGCGTGCGCGGTCGAAGTTCTTCTGGCCCGCAGCGCCATCGGTGGCGGCGCTGATGTGCGCCGCCTCGGTGGTTGGAGTCTGGTAGTCCGGACCGACGGCGCAGGCACTCAGGGCCAGCACCAGCAGGCTCGGCAGGAAGACTTTGGAACTCATTGTTGCGCCTCCAGTTGCAGAGCACGGGCGGCTTTGCGCGCCTCGCTGCGCTCCACGTAGTTGCGGATCAGTACATAGAACACCGGAGTCAGCAGCAGGCCGAAGAAGGTCACCCCGAGCATCCCGGAGAACACCGCGACACCCATGGCATGACGCATTTCCGCACCGGCGCCGCTGGAGATCACCAGGGGCACCACGCCCATGATGAAGGCGAAGGAGGTCATCAGGATCGGCCGCAGACGCAGGCGGCAGGCTTCCAGCACCGCGGCCAGCGGGTCGAGGCCTTCCTCTTGCTTGTCCTTGGCGAACTCGACGATCAGGATCGCGTTCTTGCAGGCCAGGCCCACCAGAACGATCAGGCCGATCTGGGTGAAGATGTTGTTGTCGCCCCCGGAGACGATCACCCCGGTAATGGCCGACAGCAGGGTCATAGGCACGATCAGGATCACCGCCAGTGGCAGGCTCCAGCTTTCGTACTGAGCGGCCAGCACCAGGAAGGCCAGCAGCACGCAGAGCGGGAAGACGAACAGCGCGGTGTTACCGGCCAGGATCTGCTGGTAGGTCAGCTCGGTCCATTCGTAGGTCATGCCGTTGGGCAGTTCTTCCTTGAGCAGTTTCTCGATCGCCGCTTCCGCTTGCCCGGAGCTGTAGCCCGGGGCCGCTGCGCCGTTGATTTCCGCAGTGACGAAGCCGTTGTAGTGCATCACGCGGTCGGGACCTGCGGTGTCGCTGACCTTGATGAAGGTGGCCAGGGGGATCATCTCGCCCTTGTTGTTGCGCACTTTCAGCTGGCCGATCTGCTCGGGCTCGAGACGGAACTGCTGCTCGGCCTGGACGTTGACCTGGTAGGTGCGGCCAAAGCGGTTGAAGTCGTTGGCATACAGCGAACCCAGGTAGATCTGCAGGGTGTCGAAGATGTCGGAGATCGCCACGCCGTGGGTCTTGGCCTTTTCCCGGTCGATGGCAGCATCCACCTGGGGCACGTTGACCTGGTAGCTGGTGAACAGCCCGGCCAGTTCCGGCACGCTGCGGCTCTTGGTGATGACGTTCTGCACTTCCTTGTACAGCTCGTCGTAGCCCAGGCCGCTGCGGTCCTCCACCTGCAGGCGGAAGCCGCCGATGGTTCCCAGGCCCTGTACCGGCGGCGGTGGGAAGATCGCCATGTAGGCGTCCTGGATATCCGCGTACTTGCCGTTCAGGGCACCGGCGATGGCACCGGCGGACATGCTCGGGTCCTTGCGCTCATCGAAGGGCTTCAAGGTGACGAAGACGATGCCGTTGTTCGGGCTGTTGGTGAAGCCGTTGATCGAAAGGCCAGGGAAGGCCACCGCACTTTCCACGCCGGGCTGCTTCAGGGCGATGTCGGACATGCGCTTGATCACGTCTTCGGTGCGGTCCAGGCTGGCGGCGTCCGGCAGTTGGGCGAAGGCCACCAGGTACTGCTTGTCCTGGGCCGGGACGAAACCGGTCGGGGTGTGGGCGAAGCCGAACCAGGTCAGCACCATCAGGCCTGCATAGAGGAACAGGGCGATGCCGCTGCCGCGGATGACCCGGCGCACGGTGCCGACGTAACCATGGCTGGCACGATCGAAGAAGCGGTTGAACGGCTTGAACAGCCAGCCCCCCAGCAGCTTGTCGAGGATCTTCGAGAAGCGGTCCTTGGGCGCATGGTGTTCCTTGAGCAGTACCGCGGCCAGGGCCGGCGACAGGGTCAGGGAGTTGAAGGCCGAGATCACCGTGGAGATGGCAATGGTCAGGGCGAACTGCTTGTAGAACTGCCCGGTCAGGCCACTGATGAAGGCCGCCGGTACGAACACCGCACACAGCACCAGGGCGGTGGCGATGATCGGGCCGGTCACTTCACGCATGGCACGCTTGGTGGCTTCCACCGGGTTCAGGCCCAGGCCGATGTTACGTTCGACGTTCTCCACCACCACGATGGCGTCGTCCACCACGATGCCGATGGCCAGCACCAGGCCGAACAGCGACAGGGCATTGAGCGAGAAACCGAACAGGTGCATCACCGCGAAGGTGCCGATCAGCGACACCGGTACGGCCACCAGCGGGATGATCGAGGCACGCCAGGTCTGCAGGAACAGGATCACCACCAGCACTACCAGGATCAGGGCTTCGAACAGGGTGTGCACCACCGCTTCGATGGAGCCGCGGACGAAGATGGTCGGGTCGTAGACGATGCTGAAGTCCATGCCCTGCGGGAAGCTCTGCTTGAGTTCGGCCATCTTGGCCCGCACTTCGTTGGAGATCTCGATGGCGTTGGAGCCCGGGCGCTGGAAGATCGGGATCGCCACCGCCGGCTGGTTGTTGAGCAGGGAACGCAAAGCGTACTGGCTCGACCCCAGCTCGATGCGGGCGATGTCCTTCAGGCGGGTGATTTCACCGTCCTCACCGGAGCGGATGATGATGTTCTCGAACTCTTCCTCGGTGACCAGGCGGCCCTGGGTGTTGACCGATAGCTGGAAGCTGGTGGCGGTGGGCGCAGGCGGCGCGCCCAGGGCACCGGCGGCGACCTGGCGGTTCTGTTCACGGATGGCGGTGACCACGTCGGTGGCGGTCAGGTTGCGCGAAGCGGTCTTGTTCGGATCCAGCCAGACCCGCAACGAGTAGTCGCCCATGCCGAACAGTTGCACATCCCCCACGCCACCCAGGCGCGCCAGCTCATCCTTGATGTTGAGCAGGGCGTAGTTGGACAGGTAGAGCATGTCGTAGCGTTTGTCCGGCGAGGTCAGGTGGACCACCATGGTCAGGTCCGGAGAGGCCTTGTCCACGGTAATACCGATGCGCGTCACTTCTTCGGGCAGCTTGGGCTGGGTACGGGTCACGCGGTTCTGTACCTGCACCTGGGCGTTGTCCAGGTCGGTGCCCAGGGCGAAGGTGATGGTCAGGGTGATCTTGCCGTCAGCGGTGGATTGCGAGGACATGTAGAGCATGTTCTCGACCCCGGTGATCGCCTGTTCCAGGGGCGCGGCCACGGTTTCACCGATGACTTTCGGGTTGGCCCCCGGGAAGTTGGCGCGCACCACTACGGTGGGCGGCACCACTTCCGGGTATTCGCTGATGGGCAACTGGAACAGCGAGATGGCGCCGGCGATCAGGATCAGCAGCGACAGCACCGCGGCGAAGATCGGCCTTGAAATGAAGAACTGGGAAAAATTCATCTTGAGAGTCGTCCCTTAACCGCGCGGTGTCGCAGCGGCGAGTTTCACAGCCGGAGCCGCCTTGGCAGGGGTGACCTGCGGCAGGTTGCTGGCTTCCAGTGCTTGGCGTTGTTGGGCCAGGGCGGCGAGGGTTTCCTTGCTGGCCATGGGGATCACTTCAGGCGTGACCGGTGCGCCGGGACGTGCCCGCTGCAAGCCCTTGACGATGATGGTGTCGTCCTTGCTCAGGCCGTTGCGCACGATGCGCAGGCCCTCGATCTTCGGCCCCAGTTCCACGGCGCGGTAGGCCGGCTTGTTGTCGGCGTCCATCACCAGCACGAACTTCTTGCCCAGGTCGGTGCCCACGGCTTCGTCGTTGATCAGCATCGCCGAGTAGGTGCCACTGCCCACCAGTTTCAGGCGCGCATAGAGGCCCGGGGTGTAGCTGCCGTCGCTGTTGTCGAACACCGCGCGGCCACGGATGGTGCCGGTCTTGGGGTTGACCTGGTTGTCGACGAAGTTCATCTGCCCCAGGTGCGGGTGGCCTTCTTCATTGGACAGGCCCAGGTACACCGGGGTGGTCTGGCCGCGCTGGCCCTGGCGGGCGAGCTGGGTGTACTTGAGGTACACGCGCTCGTCGGCGTCGAAGTAGGCGTAGACCTTGTCGGTGGAGACCAGGCTGGTGAGCGGGGTGACATCGGCGGTCACCAGGTTGCCGGCGGTGATCTGCGCGCGGCTGACCCGGCCGCTGATGGGCGCCACTACCCGGGTGAAGCTCAGGTTGAGCTTGGCCACGTCCAACTGGGCCTGGATCGCATCGACCCCGGCCCGGGCTTCCTGGGCGGCGCTGGTGCGGGTGTCGGCCAGCTCGGCGGAAATCGCGTTGCTGGTCAGCAGGCGCTGGCCGCGCTGGGCTTCGTTGGCACTGCGGGTCGCGGTGGCCCGAGCCTGTTGCAGCTGGGCTTCGAGGCGGCGTACTTCAGCCTGGAAAGGCCGTGGGTCGATCTGGAACAGCAGGTCGCCTTTCTTCACCAGGGCGCCTTCGGTGAAGGCCACCTGATCGATCTGGCCCGAGACCCGAGGTCGGATCTCCACGGTTTCCGGGGCTTCCAGGCGCCCGGTGAATTCATCCCATTCGTTGACCGGCTGTTCCAGCACCTTGGCCACGCTGACTTTGGCAGCGGGCGGGGCGGAGGCGGTCTCAGGGGCTTTGCCGCACGCGCTCATCACCAGCACGGCGAGAACGGCGAGTGGAAAACGTAGGAGTTTGACTGACTGGTCCATGGTGCATCCGCCACTGTATTTGAGATGGGCGGATGATGCTCGGCAGGGTTGTATCTCACGAATCGAATGAAGCGAAGGTAACTATCATTCGGAATGATATAAGCGCCAAGCAAGCCCTCTAGCATGCACCTTTCGTTAGGCTGCTATCAATTCCCTGGCGTGCAATTAGTTATTGCGGCTGACGCAATATTGGCCGGTGCTACCGGAGTCGACTGGCCCGCGAAAAGGGCCTTTCGACGCCCGGGTGCTTTCGTTGGCAAGCCCACTTCTACGAGGCTTTTGGGTGGTGGGATCACCGATTCCTCCGATATCGGTTGCTGTCCAGCCTGGGGCTGGGGCAGCGCAGACCTTCGAGCTAGCCGCTTCGGTGGATTTCTCGGGCCGCCAGACGTCATGCCTGGCCGGGAAACAGGAACGGGCTGATGCTGCTGCGCGCGAAGCCTTCAGCCTCAAGCCCGGCATCCAGGGCCAACGACGCAAGGTCGTCGGCCACCGGCTCCAGCCTCTGATCGTGTGGGTAATAGAACACCTTCAGGTAGCTCTGGCAGTCTCCACAGCTCTCGGCCTTGACCGCGCTGTCCTGGTGCTCCAGCGACCAGTAGTGCAGTTGGCCGGTGCCTTCGCAGTTGCTGCATTTGGCTCGCACTATGTGCCAGCGGCTCTCGCATAATCCGCAGTGCAGGTAACGCAGGCCGGCGCGCTTGCCGCTGAGGATCACGCTGGCCACCGGCGCGCTGCAGCACACCGGGCAATGCTGGCGCTGTTCTCCCACCTGGGCCTGGGCAGTCACCGGCAGGGCGCTGGCCAGTTGGCTGAAATACAGGCTCAGGGCCGCCCAGAAAAACAGCGCCTGGCCGCTGTCTACCTGAAGGTAATGCCCCAGCAGCAACTGCTCGGCACAGGCTTCACGCTGCTCGGCGGGCATGCCGCCGATGGCGTCCAGGGCCTTGGTCAGCGGGGCGCTGGCGTCCCTGCGCAGGTGCTCGATCAGTTGCTCAAGGGCCGCTTGCCAATAGGCCGAGCGCGGCAGGCGCTGCACATCCAGCGGCGCGCCATCACCGATCCGCGCCACCAGCGCCTGCAACTCCTCGGCCGCCACCGGCGAACGCTCGAATATCGCCTGTTGCGCCTCAGCCACCCGCGCGGCAAACCGCAGGTAGTCGGCCTGCTCGTGACCTTCGGCCAGTTGGCGCAGGCGCGCTGCGCGCCGGCTGAAGTGCTGGCGCAGGTCCGGCAGCAACAAGGCGCTGATTTCTTCCACGCCGCCACTGGTGGGCTCCAGTGGGGTTAGCTTGATGCTGCTCATTTCTTCTCACTCTTGGAAATCTGCTGGTACCAGCGGTCATGGTGCGAGCGGGCCCAACTGCGCGATACGTAGCCGGTGACCATGCCGCGGATCGAACCCTTGACCCAGAACGCCAGGTAGGCGTGACCGATGATCAGCAGCATCAGCGAGATCCCGGCCAGGGCATGGGTGAGCAGGGCGATGCGAATCAGGGGAATGCTGAAGTACTGGGCGAACCACGGCCGCCAGATCACCACGCCGCTGAGCAGCAACAGGCTGATCAGGCCCATGATTCCCCAGAACAGGATCTTCTGCCCGGCGTTGTACTTGCCAATCTGCAGCGGTTGGCTGTGGTCCCCCGAGAGCACCGTCTTGAGGTTGCGAAACCAGATCGCGTCCTGGCGTTCCGGCAGGTTGTACTTCACAAAACGCACGAACAGGAACATCAGCAGCAGGAACACCACCGTTCCCAGAAACGGGTGCAGGATGCGCGCCAGCTGCGGTGTGCCGAACACGCCGTTGAGCCAGTTCAGCGACGGGAAGAACCACGACAGCCCCGACAACGCCACCATGAAGAAGCAGATGACCATGAACCAGTGGCTGGCGCGCTCGATAAAGCGGGTACGCAGGATCAGCTTGTTCTTGTTCATCACGGGTTCTCCTTGAGGTCTTCTTCGACTTCGTTCGGGCCGACGCCGATGTAGTGGAATACCGTACCGGCCAAGGTGGCGAAGAAAGCCACGGCGGCCGCCGGCTTGAGCCAGCCTTTCCAGCCTTCGATCGCGCTGCTGATGCGCGGGTCAGGGTTGAGCTTGTGGTACAGCTGCGGCTGGTCGGCGTGTTGCAGCACGTAGAACACATGGGTTCCGCCCACCGCTTGCGGGTCGTAGATCCCCGCGCCGGCAAAGCCGCGGCCCTGCAGTTCGGTGACCCGTTCTGCGGCCTGCACCAGCATGTCGGCCTTGCTGCCGAAGTTGATCGCCCCGGTGGGGCAGGTCTTCACGCAAGCCGGCTCCTGGCCCACCGTGACCCGGTCGACGCACAGGGTGCACTTGTAAGCCTTGTTGTCCTTCTTGCTGATGCGCGGCACGTCGAACGGGCAGCCGGCGACGCAGTAGCCGCAACCTATGCAGTGCTCGGACTGGAAGTCGACGATGCCGTTGGCGTACTGGATGATCGCTCCCGGTTGCGGGCAGGCTTTCAGGCAGCCAGGGTCGGCGCAGTGCATGCAGCCGTCCTTGCGGATCAGCCATTCGAGCTTGCCGGCTTCGTTCTCGTGCTCGTCGAAACGCATCAGGGTCCAGGTGTCGGCGCTGAGGTCGGCGGGGTTGTCGTAGACCCCGACGTTGTGGCCGACTTCGTCGCGCAGGTCGTTCCATTCGTTGCACGCCACCTGGCACGCCTTGCAGCCGATGCAGATGCTGACGTCGATCAGCTTGGCCACTTCGGCCTGGTGATCGCGGGCCCGCGGCGCCGGGGTGAAGGCGTTGGTGGCCGAACGGCGGATGATGTCTTGGGATTGCATGGACATGTCAGTTGCTCCGTCAGGCCTTTTCCACGTTCACCAGGAACGCTTTGTATTCCGGGGTGTTGGTGTTGGAATCGCCGACGCCCGGGGTCAGGGTATTGGCCAGGAAGCCCTTGCGGGTTGCACCTTCGTAGCCCCAGTGGCAAGGAATGCCGATGGTATCGACCGGCTGGCCGTCGATCTGCAGGCGGCGGATGCGTTTGGTCACCACCGCCTTGGCCTTGATGTAGCCGCGCTTAGTGCTGACGCGCACCAGGTCGCCCTGGACGATGCCTTTTTCCTGGGCCAGCACTTCGCCAATCTCGATGAACTGTTCCGGCTGGATAATCGCGTTGAGCCGGGAGTGCTTGGTCCAGTGACGGAACAGTTCAGTGATCGAATAGGTAGTGGCCACGTAGGGGAATTCCTCGCGGCTGCCCATGCGCGTTCGGTCACTGTCATACAGCCGCGCCGTGGGGCTCTTGCTGACGTTGGGGTGCAGCGGGTTGTGCGCCAGCGGGCTTTCGGTGGGCTCGTAGTGCTCGGGAAACGGGCCGTCGTTCATGGCGCCCACCGAGAACAGCCGGCCCAGGCCCTCGGGGAGCATGATGAACGGGTTGGCCTGGGTGCCCGGCGCCAGGTTGACCGGGAAGTCCGGCACATCGATGCCGCTCCAGCGATTGCCGTCCCAGCCGATGATCTTGCGTTGCGCATCCCAGGGGTTGCCCTGCGGGTCGGCCGAGGCGCGGTTGTAGAGAATCCGCCGGTTCTGCGGCCAGGCCCAGGCCCAGCCCGGGGTGCAGCCCAGGCCACTGTCGGCGTTGTCGCGACGGGCCATCTGGTTGCCGGCCTCGGTCCAGGAGCCGGCGAATATCCAGTTGAAGCAGGCGGTGCTGCCGTCGTCGCGCAGTTGGCCGAAGTTGTCCAGCAACTGGCCCTTGCGCAGGATCAGGTTGCCCTGGTCATCACGCACGTCGGCCAGGGCGTAGCCGTTGGATTGCTTGGCCACTTCCTCGGGAGCGGGGTCGTAGGGGTCGCGGTAGTCCCAGGCCATATTCAGCACCTGCTCGGGGCAGGCGCCGCCTTCGCTGCGGTACAGCTCGCGTAGTTTCATGAACAGGTGGCCGAGGATCTTGCCGTCGTGCCAGGCCTCGCCGGGTGGCGCAGCGCCGGCCCAGTGCCACTGCAGCCAGCGCCCGGAGTTGACGATCGAGCCGTTTTCCTCGGCAAAGCAGCTCGAGGGCAGGCGGAACACTTCGGTCTGGATCTGCGCCGGGTCGACATCGTTGGACTCGCCGTGGTTCTGCCAGAAGCTCGAAGTCTCGGTGGCCAGCGGGTCGATGATCACCAGGAACTTGAGCTTGGCCAGCGCCGCGGCGGCCTTGTTCTTGTCCGGGAAGGCGGCAATCGGGTTGAAGCCCTGGGCGATGTAGCCGTTGACCTTGCCTTCATACATGCGGTTGGAGAAGTTCAGTACGTCGTAGCTCTCGTCCCACTTGGGCAGCCAGTCGAAGCCCCATTGATTGTCACGGGTGGCCTTGTCGCCGTACAGGCTCTTCATCAGGCTGATAAAGAACTTGGGGGTGTTCTGGTAGTAGTTGACCTGGCCGGGCAGTTGGGCGTTTGGGGTCGTTTCCTTGAGGTAGGTCGCCAGGCTGGCCTGGTTGTCGGACGGCAGGTTCATGTAGCCCGGCAGGCGCTGCGAGAGCAGGCCAAGGTCGGTGTAGCCCTGGATATTGGAGTGCCCGCGCAGGGCATTGACGCCGCCGCCAGCCATGCCGATGTTGCCCAGCAGCAGCTGGATCATGCCCGAGCCGCGGATCATCTGGGCGCCGGTGGTGTGGTGTGTCCAGCCCAGGGCATAGAGGAAGGTCGCGGTCTTGTCCGGCACGCTGGTGCTGGCCATGATCTCGCAAATCTCCAGGAAGTCGGCCTGGGGCGTACCGCAGATCTGGCTGACCCGCTCCGGGGTGTAGCGGCTGACATGCTGCTTGAGCAGGTTGAGCACGCAGCGCGGGTGGCTCAGGCTCAGGTCGCGGCGGGCGTGACCTTGTTCGTCCAGCTCGTAGGCCCAGGAGCTGCGGTCGTAGCGCCGAGCCTTGGCGTCGTAGCCACTGAACAGGCCGTCATCGAAGCGGTAGTCGCTGCGCACGATCAACGAGGCGTTGGTGTAGGCGCGCACGTATTCATGCTGGATGCGATCGTTGCTGAGCAGGTAGTTGACCATGCCCATGAGGAAGGTCACGTCGGAACCGGCGCGCACCGGCGAGTAGATATCCGCCACCGCGGCGCTGCGGTTGAAGCGCGGATCCACCACGATGACCTTGGCGCCATTGCGGATCTTGGCCTCGATCACCCACTTGAACCCCACCGGATGCGCCTCGGCCGGGTTGCCGCCCATGATCAGCACCACGTTGGCGTTCTTGATGTCGACCCAGTTGTTGGTCATGGCGCCGCGGCCGAAGGTCGGGGCCAGCGCCGAGACCGTCGGCGCGTGGCAGACCCGGGCCTGGCTGTCGGTGCCGAGAATGCCCAGGGCGCGGGTGAAGCGCTGGTCGAGCGAGCCGGTCTCGCTGCTGGCGGCCGACGAGCAGAGCATGCCGGTGGACAGCCAGCGATTGACCGTGACGCCCTTGGCGTTTTTCTCGATGAAGTTGGCGTCGCGGTCGTCCTTCATCAACCGCGCGATGCGTTCGATGGCGTAATCCCAGCTGACCCGCTGCCATTGGTCCGAGCCCGGGGCGCGGTACTCGGGGTACAGCAAGCGTTGCTCACTGTGGATGTAGTCGACCAGGCCGGCGCCTTTGGGGCACAGCGAGCCGCGGCTCACCGGGTGGTCAGGGTCGCCTTCGATATGGAAGATCCGCGCCTTGGCGTTCTTTGCGCCATCGCCCAGGCTGTACATCAGGATGCCGCAACCGACCGAGCAGTAGGTGCAGTTGTTGCGGGTTTCCCTGGCGCGCAGCAGTTTGTACTGGCGCGACTGGCTGGCATTGGCCGTGGTGGGCGCGAAGCCCAGGGATACGGCGGTGGTGGCCACGGCACCGGCTGTACAAAGTTTAAAGAACTGTCTTCTGCCAAGTGTCATGACGCATTCCTTATGCAGGCATTTTTCAATCACGGGTGATCAGGCAAGGTGGCAAGGGCCACTCTTTTAATGGGGGGCACAACGCGTGTGGAATAGAACGGCAAGTCTTGTGCTGATTCTGCTGTGTGCCGGCGATTTTATGGCCCGCTTGCGTAGGCGGCTAATAGGCTGGGTCGATGGTCTGATAGGTCTTGTCGATGAAGGTGCTGAACGCTTCGAATAACCCGTCGAAGTATTGATCTGGATCAAAAAATGGCCGCCAAAACAGACTGTTGGCGTTACGCAATACGACCAAAGTCACTGCCGGGCACGACTAAAGTTTTCTCGGGGCGGGTGGTGAAAGGGCTCAAGGCGTGGGGGTGGCCGTCTGCAGACTCCTTGAGGGGCAGGGCAGGTGCGCGACCCTGCTGGGCAGGACAGGGCAGCGCATCTGTCCAAGGGTGTCCTACGTGGTACAGGGCCGCGGAGTCTGGGGGCGTTTCGGTAGATCAGTGAGCCGTTGGGGAAGGCTCAGAGGCTGTCGGGGTCGCCGAAGAACATCTGAATCCGCGAACGCAACCAGCGCTCCCCTGGATCGTTGTCCTGTGAGCCACGCCAGGCCATGTGCAGCTCAAAACTTCGCACCGGCAGTGGCGGATCTTCGGCGCGTACGCCGCCGGCGGCAGTGAGGGCGTCGGCGGTGTAGTCGGGCACGGTGGCAAGGATGTCGGTGCCGGCCAGCAGGGTGCTCAGGCCGTTGAATTGCGGTACGGCGAGCACGACGTGGCGCTTGCGTCCGAGCTTCTCCAGCTCCTCATCGATGAACCCGCTCAGGTCCCCGGCGAACGACACCAGGGCGTGGGGGCGGGCGCAGAAGTCGTCCAGGGTCAGGGGGCCGGGCACCGTGTCGGCCCGCAGTAGTTTGGGCAGGCTGCGGCGCAGGACCTTGCGCTTGGCGTTGGCCGGCAGGTCGGCGGTGTAGCTGACGCCGATGGAGATTTCGCCGGAGGCCAGCAGCGCGGGCATCAGCAGGTAGTTGGCGCGGCGTACCACCAGCACGATGCCCGGGGCTTCGGCGCGCAGGCGTTTGAGCAGCATCGGCAGCAGGGCGAATTCCACGTCGTCGGAAAGACCGATACGGAATACGGCGGTGCTGGTGGCCGGGTCGAATTCGGCGGCGCGGCTGACGGCGGTGGAGATCGAATCCAGGGCCGGCGAGAGCAGGGCGAAGATTTCCACTGCCCGGGCCGAGGGCTCCATGCTGCGCCCGGTACGCACGAACAGCGGATCGTCGAACAGGTTGCGCAGGCGCGACAGGGCTGCACTGATGGCCGGCTGGCCGAGGAACAGCTTCTCGGCGGCGCGGGTCACACTGCGTTCGTGCATCAGTGTTTCGAATACGATCAACAGATTCAGGTCGACACGACGCAGGTCATTACGATTCATCTGGAGTCCTGGCAGAGTCAGCGAGCTTGACGGGAGCGACCATATCGGAACAATGGCCGGCGTGAATCTTACGGGGAAAGGCTGGTACTCTGCATCGGCTAAATGTTGTTTGTTTGTAGCCGGGCAAGGTTCGAGCACGCTGTACGCCCCGATTTTCAAGGGCACGAAATCAATGCCAGGCATGTCGACTATTAATAGGCACTGATAGTCTTGCTTGCAAAGCCCGGATAAAGTTCGCGGCATTAGAGGTTAATTTGACGAGGTTTGCGATGTCCCGCACGATTCGTTTTCACAAGTTTGGACCGGCCGAGGTGCTCAAATGCGAAGAGCATGCGGCCTCGTTGCCTGCGCCAGGCGAAGTGCAGGTACGAGTCGAAGCCATCGGTATCAGCTGGTATGACGTGCTCTGGCGGCAGAACCTGGCGTCGTCCCATGCGCGCCTACCCTCGGGCCTCGGGCACGAAATGGCCGGTGTGGTCACGGCCGTGGGCGAGGGCGTCGACGACCTGGCGGTAGGTGACAAGGTGGCGAGTTTTCCCGCCGAAAGCCCCAACGATTACCCGGTGTATGGCGAGCTGATCGTCCTGCCGCGTTCGGCCCTGACCCGTTATCCCGATGTTCTCAGCCCGATCGAGGCTGCTGTTCATTACACGCCGCTGCTGATCGCCTATTTCGCCTACGCCGACCTGGCGCGGGTCAAGCCGGGGCAGTTTGCCCTGGTCACGGACGCCAGCCATTGCGCCGGGCCGTCCTTTGTCCAGTTGGGCAAGGCCCTGGGTGTGCGGGTGATTGCCGCGACCAAGACCGCTGAAGAGCGTGAATACCTGCTGTCCCTGGGTGCTGAGAAGGTGATTGTCACCGAGGAACAGGACCTGCTGATGCAGATCAACAAGCTCACCGACAACCGCGGCGTCGACGTGGTGTTCGACGGCCTGGGCGGCCCGCAGATGTCCATGCTCGGCGATGTCCTGGCGCCCCGTGGCAGCCTGGTGCTCTATGGCCTGCAAGGCGGCAACCAGACGCCGTTCCCGGCCTGCGCGGCGTTCCAGAAGAACATCCAGTTCTTCGTCCATTGCATCGGCAACTTCACTGGCAAGCCGGAGTTGGGAATTGTCCAGGATCAGGTCGCGCTGCAGCGTGCGTTGCGCGACATCAACCAGCTCACCGCGGACCGGGTGCTGCTCCCCCTGAAGACCCGGGTATTCGCGTTCAACGAGTTTGTCGAGGCGCACCGCTACATGGATGAATGCCCATGCCGCGAACGGGTCGCGCTTCAGGTCGAACCGGTCTGATCCCAACGCCAGGCAAAGCCTGGCGTTTTTTATTGCCTCGATTTGCCGGCCCTTGCGCCGGCTTTTTAGTTTTTCCCCTGGCAGTCCTTTTGCCGGCAAGCCGGCTGCTGCATAAAAGCGCCGGGGCGCCGGGATAGATTCCATCGCGCTGCGGTCAAACTGCCAGTAAACTGCGGCCCATTTCCGAACCATCCTTTTCCAGAGGTTTTGCATGACTCTCAGTCCTTTTGCGGGCAAACCGGCACCGGCTGAATTGTTGGTCGACATCCCGCGACTGGTTACGGCTTATTACACCGGTCAGCCTGATGCATCGGTGTCTACCCAGCGTGTGGCCTTCGGCACCTCCGGGCACCGTGGCAGCTCGTTCGATCTGAGTTTCAACGAATGGCATGTGCTGGCCATCAGCCAGGCCATTTGCCTGTACCGCGAATCCCAGGGCATCGACGGCCCGCTGTTTGTCGGCATCGACACCCATGCCCTGTCGACCCCGGCCGGGGCCAGCGCCCTGGAAGTGCTGGCGGCCAATGGCGTGACCGTGATGATTGCTGCCGGCGACGAGTACACCCCGACCCCAGCGGTGTCCCACGCTATCCTCTGCTATAACCGGGGGCGTACATCGGGCCTGGCGGACGGCATCGTCATCACCCCGTCCCATAACCCGCCACAAAGCGGCGGCTACAAGTACAACCCCACCAACGGCGGCCCGGCCGACACCCACATCACCAAGTGGATCGAAGCCAAGGCCAATGAACTGCTGGCAGCCAAGCTGGCCGGGGTCAAGCGCATCGGTTACGAACAGGCGCTGAAGGCCGACACCACCCATCGCCACGATTACCTCAACACCTACGTCGCCGACCTGGTCAACGTCATCGACCTGGACGCCATCCGCAACGCCAAGCTGCGCCTGGGCGTGGATCCGCTGGGCGGAGCAGGGGTGCGCTACTGGTCGGCGATCGCCGAGCACTACCGCCTGGACCTGGAGGTGGTGAACAAGCAAGTGGACGCCACTTTCCGCTTCATGTCGGTGGATTGGGACGGGCAGATCCGCATGGACCCGTCCTCCAGCTACGCCATGCAGGGCCTGATCGGCCTCAAGGAACGCTTCGACGTGGCCTTCGCCTGCGACCCTGATCACGATCGCCACGGCATCGTCACCCCGAGCGGCGGCCTGCTGGCGCCGAACAACTACCTGGCGGTGTCTATCGATTACCTGTTCCAGAATCGCCCGCAATGGCGCGCTGATGCCGCGGTGGGCAAGACCGTGGTCAGTAGCGGCCTGATCGACCGGGTCGCTGCACGCCTGGGCCGCCGTCTGTATGAAGTGCCGGTGGGCTTCAAGTGGTTTGCCGATGGCCTGTTCGACGGCTCACTGGGCTTTGGCGGCGAAGAAAGCGCCGGTGCCTCTTTCCTGCGCCGCGACGGTGGCGTCTGGAGCACCGACAAGGATGGCCTGATCCCGTCCCTGCTGGCGGCGGAAATGACCGCGCGTACCGGTCGCGATCCGAGCCAGGCCTACCGCGCTCTGTGCGACGAGCTGGGTGAGCCGTTCTCGGTCCGCGTCGATGCCAAGGCCAACCCGCAGCAGAAGGCCCTGCTCAGCAAGCTGTCGCCACAGCAGGTGACTTCGACCCAATTGGCCGGCGAGCCGATCCAGCAGATCCTCAGCCATGCACCGGGCAATGACCAGGCCATTGGCGGCCTGAAAGTCATGACGGAGAACGGCTGGTTCGCCGCACGCCCGTCGGGTACTGAAGACATCTACAAGATCTACGCTGAAAGCTTCATCGGCGACGACCACCTCAAGCAACTGGTGCAGGAGGCCCAGACCCTGGTGGACACCGCCATCAGCGGCAACTGACCGACGCTCCGGGCCCGTCAGACAAAAAAAGGGGCGGCCATCACGGTCGCCCCTTTTTATTGGCCGCTGTATTTCACGCCAGATCCACCAGCACGATCTCGCTGTCTTGCAACGCCGTCACCCGCAGCACCGGCTCATTCTCAATCGCGATGCCGTCTCGAGCTTCGGCGCGCAAGCCGTTGACTTCAATCGCGCCAGTCGCCGGAACCAGGTAAGCCCGGCGCCCGTCGTCCAGGTGATACTCGGCCGTTTCCCCGGCCTTCAGGTTGGCCGCCACCAGCCGCGCATCGGCGCGAATCCGCAGGCTTTCCTCATCGCCAGCCTTGCCACTGGCCAGGGTCACGAAACCTTCACGCTGGCCCTTGGGAAAAGGCTTGGCACCCCAGGAGGGCGCAGAGCCTGCCTGGTTGGGGATGATCCAGATCTGGAATATCTTGGTTGGCGTGGCTTCCAGGTTGTACTCGCTGTGGGCGATCCCGGTGCCGGCGCTCATCACCTGCACATCACCGGCTTCGGTGCGGCCCTTGTTGCCCAGGTTGTCCTGGTGGCTGATGGCCCCTTCGCGAACGTAGGTGATGATTTCCATGTCCCGGTGCGGGTGCTGGGGGAAGCCGGTGCCAGGGGCGATCACATCATCGTTCCAGACCCGCAGGTTGCCCCAGTGCATGCGCTTGGGGTCATGGTACTCGGCGAAGGAAAAATGGTGGTGGGCATCCAGCCAGCCGTGGTGCGCGCCGCCCAGGGAGCTGAAAGGTCTGAGTTCAAGCATGAACTTCTCCTCATTAAGGGCTCGTCATGGCACGTTATACCCGGGCCAGAAAACGATAACCGTTGGTTGATGGCGAGCATCTTCCATCAGCTATAGATCGATAAAAAGCGCAAAAAATGCCGTAATCCAATCGTAAAATTAGATGATTATTTTGTCGCAAAGTTGGTGTTAAACCTTCGGTTCATCGCTTAAGTTAATGACCTGCAAGCAATTGGCTGGATACCGTGGAACAATCCGCCGAAGATTACTGCTCAGCCTCACACCCTGGAGTCCGCGTGTCGCAACACACCCCCGATCTGCCCCCCGAGCTTTTGCCCCTGGCCCAGATGCCCTTGTTGAAACGCCTCGCGGCGCGCTTCTTCGGCCATGGCCTGAACCGCCTGCGGGCCCAGCATCGGGCTTCCTGGCTGCATGGTCAGGCCGATGGCTTTCGCAGTGGCCACACTGCCGGCGTGGAATACGGCTACCAGGAAGGTCGGCTTGAGGGGCTGGAGGAAGGCCGCCAGGTGCTGTTGATCCGCGACAGCCGCAACACCGAGCACCGCCCGCCCGGGGTGGATGACCGGCTGTTCGATGACTGGCGCCTGCCGTTGAGCGCCGAGCTGAAAAAGCGCTTCAAGGCCGATGTCGCCCGCCTGCTGCCCGCCGCCGCGCAGCCCAGCGCCGCGCAGTGGAAGATGATTTTCAGCGACACACCCGCCACCGCGGTGATCGCTGGGGCCGGGGCCGGCAAGTCGACCTCGCTGGTGCTGCGCCTGCTGCTGTTGCATCACTATTTGGGCTTCGAACTGGACGCCATGACCGTGGTGACCTTCACCCGGGAGTCACGCAAGGACTTCATCACCAAGCTCACGCAAGTCTTTGCCCTGTGGGGGCGGCAACTGGGCGCCAGGGAAGCCCGGGAGCTGGTGCGGACTTTCCACTCGCGGATCCTGCCCATGGTCCGCAGCCTGCCGGGCTTCGAGCGCCTGCAGGCCTTCGAGAACCTCAGCGATCGGCTCCAGAGCGGCGAAGACGAGGTGGACAGCAACCCATTCGATCTGCGCATCAACGACGCCCAGCGCCGGCACCTGAATGCCTGCTACCAGGCACTGTACCGCGATGACCCGCGCTTTCGCCTGGCGTTGCAGCCGTTGGTGCGCCACGCCCTGCAGCTCAAGGAACTGGAGCGCGATCACCCTGACGTGCAAAAGCGCATGGCGGTGACCGAACTGGCGGCCAAGCGCGATGAAGAGCTCTGCGACACCGTGGAGGACCTGTGGTTTCGCGCGGGCGCCTGGCCGATCAAGGGCATCGAGCCGCAGCGCCAGCGGTTCGAAATCAACGGTGCGACCTTTCACAGCCATGGCTACTGTGCGGAGCTGGACGCCTGGGTGGTGCTGGGTTTCGACCCGCGCGAGAGCCCGCAGCTGACCCGGCCCGGGGCCAAGCTGACGGTGCGGGCGGAGTGGGCTGTAAAGCGCACCCTGTTTCAAGCTTTTTGCCGTAAACCATTGATTTGGCTTAATAGTTACGAAGCTTCAAAGCGTTCTGCCGGCGCCTTTTCGGCCCAGGTCAATGGCGGTCCGGGTTTCGATTACAAGGTCAAGGGCGAGCTGGCGTCGGCGCCGCTGCTCGATTGCTTTGTCGCCGCCGCAGGCTTTATCGAGAACCTGGGCTTGGAAGTGGGCGATGCCGTCGCGGGCATGAGTTTTGCGCAGGACGATCCGGACCGGTTTTTCTTCGAGGCCCTGAGCCTGTTCTGGCGAGCCTTGGAGGACCATCTGCTGGATCAGTCGCCGCCCATCATGAGCTACAACCGCATGTTCGCCCTGTTCAGCGAGCGCTCGCCGGAGAACTTCAAGCTGCTCAGCGATGCCTGCCTGCGCCCGATGTCACACCTGATGATCGACGAGTTCCAGGATGTTTCGCCGCAGATCGTTTCCTGGATCAGGGCCAGCCTTGCGGCGATCCGCAGCCGAGGCGCCGCCTTGCACATCGGGCGCGCCGCCCAGCATTCCTCGCTGCTCTGCGTTGGTGACGACTGGCAGTCGATCTACGGCTGGCGGGGCAGTTCGCCCAAGTACTTCATCGAGTTCAACAAGGAGTTCCCGTCCCCGGGCACCACCCGGGTCATGCTCAGCGAGAACTACCGCAGCCATCAGCATGTGATCGATGCCGCGGAGCATATTGTCCGCGCGGCGCCGGCCATTGCCGGAAAGAAGGCCAAGGCCAGCGGCGAAGCTACAGAGCTGTGGCCGGTGCAGGTGCTCGATCGCGATGACCAGGGCCTGGCCCAGCGTCTGGCTGAGCACTATGAGCAGGGTGATTCGATCTTGATGTTGTTTCGAAAAAGTAGTGATAAGTTATTGATTGAAAACGTTATTTCGCAAATAGTTAATGTTGATTCTAGCCTGCCTTCAGGGTCGCGGCGCCTGAAACAGCTGACCTATCACAGCGCCAAGGGACTGCAGGCGGATGCGGTATTCCTGCTGGGCGACTGCCAGCACCTGAGCAGTTCGCCGTACAAGAACCAGGTCTATCGCATGGCCGGGTTGGGCAAGGACGGCGATGCCGAGCCCTACGACAGCGCACAGAAGGACGAGATCCTGCGGCTGGCCTATGTGGGCATCACTCGGGCGGCCAAGCATTGCTACTGGTATGTGGACCGCCAGGAAGGCCCCTCGGGCAATGCGCCCAAGGCTTCGGACCGGGTACCGCGAGACAAGCCGTACTTCCAGGACTTGCGCCAGGCGACATGAAAAAAGCCCGCTGGCGAGGCGGGCTTCGGGTGAGGCAGCGGGGCTTCAGGCCTTGAGTGCCAGGGACGGGGAAAAGGCCTCCAGCTCATCTTCCACCGCCTCGATTATTCGTTCGACATCCGCAGCGCTCATTACCGTGGCACAGGGAATGCCGGCGATGGCGATCATGGTTTCGCCGCTGGCGCGATCGAAGAGCCGGGCGATCATGCTGCCGGGCGCATCCATGCTGGCTTCGAAACCCATGGGATGAAAATGCCAGCGCATCAGCTGGCAGGCGTTGGGAAAGGTGACTTTACTGGCCCAGACTCTGTTCATCGGTGGCCCACCTTGATTCATTGAGCGCTTCCTTGTGCTCGCGGTAGGAACGACCGGATCGTCAATGACCCGATCGGTTGAGGTTTTAAAAATAGCATTGGCTTGTGACGGTTCGCAGTTTTTTTGCCCACCGTCCGGCGGTTCACTCACGGATTATTGATGCAAGTCATGTCATCTCCCAGGCACCCCCCGGCGGCTGCCGTATCTGGCCGGCGGCCGGTCGTTGAAGCCCTTGGCGAAGTTCGGCAAGCTGCGCCTTTTCCTGTTCGAGAAACCTATGTCTGCCCCCGATGACGGGCCGCTGCACACCCAGGCCACCGGTGAAACCGTGATGCGCTACCACCTGTGCTGGAAGCACCGGGACCTGGATGGAGTAATGGCGCTGTACCACCCGGACATCCAGTACAACGACTTTTTCCAGAACCGTACCCTGGGCCTGGAGGAACTGCGCGAATACGTGCGGGCCAGCATGCCCCGGGCTCCCGACGAGGCCCTGGAGCACAGCGATCGCATCCGCCTGGATGGCAACACCGCGTTTATCCAGTACCAGGTGACCCTGCGCGGCGGCCAGGGCCTGGTGTCATTTCGCTCCAGTGAAGCGATCACCGTGCGCGACGGGCTGATCTGGCGGGTCAACGAGTACGCCTCACTGGTCCGGGAGCCGGCACCGAGCAAGTCCTCCGCCAGACTGCGCCCGGCGGCCAGCCGGCTGGGGCTGTCGCCGCGCCAGTTGAGTTTCATGGCCGAGGACCTGCAGCAGTATTTCCAGCGCCAGCAGCCGTACCTGGACCCCGAGCTGGACCTGCAGCGGGTGTCCCGGGAATGCGGTTACAGCCGCAACCAGATTTCCTACCTGCTCAATCAGGTGCTGGGGCAGAGCTTCTACCGCTACGTCAACCAGGCGCGCCTGCAGCATCTGCTGGCAGCGCTGGACCAGGCCACGCCGCCGCTGCGCATCGACGAGCTGGCGTTTGCCGCAGGGTTCAACTCGCTGTCGGCCTTCTACAGCTGTTTTCGCCAGCACACCGGCCAGTCGCCCAAGGCCTACGCCAAGCAAATTTCTTTGCGTGCACGCGCGCAAGACAGCCCCTGAGGCCAGGCACTAGGATCGCCGCATTCGAAATTCGGGTTGCGGAGTGCTTGCATGCCAGCGTGGCGCAGTATCAGTTTGTGGATGGACCAGCTCGACGAGCCGCTATTGCCGCGGCCGCAGCTTGCGCAAGACCTGGACCTGGACGTGGCGATCATCGGCGCCGGCTATACCGGGCTGTGGACCGCCTATTACCTCAAGCGCCAGGCGCCGCAGTTGAATATTGCGGTGATCGAAGCGCAAACCGCCGGTTTTGGTGCCTCGGGCCGCAATGGCGGCTGGCTGATGGGCAACCTGCTGGGAGAAGACCGGCTGCTGGCCGCTCTGTCGCCGCAGCAGCGCCGGGCCTCCTTCGATCTGTTGCACGGCATCCCTGATGAAGTGGCCAATGTCATCGAACGTGAGGGCATCGACTGCGATTACCGCAAGGGCGGGGTGCTGTATTGCGCCGCCCGCTACCCGGAGCAGGAAACCAGCCTGCGCCACTATCTGGACAAGCTCTATGCCCAGGGCCTGAACCAGGACGACTACCGCTGGCTCAACCCCGAGCAACTGGCCCAGCAGATCCGCCTGGCCAAGCCCTATGGCGGTATCTTTGCCCCGCATTGCGCCACCATCCAGCCTGCCAAGCTGGTGCGCGGCCTGGCCCGGGCGGTTGAGCGCCTGGGGGTGACCCTCTATGAAAACAGCCCGGTGACCCATTGGCAGTCCGGCAGCCTGCAGACGGCCCAGGCTTCGGTGCGCAGCCGCTGGATAGTGCCGGCAGTGGAAGGCTATTCGGTCACCTTGCCGCCCCTGGGCCGCTACCAGTTGCCGGTGCAAAGCCTGCTGGTGGCCACCGAGCCGCTGGCGGAGTCCGTCTGGGAAGAAATCGGCCTGAGCCAGGGCCAGGCCTTCAGCGAAAGCAGCCGACAGGTGACTTATGGCCAGCGCTCCATGGACAACCGGCTGGTGTTCGGTGCCCGGGGCGGCTATCAGTTCGCCAGCAAGCTGCGCCATGACTTCGACCTGACCCGTGACGAAGTGGAACTGCGCCGCTACCTGTTCGGCGAGCTGTTCCCGCAACTCAAGAACGTGCGCATCAGCCATTCCTGGGGCGGCAACCTGGGCATGTCCCGGCACTTCAAGCCGCACATGCTCTGCGACCGGCGCAAGGGCATTGCCCTGTCCGGCGGCTATGGCGGCGAGGGCGTGGGCGCCAGCAACCTCGGCGGCCGGACCCTGGCGGACCTGATCCTGGAACGCGACAGCCCTCTGGTACACCAGCCCTGGGTCATGCCCGAGTGTGGCCTGGAGGCCCTGCGGGCCTGGGAGCCGGAGCCGTGCCGCTGGCTGGGCTACAACGCGATCATTCGCAGCTTCGTCCACGAGGACCAGACCCTGGCCAACCCGGCCTCGGCTCCATGGCGGCGCAGGATGGCCAGCCGGATCGCCGGCTTCATGGAAGGTTTCATGCACTGAGCCGGCCTCTATGTACCGAACGCTGTCCGTTCGGATTTCCCGTCGAAAGGTAGAACCATGAGCATCACCCAATTCAAGCAAACCGCCACCGCCACCCTGGCCGAATCGGCACCAGTGGCGGTGCCCCTGGGCACTCCGGTGGCCGTGACCTCGGTGACCGCCGTCGAACGCAACGACGGGGTCGAGACCGGCATCTGGGAATGCACCCCGGGGCGCTGGCGGCGGCAGATCGTGGCCCAGGAGTTCTGCCACTTCATCCAGGGCCGTTGCACCTTCACCTCGGACAACGGCGAAACCCTGCACATAGAAGCCGGCGATGCACTGATGTTGCCGGCCAACAGCACTGGGATCTGGGATATCCAGGAAACGGTGCGCAAGACCTACGTCTTGATTTTCTGATCCCTTGATTGCCTGCCAACAACAAAACCAGCCACAGGTATCGACTCATGATCCGCAAGACTTGCGCGTTGCTATTGCTCAGCCCGTTGTTCCTGGCCACGTCCCTGGCCCAGGCCGATACGGTGAAGATCTACAACTGGTCGGACTACATCGCCCCGGACACCACCAAGGCCTTCCAGAAGGAAACCGGGATTGGTTTCACCTACGACGTCTATGACAGCAACGAGACCCTGGACGGCAAGTTGATGACCGGAAAATCCGGGTATGACGTGGTGTTTCCTTCCAACCACTTCATGGCCCGGCAGATTCAGGGCGGGGCACTGAAGAAGCTCGACAAGAGCCAGCTGCCCAACTGGAAGAACCTCAACCCGGTGCTGCTCAAGGCCCTGGAGGTCAACGACCCGGGCAACCAGCACGGCTTCCCCTACCTCTGGGGCAGCACCGGCATTGGCTACAACGTGGCCAAGATCAAGGAAGTGCTGGGCAACGATGCCCCACTGGATTCCTGGGACCTGATCTTCAAGCCCGAGTACATGCAGAAGCTGCAGAAGTGCGGGGTGGCGATCCTCGACAACGGCCCGGAACTGATCCCTACCGCTCTCAATTACCTCGGGCTGGCGCACCACAGCAAGAACCCGGCTGACTACAAGCAGGCCGAGGCGTTGCTGATGAAGGTCCGGCCTTATGTCAGCTACTTCCACTCGTCGAAGTACACCAGCGACCTGGCCAACGGCAATATCTGCGTGGCGGTGGGATTCTCCGGCGACATCCTGCAAGCGGAAAGCCGTGCCAGGGAGGCGAAGAACGGGGTGGAGATCGGCTACTCGATTCCCAAGGAAGGCTCGCCGATCTGGTTCGACATGGTGGCCATGCCAGTGGATGCCCCGGATGAGCAGGCCGGCTATGCCTTCATGAACTACCTGCTGCGCCCCGAAGTGATGGCCGGCGTGAGCAACTACGTGCACTACGCCAATGGCAACCTGCAGGCCGACAGCCTGATCGACCCGGCCATCAAGAACGACACCAAGGTCTATCCGAGCCCGGAAATGATGGACAAGCTGTTTGCCCTGGAGGCCATGCCGCTGGACATCGACCGCATCCGCACCCGCCTGTGGAACAAGATCCGCAGCGGCAGCTGACCTGGCCCCTTCGTAGGAGCCGGCTTGCCGGCGAAGAGGGCCTCAAGCCCTGTGTTGCGCTCGGGGTCGCCTTCGCTGGCAGGCCAGCTCCTACGCCCGTCGTTCTCCATGGAGGGCGCCAGCCGGTCCGCCTCTTAGGTGCCGGTGTGGGGGGCGGCAGTTTCTATAGCTGGGTGTTTTCCGGGAGCAGGGCGCCGCCATCCACCACCAGGGTCTGGCCGGTGATATAGCCCGCTTGCCGTGACGCCAGGAACAGCATGGCCCAGGCAATATCCTCGGCGCTGCCCAGGCGCTTCAGGGGAATGCTCGAAGCCAGGGTCGAAGCATCGCCGAGATTGTCCATGGCCTGGGTGGCAATCAGCCCGGGCTCCACGCCGTTGACCGTGATTGCATATTCCGCCAGCTCCAGCGCGGCAGCGCGGATAAAACCATTGACCCCGGCCTTGGAGGCCGCGTAGTGGGCGAGCCCGGGAATCGCCGTGCGCGGGCCGGTGACCGAGGAGGTGATGACGATCCTCGGCTGCTGGGACCGGCGCAACGCCGGCAAGGCGGCCCGAGTCAGCCAGAAGCAGCTTTTCAGGTTCACCGCCAGGGTGCTGTCCAAGGTTTCATCCTCCAGTTCGGCCAGCTTCTGCATCGGAAAGATCGCGGCATTGTGCAGCAGCAGGTCGAGGCCGCCGAAGGCCTCCAGGGTTGCCGCCACTGCCTGTTCGGCGGCATTGCGGGTGCCCAGGTCCACAGGCAGCAGTTCGGCGGTGCCGCCGGCTTGGCGAATCAGCCGCAGGGTTTCATCGCCTGATGCCGCGCTGCGGGTCGCCAGCATGACGCTGGCCCCCTGGGCGGCGAACAGTTGGGCGATGGCCCGGCCGATGCCCTGGCCGGAACCGGTGACCAGGGCGATGCGCCCACGCAGATCCTGGCTCATGAGCCGGCTCCTGGCAGAACCTGGGCCAGGCACTGGTCCAGCAGGAGGTTGTGCAGGTCGACCTGCGCCTCGCTGGCGGTCGGGCACAGCAGCGCCATGTTGTGGAACGGCGTCAGCAACACCCCGCGATTGAGCAGGTACAGGTGCAGATAGGCTTCGATCAGCCCATGGCGGGCATGATGGGCCTCGCCGCCGTTGCGCGGAGGCTGCTGCATGAACAGGTATTCGACCCGGGCACCGATGCGGGTCACATGCCAGGGCAGGCGGTGCTTGTGGATGATGGCTTCGACCCCGGCCCGCAGGCGCTCGGCGAGATGGAACATATGGGCGTAGCTGGCCTCGTTCATCACTTCGCTGAAGGTGGCGCGCATGGCCGCCATCTGCAGGGCGTTGCCGGCCAGAGTGCCGCCGAAGCCGAAATGGTTGATCGCCTGGCCCGGCTGGAAATGCGGCAGCACCTGCCAGATCCGTTTGGCCATGGCCTGGCTGGCGCCCCAGACCGCCGTGGGAATGCCACCGGCGATGGATTTGCCGAGAACGAAGAAGTCCGGCTGCAACCCGTGCTCGCCGCAATAGCCGCCGGGGCCGCAGGACAGGGTGTGGGTCTCGTCGATGATCAGCGGCACCTCGAAGCGCCGGGTCAGCTCCCGCAGGCCATCATGAAAGCCTGGGGCTGGCGGCACCATGCCGACGTTGGTCATGAAGGGTTCGGTGAGTACCGCGGCCACGTCGCCATGGGCCAGGGCCGCTTCCAGGGCCGGCAGGTCGTTGAACTCCACCAGCCGCGTGGTGGCCTGGTGCTGCAGGCCGTTGGCGTGCACGCCGTCCCGCGGGATCATCTGGCCCTGGGCGTCGAACTCCACCTGGGACTCGTCGACGCTGCCGTGGTAGTTGCAGTTGAACACCAGGACCTTCTGCCGCCCGGTGATCATCCGGCACAGGCGCAGGACAAAACGGTTGGCGTCGGTGGCCGAGGTGGTGACCTGCCAGTAGGGCAGGCCAAAGCGCCGGGTCAGTTCCTTGCCGACCCACAGGCTGTCGGCCGTGGGCAGCATCAGGGTCGAACCATGCAGTGCCTGTTCGGCGATGGCAGCGGCGACCGCCGGTTGGGCGTGGCCGAACATCGCTCCGGTGTCACCCAGGGCAAAGTCCACGTAGTGATGACCGTCGCAATCGGTGAGGGTCGCGCCCTGGGCGTCGGCCACCATGATCGGGTAGGAGCCGGGCCATTGCTGCATCCAGTGCAAGGGCGCGCCGTACAGCCAATGCTGGAGGTTTTCCTGGTAGAAAGCGCCGGAGCGCGGGTGTTTCTCGGCAAACAGTTGCAGTTCGGTCTGGTAGCAACTGGCGACGCGTTGCAGATCGAGGCCCAGAGTCATGGCAGTGTCCTGTGAGGAAGAGGGCTGGCTGGCCCAGGTGCCGGCCTGGGCCGGCAGCCTGGAGCCAGGGGGCGGGTATCAGCGGTGCCGGGTACGGTTGAGCACCTCTGCCAGGGCTCCCACCGGAAAGTTGGCGGCGCTGCTGAAGTCGGCACCCTGGTAGCCGAAGATCTTGCCGTCGCTGCGACCGGCCTTGAGGTCGATCAGCACCAGGCCCAGGGTCGGGACGATCTTTTCTCGCCAGACGAACAGGTACAGCTGCTCGGCGATCTTGTAGTAGTGGCAGCGGTCGGTATCCGCCAGCCCCTGTTCGACGCCCCGCAGGCATTGCCAGCTGTAGAAGTTGGCATTCAGGTAGATGTGCTCGTAGGCCTCGCTGGCGCTGTAGATGTACCGGTTGCGCAGGCCCACCAGTTCATCGGTGGGTTCATGGCGTGGCGTGCCGGCGGTGACCGGCGTGTCGATGGCACCGTGGAGAAACTGGGCCTTGACCGAGGTCAGCTCGCCACCGGCCAGGGCCCGGCTGAACAGGTCGACGCTGGATTCGGCCTGGCTGGGCATCTGCCCGATGACGGCGCTGAAGCATTGCTGCTCAAGGTCCAGGACCAGGCTCACCGAGTGGATCTGCCCCTGTTCGTGCTTGAGGAAGTCCACCAGGTAGATGCCGGGGCGCAGGCAGGTTGCGCGATAGGGCAACTCGGCGCCGGCCGCTTCCCCGACGTTGTTCCAGCGCAGGGTGTGGGCGGCGAAATGGTGTTCGATCTGCCAGTGGTTGTCGAAGTGCAGGCTCAGGCGGCGACCGGCCAGGTCGTCGACCGCCGGGAGGATGTGATTGTCTTCGGCAAAGCCGTCGGCGAGGGCTCCGACGGTGATCCATTCAGGTTGCGGGTTCATGGCAAGGCTCTTGTCAGCAAGGAGAGCTGCATGTTCGGCCGCCAGCCCCGGGTTGCCCATCAACCTTATGGTTGAAGTGCCCGGGCTTTACAGGAACAGCGCCCTGACCAGCTCCGTACGGTTACTGGCGCCGACCTTGCGGAACAGGTTGATCAAGTGGGTCTTGACCGTGGGCAGGCCCAGGTCCAGGCGCCGGGCGATGGTCTTGTTGTCTGCGCCGTCGCGCAGCAGCCAGGCGATTTCCCGCTCCCGGGGTGTCAGGCCCGACAGGCGCTCATCGACCTGGGACCAGGGCGCCAGGGCGGCAATCTCCAGCAGGCCTTGCAAGGCATGCAGGGTGCCCAGTTCCTCCACGCTGAAGTGCCCCAGCCCGACGTCGCGCAGCAGCGACAGGCCGGCGACCGGCCGTTCGCCATCGCAGGCCAGGATTTCCACCACATCCAGTACCCCATGGCGCTGCAGGAACCCCTGATAAACCTCGCTCTCGTGATGGCCCTGGTGGGCCATGCCCATGTGCAGAGACAGCACCGGGCGCCCCGCCGCGGCGCAGTGACGAGGTTGCAGGGGGTCGTAGTGGCGAAAGTGCTGCAGGTAGGCCTGGTGCATCTGCTCCGGCATGCGGTACAGCGAAAAATCCCGGGCCTGCAGTTGGGCATCGATGCGGTAGAAGGCGCAGAGGCTGGCGGGTACTACCCGGGTGAAAGCGGCGATGCAGCGGTGGCCCAGTTCATGAGGGCCGGGCAGGGAGGCGGGTGCGTTCATCGGATGGCTCCTGGCTGCACCTGGGGCAGTGGCTCGGTGAAAGGGGCGCAAGGACGTGGATTGATCCTGTCCGGAACCCGGACTGCCACAGTGAAACCCTGCTGGGCGTGCCTGGCAAGCCTCCAGCGCCGCAAGCTGCGATCGTGATTGCCTCGATCGCAGCTTGCTGCCGGGGTTAGCGGCGGGCCTTGCTCAAGCCTTCGGCCAGGGCGTCGACTATGGCATCGGCCTGTGCCTGCTGGATCACCAGGGGCGGCGAGAGAATGATCTTGGTGCCCACCGGGCGCACCATGACCCCGTTGTCCCGGGCGATCTGTGCCACCTGATTGGCGTAGCCGCTCATGGGGTCGATGGGTTCGCGGGTGGTCTTGTCCGCCACCAGGTCCAGGGCCAGCATCAGACCCTTGCCGCGCACTTCGCCGACGGTGTCGAAGCGCTCGACGAAGGGCAGCAGCTTGTCGAGCATGTAGTCGCCCATTTTCGCGGCGTTGGCCGGCAGGTCCTCCTTGACCACGATGTCCAGGCACGCCAGGGCGGCGGCGCAGGCTACCGGGTGCCCGGAGTAGGTGTAGCCATGCATGATGGCCCCGGTGAAGTTGGCGTTCTTCTCGAAGGCTTCCTCGATGCGCCGGTTGACCACCGTGGCGCCCAGTGGGATGTAGCCCGAGGTGATGCCCTTGGCCAGGCACATGATGTCGGGCTTGACGCCCCACAGGCGGCTGCCGAACATCGAGCCGCTGCGACCGAAGCCGGTGACCACTTCGTCGGCGATCAGCAATACGCCGTACTTGTCGCAGACTTCACGGATCAGCGGCCAGTAGTTGGCCGGTGGCACTATCACGCCGCCAGCGCCCTGGATCGGCTCGGCAATGAAGGCGGCGACGGTGTCCGGGCTCTGGAACTGGATTTCCCGCTCCAGCAGGTCGGCGCAGATCTTGCCCAGCTCTTCCGGGTCCTGGCTGTAGGGGTTGCGGTACAGCCAGGGGGTATCGATGTGGTAGCAGCCCGGCAGCAGCGGCTCGTAGTTGCGGCGGAACACCGTGTTGCCGTTGACCGAGGCGCCGCCGAAGTGGGTGCCGTGGTAGCCCTGGCGCAGGGAAATGAACTTGGTGCGGTCGGCCTGGCCTTCGAGCTTCCAGTACTGGCGGGCCAGCTTCAAAGCGCTTTCGATGGCGTCCGAGCCGCCGGAGCTGAAGGCCACCCGGCGCATGTCCTCGGGTTCCAGCAGGTTCATCACCACTCGCGACAGTTCTTCAGCCCGGGGATGGCTGACCCCGTCGAACAGCTGGAAGTATTCCAGTTCATCAAGTTGCGCGGTGATCGCCGCCTTCACTTCCTTGCGGTTGTGGCCGACGTTGACGTTCCACAACCCGGCAACGCCATCCACCAGCTGGTGGCCCTTGTCGTCATACACATAGCAGCCGTCGCCACGGACGATGCGGATCGGCTCGCGTTGCTTCATTTCGTTGGGGTGCAGCATGGGGTGCCAGAAACGGCTTGGTTCGCTCACGTTGAGTCTCCTGATAACGCACGGACAGCGTGGAGATATTAGTGCGTCATTTATGCGCCCCTGGCTTGCCTCTGTGTGCCAGGGCACTTGACCCAGGCTGCCAGTGGCGGGTTTGCGGGCCTGTTCGCCGGCCAATGGCGCGCACCTGCGGGGGCTGGCTTGCCAGCGAAGGCCCTGGCGGGGCTGGCAGCCAGGGCCAAGTTTCGCGGCAGCCAGGGTCAAGACGGCGTGCGTCTTTGCGCTCAAAGTCCATCTCGAACTAGGTCTACCTGCGAGGATTCAAGATGAGCGTTGCCATCGACCCACGTGTCGCTGCATTCATAGACAGTCAGCATGGCCTGCTGATCGACGGTCACAGCCAGCCGGCCCTCAGCGGTGCGCGGATGGCGGTGTACAACCCCGCCAGTGGCGAACAATTGGCCGAGGTCGCGGCAGCTGCCCAGGCCGATATCGACCTGGCGGTGAACGCCGCACGTCGGGCCTTCGAGGGTAGCTGGAAGGCGCTGCGCCCCGCCGACCGCGAGCGCCTGCTGCTGAAGCTGGCGGACCTGCTGGAAGCCAATGGCGAGGAACTGGCGCAACTGGAGACCCTCAACAACGGCCAGTCGATCCACCTGGCCCGGGCCCTGGAGGTGGGAGCGGCCGCAGAGTTCACCCGCTACATGGCTGGCTGGGCCACCAAGATCGAGGGCAAGAGCCTGGATGTTTCCATCGCCGCAGTGCCCGGGGCGCAGTACCGGGCCTACACCGTGCCGGAGCCGGTGGGCGTGGTGGGGGCCATCGTGCCGTGGAACTTCCCGCTGCTGATGGCCATCTGGAAAATCGTTCCGGCCCTGGCCTGTGGCTGCACCGTGGTGCTCAAGCCGGCGGACGAAACCCCGCTGACCGCGTTGCGCCTGGGCCAGTTGTGCCTGGAAGCGGGGATCGCCCCCGGGGTGGTCAACGTGGTCACCGGCAGTGGCGCCCAGGCCGGCGCGGCCCTGGCCGCCCATTCGGGAATCGACAAGCTGGCGTTCACCGGCTCGACCCAGGTGGGCAAGCTGATCGGCCATGCCGCGGTGGACAACATGACCCGTTTTTCCCTGGAGCTGGGCGGCAAATCGCCGGTGATCGTGCTTGACGACTGCGACCCGCAGACCGCTGCCGCCGGCGCAGCCGGGGCGATCTTCTTCAACCAGGGGCAGGTGTGCACGGCGGGTTCGCGGCTGTACATCCAGCGCCGTATCTATAACGAGGTGCTGGAGCGCCTGGTGGCCATTGCCGGGTCCCTGAGCATCGGGCCGGGGCTGGACGAGCAGGCACAGATCAATCCGCTGATTTCCGCCAAGCAGCAGAAGCGCGTGCTGCAGATGGTCCAGCGCGGAGTCGAAGAGGGCGCCCGGCTGCTCTGTGGCGGTGTCGCCCATGGCGAGCGGGGCTTCTATGTGCGCCCGACGGTGGTGGCCGATGTGCACGCCGACCAGCAACTGGTGCGCGAGGAAATCTTCGGCCCGGTGGTGGTGGCCACGCCGTTCGACACCCTGGACGAAGTGGTGGGCCTGGCCAATGACAACCAGTACGGGCTGGGGGCGAGCATCTGGTCCAACGACCTGGGGCGGGTCATGCAGCTGATTCCGCAGATCAAGGCCGGCACTGTCTGGGTCAACACCCACAACATGCTGGACCCGTCGATGCCCTTCGGTGGCTACAAGCAGTCGGGCATCGGTCGCGAGATGGGCCATGCGGCCATCGAGGCCTACACCGAGAACAAGTCGGTGTGCATCGCTTATTGAGCCGAACGCCTTCGCCGGCCAGCCGGCCCCTGCGGGGGCAGGGCCAACCGGTTTACTGTAGGAGCCGGCTGGCCGACGAAGAGGCCCCTGGATTGGGCGGTGATCTTGCCGACGCCTTCGTGGCGAGCCAGCTCCTACAGGGTGTGAACATGAAGACAGCTGCGTCAGACAGCCAAGCACTCCGCCATCAGGCGTGCCCTTGAAATGCCTAGAACAACAATCATCAACCCATGCTTTCGAGGTTTACCACCATGTCGCTCAACGACAGACTCAGTCGCCACCTGGATCAAGGTGTAGTCGGCTTTCCCACGGCCCTGGCCAGTGCCGTGGGCTTGATCATGGCCAGCCCGGTGATCCTCACGGCCACCACGGGCTTTGGTATCGGCGGCGGCGCCTTTGCCATGGCGATGGTGATCGCCCTGGTGATGATGCTGGCGCAATCCACCACCTTCGCCGAAGCGGCCTGCCTGCTGCCCACCAACGGTTCGGTCTATGACTACCTGGCCTGTGGCCTGGGGCGTTTTTTCGCCATCACCGGGACCTTGTCCGCCTACCTGATCGTGCACGTGTTCGCCGGTACCGCGGAGACCATTCTCAGTGGAGTCATGGCCCTGGTTAACTTCGAGTCCCTCAACACCCTGCTGGAGCAGAGCGGCAGTGCCTGGCTGGTGGGGGTGGGGCTGGTGCTGTTCTTCGGTGCGCTGAACGCCGTGGGCATCACCGCCTTCAGCCGTGCCGAGGTGATCCTGACCTTCGGCATGTGGACCACCCTGATCATCTTTGGCGTGCTCGGGGTGCTCAAGGCACCGGCGGTGCAGCTCGATGGCTGGTTCGGCGCCTCGATGGTGGGTACCGACCTGCCGACCATCCTGTCCCTGGTGGGCATGGCCATGTTCATGTTCGTCGGCTGTGAATTCGTCACGCCCCTGACGCCGGATGTGCGCAAGGCCGCCAAGACCATTCCCCGGGCCATGGCCCTGGGGCTGGTGGGGGTAGCGGTGTGCATGTTCATCTATGGCGCGGCGATGAAGCGCCAGGTGGAAAACATCGCCCTGAGCGAGGATGGCAGCGTGCACCTGCTGGATACGCCCATGGCCATTCCGCATTTTGCCGAGCAGATCATGGGGCCCTTCGGCCGTATCTGGCTGGGCATCGGCCTGCTGTTCGCCGGCGCCGCCACCATCAACACGCTGATGGCCGGCTTGCCGCGGATCCTTTACGGCATGGCTCTGGATGGGGCGTTGCCGAAGGTATTCACTTACCTGCACCCGCGCTTCAAGACGCCGTTGCTGTGCATTGCCGTAGCCGTGCTGATTCCCTGCCTGCATGCCTGGTGGCTGGGGGGCAGCACCGACAGCATCATGCACCTGGTGCTGGCGGCGGTCTGTGCCTGGAGCACTGCCTATCTGCTGGTCACCCTGTCAGTGGTGATGCTGCGCATTCGCCGGCCGGACCTGCCCCGGGCCTACAGGTCGCCGTGGTTTCCGCTGCCGCAGATCCTGTCTTCGGTGGGCATCCTGCTGGGCATGTGGTTCATCACGCCGCCGGGCATGAATCCGCGGGACATCTATGTGCCTTTCGGCAGCATGCTGGGCCTGACCGCGATCTATGCGCTGTTCTGGACCCTGCTGGTGCAGAAGGTCAATCCGTTTCGCCCGGTGCCGGTGGAGGAGGTGCTGGAACAGGCGCTGGGCTTGAATCCGGATACCGCCCATAACCTACGGGAGAGCGCGCCTGATGAATCTTTCAAGCTGGCGGCAAAACCTCTTTGAACTGTGGAACCGCGCGCCATCGGGCTATCGCCCGGGGCTGACCCTGGGGCAGTTGCGTCGGGATCTGGCGGGGCTCGATTTCACTCCACGGAGCCAGGTGCAGGGCGGTTTTCATTGCCCGCAAAACGGTTTGAGGTTCGTGGTGCAAGAGCGCGCCCAGGCGCAGTTCCTGATGCACATCGTGGCCTGTGAGTGGCGCCTGCCGGTGCCTTGCGACACGGCCCGGCAGGCGCGGATCCGTCTGCGTCACACTGGCGCGATCCGCCGCCAGGGTGTCGCAGCTCGGCTGCTCACGGGGGAGGACGCTGAATGGGCGCCGCTGCTGCAGCGCCTGTGCAGTGACCAGCGCTTGCTGGAGCACCTGTTGCCCCTGGATTTCAAACACCTGGAATTGCGGCGCGATGCCCAGGGCTGGCAGGTGCACCTGGAGCATTTCGGCGCCAGCGAAGTGGTCAACCGCCTGCCCGGGTTCCGCCGCTATATCCGCTTGAGCGCTGAACAGCGGGCGGCGCTACTGGGCAGCTTCACTGAGTTGTACAAGCTACTGCGAGATTTCTGAGGGACATAACCGTAAGCGCTGGCATACAGCCTGCTTAAGCCATAACAGACTATCCATGCTGTCAGGCGCCTTGCCTGGCAAATAGATAACATGTTAATGATATCGCCATAACAACAAAGGCGGTTGGAACCGGCTTCTGGAGGTGCACAGTGCTTGCTTCGCATAGTTTCAGTTCCTGGGTGGGCGCCCTGCAGGGCGTCTGCGGTCGATTCGATGCCCGTCCGGCGCGCAATCCCGCCTTGTTCATTGGTGAAGTGGGCATGCAGGATTACGCCGGGCTGGAGGTGGCGCAGATCCGCACCAACGCCGGGCTGATCTCCCGCCAGAGCACCAAGGTCGATCATGAGGACGATCGCCATTGCTTCCTCATCATCCAGCGCAGCGGCCATGCGCGCTTGAGCCAGGGCGGCGAAAGTGTCGAACTGGCCCCGGGGGACATGGCGCTGCTGGACTCCGCCGGAGCCTGCGAGATCGTGCCCCATGGCCTGATCGAGCATGCTTCGTTCCATCTGTGCCGGGAGGAGGTCTACCGCCACCTGCCGGCCCAGCAGCGCAAGTTCGGCAAGTTGTCGCAAAATTGCGCCAGCGGGCGCCTGATGCGTTTGCTGGTGGAGCAGATCTGCGCCGGCGAGTTGCAGGGTTGTGCGGCCCAGCAGGAAGGGCAGGCCTTGCAGGAAGCCCTGATTGCCTTGCTCGGTCCGACCTTGCGCCAGACCGTCAACAGCCTGGATGGCTTTGACGAGGGCCTGCATGGCGGATGCCTGCGTGATCAGGCGCGGCAGTTGATCAGCCAGTCCCTCAATGAGCCGGGCCTGACTCCGGTGTCACTGGCCGGCCAGCTGAATATCTCGGTGCGCCAGCTGTACCGGCTGTTCGAGGAGCAGGGGGACAGCGTTTGCCGCTTCATCCAGCGCTCGCGGCTCAAGCGCAGCGCCGCGGACCTGAGCAATCCGCACCTGCGCAACGAATCCATCACCGACATTGCCTTCAAATGGGGCTTCACCGATTCGGCGCATTTCAGCCGCACCTTCAAGAAGCATTTCGAACAATCGCCCCGGGATTTCCGCGCCCGGTCCCTGAACGCCTGACGGCATGGCCCTTGCGGCCGCCGTCGTTGCCGGCGGCCGCACCGCAAGGCATGCGCCGCTCTTGAGTGCGCCTTCGCCTGTAGGAGCCGGCTTGCCGGCGAAGAGGGCCGCAAGGCATGCGCCGCTCTTGAGTGCGCCTTCGCCTGTAGGAGCCGGCTTGCCGGCGAAGAAGGCCGCAAGGCATGCGTCGCTCTTGATTGCGCCTTCGCTGGCAAGCCAGCTCCTACCGATAGCAGATAGCAGATAGCAGATAGCAGATAGCAGATAGCGGATAGCGGATGACGGGCGGCAGATGGCCGCTGGCAGACCGGCAATCACGGATTTTCCAGGTCGTGCCCCAGGGATTGGATAAACAGCGAGAACAGCTCCGGCTGGCTGGAGATATCCAGCTTGGCGTAGAGGTGGCGGCGGTGGACCTTGATGGTGTCCGGCGAGATCTTCAGCCGTTCCGCCATGGCCTTTGAAGAAAATCCCCGGAGGATCAGGCGGGCTATCTCCAGCTCCCGCTCCGAAAGTACGGCGCTGCCGAAATGGCTCAGGGCGTCGCGGATCTGGCTGGCCATTTCCTGGGGCGCAGGGCCTTGGGGGCGGGCCTGGCTGTGTTGCCAGTGCTGCTCCATCAGCGGCAGTACCCAGGCTGAAAAGGTGGTGAGCAGGCCGATCTCGTCGTGGCTGAAGACGCGCTGGCTGCCCAGGGAAAGCGACAGGGTGCCAGCCTCGGGCAGTTGCAGAATCAACTGCACTTCGTCTTCCAGGACGTTGTCGTGGAAGTAGCTGAGAAAGTATTCGCTCTGGCGGAAATGGTCCGGGGCCACTTCTTCCAGGCGGTACAGGCCGCTGGGGTAGCCTTCGCGACAGGCCTGGAAGAAGGGGTCCAGCAGGTACAGGCCGTTGAGGTAGGTGAGCATGGACGCCGGCTTGCTGCTGGGTTCGGCGTCATATTCCTCCAGGGCCCGGGGCGGGCCGTCCAGCGGGTAGAAGATCGCCAGGGCGTTGTCGAACGGCGTAGCCTGGTGCAGCAGCAGGATCAGCTGTTTCCAGAAGCGTGGATTGCCGATCAATGTGAGGGTGCGGCCCAGGCCGGCATGCAGGCCCACTTCCCTGAACAGGTTACTCAAAGGCGTTGCTCCGTTGATCCGCTGAAATGTCGTGGCCCGGTTTCGTCGATTTAACCGCCGTCGTCAAGGGGAGTACTCCAATAGGGGAATTGGGTGATGGTCTGCATCTGCCTAGAGTAGCTCCCAGCAAGTGCGCCCCAGAACGCACCCGCCCGATGAATTTCGTTTCTGCCTCAGACCAACAATAAACACGAGGATAACGATATGAGCTCTCCCTCTGCGCCCGACGGTGCGCTGAAACCTACCTTGAGTGTGTTCGATGTGGTGGCCATCACCGTGTCCGGTGTGACCCCCGCCAGTTCAGTGTTCGTGATCGCCCCCTTCGCCATCCATCAGGCCGGTAGCGGGGTGTTCCTGGCCTTCGTCATGGCCGGGTTGCTGGCCCTGATGTTCGCCTTTTGCTACGCCGAGCTGGGCCGCGCCCACAACAGCGCCGGCGGCGAGTATGTATACGCCAAGCGAGTGTTCGGCGGCATGGCCGGTTATGCCACCTTCCTCACGGTGCTGGTGATGCTGCTGTTCATTCCGCCGGTGCTGGCCACTGGTGCCGCCACCTACCTGAACAATGCCCTGGGCACGAACTTCGATTCCCAGACCGTGGCCCTGGTGATCGTGGTCTGCAGTTATCTGCTGGGCATCCTCAATATCAAGCTCAATGCCTGGATCACCGGCACGTGCCTGCTGCTGGAAGTGGCGGCCTTGCTGGTGATCGTCTGGCTCGGCTTCGGCAATGCCTCGCAGCCGGTGAGCATTCTGCTGCAACCGCAGATCGTCGATCACGGCGCCTTGCAACTGGCGCCCTGGGCACTGGTGATCGGCGCGGTGGGCATCGGCCTGTTTTCCTACAACGGCTACGGCCCGGCGGTGCTGCTGGCCGAGGACATGAAATGCAAGGGCCGCGGGGTGCACAAGGCGGTGCTGTGGTCCCTGGTGCTGGTGGTGATCATCGAACTGGTGCCGCTCACCGCGCTGCTGATCGGCGCGCCGTCCTTGAGCGCGATGCTCGCCAGCCCCGACCCCATCGGTTACCTGCTCACCAGCCATGGCAACGAGACCCTGGCCCGGGTGGTCAGCGGCGGGATTTTCCTTTCGGTGTTCAATGCCATTGTCGCCATCGTCATCCAGATCGGTCGGGTGGTGTTCAGCAGTGGCCGCGATGCGCTGTGGACGCCCACTATCAATCGCCTGTTCACCCGCATTCACCCGCGCTGGGATTCACCCTGGCTGGCGACCCTGTTCCTGGCCATTCCCTCGGCGGTGCTGAGCTTCAGCTCGAACCTGGCGGACCTGACGTCCTTCAGCGTGCTGCTGATCATGCTGGTGTACCTGATCGTCGCCCTCAGCGCGCTGATGAGCCGGGTACTGCTGCGCGACCGCGAGCATCCCTACCGCATGCCACTGTGGCCGCTGCCGGCCTTGCTGGCGGTGCTCGGCGCGGGTTACCTGCTGGTCAATCTGTTCCTCGAAGCGTCCCTGCGGGACATCATGGTCATCATCGGGCTGCTGGCGCTGTCGGTGATTCTTTATGGCACCAACGGCCGGTACAGTCCGGCGTTTCAGAAACTGTAAGGAGTGGTTATGCGAGCACGTCAATTGGGCATCCACCTGGGCCTGGGGACGCCAGGCCCGTTCAATGCGATCACCGATGTTCCCGGGGTGCGGGTCGGCCACAGCACCTTGAATACCAGCGTGGACGGCAAGCAGGTGCGCACTGGGGTTACCCTGGTCCAGCCCCGGGCCGGGCACGCCCGCCAGCAGCCGTGCTTTGCCGGTTGCCATGTGCTCAACGGCAATGGCGATGCCACGGGCCTGGAGTGGATTCGCGAGGCCGGCACCCTGACCACGCCGCTGGCGATCACCAACACCCACAGTGTGGGCGTGGTGCGCGATGCCTTGATCGCCCTGGAGCGCGAGGCATTGCAAGACCCGGCGGTGTACTGGTGCATGCCAGTGGTGATGGAAACCTACGACGGCCTGTTGAATGACATCTGGGGCCAGCATGTGGGTGTGCAGCAGGTGCGCGAAGCCATGGCCTGCGCCGAGTCCGGGCCGGTGGCCGAGGGCGCGGTCGGCGGCGGCACCGGGATGATCTGCCATGAGTTCAAGGGCGGCATCGGTACGGCGTCGCGGCGGCTGACGGCCGAGCAGGGCGGCTACACCGTCGGTGCCCTGGTCCAGGCCAACCACGGCAAGCGCGAGGAACTGCGGGTCGATGGCTATCCAGTGGGGCGCCGGCTGGGGCATATCCCTTCGCCGTTTGCCGAGCGCGGGACCCCGGGCATGGGCTCGATCGTGGTGATACTGGCCACCGATGCGCCGCTGTTGCCGCACCAGTGCCAGCGCCTGGCCCAGCGCGCATCCATCGGCATCGCCCGCACCGGCGGAGGCACCGAGGATTCCAGCGGCGATATCTTCCTGGCCTTTGCCACGGGAAACCGGGACTTGCCGACGGCGGACTACGGGCGCAAGGGCCTGGGTTTCAGCACGCCGCTGGCGATGCTCAACAACGATCACATCTCGCCCTTGTTCAGCGCAGCCGCCGAAGCGGTGGAGGAAGCCATCATCAACGCCCTGCTGGCGGGGGTGCCCATGACCAGCGCCGACGGCGTGCAAGTGCCGGCCCTGAGTGCGCAAGTGTTGCTGGAAACATTGGAACTAACTGGTTGGAACAGAAGTTAACGGACTAAGAAGTGCGACGCGGTCGACATAACTGTTTATATGGATATTTAATAATTAAATTGTAGATTGTCGGACAATGACTGCCGTTAATCAGTTGGAAAAGAATCTTTCGACTGTACAGTCATTGTTTGCTGGAGTTCGCTGGAATAGTGAGATTTGACGTCAAAAAAGTAGTGGACGCCTGATTTCAAATTGTGTCAGTTTTCTTGCGCCTGCTTAGGGCGAGTGATAGGACGATCTCGCCAGGGATTGTCGCTATCTGACAAAAACTGTTCCATTGATTACAAGGAAGTGTGTTTATGTCGAAAGTAACAGAGAACGCTATTGCATCTGCCGAACAACAACTGGTGCCTTTGGCCGCAGCAAGTTCGGCGTATAACCAGATCAATAGCTTCAGCCACCAATACGATCGTGGCGGCAATCTCACGGTCAATGGCAAACCTTCGTTCTCGGTCGATCAGGCCGCCACGCAACTGCTGCGTGACGGCGCTGCCTATAAGGACCTGAACGGTAACGGCAAGATCGATCTGACCTATACCTTCCTGACCTCGGCTTCCTCGAGCACCATGTACAAGCATGGCATCTCCGGGTTCAGCCAGTTCAGCGCCCAGCAGAAGGCCCAGGCAGTCCTGGCCATGCAGTCCTGGGCTGACGTGGCCAACGTCGTGTTTACCGAGAAAGCCTCGGGTGGCGACGCCCACATGACCTTCGGCAACTACAGCGGTGGCCAGGATGGCGCGGCGGCATTTGCCTACCTGCCAGGTACCGGCGCCGGCTACGACGGCACCTCGTGGTACCTGATCAACAGCAGCTACACCCAGAACAAGAACCCCGACCTGAACAACTATGGCCGTCAGACCCTGACCCATGAGATCGGTCACACCCTGGGCCTGGCTCACCCTGGCGACTACAACGCCGGCGAAGGCAACCCCAGCTACAAGGACGCCAGCTACGGCCAGGACACCCGTGGCTACAGCGTCATGAGCTACTGGAGTGAAAGCAATACCAGCCAGAACTTCAGTAAGGGCGGGGTCGAAGCCTATTCGTCCGGCCCGCTGATGGACGATATCGCGGCTATCCAGAAACTCTACGGTGCCAACTACAGCACCCGTGCCGGCGATACCACCTACGGCTTCAACTCCAACACCGGGCGTGATTTCTACAGCGCCAGCTCGTCTTCCGACAAGCTGGTGTTCTCGGTGTGGGACGGTGGCGGCAACGATACCCTGGACTTCTCCGGTTTCACCCAGAACCAGAAGATCAACCTCAATGAAGCCTCGTTCTCCGACGTTGGCGGCATGGTGGGTAACGTTTCCATCGCTCAGGGCGTGACCGTGGAGAACGCCATCGGCGGTTCGGGCAACGACCTGTTGATCGGCAACAACGCCGCCAACGTGCTCAAGGGTGGTGCCGGCAACGACATCATCTACGGCGCCGGCGGTGCAGATCAGCTGTGGGGCGGCTCGGGCTCGGACACCTTCGTGTTCGCCGCCAGCACCGACTCCAAGCCGGGTGCGGCCGACCAGATCATGGATTTTGTCAGCGGCCTGGACAAGATCGATCTGACCGGGATCACCAAGGGCGCCGGCCTGCACTTCGTCAACGCCTTCACCGGCGCGGCGGGTGACGCGATCCTCACCACCTCCGGGGGCGTGAGCACCTTGTCCGTGGACTTCTCCGGGCATGGCGTGGCGGACTTCCTGGTCAGCACCGTGGGCCAGGCAGCGGTCAGCGACATCGTCGCCTGAGTGAAATGAGCACAGGGCCGCGCAGTCGAGCGGCTCTGCGTTCTTGCTTTGGGCCCTGGCCTGAGCGAGTCTACCGGGCGAACGGAGCACCCTATGACCCTGCATATTTCCTGTTGCCGGGCGGCCCGATGGCTGCTGGCGACACTGATGATCTTTTATGGAGCAATCACCATGGCAAGCAGCCTGCGCTTGGCGGACCCCTCGGAACTGGTTGGACACTGGCAGCTGCAACAGGCAGCCGCACCCGCTGAAGGTTGCACCCTGGACCTGTTGCACAACGCCGCCCTGGGCGACGGCGCCGACTGCCTGTCGAAATGGCTCGGGGAAGCCGCGGTGGGCTGGTTCCCGGAGCCCGATGGCATTGCCATTACCGGCCGCGAAGGCTCGAAAATCATTTTCTTCAGTCGCCAGAAAGAGGGCCTCTACGAAGCCCGCCTGAAAGCCGACGGTCTGATTGTGTTACAACGCGCCGCTAATTAAGCGATGAGTGTGTTCGTCTAATAAACGACGGCCATTATGTCGCCACTCTCTTGGCCGGCAGGAACATGTTCGGGCTGCTGTTGGATACAGCTGTCCGAATTATTCGTGTCCGCAGGATTCAGCAACTAAGTAGTGCGGGTTGTTAGTTGTAGGCTACATTGGTTCCACGCTAGCGGGCGCGGATTAACAGCTCAGGGAAAATGTTAGAAATGGTGAAGAACAATCATCCTGCACCACTGTTCAAGGCACTGGGCGAATATAAGGGCATCCTCATCAGTGTCGGTTGTTTCACTGCGTTGATTAACGTGCTGATGCTGGTGCCTTCCATCTATATGTTGCAGGTCTACGACCGGGTACTGTCGTCGCAGAATGAAACCACCCTGGTGATGCTGTCGTTGATGGTGGTGGGCTTCTTCGTCTTTATCGGTCTTCTGGAAGTGCTGCGCAGCTTTATCGTGATCCGCATCGGCAGCCAGCTGGAGCGCCGCTTCAACCTGCGGGTCTACCAGGCCGCGTTCGAGCGCAACCTGTCCCGGGGCGAGGGTCATGCGGGGCAGTCCCTGGGGGATTTGACCCATATTCGCCAGTTCCTCACCGGGCCGGCACTGTTCGCCTTCTTCGATGCACCCTGGTTCCCCATCTACCTGCTGGTGATCTACGCCTTCAACGTCTGGCTTGGAGTGTTCGCCACTGTAGGCGCGTTGTTGCTGATTGCCCTGGCGTACCTCAACGAAGCCATGACCAAGAAGGACCTGGCCGAGGCCAGCGGTTTTTCGCAGCGTTCCACCCAGCTGGCCACCAGCCACCTGCACAACGCCGAAACCATCCAGGCCATGGGCATGCTTGGCGCCTTGCGCAAACGCTGGTTCGCCGTGCACTCGCGCTTCCTCGGCCTGCAGAACCAGGCCAGCGATACCGGCTCGGTGATCAGCTCCCTGAGCAAGACCTTGCGTCTGTGCCTGCAATCCCTGGTGCTGGGCCTGGGTGCCTTGCTGGTGATCAAGGGCGACATGACCGCGGGGATGATGATTGCCGGTTCGATCCTCATGGGCCGGGTGCTGAGCCCCATCGACCAGTTGATCGCGGTGTGGAAGCAATGGAGTTCGGCCAAGCTGGCCTACGGCCGCCTGGATGCACTGCTGCGCGAGTTCCCGCCCAGTGATACGGCGATGTCCTTGCCGGCGCCCAAGGGCCAGGTGAGCTTCGAGCAGGTCAGCGCCGGCCCACCCGGACGGCGGATGGCGACCCTGCAACAGGTGAGCTTCAGCATCAATGCCGGCGAAGTGCTTGGCGTGCTGGGGGCCTCCGGTTCCGGCAAGTCGACCCTGGCCCGGGTACTGGTGGGCGTATGGCCGACCCTGGGCGGCACCGTGCGCCTGGACGGGGCCGATATCCATCGCTGGAACCGCGACGAACTGGGGCCCTACATCGGCTATCTGCCCCAGGATATCGAGCTGTTTACCGGCAGCATCGCCGAGAACATCGCACGCTTTCGCCAGGCCGACCCGGAGCAGGTGGTCCAGGCCGCGCAGATGGCCGGGGTGCATGAGCTGATCCTGCGCCTGCCCCAGGGCTACGACACCGTGCTCGGCGATGACGGCAGCGGCCTGTCCGGTGGCCAGAAGCAGCGGGTGGCCCTGGCCCGGGCGCTGTATGGCAGCCCGAGCCTGGTGGTGCTGGACGAACCCAATTCCAACCTCGATACCGTGGGCGAAAGTGCCCTGGCGGCGGCCATTGCCCAGCTCAAGGCCCGGGGCACCAGCGTGGTGCTGGTGACCCACCGTTCCTCGGTGCTGGCCCTGGCCGACAAACTGCTGGTACTCAACGAAGGCCGCTTGCAGGCCTTCGGCCCGAGCCAGGAAGTGCTCAAGGCCCTGGCCGGCGGCCAGCAAGCCCAGGCCCAGGAGGCGCCCAAGCCCGTTGCAGCGGCGCCCGGCGGCCTCAGCATGAGCCGGCAATACCAGGCTCCGACACGGAATTCAGGCGCATGAGCAAGGACAGCAACATGATGATCGAAGAGGGTTACGCGCCGGAACGGGTCGAGCGTGACGCGGGCTTTTTCGCCCGCATGGGCTGGATCCTGGCCCTGGTGGGGGCGGGCAGTTTCTTCGTCTGGGCGGCGCTGGCGCCCCTGGACCAGGGCATTCCGGTGCAAGGCACGGTGGTGGTGTCCGGCAAGCGCAAGGCGGTGCAGTCCATGAGCAGCGGGGTGGTCAGCCGGATCCTGGTGCGCGAGGGCGAAAGCGTGAAGCAGGGCCAGCCGCTGTTCCGCCTGGACCAGACCCAGGTGGCGGCGGACGTGCAATCGCTGCAAGCCCAGTACCGCATGGCCATGGCCAGCCTGGCGCGCTGGCGCAGCGAGCGCGACAACCTCAAGCAGGTGGATTTCCCCGCGCCCCTGAGCGACAGCGACGATCCGCGCCTGGCCCTGGTGCTGGAAGGCCAGCGCCAGTTGTTCAGCAGCCGGCGCGAGGCATTCTCCCGGGAGCAGGCGGGCATCCGTGCCAATATCGAAGGCGCCACCGCGCAACTGGCCGGCATGCGCCGGGCCCGCACCGACCTCGGTAGCCAGGCCGAATCCCTGCGCCAGCAACTGAGCAACCTGCAACCTTTGGCGGACAACGGCTACATCCCGCGCAACCGCCTGCTGGAATATCAGCGCCAACTGTCCCAGGTGCAGCAGGAACTGGCGCAGAACACCGGGGAAAGCGGGCGAGTGGAGCAGGGCATCCTCGAATCCCGGCTCAAGCTGCAACAGCACAGCGAGGAGTACCAGAAAGAGGTACGCAGCCAGTTGGCCGAAGCCCAGCTCAAGACCCAGACCCTGGAGCAGCAACTGACCTCTGCCGGTTTCGACCTGCAGCACAGCGAGATCATCGCCACCGCCGACGGCATCGCGGTCAATCTCGGGGTGCACACCGAGGGCGCGGTGGTGCGACAGGGCGAGACCCTGCTGGAAATCGTGCCCCAGGGCACTCACCTGGAGGTGGAAGGGCGGCTGCCGGTGAACCTGGTGGACAAGGTCGGCACCCACTTGCCGGTGGACATCCTGTTCACCGCCTTCAACCAGAGCCGCACGCCACGGGTGCCGGGCGAAGTCAGCCTGATTTCCGCCGACCAGATGCTCGACGAGAAAACCGGCATGCCCTACTACGTGCTGCGCAGCAGTGTCAGCGACCAGGCCATGGAGAAGCTCAACGGCCTGGTGATCAAGCCCGGCATGCCGGCGGAAATGTTCGTGCGCACTGGCGAGCGTTCCCTGCTCAATTACCTGTTCAAGCCACTGCTCGACCGGGCAGGTTCTGCACTGACCGAAGAATAAGGATGTCGCGTCGTATGAGTAAGCTTTCCATTCTCGCGGCGGCTCTGGCGCTGTTGGCCTGCCAGACGGCCCAGGCGGTGGGCCCGTTCCAGATCTACGAACAGGCCCTGCGCAACGACCCGGTGTTCCTCGGCGCCATCAAGGAACGCGATGCCGGCCTTGAAAACCGCGCCATCGGCCGTGCCGGGCTGCTGCCCAAGGTCGGCTACAGCTACAACAAGGGCCATAACAACTCCAAGGTCAGCTACCTGGATACGGTGCGCGGCACCATTACCGAAAAACGCAACTACGACAGCTACGGTTCGTCCCTGACCCTGCAGCAGCCGCTGATCGACTACGAGGCCTACGCCAATTACCGCAAGGGCGTGGCCCAGGCGCTGTTTGCCGACGAGAACTTTCGCGGCAAGAGCCAGGAGTTGCTGGTGCGGGTGCTGAGCTACTACACCAAGGCGCTGTTCGCCCAGGACCAGATCGACATCGCCCTGGCCAAGAAAAAGGCCTTCGAGCAGCAGTTCCAGCAGAACCGGCACATGTTCCAGCAGGGCGAGGGCACCCGCACCGACATCCTCGAAGCCGAGTCGCGCTACGAATTGGCCACCGCCGAAGAGATCGAAGCCCGGGACGAGCAGGACGCGGCCTTGCGCGAGCTGGCGGCCCTGACCGGCGAGCCGAACCTCGATGTGCGGGATCTGGACCCCTTGCAGGAAGACTTCCAGTCCTTCTCCCTGACTCCGGCCAACTACGACACCTGGCACGAGATGGCCCTGAGCAACAACCCGGTGCTGGCTTCCCAGCGCCAGCGGGTCGAGGTCGCGCGCTACGAGGTGGAGCGCAACCGCGCCGGGCACCTGCCCAAACTCAGCGCCTACGCCACCATGCGCCAGAACGAATCGGAAAGCGGCAACACCTACAACCAGCGCTACGACACCAACACCATCGGTATCGAAGTCAGCGTGCCGTTGTATGCCGGGGGCGGGGTCTCGGCCTCGACCCGCCAGGCCAGCCGCTCCATGGAACAGGCCGAGTACGAACTGGACGGCAAGACCCGGGAAACCCTGATTGAACTCCGCCGCCAATTCAGTGCCTGTCTATCGGGGGTGAGCAAGTTGCGGGCCTACCAGAAAGCCCTGACTTCGGCCGAGGCCCTGGTGGTCTCGACCAAGCAGAGCATCCTGGGGGGCGAACGGGTCAACCTCGATGCACTGAACGCCGAACAGCAGCTCTACACCACCCGCCGCGACCTGGCCCAGGCGCGCTATGACTACTTGATGGCCTGGACCAAGCTGCACTACTACGCAGGCACTCTGCGGGAAGAGGATCTGGCCAGGGTCGACGAGGCTTTCGGCCAGCGCGCGCAGCCTTAGGAGGCCTTGCCGACCGCAGGCTCAGGGACAATAAAAAAGAGGAATGAGCATGAGTATCTTCGATTACAAGACCGCCCTTGGCGGTGACGGCAAGGCCCTCTACAGCGAGGCCATTACTCTGGCGCTGTACGCCTCCACACCCACCGGCGAGGCGCTGCCGGGCACCGCCTGGCGCCCCATCAGCGCCAGCCAGCTGGGCTACCAGGGCAACGTCAGCGCCCAGGGCACGATTTCCGGCGAGCAGGCGATTGTCAGCGACGCCCAGGTCGAGGTGCTGGGCAAATACGACGCGGCCGGGCAGTTGCTGTCCATCGGCATCAGCTTTCGCGGCACCGACAGCCTCAAGGACGGTATCAACGACTTGCAGGCGGCCTTTGTGTCGGGCTTTGCCGACAACTACAGCCGCCTGGCCTTTGACAACCTGCTGGGCAAGGTGGCGGCCTTTGCTGCGGCCCAGGGCTTGAGCGGCAGCGATGTGCTGGTCACCGGCCACAGCCTGGGCGGCCTTGGGGTCAACAGCCTGGCGGCCATGAGCAGCGATCACTGGGGCGGCTTCTACCAGGACGCCAGCTACGTGGCCTTCGCCTCGCCGACCCAGAGCGCCAACAGCTCGCAGGTGCTGAACATCGGCTATGAAAACGACCCGGTGTTCCGCGCCCTGGACGGCACTCATTTCAACGCCTCGTCCCTGGGCACCCACGACAAGCCCCAGGAGTCGGCGACCAACAACATCGTCAGCTTCACCGATCACTATTCATCGTTCCTGGGCAAGCTGATTCCCCAGAGCATCCTCAATCCGCAGTCCTGGTCGGCCCACAGCGCGGTGGACTATGCCGGCGGCCTCAACCGCCTGATCAACTCGGATTTCTATGACCTGACCAGCCGTGACTCCACCGTGGTTATTTCCAACCTGTCCGAGGGCAAGCGCGATCAGGTCTGGGTCAAGGACCTCAACCTGTACGCGGAAAAACACACCGGCAGCACCTTCATCATCGGCACCCAGAGCAACGACCTGCTGCACGGCGGCAAGGGCAACGACTACCTGGATGGCGGGGCCGGCGATGATCGCTTCCGCGATGACGGCGGCTACAACATCATCCATGGCGGGCAGGGCCATAACGTGCTGGAACTGCAGCAGCCGCTGAAGAACTTTTCCATCGCCAATGACGGCGACGGCACCCTGTATATCCGTGATGCCTACGGCGGCATCAGCATGACCCGGGACGTCGGCGCCCTGGTCAGCCACGAGACCGGAAGCTGGTGGCAACTGTTCGGCAAGGACGTGAGCCACAGCGTCACCGCCGACGGCTTGCAGAACGGCAACCAGTGGACCGCCTACAACCATTCCCTCAACGGCGATGCCTACGGCAATGCGCTGGTAGCCAGCGTCGATGGCGGCTGGCTGTTCGGCCATGGCGGCGATGACCTGCTGAGCAGCGACAAGGCCAACGTGACTTTCGTCGGCGGCACCGGCAACGACGTCATGCACTCCAGCGGTGGCGGGGGCAATACCTTCCTGTTCAGCGGCAACTTCGGCTTCGACCTGATCCACGGCTACCAGAACACCGACAAGCTGGTGTTCATGGGCGTGCCCGGGGTCGACGCCCATTACGACTACAGCCAGCATTTGTCGCAGAACGGCAACGACACCCTGCTCAGTGTCGGCGAGTTCTCGGTGACCCTGGTGGGGGTCGGCATGGACAGCCTTTCGGGCTCGGGCCTGGTCTTCGCCTGACCCTCACCGATATCCAGCGCTAGAGGCCCCGCAGCCCCCTGAAAAGGGCTGCGGCGGCGACAGCTTTGCCCGCAGCAGGCGCCCCTGGGCGTGGGGCGCGACCCCTCAAGGAGCCAGTCCCATGAAGTAAGCCGTGGTTGCTGATCGGTTACGGAAAGTCGATCCCAGAACAACAACAAGAGAAGTCATCAACATGGATGTGAATGTTCATCAGCTCAATGTGCTGGCGGCCGGGGTGTTCCTGGCGTTTGCCGCGAACCTGCCGGGTGGGGCCCAGGCGGCCTACCAGGAAACCGGTCGCCTCGGTGATGCCGCCAGCTGGCGCTCCGCCGAATACCTGCAGGACTGGGGCCTGGACCGGATGCAGGCGAACCAGGCCTACGCTGCCGGCCTTACCGGTAGCGGGGTCAAGATCGGTGCCCTGGATTCGGGCTTCGATGCGGCCCATGCCGAAGCCTCGTCCCTGCGCTTTCACCCGGTGATCGCCAGCGGCAACTACCAGGACGGCAGCGGGTTCCAGGTGTCCGGGGTGCTCAACGCCAACAACGACACCCACGGCACTCACGTCACCGGCACCATGGGCGCCGCCCGCGACGGCAACGGCATGCACGGGGTGGCCTTCAATGCCCAGGTCTACGTCGGCAACACCAACGGCAACGACAGCATGCTCTTCGGCCCGGGCCCCGACCCGCGCTATTTCCAGGCGGTGTACGGTGCCCTGGCCGACGCCGGGGTGCGGGTCATCAACAACAGCTGGGGCAGCCAGCCCAAGGACGTCAGCTACCAGACCCTCCAGGGCCTGCACGCCGCCTATGCCCAGCAATTCGGCCAGGACACCTGGCTCGATGCGGCGGCGCAGGTCTCGCGCCAGGGGGTGATCAACGTCTTCAGCGCCGGCAACAGCGGCTATGCCAATGCCAGCGTGCGATCGGCACTGCCGTATTTTCAGCCGGAGCTGGAAGGGCACTGGCTGGCGGTCTCGGGCCTGGATAAGAACAACCAGCAGAAATACAACCAGTGCGGGATCGCCAAGTACTGGTGCCTGGCCACGCCCGGCGCGGCCATCACCAGCACTGTGCCCGGGGGCGGCTACGCCACCTACAACGGCACTTCGATGGCCGCGCCCCATGCCAGCGGGGCCCTGGCCCTGGTGATGGAGCGCTACCCCTATCTGGACAACCAGCAGGCCCTGCAGGTGCTGCTGACCACCGCCCGCCAGCTCGATGGCTCGCTGACCCAGGCCCCTGGCAGCCTGGTGGGCTGGGGCGTGCCGGACCTGGGCCGGGCATTGCACGGGCCCGGGCAGTTGCTGGGGGAACTCAAGGTCAACCTGGAGGCCGGGCAGGGCGATGTGTGGAGCAACGGCATCTCCGACCAGGCCCTGGCCCAGCGCCAGGTGGAGGATGCCGCCGAGCACCAGGCCTGGCAACAGACCCTCAAGGATCGTGGCTGGGAGCAGGGCCCGGGGGCCCAGGCCAGCCAGCAGGAACTGACCGACTACGCGGTCGGCATGGCCCGGGATGCGGCGGCCGCGCAGCGCCTGTACCAGGGCAGCCTGGTCAAGTCCGGGGCCGGCTGGCTGTTGCTCAGCGGTGACAGTAGCTATCGCGGGCCGACCACGGTCGATGGCGGGCTGCTGGTGGTCAATGGCAGCCTGGTATCCGCGGTCACGGTCAACAGTGGCGCGAGCCTGGGTGGCAGCGGGCAGGTCGCGGCGCTGACCGCGACCCGCGGCGCGCGCGTGGCCCCGGGCAACTCCATCGGCACCCTGAATGTGGCCGGCGATGTGAGTTTCCAGCCAGGTTCGACCTACGCCGTGGAGCTGACGCCGACCGCCAGCGACCGTATCGTCGCCGGCGGCCGGGCACATCTGGAGGGCGCCCAGCTCAGCCTGAGCCTGGAACACAACGCCAACCTGCTCAGCGCCGGGCAGGTCCGGGGGCTGGTCGGGCGCCAGTTCGACATTTTGCAGGCCGCGGGCGGTATCGATGGGCAGTTCGCCCTGGTGCAACCCAACTACCTGTTTCTCGGCGCGGTGGTCGATTACTCCGCCAGCGGCGTGCAACTGGGCCTGGTGCGCAGCGCCGCGACCTTTGCCAGCGTGGCCGCCAGCCCCAACCAGCGCGCGGTGGCCACGGCGGTGGAGCAGTTGGGCACGGCCGACCCGGTCTACGAAAGCCTGCTGCTGTCGGCCTCGCCGGCTTCGGCTCAAGGGGCGTTGCAACAGTTGTCCGGGGAGATCTACCCGGCTCTGGAGCAGACCCTGCTCAATCAGGGCCGCGACCTGCGCGAGGCCTTTGGCCAGCGCTTGCAGCGCCCGGGGCCAAATGCCGGGGAGGGCGAGGCGAGTTTCTGGATCAAGGGCCTGGGTGGGCAGGCGCGCACTGACGGCGACTCGGGCCACAGTTCCTACCAGGGCAAGGGCAGTGGGGTGCTGCTGGGGCTGGACCGCGACCTGGACGCGGACACGCGGGTCGGCCTGGCCGCCGGCTACAGCGACACCTCGCTGCGCATGGGTGGCGCCAGCCACTCCAGCGCGCAGATCGACAGCTACCACCTGGGCGCCTATGCCGGGCGCAACCTGGGCGGCCTGCGCCTGAGCCTGGGGGCCAGCCACAGCTGGCATAGCGCCCAGGTGCGCCGCGACCTGCAATACGCCGAAGCCAGCGCCAAGCAGAAGGCCCGGATCGACGGCCGCAGCAGCCAGCTGTTCAGCGAGGCGGCGTATCGGCTGCAGCTACCGGCCCTGACGTTGGAGCCCTTCGCCAACCTGGCCTACCTGCACCTGCAGCGTGACGCCTTCCATGAGAAGGGCGACGCCGCGGCCCTGCGCGCCGGGGACGACAGCGCCGAGGCCCTGCTGGGCAGCCTGGGGGCCCGGGGCCTGAAGCGGCTCAGCCTGAGCCGCGGCCAGCCCCTGGAGCTGTCAAGTAGCCTGGCCTGGCAGCACCGCCTGGGGCATGACACTTCCAGCCAGCACCTGGCGTTCGCCAGCGGCGGCCCGAGCTTTGCCGTGGACAGCGCAAGCGCGTCCCGGGATGCGGCGCTGCTGGGGCTTCAGGCGCGCCTTGGAGTCACCGCCCAGCTGGACCTGAGCCTGGATTACCAGGGCCAGCTGGGCAATGCCGAACAGTTCCACAACGTGGGGCTGAACCTCGACTGGCGCTTCTGAAGCGCCGGTCGCCATACCCCGGCGCAGAGCGTCGTCGCGCCGGTCGATTGCCCATACAACTAAGGATGGTCGTAGTGAAGCAGTTTCAACCTGGACAACCGCATCTTCGCAATACCCGCTCCGGATGGCCTCGCTGCCGGCAGCTACCCTGGGCGTACAACCCGCTGGCCAGCGCCCTGGCCGGTTGCCTGGCCCTGGCCACTGGTGCCCAGGCGGCGCCCTATGTGGAAACCGGCAAGCTCGGCGACGCCGCCAGTTGGCGCAGCGCCGAATTCAAGGCCGACTGGGGCCTGGGGGCGATACATGCCGACAGTGCCTATGCCGCCGGCTACACCGGCCAGGGCATCAAGCTGGGGATCTTCGACCAGCCGGTGTATGCCCAGCACCCCGAGTTCGCCGGCAGCGACAAGGTCATCACCCTGGTGACCAGCGGCATCCGCCAGTACACCGATCCCTACATTCCGGTAAAGGCTGGAGACGCCTTCCGTTATGACGGCACGCCCTCGGTGGGCTCGGACGGCAAGCTCGGTTCCCACGGCACTCACGTGGGCGGTATCGCCGCCGGCAGCCGCGATGGCGGCGCCATGCATGGGGTGGCCTTCGACGCCCAGATCATCAGTGCCGAGAACGGCGACCCTGGCCCCGAGGACGGCATCATCCTGGGCAACGATGGGGCGGTGTACAAGGCCGGCTGGGACGGCCTGGTAGCCAGTGGCGCGCGGATCATCAACAACAGCTGGGGCATCGGCATCACCGACGCATTCGCCAAGGGCGGGCGCGATCCGGCGTTCCCGCACTTCGGCCTGAGTGACGCCCAGGCCCAGTTCAGCCAGATCCGGCCCTTGCTCGGCACCTTGCAAGGCGGTGCCTATGACGGTGCCATCAATGCGGCCCGCAGTGGCGTGCTGACCATCTTCGCCGCCGGCAACGACTACAACCTGAACAATCCGGACGCCATCGCCGGGCTGGGCTATTTCGTCCCGGAAATCGCCCCGCAGTGGCTGACAGTGGCGGCCTTGCAGCAGAACCCGGACACCAGCAGCGCCGAGCCTTACACCATCAGTACCTTTTCCTCACGCTGCGGCTACACCGCGAGCTTCTGTGTCTCGGCCCCGGGTACACGGATCTACAGCGCCGTGATCGGCGGCACCAGCCTGGAAGACATGACGGTCGGCTACGCCAACAAGAACGGCACCTCGATGGCCGCGCCCCATGCCGCCGGTGCGGCAGCGGTACTGATGGAGCGCTTTCCCTACATGGATGCGGCGCAGATCGCCGGGGTGCTGCGCACCACCGCCCGGGACATGGGCGCGCCGGGCATCGACGAGCTGTATGGCTGGGGCATGATCGACCTGCAAAAGGGCATTCGCGGCCCGGGCATGCTGGTCACCGAGCAGGACATCCCCCAGGAACTGCGGATCGATGGCGCCTATGGCTCGTCCCAGTGGGTAGCCAACCTGCCGGGGGTGGGAGCGCTGCTGGACGCCGGCAAGCCCACCCAGCGGCGCTGTACCCAGTTCAACTGCGGCTTCGACATCTGGAGCAACGACATCAGCGGCCATGGCGGCCTGACCAAGGAGGGCATCGGCACCCTGGTGCTCAGCGGCAACAACAGCTACGCCGGCCCGACCCTGGTCAACCAGGGCCGCCTGGCGGTCAACGGCAGCCTGACGTCGACGGTGACGGTGAACCAGGGCGCAACCCTCGGCGGCAATGGCCGGATCGGCGGGCTGACGGCCAACGCCGGGGCCACGGTGGCCCCGGGCAACTCCATCGGCACCCTGAACGTGGCCGGCGACGTGACCTTCCAGCCGGGCTCGACCTACGCCGTGGAGGTGTCGCCGACCGGCAGCGACCGGATCGTCAGCAGCGGCCAGGTGACCATTGCCGGGGCCAACCTGGCCATGGTCCTGGAGCCTTCGAGCACTGGCAGCGGCAGCGTGCTGGGGCGCCAGTTCGACATCCTCGATGCGGCGGGCGGGGTCCAGGGCAGCTTCGGCACGGTGTTGCCCAGCTACCTGTTTCTTGCCGGCAGCCTGGACTACTCGGCCACTGGTGTGCAGTTGGCGGTGCAGCGCAGTGCGCGCTCGTTCGCCAGTGTCGGCCTGACCGACAACCAGGTGTCGGTGGCGGCTGCCGCCGAGCAACTGGGGGCCGGCAGCCCGCTGTTCGAAAGCCTGCTGCTGGCGCCGACTGCCGCCAGTGCCCAGCAGGCCTTCCAGCAATTGTCCGGGGAGATCCACCCGGCGGTGGCCAGTGTCCTGATCAACCAGGGCCGTCACCTGCGCGACACCATGGGCGAGCGCCTGCGCCAGGACGCCGGGGCTGTCGGCAACGGCACCCAGAGCCTTGATGAAGGCGCCTGGCTCAAGGTCCTGGGCGCCTGGGGCAAGGCCGATGGCGGGCATTCCCAGGCCGGCTACAACACCTCCATCGGCGGCTTGCTGGCCGGGGTGGATGGTGAAGTGGGCGAGGGCCGGCGCCTGGGGCTGTTCGGTGGCTACAGCGACAGTTCCCTGAACATGGGCGATGGTACCCATTCCTCGGCCAAGGTCGACAGCTACCACCTGGGGGCCTATGTCGGCCAGCAACTGGATGCCGTGCGCCTGAGTGTGGGCGGTTCCTACAGCTGGCACCGCATCGACGTCAAGCGCGAGTTGCAGTTTGCCGGGGAATCCGAGCGGCTCAAGACCAAGCGTGACGCCCAGAGCGCCCAGCTGTTCACCGAGGCCGCCTGGAGCCTGGACCTGCAACCCCTGGCGCTTGAACCCTTCGCTAACCTGGCTTATGTCAATGTGGCCAGCGACAGCTTCAAGGAGAAGGGCGGCGACGCGGCCTTGAGGGGCGCGGATGACCACCGCGAGGCCTGGCTCACGACCCTGGGCCTGCGCGCTGGCCAACGCCTGCAACTGAGCTCGACCCGAAGCCTGGAGCTGTCGGCTACCCTGGGTTGGCAGCACCACCTGAGCCCCACCGACGCCACGATGAACCTGGGGTTCGTCGAGGGCGGGCAGGGCTTCAAGGTGCAGAGCCTGTCCCTGGATCGCGACGCCGCGGTCATTGGCGCCCGGGCCGGCATGGCCGTGGGCCGAGGGACTCGGGTCAACCTGGATTACAACGGGTTGCTGGGGGCCCGGGACAAGAGTCACGGGGTCGGCTTGACCCTGGACTGGCAGTTCTGAAGGCCGGGTAGCCAGCAGTCCCCCGGCCCTTCACCGAGTTGCCCGAGTCCCGCCATGGGGCTTGGGCGGCATGCGTTTGCTCTGACAATTCCAACAACAGAAGAGGCAATACCATGGGTGTGTTTGACTACAAGAACTTCACTGCAAGTGACTCCAAGGCGCTGTTTTCCGATGCGCTGGCGATCACCCTGTACTCCTACCACAACATCGACAACGGCTTTGCCGAGGGCTACCAGCACAACGGCTTCGGCCTGGGCCTGCCGGCGACCCTGGTCACGGCGCTGATCGGCAGCGGCAATTCCCAGGGGGTAATCCCCGGCATTCCCTGGAACCCCGACTCCGAGAAGGCCGCGCTGGATGCCCTGCACCAGGCCGGCTGGTCCACCATCAGCGCCCAGCAACTGGGCTACGACGGCAAGGTCGATGGCCGGGGAACCTTCTTTGGCGAGAAGGCCGGCTACGGCACGGCCCAGGTGGAAATCCTCGGCAAGTACGATGCCCAGGGCCACCTGGAGTCCATCGGCATTGCCTTTCGCGGCACCAGCGGGCCACGGGAATCGGTGATCAGTGACACCATCGGTGATGTGATCAACGACCTGCTGGCGGCCCTGGGCCCCAAGGACTATGCGAAGAACTATGCCGGCGAGGCGTTCGGCAAGCTGCTGGGAGATGTCGCCGCCTTCGCCCAGGCCAATGGCCTGTCGGGCAAGGATGTCCTGGTCAGCGGCCACAGCCTGGGCGGGCTGGGGGTCAACAGCCTGGCGGACCTGAGCAGCGAACGCTGGTCGGGGTTCTACAAGGACTCCAACTACATCGCCTACGCCTCGCCGACCCAGAGCGCCAGCGACAAGGTGCTGAACATCGGCTACGAGAACGACCCGGTGTTCCGCGCCCTGGACGGCTCAACCTTCAACCTGTCGTCCCTCGGGGTGCATGACGCCCACCAGGACTCGGCGACCAACAACATCGTCAACTTCAACGACCATTACGCCTCGACCCTGTGGAATGTGCTGCCGTTCTCGATCCTCAACATTCCCACCTGGCTCTCCCACCTGCCCACCGGCTACGGCGACGGCCTGACCCGGGTGCTGGAGTCGAAGTTCTACGACTTCACCAGCAAGGACTCCACCATCGTGGTAGCCAACCTGTCGGACCCGGCCCGGGCCAGTACCTGGGTCCAGGACCTCAACCGCAATGCCGAGACCCACAAGGGCAGCACCTTCATCATCGGCAGCGACGGCAACGACCTGATCCAGGGCGGCAGCGGCAACGACTACCTGGAAGGCCGGGCCGGCAACGATACGTTCCGCGACAGCGGCGGCTACAACATCATCCTCGGCGGCCAGGGCAGCAACACCCTGGACCTGCAGCAGTCGGTCAAGAACTACAGCTTTGCCAGCGACGGCGCCGGGACCCTGTACCTGCGTGACGCCAATGGCGGTATCAGCATGACCCGCGACATTGGCGCGATCCAGAGCAAGGAGCCGGGCTTTCTCTGGGGCCTGTTCAAGGACGATGTGATCCACCAGGTCACCGACCAGGGCCTCAAGGCCGGCGGGCAGGTTACCCAGTACGCCTCGTCGGTCAGGGGCGATGCGGGCGACAACGTGCTCAAGGCCCATGCCGGCGGCGACTGGCTGTTCGGCCTGGACGGCAACGACCACCTGATCGGCGGCCAGGGCAACGACGTGTTCGTTGGCGGTGCCGGCAACGACCTGATGGAAGCCGGAGGCGGCAACAATACCTTTCTGTTCACCGGGCATTTCGGCCAGGACCGCATCCTCGGCTACCAGGGTGGCGACAAGCTGGTGTTCATGGGGGTGAGCGGCGTACTGCCGGACCAGGACTATCGGGCTCATGCCAGCAGCAGTGGTAACGACACGGTGCTGACCTTCGGCCAGGACTCGGTGACCCTGGTGGGGGTCAGCCTGGAGCACCTCAACGGTTCCGGCATCGTTCTCGCCTGATGCCGGCGCGGCGCGAGGCCTGCAATGGGCCTCGCACCGTTCATTGCCGGGGGGAAGTGACCTGCCAGTCGATTTGCGACTCCAATAACGGTAAAGCTGAAACGTGTCAGCTCGTTAGTACAGGCAGGCATTCACGCTACGGCAATGACAGGAGAGTTTTGACGGTGAGTAACAGCAAGAGGTATGCGAGCGGTGTGGTGCTGGCCCTGTGGGTGGCCATGGCATCCGCCGAGGAATTGCCTCACAGCTCGATTTTGAAGCGCTATGGGGTGACCCCGGACCAGTTGCCGGCCGGCCAGCCGGCGCCTGAAGTGAAGGAGGAGCCGGCCCCGAGCCGCTTCCATGTGCAACCCGAACAACCCTGGGCCCAGGTCCGTCTGGGGGACGACAAGAGGCCGGATACCACCGGCAACATCAGCATCGACAACGCCGAGGCCCGGGAGCGCGAGCGTTGCCAGCAGGTGCGTAACGAATTGTCCAGGCGCGGCAAGCCCCTGGGGATTTTCTGCGAGCCAGGGCAGGGGCCCTTTCCCTGGTCGCACTGACTTCAACCGCAGCGGATCATTTTTCCTGGCGGACGGTGGCCACATCGTCCGCCTTGACCCGGATGGTCTTGCCGGAAATGTCCTGGAATTCATAGAAGCCGTCGGCGGTCTTGGTCTTGGGCTGGTCCCGGGTCAGGTATTGGGTGCCGTTCTGCAGGGTCACCACAGTGGGCGAGGCGCAACCGGCCAAGGCCATGGCGCCGCAAGCGGCCAGAAACAATCCCAGGTTCTTCACTTTCATACAGACCTCTCATCAATGATGCGTACGCGCATTGGCGCCGGACACTATAGCCATGGGCCCTTGGTGTAGTGAAGACGACGAAAGTTCGCCAGGGAATTGTAAAAAACTTCGCTGTGCCATTTATCCAATAGTGTTTGCCAGACCCGGTCGCCGGCTGTTATCTGTATGCATAACCAGTATCCGATCAGCCGTGGCGCTTGCGTTCAGTGACTTCCAATCCCCTCGAAAACCCCCTCTATTACCTGCACAACTTCCGCCAGGTATTGAACTGGCTGCAGCTGCGCTATGCCGATGTGCTGAGCGCCGATGAACAGCGCTTCATCCTTGATTTCGCGCAACTGGCCGAGCCTTCCCAGGCCTTGCTGGTGCGCATGGTGATGCGCAAGGGCCGGCACTTTCGCCTGAGCAAGCTCAGCTACCCGGAGATCGGCGACAGCGCCGCGGCCCTGGAGCCGTTGCTGGCGCTGGGCTGGGTCGATGAGCAGGCGCCGCTCTGCCTGGAAGAGCTGTTCGGCCTGCTGCAAAAGGCCGAGATCCTGCAGTGCTTCAACGGGCTTGCGGCCAAGGCCAGGAAAGACCAGTGGCTGGAAGAGCTAACCCAGCAGGGCCTGGCGCCCCAGGCATTCGCCCAGTGGTGCCCGGCGCTGCCAGACCGGCTCCTGAGCCTGACGCTGATGCCGCTGTGCGATCGCCTGCGCCTGATGTTCTTTGGCAACCTGTATCAGGACTGGTCGGAATTCGTCCTCGCGGACCTGGGCATCTACAGCTACGAGAAGGTCGAGATCAGTGCCGATGCCCGTGGCCTGCGCAGCCGCGAAGACGTGGACGGCTTCCTCTATCTGCATGAGTGCCAGGAAGCGTTCGAGGCCGGCGCCGAATTGCCCGAGGTGCTGGCGCACATTGCCCGCTTCCAGACCCTCAACCCCTGGCTGGAAAAACGCCGGGCCAAGCTGCTGTTTCAGCTCGGCCAGCAATGCGAGCGCCTGGCGCAGTGGGCGCTGGCCCGGCAGATCTACCAGGAGTGCGCCTACCCGGGCGCGCGATCGCGATTGATCCGGGTGCTGGAGCGCAGCGCCGAATACCAGGCCGCCCTGGCGCTGGCCGAGCAGGCCGCTGCCGCGCCCGAGAGCGCCGCCGAGGCCCAGCATCTGCTGCGGATCATGCCCCGGCTGCGGCGCAAGCTGGGCGGGCCGCCGGCGCCCCGGGCGGCCAACCGCGAGGTGCAGCGCCTGGACTTGTGCCTGGCGCGTGACGCCGACGGCCTGGCGGTGGAACTGCATGTCCAGGCCCATCTGCACCAGCCCCAGGCGCCGGTGCACTACGTGGAGAACAGCCTGATCAATTCGCTGTTCGGCCTGTTGTGCTGGCCGGCGATCTTTGCCCCCTTGCCCGGTGCGTTTTTCCACCCGTTCCAGCGTGGGCCGGTGGACCTGTTCAGCGAAGACTTCCATCAGCGGCGCAGCGAACTGTTCCAGGCCTGCCTGGCAGAACTCGACGATGGCCGTTACCGGCAGAGCATCCGCCAGCGCTTCGTGGCCAAGTGGGGGTTGCAGTCGCCCTTCGTGTTCTGGGGCGCGCTGAGCGAAGAGTTGCTCGATCAGGCCCTCGACTGCCTGCCCGCCGAGCACCTGAAACACTGGTTCCAGCGCCTGCTGCTGGACATCAAGGCCAACCGCGCCGGCATGCCGGATCTGATCCAGTTCTGGCCCGAGCAGAAGCGCTACCGGATGATCGAGGTCAAGGGCCCGGGGGATCGCTTGCAGGACAACCAGCTGCGCTGGCTGGATTTCTGCCAGGAACACCGGATGCCGGTGGCGGTGTGCTACGTACAGTGGCAGGACCCCAGCGCGTGAGTTACCGCATCGCGGTGCGCGCCCTGTGCGAATTCAGCGCCAAGGCCGGCGATCTGGACCTGCGCTTCACCCCATCGCCCACGGCGCTGGAGGGCATTGCCGGGCACCGTACCGTGGCTTCGCGACGCAACCCCGGCTACCAGAGTGAAGTGGCCCTGGAGGGGCAATACGCCGAGCTGCTGGTCAAGGGCAGAGCGGACGGCTACGACCCGGCGCAGAACCTGCTGGAGGAGATCAAGACCTACCGTGGCGACCTTGAGCGCATGCCCGACAACCATCGGCAATTGCACTGGGCCCAGGCCAAGGTCTATGGCTGGTTGCTGTGCCAGAGCCTGCAACTGCCGAGCATCCGTGTCTCGCTGGTGTATTTCGATGTGCTCAGCGAAGGCGAAACCGCGCTGGTGCAAGAGCACAGCGCCGAGGCGCTGGAAGTGTTCTTCAATCGCCAGTGCGCGCTGTTCCTGCACTGGGCGCAACAGCAAATGCACCATCGCGCGACCCGGGACCAGGCCACCCGGGACCTGCGCTTTCCCCACGCCGAGTTTCGTCGCGGCCAGCGCCCGCTCGCCGAGTCGGTGTACAAGGCGGTGAGCACCGGGCGCTGCCTGCTGGCCCAGGCCCCCACCGGCATCGGCAAGACCCTGGGCACGATCTTTCCCATGCTCAAGGCCATGGCTGCGCAGCAGCTGGACACACTGCTGTTTCTCACCGCCAAGACCCCGGGCCGGCAACTGGCCCTGGATGCCGCCCGGGTGCTGTTCTCCGGGGTGCCGGGGCTGGCGTTGCGGGTGCTGGAGCTGGTGGCCCGGGACAAGGCCTGCGAACACTTGGACAAGGCCTGTCACGGTGAGTCCTGCCCGCTGGCCAAGGGCTTTTACGACCGCCTGCCGGCGGCACGCCAGGCCGCCAGCCAGGTGCCATTGCTGGATCGTCAGGCGCTGCGCGAGGTGGCCCTGGAGCATCAGGTCTGCCCCTACTACCTGAGCCAGGAAATGGCTCGCTGGAGTGACCTGGTGGTGGCCGACTACAACTACTACTTCGACTTCAGCGCCTTGCTCTTCGGCCTGGCCCAGGCCAACCAGTGGCAGGTGGCGGTGCTGGTGGACGAGGCCCACAACCTGGTGGAGCGCGGGCGTGGCATGTACAGCGCGAGCCTGGACCAGCAGCAATTGGCGAGCGTGCGCAGCAGCGCGCCCCAGGCCTTGAAGAGCCCGTTGCAGCGGCTCAATCGCGAGTGGAATGCCTTGCACAAGGAGCAGGTGGCCGAGTATCAGGCCTATGCCCAGCTACCTGCCGCGCTGCTCAAGGCCCTGGCCCTGTGCGTAGCGGCCCTGGGGGACTATTTCAACGAACAGCCCCGGGGCCTGGACAGCGGTTTGCAGGGCCTGTATTTCGAACTGCTGCAGTTTGCCCGGGTGGCGGAGCTGTTCGATGAGCAGCAGTTCATCTTCGACATCAGCAAGCGCGCCCTGGGCGCCAAGCGCAGCCTGTCGCGCCTGAGCCTGCGCAATGTGGTGCCGGCGGCGCTGCTGGGGCCACGGTTGGCGGCGGCTCGCAGCACGGTGCTGTTCTCCGCCACCCTCAATCCCCGAGGTTACTACGCTGACCTGCTGGGGCTGCCGGACAACACCGTGTGGCTGGATGTGGAATCGCCGTTCGACGCCGGGCAGTTGGAGGTGCAGATTGTCAGCCGCATTTCTACCCGCTATGCCCACCGGCAGGCCTCCCTGGCGCCGATTGTCGAGCTGATGGCCCGGCAGTTCGCGGCGCGCCCGGGCAACTACCTGGCGTTCTTCAGCAGCTTCGACTACCTGCAACAGGTGGCCGGGTTACTGGCGCGCGAGCACCCGGACATTGCGCTCTGGTGCCAGTCCCGAGGCATGGACGAGGCTTCGCGCCAGGACTTTCTCCAGCAGTTTCGCCCAGAGGGGCAGGGTATCGGTTTCGCCGTACTCGGCGGCGCTTTCGGCGAGGGCATCGACCTGCCGGGGTCGAAACTCATCGGGGCCTTTGTCGTCACCCTCGGCTTGCCCCAACTCAACCCGCTGAACGAGCAGATGAAGCAGCGCATGGCGGCGCTGTTCGGCTCCGGCTATGACTACACCTACCTGTACCCGGGCCTGCAGAAAGTGGTGCAGGCGGCAGGACGGGTGATCCGTGGCCAGTCCGACCGTGGGGTGCTGGTGCTGATCGATGATCGCTTTGCCGAACCCAGGGTCCGCCAGCTGCTGCCGAGCTGGTGGGCCCTGGACGCGCCGCCGGCTGGCGGCTAGGCCAGGCAGGAGGGTTGCGCCGGTTCAGGCCTGGCGAGCGCGGACAAAGCGGCGCAGGGTCTGGCCCGGGCCCGTGTGGAAATGGCTTGGCCGGGGTTGGCCGGCATCGGCGGCGATGAATACGAACTCATCGGCGCTCAGCTGGTAGCTGGCCGGCAGCGCCTGGCCGGCGTCCGCGCCCATGGAGTCGGTCCAGGTGATCGACTTGGGATGGGTGCTGCTGTCGAGGGTAAAGGTGCCGGCCAGCAGCAGTTCACCGGCCGGGGTCACCACGCGAAAATCCTGCCCTTCGATAAAGGTCAGGGCGCCGGGGGCGCTGTGTTCGTCCGGTGGGTTGAGCACGCCGCTGTCTTCCATCGCGATCTGTTCCCAGGCCCCTTGCAAGCGTTGCAGCTCCAGCAGGTCGGCGGCTTCGGGTGAAGTTAAATCCATTTTCAGGCAGTTCCTTGGGCTGGGAATCAGTTGAATATATTGCGGCCAATGCAGTAGGTCAGGAGATCCTGGTCGCTCTGCACCTCCAGTTTACGCATGGCGGAGATCTTCTGCGCGCTGATGGTCTTGGCGCTGCGGTTCTGGCTGCGGGCGATCTCGCTGACACTTTTGCCGGAAACGAACAGGCGCAGAATCTCGAACTCCTTGGGCGACAGGGTGGAGATGCGCTCGTCGATGGCGACATTGGATTCCAGCACCGAATTGGGGACCGGCTCCAGGCTGCGATACACGGCTTTCTGGGCAATGGCCTTGAGGGCGATCTGGATTTCTTCGTGCAACTGGCTCTTCTGGATCACCCCGACCACACCCAACTCCCGCAGGCGGGTGAGGATCAACTGATTGGAAATCATGGTCAGGATCAGGACCTGCACGTGCGGGAAGTTGCGCTTGAGGTATTCCACCAGCTTCAGGCCGTCACCGTAGGGCGAGTCCCCGGGCATGTTGTAGTCGGTGATGACCACATCCACCTGGCAGCTTTCCAGCTTCTGGATCAGGCCTTGGGAAGACAGGGTTTCGCCGACGATCTCGAAGCGATCATCACGCTCCATCAGCTCACGCACACCGAGCAACACGATAGGGTGATCGTCAGCGATGACTACTTTCAGTTTTTCCATGGCAAACACACCCTTGCAATACGCAAATTAGTAAAGGAGCTAGGGACCGTCGGTACATTAAACCCAGCAGGTCATTATTCAAGGGGCAACAGGAGTCTGGACAAGCGTTGCATCAGTTGCCTGGCCTGGGCTTGCAAATCCGCAGTGAGAGCACCTTCCAGCAATCGGCACTCCAGTTCGGCGCACGCCTTGGCCAGTGGGGCTGCCTGCACCGCCCCCATGGCGCCGGCGATGCTGTGCAGTCGCGCGGCGGCGATCTTGCCGGCGCCGCTGTCCAGCGCCTCGGCCAGCCGCCGCAGATCCTCGTGCATGGTACTGAGAAACAGCGGGCGCATTTTCTCGGTGACTTGAATCCGGTCGCCTTGCGCTGTGTCGGGGGGAGGCCGGGACGGTGCGGCCGGCGGAATGCTGGGCGGTGCGGTCGCGGTGCCGGTCGGGCACAACTTCGACAGATGCCCCCGTAGGGTCTGCAGGTTCATGGGTTTGACTATCCAGGTGTTCATGCCGGCGGTGAGGCAGCGGATGCCTTCCTCGCGCAATGCGTTGGCGGTGACGCCGATGATCGGCAGTTGCGGGTCACGGCGACGCAGCTCCCGCGCCAACTCGTAGCCGTTCATGAGTGGCATATTGACGTCGGTGATCACGATGTCGAAGCGCTGTGGCTGCCAGTGTTCCAGGGCCTGCCTGCCATTGGCCGACAGGGTCACCTGGCAGCCCAGGGCCTGCAGTTGTTCCTTGATGATTGCCTGGTTGATCGGGCTATGTTTGGCCACCAGGATGCGCAGGTTCAGTTGGCCCATGCGGCCGGCTCTCTGCTGTGTCTGACACAGGGGCAGGCCCTGGTGGGCCAGCACCGCGGCCTGGGCGATGGCGCGAATATCATGGGCGTCGACTTGCCAGGAGGTGGCCTGCGGCAGGCGACCACTACGGCCCCCGGAGACGGCACTGACGCATGGGCCAGGCCAGGAGGCCAGGCCATCCCGGGGCAGCATGTCGATGAGCACGCCAGTCTGCGGCTCGTCGTTCCAGCCGAGGGGGGCCGGATAGGCCGGCACTCCCAGGCGGCCGAGCCAGTCACAGGTGTTTTTCAGCAACTCCGGCACTGGAGCCCTGACATACACTGGCGCACCTTCGGGCCATGGCAGCAATGGCGGCAGCCCTCCTGGCAGGCAGCGCAGCGTCAGGCGCAAAGAGAAACTACTGCCCAGCCCCGGCTCGCTGGTCACCTGCATCTGCCCACCCATCATCTGGCACAGGCGCTCGCAGATCGCCAGCCCGAGGCCGGCCCCGGCTTCGTTGGAGGCGTCGCGTACCTGGAAGAAGGGGACGAACAGCTGGGGTTGCTGCTGGGCTGAAATGCCGATCCCGGTATCGGTGACCTGCCATTCGATACGGGCTTGCTGGTCGCGCAACTCCAGCACCCGGACCCGCAACACCACCCGGCCGCTGTCGGTGAACTTGATCGCATTGCTCAGCAGGTTGTTGAGAATCTGGCTGATTCGCGCGGCGTCCCCCAGCAACAGGTCCGGCAGGTTGGGGTCGATGCAGGCATAGAGCAACAGGCCGCGCCGCTGGGCAGAGCCAGCGTGGGCGTGCAAGACATCCTCCAGCATGTCCAGCGGGCAGAACTCCAGCGGATCGATGCTCATTTGTCCGGCCTCGATCCTGGAGACGTCGAGCACGTCGCTGATCAACTGGAACAGGGTGCTGGAGGAGCGCTGGATGGTCTGCAGGTAGTCGCTCTGGCGGCTGTCCAGGTGGGTCAGGCCTAGCAGTTCCAGGGTGCCGAGCACGCCGTACAACGGGGTGCGGATTTCATGGCTCATGGTGGCCAGGAACAGGGTCTTGGCGGTATTGGCGGCGTCCGCCGAGCGCCTGGCCCGGTCCAGCGCCTTGGCATCTTCCACATGCCGGGTGACATCGTTGAAGGCACACACCAGCACATCCTGGCGTTGGTAGCGGGTCGAGACGAACTCTACCTGCAGATAGCGCCCGTCGATGTCGAGGCTGGTTTCGCCGCCGTCGATCAGGCTGCGGTCCTGGGCCAGCCGAGACAGCAGTTGCGCCGTGCCTTGCCATTGCTCGGCCTGACGGTTCTGCAGGATAACCTGGAGGTTGTCGCGGCTCACCACGCATAGCCCCGAGGGAACGGTGTCGATGACCACACGGTTGAAGTCTTCGCTTTCATTGAGGCATTGCTGCGCCCGTTGTGCCGGGACCACCACCTTGTTGCGGTACCAGCGGCTGGCGGCCCAGCCGCAGGCGATGCTGCCTACCCCGAGGGCCAGCAGGCTCAGCATGGCCCACAGCGCGTAGTCGAGGTAGTTCCTGTAGCTGATGGCATAGAGCCCGGTCCACAACTGCGGAGTCTGGCTGGTCACCTTGACGATCATCCCCTGTAGGCCGAAGTTGAGGCCTTCACCCAGCACGTCGGCAGGCGCCGGGTCGCCGGTGAGGGCGGTGCCGGAAGGCTCGATGAGGGTGAAGTCGTCGTAGATCGACCAGTGTCTGGTGTGCTCGAGGTAATCGAGGTCATCCAGGCTCAGCAGTGACGCGACCACGCTCCAGTCGTTGCCTCCCTGGACATCCAGCAGTGGAGCCGGCTCATGCAGGTTGGTGTACGCGAGGAACCTGGTCGGTAGAGCTTCCGACGCGGGCGGCCTGTACTGTTGCCAATGGATCTGGTGGTCGGCAAAGCCGTCGCTCTTCACGAGCTGCTGGTGCAGCACCTGGTCTGCCACCTTGGTGTCGGGCGCGGTGTTTTCCCCGGGGTGGCTGATGTCGAAATGGCCGAAGGTGTTGAACACAAAGGTTCGCGGAGCGACATGCTGCGAGCCTGACCAGAAGGCGCTGTAGAAGCTCGACAGTTGTAGCTCCAGGGCGAACACCCTGGGCAGCTCGCCGGCCGCCGGCTGTTGGGGGTACAAGCTCAGGCTGAAGGGCGTTGCGAAGGGGGATTGCTGGCCTGCGGTGGGCGGGAAGGCTTGCAGGTTCAGGTGATGAGGGGCGTCGAGGCTCAGGGCGTCGATCGAATGGCGCGCGGCCAGGCGTTTGAGAAACAGCTCCTGCTCCTGGATGTTCTCCATCAGTTGGGCGAAATGTAAGCGCACGTTGCTGTTCTGTTCATCGAACAGACGCTCGAGGGTCCAGTACAGGGTGGCGAACAGCAGCAGCGCCAGGCCCAGCAGTATGCCCATGTTCAATCGGGGCAAGCTGCGAGCCAGGTTCTGCAGCAAGGTGCTGCTTTCTTTCATCACTGATTTCCCAAACACATATAAGGGCCCTGCCGAGATTCCTATCTCTGGGGCAGGACCGTCAGCGATGAGTGACTGTTGCGCGGGCAGGCAATGGGTTCATCGGTTAATACACCGTGGCCGGCCCGTCTTGGGCCAGCAGTTGCTGAAACTGTTGCGAGGAGACCGCATGGGAAATCAGGAAGCCCTGCACCTGGGTGCAGTCGATCTTGCGCAACAGAGCCAGTTCGTGGGCGCTTTCCACGCCTTCGGCGACGACCGTCAGGCCCAGTTGCCGGCCCAGGGCGATGATGCAGGTCAGGGCCTGGGCTATTTCTTCATTGTTGTGACAGCCCTGGACCAGCCCCCGGTCGATCTTCAATTCGGTGAAGGGTGTCGATACCAGGTTCATGTAGGAGCTGTAGCCCTTGCCGAAGTCGTCCTGGGACAGGCCGAAGCCCTTGATGCGCAGGCGGCAGGCTCCGGCGTAGAAGTTGCTGATGTGCTCCGGGGTCGAACATTCCATGAGTTCGAAGCAGATCCTGGCCGGCACACCGTTGTGCTGGATCACGAAGTCGTACAGGCGGTCGGCCAGGTCGGCGCTGTTGAGCAGGTGGGTCGGCAGGTTGATGGACACCGGGATGTCATAGCCGTCTTCGCGCCAGTGCACCTGGGCCTCAAGGGCCTGCTCCAGGATCAGCCACAGTAGTTCTTCTTCGAGGCGGGCCACGGTGAGTGCCGGCAGGAAGTCGCAAGGCAGGAGCATGCCGTGTTGTGGGTGGATCCAGCGCACCAGGGCTTCGGCGGCGACGATGCGACCGTTGTTCAAGGCTTTCTTGGGTTGGAACCAGGCCTGGATCTGCCCGTTGCGCAGGGCTTCACGCAGGGTCTCTGGGCTGCATTCGACCCCGATCTGTGGGGGGCTGCTGTCATTGGCGAGTCCTGGCAACTGAGCGGTGAGTGCACGCAGTGCAGCCAGGTTCACGGGTTTGGAAATCAACCCGATGACCTTCAGCCCCAGGTTGCGGGCCACCAGGCTGGCGCCCATCAGCATGCGCCGGGATGACGCACTCATGATCGCCAGGGCCGGGCGCACGCGATGGGTGGCCAGGCTCTGGATGAACTGCACGCCATCCATGCCGGGCATCAGCAGGTCTGTCAGTACCAGGTCGAAGTGCCGCTGCTTGAGGCGTTCCAGCGCTTCTTTGCCGCTGCTTGCCACCTCCAGCTGGTAGGGCCCCAGCTCGTTGAACAAGTGTTGCAGGTACATGTACTGAAACGGCTGATCTTCGACGATCAAAATGCTACAGGACTTCATGGGGGGCTCTTTCATAGGGCGCCAGATAGTTGAACAACGCTCTTAATGCAAAGGGCTTCACCAGGCAGTGGTTCATCCCGGCTGCAAGACAGAGCTCTTCTTCTCCGCGCATTGCATTGGCCGTTGCCCCGATGATGGGGATCGAACAGCCTTGACGCCGAAGCTCCTGGGCCAGTTCATAACCGTTGAGTTTCGGCATGTTCACATCGGTCAGCACAACGTTGAAACGACCGGCCTTCCAGATGCAGAGGGCCTCTTCACCGTTCGAGGCCAGCTCCACGCTGCACCCCAGTTCTTCCAGTTGATCCTTGAGGATCAACTGGTTGATCACGTTGTCTTCGGCCACCAGGACATGCAGGCTGAGCTTTTTCAGCTCGCGGTGATCGGAGTGATCCTCGCTCTGGGCCACCCAGACCCCCTGGGCCTGGCTGACGGCCTGATGGATCGCCCGCAGGTTGTTGGTGTTGATCTGCCAACTGCCGCCGTCGATCCGCGGTTCGTTATGGCCATCGCCGCTGGCGAGCACCAGGGGGCCCTGCCAGTCGGGTTCCAGCCGCTGCTCCACGCTGCCGGGGTGTAGTTCGATCAGTACATTGCCCCGGGCCCGGTCGGACGGGCTCGGCAGGCTGAACTGGGCCCGGGCACCCCAGCGGCGCAGCCAGCCCGCCACCGATTCGGCCAGTTCACGCACCGGGGACACCACATAGACCATCTCCGGCAGCAATGGGCTGATCAGCGGGGTGTCGCCCTGCACGGCCGAGGCCTCCAGCGGCAGAGTCAGGGTGAAGCTGCTGCCCAGGCCGAGCTCGCTGACCATGCGGATATTGCCGTTCATCAATTGGGTCAGGCGCTGGCAGATCGGCAAGCCCAGGCCGGTGCCGGCGATCACGTTGGTGTTGCCTTCGGTCTGGTAGAAGGGCTCGAAGATCAGTGTCTGGTCGTCCTGGGCAATGCCCCGGCCGGTGTCGGAAACCTGCCAGAGGATGTTGCTGCGCTCGCCATCGCGGCTTTCGGTGCGGACCCGCAGGACAATGCGCCCGGTATCGGTGAACTTGACCGCGTTGTTCAGCAGGTTGCTGAGGATCTGGCGGATCCGGGTGACATCGCCGAGCAGGATCTCCGGCAACTGCGGGTCGACACAGGCATAGAACTGCAGGCCCTTGGCCTGGGCGGCCGCCGCGTAGCCCTGGATGATCTCGTGCACCAGATCCAGGGAGGAGAATTCGCTGAGCTCCAGGGCCAGTTGCCCGGCTTCGATCTTGGACACGTCGAGCACGTCGCAGATCAACTGCAGCAGCGTACCGGAAGAGCCTTCTATGGCTTGCAGGTAATCCTTCTGCTGGTTGTCCAGCTGGGTCCGCGACAGCAGCTCCAGGGTGCCGAGCACGCCATACAGTGGCGTGCGGATCTCGTGGCTCATGGTGGCCAGGAACAGGGTCTTGGCTTCATTGGCGGTATCGGCCAGGCGCTTGGCTTCTTCCAGCGCCGCCTCGATCTGCTTGCGAGCGCTGATATCGCTGAAGGCGCAGAACAGCACGTCCTCACCGTTGTAGCGAGTGGGGGCGGAGCTGAGGTACAGATGGCGCCCGTCGGCGGTTTCAAAGTAGTCCGAGCTGTTGGGGCGGGCCGGGTCGAAGGCCTGCTCGATCCACCCGGAACACAGCTGGTCGCGTTCGCTGCCGTTGCCCAGCCATTGCTGGGACAGGGTGTTTTCCAGCACCACCCGGCCATCGCTGCGGCGCAATACACAGAGTGCCACCGGGGCGATCTGGATCACGTCGCGGCTGAAGGCCTCGCTTTCGACCAGGGCCTGGATCCGGTGCAGGGCGGGGGCGATCAGGCGCACTTCGACCCAGTGGGTCAGCAGGCCGATCAGAGCCATGCCGGTCAGGCTGATGAGCAGCGCCGCCAGCAACTGCGGCCAGAGGCTCTTGAGCAGGTTCTGCAGGTCGAAGGAGTACACCAGCTGCCAGTCGGTAGCCCCCAGCTGCTTGCGGATCACCAGATGGTCGGGCCACCAGCGGCCGCCGAGAAAGCCGAAGAAACTGCCGCCCTGAACGTGCTGTACGTCGGCGCTCAGTCGGGCACTGGGCGCACTGCTGAAAATCAGCCCGCCCTGGGAATTGAACATCATGAAATCCCCGGCGCTCTGGTCGCTGAGGGCGGCGGAGACGCTCTTGCCGTCCATCTCCAGGCCAAGCCAGCCGGAGTGGGCGAAGCGTTCGTCAAGGCGAGTGAAGATGTACAGATGGGCGCCCGCCGCGGAGTTGTCCATCAGCCAAAGTTCTTCGCCGACAGGGATCTGCTCGGGCTTCAGAGCGATCAGCTTGTCCAGCAACCCGCCGGGCAGATCGCTGGTCTGTGGCCGGGTGCTGAACAGGCGTTGCACCTGCAGATCGCGGGTGCCGGGAATGTAGAGCAGGTTCAGTTGCTTGTTTTGCAGGTAGTTGCGCATGCGCAGGGTCAGCCAGATCCCCCACTGGTTGCCCTGCGGTCCACCCAGTTGCAGGTACGTCTCTTCTTGGGAGGCACCGCTGGCGCCTGGGGGGCTGATATGTTCCCCAGGGTCGTAGACCGCCGCCAGGCTCAGGCTTTCCAACAGGGCCGAGCGGCTGGTGAAGAATGCCTGGGCCTCGGCAATGGCGCTGCTCATGTGGCTTTGCCGTTGTGAGAGTTCGTTGTGCAGGCTGGAGCGAAGAAAGTTGTAGACCGCGCCGAACAGGCCGACCAGAAAAATCAGCGCCACGACACGAAGCAGCCGGCGGGCTGCTTCAGGACTGGAAAATAGGGGATTGATCTGATGCAGGTAGCTTTTTAATCTCATGCGCCAACTGTAATTGGGGGCATGCCAAGCAGGGATCAGACAATTCTTAAATCGCCGGGTACAAAGTAGGTTTGTGGCACTTACAGTGTTCAGGCACTTCCTTATCCGTCGAACCTCGCAACTTTCCTCGCCTGTTCATTTTTTCAATGACTATCGTGCAGCCTTCGCGGTTTGAAAAATGCTCGTTGCGTCGGTGTTGTGCCTAGACCATTTCCAGGCGCTGCTTGCGCCGTGGCGGAGCAAACACCTGATCCAGGGCCTGCAGGTCCTCGTCGGGCAATTGCAATTGGCCGGCCTGGGCATTCTGACGGATGTGTGCCGGGCGCACCGCCTTGGGAATCACCAGCACGCCGTCCCGGCGCAGCAGCCAGGCCAGTGCCACCTGGGCCGCGGTGACCCCATGGCGCTGGGCGACCTGCAGCAGCACCGGTTCGGCCAGCAAAGCGCCACCCTGGCCGATCGGGCAATAGGCCATGAGCGGCATCCGCCGTTGCTGGCAGGCGGGCAGCAGGTCGAACTCGATACCCCGGGACTCCAGGTTGTACAGCACCTGGTTGGTAGCGCAGGCCGGGGAGTCGAGTTCGTCCAGGTCGGCCACATCGAAGTTGGAGACTCCCCAGCGGCGGATCTTGCCGGCTTCGCGCAGGCGCTCCAGGGCGTCGACGGTTTCCGCCAAGGGATACTGGCCGCGCCAGTGCAGCAGGTACAGGTCGATGAAGTCGCTGCCCAGGCGTTTCAGGCTGCGCTCGCAGGCCAGGGGCAGGCCTTTGCGACTGGCGTTGTGGGGGTAGACCTTGCTCACCAGGAACACCTGGTCGCGGCGCCCGGCAATGGCCTGGCCGACCACTTCCTCGGCGCCGCCTTCGCCGTACATCTCCGCGGTGTCGATCAGGGTCAGGCCCAGGTCGATGCCGGTGCGCAGGGCAGCGACTTCCTGATCTCGCAGGTGGCGGTCCTCGCCCATCCGCCAAGTGCCCTGGCCAATCACCGGAACCTGCGTGTCTGCCAGCATCAACGTGCGCATGCTTACCTCCTGGTATCTGTCGAAAGTGATCAGTGCAGGGCACAGGGAAGCAAAGCCGGCGGGCAGGGTCAAGGCTGCGCGAGGGCGGGAGGCTGGGTCTTTTATATTCCTAAAAGAAATAACTATCTAATTATTTATTCCTTTTAAGGCTTTTGCCAAAGGCGCATGTTTAGCCCCAGCCGCTCAACTCCTGAGCCCGGTGCCAGCAAAGGACTTTTCAGCATGACCATTCAAGCGATCAACGTACGCAACCAGTTCAAGGGCGTGATCAAGGAGATCCACGAAGGCCAGGTGGTTTCGGAAATCGACGTGCAGACCGCCTCGGGCATTGTCACTTCGGTGATCACCACCCGCTCGGTGCGCGACCTGGAACTCAAGGTCGGCAGCGAAGTGATCGCCTTCGTCAAGTCCACCGAAGTCTCCATCGCCAAGCTCTGAGCCGCACCTGCGGACATCGTCCATTCACAGGGGAGTGAAGCATGCCGCACTCGCTGGATATCACCGCGCTGCCGGTCCTGGACCTGAGCCAATTGCAGGGCAACCCGGAGCAGCGTCGGATCTTTCTCGACGGCTTGCGCCAGGCGGCGCGGGACGTGGGTTTCTTTTACCTGACCGGGCACGGAGTCGACAGCGGCCTGCTGCGCCGGGTGCAGGACCAGGCGCGGGCGTTCTTTGCCTTGCCCGAGGCCGACAAGGCGGCCGTGGGCATGATCCACTCGCCGCACTTTCGCGGCTATAACCAGGCGGCTTCGGAGATCACCCGGGGCCAGCCGGACCTGCGGGAACAGTTCGACCTGGGGGCCGAGCGCCAGGCCTTGCCCCTGGATCCCCACAGCCCGCCCTGGACCCGCTTGCAGGGCCCCAACCAATGGCCGGCGCAACTGCCGGCGTTCAAGCCCGTGCTGCTGGAGTGGCAGCAGGCAATGACCGGCATGTCCCTGCGCCTGTTGCGCGGCTTTGCCCAGGCATTGTCACTGCCGGAACAGGCCTTTGATGGGCTGTACGGCGAACGGCCCAACGAGCACATCAAGCTGATCCGCTACCCTGGCCGCGCGCCGGGGCAGAGCAACCAGGGCGTGGGAGCCCACAAGGATTCCGGGTTCCTCAGCTTTCTGCTGCAGGACCAGCAGGCCGGCCTGCAGGTGGAAGTGGAGGAGGGCCGCTGGATCGACGCGCCGCCCCGGGACAACACCCTGGTGGTGAACATCGGCGAGCTGCTGGAACTGGCCACCCACGGCTATCTGCGCGCCACCGTGCACCGGGTGCAGTCGCCGCCCGCGGATCGCCAGCGGCTGTCCATCGCGTTTTTCCTCGGTGCCCAACTCGATGCCCGGGTGCCGCTGTATCCCTTGCCCGAAGCCTTGTTGCGCGAAGCCCGGGGCCCGGCCAGCGACCCCGACAACCCGCTATTTCGCGAAGTGGGCTGGAACTACCTCAAGGGCCGCCTGCGTTCGCATCCGGACGTGGCCCGGCGTTTCTACCCCGATGCCCTGGTGCCCAAGGCACTGAGTGCCTGACCTTCATCCGCTGCTCAAGGACACTGCCATGCTGAAGAACACCGTCTTGACCCTGGCGTTGCTGGCCAGCCTGGGGGCGGCCCTGCCGACCACTGCGGCGCAGCCGTTGCGGGTAGCCGCCGACCCGGTGCCCCATGCCGAGATCCTCGCCTACGTACAAAAACTCGACCCGCAATTGCAGCTCAAGATCATCGAGATTCCCAATGGCGTGAACTCCAACGAACTGCTGGCCCACGGCGATGTGGACGCCAACTACTTCCAGCACCTGCCGTACCTCAAGTCTCAGGAACAGGCCCTGGGCCAGCCCTTCGCCGTGGCTGCCAGCGTGCACATCGAGCCCCTGGGGATCTATTCCAAGCGTCACCAGCGCTTCGAGCAGTTGCCCCAGGGCGCCAGCGTCGCGGTGCCCAACAATGTCACCAACCTCAGCCGCGCGCTGTACCTGTTGCAGAGCTACCAGTTGATCCGCCTCAAGCCCGGTTTCACCGACCCGGCCCGGGATCAGGCGACCCCCAGGGACATCGCCGACAACCCGAAACAGCTGAAGATCCTGGAGATCGAATCGCCGCAGATCCCCCGGGCCCTGGACGACGTGGACCTGGCGGTGATCAATGGCAACTACGCCCTGGAGGCCGGGCTGGTGCCGGCCAAGGATGCCCTGGGCCTGGAAAAGGCCGAGCACAATCCCTACGCCAACATCCTGGTGACCACCCCCAAGCTGCAGGATGACCCGCGCATCCGTCAGTTGGCCAAGGACCTCAACTCGCCGGAAGTAGCGGCGTTCATTACCCGGACCTACTCGGGCTCGGTGATTCCCGTCACGGACCGCCAGCCATGATCGAGGTCCAGCAGCTTTGCAAGGTCTACGGCGAAGGCCAGCCCGCGGCACTGGATCGGGTTTCGCTGACGGTTCCCGACAGGGCGGTGTACGGCATTCTCGGGCGCAGCGGCGCCGGCAAGTCGACCCTGTTGCGCTGCCTGAACCTGCTGGAGCGGCCCAGCAGCGGGCGCATCCTGATGGACGGCCAGGACCTTGGCGCCTTGTCCGCGAGCGAGCTGCGCCGGCAGCGCCAGGGCATCGGCATGATCTTCCAGGGCTTCAACCTGCTGCATTCGCGCACGGTTGAGGACAACGTCGCGGTGCCTCTGGAAATTGCCGGCCTGGGCAAAAGCCAGCGCCGCGCGCGGGTTCTGGAACTGCTGGAACTGGTGGGTCTTGGCGACAAGGCCCAGGCCTATCCTTCGCAACTGTCCGGTGGCCAGAAGCAGCGGGTGGGCATCGCCCGGGCCCTGGCCGCCGGGCCGCGTTACCTGCTGTCGGATGAGGCCACCAGCGCCCTGGACCCGGAAACCACGGCGTCGATCCTGCAATTGCTGGCGCAGATCAACCGCGAGCTGGGGCTGACCATTGTGCTGATCACCCACGAGCTGGAAGTGGTCAAGGCCATTTGCAGCCACGCCGCGTCCCTGGCGGGCGGCCGGCTGATGGAGAGCGGGGCGGTGGCCGAACTGCTGGGCAACCCGCAGTCGGCCCTGGGCCGGGCGCTGTTGCCGGGCTACAACCTGCCGTTCAACGGCAGCCAGCCCCAGGCCGAACTGACCTTTTTCGACAACCAGCGCGCGGCGCCGCTGCTGGAGCAACTGAGCCGCCAGCAGGCGCTGGAGCTCAAGGTCCTGGCCGGTGGTGTCGAAGCGGTAGGCGGCCGGCGGGTAGGGCGCCTGCGCATCGCCGCCGCCCCCGCCGACGCCGGCAAATTCCAACAACTGCTGACGGCCCTGGCCCAGCGAGGAATTCGGAGTGAACGCCTGTGAACCGCAGCCTCGATTGGCAGGAACTGGCGCAGCTGCTGCTGACTGCCACGGGTGAAACCCTGTACATGGTGCTGCTGGCCTCGCTGTTCACCCTGTTGATCGGCCTGCCCCTGGGGGTGCTGCTGTTCATCAGCCGCAAGGGCGGCCTGTACCCCATGCCAAGGCTCAACCGGCTGTTGGGCGGGCTGGTCAATCTGGGGCGCTCGCTGCCCTTCGTGGTGCTGCTGATTGCGCTGATCCCCCTGACCCGGCTGGTGGTGGGCACCACCCTGGGCAGCACTGCCGCGGTGGTGCCCATCACCATCGGCGCCTTTCCGTTTTTTGCGCGGATCGTCGAGAACGCCCTGGATGAAGTGGACCGCGGTCGGGTCGAGGCGATCCTGGCCATGGGCGGGCACATCGGCCATGTGATCTTCAAGGCGCTGCTGCCGGAAGCCTTGCCGGCCCTGCTGGCAGGGCTGACCCTGACCCTGGTGATGCTGATCGGTTTTTCCTCCATGGCCGGCGTCATCGGCGGTGGCGGCCTGGGGGACCTGGCGATCCGCTACGGCTATCAGCGGTTCAACAACCAGATCATGGTGGCCACGGTGCTGGTCCTGGTGCTGCTGGTACAGGGGGTACAGAGCTGCGGCGACCGCCTGGTGCGGGCCCTGGCCCATCGCCGCTGAGTACATTCGGGGCGCGTTTCAGCGCCCTTCGTGCTGCTTGCGATAGGCCCCGGGCTGCAGGCCCACGGCCTTGGTGAAGGCCCGGGTGAAGGCGGCGATCGACTGATAGCCCACGGCGGCGCCCACTTGCTCCACTGTCTGGTTGGCCTTGAGCAACTGGCAGGCGTGGCGCATGCGCAGGGCCAGCAGTACCTGCCCCGGGGATTGCCCGGCCAGTTCATTGAACCGCTTGAAGAACGCCGAGCGCGAAAGCCCGGTCAGGGCCGCCATGCTTTCCAGGGGCCAGGCTTCTCCGGGGCGCTGGATCAACTGCTCCAGCAGCGGTGCAAACCCCGGGTGGCGGGCCAGGGCCACCAGGCCGCCGAGGTCCTGGTTGGCGTTGACCTGTTGGCGCAGCACATACAAAAACAGCAGATGGCTCAGGCGTTCCAGCAGCGCCGAGGAGGGCACCGGGGTGCGCTGGCATTCTTCGAGAATCAGCTGGAACAGCGCCCGGGCTGCGCTCAGGGACGGGTCGCCGGCCCTCAGGATGAGCCAGCCCGGCAGGCTGTCGATGATCAGCGAGGACAGCCCGGGCTTGAAATGGAAAAAGCCGCAGACCAGCCCCACACCGTCCTGGGCTCCCGGCTCCAGGGGCACCATGGGCGTGCGCGGCAGTTGCTGCGCCGCTTCAGCTTGCTGGGCACTGGACAGCCGGTAGCCCAGGTCCTGCAGCAGGAATACCGCGTCCCCGGCATCCAGGCGCAGGGCCTGGGGCGCGCCGTCGATATGCAGCCAGCAATGGCCCTGGACGATCAGGTGGAAGCTGGCCCGGGCCAGGCCCTGGGTGCTGGCGTGCCAGCCTCCGCAGTAGCGTCCGACGTGAAACAGGCTGGCATCGAGTTCCAGGCCTTCTAATAACCAATCAACCAGTGGGCTTGACGAAATCATCTAAGGGAAACACTCAGAAGCAAGTAATCGCTACTTTAGAATATGGATCGGAATTCTTATAACCAACAGACTTGACGCACACCTACACAGCAGGAGTCCACTCCATGTCCCGCGTCACTCTACACACCTTGCACACGGCTCCAGAAGCCGCTCGGCCCTTTCTTGAGAACGCGCTGAAGAACTCGGGCTTTATCCCCAATCTGCTGGGCATCCTGGCCAATGCCCCGGCGGCCCTGGAAACCTACGTCACGGTGTCCGCCCTCAACGGCAAGGCCCAGTTGAGCCTGGCGGAGCGTGAAGTGGTGCAATTGGTGGCCGCCACCACCCATGGCTGCGATTTCTGTGTCGCAGGTCATACCTCGGTGGCCCTGAACAAGGCCAAACTTGCGGACCCGGTGGTCAGCGCCCTGCGCGAGCAGAGCACCTTGCCCGAAGCCCGGCTGGAAGCCCTGGCGGCATTTGCCCGGGAAGTGATCGCCACCCGGGGCAAGGTCAGCGACGCCGGCTATGCCCAGTTCAAGGCGGCAGGATACAGCGAAGGCAATGCCCTGGAAGTGATCCTGGGCGTCAGCCTGGCCACCCTGTGCAACTTCGCCAACGTGTTCGCCGGCACTGAACTGAACCCCGAGCTGGCCAAGTATCGCTGGTCAGTGCAAGGTCAATGAGCCAGGGCGCCGGCGGTTGCGCGGCGCCCCCTTTCAAGGAGAAAACCACATGCTCGATGCGCAATTGAGTGAATGGCTGGATGCCCAGGCCCAGGCACTCGACCAGGGCCAGTGCGACCCGCAGCAGGTCCTCGCCCGGCTGGCGGGCGCCGAGGTACTGCGGGTCGGTATCGACCCGGCTCAGGGCGGCAGCGGCGGCGATCTGACCGATGCTCTGGAAGTCATGGCCAGCGTGGCCAGCCATTCCCTGGCGGCGGCCTTTGTCTGCTGGGGCCAGCGAGCCTTTATCGAATACCTGCTGCACAGCCCCAATGCCGGTTTGCGCCAGCGCCTGCTGCCCTCGTTGCTCAGCGGCGAGCTGGCCGGTGCCACCGGGCTGTCCAATGCCATGAAGTTTCTCTCGGGGATCGAGGCCTTGCAGGTCCGGGCCCGGGAACAGGAGCAGGGCTGGAGCCTCAACGGTCGTTTGCACTGGGTCACCAACCTGCGCAAGAGCGGGTTCGTGGTGGCGGCGGCCATCGAGCGCGAGGAGGGCGGCGCGCCGTTCATCCTGGCGATCCCGGATGCCTTGCCCGGGTTGCAGCGCTCCGATGACCTGCAACTGATGGCCCTGCAATCGAGCAACACCGCTGCCCTGGAACTGAACCAGGTGGCGGTGGCCCGTGACTGGCTGCTGCACGAGGATGCCCGAGTGTTCCTGCCGGCGGTGCGCCCGGCCTTTCTCGGCCTGCAATGTGCCCTGGCCATCGGCCTGGCGCGCCGGGCCCTGAGCGAGGTGGAAAAGCACGTCGAGGGCGCCCGTTCGATCCTCCACGAACCCTTGCTGGAACAACGCCAGCACCTGGAGCAGACCGTCGGCGAACTCAAGAGCGGCCTGCTCGACGGGCGCTTCCTGAGCCAGCCCGGGGCGCTGTTCCGGGTGCGCATCGCCCTGGCGGAAGCCACCGCCAACGCCGTGCAAATGGAGCTGCAGGCCAGCGGCGGCAAGGCCTACCTCAGCGAGTTCGGCAGCGGCTTTGCCCGGCGCTGGCGCGAGTCGGCCTTCGTGCCCATCGTCACCCCGAGCCTGGTGCAACTGCGCGCCGAACTGCAACGCCAGGCGCGGAATGCGGCAGCATGAGCGGCCTGTTGAACGCACAGGCGATCAGCCTCGGCTACCCCGCGGCGCAAGGCTGGCACACGGTGCTGGAGGATTTCGACCTGCACCTGCAGGCCGGCGAGGTGGTGTCCATTCTCGGCCCCAGCGGGGTCGGCAAGTCCAGCCTGCTGCGGGTCCTGGCCGGCCTGCAGAAGCCCCACGCCGGGCAGGTCAGCCTGTTGGGCGAGCCCCTCGACGGCCCTCATCCGCGGGTCGCGGTGGCATTCCAGGACCCCAGCCTGCTGCCCTGGCTGAACCTGGAGCACAACGTCGCCTTCGGCCTGGATTTTGCCCGCCAGCCGCACCTGAGCCCGCGCCAGCGCAAGGAGCGCATCGACCAGGCGATTGCCGCAGTGGGCCTGGAACACGCCCGCCAGCGCTATCCGGCCCAACTGTCCGGCGGCATGGCCCAGCGCACCGCATTGGCCCGCTGCCTGGCGCGCCAGCCCCAGGTGCTGCTGCTGGATGAACCCTTCGGCGCGCTGGACGAGGTGACCCGCGCCGACATGCAGCAACTGCTGCTCAAGGTGATCGGCCAGCACCGCACCGCGGCGCTGCTGATCACCCACGACATCGACGAAGCCCTGCTGCTGTCCGATCGGGTACTGCTACTGGGTAACAGCCCGGCGCGCACCCTCGGCCAGTGGCACATCGAGCTGCCGGCGCCGCGCGCCGAGCGGATCGAGGAACTGGGCGCGCTGCGCATCGAGATTCTCAAGACCCTTCGGCGGGCGAGCCGCAACCCCCACACTTCCCCTTTGCCTGCACCGTCGGAGATTGACCATGTGCCTGGACGACTTCACTCATACCCGTCGTGACTTTCTCAAGCTCAGCGCGTTGCTGACTGCCGGCGGCGCCTTGCCGCTGCTCAACAGCCTGCAGGCCCGCGCCGCCCAGGAACCGGACGCGCCGGTGCGCATCGGCTACCTGCCGATCACCGACGCCACGCCCTTGCTGGTGGCCCACAACAACGGCCTGTTCGAGGCCGAGGGCATCAAGGCCGAGCGTCCGGTGCTGCTGCGCAGTTGGGCCCAGGTGATCGAGGCGTTCATTTCCGGGCAGGTCAACGTGATTCACCTGCTGTCGCCGATGACCGTCTGGGCCCGCTACGGCAGCCGGGTGCCGGCCAAGGTGGTGGCCTGGAACCACGTCGGCGGTTCCGGCCTGACCGTGGCCCCGGGCATTACCGAGGTCAAGCAACTGGCGGGGCAGTCGGTGGCGATCCCGTTCTGGTATTCGATCCATAACGTGGTGGTGCAGCAACTGTTTCGCGACAACGGCCTGGTGCCGGTGAGCAAGGCCGCCGGCAGTGCCCTGGGGGCCAACGAGGTCAACCTGGTGGTGCTGCCGCCTTCGGACATGCCGCCAGCCCTGGCCAGCAAGCGGATTGCCGGCTACATCGTCGCCGAGCCGTTCAATGCCCTGGCCGAGGAACTCAAGGTGGGCCGGGTGCAGCGCTTTACCGGGGATGTGTGGCGCAACCACGCCTGCTGCGTGGTGTTCATGCACGAGCATGACCTGGACAACCGTCCCGAATGGTCGCAGAAGGTGGTCAACGCCATCGTCAAGGCCCAGCTGTGGACCCGCGACCACCGCGCCGAGGCCGCGCAACTGCTGTCCAAGGATGGCGCCAACCGCTACACGCCCCATGCGCCCCAGGTACTCAACCGGGTGCTGGCGCCGGCGGCGGCCGACCGCGAGGCCTACCTGGCCAGCGGCGCGATCCAGCACAGCCACTGGGACGAGCAGCGCATCGACTTCCAGCCGTATCCGTTCCCCAGCTACACCGAAGAGTTGGTCAAGCGTCTCAAGGACACCCTGATCGAGGGCGACAAGGGCTTTCTGGCCGGCCTTGACCCGGCACACACCGCCAAGGACCTGGTGGACGATCGCTTCGTGCGCAACGCCATCGCCTCGGTGGGCGGGCTGAAGGCCTTCGGCCTGGCGGACAGCTTCGAGCGCAGCGAGGAGTTCGGTCTTTGATGGGCAAGCAACCTTCTTCCCTGAGCCATTGGCTCCTGGGGCTTGCCGGGCTGTCGAGCCTGCTGCTGGGCTGGTGGCTGGGGGTGCACCTGCTGGGCGATGGCAACGGCCTGGCTGCGCGTTTCTCCCCCGAGGCGACCTTCGCCAGCCTGCTGGAACTGCTGGGGCGTGGCGAGCTGTACGAGCATGTGCTGGTGAGCCTCAAGCGGATCCTGGTGGGTTTGCTCCTGGCCTTGCTGATCGGCGTGCCCCTGGGCCTGCTGGTGGGCAGCTACCGGCACCTGGAGGCAGCCACCACCCCGGCGTTCCAGTTTCTGCGGATGATCTCGCCGCTGTCCTGGATGCCGGTGGTGGTGATGCTGATGGGGGTAGGGGACCAGCCGATCTACTTCCTCCTGGCGTTCGCCGCGCTGTGGCCGATCCTGCTCAACACCGCGGCCGGCGTGCGCCAGCTGGACCCGCGCTGGCTGCAACTGAGCCGCAGCCTCAGCGCCACCCGCTGGGAGACCCTGCGCAAGGTGATCCTGCCCGGGGTGCTGGGGCATGTGCTGACCGGGGTACGGCTGTCCATCGGCATCTTGTGGATCGTCCTGGTGCCCTGCGAAATGCTTGGGGTCAGCGCCGGCCTGGGCTACTTCATCCTCGACACCCGGGACCGCCTGGCCTATTCGGAACTGATGGCCATGGTGCTGCTGATCGGCGTGTTGGGTTTTGCCCTCGACGCCCTGGCCCGTGGCCTGCATCGCCGCTGGTCCCACGCCTGAGGCCCGCCGGTGGAACCCCCGTAGGAGCCGGCTTGCCGGCGAATAGGCCCTCAAGCCTTGCACCGCCCCTGCGGGCGCCTTCGCTGGCAAGCCAGCTCCTACGGCCCAGCGTAATCGCGGCGCTACCTGCGTAGGAGCCGGCGCAGCGCCGGGGTGCCGGGACGATCAATGCCCCACCAGTTCCTCCAGCAACTGCTCTTTGTAGCCTTGCAACACGGGTGAAGAGCGGTCCCGGGGATGGGGCAGGTCGACGCGGATCTCATGCTTGATCCGCCCCGGATGCGCGTCCATCACGATTACCCGGTCCCCCAGGTACAGGGCTTCTTCAATGTCATGGGTGACCATGATCACCGTGCAGCGCTGCTGCACCCAGATACGTTGCAGTTCGTGCTGCAGGCGCACCCGGGTCAGGGCATCCAGCGCCCCCAGGGGTTCGTCCAGCAACAGCACCTTGGGCTGGTTGATCAGCGCCCGGGCAATGGCGCCGCGCTGGGCCATGCCGCCGGAGAGCTGATGGGGGTAGGCCTGCTCGAAGCCTTGCAGGTTGACCAGGGCGATATGCTCGGCCACCCGGCGCTGTTTCTCGGCTTCGGACAAGGGGTGGTTCTTCAGTGCCAGGGCGATGTTCTGGGCCAGGGTCATCCAGGGAAACAGCCGATGGTCCTGGAACACGATGCCCCGTTCCAGGCTGGTGCCGGTCACTGGCTTGCCGTCCAGCAGCATCTGCCCCTGATAGTCACCCTCCAGGCCGACGATCAGCCGCAGCAGGGTGGATTTGCCGCAGCCGCTGGCACCGACAATGCTGACGAACTCCCCGGGCTGGACGTCCAGGTCGATGCCTTGCAGCACCGGCAGGGCCTGGCCCTGGATCCGGTAGCTCTTGTTCAGGCCGCGCAGCTGCAGGGCCCCGGTCCGGGCGAGGAGATGAGTGGGGAGCGGGGCGTGTTGGGCGATCGCATTCATGGGGAGGCCTTAACGGGTAGGGCGCCAGCGCAGCAGGCGGCGGCTCAAAAGGGTCAGCAGCAATGTCATCAGGTAGCCGCACAGGCCGATGCACAGCACGCAGAGCACTATCACTTCCATGCGTGAGCCGGCTTCGGCGTTCATCATCAGGTTGCCCAGGCCGGCCCCGGAGGACAGGAACAGCTCGCTGCCCACCGCTGTCACCCAGGCAAAGGCCAGGGCCTGCAACAGGCCGGTGGCAATGCTCGGCAGGGCCGCCGGCAGCAGGATGTGCCGCAGCCGCTGCGCCGGGTTTAGCACCAGCACCTGGCCGACCTCGCGGTAGCGCCGTTCCACCTGGCAAAAGCCCTGGTAGGTGTTGAGCACCATGGGGTAGAAGGCCGCGAGGCTGACGATCAGCATCTTGGAAAACTCACCGTTGCCGAACCACATGGCAATCAGCGGAATCCAGCCGAGCATCGGCACCTGGCGGATCGAATGGAACAGCGGGCCGATCAGGCGGTTGGCCAGGGTCGAGAGGGCCATCAGGGCTCCCAGCATGACCCCGGCCAGGGTGCCCAGCAGCAGGCCGCCGCTGGCCCGGCCCAGGCTGGCCAGCAGGTTGACCGGCAACTCGCCGTTGCCCAGCAGCTCCAGCAAGGCGCTGGCGATGGTGGAGAGCGGCACGAAGGCGTAGGCCCCGGCGGCGTCCTGGCGGGACAGGTATTCCCAGCCGCCGATCAGCAGCAGGGGCAGCAGCAGGCCGCGAAACTTGGCCAGTAGAGTCGTCATGCAGGGCTCCTAGCGGGTTTGCCAGCGCAGCACGCGCTGTTCCAGGCGGCGGAAGGAGAAGTCCAGGACAAAGCCGATCACGCCGGTGACCACTATCCCCACCATCACCACATCGATGCGCAGCATCTGCCGGGCCATCTCGATCATCTGCCCCAGGCCGCTGTCGGCGGCCAGCAGCTCGGTGGCCACCAGCACCACCCAGCAGCGGGTCAGGCCGATGCGCAGGCCGGTGATGATCGGTGGTGCCGCGGCGGGCAGGGCGATCTGGCGCACCAGGGTCGGCCAGCGCAGGCGGTAGACGTCGGCCACCTCGAAGTAACTGCGGGGAATGGCCTTGACCCCCTCGCTGGCGGCCAGGGCCACGGGGAAGAACGCAGTCTTGGCGACGATGACGATCTTGAAGGTTTCATCGATACCCAACAGCAGCACGAACATCGGGATCAGGGCGATGCTGGGGATCTGCCGCAGGGTATGGAACAGCGGCGCGCAGTACGCCTCGACGGTCTTGGACAGGGCCATCAGCACCCCGAACACCAGGCCGCCAAGGGCCCCCAGGGCAAAGCCCAGGCCCAGGCGCGACAGGCTGTTGTGCAAATGCTCCAGCAACTCGCCGCTGGCCAGCAGGGTTTCGAAGGTGTGCAGCACCTGGGCCGGCGGTACCAGCAGGTTGCGCGGGAAGATCCCGGCCTGGGCCACCAGGGTCCAGAGCAGCAACAGGGCCAGGGGCGAGACCAGCCAGGTCAGGGTGGTGAGCGTGCAGCGCAAGGAATGAGCCATGGCGGTTCTTATATTGGCGAAGTACCCGATGCCTATCGCAAGACCTGTGCCATCGCGCGCTCGTAGGAGCTGGCTTGCCAGCGAAGGCGTCCGCAAGGGCGATGCAAGGCTTGCGGCCTGTTCGCCGGCAAGCCGGCTCCTACGGGAGGAGCGGCGTGTGGGTGGGTTGTGGGCGCTGGCGTGCCAGCGAAACTGATGCCTGGGCAGCAGCCACTGCTGCCAGGGCAACACCCCGGCAGCAATCCGGCCTCAGAAGTCGTAACTGACGCTGGTGTAGTAGAACGCGCCCTGGGCGCCCTCGGGGCTGGTGATGGAGTATTTCGGCACGCCATACAACTGCGCCCCGGATGCCTTGTCCGGGTGGGTATCGAACAGGTTGATAGCCCCCACGGACAGCTTCAGCGACTTATCGAAGCTGTAGGAAATGTCCAGGTCAGTGACCCATTGCGCGCTGAAGGTCTGGTCCAGGGTCGGGTTGCTGGCGTTGAGGCTCTTCCATTGCCCGTACCTGCGTTGTGCCAGGGTCAGGCCCCAGCTGTCGTACAGCCAGTTGGCGCTCAGGGTCAGCTTGTTCTTCGGCGTGCCGTCCTCGATCAGGCCCTGGGTGGTGCGGCCGACGATCTGCGAGCCGGCGATGTCGCCCACGTCCCGCAGGGCGGTGATCCGGGTGTTGTTCTGGCTGTAGCCGCTGGACAGGTTCAGGCGCCCCCATTGCTGCAGGTCCAGTTGGTAGTTGCCGGTCAGCTCGACGCCATCGGTGCGGGTGTCGGCGACGTTGGTGTAGAAGGCTGCGCTCTGGATGTTGGCGTAAGGGGTGCCGGCAAAGATCGGCGTGACCACCGAGGCCGGCAACTGGTCGGACAGGGTGATGCGGTTGTCGATGTTGATCCGGTACGCATCCAGGGTCACCGAGGCGTTGGCCAGGGGCCGCCAGACCAGGCCCAGGGAGTAGTTGGTGGACTCCTCGGGCTTCAGCGCCTTGCCCCCCAGCAGCTTGGCTTCCGGGCTGTCGGCGCGCAGGGTGCGTTGCTGCACCTCGACGTAGTTGCCGCTGCCCGGCGGTTGCTCCACCACTTGCACGCTGAACGAGGACAACCCGCTCTGCACCAGGGACGGCGCCCGGTAGCCGGTGCTGGCGGTGGCCCGCGCGGCGAGCTGCGGGGTGAAGTCGTAACGCAGCGACAGCTTGCCGTTGGTGGTGTCGCCAAAATCCGAGTAGTGCTCGGTGCGCACCGCCACCCCGGCCTGGAATTTCTCGGTGACCTGGCCTTCGACGTCGATATAGGCGCCCCAGACCTTGCGCTCAAGGGACGCGGCGTCGACTTGGGTAATGCCCGAGTAGTAGCCGGGAATGCGCCTCCCGGTGACCGGGTCGACGGTATTGAACAGCGGCCCGTTCTGCCAGCCCGCGGCCTCGCCGGCGCTGAGTTCGTAGTTCTCCTGGCGCCAGGCCAGGCCCGCCGACAGGGTCAGGGGCTTGAACAGCAGGTCGGTGGGGAAGTCCCGTACCCAGTCCAGGGTCAGGTTGGTCTGGTCGGCCTCGCGCTTGCCGGTGTAGATCTTCGCCGGGCTGGCCTCGCCCCAGCTGGGGTTGATGGCGTTGCGGTCGGCGGATTTCAGGCTGTTGTCACCGTGGTTCAGCGCCAGGTCGAACTTGCCCAGGCGCTCGTCCTCGTAACGCAGGCCTCCGGTCAGGGCATAGTCCTCCAGCGAGTAGCGGGTGATCGGCAGGCGGCCGTCGGGGTAGCGTTGCAGGGCGTCGCTGCCGTAGTTGTTGCGCAAGGTGGTGGGCGGGTCGAAGAAGCCTTCGGCGTCGGTGTTCTTGTGGGAGTAGGTGGCAAAACCGTAGGCGGTCAGCCCCTCGCCCAGGCCGAACTCGCTGTTGGCGGCAAAGTTGTACTGGTCCGAGACGTTGCCCGACCCCCAGCGCCAGGTGCGGTAGCGGTTGTTCTGCTCCCGCGGCGTCTGGGTGCTGGTGGAGCCGGGGTAGAAGATCCGGTTGTCGGGGTTGGTGTCACTGGCCGGGTCCTGGCTGCCGGCATCGAAGCTCAGGGTCAAAAAGCCGTCGTTGGGCAGGCTCAAGCCCTTCCAGCCGCTGAGCTTGCGTTGCAGGCCATCGCCCTTGTCGTAGCCGCCGAAGCGATAGCCGACGTTGCCGCCGTCGTCCTTTTCCTTGAGCACGATATTGATCACCCCGGCGATGGCGTCGGAGCCGTACTGGGCGGCGGCGCCGTCGCGCAGGATCTCCACTCGCTCGATGGCGCTCAGGGGGATCAGGCTCAGGTCCACCGCGGCGGCGCCCCGGCCGTTGACCAGGCTCTGGCGGGTGACGTTGGCGCTGGTGTGGCGGCGCTTGCCATTGACCAGCACCAGCACCTGGTCTGACGCCAGGCCGCGCAGGGAAGCACCCTGGGCGATGGAGCCGGCGAAGGCGCCCTGGGGCGACTGCGGGTAGCTGAACGAAGGCGAGAGGGCGGTGAGGGCGCCGGACAGGTCGCTGGCCCCGGTCTGCTGCAACTGCTGGGCGGACAGCACGTCCACCGGTGCGGCGCTTTCCAGAGCTGTGACGTCACTGCGGCGGGTGCCCAGCACCACTACGGTGTCCAGGTGATCGGCGCTGGCGCCGGGGGCATTGCTTGAGGTCTGGGCAGCGAACGCGGGCACGGCAAGGCTGCCGACGACCAGCGCCACGGCGCCGGCCAACGGATTGCGATGGAACATCTGCGGATTCCTTCTGAAATGGATGACACCAACCGGCCCTGTAGGCGCTGGCTTGCCAGCGAAGGCGTCGTCATGGACGGCGCAAGGCTTGCGGGCCTCTTCGCCGGCAAGCCGGCTCCTACAGGGTGGGTGCGGTGGTGGGCGATACCGGCGGCCCGGAAATCAGGGTTCGGGTGGCCTGCCGCGGGCGTCAGAAGCGGCTGGTGACGCTCAGGCCCACGGTGCGCGGGTCGCCGTAGGTGATGACGTATTGCCCCAGCGTGCCGTTGGGCCGGCCATGGACCTGGTAGCGGCGGTCGGTGAGGTTGTTGACGAAGCCGGTGACGCTGAGCTTTTCATCCGGGCTGAACCAGGTCAGGCGGGTGTTGGCCAGGGTGTAGTGGGGCTGGCTCAGGGTCTTGTCGGCGCTGCTCTGGCGGTCGGCGAGGAAGTATTCCTTGTCGCGGAAACTCACGTCGCCGCCGGCCACCAGCTTGCCGCCAATCTCCAGGGGAATGGTGTAGTCGGCCCCCAGGGACACCACGTTGCGCGGCGAGCGCACGAAACTGTTGCCGCTATAGTCGCCGGTGACCGCGCCGGTGTTGGGGTTGGTGTTCTTGAAGTCGGTGTACTCGGTATCCAGGAACGAGATCGCCGCCCGCAGGTGCAGATAGTCGGTGGGCTGGCCTTCGAGCTCCAGTTCCGCGCCCTTGACCTTACCCTTGGCGCCGTTGGTCAGGGCGGTGGTGAGCACGCCGTTGTTGACCGTCAGCAGGTTCACCTGGATGTCCGAGTAGTCGTAGTAGAAGACGTTGGCGTTGGCGGTCAGGCGATGGTTGAACCATTCCGACTTGAGGCCGATCTCGTAGGCGTCGAGTTTCTCCGGGTCCACCGTGGTCAACTGCGCCAGGCTGGTGGACAGCCCGGTATTGAAGCCCCCGGAACGGAAACCGTGGGCGTAGCGCAAGAACACCCGGACGTTGTCGTTGATCCGGTATTCCGGGGTCAGATCGTAGGTCCAGGCTTCCCAGGTCTTGCTCTCGTCGCGGCTGCCGTTGCTGCCGGCGGCGCCCAGGGGGATCAGCGGGCCGTTGGCGGTGGCGCGGGTGAGCTGGGTCAGGTCCAGGTCGATGTCTTTCTTTTCCTGGGTCCAGCGCAGGCCGCCGGTCACGGTGAAGTTGTCGGTGAAGTCGTAGGTCAGGTTGCCGAACAGCGCGTAGCTGTCGGTGGTGTGCTGGTAGTTGAGGTCGCGAAAGTCGGTGGCGCCGCCGGTCTGGTTGGAGCCGGTGCCGTTGGGCGTGGGGCCCGGGGTGATGAGGCGCTTGGCCGAGCTGTCCAGGTCCTCATGGAAGTAGTGCACCCCTGCCAGCCAGCGCAGGGTTTCCTGCTGCGGCGAGGCCAGGCGCAGTTCCTGGGAGTACTGGTTGTAGCGGTTGTCGCTGATGGCCGCGCCGTTGACGTCGTAGGGGGTGTAGTCGGCATCGCTGGTGGACTGCCCGCGAATGTAGTCGTAGGCGCTGATGGAGGTCAGGGTGTAGTCCCCCAGGCGCCAGTTCAGGGTCAGGGACGTACCGTCGTGATCGAGCTTGGCATCCTCGTTGACGTTGAGGGCGATGTTGCGTCCGTCGGGCCGCTGGTAGCCGACGTTGTAGTAGCGGCCCACCGGCAGCGAGCCGTTGCTGCCGTCGCCCTTGTATTCCCGGGCGTGGATCTTCAGCAGGGCGTCCAGGTCCGGGTTGAGCCTGGCCAGGAACTGCAGGCGCACGGCCTTCTTGTCGACGTCGCCGTAGGTATGGTCGTCGGTGAGGTTCTTCTGGAAGCCGTCGCGTTCTTCCGAATACAGCGACAGCCGCGCCGCCAGCCTGTCATCCACCAGGGCACCGCCGATGGCGCCATTGAGGATGCGCTCGCTCTTGCTGCCGATGCCCAGGGTGCCGTAGCCGTCGGTGTCGAAGGTCGGCTTCTTGGAAATCACATTGACCGCACCGGCAGTGGTGTTCTTGCCGTACAGGGTGCCCTGGGGCCCGCGCAGGATCTCGATGCGCTCCAGGTCGAACAGCGGCCCGCCGCCGGCGATGGGCGCGTTGAGGTAGACGTCATCGGCATAGATGCCCACCGGGAACACCGTGGCCGCCCCGGTGTCGCCCGTGCCCAGGCCGCGGATGTACCAGCGTGGGCGGCCGTCGCCGTCGGGGTTCTTGGCCGAGGCGTTGGGGATGAAGGTGGTGATGTCGCCCATGTTGCGCACCCCGTCGGTCACCAGGCTGGTGCCCTGTACGGCGGACACCGCCACCGGAACCTCTTGCAGGGTTTCCTCCCGGTGCTGGGCGGTGACGGTGACGGTCTTCAGGGCGGGTTCGCTGCTGTTCCCGGTGGTGTCGGTGCCTGTGGTTTCGGCGGCCAGCAGGTCCTGGCTGAATGTGCCCCCGGTGAGCGCCAGTGCCAGCCATAGACTCTTGGTGATCGGATTAAGCTTATGCATGTTGAACTCCCCCATTTAAAGTTTCGCTAAGAGGGCTAGAGCAGAGAACGTGCCAAGAGGCTTAGTGGGTTTTATGGGTAAGCGTTAGTTTGATCAACTCATTGAAAAACAAGGTTTATTTTTAATTGGTCTGAGTGTTTTAGAGGGGTGTTTGGCAGGCGTGAAAAGTTGCGGGCCAGAGGTTTAAAACATCCTGCGCAGGATTCAGCAGAAGTTGCTTGGCTGGTGCTGCTGGAGCAGCACCGATTGCCCGCTGGACTGTTGCTGCGCCAGCACCGGCCCCCCAGCCCGTAGGAGCCGGCTTGCCGGCGAAGAGGCCCGCGAGACATGCATCGCCTGGGCTGACGCCTTCGCTGGCAAGCCAGCTCCTACGCAGGGATGCGGTGTACCTGCTTATGTAGGAGCCGGCTTGCCGGCGAAGAGGCCCGTGAGGCATGCATCGCCTGGGCTGGCGCCTTCGCTGGCAAGCCAGCTCCTACGGGTTCCACCGTCGTTCGTGGGGTTATACCGCCACGCGGGAGGTGGAGCCGATGACCGTCTCCAGCACACTGAAGTCGATCCACTCGCGCACGTCGAAACGCCGTGGAATGAACTGCCAGCGATGCAGGAAATCGGTGAAGTCCTGCAAGGCCTCGATGGATCGCGCATCCAGGGTGGTGCGCAGGCGTCGGTGGGCATCCTCGCCATAGGCGGCCGCCACCCAGTACTCGCTGGTGTTCAGTTCCCGGGCCAGGAAGCGCCGGGTTTCCTCGGGGTTGGCCCAGGCCCATTGTTCGGTGCGCAATACGGTGTCGACGATCTTCACGCTGGCGTCGAAGTGCTCGCGCAGCAGGTGGGTGTCCACGGTCAGGGTACGCGGGGTGCCGTTGTTGGAGCGGATCAGCGGGTCGGGGTGGGAGCCGGTGTCCACAACCACCTGCAGGCCGAACTCGTTGGCCAGGTGCACGGCGTGGGCGCCCTTGAGGAAGATCGCGTCGATATCGCCCCGCAGCAGGCCGATCAGTTCGTTGTTGCGCCGGCTGAAGCGGGTCACCCCAAGGCTCACTTCGGAACCGTACAGGTGCTGCTTCTGCTCATCGCTGTAGGTGCCGCCGTAGGGGTAGTCCACCAGTTCCACGTCGGCCACTTCCAGGCCTTCGAGCCTGAGGGCGTTCTCCAGGCCGCGCAGGGCCTGGGCCCGGGTGAAGTCGATCTGCACGTTGGCCCACTTGGGCAGGCCGAAGCGCCGGTTCTTCAAGTCGCGGATGCTCTTCACGCCGCTTTCGGCGGTGGTCAGGATCAACTGCACCTCGTCGCTCCAGGACAAGCCCAGGACCCGGGTCTGCACGCCGCTGGAGTAGGCCCAGATGGCCGGGATGTTGCCGCCGTGGCGCACCGAGTTCTGCAGGTGGTGGTCGTAGTGGGCCTCGCGCACTTCGCGTTCGCTGGATTCGCGCAGGGACTGGATATTGGTGCCGAACGGCAGGAAGGCCTCTGCCAGGCGTCCGGACTGTACCGCGATGCCGAGCCCGGTGGGCACCGGGCTGTGGGTGTACCAGAGGGTATCGAGTGATTTGCTCATAAGGGTCTTCAGTTCGAATCCATGAAACCTGGCGCGGTCAGCCGGCCAGAGCGGTAGGGGTAGCCAGCAGCGCATCCAGCGGCCGGCGGTCGATCCATTGGCGCACATCCACCTGCTGCGGGATGAAGCGCCAGCGCCGCAGGAAGGCGCTGAAATCCTGCAGCGCGTCGATGGCCTGTTCTTCCAGGCCGGTGCGCAGGCGCAGGTGGGCATCCTCGCCATAGGCGGCGCTGATCCAGTACTCGCTGCTGTTGGTTTCCCGGGCCAGGTAGCGGCGGGTGTCTTCCGGGTGGTGGCGGGCCCAGTCTTCGGCCCGCAGCACCGCGCCGAGAATCCCGGTGGCGACGTCCAAGTGCTGCTCCAGCAGATGACTGTCCACCGTCAGGGTGCGCGGTGTGCCGTTGTTGCAGCGGATCAGCGGGTCGGGGTGGGCGCCGGTGTCGATCAGGGTACGCAGGCCGAACTCGTGGGCATGGCGGGCGGCGCTGGCGCCCTTGAGGAAGATCGCGTCGACTTCGCCTCGCAGCAGGCCCTGCAGTTCCAGGTTGCGTCCGCTGCTGGGCTGGGCGCTGACCGGGGTGTCGGCCAGGGTCTGCACCTGGGGGTCGCTGAAGGTGCCGCCGTAGCGGTAGTTCACCAGTTGCAGGTCGCCCACTTGCAGGCCGTCCAGGCCCAGGGCGTTTTCCAGGCCGCGCAGGGCCTGGGCGCGGGTGAAGTCGATCTGTGCGCCGGCCCAGTCCGGCAGGCCGAAGCGTCGGCCCTTGAGCTCCTTGATGCGGTGGATGCCGCTGTCGGCACGGGTCAGGATCAGTTGCACCTCATCGGCCCAGGACAGGCCGATCAGCCGGGTTTCCCGGCCCTGGGCCCGGGCCCAGAGGGCCGGGATGCTGCCGCCGTGGCGCACCGAGTTGCGCAGGCTGTGATCGAAGTGCGACTCGCGCACGGCCTGGTCGCTGGACTCGCGCAGCGACTGCACCTGGGTGCCGAGGGCGCCGAGGCTCTCTTGCAGCCAGCCTTTCTGCACGGCAATGCCCAGGCCCGTGGGGACCGGGCAGCGGGTGTACCAGAGGGTATCCAGAGGATGGGACATGAACGGGCTCCTTATAGGCTCAGGCGCGGGCCTGTAGCGGCGTCGCCTGGGCGACGGGGCGTTGCTGCACCAGGGGCAGGACTTCCTGGCCGATGCGCAGGGCTTCTTCCAGGTGCGGGTTGCCCGCCAGGATGAAGGTGGAGAAACCGGCATCGCGGTACTCCGCCAGGCGCTCGGCAACGTTCTGGTGGCTGCCCACCAGGCCCACGGTGGGCCCCGGCTTGGCCTTGGCGAAGCCGGCCCAGAGGTTGGGGCCGAGGATCAGGTCGTCGAAGCGGTCGACGTTCTGGTGGTAGGCGGTCTGCCGCGCAGCGCCCACCGAATCCGAGCCGCTGGTGAAGTTCTTGGCGATCAGGCTGCCCTTGCCTTCGAGCTTGTCGAACTGGCGGCGCAGGTCGGCCCAGGCCTGCTCTTCGGTTTCCCGGGCGAACAGATCGACCCGCAGGCCGAAGCGCACCGTGCGCCCCTGTTTGTCCGCCAGCTCGCGAACTCGCTCGATGTGGGGCTTGAGCTGGTCGATGGGCTCGGCCCAGTTGAGGTAGACGTCGGCGTGCCGCGCCGCCACGTCCAGGGCCGCATCGGAGAAACCGGAAAAATACACCCCCGGCTTGCGTTCCTGCTGCAGGCCCGGGGGCAGGGCGCCGTTCTCCAGTTGGTAGATATCGCCGTCATAGGAGAAGCGTTCGTTCTGCCACAGGCCCTGGATGATGTCGAGGAACTCGCCGGTGCGCTGGTAGCGCCGGTCGTGGTCCAGGTAATCGCCATTGGCTCGCTGGCTGACCGGGTTGCCGCCGGTGATGATGTTCCAGTCCAGGCGGCCGTGGCTGAGGTTCTGCAGGATCGCCGCTTGTTGGGCGGCGTAGGCCGGCAGGGTCCAGGTGGCCTGGAAGGCGATCAGAAAGCGGATGCGCCGGGTTTCCCGGGCCAGGGCCGCGGCCACCACCCAGGGCTCGGGGCCGGTAGGCAGCAGGGCGCCTTCGAAGCCCGCCAGCTCGGCGGCCTTGGCCACCTGGGCGATGTAGTCGATGTAGGTGAAACCGTCGGGCTCGCCGTTGGCCAGGCGCCCGGGGGCGATATGCCCGGCACGGGGGTGGGGGTTGCCGCGATTGTGCTTGTCGGTGCTCAACTGCGGGCCGTCGGTGCCCAGCGGCAGGCGCCAGAAAAATTCAGTGCTCATGGGTGCTCCTGATTCAGTAACCCGTTGCGCCGCGCGGGTGCGAAGACGCCTGTCAGGGGGTAATTGCAACGGCCATGCCATGGCCGTCGCAGCCCACCATGGCGGGGGTTCGGGGGCTTCAGCCGGCCTAGCGCAGGGCCCTGGTGCTGCTGTAGCAGCACCCCGGCAGCAACCGCTGCTGAGCGCGCAACAACCCAGTGCCTCCTTGCCGGCGAACAGGCCCTTGAGCCTTGTGCTGTCCTTGCGGACGCCTTCGCTGGCAAGCCAGCGCCTACAGCTGGCGCGATACCGGCGGTGCTGTTGTAGGAGCCGGCTTGCCGGCGAACAGGCCCTTGAGCCTTGTGCTGTCCTTGCGGGCGCCTTCGCTGGTAAGCCAGTGCCTACAGCTGGCGCGATATCGGCGGTGCTGTTGCAGGAGCCGGCTTGCCGGCGAAAGGGGCCGCGGGGTTTGCGCCGCCGGGTTGGTCGGCGCTACGCAGATAGGCCTGGTACAACGCCGCATAGGCGCCGCTCTGCCGGATCAACTGCTGATGCGGTCCCTGTTCCACCAGTTGGCCGTGGCGGATCACCGCGATCCGGTCGGCGTCGCGGATGGTCGCCAGGCGGTGGGCGATGATGATCGCCGTGCGCCCCTGGCACAGCCGGCGCAGGGCGCGCTGGATGCGCCGCTCGGTGTGGATGTCCACCGCCGAGGTGGCTTCGTCCAGTACCAGCACCGCCGGGTTGGCCAGGTAGGCCCGTACCAGGCACACCAGTTGCCGCTGGCCATGGCTCAGGTGTCCACCCAGGGGGCCGACCTCGCTGTGGTACTGGTGGGGCAGGCGTTCCAGCACCTCGTCGGCCCCCAGCTCCCGGGCCGCGGCAATCAGCGTTGCATCATCGGCGCCGGGGGCTGCCAGGCGCAGGTTGTCGAGGATAGTGCCGCTGAACAGCACATTGTCCTGCAGCACCACGCCCACGGCCCGGCGCAGGTCGTGCTGAGCCAGGTGCCGGATGTCCACGCCGTCGAGCGTCACGGCGCCGCCCTGAACGTCGTAGAAACGGGTCAGCAACTGCACCAGGGTACTTTTGCCATGGCCCGAGGGGCCGACAATCGCCAGCACTTCGCCGGCCTTGATCTGCAGGTCCAGGTTCTGGATCACCGCGTTTTTGCTCCTGGGGTCGTAGGCGAACCGCACCTGTTCGAAACCGACCTCGCCCCGGGCCCGCTGCATGCGCTGGGGCTGGGCCGGGTCGAGGACCTGGGGCCGGGTGTCCAGCAGCAGAAAGATCCGCTGCGCCGAGGCCGAGCCGGTGGCGTAGCGTTCGAACAGGTCAGAGAGTTCCTGCAACGGGCCCAGAAACAGAAACACGTAGAACAGGCTTTCCGCCATCTGGCCAACGCTGATCTGGTTATCGGCCAGCCCATAGCCGCCCACCAGCAGCAGCGCGGCCATGCCGGCGGTGCTGAGCAGCGCGGTGAATGGGGCGAACCAGCTGGAGCGCAGGCTGCCGCGGATCAGCGCCTGGTTGAAGTCATCCAGCAGGCCGCGATAGCGCTGCAGGTTGGGTTCCTGCTGCCCGCATTGCTGGAGCATGCGCGCGCCGCTGACGCTTTCCACCAGGTGCGCGGTGAAGCGGCTGCGGTTCTCCGCGACTCTGGCCCAGTTGCGCTGGGAGATGCGCTTGAAGCCCCAGGTCGCCAGCGCCAGCAGCGGCACCGTGGCCGCCAGGCTGAGGAAGAAGCGCGGGTCGATGCGCCACAGCATCAGCGCCGCCAGGCCGCAGCGCAGCAGGGCCCCCAGCAGCTCCGGCGGACCCTGGATCAGCAGCGGTTCCAGGCTGTCGACGTCGCGGTCGGCGCGGGAAATGATGCGCCCGGCGCGGGTCTGGTCGAAGTAGCTGACGCTCAGGGCCTGGATATGGGCAAAGACCTTGACCCGCAGGTCGTTGAGCACCCGGATCGCCGCGCTGCCGGCGACGAACTGCGACAGCCCGGCCAGGACGAAGCGCCCCAGCCAGCTGGCCGCCAGCCCCAGGCCCAGCCACAGCACCAGGGACTCGTCCAGCAGCCAGTGACCCTGGTCCGGGACCAGCCCGCGGTCCAGCAGTTCGCGCACGAACCAGGGCCGCAGGAACACCGTGAACACCAGCAGCAACTCGATCCCGATCACCGTCAGGATCGGGCCGCGGATCGGCCGCAGCAGGGGCAGCAGGCGCGACAGCATGCTGCGGTCCAGGGCCTGGCGGGCAAGCATTTCCTCGATTTCGATATCGCTCAGGGCCTTGCCGGCGATTGGATTAGCCATGGTCGACTCCCAGCAGGTCGCGGTAGTGGGCGTTGGTCTTGAGCAGCTCGGCGTGGCGGCCGCTGGCGCGGATTCGCCCGTCCTGCAGCAGCAACACCCGGTCCGCCAGGAGAATGGTCGAGAGCTTGCTGGAGATCACCAGCAAGGTGGTGGCCCGGCCCTGGTCTCGGCGCAACTGGCGGATGTTGTCCAGCACCTGGCGTTCGCTGATGGCGTCCAGGGCGCTGGTGGCGTCGTCGAGGCAGAGAATGTCCGGCTCCCCCAGCAGCGCCCGGGCCAGGCTCAGGCGCTGGCGCTGGCCACCGGAGAGGGTGACCCCGCGATCGCCGAGGCGGCTGTCCAGCCCTTGGGGCAAGCGTTCCAGTACGTCTTCGGCGGCTGCCAGGGCCAGGCCCTGGCGCAGCTGCCGGTGGCTGGCGTCGGGGGCCGTGAGGCGCAGGTTGGCCGCCAGGGTGTCGGAAAACAGGAAGCTTTCCTGGGGCACCACATGCACCCGGCGCCGCAGCTGTTGCAGGTCCAGGTCGCGCACGTCCTGCCAGCCGCTGAGTTCCGAGCCCAGCAGCACCCGGCCGGCACCGGCCTCGGTGAGGCGCGGCAGGAGGCTGGCCAACAGGCTCTTGCCGGTGCCGGTGGCGCCCACCAGGGCCACCACCTCGCCGGGCTCAAGGCTCAGGGAGCAGTCATCGAGAATCTTCCGGCCACCGCCGGGGGCGCTGACGCTGACCCCCTCCAGGCGCAACCCCAGGGGCGCCTGGGGCAGCCGGGCGTTGCCACTGCGGATGTGCAGCGGCTCGTCCAGCAACTGCCAGATGCGCTCGGCACTGGAGCGGGCATCGGCGAAGGTCTGCATCACCCGGCCGATGCCTTCGATGCGAAACACCAGGGTGGTCACGATCAGCAGGGCGCTGACCAGCTCGCCGATCCCCAGCTGCCTGGCCGCCACCTGATGAGCGCCGTAGACCAGGATCCACACGTGGCTGAGGGCGACCACGGCCTGGGGCAGGGGGATACGCGAACTGGAATAGGCCAGGGCCCGTCGCGCGTGCTCGGCGAACAGCCCGACCTGGGCGGCAAAACCCTGGATGCGGCTGTGCTCCAGGGCGAAGGACTTGATCACCCGCACCCCGCCGATGCCCTCGCTGAGGTCCTGGTTGACCCGGTCGTAGGCAGCGCCCACTGCGCGGTCGAGGCTCACCAGGTGCTCGGTCTGGCGCACGAAGATCCACAGTCCGCAGGCGGTGAGCAGCAGCGGCACCACCGCCAGCCAGGGGCTGTACCAGGCCAGCAGGCCGACCGTGGCCAGCACCACCAGGGGCGTTTCCACCACCTGGCGCCAGAAGCTGATCAGGGCATCGCGGACCTTGTCTGCATCACGGGTGGTGCGGGTGATCATTTCACCCATGCCGTGCTGCCAGTGGTAGCCCAGGTGCAGGCCCTGGACCTGCTGCAGGATGCGCTCGCGCAGGCGGGTCAGCAGTTCCTGGCTGAGCACCAGGGACAACACCGTGGCGGCGTACTGCAACAGGCCGCGGCCCAGGGCCACCGCCAGCAGCAGCCACAGCCAGTACCAGCCCAGGCTGGCATCCAGGCTGCCGTCGGCCAGGTGCTTTACCGCCTGCCCGCTGCTGACATCGTTGACCGCATGGCCGATCAGCCACTGCTGCCAGACCAGCCCGAGGTTGACGGCGACATAGAGCAGCGCCACCAGGGTGAAGCGCCAGGGCACTTCCCGGTAGATCGCCAGCGCGCGCAAAAGAGGGTGTTTTTCGATCATGCAGGGCTCGTTCAAAAAATCGGCCACCCCCGTAGGAGCCGGCTTGCCGGCGAAGAGGCCCCCGAGCCTTGTGTCGGTCTTGAGGACGCTTTCGCTGGCAAGCCAGCTCCTACGAGGGATGGCGGTGGTTGGGGTTATGGCGCGGGGCGGGTCGCGCCCTGTTGCTCCTTGGCGTTGAGGATCGCGGTGTATTCGCCCGGGTCGACGCCGTTGAGGTAGTAGTTGCCCACGTGGTGCAGGCGCCAGCGGATCGGGTCGTGGGTGGTGTGCACCCGGGCATTGCGCCAGAAGCGGTCGAGGTTCCATTTGCTCAGGGAGGAACTGGCCCCCAACAGCGAGAAGATGTCGCTGGAGATCTTCAGCGAGGCGCTGTCGGAATGGGCCCGGGCGGTGGCCACGGACAGGATCAGCTGGTCCTGCAGTTCCTTGTTGTCCGGGTCCTGCTCGTGTTCGTCGAACACCCGCGCGGCATCGCGCAGCAAGGATTCGGCAGCACGCAGGGCCACGGCGTATTCACCGATCTGCTTGATGATGTGCGGCTCTTCGCTGGCGTGGTCGACGCCGCTTTCCACCCAGGGCCGGGCGTGCTGCTTGAGGTAGTCCACCGCGGCCCCCAGGGCTCCGGCGGCGATCCCGGTGTCGATGGCCGCATGGAGGATCTGCGGGAAGGTCAGGCCGGTGCGTTTCATCGGGCCCTTGCGCGGCGAGACAAAGTCTTCGTCCAGTTCGATGTTGTCGAACAGCACCGTGCCGCTGACCGAATTCTGCTGGCCGAAGGCATGCCAGTCGTCCACCAGGGTCAGGCCCGGAGCGTTGCGGTTGAGCAGCACCCCGGCGCCGCCTTCTTCGCTGGCGGCGGTCAGGGAAATCCATTCGGCCAGGTAGGAACCGGTTGAGTAGAACTTGCTGCCGTTAAGGATCAGCTTGCCGTCGGCGCGGCGCTCGATACGGGTCTTGAGGGCGAACTTGTTCTTGCCGCCGACCTCCGCCAGGGCATTGCCCAGGCGCTTGCCGGCCAGCACGTCGCTGACCACGCGGTCGCGCACGGCATCCGGGTAACCGTTGAAGATGCCCCGCAGCATCACGTTGTGGATCTGCAGCAACTGGCCCACACCGCCATCGGCCACCGAGATCAGGCGCACCGTTTCGACGATGGTGGCCACCGAGGCCCCCAGGCCACCGAAGGCCTTGGGCACACCGATGGCGGTCAGGCCGCTGTCGGACAGCAACTGCGCCTGGCGCCGCGGCAACTGGCCGTTGGCCTGGCTGTCGGCGGCGATGGCGGCGATTTCCGTGGCGATTTCCCGGGCCACGGCGATGGCTTCGGCCTCGCTGCCCAGGACACGGACCGGAGTGACAGGAAGGGCTTGAACGCTACTCATGCTGGTACCTCTATCTGAAGAAATCTGCCCCCAGGGGCGTGTGTATCGACCTGATCCGTAGGAGCCGGCTTGCCGGCGAAGGGGCCCTTGAACCTTGCGCCGGTCTTGGCGACGCCTTCGCTGGCAAGCCAGCTCCTACGAAAAAGGGCTGGGTTTGAGGAGGCTTGAGCAAGTTCTGCGCCAGGGCCTTTTCAGTGTGCTGAAAATCCGTTGCAGGCCTTGTGCGACAAGGCTGGCGGGCGGGTGCGCAATGGGTGCCAAAACGCCTGCTGCTGCTCCAGCAGCAATGCTCGTCGGCCCGTTGCTCCGACAGCAGCAGTCGCCGCGCAATGCTGCTGGTCGGGCCGCAGTCGGCGAGGTGCCGGTTTCGCGGGCAGCGGCCCCGGCCCCGTAATCCGGGGCCTTGCCCGGTTGGCACGGGCGCTGCAATAGCCCTGGCAACAGCCATTGCACAGGAACTCGTTCATGACGCTTGCCGCCACATTGCCCACGTCCGCTGCCCAGCCTGAACTGGAGCAGATCTGGTTCACCCGCTGCCCGGTGCCCACGGCTTCCGGGATCGCCTACAAGCTGGGCTGGCTCAGCGAGGAGTTTGCCGACGACGGCCTGCCGGTCGCGACCCTGCAGGAAGCCCGGCAACTGGGCCATCACCATTACGATCATCAGTTGCCCGGGCTGTTTCGCGAGGGCGGCAACGTGCCGGCCCTGGCTGCCCGCGCCGCCGGTTCCCCCAGCCGGCTGATCGGCCTGACCTGGATCGAGGAATGGCAAACCTTGCTGGTGCGCCCGGACTCCGGCATCAGCCGCCCCGAGCACCTCAAGGGCAAGCGCCTGGCGCTCCCGGCCTGGGGCGAAAACCGCCCGGGCAGCATCGCCCGGGCCATGAGCCTGCACGGCTACAAAGGCGCCCTGAGCCTGGCGGGCCTGGGTTTCGACGATGTCGAGCTGGTGGAAGTGGCGCTGCAGGACCAGGAGCGTGCGGCGACGCCCCAGGAAGGTTTGCAGCGCCTGTGGTCCGGCCTGGACTACCTGGTGCGCGGCGAGGTGGACGCGGTCTACGTCAAGGGGGCTGCCGCCGCCGATGCCGCGCGGCGCCTGGGGCTGGTGGTGGGCATCGACCTGGACCTGATCGCCGAGCCGCGCTACCGCATCAACAACGGCACGCCACGGCCGATCACCGTGCACCAGAGCCTCTTGGACAATCACTTCGACCTGGTGGTGCGCTTTCTCGCCCAGACCCTGCGCGCCGCCGACTGGGCGGCCCACAACCGGCCGGCCCTGAACGCCATCCTGGAAGAGGAAACCCGGGCCGGCAGTGCCGGAGTGAATGAGGCCTACCGCGGCGACTTCCACACCACCCTGGCGCCGGACCTGTCGCCCCAGCGCCTGGAGTTCCTCGATATCCAGAAAAACTTCCTCTATCGCCATGGCTTCCTGGAACGGGATTTCGCCATTGCCGACTGGGTCGACCCACGTCCCTTGCACGCCGCCCATGAACTGCTGGCCCAGCGCCGCGCCTGAACCCGGAGAATTGCCATGACTGTATTGATCAACGAAACCCCGATTACCCAGGAACTGCAGGCCTTCATCAATCAGGTGCTGCTGGAGGCCGAACAGGCGTTCACCGTGTTCCGCGAAACCCAGACCATCACCGCCAACGGCACCGTGGGCTTCATCGAGCGGGTACCGGGCCAGGAACTGCTGGTCTCGGTGAACTACGGCGGCCCGTGGAACTACCGCAAACCGTTGCAGGCCACGGTCACCGACTTTGCCGGCAAGGTGATCCTGGGCCAGGGCAAGGGCGGCCTCGGTCGCTATACCAAGCTGTTCCAGCAGCATGCCGACATCACCACCGTGTCCCATGTGCACTCGCCGTACCTGGGCGCCTGGGCCCAGACCCACCGCACGCTGCCGTTCCACTATGTGCCGGTGCAGCGCTACCAGCTGGCCCGGGAGCTGCCGGTGTACATCGACCGGCGCCAGCCCGAGGTGGACTTCATCCTCGACAGCATTGCCCAGAACCCCTTCAACCTGGCGATTCTCGAAGCCAACGGCGGCTCCACGGTATGGGGCAAGCAGGGCCTGCGGGCCACGGCGGAATTCATCCTGTTGCTGGAAGAGGGCGCGCAACTGCAACTGCTGGCCGACGCCCTGGGTGGCTCCCGCCCTTATGGCCCAGGCGTACTGACCCAGCAATGGAAGATGAGCGGCCTGTACGAGCGCGCCACGGAGCTCGGCCTGGTGCCCGCCATCGACCGTCGCAGCTGACCTGCCGCCCCCTGGCTGCGGCTATCGGAGCTGTTGTAGGAGCTGGCTTGCCAGCGAAAGCGCCCGCAAGGGCGATACAAGGCTTGAGGGCCTCTTCGCCAGCAAGCCGGCTCCTACGCGGTGGGGGTGGGCGGGGCAGCGATGGCTGCACAGGCTTCAATCATTCAAGGAACAGCTACATGGCAGTTAAGATTCTCTGGTACCTCACCACCCCCGACGGCCCCTATCCCTGGGAGCCGGAAGGGCGCTGGAACACCGATTTCCAGCACCTCAAGCAACTGGCGGTGGCCAGCGATCGCCTGGGCTACTACGGTTCGCTGCTGGGTTCTAGCCCCAATGAAAGCCTGGCAGTCTCGGCGGCGCTGATCGATGCCACCCAGCGCTTGCGCTTTTTGGTGGCACAGCACCCGGGGGAGTTGTCGCCGGCGGTGCTGGCCAAATGGGCGCTGACCTTCGATCAGTTCTCCAACGGCCGCCTGCTGTTCAACGTGGTCAACGGCAGTGACGCCGGGCTGGCCACCCTGGGGGTGCACTATCCCCACGATGAGCGCTATGACTTCAGCCTGGAGTACTGGCGGGCGTTCCAGGGCTTCTATGCCGGGGACACCGACGGCTACGACGGCCGCTACGTCAAGCTGGCGCCGCGCTCGCCGGCCGCGGCCGGCCATCCCCTAGGCGGCTGGCACGCGCCGAGGCAACGCCCCGGCATCCCGCTGTGGGGCGCCGGCACCTCCGGCCCGGGAGTGGCCCATTCGGTGCAGTTGCTGGATGTGTACCTGAGCTTTGCCGACACGCCGCCGAAACTCGGCGAGAAATTCCGCAAGGTGGCCGCCGAGGCGACGAAGATCGGCCGTGAGCTGAGCTTCGGTACGCGCCTGCAGATCATCGTCCGGGAAACCGAGGAGGAGGCCTGGGCCCACGCCGAGAAACTGCTGCAGCGCACCTCGCTGCAGACCGCCCGGGCTTCCATCGAACGCCAGTTGCCGCCGGGGGAAACCCTGGACAGCTTCCACAGCGACGACCCGCAGATCCAGCGCAATGTCGAGGCGATCCGCGCCGGCCGCCTGCCCAAGGCCCGGGACCTGGAGATCTACCCCAATGTCTGGCTCGGCCCGAGCCTGTTCGGGTTCAACATTCTCGGGCCCGCCGCCGGCACCTACCTGGTGGGCAGCGCGCGGCAAGTGGCCGAGCGCATTCGTGAATACGAAGAGCAGGGCACCTCGGCCTTCATCCTTTCGGGCTTTCCGCTGATCGACGAGGCCCGCCGGGTGGCCGACCTGCTGTTCCCGCTGCTGGACCTGGACCACGGTTTCGAGGTGCCGCGTCTGGGCGCCACGCTGGTGGCCAGGCAACCGGCCAAGGCCACCGAGTAGGCCTGAGGAGCGAGCCATGAGCGAGGCATTTTCCCGCCGGGTATTCCTCGGCCATTCCCTGGCCGCCGGTGGCGGCCTGTTGCTGGGCAGCAGCCTGCTCAGCGGCTGTGACAACGGTGCGGCGCCCGGTGTCGCGCCGCTGTTGCCCGGCACCCCGGTGCGCGGCGGGCGCCTGCGGGTGGGGATCATCGATGGCGACCAGTCCGGCAATCTCGACGCCCACAAACCGGTGGGCGGCGGGATCATTCGCGGCTGGGCGCTGTACAGCAAGTTCTGGGAATGGAACCCGGACGTCAGCACCCGGCTGGCCCTGGCGGAGTTCGCCGAGCCCAATGCCGACGCCAGCGTCTGGACCATCCGCATCAAGCCGGGGCTGGAGTTCCACCACGGCAAGAGCATCGGCGCCGACGACATGCTGTTTTCCATCCAGCGCCTGACCGACCCGCAACTGGCTTCGCCCTTTGCCGGGCTGGTGGGGGCCATCGATCGCCAGGCCCTGCGCAAGCTCGATCAGCGCACCATCGAAATCCGCTTCAAACAGGGCCAGAGCTTCTTTCCCCTGGACGAAACCCTGATCAGCTTCGGTGCCATAGTGCCCACCGACTACCACCCGCAGACCAACCCGGTGGGCGCCGGCCCCTATCGGCTCAAGCGCTTCATTCCCGGCCAGCGCTCGCTGTACAGCCGTTTCGAGAACTACTACAAGCCCGGCCAGCCCTACGCCGACGAACTGGAGATCATCGAGTTCAAGGACCAGGTGTCGCGGGCGGCGGCGCTGCGGGCCGGGCAGATCGACGTGGCCAGCGGCGTACAGGCCGAGCACAGCGCGCTGCTCAAGGCCGATCCGCGGCTGCGCTTCTACGCCTCGCCGAGTACTTCTTTCACCGGCTTCAACCTCAATCTGGCCAAGGCGCCGTTCCAGGATGTGCGGGTGCGCCAGGCGTTCCGCCTGCTGGCCGACCGCCAGGAGCTGGTGGACCGTGGGCTCAATGGTTTCGGCCGAGTCGCCAATGACCTGTATTCGCCCCACGACCCCACCTACAACCACGGCATTGCCCAGCGGCCCCATGACCTGGAACAGGCCCGTTCGCTGTTGCGTCAGGCCGGGCAGAGCGACCTGCGGGTGGAGCTGACCACCACCCCGGGCCCGGGGGTGAACGCGGCGCTGGTATTCGCCCAGCAGGCGAAGAGGGCCGGGGTCGAGGTCAAGGTGACCCAGGTTGACGCTTCGGTGTTCAACGGCCCCCAGCGCGAACAGTGGCTGCTGTCGCCCGGGGCCACGCCGGCCCGGGGCTTTCTTGCCTCGGCGCTGCACAACGACGCCCCCCAGGCCATCTACAACCGCAGCAACTTTCACGACCCGCGATTCACCCAGCTGTACCAGCAGGCCCTGGCCCAGCCCGATCTGCAACTGCGCCGGCAATGGGTACACGAAGCCCAGGCCATCCAGCACCAGCGCGGCGGGCTGCTGATCTGGGGCTTCAACGATGTGCTGGACGCGGCCTCGGTGCGGGTTGGCGGGCTGGTGCCGGAACAGACGACCTTCGCCTCCTGGCGCTTTGACGAAATGTGGTTGAACCATGCCTGACACCTGCCGCAACACGCCCCGTCCCCCGGCCTGGCTGTCCTGGTTCGTCGGCCGCCTGGGCTACGGCCTGCTCACGGCCTGGGTCATCAGCCTGGTGGTGTTCATCGCCACCCAGGCGCTGCCCTCGGACCCGGCGCGGGTGATCCTTGGCCCCGACGCGCCCCTGGAAAGCATCCTCACCCTGCAACGGCAACTGGGGCTGGACCGGCCCCTGCTGGAGCAGTACCTGCACTGGCTGGGCCAGACCCTGGAAGGCGATCTGGGGCAGTCCCTGGATTCCAGCGCGCCTGTGGCCGACGTCCTCTTCGCGCGCCTGGGCTACACCCTGGCGTTGCTGGCCGGGGTCATCGCGCTGGTGGTGCCCGCGGCGCTGCTGCTGGGGGTGACCCTGGCCCTGCGTCGTGACAGCCGCCTGGACCGCTGGAGCCTGTCGTTGCTGATCTTCCTCAAGGCTACCCCGGGCTTTCTCCTGGCCATTGGCCTGGTGCTGCTGTTTTCCATGCCCCACATGGACCTGCTGCCGGCGGTGTCGATCCTCGACCCCCAGCTGGCACTGTGGCGCCAGCTGCAATTCCTGGTACTGCCGGTGCTGGCCTTGAGCCTATCGGCCTTGCCCTACCTGACGCGCATGGTGCGCGCGGCAATGATCGAGGCCCTGGAATCGGACTATGTGATCGCCGCGAGGCTGCGGGGCATCCCTGAGTGGCGCATCGTCTGGCGCCACACCCTGGCCAATGCCCTGGTGCCGGCGGTGCAGGGGCTGGCCCTGACCCTGCGCACCCTGATCGGCGGGGCCCTGCTGGCGGAAGTGGTGTTCAGCTATCCGGGGATCGGCACCGCCCTCAACTCGGCGATCCAGATGCGCGATCTGCCGATGATCCAGGCCATCGTGCTGGTGATCACCCTGGGGGTGGTGCTGATCAACCTGTTGGCAGACCTGGCCACGGTGCTGCTGACCCCCAAGTTGCGTACGGCGCGGCGGGCCGGCCTGATCCGCCGCAACCGACGAGGCCTCCAGCCCTGGTGGCGCCGCTCGGCGCCCAAGGCTCCCTGAACCTGCGGCATGAGAACCTATCCATGAACGGCTTACGCATTTCCCGCTGGCGCCTGTGGCTGGGCGAACCGCAAACCCGCAAGGGCGCATTCATCACCTTGCTGGTGGTCCTGCTGGCGCTGTTCGGGCCCTGGCTGGCGCCCCATGGCAGCACCGACATGCTGGGCCCGGTATACGGCGCGCCCGCTGCCGGCGCCTGGCTCGGCCATGACTTTCTTGGCCACGACGTGCTTTCGCGGTTGCTCAGCGGGGGCCTGTCGGTGTTGTGGATGTCCCTGGCGGCGGCCTCCATCGCCCTGCTGGTGGGCAGCGCCCTGGGGTTGCTGGCCGGCCTTTCGCGGCGCCGGCTGGACACGTTGATCAGTTGGCTGGCGGATGTGTCCCTGGCCTTTCCCGACCTGATCCTGGTGCTGCTGATCGTTTCGATGCTGGGGCGCGCGCCCTGGTTGATCGTGCTCACCGTGGCCATCGCCTTCACCCCCGGGGTGGTGCGCCTGGCCCGGGGCAGCGCGGTGGCGGTGGCGGGGCAGGAGTTCGTCGAGGCGGCGCAGATGATGGGCTATTCACGCTGGCGGATCCTCTCTGGGGAAATCCTGCCGAACATCCTCACGCCGCTGCTGGTGCACTTCGGCAACATGCTGACCTGGGGCGTGGGCATGCTGTCGGGGCTGAGCTTCCTCGGCTATGGGGTGGCGCAGCCGGCCGCCGACTGGGGGCTGATGATCAACGAGAACCAGGCCGGGCTGCTGGTCCAGCCCTGGGCGGTGCTGGCCCCGGCGCTGCTGATCGGGGTGTTCGCCTACGGCACCAACATCCTCGCCGAGGGCATCGGCCGCAGTCAGGCGCGGATCGGGGAGAAAGGCCCATGAACGCCGTGGTGGAAGTGACCCGAGAGGCCCGGGTGCTGCAGGTTGAGGGGTTGCGGGTGGAGCTGGCGGGTGGCGTGGAGGTGTTGTCCGGGGTCGGCTTCAGCCTGGCCGCGGGGGAAATTCTTGGCCTGGTGGGGGAGTCGGGCTCGGGCAAGACCACCCTGGCCACGGCCCTGCTGGCCCATGCCCGGCGGGGCGCGCGGATTGTCGAAGGGCGGGTCGAGGTGGCCGGGCAGTCGTTGCTGGACCTCTCGGCGCAGGACCTGCGCCGGGCCCGGGGCGGCCTGATCGGCTATGTGGCCCAGGACCCGGCCACCGCCCTGAACCCGGCGCTGCGCATTGCCGACCTGCTGGAGGAAACCCTGGCGGTGCATCCATCGCACCTGGACCGCCACGGGCGGCAGCAGCGGATCCGCGACACCCTCAAGGATGTGGGCTTGCCGGCGGATCGCGAGTTCCTGCGGCGCTTTCCCCATCAGTTGTCCGGCGGCCAGCAGCAGCGGGTGATGCTGGCCCTGGCCTTTGTCCTGCGGCCCCGACTGATCGTGCTCGATGAGCCCACCACGGCCCTGGATGTGACCACCCAGGCGCACATCCTCGGCACCTTGCGCCACCTGTGCAAAAGCCTGGGTGTGGCGGCGATCTATGTGTCCCACGACCTGGCCGTGATCAAGGACCTGGTGGACCGGGTGCTGGTGATGTACGCCGGGCGGATCGTCGAAAGCGCCTCCCGCGAGGCGCTGTTTCGCCAGCCGGCCCACCCCTATACCCGGGGCCTGCTGGCGGCGATTCCCGATGTCGGCCAGCGCCGGCCCCTGCTGGCGATACCTGGGCAGGCCCCGGCGCCGGGGCAGCGGCCGGCGGGGTGTGCCTTCGCGCCCCGGTGCCCGCGCCAGGGTGCCCAATGCACAGCGGGCGAGCCGTTGCTGCAAGGGCTTGCAGCTGATGTCCAGGTGGCCTGTATCGACCCTTATCGGCAGGCGTTGCCCATGCCGGCGCCCGTGGTGGCGGTGCAAGCGGCTGTGTCCGGCAGCGAACGACGGCCGCTGCTGGAGGTCCAGGGCCTGAACCTGGCCTATGACCGCCAGGTGCTGTTCGACGTCAGCCTGCAAGTGGTGGCGGGGGAGTGCCTGGCGCTGGTGGGCGAGTCCGGCTCCGGCAAGACCAGCCTGGCCCGGGCCCTGGCCGGGCTTGGCGAGCACGCCGAAGGCCGGGTGCGGTATGCCGGCCAGCCTCTGAGCCTGTCGGCCCGGCAGCGGAGCAAAGGGCTGCGGCACCAGATCCAGTACATTTTCCAGAACCCCTACCGGGCGCTGAACCCGCGGCACACCCTGTACCAGACCCTGAGCGCACCCCTGGAGCACTTTTTCGGCATCCAGGGGGCCGAGGCCAGGGCGCGGGTCCATGCGGTGCTGCAACGGGTGTCGCTGTCGCCGGCCCTGGCGGACCACTATCCCCACAGCCTGTCCGGGGGCGAACGACAGCGGGTGGCGATTGCCCGGGCCCTGGTGTGCGAACCCAAGCTGCTGATCTGCGATGAAGTCACCTCGGCCCTGGACGTCTCGGTACAGGCCTCGATCCTCGCGCTCCTGCGTCAGTTGCAAGACGAAGGCCTGACCCTGCTGTTCGTCACCCATGACCTGGGCGTGGTACGGGCCATTGCCGACCGGGTGCTGGTGCTCAAGCAGGGACGGGTGGTGGAGCAGGGCGCAGTGGACGCCGTGCTGGACCGACCCGAGCACATCTACACCCGGACCCTGCTGGAGAATTCGCCACGGCTTGGGTGACATCTTCAGAAACCCTTGCACCGCCTTCGCTGGCAAGCCAGCTCCTGCAGGGGCTTGGGTTGTGGGGCATTTGCCGGTGGACTGTGCTGCGCCGGCTCTGGCGTGCGTCTAGCTGCCATAGCCCCGCAGTCGTATCGGTAATGAGCCAGAACATGCAAGACCTGTTGAACCAGATTCTCGATGAAGTCCGCCCCCTGATCGGCCAAGGCCAGGTGGCCAATTACATTCCGGCCCTGGCGGATGTGCCGGCCAATCAGTTGGGCATTGCCGTGTATGGCAACGACGGCCAGGTGTTCAGCGCCGGTGACGCCGATACGCCGTTCTCGGTGCAGAGCATTTCCAAGGTCTTCAGCCTGGTGCAGGCCATCGGTCATTCCGGCGAGGCGATCTGGGAGCGCTTGGGCCACGAGCCCTCGGGGCAGCCGTTCAATTCCCTGGTGCAACTGGAGTTCGAGCGTGGCCGGCCGCGCAACCCCTTCATCAATGCCGGGGCCCTGGTGATCTGCGACATCAACCAGTCGCGCTTTGCCGCGCCGGCCTTGTCCATGCGCGACTTTGTCCGGCGCCTGTCGGGCAACCTGCAGGTGATGGTGGACGGTCGGGTGGCCGAGTCGGAGTACCAGCACCGCGCCCGCAACGCGGCCATGGCCTACCTGATGCAGTCCTTCGGCAACTTTCACAATGATGTGGAGGCGGTGCTGCGCAGTTACTTCAGCCACTGCGCCTTGCGCATGAGCTGCGTGGATCTGGCCCGGGCCTTCTGTTTCCTGGCCAACGACGGCTTCTGCAAGCACAGCGGGGAGCAGATTCTCACCCGGCGCCAGACCCAGCAGGTCAACTCGATCATGGCCACCAGCGGCCTGTACGACGAGGCCGGCAACTTCGCCTATCGGGTCGGCCTGCCGGGCAAGAGCGGGGTGGGCGGGGGAATTGTGGCGGTGGTGCCGGGGCAGTTCACGGTCTGCGTCTGGTCGCCGGAGCTCAACAGCGCCGGCAACTCGCTGGTGGGCATGGCGGCCCTGGAACTGCTCAGCCAGCGTATCGGCTGGTCGGTGTTCTAGTTACCAGGCGCCGGGGTTGCTCAGGCTGAGCTGCCCGCGATCGATGAAGCGCTGGGTGCCGAACAGCCCGCCGGCAAGCTTGCCGCGCAGCACGTAGGGCAGGTTGTCCAGGCTCTGGGTCTGGCTCAGGCCCAGGGTCTGGCGCAGCACCGAGAAGGCCGAGACGCTGACCGGGATCACCAGGATGTCTTCCGAGTAGCGGCCGATATGCCCCTGCTGGTCGCTGACCCCGGAGGCCAGGGGGCGGCCGTTGACTTCCAGGTCCAGGGCCACGCCGTTGTAGTCGATGGGGCTTTCGTTGGGGTTCTGCAGACGCAGTTTCACCGCGAAACGCATTTCCAGATCCTGGCTCGGCAGTGGCTCGATGCCCACCACATTGATCGCCAGTGGATCGCGATTGGGCAACAGCGCACAAGCACTCAGGCTGAGCAGTACCAGGGTCAAGGCGATCAATCTACGCATGGAATACCTGTCGGCAATGGAAATGAATGGCTGGCCGGCACCTTGTAGCCGCTGCCGAGCCTGCGAGGCTACGACAAGGCCCGCAGGGCCTTGCCTGGCAAACCCCCGGCCAGCCTTCCACGGCCGAGGGCCCATCACCAGCGCTCGCAGCATAGACGCCCGCGAGCCTCAGGAGTTCGCTTTGCCGCTCATGTCCGGGTCTTGCATGACCTTGAGGGTCGCCGCTTCCGGATCGAACTCGTCTTCTTCCAGCTCAAGGAATTCCTCCGGCAGGAAGATGTTCAGGAAGATCGCGCAGAAGGCGCCCACGGTAATCGGCGACTCGAAGATGTTGTGCAGCGCCTTGGGCAGCTCGCGCAGCACTTCCGGCACCGCCGCCACGCCCAGGCCCATGCCCAGGGAGATGGCCACGATCAGCACGTTGCGTCGGTGCAGCCCGGCCTCGGCGAGGATCTTGATCCCGGCCACGGCCACGGTACCGAACATGATCAGGGTGGCGCCGCCCAGCACCGGCTTGGGCATCAGTTGCAGCACCGCGCCGATCACCGGGAACAGGCCCAGCAGCACCAGCAGCCCGGCAATGAAGTAGGCCACGTAGCGGCTGGCCACGCCGGTCAGTTGGATGACCCCGTTGTTCTGGGCAAAGGTGACCATCGGCAGGCTGTTGAACACCGCAGCCACCGCCGAGTTGAAACCGTCCGCCAGCAGCCCGGACTTGATGCGCTTGATGTACAGCGGGCCCTTGACCGGCTGCTGGGAAATCATCGAGTTGGCCGTCAGGTCGCCGGCTGCTTCCAGGGGGGAAATCAGGAAGATCACCGCCAGGGGAATGAAGGCGATCAGGTCGAAGGAGAAGCCGTACTTGAACGGCACCGGCACGCTCACCAGGGGCACCTCGGGCATGGCCGCCATGTCCACCCGGCCGAGCATCCAGGCCACCACGAAACCCAGGGTCAGGCCGATGACGATGGAGCCCAGGCGCAGCATCGGGTGGTTGAAGCGGTTGAGCACCACGATGGTCAGCAGCACCAGCGCCGCCAGCCCCAGGTTGCTCGCCGCGCCCAGGTCACTGGCACCGTAGCCGCCGGCCATGTCGGTGACCGCCACCTTGATCAGCGACAGGCCCATCAGGGTGATGATGGTGCCGGTCACCACCGGGGTGATCAGCTTGCGCAACTTGCCGATGAACTGGCTGAGGAACATCTCGATAAAGGCTGCGACAAAGCAGATGCCGAAGATGGTGGAGAGGATTTCGTTGGTGTCGCCACCCCGGCCCTTGACCATGAAGCCGGCACTGAGCAGCACGCTGATAAAGGAAAAGCTGGTGCCTTGCACGCACAGCAGGCCGGAACCGATGGGCCCCAGGCGCCGGGCCTGGACGAAGGTGCCCAGGCCGGAGACGAACAGCGCCATGCTGATCAGGTACGGCAGCTCGCTTTCCAGCCCCAGGACCCCGCCGAAGATCAGGGTCGGGCTGATGATGCCGACGAAACTGGCCAGCACATGCTGCAGGGCGGCGAAGATCGCCGCGCTGAAATGCGGACGGTCGTTGAGGCCGTAGATCAGGTCTGACTTGTAGCGGGGAGGGGAGCGGTCGGGTGCGGTCATGGGAAAAGGCCTGCCAGTGACGTGTGAAAACTACGGGGGCACACGTCGGAAAGTGGACGGGACTTGGGCCGCAACGCCATGTCATGGACAAGACGTGCGCACCCGGTCAGAAAAAAGGAGGCGCAGGATGCCAGAAAGGCGCCGCAGCCAGAAGGGCAAACAGGCGGAAAAAGCCAAGTTGGAAAGGATACGAAAGATACTGTTTCTCATTTGCCTTTATGGAATAATCCGCCTCCCCGATCTGCGGACCGCCCCCCGATGCTGCCGACCCCCAGCCTGCTGCGCAGCTTTCAAGAGCATTACGACGACCTGCTGAAGTTTCTCACCCGGCGCATGAGCGATCGCCAACGGGCGGCGGACGTGGCCCAGGAGACCTACCTCAAGTTGCTCAAGGTCGATCCGCAGACGGTGGAGGTGCACAACGATCGCGGTTTCATTTTCCGTGTGGCCGGCAACCTGGCCATCGACACCCTGCGCCGCGAGCAGCGCCTGGCGGCCAACCTCAGCGACGGCCAGGAGCACACCGAAGCGGTGGACCCGGCCCCGGCCCCGGAAGCCGTGCTGCTGGCCAAGGAGCGCCTGGCGGTGCTCGACGAGGCCCTGGCGCAACTCTCGGACAACGCCCGCCAGGCCTTGCTGCTCAATCGCCTGGAAGGCCTGACCCAGGCACAGATCGCATTGCGCCTGGGCGTTTCCGAAAGCATGGTGGCAAAATACATCGGCCAGGCCCTGCGCCATTGCCGCGACTGGCTGAAAGTCCACCATGAATGATTCCTTCTTGCCTGCCGCCGATGCCATGACCGACCACCCCGAAAGCCTCGAAGACGCCGCCATCGACTGGCTGGTGCTGCTGCACTCCGGCAACGCCACGCCGGCCCAGCGCATGGCCTTCCAGCAATGGCGCCAGCGCAGCCCGGCCCATGCCGCAGCGGCCGCCGAGGCCCAGCAACTGTGGGGTGACCTGGGGCAGACCGAGACCGCGCGGCAGCACCAGGCGCCGCCCGTCATGGTGCGCCGGCCACGGCGCTTCTGGCCGGCGCTGGCCGCTTCGCTGCTGCTGGCGCTGGGGGCTGGCCTGGGCTGGCAGCAGTGGCCGGCCTTGACCTCGGACTACCACACCGGGGTCGGCCAGCAACAGAGCATCACCCTGGCGGACGGCTCGCGGGTCACCCTCAACAGCGCCAGTGCGCTGTCGGTGGCCTACTCGGCGGATGAGCGCCGGGTGATCCTGCGCAGCGGCGAAGCGCTGTTCGAACCGCTGGCCGACCCGCAGCGGCCCTTCGTGGTCCAGGCCCAGGCCCAGCAACTGCAAAGCGCTGCCAGTGCCTTCAGCGTGCGCCGCGACGGCCACCAACTGACGGTGGTGGTGCGCGAAGGGCAGGTGCAGTTCAGCGGTGACCACGCACCAGTGCTGCTCCAGGCCGACCAGCGCCTGCAATACCAGCCCGGCCAGCCGCTGCTGGCCCAGCAGACCGTGGACGCCGCCAGCCTGACCGCCTGGCAGCGCGGCAAGCTGATCTTCAACGGCCGCCCGCTGGGTGAGGTGATAGGTGAACTGGAGCGCTACCAGCACGGGCGCATCCTGATTTCCGACGGTCAGTTGGCGGCCCTGGCCATCAGCGGTGTGTTCGACCTGCATGATCCGCAAGGCTCGCTCAACGCCCTGCAGCAGCGCTACCCGCTGCACGTCACCTACCTGCCATGGCTGGCGGTCCTGCACTGAGTCGAATTTTTTTTGCCTGGGCACTGCAAGTTCCCCTGGGGGAAATCGTCGTAGTGAGACTGAGAAGACAATCATTCTCATTGACGTCATTTCAACCGGCTGGGAAGGAACACGTGAAAGCAATGTTCAAGCTGTCGACACTGGGGCGCGGTCACCACATCATGCGCCGCACATTACTGGCCCAGGCCCTGTTCGCCGGGGCCTTGAGCCCGGTCCTGGCCCAGGCCCAGGAGGCCGCCACGGTCAGCCAGGCCGGCAGCGCCCAGGAGCGTCGGGTCTCGTTGAACCTGCCGGCCCAGCCCCTGGACCAGGCGCTGACCCGCTTCGCCGATCAGGCCGACCTGCGCCTGCTGTACACCACCAGCGATGTCGAGGGCCTGCAATCCACCGCCCTCAACGGCGAGGTCACGGTGGCCCAGGCCCTGCAAAGCCTGCTGGCCGGCAGTGGCATGAGCTGGTCGTTCAGCGACGGGCACACGGTGATCCTGCGTCGGGCTGGCGTGCCGGCTGCCAGCCTCAACCTCAAGCCGACCCAGGTCACCGTGGCGTCACGCACCAGCGCCGCCATCAGCGAGATTCCCGGCACCGTGTGGGTGGTGGAGCAGAGCCAGCTGCGCGAGCAGTTGAGCACCGGGGTCAGCCTCAAGGAAGCCATCGGCAAGCTGGTACCGGGCCTCGACCTGGCCCCGGAAGGGCGCACCAACTACGGCCAGAACATGCGCGGGCGCAACGTGCTGGTGATGATCGACGGGGTCAGCCAGAACAGCTCCCGGGGCCTGTCCCGGCAGTTCGACAGCATCTCGCCGTTCAACGTCGAGCGGGTCGAAGTGCTGTCCGGGGCCAGCGCCATCTACGGCGGCGGCGCCACCGGCGGCATCATCAATATCGTCACCAAGAAAGGCGAACCGGGCCCGGCGCGCTTCGAGACCCAGCTGGGGGCCAGCAGCGGCTTCAACAACAGTGACGACCTGACGACCCGCATCGCCCAGTCGGTGAGCGGCGGCAACGAAGCCATCAGCGGCCGGCTGGCGGTGGCGGGGGAGCAGAACCAGGCGTTCTATGACGGTGCCGGCAAGCAGATCTTCATCGACAACACCCAGACCGACCTGCAGTACAACCGTACCCTGGACCTGATGGGCAGCCTGGCCCTGCAGTTCAACGAAGAGCAGAGCCTGGCCCTGCTGGCCCAGTACTACGACTCCGGCAACCATGGCAGCACCGGGATCTACTTCCCCAACCTCAAGTACAAGGCGCCGTCCAACCTGGAAGACGCCGAGCTGCGCGGCGGCTACTCCACCGACCTGGAACCGCGTACCAAGCGCCTGCTGCTCAACGCCAACTACCACCACAGCGACGTGCTGGGCCAGGATTTCTACCTGCAGGCCTCGTACCGCAAGGAAGACGACAACTTCTTCCCGTTCCCCTACTACAACAGCGGCAGCCCCGCAGGCTCCAAGGGTGTGTACTTCGCCGCGTCCCAGCAGAATTTCGAAGTCACCAGCCTCAAGGCGCTGTTCGCCAAGGAGTTCGAGGCGTTCAAGCTGACCTACGGCGTGGACCTGGACCGCGAGCGTTTCAATGCCCAGCAGAGCACCTTCGACCAGGGCATCTCCTCGGGCAGCGGCGGCCTCGACCTGGTGACCCAGAGCAAGGCGCCGCGCTATCCCAGCTACCGGGTCGACGGCCTGTCCGGCTATGCCCAGCTGGACTGGCACGCCACCGACAACCTGACGGTATCCGGCGGCTACCGGCGCCAGCAGATGGACGTGGACGTGGGCCAGTTCAAGAACGTACCCGGCGGCAGCAACGACTATGCGGTCAACCTCTACAACCTGGGCACCATCTACGACTTCAAGAACGGCCACCAGCTGTGGGTCAACTACGGCGAGGGCTTCGATCTGCCGGACCCGGCCAAGTTCTACGGCAAGCCGGGCCTGAGCGTGGACGACAACCCCCTGGCGGGGATCAAGAGCCGCCAGGTGGAGACCGGCTGGCGCTTCTCCGATAGCGACTGGGATGCCCAGGCGGCGCTGTACTACATCTGGTCGGACAAGGTGATCACCACCGACCAGGCCACCTTGACCATCGACGTCAAGGACCAGAAAAGCCGCGATTACGGCTTTGAGAGCGCCCTGACCCGGCACTTCCAGAACGGCTGGGAGCTGGGCGGCACCCTGCATGCCGTGCGCTCCGAGGAGGAGAACAAGAACGGCGGCTGGAGCAAGCGCGACGCCCGTTATGCCTCGCTGTCGAAACTCACCGCCTTCGTCGGCTGGAAGGACGACAGCAGCAGCGTGCGCCTGCAGGGCAACCACGCCTTCACCCTCAAGGACGACGCGGTCAAGCAGATCGACGCCACCCACAGCGTGGATGCGCCCAACACCATCGACGGCTACACCACCTTCGACCTGCTGGGCAGCCACGACACCGAGTTCGGCACCTTCAGCGGCGGCATCCAGAACCTGCTGGACAAGCAGTACAGCACCGTCTGGGGCCAGCGCGCCAAGCTGTTCTACTCGCCGACCTACGGCCCCGACTACCTCTACGACTACCAGGGCCGTGGCCGCACCTACACCCTGACCTGGACCATGGCCTACTGACGCCCCGGGGGCTCTTGCGGCCCCTGTAGCCGCTGCCGAGCTCCAGCGAGGCTGTGCAAAGGCCCGCAGGGCCTTGCTTGGCACCCCCAGCCGAACCCTGCGACGCAGTGCCTTCGCCGCCTGCGCCAGCGGCTACAAGACCCAGGCAGAACCATGACTGGCAACGTCCCGCCAACCCCCAGCCTCCTGACAGAAACTGTCAGGAGGCTCTGGTAATCTGCGCCGGTGTTTTTTCCGGAGTGCACCTGCGTGTCGCGAGCCAGTCGTTTACTCACCCTGCTGCAGATGCTGCGGGGCAAAAGCCGTCCGGTGACCGCCGCGACCCTGGCCTCGGAGCTGGAAGTTTCCGAGCGCACCCTGTACCGCGATATCGCCGAGCTGACCGCCCTGGGCGCGCCGATCTACGGTGAGGCCGGGATAGGGTATGTGCTGCGCAGCGGGCTGTTCCTGCCGCCGTTGATGCTCAATGCCGACGAGACCGAGGCCGTGGTGCTGGGCCTGCGCTACGTCGACCAGCGCGGCGACGAGGAACTGAGCAAGGCCGCCGCCGATGCCATGGCCAAGATCGCCGCGGTGCTGGCCCCCGCGGCCCAGGACGCACTGCGCAATCCGACCCTGTTGCCCGGCCCGGCGGGCTACGGTTTCCCCGACAACCCGGTGTCGCTCAATGTGTTTCGCCAGGCGATCCGCCTTCAGGCCAAGCTGCTGATCGACTATGCCGACGTCAACCAAAACCCCAGCCAGCGCCGGGTCTGGCCCCTGGCCCTGGGCTTTCTCAACGAGGCCCGGGTGATCGTGGCCTGGTGTGAATTGCGCGAGGATTACCGGACCTTTCGCACCGACCGCATTGCTGCGGCCCAGGAGCAGGGCGAGCGGTATCCGGGGCGGCGCAGCGACTGGCTGCGAGCCTGGCGCAAACGCATGCACAGCGACGAGCAGGGCCGTTTCACTGCTGACAGGAAATGACACGCGGGGGCTTTAGCATGGCCCGCTCATTCAACAGCAAGGAGCTTTTGTCATGTCGGCCATAGACCCTTCCCTGGCCCCGGCCATCGCCGCTTATGTCACGGCCATCAACAGCGGCGACAGCGCAGTGGTGGCGTCGATCTTCGCCGACCGCGCCCAGGTCTTCGATGAACGCGAGCACTGCGTGGGGCCCCAGCAGATCGCCCGCTGGATGGGCAAAGGCGCGTGCCGCCTGGAAATCCTCGGAGTCCAGCAGCGCACCGGCAAAGTGCTGCTCGACAGCCGGGTGTGCGGTGACTTCCCCGGCAGCCCCCAGGCCCTGCGCCATACCTTCCGCCTGGACGCCCAGGGGCGGATCGAACGCCTGGATATTTCCCGCTGATGTAGCCGCTGGCGCAGGCGGCGAAAAACCTGAGCATGCCCAAGGTTTTGCTGGAGATCGCCAGGCAAGGCCCTGCGGTCCTTTTCCCAGCTTCGCGGGCTCGGCAGCGGCTACAGGTCGGCCTGGAGCGACTCATGCTGGCATACTGCGGCTCTTTGCCAGGAGGCCCGAGCCCCATGCCATTCGATTCCCCCATGAGCGCCTACCAATACGCCCTGGAGCAGCAGGGCTTTGTCGCCGACGCGGCGCAGGCGCGGGCGGTGCAGGCCTTGCAGCAATGCCATGAAGCCCTGCATCAAGGGCGCACGGCGGTGCCCGGGGTCTATCTGTGGGGGGCGGTTGGGCGGGGCAAGACCTGGCTGATGGACCAGTTCTACCAGAGCCTGCGGGTCCCGGCGCGGCGCCAGCACTTTCATCATTTCATGGGCTGGGTGCACCAGCGGTCGTTCCAACTGACCGGTATTGCCGACCCCTTGCAGGCCCTGGCCCGGGAGCTGGCCGAAGAGGTGCGGGTGCTGTGTTTCGATGAGCTGTTCGTCAATGACATCGGTGACGCGATCATCCTCGGGCGCCTGTTCCAGGTGATGTTCGACCAGGGCGTGGTGCTGGTCTGCACCTCCAACCAGCCCCCGGAGCAGCTGTATGCCGATGGCTTCAACCGCGAGCGCTTCGTTCCGGCGATCAGCGCCATCCGCCAGCACATGCAGGTGGTGGCGGTGGACGGCGAGCAGGATCACCGCCTGCACCCGGGCGCCGCCGAGCAACGCTACTGGCTTGGCGCCGAGGGGCAGCCGAGCGCCCTGGGGCCGGTGTTCGAGCGCTTGAGTGCCGGGCAGCCGGCGAGTAGCGAGCCGCTGTTGCTCGGCTATCGCCCGTTGCAGGTGGTCAAGGCGTGCGGGACGGTGGCCTGGTGCAGCTTCGTCGAACTGTGCGAACAGCCGTTTTCCGCCATGGACTTCATGGCCCTGTGCGACCGCTTCCAGGCCATTCTCCTGAGCGATGTGCCCAACCTCAGCGCTTGCCAGCGCCCCGCACGCATTGCCCGGGGCACCGAGGATGGTGCCGAGCGGGTGATGGCCGGGGATCGTGAGTTGCCGCAGCTGTCGGTACATGACGACGCGGTGCGGCGTTTCATCGCCCTGGTGGACGAGTGCTACGACCGCAAGGTGCCGCTCTACCTGGAAGCCCGGGTGCCCATGGAACAGCTGTACACCGAGGGCTACCTGGAGTTCGCTTTCCGCCGCACCCTCAGCCGCCTGCAGGAAATGCAGTTGCAGCGTTTTGCCGGTGGGCCCGCGGCCTGAAGGGAAACCTTTCCGGCTGCCGTGGATCCCGGCCGCTGCTTAGGATTTTTTCTGTAGTGCGCGGGTTAAAAATCTTCGTTTGGTCAAATCCCCCAGCCTACAATCGAGGCTGCCTGAGCCCTGAGCGCTCACTTTCAATACGTTGATCGAGGATGAACATGGACGTTGCCGATGTCGTGGTGTTGCAAGCCAGTTACAGCAACCCGGTGCATGCCGAAGCCATAGGCGTGTTGCTCAACCACTATGCCGAGGACCCCATGGGCGGCGGCCAGCCCCTGGACGCAGACCGGCTCCAGCAGTTGCCGGCGGAACTGGCCAAGCGGCCCCAGGCGTTCAGCGTGCTGGCCTTTGCCGGCGGGCAGCCGGTGGGCCTGGTGAACTGCTTCGAAGGCTTCTCCACCTTTGCCTGCCGGCCCCTGGTGAATATCCATGACGTGGTGGTGCTGGACAGCTACCGCGGCCAGGGCCTGAGCAAGCGCCTGCTGCAGAAGGTCGAGGACATCGCCCGGCAACGGGGCTGCTGCAAGGTCACCCTGGAAGTGCTGGAGGGCAATGCCCAGGCCCAGGCCGCCTATCGCGCCTGCGGTTTCGCCAATGCCATGCTCGACCCGACTCACGGGCGCATGCTGTTCTGGAGCAAAGCCTTGTAATGCACGCCCCCAGCCCCTGCGCGCCGGTCCCGGTAGAAACACCCTGGCGGATCTTCCTGGTGTTTCTGCGCCTGGGCCTGAGTTCGTTTGGCGGGCCGCTGGCGCACCTGGGCTACTTTCGCCAGGAATTCGTCCAGCGCCGGCGCTGGCTGGGGGAGGCGGCCTATGCCGAGCTGGTCGCGCTGTGCCAGTTTCTTCCCGGACCTGCCAGCAGTCAGGTCGGCATCGCCCTGGGATTGTCTCGCCGTGGCCTGCCCGGGGCCCTGTGTGCCTGGGCCGGCTTTACCTTGCCTTCGGCCCTGGCCCTGGCACTGCTGGCCCTGGGGTTGGGGGGCGGGGTCCCGGCCGGGGCGCTCAAGGGCTTGCAACTGGTGGCGGTGGCGGTGGTGGCCCAGGCCTTGTGGGGCATGGCCCGCAGCCTGTGCCGGGGCGCCTTGCAGATCGTCATTGCAGTGCTGGCCGCGGCGCTGGTGCTGCGCTGGCCGGGCCTGGGCGGGCAGTTGCTGGTGATGCTGCTGGCGGCGCTGCTGGGCCGCTGGCTGATCAGGCCGGTGTTCCAGGTGCAGGTCCAGAGCCCTCCCTCTGGGTCGAGTCGCCGCCTGGGGGCGTGTTGCCTGGGGCTGGCGCTATTGCTGCTGGTGCTGTTGCCGGGGCTGGTGCTGCTCTGGCCGGGGCGCCTGCTGAGCCTGTTCGATGGTTTCTACCGGGTCGGCGCTCTGGTATTCGGTGGCGGCCATGTGGTGCTGCCGCTGTTGCAGGCGCAGGTGGTGGAGCCCGGCTGGGTCAGCAGCCCGCTGTTCCTGGCCGGGTACGCCAGCGCCCAGGCGATGCCCGGCCCGCTGTTCAGCGTCGCGGCCTTTCTCGGCGCGGCCATCGATGGCTGGAGTGGGGCGGTGGTGTGCCTGCTGGCGATCTTTCTGCCGGGGTTGTTGCTGGTGATCGGCGTGGTGCCCTTCTGGCAGCGGCTGCGCCACCGCCAGGGCATCCAGGCGGCCCTGGCCGGGGTCAATGCCGCGGTGGTGGGCCTGCTGGCGGCAGCGTTGTACCAACCCCTGTGGACCAGCAGCGTGACCGGCGCGCCGGAACTGGTGGCGGTGTTGCTGGCGCTGCTGCTGTTGCGCAGCGGCCGGGTGCCGCCCTGGGCCCTGGTGCTGCTGGGGGCCGGTGCCGGTGCCTGGCTGCTCTAGAGGTCGTGCTGCGCCGGGTCGAGCCGGGGGAATACCAGGCGGAACTCGGTCAGGAGTTCCGGGATGCTGCTGACCTCGGTGCGCCCCTGGTGCAGGTTCATGATCGAACGGACGATGGCCAGGCCCAGCCCGGTGCCGCCTTCGGCCCGGGTGCGGCTGCTGTCGACCCGATAGAAGCGCTCGAACAGATGGGGCAGGTGGCTGGCAGCGATGCCCGGGCCGGGGTTGCCCACGCTCAGGCTCACGGCCTCCATGGTCTGCTCCACCCGCAGGCTGATCTGCCCCCGCGCCGGGCTGTGGCGAATGGCGTTGGACAGCAGGTTGGAAATGGCCCGCTGGATCATCAGCCGGTCCCCCAGCACCCAGGCATCGCCACTGGGCTGCAGTTGCAGCTGCTTCTCTTCGGCGCTCAGGGCGAACAGGTCGATGACCCGGCGCGCTTCTTCCCCCAGCGAGACCCGGGCGAACCGGGCCTGGGACGCCGGCTGGCTGACCTGGGCCAGGAACAGCATGTCGGCGACGATCCGCGTGACCCGCTCCAGCTCTTCGATGCTGGCCTCCAGCACCGCCTTGTACTCCTCTGGCGGGCGTTCCCGGGACAAGGTCACCTGGGCCTTGCCCATCAGGTTGCTGATGGGCGAGCGCAACTCGTGGGCCAGGTCGTCGGAGAACTGCGACAGGCGCTGCACGCCGCCGTCCAGGCGTTGCAGCATGACATTGATGCCCTGGCCCAGCTCCGCCAGCTCCCGGGGCAGGCCCTGCAGCTTCAGGCGGTGGGTCAGGTCCTGGGTGGTCACCCGCGCCGCGACCCGGCTGAACTGCTGCAGCGGCAGCAGGCCCCGTTGCACCAGCCACCAGGCGCCGAAACCGATCAGCAGCAGCAACAGGGGCAGGGCGATCACCGTGGAACGCAGGTAGGCGCTGAGCAGCGCCTGATCGTTGCTGCGGTCCAGGGTCAGTACCACCTGGACCTGCTCGCCGTTGCGCAGGCTCATCTGCCGCAGGGCGCTGAGCAAGGGGTTGCCGCGGCTGTCGCGCCAGTCGATATAGCCGTCGCCACCGATATTGCCCAGGGGCTCGGGCAGGGACTCCTGGGCCATGCCGCCGACAATCAGCAGGGGTTCGGCCAGCGGATCGCTGCCGAGGATGCTCAATTGCAGGTTGTCGTGGCCCATCACCAGGTCCAGCAGGGAATGGGGGCGGGCCGCCAGGTCACTGCTCTTGAGGTCGCTGGTGAGGCTGTGCCGGATCTGCTCCAGCTTGCTGTCCAGGCCCTTGCGCGCCAGGTTGTCCAGCTCATGGTTCAACGCCAGGTAGGCCAGGGTTGCCAGCAGCACCACCAGTGCCGCGCCCATCAGGGCGACGGTCAGCCCCAGGCGCATGGACAGGCTGCTGGCCGCGGCGGCGGGGCGCGCTGTCATGGGCGTGCTTCCAGGACATAACCGACACCGCGCAGGGTATGGATCAGCTTGACGTCACTGGCGTCGTCGATCTTGCCCCGCAAGCGGCTGATGGAGACTTCCACCACATTGGTGTCGCAGTCGAAGTTCATGTCCCAGACCAGGGAAATGATCTGGGTGCGGGTCAGTACTTCTCCGCTGTGGCGCATCAATACATGCAGCAGGGTGAACTCCTTGGTCGTCAGGTCGATACGCCGACTGCCGCGATAAGCCCGATGACGGCGCGGGTCAAGTTGCAGGTCGGCAACTTGCAGAACTTCCGGTTGGACAATGACTTCACTACGACGCATCAGGGTACGAACCCGGGCCAGCAACTCGGGAAATTGAAACGGTTTGACCAGATAATCATCGGCGCCCATATCCAGGCCCTTGACCTTGTCTTCCAGGCGCCCGCGGGCAGTCAACATCATGACCCGTGCGGGATAGTTTCCCTGCAGTTGTTCAAGAACTTGCCAACCATCTTTGCCGGGCAGGTTGATATCCAGGATTACCAATTCATAGGGCTGTTGTTGAATCAGGTGCAGGCCGTCCACGCCATTGTTCGCCCGGTCCACCACATAGCCACTTTCACTCAGGCCCTGATGCAGGTAGTCGGCCGTCTTGGGTTCGTCCTCAATCACCAGAATGCGCATTGCAATATCCTCTTCAAAGCTGTCGGGGCTGTCGAGCGAGCGCAGGTTAAAGTCTGTAGTAGCTATAGGGTCAATAAAATAACCCAGCTAATTCAACTGATTAACCAGGCTGTCCGATCAGTGGCGAGTGGCATGGTGCGGCGATACTAATTGAGCCGGGGCACTGCGGGCGGCAGATGACCGGGTTGTCATCTGCCTGTCATGCGGGTGCAAGAGAAGGAGGGCAGCCCCTATGAAAAAGGCGCCCGCAAGGGCGCCAAACATCCACTTCTGGCAAAGGAGCAGATTGCCGGGAAGGGGTATCGCTGGAACTGGGGGTCAGGCACCAGGCTGTTGTTGCTTGGCATCCGAGGCGGAATAGTTGGGCTCGGATTTCTGCTTTTCGGCTTTTGCGGTGTTTTCGGTCTTGTCGCCATGAAGTTGCTGCTGGCTAACGCGGAAGTTGTCATAGAAGCGCTGCATATTTTCCGAGCCACCTTCGGCAAAGGCCGCGCTGGAACCTACCAGAATCAGGCCGCTTAATACCAAAGTTGAAAGTTTCATGCTGTTTTTCCTGCTTAAGAATGTTCGGTACTTGTTACGTCCCTGCACAAGAAGTGATGGGCGAAAGTTTCACCGAAGTGTATTAAGCGAGGGTTAACGTCAGCCTGAAGTGCTGATTACAATTTCGACATCATGTGTCTTTGCCGGCGCTTGGCCGCGCTGGCCGGCAAGGGCACCTCCTTGAAGGCGCCGCCTGCGGACGCGGCCTGGTGCAAAAAAAAGCCCCGGGAACCGGCCAGGGTTCTCGGGGCTGTTTGCCGGCAAGCCGGATCCTGCGGGCGTGACAGGGGGCTTACTTCTGTACCACCGTGGCTTCGACCGGAGCCTTGGGTTTCATCAGGCTGAAGTCGATCAAGGGCTTGCTCTGGCGCGAGTAGGGGTCGCCGATCAGCAGCGGGCGTGGCTTGAAGCTGTCGCTCACCAGGCTGCGGCTGTGGTCCAGCTCATCGAAACTCAGGCCCGCCAGGTCCGCCCAGGTGTGAATCAGCTGGGAACTCATGTAGGGGCGGCTGAGGTCCGAGGCAAAGCTCCAGTCATGGGTTTCCCGCCATTTCGGCGAGGCCCAGGCCATGAACGGAATGGTGTACATCGGCGCCGTCGGCCGGGCTTCGTTGCGCCCCAGGGTGTCATGGCCGGCGGAGTCGAAGACGTCCTCGCCGTGGTCCGAGAGGTACAGCAGGAAACCGTTGGGGTCGGTCTTGGCGTAGTTCTTGATCAGGTTCGAGACCACGAAGTCGTTGTACAGCACGGCGTTGTCGTAGCTGTTGTAGGTGGGCAACTGGTCGTCGCGCACGCCGGCCGGTACGCCCTGGCGATCATTGAACTTGTCGAAGCTGGGCGGGTAGCGGTACTGGTAGCTCATGTGGGTGCCCAGCAGGTGGACCACGATGAACTTGCGCGGTGCGCTGTCGGCCAGGGCCTTGGAGAACGGTTCGAGCACGTCGCCGTCGTACTGGCGGGCGTTCTGGTTGCGGTTGTTGTTCAGGTACACCTGCTCGTCCGCCTGTTCGGAGAAGGTGGTGAGCATGGTGTTGCGCTTGGTCATGGTCTGCTGGTTGGTGATCCAGTAGGTCTTGTAGCCGGCCTGCTTCATCACGCTGACCAGGGACGGGCTCTTGAGGTACAGGTCGGGGTTTTCTTCGTCGGCGAAGGTCAGTACCTGCTGCAGCGCCTCGATGGTGTAGGGGCGCGGGGTGATGACGTTGTTGAAGATCGCCAGCTGGTCCTTGAGCTTGTCCAGCTCCGGGGTGGTCTGGCGCGGGTAGCCGTACAGGCTCATGCGCTGGCGGTTGGTGGATTCGCCAATGACCAGTACCAGGGTCGCCGGCTGGTTGGCCATGCTGTCCTTGAGGTTGGTCAGGGGGGCGATCTTGCTGGCGCTGGCGAGCATGCCCTGCATGCCGTCCAGTTGCTCGCGGTAGCGGCGATAGGCAATCACCATCTGCCAGGGCACGGCGGGCTCGATGCGGGTTTCGAATTTCTCCAGGCCGGCGGCCAGGGTATCGGCGCGGGAGATCTGCTTGACCAGCGGGTAGCCGACGATGGCCACCAGGATTGCCGTCGCCGCCACCAGGGCCTGGCCCCGAGGCAGGTAGACCGGGCGCAGGCGGGTCCAGAGGAAGAAGGCGAATGCGCTGTGGGCGAGGAACGCCAGGAGCATCCACCAGGCAAAGTACTGGGTCAGGTATTCACCGGCTTCCGAGGGGTTGGACTCGAACATGATGAAGATGACGCTTTGCGAGAACTCCTGCTGGTAGACGAAGAAGTAGCCCAGGCTGGCCATGGAACAGGCCCAGAGCACCACGCCGATCACGGCGGCCATGACTTTGGTGCGCGCCGGGAACAGCAGCATCGGTGCCAGCCAGATGGCGCTCATGAAGAACGCCTGGCGGAAACCGGTGAAGCCGGAGGTGTCGGTCAGCTGGATCAGCAGTTGGGTGATGCCGGAGAAATACCAGAAGAACAGGAACAGCCAGAGCAGCCCCATCCAGTCAAAACCTTTCGCAGATGCACTACTGCGTTTGAACAATGCCATTGAGCGCTCCCCAGGGATCCAGATTCATTGCGCGCCAAGGGCGTCGCGAATGAGCGCCGTCTTGTAACAAGACGGCCACAATGGCCGGGAGTATCGACAGGCAAGTGTGAAAACTTTGTCAGCTGAACGTCGCTATTTTGTGGTCTGCAACGGGGGGCTATGGCGGTATGGCGAGGGAAGGCGGCTTGGCCCGGGACCTGCAGCGGGGCTGAACGCAGGTCGGGCCTGCGTTCAGGGGCGAGGCTCAGCTCGCGGAGGAGAGGTGTAGCGGCGCCGGTTGACCCTGGCTTTGCAACTGCAGGCGCAATTGTGCGAGCTCCCGTTGCAGTTGATCGCGTTCGTCTTTGAGTTGACGCAATTCGTCACGACGAATGCTGACGTACAGGGTTTGTGTTGGTCGTGCCGGTAGTACTGTGCCCATTGCTTCACCTCGCAAATGGCGTGTCTCAACTATGCTTCGCTGGCCGCATCCCTGCGCAAAACACTATCGGCGGCAATTTTATTTCTTTTTCGGGCAAAGGGAACTTTTTTATTTTTCGCGGTCGCTGTGTCTTCGCGCAGATTTGCAGCGTTATCCACCCAGGGCCAGGGAAACTTCAGGGGCTGGCACGGGACTAATCTTCATTGTTCTGCTGCCCGTCAGGGGAATCGGCTGGGGCCGGTCGATGGGTAATTCGCGCCGTCGGGGGTAAAAACTCGGAATCTACCTGAAGATTGCGCTGTCTTGGGGCTTCTTGCCTTGTATAGTTGCGCCCCTCGGGATTTTGCCCCGGCCCACTGGGCTATAACTTTTTTTGATCAGAATTTTTGCAGTAGGAGCATCAGCACATGCAACTGGGGATTATTGGACTGGGCCGCATGGGCGGCAACATTGCACGGCGCCTGATGCTCAATGGGCACGAGACCGTAGTCTTTGACCGCAACACCGACTTCGTCAGCGCCCTGGCCGCTGAAGGCGCCAAGGGCGTCGCCGACCTGCCGGCCCTGGTGGCGGGCCTGGAAAAGCCCCGGGCGGTCTGGGTCATGCTGCCCGCGGGCGCACCCACCGAAGACACCATCGACACCCTCAGCCAGTTGCTGGAGCCGGGCGATGTGATCATCGACGGTGGCAACACCTACTATAAAGACGACATCCGCCGCGCCCGCGACCTGGCGCAAAAGGGCCTGAAGTACATCGACGTCGGCACCTCCGGCGGCGTCTGGGGCCTGGAGCGTGGCTACTGCATGATGATCGGCGGCGACGCCGCCGAAGTGCTGCGCCTGGACCCGCTGTTCGCCGCCCTGGCGCCCGGCATGGGCACCATCCCGCGGACCAAGGACCGGGTCGCCGATGACGACCGTGCCGAACGCGGCTACATCCACGCCGGCCCGGCCGGTTCCGGGCACTTCGTCAAGATGATCCACAACGGCATCGAGTACGGCATGATGCAGGCCTTCGCCGAGGGCTTCGACATCCTCAAGACCAAGGCCTCGGAAAGCCTTCCGGAAGACCAGCGCTTCGACCTCAATGTCGCCGATATCGCCGAAGTCTGGCGCCGTGGCAGCGTGGTGTCCTCCTGGCTGCTGGACCTGACCGCCGATGCCCTGGCGGGCGATCCGAAGCTCGACGGCTTCTCCGGCTCGGTGGCCGACAGTGGCGAAGGGCGCTGGACCATCGAAGCGGCCATGGAGCAATCGGTGCCGGTGCCGGTGCTGTCCAACTCGCTGTTCTCCCGCTACCGCTCCCGCGGCCAGGGCACCTACGGTGACAAGCTGCTGTCGGCCATGCGCTTCGGCTTTGGCGGCCATGTGGAGACCGGGAAAAAATGACCACCACGCGAAAGAAGTCCAAGGCGTTGCCGGCGCCGCCGACCACGCTGTTCCTGTTCGGCGCCCGCGGTGATCTGGTCAAGCGCCTGCTGATGCCGGCGCTGTACAACCTCAGCCGCGACGGTTTGCTGGATGAGGGGCTGCGGATTGTCGGCGTTGACCACAACGCGGTGAGCGACGCCGAGTTCGCCACGCTGCTGGAAGACTTCCTTCGCGATGAAGTGCTCAACAAGCAAGGCCAGGGGGCGGCGGTGGATGCCGCCGTCTGGGCCCGCCTGACCCGGGGCATCAGCTATGTCCAGGGCGATTTTCTCGACGACTCCACCTATGCCGAACTGGCGGCGCGGATTGCCGCCAGCGGCACCGGCAACGCGGTGTTCTACCTGGCCACCGCACCGCGCTTCTTCAGTGAAGTGGTGCGCCGCCTGGGCAGCGCCGGGTTGCTGGAGGAGGGGCCGCAGGCTTTTCGCCGGGTGGTGATCGAAAAACCCTTCGGCTCCGACCTGCAGACCGCCGAAGCCCTCAACGGCTGCCTGCTCAAGGTCATGAGCGAGAAGCAGATCTATCGCATCGACCATTACCTGGGCAAGGAAACGGTCCAGAACATCCTGGTCAGCCGTTTTTCCAACAGCCTGTTCGAGGCATTCTGGAACAACCATTACATCGACCACGTGCAGATCACCGCGGCGGAAACCGTCGGCGTGGAAACCCGTGGCAGCTTTTATGAACACACCGGTGCCCTGCGGGACATGGTGCCCAACCACCTGTTCCAGTTGCTGGCGATGGTGGCCATGGAGCCGCCCGCTGCCTTTGGCGCCGATGCGGTACGTGGCGAAAAGGCCAAGGTGGTGGGGGCTATCCGCCCCTGGTCCGTGGAAGAGGCCCGGGCCAACTCGGTGCGCGGCCAGTACAGCGCCGGTGAAGTGGCCGGCAAGGCCCTGGCGGGCTACCGCGAGGAAGCGAACGTGGCGCCGGACAGCAGCACCGAAACCTACGTTGCGCTGAAGGTGATGATCGACAACTGGCGCTGGGTCGGGGTGCCGTTCTACCTGCGCACCGGCAAGCGCATGAGTGTGCGCGACACCGAGATCGTCATCTGCTTCAAGCCGGCGCCCTATGCACAGTTCCGCGATACCGAGGTCGAGCGCCTGTTGCCGACCTACCTGCGGATCCAGATCCAGCCCAACGAAGGCATGTGGTTCGACCTGCTGGCGAAAAAGCCCGGGCCGAGCCTGGACATGGCCAACATCGAACTGGGTTTTGCCTACCGCGACTTTTTCGAGATGCAGCCCTCCACCGGCTACGAAACCCTGATCTACGACTGCCTGATCGGCGACCAGACCCTGTTCCAGCGCGCCGACAACATCGAGAACGGCTGGCGCGCGGTGCAACCCTTCCTCGATGCCTGGCAACAGGACGCCAGCTTGCAGAGCTACCCGGCGGGCGTGGATGGCCCGGCAGCCGGGGATGAACTGCTGGCCCGGGATGGCCGCGTATGGCGACCCCTGGGGTGAGTGGCGTGCAGGCGCGGCCTGTCGAGTTCCTCCTCAGTGACATGGACGGCACCCTGTTGCGCCCCGACCACAGCCTCAGCCCCCGCACCCTGGACGCGGTCCGTGCGCTGCGCGAGGCCGGGGTAGCCTTCAGCCTGGCCACCGGACGGCCGCCGCGGGCCATGCTGCAGCAGATCGAGGCCCTGGGCGTCGACCTGCCCACTGCCGGCTTCAACGGCGGCAGTATCGTCAAGCCCGATGGCAGTTTCCTGGCTCGTCACCATGTTCCGGTGGAAGCGGCGGTCACCGCCTTGCTGCTGTTCGAACCCTGCCCACAGGTCGAGACCTGGGTGTTTGCCGACAACGAATGGCTGCTGCGCAACCTGGACGGTGCCCTGATGCCCCTGGAGCGCCAGGCGCTGGGTTACGCCCCCAAGGTGGTGGACAGCTTCGAGGAATACCTGCCGCGCATCGACAAGATCGTCGCCGCCAGCAGCGATCACCGCTTGCTGGTGCAGTTGGAGGCCCGCCTGCAGGCCGCCACTGCAGGGCAGGCCCAGGCGTCCCGTTCCCAACCCAGGTTCCTCGATCTCACTGCCTTGCAGGCGGACAAGGGGCAGGCCCTGGTGACCCTGGCCGAATACCTGGGGGTGCCGCTGGAGCGCACCGCGGCCCTGGGCGATGGCGGCAACGACCCGGCGATGTTCCAGCGTGCCGGCCTGTCGATTGCCATGGGCCAGGCGGAAGAACAGGTCAAGCGCCAGGCTGATGTGATCACCGGCAGCAACCTGGAAGACGGCGCCGCCGAAGCCATCGAGCGCTATATCCTCATGCGCTGAGGGCCGTGGCCCGGCATCGCGCCGGGCCACGGCCCCCAGTCCTGCACCCATTGCGCCCCATCTGCAGTCCCGGGGCGCCCCAAGCGGCGGTTACAACCAGTAGCTCACCGCGTACCAGCCCAGCAGCCCCATCACCACGGTGTAGGGCAGGGCCATCCACACCATCCGTCCGTAGGACAGGCGTACCAGCGGCGCAATCGCCGAGGTCAGCAGGAACAGGAAGGCCGCCTGGCCGTTGGGCGTGGCCACGCTCGGCAGGTTGGTACCGGTATTGATGGCGATCGCCAGGGTTTCGAAGTGCTCGCGGCTCATCTGCCCGGAGATGAAGGCCTGTTTCACTTCGGTGATGTAGATGGTGGCCACGAACACGTTGTCGCTGATGGCCGAGAGCAGGCCATTGGCAATGAACAGCATGCCCGGCTGCTGGTCCGCCGGCAGCGCCAGCACCCACTGGATCAGCGGGGTGAACAGCTGCTGCTGGTGAATCACCGCCACCACGGCAAAGAACACCACCAGCAGGGCGGTGAAAGGCATGGCGTCCTTGAACGCGTTGCCCAGGCGGTGCTCGTCGGTGATCCCGGTAAAGGCGGTGATCAGTACGATCACCAGCAGGCCGATCAGCCCGACCTCGGCCACATGCAGGGCCAGGGCGACGATCAGGATCAGTGCCGCCAGCCCCTGCACCAGCAGGGCCGCGCGCTGGCGCGAGGTGCGCTGGGCATCGTCCTCGGCGGCGTAGTTGGCCAGCACCTGGCGCACGTTGTCCGGCAGCAGGGTGCCGTAGCCGAACCAGCGCAGCTTCTCCAGCAGTACGCAGGTCACCAGGCCAGCCGCCAGGACCGGCATCGAAACCGGTGCCACCTTGCTGAAGAAATCGGCGAAGTGCCAGCCCATTTCATGGCCGATCAGCAGGTTCTGCGGTTCCCCCACCAGGGTGCACACACCGCCCAGGGCGGTGCCCACGGCGCCATGCATCAGCAGGCTGCGCAGGAAGGCACGGAACTGCTCCAGGTCGTCATGATGCAGGGCAGGCAACTGTTGGTCGTCGGCGAAGGCGCTGTCCTGACGCGGGTCATTGCCGGACGCCACCCGGTGATACACCGAATAGAAGCCTACCGCGGCGCTGATGATCACCGCGGTAACGGTCAGGGCGTCGAGAAAGGCCGAGAGGAAGGCCGAGAGAAAGCAGAACAGCAGGCCCAGCAGCGCCTTGGAGCGCACCCCCAGCAGCAGCCGGGAGAACAGGTAGAGCAGCAACTCCTTCATGAAGTAGATGCCGGCCACCATGAACATCAGCAGCAGGATCACCGGGAAGTTGTGCACCAGCTCGTCATACAGCGCCTGGGGCGTGGTCATGCCCAGCACCAGTGCCTGCACCAGCAGCAGGCCGCCGGGCATCAAGGGGTAGCACTTGAGGGCCATGGCCAGGGTGAAGATGAATTCGATCACCAGGCACCAGCCGGCGGCGGCCGGGCTGACAGCGAAGAACAGCAGAGGGTTGAGCAACAGGAACGCGACAATGCTTGCCTTGTACCAGCGGGGTGATTGGCCGAGAAAATTGTGGGCGAACGCCTGGGCCATTGAACCGGACATTGGCGGCTCCTTGTAGTGAGAAGCGCGCAACTTGCCCCATGGCGGATTGATAATCAAGAATTGATGAAATCTTTTGCGACAAACTTCGCCAGCGCCCCAGCGGCCGCCAGTGCACGACCTTCCGTAGGAGCCGGCTTGCCGGAGAAGAGGGCCTCGAGTCTTGCGCAGTCTTCAAGCACGCCTTCGCTGGCAAGCCAGCTCCTACGGGGGGCTGGCGGCGCGAAACTGTTGTAGGAGCCGGCTTGCCGGCGAAGAGGGCCTCGAGCCTTGCGCAGTCCTCAAGCACGCCTTCGCTGGCAAGCCAGCTCCTACGGGGGGGGCTGGCGGCGCGAAACTCTTGTAGGAGCCGGCTTGCCGGCGAAGAGGGCCTCGAGCCTTGCGCAGCCTTCAACGGTTTCACTCAGTACGCTTGGCCACCAGGGTCAGGATGTCGTAGCTGGCCACCACCTCGCCCAGCTGGTTGCTGACTTCCACATCCCAGGCCACCACTCCTTGCGGCGTGCCCTGGGGGCTGAGCTTGCCCTGGTCGATCTTGCGCTTGCAGGTCAGGCGCGCCTGCAGGGTGTCGCCAATGCCCACCGGGGTGATGAAGCGCAGGGTGTCCAGGCCGTAGTTGGCCAGCACCGGGCCGGGGCCCGGGGAAACGAACAGCCCGGCCGCCGCCGACAGCACGAAATAGCCATGGGCGATGCGCTTGCCGAACTGCGACGCCTTGGCGGCAATGTCGTCGAAATGCATGTAGAAGTGGTCCCCGGACAGGCAGCCGAAGTTCACCAGGTCGGCCTCGGTCACGGTGCGCCGGTGGGTCAGCAGGGATTCGCCGATCCGCAGGTCCTGGAAGTGCCGGCGGAAGGGGTGGACCTCGGTTTCGATCACCTGGGCACCGCGCACGTACTCACCGGTTACCGCCGTCAGCATGCTTGGCGAGCCCTGGATCGCCGCCCGTTGCAGGTAATGCTTGACCGCCCGCAGGCCCCCCAGCTCTTCGCCACCCCCGGCGCGGCCCGGGCCGCCATGCTTGAGCTGTGGCAGGGGCGAGCCGTGGCCGGTGGATTCGCCAGCACAGTGGCGGTCCAGCACCAGCAAGCGACCGTGCCAGGCCGCAGCCCGGGGAATGACCTGGGCGGCAATGGCCGGGCTCTTGGTGACCAGGCTGGCCACCAGGCTGCCCTTGCCGCGAGAGGCCAGCTCCAGTGCCTGGTCCAGGTCGTCATAGGCCATCAGGGTGCTGACCGGGCCAAAGGCTTCGATGTCGTGGGCGCCGCCCTCGGCCATGGGATCGCGCGCCAGCAACAGGGTCGGGGCGAAGAACGCGCCCTGGCTGACGTTTGTGCCTCGGGGCTCGAAGCCGTCCCGGGCACCGAACAGCAGGTCGCTGCTGTGCAGCAGGCTTTGCAGGCGCTCGGCCACATCGCGCTGCTGTTCATGGGAGGCCAGGGCGCCCATGCGCACACCTTCCACCGCCGGGTCGCCCACCACCACCTTCGACAGGCGTTCGCGCAACCTGGTGGCCACCACATCCAGTTGTTTGGCGGGGATGATGGCGCGGCGGATGGCGGTGCACTTCTGCCCGGCCTTGACCGTCATTTCCCGTGCCACTTCCTTGATGAACAGCTCGAACTCCTCGTCGTCCGGGCTTACGTCCGGGGCCAGGATCGCGCAGTTCAGCGAGTCGGCCTCGGCATTGAACGGCACCGAGTGGCGGATCAGGTTGGGGTTGGCCCGCAGCTTGCCGGCAGTGCTGGCAGAGCCAGTGAAGGTCACCAGGTCCTGGCCTTGCAGGCGATCCAACAGGTCGCCGGTGCCACCTATCACCAGTTGCAGGCTGCCTTCGGGCAGCAGCCCGGATTCATGCATCAGCCGCACTGCGGCTTCGGTCAGGTAGCTGGTGGCGCTGGCGGGCTTGACGATGCATGGCATGCCGGCCAGGAAACACGGGGCGAACTTCTCCAACATGCCCCAGATCGGGAAGTTGAACGCGTTGATGTGCACCGCCACGCCCCCTCGGGGCACAAGGATGTGGCTGCCGGCGAAGCTGCCGAGCTTGCTCAGGGATTGCGCCGGGCCTTCGTGCAACAGGTTGCCCGACGGCAGTTCCCGGGCGCCGAGGCCGGCGTAGCTGAACAGGGTGCTGTTGCCGCCCTCGATATCGATCCAGCTGTCGGCCCGCGTCGCGCCGCTGTGATGGGACAGGGCATAGAGCTGCTCCTTGCGCTCGCTCAGATACAGCGCCAGGGCCTTGAGGCGCTGGGCCCGCTGCTGGAAATCCAGGGCCAGCAAGGCCTTGCCGCCCTGATGGCGACCAAAGGCCAGGGCCTCGGCGAAGTCCGGGGCCTCCTCGTGGGCGTGCGCTACTTCATGCCCATCGATGGCGCTGCGCAGTGACTGGGCCGGATGCTGGCCGAACCAGCGGCCGGCGATGAAGCTTTGCAGGGTAGGAGCCTGTGGCATGGGGATTCCTCCAGAGGGTGAACCGGGTTTGAGCGCGGCAGCCCGCACTCATGGATGGGGTCAATGATGAGTGGCGCCGGATGCGCCAATGCCGGTCATGGAACGGATGAACTGCGCCAGGTAGCGCCCGCGCTCCAGTTCGGCCCGGGGCGAGCGGTCGCTGACGGAGAAGGCCCAGGCACAGAAGAACGCCAGGCTCATGGAAAACAGCGCCGGGTTGGCATAGGGAAACAGCGCCTGGGGGTGATGCAGCACATTGACCCAGACCGCCGGGCTGAGCATCAGCAGCACAATCGCAGAGACCAGGCCAGCCAGGCTGCCGCCCACCGCGCCGCGAGTGGTGAGGCCTTTCCAGAACATGGAAAGAAACAGCACCGGGAAATTCACCGAAGCGGCGATGGCCAGCACCAGCCCCGAGAGAAAGGCAATGTTCTGCGATTCGAACAACAGCCCCAGCAGCACCGCCAGCACCCCGATGCACAGGGTGGCGATCCGCGAGACGCGCATTTCCTGCCGGGTGCTGGCCTGGCCCTTGCGCAGCACGCAGGCGTACAGGTCGTGGGAGACCGCCGAGGCGCCGGACAGCGCCAGCCCGGCCACCACCGCCAGGATGGTGGCGAAGGCCACGGCCGAGATGAAGCCCAGGAACAGGTTGCCGCCCACCGCCTGGGCCAGGTGCACGGCAATCATGTTGGCGCCGCCGATGATCGCGCCGCCGGCATCGCGGTACTGGGGCTCGGTACCGACCATGACGATGGCGCCGAAGCCGACAATGATCAGCAGCAGGTAGAAGTAGCCGATGAAACCGGTGGCGTAGAACACGCTCTTGCGCGCTTCCCGGGCATCGCTGACGGTGAAGAAGCGCATGAGGATGTGCGGCAGGCCGGCGGTGCCGAACATCATGCCCAGCCCCAGGGAAATGGCATCGATGGGGTTCGACAGCAACCCACCCGGGGCCATGATCGCGCTGCCCTTGGCGTGCACCGCGCTGGCCTGGGCGAACAGCGCCTCGCTGCTGAAGCCGAAGTGCTTGAGCACCATGAAGGCCATGAAGCTGGTGCCCGAGAGCAGCATCAGCGCCTTGATGATCTGTACCCAGGTGGTGGCCAGCATGCCGCCGAAGGTCACGTAGCAGACCATCAGCAGGCCCACCAGCATCACCGCATAGAGGTAGCTGATGCCGAACAGCAGCTCGATCAGCTTGCCGGCGCCGACCATCTGCGCCACCAGGTACATCAGCGCCACGCTCAGGGTGCCGAAGGCCGAGGTCAGGCGCACCGGCGTCTGGGCCAGGCGATAGGACACCACGTCGGCGAAGGTGTACTTGCCCAGGTTGCGCAGGCGTTCGGCGATCAGGAACAGGATGATCGGCCAGCCGGCCAGCACCCCCAAGGCGTACAACAGACCGTCGTAGCCATTGAGGAACATCATTGCCGAGATGCCGAGGAAGGACGCCGCGGAAATCATGTCGCCGGCGATCGCCAGGCCATTCTGCAAGCCGCTCATGCCGCCACCGGCGGTATAGAAGTCGCTGGCGGAGCGGGTGCGCCGGGCGGCCCAGCGGGTGATGCCGAGGGTCATCAGGACAAACACCAGAAACATGCCGATGGCGTTCCAGTTCAATGGCCGCGCCGGCGTGTCGGCCGCCAGGGCCAGGTCGGTGGCCAGCAGGCAGGGCAGCAGGAATAGAGCGAGCAGGCGCTTCATGGCTGGCACTCGCGCTTGAGCTTGTCGTTCAGCGGGTCCAGCAGGCGGTTGCTGCGGTAGACGTAGAAGCCGGTGAGGGCAAAGGCCAGGCCGATCATAGCCACGCCCACCGGCATGCCGACGCTGGTGGCTCCGCCGGCCAACGAGCGCCCCAGCAGCCCGGGGTGGAAAGCCACCAGCAGTACGAAGCCGTAGTAGGCCAGGAGCATGATCAGGGTCAGCGACCAGTAGAGGCGCTGCTTGCGCCGCACCAGCTGGATGAAGTCCGGATGGCGGGTGATGCGGGCGATCTGTTGTGGGGTCATGGCGCGTTCTCTTGTTTTTGTTGTTGCTGGCACGTGAAGGCGCTGCGCGGCCTTTCGCAGCTTCGCTGGGGCTCGGCAGCGGCTACGGGCGGCTGCGGGGAGCGCCGGAGTCAGAGCTGGTCGAAGTCCAGTACCACCTTGTCGCTGAGCGGGAACGATTGGCAGGAGAGGACGTAGCCGGCCGCGACTTCGTAGTCTTCCAGGGCGTGGTTGCTGTCCATTTCCACTTCGCCTTCGATGACCTTGCATTTGCAGGTGGAGCAGACTCCGGCCTTGCACGAGTAGGGCAGTTCGGCGCCCTGGGCGTTGCCGGCGTCGAGAATGCTCTGGCTGTTGCGCGGCAGGTCGAAGGCCAGGGCGCGGCCGTCGCTGATGACGGTGACCCGGCTGTGCCGGGCATCCAGGGCGCTGGCGGTTTCCCGGGCCTGGCGCTTGTGCCCGTCGCTGCCGGCGTGGAACAGTTCGAAGTGGATGCGCTCGGCCGGCATGCCGGCAGCCTTGAGGCTGTCGCGCACGGTTTCGGTCATGGCCTGGGGGCCGCAGATGAACGCGGCCTCCAGTTGCTGGACGTCGAGCCAGCGGGAAAACAGCTGCTGGCACTTGCCCTGGTCGATGCGCCCGTTGTACAGGTCGATGTCCTGCCGTTCGCGGCTGAACACGAACATCAGGTTCAGCCGCTGCAGGTAGCGGTTCTTCAGGTCCTCAAGCTGTTCGCGAAACAGCGCCGAGTTGCTGGAGCGGTTGCCGTAGAGCAGGGTGACCCGGCTGTGGGGCTCGGTTTGCAGGGTGCTCTTGATGATCGACAGGATCGGCGTGATGCCGCTGCCGGCCGCCACCGCCAGGTAATGGCCGCGCCGCGCCGGGTCCAGCTCCACATGGAAACGCCCGGCCGGGGGCATCACGTCCAGGCTTTGGCCGGGCTGCAATCGTTCATTGGCGAAGGCCGAGAAACGCCCGCCGGCCACGCGCTTGACCGCGATGCGCAGTTCACCGTCGTTGATCCCGGTGCAGATCGAATAGGAGCGGCGCACTTCCTCGCCTTCAAGCTCGGTGCGCAGCACCAGGTGCTGGCCCTGGGTGAAGTGGAAGTGCTGCTGCAGGTGCGGGGGAACCTCGAAGGCGATGGACACCGCGTCGCGGGTTTCATTGCGCAGGTCCTTGATGGTCAGGCGGTGGAACTGGCTCATGGTGGTTCTCCACTGCGGCGCCGGGCCGCTCAGATGCACTTGAAGTAGTCGAAGGGTTCCAGGCAATCACGGCAGCGATACAGGGCCTTGCAGGCGGTGGAGCCGAACTCGCTGAGGCGCTCGCTGTGGGCGCTGCCGCATTGCGGGCAGAGCACCTGGGGCGTTTCTCCCAGCAGGCTGCGCTTGCTGCTGCCCGAGGGCGGTGCAATGCCGTAGGCCTGCAGGCGCTGGCGCCCGCGCTCGGTGATCCAGTCGGTGGTCCAGGCCGGGGTCAGCTGGCGCAGCAGCCTGGGTGCCTTGAAGCCGGCGCGCTCCAGGGCCTGGCGGATGTCGCTGTCGATCACCTCGGTGGCCGGGCAGCCGGAGTAGGTCGGGGTGACCGTCACCTGCAGGTGCCCCTGGTGCCAGTCGAGGTGGCGCACGATGCCCAGGTCGAGCACGCTGACCACCGGCACTTCCGGGTCCATGACCCGGTCGAGGGTGGCCCAGGCGGTGTCCAGGTCCCCGGGCAACGGGTCGCGTGCCCCCAGGTCGCTGCCGATCAGCTCACCAGACCGCATCGGGATAGGCTCGCGGCAGTGATTGCATCTGGGCCAGCAGCAGGCCCAGGTGTTCGGTATGCAGGCCTTTGCGCGCATCCAGGTAGAAGTGGCTGGGCGCTTCGGGCACAGGCAGGGTGGCCCGGGCGAACACCGCGGCGACCCTGTCCTGCCAGGCGGTGGCGACCTGAGCCGGGTCTGCCAGCAGCCCGGCCTGGTGCAACGCGTTCTCCGCAGGATCGGTGGCGATCAGTTCCCCGGTAAAGCGCCACAGCCGCGGCAGGGCCTGGAGCATGCGCCGGTGGCTTTCCTCGGTGCCATCCCCCAGGCGCTCGACCCATTCGCTGGAGCGACGCAGGTGGTAGGTGACTTCCTTGAACGCCTTGGCGGCGACCCCGGCGATGCGTGGATCGCCGGACAGGCACAGGCCACGGAGGGTTTCCAGGTGCCAGGCGTCGTAGAAGAACTGCTTGAGCATGGTCACCGCGAAGTCGCCATTGGGTTGTTCCACCAGCAGCAGGTTGCGGTAGGCGCGTTCGTCGCGGCGAAAGGCCAGATGGTCGGCATCTCGCCCATCCGCCAGCAGTTCGGCGGCATAGTCCAGCCAGTTGCGGGCCTGGCCCACCAGGTCGAGACCGACGTTCATCAGTGCCAGTTCTTCTTCCAGGGCCGGGGCCCGGCCGCACCATTCGCACAGGCGCTGGCCCTGGACCAGGGCACTGTCGCCCAGGCGCAGCAGGTGGTTGAGCAGATCGTTTGCAGGGTTCATGGCCGGCCTCACATGTGTCCGACTTCGGGGGGCAACTGATAGAAGCTGGCGTGGCGGTAGACCTTGTCGTCCGCCGGGTCGAACAGCGGCTCCTTTTCGTCCGGCGAGGAGGCGACGATCTGCGCCGACGGCACCACCCACAGGCTCACGCCTTCGCTGCGCCGGGTGTAGAGGTCGCGGGCGTTGGCCATGGCCATCGGGGCATCGGCGGCGTGCACGCTGCCGACATGCTTGTGGTTGAGGCCGTGCTTGCTGCGCACGAAAACCTCGTAGAGGGTCCATTCAGACATTGCAGTGACTCCACATCAGGGCTGGAGGGCCATTGCCCCTGGGGGCAATGACCGGGGGTGAACGGGCTCTCAGGCGGCGTCGCGAGCGGCCTTCCGGGCGGCGTGGGCCACGGCGGCAGCCCGCACCCAGGCGCCGTCCTCGGTGGCCTGGCGGCAGGTGTCCAGGCGTTCCTGGTTGCACGGGCCGTTGCCCTTGAGCACTTCGTAGAATTCTTCCCACTGGATTTCGCCAAAGTCGTAATGGCCGCGCTCGGCGTTCCACGCAAGCTCCGGGTCGGGGCAGGTGCAGCCCAGCAGCTCCAGTTGCGGGATGGTCTGGTCGATGAAGCGCTGGCGCAGTTCGTCGTTGCTCTGGCGCTTGATCTTCCAGGCCATGGACTGGGCACTGTTGGGGGAGTGTTCGTCGCTGGGGCCGAACATCATCAGGGCCGGCCACCAGAGACGGTTGATGGCGTCCTGGACCATGTCCCGCTGTGCCTGGTTGCCCTCGCGCATCATGGTCAGGAGGATTTCGTAGCCCTGGCGCTGGTGGAAGCTCTCTTCCTTGCAGATGCGCACCATGGCCCGGGAATAGGGGCCGTAGGAGGTGCGTTGCAGCACCACCTGGTTGACGATGGCCGCGCCATCCACCAGCCAGCCCACGGCGCCCATGTCGGCCCAGTTCAGGGTCGGGTAGTTGAAGATGCTCGAATACTTGGCCTTGCCGCTGTGCAGCCGGGCCACTTCTTCGTCGCGGTCGGCCCCCAGGGTTTCCATGGCGCTGTACAGGTACAGGCCGTGGCCGGCTTCGTCCTGGATCTTGGCCATCAGTTGCAGCTTGCGCTTGAAGGTCGGGGCACGGGTGACCCAGTTGCCTTCGGGCAGCATGCCGACGATTTCCGAATGGGCGTGCTGGGAGATCTGCCGGATCAGGGTCTGGCGGTAGGCCTCGGGCATCCAGTTCTTGGCTTCGATCTTGATCTCGCCGTCGATCCTTTGCTGGAAGCTGCGTTCCTGTTCGGACATCTCGGCCAGTGGCGTGACGCGCTTGACCCCCGTTTCTACCAGCTGTGCGTACATGTGGCGTCTCCCGGTGTGAAGGTGTGGCTGGGCATGGGAATGTTTATATGTGATACGCAAATTAATATCAAACATAAAATAACGTGTCATGATTGATTTTGGTATCGCATTGCGCCCCTGGGCCTTTGCCAAGGCAAAAAAAAGCCCCGCATCAGCGGGGCTTCCAGGAAGGATGGATTAGCGGTTGCGTTTGTCGATTACCCGGCAGGCCTTGCCTTCGGAGCGCTTGATGCTGAATGCCGGCTGCAAAACGATACGTGAGCTGATACCAATATGGGTCTTTATGTGGCGGCTGAGATCGCCGCAGAGGGCCCGCTGCTGCTCGTCCCCCAGTTGCTGGTGCTCAGGCTTGAGCTCGACGTGGATGTCAACGCTGTCGAGGTTGCCGTGGCGGTACAGGTGGATCTCGTAGCAGGGGGCCAGTTGCCCGACCTTCAGCACCTGCTCTTCGACCTGGGTGGGGAACACGTTGACCCCGCGGATGATCAGCATGTCGTCGCTGCGCCCGGTGATCTTGTCGATGCGCCGCATGGGCCGCGCCGTGCCCGGCAACAGCCGGGTCAGGTCGCGGGTGCGATAGCGGATCATCGGCAGCGCTTCCTTGGTCAGGGAGGTGAGCACCAGCTCGCCCAGTTCGCCATCGGCCAGTACCTGGCCGGTGATCGGGTCGATGATTTCCGGGTAGAAGTGATCCTCCCAGAGGGTAGGGCCGTCGCGGGTCTGCGCGCATTCCATGGCCACCCCGGGGCCGATGATTTCCGAGAGCCCGTAGATGTCCAGGGCAGTGATGCCCAGGCGCTGTTCGATGGCACTGCGCAGTTCGTCAGTCCAGGGTTCGGCACCGAAGATTCCCAGGCGCAGCGCCAGCTGGTGCGGGTCCAGGCCCTGGCGCTCGATCTCGTCGGCGATGTTGAGCATGTAGGAGGGGGTGACCATGATGATGTCCGGCTGGAAATCCTTGATCAGTTGCACCTGCTTCTCGGTCTGGCCGCCGGACATGGGAATCACCGTGCAGCCCAGGCGTTCGGCGCCGTAGTGCGCCCCCAGGCCGCCGGTGAACAGGCCGTAGCCGTAGGAAATATGCACCTTGTCCCCGGGCCGGCCGCCGGCGGCGCGGATCGAGCGCGCCACCACCTGCGCCCAGGTGTCGATGTCATTGCGGGTGTAGCCGACCACCGTGGGCTTGCCGGTGGTGCCGCTGGAGGCGTGCAGGCGTACCACCTGGTCCATGGGCACGGCGAACATGCCATAGGGGTAGTGGTCGCGCAGATCGGCCTTGGTCGTGAAGGGCAGGTGCGCCAGGTCTTCCAGGCGCTTGATGTCCTGGGGGTGCACCCCGAGCTGGTCGAAGCGCTGGCGGTACAGCGGGACCCTGTCGTAGGCGTGGTTCAGGCTCCAGCGCAGGCGTTCCAGCTGGTGCTGGCGCAGGTGGTCGATGCTGGCGGTTTCCATCGGGTCCAGCAGCGCGTCGGGCACGGTTCCGGCAATCGGCATGTTCATGGTGTCACTCGAATTGTTGTTGTCTTGTAGCCCGCCGGCGGGCGGGCTCTGAGTGCATGCCCCGGGGCGCAGGCGAGCCCCGGGGGAGTCTTTTTACTGTGCTTGCAGCCGCTCGCTGATCAGCGCGATGCCCGGGTCGACACCGATGCACATGGTGCACAGCGCGTAGCGGCCCCGGCGCTGCGAATGAGGATACGGACGGCATCGATGAGCAGTGGGTCATTCATGGGAGGTCTCCTGTGTCAGCACCGGGCCGTGCACTTGGTAGGATTTGCCTTGGAGCAGGGCGATGAGCCGGCCCTGCTGGTTTTCCACGCGCACCGCGTAGTGGCCGGTGCGGCCGCCGCGGTTCTGTTCATGGCAGTCGGCGGTCAGGGTGTCGCCCAACTGCGCCGGGGCGATGTACTCGATGCTGCAACCCAGGGCCACCGTGGCCCGGTCATGGCTGTTGCAGGCAATGGCGAAGGCCGAGTCGGCGAGGGTGAAGATCAGGCCGCCGTGGCAGGTGCCGTGGCCCTGCAGCATGTCGGCCCGCACGCTCATGCCCAGGCGCGCCGCACCGGGCGCCACCGACAACAGGCGCATGCCCAGGGCGTTGCTTGCCGGGTCACGTTCGAACAGGGTCCGGGCGCAGCGCCGGGCCAGTTCCATGGCGTCATGTTCAGTCATGCAGGGGCCTCCTTGGAGTCGCCGTGGTCAGCAGCCCTTGAACACGGGGCTGCGTTTATCCATGAAGGCGCTGACGCCTTCGCGGTAGTCGTCGCTGCACCCGGCCAGGCGTTGCAGGTCGCGCTCCAGGTCCAGTTGCTCATCGAAGCTGTTGTGCAGGCTGGCATTGAGGCTGCGCTTGATCAGGCCCAGGCCGTAGGTGGGTTGGGTAGCCAGGTGCCGGGCCAGGCTCAGGGCCTGGTCCCGCAGTTGGGCATCATCCACGCACTGGTAGATCAGGCCCCACTGCTCGGCCTGTTCGGCACTCAGGCGGTTGCCGAGCAGGGCCAGGGCCTTGGCCCGGGCCATGCCCACCAGGCGCGGCAGCAGCCAGGTACCGCCGGAATCGGGAACCAGCCCGAGCTTGCAGAAGGCCTGGATAAAGCTTGCCGAGCGTGCGGCCAGGACCAGATCGCAGGCCAGGGGCAGGTTGGCCCCGGCCCCGGCGGCCACCCCGTTGACCGCGCAGATCACCGGCAGCGGCAGGTCCCGCAGGGCCCGCACCAGGGGGTTGTAGAAGGTTTCGATGGAGGCCCCCAGGTCCGGCGCGGCGCCGCCGGGTGACACGGTGCGCTCGCCCAGGTCCTGCCCGGCACAGAAGCCCCGGCCTTCCCCGGTCAGCAGCAGGACCCGCACCTGCGGGTCATTGCGCACCAGGTCCAGGGCTGCCTGAACCTCGCGGTGCATCGTCGGGTTGAAGCTGTTGAGCTGTTCGGGGCGGTTGAGGCTGAGAAGGGCCACGCCCTCGCTGATGGAGAACAGGATGGTGGTGAAGTTCATGGGCGGGGCGCTCTGTGCTGGGCGATCAGGCGAACACCGCCGACAGGCGTGGAGGCAAGGCGTTGAGGCATGGTGAATGTCCTCGGGGTGGCCGGTGGTCGGCTCGATTGTCGGGTCGGCTGGTTGGCCGGTTTTCGTCGAGTATATCGCCAATGCGATACATAAAAACAATAGTGACTTGAATTTAATGTGTCTTGATTTTGAGTGTCGGTCCAGCTTTTTTTGTAGCCCCAGGCTCACGACAAAAGCCTCCAGGCTGCTTGAGGCGTTGATAAATACGGGACTGACAACTCTTTGTGGAGCAGCCAGGCTGGCTGATTGCGGCGGCGCCGGTCTTGTGCCTGGCCAATAATCTGATACAAACTGCCATCCGCAGTTCATCGTATTTCCTGCTTTCAGATGACGTGTTCTTCAAGGAACCTCTCCATGACCTGTTACAGCCTCGATGGATTGACCCCGGTGGTCGACCCCAGCGCTTATGTGCACCCTTCAGCGGTGCTGATTGGTGATGTGATTGTCGGCGCCCATTGTTACGTCGGCCCGTTGGCCAGCTTGCGGGGCGATTTTGGGCGGATCGTTCTGGAGGAGGGGGCAAACCTGCAGGATACGTGTGTGATGCATGGTTTTCCCGACAGCGATACGGTGGTCGAGCGCAACGGCCATATAGGTCATGGCGCTGTCCTGCATGGCTGTCGAATTGGCGCCGACGCCCTGGTGGGCATGAATGCGGTGGTGATGGACAACGCGCATATCGCGCCCCGTTGCATCGTTTCCGCGGCAGCCTTCGTCAAGGCCGGCTTCGAGTGTGCGCCACAGTCGCTGATCATGGGCACGCCGGCCCGGGTCAGCCGCCCGCTCAGTGATGCGGAGCTGGCCTGGAAGCAGGCGGGGACCCGCGAATACCAACAGCTGGCCAGGCGTTGCCTGGCGCAGATGCGGCCTTGCGAGCCGCTGCGGGAGGCAGAGCCCGGACGCCCGCGAATCGGCAACAGTGCGCTGCGCCCCAAGGCTCGCCCATGAACCTGCCCGGGCGTTATAGCTGCCTGAAACCCGCTATATTCCTTCCTTTTTTACCGGTACATCCATGTCGTCCCTAGCGCCACTGAACCACCTGATCAAACGTTTCCAGGAGCAGACTCCGATCCGCGCCAGTTCGCTGATCATCACCCTGTACGGCGATGCCATCGAGCCCCACGGCGGCACGGTGTGGCTGGGCAGCCTGATTCAGTTGCTGGAGCCCATGGGGATCAACGAGCGCTTGATCCGCACCTCGATCTTCCGCCTGAGCAAAGAGGGCTGGCTGAGCGCTGAAAAGGTCGGCCGGCGCAGTTACTACAGCCTGACCCTGACCGGGCGCCGGCGCTTCGACAAAGCCTTCAAGCGCGTGTACAGCGCCGGAGTGCCGGCCTGGGACGGCGCCTGGTGCCTGGTGATGCTCTCGCAACTGTCTGTCGAGTTGCGCAAGCAGGTGCGCGAAGAGCTGGAATGGCAGGGGTTCGGCGCCATGTCGCCGGTACTGCTGGCCTGCCCGCGCACTGATCGGGCCGATATCAACGCCACCCTGGCGGAGCTTGGTGCCCAGGAAGACACCATCGTCTTCGAGACCACGCCCCAGGATGTCCTGGGTTCCAGGGCCCTGCGCCTGCAAGTGCGGGAAAGCTGGAACATCGATGAACTGGCAGCCCACTACAGCGAGTTCATCCAGCTGTTCCGCCCGCTCTGGCAGGCCCTGCGCGAGCAGGAGCAATTGCAGCCCCAGGATTGCTTCCTGGCCCGGCTGTTGCTGATTCATGAGTACCGCAAGCTGCTGCTGCGCGATCCGCAACTGCCCGACGAACTGCTGCCCGGGGATTGGGAAGGCCGCGCGGCGCGCCAGTTGTGTCGCAACATCTATCGCCTGATCCAGGCCCGGGCCGAAGAATGGCTGGCCACTGCCCTGGAGAACGCCGATGGCCCGTTGCCGGATGTCGGCGAAAGCTACTACCGGCGTTTTGGCGGGCTGGTCTAGCCCGCCCATCCACGGGGTGCCAGCTGCGATGCCCGAGGCCAAGGGGGCGGCCCCGGGCGTTGCAGCCCGGGTTTATCACGGCCCGGATGTTAAATAGTCATTGACCTGCGAATTTGTCCTGATCTAGGGTCGCGAACGTATTCAATGCAACTAAGCAGAGAATGTTTCAGCGCTATTACAGTTGAATGACGTGCACTGCAAGTTTGAAGATATTTGCAATATAGGGAGCATGGCCAGGTACAGGTATTCGGTCCTGCAGGGAAAGCAGACAGATAAAGGAATTATCGATGAAGTGGATTCGCAACCTGGCTACAAAGTTCGGCCTGGCCATGATGTTGGTTATTTGGGGCAAGTTGGCTATTGCTTCGCAACTGGTTCCGGCATTTGGGCTGGCCAATGATCAATATGCCAAGTCTCCGGGGCCCTATGCAGTCAACACCAATGCTGTTCTGAGTGATTGCCGTGGGTTGTTGGGGGTATTGGCGCGGATCATGCTGTTGGATAACAGCCTGCAATGCAATCAGTCCTTTCCTTACGGATTCTCCAATCCGATCTCCACCAGTGTCTATTACCCGTCCAATATCAAGCAATTGGACAAGTTGCCAGTGGTCAACTTTGTTGGCGGCATTCTTTCCAACCAGGGGCAGTACACAGATCTGCTGCGGCTGTGGGCCAGCTACGGCTTCATCGTGATCATCTCCTCGGACTTCATCAACACCGCCCCCACCATGCATGTGCTCGGCGCCCTGGAACTGAGCAAGCTCAACCAGGACCCGACCTCGCCACTGTTCGGCAAGGTCGACCTATCGCGCACCATTGTGGCGGGGCATTCGGCGGGAGGAGGCGCATCGATTCTATCGGCAAGCCTCTTGCCAGAGACCTTGAAGGGCATCGACCCGCAGTTGCGCTATATCGGCTCGTTGCCGATCGAACCCGGGCCGATCGGCCTTGGCTCCACGGTAAAGACACCGACCCTGGTGCTCACCGGCGCAGCGGACGTAGTGGTCCCGGCCTGGGCCTGGCCAAGGCTGTGGCAGGGCGGGCTGATCAAGGCCGTGCCGGGCTGGAGCGCAACCGCCCATAACGCCACCCATTTCAGCCCGGTCAGAAGCGTCAGGGAAGATGAGTTTGCCGGTATTACCACGGCTTGGATCTTATATATCGGCAAGAATGACCCGGCCGCCAAAGAATACTTTGTCGGTGAAGATTACAAACTGGCCCGAGATCCGCAGTTCATTCGCCTGCTATTCAACCCGCTGCGGGTCCAGCGCAATGAAGTAGCCGATAGCCTTTAATAGCACTGTGCTTTCTCCGGTAAAACGGATACAGCCCAGGGAGTGTGCGAAGCCTGTTTTCTGGCCCGCTCTATAGTGCATTTCGCCAGCGCAAAGTTAAGGCGCCGGCGAAATGTACCGGGCGTTTCTTGAGCTCGGGTGTTTTATTCATGAAATATTCTTCCTGCGTTACCTGGCAATGAGTTATTGCCGAACTGGCAAGGCAGGGCAGTGGCGGGTAGTTGTACGTTTCATGAACAAACTGCAATGGCAATGTCACTGCATTGTTATTTGCGACCAATACCTTGGGGGCAGCGTTATATATCGCGCTGCAACCATAAGGACTCAATAACCCATGCCCAGTCTTACACGCAGGAAGCTCTTGCAAGCGGCCGCCATCGGTACTTTCTTTTCCTCATTGCCGGCATCCATCCGCCAGGCCCTGGCGATACCGGCGAACAATCGGACCGGGACCATCAAGGACGTCGAGCACGTGGTGATCCTGATGCAGGAAAACCGTTCGTTCGACCACTACTTCGGCACCTTTCCCGGGGTACGCGGCTTCAGTGACCGCTTCACCATCCCCCAGACCGGTCAACGGGAAGTGTGGGAGCAACAGGGCAAGGGCCGGCTGGTGATGCCTTATCACCTGGACAGCAGCAAGGGCAACGCCCAGCGCGTCAGCGGCACCCCGCATTCCTGGGCGGACGCCCACTCGGCCTGGGGCGAGGGGCGTATCAGCGCCTGGCCGACCTATAAGACCAATACCTCCATGGGCTACTACCGCGAGCAGGAACTGCCTTTCCAGTTCGCCCTGGCCAACACCTTCACCCTGTGTGACGCCTACCACTGCTCGGTGCACGCCGGCACCAACCCCAACCGGCTGTTCCTCTGGACTGGCAGCAATGGCGCGAGCGCAGCCAAGGTGGCGGCGGTGGTCAACGAATGGGACGGCCCGGGGCCGGTGAATGTCGGCTACAGCTGGAAGACCTACCCCGAGCGCCTGGAAGAGCAGGGCGTGAGCTGGAAGGTGTACCAGCACCTGCCGGACAACTTCGGCGACAACCCGCTGGCGGGGTTCCGGCAGTACCGGGCCGCCAGCGTGCAGGTCGGCAACCCGGCCCAGCCGCCGAAGGATTTCAATGCCTTCGTGCCCTACAGCGACGGGCTCAACGCCGTGGCGCCGCTGTACAAGGGCAATGGCAACACCCTGCCGGCCAGCAGCGGCAGCAACCTGGAGACCATCATTGGCGGGTTTCGCAACGACGTGCAGGCCGGCAAGCTGCCCCAGGTCAGCTGGATTGTCGCGCCGGCAGCCTATTCCGAGCATCCCGGGCCTTCGAGCCCGGTGCAGGGCGGCTGGTTCACCCAGGAAATTCTCCTGGCCTTGACCAGCAACCCCGAGGTCTGGAGCAAGACGGTACTGCTGGTGACCTACGATGAAAACGACGGCTTCTTCGACCATATGCCGTCGCCCTCGGCGCCTTCGCGGCGCAAGGACGGCAGCTTTGCCGGCAAGTCCACCCTGGGTTTCGACAGCGAACTGTTCACCCACCCGGCCCCGGCGGGCTCGACCCAGCAACCCTTGCCCGATGGCGGCGTATACGGGCCGGGGCCGCGAGTGCCGATGCTGGTGCTGTCGCCCTGGAGCCGTGGTGGCTGGGTCAACTCGCAAGTGTTCGACCATACCTCGGTGCTGCAATTTCTCGAGAAACGCTTTGGCGTGCGAGAGCCGAACATCAGCGCCTGGCGGCGAGCAGTCTGCGGCGACCTGACCTCGGCGTTCAACTTTGCCGACCCCAACCATGAAACCCTTCCCGCGCTGCAGACCACTACCCGCCAGGCCGCCGACAGCCTGCGCCAGCGCCAGGAGAAACTGCTGCCGGTACCGCTGCCCTCGGCCGGCCAGCAACTGGCGCCGCAGCAGCAGCGCCTGGCCCGGCCTTCCCGGGCCTTGCCCTATCGGCTGCATGTGGACAGCCAGGCCGATCCCAAGGCTCGCACCTTGTCGCTGAGCCTGCAGAACACTGGGGAGCAAGGGGCGGTATTGCATGTCTACGATGGCCTGCACCTGAGCGAGATTCCCCGCCGCTATACCGTGGAAGCCGGCAAAGCCCTGCAGGACAGCTGGCCGGTGGTGGAGCGCTATCAGCTCTGGGTCCTGGGCCCCAACGGGTTTCACCGCAGTTTCCACGGCGACCTGAAAACCCTGCAGCCCGAACTGCTGGTGACCACCAGCAACAGCCAGTTGCAACTGACCCTGAGCAATCCGGGGGAACACGGGGTGGTCATCAGTATCGATCGCTGCCCCTACACCCAGCAGGGCCCATGGACCTTGGCGGTACCGGCCCGGGGCGAGGTGCGCCAGGTGTTTGCCTACGAGGGCAGTGGCGGCTGGTACGACCTCACGCTGCGCAGCGACGGCGGCTGGCTGCGCCGGATCGCCGGGCGCCTGGAAACCGGAGCACACAGCATCAGCGACCCCTTGATGGGCCGGGCATGAAGACCTTGGCAAAAATGAGGGCGCTTTCGAAGTGAAACCGGAAGCCGGGCTGGATAACGACAAGAGCAACTAATACCCGGAAGGTAGAAGTTGTAGAGGAGGGCAGGATAGATAGGGTGCTTAGTTGTTTGCTTTAAATAACGGATCACCCCTTCGGGTGATCCGTTAACAGCATCGCTTACTTGGGCATGGCCCAGGACTGCAAGGTATAACCGTCCTGGCTCAGTTCGGCGCGGGCCTGTTTGAGCAGGTCTTCCAGCTGGGCTGGATCGGAGTAGGCACTGCTGGGAATCTGGGTGTGGCCAATACGGGTGCTGGTGCGGTCGATGACGGTCAGGCTGAGTTCGCCATTACCGTCCTGTGGAGCCCAGGCCACGCATTGAAAAGGCTGGAATGCGCGGTCGGCGATCAAAAGTGCTTCGTTGATACGGAGCGGGGCGTTCATGGGGTCTTCTCTCTGTGTGCCCAATCAAATGATGTGCCGTCGGTTGGGCTTACCGTTCGGCTGGTCATTTGTACTGATGCACCGAGGTAGCACTCGGGTCACACTGAAAAACAAGTTTTTACAACTTTCGTGCATAGGCCTTGTGGCCGGGCCCTTAGTTGCGGGGGCTGGATAAAACAACTGCGACAATCAGTCGCTCGTGAACAGCTTGGAGTCCCACGTTAGTTCCTTTGGTAATCAGCGCTATAAGCAATTGATACATTCCACCGTCAAGTTCTTGCTAATGTTACAGCCAGGTTTTCCAAATCACTGTTTCTAATAACTTTTCCATACCCTGGCGCCAAGGAACAGTCATGCTCGAAGCCCCTGTGCAGCGCCGTTTGCTGGTGGTCGATCCCTGTGACGATTGCCATCGCCTGTTACCCGGTTTGCGCACCATTGGCTGGGATGTCGACAGCTGTGACCTGGAGTCCGCTCGCGAACGTTCCTGCGATGTCGGCCTGCTGCGCCTGCAGCCTTTTCACCTGGAGCGCCCGGAGGCGGTCAAGGACCTGATCAGCCGCAGCGGCACCGAGTGGATCGCAGTATTGAGCCAGGAAGTGCTGCGCCTGCAGAAGGTCGGGGATTTCGTCTGCGAGTGGTTTTTCGACTTCCACACCCTGCCGTTCGACGTGTCGCGGGTCCAGGTGACCCTCGGCCGGGCGTTCGGCATGGCGCGCCTGCGGGGCCAGGGCTCGATCCATGTGGATCAGCCCGAGCATGAGTTGCTGGGCAATAGCCGGCCGATCCGCGACTTGCGCAAGCTGCTGGGCAAGCTGGCGCCCACCGAGTCGCCCGTGCTGATCCGAGGCGAAAGCGGCACCGGCAAGGAGCTGGTGGCGCGTACCCTGCATCGTCAGTCCCAGCGCCACGACAAACCCTTTGTCGCAATCAACTGCGGGGCGATTCCCGAACACCTGATCCAGTCCGAACTGTTCGGGCACGAGAAGGGCGCCTTTACCGGCGCCCATCAACGCAAGGTCGGGCGCATCGAGGCGGCCCATGGCGGCACCTTGTTTCTTGACGAGATCGGCGACCTGCCGCTGGAACTGCAGGCCAATCTGCTGCGCTTCCTGCAGGAAAAGCACATCGAACGGGTAGGGGGCAGCCAGCCGATTCCGGTGGATGTGCGGGTTCTGGCGGCCACCCACGTCGATCTGGAAGCGGCCATTACCAGCGGGCGCTTCCGTGAGGACCTCTACTACCGCCTGAATGTGCTGCAAGTGATCACCGCGCCGTTGCGCGAGCGCCATGGCGACCTGGGCATGCTGGCCAGCCATTTTGCCCACTTCTATAGCCAGGAAACCGGGCGCCGGCCCCGCAGTTTCAGCGAGGATGCCCTGGTGGCCATGGGCAAGCATGATTGGCCGGGCAATGTCCGCGAACTGGCCAACCGGGTGCGTCGCGGCCTGGTGCTGGCCGAGGGGCGGCAGATCCAGGCCAGCGACCTGGGCCTGCTCAGCCTGCAGGCCCAGGACCTGCCCATGGGCACCCTCGAAGACTACAAGCACCGCGCCGAGCGCCAGGCCCTGTGCGACGTGTTGAACCGGCACAGCGACAACCTCAGCGTGGCGGCGCGGGTCCTGGGGATCTCGCGCCCGACCTTCTACCGTTTGCTGCACAAGCACCAGATCCGCTAGGGCGGGGAGAAACGCCAAGGCCCGCTGCGATTGGGGAATCGCAGCGGGCCTTGGCGTTTTTGCCGGTGGGTCAGAAGTAGTAGGGGAATTTCAGGCTGAAGGTGAAGGCCGGAGCATCCTCGGTCATGCCGATGGACAGGTTGGGTACGATGGTCAGGTTGTCGGATGCGGCAATCGTCATGCCGACGTTGAAGTAGCCGGCGTTGGCATCGCTGGAGACCACCGACTGCCAGTCGCCACCGTCCTGCTTGAGCTTGCTTTTACGCTGCACCAGGTCGGAAACCGAGAAGGACATACTCATCTTCTCGTTGAGCGCAAAGGCGACACCGGCGCCGATCTGGAAGCTGTCGCCCAGGCGCACCTTGCCGGGGGTCTTGCTGCCCACTGTCGAGCTGATGTCATCGAAGGACTCTTCCAGGTTGTGGGTATAGGCCAGGGTCCCGAACAGCACGGCCGGATCGAAGGTCTTGACCAGGGAGATCCCGGGGGTGACCGACCAGACGCCGTTACCGGTGGGCAGGCTTTCAGGCACGTAGAGGTTGTTGTTGGCAGAGGACCGCACCAGCTTGATGCCGAATGGGTCCTTGCCGGTAGGGGCTTTGACGCGCAAGGTTGCCACCGCGTCGGGCCAGAACTCGGACTCGTCGAGGAACTTGTAGGCCACGCCGAAGTTCACGTCACCCAGGGTCGGGTCGCGGGTGACCGACTCTTCGGTGGTCTGGGTGCCTGAGCCGCCGCCACCGCCGGATTGGAAGGTGGATTCGCGATAGACCACGGGTGCGTTGATATCGAATTGCCAGCGGTTGTTGAGGTTGTAGCGCGCGGTCAGGTCGAGGGTCCAGGTATCGGACTTGATCCGGTCCAGGTTGATGTTGCCGAGAAAGATCGAATCCAGCGCCAGGAAGCCGTTGACTGTCAGTTGGCGGGCATCGTAGCGGGCATAGGTCAAGCCGGTCTCGACGCTGAACTTGCCGCCGCCAAAGAAACCACTGGCCTCGTCGTAGAGGTTGCTGACGCTTTGTGCCGGTTCCGAATCATCCTTGAGGGACTGGCCATAGGAAGCGCCTCCTGCAGCGCCTCCGGAAGCGGCACCGGCCCCAGTACCGGCGACCTGTTGATTGCCCTTCAGGTCAGCAGGTGATTTGGCCAGGCGCTTGGGGGGCGGAGCCGCCGGTTGATCCTCCACTTGGCGAACCCGTTGTTCCAGCACCGCGAGGGCCTTCTGCTGTACTTCGTAACGTTGCTTGAGTTCCAGAAGCTCTCGTTTCAGGGTCTCTACATCGGCGTCCGGCGCCGCTTGTACCAGCGCCGCCGGGAATAGAGTGCTTAAACAGACTATTGCGCGCAGTGAAACCGATCGATACATGAAATAAACCGTCCCTTGTGAACCCCAATGGTCGAGAATCAGCGTAGTTCAAGATCAGAATTTGCGTAGAGCGTTGAGCGTACTCAAATTACAGTCCAAAGCACCGGTGCTGGGACCGTTGTTCCTGAGCACCACATTGAGCTGTGTCATGTTGTTCACCAGGTTGCTGTTACCCATCAACTGGGTGTTCTGCAGCAAATTGCCCTGGGCCACTTGCTGCAAGGCATTGCCCTGGTTGCCGCTGGCCTGAATGGCCATCTGGATGCCACCGTTGAGGGCCGACACCGCCACACTGCCGGCGGCGTTGCTGCCGGTGATGGTCTGGCCGCTGATCAATGCCTGCCCCACACCGGCCGCCAGTGCCGGCGCCTGATTGGCTTCTGTGACATTGATATTGATGTTGTTGTAGGCCGAGTTGCCGTCGCCGGCGGCCCTTACGCTCTGGGTTACGCCCTGGCCGCTGGCCAGCCCTGCGCCGCCGATCACGTTGCCGGTCCCGGGCGGGGGCGTAGTGCCATTGCCGGCCTGGCTGATGGTGGAGACGTAGAATTGCGGTTTGATCGTGGCTTGCTGGATCTGCAGCGAAGTGGACGCGCCGATCAGGTCACCGCTGGCGTTGCGCCAGGTACTGCTCATGACAATGCCGAAGCTGATGATCCGCCCCGGCATGACGTAACGGCCCCGCAACTGCGACAGTTCCTGATCCTGGATGAGTTCGGGCTTGAAACCAGCATGTGCTGGAAGAGCTGCTGCCAGGCAGGCGGCGGCCAGCCAGTATGAAGTCTTCATCTGCTTGCTGCTCCCGGAGCATCCTGCCCCTTTATAGTGTTTGCGCTTCTAGAAGAAGTCGCTCTGGATGAAGCCGAAGTCCATCAAGTCCGCGTCCCTGACCGGGTAGAAGTTATCGAGCTTGTTCTTCGCGGTCAGTGGGGCTGGCGGGTCGAGCAAGGCGTTGGCCTTGTCGTAGCCAGGGCCGATGATGGCGAACACGATACCGTTCCAGCCTTTGACGAAGTCATCATGGGTGTAGCGCTTGTGGCCCAGCACTGGATCACCGATATAGACCCAGCCTTTCTGCGCCCGCTGCATCACCACGAAGTGCTTGTAGCCGCGAATCTCCATCAGTACCACCACCGGGATGGTCACCGCCTCGAGCTTGTCTGGCGGAATCCGGTAGCCCCGGGCGCGCATGCCGATGCTTTCCACGTAGCGCTTCATGTCGAGCATGGAGAACCCCTGGGTACGCACCAGGCCCTGATCCGAATTGACCAGCATGCCCTTGATGACGTGCTCCTCATCGACATCAAGCCAGTAGGCTTGACGCAGAATGGTCGCCAGTGCGGCGGCACCGCAGCTGAAGTCGGTCTTCTGTTCGACGATGTCGCTGAACTTGCGCTCGCGCACGCTCTGCACCTGTTTGAAGATCAGGTTGCCACCGGGCAGGCCGGCGACGGCCATCTGCGCAGCCTGGACGGGAGCACAGAGGCAAAGCAAGAGAGAGAGGATCGCAGTACGCATGATCGTTACGCCTGAGTCGGACTGTGGAAAAGCCCCGTTTCCGGGGCTTTCGTTACGATCGCGATTACATGCAGGCTTTGCAGCCAGCAGCGATGGACAGCGAGTTGCTTTGTTGGTTGCCCACACCGGCCGAGACGTTGGCGCCGCCGTTGCCGGAGAAGCCGTTCATCGAGTTGGTCATGCTGGCGTTGTTGACCACTGGGTTTTTCCAGCCGTCTTTGGTCAGCACTTGCTGGGTCCAGTAGCCAGCCAGTTCGATGGTGCCTTGTTCTTTGAAGGTGAATTTTTGATCGTCGTTGCCGTGGCCTTTGTTGTCGCCATAGCCATGGCCGCTGTGATCGTCGCCACCTTCGATTTTGCCGCTGCCGGTGCCTTTGTAGGTGCCGGAGGCAACGAAGCCGCCAGAGAGGGTGTCTTTTTTGTAGGCCTGGACACCTTTGTTATCCACGACCAGATTGGTCGACTGCTGGTTGGCTGAAGCAGCGGCAGTGGCTACGCGGCCACCGGAAACGGCAATGGCCAGGTTGTTTTTCTGTTGGTTGAAGTCGCCGGCGGTCACGTTGATGCCGATGTTGCCGGAACCGTTGTTGCCGGAGTTGTTGAGCACGGCATTGTTTTGGGTCGAAGAGTTTTTCACGTAGTTGTTGTTGTTGACCTGGGTGGCGCTGGAAGCGGCCACGGCACTGCCGAAGATGAAGCTTTCGTCAGCGGTTGCCAGGGCAGCGGCATTGTCTTGTTGGTTGCCGTCGCCGGCGGCGACGTTGGCACCCATGTTGCCGTTGGAGTTGTTCAGGGAGTTGTCGGCCTTGGCGTTGTTGTTGGTGCCCTGGTTTTTCACTACGTTGGTGTTGCTGTTCTGCACATCGATGACTGCGGCACCGGCTCCAGCGGTGATTTGCAGCAGAGTGCTGAGGTCCGGACCTTGATCGTGATCGCCATGGCCGTTGCCATGACCGCCGTTGTTACCATGATCGTTACCACCTGCCTGAGCAGCCATTGCCATGACGGCGGCCAGTGCGAAAACCAGTGGTTTGAGAGCCATTGTAGGTTTCATGGTGTTTCTCCGGTGCTTATTAGTTGGTTAAGTGTTGGTACTTTCTAATTGCACTACGAGGGGTCAATCTGCGACCCGGATGCTCAGGGTGTTAGCCATTCGGTTCCCCACCCCGGCACTCTGGTTCACCTGAATCACTCCACGGCTGCCGGTGAAGGCCTGGTCGCTGGTAACGACCTGGCGGCTGCCTTGTTGAGTGCCAGTTGCTCCTGAGTCTGGTAACAGCGCCACGTTCTGTTGCGACAGGGCGCTGTCGTCAATGCTTTGCGGATTGGCACTGATGCTGATCCGCAGGGCATTGGCCATCTGGTTGTTGGCCCCGGCCGACTGGTTCACGCCCAGTGCGCCGTTGCCGTTGCTGAAAGAGTTGCCGCCGATGGTGCTGCTGGCGTTGACCGCGCGGCTGGCGGCGGTGGTGATCTTCTGGGTCACGCTGGTGGTTGCCGTGGCGTTGGTGCCGATGGCAATGGCCCGTACGTTGGTCTGTTGCTGCTGGTCGCCGGCGGCCTGGTTGACGTTGAAGTTGCCGGTATAGCCTGCGCCGGAGTTCTGGATGTTCGAGGTATCGGTGACTGGGCTGGCCGAGTCGGCCATGGCCCCGGTGCAGGTCAGCAAGGCGAGGAACAGCAGGGAGCGACTCATGTTATTGCCCTCCAATGTTGCTCAAGGGAGCCATGCCGGAGCTGATGCTGCGGTTGATCGAGTTGGAGATACTGGCGCCCGCACCGCCGCCATGGCCGGCGGACATGCCGGGCAGGCCGTTGTTGTTGGTCAGCACATTCATGCCGGGTACACCGGCGCTGCCGGACAGCACCGTGCCGCGGACCAGCGCTCCGGTCTTGATTCCGGCAAAGTCGCCATCGCTCATTTCATTACTGGTCATCTGATTGACCAGGACCGACGGGTTGGTGTTGACCTCGACGGGGTTGGGATCCTTTTGCAAAGGTGCGCGGCCGATGGGCTGCGCCTGGACGGTGCGCTGGATGATGATTTCGCCATTCCCCGCAGCCATCACCGGAAGGCTGTACACCGCGCTGACGGCGCAGCCGATCAGCAGTAGGCGGGTGAAACTTTTATTCAGCGTCCCCACGGCGGTATTCCTTCTTCTCAGTGCTGGCCCTAGCCGGCGTTGCGAGGAAGAGAGCAGAAGCCGTGCCGCTTTTTGTTTGTTTTTAAGATTCAACGGCTTGCGAACGCTGCGGGGCGTCGGCTTTCGGGACTGTTTCAGGGATGAGACAAGTACCCCCGACGGCCATTGGCCATAACCGGGGCAACGCTCTGGAACAGGGGTTGCTGCGGGGGTGTATCAGGGGCTTAACAGTTTGCCCGGCCGTGGGCGCCACCGCGGAAAATGGCGGCCTGATGGCCAGGCAGGTGTTTCAGGGATGGACACTTGTGGCCCTGCGGCACTGCACCGATCACGCTTGCAGCAGTTGCCGGACCTGCTCGAAGGCCTGTTGCCGGCGGGCTTGCCAGTCGCCGCCAATGATGCGGTACGGCTGGCGGTGTTGCTCCAGCCAATGGCGGGTAGCCTCGAAGAACGCCATGCGTTCTGCCAGTTGTGGCTGGCAGCGCTGGCCGTCGTCGCTCCAGGCCACATCTTCCGGCGACAGCAGCAGGTGCAGGTCGTAGTGGCGGGCCAGCAGTTGGGGTTCCAGCCACGGCGGGCAGTCGCCGAACAGGGTCTGGCTCCAGAGTTGGTTGCTTAACAGGTGGGTATCGAGAATCAGCAGTCCAGGTTGCTGGGCGCGGGCCTGATCTTCCCAGGCGAGCTGGCCCCGGGCGATCTCGGGAATGTCCGCCAGGCAGGTGTCGCGGCCCTGCTGCTCGATGAAGTGGCGCACGTATTCGCTCACCTGGATGCCACCGAAGTGGGCTTGCAGCTCGCTCGCCAGCCAGCTCTTGCCGCTGGACTCGGGGCCGGTCAGTACCAGGACCTTCACGACTGCAGGGCCGGGTCGGCGCGCCAGGCTCGCCAGCCCTGGACGGCCAGCAGGGTGAACAGGGCATACAGCGCCGCCGTCAGGTAGAGCTCCTTGTAGACGAACAGCCCGACGAAAATCACATCCACGGCAATCCACAGCGGCCAGCATTGCACGCGCTTCTGCGCCATCCACCACTGCGCCACCAGGCTGAAGGCGGTCAAGGCGGCGTCCAGCCAGGGCTGCGCGGCGTCGGTCCAGTGGGCCATGGCAGCCCCCAGCAGCAGGCTGCCCATTGCGCCCAGGGCCAGCCCCTGTAGCAGTCCGCTGGACTGCAACTGGCTGACCGGCCGCCCCTGGTGCTGTTCGCCGCCCCGGGTCCACTGCCACCAGCCATAGAGCTGCAGCACCGCGTAGACCACCTGCAGGAGCATGTCGGAATAGAGCTTGACCTCGTAGAAGATCCAGCTGTACAGCAGCACCATGACCAGGCCGATGGGCCAGCACCAGGGGTTCTGTTTGACCGTCAGCCAGACGGCGATCACGCCGAGGGCGGCGGCAAACAGTTCAAGCCCGGACATGGCGGTTCCTTGGGGAAATGGAGGAGGGGGGCGATTGTACCCAGAGTCGGCCCCGGGCGTCAGTCCGGGGCCTTGGGTTCAGCGAGGGGTCAGACGCGGAACTGGCGCAACAGGCCGTTGAGCTGCTCCGACAGCTCCTTGAGGTGGCGGCTGGCGGCGCTGGAGTGCTGGGCCGCCAGGGCCGTGCCCTGGGACAGGCCGGCTGCCTGGCCGACGTTGTGGTTGATGTCTTCCACCACATGGGCCTGTTCCAGGGTGGCGCTGGCAATCGTCGCGTTCAGACCGTTGAGGTTGCGCAGTGCCTGGCCGATGGCGTTGAGGCTGGCGCCGGCCAGCCCGGCCTGCTCGATGGTCAGTTGCGAGGCTCGGCTGCTATCGCCGATGACCTTGACCGCCGCTTCGGAGTGGTTTTGCAGGCGCTCGATCATGCCCTGGATTTCCGCAGTGGACTGCTGGGTACGCTGGGCCAGCAGGCGCACTTCGTCGGCCACCACGGCAAAGCCGCGCCCTTGCTCACCAGCCCGGGCCGCCTCGATGGCAGCGTTCAGGGCCAGCAGGTTGGTCTGTTCGGCAATCGAGCGGATCACCTCCAGCACCGTGCCGATCTGGGTGCTTTCCGCCGCCAGGGTGCGGATCACTTCCACCGCCTGGTCGATGGTCACCGAAAGCTGGTCGATCTGCTGCAAGCTGCCGTCGATGTTGACCTGGCCCTGCTGGGCCTGGGCCTCGGCCTCGCGCACCTCGGTGGCGGCGTGCTCGGCGTTGCGCGCCACATCCTGGACTGCGCTGGTGACCTGGCTGATAGCGGCCGCCACCTGTTCCATCTGTTGGGATTGCTGCTGGCTGCGCTCCTGGGCGTCGTTGGCGTTGCTACCCAGTTCGCTGGAGGACTGTTCCAGGGCTGCGGCGCTGGATTGCAGCTGCATCACCACACCGCGCAACTTGGCGGTAAAGCCGTTGAAGTGCCGGGCCAGTTCGGTGACCTCGTCCTGGCCGTGGGTGTCGAGGCTGCGGGTCAGGTCGCTTTCGCCGCTGGCGATGTTGGCCATGGCGTGCACCGTTTCGCGCAGCGGGCTGACAATGCTGCGCACGATCAGCACCACCAGGGCGGCCATCAGCAGGGCAATCACCAGGCCGATGGAGGAGGCGCGCAGTACCTGGGCGTAGAACTCGTCCTGCAGGTCGTCGATATAGACTCCGGAGCCGATGATCCAGCCCCAGGGCTGGAACAGCTGGATGTAGGAGGTCTTCTGGACCGGTTGCTCGGCGCCGGGCTTGGGCCAGCGGTAGTCAACCATGCCGCCGCCCTTGGCCTTGGCCAGGGTCACCATCTCGTTGAACACCTCGAAACCGTCCGGGTCCTTGACCGCGGCCAGGTTCTGCCCGTCGAGCTTGGGGTTGGCCGGGTGCATGATCATCACCGGCGTCAGGTCGTTGATCCAGAAGTAGTCATTCTGGTTGTAGCGCAGCCCGCGAATCACCTGCAGCGCCTGCTTCTGCGCCTGGTCGCGGGTCAGGCTGCCGGCGGCTTCCAGGCCCTGGTAGTAATTCAGCACGCCGGCGGCAGTCTGCACCACGTGCTGGGTCTTCTGCGCCTTGGCCAGGTACAGGTCCCCATGAATCTGCTTGAGCATCATCACGCCCAGGGTCACCAGGGTCAGCACCGCCACGATCAGGATCAGCCACAGGCGCTGACTGATGGACATCTTGCGTAAGCTATTCATCATCCGGTCACTCCAGATTCTTGTTCTTGTCATAAAAGGCCCGGAGCATCCAAGCACGCTGGCCTTCCAACGCCAACCCTACGGAAGTCCAATAACATCGCGGCGTGTTTTGCGCCTGTCTGTTAGGATTTCGGCGCCTTTGCCGAAAACCTGAACCTTTCTGAACTTTTCACATAATTTTCATGGGCTTGTGTTGATCTTACGAGCGCCGATTTCTCGGCTACGCTCGACGCAGCAAATGCTTTGACCAATTAAAAAGAGGCATGCCACGAGCATCGCCTCATGGGGGAATTGATGGATCTTTGGACCGCCGCACAGGCATTGATACTCGGGATTGTCGAAGGCCTGACCGAGTTTTTACCCATCAGCAGCACCGGACACCAGATCATTGTGGCCGACTTGCTCGACTTTGGCGGCGAGCGGGCGATGGCCTTCAACATCATTATCCAGTTGGGGGCGATCCTTGCGGTTGTCTGGGAGTTTCGCCGCAAGATCCTCGATGTGGTGATCGGCCTGCCGACCCAGCCCAAGGCCCAGCGCTTCACGATCAACCTGTTGATCGCCTTCCTGCCGGCGGTGGTGCTGGGGGTGATCTTCGCCGACCTGATCCATGCCTACCTGTTCAACCCCATTACCGTGGCCACGGCCCTGGTGGTCGGCGGCCTCATCATGCTGTGGGCCGAGCGCCGGCAGCACCAGGTGCATGCCGAGACAGTGGACGACATCACCTGGAAGGACGCGCTCAAGGTCGGCTGCGCCCAGTGCCTGGCGATGATCCCGGGCACCTCGCGCTCGGGCTCCACCATCATCGGTGGCCTGCTGTTCGGCCTGTCGCGCAAGACCGCCACCGAGTTTTCGTTCTTCCTGGCCATGCCCACCATGGTCGGCGCCGCGGTGTATTCAGGCTACAAGTACCGCCATCTGTTCCAGCCCGATGACTTCCCGGTGTTCGCCATCGGTTTCGTCACCGCCTTTGTCTTCGCCATGATCGCGGTCAAGGGCCTGCTGAAGTTCATCGCCAGCCACAGCTACGCGGCCTTCGCCTGGTATCGCATTGCCTTCGGCCTGTTGATCCTGGCGACCTGGCAGTTCGGCTGGGTCGACTGGACGGCGGCCAAGCCATGAGTACGGCCCGGCGCCCGGCGTCCTCGGCCAGTGCTGCACGGCTCCAGCATCCCAGGGCCAAGCTGCTGGCGTTCGTACTGCTGTGCGGGTTGCCGCTGTTCGGTTCGCTGTCGCTGTGGTGGAAGGGGATTTCGCTCATTCCCCTGATCGCCTATGGCGCGGTCAGCCTGCTGGCCTTCCTGGTCTACTGGCACGACAAGCGCCGGGCCCAGGCCGAGGGCCGGCGTACCCCGGAGAACGTCCTGCATGCCCTGGAACTGGCCGGTGGCTGGCCCGGGGCCTTGCTGGCCCAGCAGTTGTTGCGCCACAAGACCCGCAAGGTCTCCTACCAGTTGGTGTTCTGGCTGATCGTGGCCTTGCACCAGGTGTTCTGGATCGACCGGCTGTTCCTGGAAAGCAGCCTGCTGAGCCTGTTCTAGAGCAGCAAACCCACCTGAACCCGCTTGGGCAGCTTGCTCACCACCAACTGGTGAGAGCGCTGCAGCAGCGCCTCGAGCTCCGAGGCGCCCAGGGGGTAGGGGGTGTTCATGATGATCCAGTGCGCCCGGGCCAGGTAGGGCGCCGGCGCAATGCCCGGGCGGTCGACATGGCCGAGAAACAGCTCCTGATCGACCTTGAAGGCCAGCGAGTCGCCCCGCAGGTGCTGCACGGCAAACATCTTGTTGCCGGCAATCGAGAACACCCGCACACCGCCCCACTTGTAGTCTTCCCGCGCACCCGGCAGGCCCAGGCAGAATTGCGCCACTTGCTCTTCATTCAAGGTTCGGGCTTTCACAACAGTCGTTCTCCGCAGCGTTCGAAGGATTCACTCAAGTGCTCGATCCAGGCGCGCACGGCCGGCATCACACCCCGGCGGTGAGGATACACGGCCTGCAGCCAGCCGCCGGGCAATGACCATTGCGGCAGCATCTGCACCAACTGGCCGCTGGCCAGTTCCTCCTCGCAATACAGCATGGGCAGCACAGTGCAGCCCTGGCCAGCAAGGGCACAGGCACGGCGCACGATGAAGTCGTCGATGCCCAGGCGTGCCTCCAGGGCCAGGTCGCAGGCCTGGCCTTGCTGGTCCAGCAGGCGCAGGTGCACCAGGCGGTCGGCCTCCAGGGCGCCGAGAATCGGCACGCGCCGCAGGTCTTCCGGATGCTCCACCGGGTACTGCCGGAGGAAGTCTGGGGTCGCCACGATCGCCGTCTGGGCCCGGCGCAGGCGCCGGGTCACCAGCAGCGGGTCTTCGTCGCCCAGCTCGCGCACCCGCAGGGCGACGTCCACACCCTCGTTGATCAGGTCGACACGGCGGTTGAGCAGGAGCATTTCCAGCTGCACCTGGGGGTACTTCTCCAGAAAGCTGCTGACCAGCGGTGTCAGCAGTTCGTGGGCCAGGCCCACCGGGCTCGACACCCGCAGGCGCCCGCGGGGTTCGCTGGCCATGCTGGCCACGGCTTCGTCGGCCATCTCCGCTTCCAGCAGCATGGCCTGGCAGTGACGCAGGTAACGCTCGCCCACGGCAGTCAGGCTCAGTTGCCGGGTGGTGCGTTGCAGCAGCCGGGCGTTGAGGCGTTCTTCAAGCTCGGCGATACGCCGTGACAGCCGCGATTTGGGAATGCCCAGCAGGCGTCCGGCGGCGGCGAAGCCACCGGCTTCCACCACCTTGGCGAAGTAATAGAGGTCGTTGAGGTCTTGCATGATGATTTTTCGCTCGATTGTCCTGCTGATGGGACGAACTATCGCATTTATGCCGGCTAATCAGCTATTGGTTTCATCTGTAGGATTGCCCACATCCGATCGCCCAGTGGCGGTCCTCACTTGGAGATCCCAGATGAAACTCTTGCATATCGATTCCAGCATTCTTGGTGACAACTCGGCCTCCCGTCAGCTCAGCCACAGCGTGGTCGAGGCCTGGAAAGCCGCTCATCCGGCCACCGTGGTGACCTACCGCGACCTGGCCAATGACGCCATCAGCCACTTCTCCGCCGCCACCCTGGTGGCTGCCGGTACCGCCGCGGAGCTGCGTGACGCCGCGCAGAAGCATGAGGCCCTGCTCAGCGCTCAGGCCCTGGCCGAATTCAAGGCTGCCGATACCGTGGTAGTCGCCGCGCCGATGTACAACTTCACCATTCCCACCCAACTCAAGGCCTGGATCGACCGCATCGCCGTGGCTGGCGAGACCTTTCGCTACACCGAAGCCGGCCCGCAAGGCCTGTGCGGCGGCAAGAAAGTGATTGTGGTGTCCACTTCCGGCGGCCTGCACGTGGGCCAGGCCACTGGGGTGGCTCACGAGGACTACCTGAAAGTGCTGTTCGGCTTCTTCGGCATCACCGATGTCGAATTCGTTCGCGCCCATGGCCTGGCCTACGGCGAGGAAGTACGCAGCAAAGCCATGAGCGACGCCCAGGCGCAGATCAGCCAGCAACTCTTCGCTGCCGCGTAAGGCTTGTGTAAAGAGCCTTTGCTGCACGGCAAGGGCCACTAAACTCTGTATTCTGCTCACCGCATGAAGTGGGCAGGGTGCGGAGTTTTTTTATTGTGGTGTTCAGGGTTTCTGGCCCGGGTTATGCAACACACGGAGCAAGGCTCCCGGCTTGTGCATCCCTGGCTACGGCGTGGTACAGCTGCAAGGCCTTGGCGGCAAGGGATGGCAGGGGAGAACGGCTTTCTCGATCCGGCGGCAAAGGTGGGCGTGCGATGAAACGTCTTTGTGCAATGTTACTGATCTGCTTGCTCAGCAGCCTGCTTTCGGTGCAGGCCGCCCCTGGGCCGCATCCGCACTGGAGCGTGGGCTTTCACGAGATGAGTTTTCTCGACCCCCTGGACCGGCAACCGATGCGCGCCATCGCCTTCTACCCATCCACCGGTATCGAGCACGGCAGCCAGCTTGAGGGCTATCAGATCGCTGCCTCGCGGGATGCCAAGATCGCCATCGGCCGCTTCCCGATGCTGATGCTGTCCCACGGTAACACTGGCACCCCTCTGGCCCTGCATGACCTGGCCACCTCTCTGGCACGCAAGGGCTTTGTCGTGGTGGCGGTGATTCACCCCGGCGACAACTCCAAGGACCACAGCCGTCTGGGTACCCTGAGCAATCTGTACGGACGGCCGATCCAGATTTCCGAAGCCATCACCGCAACCCTCGGAGACCCCATGCTGTCGCCCTTCGTCAATGCCGACCAGGTGGGGGTGATCGGCTATTCCGCCGGTGGCGAGACTGCGTTGATTCTCTCCGGCGCCACGCCGGACCTGGACCGCTTGCGGCGCTACTGCCAGGAGCGCCCCAATGACCGGGATGCCTGCAACACCCAGGGCGAACTGATCGTCGACCGCGACGACCTGCAACCGGTGGCCGACCCCCGGGTGCATGCCTTGATGCTGCTGGCCCCCCTGAGCCTCAAGTTCGGCCGCCAGACCCTGGCCGGGGTGCATGTGCCGGTGCTGCTCTACAGTGGTGATGGCGACCAGTTGGTGGCGCTGGACAAGAACGCCGCGGCCCTGGCGCGCAAACTGCCGGTGGCCCCGGACTTCAAGCTGCTGGCCGGCGCCGGGCATTTCGTGTTCATGGCGCCTTGTTCCGCACAGCAGATGGCCGCGATGCCGGCGCTGTGCACCGATGCCGACGGCGTCGACCGTGAAGACATCCACCGCAACCTGATTCTCGAAGCCGGCAACTTCTTCGCCCATACCCTGGGCCGGCCAAGCCGGGCCGGGATGCAGACCGCCGATCAATGACTCAGGCGCCGGCCCGGCGCTTGAGCATCAGGGTCAGGCCCAGGCCGGTCAGCGAGAGCAGGGCGGCGCAGAAGAAAATCCACGAATACCCCAGGTTCAACGCCACCGCGCCCATCAACGGCCCGGCGATGGCCAGTGCCAGGTCGAAAAACACCGCATAGGCGCTCAAACCTGCGCCACGGCTGCTGTTGGGCACTTGCTTGATGGCCTCCACTCCCAGGGCCGGGTACACCAGCGACAGGCCGAAGCCGGTCAACCCGGCCCCCACCAGGGCCCAGCCGGTGGAGGGCGCCAGCCACAGCAGGGCCAGGCCCAGGGTTTCGACGCACATGCAGGCGATGGCCGAACGAAAGCCGCCGAAACGGCTGATGCAGGAGATGAACAGCAGCCGCGAAAAGATAAAGCACACGCCGAACACCGTCAGGCAATAGGCCGCGCCGGTCCAGCCGCGGCTGAGGTAGAACAAGGTGATGAAGGTGGTCAGGGTGCCGTAGCCGATGGAGGCCAGGCTCAGGCTGGCGCCAAAGGGTGCAATGCGCCCGAACACGGCCCAGAACGGCAGGCGCTCGCCGCGAATCACCGGCACCGAGGGTTTGTTGCGGATCAGCAGCAACGCCAGGATCGCCAGGATCGACAAGGCGATGCCGAGGCTGACGAAACCGTATTGCTGGACCATCAGCACCCCCAACGGTGCACCAATGGCGATAGCGCCGTAGGAGGCAATGCCATTCCAGGAGATAGACCGCGCGGTGTGCTCCGCACCGACCTGGCCCATGCACCAACTGATGGTGCCGACCCCGATCAGGCCCTGGGCCACCCCCAGCAGCAGGCGCCCGCCCAGCAGCACGGCGAGACTCAGCAGCGGCCACTGGACGAGCAGCACCGAAACCAGGGTCAGCACCCCGCTGAGCAGAATCCCCAGCAAGCCGTAGATGATCGAACGCTTGGTGCCCACGGTGTCCGACATGCGCCCGGCCATGGGCCGGCTGAGCAGGGTGGCCAGGTATTGCGCGCCAATGGTCAGCCCGGCGACCACCGCGCTGAAGCCCAGCTGTTCGTGGACATAACCTGGCAACACCGCGATCGGCAGGCCGATGCAAAGGAAGGCGATAAAGGTATAGAAGACGATGGAGACGATCTGCAGGGTGATCGCCATGGAGCTTTGAGCGGGCGTTTGTGGCTCGGGCATGAAGGCTCGTTCGCGGGCGGCGGTTAGAGGCCTGCATCATCGCGTGCCGTGAACGTAAAAGAAAGCAGGCTAACTATCTATTCCCCGTACCCGATAGGCGCTGGCAGGAGCGGTGCAAGTCTTGCGGGCCTGTTCGCCGGCAAGCCGGCTCCTACAGAGACCTGTGGGTTCGTGCCGGAGCTGGCTTGCCAGCGAAGGCGCCCGCCGGGTGATGCAAGGCTGACGGGCCTTTTCGTCAGCAAGCCGGCACCTGCGAGCGAAGGGGGCATACAAAAAAGCCCCGTCACACTGGACGGGGCTTTTTTGTTGTCGCTTACCGCTTGCCGCTGTCTTTAGAACATCACGCCCTGGCTGCGCAGGTAGTCGTCGTAGGTGCCGCTGAAGTCGGTCACGCCGCTTGGGCTCAACTCGATGATGCGGGTGGCCAGGGACGATACGAACTCACGGTCGTGGCTGACGAAGATCAGGGTGCCCGGGTAGTTCTCCAGGGCCAGGTTCAGCGCCTCGATGGATTCCATGTCCAGGTGGTTGGTCGGTTCGTCCATCACCAGCACGTTGGGCTTTTGCAGGATCAGCTTGCCGAACAGCATGCGGCCTTGCTCACCACCGGAAATCACCTTCACCGACTTGAGGATCTCGTCGTTGGAGAACAGCATCCGGCCCAGGGTGCCGCGGATCATCTGTTCGCCCTGGGTCCACTGGCCCATCCAGTCGAACAGACTGACGTCGTCTTCGAAGTCATGGGCGTGGTCCTGGGCGTAGTAGCCCAGCTCCGCGCTTTCGGTCCACTTCACTGTGCCGGCGTCCGGGGTCAGCTCGCCCACCAGGGTGCGCAGCAGAGTGGTCTTGCCGATGCCGTTGGGGCCGATGATCGCTACGCGCTCGCCGGCCTCGACGGTGAAGCTGAAGTTCTGGAACAGGGTCTTGCCGTCGAAACCCTTGGACATGCGCTCCAGGGTCACCGCCTGGCGGTGCAGTTTCTTGGTCTGTTCAAAGCGGATGAACGGGCTGACGCGGCTCGACGGCTTGACTTCGGCCAGCTGGATCTTGTCGATCTGCTTGGCCCGGGACGTGGCCTGCTTGGCTTTCGAGGCGTTGGCGGAGAAGCGGCTGACGAAGGTCTGCAGTTCGGCGATCTGCGCTTTCTTCTTGGCGTTGTCCGACAGCAGTTGCTCGCGGGACTGGGTCGCGGCGATCATGTATTCGTCGTAGTTGCCCGGGAACAGGCGCAGCTCGCCGTAGTCCAGGTCGGCCATGTGGGTGCAGACACTGTTGAGGAAGTGCCGGTCGTGGGAAATGATGATCATGGTGCTGTTACGCGCCGTGAGGATGTTTTCCAGCCAGCGGATGGTGTTGATGTCCAGGTGGTTGGTCGGTTCGTCCAGCAGCAGCACTTCCGGATCGGAGAACAGCGCCTGGGCCAGCAGAACTCGCAGTTTCCAGCCTGGCGCGACTTCGGTCATCGGGCCGAAATGCTGTTCCAGGGGTATGCCCAGGCCCAGCAGCAGCTCACCGGCGCGGGACTCGGCGGTGTAGCCGTCCATCTCGGCGAATTCGGTTTCCAGCTCGGCCACGGCCATGCCGTCTTCTTCGGTCATTTCCGGCAGCGAGTAGATGCGATCGCGCTCGGCCTTGACCTTCCACAGCTCCTCGTGGCCCATGATCACGGTGTCGATCACGGTGAATTCTTCGTAGGCGAACTGGTCCTGGCGCAGCTTGCCCAGGCGCACGTTCGGTTCCAGCATGACCTGGCCGCCGGACGGCTCGAGGTCGCCACCGAGGATTTTCATGAAGGTCGACTTGCCGCAACCGTTGGCGCCGATCAGGCCGTAGCGGTTGCCGCCGTTGAACTTGACCGAAACGTTCTCGAACAGCGGCTTGGCGCCGAACTGCATGGTGATGTTAGCTGTGGAGATCAATTACTTACCTACCAATGTTTTAGCGCCGACCTTAAATCCACAGGGCGCGATCTGGAGCCTTCCAGGTCGGACCGGTATGGGTGTGGAACTGAGCCAGCGGGCGTACGTCGAGCGCAACATTCCGGCCAAGAGGCCAGGTTGCTGAGCGAAGAGTGCGGGGTGCATGTTGAAATTTGCGCGCATTGTCGCATATGTAAACGAGCAGTTGTATGACACAGGGGCAGGGATTTTAGCGCGGGCAGACGATGTTCAACCCCTGACGGGCATGGCAGCCGCTTCCAGCAGGTCGTTCAGGAAGTGCTGCAATTGCGCCGCTGCCGCGGCCGGCGCGGCCTGGAGCAGGCAGTGGGGCGCCTCGATCTCCACCAGCCGGGCGTCGCTGCGCAGCTGCCGGACCAGGGCCGAAGCCGATGGGGGCACCAGGCGATCCTGGCGGGCCCGCAGGTACAGCAGCGGCACCCGGCTGGCAGCCAGGGCCTGGCGTACATCCACGGCGATCACCGCCTGCAACCGGGCCTGCAGTACCTGCGGCGCCACCTGGGCGATCGCCGCCGCCAGTGCCTGACGCAGTGCCGGGGTGGAAAAGCCGCCCAGCAGCAGGGCATCCATGGGCCAGAACGGCAGGCGCTGCACCGGCAGAACCTTGAGCAGGGGCTGCAAAGGCGCAAGGCGCGGGCGCGGATTGCGTACAAAGCTGCTGCACAGCACCAGGCCCATCAGCCCTTCGGGATTGCGGGCGGCCACGCTCACCGCCACCGGGCCGGAAAAGGACTCGCCCAACAGGATGAATCGCCGGTTCGTCGGCAATTGCGCCATCACCCGCTCCACCAGGGCCGGGTAGCCCAGGGGCTGATCGCCGGGATAATGCAAGACCTGTACCGGCCAATGCTGGCCCAGGGCCTGGAGCAGCGGTTCGAACAGGGTGCCGGTGCCATCCATGCCCGGCAGCAGCACCAGGGTTGGTGGGAGATTGGGGTCGATCAAGTCGGGAATCCTTGCCGAAGAGGAGAGGGCAGCGGCACGCAGGATACCTCGGCAAGGCCTGGCAACACAGTCACTTGCGGGTCGCTACCGGCACCGAGCGGCTTTTGTTGAGCTGAATCAACAGCCGGCGCAATACCCGCATCTTTCAACGAAAGGAGCGCAGCTTTTAACAAATATGAGTTAACCATTGGTTACAAACTGTGGCTAAAATGCCAGCCGACGGCCAGATGCCGAGGGTCGAACCTGCGACGAAGAGCGTCGCCGGTTACGCTTTTTTCAACTCAGACGCTGCAATTTGCCTTTGGCCTTCCGGGCTTTCAGAGGCGCAGCATGTTCTCTTCTGACGTGTGACGATTTCCGTGAAACTCATCATTGCCGCTGTATACGTTTTATCCATTGCGTACGTACACCTGCGGGGGCGCGTGCGCCATAAACTGGGCCGCCAGCTCAGCGATCACTCGACCTTCCTGGCGCCCATCAACTGCTTCCTCTATCTGTTCTCCAAGTACCCCAACCGGCCGTACCTGGACCCGGCCGACTTCCCGGAGATGAACAAGCTGCAGGAACACTGGGAAGAGATCCGTGCCGAAGGCCAGAGCCTGCTACAGGCCGGCGAGATCAAGCGCTCGGACCAGTACAACGATGTGGGTTTCAACTCCTTCTTCAAGACCGGCTGGAAACGCTTCTACCTGAAGTGGTACGGCGACAGCCACCCTTCGGCGATGAAGCTGTGCCCACGCACCACCGAGCTGGTGCAGAGCATCGGTTCAATCAAGGCTGCGATGTTCGCCGAGCTGCCGCCTGGTTCGCGCCTGGTTCGTCACCGCGACCCTTATGCCGGTTCATATCGCTACCACCTGGGTCTTTCCACGCCGAACAACGAAGGCTGCTTCATCGAGGTCGACGGTGAGCGTTATCACTGGCGCGACGGCGAAGCGGTGATGTTCGACGAGACCTACATTCACTACGCGGAAAACACCACCGAGCAGAACCGCATCATTCTGTTCTGCGATGTCGAGCGGCCGATGAAGTACCGCTGGGCCGCTGCGTTCAATGGCTGGTTCAGCCGTACCGTGATGTCCGCCGCCGGCGCGCCCAACGATGCCGGCGACAAGACCGGTGGCCTGAACCGTGCCTTCAACAAGCTGTACAAGATCCGCTTGCGGGGCAAAGAACTGAAAAAGCGCAACCGCGCGCGCTACTACCTGGAAAAGTGGGCGATCTTCGCTGCACTGCTGTTGCTGTTCATCTACATCTGACGTTGCTCCCCCGCGGTGTAGGAGCGGGCTTGCCGGCGAACGCATCCTTGAGCCAGAGGCATGGCCAAAGGGCCCGTTCGCAGGCCAGCCAGCGCTTGCAGATGAAGGCACCGTGGATACCGGGTGTTACATGTTCTGAAGGATTATTTAGTTAACAAAGCCGAACCCTGGGCGTAGCGTGGAATCGAATTCGATACCTTGTCGCTCCTCAGGAGGCTTTTCATGAACGGTCTGGCTCGCGGGCTTGCCGCACTCATCGCGCTGGTCTGGACCAGCGGCGCGGCCTGGGCTGGCGCCCCTAAAGCACCTCCCACCCATCAACACCCTCTGCAATTGGCGCAGAACCTGCCCAGCAGCGGCAACAACGACCCCTACAGCAACCCCATCCGTCGCGCCAACCCCAACAGCATGCAGGGCACCCAGCCCAGCAGCCCGCCCGTGCGCGGCCCCAGCACCGCTCCGACCGGTCGCCCGCCAACCCTTGAGAACGGTGGCATCGGCAATGGCTACCCGCGTGGCGGGGTGCAGCGACCCAACCCTGATCCCCGGGTGCAAAGCCCCCGCGACAGCGATCCCGGCAACCGGCGCTGAAGCACTGTCCTGCCACCCTGGCGGCAGGTGCGAAACCTGCTACCGAGGATTTTCTCGATCGACAAAAGGAAGCGAGCATGTTGCGTAAAACCCTTATCGCCACCTTGTGCTCCAGCGTCTTGCTGGGCAGTGCCGTGCCCGCCATGGCCGCCACACCCCAGGCTTTTCCCAGTGAACAGGGCACGCTGAACCTGACTCCGGTGGCTGCCGGCCTTGACCATCCCTGGGCCCTGGCATTCCTGCCGGACCGCCAGGGCATTCTGGTGACCGAGCGCCCGGGCAACCTGCGGCTGGTCGGCGCGGACGGCAAGCTTTCGGCGCCCCTGAGCGGGGTGCCCAAGGTCTGGGCCAAGGGCCAGGGCGGCTTGCTGGATGTGGCGCTGTCGCCGGACTTCAAGCAGGACCGCATGGTGTATCTGTCCTATGCCGAAGGTGGCGGCGCGGGCGGGACTGCCGGCACCGCCGTGGGCCGTGGCCGTTTGAGCGATGACCTGAGCGGGCTCAAGGATTTCCAGGTGATCTTCCGGCAGGAACCCAAGCTGTCCACGGGCAATCACTTCGGTTCGCGGCTGGTGTTCGACCGCGACGGCTACCTGTTCGTGACCCTGGGAGAAAACAACGACCGGCCCACCGCCCAGGATCTGGACAAGCTCCAGGGCAAGATCGTGCGCCTGTACCCGGATGGTCGGGTGCCGGATGACAACCCTTTCGTCGGCCAGGCCGGGGTGCGCCCGGAGATCTGGAGCTACGGCCACCGCAACCCCCAGGGGGCGGCGCTCAACCCCTGGAGCGGCACCCTCTGGGAGAACGAACACGGGCCCAAGGGTGGCGACGAGATCAATATCATCGAGCGCGGCAAGAACTACGGCTGGCCTCTGGCGACCCACGGCATCAACTATTCCGGCCAGCCGATCCCCGAGGCCGTGGGCCAGACCGCGCCCGGCACCGTGGCGCCGCACCATGTGTGGGAGAAGTCCCCCGGCATCAGCGGCATGGCCTTCTATGACAGCGACCGCTTCAAGCCCTGGCAGCACAACGTGTTCATTGGCGCCCTGGCCAGCCAGGAGCTGATCAGGCTGCAGTTCAACGGTGATCGGGTCGAGCACGAGGAACGCCTGCTGGGCGGGCTCAAGGCGCGTATTCGTGATGTGCGCCAGGGCCCGGACGGCTACCTCTACATCCTCACCGACGAGGACCAGGGCACGCTGTACAAAGTCGGCCTGCAATAGCCCCGGGCTCCCTTGCAGGCGCCCACAGGGGCCGCGCAAGGCTGCGGGCCTTTTCGCCGGCAAGCCGGTTCCTACGGGGGGCGGCTGCGGGGCGTATCTGGCTGCTGTAGGAGCTGGCTTGCCAGCGAAGGCGCTGGCAGGGGCCGCGCAAGGCTGCGCCTCTTCACCGGCAAGCCGGCTCCTACGGGTGGGCTCGCGGGGGGAAGAGGATCACCGCGGCGCGCAGTTTGCTGCTGCCGAAACTGCACATCTTGGCGAACTCGCCGTGACTCACCGGCAGGTGCTGGCAGTCCAGGGGCTGGCGGTGCTGGCTGTGGTCGACATCCGGGTCGTGGAGGTAGACGAAGTCCTGGTCGCAGTCGGTGACTATCACCCAGTGCGGCGCCTTGGAGCGGGTCAGGCGATAGCTGCTGATCAGCACCAGGGGCTGGCCGCGTTCACGCAACAGGCCGGGCAGGTCCAGCGGCCCGCCGAGCACCTGCTGCACTTCGCTGGCATCCAGTTCCTTGCAGAACTCATCGTGGACCAGGCGCATGACGTCCTTTTTATGTTCGTCGCGCACGCCGTTGAGAAACAGCGGCCCGCTGCTGTTGACCTGCAAGCGCACGGCAAAACCGCGGCGCCAGGCCGCCAGGGCCAGGCCCTGGGGGCTGCAGCCACCATGGCCCGAGGTCATGAAGACGGTGGTGGCTTCACGCCAGATCTGCAGTTCCTCCCGACGCTCCAGGGGCCGTGAAGGTTGCAGGGCGCCCATGGCCATCAGCAGGCAGGCGGGGCCGCAGGTGAAGTCGGTGGTCTGTTGGTAGTAGGGCACGCGGATGCTGCGGGTCTCGCGGTGCTGGAGGATGCGTTTTTCCAGGCGCAGGGCGTCGGCGTGGTCCTGGTAATAGTCGGGGACCAGGGCGAAACGCCGGTAGCCGTTGCGCTCGTACAAGGCGATGGCCGCAGGGTTGTCGGTGCGTACCTCCAGGCGCAGGTAGGCGCAGTCATGGGCCAGGGCACAGGCCTCCATGCGTTGCAGCAGGCGCTTGCCCAGCCCCAGGCCCCGGGCGCTTTCGGCGATGGCCAGGGAATACAGGCGCGCCAGGGAGGTGCCGCGATGAAACAGCACCAGGGCATACCCCAGCACCTGCGCCTGCTGTTCGGCCACCAGCAGCTGCCCATGGGCGCGGCTGATCATCCACTGGAAGCTGCGCGGGGTCAGCCGGTCGCTGGTGAAACATTGCTCTTCCAGCGCCACCAGCGCCGGCAAGTCCTCGAGGGTTGCAGTGCGAAAGACAAGATCCATATGACCGCCGTAAAAGTTGCGTAATGAAACGAGACTTCAAAAAAAGTTCGTGCTTAATAGAAAGGGTCAGGTTCTTCAGCGAGAGCGAACTTTATGTCAGCGGTACAAGGTCATTGGCGAGAAGTATCCGGGCAAAGTTTGCCTGCGACAATCACTTCCTCAACTAATATTGCCCGGCTGGACAAAACCTCAAGCCAGGTAATCATTATTGTCGAACGCAAGGAAGACTGGGCCTCGTACTTTCCCAGCGACGACATCCTCACGGCCCAGGAGTACCTCGAACACAGCCGCGAAAGCGCGCCCGGCAAGCGCGTCCAGGTGATCAACCTGTGCCGCAGCTACAAGTACCTGGGGCATGGCTACTATTGCTCGCTATTGGCTGAAGCCCGCGGTCACCGGGTGATTCCCTCGGTGCGCACCATCAGCGAACTGACCCGCAAGGCGCTTTACGGGTTGGCCCTGGATGATCTCGACAAGAGCCTGGAAAAGGCCCTGAGCAATCATCTTTACCGCGATACCGAAGGCTTTACGCTGACCCTTTACTTCGGTCGAACTCATATAGAGCCCTTGCAGGAATTGGCTCGGCAATTATTTGAACTCTTCCCTTGTCCGATCCTGTTAGTTGATTTCAAGCGAACTAACAGTTGGCACATCGAAGGCGTCAAGTCGGGGGCGCTGCATAAGTTGCGCGAAGATCAGGAAGATCAGTTCGCCAACTCCCTGGACAGTTTCAGCCGCAAGGTCTGGCGGGTTCCGCGCTCCCGGCAAGTGGCCCGTTATGACTTGGCCATTCTCCATGATCCCCAGGAACTGCTGCCGCCTTCCAACCCTCGGGCGCTGGAGAGTTTCATTCGCGTGGGCAAGGGCCTGGGCATCGATGTGGAACTGATCGAGAAGAAGGACTATTCGCGGCTGGCCGAATATGACGCGCTGCTGATCCGCGAGACCACCAGCGTCGACAACCACACCTACCGTTTTGCCAAGAAGGCCGAGAGCGAAGGGCTGGTGGTGATGGACGACCCGGCGTCGATCCTGCGCTGCACCAACAAGGTCTACCTCAGCGACCTGCTCAAGGGCCATCAACTGGGCATGCCCGCCACCGAGATTCTCTACAAGGAGCGACCGCAGGATTTCGAACGGGTCGGCGAGCGCCTGGGTTTTCCCCTGGTGCTGAAGATCCCCGACGGCTGTTTTTCCCGCGGAGTGATCAAGGTCGAGAGCCAGCAGGCCTTGATGGAAGCCACCGCCGAGCTGTTCGAGCACTCGGTACTGCTGCTGGCCCAGGAGTTCTTCTACACCGAGTACGACTGGCGCATCGGCGTGCTCAATCGCAAACCGATCTTTGCCTGCCAGTACTTCATGTCCAAGGGCCATTGGCAGATCTACAACCACAAGGCCAAGGGCCAGGACATCAACGGCGAGTGCCGCACCCTGGCGATCCACGAAGCGCCCCGGGCGGTGGTGGATCTGGCGGTGAAGACCGCCAACCTGATCGGCGACGGCCTGTACGGCGTCGATCTCAAGCAGTCCGGCGACAAGGTGGTGGTGATCGAGGTCAACGACAACCCCAACCTCGACGCCGGCATCGAGGATGCCTACCTGCAGGACGATCTCTATGCCCTGGTGCTGGAGGAGTTTGTCCGCCGCCTGGAGCTCAAGCGGCGCGGCCAGGCCTGGTAGGGGCCTTCATTGCGGTTGCAGGGTCAGCACCTCGAAGCCGTCCCGGGTCACCGCCACCGTGTGTTCCCACTGGGCCGAGAGGCCGTTGTCGCGGGTGACCACGGTCCAGCCATCCTTGAGCCCGCGAACCCGGGCGCTGCCCTGGTTGAGCATCGGCTCGATGGTGAAGACCATGCCCTCGCGCAGCTCCAGGCCGGTACCGGGGCGACCGAAGTGGAGGATTTGCGGCTCTTCGTGCATCTGCCGGCCGATGCCATGGCCGCAGTATTCACGGACCACGCTGTAGCCCTTGGCTTCGGCATGGGCCTGGATGGCATGGCCGATATCGCCCAGCCGGGCGCCGGGGCGCACCACCTTGATCGCCGCCCACATGGCCTCGAACGTGGTGTCCACCAGGCGCCGGGCCTTGGGCCCGACGGTGCCGATCAGGTACATCTTGCTGGAGTCGGCGATGTAGCCGTTCTTCTCCAGGGTGATGTCGATATTGATGATGTCACCGTCCTTGAGCACGGCCTTGGGGTGGGGCATGCCGTGGCACACCACCTCGTTGATCGAGGTGTTGATGCAGTAGGGGTAGTTGTACTGGCCCTTGCTGGCCGGGCGCGCCTTGAGTTCATGGCGGATCAGGTGTTCCACCGCGGCGTCCAGCTCCAGGGTGGACAGGCCGGGGGCGACAAAACCGTCGAGATAGGTGAACACCTGGGCCAGCAGCCGCCCGGCTTCGCGCATCAGCGCCAGTTGTTCCGGGGTCTTGATCAGGGCCTGGGTCATGCGCGCCCCCTGAGCAGGTCGGGCTTGTTCAGCAACAGCTTGTTGATCAGGTCGTTGTAGGCCAGGTGAGGGTTGAGTTCGGCCAGCAGGCCGATCTTCATCCAGAACTCGGCCTGGGCATTGATCGAGCGGTCCATGGCGGCGCTGGCCACGCGGATCTGCTCGTGCAGTTCATCGGAGATCTTGACGATGCCCATGGGGGCCTCCCTTGAGGAAATATACGAATCATATATGTTTCGTATATTGAGCTTCAAGCCACGGTGCCCAATGGCAGACGTCGCCGTTCAAGGAGGCCGGGAAAAAAGCGTTGACCGGACCCTGCTGGCGCGAGTAATTTCCAGCCCATGACTTTCCCTGCATATCGTTCCCAGCCAAGCATTATTACCGCCATTCCTTATTGGCGGGCTTGCTGACGACTGCACCCAACCCGCCCTGGAGGCGGGTTTTTTCTCTCTGTCTCCCGGGCTTCGTACACAGCCAGGAGATCCACCATGAGTCGCCCCAGCCGTTCTGCTACCCCCCAGCCCAGTGCCGACATGGCGTTGCTGGAGCGCTACGTGAAGATGATTCTTGCGGCGCCGGTCTACGACCTGGCGATCCGTACGCCGTTGCAGGCGGCGCCGGCGCTGTCCGAGCGGCTGGGCAATCAGATCCTGCTCAAGCGCGAAGACCTGCAACCGACCTTTTCCTTCAAGATCCGTGGCGCCTACAACCGCCTGGCGCACCTCACCCCGGAGCAGAAGCTGCGCGGAGTGGTCACCGCGTCCGCCGGCAATCATGCCCAGGGCGTGGCGCTGGCGGCGCGGGAACTGGGGATCAAGGCAAGCATCGTGATGCCCGCCAGCACCCCGGAACTCAAGGTGCTGGGGGTGCGCAGCCGCGGCGCCGAGGCGATCCTGCATGGCCAGAGCTTTCCCTTCGCCCTGGAGCATGCCCTGGATCTGGCCCAACGCACCGGCAGTACCTTTGTTTCACCCTTTGATGATCCCCATGTGATTGCCGGGCAAGGCACCGTGGCCATGGAGATCCTGCGCCAGCAGCAGGGCGAACTGGACGCGATCTTCGTTCCGGTCGGCGGTGGCGGGCTGATCGCCGGGATCGCCGCCTATGTCAAATACCTACGGCCACAGATCCGCATCGTTGGTGTCGAGTCCGAACATTCCAACTGTCTGCAACAGGCTCTGGCGGCAGGGCAGCGGGTGGTGCTGCCTGAAGTGGGAACCTTTGCCGACGGCGTTGCGGTGGCGCAGATCGGTGAGCATGGTTTCCAGATCTGCCGGCATCACGTGGATCAAGTGATCAGCGTCAGCAACGACCAGCTGTGTGCGGCGATCAAGGACATCTACGACGATACCCGCTCCATCACCGAGCCCTCGGGCGCCCTGGCGGTGGCGGGCATCAAGGAATACGTGGCGCAAAGCGGCGTCCGCGGCCAGACCCTGGTGGCGATCGACTCGGGGGCCAACATCAACTTTGACAGCTTGCGCCACGTCGCCGAACGCGCCGCCCTGAGCAACGCCGCCTTGTAGGAACAGACCTGCCAGCGAAGGCGTCCGGCACAGCGATGCAAGCTTCACCGGCAAGCCGGCTCCTACGACAGCAGAGGGCGCATGAAGCTGCGTTCGTAGCTGAGGATGAAGCGCTTTTGCACCACCGCCGCTACCAGGGCCACGCTTTCCGGGTCACTGAGGGCGCTCTGGCGGTAGGCTTCGTAGTCCGCCAGGGAAGGAAAGCTGAACAGGCAGTAGGCGATGTTGCTGGCACCTTCGCAGGGCAGGAAATAGCCGTGGTGGGTGCCGCCCAGCCGCCTCACCACCGCGATCCAGGCCTTGGAGTAGGCTTCGAACTCGGCCAGTTGGTAGGGGTCGATCACGTATTTGACATGGCAGGTAATCAAGGGCGGCACTCCGGCTGGGGGGATGGCTTATTCCTGGCGGGCGTTTTCTGTCTTGTCCGCGGCGCTCCACAGGCGGTAGCGCACTTCCACGTCCTTGGGCGCGTAGATCACGATCGGCAGCTTGCTGTTGTAGCGCAAGACGAAGCCGTCACCGGTCACCGGGACGAAATCCTCGCGGGTCTTGCCGTCGGGGCAGGCCATCCGCGTACTTATCGGGCCGCTGACCTGGTCCAGGCGGTAGTAGGGATAACCCCAGCCTTCGAGGTTCTTCTCTAGCAGTTTGCCGCCCAGGCGCTGCAGGTTGCAGTCCACGGTGAGGGTCTTGCCGGCGAGGATCTCGACCTTGTAGCGGTCTTCGTGCTGTTGCTTGGGCAGGTGGATGACCTGGCGGGTGAAGCCGTCTTCGGCCTTGGGGTAGGGTGCGGTGTCTTCGAGCTTGGCGGCAAAGGCCTGGGCGCAGAGAGCCGAAAGCAGGGTGACGCTGGCAAGGGGGAGCAGACGCATGAAGCCTCCTGGCTGATTGAAAGCGCGATACACCCGTTTGAGTGGGCGCCTTGGGGAAAGTCCGGCCCGGGCATTCTGACCGGCGCCCGAGGCGCAATGCAAACGTCCTGGGTAGCAGGGCATTTTGCAAGGCCAACTGCCTGCTTTCTTGCACTTTGCACGGCTGCTCGTACGCCGCGTGCCGATTTCGCAGGGCCCTGTGGCGCTGCCGGCCAGGCACGTTTCCTGCTGCTTTATCAATCAGGCCCGCGATTGAGCAAAACCTTGAAACAAGACCAGTTGCACGCAAATGGAGGGATAGGCCGGCGGCCGGTATGGGCTGGCAGCCAACCCAGCGAAAAACCCCGGTGCTCAGAGCGAAATCGAATTTAGCAGCCTCGGGAAAGCGGCTTAGTCTGTAGCTTGGCTCCGTCTGCAAGGATCAAGACCGGGCCCGGATCACTACCGAACACGGACGTCATTGTTGTCAGGTTGTTTGCCTATTGATTGGCCGTCTCGAACAAAGGAGAGAGTCGCCATGTTTCTATCTGCCCTTGAACTGCGAAATATCATTGAAAGCAGCTTTCTGCCCAAACGCTGCCAATGCACCCTAAGCCCCGACCTGTCGATGACCGTGAAGGTCTTCGGCGACCATCAAACCGACCGGGTCGACCTGGTGGTTACCGGCATCGACGCCTCGCAGCTCAACGGCTGTCGGGAAATCAACGAGCTGATTGCCGAATTGCGCTACGACCTGGCGCACAACCCTCGCCAGGTTGCCCCTCTGCGGCGTGCATTCTAGGCGCCTTCGGGAGTAGGGAATTCAACAGGGGGGCCGCCAGGCCGCCGCGAAACCCGGCTTGCCGATCGGCACCGGGCGTGATGAGGGGCCGCAGCGCGGCCCCGTGTGAGCGTGTTGCACAGCCTCAATTATCGGTGGTGCACGCATCCGACATCTTTCTGTAGGTGATTTCCTCGGGCTTGCCCTGGTTGTCGATGAACTTCATGTCGGCGGTGATCACTTTGCACTCCTGGGTCGCAGGTTCGGTCATCGAGATCACTTTGCCCACATGCAGCGGCATTCCATAGTGGTAGGGCACGGCGGTGGTGCTGTCTGCCTGGGCCAGGCCACTGAGGGCACTCAACAGCAGGGCGGTGGCAGTCAAACCGATACGCAGGTTCATGGCAATTCTCCGATGCAGGCTACGTCAGTTCCGCGCCAATCAGGCGTTAGAACTTGCCGCGCAGCGCTTCAGATTGTTCTGAACTAGCGCGGTCAATGACACTTTTAGCCTGACGGATTAATTGCCGATTAAATTGCATAGGGAGCTAATGTTTTTACAGCTCGCTGTAGGCAATGCGTTGATACCCGGGCAATGCCTGTTGCAGCAGTTGTTCCAGAGACTGCTGCGCCGGCAGGTAATCGTCACCGAAATCACCCTCGGCCAGCTGGGTCGGGTGGGCCACCACTTCAATCACGCCGGGCGGGCGAAAACCTTCCAGCAGGTCCCTGGGCGTGCACACGCTCTGGGCCCCGGCCCCGCACAACCAGCGGATACGCAGGTTGAGCGCGCTCTTGAACAACCGCTTGAGGGGCCCGATGTTGCCCCCCACATTGCGCGCCAGGCGCACCGGCACCCCTTGCTGCGCGGCGAAGCGAGCGACGATGGCTGCCACCGGCCACAGGTTGTGCACGTGCTGGTGGGAGTCGATATGGCTGGGCCGCACGCCCTGATCGACACAGCGCTGCCACTGGGCCTGCAACTCCTCGCGCACTGCCTCGGCCGCCGCGGCCGGCAGGCGCAGGGCCGAGCGCCGCAGGTTCAGGTCGAACTGCCCCTGAGGGTCACAGAACAACGGCTGGTGGCGCATCGCCGGGCTCAGTGGCGCGCCGTAGGTGAGGTTGAAATGCAGGCCGATGCGTCCCAGCAAACCGTGCTGCAGGGTCAGTTCACAGGCGTCGTTGAACGCCGGCATGTTGGCCATCAGGGTCGCTGAGCTGATCACACCTCGCTTGAAGGCGCGCAGGGTCAGCTGGTTGTAGTCCAGGTCGAGACCGAAGTCGTCGGCATTGACGATGACCCGGTGGGCCCGGGCGGCAGTCAGGGGGCGGTTCATGGGCGGGATCCTTGTACGGTGTTGGCCTGGCGCCGTTCGCGCCAGGCCTTGAGGCGCGGCTTGAGCCACTGCCAGATGCGTTCGGCGGTACCGGCCAGCAGCGCTCGCGGGCGCCAGGAATAGAAGCTCCAGCGCTGGTGTTCCACCAGGCCGCTCATGCGTTCATGCAACTGATGGCTGGAGCGGCTGAGGCTCACCCGCGAGGCATCGACCCACTGCCAGCCTTCGTCCAGCCCCCAGCGGATCCACTCATCCAGCAGCAGCCGGCCGCTACCCAGGTTCTTGTATTGCGCCAGGAAGGCGATGTTGTAGTCGTACAGGCGGCCGCGCTCCAGCAGGCCGAGGCGATAGCTGATGCAACGGCCCTGGTGTTCTAGCATCACCACCCGCACACAACCTTCGGCGGCCAGGCCGCGCAGGGCGCTGGCCATCCATTGCCAGCGCAGCTCCCCGGAGAAGATCCCCAGCCCGTCTGCGCCTTTCCAACTGGCCTGTTCCACCTCGCGGAGCATTTCCAGCACCCCGTCCATGCCGTCGGCCTGGGGCGCCATGCGGATCACCCGAGCGTCGATTTCCGCGCAGCGTTTCTTCGCCCGGCGCAGCTCGTAGCGCAAGGTGCCGGTGGCTTCCTCGCGGTCGCTGTCGACAATCAGGTGTTCCGGCGCCCGGCAGCTCAGGGCCTGTTCGCTGTACCAGCTGGCCCGGCGCCAGGGCGCCAGCAGGCCCTCGGCGTCCACCAGTTCATGAAGTTGCAGCAGGTCATGGGGCAGTTGCCGGCGGATCTGCTCCAGCACCTCGGGCATGGCGCCTTGCGCCGGGTCCGCGACCAGCAGCGCCAGGCGGTCGCTCAGCGGATGCCCCAGGTGGCGTACCACCTGCAGGCGCAGGCCGGCCCGGGTTTCGCGGCCCAGGGTCAGCGGCAGGCAGAGCACCAGGCGCTGGCCGTGCCAGCCCAGGAGGATCTGCAAGTGCCGGTGATCCAGGGCCCGTTCCGCCCCCTGCAGCCAGCTCAAGCGATTGAACGGCGTGGCCTGTGGCACTTGCTGGTGCAGTTGCTCATAGGCCGCCACGGGAAAGTCCTGGGTGCAGAGGCTGGCGCACCATTGCCAACGCAGGCTCACGAACGTTCCTTGTCGATAGGGCTGGAACCGCTGGGCTGCTGTGCCAGGCGCCCGCGGCGCAGGTGGTGCAGGCGTGTCTGGTGGTAGGGCCGGCGGCGGTGGAAGTGCAGGCAGCGCAACAGGCAGTAGACATGCAGGGATTCACCCACTTCCTGGAACCCCAGGCGCATGTGCATCTTCAGCGCCGGCTCGTTGCGCACGTTGACCAGGGCCCGGGTGGCCTTGAAGCCGCGCTCGCGGTATTCGTCCCAAAGCAGCTTCTGCGCCAGGATCACCACCCCCGAGCCGCGATACGGCACCGCGCACTCTCCGGCGAACTGATACAGGCAGCCCGGCGGGATGCGCATCCAGCAGCGGTACAACTGATCGTCGTAGTAATCGCGCTCACTGATCCACACCATCATCATCACGTTGCCGTCTTCATCCAGGTGTGCGCTGCCGCGGCTGCCTTTGTCCAGCAGGCCGCGAATGGCCGGCAGTTGCGCCTTGAAGTACTTGTCGAAGGCCGGCAGCAGCTCGCGGGTGATGGGCACCTGGGGCCAGCGGCCGGGGTTGATGGGGCAGGGCACCGGCAAGGCCAGGGAGCGTTCCAGGGTCAGCAATTCCCAGTGGTAATAGAAGAAGCGTTCACGCAGCACCCGCAGGCTGCCACGCAGGCCCTTGCGGCGGATTCTGGCCAACAGGCCGGTCAAGCGACTCATAGGGTTTTCCAGGTCAAGGCAAACAGGGTTTCACCGGGCACCTGCAACTGGGCCCGGCCATTGCTGCACTGCACGGCGGCGGAGCGGCTGTGCCCGTCGGCGCCGAGCAGTTCCAGGCTCGGGCCGGCCTGGCAGATCTGCTCGGCGCCGTCCAGGTCGATGGTTTGTGCGCGCGGGGTCTTGGTCACGCCCAGCAGGCTGTGGCGCGGGCCATCGCGCAGTGCCAGGGCATCCACCTCGAAGGCCGGGTTGTCCAGCGCCTGGACCTGCCCCAGCCAGTGCCGCTGGATGAATTGCTGGGCCACGGCCACCGGCTTCAGGCTGAAGCGCTGGGCGTCGTGCTGGGCCAGCATGCCCTTGGGGTACTCGGGCTCATCGGCGGCCTGGAACCAGTTGAGCATGTCCAGCAGGCCGTCCTGGGAGGCATTGGCCACCACCGACATCCACCACAGGGCGGCGTAGTGAGTGTCCTGCTGATAGGGGCTCAGGTCCGGGCCGCTGGAGATATTGGTCTGGCTCAGCAACAGCGCCTTGCGCGGCCGGCCCAGGTCATCCAGGCCCACCAGGTCGGCGGCGGCGCGCACGCTGGCGCGGTAGCGGCGGGTGGCCAGCAGGTCGCGGACCATCCACTCGTGCCAGGCCATGGCGTCGATATCGGCGCCGTGGGCCTCCAGCAACTGGCGCGCCCAGTCGATGCCGCGGCGCTGCCCGGCACCGATGCGAAACGGCCCGTCCAGCAGCCGCGAACTGACCGGCATGGCAATGCGCACACCTGCGGCCCGGGCCTCGGGGTTGGCCTTGACGTGCTCCAGCATGCGCCCGAAGTAGCTGGCGAACACGGCGTAGCTGGGGTAGTTGAGGTTGGGTTCGTCGGCGAACGCCAGGTAGTGCAGGCCCTGGTTGCCCAGGCGCACGCTGTCCGCCAGCCAGGCGTCGAGGCCGGCGAAGCTCTGGCTGTCGGCTGCCAGCACCGCCCGGCGCCCGGTGCCCGCCAGCAGGGTGATGTCGCGGTCGATCTTGAACGTTTCGCGGTACAGCCGGCGAAAGCCCAGCTCGCGCTGGGGTTCCTGCTGGATCACATCGACGAAGCTGTAGAAGTTGGCCGCCCGCGGCCCCAGGGCCCGCAGCAGTTCAAAGGTCGACTGCGGCGGCTGGGCATAGGGCAGGGCGATCCCCAGGTGCGGGCTCGGGCCGCGCATCTGCGGCTTGAGGCTCAGCTCGACCCGGCCCGGTGTCCATTGCAGCGGGTGCAACTGGCGCAGGTCCTGGGCGAACAGGTTGGCGGTGCCGTCGAGCCAGAAGGCCACCTTGCCCGAGCCGCCCAGGGACAGGCGCCAGACCTCGTCCTGCTGGGCCACCGGCAGCGGGATCTGGTCGAACTGACCGTACTGCGGGTGCTCCACCAGCTTCAGGCGCAGCAACTGGTGGTCACTCAGGCGCGTGGCCTGGAGCACGCTGACCCCACCGTAATACTTGCCCGCCAGTACCGCCTGCTCTCCGGCGGCCACGCGAAAATACAGCTCCACGCCACTGGGCACGTCGGCGCTGAAATGCACCTTGGCCGGTTCGAACTGGGCCAGGGTGGCGCTGTCGTGGCTGACCTTGAAGTTGCGAAAGCTGTAGCCCGGTACCTGCAGCCGGTAGTCGCCCTGGGCCGCGGGCAGTTGGACTTCCCGCTGGCCGTAGGGTTGGTCGGCGCGAATCTCCAGCTGTTGCAGCAACTGGCCGTCCGGGCGCAGCAGGTACAGCTGCTCCTGGTTGGCGTCGCTCTGCCAGGCCGGGCTCCAGCGCAGGTGCAGGGTGTCGCCGGCCTCGGCTTGCAGGTACAGGCTGCCGTCGCGGATATCGCCCCATTGCAGGGGCGCGGCGTGCAGGGCAGTGGCCGCCGAGATCAGCATCAGGGCGAGCAGGGAACAGGGTTTCATTGAAGCCTTTCCTTAGGGCGCAATAACTGGCGCACGTAGACGATGTCTCCAGGTAACAGGATCAGGGTGCGGTACCAGGCCACACCGCTGAGGTGGCAATACAGGCCGAGCATGGCCAGGCTCACCGCGAGGTAGGCGATGGACGAGGCCAGGCCGGCGCCGACGATGCCCAGCGACGGGATCAGCAGCGCATTGAGCGCCAGGTTCAGCAGGGCGCCACCGGCCAGCAGCAGCGACAGCGTGCCGGGGCGCTGCTTGCCCAAGAGGTCCAGGCGCAGGATGCTCGCGTAGCACAGGCCGAACAGCCCGGGCAGCAAGGCCAGCAGGGCACCGTAGGCCGGGGCGTAGTCGGTGCCGAACAGGGTGACAATCAACCACTGGCCGATCAGCGCCATGCACAGGCAGGCGCCGAGCATCACCGTGGCGGTCAGGCGCAGGGCCAGGGCGGTCAGTTGCTCGATGCCCGACCCCTGTTGCAGCAGGCGCTTCATCAGTGGCGTGGTCACCGCCTCGGGAATGATCAGCAGCAGCTCGGCGGCGGCGCTGGCCATGGCGTACCAGCCCAGGGCCGCGGGGTCGAGCAGGGCACCGATGAACAGGTAGTCCGAACGCAGCATCAATTGTTGCGACAGCACCCCGGGGTGGCTCTGGGCGCTGTAGCGCAGCAGCTTGCCCTGTTCCCCGGCCTGCCAGCGCAGGCCCAGGTCGTGGAAGCGTCGCAACCAGCACCAGCCAACCACCACCACCAGCAAGGTGCCCCCCAGCCAGCTGACCAGGGCCGCCGACAGCGGCTGGTTGCGCCAGATCCACCACAGGCCGACGAACAGCAGCAGCGGCACCAGGGATTCCAGCAGGCGCAGGGCATTGAAGGCTTCGACCCGGCCATCGGCGTTGTGCAGGGTCAGCAGGCCGCTCTTGAGCACGGTGATGGGCACCGCCAGCAACAACAGCCAGGCCAGGTCCCCCAGTTGCAGGCTCAGTTCCCACTGGCTGCCCAGGGTGTTCATCAATGCCAGCCCGGCCAGGGTCAGCAGGCTGGCCAGCAGGCAGCCGTAGACCAGCACCTGGGTCAGTAGCAGGCCCATGGGCCGCTGGCGCGCGGCTTCATAGCCGACCGCGGTGTTCAGCCCGCCGCTGGTCAGGGCGGCAATCAGGTCCGGCAGGGTGCTGAGCAGGGCGAACAGGCCGCGATCCGCCGGGCCCAGCAAGCGAGCCAGCAGCACGTTGCGCAGCAGCCGCAGGCCGATCATCGCCAGGCGCGTGCCCATGCTCAGGGCCAGGTGCCAGAGGTAGCCGCCGCGCTTCATGCCCGGGCTCCCTGCAGCAGGCGCCAGGCCAGCAAGCCGGGGCGGGCGGCGCTGGCGTGACTGACGTCGATGCGTGGCAAGGCCAGGAGCGGGTTGCCACTGGCCTCGATCAGCCCGGGGCGGGTGCCCAGGGCGTAGCGATAACCCAGCCCGGCGACGGCGGCGCGCACCTGGGCATTGTGGTCGCCATTGGGGTAGCAATAGACCCCCAGCGGCGCCTGGCAATGGTTCTGCAACGCCTGATGGGAGCGTTGCAGATCCGCTTTCAGCGCGGCCTCGTCAAGGCCGGTGAGAATGGCATGGCTGGCGCCGTGGGGCCCAAAGCGCACCAGCGCCGAACGCTCCAGGCGCTGCACCTGGGCCCAGTCCAGGCTGTGGGGGCCGTGCTCGTTGGGGCAACTGTCGGCCAGGGTCTGGAGGGTGGGCCCGGGCAGGGTCTTCAAGCGTTGCAGGTAGCGCCCCAGGAGCCGGCTGCGGGCGTCGCTGTCACCCGGCTGCAACAGTTCGGCCGCAGGTGCCAGTTGCAGCACCTGCAACTGTTCCAGCAGCGGCCGGGCCGCGGCGCTTGCGGGCCGCAGCCAGAGCGTTTCGCCGATGGACTCCCACCAGAAGCCCTGGGCGCTGCCGATGAAGTCGGTGGAGAGGAAGATGCTCGCCGGCACCTCGTAGCGCTCCAACAGTGGGTAGGCCACCTCGGCGTTGTCGCGCCATCCGTCATCGAAGGTCAGGGCCAGGCGCGGCCGGTCACCGCCGGGGTATTGCAGCAGGTGATTGAGCGGCACACAGTCGAAATGCCGCCGCAGCCAGCGCAGCAGGTGCTCGAACTGGCGCTGGCCGACGCACAGTGGCGCCCGGTGCGGCCGGCGGGCGGCCTGCTCGTCGGCCAGCACCCGGTGCAGCATCAGCACCACCCCGGCTTCGCTGAGGCGGACGCGGCCAACGCTGTGCAAGTAGGCGCTGCCCAGCAGGCGCTTGAGGTTGAGTTTGAGGTTCATGTCAGCGGTTCTGTTGTGGGTTCCACAGGGCATAGCGCTGCCCGCGGAGAAATTGCCAGAGGCCCATGCTCATGCCGGCCATTGTCACCAGCACGAAACCGGCCAGGCGAAACACCTTGGGCAGGCGCCCGCGGCGGTCCAGCAGGCCCATGATCCCGGCGCCGTAACCCAGCACCTGGGCCAGCAGGGCCAGGCTGTAGAAGGCGCCGGCATTCCACAGCAGCAGGCTGCTGACCAGCAGTGGCAGCAACAGCACCGGGGCCAGGCGGCGGATCAGCTTGTGGCTGATCAGGGCGATGGCGTAGGCGCCGTGGCGCAGTGGGTTCATCAGCTCGCGGCGCTGGGCCAGGCTCTGCAGGCCGCCGACGGTGACCCGCAGGCGCCGCCGGTACTGCTTGCCGGCTTCGTCCACGCCCTGGTCCAGCACCTGGGCCTCCTCGACATAGACGATCCGCTTGCCGGCCACCGGGGCGCAGGTGCTGATGAAGAAGTCATCGTTGACCTCGGCCGGAACCCGCTGGAACAGTTCGCGGCGCAGGGCCAGCAGCGCGCCGTCGGCGGAGACCATGCAGCCGGTGCGGTTTTCCGCCTGGCGCAACCAGGCCTCGTAGTGCCGGTACAGGCTGTCTCCCAGGCTCAGGTTGTGCCCGGGGTCGGGGATGATCATGTGCCCGCCACAGGCCCCCACCTGCGGGTCGGCCAAGGGCGCCAGCAGCTTGCCCAGGGTGTCGTGGGACCACTGGTTATCGGCGTCGGTGAACACCAGGATATCGTTGCGCGCCAGTTCCACCGCGGCGTTCAGCGCCCCGGCCTTGCCCACCCGGGGCAGGTCCAGGACCACGATCCGTGAGTCGCGCACGCCCAGGGCCGTGGCCACGGTGTCGTCGCTGGAACCGTCGCTGGCGAGGATGATCTGCAAGTCGGTGGCCGGGTAGTCCTGCTGCAACAGGGTGCGCAGCTTGTGCTCGATGTGCGGGCCTTCGTTGTGCGCGGCGATGATCACGCTGACCGACAGCGGCGCGCCTTCCTGCACCGGCCGCGGCCTGACGAACAGGCTGAGCAGGGCCAGCAGCAGGGGGTAGCCGACCCAGGCATAGAAAGGCAGTAGCAGGCACAGCCAGAAAAGTATTTTAGCCACGGTCAGGTCTCTCGGCAGAACGGTTGAACAGGGCCTGCACCAGGGCCAGGGCGCCCAGGTGCAGGCGCACCCAGTGCAGCAGCCAGAGTTGCAGGACGAACAGCGGGTCGCGTTGGCGCAGGCCCTGGCGCACGGCCAGGGCCAGGGGCGCCAGCGCCCCCAGCAGCAGGCACAGGCCCGCGGCGCCGGGCAGGCCCGCGAGCAGGCACAGCAACGCCACGAGGCTGAGCAGGGCGCAGGCCAGGCACAACAGGGGAAAGCGCAACAGGCGCAGGCTGAAGCCGCTGCCTTTGAGCAATTGCACGTGGCTGCCCTGGCGCCAGCGTTCCTTGCCGGCCCATTCGGCCCAGCTGGCCTCGTAGCCCCAATGCAGCACCTGGGGCTGGGGCAGGCTCAACTGGCGGGCGCCGGCAGCGTGCAGGCGCAGGCCGAAATCCTTGTCCTCGCCGGTGCGCAACTGCTCGTTGAAGCCGCCGACCCGTTCGAACCAGGCCCGCTGCAGGCACAGGTTGGGGGTGGGCATCCACGGCAGTAGCCGGGGTTGCGGATCGCCGGCCAGGCTGCGGCGCTGCCAGGCCCGGGCGAACCAGGGGGCGCTGGCGGGTGCCGCGCAGTCCAGGGCGAAGACCTCGGCACGCCGCTCGGCCTGGGCCTGCTGCCAGAGCTGCAGCCAATTGCCGGGCACTTCGATGTCGGCGTCGAGGAACGCCAGGCTATCGCCGGTGGCCACCGCCGCACCGCGGTTACGCAGGGCGCCGATGCCGATGCCCGGGCACAGCAGCACCCGCGCGCCCAGCTCCCGGGCCCGTTGCGGCCCCTGATCGGTGGAGCCGTTGTCCACCACTATCAGTTCGCAGTCCAGGGTCGCCGCCCGGGCGGCGCGCAGCACGCTGTCCAGGGTGCGGGTGATGTGACGCGCCTCGTTGTACATGGGCACGATCACGCTGATCCTTTGCATCTTTGCCTCCCTTGGCCAGATTGCGTTGTTGTCGTGGGCGCCGGGTGAGGGCGCGGTGTTGCTGTTCTGTCGGTGCTGCTCCTGGGGGCCAGAAGGCCCTTCGGGCCTTGTCGCAGCCTGGGGCAGTGGCTACACGCGGCGTTGTCAGGCCGGGGCCGGGCGCGGCACGGGAGCGTCTTCGGCCTGCAGGCGCAGGACGCTGGACAGGGCCAGGAAGATCCACAGGTACTTGTGGTTCGGCGCGCTGAGAAACAGCAGGAACACCGCCATGGCCAACAGGCTCAGGCCCAGGTGGGTGGCGATATCGGCCTGTTCGCGCTGGCCCCGGGCAAGAAAGCCCTGGCGCGCCCGTTCGAAGTTGCGCAGGCCCATCAGCATCAGCGCCACGAAGCTCAGGCCGCCGGGAATGCCCAGCTCGCTGAACAGCTCCAGGTAGGTGTTGTGGGCCCGGCGGAACAGGTCCGGCTCGTTCATGTTTTCCGAGAAGCTGCTGGCAAAGCCGGTCTGCGCGTAGTGGATCGGGAAGGTCCCCAGGCCCGAGCCCAGCAGCGGGTTCTGGCGGATCATCTGGCCGCCCACCACCAGGTAGGAGGTGCGCCGGCCCAGGGAGGTGTCCGCCGAGTGCGCGCCGGACTTGAGCATGCTCAGGGACTGGATCCGCGCCACGTACTCCGCCGGCAGCACGGCAATGCCCAGGGGAATGACGATGGCCACGGCGAACATGGCGAAGCCCAGGTGCTTGGGCCGCAGGCCCTTGAGCCGGTCGCGGTAGTGCCAGACGCCGATGGCAATGGTGAACAGCACCACCAGCAGGCCCGAGCGCGAGTCGGTCTTGGTCATCCCGGCCATCAGGGTCAGGCTGATGCCGACCCAGAACAGCCGCACCGGCCAATGGGGCGAACGCAGGGCGAGGAAGATCGCCGGCGGCACCGCCATGGCGATCAGCAGGGCGAAGTAGTTGGCATCCTGCAACAGGCCGATGGCCCGGCCGCCCACCTGGTACTTGGCCGATACCAGGGCGATCACACAGGTGATGGCCACGCTCACCGCCAGCAGGCGGCAGAGCATCAGCAGGTTGACTTCCCGGGCAATCAGCAGGGTGACGAAGAACAGCACCAGGCCCACTGCCAGCTCCCGCAGGCTATCCAGCGACACCAGCAGGTTCTCGCTGTACAGCATGCTCAGCAGCAGGCACAGCAGGAATGGCCCCAGGGCCCGCCACAGGTTGCTGCGCAGGCGGCTGTCGGGGATCTGCCGCAGCAGCAGCTTGAACAGCATGATCAGGATCAGCGAGGCGCCCAGCAGCTTGGCCCCGGAGAACGCGCTGTCCTTGAACAGGCCTTCGAAGGGCACCAGGGCGCAGATCCCCAGCAGGCCCCAGCCCGGGCGCCGGTACAGCAGCGCCAGGCCGAACAGCCCGACCACCACCAGCGGCGCAAGAAACGGCCAGGGGCTGGCCAGCAGCAACAGTGCGGCCAGGCCCAGCAGCAAACCCAGGAACGGAGCGGCGATCATACTCGGGAGCTCTCTCTGGCGACGCGGTACAGCTCATCCCAGCGGCGAGCCAGGGTGGGCAAGTGATAGTGCTTGCGCTGGGTGACCTGGGCGGCCTTGGCCAGCTCCCCGGCCAGTACCGGGTCGTCCAGCAACTGGCCGATGCAGCGCCCCAGCCCGGCACTGTCCAGGGGCTTGGCCAGCAGGCCGTTGTGCCGGTGCTGCAGCACATCGGGAATCCCGCCCACGGCAAAGGCCACCACCGGGGTGCCGGCCTGCATGGCTTCGAGCAGGATCATCGGTGTGCCTTCGGTGCGTGAACTCAGTACCAGCACATTCAGGCGCTTGAGCCAGGGCTGCATGTCGTTCTGATAGCCCGGCAGCAGGATGCGCGTGGCCAGCCCGGCTTCGTTGATGCGCTCGCGCAGGGCCTGGTTCTGTTCACCATCGCCCAGCAGCACGGCCTTGAGCGCAGGGCGCTGCTGGCACAGGTCGATCAGCGCATCGAGAAACAGGTCCGGGCCTTTTTCCGCGCTCAGGCGCCCGACGAAACCCACCAAGGGTTCCATTTCGTCGCGGCGTACTTCGGGCTCGCGCAGCGGCGGCCCGTCCAGGCTCGCCGGCAGTTCCAGGGCCGGCTCCGGCAGGCCGTTGGGGATCACCCGCAGCTTGCCCTCGGCGACCCCCGCCTCCAGGTGCAGCAGGGCAATGCTCTGGGCCACGCAGGCGACCCGGCGCACCCGGCGGCTGCGGCACAGGCGCAGGCTGAGCCAGGTGTAGAACTTCTGTTTCAGGCTGCGCGGGGTGAAGCCGTGCTGGGTCATGACCAGGGGCAGGCGCAGGCGCCGGGCGCAGACCCAGGCAAACACCTGGGCCTTGAAGTTGTGCGCGTTGAGCAGCCCCGGCTGTTGTCGCAGGTGCGCCAGCAGTTCCTGCAGGCAGTGGCAGTTGTGGCTCGCCACGCCGGCCTCGGCGAAACGCTGCAGCAGCGCATCGGGGGCATTGATGAACACCACCCGATGCTGCCCCGGGGTGCCCAGGCAATGATCCAGCAGCATGCGCTCGGCACCGTAGAAACCGCCGCTGTGGATCAGGTGCACGATAGGCTGCGCGGCCATGCTCAGGTCGCTCACTGTTTGGCCCAATGCCAGGCCCAGCGCCAGGTCCAGCGCGGGTACGGGTTGACCTGGGGCTGCTCGACCGCGTTGAGCACCATCAGCACCGGCAGGCCGAGGTGATCACTGACCTGGGCCGGGTGCTTGAAGCGATGGTCGAAGAACTCGTAGACATAGCCCAGGGCAATGGCCAACAGCAGGCCGGTGAGCAGGCCCAGGGGAATGATCAGCATCGGCTTGGGGAACGCCGCTTCGCTGGGTTCGTAAGGCTGGCTCAGGACCCGCGCGTTGGACAGCTCGCCACTGATCAGGCGCTCGCCACGGCTCTCTTCGTAGCGCTGGGTGTAGGTGAAGAAGGCTTTGTGCAAGGCATCGATTTCAGTGTCCAGCTGGCGCAGTTTGCTCAGGACCTCTTGCAGGTCGCGCACCCGCGCCTTGTAGTCGTTGATCCGCGCGGTCTTCTGGGCGATCACCGACTGGGTGATCTGCAAGTCACTGCTGCGCTCGCGCACGCGGTTTTCCACCACCTTGAGGAACTGCGCCCGGGCCCGCACGATCTGCTCGCGCTGCTGCTGCATGGGCACGCTGTCGGCGCGGTAGGTGTCGGCGGTGGTGCCGTACTGGCTCACCAGGTTGGTCAGCTGTTCGCCCAGTTGCTTGATCTCGCGGTCTTCGTAGGCAACGTTGTCCACGGTGTTGGCGAAGGCGAAGGGGAAGGTGTAGTCGGTGAGGCCGGCCTTGCGCGCGGCAGCCAGGTTCTTCTGCAGGTAATCCAGGCGGCGCTGGTTCTCCAGGGCCTGGTCGCGGTAGCCGTTGAGCGATTGCTCTTCGGTGTTGATGGCGTTCAGGCGGAAGGTGATCTCTTCCTTGGGGTCGGAGGCGTGGGCCGCTTCCAGCAGGGCCTGGCGCTTGCCTTCCAGGTCATCCAGGCGCGACTGGTACTGGGCCTTCTTCTGTTCGTAGAAGGCTTCGGGCAGTTCGTTGGATTGCAGGTCCTGGCGGTTCTTCAGGTAGTTGGCCAGCAGGCGCTCGACAAAGCGCGTGCCTTCGGCGGCATTGGGGCTGGCGTAGACGATGGAGATCACGTTGGAGCCGGGCAGGGTGCCGATCTTCAGGTCCTTGACCGCCTGGTCGGTGAAGGCATCCAGGCTGGTATCGCGCACCGGGTCCACGGCCAGGCCGAAGAAACCGCGCACCGGGTTGATCACATGGTTGCGCAGGGGGTCGATCAGGCCATTGCGGATCGGCTTGACGATCAGCCGGGTCAACAGGCCCTCGCTGCCGCCGAACTGGCCCTCGCGGCGCAACTGGTCGATGGTGTCGCGGATCAGCGTGGGTGAACGCAGGATGTTGCTCTCGGTCTCCATGTCCGCCAGCGACGGCGGGATGAACTTGTCGGAGTCCGGGGCGAGCACGGTGTTGGCGTCGGTCTGCGAGAGTTTCTTGGACTGCACGATGACTTCGGCAGTGATCTCGAAGCTCTGCTTGAGCACCAGGGGCAGCAGCAGGGCGATCACCGCGAAACCCAGGAACACCCGTTTGATCAGGCGCCGATTGACAAAGAACACGAGCAGGAACTCGTGCAGGTAGTTTTCGATCTTGGTCATCAAGAGGGAACTCAGTTGTTGTTCGTTTCTTTGTTGTCGACGCGGTAGCCGAAGCTGAACCCGACACCCTGGAACATGATCACGTCCGCCAGCTGCTTGCTCAGGGCGCCGGCCTTGGCCAGGCGGGTCTTGGGCACGTAGAGCATGTCGTCGGGCTGCAGGTAGGCGAATTGCAGGGCCTTGCCGTCCAGCGCCGCGTCGGCGTCGTAGACCCGGGCTTCGACCTGGTTGCCCTTGCGCCGCATGATCACCACCGAATCCAGGCGTGCAGTGGGGCCGGCCCCCTTGGCCAGGGTCAGGGCCTCAAGCACCGAGATCGGCCGGCGGATCGGGTAGGCTCCGGGCTGGCCGACTTCGCCCATGACGAACACCTCGTTGGAGGCGGTGGTCTTGAGCAGCACATCGACGCTCACCGAGCCCACCTCCTTGGCATAGCGCTGGTTGACCAGGGTCTGCAGCTCGCTGAGGCTCTTGCCCTGCAACGACAGGCTGCCCAGCAGCGGGAAACTGGCGCGGCCGTCGGAGCCCACGACGATCTCGCGGCTAAGCCCGGTGGCCGGGTTGGTCAGGCTGGTGCGCAGGTTGTCCAGCTGGGCCATGGCGTGGGAGATCGAAAAGTTGATCTGCGGCTTCTTCAGCACCTTGGCGTATTGGGTTTCCAGGACCTGGCGCGCCTGTTCGGCGGAGAGCCCGGCGACCTGGATGTTGCCCACGTAGGGCATGTCGATGCTGCCGTCGGGCAGCACCAGTTTGCTGCCGCCCAGTTCCGGAGCGGTGAGGAAGGTCACATCCACCTGGTCGCCAGGCTGCACGAGGTAGCGCTGCTGGCTGGTGGTGCCGATATGGAAGATCACGTCCAGCACGTCCTGGGGCCGCAGCACCTGCTCGATGGGCACCACCTCGGTGAGCTGGGCCTGGTCGGCCGGGGCGCTGAGGATCTGCACCGGCATCTGCTGCGGCTCGCGATTGACGCAGCCGCCCAGGGCCAGCAGCAGTGACAGGCTCAGCAGGGAAAGTCTTGGCTTGTTCATGGTTACACGGTCCTTGTGCCGGTCAGAGACGGTCATAAACCCACTTGGGCATGTAGTACTTGCGGGCGTTGAACACGCTGCCGATCAACTTGGCCTCGGCCTGGATCAGGCGCTGGGCGGCGGCCTGGGCCACTTCCCAGCGGGTTTCCTCGCTGCGCACCACCAGCACCACGCCGTCGACCTGGGTGGCCAGGGTGAGGATGTCGCCGCTGCTGTAGACCGGGTCGCCGTCGATGATCACGAAGCGGTATTCCTCGGCCAGGGCCTGCAGCAGTTCGCGCAGCAGTTCCGGGGTCAGGCGCTCGCTGTACTGCTGGCGGCGGCCCAGGGGCAGGAAGTCGAAATTCACCGCGTCGCTGCTCTCGATGCACGAGGCCAGGGGCGGCGGGGTTTCGGCCAGTGCCAGGTCGAGGAAGCCGGGCCGCTCATCCAGGGCCAGGCGCCGGGTCAGGCTGCTGTCCGAGAGGCTGGTGTCCACCACCAGCACCCGGCCGCGGCTGGTGCGCGCCAGTTCGTTGGCCATGCTCAGGCTGCTGCTGGTGACGCCGCTGTTGCGGTTGGCCGCGGTCAGCAGGATGACCCGCAGTTCCTGGTCGAGTACGGTCACCGCCAGGTTGCTTTCGCTGGGGCTCTGGATCTTCAGACTGGCAAAGGTTGCTGCCGCCATTTCAACTTGCTCCGTGGCCATTGAGGACCTTGAAAGGGGTTTTGATCAGGATCTTCAGGTCGAGCCAGGGGCTCTGCTGGAAGATGTAGGTCATGTCGAGGGTCACGCGGCCGTCGAAATCCACGTCGCTGCGCCCGGATACCTGCCACAGGCCGGTGATCCCCGGGTAGATGCTCAGGCGGCCGAGGTGGTGTTCCTTGTAGGTCTGGGCATGGAACGAGGTGGGGCGCGGGCCGACGATGCGCATCTGGCCGAGCACCACGTTGATCAGGTTGGGCAGCTCGTCGAGGCTGGTACGGCGCAGGAAACCGCCGATTCCAGTGATCCGCGGGTCGCGGTCGATCTTGAAATCCACCGAGTCGGCGCCGTGCTTGTTCAGGTGGCGCACCGAATCCTTCAGGGCCTCGGCGTTGACCACCATGGTGCGGAACTTGTACATGCCGAAGCGCCGGCCGCGAAAACCGGTGCGCAACTGCACGAAGAACACCGGGCCGGGGCTGGTGAGCTTGATCAGCAAGGCCACGACCAGCAGCACCGGCGACAGCAGCACCAGCAGCACCGCGGCCAAAAGCGCCGAGGTCAGGCGCTTGCTGCGCGACAGGGTCCAGGGCCGCCCGCCGTCGCGGCCGGTGATCCAGCCGTGCTGTTGCAGGTCGATGGCGGCCTGGACCTTGCGCCGGAACGGGTCGTTGCGCCGGTCGATGTGCAGCGGGGCGGGCACCTCGGTTGCGGGCGATGAGAGAGGTCTATCCATATCCACCGGGAATACTTCCATTGCAGGGGTTGGGTAAAAACGTTCGGCTGTCGCGGCTCAGGACGCCGCGCCCGGGTAGTAGCTCAGGTACCACTGGACGAACTCGCGCAGGCCTTCCTCCAGGGGCACCTGGGGGCCGAAACCGGTGAGGTTTTCCAGGGCGCTGACATCCGCGCAGGTGTTGAGCACATCGCCGGGCTGCAGCGGCAGGTATTCCACCTGGGCCTTGTGGCCGAGGAGTTTTTCCAGGGTCGCCACGTAGTCCTTGAGCTCCACCGGGCGCTGGCCGCCGATGTTGAACAGGCGCCAGGGCGCCATGCTGGTGGACGGGTCCGGCTGTTCCCGGTCCCACAGCGGATCGCGCACTGGCGGCTTGCCCAGCAGGCGCACCAGGGATTCGACGATGTCGTCGATGTAGGTGAAGTCGCGCTGGTGCATGCCGTAGTTGAACAGTTTCAGCGGCCGGCCCTGGCTGATGGCGTCGGCGAACAGGATCGGCGACATGTCCGGCCGGCCCCAGGGGCCGTACACCGTGAAGAAGCGCAGGCCGGTGGCGGGCACGCCGAACAGGTGGCTGTAGCTGTGGGCCATCAGCTCGTTGGCTTTCTTGCTGGCCGCATACAGCGACAGCGGGTGGTCGACGTTGTCACTGACCTTGTACGGGGTCTGCTGGTTGGCCCCGTACACCGAACTGGACGAGGCGTAGATCAGGTGTTGCACCGGGTAGCGCCGGCACATCTCCAGCAGGTTGAGGAAACCGCTGAGGTTGCTGTCCAGGTAGGCCTTGGGGTTTTCCAGGGAATAGCGCACCCCGGCCTGGGCGGCGAGGTTGATCACCACCTGGGGCCGTACTTCGGCGAACAGCCGTTCCAGGCCCTCGCTGTCGGCCAGGTCCAGGCGCTGCAGGGGAAAGTGCCCTACCTGGCGTTCCACCCAGCGCACCCGGTCGCGCTTGAGCTGGGGGTCGTAGTAGTCGTTGAAATTATCCAGCCCGGTGACCTGGTGCCCATCCTTGAGCAAACGCAGTGCGGTATGGGCGCCGATGAATCCGGCGGCCCCGGTGATCAGGATATTCATGCGCGCAATGCCTCCGGTACACGGTAGGGCAGGCCGATGCTCAGGTAATGCAGGCCGGCATCCGCTGCCTGTTGCGGGTTGTAGAGGTTGCGGCCGTCGACCACCAGGCGATCCCTGAGGGTCTCGCGCAGCAGCGTGAAGTCCACCACGCGAAAGGCCTTCCATTCGGTGCAGATCACCAGCGCGTCGGCGCCTTGCAGGGTGTCGTCACGGGTGGCGCACAGTTGCAGGTCATCGCGGTAGCCGTACAGGCGCCGGCATTCGGTCATGGCTTCCGGGTCGTAGGCCTGGACCTTGGCCCCGGCTTCCCACAGTGCCTGCATCAGGTAGCGGCTGGTGGCTTCGCGCATGTCGTCGGTGTTGGGCTTGAAGGCCAGGCCCCAGAGCGCGATGACCTTGCCCTGCAGGTTGTCCCCCAGGTGCGCCTTGAGCTTGCGAAACAGCACATGGCGCTGCTGCTCATTGACGTCGCGCACGGTCTTGAGCATGTGCGGTTCCAGCCCGTGGCTTTCTGCGGTGTGGATCAGCGCCCGCAGGTCCTTGGGGAAGCACGAGCCGCCGAAGCCGGCGCCGGGGTAGATGAAGTGGTAGCCGATGCGCGGGTCGGCACCGATGCCCTTGCGCACGGCATTGATGTCCACCCCCAGGCGTTCCGCCAGGTTGGCCATCTCGTTCATGAAGCTGATGCGGGTGGCGAGCATCGCGTTGGCCGCGTACTTGACCAGCTCGGCGCTGCGGTTGTCCATGAACATCAAGCGGTCATGGTTGTGGTTGAAGGGCGCGTATAGCTCGCTCAACTGCTGGCGGGGCAGGTCGTCGGCGCAACCGACGATGATCCGGTCCGGGCGCATGCAGTCGGCCACGGCCGAGCCTTCCTTGAGGAACTCCGGGTTGGAGACCACGTGCACCCGCAGTTCGGATTTGCCCAGGTCTGCCAGTTGTTCGGCGACGGTCTCGATCACCAGATCGGCGGTGCCCACCGGCACCGTGGATTTGATCACCAGGGTCTTGTCGCTGAACATCAGGCAGGCAATGTTGCGCGCCACCGCCAGGACATGGTCGAGGTCGGCGGAGCCGTCTTCGTTGGAGGGAGTGCCGACCGCGATGAAAATCACCTTGCCGTGGCCCACTGCATCGCTGGCCTGGGTGGTGAAGTGCAATCGGCCGGCCTTTTGATTCTCTTCGATCAGGGTCGCCAGGCCCGGCTCGTGAATCGGCGGAATAGAACGTTGCAGCTGGGCGATCTTGTGGCTGTCGATATCGACACAGACCACGTTATGCCCGACATCGGCCAGGGCAACTGCTTGCACCAGGCCAACATAGCCAGTACCAAAAACGCTGACTTCCAAGGGAACGACCTCGTCCATGATGAGTGTTGGGGTGAGGGTGGTTCTCACCTTCTGAAAAGGCGTATGGCACATTGCCGCTATCACGCTCTTTTTTTGACACTACCATAACGTAGAGACGTTTAATTGACGTTTTGCCGTGTTACATAAATGACAGCTGTGTTTTGTTTATTTTTCGATGAATAAAATAATGTTTAAAAACAATTAGTTAAGCGTCTTCATGATGGTCATCATGGAAAGCGTCAAATAGTTGGTTTTTGTTAATAAATGACTGAAAAACCCGACGAACGGTAGTGAGGTGAGACGAAAAGCTAATGCCTTTTTGACATTACCTGCTACGGCATCCTGGGTTCCGAAGGTGAAGCTGAGCAGTCGGACAGTTTTTTTGACGCTTTTCTGCAGCTTGAAAACTGTTGAAATTGATCGGTTTTTTCAAGGATATGGCTGGCAAGGCGGGACGGGTAGCGCCGGTTATGACCAGGCGGGCGTCAGACTAAAGTCGGGTTGGGAGGGTAGGGGCTATCTGCCATCATTGCCGGTCTTCATTGATTCAATCAATTCAGCTGGCGATCACAGATTCGCTGGATGAATTTCACCTGGGTCTTTTTCTTTACCTCGCGTCACTGATTTGCTGCTGGAGCCTGTTCATGCGTCCCCCTTTCCCTTTACTCAATCCGTGCCCATTGCTGGGCCTCGGCGCTGCCGTGCTGTGCGCGGGTTTTGCCCCTCTGGCCAATGCGGCGGGTTTTTTCGAAGACAGCAGCGCCAAGCTGGAATCGCGCACGATCTACTTCAACCGGGACTTTCGCGACGGCCACACCAGCACCGACCAGGGCGCATCCAAGCGTGAAGAATCGGCCCAGGGCTTTATTCTCAACCTGCAATCGGGCTACACCGAGGGCACCGTGGGTTTCGGCCTGGACGCCCTGGGCATGCTGGGGATCAAGCTCGACTCCAGCCCCGACCGCAGCAACAGCGGCCTGCTGCCCTCCAGCGGTCACGACCCGCGGGGCTCGGCGGACCAGTACGCCAAGCTGGGGTTGACCGCCAAGGTCCGGGTCTCGCAGACGGTATTCAAGTACGGCGCCCAGTTGCCGGACCTGCCGCTGCTCAAGTACAACGACGGGCGCCTGCTGCCCACCATGTTCAACGGCGCGGTGCTGACTTCCCGGGAGGTCAAGGACCTGACCCTGACCGCGGCCCGCTTGAACCGCTACACCGCGCGGGACTCCAGCGATGCCCAGGACATCCGCGTGCACTGCAAGAACAAGCGCTACGCCTGCAACACCACGGCGGATCACTTCGACACCTATGGGGTGGACTACAAGTTCAACGATCGCCTGACCGGCCAGTACCACTACGCCGAGCTGGAAGACATCTACCGTCAGCATTTTGTCGGCCTGCTGGCCAACCAGCCCTTGGGGCCCGGCGTGCTCAAAGGCGACCTGCGCCTGCTCAAGAGTGCCGACACCGGCGCCGAGCGCGCCGGCGGCATCGACAACCGCGCCCTGAGCACCCTGCTCGGCTACAGCGTGGCCGGGCACGTGTTCAGTGCCGGCTGGCAGCGCATGTACGGCGACAACTCCATGCCTTACCTGGATGGCAGCAACCCGTACCTGGTGAACTATGTGCAGGTCAACGACTTCGCTGCGATCCAGGAGCGTTCCTGGCAACTGCGCTATGACTATGACTTCAAGGCCATTGGCCTCAACGGCTTGAGCTTCCTGACCCGCTACGTCAGCGGCGACCACATCAAGGTCCCGGGCAGCCTGCGCGAAGGCCGCGAATGGGAGCGCGACAGCGAGCTCAAGTACGTGGTGCAGAGCGGCACCTTCAAGGACGTGAGCCTGCGCCTGCGCAACGCCACCTACCGCAGCAACTACCAGAAGATCGCCCGCGACATGGACGAAACCCGCCTGATCGTCAGCTACAACTTCTCGCTGCTCTGACCGACGACTCTGGTAGAAGCTGGCTGGCCAGCGAAGGCGGTAGCCGCAATTGCGCAAGGCTTGCGGGCCTCTTCGCCGGCAAGCCGGCGGCTACGGGAGTTGATGCCGGTACGGCAGGTCCGGGCCGGTGCGGGTGCAGGTCTGGGCCGCGGCGTTGACGGCGAAACGCAGCAGGGCGTCGGTCTGTTCGCGATCGAGCTGTTCAAGGCCCTGGGGGGAATCCAGGCCCTGTTCGGTCAGCCAGGTGATCAGCGCGGCCTGGAAGGTATCTCCGGCGCCCACGGTGTCGGCAACCTCCACCCGGGGCGCGTCCACCGACCAGCTGCCATGCCCGCGGCTGAACACCGTCGCGCCCTGGCTGCCACGGGTCAGGAACACCAGCCGGGCATTGCCTTGCAGCCAACCCCGGATCAGCGTCTCGGGCGCCTGCCCGGGGTACAGCTGGGTCAGGTCTTCGTCGCTGACCTTGATCAGGTCGGCATGGCCGGCCAGTTCGGCGATGCGCTGGCGCCACAGCTGGATATCCGGCTGCGGGTTGAGCCGTACGTTGGGGTCCAGGCTGATCAGCCGCTGCCCCCGCTCACGGCGCACCAGGGCCAGCAAGGTATCGGCAATCGGCTGCACCACCAGGGCAAACGAGCCGATATGCAGCCCGCGCACCTGTGCGTCGAGCTGCGGCAGGTGCTCTTCTTGCAACTGGCGATCGGCACAGCCCTCGCCGCGAAAGCTGTAGTGGGGCGAGCCATCGGCGCCCACGGCCACCATGGCCAGGGTGGTGGGGGCGTCGAATTCCCGCAGGTAGCGGGTATCCACGCCTTCGTTTTCCAACACCCGCCGCAGGCGCTGGCCCAGGTAGTCCCGGGACAGCCCGGCCAGCAGGGCGACATCGACGCCCAGGCGGCGCAGGCCCACTGCCACGTTGAACGGCGAGCCCCCGGCGATCGCCTGGAACGCCACTTTACTGGCCGGGGCCCCGGCCTCATCCGCGCTGAAAAAGTCGAACAGCGCTTCGCCACACACCAGATACATAGTCATTCGCTCTTCAAAGGCTTGCCAGTTGCTGTCGATAGCGCTGGTACACCGGTTCGTAGGCCGCCACGTGTTCGGCCCGGGGCTGGGTTTCGCTGCCCGGGTCGAGGCGCACGCAGCGCTCGCAGAGTTGTTGCAGGTCCAGGTCCGGATCGTCCTGCCGGCCATGGCACCAGGCTGCCTGGATCGCCGCGCCCAATGCGGCGGCTTCGGCCTCGCGGGGGCAGATCACCGGGGCATGCATGATATCGGCGACCATCTGCCGCCACAGCAGACTTTTCGCACCGCCGCCGATCAGCCGGATGCTCTGGCTGTGCAGGCCTGCTGCGCGCAACAGGTCGAGGCCATAGCGCAAACCGAAGGTGGTGCCTTCCACCACCGCGCGGCACAGGTTGGCCGGGGTCAGGTTGTCCAGGGTCATGCCGTGCAGGCTGCCCTGGGCCTGGGGCAGGGCGGGCACTCGCTCGCCGTTGAAGAACGGCAGCAGGCACAGCCCCTCGGCCCCGATGGGGGCCTGCTCCAGGCGCTGGTTGAAAGCGGCAAGGTCCAGGCCCAGCAGTTCGCGCACCAGGGTGGTGGCGTTGGTCAGGTTCATGGTGCAGATCAGCGGCAGCCAGCCACCGCTGGACGAACAGAAGGTCGCCACCGAAGGCTCGGGGCTGATCAGCGGGCGCTCGGCGTAGGCATACACGGTGCCGGAAGAGCCCAGGCTCATGGTGATGATTCCGGGCTGGATATTGCCGGTGCCGATGGCCCCCAGCATGTTGTCGCCACCGCCGCTGGCCACCCAGGCATCCGCGCTGATCCCCAGTTGCCGGGCGACCGGCGCAAGGATCCGGCCCACAGGCTGGTGCGCTTCGAGCAACGGCGGCAAGGCCCGCTCCAGGCGCCCGCTGGGGTCGATATGGGCCAGCAGGGCGCGGTCCCAGTCGCGCCTGCGCACATCGAAATAGCCGCTGCCCGAGGCATCGCCGTACTCGCTGCAGCAGCGCCCGGTCAGCCAGAAATTGAGGTAGTCGTGGGGCAGCAGGATATGCGCAATGCGCTGGAACAGTTCCGGGTGCTGCTCCCGGGTCCAGAGCAGTTTCGACACCGTGTAGCCCGGGGCAATGGCCAGCCCCAGGCGCTCCAGGGAGCCCTGGGTGCCCCCCAGCCAGTCCAGCAGGCGCTGGTTTTCGGCGCTGCTTTGGGTATCGCACCACAGCTTGGCCGGGCGCAGCACCTGGCCCTGGTCATCCAGCAGCACCAGACCGTGCTGCTGGCCGCAAACCCCGACACCGAGCACCTGCCGGCCATCCACCCCGGCCGCCTGCAAGGCCTGCCGAGTGGCGCTGGTGCAGGCTTGCAGCCACTGCGCGGGATCCTGTTCGCGGCAGCCATTGGCGCCGCTGATCAGGCTGTGGGGCGCAGCGCCCCGGCCCAGGACGGTGCCGCTCCGGCTGTCGAGGATCAGCGCCTTGGTGCCCTGGGTGCCGCAGTCGAGGCCGAGAAAAAGCGCGGGTTGAGTCATCGTCGCTCCTGGTGAGGGTGGTTACTGTCGAGCTGTAGCCGCTGCCGAGCCTGAGGCGAGGCTGCGCTAAGGCCCGCAGGTCCTTGCCTGGCGATCTGCAGCCGAACCTGCAGCGTCCTTGTAATCGCTGCATCTTCTTCGACGCAGTGCCGCCCAGGCCGTTCGCAGCCTGCGGCAGCGGCTACACGGGCCTGGCCAACAACCGCTCCAGCGTCTTGCTCACGCCATGTTCGCGCAAGCTGTTGAAGCAGCGCTCGAAAGCATCGACAAACGCGCTGGAATGGGGAATCGCCGAGCCGAAGATTTCTTCCACCGCCAGCAAACGCTGGGTCAGCAAGGTATCGTCGGCCACCAGGGCCTGGCAGAACTCGGCCCGCGGGTCGGGAACCCGGTAGCTCAGGCCATTCTCGTCCACGCCCTTGAGGTACAGGGCCCAGGCCGCCACCACCAGGGCCGCACGCTCGGTATCACGGCCATCGGCGATCAGCCGGTTGATGGTAGGCACGGTGAACTTGGGAAACTTCGACGAACCGTCGCTGCACACCCGCTCCAGCTGGTCGGCGATCGCCTGGTTGGAGAAGCGCTGGACCAGGGTGTCCTTGTAGGCCGCCAGGTCGATGCCCGGTACCGGCGCCAGTTGCGGGGTTACGTCCAGGTCCATGTAGGCGCGCATGTAGGCGACGAACAGCGGGTCGTTCATGGTTTCGTGGACGAAGCGGTAGCCCTTGAGAAAGCCCAGGTAGGTCAGGGCCAGGTGGCTGCCGTTGAGCAGCTTGATCTTCATCTCCTCATAGGGCGTGACGTCGTCGGTGAACTGCACGCCGACCTGTTCCCAGGCCGGCCGGCCATTGCAGAACTTGTCTTCCAGGACCCACTGCACAAAGGGCTCGCAGACGACCGGCCAGGCATCGTCGATGCCGTGCTCATCGTGCAGTTGCAGGCGGTGGGCGGTGCTGGTCATGGGGGTGATGCGGTCGACCATGGCGTTGGGAAAGCTCACGTGGCGCTCGATCCAGTCATGCAGGTCGGCGTCGCGGCGGGCGGCGAAGGCCAGCAGCGCCTTGCGGGTCACCGCGCCGTTGTGGGGCAGGTTGTCACAGGACATCAGGGTAAAGGCCGGGATCCCCGCGGCCCGGCGCAGGGCCAGGGCCGCGCAGAGAAAGCCGAATACCGTGCGCGGCTGTTGCGGATGGGCCAGGTCGTGCTGGATCTGCGGCAGGTGCAGCATGAACTCGCCCGTGCTGTCGTCGATGCAGTAGCCGCCCTCGGTGATGGTCAGGGAGACGATGCGGATCTCCGGGCTGGCCAGCTTGTCGATCAGCGCCTGGGCGTCGTCCTCGGCCAGCAGCATCTGGCTGATGGCGCCGATCACCCGCACCTCGTGGTCGTCGCCATCGCCCAGCTCGTACAGGGTGTAGAGGTAGTCCTGGCCGGCCAGATCGTCCCGCGCTCGGCGGTCTTCGGAGCGCAGGCCGACCCCGCAGATGCTCCAGTCCAGGCCCTGGCCCAGGTTCATCAGGGCATCGGTGTAATAGGCCTGGTGGGCCCGGTGAAAGCCGCCGACGCCAATGTGCGCGATGCCCTGGCGGGTGGCGGTGACGGTGTAGGCGGGTACCCGCACCTGGGGCGGCAGTTGGCTGAGGTTCAAGCGTTTGAGTTTCATGCAGGACTCTCTGGGATCAGGCGGCGGCGCGCAGGGGGCGGGACACGGCGCCCCCCTGGGCATCGAATAGATGGCAGTGCTGGGGGGCCAGGTGCAGGTGCAGCTGTTCGCCGTAGCGGCTCGCCAGGTCACCGCGGATACGCAGGGTCAGGGCTTCACCGCAGCTGCTGCGGACATGGCAGAAGGTGTCGCTGCCCAGGCGCTCGGCCACGTCGCTGGTGACTGCCAGGCTGCCCGGGCCGGGCTCGCCCAGCTCCAGATGCTCGGGGCGGATGCCCAGGGTCACCTCGCTGCCCGGGCTCAGTTGCGCACCGCTCTGCTCCAGGCGCAGGCGTGCCCCGGCATCCAGCTGGACCTCGCAGCCCTGGCCGTCGACGTGGCTGATGCGGCCCTTGAGAAAGCCCATCTTCGGCGTGCCGAGAAAGCCTGCGACAAACAGGTTGGCTGGGCGATGGTAGAGCTCCAGGGGCGAGCCCACCTGTTCCACCCGGCCACCGTTGAGCACCACCACCTTGTCTGCCAGGGTCATGGCTTCCACCTGGTCGTGGGTCACGTAGATCATGGTGGCCTGCAGTTCCTTGTGCAGGCGCGCCAGTTCCAGGCGCATCTGTACCCGCAGGGCGGCATCGAGGTTGGACAGCGGTTCGTCGAACAGGAAGATCTTCGGGTTGCGCACAATGGCCCGGCCAATGGCCACGCGCTGGCGCTGGCCGCCAGACAGCTGCTTGGGCTTGCGTTCGAGCATCGGCCCCAGTTCCAGGATGCGCGCCGCCTCGTCGATCTTCTGCTGCACCAGGGCCTTGTCGACCCCCGCCAGGTCCAGGGCGAAGGACATGTTCTTGCGCACGCTCATGTGCGGGTACAGGGCGTAGGTCTGGAACACCATGGCCAGGTCGCGCTTGGCCGGGCTGACTTCGGTGATGTCGCGACCGTCCAGCTCGATGCTGCCGCCGCTGACTTCCTCCAGCCCGGCGATCAGCCGCAGCAGGGTGGACTTGCCGCAGCCCGAGGGGCCGACGAAGACCACGAACTCCTTGTCGTTCACCTCAAGGTCGATGCCCTTGATGATGTCGAAGCCTTCGAAGCCTTTTTGCAGGTTGTTGATTTTCAGGTGAGCCATGGGATGTCTCCGCAATTTCAGAGTTACTTCACCGCGCCAAAGGACAGGCCGCGCACCAACTGCTTCTGGCTGATCCAGCCGAAGATCAGGATCGGCGCGCAGGCCAGGGTCGAGACCGCCGAGAGCTTGGCCCAGAACAGCCCTTCGGGGCTGGAGTAGGAGGCGATCAGCGCGGTCAGCGGTGCGGCGTTGGAAGAGGTCAGGTTCAGCGACCAGAAGGCCTCGTTCCAGCACAGGATCAGCGACAGCAGTGCAGTGGAGGCCAGGCCACCCTTGGCGATGGGCATCAGCACCCGCAGCATTTCCTGGGCCAGTGTGGCGCCGTCCAGGCGGGCGGCTTCGAGGATGTCCCGGGGGATGTCCTTGAAGTAGGTGTAAACCATCCACACCACGATCGGCAGGTTGATCAGGGTGTAGATCACGATCAGCGCGATGCGCGTATCCAGCAGGCCGAAACTCTTGGCCAGCAGGTAGATGGGCATCAGCACGCCCACCGGCGGCAGCATCTTGGTGGAGAGCATCCACAGCAGGGTGCGCTTGGTGTTGCGGGTTTCAAAGAAGGCCATGGAGTAGGCCGCCGGCACCGCGATCAGCAGGCACAGGGCGGTCGCGCTGAAGGAAATCACCACCGAGTTCCAGGCGAAGGCCAGGTAGTTGCTGCGCTCGTTGATGTGCAGGTAGTTCTCGAGCGTTGGCGTGAAGATGAATTGCGGCGGCGTGGCAAAGGCGTCGATCTCGCTCTTGAAGCTGGTCAGCACCATCCAGAAGATCGGGAAGAAGATCAGGATCGCGATGGCCCAGGCCAGGGTGCCCAGTAGCAGGCTTTGCAGGCGTCGGGATTGTTGCAGGGTCATGGCGGCCACCTCAGCTCTGGTCAGTCAGGTTTTTGCCGATCATCCGCACCAGGATGATCGCGGCGATGTTGGCGATGACCACGGCGATCAGCCCGCCGGCCGAAGCCATGCCGACGTCGAACTGCACCAGGGCCTGGTTGTAGATCAGGTACGCCAGGTTGGTGGAGGCGTAGCCCGGGCCACCGTTGGTGGTGGTGAAGATCTCGGCGAACACCGACAGCAGGAAGATGGTCTCGATCATCACCACCACGGCAATCGGCCGGGCCAGGTGCGGCAGGGTCAGGTGCCAGAAGATGGCGATGGGCCCGGCACCATCGAGGCGCGCGGCTTCCTTTTGTTCCTGGTCCAGGGACTGCATGGCGGTCATCAGGATCAGGATGGCGAACGGCAGCCACTGCCAGGAAACGATGACGATGATCGACAGCAGCGGGTAGTGCGCCAGCCAGTCCACCGGCTGGGCGCCGAACAGTTTCCACAGCGCGGCGAGGATCCCCGACACCGGGTGGAAGATCAGGTTCTTCCAGATCAGCGCGCCCACCGTGGGCATGATGAAGAACGGCGAGATCAGCAGCACCCGGACGATGCCCCGGCCGAGGAACTCGCTGGCCTCCAGCAGGGCGCTGATCAGTACCCCGAACACCACGCTGATCAGCAGTACGCTGCCCACCAGCAACAGGGTGTTGGTGGCCCCGGGCACAAAGCCCGAATCACTGAGGAAGTAGCTGAAGTTCTCCAGGCCGACGAACTGGTTCTCGCCGGGGTACAGCAGGTTGTAGCGGATCACTGAAAAGTACAGGGTCATGCCCAGGGGCACGATCATCCACAGCAGCAACAGCGCCACCGAGGGGCTGACCAGGAACCAGCCGGGGTTGGCCAGGCGGCTTTTGCGAGGCGCCGCCTGCGGTTGCACATGCAGCTTGGCAGTCGAGGTATTCATAAGGGTCACAACCAGTTGGGTACAGGGGGGCGCGACACGGCGCTGGCACGGCCGGGCTGCCCGTAGGTGCTGGCTTGCCAGCGAAGGCGCCCTTGAACACTGCGCAAGACTCAAGGGCCTCTTCGCCGGCAAGCCGGCTCCTACAGGGAGAGCCGGGTTATTTCGGGTAGCCGGCGCGTTTCATTTCCCGTTCGGTGCTCTGCTGCGCGGCCGCCAGGGCCTGGTCCACCGTGGTCTGGCCGATCAGGGCGGCGGAAAACAACTTGCCGACCTGGGTGCCAATGGCCTGGAACTCGGGGATGGTCACCAGTTGGATGCCGACGTAGGGCACGGGCTTTAGGGTGGGCTTGCTCGGGTCGGCGACCTTCAGCGATTCCAGGGTGACCCTGGCGAACGGCGCGGCCTGCATGTAGGCCTCGCTGTAGGTGGAGGCGCGGGTGCCCGGCGGCACATTGGCGATGCCATCCTTCTCGGCCACCAGGGCCGCGTACTGCTTGGAAGTGGCCCAGGCACTGAAGGTCTTGGCGGCGTCCTTGGCCTTGGAACTGGCGGGGATCGCCAGGGACCATGAGTACAGCCAGGCGCTGCCCTTGTCAGTGACCTGGTGCGGCGCGTAGGTGAAGCCCACATGGTCGGCGACCTTGCTCTGGCTCTTGTCGGTGACGAAAGAGCCGGCCACGCTGGCGTCGACCCAGATCGCGCACTTGCCGCTGTTGAACAGCGCCAGGTTTTCGTTGAAACCGTTGCTCGAAGCCCCCGGCGGGCCGGACTTCTTCATGTTGTCGGCATAGAAGGTCAGGGCGTTCTTCCATTCCGGCCCGGTGAACTCCGGCTGCCACTTCTCATCGAACCAGCGCGCCCCGTAGCTGTTGGCCAGGGTGCCGATCAGCGCCATGTTTTCGCCCCAGCCGGCCTTGCCCCGCAGGCACAGGCCGTACTGTTCCTGGTCGGGCTTGTTGAGCTTGGCGGCGAATTCGCCGATCTGCTCCCAGGTCGGCCGCTCGGGCATGCTCAGGCCGGCCTCCTTGAACAGGTCGGTGCGGTAGTAGGTCATGGAGCTTTCGGCGTAGAACGGCAGGGCGTAGAGAGTGCCCTTGACCGACAGGCCCTCGCGCACCGAAGGGAAGACATCGTCCAGCTCATAGCTGGCCGGCAGGTCCTGCATCGGTTGCAACCAGCCCTTGGCGCCCCAGAGTGCGGCTTCGTACATGCCGATGGTGAGCACGTCGAATTGCCCGCCCTGGGTGGCGATGTCGGTGGTCAGGCGCTGGCGCAGCACGTTCTCTTCCAGCACCACCCAGTTCAGCTTGATGTCCGGGTGCTCGGCCTCGAAGGTCTTGGACAGGCGTTGCATGCGGATCATGTCGCTGTTGTTGACGGTGGCGATGGTCAGGGTCTGGGCGCCAAGGGTGACGCTGCTGAGGGTCATGCAGGTGGTGAGGAGCAGGGCTTTGCTGCAGGGTTTCATCGTTCACTCCTGTCCTGCGCCGGTGAGGGCTGCAGAAGGACGGTTATTGTTGTTATGTCTTCCTCTGCCGAGGAAGAAGGTGGGCTGATTACAGCCCTCAACGACCGCTCTGACAAATCATCCATAACACTGAAACCGATACTTTTTTGCACTGCACTGAAAACGTTCGGCCGGCGCCAGCCGCCATTGGGCAAGGATTTGTCCGGCCTTGCCGGGAAAAATCGAGAAAATTGCGTATTGGTTTGCTGCGTAGTCGGGCTTGCCGGGCGAAAAACCGCGCAGAACGGCGGCGAGGCCCTGGCCAAAAGGGCTTCGCCTGGAGGGGTGGGTCAGAACGAATAGCTGGCTGTCATGATCGCCGAGCGTGCATCGCCGTATTCGATGGCCGAGGAGCGGGCGGTTGAGCCACTCTGCTGGCGTACTCGTTCCACGTAGTCTTTGTCGAACAGGTTATTGACGTTCAGTTGCAGGTCGAGATTGCGGTTGACCTTGTAGCTGAGCATGGCGTTGTGTACCCAGTAGGCGTCCAGCTTGGCCTGGGTGCTGGAGGTGACGTTGCGTTCGCTGACATAACGAGTGCCGTAACCCAGGGTCCAGCCAGCCGGCCATTCGTAGGTGGTCCAGAGGTTGAACGAGCGCGGTGGGGTGTTGCCCAGGGCTTGGCCCTTGCGGGCGATCCCGGAAGCGGTGTCCGCGGCCTTCAGGGTCTCGCTGTTGAGGAAGGTGTAGTTGGCGAACAGGTTCCAATGCTCGGTCACACGCCCCGTGAGGCCCAGTTCGACGCCCTGTACCCGCTTCTTGCCGGCCAGTTGGGTGGAACCGTCGGACATGGTTTCCCGGGCATTGCTCTTCTCCACGCGAAACAGCGCGGCGTCCAGCTCCAGGCGCTTGTCCAGCAGTTCCCACTTGGTGCCCAGCTCCCAGGTTTCGTTCTTCTCCGGCGCCAGCTCCTCGGTATTGGCGTTGAGGCCGCTGCCGGTCGAGGCGAGGTTCTCGGCGGAGGGGTTGAAGGAGTTGCCCCAGGCGGCATAGATCCGCCCGTTCTCGGTTGGCTTGAACACCAGGCCCGTGCGGGCGCTGACCTTGGCGTCATCGGAGGCGCGCTTCGAGGTTTTCACATGGGCCCCGGAGTAGCTGTCAGCCTTGCCGCGGATCTTGTCATAGCGCAGGCCCAGGTTGAGGTCCCATTGTTCATGCAGGGCGATGTTGTCGAACAGGTACAGCGCCTGGTCCGTCAGGCGAGTCTCGGTGTAGCCGCCGGTGGTCTTGCTGATCGGACCATTCCAGCGTCCGGGTGGATGGCCCAGGTCATAGCCGAGGGCCGGGTAGAGGGTGCTGCCCAGGCCGTGACTGTAGGTCTTCAGGTCCAGGGTTTCGTGAGACAGCTCCAGGCCCACCGTCAGATCATGGCGCATCCCGGCGAGCTCGAAATCGCCGATGAGGTTGCTCTGGTTGATCCACATCTCGGTGGTAGCGTCGCGCCCATAGGCCTGGGGCCCCGCCGGCAGGTAGCGGCCCGGCGGGACACGGCTGGTGTTGGTATGGGACGCGGAGACAATGGTGTCGCGTGCGGTGTGGCTGTAGCGCGTCAAGTTCTGCAGGCGCAGGTAGTTGTTGAACTCATGCTCGAAGTTGGCGGTGAAGGCGCTCTGCTCGATCTGTTCCTTGTCGAGGTTCTTCCAGCCGAAGTAGGCATCGCGCTTGACGCCGGCCAGCCTCTTGCCGTCGCGCGCCGGCACGCTGTAGTCGGGAAGGTTGTCGTCGCTTTGGTGGAAAACGCTGAGAGTCAGGCGGGTGGTGTCGTTGAAACCCAGCCGCAGTGACGGAGCAATGCCCCAGCGCTGGCGGTCGATCTTCTCGCGGTCGGGCACATCGTTCTGATGCCCCATGAGGTTGATGCGCAGCGCACTGTTGGTGCCGACGCCTTCCAGCGGCTGGTTGCCGTCCAGGGTCAACCGGTAGTAGTTGTCGCTGCCAATACTGCCGCCCAGACGGGTGAAAGCCTGGTCCCTGGGCTGCTTGCTGGCCACGTTGATGCTGCCGCCAGTGGTGCCGGCACCGCCGAATACCGAGTTGGGGCCCTTGATGACCTCGACCTGTTCGACGTTGAACGTGTCGGAACGGTTGCTTTGCGCGCTGTCGCGCAGGCCGTCGATCTGTAGGTTGCTGTTGGCCGAAAAGCCGCGGATGTTGATGCTGTCTCCCGAGCCGCCGCCACCTTCGCCGGCGTTGAAGGTAATGCCGGAGACGTTGGATAGCACTTGGCGCAGGTTCAGCGCCTGCTGCTCCTGGATCACCTGGGAGGGGATCGTGGTAATGGTTTGCGGGGTATCCAGAAGAGGCGCGACGTATTTGGCGGAGGACGAGCGCTCGACCTTGTAGCCGCGATGCTCTTCGGTCTCGATCTTGATGCTGTCCAGCTGCAGCGGTTTCTGCTGTTCTGCGGCGCCGCCAACGCCTGGTACAGAGGCGATCGCGAAGCCGATGGTGGAGGCCAGGAAGTGGCGTGGCGGCAAGGCAGGTGGGGATTTTTTATTCATTGGAATCACTCGTTTGCTTGATGAGATCAAGTCGCAAACGAGACTAATTCCTAGTAACTGCGCATTCAATGATGCTTATGCAGACCTGGCTACATTCAGTCTTTTCCTAGCAACTCTTGGGATAAATCACTTCCTTATGGGTATTTATCTTGTCCTGGTGGCGACCATTTCAGCGTGGTCTCGGGTTTACTTCTGAACATCGGACGCAGTCCGCTGCTACCGGGCCCTGGCTGGCGGAGAGTGGCAAAGGGCATGCAGGGGGGGACCAAAGCCCACTGGCTTTTTCCCGGTCACTGCCTAAGATGGCCATCCCAGGATTGAGTAAACCGTTGGCCGCGATGTCGGAAAAAGACACCATCTCCATGCAACTGGTGCGCGAGGCACTGCTGCAAAGCTGCGCCCCGGGCGCCGCCACCGATGAAGTGCTGCACAAGGTCGGGATCGACCCGGCGGGCCTGCAGCAGGGCACGGCGCGGGTACCGGCCAGTGCCTATGCACGGCTCTGGCGCTTGCTGGCGCGGCGCCTGGACGATGAGTTCTTCGGCATGGACCCGCGCCGCCTGAAGTCCGGCAGCCTGGCCTTTCTCTGCCGCTCGGCCATGGCCCAGCCGACCCTGGCCAGCGGGTTGGACTCGGTGCTGGGCTTTCTGACGCTGATGTTCGAGCGCATGCCGGCGCAGCTGGTGCACCAGCAGAGCCTGGCGGAAATCGTCCTGCTGGAGGATGAACACGAGCCGCGGCGGGCCTTTACCTACTTCACCTACTGGATGATTGTCCACGGCGTGGCCTGCTGGTTGGCGGGCCGGCGCATTCCGATCCTGGCCATCGAGCTGCGCGGCCCGCAGCCGGATTTCTGCGACGACTACCGGGTGATGTTCTCCGACAACCTGCGTTTCGAGCGGCCGCGCACGCGGATGATCATCGCCGCCGACTGCCTGGACCTGCCGATCAAGCGCAGCGAGGAAGAGCTCAAGCGCTTCCTGGCCCATGCCCCGGCCAACATCCTGGTCAAGTACCGCGACCCCGAGAGCCTGGCCAGCCGCATCAAGCAGCAGTTGCGGCAACTGCCAGGGGAGCAGTGGCCCGAGAGCGAAAGCCTGGCCCAGAGCCTGTGCATGTCCGCCTCGACCCTGCGCCGGCGCCTGGCCGAAGAGGGCCAGAGCTACCAGGCGCTCAAGGACAGCGTGCGCAAGGAACTGGCGATTGTCTGGCTGGCCGAGCCGCAGATCAGCTTTGCCGAGATAGCCGGGCGCCTGGGGTTTGCCGACACCAGCTCGTTCTACAAGGCCTTTCGCAAATGGTCCGGTTCCAACCCCGGGCATTACCGCAGCCTGATCCTCAACGACCCGCACCTCTCGTAGGAGCCGGCTTGCCGGCGAAGGGGCCCGCAAGCCCTGCACCGCCCGAGACGACGCCTTCGCTGGCAAGCCAGCTCCTACACAGGCGGTAACCCCATCCCCCGTAGGAGCCGGCTTGCCGGCGAAGAGGCCAGCAAAGCTTGCACCGCTCGCGCCGACGCCTTCGCTGGCAAGCCAGCTCCTACACAGGCGCTAACCCTCATCCCCCGTAGGAGCCGGCTTGCCGGCGAAAGGGCCCGCAAGCCTTGCACCGCCCGGGCCGACGCCTTCGCTGGCAAGCCAGCTCCTACACAGACGGTAACCCCCATCCCCCGTAGGAGCCGGCTTGCCGGCGAAAGGGCCCGCAAGTCTTGCACCGCTCGGGCTGACGCCTTCGCTGGCAAGCCAGCGCCTACGGCAATTTCAGGTGCCGCCGCCAACCGTGGCGGGGCGTGCTCTTGGCCAAACCGGTCACGCAACTTGATAGCTTTGACCATTGTTCCACGAGGGCTCTGGCGCCAGTATTTCCCTGATTTTCATGAGGTTCCCATCCTAATAAGAACAGTGAGGGATTCTGGCAATGCGCAACTACCTGTCTGCTATCAAGGAATTCGATTATCAGCACACCATGGAGTCGGCCCTGGCGGGCTCGCTCTCAGCCCTCAATGCCTGTGTCGAGTGCTGCGACCGGCATGCCTTGCCCGGGCGCATCGCGCTGTTCTGGGAAGGCCGGGACGGCAGCAGCGCCAGCTACACCTTCACTGAACTGCAGGACAAGGCCGGGCGCCTGGCCAACTTCTTCCTGGCCCAGGGGGTCGGCAAGGGCGACAAGGTCGCCGGGCTGCTGCCACGCAATGTCGAACTCTTGATCACGGTGCTGGCCACCTGGCGCATTGGCGCGGTGTACCAGCCGCTGTTCACCGCCTTCGGCCCCAAGGCCATCGAGCACCGTCTCAACAGCTCCAAGGCCAAGCTGGTGGTCAGCGACGCGGTGAACCGGCCCAAGCTGGCGGAAGTCGCCGAGTGCCCGACCATCGTCACGGTCGCAGGCGCCAAGGGCCAGGGCATCGTGCGTGGCGATTTCAGCTTCTGGGCCGAGCTGGAACAGTACCCGGCCCAGTGCGAGCCCGTGCTGCTGACCGGCGAAGACCCATTCCTGCTGATGTTCACCTCGGGCACCACCGGCCCCTCGAAAGCCCTGGAAGTACCGCTCAAAGCGATTGTCGCGTTCCAGGCCTACACCCGCGACGCGGTGGACCTGCGCCCGGAAGACGCCTTCTGGAACGTCGCCGACCCGGGCTGGGCCTACGGCATCTACTTCGGCGTCACCGGGCCCTTGGGCCTGGGCCACCCGATCACCTTCTACGATGGCCCCTTCACCCTGGAAAGCACCTGCCGGGTGATCAACAAGTACGGCATCACCAACCTCACCGGTTCGCCCACTGCCTACCGCCTGCTGATCGCTGGCGGCGACCAGTTCGCCCGTTCGATCAAGGGCCGCCTGCGTATCGTCAGCAGCGCCGGCGAGCCGCTCAACCCCGAAGTCATCCGCTGGTTCGCCGAACAACTGGGCGTGGTGATCCACGACCACTACGGCCAGACCGAGCTGGGCATGGTGCTGTGCAACCACCACGGCCTGGAGCACCCGGTGCATGTCGGCGCCGCCGGTTTCGCCTCGCCGGGCCACCGCATCGTGGTGCTGGATGAGCACTACCAGGAACTGGGCGTCGGCCAGCCGGGGATTCTGGCCATCGACCGCAGCCGGTCACCCATGTGCTGGTTCGCCGGTTACGCCGGGGTGCCGACCAAGGCCTTTGTCGGCAACTACTACTTAAGCGGCGATACCGTGGAGTTGAACCAGGACGGCAGCATCAGCTTCGTGGGCCGCAGTGACGATGTGATCACCACCTCCGGCTACCGGGTCGGCCCGTTCGACGTGGAAAGCGCGCTGATCGAACACCCGGCCGTGGTGGAAGCGGCGGTGGTGGGCAAGCCCGATCCGGAGCGCACCGAACTGGTCAAGGCCTTCGTGGTGCTCAGCGAGCAGTACCGCGCCACCGATGAGCTGGCAGAGGAGTTGCGCCAGCACGTGCGCAAGCGCCTGGCGGCTCATTCCTACCCCCGTGAAATCGAATTTGTCAGCGAATTGCCGAAGACCCCAAGCGGCAAATTGCAGCGCTTTATCTTGCGCAACCAGGAAATCGCCAAGGCTCAAGAGGCCGCGGCGTCAACAGCTACCGCATGAACAGGATTTGAATGATGGACATTGCAAACCAGGTGTTTCTCGTCAGTGGCGGCGCTTCCGGCCTGGGAGCCGCCAGCGCCGAAATGCTGGTCGCCGCCGGCGCCAGGGTGATGCTGGTGGACCTCAATGCCGAGGCCGTGGCGGCCAAGGCCCAGCAGCTGGGCTGCCAGAGCGTGGTGGCCGACATCAGCCAGGAAGCCGCGGCCGAAGCGGCGGTGCAGGCCACGGTCAAGGCCTTTGGCGGGCTCAACGGCCTGGTCAACTGCGCCGGCATCGTGCGTGGCGAGAAAATCCTCGGCAAGAACGGCCCCCACACCCTGGCCAGCTTCAGCCAGGTGATCAACGTCAACCTGATCGGCAGCTTCAACCTGCTGCGCCTGGCAGCAGCAGCCATTGCCGAAAGCCCGGCCAATGCCGACGGCGAGCGCGGGGTGATCATCAACACGGCGTCCATCGCCGCCTTCGACGGGCAGATCGGCCAGGCGGCCTACGCTGCCTCCAAGGGCGCCATCGCCAGCCTGACCCTGCCGGTGGCCCGGGAGCTGGCACGCTTCGGCATCCGGGTGATGACCATCGCCCCGGGTATTTTCGAAACCCCGATGATGGCCGGCATGAGCGACGAAGTGCGGGCCGGCCTGGCCGCCGGCGTGCCATTCCCGCCACGCCTGGGCAAGCCCGCCGAGTACGCCGCGCTGGTGCGGCACATCATTGAAAACAGCATGCTCAACGGCGAGGTGATCCGTCTCGACGGCGCCTTGCGCATGGCCGCCAAATAAGGAGGATTCATCATGTCCATTGCCCAAGATCCGATTGTCATCGTCAGCGCCGTCCGTACCCCCATGGGCGGTTTCCAGGGAGACCTCAAAGGCCTCAGCGCGCCGCAACTGGGGAGCGAAGCCATTCGCGCCGCAGTCCAGCGCGCCGGCATTGCACCGCAGGCGGTCGAAGAAGTGCTGTTCGGCTGCGTGCTGTCCGCCGGCCTCGGCCAGGCCCCGGCCCGTCAGGCCGCCCTGGGCGCCGGCCTGGACAAGGGCACCCGCTGCACCACCCTGAACAAGATGTGCGGTTCCGGCATGGAGGCCACCATCCTGGCCCACGACATGCTGTTGGCCGGCAGCGCCGAGGTGGTGATCGCCGGTGGCATGGAAAGCATGTCCAACGCCCCGTACCTGCTGGACCGCGCTCGCAGCGGCTACCGCATGGGCCACGGCAAGGTGCTGGACCACATGTTCCTCGACGGCCTGGAAGACGCCTACGACAAGGGCCGCCTGATGGGCACCTTCGCCGAGGATTGCGCCGAGGCCAACGGCTTCACCCGCCAGGCCCAGGACGATTTCGCCGTGGCTTCCCTGACCCGTGCCCAGCAGGCGATCAAGGATGGCCTGTTCAAGGACGAGATCGTTCCCCTGCAGGTGATGGTCGGCAAGGAGTCGAAGCTGATCAGCGACGACGAGCAGCCGCCCAAGGCCAAGCTGGACAAGATCCCCACCTTGAAACCGGCGTTCCGCGACGGTGGCACCGTGACTGCGGCCAACTCCAGCTCGATCTCCGACGGCGCCGCGGCCCTGGTGCTGATGCGCCGCTCCGAAGCTGACAAGCGCGGCCTCAAGCCCCTGGCAGTGATCCACGGCCACGCGGCCTTCGCCGATACCCCCGGGCTGTTCCCGGTGGCCCCGGTGGGTGCCATCGAGCGGCTGATGAAGAAGACCGGCTGGTCGTTGAACGAGGTCGACCTGTTCGAGATCAACGAAGCCTTCGCCGTGGTCAGCCTGGTCACCATGAGCAAGCTGGAAATCCCCCACGCCAAGGTCAACGTGCACGGCGGCGCTTGCGCCCTGGGCCACCCGATCGGCGCTTCCGGTGCGCGGATCCTGGTGACCCTGCTGTCGGCCCTGCGCCAGAAAGGCCTCAAGCGTGGCGTGGCCGCGATCTGCATCGGCGGTGGTGAAGCCACGGCCATGGCCGTTGAATGCCTGTAACGAGGAATCCCGATGTTGCCCAATGACGAACAACTGCAGATCAGCGACGCGGCCCGGCAATTTGCCCAGGAGCGCCTCAAGCCTTTCGCCGCCGACTGGGACCGCGAGCACCGCTTTCCCAAGGAAGCCATTGCCGAGATGGCCGAGCTGGGTTTCTTCGGCATGCTGGTGCCCGAGCAGTGGGGCGGGTGCGACACCGGCTACCTGGCCTATGTCATGGCCCTGGAGGAAGTCGCCGCCGGTGATGGCGCCTGTTCCACCATCATGAGCGTGCACAACTCGGTGGGCTGCGTGCCGATCCTCAAATTCGGCAACGATGACCAGAAGGAACGCTTCCTCAAGCCCCTGGCCAGTGGCGCCATGCTCGGCGCCTTCGCCCTGACCGAACCCCAGGCCGGCTCCGATGCCAGCAGCCTGAAGACCCGGGCCCGCCGCGACGGCGACCACTATGTGCTCAACGGCTGCAAGCAGTTCATCACCTCCGGGCAGAACGCCGGGGTGGTGATCGTGTTCGCGGTCACCGACCCGGCGGCCGGCAAGCGCGGCATCAGTGCCTTTATCGTGCCCACCGACTCGCCGGGCTATAAGGTCGCGCGCGTCGAGGACAAGCTCGGCCAGCACGCCTCCGACACCTGCCAGATCCTCTTCGAGGATGTGAAGGTGCCGCTGGCCAACCGCCTGGGCAAGGAGGGCGAGGGCTACAAGATCGCCCTGGCCAACCTTGAAGGCGGGCGCGTGGGCATTGCCTCGCAATCGGTGGGCATGGCCCGGGCCGCATTCGAAGCGGCACGGGATTACGCCCGTGAGCGCGAAACCTTCGGCAAGCCGATCATCGAGCACCAGGCCGTGGCCTTCCGCCTGGCGGACATGGCCACCCAGATCGCCGTGGCGCGGCAGATGGTGCACTACGCCGCGGCCCTGCGCGACAGCGGCAAGCCGGCGCTGGTGGAGGCCTCGATGGCCAAGCTGTTCGCCTCGGAAATGGCCGAGAAGGTCTGTTCCGCGGCCTTGCAAACCCTGGGCGGCTATGGCTATTTGAGCGACTTCCCGGTGGAGCGGATCTACCGCGATGTGCGCATCTGCCAGATCTACGAAGGCACCAGCGACATTCAGCGCATGGTCATTTCGCGCAATCTCTGACTTTTAGCAGGAGCTGATTCATGAGCTACGAAACCATTCTGTTGGACATCAAGGGCCGGGTTGGCCTGATCACTCTCAACCGCCCCCAGGCGCTGAACGCCCTCAATGCACAGATCGTCGGCGAGGTGAACCAGGCCCTGGATCGCCTGGAGGCCGACCCGCAGATCGGCTGCATCGTCATCACCGGTTCCAAGAAAGCCTTCGCCGCCGGTGCCGACATCAAGGAAATGGCCGAGCTGAGCTACCCGCAGATCTACCTCGACGACCTATTCAGCGACAGTGACCGCGTGGCCAACCGGCGCAAGCCGATCATCGCCGCGGTCAACGGCTTCGCCCTGGGCGGCGGTTGCGAACTGGCGCTGATGTGCGACTTCATCCTGGCTGGCGACAACGCCAAGTTCGGCCAACCGGAAATCAACCTCGGCGTGCTGCCGGGCATGGGCGGCACCCAGCGCCTGACCCGCGCGGTCGGCAAGGCCAAGGCCATGGAAATGTGCCTGACCGGGCGTTTTATCGACGCCGTGGAAGCCGAGCGCTGCGGCATCGTCGCACGCATCGTGCCGGCCGATGATCTGGTGGAAGAAGCCCTGAAAGTGGCGGCGGTGATTGCCGGCAAATCGATCCCGGTGAGCATGATGATCAAGGAAAGCGTGAACCGCGCCTTTGAAGTCAGCCTGTCCGAGGGCGTGCGCTTCGAGCGCCGGGTATTCCACGCCGCCTTCGCCACCCAGGACCAGAAAGAAGGCATGGCCGCCTTCATCGCCAAGCGTGACCCGCAGTTCAAGGATCAGTAACCGCAGCGTCCTAGCCACGTAGGAGCTGGCTTGCCAGCGAAGGCGTCCCCGAGGGCAGCGCATGACTCAGGGGCCTGCTCGCCGGCAAGCCGGCTCCCACGAGGGAACAGCCAAAAAAAATCGCAGCCCCGGCTGCGATTTTTTGTTTTCGGCGTCAATGCCTACAGCTGGTAATGCTTCAACTCGCGAGCGATCAGCAGGCGCTGGATCTCGCTGGAGCCTTCGTAGATCTGGGTAATTCGCGCGTCGCGGTAGTAGCGTTCCACCGGATAGTCTTCCAGGTAGCCGTAGCCGCCATGGATCTGCATGGCCGAGGAGCAGACCTTCTCGGCCATTTCCGAGGCGAACAGCTTGGCCTGGGAAGCCTCCGACAGGCACGGCTGGCCCGCGCTGCGCAGGCGCGCGGCGTGGAGGATCAGCAGGCGGGCGGCATTCAGGCGGGTGTGCATGTCGGCCAGCAGGTTGGCGATGCTCTGGTGTTCGATGATCGGCTTGTCGAACTGCACCCGCTCCCGGGCGTAGGCCAGGGCGGCTTCAAAGGCGGCGCGGGCGATGCCCAGGGCCTGGGCGGCGATGCCGATGCGCCCGCCTTCGAGGTTGGACAGGGCGATGGCCAGGCCCTTGCCCCGTTCACCCAGCAGGTTGGCCTCGGGGATGGTGCATTGGTTGAGGGTCACGGCGCAGGTGTCGGAGGCGCGGATGCCCATCTTGTGTTCGGTGCGGTCGACGATGAAGCCCGGGGTGTCGGTGGGCACCAGGAACGCCGACAGGCCTTTCTTGCCCAGTTCCGGGTCGGTCACTGCAAAAACGATGGCTAGCTGGGCGCGCTTGCCGTTGCTGACGAACTGCTTGGCGCCGTTGATTACCCACTGGCCGTCCCGCAGTTCGGCGCGGGTGCGCAGGTTGTGGGCTTCGGAGCCGGCCTGGGGTTCGGTCAGGCAGAAGCAGCCGATGGCTTCGCCAGCGGCCAGGCGCGGCAGCCATTGCTGCTTTTGTTCCTGGCTGCCGTAGTTGAGGATCGGCCCGCAGCCCACCGAGTTGTGGATGCTCATCAGGGCACCGGTGGCGCCGTCGCCGGCGGCGATTTCTTCCACTGCCAGGGCATAGGCCACGTAGTCCAGGTAGCTGCCGCCCCATTCCTCGGGAACCACCATGCCCAGCAGGCCCAGTTCGCCCATCTTGCGCACCAGGCCATCGTCGATCCAGCCGGCCTTTTCCCAGGCCTGGGCATGGGGGGCGATCTCGCCTCGGGCGAAGTCCCGGGCCATGTCGCGGATCATCACTTGCTCTTCGGTCAGTTCAATGTCGTGCATGAGTTCAGCTCCCGCTGCCGTCAAAACCGCTGAAGAAGCTCGCCACCCGATCGGCGTCGAGGGCCGCCAGGGTGGGCGGATTCCAGTGCGGAGTCTTGTCTTTGTCGATGATCAGGGCGCGTACGCCTTCCATCAGGTCGCCACGCTCGAACCACTGCCGGTCCAGGTGCAGTTCCAGGGCGAAGCATTGTTCCAGGCTCAACTGGCGGCCGTGGCGCAGCATTTCCAGGGTCACGGCCATGGCCAGGGGAGAGCGGGTTTCCAGCAGGTCGGCGGTGCTGCGCGCCCATTCATGGCTGTCGGCAACGGTGACGGTACGCAGTTGCTCGACGATGCTGGGTACGTCCGCCTGGGCGAAGAAGTGGTCGATGACCGGGCGCAAAGCTTGCAGGGGCGCATCGGGCAGGGTCTGCACCGCGAGCCTGGCCAGCAGGCCTTGCAGGTCCTTGAGGGGCGAGTCGCTCCAGTGCAGGCGGTCCAGGCGCTGGTTCAGCAGGTCCAGCTTGCTGCTGTCCAGGTGCCAGTCGGCCAGGCCGCAGTACAGGGCATCGGCGGCGCGGATCTGCACGCCGCTGACTCCGAGATAGATCCCCAGCTCCCCGGGTATGCGCGACAGGAAGTAACTGCCGCCAACATCCGGGAAGTAACCGATGGCCACCTCCGGCATCGCCAGGCGGCTGCGCTCGGTGACTACCCGCAGGTCGGCGCCTTGCACCAGGCCCATGCCGCCACCCAGGACAAAACCGTCCATCAGCGCCAGCACCGGCTTGCGGTAGTGGTGGATGGTCAGGTCAAGGGCGTATTCCTCGACGAAGAAGTCTTGGTGCAGGCTGTCGCCGCTGTGGTAGCTGTCGTACAGCGAGCGGATATCGCCGCCGGCGCAGAAAGCCTTGTCCCCCGCGCCACGCAGGACGACGGCGTGGATCAACGGATCCTGGGCCCAGTGGTCCAGGTGCTGCTGCAAGGTGCGGACCATCGACAGGGTGATGGCGTTGAGGCCGGCGGGGCGGTTTAGGGTCAGGTAGCCGATGTGGTTGCGCACCTCGACCAACACTTCGTCCGGGGTGGCGTCGCAGGCCTGGCTCGCCTGGGATGAAACCTGAGCAGTCATCACTAACTCCCTGCTTTTATTGTTTTTTATATGAGGCTCGCGCGCGAGCATCGGCGGATCGTAGCAGTGCAAATTTGCCAATTACAACCCGGAAAGCTGCAGGTCGACTGTGCATTTTTGCATGACAAAAAAACACGCCCTGGCCTTGCGCAACCGCTCTGGACCAAGGTGTAGAGCCTTGACGACAGAATCGGCTGTGAAATAGCCGTTATCAGCCGATCCCGGCTGTTTCAGGCGCCCCTTACGACACCTGGGCCACTTCGGCAGTTGGCATTCTGGCGCTCCGTTGCAGCGTAGACCGCGGCAACCAGGAACGGGTTCGGCTCTGCGCGCCAAACCCGGCCAATAACAACAAGAACCCGACTGCGGCGACCCCGCATCCACTCTCTGCCCCTGTCACAAGTGGGGCCTGGCATTGCTGCCGGGCCGCTATAAATCCAAATAATCCGGGACTCTGAAGATGACTAAACACTGGCTGGCTGTGCCGTTACTGGCAATTGCGTGCGTTTCCATGGGCGCCAGCGCCAAGGAATGGAAAGAACTGCGCTTTGGCGTCAACCCGAGCTATCCGCCCTTTGAATCCACCACGGCAGGCGGCGGCGTGCAGGGCTTCGGGGTCGACCTGGGCAACGCCATCTGCGCCGAGCTCAAGCTCAAGTGCGTGTGGGTCAGCAACGACTTCGACGGCCTGATCCCGGCACTCAAGGCCGGCAAGTTCGACGCCATCGAGTCCTCCATGACCGTTACCGATGCGCGGCGCAAGCAGATCGACTTCAGCGACCGGCTGTACGCCGGCCCCACGGCCATCGTCACGCGCAAGGGCTCGGGCCTCGAACCCACCGGCGAATCGCTGAAGGGCAAGACCCTGGGCTACATGCAGGGCACCGTCCAGGAAACCTACGCCAGGGCCAAGCTGGGCCCGGCGGGGGTCAAGCTGCGGGCCTACCAGAACCAGGACCAGGTCTATGCCGACCTGGTCTACGGCCGGCTGGACGCCTCGATCCAGGACAAGCTGCAAGCGCAGATGAGCTTCCTCGCATCACCCCAGGGCGCCGACTTCGAGAACAGCGTCGGCATCAGCGACCCTCTGGTGCCGTCGGAGATCGCCATTGGCCTGCGCAAGGACCAGGACGAGCTCAAGGCCATGCTCAATGGCGCCATCCAGGCGCTGCATGAGAAGGGCATCTACGCCCAGATCCAGCGCAAGTACTTCGGCGACCTCGACCTCTACAACAACTGATCGCCCACGGCGGGCCCCGGGACTGTTACCCAGTATCCCGGGCCCGGCCGTGGCCCGAGCAAGGTGATTGGCGTGAATACCTTTCTGACTCTGTTAGGCCTGGACCTCGAGGTCCTGCAAGGCTATGGGCCGCTGTTGCTGCACGGCGCCTGGATGACCCTGAAACTCTCCGCCCTGGCGCTGCTGGTGAGCATGCTCCTGGGGTTGCTGGGGGCGGCGGCCAAGCTTTCGCCGCTGCGCCTGCTGCAGATCCCGGCGACCTGCTACACCACCTTGATCCGCGGCGTACCGGACCTGGTGCTGATGCTGCTGATTTTCTACAGCCTGCAGGGCTGGCTCACGGCCCTGACCGAACTGCTGGACTGGCCCTATATGGAGATCGACCCCTTCGTGGCCGGGATCGTGACCCTGGGCTTCATCTACGGCGCCTATTTCACCGAGACCTTTCGCGGGGCAATCCTCAGCGTGCCCCGGGGCCAGCAGGAAGCCGCGGCGGCCTTCGGCCTGAGCCGCATGCAGCGCTTTCGCCACGTGGTGTTCCCGCAGATGATGCGCTTCGCCTTGCCGAGCCTGGGCAATAACTGGCTGGTGCTGCTCAAGGCTACGGCGCTGGTGTCGATCATCGGCCTCACCGACCTGGTCAAGGTGGCCCAGGAAGCCGGCAAGAGCACCTTCAACATGCTGGATTTCCTGCTCCTGGCGGCGGCCCTGTACCTGCTGATCACCAGCGCTTCGAACCAGCTGCTGCGGCGCCTGGAACGGCACTACAACCAGGGCGTGCGAGGGCTGTCGCGATGATCGAACTGATCCAGGAATACTGGCGGCCGTTTCTGTTCACTGACGGCGAGAGCCTTACCGGGCTGGCCATGACCCTGTGGCTGCTGGTGGCCAGCCTGGCCATGGGGTTTGTCCTGTCGCTGCCCCTGGCCATTGCGCGCACCTCGCACTGGGCGCTGCTGCGCTGGCCGGTGCAGCTGTTCACCTATGTGTTTCGCGGCACGCCTTTGTACATCCAGCTGCTGATCTGCTATAGCGGCCTGTACGGCATCGCCGCGATACGCCAGCAGCCGTTGCTCGAAGCCTTCTTCCGCGATGCCATGAACTGCACCTTGCTGGCCTTCACCCTGAACACCTGCGCCTACACCGTGGAGATCTTCGCCGGGGCCATCCGCAGCATTCCCTATGGCGAGATCGAGGCAGCCCACGCCTATGGTCTGAGCGGCTGGCGCCTGTACTGGCGGCTGATCCTGCCTTCGGCCTTGCGCCGGGCGCTGCCGTACTACAGCAACGAGGTGATCCTCATGCTGCACGCCACCTCGGTGGCCTTCACCGCCACCATCCCGGACATCCTCAAGGTGGCCCGGGACGCCAATGCCGCCACCTTCATGACCTTCCAGGCCTTCGGCATCGCCGGCCTGTTGTACCTGGGGCTGTCCTTCGGCCTGGTGGCGGCCTTCCGCCTGGCGGAGCGGCGCTGGCTGAGCTTCCTCGGCCCGGCTCACTGACGCTCCTTTCCTCTTTTTCCTATCCAGAACCTTGCTGCCAGCGGCGGGGTTCCAGGAGTCTGCGATGTACAAATTGACCGTTGAAAATCTCTACAAGCGTTTTGGTGACAACGAGGTGCTCAAGGGCGTCTCGTTGAAGGCCCGGGCCGGAGACGTGGTGAGCATGATCGGCGCCAGTGGCTCGGGCAAGAGCACCATGCTGCGCTGCATCAACTTCCTGGAGCGGGCCGATGCCGGGGCCATTGCCCTGGACGGCGAGGCGATTGTCACCCGCGATGCCCCAGGCGGCATGCAGGTGGCCAGCTCGGCCCAGTTGCAGCGCCTGCGCACGCGCCTGGCCATGGTGTTCCAGCACTTCAACCTGTGGAGCCACCTCAGCGTGCTGGAGAACATCATGCTGGCGCCGTGCCGGGTGCTGGGCATTGGCCGCAAGGAGGCCGAAGCCAGTGCCCGGGCCTACCTGGACAAGGTGGGCTTGGCGCAACGGGTGGCCGAGCAGTACCCGGCGTTCCTGTCCGGTGGCCAGCAACAGCGGGTGGCGATCGCCCGGGCCCTGGCGGTGGAGCCGCAGATCCTGCTGTTCGACGAGCCGACCTCGGCGCTGGACCCGGAACTGGTGGGGGAGGTGCTGAAGGTGATCCAGGCCCTGGCCGAAGAAGGGCGGACCATGCTCATGGTCACCCATGAAATGAGCTTTGCCCGACAAGTGTCGAGCCAGGTGTTGTTCTTGCATCAAGGGCGGGTCGAGGAGCAGGGTAGCCCGGCGATTCTCGACCAGCCGCAGAGTGAACGTTTGCAGCAGTTTCTATCCGGCCGTTTGAAGTGAGGGAAGACATCCATGGCGGACATCCGCGACCTGTCGATCGTGCTTGATCGAATCGACCAGGCGATCATCGAGGTTCTGCGCCACGAAGGGCGCATCACCTACCAGAAACTCTCCGAGCGCGTGCACCTGACCCCCAGGCCGTGCCTGGAACGGGTGCGCAAGCTGGAGCAGCTCGGGGTCATCCGTGGCTACGGGGCCATCCTCGACGAAAAGAAACTCACCCCGGGGCTGTCGCTGCTGGTGCTGGTGGCCTTGTCCAACCAGAGCGGGCGGGCGGCGCAGAAAGCCTTCGAGGCCAAGGTCCGCGCCTGCCCCCAGGTGCTGGAATGCCGGCTGATCAGCGGCGCCTTCGACTACAGCCTGCGCATGCGCTGCCGGGACATGGAGCACTACCGGGTGCTGACCGAAGTCTGGTTCGACGACCCGGATCTGCACATCGACAAACTGGTCAGCCACCCTGAACTGGCGATGGTCAAGACCGGCATGGAATAACCCCCTGTACGCCCCTCGCCGCAGGAGCCGGCTTGCCGGCGAACAGGCCCGCAAGCCTTGCACCGCTCGCAAGATCGCCTTCGCTGGCAAGCCTGCTCCTGCAGGTCGCATATCGATGTTTTCAGGAGGTGCGAAATCGGCTGGGGCAACCCGTGCTTTCAGCCATTTCCTGCCGTGCAGGCCCGCCGTTCAGCCGGGTTTTGTCCCGACAAAAAAACACAATGGGCCCCTCTGAAACCTCATTGATTGCGTGCCCCATGCAGACTACCCATAGCGTTTTGATGATTCGCCCCACGCGTTTTTCGTTCAACCAGGACACTGCCGGCAACAACCATTTCCAGCGTCCCCCCGGTGCCGCCGAAGACGTGCAGGCCAAGGCCCTGCAGGAGTTCGACGGCTACGTCGCGACGCTGCGCGAGCATGGGGTCCGGGTGCTGGTCCACGAAGACGGCGCCGCACCCCATACCCCGGATTCGATCTTTCCCAACAACTGCTGGAGCAGCCACCCCGACGGCACCCTGGTGCTGTACCCGATGCAGGGCCGCAACCGCCGCCTGGAGCGCTACAAGGGGGTACTGGCGCACCTGCACGAGCAGTACCAGGTGAACCGCACCCTGGATCTCACCTCCCTGGAGCAGGAGGAACTGTTCCTCGAAGGCACCGGCAGCATGGTCCTGGATCGCCAGCAGCGCATCTGCTACGCCGGCTACTCGACCCGCACCCATGCCCGGGCCCTGGACCAGCTGGTGGCGCACCTGGGTTACGAGCTGTGTGCCTTTCATGCCCGGGACCGCCAGGGTGAGCCGATCTATCACACCAACGTGATGATGAGCGTCGGCAGCCAGCTGGCGGTGGCCTGCCTGCTGGCCCTGGACGATGCACAGGAGCGGGCGGCCCTGCGCCAGCGCCTGGAAAGCAGCGGCAAACAGCTGCTGCCCTTGACCTGGGCCCAGCTGGAATCCTTCGCCGGCAATATGCTGGAAGTCCACAACAGTGCCGGCGAGCCGCTGCTGGTGATGTCCCGCAGTGCCTGGCGCTCCCTGGATGCCGAGCAGCGCCGGCTGATCGAGCGCCATGTGCAGCCGGTGCCGGTGAACATCGACACCATTGAACGCATCGGCGGCGGCAGCGCCCGCTGCATGCTGGCGGAAATCTACCTGCCCGAACGTCAACCTCAGCTGGAGCTCTCGCGATGATCGTCCGTCCCGCCACCCTGGCCGATTTGCCGGCGCTGCTGGCCCTGGCCCACAGTGCCGGTGCCGGCCTGACCACCTTGCCCGCCGACGCCGGGCGCCTGCGGTCACGCCTGCAATGGGCCGAGCAAACCTTCGCCGGCCAGGCCTCGCGGGCCGATGCCGACTACCTGTTCGTGCTGCAAAGCGCGCAGGGCGAAGTGGTCGGCATCTGCGCCCTGGCCGGCGCTGTGGGCCTGCGCGAGCCCTGGTACAACTACCGGGTCGGGCTGTTTGTCGCGGCCTCGAAAAACCTGGGGATCAACCAGCAACTGCCGACCCTGTTCCTGGGCAACGACATGACCGGCCATTCGGAACTGTGCTCGCTGTTCCTGCATGCCGACCACCGCCAGGGGCTCAACGGGCGCCTGCTGTCCAAGGCGCGCTTCCTGTTCCTGGCCGAGTTCCGCGAGCTTTTCGGCGACAAGGTGATCGCCGAGATGCGTGGCTATTCCGACGAGCAGGGTGTGTCGCCGTTCTGGGAAGGCCTGGGCCGGCACTTTTTCAAGATGGATTTCGCCGACGCCGACTACCTCACCGGGCTTGGCAACAAGACCTTCATCGCCGAGCTGATGCCCAAGTTTCCCTTGCCCACCTGCCTGCTGCCGGAGCCGGCACGGGCAGTGATCGGACGGGTGCACCCCAATACCGAACCGGCCCTGGGCATGCTCAAGGCCGAAGGTTTTGCCTTCAAGGACTACATCGACATCTTCGACGGCGGGCCCCTGATCGAATGCGCCACCGGCGACATCCGCGCAGTGCGCGACAGCCAGGTGCTGCAACTGAGCATCGGCACCCCGGGGGAGCAGGCCCAGCCCTACCTGGTCCACAACCGCCAGTTCGCCGACTGCCGGATCAGCGTGGCGGCGGCGCGGGTCGCCGCCGGCACCCTGATTGTCAGCCGTGACAGCGCCCGGGCCCTGGGGTTGCCGGCCGGGGCCTCGGTGCGGGCGGTGAGCCTGGCGGTGCCGGCGCGGCAAATGTCCGCAGCCTAGAAGCGTCGTGGCGCGAGCGCCGCTACAATGGCGCTCGAATTTTCTGCCGGCGAGGCACCATGGACATCGATCTGGCCCGCACCTTCCTGGAAATCGTCCGCAGCGGCAGCCTGATCGCTGCTGCCGAGCGCCTGCACCTGACCCAGACCGCCATCAGCGCCAGGGTGCAGAACCTGGAAGGCCAGCTCAATTGCAAGCTGCTGGTGCGCAACCGCGCCGGCGCCCGGCCCACCGCCGACGGCGAGGCCTTCATCAGCTACGCCAACCAACTGGTGCAGACCTGGGAAGCAGCCCAGCGCGACCTGCCGCTGCTGGCCGGCTACCGCAATGTGCTGCACATCGGCGGCGAGCTGAGCCTGTGCAACCCGCTGATGCTCAACTGGGTGCGGCGCCTGCGCCAGGCGTTGCCCAATCACGCCGTGCGCACTCAGATCGGCGAAGGCGCCAGCTTGCAGCGGCAACTGGAGCTGGGCGTGCTGGACGCCGCGCTGGTGTTCCAGCCGCTGTACTCGCCGGGCTTGCAGGTGGAGCAGTTACTGGAGGAAAAACTGATCCAGGTGCGCTTGGCGGGGCGCCCCGAGCCCTATGTGTACATCGATTGGGGCGAGGACTTTCGCCGCCAGCACGACGCCGCGCTACCTGCGCAGGCCAAGGCGGCAGTGGGCTTCAACCTCGGGCCGCTGGCCCTGCAATTCATCCTCGATGCCGGTGGCAGCGGCTATTTCCGCACACGGGTGGTGCAGAGCTACCTGGACAGCGGTGTGCTGGAGCGGGTGGAAAAAGCCCCGGAGTTCAACTTCCCCACCTACCTGCTGTACGCCCGCGAGCGCGATACCCCAGAGCTGCAACAGGCGTTCGCGGTACTGCGGGAAGTGATAGAAAGCGACACCGACTGGTCCCAGCGCTGGTCGCCGATGGTCTGAAACCCGGCAACCTGGCAGGCGAGGAGGCCCTTGAGTGATGGGTTGTCCTTGAGGGCGCCTTGGCGGGCAAGCCGGCGCCTGGCGCTGGCTGTCAGCGGCGTGAGGCGAGCACCTGGCCGATGCTGCGGCGCCGGGCGTGGGCTTCGCTGGCATGAATCAGCTGTTCGAGGTCTTCGGGGGTGACGTCGAAGAACTCCTCCATCTCCGCCAGGGCCAGTTTCAGGTCCTGGGCCGTGATCGCCAGGCTGTCGCTGGCAGCGGTTGCTGGCAGGAGCGCCGGAGCTTCGCTGGGGCCCTTGGGGTAACGGGTGCGCGTCAGGTTGTTGTAGGCCAGGGCGCTGAGCAACAGGCTGGCGGCGGCCAGCATCACCGGCCCCAGCTCGTACCAGTCCAGGGCCACGCTGGCCGGGTCCGCCAGTACCAGGGTCAGGGCCAGGGCGCCGGCCGGCGGGTGCAGGCAGCGCAACCAGCACATCAGCACCAGGGCCATGCCCGCCGCCAGGCAGGCACTGCCCAAGGTACGGCCCAGTACATGGGCCACCGCCAAGGCCATGACGGCGGCACAGAGGTAGCCGCCAAGAATCGACCAGGGCTGGGCCAGGGCGCCTGAAGACACCGCGAACAGCAGCACCGCCGACGCGCCCAGAGGGCCGATCAGGTGCAGGGCCACCGGCATGCCGAAGACCTGGGCACAGAGCCAGACACTGAACAGGGTGCCCAGGGCCATGCCGATGGCGGCGCGGCTCCATTCCAGTGGGCGGGTATTGATGGCGGCGGGTTTCCAGCGGGCGAACATCGGTAAACGCTTTCCAATCCAGAACGACAGGCAAAAAGAAGGGCTTGCCTGGATGACCAGAAAGCCCTTGAACGTTCCAACATTTGGGGGAGGAACCGGCACAGTGTGCCGAGGAATCTTGCGCCTGACAAATTCATAATAATGCTGCTTCAGTGCATTTATTTTGCACTTAAATACGACAGCCCCTGTAGGAGCCGGCTTGCCGGCGAAGAGGCCTTTGAGTGTGGTGTAGCCCTGGCAGACGCCTTCGCTGGGAAGCCAGCGAAGGCAGCCAATTTCTCACCGGTTTCTACAGCGCCAGGCGCATGGCGCAGCGGCGCGCCGCGGGCAGGCCGTACCGGGCTTCATCGGCCAGCACCTGGCACAGCCGTGGGCCCAGTTGCGCCTGTTCGAGGGTGACAAAGCCCTGGCGCTGGTAGAAGGGTTCGTTCCAGGGCAGTTCGCGAAAGGTGCTCAGGGTCAGGGCTTCAAGCTGCTGCTCCAGAGCGTATTGCCGGGCCGCCTGCAGCAGGCGCTTGCCGATGCCCTGGCCCTGGTGGCCGCGGGCGACGGAAATCTCCCACACATGCAGTTCCCGGTCGCAGGCTTCGGCGTTGAGAAAGGCGCAAGGGGTGTCATCCGCCGTCACCGCCACCCAGACCGGGTGGCGCTGGATATTGGCGCGGTGGCTCGGTACGTCGGCCACTGTGGCGTCTGCCAGCCAGGCCAGTTGCGCATCGGAGCGAAACAGTTCGGCAGCGCAGGTTTCAATGGCGGGAAGAAAGTCGGCGTCGGTCACCCGCGCCCGGCGGATCTCAATAGTCATGGGCGCGAGTGTAGGCAGCGGGCAGGGGCCGTGCAACGCTTTCAGGGTTGCGCGGCGGTTGGCCCGGGCAGGTGCAGGAGGACGAAGTCGTTCTTGTCGAAACGCCCGCTCAACACCGGCTTCAGGTCGGCCAGCGGCGTATTCTGCAGGCTGGCCAGGTCGCTCTGATCGAGGATGACCCAGGCCGGGCCGGGTACCTGAGCCAGGGCGTCTGGGCTTTCGGTGAACTGCGGTTGCAGATCCCGGTCCAGGTTAACCATGAACTTGATGGCCTTGGCGTCCTTGCCCATGCGGTGCAGGACCACCGGTGCCGGGTCGGCCTCGATCAGTTGCATGGCGCTGTGGCTGAAGGTGCGCGTGTCATAGAGACGGTGCTCCACCGGTTCGAAGACTCCGATGTAGCAGGCCCAGACTGCCAGCACTGCGCTGTAGGCCAGGCCCACGGCGCGCCACTGGCGCTTGAACAGCAGCCCCAGGGACAACAGCTGCAACAGGCCGAGCACCAGCAGCATCGGCGTCAACGGGTCGAGCTGCTCGGGGAATTTGCGCCGCAGCACCAGCAAGCCGATGATCAGCAGCCCCGGCAGCAGCAGCCACAGGCCCTGGATCGCCCCGCGCAGCCAGACCAGCAGCCGCCCGCGGCCGGCCTGGAACGGATAGGCGGCAATGATCGCCGCCATGGGCAGCATCGGCAGCAGGTAGCGGGCCTTTTTTGCCTGGGGAATCGACAGGCCGATCATCACGATCAACCCGGCCGCGGTACACAGGCGCAACAGTTTCAGGCCCGGGCCCTGTTCCGTGGCGCGGGTCAGCAGCACGGCCAGCCACGCCAGGATCGCCAGGGGGTAGGCCAGGGCGTAGTTGCCCAGGGAACTGGTGAAGTAATAGAAGACATCGCTGGAGCCTTCGCTGCCGTCCATGCGCCCCATGAACTGCATGCGGATGACATCGTCGACGAAGGCCTGGCCGCCACTGAGCTTGGCCAGCCATAGCAGCAGGCCGACGCAGGCCACCAGCAGCGCCAGGGCGCTGAAACCGACGCTGAACAGCCGCCGCCACTGGCCATTGTGCAGGTAGTAGCTGCACAGCATGCCGGTGGGAATCACCAGGCCGATGGGCCCGCGAATGGCAAAGCCCAGCACCAGCAGGAGGAAGATCCAGCCCAGGCGCCGGCGGGCACCGAAATGGTCATGGGCGTAGCCCAGGTAGAACACGGCCAGGGACACCGCAGCCAGCATCTGGTCCAGGGACACGGCGCGGGTTTCGCTGATAAAGGTGTTGCTGAGCAACAGCAGGGCAACGCTGAGCAGGGCCCAGGTGCGGGAATAGGGCGCCAACAGGCGATAGATCAGGCTGACGATCAAGGCCGAGGCGATGGCCGTGGGCAACCAGGCGGTAAGGCTGGTGACTTGCCCCCCTGGCAGGGAGAACAGCCAGACCAGCAGGGTCGAGGCGCTGGAGTAGTCGGCGTAGGGCTGGCCGTAGGTGGTGGGGAAGAACCCCGGCCCGTGGCGCAGCATTTCCTTGGCGAAGAGCACGAAGCGCGAATCGAAACCGATCGCCGACTGGTGGTCGGCGCCGACGCAGAACAGCAGCAGGGCCAGCAACCCCAGCCCCAACGATTGCCAAAGAAGAGTGTTCGAAGGGGAGGAGTGACTGGTGTTCATTCAGGCCTCAGCAGACCACTGCTGGTGGGGGATCGGCAGGTTGCGCGATTCACCGCGGCCAATCGGAAAGTAGGTGAAGCCGTTGCGCGCCAGGCGCTCGGCGTCGTACAGGTTGCGCCCGTCGAAGATCACCGGCGCCTTGAGACGCTGCTGGATCAGGTCGAAATCCGGTGCCTTGAACTGCTGCCACTCGGTGCAGATGACCAGGGCGTCGGCGCCCACCAGTACCGATTCCGGGGTGCCCATGAGCATCAGGCGCGACTCGTCCGGGTACAGGCGCTGGGTTTCCTGCATGGCTTCCGGGTCGAAGGCCCGCACCTGGGCACCGGCGGCGAACAGCGCATCGAGCAGCACCCGGCTCGGGGCGTCGCGCATGTCGTCGGTGTTGGGCTTGAATGCCAGGCCCCACAGGGCAAAGGTCTTGCCTTTGAGGTCGCCCTTGTAGAACGCCTTGATGCGTTCGAACAGCTTGTGCTTCTGCCGCTCGTTGATGGCTTCCACGGCTTGCAACAGGTCGCTGGAGCAGTGGGCTTGCTGGGCACTGTGGATCAGCGCACGCATATCCTTGGGGAAGCACGAGCCGCCGTAGCCGCAGCCCGGGTAGATGAAGTGGTAGCCAATGCGGGTGTCGGCGCCGATGCCCAGGCGCACCGCTTCGATGTCGGCCCCCAGGTGCTCGGCCAGTTCGGCGATCTGATTGATGAAGCTGATCTTGGTCGCAAGCATGCAGTTGGCGGCGTACTTGGTCAGCTCGGCGCTGCGCAGGTCCATGAACATGATGCGGTCATGGTTGCGGTTGAACGGTGCGTACAGGTCGCGCATCACATCGCGCACTTCTTCGCGCTCGCAGCCGATGATGATCCGGTCCGGCCGGCGGCAGTCGGTGACCGCCGAGCCTTCCTTGAGGAATTCCGGGTTGGAGACGATATCGAATTGCAGCGCACGGCCATCCAGGACCTTCTCGATGTGGGCCTTCAAGGTGTCGCCCGTGCCCACCGGTACGGTGGATTTTTCCACCAGGATTACCGGCTGCTCACGGTGGCGGGCCACCGCGTCGCCCACTGACAGCACGTAGCGCAGGTCCGCCGAGCCGTCTTCGCTGGAAGGCGTGCCCACGGCGATGAACAGCACCTGGCCATGCTGCACCGCGAGTTTTTCATCATGGGTGAAGTGCAGGCGCTTGGCTTCGAGGTTTTCCTTGACCAGGCTGGCCAGCCCCGGCTCGAAGATGCTCACGTGTCCCTGTTGCAGCTGTTTGACCTTTTGCTCGTCGATGTCCATGCAGATGACATCGTGGCCGACTTCAGCCAACACGGCAGCCTGTACGAGGCCGACGTAACCACTTCCAAATACACTGATTTTCATGGGGTATTCCTGGGACTTGTCGCGGGTGCAGATCGAGAGTTGATGGTGATGACCCCGAGGATGACCAGGGCCACCCCGAGGGTTTTGGAAAGCGTGAAAGGTTCGTTGAACAACGGCAGGCTGGCGGCCAGCAGGTAGACCAGGGCGTAGCTGATGCTGAGCAGCGAATAGGCCCGGCCCAGCGGCAGGTCGCGCAAGGCCAGCAGCCAGCAGAGCATCGACAGCGCATAGGCGGCGATGGCCGCGGCCACCACCGCCAGGGCGGCCAGGTCGACGCTGCCGGCACTCAACGCCGGCAACCACTGATCCGGAGCGGGCAGGCGGGTCATGCTCCAGCGCATGCCCAGCTGGGCGCCGCTGACCAGGGCCACGCTACCCAGGGCGAAGGCAAACCCCTTGGCCCGGCTCATGCGTGGCGACTCAACAGCAGCACGCCGCCGATCACCAGGGCCACGCCGAACCAGTGGCGCCGGTCGATGTGCTCACGGAACACGAAGTGGGCAATCAGGGTAATGAAGACGAAGTTCAGGCTGAGCATCGGGTAGGCCACGCCCACCTCCATGCGTTGCAGCACCAGGAGCCACACCAGCAGGCCCAGGCCGAGGCTGAACAGAGCCAGCCACAGCCAGCCCGAGCGCAGTTTCTGCAGGGCGCTGGAAGGCCGGCCGCGCCAGCTTTCCACGGCGAACTTCTGCGCCACCTGGCCCAGGCAGGTCAGCCCGCAGGCCAGCAACAAAAGCAGCAGGCTCATGGCTGGCTCTGGGGAATGATGAAGATCACGATATTGCCTTGCTCATAGCGCTTGGCATCCTTGGGCAGCAGCTCGACTTCATGTTCCTCGTCGCTGCTCTTGACCCGCATCACCACGCCGATCGAGCCCTGCTTGCGGGCCTCGGCGATCCACGGCTGGACCTGATTGAGGTCGACCTTGCGCGCGGCAGTGTCTTCGTAGCCCAGGCCGTATTTCACTTCGCCTTCGGTGTTGTACAGGGTCACGTCAGGGCGCCGCAGGCGCCAGGCCAGGGCGGAAGCAGCTCCCAGGTCGTTGCTCAGCAGGGCCTTGGCCTGGCCCAGCTCGGCCACGTGATCGATGATGAACTGGTCGGGGATCTTGTTGTAGACCACCGAGTTGGGCAGCGCTGCCGGGGCCAGGGCCACCAGCAGGAAGCTGCCCAGGGCCGGCGCCGCCCACAGGGTCAGGGGGCGCATGGCTTGCAGCAGGTTGCTGAGGATCCAGCCCAGCAGCAACACATACACCAGCACCAGGTGCTGCGGCTCGTCCACATACACCGGCTTTTTCATCTGGAAGTACACCAGGGCCAGCAGCCCCAGCAGGCCGGCCACCAGGTTGAGCACGCCGTTGAATGCCAGCAGCCGGGTCTTGCCGGCAGCCAGGCGGTCCACCAGGGTGTTGCCCATCAACAACGCCAGGGGCAACAGGCACGGCAGGATATAGGCCGGCAGCTTGCCCTTGCTCAGGCTGAAGAAGGCCAGGGGCAGCACCAGCCACAGCAGCAGGAAGCCGCTGCTGTTCTGGCACCGCTGTTGCCAGGCCTGCTTCAGGCCGGCCGGCAGCAGCAGCACCCAGGGCACGCTGAACCCCACCAGCAACGGCAGGTAGTACCACCAGGGCGAGGCGTGCTGGGCATCATCACCGGCAAAACGGCGGATGTGCTCGTGCCAGAAGAAGAAACGCCAGTAGTCCGGTTCCTGGGAGTGCACCGCCAGGGCCCAGGGCAGGCTGATGAGAATGGCCACCAGCACACCGATGCCGCCATAGATCAGCAGCGAGCGCAGGCGCTTCTGCCAGATGGCGTAGGGCAGGGCCACCAGCACCGGCAGCAGCCAGGCCAGAAAGCCCTTGGTCATGAAGCCCATGCCGCAGGCCAGGCCCAGCGCCACCCAGGCCAGCACCTGGCCGCGGGTTGTCCGGCAGTCGAAGGTGAACCACAGCGCCACCAGGCTCAGGTTGACCCAGAAGGTGAATTGCGGATCGAGGTTGGCGTAGCCGGCCTGCAGCGCGACCACGGTAAAGCTCATGTAGATCAGGGCGCTGGCCAGGCTCTTGCGCGGATCGTTCCACAGGCGCCGGGCCAGCAGGTAGGCCAGGACCACGCTCAGGCCGGTGCTCAGGGCCGAGGCCACGCGCACGCCGAACAGGTTGTCGCCAAACAGCGCCTGGCCGATGGCGATCATCCAGTAGCCGGCCACCGGTTTCTCAAAATAGCGGATGCCCATGAAGTGCGGCGACGCCCATTTGCCGGTCAGGAGCATTTCCTGGCTGATCTGCGCGTAGCGGGTTTCATCGGGAATCCACAGGCCGTGGGTGGCCAGGGGCAGCAGGTAGAACAGGCCGAACGCGATCAGCAGCAGCGGCAGAGCCCAACGTCTGGTCATGCGCCTTGCACTCCCAGCCAGCCTTCACGGCCTTCCAGCGCACCGCGCACCACCTTGCCCGCGGGCAGGCTGGCCAGATCCGCCGGGAGCATGTCGCCCAGGGGTTGGAAGTGGATGTCGCGCTGCCTGGCGCTGGCCAGCAGCTGGCGGAAATCGTTGGCCATGAGAATCCCTTCTACTTCTGCATGCACGGTATAGACGTTGAGTTTGTCCGGGCTGAACCGGTCGAGGATGTAACTGTTGAAATCCTTGGCGGCCACCACCGGCCCGACCACTTCGTCGAAGGTCGGCAGGTCCACCGGAATCTGCGGGGCGCCCAGGCTGCCGTCCGCCAGGCGTGGCAGGAACAGGCTCTGGCCGCGGCAATCGCTGTTGTAGCGAAAGCCGAATTGTTGCTTGGCTTCGATGACGCGTTCGTCGGCGCGCCAACCGGCGGACGCCGAGCAGCTCACCGCTTGCCCGAGAATATCGTTGAGGCTGTCGACGCCACGGCGGATCTGCTCGATCAGCTGTGCCTGGCTCCAGCGCCCGGTATTGGCCTGCCAGCCGTGGTGATCCCAGGCGTGCAGGCCGACTTCATGACCGGCGGCCAGGGTCTGACGCATCAAGTGCCCCAGGTCCCGGCCAATGGGTTTACCCGGCCAGGCCGTGCCGGCCAGGAGGATGTCCCAGCCGTACAGGCCCGCGGCATTGGACCGCAGCATTTTCCAGAGGAACTGCGGACGGATCAGGCGCCACAGGTGGCGCCCCATGTTGTCCGGCCCGACGCTGAAGAAGAAGGTGGCCTTGACCCCGGCTTCATCCAGCGATTCGAGCAGCCGTGGCACCCCCTCCCGGGTGCCGCGGTAGGTATCGACATCAATGCGCAGACCTGCCTGCATCAGCGTGCTTCTTGCTTGGCGCGGTCGGCGATTTCCAGCATCGCTTCACGCAGGAAGAAGTCCAGGGTATTGCCGATGGTTTCGCTCATTTCCACGGTCGGCTCCCAGTTCAGCAGGCGCTTGGCGTTGTCGATGCTTGGCTTGCGGTGTTCCACGTCCTGGTAGCCGGCACCGTAGAACGCCTTGCTCTCCACATCGCGGAAACCGGCGAACGGCGGGAAGTTGCCGCGCAGCGGGTGAGCTTCGAACTGGCGCAGCAGCTCTTCGCCCAGCTGACGGATGCTGGCTTCGTTGTCCGGGTTGCCGATGTTGATGATCTGGCCGTTGCAGCAGTCGTTTTCGTTGTCGACGATGCGTGCCAGGGCTTCGATGCCGTCGGCGATGTCGGTGAAGCAGCGCTTCTGCTCGCCACCGTCGAACAGACGGATCGGGGTGCCTTCCACCAGGTTGAGGATCAACTGGGTGATGGCCCGGGAGCTGCCGATGCGTGCCGAGTCCAGGCGGTCCAGGCGCGGGCCCATCCAGTTGAAGGGACGGAACAGGGTGAAGTTCAGGCCCTTGGCGCCGTAGGCCCAGATCACCCGGTCCAGCAGCTGCTTGGAGACCGAGTAGATCCAGCGCTGCTTGTTGATCGGGCCGACGATCAGGTTGGAGGTGTCTTCGTCGAAGTTCTTGTCCTGGCACATGCCATAGACTTCCGAAGTCGACGGGAAGATCACGCGCTTGTTGTACTTGACGCAGTAGCGAACCAGCTTGAGGTTCTCTTCGAAGTCCAGCTCGAACACGCGCAGCGGGTTGCGGGTGTACTCGATCGGGGTGGCGATGGCCACCAGTGGCAGGACCACGTCGCACTTCTTGATGTGATATTCGATCCACTCGGAGTGAATGCTGATATCGCCTTCGACGAAGTGGAAGTTCGGATGGCTGCGCAGGCGCTCGATGGCGTCGGAGCCGATGTCCAGGCCATAGACGTCGTACTTGTCGTCACGCAACAGGCGCTCGGACAGGTGGTTACCGATAAAGCCGTTGACGCCCAGGATCAGTACGCGGGTGCGACGTGGCTTGCGCCCCGATTCGGCGCCGCGCAGCAGGGAACCGTCCACCAGGCCCAGTTCGTTGGCCAGTTGCGGGCCACCCAGGAACAGGCCGTTGGCGTTGCGCTGGCCGGAGGTGATCACCAGGGAGTCCTGGCCACAGGCGATGCGCAGCGGGTCGACGCTGATGACCCGGCCCGGGGCCTGGCCTTCGTTGCCCTTGGCGACTTCGGCGCTCCAGACGATCAGCTTGTGCTCGCCCACGGCGCAGAAGGCGCCCGGGTAGGGTTGAGTCACGGCGCGCACCAGGTTGAACAGCTCTTCGGCCGGACGCTGCCAGTCGATCTTGCCGTCCGCCGCGGTGCGACGACCGAAGTAGCTGGCCTTGGACTCGTCCTGGGCGGTTTCGGTGATCTTGCCCTGGGCCAGTGCCGGCAGGGTGTCGCGCAGCAGGCTGGCGGCGGCGTCACGCAGTTTGTGGTGCAGGCTCAGCGCGGTGTCGCTGCGCTCGATGGCCACACGCTCCTGGGCAATGATGGCGCCGGCATCGGCACGCTTGACCATACGGTGCAGTGTCACGCCGGTTTCGGTTTCGCCCTTGACCAGCACCCAGTTGGCCGGTGCGCGGCCACGGTAGCGCGGCAGCAGCGAGCCGTGCAGGTTGAACGCGCCCTTGCTGGCAGTGGCCAGCAGCGGCTCGCTCAGCAGGTTGCGGTAATAGAAGGAGAACAGGTAGTCGGGGTTGAGCTTGGCGATGCGCTCGATCCACAGCGGGTGGTTGGCATCTTCCGGGGCATGCACGGCAATGCCCTTGCGGGCGCAGAGCTGGGCCACCGAGCCGTAGAAGGTGTTTTCCTTGGGGTCATCGGCGTGGGTGAACACGGCGGCGATCTCGTAACCTGCGTTGAGCAGGGCTTCGATGCCAGCACAGCCAATATCGTGGTAGGCGAAGACAACAGCTTTATTGCTCATGGCGAAACCTGATCAGTATGAGTGGAAGTTAAACCGTCGACAGTCACAGCAGGGGCCGGGGCCGCAGGCTGGCTGCGCAAGACTTTTTCGATGAAGAAACGCGGGCGGGCCCGCACGTCGCTGTACATGCGTCCCAGGTATTCACCCAAAAGACCCATGCCGATGAACTGGCCACCGGTGAACACGAACAGCACCGCGAACAGCACGAAGGTGCCGTCGCCGGCCCAGGTGGCGCCGAAGATCAGGCGCAGCACGATCAGCATCAGGGCAAACAGCGCGCCGAGGCCGGCCATGCCGAAACCGATGATGCTCAACAGCCGCAGGGGCGTGGTGGTCATGCAGGTGATCAAGTCGAACATCAGGTTGATCAGGCGCATCGGGCTGTACTTGGAGTCGCCGTGCTCGCGCTCGGCGTGCTCCACCAGCACCTCGGTGGTGTGCCGGGCAAAGCTGTTGGCCAGGATCGGGATGAAGGTGCTGCGCTCGGTGCAGGCCAGCATCGCGTCGATGATGGTCCGGCGATAGGCCCGCAGCATGCAGCCGTAGTCGCTCATGGCAACCCCGGTGGAACGCTGCACGGCCAGGTTGATCAGCTTCGAGGGCCAGCGGCGGAACGCCGAGTCCTGCCGGTTGTTGCGCACGGTGCCGACCACGTCGTAGCCCAGCTCGGCCTGGGCCACCAGGCGCGGGATTTCCTCGGGCGGGTTCTGCAGGTCGGCGTCGAGGGTGATCACCACATCGCCACGGCACTGCTCGAAGCCGGCCATGATCGCCGCATGCTGGCCGTAGTTGCGGTTGAGGATCACCGCCACTACCGGGCTGTCTTCGCGCTCGGCGGCAGCTTGCAGGATGTTCGCCGACTCGTCGCGGCTGCCGTCGTCCACCAGGACGATTTCAAACTCGTGCTTGAGCTGGCGGCAGGCCGCTTCGGTGCGCCGCAACAGCTCGGGGAGGCTCTGTTCTTCGTTGTAGACCGGGATCACGATCGACACGAACTGAATCGGATAAGGTTTCAAAGGCTTCAGTCCAAAAGGTTTGCAATGGCACCGGTCACCCGCTCGACATCGTCGAGGGTCATGTCCGGAAACAGTGGAATCGAGCATAGCCGCGCCGAATTCCATTCGGTATGGGGCAGCTGCACTTCAGGGAAGCGCTGTCGGTAATAGGTATGCAGGTGCGTCGCAATGAAGTGGATACCGGTGCCGATATTCTGTTCCTGCAGGCCTTTCATGAAGGCTTCGCGGTCCAGGCCGCAGCGTTCGGCGTCGATGCGCAGGATGAACAGGTGCCAGGCATGCTGCTGCGGGTACTGGGGCAGGAGCAGGGGCTGTACCGGCAAGCCTTCCAGACGCTGCAGGTAGGCCTTGGCCAGTACTTCACGCTTGGCGTTGATCTCGTCCAGGCGTTGCAGTTGCACCAGGGCAATGGCCGCGTTCATGTCCGCCAGGTTGTACTTGAAGCCGGGCTCGATGACCTGGGCCTGTGGCTTGCGGCCATGGGTCAGGCGGTCGTAGGCGTCCACTCCCAGGCCGTGGAACTTGAGCATGCGCACGCGGTTGGCCAGGGCTTCGTCATCACTGACGAACATCGCGCCTTCGGCGCACGTCATGTTCTTGATCGCGTGGAAGGAAAAGATCGCCGTGCCCCGGGCGCCGATGGCGCGGCCGCGGTAGGTGGTACCGGCGGCGTGGGCGGCGTCTTCGATCACCGCGATGCCGTGCTTGTCGGCCAGGGCATAGAGCGGGTCGAGGTCGAAGGCTGCGCCGGCGTAGTGCACCGGGATGATCGCCTTGGTCCGCGGGGTGATGGCGGCTTCGATGGTGGCGGCGTCGCTCATCAGGGTGTCGGGGTCGACATCGACGAACACCGGGGTGGCGCCCAGCAGGCAGATCATGTTGGCGGTGGAGACCCAGGTCTGCGACGGGGTGATCACTTCATCCCCGGGGCCGATGCCCAGGGCCAGCAGGGTGATGTGCATGGCGCCGGTGGCGGAGGACAGTGCCACGGCGTGGCGGGCGCCGACGCGTTCGGCGAACTGCTGTTCCAGTTCCTGGTTTTTCGGGCCGGTGGTGATCCAGCCGGAGCGCAGAACCTGCTCCACTGCAGCAATCTCTTCTTCGCCAATACTCGGGCGCGAGAAAGGAAGGAAAGCCTGGTTCATGGTTACCTCGGGTTTACACAATGCGAATTACTGGAATACGGGTTGCTGCGGGTGAACGGACAGTTCATGGAAAGCGGGGAGGTCTTGCAGTCATCAAGGCGCATCCAGTTATTGAGCCAACAGGGCATTCCATGCAGCGAATCAGTAAAGACTGGGTTTGTGAAAAGTAAAGGTGGATCAAGGTGTTATCTTTACAACCTGAGAACAAACTGCACTCGGATGGTTGTCTGTCGGGGGCTGAGATTAAGCCGAAAATTGTGAAACGAATATGAAAAATAAGGTAAAAGTCCGTTTTTCTGCGAGCCAGACAGCTAGTGTTCAGTTTGTTTCCAAAGTTATCGAAGTGCGCAGGCCTGGCGGCTTTTGTAACCAGTTTTCAATGGGTATTGAAGGGGCCTGCGGGAGTGTTTTTTTCACCTCGCCAAGGTGCTACCCGGTACAACCTTGCCCAGCGGAGCATCCATGAACCCGCCGGGCCATGACCGCGCCGCCGGCCTTGACGCGCCCAACCCCTTGAGCCTGTACCTGAAGCGCCTGGCCCCCTCCAGCCAGTCGACCCTGCGTTATGTGCTGCAGGACGCCGCCGACCGCCTGGGCTACGCCGAACAGAACCTGGAAGAAATCCCCTGGCACCTGCTGCAACCCGAGCATGTCACGGCCCTGGTGGCCACCTTGCGCGAAGACGGCTATGCGCCCAATACCTCATCGCTGTACGTCAATGCCCTGCGCGGGGTGATGAACGAGGCGTGGCGGGCCAGCCTGATCAGCCAGGACCACCTGCTGAAGATGCGTTCGGTCAAGGCCATCAGCGGCACGCGCCTGGCCCGCGGACGCAACCTCAAGCGCGGCCTGATCCATGAACTGATGGCCGTGTGCGCTTCCGACCCGCGCCCCCAGGGCGTACGCGATGCAGCGCTGATTGCGCTGCTCTATGGCTCGGGCATGCGCAAGTCCGAGTCGGTCAACCTGGACCTGGCCCAGGTGGATTTCAGCGAGCGCAGCCTGCAGGTGCTGGCCAAGGGCAATCGTCAGTTGATCAAGTACGCACCCACCTGGGCTTTCGACAAGCTGCAGGCCTGGCTGGAGCTGCGCCGCCGGCATCTGCCCGCGGGCCTGGTAGACGACCCGTTCCTGTTCAACCGCATCCGCCGGGGCGGGCACATCACTCGCGAGCGCATCACCAAGCACGCCATCTACTACATTGCCCGGCAACGCGGGGCCCAGGTGGGCGTGCGGATCATGCCCCATGATTTCCGGCGCTCGTTCATCACCCGGGTGATCGAGGAACACGACCTGTCGCTGGCGCAGAAACTGGCTCACCACAGCAACATCCAGACCACGGCCAGCTATGACCTGCGCGATGACAACGAACGGCGCCGGGCCATCGACCGCTTCGATCTGTAGGCCGTGGCAGGGTCAGAGCGAGGGCAGGGTGGGCGACAACTGCCCGGTGAGGTCCCAGGCTTCCAGCATCTTCGCGTACTCGAAGGCATGGCTCGGGTCGCTCTGCAGCCAGTCCTCGAATGCCCGGCGCTCGGCCAGGCTGCAATCGGCCTCGCGCAGGCGCATGCACCAGTGCGCGGCCTGCATCATCAGGTATTCCTCTGCTTGGCTGGCAGAATCAGTCATGGTTCATTCCTTGTTCAAGGTGGAGCCGGTAGCCACGCTGTACAGCGGCATGGCTGAAGTATCGGAGCGATTGCCGCGCGTGACCATGATCAAGGGCAGCATCCTTCTTTGGATGCATCAAGCCGGAAGAATCGAGCCGTCGGACAACTCGAACAATAGGAATCATTTGCAAATGAAAACTGCGCGCAATGTAGAGCGGCAAACAAGAAAAAATCGTCAAATTTATGGTGAATTCCCGTGATGCCCAGAGGTTCTCGCGGTAGCCGGTCACGCGTCTGCCTTGAGGCTGTGACGCACTCGACAGCGTGGGCCCCGGGTTGCTTTATAATCACGCGGCGAAAACCGCAGTAAATGGAATTGACCGGTCAACCGAGGGAACAAACGTGAGCGCCAGACTCTGCAACAACATCAGTGCCGTGACCTTTGTCAGCAAGTACAAGGCGGTGTGCCAGCCGATTGCCGACCAGCTGGACCTGCCGGTGGAAAACCTGCTGGGCCTGGCCGCCCAGGAAAGCCAGTACGGCACCGGGCGCATTGCCCGGGAACTGAACAACTACTTTTCCATGCACGCACCGGCCCCCCTGCAGATCGGCGCCGAGGCGCCCCTGGGCAACGCCAGCATCAAGGTGGCCAAGTTCGACTCCTTCCAGAAGTCCGCCCAGTCCTTTGCTTCGAGCTTTGGCACGGCAGTACGTGGCCAGCGTGACCCCATGGCATTCGCCCAGGCGCTGGTACGCAGCGGCTACAACACCGGCAACGCCAAGACCGGCGGCCGGGATGGCTTCGCCCGCTACCTGGCGGACATCATCATCGCGGTCAGAGGGCGCATGGCGTGCTGAAACTCAAGAGTCCTTCCTGGGTGCTTGGCCTGTCCCTGGCCTGCACCACACTGGTGGCCTGCGCCACCGATAGCCTGCAGCCGGCGCGGATCAAGGACAGCGGCCTGACCCGCGAACAGGCGGAGCAGGTCCTGCGGGTGGCCCTCAAGCACCAGGACTATCAGTTGCAGCGCCCCGGGGTGTTCATCGACGGCGACCTGCAGGACGAAAACGGCAAGCCGCCCCATCCCGGGTACTACGACTTCAGCCTCGGCTACAACGATCCCAAGGCCGGGGCCACCGAGTACTGGGGCCTGTTCTCGGTCAGCCTGAACACGGGCGATACCTGGGAAATCAACAGCTGCAAGCGCCTTGATGGCGCCGAGCTGCGAGCCTTGCAGCGGCGGGTCATGGCCCGCACCGGCAAGAGCCTGGCGGATGAAAAAAGCCAGCGCGAGGGCCTGGGCTGCGAAGACCAACAATAAGCCTAGGAGCACCGTCGCCGCGTGCTCTTCCAACCTCTGGCTCATCACTCGGGCAGCCCTGCGGCAAAGGCTTGCACCGGCGCCTGCTGCGTGGCCGGGGCCGCTGCAGCACCGAGCAATAGGCGCTTGGGCCGCCGGAAAGCATCCAGGGCCCTGGGAGACAAGTCGCCGGCCAATTGCGACAGGGTCCAGTGGTGCTCGCTGTCGGGGTGGTTCGGCACGGGCGGCGGGTTGATCCGCACCCGGGAGCTCAGTAAGCGTTGGGCCAGCTGCACCGCGTGCGCCGGATCTTTACTGAACAGGGTCACCTCAAAGCTTGCCGGGCAATCGTTGGCCAGTTGCGCGGCTGCGCCAAGGTCACTCACCCGTCGGATGACCGCCACCGGGCCCAGGCACTCTTCCTGGGTGATGACCATGTCGTCGTCGATCTCGGTGAGGATCACCGGCGGTTGCAGGCTGCCGGGCAGCGGGTTTTCGAGTGCCTGTTCTCCGGCCAGCAGTGCGGCGCCCTTGGCCAGGGCGTCACGCACCAGCCGCCGGACTTTGTGCCGTGCGGCCTGGCTGATCAGCGGCCGCACAGCGCTGCTGGAGTCGTGGCCCGGGTGGCGGGTGTGCTCGATGAAGTGCCGGACGAACTGGTCATGAACCTGCGCCTCGACGAAAAAATGCTGGATCGACAGGCAACTCTGGCCACCGCGGCTGAAGGCGGCGCGAGCTCCGTAGGCGGCGGCGAGCGCGACGTCGGCGTCCTGGGCAACGATCATCGCGCCGCGGCCGGTGCTCTCGATCGCACAGGGCTTGAGCAGTTCGGCGCAGGTCACCGCCACCGCGCTGGCAGCGCCGACACTGCCGGTGAAGGCTACGGCATGGGTGCCGCTGGACTGCAGCAGCCATTGCCCGGTGGCGGCGTCCCCGGGAATGCACGAGACCAGCCCCGCCGGCAGGCCAGCGAAGTGCTGCATGAAGGCCAGGGTGGACAGGCTGGCGTTCTGCGCCGGCTTGACCAGGCAACTGTTACCGGCCGCCAGGGCCGCGGCCAACGTGCGCCCCAGCAGGGCAATGCCCAGGGTGAACGGCAGGATATGCACGCTGACGCCATAGGGCTCGTACCGTAGCCGGCACTGCGCTGCACCGCTCGGGCTCGGGGCCGGGACATCGCTGTCGGCCAGTGCCCCGTAATAGCGGAACACGGCTGCGCAGTGATCCAGCTCGGCCCGGGCTTCGGCCACGCAAAGCGCCAGTTCCCGAGTCATCTGCCGGATGATCTGCCGGTTCAGTTCGCTGTCGGCGGCCATGCTGTCCGCCAGTTGCAGCAACAGCGCCTGACGCTGATCCGTATCCAGCAGGCGCCACAGGGTGTGGGCAACGTTGGCCGCCGCCACCGCGGTGTGCACATCGTCCTTGGTACAACTGGGGTTGAGCCCGATGGGCTCGCGGGTGTCCGGGTTGAACACCTGGTGCGGGGCATCGCCGGAAGCCGGCAGGTACAGCGGGTTGATATAGAACTGCGGGTTCCAGGGTTGAAAACCGTGCATTGGAAGATCCCTTTCCAAGTGTGCCGGGACTGGCAACGATGGCAACGCCGGGCCACCGCGGCGCGGTGGTCATTCAGCGGGGAGTCTAGGAAGGGGAGTGCAGAGGCGTCTTGTACGATTGTGCGAGGGCCGGGTGCTCAGAGGCGGTAGCCGACGTTGACCATCACCGCCGCGGCCCCCAGCACCACCAGCTCTGCGCCCACCGGGCCGTAATGGGTGCCGATGGCCGGGATCAGCACCGGCGCCACGCCAAAGTGGTTCAGCGGGATCTTGTCCTTGTAGTCGCCCTTGTAGCCCTGGATCAGGCCGCCACTGAGCTTGGCGTAAACCGGCCAGTCGGCATTTTCCCAGGCCTTGCCGACATAGGCGTAGTAGGAACGCTGGGAGAAGGAGTTGCGAAAGGTGCTCACGCCCCACAGTTCACCGTCGGCGTAGTTGCGCTCCAGGCCGATCAGGTCCTGGTGGTTGTTGTGGTCGGGGTCGTTGCTCCAGTGGTTGGTGTACACGCTGGTCTGTACGTACCAGAAGTCCTGTTGCTGGTCGGCCTGGGCACTGGCGGCCGCGCCCAGCATCAGCAGGGCCACAGCGGCGGCTTTCAGGGTGCGGTGCTTGGGCGTTGGCAGGCCCAGGGCCGGAAATTGAAGCATGTAGATCATGGGCTTTCCCTGCCATGGCGGCAGTTGCGCCCCCTCGGAAATCAAGGAGGGTAGGGGGCGGCGAAACTACCACTCGGGCATTCACGGGATCAATCAATGAACTGTTGCTTTATCTATCTGCGCCTCGATGCGCTGGATCAGGTAGGGGTAGAACGGGTTCGCGCTCAGGCGCATCAGCTCATCCATGGGCACCACCAGCACACCCCGTTCGCCACGGGCGGCAATGGTGCCCAGGTGCACGCCAAAATCCTCATCGGGGCTGGGCTGGGTGCCGTACAGGCCGTCATCGACGGGGAAGGGCAATGCCACATGGGACAGGGAAAACACCCCCGGCGGGTAGGCCAGGCCAAGGGGCCGCCGGCTGCTGTCCGGGCTCAGGGCGGGGGTGCTCACTTCTTCCAGTGTCGCGCTGCCCGTGCCTTCGTTGCTGAGGATGCGGGTGGTGTAGTTGCGTGGCGCGGGCGGTAGCAGGCTGGCCAGGGAGGTGACGCTGGCCGGGTCCAGCAGCCCTTCGAAATCGCGCTCGCGGTTGAGGTCGAAGATCACCAGTTCACTGCCGTTGGCCGGCAGTTGCCGGTACAGCCCACTGACCAGGGCCGGGGTGCTGACGGTGGCGTCGGTCAACGACTGGAAGCTGAGGATAGGTGGCAATCGGGCCAGCCGTGGATCGCCCACCAGGGCCAGCAGCTGCTTTTGCAGGGTGTCGGTCAGCAGCCAGGACTGGCGCGCGGCATTGGCTGGAAACGAGTTGTACTTGAACGGGTTGTATTCGGGCCGCAGGTTGAGCCACGCCGCCTTGCTGAAGGCCGGGAACACCGCAGGCAAGGCGGCCAGCCCGGCAAAACGGGCGGACGAGGCGACGCCGATCATCGGGGAAATCAGTACCAGGCGCTGGGCCTGGGGCAACTGCGGGGCGCTCAAGGCATCCAGGGTGTACTTGACCGCCAGTGCGGCGCCGTTGGAGTAGCCCACCAGGTGCAGCGGAGCCGGCGCCGGCACTTCGGCCCGGGCGGTACGCAGGGCCAGGCGGGTGGCGGCCAGCCAGTCCTGCCACTGGGCATCGGTCAGCCCCGCCGGCACCGTGCCATGGCCGGGCAGGCGCAAGCCGATGGCCAGGTAACCGTGCTCGACGTAGCGCTGGGCGACATGCCGCAGGCTGTAGGGCGAATCGGTCAGGCCGTGCAGCAGCACCACCACGCCCCGGGGCGTACCCGCCGGGCGCAACAGGTAGGAACGGTTCCAGTTCGTGGCAAAGCGTGGCGGGTAGGCCCGGCTGTCCTGGCGGTAGCGGTTGAAGCGCGGTACCTGCCCGGGGTCCAGGCGCTCGCTGACCTGCTGCCGGACCTCGGTGAATACCCGGTCCTCGGCCTGCAGCCAGACGCCCCAGTCGGCGTGGTCCAACTGCTCCACGCTCAGTTCATGGGGCACCTTCAGGTGCCAGGGCTGCAGCGCCGGGCCGCGCTCGCTGTCGTAAGCCCGCCAGGCCAGCAGGGTCAGGGTGGCGACGCCGAGGATCAGCGCGCCCTGTTTGAGCAGGCGGGACAGGACTGGCAGGGGCACGGGCATCAACTCACTGGGGTGGCACGGATGCGATAGACGCAGCGTCGATCGCCGGTAATCAGGTGTTCCACGCGCTGCACCTGGCCCAACTCGCCGATGGCGGCCTGGAACACTTGCAACTCGGAACGGCAGAAGCCCTGGCACTGCTGGGCCGCGACGCAGATCGGGCAATGGCTCTCGATCAGCAGCCAGGCATCGCCGTCGGCTTCGACACTGGCCATGTAGCCGGCCACTTCACGGATCTGCGCCAGGGCCCGGACCCGCTGCTCCAGGGTCGGCAACGGCGCGCAGACGCTGAGGTACTCGGCGCTGTTGGCCCGCTCCATATCGCTGACGATGCGCTCCACGCCGTCGGCGCCATACACCGCGCGGATCGAATCGATCAACTGCAGGGTCAGGTTGGCGTGGGTATCGGGAAAGCGCGCCTGGGCCAGCTCGGTGAGCACCCATTTCTGTGAGGGCCGCCCGGCGCCCTGGGCCGGCATCAGTTGGCCAACGATCAGTTCGCTGTCCACCAGCTTCTGCAATTGCTGGCGCGCGGCTTCCTGGGACACCTTGAGCAGCGGCGCCAGGTCGGCGGTTTTCAACGGGCCGCGGGTTTTCAGCAGAAACAGGATCCGCTCGGCGGTAGCCCCGGGGCTTTTCTTCTCGGTGGAGGGGGAAATCAAAGACATCTGGGCCATTAACCAATGCACAGGTGGGGTATCAGGAGCGTCCATGACGCCGGCAACCACGCAAGCATAACAGGCTCGGGCGCAGGGGCTCGCAGCTTGTCGATCCATTGCCTGCTGCTGGGGGGAATTGCCGGAACGGCTGGAAAAAACAATTATCAAAGTATTTGCTTGTGTATTACATTCACCCAACAGCGAACAACACACATGGAGAACGGCATGGCATCGACAAGCGGATGGTCGGCACTGTTACTGGGCAAGAACGGGCTGCGTTCTGCGGCCCTGGCCGGTGGCGTGGCCCTGCATGCAATCAACGTCTACCTGGTAACCACCCTGTTGCCTTCGGTGGTCAAGGACATTGGCGGCCTGGACTACTACGCCTGGAACACCACCTTGTTCGTGGTGGCCTCGATCATCGGCTCGGTGCTCTCCACCCGGGCCCTGGCGCTCCTGGGCCCCAAAGCCGCGTACGGCCTGGCGGGCCTGGTGTTCATGCTCGGTTGCAGCCTGTGCGCCCTGGCGGCGGACATGGGCGGGCTGATCCTCGGGCGCAGCGTCCAGGGGCTGGGGGGCGGCCTGCTGTTCGCCTTGCCCTACGCCATGATCCGCCTGGTGTTCGACGAGCCGCTGTGGCCCCGGGCGATGGCGTTGATTTCCGCCATGTGGGGCGCAGCGACCCTGATCGGCCCGGCGGTCGGCGGAATTTTCGCCGAACACGGGGCCTGGCGCGCGGCGTTCTGGGTGCTGCTGCCCTGCACCTTGCTGTTCATGCTGCTGGCCGTTGCACTGTTGCCGGGCAAGAGTCGGGAAAGCGCGCCCCGTAGCCCGATTCCCGCCCTGCAACTGCTGTTGCTGACCGCCGTGGTACTGGCCATTTCCATCGGCAGCATCACCCCATCGCCGCTGTACAACGCCCTGGGGCTGGGAGCCGGGCTGGTTCTGCTGGTGCCGGTATTCGCTCTGGAGAACCGCGACGGCGCGCGCTTGTTGCCGCGCAATAGCCTGAAGGCCGGGAGTGCCTTGCTGGCGCTGTACATTTCCATGGCCCTGCTGGTGGTGGGCATGACCAGTGAGGTCTTCGTACCGCTGTTCCTGCAGGTGCTGCATCAGCAGACGCCGTTGCTGGCAGGCTATATCGCCGCACTGATGGCCGCCGGCTGGACCCTGGGGGCGATCTTCAGCTCAGGCCTTGGCCCGCGGGGCGCGGCCCGGGCGATTGCCATCGGACCGTTCCTGGTGGTGGCCGGGCTGCTCCTGGCCTGCCTGTTCATGCCTGCCACCGCCACCCCGGCCCTGAGCCTGGGGGCGGTGTGCCTGGCCATGCTGCTGGTGGGCGTCGGTATCGGCCTGGCCTGGCCGCACCTGCTGTCCCGGGTTCTGGAACAGGCCCCGCAGGATCAGAAGGAACTGGCCGGCGCCTCGATTACCACGGTGCAACTGGTGGCCACTGCCCTGGGGGCGGCGCTGGCGGGAATGATCGTCAACCTGGCAGGCCTGACCTCCACGGGCGGGACTGCTGGCGCGGCCCAGGCTGCGGCCTGGCTGTTCGGCCTGTACGCCGGGCTGTCGGCGCTGCTGTTTGTCTCGGTGCGCCAGGTACGGCGCAACGGTTCACCGCACCTGGCCCAAGCCTGAACCCTGTCGGGCGTGCGCCTGGCGTCATTGACCTGTAAGGAAACCACGATGAACAGCCTTGCCACTGATGCGCCGCAACCGGCCTTGATCCTCGATCCGGGGCTGGCCCCGCACTTGCACCACCTGCAGCTCAGGCAGTTGGGAGGAAGGGTGATCGGCATTGCCGGCAACCGCTTCACTGACTTGCTCAGCGTTGTCGGCGGGCCCGGCTGCGCGGTGCGCAACGGCAACCCCTGGGACCTGCGCCGGGAGAATATCTGCCAGCTCGGCTATCGCCTGGGCGGGCAGGGCGAATTGACCCGTGCAACCGCGCCTGCGCCGGCGGCGCCCCCAGGGCCGGTGGCAACGCCGGCCCCGCCCCTGGAGCTGGATTTGCCAGCCCTGCGCCTGGGCCGGCAAAGCCGCTATGGCTTCCTGCCCCTTGGCCAGAGCACACACCGCGAGAACATTTCCCTGGATTCCATCGATACCCCGGCGACCCTGCTGACCCTGTCCCATTGGCCGGCGAACAAGACGCCTGTCGAGCACAAGGCCAATCTCTCCACCACCAGTGCCCTGGGCTTTCTCCAGCAGGGGTTGACGGTGGACCGGGCGCAGGTGATCACCAGCGATCATTTCGACCTCGACGGGCTGGCCTCGGTGTATGCCTTCCTGGCGCCGGAGCATGCCCTGGGGCACCGCCAGTTGCTGATCGACATTGCCCGCCTCGGTGATTTCTCCCGGGGCACTTCGGCCCAGGCCCTGCACTGCGCCTTTGCCCTGCATGCCCTGGCGGCCCGGGTGCGCGTCGACCCACAGGCCAGCAACGACCGGCAATTGCTGACACGCTTCGCCGCGCTGCTGCCGCAGATGGCCGATGTACTCGACAACACCCGGCGCTATGCGCCCCTGTACGCTCCGGCCATGCTCGCGCTGCAACGCAGCGAGGCGCTGCTGGCCGATCCGGGCACGGTGATCGAGGAGTACCCGGCCATTGATCTGGCGGTGTTTGTCCTGCCCGAGCAGGGCTGGGACGGTTTGGGCGAGTATTGCGGCCTGTCGCCGGTGGCGGTGCACAACCGCAGCCGTTGCGGGGTGCTGGCCATGGTCCGTCAGGGGCGGGTGGAGATTCGCCAGCGCTACGAGAGCTGGGTCGAGCGCATCAGCGGCATTGCCCGGCCCCGGCGCGACCTGGCGATCTTCGCCCGGGCCCTGCAGGAAGCCGAACGCACCCCGGGGCAATGGCACTACGACGGCGTGCAGGAAATCATGCCGGCCCTGAGGTTTGTCGCCAGCCGGCCCAGCAGCCACGCCAGCAGCACCCTGCTGGCCGAACTGCGCCAGTTCCTCGAACAAGCCCCTGTCGCCTGGGATGCCAACGCCTGAGCAGCGGCCTGCTCCTACGATGGAGAGGCAGGGCTACCAGGTATCGACAAAACCCTGGGCGCGCTCGGCCCAGGGCACCGGGCGCGGTGCGGCCTGCAGGCCACGCAGCAGCCACGCTCGGCTTTCCAGGGGGTCGATCACCGCGTCTATCTCCAGGTAGCTGGCCATGTTCAGCGCCTTGCCCCGGGCGTAGGCCTTGGCCACCAGTTTGTCGAACAGCGCCTGTTGCGACTGCGGGTCGGGCTGGGCCGCCAGTTCCTTGGAGAAGCCCAGGCGCACCGCACCTTCCAGGCCCATGGCGCCGAATTCGGCGCTGGGCCAGGCGACGGTGAACAACGGGCTGTGAAAACTGCCCGCCGCCATGGCCTGCGCGCCCAGGCCATAGCCCTTGCGCAGCACCAGGGTGAAGAACGGCACCGTGAGGCTGGCGGCACTGACAAACATCCGTGACACATGGCGCACCGTGGCCTGCTGCTCCGATTCCGGCCCTACCATGAACCCCGGGGTGTCGCACAGGGACACCAGCGGCAGGCCGAAGGCTTCGCACAGGCGCATGAAACGTGCGGCCTTGTCCCCGGCCGCGGCGTCGATGGCGCCGCCCAGCACCGCCGGGTTGTTGGCCAGCAGGCCGAAGGCCCGGCCTTCGACGCGGATCAGCGCGGTAATCAGCCCCGGGGCGAATTGCCGGCGCAACTCCAGCACGCTGTCGCGGTCGGCCAGGGTCTCGATGACCCGGCGGATGTCGTAGACCCGCAGGCGGTTTTCCGGAATCAAATGCCGCAGCTCACGCTGGTCGGCGCAGCGCCAGTCCTTGAGCGGCCCCTGGAAATAGCTCAGGTACTGCTTGGCCACCTGCACGGCCTCGGCTTCGTCGGCCACCAGCACGTCGATCACTCCGTTGGGGCCTTGTACCGACACCGGTCCCACCTGTTCCGGGGTGAAGCTGCCCAGGCCGCCGCCTTCGATCATCGCCGGGCCTGCCATGCCGATGCTGGCGTTCCGGGTGGCGATGATCAGGTTGCAGCAGCCGAGCAGGGCGGCATTGCCGGCGAAGCAGCGCCCCGAGGCGATGCCCACCGTGGGCACCCAGCCGGACAGCCGGGCCATGGCGGCGAAGGTATGGCAATCCAGGCCGGCGACCCCGACAAAGTCGCTGTCGCCGGGCCGGCCACCGCCGCCTTCGGCAAACAGCACCACCGGCAGCCGCCACTCCTGGGCCAGGCTCAGCAGGCGGTCGGTCTTCTTGTGGTTCATCACCCCCTGGGTGCCGGCGAACACCGTGTAGTCGTAGGCCAGGGCCAGGCAACGGGCGTCCTGGCCGTCGAACAGCCCGGCATTCACCGTACCTATGCCTCCCACCAGCCCATCCGCCGGGCTCAGGGCCTGCAACTCCTCGACGCTGCGCCGACGCCTTTGGGCGGCCAGGGCCATGGCGCCGTACTCCATGAAACTGCCCGGGTCCAGCAGGTGCTCGAGGTTCTCCCGGGCGGTGCGCTGGCCGTTGCGGCGACGCTTGGCCAGCGCCTCCGGACGCTGGGCATCCTCCAGCAAGGCATGGCGTTCGCGGACTTCGGCCAGGTCGGCGCGAATCAGTGCCAGGTCCAGTTGCTCTTCGCTGTGCTGGCCCTGGTCGGCAAACTCCGCCGGCTCCAGAAACAGCAGGGGCTGGCCTTCGCCCAGTGCTTCGCCAACCTGGACGGCCAAGGCCCGGACGATACCGCTGCTCTGCGCCTTGACCTCGAACTCCATCTTCATCGCTTCCAGCACCGCAACCCGCTGGCCAATCCGCAACTCATCACCCACGGCCACTTCCAGGCTCACCAGCACCCCGGTGCTCGGGGCGTTCAGCGCCGCCGTGCCCGGGGGCGCCTGGACATCGCTGCGAGTGCTCTGCGCAGTGGCGGCCTGCCGGGCAAAGAACATCGGCCGGTGTTGCCCGGCGCAATCTTGCAGCAACTGGGCCCAATGGGCTTCGACGAACCTGGTGTCCACCTGATAGTCCAGCACCGCCGGCTGGCGCAACAGGTTCAACAACAGCCCCAGGTTGCTCGGCACGCCCTCCAGGCGAAACTCGCAAAGCCCACGATAGGCCCGGCCCAGGGCCGCGGGAAAATCCGTACCCTGGGCGATCAGCTTGGCCAGCAGCGAGTCATAGCCGGGGTTCACCGGGTAACCGGCATAGCCGTAGCCGTCGACCCGCAGCCCGGGCCCGCTGGGGGCTTCATAGGCACTGAGGGTGCCGGCCACCGGCCCCATGCCGCCATCGGCCAGGGGCTGTTCCAGGTTGATCCGCGCCTGCACGGCAAAGCCTTGGGGCTCTGGTGGCCGGCTCAGGCCCAGGCTGGCCAGGGAGGCGCCCGCGCCAAGGCGCAGTTGGGTGTGCAGCAGGTCGACGCCGGTGATGGCCTCGGTCACCGTGTGCTCCACCTGGATCCTTGGGTTGGCCTCCATGAAATAGAAGCGCCCCGGGTGTTCCTGGTCGAGAAGGAATTCGAAGGTACCAATGCCCTGGTAACGCACTCGCGCGGCCAGGGCCAGGGCGGCGTCGATCAACTGCTGGCGCAACGGCGGGGCAAGGTCCGGGCTGGGGGCGACTTCCACCAGCTTCTGGTGCCGGCGCTGCAGGCTGCAATCGCGCTCCCACAAGTGGCTGACCGCGCCGCTGCCGTCTCCCAGCACCTGGATCTCAATGTGCCGCGCCCGCTGCAGCAGTTGTTCGACATACAGCGCGCCATTGCCGAAGGCCGCCTGGGCTTCGGACTGGCAACGGATGAATGCCTGCTGCAGTTGCCCGGCCTCGGTGACCGCGCGCATGCCCCGGCCACCGCCACCGGCCAGGGCCTTGAGCATCACCGCGCCATGGCGTTCGAGAAAGGCTGCGGCCTGTTCCAGGCTGACTGCTCGGTTGATGCCCTCCAGCAAGGGCACCCCACAATCTTCGGCCAGGGCACGGGCCGCGGCCTTGTCGCCAAACAGTTGCAGCACCTCGGGGCCGGGGCCGATCAGGGTCAGCCCGGCTTCCAGGCAGCCCCGGGCAAAGTCGGGGTTTTCCGCGAGAAAGCCGTAGCCCGGGTGAATAGCCTGGCAGCCCTGTTGCAGGGCCAGGGCGATCAGTTGCTGGCGGTCGAGGTAGGCCGCCACCCCGCGGCCCTTGAGGGGCAGGGCCAGATCGGCCTTGCGCGTGTGCAGGCTGGCGGCGTCGTCCTCGGCGAATACCGCGACGCTGCGAACGCCCAGGTCGGCGCAGGCCCGGGCAATACGGATGGCGATCTCGCCGCGATTGGCGATCAACAGACTCTGGAACATGGCAATTCTCGCAATGCTGAAAAGGAAGGGCTCAGAGCTGTTGTTCCAGCTCGTTCTTCTTGACCTTGCCGGTGGCGGTCATGGGCAGGCTGGCCACCAGGCGGATCTGCGGCACCTTGTAGGCGGCCATCACCTCCTGGCACCAGGCTGCCAGGGCATGCGGGTCCTGGGGCGCATCGGGCTTGAGCACAACGAAGGCCACCGGCTGCTGGCCCCGACGTTCATCGGCGCGGCCGATCACTGCGCTGGCCAGCACCTGCGGGTGCTGGCCGAACAGCGCCTCCAGCTCGCTGGGAAACACGCTCATGCCATTGACCTTGAGCATTTCCTTGCGCCGGCCCAGGTAGCGGATAAACCCTTGTCCGGTGATCTGCCCCAGGTCACCGGTGTGCAGCCAGCCGTCGCGCAGGGCCGCCGCGGACGCCTCCGGGCGCTGCCAGTAACCCTGCAGCAGGGAAGGGCTGCGCACGCACAACTCGCCCTCGGAGCCCAGGGGCAGCAGGGCGCCGCTGTCGAAGTCGCAGACCTTGAACTCGGTGCCCGGCACCGGCAGGCCGACGAAGGTTGGCGCGCTTTTGAGGTCGAAGTCGTCGGTCTGCAGGCCGGCGGTAAAGGTGTCGCAGGTGTGGGTTTCGGTCATGCCGAAGCTGAACTCGAACAGGGTGCAGCCGGTTTGAGCGCGCCAGCGCTGGCGATAGTCGGGGGTGAGCTTCTTGACGAAGGAGATGCAGCCGGTGGCCTTCAGGGAGCTCAGGTCGTAGTCGGCGACGCTTGGGTGCTCCAGCACTTCGGCGGCGCTGTCCACCAGCAGCCCGCAATGGCTGACCCGGTAGTGCGCCACCGCCGCCATGAAACCCAGGGCGTCCCAGCGCGCCAGCAGCACCAGGCGGCAGCCGGCGTAGATGGGAAACAGCAGGCCGGCGTTTTCCCCGGCGATCCAGAACTCGGGAAGGAAATTGAGCAGCACGCTGTCCTGCCTCAGGCCCAAGGCCACCGGCACGAAGCTGGCGCAGGTGTAGAGCATGTCGCCGTGGCTATGAATGCAGCCCTTGGGCATGCCGGTGGTGCCACCGGTGTAGTTCAGTGCGGCCATATCGCCCAGGGCAGGACGGTGGGCCGGGGTGGCGGCGCGACAGGCCTCCAGGGCGGGGAAAAAGTCGGTCACCCCCGGTGCCAGGCGCTTGGGCGTCCGCAGCAGGTCCGGCAGGGGAATGCTCGGGGTGGCCGGGCACAACTCGCTGAGGCTGGTGGCCAGGATCGCGCTCAACTCGCAGGCGTCGCTGACCGCCTGCACCACATCCAGCAGTTGGTCGAAGCACAGGATCACCCGGGCGCCGCTGTCCTTGAGCTGATACTCCAGCTCCAGGGTGCGCGCCAGGGGGCTGACCGGCGCGTACACGGCGCCGCACTTGAGAATGCCCCAGAAGCCGATATGCAGTTGCGGGCAGTTGGGCAGGTACACCGCCACCCGGTCCCCGGGGCCGATTCCCTGCTCGCCGAGCAAGGCGGCGCACCGGTCGGACAGCCGGTCCAGCTCGGCAAAGCTCAACTGATAGCCATAGAAGTCCAGGGCCACGGCACTGGCTTGCGACTGCGCCCAGGCCCGCAGGTATTCGGTAAGGGGCTGCTGGCCCAGGGGGTACTGCGGGGTACGCGGCGCGCCTTCGGGCCAGGCGGCCTGCTGCAGGGCGTGAAGGTGCTGCTGATAGGCCGCAAGGTCCATGGTGCCTCCTGAATTGTTGTTATCGGCACGGCCATCTTAGGCAGCGCCCGGGGCACCACAGAACCGACGGTTATTCATCGAGATTCATGAATGCGCTACATGGTTCTGCCGGCGCCGGCCCGCTGCTAGCCTGCTGCGGGTCGAGACTGCGAGGGCACAACCATGAACTCACCGCATGAATGGTCAGGGCTGAGCCGCCTGGACCTGAACCTGTTCCGGGTCTTCGAGGTGGTGTACCAGGAGCGCAACCTGACCCGCGCAGCCTCGGTGCTGCACCTCAGCCAGTCGGCCATCAGCCACGCCCTGGCGCGCCTGCGCGCCCAGCTGGACGATCCGCTGTTCGTCCGCGAGGGCTATGGCGTGGCCCCTACGCCGCTGGCCAAGCAACTGGCCCCGGGGATCCAGGACGCCCTCAGCGGTCTGCGCCGCAGCCTCAACCCGGCCCAGGCCTTCGACCCGTTGCGGGACCGCCGGCGTTTCACCCTGAACATGCCGGAGCAACTGGAGCCGGTGATTCTGCCCTTGATCCTGGCGCACCTGAACCGTGTTGCCCCGCACCTGGAAGTGCGCAGCACCAGCGTGCACTGGGCCGACCTGAAGCTGGAGATGATTGCCGGGCGCATTGACCTGGCCATCGAACTGTCGCGGCTCACCGACCCGCAACTGCAACAGCAACTGCTGCTGCAGGACTCCTTCTGCGTGATGGCCGGCCCCGGCTTCAGCGGCGAACTGACGGTGGAACGCTACCTGGCGGCCGAGCATGTGGCGGTGACCTCCAGGCGCCGGGGCATCTGCGTCGAAGACCTGGCCCTGGGGCACCTGGGGGTGGTACGGCGCATCCGCCAGCACTGCCAGCACTTTCTCACCGCCGCGCAACTGGTGGCCCAGGGCGATGGCCTGCTGACCCTGACCCGCAACAATGCGCAGTTGATCAACGCCGGGCTGGGCAACCGGATTCTCGACATGCCCCTGACCCTGCCCGAGGTCTGCCTCAACCTGTACTGGAGCAAGCAAGTGCAGAACGAGTCGGCCAACCGCTGGCTGCGCGGGCAGTTGCTGGAGCTGGCAGGGCGCAGTTGAACGGCTTGATGCCCGGCCCAAGCGCCGTTGTGCTGTAATTTGCGGCCACACACGCACAAGGAAACCTGTGGATGCACGAGTCCGCCCGGCATATCGTCGATCTGTACCAGCGTCATGCTCGGGCCTGGGACCAGCGTCGCAGGGCCAGCCCCGAGGCCTTCGAGGGAGAGCAGGCATGGCTGGAGCGCTTTCGCCGGGTCATGGGGCAGGGCGGCCAGGTGCTGGACCTGGGTTGCGGAGGTGGCGAGCCGATTGCGCGCAACCTGATCGAACACCAATGTGCAGTCACCGGCGTCGACAGCTCTGCCACCTTGCTGGACCAGTGCCGCCAGCGCTTTGCCGGGCAGCAATGGATCCACGCTGACATGCGCAGCCTCGCCCTGGACCAGGATTTTGCCGGCATCCTCGCCTGGAACAGCCTGTTTCACCTGAGCCCGGACGATCAGCGCGCCATGTTCGCCGTTTTCGAACGCCACGCCGGCCCGGGCTGTGCCCTGATGTTCACCAGCGGCCCCGAGGCAGGGGAGGCCATCGGCGAATTCGAGGGCCAAGACCTGTACCACGCCAGCCTCTCCCCGGGGGAATACTGCACCTTGCTCGACACCCATGGTTTCGAGGTGGTGCAGCACATCAGCGAAGACCCGGACTGCTGCGGGTTCACCGTTTGGCTGGCGCGGGCGATTGACTGGGGATGAAAAAAAACCGGCCCAAGGGCCGGTTTTTCTTCACGGTGCTGTCAGTGCTTCATCATGCTGTGGTCCGGCGCATTCAGCGCTCGGGCTTGGGCTTCGACCTTGATGGTTTCCTTCTCGCCCTTGGCGTTTTCCACGGTCAGGGTCAGGGGCACCTTGTCGCCGGCCTTGATCTGGCCGGTGAGCTCCATGAGCATCACGTGGTAGCCGTGGGTGTCCAGGCTGACTTTCTGCCCGGCCGGCAGGGCCACGGCGTCCACTTGCTGCATGCTCATCACGTCGTTGTGCATGCTCGACTGGTGGATCTGCACGTTCTTGGCCACTGGCGATTGCACCTCAACCAGCTTGCTGTCGCTGCTGGCGGTGAGGTCCATGAAGGCGCCGCTGGCGTGCTGGCCGGCTACGGTGGCGCGGACCCAGGCGTTGTCCACTTGGGTCGCGGCGCTGGCGGTGCCGCCCAGGCCCAGCAGGGAAACCAGCAGCAGGGCAGCTTTGAGACGGGATGGGCGCTGTAGGGAATGCATTAACAAACCTCCATGACGGTGAGCAGGTCTTCCGCGCACTCTTGGGCGGTAAGGGACTGGGAAAGCCCCAGGCGCAAGGTGCCCCGGGAGTCGAAGACGAAACTGGTGGCGGTGTGGGACAGGGTGTAGGTCGAGCCGCTGGGGATCTTTTCGTAGAACACGCCGAATTCCTTGGCGGTGGCAGCGGTCTGCTCCAGGGTGCCGTACAGCGCCTCGAAGCTGGGGTCGAAGGACTTGACGTAGGCGTCCAGCACTTCGGGGGTGTCGCGCTCCGGGTCCAGGGTGATGAACACCACTTGCAGGCGGTCGCCATCACGGCCCATCAGCTTCTTGGCCTGGGCCGCGCGGGCCAGGGTGGTGGGGCATACGGCCGGGCACTGGGTGAAGCCGAAGAAAATCATCGGCATCAGGCCGCGGTAGCTGGACAGCGACTTGGTTTCGCCCTGGGAATCGGTGAGTTTGAAGGTGCGGCCAAGAATCTGATTACTCAGGTCCTTGCCGTATTTGAAGGACAGTCGGGGACTGTTGTCGCAACCGGCGAGCAGGCCCAGGCCGAGCACTCCGGCGCTGGTGAGCAGGGTGCGGCGAGTCAGCAGAACACTCATGAAATAACGCCCTTTGAACAGCCAGACAGGCAAAAACCCGCGCATGGTAACAAACAGACGAAAGCGGCGGCGGGCTAATTAGACCAATGCCTGCGGCCATCGGTCGCAGGCCGGGAAGGGCCGGGGCGTGGCTGCTCAGCTTTCCAGGGCGGCCATCTGCACCAGGGCGCGCACGGCGCTGCGGGTGGCCTGGGTCAGGGGTTGGGGCAGGCGGTCGAGCTCGAACCAGGCCACATCGCTGTGCTTGTGCGGCTCGCAATTGCGCGCCGGCATGGCCGGGGCCGAGGCCAGGTACACCGGTGATACCCAGTGCTCCTGGCGCAGCGGGTCGATCTGGTCGACCACGCACAACAGGCTCACGCCTTGAAGGGTCAGCCCCAGTTCTTCGTGGATTTCCCGGCGCATGGCCTGTTCCACCGGTTCCAGCCAGTCGACCTTGCCTCCGGGGAGGCCCCAGCAACCGGCTTCCGGGTCGCGAAGGCGCTTGACCAGCAGCAGCTGGCCGTCCCGGACAATCGCGACACCGCACCCCAGGCGTGGCTGTTGTTGCATGGCAGGTCCTCCTTGCACTGTTTCGGCGGGGCAGATACCGGGCAATGCCCGGCAGGCCCGTTCACCGTTGCGACAATATCGGCAGCGGCGCTTTCGGCAGATTATTGCTTTGTTGTTTATTTGTAATGACAGTTGGAAGTCACTGCCCGGGGCGTGGATCAGTGACGCCACACAGTGACGCCACACAGTGGCGCCACACAGTGGCGCCGATCACTAGCAGCGCCAGCAGGATCAGCACCACCCCGGTGCCCCGTTCCAGCCAGGGCAGGGCCCGGGCAAAGCGCTCGCGCACCCGGCGGTTGCCAATGGCCAGGGCCACCAGCACGTCCCACAACAGCACGGCGCTGAACATCCACAAGCCATAGACCAGCTTCCAGCCGGCACTGGTCTGGGCCCCCACCAGGGACGCCAGGCTGACATAGAACAGGGCGTTCTTGGGGTTGAGGATGCCAGAGAGAAAGCCCATGCCCAGGCCACGCCACCAGGTGGCCCGGCCCAGCGGCCGGGCTTCGTCGTTGCCGTCCACCGCGGCCAGTGAACTGGCGCCGGCATGGCGGATAAACAGCCAGCCCATATAAAGCAGGTAGCCGCACCCGGCCAACTGGATCGCCAGGAACAGCGGGCTGCCTGCCCGAAACACCGAGACCCCGGCAAACGCCAGGACGATAAAGGCACCATTGGCCAGGGCGATGCCCAGGCAGGCGCCGGTGGCCGATCGCCACCCCGCGGCCATGGACATGCGTGCTACCAGGAAGAAATCCGGGCCGGGGGAGAGCAGGGCGAGAAAGTGCGCGGCGGCGACCAGCAGGAACTGTTGAATCATGGGTAGAGCCTTCCAGTGACGTGAAAGCCTGGAAGTCTGCGGCGCCGAGAGAGCCGGGGTATTGAAGAAAATTGCGCGGCCTCAGGCCTTGTACAGGCCCGGGGTTACGCCGACATGAGCCTTGAACACTCGCTGAAAATGCGCCTGATCAGCAAAGCCCAGGCGCTGGGCCAGGGCTGCCGACGCTTCCCCGGCCTGCAGCGAAGCGCGGGCCTGGATGATCCGCTGGTTCAACTGGTAGGCATGGGGCGTCATCCCGGTGGCCGCGCGAAAGGCGCGGATCAACTGGTAGCGGCTGATTCCCGCCAGTTCCGCCAAGTGCTCCAGAGGCCCGGCCTGCTGCGGATCACACTGGAGGAAATCCACGACCCGGCGCACACCTGCGCTGGCCCGGGCCGGATCGGCCGCCAGGGCAATCACCGGTTGCTCCCGGGTGGCCAAGCCACCGATGAACTCGATCAGCGCGGCCTCCTTGTGCTGCCAGCTGGCGCTGGAAAACAACAACTGGTTGAGCCGGCAAAAAGCCTGGTAGAGGCCACTGTCGTGGCTCAGCACGACCTGGGAAAGCGCCGCCCCATGCTGCTGCGCTTCTTCGCGCACAGCGTCCACCCAGCGCGGGTCCAGGTGCAGCATCTGGTAACTCCAGGCGCTGTCGGGCAGGGGATTGCAGGCATGGGCGCAATCGGCCGGGACAAATACCACGCTGCCAGCCTGGATCCGGGTCGGGCCCTGGGCGCCGCCGCTGAACACACTGACACCCCGGTCCACGGCACCGATGGACACCGTCGGATGGCTGTGGGCCTTGTAGTTGGCGCGGCTGTCACAGGCCCGGCGGCTTTCGACGTAGGGCAGGTTCGGGTCGCGCCAGAATTGGGCGGTGGAGGACATGGTGCGGTTCCGCGAAGGGCTGTAGAGACCGCGGCGACGCGGTGGGCGGGTTAGCCTAACAGGCCCCCCGGCAGGCTTGCCACAGGGTTGAAGGCCGATGGGGAGCCTTGACCGATCGGAGATTGCCAGCTATTTGATTCAAAAAAATATTTCAATGCTGTTTTTGAATTTCGCCCAGGGCGGAGGACTTTCCTTGGCGCCTTGGCCGCTCCCGTGAAATGCAACCGACCTGAAGCTTGGCTGGAAAGGGACGTCCTGCCGTTTTCATGACCTCTCGATCATGGCCATTACCCCGGCGAAACACTTCGCCCTATGCGTGAGGAACAACAATGAAAAGCTTGAATAGCCTGATGATCGCAAGTGCGCTTGTCATAGGGTTGTGCTCCACGACCCTGGTGGCCGCTGCACCACACTTTTCACCCCAGGGCCCGTTCTACGGCAACAATGGCACCCTCTCGATAAAACTGCCGTCGTCGTTTCAGGCACAGGTCACCTGTGGCATCAGCCTGAGCGGTTCGATCAACACTCAGGATGAAGCCAAGATCCACAGTGTGTTCATCAGCGGTGGCGGAATCTGCAAGTCCCTGGAGGCAAAGAATCTGCCCTGGATCTTGAAACCGGAAAACGTATTTTCCTTGAAGCTGGAGGGCGTCAGCTTTGTCGTCTCCAATTTCGTACCTGCCAGCAATTGCGGGGCCAATGACATATTCGTGACCTGGAACGGTCCCCTTCAAAAGTTGAGTGCCTTCAACCAGGCCCTCACTGGCAATTGCACACTGGCCACGCTGGATATCACCCTGCAGCCGCCACTGACCCTGGTCCCGTAGCCCCCTCGCGATACCCCGAGCTCCCAGGCCTTGTGGCCTCGGGCGCTCGGGGCACATTGCCTCGGCAGCGTAGAACCCGCTCAGGCACCTTGAAACTTGAAGGCGGGGGTGACCTTGAAGTCGCCGGAGACTTCGCCGGAATAGATGGTGGACTGGTCCTTGCCCAAGTCGAGCTTCTTCACCTGGCCCGTAGTGCTTGCGAAGTCGATCTTCTTCAGGTCGACCCAAAAGGTATTGGGGGTCAGTGCCGACTCGAAAAAGTACAGCTTGCGTTGATGGTCCACTACAGTGCGCCAGCGAGTGGAGGAGATATTCGGTTCACCCGGGGTGGAGATGCCGTAAGGCACAGAGACGTTTCTGATTACGCTGAACACGCTGGCCAGGGAGACCTGCGGGCTCTCGTCCTTGGGAATAGCGTTGACATAGAAGGAGGCTCGGGCGAAGCGATCCGCGGCGCGGTTGGTGCCCGGCAACATGACGGTGCCGCCAATGGATTTCCAGTAGGCATTGAGGGCCAGCTGTTCATCAAAGGTCGGGGAATTGGTCATGACCTGGAATTCCCGGCCATGGTGAATCACCGGCTTGCCCTTGATGTACTCGGTGATCGCGCTGTCCCCCGTGGCGTCGGAAATCGACAGGTGCAGGGTCGCCAGGCGCGTGTCCCCGGGGACATTGGCCGTCACCAGGGTAAAGGGCTCTTTCTTCAGCGCGTCCACGGCCTCCGCCACGGTGGCGTAGTTGTCCAGCACATACTGGGCCCAGGCGGCGATGCTGAGGCCCGGCTTGCCATTGTCGGGCACCGGGTACTGGGACTCCACCAGCCACAGCAGGTTGGTCACCAGGCCTGCCTGGTTGACGCCGTCGGTAGTCGCGATGTCATAGCCCGAGGCAATCACGCTGCCGTAGCGCGAGGTCCACTTGATCGAGTTGGCTCCCACCTCACCATTGCGCTGCATGCCCTGCGGGAAGATCCACAGATGGGTCGCCACATCGGTTTTCCAGTCCATGGAACGGGCGGTGATCACGCTCTGGTTGCTCCCCAGGTAGGTCAGCCGGGTGCAGGCCTGGGCGAGGGGCAGGGACAGGGACAGGGACAGGGACAGGATGATACTGCTGAGGGCCAGGACTAAGGCCCTAGGCACGGCTTTCCTGGGCAGTGGCAATACCGTCATTACCTTCATGGTGCTGATTCCTGTTTTATTCGGCCGAGAAGGCGCGGGTCTCTGAATTCATACCAGTCTTTTTCCTTGTCAAGAAAGCCCGGAGTGACCTGAAAATCGCCATAACCTCACTTTTAGCACTGCCTATACTGGATTGCGCAGCCGTTTCACCGCAGGACACACATAAACAGGAGCGTTTATGACTTTCAGCGAAATAGCCTATGAGCAGTCCGGGCCCGTGGTGATCATCCGCTTCAACCGTCCCGAGCAGCGCAACTGCATCGGCCCGGTCACCCACCGCGAGCTGATCGAGGCCTGGACACGCTTTCGCGAGGATGACAACGCCCTGGTGGCAATCATTACCGGCACCGGCGACCGAGCCTTCTGCGCCGGCGGCGATCTCAAGGCGGCCGCGCAACTGGTGCCCAGCAGCGCCGAGGAAATGGCAGCCCACGACCGTGGCGAACGCCCGGGCATCATCGGCCCCAGCCGCTGGACCGAGATCTACAAGCCGATCATTGCCGCGGTCAACGGCGTGGCCTATGCCGGTGGCCTGGAGTGGGCCTGTTTTGCCGACATCCGCATCGCTGAAGAACACGCCTCGTTCGGCGTTACCTGCCGGCGCTGGAACATCGGCCTGGCGGATGGCGGCACCCAGCGCCTGCCACGGATCATCGGCATGGGCCGGGCCATGGAACTGATTCTCACGGGCAAGGTGATCGACGCCCAGGAGGCGTACCGTATCGGCCTGGTCAACGAAATAGTGCCCAGTGGGCGCTCCCTGAAACGGGCACTGGAGCTGGCCCATGTCCTGGCCGGCCTGCCGCAACCGGCGATGCGTTCGGACAAGGAAGCGGCCGTGCGTGGCTATGGCTTGCCATTGGCGGAGGGCTTGAAGATCGAAGCGCAGTGCTTCAACCGCTCGATCCATCAACCGGAAACCCAGGAAGGGTTGCGGCGGTTCATCGAGCGCGATCATCCGGATCGGGCCAGCCAGCAGTCGCCCGGTACGCCAGGTATTGTCAGGAACTAACCCCCAGGGCTTGGCGGCCAGCACCCGATGCGGTGCAGACGGCAGGGTTCAGCCTGCTTTCTTGCAGATCATCTCTTCAACCCCATGGCCCCAAGTGACAGCGGCCTCGCCCTGATGCTCCCAGAAGCTCTCGTTCTGCCCTAGGTAACGTGAGCCGCTGGCAGAGCTGGCCTCCAGCATCAGCGATTGCCGGCCTTTATATAAGGCGGTGAGGGAGGGCGGTTCGGTCTGGAAGAAGGTGACACTGATACGGCCATTGCTCGCGCAATCGAACATGACCGGAGCGGAGGAGGTGACCAGCCCATAACCCGTCTGCAGTTCGACGATGCGCCGACGATAGCTATCAGCCACGCAAGCTTGCTGATCATCGGTCTTCCAGCACTCGTCGCGGCCCTTGATCCAGCCACGCTGTTCGGCCTTGAGCACATTGCCACGCTTGCCGGCATTCTTCAGGGCGTCGCGATAAATAGTGGCCAACTTGCGGTCCAGTGCCGCGAGACCAGGGGTCTGGCAGATCAGTGCGGTTATCGACCCGGTCATCTTCTCACTGCAGTTGAATGAAGGACCTTGTTCGGCCGTTGCCAGAGAAGTGGCCAGCAGGGCCGATAAAGCGACACTGCTCACCATTGTTCGAAGGGGAAAGGTCATGGGTAACTCCTGATATCCAATATAACTAAACTAAATATTCATTTAGTTTAGTTATTTATAAGCGTCATATTGTAAGGGCAGGGTAGCTCATCCCGCGAGCCATATCTCGACACCCGGCAGCACTCGGCAAGACCCGCGGCGAGGTGTATTTGATAAAGGGCAGATCGAAGCTATCCTCACCAGGGGCAGCAATATCGATTATTTAAACTGCATATTGAACAACTAGGCAGGAGCCAAGAAACATGACAGGGGAAGATCTGGTCAGGGCAATAGAAAACAACGCAACACTCATGGAACTGAAGGATTGTCCTTCCGTGCCCATTCAAATGAGCTGCGCTGTCTACGGGAAGGTGCAAAATGATGCTGGAAACGATGTCATTACAAATAACGGAAGCATGAAGTACCAAATCGATCAGGCTCTTTTATTTCGCGGCCTGCACTCGGAGACAGCTGTTTGGCACTTTAGTACGGGACCAGTGGTTCATCATTTTGTCGTGATCCCTTGGTACAGGCAGTCAGCCCCTCAAGGGACCGTGTATACGGTATTTATGGCCTACGAAGGAAAGTACCTGCTGGTTAATTATGTAAAACATAACAGCCCGGCCCCTGGTGAGATTAAAGGCTACAAGACAGCCTGGACGGAAAACGACTTGAGAACCATGCTCTCTGACTTGCTCACCAAGAGTAATGCCTGGGAAGAATACTTCGGCAATGTCGGGCCGGCCCAGGCGAATATAATCCACTACTACAAATACAAAACAACAACGCTAGACTCTGCAGTTTCCAACGTGAATCGATACAGAGAGCTCTGTCGGTAGATTTCTTGGCCGTCTCGGCAATTACCCAAAGCCCACCTTCAATAGTTTGATATGCAGGTGGGCCACAGTCAGCAACCACCTGAGTTTGAAATTCTCCCGCTCGAACTTTGACAGGCATTCCGAATTTCGAAAGACACACACCACGTGTTCATCCGCGGTCGGAATTCGTGGGTGTCATGCAACTGGAAGTTTTTCGGCCCAGGGCCGGTGAAGTCCTGGGTTGGCTACAAGGAGCAAAGGAATCAGGATTCGTTTGTCCAGGATGTCATTGCGAAGGCCCAGACGCGAGCAACAGCAAAGTGATCGAAGCCTGGCTTCAGAAGCTGTTTCTGAGGGTAGGCAGCGTTGCAGTTGAGCCTGGGTAATTCTTGGGTAACGTGACCCACATGAGTACATCGTATCTACGCATAATGTATATTATGTTAAATATCATAACTCCAAGGCTCACAGGAGCTGTGATCAGCTATCAGGCTTGGATCACGCATCCGGGCGCTTTCGACGCTTTGAATTGGCGTACCCGAGCTGGTCATTTCCAGTTTTCGAAACCACTCACTGCTCAGATCCACCGATGGCTCGATCTGCACCTATAGGCTTCGACCAAGCCCATGAACGTGACGCAGCGAGCAATCGCATAGCTCCCACCCCATCATTGGAGTGCTTCACCATCGAATCGGATTGGCTGACGAACCCTGTACTCTCATGAAGTCCTGGGTACAGCAAAGACCCTTACAATTTCTTCAGCGCAAGCTGCGTCATAAGATCTGCTTTCATAAAAATCAAAAGCAGTTTCTGCCCCACAGCTGGAAAAATGTTTTTTCACTTCCTTCATCTCCTTCGACGCAAGCCCTCTATCATGTTCTCGTACTTTTTCCAAAAAACTGACTGAAGCTGGCTTTGCGCAAATAAAAATATTGGGTATGAGAACACCTTGCTGCGCCAGCCCTTCAAAGTCTGTAAAAGTCACGGCAAAAAAAACATCTTTACCTGTTGAAACCTCCAAGACTCTTAAAGTATTTAAAACAAACAAAGCGAGCCCTGTCAGGAAATCAGACACCCCGTCGCTGCTCATTTCATCCATCAGGTGCTTTAAGCGACCATACCTTGATACAAGCGGAATCTCTTCAAAGCTTTCATAGCTCTCGAAGAACACGTCCATATCATTGTACGGCTCTTTACTGATTACCTTGTTATAGAGATCTGTAAGCTTCATTACCAGGGGATACTCCATCCGTCGCAGGATGTTCGGGGGGGAACGTCAGGAAGTTCAATCAACGAGGGTGCGTGCTGGCTAGAACCACTTTCACTGGTATCACCTAGCCCTCAAGCTCATAAACCTCAATATCACGACCAATAACATATAGATCCCCTTCTTCGCGCACTTGATCAATGGATGCTGGATCAGCATCCAAAGCGTAATTCCCATCAATGTCGACACACCAATACTCGTCAAACTTCAACAGCCGAACCCCCGAGCAAATTGAATTGAATTGATGACCGCTAACTTTCGCGCTCAGCTCTTCGACGCCACGGACAACCACTTTGACTTTCTTCCAAACATCCCCATCAATACGATGATCTCTGGCATGAAATACCACCTGTGCTGCGAGTCGTTCGCCTGGCGCAAAATTAAACTCGAACGACAATAGCAAGCCATCTTCAAAACGGTGAAAAGCTTGTAATACCTCACTTATTTTTTCTGCAGTTTCTGACATTTTCATTTACCTGGTGATTTCTGGCCGTGACTTTCAAGTTGGTTTTTTTCAAGAGGATAGAGTTTGAAACGCCTCATGCCTCGCGTCGCCATGTCCCCCTGGACCACTCACCCCGTCACCGCCTGATAAACAACCCGATGCGCCTCGGTGGGCAGTGGCACTTCCCACTTGAACAGCATGCGGCGGATATCATCGTTGCGCAGCGAGGTGTCGCGCTGCTGGTTGCGCCGCATGATCTCGCCCTCGGGGCGCTCCAGGTAGAGAATTTCCACCTGCGCGCCGTAGCCGTAGAGCAAGTCCAGGGTGCGGTTGCGCATCTGCGCCGACAGGTGCGTCGAGTTCCACACAAAGGGTTTGTGCTCTCGCAGCAAGGCCTTGGCCCGGTCGATGGCGTAATGCGCAGCGGCGCCTTCATTCTGGCCATGGCGCAGGCCCAGGGCCTGGCGGGCGTCGTCGAACGACACCACCGGCAGCTCCGGGTGATGCTGTGCGGTCCAGGTGTCCTTGCCGCTGGCCGGCAGGCCCGAGAGCATCACCACCGACGAACCCTGCGGCGCGTGCAACGGGTAATCGGGATGTACCCGGGCGCCACGCAGGTACTGAATGCGTGTGTAGTCGTCGGCAAAGGCCCGCGGTCCGTGCAGGCAGCCCTCCTCCTGCGCCAGTTCGCGCCACAGTTCGATGGCGTCCAGTACATCGGCCTTGCCGGCGTAGTTGCGGCCCTGCATATCGGCCTCGGCGACGGCACAGAGCATCCACAGCGGCAGTTCCCAGGACAGTTTGTGCAACAGGAACTCAGGGCTGCGGCCGCTGCGATCACCCTGCAGGGCGAAAAACGGCACTTGGTGCACGGCGATGATGCGGCAGATCTGCTCGCGCAGCTCGAACGGCACACCGGCGCGCCACAACAGCAGCCGCGCATCCACCGCCCCCCGGCGTGAATGACCGGGCTGGCCGATACGCCCGGTATCCTTGTCGATCACCGTGGTGTCGGGCTTGGCGATGTCGTGCAACAGGGCCGCGAAGAACAGCACAAAGCGCTGCTCGGCGCTGGCCTGCTGGTAGGCGGGTTGGGCCAGTAATGCTTCGACCACCAGGCGGGTATGAATCCATACATCGCCCTCGGCGTGGTAGATCGGGTCCTGCGGTGTGTCGGCCAGGCGCGCCAGGGCCGGAATGGCCGACAGGCAGGCGGCGGTGTCCATATCGCGCCCCGGCTCGGGGACCAGTTGGCGCAGTTGTTGAATATCCATTTCGAGATGCTCCTTCAGTAGCCGTGGCGTGGGCCCTGCCAGTCCATGGACAGGCGCGGGGCATAGAGGTCGACGCCGGCGGCCAGTTGATTGGGGATAAAGGGTTGGCTGGCATGGTGCTGGTCGGCATCGAGGATGGCCTGGACGAAGTCCTGGCGTACCCACTTGAGCCGGCCGAGGGTCTGCTGCTCGTCCTCGAGCTTCAGGTACAGGCCCTCCATGCGGCTGGAGCGGTCGCATTGACGCCAGGCACGGGCCAGGTCGAGGCCTTCGCGGTGCACCACCTGCTCGAACACCTGGCGCCAGTGCGCGGTCTTGGCCAGCGAATCGCCCACCAGCGCTAGCAGCTCGGCATGCCGCCGCGGTGCCGGGCCTTCGTACAGCACAGGCACCGACAGCACCGGCCCACCTTCTAGCAGGCGCCGGCGCGCCGCGGTGGAGAGGAACAGCCCTGTGGCGCGGTCCCACACATCGAACTCGCAGAAGTAATGTGGCAAGTGGTCGTAGAACACCGAGTGCTTCTTGTGCAGCCACTCGCCATACAGCACGAAGCGATCTTCCAGGCGTTCCAGCAACCAGTGCTCATGGGCCGAGGCCCACTGCTTGAACAGATTGAACTGGCGCTCGCGCCCACCGCCGGTGAGGTAGTGACCGCGAGATTGCAGGAGCAACTCGCCGCCTGCGCCAAAGCTGATGCCCGCGTTGGCACCATCGAGTTTTTCTTCCACCACCAGCCACTGTCCGGCCAGGGCGCCATAGCGCACTTGGCCAGTGTCAGTGTCGCCATCTTGCAGGCGCGAGCCTTGCAGGTGGGGCGTGCGGGGGTATTTGAGCAGTTCCAGGTTGTGCGCGGTGGCACGAATATCCGTGTGCATGGGTTTGTCCTCGAAAAAAGAGAAAAACCAACGACAGGATCAGGCAGGCATGGCAATGAAGCGCCGCCGTGCATAGGCACGGGCAGCCATCAGGCAGGATGGACCGTCGTCGGTATCAGGCGTGTTGGCTGGCGTAGGGCACTGGCTTCACCACTTGGAGAAAAGGTTGCAGAGGCTTTAGGGCGCGCATTCAACAGCAGATAGCGGCATCAGGTCAAGCCCCGAGAGGACAAAACCCCAGCGCCCCTGCTTGCGCGAAACACCCGAGCTTTTGTCATGAAAAAAACCGCCTGGGGCTCATAGGGTGCAGCCAGTCATAACCCGATAAGGAATCGATCATGAAACGTTCAAGCGTGCTGATGGCTGCAGTCATTGGCCTGGCACTTGCACCTTTGGCCCAGGCCTCGTCCATGGCTGACAGCGAAGAGAAAGCCCAGTTGCGCAAACTCTTCTGCGAGTCGAAGGGCGGCGCCGATATCACTGCGCTGGGTGAGTTGAAGAAGTCCGACGACGTCGGCGCCGTGGTGGTGTGCAAGCTCCCGCCCTCGCCCACCACCGTGGTGGAAAACCAGGCGGCATCGAGCCTTGCCGCGCTGCCATTGACGCCTGTCACGGCAACGCTTGCGCCACCGTCGGGGGTCTACAAGCTCGCCCCGGGAGCCAGCAGCGTCAACACTTCATGCTCGGCCAACCTGGCCATCGCCAAATGGGCGGGCTTTCCCAATACCAGCAACGGCAACGCCACCTTGAACTGTCGTGGATACAATGCCGGCGCAGCAGGCGGTACGCTGGGTTGCAAGATCGAATGGACCGGGCCGACCCAGGTCGCCATCGGGGTCACTCCTTACGGCGGCCAGGTCGCGGTGAACTTCAATTGCCAGGCCCTGTACTTCGGTTCCGTCGGCACGGTGATGGATTTCAGCTACGCCGACCCGACGTATCCGCGCATCCGCTATGGCTCGGTCCAGGCCACCAGCAGCATGACCATCACCCAGTGATGCCGGGCCAGCCTGGCTGAGCTTCGATCAAGCGCCGGCAGGGCCGCTCCCTGCCGGTCACCCTCCTCTGCTTCATTGCTTGCCGCGCATGCTGTTGCGCCATATGCGGTAGGTCCTGATGCCCGAACGCACCGAACCGAACAGCAACTGGCTGTCCATTTCCCGGGTCATCCCCGAACGTTCCAGCATCGCCAGGAAAGTACCGCGGGCACGGGCGATAGCGAAGTAGATGCCCTGGGCGGCCAGGGTCTCGCGGATTTCCCGCAGCACCGCGATGCCGCTGACATCGATATCGGTCACCGCCTCGGCATCGAACAGCACCACCTCGGGTTGGCTCTCGCGCTGCACGGTGTCCAGCAGGCGCATCTTGAAGTAGTCGGCGTTGAAGAACAGGATCGCGTCGTCGAAGCGATACACCACCAGGCCGGGCACAGTGCGAGCTTGCGGGTACTGGTGGATGTCCACCTGGCCTTCGATGCCCGGCATCCAGCCCAGCACCGCGTCGGTGGGTTGGTAGATGCTGTACAGCAGGCGCAGGATGGCCAGGGTCACGGCGAACATGATGCCCGGCAGCACGCCCAGCCCCAGCACACTGACGGTGGTCAGCAGGCACAGCCAGAACTCGAAGCGGCTGAGTCGGTAGATTTGCTTCAGGGACTTGACGTCGAGCAAGCCCCAGCCGGCCATCAACAGCACCGCGCCCAGGGCCGGCTGCGGAATCCACGCCATGGGCGCGGTGAAAAACAGCAGAATCAGCGCAATCGCCAGGGCGGCGATGATGCCCACCAGTTGGCTCTTGCCTCCGGCCATGTCATTGACCGCGGTACGCGAATCCGCACCGCTGATGGCAAAGCCCTGGGAGGCACCGGCGGCCAGGTTGCTCAGGCCCAGGGCGATGAATTCATGGTTGGCGTTGATCGCGTAGCCATGGCGCGCGGCGAAGCTGCGGGCAGTGAGCATGGCGCTGCAGAAACTCACGGTAGCGATGCCCAGTGCGTCGCGCAGCAGGCTCTTGCTTTCCTCCAGGGTGGTCTTGGGCCAGGACAACTCCGGCATCCCGGCCGGCACATGACCGAGGATCGCCACTCCGAGGCGGTCGAAGCCCAATAGCCCGGCCAGCAAGGTGAACAGCGCCACCGTCAGCAGCGCCGCAGGTACGCGCGGATAGCGTCGCGGCAGCCAGATCAAAAGGCCCAGGCTGGCCAGGCCGACGGCCAGGGTCAGGCCATGGATCTCCCCCAGACGCTGGAGAAAGTCCGCCAGCCCCAGAATGAAACCGTCGCCTTCGATCTTGAAACCCACCACCTTGCCCATTTGCCCGGCGATCAGGCTCAGACCGATGCCGTTGAGGTAGCCGATGAGGATCGGCCGCGAGAAGAAGCTGGCGATAAAACCCGCCCGGGCGATCCCGGCGGCAATCAGCATCAGGCCCACCAGCACGGTGACGATCATCGACAATTCGACGGTACGCTGCAGGTCGCCCATGGCCAAAGGCGCCACGGCCCCGCCGAGCATGGCGCAAGTGGCGGCATCGGGGCCGACCATCAGTTGCCGCGAGCTGCCGATCAAGGCATAGACGATCATCGGCAGCACACAGGCGTAAAGCCCGTACTGCGGTGGCAGGCCGACAATCTGCGCATAGGCGATGGCAATCGGGATCTGGATAGCCGCCACGGACAAGCCGGCCCGCAGGTCGGCGCGCAACCATTCGCGGCGGTAGTGCAGCAAGTTGGACAGGCCAGATAGACAGCGGGATAACGACATGCCGGGTCCTTTCGAAATATTCCGTTTTATTCTTTGGCTGCGCGCTTGTTTGGCAAGGCGACGCGGGGCGTTATTCAAGCGAATCGGGCAACTTAGCGCCATGAGCTGGAGCAGCTTTTGCTTCGATTCACCCAGGTGCTTGGCCATGGGCAACCCGCTGAGGCGCAGGTGGTGGTGAGCTTGGGCCGCTATAGATGAACAACCTCTCCCATTCATGGGACGCCAAGCCAGCTATAACGGCGAGTTGCCTTGATGACGCGCCACTTCCCGGTGCATGTCGTCGCGCTCGTAGCCAGGCAGCAAATGACCGTCGGTCACCTACCTTGAAACGGCTCGGTGTTCGCTCCATTGGTCGGAGAGTTTCTTGACTAGGATTAAACCGCGCTAAGACTTTAACCGAAATTGTTAGAGGTGACGCCCAAGTGGCTCTGGACAGAAGGTTAATCCGCAGAAGCCGGATTGACTCGTACGTTCGCTTTGACTGAGTGCCTATGAGGCCGATATGGAGATCATCTCTGTGGTGGATGTACCGCGATGGATGGACACGATTTCCCCTGACCCCGCGAGACGGACGACTGACGCCCGAACACGAGCCAGAGGAAGTCGTTTATGGCAATAACGCAAAACAACCGTTTGGTGCAGGTCGACAGTCCCCTCGGCGGCGATGTCCTGTTGCTGCAGAGCATGGAAGGCAACGAAGAGCTGGGGCGATTGTTCCACTACGAATTGGACCTCACCTCCGAAAACCGAGCGATCACATTCGACCAGTTGCTGGGCAAGCCGATGGGCCTGACCCTGGAGCTGCACGACGGCAGCAAACGCTATTTCCACGGCGTTGTCTGCAGCTGCCGGCAAGTGAACGGCCACGGTCAGTTCGCCGGCTACCGCGTCAGCCTGCGGCCCTGGTTATGGCTGCTCACGCGCACTTCGGACTGCCGGATTTTCCAGAACAAAACGGTGCCGGAGATCATCAAGCAGGTGTTCCGCGACCTCGGTTTCTCCGATTTCGAAGACAGCCTGAGCGGCAACTACCGCGAGTGGGAATATTGCGTGCAGTACCGTGAAACCAGCTTTGACTTCGTCAGCCGGTTGATGGAGCACGAAGGCATCTATTACTACTTTCGCCATGAGCAGGCGCGTCATGTACTGGTGTTTGCCGACGCCTATGGCGCCCACTCCACGGTGGCCGACTATGACTCGGTGCCCTTCTACCCGCCCGATCGGCAAATGCGCGAGCGCGACCATTTCTACGATTGGCAACTGGAGCGGGAAGTCCAACCCGGTTCTCTGGAGCTAAACGACTACGACTTCAAGCGCCCCCGCGCCAGACTGGAGGTGCGCTCCAGCGTGTCGCGCAGTCACAGCAACGGCGACCACCCGCTCTACGACTACCCCGGTGAATACGTTCAGAGCAACGACGGCGAGCACTACGCGCGTACCCGCATCGAAGCCATTCACAGCCAGTTCGAGCGCGTGCAGCTGCGCGGCCGCGCCCGCGGGCTGGGCTGCGGCCATTTGTTCAAGCTGACCGGCTACGAGCGCGAGGACCAGAACCGCGAATACCTGGTGGTGTTCGCACGCTATCAGATCCGCCAGGAACTCTATGAAAATGCGCAGCTGGACCTGTCCGAGCAGTTCACCAGCGAGCTGGACTGCATGGATGCCAGCCAGGCCTTCCGCCCTCTTCCCCTGACCCCCATGCCCATTGTTCGCGGGCCGCAGACCGCCGTGGTGGTCGGCCCCGATGGCGAGGAGATCTGGACCGACCAGTATGGCCGGGTCAAAGTGCATTTCTACTGGGACCGCCACGACCAGTCCAATGCCAATAGCTCCTGCTGGATGCGCGTGTCCCAGGCCTGGGCCGGCAAGAACTGGGGGGCGGTGCAGATCCCGCGAATCGGTCAGGAAGTGATCGTCAGTTTCATCGAAGGCAACCCGGATCGGCCGATCATCACTGGCCGCGTCTACAACGCCGAACAGACCGTGCCCTACACGCTACCGGCCAATGCCACTCAGAGCGGGGTGAAAAGCCGTTCGAGCAAGGACGGCTCACCGGCCAACTTCAATGAAATCCGCATGGAGGACAAGAAAGGTGCGGAGCAACTGTTTATCCATGCCGAGAAGAACCAGGACATCGAGGTCGAGAACGACGAGACCCACTGGGTCGGCCACGACCGCAGCAAGACCATCGATAACGACGAGACTGTGCATGTCAAACACGACCGCACCGAAACCGTCGATCACAACGAGACCATCACCATCGGCGTCAACCGCACCGAAAGCGTGGGCAACAACGAGGACATCAGCATTGGCGTCAACCGTACCGAAAGCGTCGGCAGTAACGAGACGATCAGCATAGGCCTCAACCGCACCATCAGCGTGGGCGCCAGCGAAACCGCGACCGTGGCGCTGCAACGCACCCATGCGGTAGGTATCAACGAGACGATCGCCATCGGCGCCGCGCAGGAAGTTGTCATCGGCGCCTTTCAAACGGTGAATGTCGGGGCCTACCAAAACGTCAACGTGGGCCTCTACCAGTCGACCAATGTGGGCACCAACCGCTCGGTGGACGTCGGAGCCAATCTTTCAACGACGGTAAAAGACAACGAATCGCGCCAGGTCGGCGCAGGACGCACGACCGATATCGGCAAGGACGATGAGCTGACGGTGGGCAAGAACCTTGTCATCGATGCCGGTGACTCGGTGACCATCATGACCGGCAAAGCCAGCATCGTCATGAAGAAGGACGGCACCATCAGCATCAGCGGCAAGGACATCACCATAGACGGCTCTGGCGTGATCAACATCAAGGCCAACAAGAACGTGGTGATCAAGGGACGCAAGATCCTGCAAAACTAGGAGTAACGCGTATGACGGTTCAATACTCACTGCCCACGCAGGCCCGCATCGATGGCGTAGTCGTCGGTGTACTGCTCGACCTGCCACAGGCCAGTGCGCCCTGGGTGACCTACCCCGGCTGCCCCGAGCAACAGAGCATCGCCGCCCGCAGCACCACCCTGCTCTCCCCTGAAGACATCGGCAGCCAAGTGGCGCTGATGTTCGAAGATGGCGACCCTTCCCGCCCGCTAGTGATCGGCCGCCTGCTGAGCCAGGCCATGGCGCCCGAACCGGTCGCCAGCGTGCAACTGGACGACCAGCGCCTGGAACTGCGCGCCGAACGCGAGATCGTGCTGCGTTGCGGCAAGGCCAGCATCACCCTGACCCGCGCGGGCAAAGTGATCATCCAGGGCGCCTACCTGTCCAGTCGCTCCAGCGGGGTCAACCGCATCAAGGGTGGTTCGGTGCAGATCAACTAGACAGGTAGTCGCCTATGGAATTGCTCAACGCCAGCAAACTGCTTGCTGCCTATACCCAGGGCATGGAGCCCGATGGCCGCGAATCCCTGGTGGTAGTGGTCAAAGGCACGTTTAATCTGCCTCTGGACGGCCGCCCGGCGACCCTGGCCGAGACCCAGCAACCGCTGCTGATGGCCGATACCTTCCTCGGCGAACCCGGTCTCAGCGCCCCGCTGCAGGAAATGGACTTCGCACCGGTCAAGCCGTTCTGCGACGTGCTGGTGCGCGGCAAAGCCTATGCCCCAGGCGGGCGACCCGTGAGCCAGATGGCTGCGGGCATTCGCGTCGGTCAGATGAGCAAGGCCTTTTCCGTGCTCGGCCCCCGACAATGGCAATTGGGGCTACTGGGCGTTTCTCCCGGCTTGCCGCAGCCCTTCATCGAGCAGGACATCTCTTATGCCCAGGCCTTTGGCGGCAGCCATCCGATGGCGGAAGACTCCGAATTGCGTTACAGCTACCTGGACAATCCGACCGGTTGTGGCTGGTTTCCAAGCCGCATGGGTAGTGCTGCCATCGTCGGCATGCCGATGCCGAGCACCGAGGAATTGGGCAAGGCGATCGACAGTCCCTCTGGCGACTTCCGTCCTATGGCCCTTGGCCCCATCGGCCGCAGCTGGCCGCAACGTGCTCGCTTCGCTGGCACTTACGACGATGCCTGGCTGGCCGACCGCTTTCCGTTTCTGCCGGGAGATTTCGACCGTCGCTACTTTCAGGCGGCCCCTGACGATCAGCAGATCCCTTACCTGCGTGGCGGCGAGGATGTGTTGCTGCTCAACCTCACACGCCAGGAGCGCGCGGGCTTTCGCGTCCCCGAAATGGACGTGCCGGTGACCTTCTTTCTGAAAAAAGGCGGTCACGAGACTGTGCAGGCGGTGATCGATACCCTGCTGATCGACACAGACGCGCTCCAGGTGCAACTGACCTGGCGTGTCTCCCGTGTACTACGACACAACATGTTCGAGATCGCTCAGGTGCTGGTCGGCACTATGTCCACAGGCTGGTGGCGCGCCCGCGAACAGGGCAAGGATTACTACCCGTCGCTCTCCTCCCTGGTAAAAGCCAGGCACGCCCCCGAGGAGACAGACTGATGACTGCACTTTGCATCATCGGTTCCGGCATGGTCAGCGCCGTTGGCCTCAGCGCACCCGCGAGCTGCGCGGCGATTCGCTGCGCTATCGATAACTTCCAGGAAACCCGCTTCATCGACTGCGGCGGCGAATGGCTGATCGCTGCCAGCGTGCCTCTGGAGCAGCCCTGGCGTGGGCGCAGCAAACTGATCAAGATGGCCGCCTGCGCCATCGCCGAGGCGCTGCAAAGCACCCCTAACGTCGACCCGGAAAAGACCCCGCTGCTGCTGGGGGTGGCGGAAGTCGAGCGCCCCGGCCGCCTCGACGGCCTCGATAAGGGGCTGCTGCACGCCATCGAAGCCGAATTGGGCCTGCGCTTTCATCCCAGTTCCAACGTCATCGCCTATGGACGGGTCAGCGCTGCCGTGGCCCTGCTTGATGCGCGTACGCTGATCTACCAGGGCGGCCATCGCCACGTGCTGATTGCCGGCGTCGACTCCTTCTTGAATGGACCGACGCTGGCCGCTTTCGAAGCACGCGAACGCCTGCTCACTAGCCAGAACTCCAACGGATTTATCCCCGGCGAAGGTGCCGCCGCCGTGGTGCTGGCCGCCCCCGTTGCCAGCGAAGAACCGCAATTGGCCTGCCTCGGCCTGGGGTTCGGCGTGGAGAAGGCCACCGTGGAGGCCGAAGGTACTCCCCTGCGTGCTGAAGGCCTGACTCAAGCCGTACGCGCTGCCCTGAGCGAGGTTGGCTGTGGGTTGGAGCAAATGGATTATCGGCTCACCGACATCTCCGGCGAGCAGTACTACTTCAAGGAAGCCTCCCTGGCCCTGAGCCGTACCCTGCGGGTGCGCAAGGAGTTCTTCCACCTCTGGCACCCGGCCGACTGCATTGGCGAAGTCGGCGCCGCCATCGGCCCGACGATGCTGGCCGTGGCCTTGGCCGCCAGCCGCAAGGGCTACGGTGACGGCCCGAATATCCTCTGCCACCTCGGCAACGACGCCGGCCAACGCGCCGCCGCCCTGCTCAGCTACCAGACCGTGAGGGCTGCCTGATGGCCAACGAGGTGTATGCCAACAATATGGAGATTTCCTGCAAGGCGGCCGATGGCAAGTCCGTCGCCTGCTTTCCGGATGTCTGCTTCACCCCGCCCGTGGCTCCGCCGACACCGATAGGGGTACCCATTCCCTACCCCAATACGGGTATGTCCAAGGACACCACCCGGGGCACACGAACGGTCAAGATCACCCGCAAAGAGGTGATGCTCAAGGACAAGAGTTACTTCAAGACAAGTTATGGGGATGAGGCTGGGAATGCGCCCAAGAAGGGGGTCATCACTAGCAAGATCAAGGGGAAGGTGTACTTCACTTCCTGGTCGATGAATGTGAAGTTCGAAGGTCAAAACGTAGTACGGCACCTTGATATGACGACGCATAACCATGCTTCACAGCCAGGTAATACCCCTCCCTGGCCTCACCTTTCCAAGATGTCGCCGAGCACCCAGGGAAAATGCAAAAGGGAGAAAAAAAGAGAAAGAAAATCCTGCCAGGAATACAAACCGTACGGTGAAAAGAATGTTTGTAAAGAGGCCGAGCTGAGCGGTGCAATGGTCAATGAAAGCGCTTGGGCCAGCAAAACAGCGACAAGAGCCAAAGCAAACAAATGCTTGTCGGCTCGCCGCTGTCAGTTAGTACCCTACCGCCCTAAGGACGAAGCAGGTATAGCCGGATGCTGTCCAGCACAAACACCTGACCATGTCATACCGAAAAGCTCATTTTCTGTAGGAGCGTTCAGTAACAACAAGCGCCAGCCCGGCTGGGAAGAATATTCGAAAGATACAGCGCCTTGTATGTGCGTTGAGGGCTGGGGGAACACTCATGGGAGTCATGGTGTCCGACACAGCGAGCATAAAGCTCTGGGGGTTATCGCTGGGGTCAAGAAAGGCGATATGCGCGAATTCAGTAAAGAGGCCTCCATGGCGGCCCAAAGTACTCGTGGCGCGTTTCCCGAGTCAAACTGTAGCGAACGCTGCCTCACGGCACAGTTGGCCGACGGGCATAAAAAAATGCTACCGCCAAATACGCAGCCCCCTAAAGTAAAACATTCACCAAGCGGAAGAAGTAAGCCAGCGGTATTGAACCGTACTGCGAGAAGACCCTCCCCTTGAGCCACCACCCAATAAACGGATATTCATATGGCTGACGAATGGCTGGAAGATTATTACTACGCTTATGTTGCCGCCGTAGACGCACAAAAATCTTTTTTCGCTTTTCGGGAAATAGGACTAGAAGCCCAGGACGTTTCGCACACCATTTTCCTGGAGTACAACTCTGGAAAGTGGCGAGAAGTTGGCGAGGCGACTTGGGATACCGTTGCCATGACCACCGACCGGTCACAACAGATGCTGGCAATATCCGAAGAGGGTGAAATCGGGGAAGGCTATCTCGGCTCGACCCTCAGCTTGTCGCAAATGGATCCGCCACCGCTAATGCTCAGAGGGATAAGCTCGATAGGCGAATATACCTACTTGTGCGGAGTGTCCCGAGAAGTGTATGTACGCCATGGATCTTCTGCCTGGCAGCCTGTACATGCCCCAAAGCCTACGAGTAAAGACAGTGTTTTTGGCTTCGAAGCACTGGGCGGTTTCTCCAATGATGAAATCTATGCCGCCGGCTGGAAGGGAGAAATATGGCTGCGGGAGCAAGGCAACTGGCGGCAAGTCGACAGTCCAACCAACTTTAAAATAACTGCATTGATATGCGCCTCTGATGGTTATTGTTATTTATGTGGCCGCCAAGGCACTTTGTTGCGTGGCAGAGCAGACACATGGGAAATTATCGATCTCGAAGAGTTCACCGATGATTTCTGGAGCATTGCTGAACACCAAGGAAAAATCTATTTAGCCACCTTGTTCGAAGTATACGTTCTCGATGAAAGTTCTTTGCGGCCAGTCAACTGGAACATGCCAAAGCCCAATACTTGCTACTGTCTTTCCGCTAAAAACGGGGCGCTTTGGTCTGTTGGCCAAAAGGATATCTTGGTACATGACGGGCAGAGCTGGAGGAAACTTGCTTAACTCACTATTTCTCAAGACTTTGAAATGTACTCGAAGTTGATTTCGCTGATTCTGGATCAACATGTCGAAGAAGCCAGCTTCCTCGCCGTCCTGCGTGACTATGCCCTGGGCGCACCGCACTACGACTTCGACCACCTCAGCCAACTTGACCAGCGCATCGACGCCCACCTTGACGGCCTTCGCGTCGCCGGCACCTGCGGCCTGGAAACCCTGTTGGCTCAACTTGGGCCACACGCCATTGGCGAGCTGTTCGCCAGTGTGGTGCTGGCCTTCGAGGCGGGTAACGCACAGGTGTTGTCACGGCTCAGCGAGCATTTGCGAAGTGCCGTAGAAACGGAGAGCGGCTACCTGATGGCCTTGGGTTGGCTCGACTGGAAGTGGGTATCGCCCTGGATCGATCGCCTGCTCGCCTCCCCCGACCCCCTGTTTCTGCGCCTCGGCCTGGCCGCCTGTGGCATGCACCGCCACGACCCCGGCCCAGCCCTGCTTACCGGACTTTCCCACGCCGACCCAAGCGTCCTGGCACGTGCCGCCCGCACTGCCGGCGAGCTGCGCCGTCGTGACCTGATGCCGACAATTCGCACCCATCGGCAACACCAGGACACCGCCACGCGCTTTTGGGCCAATTGGGCCACCGCACAGATGGGCGACGAGGAAGCACTGGAGCCGCTGCGGCAGTTCGCCGAGCAACCGGGCCAGTTCCAGTACCGCGCGCTCTGTGTACTGCTGGCCTGGCAAAGGCGTGAGCACAGCATCGCCTGGATACGCCAGTTGATACAGAACCCCGAGCAACAGCGCGTCGGCATCCAGGCCGTTGGGCTGCTGGGCGACCCGGTCAGCGTGCCCTGGCTGATCCAGCAGATGAGCGACCTGCCTCATGCCCGCGTCGCCGGCGAGGCCTTCAGCCAGATTACTGGGGCAGACCTGGCGTTACTCGATCTGGAATTGCAGGACCTGCCGGATTTCGATGCAGGCCCGAACGACGACCCTGAGGATGCCAATGTGGCCATGGACCCCGATGAGAATCTACCCTGGCCCGACCCGCAGTTGATCGCAGCCTGGTGGCAGGCCCATGGAGGTGATTTCCAGGCGGGCGTGGGCTATGTGCTGGGGCTGGCGCAGCGCGAAAGCAGTTTTCAGCAAGCGCTTGTCCGGGGCCAGCAACGCCAGCGTATTGCCGCCGCCTACGGCATCGCCCGCTTCCGGCCGACTGAAGTGCTTTTCCCCACCAGCGCACCGGCCTGGCGGCAAAAGCGGTTGTTGTCCGGAGGATGAGCAGGCGATTCATTCTCTTCGACTGCGGCAGCTGGCCGCTAGGTGCCCATAAACCAAATACGCTAGACTGCCGGCCTATTTTGTTCAGGCCCCCTCGTCATGCCCGCAGAGCATGTTCCCAAGCCCTATACGCTCCTGGCCATCGACGATGATCCGCAATCGTTGATCGTGCTGTCGAAAACCCTGACCGCCGAATATGAAGTGCTGTTGGCAAAGAACAGCGAACGTGGCCTGGCCCTGGCTCGCAGTGCCAGCCCCGATCTGATCATTCTCGACATCCTGATGCCGGAGATGGATGGCTTCCAGGTGCTCAGCGAGCTCAAGAGTCATCCGGCGACTGCAGCCATTCCGGTGATTTTCCTGACCTCGCGCAGCAGCGTCGAAGACGAACGCCTGGGGCTGCTGCTGGGCGCCGCCGATTACATCGCCAAGCCGATTTCGCCCCCTGTGGTACTGGCCCGGGTGGCAACGCAACTGGGCTACCGCAACAAACCCCTGCATGACCTGCAAGCAGTGGCCGGACCTTGCGCCGGCAGCGACATGCGCGACGGTTTTGTCAGTGCATTGACCCTGCAACTGGCCGGCAATCCGCAGATTCGCCTCCAGGCCCTGCTCGATACCCTGTCGATTCTGCTGCGCAGCAGCCCGAGCCGGCGCGACCCCGCGGCCTTGCGCAGCGCTGCCTGCCTGGCGCTGATGGGCCTCAATCAGCCGGGCAGCCGTATCGATCAGGCCCTGGGTCACAGCAGGCTGCTGATTGAAGAGATTCTCGCCCACGCCGAGCCGGAAGACCCGATCCTCAACCTTGCCTGGAAAATCACCCACGCCGATGCCTTGCTCAAGGACCCTGGCGAGCTGCACACCTGCGAGCAGTTGTCCCTGTCGGTCCGTCTGTTCGCCCTGGCACTGAACTACCACCTGAGCCTGCTCCAGGCCAGCACCGAGGACCTCCACAGTCGGCATGCGCAAGCCATGGGCCAGATGTACCGCCAGCCCGGGTTCGAGCAGTGCATCGCCGGCGACCCGGAGCCGCTGTCGGCGGCCTTGCTGAGTTCGTCACAGAGCTTTTTCGGCCGGTGAATGGATGGTGAGCCTGGCCAATGCCTAACTTTGCAGATCTGGAGCTGTTCATTCTGATCGCCGAGCTGCAGGGCCTGTCCCCCGCCGCTCGCGTCATGTCGATCACCCCGGCTGCCGCCAGCCTGGGGCTCAAGCGCCTGGAAAACCGCCTCGGCGTGCGGCTGTTCACCCGCTCCACCCGCACCATGAAGCTCACCCCCGAAGGCGCGCGCTACCTGGAAAGTGCCCAGCACGCCTTGAAGATCCTGGCCAACGGCAAGCGCTCGTTGCGCCACGATGACGGCATGCTGGAACTCACGGTGTCTTCCGACCTGGGCCGCAACCTGCTGCTGGACATGCTCGCCCGGCTCAAGCAGGAACGGCCGCGCATGTACATCAAGCTGGCGCTGAGCGACAAGGAAGAGGACCTGCTCAAGGGCCGCTTCGATGCGGCGTTGCGCTACGGCAAGAACCTGGCACTGGATCTGGTCGAGCTACCGGTGCTCAAGCAGCATTACTTCATCGCCTGCGCTGCGCCCGATTACCTGGCCGAGCATGGCCAGCCCGAGTCGCCGAAACAGCTGAGCGAGCACGAATGCATCATCTGCCACAGCATTGGCCGCCCGGAGGGCCGCTGGCGTTTCCATGGGGCCGGCAAGGTCGAGGACGTGCCGGTGCAAGGGCATTTTTGCTGTGATGATGGCGATGCCGCACGGCGCTGGGCCGTGGCTGGCCACGGCGTGGTCAACCTGCCGCTGCTCAATGTCGTGGAGGACCTGCTCGCCGGTCGCCTGCTGCCGTTGCTGCCCGGTTGGCAGTCCGACGCGGCGCCGCTGAATCTGGTGGTCTCGCACCGCTCGCAGATCACTTCGTCGTTGCGCGCCTTGCATCAATGCCTGGTCGAGCACTGCACCGACCGCATGGCCCGCTATCAGGCCCTGACCCAGGACACCCGCTAGCCCTGGAAGTCGACAAGCAGGTCATGGGCCTGCTGGAACTCCAGCCGGTAGATCCGCTCTTGAATGGCCCGCAGAGGGCCACAGGGATATTGCTCGCACAGTTCATCGATCAGCGCCAGGGCCTGGGCATTATGGCTGCGCAGCAGCTTGGCCAAGCGCTCCAGTGCCAACACCTGCTCAGGGTCCAGCCCCAGCTGGTGCGGTGCCAGATCCCCGTCGGCTGCCCCTGGCAGGGACGCCAGGCCGGCCAGCACCGGTTCCAGGCACCGCGCCAGCTGCTCGATCAGCGGCCCCAGCGCTGCCGGCCCGCCCGCCTGTTCCTCCAGTTGCCCAGCGGCCTCTTTGACCGCCGTGGCACCGATGTTCCCGGCGTTGCCCTGCAGGCTGTGGGCCAGAAAGCCGAGGGCGGCCAGGTCCCCTGCGGCATGGGCTTGCCACAAGCGTTCGATGACCTGCTGCTGGCTGTCACGAAAGTCGGCCAGGAGTTTGCGGTGCAGGGCCAGGTCCTGGTTCACCACCGCCAGCCCGCGCGCGGTGTCGATGCCTGCATAAGTCGGGTTCAAGATGCTTGTACCCGGAGGCGCCGGAACTTGCGCTACCGGCATGTCCGTCGCTTTGATCCAGCGCACCAGGGTCCGATAGAACGCCGCGACCTCCAGGGGCTTGCTCAGCAGATCGCTCATGCCGGCCGCCACCGCCCTGCCCTGCACATCGGCCTGGCTACTGGCGGTCACGGCAATGATCGGCAGCCACCGCAGGTGCGGATACCCGCGAATCTTGCGGGTCGTGGCGAAGCCGTCCATGACCGGCATCTGACAATCCATCAGCACAGCGTCAAAGCGCCCCTCCTCAAGCAACAGACGCAGGGCCTGCGCACCGTTCGCCGCCAGCAGCACCTGGACCCCCACGCGCTGCAGCAGGCCCTGCAACACTTCCTGGTTGAGCCGGTTGTCCTCGACCACCAGCACCCGCGTCCCCGCCAGCCAGCGTACCGGGTCATTGATCGCGCCCTGCCCCGCTGTGGCGCCAGTCGCCGGCGCGGCAGGCGTGGTGCAGTTTTCCTCAAGCGGTAACGGCGGCAGGTTCAACTGCACGCTGAACTTGAATGTTGCGCCCTGCCCTGGCTGGCTTTTCACCCAGATATCACCTTGCATCAGTTGCACGATTTTCTTCGAGATGGTCAGCCCCAGGCCGCTGCCGCCATAACGCCGGCTGATGGACCGGTCGGCCTGGACAAAGACATTGAACAAGCGGGCCTGCTGCTCGTCGCTGATGCCCACCCCGGTGTCGGTGACGCTGAAGCACAGCAGCGCCTGATGATCCCACTGGCGCACCAGGCACACACCGATACAGACATGGCCGGCCTCGGTGAACTTGATCGCGTTGTCCACCAGGTTGGTCAGCACCTGGGCCAGACGCAGCGGATCACCCACATAACGGCGCGGCAGTGAAGCCGGAATATCCAGTTGCAGCCGCAGCGCCTTTTCTTCCGCGCGCTGGCGGACCAGCAGCAACACATCGTCCACCAGTTCCCGCAGGTCGAAGCCCACTTGCTCCATGCTCAGCTTGCCGGCTTCGATCTTCGACAGGTCGAGCACGCCGTTGATGGTGCCCACGAGGTGTTTGGCCGCACGGTCGATCTTTTCGATGTAGTCGCGCTGCACCGGCTCCAGCGGCAGGTCCAGTGCCAGGTGGGCCATGCCGATGATCGCGTTCAGCGGCGTGCGGATCTCATGGGACATGCAGTCGAGAAACTCCGACTTGGCCTGGGTCGCCCGCTCGGCATCCTGTCGTGACTGTTGGATTTGCGCTTCCACCGCCTTGCGCTCGCTGATGTCTTGCAGCACCCCGGTGACCCGCGTCGGTACTCCACTGGCGTCGCGCTGCATGATCTTGCCGATGTCCAGCACCCACAGCCATTGCCCCTCTTTGTTGCGCATGCGGTACTCAGCGCGGTATTCGCCGACTTCATCGTTCAGGTGCGCCTTGAGCCGGGCCATGACTGGCTCGTAGTCGTCCGGGTGCACCAGAGCGGTCCAGCGCTCCAGGCCATGGCCGAAAGCCTGTTCCATCTGTTGTTTGCTGTAGCCAAGAATCTGCAGCCAGACATCGTTGTTGATGACCGTCCCCAGGCTGAGGTTCCAGTCCCACAGCCCCAGGGCCCCGCTCTGCAGGGCCATGTCCAGGCGCTGTTCGCTCTGCTCGATCTGCGCCACGTCGCGCTTGTGCCGCCGGGCATCGGCCAGACGCCGCAGGCCGCCCCACAGCAACAGCAAGAACACCAGGGCACTCAGCCCCTCGATCAGCAGCACCTGTTCCCCCGGCAACAGCGTATCCAGGTCGCCCAGGGTGATCAGGGTCCAGGGACCGCTCGGGTCATTCCAGTCGAAATCCACCCGGGACAGGCTATAGCGCCGGCCGTCCAGCTGGATCACCGACTGATGGGCATCGAAGGGCAAGCGCTCGGGCACCCCATTGGCAAACGGATAGTCGCTGAACTGGCGGCGGATCTCCCCCGTAAACCGGTTCCAGGGCCAGGCGCGGTCGGACTTGAGGATAAAGGCCGGGGAACTGGCGGCCAGCACCACGCCGCTGGGGGACAGGATCATCTTCAGATCGTCGCTGTACGGCTTGCTCAGGCTGGCATCGAGCCTGTCGGCATCAAAACGCGCCACCAGCACCCCGATCACCTTGTCCTGGCGCGTACGCGACTCGAAGATCGGTGCCGCCATGTAGAACATGCGAGTGCCGGTGGTGGCGCTGATGGCGCCGTAGACACTGCTGCCGCCATCGAGAGCCACCTTGAAGTAGGGGCGGAAGGCCACGTTCAGCCCCAGGGGCGTCTGCCCGTGCTGGTCATGGGCCGCTACCACCACCCCTTCCCGGTTGAGAACAAACGCATGGTTGGCTTCCACCACCAGGGACAGGGTCTTGAGGGGAATGGTGGCCCGCTCCATCAGGTCCGCAGAGGGTTCGGGCTCCAGGACAATGCGCTTGAGCGAGGGGTTGTGACGCCCGAGGATCGACAGTGCGCCAATGGCAAAACCGTTGGATTTCCATTGTTCCAGGTCCTGGGCCTGCTCCCGGGTCTGCATCTGGATGCTGGCCCGGTAGACGTCTTCGACCTGCACACGGTAGTAGTTGCCCAGCGCCCCTGCGGCGCCGCCCGCGATCATCACGCCCAGGGCATAACAGCAGCGCCTGTGACTGTCGAAGAAGTCCAATAACCCGTACAACCCTGTCCCCCTTTACCTGAAAAAAATCGGTGCCCGCCAACCCTTGTCCGAGGCATTGCCTGGCCCTGTCAGCGTTTTGCCAGCCGGCGTGGAAACTCCGGCGGCAGAAAATCGCGGTCCGGATCGTAGTCGGCCTTGAGGTAATCACAAAGCGCCTTGAGGTCCTGGGGCGACAATGTCCCCACCGCCTGCTTGAGCCGCAGGGTGTCGAGAATGTAGTCATAGCGGCTGTTGTTGTACTGGCGCACGGCGTTATAGAGCTGACGCTGCGCCTCCAGCACATCGACGATATTGCGGGTTCCGACCTGAAAGCCCATCTGCGAGGCCAGCACGGCGCCCTGGTTGGAGATGATCGACTGGCGCCGCGCCTGCACCTGATCGACACCACTGTTGAGACCGCGATGCAGGTTGCGGGTCTGCTCCACTACTTGACGCCGCAAGCCGTCGTTGAGGTACTCGCGCTGGTTCATCCGCTGGTGGGCTTCGCGCACCTGGGAGCGGGTCTGGCCGCCACTGAACAGCGGAATGTTCAACTGCAGACCGACGGTGCGCTGCTCGACATTGCCACCGTAGCCATTGCCACGGATATCGCTGTTGCCGTAGCCCAGGGCGTCGTTGTCCCCGGTCTGGTAGCGCAGCACCGCGTCCAGGGTCGGCGCGTGCCCGGCCTTGCGCGCGCTCAGGGTCTGCTGCGTCGCCTCCAGGGCAAACTGGCTGGCCTGCAGGGTCAGGTTCTGGCGCACCGCCGTGTCCACCCAGCGCCGGGCGTCGTTGGGTTCGGGCAACAGCACCGGCATGTCGTGGCGCAACCCCTGGACTGCCTGGTACTGCTGATGCGTCAGGGTGTCCAGGGCTTCGAAGGCATCGTCGGTCTGCTTCTGCGCCACGATGCGGTTGGCCCGCGCCGTGTCATGCCCGGCCTGGGCCTGCAGCACATCGGTGCGGTCCGACAGGCCCAGCTGCAAGCCGCGCTCGGCCAGTTGCTGCTGGCGCTTGAGCGCCGCTTCTTCGGCCTTGGCCGCCGCCAGGGCGTCCTGGGCCTTGAGCAGGCCGAAGTAGGCCTGGGCGCTGTCGAACATGAGTTTCTGCTCGGCGGCGGCCAACTCCAGCTGGGCCTGCTGGTCTTCAGCTTGCGCGGCCTTGAGGGTGAACCAGCGATCGGCGCGGAATATCGGCTGGTTCAGCACCGCCTGATAACTGGTGCCACTGCGACGGGTGTCCTGCCGCGGCTGCTGCAGGGAGGTGCTGGTGGCATTGAGATCGGCACTGGCGGACAGCGTGGGCAGCAGACCGGCCCGGGCCTGGGGCACTGCCTCGGCGCGGGCCGCCTGATCGGCCTGGGCCGCCGCCAGCTCGCTGTTGTTCTGCCGGGCATCCAGGTACACCCGCCACAGGTCGCTGGGCAGTGCCTCGGGTCGGGGTTGTGACAGGTGTTGCAGGTGCTGTGAGGCCGCCTGCGCCAGGGGCGCCACCAGCAGTGGGACGACAAGCAGCCAGCCGGCAAGGGCTCGCTGCCGCGAATTCATGGGTTTGCTCATGGTTGGATCTAACACCGGGAAAAGAGGGCGCCGCAGACAGGAGGGGCTTTGCGCCCCTCCCGTGTTTCTCCTGCGAGGTCAGGTCAGTGAAGGCACCAGCACCGCCTGCGCGGCCTGATGGTTTTTCGGCAGCTGTTCGCGAGCACCGCCGGTGTCAGCGAAGGCCGCCATGGCCCCGCTGAGTTTTGCCAGGCTGGGGCCCCGGCCATCCGCAGCCGAGTCCAGCTCATTCGCCGCCGAGCCCAGAGCGTTCGCCGCCGGCAGCGTCTCGCGCTGGCTCCAGGCCAGTTCGAACACGCTGTCCCCGGCCGATCCGCTCGGACCAAAGCCCTTGAGCAGTTGCTCGACGCTGATCATCGACGAGTCGCCTTTGAGCTCGATCAGCAAATGCCCATGGGCGGCCGCCTGGCTGCCCAGCACCTGGCGCAGCACCAGGGCCGTGCCATTGCCCGTGTCGGTCAGCTGCACGTCCTCGCCCCGACGGCTGACGAGGATGTTCTTGCCATCGGCAACCGGCAGGATCACCCGATCCAGGGCCAGGCCCGGATCATCGTTGTCGATGACCACCGAGCGGTAATGCGCCCACATCGCCGGGCTGAAACGATAGGTGTCATCCCCGGCGCCGCCGTGCAGCACCACGCTGTCGACCCCGGCAATCAACGGCGGCGCCAGGTCATCCTGAGGAGCATTGCCGCTGGCTCCCTGAAGCAGCAGCGAGGAGCCGATGCGCTCGACATTTGCGTAATGGCCCAGCTGCAGCGCCTTGCCGTCCTTGACCTGATACAGCGCCTGCGCCGTCGGGCTGTAGACATAGGCCGAGTTCGGCGTCCCGGCAGCGACGCCAATAAAGCGCAAGTCGCTGCCTCCCGGTATGTCGCTGCTGGCGAACATCTGCCCACTGGCGATATCGAACCAACCCCGGGTGTCGCCGTCCGGCAAGGTCAACACGCCTTTGGCGCCCCACTGGCCAGCCACCGTTGCCAGGGCCTGGGGCAGATTGCCCAGCCGCGCCTGTTGCCAACCCTTGTCCACGGCCACCAGTTGCACATCGCCGTTGTTGCTGCGCAGCAGCACTTCGCCTTGCACCGTGGTCAGGCGCAACCCGGCATCGACCTGGACCGCCGAACGCAGTTGCAGCTTGGGCATCCAGTCAATGGCGGCCGGCAATTGCGCCGAGGCCTCAAGCACCTCGTCGTTGCCAAACGCGGTGGCCAGTGCTTGCGCTGTCAGCGGCGGCTGCAGATAGAGCTTGCCGCTCTCGGGCTCGAACAGCCGGGCACTGGCGCTGGCACTGTCGAAGCCGAGAAACTGCAGCGGCTTGCCTTGCAGCGCGGACGATGCCACCACCACCTGACCGTTGTGGTACCACACCGGCAGCGCACTCTTGCCGTCGGCGGCCTTGACCCCGAATACCGCCAGGGTGGCATTGCTGCCGGCGACCTCGGCGAGGTTTTTCCACCAGTTACTGTGGGCCTTGAGCCAATGCTCGTTGACCGCCTCATAGCTCAGCCGTCCCGTCGCCTCGATCCGGGCCATGCGCCCGTCGTTGGTCACGGCCAGCAGATGGCCATTGAGATTGAGCACATTGGCCAGGGGCGGCGTGCTCAGCCGCAAGGCGCTTGGCTGGCCGGCATCGAGCACCTTCTGCCCCGGCCCTTCCTGGCGGAACAGCACCTGCTGCGCCTTGCTGTAGAAATAAAACACTTCCTGGCCACCGGGCTGCGCCTGGCTGCCCGCCAACACCAGGTCCGCCGGAATCTGCCAGGCGCTTTGCGCCTGCCCCGGGGCATCGGCGCGCGGCGCCTGCCCGGCCGGTGGTGCCAGGTTCGGCTTGATCACGATGCCGTCGCTGCTGCGCACCCAGTAGCGGTGCGCGACTTTGGCGTTGTCCAGGCCAAACACCGTGATCAGCTCCGCCGCAGTCGGCTCCAGCACGGGCGCGCCCAGGCTGTACACCGGGGTATCGCGCTGGGTGGCCTGAGTCTCGTAGCCCTTGAGCAGGGTATTGAGCAGGGTCTTGGCGTCCTTGCCATGCTGGCTGTTGCTTGCCGACAGTTGCAGCAACGACTCATCGCCGACCACCCCCACCAGCTCCATGCGGTCACCGAGGATACGGAAGCTCAGTTCGGCTTCCCGCTCCTTGAGCTGATAACGACGGGCCAGATACACCGCATCGCCCTCTTGCCAGAACCGGCTGATCTGGCCGGCGCTCTGGTTGAACGCAGGGGCGAACTGCGCATCGACCTTGCCGCTGGCAATGTCGACCCGCCACGCGGCGGCGTTCTCGGCATCGACGAAGTAGGCATGCTCGCCGATGACCGCCCCCAACTGGGCGTTGCGCGCCTGTTGCACATCGGTGTCGGTGAATAGCATGCGGTCCTTGGCAACGTCGTAGTACGCCCGACCGACATTGCGCTCACTGTGCTTGTAGTTCTCCACCACCACGTATTGGCCGTGCAACTGATGGGCCTGGGCCAGCTCCTTGAGGTGCTGTTCGATGCGCTGCCCGGACACCTGCCATTGGCTGGCGTCTTCCTTCACCACGTAGGTGGTCTGGCCGGCAAAATCGGCTGCCCGCACTTCGCCCTTGGCGTTGACCAGCAGCACCTGGCCGCTTTGGGCCGGATCGAGCTTGACCTTGACCCCACCCACCAGCAAGTGGTCCTTCGCCACGGTGATGCTGTCGCTCTCCAGCTGGCTGCTGTCGATGATCCAGCGTGACGGCTGACGGCCGGCCTCGTTGCTGAGCCTGACCTCGGTGCCTTCGTTGAGGCCGATCAGGTATTCGCCGCCTGCGCCCTGGATGTCGTAGCGCAGGTAGCCGTACAGCTCCTTGGGCAGTTGCGGCACCACCAATTGCCGGTTGTGCCCATCGAGCAGCACTTCTACCGGCGTCTCGACGTACTCCTGGTGAATCCGCCGGATCGTCTCCTCGCTCGGGAAGATGTAGAAGTCGTAGTCGAAGCGCCGATCCTGCTCGAGCTTGCGAATCACATCGAAACCCGTGTCATGCCGGGTGGTGGCCCCCGGCAGGATCATGTACTCGTAGCTGATGTAGGACTTGGGCGTGCCCGGCAGGATCACCGTCCTGCTGTCGCCGTGGTCGAGTCTGGGCGGCTTGGCGCCGTGGCCAATGCCGCTGCGCACCTCGATCGCCTGGGCGCGGTCGTGGATCATCCGCGGAAAGTCCCCGACCCAGAAGAAGTAGTTGATCGCCCCGGAACCGGTGGAGCCGTGGTGAGTGCGGTAAATGTACTGGCTGTCGAAACCTACCTCGTTCGAGCGCAGGTCGAGGCGCTTGACCACCGCCCCGGCCAGGGGCACCAGCACCTGCTGTTTCTCGTCATAACGGTAGCCGTTGCCTTGGTAGGCCTTGTCCAGGGTGTCGAAGTAACGTCCCACCGCCTTGGCATCTTCGGCCACCGCGCCAAAGGCCTGGGCCAGTGCCGTGAAGCCTACCGCCAGGCCACCGAGGATCACCCCCGCGCCGCCCAGCACCGCCGCCGTTGTCGAAGCGCCGATCAGCCCGGCACCGATACCCGCCGCGCCACTGACAAAACTCGCCGAATCGAACGCCAGCTGGGTGCCGAATACGGCTTTCTGCACATCGTTCTCGGCATGGGCCAGCTCATAGGCATCCAGGCCGACCATGGCCCCGCCAAACAGCACGCCTGCGCCCTCGTTGACCGTGTGCCCCAGGGTCGAGGCAAAGTCCTTGAGCGAGGACTCGGCGGCCAGGGCTTCGCCACGCAACGCGGTTTGCACCAGTTGGGTGATGTTGGCCACATCTTGCACCGTGCCATGGCCGATCTGCGCCAGGCCCAGGTAGCTATGGATCTTCAGGGCGGTGGCCAGGTCCGGTGAAACCACGCCCTGGGCCGCATCCTTGCGGTTCTTGTCGGCAAACCACTGGATCAGCGTCTGGACCGCAAAGCCCGCGTTCAGGCCGTCCACATGCGCCACTTCGCCGACCCCGCCGCGGGGCCGGATCTGCCCATGCTCCAGGGTGAAGTGCTCGTTGAGCACACTCATGTGCTCATCGACGAAACGACGGAATTCGACAAAGGTGCCATCGTCGGTGCTCAGCCAGCGGGTCTGATCGGGCTGGTCACGGTTGATGAACTGCACCCGATAGCCGCCCTCCGGCTGTGGCTCGGTGTTGGCGATGATCGGTATCCACTGGCTGCTCAGTTGGTGCTCCCGGGCCAGCCGGGTGCTGGCGGCGTCGAAGCGCGCGCCCCATTGCTCGGCGTCGAACGTGGTCAGCGCCGCGCCCAGGCGCAGGTCCTGGCTGACGCGCTGCTGGGCACCCACCGCCTGCTCCACCTGGCGGCGTTGGCCGATGACACCGGCCAACTCCTCGGGACGGGACAGATCGGCAACGTTCAGCCCGCTGCCCACCGGCACCTCGGCCATCTTGTGGGTGTCGATCTCGATCAGGTTGAAGGCCGGCTGCGACTGGCTGCCGAACGAGCCGTAGTGCGCCGCCAGTTTGCGGCGCACCAGGTGCTGCTCCATGGCCTTGGCCAAGCCCTTGCTGGAGTCGAAAGCGAAGATCCCCACGTTCGGGTCATAGAAGTAGTAGCGACGGCCTTCGGGGCCCTGGGTACTGCCCACCATCATCGAGTGGTTCTGGGTGTTGAGGGCAAACATCGAGTCGCTGCTGCCGTTGGCCAGCCGGGCCACCACGTCGGACAACTGGAACTGCCCCAGCGCCTTGGAGGCCTGGACCGCGTCGACATTGGAATGCAGCCGGATCAGGCTGTTCTTGAGCAAGGTCGAGCTGCCCGCCTGGGGATCGGCCGAGGCCAGGAACAGCTTCTGCACCAGGCTGTTGACCCCCGCCTCGCCGCCCCTGGCCAGGGCGACGGCCATGGCCCTGACCAGCGGGTAGCAGCGGCCTCCGGAGCGGTCCCCCACCAGCGACAGGTAGAAGTCCTGGGGCGCCAACTGGCCGAAGACACTGCCGGCGCCCCGGAAGTCTTCACTGAGGGTCGCGGTCTGGCGCAGCACTTTGTCGATGTATTCGGCCTGGCTGGTCTCACTGATGCGGGCACTCAGGGCGCCACGCTGCCCAGGCGTGAGCTGGCCGTCGAGAAACAGGCGCTTCATCTCCAGGGCCGACTTCTTGTCGTCCAGCCCGGGGATCTTGATCTCGCGAAAATCCCGCACGCCGTCACTGAATGCCGTGCCCCGGGCCCCGCGCTGATAGGCCTCGGCAATAGCGTAGCGCTCGCCCACGCTGGTGCTGCGCTCATCGCCCCCGCCCTGGATCGCCGTGTCGTCGGTGCGTACCACCGCAGCACTGCCCTGCTTGGCCTGGATCTGCTGCCAGAGCCAGGTCTTTTCCACCGAAGCGGCCTCACGCAACACCGGTTCGTACTGCGCCCGGTAGAAATCCTGGGTGAGGTTGAGCTGCTTGATCTGCTGGTCGATCAGGCTCTTGTCGCTGGCCCCGCGCCGCTGCTCCTGGAGTTGATAACGCTGGTTGCCGAGCTGTTCGATGTCGGCGCTGACCTTGGCCTGGACCGCATCGCGCAGCCGATTCCAGGCGGCAATGGCCGGGTGCTCGGGAGAAAAGTCGCCGCCGCTGTAGACGCCATCGGCCACCCCTTCAGTGGACACGCCGAACTGGGTCGCCACCTTCTTCAGGTTCTGGTGCACCTGTTCGCGGTACTCGGCGAACTGGGTCCGGTTGCGTTCCTGCACCTGGCTGTCGGCGGTCTGGATGGCAAGCGGCTCTGCACCCTCGCGCAACTTCGGCCAGACCATCTGCCCTTCGCGCTGGTACTCCTGGCGCTGGAACACCAACTGCCACTGGCCGTCGACGACCTGCATGTACGCCGCAGCCAGGCCCTCGGCGGTGCCGGCCACTTGGTAGTCCTTGTAGTCGACCGCCATCACCACGTTGTCGTACAGCAGCGAACTGTTGACCCGACCGTCGTGATAGACCCGATAGGTATCGGCGTCCAGGCTGGTCACCACCAGCGAGCAGCCCGACAAGGTGCCGGTAAAAAGGAAGCTGCCCGCGCGCGCCTGCTTGGGAATGTCCACATAGGCCGGCGCGGCGTTCGCCTGGTTCGGCCCGTTGTAGCCGAGGAAATACGCCGGCACGCTGTCCGGGCTCCCGCTCACGGAGTTGGCGCTGTGCTCGGTGTATTCGAGCTCATACAGCCTGGGCGCGACTTCCACCAACTGCACGTTGCCCTGGGCCGGCAAGCGCCCCGCCTTGACCAGGGCCTCGGCACTGAGGGTGTGGGTCTGGGCGAACTGCACCGGGTCGGCGGCAAACTGGTGAATGTCGGCACTGCCCTGGCGCGGTTCGAAGCCGGCTCCGAGCGACGCCAGGCCCGTCTTGAGTTGCCGGTCCTTGGCGGCCTGCCCCAACAGCGCGGGCAGCGGCCCCAGGTCGGTGAAGCGCGGTGGATGGAACTCCTCGCTCGGCGCCAGGCCTTGATTGACGATGGGCAGGACCCGGGCCATCACGGCGTCGTACAGCTCCCCATGCAAAGCCTCCCGGCGCCCTTCGGCACGGTAGCGGTCGAAGGTCTGCAGCAGGTCCTTGCCGATGCTGTCCGGCCCCTGGGGTTCATAACGGGCGGCGACATACAGGGTTTCGAAGAACGAGTGGTAGCCGTTGCGGATCATGAAGGCCGCGTTGGCCATCTGGAACTGCCAGTACTGCTTGATGCTCGGCGCGCTACCGAACAACTCCGGCAAGGCATTGCTGACGGTCTGGGTGGTCCCGGAAATGCCCCCCACGAACGGGGTGTCCAGGTCGCTCATGTAGCGTGTGGCTTCATTGTTCGGATCGGGGCGGAACTGGCTGTAGCTGCGGTACTTGTCGTCCTGGATCAGCAGCGCGGCATCGGTCCGGGCCTGCTCCGGGTGGGTATTGAGGATCAGGTAGGGGTCGGGCTGGTTCAGCCGGTTGTTGATCATGACCTTGTCGGCGCCGGTTTTTGGCGTCAGCGCGGCATGGGCATTGACCGGCACCGCGGCCTTGGAAAAACTGTCGGCCACGGGGCGCAGGGCATGGAACAACGCCTGCTTGCGCAGGCTGCGGCCCTGGTCGCCGGACAACAGCGCCTCGACCGTCGGCCGCAACGCGACGTCGGCCGGCGCCAGGCCCTGGGGGCCGCTCAACAACAGGTTCAGCAGTTTGCTGTCCAGGCCGCGCTCCACCGCCACCTGATCGAAAACATGCACCTTCGGGTTGCCTGGATGCTGCCCGGCGTTGGCGCTGGCCACTCGCTGTGTTTCCATCTCGATCGCCTGGGCACGCCACTGTTCATACAGCGGTGCCAGCAGCAATTTGGCCTGGGCAATGTCGCTCTGCAGATAACCGCCTTGCAGGACTTTGCTCAGCGCCTGGTTCTTCACCAGGTTCTGCCCCAGGCCGAACAGCAGATCATCGTTGTCGTGGCTTTGCCAGACCGACGCGGCGAAGGCCTGTTCCCACAGCACCTTGTTCAGGTTGTTGCCCTTGATATCCCGCAGGCTCGGGCGGCTGTGTTGCGTCAGCAGCACCCCGGCCGGGGTGATGTGGTTGCGTTCGAGCAGGCGCGTCAGCTGTTGCACGAAGGTGGCGCGCTCGCTGCTGCCTTCAAACAGCCGGCTGGCCTTGAAGCCCTCACCGCGCAGTTGTTCCAGGCGCTCGAAAAACGCCGCGTTGTATTGATACAGGGTCTCGGTCTGGGCCTTGCTCAGGTGGCTGCTGCTGACCTTGTCGCCCTCGACGGTCATCAGGGCAAAAGGCGTCGCCGAACGGAAAGCGTCGCCCTGGGGCATTTCCAGCAGGTACTGGTGCTCGGCAAAGCCGACTGAGCGTTCCAGCTCATGAATATTGACGAACAGGCCGTCGCGGTCCGGGTGGTAGCTGTTCTGCCGATAGTCTTCGACGCCCAGGGTCTGGAAGCTGGTGATGTCCGCGTTCTGGTTGATCAGTTCGCTCAAGGCGCCAGCCAGGGGCACTACACGGGTCACGCTGGTGCCGGGCGACTGGCCCGAGACCTGGATGCCGACCTGGTTGGGCACTTTGCGATCGACGCCGGTCAACAGCAGCTTGCGGCCGTTGCTCAACACCTGGGCCTTGAAGCCTTCGCGCAGGGAGCTTTCCGACACCAGGTGGTTGGCGAAGTACTGCTCGACGAACCCGGTCTTGACCAGCACCGAGCGAATCGGTGCATAGGTCGGCGAGCGCATGGACGGTGGCTCGCTCTTGAGCCGGTACTGTTGCTGCCAGGCCAGGGAACGGGCGGCGGTGCCAAAGGAGAAATTCAGCACGCCGTCGGTGGGCACCACCAGCCGGCCGTGCTCCAGGTAGAAGTCCTTGAAGCGGCCATCGGTGCTGGCATTGACCAGCGCCACGTTCATGCGGATGTAGCCCGGGCGCTCCTCCATCATCAGCAGTGAAAGGTTCACCGGCAGCTCGTCGGAGGCCCGGGGTGCCTTGGCCAGTGCGTCCAGGCTCGCGGCCTGCTGCTGCGGGGCGGCCTTGAGCCAGGCGTTGTAGCGGGTACTCACCTCCTTGTAGGCCTGCAGCTCGGAGAACAGGGTCACGTAGGTCAGGCTGAAGGTGGAGTCGGCCACCTGCATGCTCAGGTGCTTCTCCAGGCGGTTGATCCGGCCCTTGAGCTCTTTCTGCTTGGCCGGCGCATCGGCTTGCAGGACCTCGGCCTTGGCGCCACCGGGACTGAGCAGCCGCAGGGCCTTGTTCCAGGTGCTGTCATAGTGGCTGATCGCCGTGTCCTGACGGCTGTACAACAGGATGTCACGGTCCAGTTGCTGCTTGTAGGCAATGGTGGCCGGCGTGTCGGCGATGGCCTTCATTTCTTTGCGGCGTTGTTGCAGCACCTGCAACTGATCGCCCACCGAGACCGGGTTGTCCTGCATCTGGTAGTGCTGGGCGGCCAGCACGCTCAGGGTGCTCTGCTGCATTTCCAGCAGGCGCTCGCCGACCTGGCCGATGTACGCGGCACGCTCGTCGGCGCTCATGTTGAACCATTCGGTTTGCCGCCCTGCCGTCTTGATCTGTTGGTCGATCAGGGTATTGAGCAGGCGCGTGAAGTCCTTGGACATAAAAGCCATTGCAATGATCCTTTGTCTGTTTTGAGCCAAGCCCTGCGTCTCGCGAAGGGCTGCCTATGGGTATGGATATGCGGGGTGGGGAGACATGACGGGTGGCTGAGTCCTCCTGTCGTCGGTGGGGTCAATCCTTCATCTGCAGCGCCCACTGCCGGGCATACAACCCGTCCAGGGCGAGCAGCTGTTGGTGTGTGCCTTGTTCGAGCACCCGGCCCTGATCAATGACCAGAATCCGGTCCGCATGGCGCAGGGTATTGAGGCGATGGGCGACGCTGATCACCGTGCGGCCGCGGACGATGCCCTGCAGGTTGGCCATCACCGCCGCTTCCGACTCGTAGTCCAGGGCACTGGTGGCTTCGTCCAGCAACAGGATGCCGGGGTTGGTCAGCAGGGCCCGGGCCAGGGCAATGCGTTGACGCTGGCCGCCGGAGAGCTGGCCGCCACGCTCGCCCACCTCGGTCTCGTAGCCCTGGGCCAGGGCCTCGATAAAGGACGCCGCCCCGGCCAGACCGGCGGCGTGCCGCACCTCGGCGTCGCTGGCTTGAGGCCGGCACAGGCGGATGTTCTCGGCAACGCTGCCGGCGAACAACACGCTTTCCTGGAGCACCACGCTCATGTTGCGGCGCAGGGCCACCGGATCGGCGATGGCCAGGTCGATGCCGTCCACCAGCACCCGGCCGTGCTGGGGCACATAGAGGCGCTGCAGCAGGCGGGTCAGGGTCGATTTGCCGGAACCGGAAGGCCCGGTGATGCCGACGAACTCGCCCGGCTGGATCTCCAGATCCAGCTGGCGCAGCACCTCCTGGCCGTCTTCCTCGTAGCGAAAACGCACCCCCTGGAAGCTCACCCCGCCCTGCAACGCCGGCACCGAGGCCAGGCCGCCGCTGCCGCTTTCACAGTCGCTGTCGAGAATGTCCCCCAGGCGGCGCAGGGAAATCAGCGTGTGCTGGAAGTCCTGCCAGACCTGGGCCAGACGCAGGATCGGCTCCACCACATGCCCGGCCAGCATGTTGAAGGCCACCAGTTGGCCGGGGCTCAACTGGCCATCCAGCACCAGCATCACGCCCCACCACAGCAACAGCGCTGCGGTCAGCTTCTGGATCAGGCCGATGCCCTGCCCGGCCCAGATCCCGACGATGCGGGTGTGGAACGCCGCACGCACATAAGCCGCCAGCTGGCGCTGCCACTGCTGCTGGAAGGCGCTTTCGATGGCCCCGGTCTTGATAGTCTCGATGCCGGTCACGGTCTCGGTGAGAAACGCCGTGTTGGCCGCATTCAACTCGTATTCGCGCAAGGCCCGGCTGCGCAGCAAGGGGCCCACGCACAGCCAGAAGAGGAAATACAGGGCCAGGGAGCCCACCACCACCCAGGTCAGCAGCGGTGCGTAGCTGTACATCACGGCGATGAACAAGCCGCAGAACGCCAGGTCCAGCACCAGGGTCAAGGCCGAGCCGGTCAGAAACTGGCGGATCTGTTGCATCTCACCGACCCGGGCGATGATCTCGCCGCTCTGGCGCCGCTGGAAATAACCCAGCGGCAACTGGATCAGATGCTGGTACAGGCGCGCGGACAGCTCGGCGTTGATCTTGCTCGCCACATTGCTGAACAGCCAGGACCGCAACAGGCCGAACAAGGGCTCGAACAGCGCCAGGGCCAGCATGGCGATCCCCAGCACTTGCAGGCTCGACAGGCCGCGACTGACCAGGACCCGGTCGATGATGTTCTCGAACAGCAGCGGCGTGACCAGCGCTACGCCTTGCAGCATCAGCGACACCAGCAGCACGCTGCGAAACTGGCGCCCATGCTTGAGGATCGACGGCAGGAACCAGGAGACGCCGAAACCACCCGTCTTCAGCTGCACATGCCGCTCGGCCAGCAGCAACACCTCTCCCTGTCCCTGATCATGGCCTTGCCAGAGCGTCGCCAGCTCCTGGCGCGACAGGGTCTGGCATTGCCCCTGCAGCGGCCAGAATACCCGGACCCGGTCGCCCTCCACCGCGTCCAGCACCGCCCAGCCCCGAGTGGTGTCCAGCAGCGCCGGCAGCGGCAGGTGATGCAAACGCTGCACCCGGCTCTGCACTGCCCGTGCGCGCAGGCCGATCCAGCCGGCGCAGCGCCGCAGGTCAAGGCTGTCGGCCGGACCTTCAACCCGTCCCAGGCGGTGAGTCAGTTGCGCCACGCTGATGCTCAGATCGAAGCGCCGGGCGGCCCAGGCCAGGGCGTGCAGGCCGGTGTCGAGCATTGTCGGTGACGGTTCAGAAGCGGCATCGAAAGCGCGGGTCATGCTCAACGCTCCCGCAACGCTTCGGACTGATACTCGCGAATCGGGCTCAGCAGGTAATTGATCACCCGCCGCTCGCCGGTGCGAATCTCGCCGGTCACGCTCATCCCCGCCTGCAAGGGCATCCAGCCCTGCCCCGCGGCGATTGCCGCACGCTCCAGGCGAATCCGCGTGGGGAACACCAGCCCCAGCTGTTCGTCCTTGATGGCGTCACCGGAGACATGGGCCACGGTGCCGCGCAAGGTGCCGTAGCGGGTATAGGGAAACGCATCCACCTTGATCTCCACGGGCTGGCCGGCCCTGACGAAACCGACGTCCTTGTTCAGCACCATGACCTCGGCATCCAGCTCGGCCCCCTCGGGCACGATCACCAGTAACTGCTGCGCCGCTTGCACGGCGCCGCCCAGGGTATGCACCGCCAGTTGCTGGACCACACCGTCCACCGGCGCCAGCAGGGTTTGCAGGCGCTGCCGGTCGCGGCCACGGATCAGTTGCTGCTCGAGCACGGCGATCTCCTGTTGGCTGCGGTTGAGCAATTCATGCTGTTCGCGCTGGGTCCTGGCCAGGAAGCTGTCGCGCTGCTCCCGACGGTTCTGCGCCTGGGCCTTGAGCACCTGCAGTTCGGCCTGCTGCTGGGCCAGCGAACGCTCGACGTCCAGTTGCTCCTTTTCCTGCTCAAGCAATTCCACCAGGGGCATCAGTTGTTCGGCGGCCATCGCCCGGCGTGCATGGAGCCGTTTGCGCACATTGCTGGCCAGCTTGCCCAGGGCGCTGATCTCGCTGCCCCGAGCCCTTTGATTGGCCTGGTTGATGGCGATTTCGGCGTTGAGGCTGTCCAGGTTGGCGCTGATTTCCTTCCAGGTACTGAGCAGTTGCTCCCGGGCCGCCGCGACCTGCTGTGCATCCAGGCCAGCAGGCGTCTGGTAGCTGTGCAAGGGGTCCGGGGTCAGCAGTGCACGGGCCCGGGCCAGTTCCAGACGCTTGAAGTCCAGTTGCGTGCGCAACTCGCTCAACTCGGCGTCGATGCCGATCGGGTTCAGCGCCACCAGCACCTCGCCGGCCTTGACCCGCTGCCCGTCACGCACATGGATGGCGCGAACTTCACCCGCCTCGTGCGCCTGGATCACCTTGGTGTAGCTGGAGACCATGAGGCGCCCGGCGGCACTGGCATGAATGTCGAGAAAGCCGAGGATCGCCCAGCCCAGGGCCAGCAGGATCGCCAGGATCAGCAGCAGTGCCGTGCCACGTGCCCAGGGCGCGGGTGGCCGCTCGACAATTTCCAGGTAGCCGGGTTGGAACTCGTATTCGTCGCGGCTGCGCTTGAGCAGCGTCCGCGCGTCACCCAGGCGCTGCCAAGCGCGGCGCCAGCGAGACAACAGTGCACCGGACCTCATGACGCCTCCTTGCACAGCGCCTGTTGCAGCGCCCACAGGCGCGAGTAGCAACCGCCGTTGGCCAAGAGTTGCTGGTGGCTGCCCGATTCACTGATGCGCCCCTGTTCCAGGGCGATGATGCGTTGGCAATGCCGTACCGCAGACAGGCGATGGGCAATGATGATCACCGTGCGTCCCTGGGCGATGCTCGCCATGTTGTCCTGGATCAGCGCCTGGGATTCGTCATCCAGGGCGCTGGTGGCTTCGTCGAAAATCAGGATGCGCGGGTCGCCCATCAGTGCCCGGGCTATGGCGATGCGTTGCCGCTGGCCGCCGGACAAGGAGCTGCCGGCTTCGGCCAGCACCGTGTCGTAGCCCAGGGGCAGGCGCAGGATGAAATCATGGGCACCGGCCAGGCGCGCTGCGGCGATCACGCTTTCCAGGGAGGCGGTGGGATGGCGCAGGGCAATGTTGTGGCGCACGCTGCGGTTGAACAGGTAGTTTTCCTGGAGTACCACGCCAATCTGGCTGCGCAACCAGGCCGGCTGCAACTGCTCCAGGGGCAAGCCGTCGATCAGGATGCGCCCGCCATCGGGGGTGTAGAGTTTCTGCAGCAAGCGGGTCAGCGTGCTCTTGCCGGACCCGGACGGCCCGACGATGCCCAGGGTCTGCCCCGCGGCGATCTGCAAGTCCAGGCCGCGCAGCACCCACTCAAGTTCCGGACGGTAGCGGAACACCAACTGTTCGATGCGCACTTCGCCACGCAATGCCTGGGTCGGGCGCAGATCCCCCTCGGCCTGCTCCACCGGCAGGTTGAGCATGTCGCCCAGCTTGTCCACCGACACCCGCACCCGGACGAACTGCTGCCAGACCTCGATCAGTTTGGCCACGGGCTGGCTGACGTGGGACAGCATCATGTTGAAGGCAATCAACTGGCCGATGCTCATCTGCAGGTCGATGACCCGGCTAGCGCCCCAGCAGATCACCGCCACCGCCGTGACTTTCTGCAACAGCATCACGGTCTGGCTGATGGCGCTGCCCAGGGTCTGGCTGGCAAACCCGGCCTCGACCATCTGCGCCGTCTGCGACTCCCAGCGACGCTGCATGCGCGGCTCCACCGCCAGGCTCTTGATGGTTTCGCTGCTGCTGACGCTTTCATTGAGAAAGGCGGTGTTGCGCGCCGCACTGTAGAACTGGCGCTCGATGCGCTTCTCCAGCGGGCCGGTGCTGAACCAGGCCAGCAGCGCATACAGGGGCAGGGTCAGCAGCACCAGCAGGGTCAACGGCCAGGAAATCCAGGCCATGACCGCAAAAAACACCAGGGTGAAGGCCACGTCGACACACAGGGTCAGCAGCGAGCCGGTGAGGAACTCGCGGATGCTGTCCAGCTCCTGGACCCGGGTGATGATCGCCCCCACCTGGCGTTGCTTGAAGTACAGCAACGGCAGGCCCAGCAGATGGCGCAAGAGCTTGACCCCAAGGCCGATGTCGATGCGGTTGGCGGTGTGCGCCGCCAGGTATTCGCGCAAGCCCTTGAGCAGCACCTCGAACAGGCCCACCACCACCAGGGTCATCACCAGCACGTCGAGGGTCGACAGCGCCCGGTGCACCATGACCTTGTCCATCACCGCCTGGAAGAACAACGGCGTCGCCAGGGCCAGCACCTGCAGCAACAGCGAGCACAGCAGCACTTCGCCGAGTATCCGCCGATGGCGCAGCAGCTCCGGTACGAACCAGGACAGATCGAAGCGCAAACCGCTCTGGCGCAGGCGAATCACCTCCCCGCTCCACTGCTCGGCCAACTGCTGGCGATCGAGCATGTCCGGGGTCGGCATTGAAGGTCGCTGCACCAGCGCCTGGGTGTCCGAGAGCCGCGCCAGCAGCATGAATTCGCCGCTCTGGTTGCGCCAGACAAGGGGCAGCATCTTCGGGGTCAGTCGGGTCAGCGCCAGGCGTTCCAGGCGCAGATCGACACCGGCGTTGCGTGCATAGTCCCTGACCGCCTGGCGCAGGTCCCGCGAAGGGTCAGGGTCCAGGGGTTGCGGGGCCGCGGCTTGCGGTACGCGTTCCTGGGTCAGTTGCAGCAGCAGATGGCAGCAGGCCAAGGCTGAGTGAACGGCCGTATCGGCCGCGGATGATGGGGCAGACAGCGCTGTCATAGCGGAACATTCGCTGAGGACAGGCTGCGGGTTGTTGCAGTATTGACTGGCATAGACCGCTCGTTGCTTGCTCCAGGGAGCATGGAGGCACGAACGCAGTCTGAGTCAGCCAATTACGAATGATAATCAGCAGTTTGATTGAAGCGTTTTAACTAAAACTTAAGGCTGTCCCCTAAATCCCCTGCATGTCCAGGCTGCGCATGCACAGGGACCTGGTCCCAGGCTGGCGAGGCTACTGATACAGCGCTGCCCACGGCTGTTCAACCTGAGTGTCAGCGCGTACCAGTCGCTGCCCTCACTGGTTGCGCCAGCCCTGAACGGTGATGGCAATCAGCGGTCAAAATAATCCGTCAAACCCAACCGTCTCTGCACATAACCCTCTAATCTTGGCGGCATGTTTTGCAGGTCGTTGCGGGATGGTCTCTCTACGTGTCGAATACGCAGCGTTAATCCGAGAGCATGAAATGCCACTGTTTGTTGAGTTACTGCCATGACTCATATGATCCAATCGTTGCGCCAGCGGGGGGCGCTGATCCTGACGACGCTGCTCGTTCTGACGGCCTGGGTGCCCTCAGTGTCTGGCGCCGAGTCCCGTAGCTTCGACCTGTACATCGCCGAAGCGCCGCCTTTATCGATGCTGGACCCGTCCGGCCTGCATGGCATCCTCGGCGACGCGACGCTGGAAGCAGCGACCCAAGCCGGATATACGCTGCACTTTATAGAAGTGCCCTGGGCACGAGCCCAGCAAAGCGTACGCAAAGGCGTCGACAAGCTGATCATTCCCCTGTCGCGCACGCCGGAAAGAGAGGCCGATTACACCTGGATCGCGCCCATCATGACCATGGACAGAGCCTTCTTCAGCCTGCACACGCGCGTCGAAACCCTGCAGCAGGCACGGGAAACCTTCGCTCGGATCGCCGTTGGCCGAGGCAGTGCCCAAGAGCAGAAGCTTCGGGCTGAAGGCTTTGGCGACAACCAGATCTATCCGTTTGAAATTGGCGAGAACCCGGCTCAACTGCTGCTGATGGGACGGGTCGACGCCTGGTTCAACGGCATTCCCGAAACCCAGAGCATCTGGCGCAAGGTGTCGACTCAGCCGTTGCAGGTCAGTCCGGTCTTTATGAGCACCGATCTGTACCTGGCCTGCTCCAGAAACTGCAATGCGACACTGGTGCACAAGCTGCGCGCGGCGGTCGAGGGGCTGCGCAAGGACGGCACGCTGGAGAGAATGCGAAAATCCTACCTCGACGCTCCCTGACCGGCCCCTGTGCTGCGCAGAACCCGGGCCGCGTTGGCATAGCCGGCGTCCCGATCCTGCAAGCCTCTGCAAAGCACCGCCGCGGGTCCGCAGCACGCGCTTGCCGATGCTCCTCAACGCGACAGCATGAACGTCTCGTACTCCAGGTCATCCAGCGCCGTCGACAGCCGCGTCAGCCCCAGCAGCACGCAGATCAGCAGCGACAGGGTAAAGCCATAGCCGAAGAAGCTCGGCCCCAGGTGCAGGCTGAGCAGGGTCAGGGCGGCATTGAGGGCCACGAACAGCAGGCACAGCTCCAGCACGATGGCGCGTTTGTCGAGGTAGAAGAACACGTTGAGAATCGCCATGAACACCACCTGGATGCTCACCCCGATCAGGTCGATGTAGAACAGCGGCAGGTAGTAGCTGGACATCCCCAGCCACTCCAGCAGGCGCGGGCCGAAGAGGAACAGCAGGACCACCGTCAGCCCCTGGACCTTGCAGATTTCCAGCAGGCCCTGGCGGATCGAGAAGGTCATCTCGGCCTTCAGCGAACCGATGTGCTGCAAGGTCTCGCCATCGCGCACGGCACGGAACAGGCGGTCGTACCATTCGGCGAAATCGGTTTCGATGCGCACCAGGAACACCGCCATCCCGGGAATGATCGCCAGGTAAGCGAGGAAGATCGGCAGGTCGTAGAGAATTGACGCGCGCATCGGCCCGATCACCTGGCTCGAAGTTTCCGGGTTGAACCAGAAGATGAACTTGTCGATCCAGATCCCCAGGTTGTAGCAAAGCCCGGTCAGCAGGAGGCTGACAAACACCTGGCGGCGGTCGAGAAAGTCGAAGGCCACCAGCTTTTCGGCCCGGTACTCGCGCAGGATGTCGTAGAGAAACAGGAACAGCAGCGTGCTGTGCCCCAGCAGCAGCGCCAGCAACAGCCCTTCCATGCCCATGTAGCGCAGGTAGAAGGCGCTGCCGACCATCAAGCCATACCCCACCAGCATCACCAGAAGGATGCGGTTATAGGCCTTCATCCCCGAGAGGAAGATGATCACCAGCCACAGGTTGCACAGCACCACGAAGTTGGCCAGGGTCAGCAGGCGGTAGATCAGCGCCTGGTCGAACAGGGTCACCAGCAGCAGGATGCCCAGCGCCCCGGAGCCCAGGGTCACCAGCAAGAGTACGCCCACCAGGTTCGGCAGGATCTGCTCGTACTTGCGCTCGAACAGGCGGTCGGACACGAAACGGGTGAAAAACAGCTGCAGGCCGCCGGTCAGGATCAGCGACGTGGCCATCAGGTAGGTGACGGTGATCAGGAACTGGCGGATCAGGACCTCCGGCACCACCAGCCCGAGGCTGATCACCCCCACCAGCATCACGCTGAGGATCGACAGCACCCAGGGCCCGGAACTGATCAGGCCGGCATAGACATAGGCGTGCAGGGTCGCCGTGTAGGAGTCGCGGGAGAGAATCTTGCGCAGTTCGAAACCGATGCCGGCCATTTACACAGCCTCCTTGTGTGGGGTGCCGATGGCCGTGTGATAGAGCGTGCGATAGCGGTCGAGCATCAAGCGCTCGCTGTAGTAGCGATGTACCCGCAACAGGCCCGCCGCCTGGGCCGATTGCCAGCGTGCGGGGCTGCGCAGCAGGTCGATGATCGCCTGGGAGGTGGCCTGCGGATCGGCGATCGCCACCACTTCCCCGGCCCGCCCCAGGTCCCGGTCGGCCGCCTCGCCGCCCTCGATCAGCTCGCGGCAGGAGCCCACGTCACTGCTGACCACCGGCGTGCCGGCGGCCCAGGCTTCGAGAATCACCAGGGGCTGGGCCTCGCTGATGGAGGTCAGCACCATCAGGCCCAGTTGCGGCAGGATGTCCTGGATTTTCTGGAAGCCCAGGAACAGTACCTTCTGCTCCAGCCCCAGGCTCGCCACCAGGCTGCGGCACTCGGCGACGTACTCCGGGTCTTCCTCTTCCGGCCCGACGATCCAGCCTTCGACCTCGGGCATCACGCTGACCACCCCGCGCATGGCCCGCAGGAAGGTCTTGACGTCCTTGATCGGCACCACCCGGCCGATCAGCCCGACCACCGGCGCAATGCCTTCGGCCCGGGCCTCCAGGGCCTGGGTCCAGAGCTGCAGGTCGATGCCGTTGGGGATCACCTGGGTGCGCTCGGGGGGCGCGCCGTCCTTGATCTGGCGTTGGCGGTTGCCGTCGTACAGGGCAATGATCTGGTCGGCGCTTTCATAGACCAGATGCCCGATGCGTTCGAAGAAACGCACCCAGAGCATGCGGATATAGCCGGAGCCGGAATCCATGCTGTCGTTCAGCGCCTGGTTGCTGCTTTCGGCGATCCAGCTGGCCTGGGCCAGGTCGATCTTGCGCTCCTTGGTGTAGATCCCGTGCTCGCTGAGCAGGAACTGGCAGCCCCACAACTGCTTGAGAATGCAGCCCACCAGCCCGGCGTAGCCGGTGGAAATCGAGTGCAGCACCCGGGCCCGCGGCATGTGCCGGGCAGCATTGGCCAGCATCAGCAAGGGCGACTGCATGGTGCGCAGGGTCCAGAAGTAGTTGACGAAGGACGGATCGGCGCAGTGCTGCTCGTAGCCTTCGGTCAGCGCTTCCCAGCTGGGCCGGCTGTAGAGCACGTCGTCCAGGGTGATGCGCCCCTGGGCCAGGGATGCCAGCACTTCGATGCCCAGCTCGGCGGCGGGCTTCTGCGGGTTGTGCAGGTAGCGGTACAGGTTGCTCAGTTCCTCCAGGGACGCGCTGTGGGCCTCGCGCTTGTGCCTGGGGTTGCGCCAGGCCTCTTCCAGGTACACCTCTTCGATATGCACGACGTTGGCCGGAATCTCATAGCGGCGCTGACCATAGGCCTCGCGCTGGCCACCAATGAACAGCACCGAAAACTGCAGCTGCGGCAGGCCGAGGATCATCTGGTGGATCCAGCTGGACACGCCACCACGCACATAGGGCCAGGTGCCCTCGAGCAGCAGGCAGACATCGGCGATGGGGGTTGAGTCGGGGGTTTTCTTCATGTCCAGGTCCTTACCAGCCCGGCAAAGGGCGGACGTTGCTGCATTTGCGCCGGCAGGCTTCGCAGCAGCCCGGGAATCTCGGCATAGCGGCCGGTTTCAAAGGCGATTTCGGCGCGGAACGGCAGGACCTTGGCCGAGTCCATGCCCGCCTCCTCGGCCTGGTGCATGTGCAGGCGCGCCTTGCCGACGTCACCGCGTTCAAGGGCGATGCGCCCGGCCAGCAACAGCAGCTCGCCGCCCTCCCCCAGCTTCAGCGCCTGTTCGGCATGTTCGCCGGCCTGGCCCAGCACGTGCTGCTGCACACTGCCCTGGGCCAGGCCCAGGTAGGCCAGTTCCCAGTACCAGCGGGCCAGCGTCGCGTGCAAGGCTCCGGCCTTCTGCGGCGCCGCGCCGGGCAGTTGTTCCAGGGAGGACTGGATCCGCTGGTTGATGTCGGTTTCCTGCTTGTCGAGCATCGAATACGCCAACAGCCGCACATCGTCGCTCGGGTCGCCCAGGGCCAGCTTGAGGATCGGCACCGCTTCCTTGCCCGGCATCCGCCGGGTGGCGAGCAAGGCCGCCAGGCGCTGGTCGGGGTCCGGCGCATGACGCAAGACATCCTGCAGCCCGCTGTCACCGAAGGTGGGCGAATGCAGTTGAGTCTGAGCGCGAAACGGCAGGTCGGGAATGCCCACCGCCTGCCACGTCTGCGCCTCGCGCTTGCGCGGCAGGTACAGCGCCGGAAAGATCGCGGCAATCACCCCGACGGCCCCGATCAGCGGCACAAAGAACGCCAGGCTGAAGATGAACAGCGGGCTCCATGGCAACGGCCGGCGATAACGCGCCGGCAGCAGCAGCCAGACCGCCGCGGTCAGCAGGCCACAGGCGATGCCATGGGTCATTGCATACAGCAGCGCGGTCTGCAGGTCGGGCAACTGCGCCGTCAGGCTGGCCCAGCTGCCGATCTCGAAAAACAGCGCTCCGCTAAACAGCCACTTGCTGATCATTCAGGCCACACTCGTTGTACAGGAAGTTACGCAGCCCATCGCGTTGCCGGGCCGACTCCAGGTCGTAGGGCAGTACCTTGACCCCCAGGCCGGCCAGCTCCACGCTCATGCCGAAGTGTTCGTGGACCAGCTTGCCCAGGCGTGCCAGGTAGCCCTGGGCGCCCTCGGCGCTGGTCAGCGGCAACAGCACCAGCAACAGTTCGTGCCCGCGTGCATTGGCCAGGCTCAGGTGCAGGTCCAGGCCACGCTGGCTACGCTCGAACAGCCGCGCCAGTTCATCATTGGGCTGGGTCAGCTCGAAGGCATAGAGGCAACCGGACAGGCCGTGGCGCTCGACATCCACCAGTGAACGCTTGAGTTGGCGGGTGAAGTGCTGGGCATCGGCGCTCTGCAGTTGCAAAACCTGCGGGTCCGGGTGCAACAGGTCGGCGATATGTCCGGCCAGCAGGGCCAGCAGGCTGAGGGTGCGTTCCTGGAAGGCAAAGAACGGCATCTGCCGCACCGCCAGAATCGCCAGCACCTGGCCCTGGGTGTCCACCAGCGGAACACAGGCCTGCAAGGACGACACCGAGGCCTGGGCGCCGCTATCCAGCAGCTCCTCACGCACACTCACCAGCTCCTCGCGCTCCAGGCACATACGCACCAGCAGGTCCTGGCTGTCCAGGGGCCCCATGGTGCCGATCGAGGCCAAGAGGCTCAGCTGTGGCGCCGCACTGGCGCCCTGCTCCACCCGGTACAGCCCGGCCACCCGCAGCGAGCCGTACTGGCCGAGCAGGGTCAGCACCGGCTCGGCCAGCAGGCTCAGCGGGTCGCCGCCATTGGGCGCCGCACGCAGCCGATCACGCAAGCCCAGCAGGGAACTGCGCAAGCTCTGGTCGCTGCCCGCCAGGCGCTGCTCCAGGCGGTCATGGGAGACCCGCAGAATCTGGTGCGCCCGGGTGAAATCATCGAGCCGGTACTGGCGGTACTCGTTGGCCATCTGCAAGCGCAGCAAACGCCGCTCCCAGAGGTCGCGCACCTCGCCCACCAGCATGCCGCAGACCAGTACGCCGACAATGTAGGACGGCGCGACCTGGGCGTAGCTCGCCAGCCCCGAATGACGCAGGGCAAAGAACGCCGCTACCAGCAGGCTGGCACTGATCAGGCCGCGAACAAACCCGTAGCGCACCCCCAGCAGCAGCGGCGCCAGCACCGACCAGGGAAACTCGCCCTGCACCTGCAAGGGGTCCTCGGGGGCCAACCACAGGCCGACGCCGATGACCAGGGCGGTCACCAGAAAGGTTTCCAGCCAGGACGCCGGACCGCTGGCGCGGGGCGCCAGCGCATAGTCCATGTGTGGAGAGTTCATGGCAGTCACTCGATCCGAAGGTCACCGACAAGTTTGTCGAGCACCTTCTGGGCGGCCCCGGCCAGGCTTTCCCGGGACCAGCCGGCACGGGCCCCGCTATTGCTCCACAGCACCTTGCCGGTACCGGCCTCGACCACCCGCAGGCTGATGCCCACCGCCGGTTCACCATCCAGGCCGTTCTTGTACTGCCACTCCTCGACGCTGCCGGACACCACATAGTCGAGCTTCTGCTCCCGGGCCCAGTCCATGGCCCCGGCCAGACGCTCGTTGTCGTCGAGCAGGGCCTGTTCGCCCTGCCCCGCCGTACCGGTGTAGACCTGGGGTTGCAGGCCGCGGCTGCTCAGCACGCTGAGCAGAATCTGCTCACTGCGCTCGCCGGCCTGGGGTGTCTGGGAATAGTTGACCAGCGGCAGCACGCCCCAGCGCGCACTCTTGGACAACTCGGGGCTGCTTTGCCCGGTGAAGCTGCTGCACCCGGCCATCAGCAAGGCGACCATTGCCAGACTCACGCAACGAATGGATTGCATAAGGTTTACTCCTCTTTGAATTCCATGATCAGCGTCCGAAACGCACGCTGTAGCTGACACCTGCAGTGCCCCCGGACTTGCCTGCCCCGCCTTGCGGCGCGGACTGGTAGCCAAGGGTCACTGCCAATTCGTCATCCCCTATCACCTCAGTGCCGACACCGGTACTGATGGCGTAGTTGATGGTGTTGTCGGTCCACTGCCAGCCGGTGCTGACATCCACCAGCCAGGTGTATTGCCCCCGCGTGCGGTTCAGCGCCCCCGGGAAACCGCGCCGCCAGGAACTGCCGAAGAACAGCTGGCCGTAGCGCTTCTGCAGCAGGGTCTGGCTGGTGATCTGCTCCGGATTGTCGAGATCGGCCCCGGCCAGATCGATGCCTCCGCCCAGGGTATTGGCCAGGTCGGGCAGCGAACGGTTGTTCAGGCTGTTCTGCTGGTAGTCGATACCGCTGCGCAATTCCCAGTTCGGCCCTTCGAACTGCAAGGTGTGGTCGAACTCGACCTTCAACGCCTGGCCGCTGCCCAGGTCATCGCCGCCGCGGGTCGAGAACCAGCGCTGGGCCAGGTTCCAGGACAACTGGTCACGGGCCGAATAGCGATGCCGGCCGCCCACCCAGACATCATCCTGCTGGCCGAAGGTGCGCATGTATCCGCTGTCCTCGTTCTTGCGGTGCCAGTCGGCACCGACGTCCAGCTCGTTGCCGCTGTCCAGTTGCCAGGTGCGGCTGGCACCCAGGCCGTTGCGGTCATCGTCCTTGCGCAGGCTGCTGTCGAAGATCAGCTTGTAGTTGCCGTTCTCCAGCTGGCGCTGCAAGGTCAGTTCGGTATTGGTCTCATTGCCCAGGCGCGACTCATCCAGTACATCGCCGCTGTAGCGGCCCTGCTCCAGGACCAGCTTGGCGTACCAGTTGTCGTTCAGATAGCGCGCGGCGGTCAGGCGCGGGCCGTTGAACACCAGGCCGCCGTAGTCCTGGCGCTCCCAGGCGATTTGCATACCCTGGGGCGTGCGCTCGGTCATCTCGATGGCCTGGCGGCGCAGTTGCTCGCGCAGCGCCGCCGGTTGCTCGTCACCCAGTGCCGAAAGGCCCACCGCCAGCGCTTCGCCGCTACGACCCAGGCTGTTCAAGGCCTCGACCTGCTGCGCCGGGTCCAGGTCGCCGCTGGCCACCAGGCGCTCCAGGGCCTGGCGATTGCTGCCGCGCAGGGCTTCCTGGATCTGCTCGTAGCGGCTGACCTTCAGGCCGCGGCTGCGGGCCCAGGCCAGCCACTCATCCTTTTGCGCCGACTGATTGAGGTCATCCAGGCGCGCGAGGAACTGATCGAACCACAGCTGCAGCATCGGCTTGGAACCGTCCTGCCATTGCATGGCCTTGTTCTGCGCCTTGCGTGACGAATAGCTGCTGGCCAGCAGGCGCAGCCAGGTGGCATAGCCCTGGGGCGTGGCGCGGATCTGCTCCGGGCTGACCTGGCGATCGAGCCGCAGGCGCAAGCGCTGGGCCGAGTCGGCATAACCGGCGCCCTCCAGGGCATCGGCATAGGCGGCCTGGACCATCCAGTCCCGGGGGTTGGCCTGCAAGTACAGGCGATACCAGGCCAGGGCCTCGGTATTGCGCCCGAGCAACTGGCTGGCGGCGGCGAACGGCAGCCACAGGCTGCTGTCACTGCGGGCCAGGGAGCGCCATTGCTGCAACAGCGGCTTGATCTCGCCCGTGCGGCCCAGATCGACATACAGCCACAGCAGCCGCTCACGGAAGGTGTTGTCGTCCGGGAAGCGGCTCAAGCCCTGTTGATACAGGCGCAGGGCCAGATCGGTCTGGCCCTGCTGCACCGCCAGCGCGGCGCGGGCGGCCAGCACCTGGGACTGGTCGCTGGCACCCGGGTACTGCTCGGCCTCCTTGAGCAAATCGACCACCAGAGGCCAGTCCTGGAGTTCCTGGGCCAGTTGCAGGGCGGCCACCAGGCGCTGCGGGCTGTGGCCCTGGCGCCAGCTGTCCACGGTCAATTGCAGGGCCTTGCGCGGATCGCGGGTGCGATACAGGGCAATCAGCTCGCTTTCGTCGCCTGTATTGAGCGAGCCCTTGATCGCCAGCATCTTCTCCAGCGCCAGCTGCAGCTCGTCGTCCAGCTCCAGGTCCCAGGCCAGGGCGGCGCGGGACTGCCAGTAGTCGAAGTCCTTGATCTTGTTGCCATCCACCGCGGTGATGACTTTCCAGGCCCCCTGGCTATCGAACAGCTTGAGGTGGTTGTTGGCCCAGTCCACACGTTCGGTGCTGGTGAGCGGATAGCGCTTGGCGAACTGGTTCCAGACCACCAGGCGCTGCGGGTACTGCTCGGTGTTTTCCAGGTTCTGCAACAGGCGCACCCAGGCCAGACGCTGTTTCGGGTATTTGGCGACATAGCGGCGCAGCCACTTTTCTGCCTCCTCGGGCGTCCCCCTGGACTCTTGCGCGTAGACCAGGGCATCGAGCTCGACGTTGGTCAGGGCGCGGCTGTCCATGATCCCCGCCAGCAGTGGGATGCCCCGGTCGAAGTCGTAGGTCTGCATCGCCAGGCGCCAGGTGTGCTCGAACTGCGCCGGGTCCTTGCTTAGCGTGCTCAGGCTGATCCAGTAGCCCAGGGCGGCGGCCGAGTCGCCCTGCCATTCGGCGAGATGGGCCATCTGCTCCAGCAACTGCGGGTCATCCGGCCGCTGTTCGAGCAGTTGCAGGCCCACCGCATGGGCGCCGGCCAGGTCACCGAAGGCCAGGCGCTGCTTGAATTCCTTGGCGAGGATTTCCGGGCTGTCGGGCTGCACCTTGCGCCAGGCACTGAAGAACTGTTCCGCCAGGTCCACGCGGTTGTGCGCCACGGCCACATCCACGCCGCGGTCCAGCAGCGCCGGCTCGAATTCCACGTCCGGCTGTGCGGCCAGCTCTCGGGCCAGCAGCTCCACTGCCTGATCGCCGCGATCGGCCGCCACCAGGGTGGTGAAGGCCTGTTGCAGAAACTGCCGACGCGCCTCGGGGGTCTGGCTGGCATCGAGCAACTGCACATAGAGATCGGCCGCGCGCCCCGGCTGTTCGCTGGCCTGGTACCACTTGGCGGCTTCAGGCAGCCACTGCTCGCGCCGTGTAGGGTCGCGCCGCGCCAGCTCGGCATAGGTATCCGCCGCCAGCCCCGGGGCCTGGGCGCTCAGGGCCAAAGTGGCCAGGCGCTCCAGTTGCGGCGATGGCAGCGGCTTGTAGTCAAAGGCCTTGAAACGTTCGGCCAGGGCCTGCAGGGCCGAGCTGTCGGTGCTGTTGTTCAGCGCCAGGGCATCAAGCTGCAAGCGGTAGTAGGCCTTGAGCGCCGGATCGGGCCGCTGCCACTGGGCCAGGTTTTTTTCCGCCTTGGGGTAGTCCCCCAGCTGAATCAGCAGGTCGAGCAGCTGGGTGCGCAGCTCATTGTTTTCCGGGTGTGCGGCCAGCAGCACCTCGGCGTAGCTGGCCGACACTTCGTCCGGCTGCCCGCCCTTGGGGCGGAACGCCTCTTCATTGCGAAAGGTTGCCCACAGCAGCACGCCGACGGCGATCGCCACCAGCAGCAAGGCCCAGGGGTTGAGCAGCCGCGCGCTGGGCGCCTTGGCCTTAGTTGCAGAGGAGTTGGGCATCACTCACCTGCTTCATGGGAAGTTGGAAATGCCACAGGCCCTGTTCGGACTTGCCGGCGTAGCGTTGGCCCTGGACCTCGACCCGACAGGCGCTGGCCGAACGCACCGAGAATTCCAGGTTGAACTGGCCGGCAAAGGAGAAGCTCACCTGCCGGTCATTGACATAGCGCCAGTCGCGCAGGGGAATATTGGCCAGCTCCAGTGCCGGGCGCGGATCGCGCTCGGGGCGCAGGGCCAACAGCGCATGATCGCTGCTCAAGGCTACATAGCGCCCCTGGGGCAAGTCGCGCACCCCGGCCACCCCCACCGAGCGGCCGAGGTCCGGCCAACCCAGCGCCGGGTCCAGGCGCAAGGTGCGCAGGCCGTCCATGCCGCGTACCTGCCAGTCGCCATTGGCGGTCCGCGCCAGGCTTGCCTGGTACAGGCCGTGGACCCGGTCCAGGTAGTCACTCATCCACAATGACAGCGGCTGCTGGCCACGCATGAACTGGTAGATGTCGGTCATGGCCTTGATCGACGCCTGCTTGGTGCCCGAATAGAAGTGGTAGTACAGGTGGATGCCGCGCAGGCGCCGTGGGCTGTCGGTCAGCTCGAAGGTGTCGATCACATCGCGAAAGCCGTAGTACGGGCCTTTCCAGAGATTGGTGTACATGTTCTCGTTGATCACCGGAGCGTAGTACTGCAAGCCGCCCGAGGTCGGCCGCAACAGCGGGTATAGGCCGGTGAGCGATGAGTTGGCCTTGGTCAGGATGGTCTGCCCGCCGTTGACGTTTTTCAGCCCGGCGTCGTAGGCCAGCTTGATGGTCTCGGCGCTGGGCAGCGCATCCCCCGGCCAGAAGACCAGCTTCACCGGTTTCTGCGCGGTGGTCAGGCGGCTGTTGATGTAGTCCCGCGAGCCGAGGATCTCGCGCTTGTAATCCAGGGTCTTGTACCCCGGGATATTCAGGCGCAGGCCGTATTCGGCGTGGAAATCCTCGTCCTTCTTGGCCTTCTCCGGCTGCATGTAGAACGGGTGGCTGTAGGTGTGGGTGGCCACTTCGACCTTGGGGTCGGCGAAGATCTCCTGGGCGATGGGCTCAAGCTCCCGCGCCAGGAACGGCGACATGCCCTTGGGCCCGACTTCGCCTTCGATGATCGAGACCGAGGTCAGGAACGGGTTGGGACGAATGTAGTCGTCCAGCACCTGGCGCCCGGAATACGGGGTGCCACGCACTTCGGCATGGGACGGGAAACCGTCACCGTCGATATGCACCGTGGCGATCCGCCGACCGTTCTCGGTGGTGGTGTCCGGGCGTGGCTGGGACGGCAGGCGCAGGGCCTTCTGGATAAAGGCGAACGGGTCGAGGATCCAGCGGCTGCGCTCCACATTGGCCTCCACCACATAGGGGGCCAGGGCCATGCCGCCCCAGGCGGCGGTGGCCACCGGGACGTACTTGCCGCCCTTGTCATCGCCCAGCACCAGGGCTGGTTTCGGCCCGTCGGGCAGCAGGCTCACGCGGGTCAGTTCGCGGCTGCGCGCCACCACCGGAGCCTCGAAGGCGCCGATCAGGCTCTTGTCCTGGCTCAGCACATGCAGGGCATCGCGAGCCCCCGGCGCCGCCAGGTTCAGCCCCAGGCGCTTGAGCAGCGCCCGGTCCTCGATCGGCAGGCCGGCCATGATCGCCAGGGGCACCTGCTCATCCAGGCGCTGGCCGACCCAGCTATAGAAGGCACGGCTGTCCTCGGGCGGGCCGCTGGTCATCCACAGCACCACCCCGGCGTAAAGGCCGGCGAAGCTGTAGGCAGGCAGGCTATCGTCCACCGGGAAGTAGTCCACCCGGTAACCCAGGTATTCCAGCAGGCCACCGAGCATGCGGTGCCCGGCGTGATCGTAGAGTTCCCCTTCGCGCGGGTCATAGAGCATGGCGATGCGCCGCGGCTGGACTTCCACCGTGCTCATGCTCAGGGCGTTGAGGTCCGGGGTGGTGACCACCGGTATAAAGCCTTCCTGGCTCAATTGCCGGACCAGCTTGCGTGCCTCTTCCCGACGGTTGGCCGGCAGGTAATCGATGGCCACCAGCGGGATGTTGCGTGCGCGCAGCGGCTTGAGTTCGCCTTCAAGCCAGGTGCGGTCGGCTTCGGAAACCGGGCGGTAACGCTTGGCCGAGGCATCCCAGCCGGCGTGGATGGATTCCACCGCCACGGCCGAGGCGACGCCATCGAGCTCGCCCAGTACCTCGAAGCCCCGGTTGAAGAACAGCTTGAGGTTGGGCAGCCGGCTGTGCAGTTCCCGCAGGAACGAGGCCAGGGCCTTGCGTTGCGGTTCGCGATCGGCCTCGGGGAGCAACTGGAAACTGTCCAGGGTGTCCAGGAACAGGCCGGCGTAGCCCTGGTCCTGCAGCGCCTTGGCACGCTTGAACAGGTGTTCGCGCCAGGCCGGGGTGGCGATGTCCATCACCTGGCTGTCCCAGGCCTTGTTGCGCACGGGGCTCGCGCCCTGGGCCAGGGCCTGCTTGGCCAGGGCAGCGCGGTTGCCGTCGAACTCCCCTACCGACAGGTAGGCGAACGGCTGGCTGCCGAGCTTGCGCAAGGTGGCGACATCGGCGCTGGCCATATGGCCGGGCTCGACCACTGCCCATTCGAACTGCGCCAGCTCCTGCAAGGGTGGCTGCTCGGCGTACCAGAACCCGACACTGGCGGGCGCCGCGGGTGCGGCCTGCACCAGGGTGTTGGTGGCACACAAGGCCAATGCGGTAAACAGGCGTCGAACCACTTTGCAGACATGCCCCCTGCGAAACTCGATATCCATAACTCACTCTTCAGTAGATCAATCTGCACAACATCAGGCTCTAGGGCAGCCGCCAGGGCGGGCGCCCCTAAGGCAACGAACTAAAGGCTGCGGTAAAGCCGTTCCAGGCCCTCGGCCAGGCTGCTGGGCGTGCCCAGGTCGAAGCGCTCGCGCAAGCGGCGGTTGTCGGCCTTGGAATGGCGGATATCCCCGGAGCGGGTCGCGCCGTGGCTCACCTGCAGCGGCTTGCCGCTGATCTGTTGCAGGGCGCCAATCAGATCGTTGAGGGTGGTCACCCCGCCGAGCCCGACATTGGTGGCATCGGCTGCTGGCGCGGGGCATTCCAGGCCCTGCACCAGGATCTTCACCAGGTCCGCGACATAGACGAAGTCGCGGGTCTGCCCGCCATCGCCGAACAGGGTGATGGGCCGCCCGGCCTTGGCCCGCTCGCTGAAAATGCTGATCACCCCGGAGTACGGCGATGAAGGGTCCTGGCGCGGGCCGAAGATATTGAAAAAGCGCAGGATCACCGGTTCCAGCCCATGCTGGCGGCGGTAGAAGTCCAGGTAGTACTCGCTGGCGAGCTTGTCCGCCGCGTAGGGCGTGAGGGGAGATTTGGGGGTGTCTTCGGCAATCGGCGTGCCCTCGCCGTTATTGCCATAGACCGCCGCACTGGAGGCGAACACCACGCGGCGGATACCGGCCGCGGTCATCGCCTCGCACAGGCGCAGGGTGGCGATGAAATTGCTCTGGTGGGTGGCCACCGGGTCTTCGACCGAAGCCTGGACCGACGCCACAGCAGCCAGATGCACCACGGCATCGCAGCCCTGAACGGCATCCGCCAGGAGTGCCGCATCGGCGGCATCCCCCACCAGCAGTTCCAGACCAGCATCGCCCATGGGCAGATTGCCGACCTTGCCCGTGGAAAGGTCGTCCAGAACCCGCACCGCATAACCTTTGGCCAGCAGTGCATCCACGAGGTGAGAACCGATAAAACCAGCGCCCCCAGTAACCAGTATCCGTTCGGCAGACATAGATCATTCCAAAGAGAAATATCGCGGCTACGCCGTCTGAAGCTAGCACAGCCAACGGATCAGCCCTGGCTACTTGCCATCCTGGCCGTCATGTTTTTAGTGGCTGCTCTGCGCCATAGGCTGTTTCGCCTATTTTCGGAGCAGAGTTCAGCGCTTTGGCGTCAAAAAAAACTCAAGATAATCAATCGCTCAGCGCCGACATACTGGGTCAGAAAAGCAAAATCGTCAATAATGCGTCGATATTTGTTGATTATTTAAGCGCCAGGAAAAATAGGTCAATATATTGACTTACCTGGTATAAAGCGCTGAAACCGCCGCCGTAGCTGGCCACATGCCATTGACGCAAGGGCTCGGCAGTGCTCATATGCGCGCCAGTTTCAGGTGTCCCATGCCGCCGTGCATGGGGTTAAACGGGAAGCCGGTGCGTCATTTCGATGATCAGTCCGGCGCTGCCCCCGCAACGGTAAGCGAGCGAAGCATTCGACAGACCACTGTGCCAAGGCATGGGAAGGTGAATGCCTCATGACCCTCGCAAGCCCGGAGACCGGCCTGCAACTTCGTTTGACAACCCCGCGGTGGGCGGGCGCAGTCCGGTTTTCGTGGGCGCGGCTGCCCGCGATTCCCTATGCGTTGTTCCCTCCGGGATTCATTCATTCCTTACAAGTAGTAGGAATCGCATGTCCCGCACCTCCTTGCTGCAACACCTGGCGAGCCCCTCGCTGTGTTTCACCCTCCTGCCTTGCATGGCCTACCCGGCCCTGGCACAGGCTGAACAGAAAACCTTCCTGGTCTTGCCCGAGGCCCAAGTGAGCGGAGTCTCCAGCGCCCCGCAAACCTCTCTGGACACGCCCCTGCCCGCCGGCTCGCGGCTGAACCTCACGGCCCTGGAGACTCCGGCCAGCACCAGCAGCCTGGGCAACGACGCCATCAGCAACCGCAACAACCTCACGGTGCAGGATGCCGTCACCCGCTCCCCCGGCATCACCAGCATCGCCACCCCGGGCAACGGCAATACCGCACTGTCGGCCCGCGGCTTTACTGGGCACTCCTCGGTGATGACCCTGTTCGACGGCGCGCGCCTGTACACCGGCGCCGGCAGCCAGACCTTCCCGGTGGACCCGTGGATGGTCGAGCGCATCGACGTGATCCGCGGCCCGGCCTCGGTGCTGTACGGGGAAGGCGCCACCGGCGCGGTGATCAACGTGATTGCCAAGAAGCCCTTCGACGGTGAGATCCACAACCGCCTGCGCCTGGGCTATGGCTCCCATGATCGCCAGCAACTGGGCCTGGACAGCGGCGGCTCGCTGACCGACACCCTGAGCTACCGCCTGACCCTGAACCAGCAGCAGAGCAATGGCTGGGTCGACCAGGGCCAGTCACGCAGCCTGGCACTCAGCGCGGCGCTACGCTGGCAAGCCACCGACGACCTCGGTTTCACCCTGGCCCATGAACGCGGTGAAAGCGAACCCGCCAGCTATTTCGGCACGCCGCTGATTGCCGGCCAATACCGCGACAGCCTGCGGGACAAGAACTACAACCTGCGCAACGCCGTGCAGCGCTACAACGACGAATGGACCCGGCTCAACACCGACTGGACCCTGAGCGACAACCTCAGCGCCAGCAACCAGCTCTACTACATCAAGAGCCGCCGCCACTGGCGCAACGCCGAAGCCTACAACTGGGTCAGCTCCCGGGAGCAGTTGCTGCGCGGCGACTACCTGGAGATCAAGCACGATCAGGAGCAGATCGGCGATCGCCAGAGCTTCACCTTCAACCACTCGCTGTTCGGCCTGGACAGCAGGACCGTGATCGGCCTGGAGTACAACAGGATTCGCTTCGGCGTGGCCAACAACTCGCCCTACAAGGATATCGGTAGCGACTATATCGATCCGTGGAACCCGGCACCGGGCTACTTCCAGAGCCGCTCGCCCTTCTCGCCCCAGACCGACAGCAGCACCCGCACTTTCGCCCTGTTTGCGGAAAACCGCCTGCAACTGTCGGAGCGCTGGTCGCTGGTGACCGGCATCCGCCGCGACCAGAACCATATCGATCGCAGTGATCTGCGCGCCGGCACCCGCACCGATCGCAGCCTCACCGGCGGCAACTGGCGCGCCGGCCTGGTGTTCGCGGTCACCGATCAACTGTCGCTGTACGGCCAGTACTCCACCAGTGAAGACGGGGTCAGCAACCTGATCAGCCTCAACCCGAGCCAGTTGCAGATGGACCTGACCGAAGCCAAGCAGACCGAGTTCGGGCTCAAGCAGCAGTTCTGGAACGGCCGTGGCGAATGGACCCTGGCGGCCTACCACATCGTCAAGAAAAAGCTCTTGACCACCGATCCGGTGACCCGCCTGGCGCAGCAGGTCGGCCAGCAATCCGCCGACGGCCTGGAAACCTCGCTGGAGCTGGCCCTGGATCACGGCTGGCAAGTCTCGGCCAACGCCTCGTTGGTGCGCGCCGAGTACGACGACTTCGATGAGGTGGTCTCTGGCAAAGCGGTGTCCCGGGCCGGCAATCGCCCCACCAACGTGCCGCGACGCACCGCCAACCTGTGGCTGAACAAGGCCCTGGCTCCGAGCCTGGAAGCCGGCATGGGCCTGCGCTACGTCGATGCGCGTTATGCCAACACCGCCAATAGCGTCGATGTACCCGGCTACACGGTGCTGGATGCCAACCTCGGCTGGCAGGCCCTGCCAGATGTGCGCCTGGGCCTGCAGGTGAACAACCTGCTGGACCGGCGTTATGCCGCGGCGCAACAGAACAGCGGCCAGCAATGGCTGATGGGTGAACCGCGCTCGTTGTTCGTCACCGCCGACTACAGCTTCTGATCGAGGGATTGCCGCAAGGCCCTGGGCTTTGCGGCGCCATTTAAGGCGTGCAGTGAGTTCGCCAGCCACTGGCCCGGGCCAGCGTCGGACAGCGACCAATCGGCACTTGCACCCACGCAGTCGATGGATATCCTGAGCGCCTTTGTCCCTGCACTGCCCGCGAGAGCCCCATGCCCTGCCTGAATGCCCGAGATGTCTGCCAGCGCCTGCGCGATGCCGCCCTTGGCGTTTACCCTCTACGGCCCGGCGCCAGCCATTCGGGCGCTGGCCAGGTGCAGGTGGATATCGAGGGTTGGCAGTTGCTGCTGGATTTCGATGGCCGGCATCTGCATCACTGCCAGAGCTGCCGCAGCGCCGAAGGCGATGTCTGGCAGCTCGATACGCGGCAACGCTTCGGCACCGACCCGGTGAGCCTGCTCAGTACCTGGGAGCTGGCGCAGATCGAGAAGTTACTGAAAGAGGCGGTTTAACGCAGCTGGCTACAGGCATTCCTGGGCCGCGCGTTCGAAGCTCGACGGAGCGAAGCTGGAGGCCAGCAAGTGCCGCTCGTAGAGGAACACCTTGCCGCCATTGGGCGCCTTGTAGGCTTCCAGTACGTTGTCTGCCGCCACCTTGCTGGCAACGACAATGCGAAAACCGCGCTGGGTCTGGGAAACCGTCGGGCTCTGGGCGTTGCCTTGCAGCTTGGGCACCACGCACTCGGCATATTCGGCCGGGGTTTTCCGGGTCTGCATGACCAGGGTCGGGTCGTTGGGCGCGGTGGCGCAACCGGCCAGCAGCAAGGTGGCCAGGGTCATGGCGGGAGCAAATAGAGGGCGCATCGGTAAGTCCTGAAAATGTACAGCCTGGTTCGGTGCGCAACGGTTCAGCGTCACGGGCGCTGCCGTTGCGGTCATGGTTGTGGGTCGGGGGCGATTGTCCATGGTTGGCGCCCAAAGCAGAACTTGCGTTGCTTGATTGTCACTATTACTTGAACCGATAGTTGCCCCCCGGGCAGACTGCCTGGCAGCCCGACTACAACTAAAAAAAGGATTTCCCCATGCGCACCTTTGACTTGATTCGCGACGCCGTCCTCCCGGAATTCCGTGAGCGGGTGGCGGACTACCTGGTGGAGTACGAACAGGTGCTGGGTGACAGCAGCGCCGACCCGCAAAGCCTGCGGATCGCCGCCTATCAATTGCGTGGCTACCTGCGTGGCCTGAACACCACCCGGGTCCTGGGCATGGCCGACTGGGAAGAGCTGGACCGGCGGGTGCTGGAGACATGGCTCAACCACTCGCAATGACGTAAAGACACTCAAGGATGACATCGGCGAATACAGCCATTACCGAGTCGCTCCAGGCGTTATCGGTCCCCTGCCATTTCTACTTCAATTTGGAGCCTCGTCTTTATGAGTAGTGGATTTGTTTACATCATGATCAACCCGGCCATGCCTGGATTAGTCAAAATCGGATTAACCGAGAGAACGTCTGATGACCGGGCCAAAGATCTACGAAGTACGGGGTTGCCGACTGATTTCATTACCGTTTACGACGAGCTTGTGACTGACTGCAAAACTGTTGAAAAACGGATGCACGCGCGTTTTGACTCTTTTCGCTATCAACCGAATCGCGAGTTTTTTGAAATTCCAGTCAGGCAAGCGATACGTGGATTAATGGAGGAATCCGTCGGATATCTCGTGCCTCGGATCGGGACAAATTGTGGTGTGGAAATACTCCCTGACTTGAAGAAGAAGTACCCGGACTACCTGAAGCCGGACTTCCACTCGATTAAACTTACTCATAGCGACGGTGTTGTTTATCTGGAGTCGGTGCGTTATCGCTATTCAGGTTTGAAGGACGAAATCATTGAGCGAAGAGACCTGAGCTTCATCGACGGCTCGACAAGCGAAATGTTCCCGGCCTCGAGAAGTCCAATGGACAATGCTCGCCTCTTTGTGCATCAACTCGATGAGTACTCAATGATTCATTGCACAGACCTGTTCACTCATGAAGCCTGCATGGACATAGCGCAAAGGCATGAGTCTTAAATTGAACTGTCGCCTGACTGATCTTTCCGACCAACCGTAGCGAGTGCGACCGCTGCGCCCTTACACAAATCAAGAGACCCCCATGGCCAACCAAGACCTGAGCTTCACCCCCGACCCGGACGCCGATTCCATCTCCTCCGACGTGGTCGGTTTCAACGGCATCCTGGTCTCCACCCAGATCCCCACCCGCGCCGACGGCAGCCTGGAACTGGGGGACATCACCCTGCAGAGCGAGTGCACGCTGCAGGCGCTGAAAGTGGCCCTGGAGCGCGCCGGCAGTTCCATGGACCGGGTCATGCACCTGACCATCTACCTCACCGACATGGCCGATCGTGCGGCATTCAATGCGGTCTACCAGCGTTTCTTCGCCAAGCCCTGGCCGGTACGTGCCGCGGTGGGCGTGGCCGCCCTGGCGGTGGAAGGCATGCGCGTGGAAGTCACGGCAATGGCCGCAAAGGCCTGAGGCAGCGCGTCAATCGGCGGCTACGCGCAAGGCGTGGCCGCCACCTGGCAGCGCACGGGTGCCGGGCAAGCGTTTCGCCGCTACAATGCGCGCCTTGACCCTGATAAGCCTGACTAAAAAAACATGTCCTTGCCCAAACATCACCTGGAACTGCTCAGCCCTGCCCGCGATGTGAGCATCGCCCGCGAAGCCATCCTGCATGGCGCCGATGCGGTGTACATCGGCGGCCCGAGCTTCGGCGCCCGCCACAACGCCAGCAACGAGGTGGGCGAGATCGCCCAGTTGGTGGAGTTCGCCCGCCGCTATCACGCCCGGGTGTTCACCACCCTCAACACCATCCTCCACGACAACGAGCTGGAACCGGCGCGCAAGCTGATCCACCAGCTGTATGACGCGGGGGTCGATGCGCTGATCGTCCAGGACCTGGGGGTGATGGAGCTGGATATTCCGCCCATCGAGCTGCACGCCAGCACCCAGACCGACATCCGCACCCTGGAGCGGGCGAAGTTCCTCGACCAGGCCGGTTTCTCCCAGCTGGTCCTGGCCCGCGAGCTGAACCTCAAGGAAATCAGTGCCATCGCCGCTGAAACCGATGCCGCCATCGAGTTCTTCATTCACGGCGCTTTGTGCGTGGCCTTCTCCGGCCAATGCAACATTTCCCACGCCCAGACCGGCCGCAGCGCCAACCGTGGCGACTGCTCCCAGGCCTGCCGCCTGCCCTACACCCTCAAGGACGAGCACGGCGGCGTGATCGCCTATGAAAAGCACCTGCTGTCGATGAAGGACAACAACCAGAGCGCCAACATCCGCGCCCTGGTGGAAGCCGGCGTGCGCTCGTTCAAGATCGAGGGGCGCTACAAGGACATGGCCTATGTGAAGAACATCACGGCCTACTACCGCCAGCGCCTGGACGCGGTTCTGGAAGATCGCCCAGATCTGGCTCGCGCCTCCAGCGGCCGTACCGCGCATTTCTTCGTGCCCGACCCGGACAAGACGTTCCACCGCGGCAGCACCGACTACTTTGTCAGCGAGCGCAAGATCGACATCGGCGCCTTCGACTCGCCGACTTTCACCGGGCTGCCGGTAGGCACCGTGGAAAAGGTCGGCAAGCGCGACCTGCAGGTGGTGACCTTCGAGCCGTTGTCCAATGGCGATGGCCTGAACCTGCTGGTCAAGCGTGAGGTGGTGGGTTTCCGCGCCAACATCGCCGAGGCCCGTGGCGAGTTCGAAGAAGATGGCGAGAAACGCTACCGCTATCGGGTCGAACCCAACGAGATGCCCGAAGCCCTGAGCCGTCTGCGGCCCAACCACCCGCTGAGCCGCAACCTCGACCACAACTGGCAGCAAGCCTTGACCCGCACTTCCGCCGAGCGGCGCATCGGCCTGTCCTGGCTGGCCCGCCTGAGCGAAGCACGGCTGGAACTGACCGCCACCAGCGAGGAAGGCATCAGCGCCAGCGTCGCCCTGGATGGCCCGTTCGGTGTGGCCAACAAGCCGGAACAGGCCCTGGGGCAACTGCAGGATCTGCTGGGCCAGCTGGGCACCACCCATTACCACGCCACCAGCATCAAGCTGGACGCGCCCCAGGCTTACTTCATCCCCAACTCCCAGCTCAAGGCCCTGCGCCGGGAAGTCATCGAAGCCCTGGACGCCGCACGCATCGCTGCCCACCCACGGGGCTCGCGCAAGGCCGAAAGCAGCCCGCCGCCGGTCTACCCGGAATCGCACCTGTCATTCCTGGCCAACGTCTACAACCAGAAGGCACGGGATTTCTACCACCGTCACGGGGTGCAACTGATCGACGCGGCCTTCGAGGCCCATGAAGAGCACGGCGACGTGCCGGTGATGATCACCAAGCACTGCCTGCGCTTCTCCTTCAACCTGTGCCCCAAGCAGGCCAAGGGCGTGACTGGCGTGCGCACCAAGGTGGCACCGATGCAACTGGTACACGGCGATGAAGTGCTGACCCTGAAATTTGACTGCAAGCCGTGCGAAATGCATGTGGTGGGCAAGATCAAGGGTCATATCCTCGACCTGCCGCTACCGGGCAGCGCCGCCGAGGCCGTGGTCGGCCATATCAGCCCCGAAGACCTGCTCAAGACCATTCCCCGCGCTCCGCACTGAGTGACCGGCGAGCGTGGCACCCAGGTGCCGCGTTCGCGTGCGCGGCACACCGGCCAGCTGGCGCCCATAGGCCGGTAGCGTTGCGTCCCGCAGCGCAGGCAGCGAGCCTGCGCCCTCAGGAGCCCGGATTGGTCACCTGGATATACACCGCCCAAATCCCCAGCAGCAGCCAGAACGCCGCGAACAACCAGGGCGAACGCATGGAAAACAGCAACGACTTGCGATAGCCCTTGTGGCTCGACTCGCTTTCGCAGAACAGCGGCGATTCGTCATAGGCCAGGCCCATCACCGGTTCGCTGTGCAGCAGGTGACTCTGCTTGAAATGCCAATGATCGATGATCTCGTAGGCGGCCCTGATGCCTGGCCAGGCATTGAGAGAGCTGAGGATCCCCAGCAACGCCAGGAAAGGCGGCACGGACAGAGTAAACAGCTTGCCCCATTCCGGATTGAGATTGGCCATGCACGAAGCGAAGGCGATTACCAGGAATGCCTGGGCCGTCAGGTAGGCATCGGTGCGGTTGGCCAGGATGCTGGTTTCGTATTGGATCTCCCGGCGATAGAAGTCCAGCCGTTCCTTGGGCGAGCCGAACATCTTGGCGTTGTGCTCGGTCAGCTCGGCTTCGTCCACATGGGATGTAAGAATTCTTGGCATGTCGTGATCAACCCTTGCGCGGGTTTGCTCCCCCGTTTTCAGCTTCTGCCGCGCTCGGCCGGCGCGTCCCGGTTCAGGGCCTTGGGGCCGACCATCAGCCATAGCAACAGCCCCAGCAGCGGCACGAAGATGATCACCACGATCCACAGCCCCTTGTTTTCTGCCCGCGCACCGCTGCGCAGCAGGCTTCTGATGGCCCAGATCTCGGCCAGCAGCACGATCACGGCCAGTACGATCAACAGGTATTGCACTTGCATAAGATTCCTCCCGGTCTGTACTGCCTTAGTGCGGTGCAGGCGACGAGGGTTCACAAAGATTGCCGTGGGCGTTCATGGCGCAGGAAAGATCAGCGTCCTGTGACATCCGGATTGAATTTAACCGCTGTGGCAGCGGTCTATAACGCGCCTCTTCATCGGCAAACAGGTATAGTTGCCGGCTTTATCGGCCTGGCTAACGCCGAAGTTTCGGGCCCCTTGGCCCCGTCAAGACATAGTGGATGTCGCGTGTTCGCAAGATTGCTTTTCATCGCATTGCTCCTGACCCTGTCAGCCTGCAGCTCCAGCCCTTCCAACTCCGGCCCCCTCAAGGCCGGCGAGTACCGGGTCAAGCGCGGCGACACGCTGTATTCCATTGCCAGCCGCAACGGCACCAACTGGAAGGAGGTGGCGCGGCTCAACGGCCTCAAGGCGCCTTATACCGTGGAGGTCGGCCAGGTGCTGCGGGTAGGCGGCGCGGCCAGGACCACCCGGGTGGTCAGCAGCAAGTCGCGAACCACCGCCAGCAAGGGCCGAACAGCGCCCCCGGCCCCTGCCCCCATGCCCAAGGTCACCCTCAAGGGCTGGAGCTGGCCGTTGCGCGGAGTGCTGATCGGGCGCTTCTCCCCCACCGGCAAGCTCAACCAGGGCATCCGCATCGCCACCACCCAGGGCCAGCCGATCCACGCCACCCTGGGCGGCAAGGTGGCGTTCGCCGGCTACATGCGCGGTTACGGCAACCTGATGATTCTCCAGCACGGCCCCTCCTACACCAGCACCTACGCCTACAACAGCCGGCTGCTGGTCAAGGAAGGGCAGATGGTGATCAAGGGCCAGAAGATCGCCGAAGCCGGTTCCCAGGACACCGACCGCGCCCAGCTTTACTTCGAGATCCGCGCCAACGGCGTGCCGGTGGATCCGCTGCGCTTGCTGCCGCCGGGCTGAGCGGGCGGCTCACCGCGCTGCACGTCTGCCCTCCTGCCTGGCCCCTGCGCCGTCCCCCCCCATTGGACGCAGCAAGATGAACTCTGGGGTTTCAAGCATGGTAGTGATCGGCTCAATCGCTATCATTTGCTTCAGGATTTGAGCGACGCCGGTACTGCCGGCGCCACTCGATTCACAAAGCCCGAGAGCCCCTGCAACCCCCTTGAGTGACTGCCTGCGCGACAACGTGCCTGTCACTGCGCTGTAGGGCGCCGGTGCTCTCTTCGCCCCTTCCAACAACCTCAACTGCCATGCCCCCACAGTCATTGGCCTGGATAAGTCATGTCCGCGAATCCGCACGCCTGCAATAAAGCTCCATCGCGGCTGCTCCTGCTGTTTCTGGCGCTGTCATTGATGGTGTCCCTGATCAACAGCAGCGTGCCGACGCCGCTCTACCCCTTCTACAAGCAGCAACTGCAATTGAGCTCGGTGCAGTTGACGCTGATCTTCGGCGTCTATGGCGTCGGCGTACTGCTATCGCTGCTGACCCTGGGCGGGCTTGCCGGCCGCCTGCAAGATCTGCGCAAGTTGCTGGTGCCCGCGGCAGCCCTGGTGTTCTGCGGTGCCTGGTTGTTTTCCCGGGGCGAGGCGCCCTGGCAACTGGGTGCCGGGCGCCTGATTGCCGGTATCGGCTCGGGAGCCATGACCGCCGGAGTCAACGTCGCCTTGGTGCGCTTCGGCCCCGCCGACCACGGCAAGCTGGCGGCGCTGCTGGCCACCCTGGCGATGGTCATGGGCCTGGCTCTGGGCCCGTTGCTCAGCGGTGCCGCCCTGCAACTGGACCTCTACCCCATGGCACTGCCCTTCTGGCTGATCATGGGCCTGACCCTCGTCGCCACCTGCGGCGTACTGGGCGGCTGGCCCACATCGGTACAGGTCGCCAACGCCACACCGGATGCTATGCAGGCCAAGGCCCCGGGATTGCTGCAAAGCCTCAAGGGCATTGGCATGCCCTTCCATCTTTGCGCCTGGTCGGTGTTCTTCAGTTGGTCGTTTGCCGCCTGCGTGTTCGTCATCGGCCCCGGGGCCGCCGAGCAGCTACTGGGCCTGGGTGATCGCGGGGTATTCGGCTACAGCATTTCGGCTTACCTGCTGATCGCCGGGGCCAGCCAGTTGTTCTGCCAGCGCCTGGACGCCCGGCGTGCCCTTCTGAGCGGTCTGCTGAGCCAATGCCTGGCCTTCGCGGTGTTGCTACTGGCCTTTTTCCAGGCGTCGCTGCTGCTGGCGGTGCCGGCCCTGATCATCGGCGGCTATGCCTATGGCGCGATATTCGTCGGCAGCGCGCGGCTGATCAATCAGCTGGCCAAGGGCAAGGGCCACGGCAAGCTCATCGCCTACTTCTACATGACGGTCTACCTGTTCAACGCCGTCCCCGTACCCCTGGGGCTGCTGGTGGACGCAACGGGCATGGCCCCGGCCGTGCACGGTGCCCTGATGCTGTTTCTGCTTCTGGGGACCGGTCTGTTGCTGATGGCGTACCGAATCAGGTTTTCCCCAGCAAGGCTTTAACACCGACGCACAAGCCCATCGTCCGTCGCCCCCTGTCATTCACTTATCAGTAGTCAGGATCATGAATAGAAAACTCAAATTCTCCGCTGGCGCTGCCGTAGCGCTGGCAATGCTCGCGGTCGCCTGCAAGGTGCTGTATGCCCCCGCTCCCTCAGGTTCGGACGCCGGCAATAGCTCGCGCCCGGCCACCAAAGTGGCCGTTGCCCAGGTAATGCTCGGCAATGTGCCCAACGTATTGAGCGGTATCGGCGAGCTGGAAGCCACCCGGCAAGTCATGGTCAGCGCCGAGACCAGCGGCCTGATCAGCGCCATCGCCTTCGCCCCCGGAGACCGGGTGCGCGCCGGCCAGGTGCTGGTGCAATTGAACGCCGAGCCGCAACTGGGCGAACTGGCGCGGCTCCAGGCCCAGGCCAGCAATGCCCAGGCACAATTGCAGCGTACCCGCACGCTGCTGCCGCAACAGGCCGCCACCCAGGAGCAGTTGGACCAGGCTCACTGGGCCTATCAGCAGGTGCTGGGGGACATCCGCCGGGTCAAGGCCCTGATCGAGCAAAAGCGCATAAAGGCGCCGTTCGACGGCGTACTCGGCGTGCGCAAGGTCAACCTCGGCCAATACCTGAAAGCCGGTGAACCTGTGGTGTCCCTGACCGACGCACGCACCCTGTACGCCAACATCACCCTGCCCGAGCGCTCCCTGGCCGCACTGGCCACAGGGCAGGACATGGCCGTGGCGGTAGACGCCTATCCCCAGCGCTCGTTCAAGGGCCGGGTCGGCACCCTGGAGCCGCGCATCGATCCTGGCACCCGGACCGTACTGGTGCAGGCCGTAGTGGCCAACCCCGACCACCTGCTGACCCCGGGCATGTATGTCCATGGCCAGGTGGCACTGCCGCCGGGCCCGCCGCGCATGAGTGTCCCGGAAACAGCCGTCAGCTACAGCGCCTACGGCGACTTTGTCTACGTGGTGCAAGGCACTGATGACAGCGCCCTCAGCGTGCGCCAGGCGTACGTCAAGACCGGCGAGCGCCTGGATGGCCGCGTCGTCCTGCAAGAAGGCGTCCAGCCGGGAGACCGGGTAGTGACCTCGGGCCAGTTGCGCCTGCAGAACGGCGCCCCCGTGCAGATAGCCAACCAGGACAGCCTGGCCCTCGATGCCCCGGCTACCGCCGCCCGGGCCCAGTGAAATACCAAGGATCCCATCATGACCTTCACTGATTTATTCGTCCGGCGCCCGGTACTGGCGCTGGTGGTCAGCACCCTGATTCTGCTGATGGGGTGGCTGGCCATCAACAAGCTGCCGATCCGCCAGTACCCGCTGACCGAAAGCTCGACCCTGACCATCACCACCCAGTATCCCGGCGCCTCGCCGCAATTGATGCAGGGCTTTGTCACCCAGGCCATCGCCCAGTCGGTGGCCACGGTGGAGGACGTCGACTACATGACCTCCACCTCGACCCAAGGCCGCAGCGTGATCGCAGTGCGCATGAAGCTCAATGCCGACTCGAACAAGGCCATGACCCAGGTGATGGCCAAGGTCAACGAGGTCAAGTACCGGCTGCCCGCCGAGGCCTACGACCCGGTGATCGTGAAGTCCTCCGGGGAAGCCACGGCCGTGGCCTATGTCGGCTTTTCCAGCCCGACCCTGTCCACCGCGGCGCTGTCCGACTACGTGACCCGGGTGGTGCAGCCACAGCTGTCGTCCATCGAGGGTGTGGGCAGCATCGACTTAAACGGCGGGCAGAAAATGGCCATGCGCATCTGGCTCGACGCCAGCCGCCTGGCCGCCCACGGTGTGTCCGCCGGCGAGGTGGCCCGGGCCCTGCGCGACAACAACGTGCAGGCCGCGCCGGGCCAGGCCAAGGGGCTGTATGTGGTGTCCGACATCCAGGTCGATACCGACCTGGTGAACGTCGCCGAGTTTCGCCAGTTGGTGGTCAAGAGCACCCCTGCCGGCCTGGTGCGCCTGGAAGACGTTGCCACGGTGGAACTGGGCGCGGCCGCGACGGATACCAGTGCCCTCATGGATGGGGTCAATGCGGTGTACTTCGGTTTGAATGCCGCCCCCAATGCCAACCCTTTGGTGATAGTCGACAAGCTCAACGAGCTGCTGCCGGGGATCCGCGCCAACCTGCCACCGGACGTGAAGGTAGCGGTGCCCTTCGAGCTGGCCCGCTTCATCAGCGCCTCCATCGATGAAGTCTCCGGTACCCTGATCGAAGCGATAGTGATCGTGGTGCTGGTCATCTTCCTCAGCCTGGGTTCGGTGCGGGCGGTGCTCATCCCGGTCATCACCATCCCGCTGTCGATGCTCGGCGCCGCGGCCTTCATGGCGCTATTTGGCTTCAGTATCAACTTGCTGACCCTGCTGGCCATGGTTCTGGCCATCGGCCTGGTGGTCGATGACGCGATCATCGTGGTGGAGAACGTCCACCGGCATATCGAAGAAGGCAAGTCCCCGGCCCTCGCCGCCCTGATCGGCGCCCGGGAGGTCGCCGCGCCGGTGATCGCCATGACCCTGACCCTGGCCGCGGTCTATGCGCCCATCGGCCTGATGGGCGGCCTTACCGGGTCGCTGTTCAAGGAGTTCGCCTTCACCCTCGCCGGTTCCGTGGTGGTCTCCGGGATCATCGCCTTGACGCTGTCCCCGGTCATGAGCTCGTTCCTGCTCGATAGCCAGATGAACGAAGGCTGGATGGCGCGCCAGGCCGAACGCGGCTTCGCACGCCTGGGGGCGGCCTATGGCCGGGTGCTGAGCATGTCCCTGGAACATCGCCGGGTGATCTGCGTCATTGCCCTGCTGGTCCTGGTCAGCGTGCCGTTGCTGTACAACCAGGCCCGGCGCGAACTGGCACCGGTGGAAGACCAGTCCACGGTGCTGACGGCCATCAAGTCGCCGCAGAACGCCAACATCGACTATGTAGAGAAATTCGGCGAGAAGTGGAACCAGGTGATGGTGACCCTGCCCGAGCAGAGCAACCTGTGGCTGATCAACGGCATCAACGGTGTCTCCAACAGTATTGGCGGGGTCAACTTCGTCGACTGGGAGCAACGCCAGCGCAACGCCGACCAGATCCAGGTGGACATGCAGAATCGCGCCAATGACATCGAGGGCAGCAATGTCTTCGCCTTCCAGTTGCCCTCGCTGCCCGGCTCCACCGGCGGCCTGCCGGTGCAGATGGTAATCAAGAGTGCCGGCGACTACCGGCTGGTCTACGAGGCCATGCAGGAGCTGAAGGACGCCGCGCGCAAAAGCGGCCTGTTCATGGTGGTGGACAGCGACCTGGACTACAACAACTCGGTGATCAGGATCCGCATCGACCGGGCCAAGGCCAACAGCCTCGGGGTCACCATGAAGGACATCGGCGACACCCTGGCGGTGCTGGTGGGCGAAAACTACGTCAACCGCTTCGGCATGCAGGGCCGCTCCTACGATGTAATCCCCCAGAGCCTGCGCAATGAGCGCCTGTCTCCCGAGGCCCTGGCGCGTTTCTACGTCACCAGCGCCAGCGGCGGCCAGGTTCCGCTGGGCAACCTGGTAACCCTGTCCACCGGGGTGGAACCCAACCAGTTGACTCAGTTCGACCAGCTCAACTCGGCGGTCTTCCAGGCGATTCCCGCACCGGGAGTGGCCATGGGCGATGCCGTGGGCTTCCTCGAACAGCAGGCACGCAACCTGCCGCCGGGCTTCACCTATGACTGGCTCTCGGACGCCCGCCAGTATCAGCAGGAAGGGGGGGCGCTGATCATGGCCTTCGTGTTCGCGATCATCGTCATCTACCTGGTATTGGCAGCCCAATACGAAAGCCTGCGGGACCCGCTGATCATCCTGATCAGTGTTCCGCTGTCGATCTTCGGCGCCCTGATTCCCCTGGCGCTGGGGCTGTCCACCATCAACATCTACACCCAGATCGGGCTGGTCACCTTGGTGGGCCTGATCAGCAAGCATGGGATCCTCATGGTGGAGTTCGCCAATGAGCTGCAGGTCAAGGAAGGCCTGGACCGCCATGAGGCGATAGTGAAGTCGGCGAAGATGCGCCTGCGGCCGATCCTGATGACCACCGCGGCCATGGTCGCCGGGCTGGTCCCCCTGCTGTTCGCCAGCGGTGCTGGTGCCCACAGCCGCCATGACCTGGGGCTGGTGATTGTGGTGGGCATGCTGGTGGGCACGCTGTTCACCCTGCTGGTGCTGCCCACCATGTACTCGATCATTGCCGTGGACCATCGCAGCGCGGCTAACACTCCCCGGGCGCGCGAACTGGCATCCCTGGATGCCGCAGCCCCCGCCATGGCCCCTCGGGTCTAAGGAGCAACTCATGCGTCACTTTGCAATCAACCCGCGGCAGCCCCTGTACTGGCTGCTGCTGTCACTGGGGCTGGGTGGCTGCACCCTGGGCCCCGATTATCAGCCACAGGTTGCGACGCCGCTGCACCTGTCCCAGCAACCGGACCCGGCGCTGTACTCCAGCGAGCAATTGCAGCGCGACTGGTGGCGGCAATTCCAGGACCCGCAACTGGACCAGTTGATGGACCAGGCCCTGAGTCGCAACCGGGACATTCACCAGGCCCAGGCCCGGTTGCTGGAAGCACGCGCCGAGCTGGACCAGCGCCAGCTCGACCGCTTGCCGACCGTGACCGCCGGCGGTGGTTATTCCCGCAGCCTGGCCCAGGACAATCCAGGGCCCGCCGGCGAACGCAACCTGGCCAAGAGCTACCGGGCGGGGTTTGACGCCCAATGGGAGATAGACCTGTTCGGCCGCTTGCAGCGCCTGTCCCAAGCTGCGGCCGCCCGTGATCAAGCCGCCGTGGCCGATCTGGCCCAGGCGCGGATAGTGGTAGCGGCCGAAGTAGCGCGCAATTACTTCGAGATGCGCGGTGCGCAACGCCAGCTGGAGGTGGCCCGGGCAGCCCTGGATAACCAGACGCACATGGTGCAGGTGGTGGCCGCCATGGTCGCAGCCGGGCGTGGCGCCGAAGACGAGTTGGCCAGTGCACGGGCCGAGCGGGCACGCCAGCAGGCCTCCCTGGCGCCCCTGTACACCCGCAGCCAACTGGCCCGCTATCGCCTGGCGGTGCTGGTGGCCGCCCAGCCCGGCGAGCTGAAAGCCCTGGATCGTCAGGCTGCCCTGGTACCGCTTGCGACCCGCCTGCCGATCGGCAACCTCGCCGATCTGCTGCGTCAGCGCCCGGACATCGCCAGTGCCGAGCGCGACTTTGCCGCCTCCAGCGCCGACATCGGTGCGGTGACCGCCGAGTTGTATCCCCGGGTGGACCTGGGGGGCTTCCTCGGCTTCGTGGCCATCCGCGGCGCGGACCTGGGCGCCGGCAGCAGCCGGGCCTTCAGCTTCACCCCCGGCATCAGCTGGCCGGCCCTGCACCTGGCTAGTGTCAAGGCCCGGCAACGCCAGGCCGAGGCGCGCAGCCAAGGTGCCCAGGCTCGTTACGAGCAGGTGGTGCTGCTGGCGGTGGCGGAAGCCGAGAGCGCCCTGACCACCTACAGCCAGTCCCAGCAACGCCTGGGGGATCTGCTGGAAGCCGCCCGGCAAAGTAGCCGGGCCGCCACCCTGGCCCAGGTGCGCTACACAGCAGGTGCGGCGCCCTACCTGCTGGCGCTGCAGGCCCAGGCCAGCCGACTGCAGGCCGAGGATGCCCTGGCCCAGGCGGATACCGCGTCCTATGTGAATGTGGTCGCGCTGTACAAGGCGCTGGGGGGCGGCTGGCGAGCGCCAGGGACAACCAGCGCCGCCGCTGTTGCCACTCGGGACTAGCTACCGCTCTTGACCTTGCTCCAGACCCGGGTACGCACCCGCTCCAGTTTCAACGGCAGCGGTTCCAGGGGGAACAGAGTGTCGAGCACCGCAGCGCTCGGGTAGACGCTGGGGTTGTCACGGATCTGCTGCTCCACCAGCGCCTTGGCCGCCAGGTTGCCATTGGGGTACTTCAGGTAGCGGGTGGTCGCGGCGATCACCTGGGGGCGCAGCATGTAGTCGATGAACTGCAAGCCCTGCTGCGGGTTGGGGGCGTCGTTGAGCAACACCAGGCTCTCCACCCAGATCGGGGCACCCTCGCGGGGAATCCGGTACTCGATCTGGCGGCCGTTGCCGGCGGCCTCCGATGCGCTCTTGGCGTCAAGCACACCGCCGGCCCAACCCACTACCACGCAGATATTGCCATTGGCCAGGTCGGTGATGAACTTCGAGGAATCGAAGTAGCGCACATAGGGGCGCAGCTTCAGCAGCAGGGCCTCGGCCTTGCGGTAGTCCTCGGGGTTCTGGCTGTTGTAGGGCAACCCCAGGTAATGCAGGGCAATGGGGACGATCTCGCCTGGGGCATCGAGCATGGCCACACCGCACTGGCTGAGCCGGGCGAGGTTCTGCTCCTTGAAGATCAGGTCCCAGGAATCCACCGGGGCGTCCGGCCCGAGGATCGCCCGGACCTTGTCTGCGTCGTAGCCAATGCCCGTGGTGCCCCACAGGTAGGGTACGGCATAGCGATTGCCCGGGTCGTTGCCCTGCACCTTGGCCAGGATCTGCGGGTCCAGGTTGGGCCAGTTGGGCAACTGGCTGCGGTCCAGTTCCTTGAGCACCCCTGCCTTGATCAGGTTCGGCAGCAGGTCGCCGGTGGCCACTACCACGTCGTAGCCGCTGCGGCCGGCCATGAGCTTGCTCTGCATCACGTCACCGTTGTCGAACACGTCGTAGGTCACGGCGACGGAGGTCTGTGCCTGGAAGTCCTTGGTGGTCTCGGGGGCAATGAAGTCGTACCAGTTGTAGATGTGCACCTTGGGTTCGGCGCTGGCGGTAAAGGCCAGGCAGAAATTCAAGGCCAGGGCCAGGGGAACGCAGTGAAGGGTTTTCATCGTCAAGCTCCATAGCGTCGGCCCCTGCTCCATGGGGAAGGTGGCCGCGCCTGCTGTTTTTGGGATTGTTGTGGCAGGAATCAGAGCAATGGGCAGGAATCAGGGAATCAGCAGCTCGCGGCGCCCGTCCGGGTGCTCCACCTGTTCACCGGGTAGGGGCAGACGGCGGTCGCTGAGGTAGTGGTAGTCGCGGCGCGAGGCCTTGAGCTGGTGCAGGTCGAGGCTCACGCGCTGCTGGCACGCCTCGCGCCCGGCTTCCCACTGCACCTGCCCGAACGGGTCGATGGCAGCGCTGCCCCCGGCGAAGACCAGGCCGTCATCGCCCTCGCCCACCCGGTTGACCATGACCGCGAACAGCTGATTTTCCTGGGCTCGAGCCATGATCGCAGTGCGGTGCACCGGGCCGTAGGGGTCCATGTTGCCGTTGGTGACGATGATCAGTTCGGCCCCCAGTTGTGCCAGGGCCCGGGCCGTTTCCGGCAACTCGATGTCGTAGCAGATCAGGATGCCGACCCGCAGCCCCTTCCACTGCACCGTGGTGAAACGGTCGCCGGGGCAGAACGCACCGCGCTCCGAGGGCCATAGGTGGGTCTTGCGGTAATGCAAGGCGATGCCCTCGGGGGTCAGCAGCAGTGAGCTGTTGTAGTAATGCTCCCCGGCCCGCTCGGCCAGGCCGATGACCACCGCGACCTGACGCTCACGGACCTGCTGCAGCACCGCCTGGACACTGGGCCCGTCCAGGGTTTCAGCGCACTCGGCCAACTGTACGGCGCTGAGGAAGCCGGTCAGGCAAGTTTCGGGGAACACCAGCAGATCGGTGTCGCCAGCGCAGGTTGCAATGGCTTCGAGCACCCGGTCCAGGTTATAAGCGGTGTCGCCGTCACGGCCGGCCAGTTGTACCAGTTCAATGTTCATTTCTAATCCTTGCACTCGTTGGCGACGCCCGGGGCTTGCGACCGCAGGTGCCGGGGACGGGCCGAGTATGGAGCGCCGCGACGCGGCAAAAAATCACTTCGATGGGGTACCCCTCAATGGGTAGTGAAACGCGCCTGACCTTGCAGGACGTGGCCTGGCACGACGCCGTGGGCCGCGTTATCGAGACCCTGGACCGGGACAATTTCTGGAGCGCCCTGGTGCGCCTGCTGCAGCACTATGTGCCGGTGGACAATTGGGTGGTGCTGGTCTTCAGCGGCGGCCGGCCCCGGTTACTGGCCGAATCCCCGGCAACGGACGGCGAAGCCGACTCCCTGTTCCAGGACTATCTCAAGGGGCTGTACCTGCTGGATCCGTTCTACATCCACGCCAGGGAACATCCGCGCAGTGGCCTGTTTCGCCTGCAGGACGTGGCCCCGGAATGCTTCGAGCAGACCGATTACTACCAGCGCTATTTCTGCCTGAACGTGCTGACCGACGAGGTGCACATCAATATCCTGCTGGACGGCGAGCGTACCCTCAGCCTGTCGCTCGGCAGCCAATCGCGTTTCAGCCCTGAGCAGACTGCCCTGCTGAGCCTGGTGCAACCCTGGATCGCGGCGCTGATGCGCCAGCGCCTGCATTTCGAGTCCGAGCCCCAAGCCACGACGCCCAGCGCGCCCAACTGGCAGAGCCGCCTGGAACAGGCCACTGCCCAGTTGAGTTCGCCCCTTTCGGCGCGGGAGTTGGATGTGGGCCAGTGGTTGCTCAGTGGCTGCTCGAACAAGGAGATTGCGCGCAAGCTGGGGATTTCCGCCGAGACGGTCAAGGTTCACCGCAAGCACATGTACAGCAAGCTGGGGATCAAGTCCCAGTCCGAGCTGTTTGCCCTGTTCCTCCAGGCCCAGGACGCCTGATGCCAGGCCGTGGGGGCGCAGCGGCCAGCGCCCCGCCCCCGCAGTTTCAGGCATTAGAAGCGCAGGTAGTTACCTCGCCCCGGCGCCTGGTAGGCCATTTCCGAGAGCCCGGTCCAGACGTAGCTCGGAGCTGTCCACTGGACCTGTGCGTAGCCGTAGGAGCCATGGCCATAGGCCGAAAGCACGGCAGGAGCCGGCTTGAGCGCCACGCTGGAGACCGGAGTCGCCGCTGCGCCGGACTGGCGTGGAGGCTCGGCATGACCGCCCCCCAGTACCCCTTGATTGCGCTGGCTGCCGACCCAGTTGGTGAGCCTGCCGCGACTGGTGATGGTGCCGCTGGCAGTGTTGTCCAGGCGGCTGCCCAGGAGCGTCAGGGAGGCGCCACTGTGAATCACCTTGTCGTTGAACAGCGTGCTGCTGTTGAGGGTCATGGACTGCTCGCTGCGCAGGGTGCCGTGATTCTCCAGGGCGCCGTAGGCAGTCAGCGAAGCGCCGCTGTGGATCAGATTGTCGTTGAATACCTTGCTGGCGTTGAGAGTCATCGCCTGCCCGCTGCGCAGGGTGCCATGGTTTTCCAGGGCGCCTTGCAGCGACAGGCTGCCGTGCGCCACGAGCGCCCCCTGTCGACCCTGAAGCGTATCGCCGTTGACCGAGACCCGGGCACCCGAAACCTGGCCCTGGTTGTCCAGGCCGCCGGTGATCGACAGTGCCTGCCCGGCTTCCAGGGCCCCACCAGCGGCCACCTGCACCTTGCCATCAGCGGTGACAGTGAGGTTGCCGGTCAGGGCCTTGACCTGCCCCGCCACATTGACCCCGACACCGGCGGATCGGCCCAGCATGCGGATCGAGTCCGCGTGCATGCTGCCCAGGCGTGCCACATCGATGGCGACCTCGGGAACAACCGTCTCAGCCACCACCTCTGGCACTGAAACGCCAGCCACCGGCACTGGCGGGCCGGAAACCACCTGGGTGTTGCCCTTGCCGAACTGGCTGCTGTTGAAGGGTTTGTCGGCAAAGTCGGAACCCGATTGCACCTGGCCATTGATGATGATCTGGTTGCCGGTAAAGCCCTGCTCCTTACCGTTGATGATCACCCCCACCGCGGACTGTCCAGCGCTGCCGGAGCTGGCCAGGGACAAGGTGTTGCTGGCACTCACATCGCCCTTGAGTGCGGACAGGTTGAGCTTCTGCGCCTGCAGCGCCGCATTCAACTGAATGGTACGGGCTACCAGGTCCACTTCATTGGCCCCGGAACCATCCAGGCCCGCGCCGTCGATACGGATCTGGCCATTCTCGGTATGCAGGCGCGCAACTCCACCCTGCCCGTCCAGCACAGCGTTGCCGGCCACCAGGGTCACTCGATTGGCATTGATGAACCCCGCGCCCTGGGTGGAAATGCCGTTGGGGTTGGCCACGATCACCCGCGCATTGGCACCGGCGACTTCAATCACGCCGTTGAGCTGGGAGGCCATTTTCCCGGTTACCTCGTTGAGAATAACGCTTGCCGACTGGCCATTGAGCAGGCTGTTGCCGGCTATGGCGCCGCCCAGGCTGGTCTGCACACCCGTGGTGCTGTTGTTGAGGATCAGCCCGGCCTGGCCGACGTTGAACTCGGTGAACTTGTTGTGGGACAGGCCCGCACCATTGGCAGCGACGATGTTCACCAGCGGCGTGCCGTTGCTGGTCGAGAGCACCGGTCGCAGCGCCGCGGACGGGTCCACCACCAGCCCGGGCTGGGCCAGGGCGCTCTGCTCCAGGAGCGGCAGTGCCAGCAGGATGGCCAGCGCCAGGCGCTGTGCCCCGAAAGCGGGCTGTGGCAGGTGCGGGGTAGATTTATTCTTGGTTTTCATATTGATCTCGGTGGTGTTGTTGGCATAAGGCGTGCGCTTGAATCGGCGGGCACGCGGGTAACAGGTTCGGCGGTGGTGGCACCTCCTGGTTCAGGGCTGGAAGACAGGCCGCTTGGCGAAACGCTATGGCCTAGAAGCGGCTACGCAACGAGAAATCCAGGGTGGGAGTACGGCTGTTGAGGTCGTCGGGCTTTTTCAACGGCAGGCCCAGGGCAATGTCGTAGCTCAGGGCGCTGAAGCTGCCGCGCAGGCCGACGGCGCTACCGATCAGGGTGCGCTCCCCTGACCGCAGGCTGGCGCTGGGCACTACCTGGCCGGCATCCAGGGCCGTGTAGAACTGGCTGCCCCAGCCTGCCGCCACGGCCAGCTCGTTGCGCCAGGTCCAGCCACCCGGGCTGGCCAGGGTGCTGTTGCCATCGAAGCCGCGCACCGTGTAGCGGCCACCGATCTGCAGGTACTCGGTGGGCGGCACCGGCACCGGCGCGTACTGCACGAACAAACCGCTCTGGTAGCCCAGCACACTGGCGCCCACGCCAAGGGCGCCGGCCACTGCGGCCTTGCCGGTGAAGATCCGGTAACGACCGTTCCAGTACTGCTCCTCGTAGACCGCCCCCGGCGCTGCGCTCATCCCGGGCAGGCTGCCGCGCAGGCCGAGTTCGAAATCCAGGGTGCTGGCGTTCCATTTTTCCCGGTGGGCCATGCTCAGTTCATAGCCGGTGATGTCCCGGTAAAGCTGGCCCAACTCGGTGTTGCCGACCCAGGCCCGGTCCTGGCGACGCACCAACCGCCCCTGCAAGGTGCCCCGGCTGTGGGCCGAGCGGTAAGTCACCAGGCTGAGGCCGGCATCCAGACGTCGGGTCCTGGAGATGAACCCCAGGCGCTGGTCGGCGTCTTTGAACAGTTGCTGGCGGCTGCCCCACTCACTGGCGCCCAAGGACAGCGCGGTGTAGCCCAGAGGCAGGTTCCAGGCCAGGCTCCTCGACCAGGAACCCAGGCTGTGGTCGGCGAATGCGCTGTCCGAACTGGCGGTCAGTAGCAATTGGTCATACAGGGCCAGGGGCGAATCGATCGCCAGGATGGCCCCCAACTGATTGCGCCCGGTGGCGTCGATGCCGGCGTTGTCCAGGGTCAGCATGCCCATCACCCGGCGTACCTCCTCGGGTTGCCGGATGACGATATCGGTGCTGCCCAGGGCCGTCCCCGGAATCAGGTCAAAGGCACTCAGGGCCTGCCCCGGCAGGCGCCGCAGGTTTTCCAGGGCCTGGTCCAGGTCGCGCACATTCAACAGTTGGCCCTGGCCGGCGGGAAACAACGGCCGGGCCCAACCGATACCCTGGGGTTGCTGTTCAATAGTGCCGATCCGCCCGGCGATCACTTGGATCAGCAGGCGTCCGCCGGCCAGGTCCTGGGCCGGAATGGCGACTTGAGTCGTAAGGTAGCCACGCAGTATCAGTTGCTCCGCCAGCCAATGGCGCAGCAAGCCCAGGCCGTTGCCGCCGACGCACTGGCCAATGATCGGCGAGGTAGCGGTCATCCAGGCAAAGGCCTCGGCGCCCTGCCACTGCACCGAGCGGATCAGCACACAGGGCGACTCGGCCGGCAGGCGCAGCGAGCTGCCGGCCACCGGGGCCTGTTCGGCAAGCATGTCCACCGGTTTCAAGGCCTGGGCCTGCAAGGCTTCCAGTTGCTGGTCCTGATGCCGCGAGCCATTGCCAAGCGAGCCCAGGGCCGGCGCGCCCAGGCCCTGTTCCAGAGGGGCAAGCAGCACCAGGGCGATCAGGCCGCGCAAGGGCCAGGGGCCTTTCCATCTCGACAACTGAGGTCTCTCCGCAGGATGACAATGCAGCCCCGTCCGATGAGGGTTGGAGGCATGTCAGGGCAATTGCGGCGAAGTCTAAGAGTGGATGTTGCGGCCCCGGAATAAGAGTGGGAGACAGCGACTCAAGGAATAATCGTCAAGACTGTGCAGATAAATCGAGCATCCGGTGCACAGTCTCAACCCCGTGTGCCTGCTCCTGTCACTGGCCCCGTGGTCGCCAGCCGACCTGTTCCAGGGCAGCCAGCAAGCGTTCGGGAGTGAGCGCACGGGCCTGGCTGCCACAGCCCGACAGATCGCGAGCGGCCAGCATGGCGTTGAGAATGGCCTCTTCCACCGCATCGGCGGCCGCCACGAACAGCGCTGAAATGTAATCGTTGTTGACCATCTGCAAGGCGCTGGTCGGGGCACCGGGGTGGCCGTGATTGGCCACCGGCAGGTTGCGATTGCCCACCGAGAACGCCAGGAAGATGTCTCCGCTGGAATCCTCGGTGCCTCCCCCGACCCGCGCCAGGCCGATGCTGGCCCTCTGCGCCAGGCGCGTGCACTGGTGTGGCAGCAGGGGCGCGTCGGTGGCGATGGTGATCACGATCGAACCCATGCCGGCCTCACCGACCGGAGTCGGGCCCTTGAACGGTGACGCCACGTCCCCCAGTACCGTGCCCACCGGGTAGCCGGCCACCCGCAACGCTTCGCGCACTCCATAGTTGGCCTGTACCAGGACGCCCACGGTCCAGCCACCCTGCTCCTGGCTCAGGACCCGCGAAGAAGTGCCGATACCGCCCTTGAATTCGTGGCAGATCATGCCGGTGCCTCCTCCGACGTTGCCCTCCGCCACCGGCCCGGAACTGGCCTGGCTCAGGGCCGCGTGGAGGTGTTCGGCCGTCACGTGCTGGCCCCAGATATCGCTGAGCACGCCGTCGTAGGTTTCCAGCACCACCGGCATGCACCAGTAAGTATGTTGCCTGGCCATTTCTCGCTCGGCCGCCACCAGGGCGTCACGCACCACGCCAACGCTATGGGTGTTGGTGTAGGCAATGGGTGTGGCCAGCAAGCCGGCCTCGCGGATCCACTCCAGGCCCGTGGCATCGCCGTTGCCATTGAGCACATGGACCCCGGCGAAGCACGGCTCCAGGTGGGCCGAACCGGCCCGCGGCTCGATCACCGTGACGCCGGTATGGATCGACGCATCGGCGGTTTCCAGGTTGAGGGTGTGATGGCCGACACGCACCCCCGGCACATCGGTAATAGCGTTGTAGATGCCGGGGGTACCGGTGCCGAGGGTGATGCCAAGGTCGCGTATACGCATGGTTGCGGTCTCCACTGTCGAACAATCAAGGGGTCGAAGTGTAAGAATCCGCACAACCGCTGACGATTACCCCGTTGCATTACCCCCGGCGGGTTAGCCGCTCAGAGCTGGCTGATCAGCCGCTCGACCCGTTCGATGAATCGCTGCAACTGGCCCTCCTCCAGCCTGGCACCATGGCCGCCCACCGAGGCTTCAAGGCTGGCGCAAACCAGGATCAGGCTCTTGGCCTTGCCCACTGCCAGGGCACCGCGAATGCGGTGCAACTGGTCCATCAGCTGCACCTTGTCGCCCCCTGCCAGCGCAGCCTTGAGCGCCTCCAGGTCCTGGCCGATGGTGAGCTGGAACAGCTCCAGCATGCGCTCGGGCACGCGCAACGGATCGTCCTGGGGTAGGCCCGTTGCCTGGACCGCGTCGGCAACCACGGGCTGCAACGGGATCTCGATGGCCGCCTTGAGACACAAGTAAAGCCCCTGGATATCAATCGGCTTGGTCAGCCAGTTGTTCATCCCGACGCGGATGCAGTGCTCCCCCTCCTCGCGCAAGGCGTTGGCAGTGACACCGATGATCGGCGTGTCCAGATTGCGTTCGCGCACGCTCTGGGCGAAGGCATAGCCGTCCATGAGCGGCATGTTGACGTCGGTGAGGATCAGGTCGTAGGCCTGCTGGTCAAGCAGGTGCAAGCCTTCGATGCCATTGCTGGCCACATCCACCAGGCAGCCGATGGTTTCCAGCTGTTCCTTCATCAGCAACTGGTTCACCGGGCTGTCCTCGGCCAGCAGCACGCTCAGGCCCAGCGGTTGTCTGCTCGCTCCACCGGGCGTGGTGTCGGGCTCGCACACCTCCCCCGTCAGCGCCATGTTCAAGGCCTGGAGGATGGCCGGCAGGCTGTGCTGATTGACCAGGATGTCCTTGCCTATGACCTGAGGCTGAAGATTGAAATCGTGCTGGGCAAAGACCTTGGTTCCGGCCCAATCCAGGCCGGCCAGGGCTTCAGGCATCACCTCCAGCATGACATCGGGCATGTCGCCCAGAGCCTCGGGCTGGGTCGACACCCGCGCCCCGTGCTGCTGCAACCAGGCGCCGAGGCTGGCGCTCAGATCGGCGAACGGGGTACGCAGGTGTATGCGCTTGCCCTGCAGGCGCAGGTCCACCGGGGCGGCCCCCTCGGACTCCGCCAGTTCAAGGTCGAGGGCGAAGCTGAATGTGCTGCCCTGGCCCTCTTCGCTGCTGAAACTCAGGTGCCCCCCCAGCATCTGGCTGAGGCTGGCGCAGATCGGCAGGCCCAGTCCGGTACCGCGTATGTTCGGCTGCCGGTTGTCCCGCTGGTAGAAACGTTCGAACAGGCGCGCCTGCACCTCCTGGGGTATGCCCGGCCCGCTATCGGCCACCTGCCATTGCAAGCGAGCCCGGCCCGTTGCGCACTGCACCTGGTTCAGGCGCACCGCCACCCGCCCGTGAGCGGTGAACTTGATGGCGTTGCTGATCAGGTTACCGACGATCTGCCGGATGCGCAGGCTGTCCCCCAGGACCTCCACCGGCAACGGCTGGTCGATGCAGGCGTACAGCGCCAGGCCCTTGCTCGCGGCCATGGCCGAAAAGCCCCGCAGGGTTTCTTCCAGCAGCTCCCGTGGGTTGAACCTGACCGATTCAGGCACCATTTGCCCGGCCTCGATCTTGGACACATCCAGCACATCGCTGATCAGTTGCAGCAGCACCGTCGATGAACTGTCGATGGTGCGCAGGTAGGCGCGCTGACGCTCGCTCAGGTCAGTCATCGCCAACAGCTCCAGGGTCCCCAGGGCACCATACAAGGGTGTTCGGATCTCATGGCTGACGGTGGCGACGAAGTTGCTCTTCTGCTCGTTGGCGGCATCCGCCGCGTCCCGGGCCATGATCAGCGAGGCCGCGGCTTCGCGGTGCGACGTGATGTCGGTAAAGGTGCACAGCAGCACATCCTCACCCTGGTAGTCGGTGGGCGCAAAACGCACGTACAAGGAACGCGGGCCGACTTCCAGGCAGCCTTCTCCCGAAATCGGCCGGCCCTGGTCGAACATTTCCCAGTGCTGCATCAGCAAACGCAGGTCCGTGGCTTCTCCCAGCCAGGCCCCATACAAACTGTTATGCGTTACCGGCTGCAGCGTCGGCCCCCTGACCACACACAACGCCAGCGGTACGGTCTGCAGGATGGAGTGGTTGAAATCATGGGTAACCAGCAATTGCCGAAAATCGCTGCCGGCCGGTTCCACCACCCGCCGCCGATACCACTCGATCACTCCCCAGCCACCGAAGACGCACGTCAGCAGCAGCCCCAACAGGCTCAGTAGCGGCCAGAATCCGTCCTCCAGCAGGCTCTTGTAGCTGATCCGGTACAGCGCCTGCCAGGTGCCCTGGGTACCGGCGCTGCGCTTGATCAGCAACCCCGATGCGCTCAGGTGCAAGCCGTTCTGATAGTCCCGGATATCACTGTCGGCAGCGCCCACCAGCAAGCGCCCGTCGGGGGCCAGCAGGTCGATGGACTCGAAGTCCGGCCGCTCATAGAACTGCCTGTCGATCCGCTCGCCGAAATCGTTGAGCTCACTCAGCTCCAGCAGGGTGGCTGCCACCACCTCACGTGGCGCACGCCCCGCCACCCGGTACTCGTCCGCCGTCTGATCGAGGACATAGGCCAGCAGGGCCTGGCGCCCGTTCATCATGAACGGCTCGGCGGGGCTCCAGCGCACGATCAGATCGCTGTTTTTCGGTGGGTCGCGGCGGATCGCCGCCTTGACCCGGCTCAGCACCGGCAACAGGTCGGGCTGCGTAGCGCCAACCTGCTGCGGCTGGGTTTCGATCCAGGGAATGGCGATGTCGAAGTGACGGTCCAGGTCGAACAGGAACATCTGTGGCGCGGTAAAGGACGAACCGATCCAGAAGTCGCTGTAGACATTGGCAAGGCCCCGGGCCAGCCCCAGTTGCCGGTTGATGACCCTGGGGCCCAGGCGGTCGGTGTGTTCGGGCAGGACCACGGACACCTTGGTCAGGTACTGCGACGCCAGGCCCTCGTAGATGCGCACATCACCCTTGGGCATTTCCGTGAAGATATGGCCCCGGTAGTCGGTCTCGGGCCGGTAGGTGCTGGAACCGCTGCTCTTGATGGCACGCAGCAAAAAGGTCTCATGGTCGTTGGCCCGGGCCACCAGGCGCAGGAAGTGGTAATTGACCTTGACCAGTTCACCTCGCATCACCTTGTAGGTCGCCCAGTAACCGGCACTCACGAAAAACACCAGTAGCAGGAAGGAAATCACCAGGCCGAGGTTCAATCGCAGCGACACACGCTCCAGGCGCTTGACCCTGGATTGTCTATAGACCATGGGAGGGTGAACCGGCGAAACCTGCTGTTTGTTGCATCTCATGCTCCCCAAAGGTCCTTCATCAACATCACCCCGCACCCGCGAGGGTCACGCACACTACCTGAACTTGTTGCCATTGTAGGAGCGGTCCTACATTTGTCATCGAAAACGCCGACTGACAGTCTGATCGAGCTACGCCAATGTGGGTAGACCGTATTGGATCGTCGAGCGCCATGAAAAACTCCTTCCTCAACCGCACCGCCTTGCTTGACCGCGCGCCTGTGCCCGCGGCGCGGCGAGCGCAACACGGGACGCCCAGATCCGACGCCGGATCTTTCAGCCCTGTACCACTGGCCGCCCCCAGTGCCGATGAAGTGCTCCAGGGCCTCAGGCGCCACGAGTTCGTCGCCTATTACCAGCCCAAGCTGTCACTGCTCGATGGCAGGCTGGCCGGGGCCGAAGTCCTGGCGCGCTGGGACCACCCCGAGGCGGGGATACTGGCACCGGAGCATTTTCTGCCCGTGATGTGCCAGGCCGGCCTGGTGCACATGCTGTTTGCCCAGCTCTTCGAGCAGGGGCTGCAATTGCAGCAGATCCTCGCCGAACTGAGTGTGACCATGGAGCTGGCGTTCAACCTGGAGCCCCAGCAATTGAGCAACCCAGGGTTCAGCAAGGGTGTCAGCGATCTGTTGCGCGAGTACCGCTGCCCGGCCGAAGGCATCATGTTCGAACTGACCGAGACCGGCTCCATCCACTTGCCCGCCGTCAGCCTGAAGAACCTGCTGCAACTTCGGGTGCTGGGCTGCGGCTTGTCGATGGACGACTATGGTAGCGGCTTCTCTTCGCTGCAGCGGCTGTGCGACCTGCCGTTCAACCAGATCAAGCTGGACGCCTCGTTCGTGCGCAAGCTGGACTCCCATCCCACCTGCCGCAGTGTGGTGGAAAGCACTGTGCGGCTGGCCGCCACCCTGGGCCTGTCACTGGTGGTCGAGGGAGTGGAGACACCAAGGCAGATGAAGCAGCTCAAGGCCCTGGGTTGCCCCGTCGTCCAAGGTTTCGCCATCGGCCGGCCGATGCCGGAGCAGCACCTGATCAACTACTGCCTGCACAACGCCCGCTCGCGACGTTCCATAGCCTCTGCCTGAGTTGCTTGCCCATGCCTTGCGATCCATGGAGCCCGCGCCCCTTCATCTCGCCCCCCTAACCGACCGCTTTATCCCTGGTAGTCGTCCTATGTTCATGACCAAGTCACTGATCACGTCCTGCGTGTTTTGCCTGACCCTGCTGCTCGCCACCCGCAGCCACGCAGCGCCCGTGCCGGACCACCTGCACCTCACCAGCCAACTGGCCAGCGAGCCGCAGAAACTCCAGCTGGACGCCGAGGACTGGGCCTGGTTGCGGGAGAAGCGACGGCTGGTGTTGGGGATCGCCGGGCCTTCCTCCCTGCCCATGGATATCATCTACAGCAACGGTGACTACGAAGGGGTCAGCGCCGATGTGGTGGCCCTGCTGAAACAGCAGTTGAACATCGAGATCCAGGTACTGGGTTTCGATGACGCCCAAGATGCTCTGAGAGCCCTGCGGGCCGGCAAGGTCGACCTGCTCAGCCGCGCCAGCGACTACCAGCGCCAGACTCCAGCCACCGCCCTGAGCTTGCCCTATGCGCAGAACGCGCCTTCGCTCTATCGACGCCAGGGCGATGAGCGAAACCTGCCCGAGGACCTGCGGGGGATGACCATCGCCGTGGTCCAGGACTACCTGCCCGCGGAGCTGTTTCGCAGCCACTTCCCCGAGGCGCAGATTCTCAGCTACAGCAGCGCCGCCCAGGCCATGGCCGCGGTGGCCTTCCAGGGCGTTGACGGTTACATCGGCGACTCCCTGAGCGCCCACTATCTGATCAACCACAGCTTCTTCAACTACCTGAAATTCAGCCGTTTCATCGACCTGGAATCCGGGGGCTACGGCTTTCTCCTGCGCGCCGACGACCAGCGCCTGATGCACATCCTCAACCGCACCCTGACCTCGCTGGGCGCCTTGCGCATGAGCTTTATCGTCAAGCGCTGGACCGGTGGAGGCATCGTCATGCCCGAAGACCGGGTGGTCCTCGACGATCAGGAGCGGCGCTGGTTGGCTCGGCACCCGGTAGCCCGGCTGATGATCAACGACGACATGGCCCCCTCCGCATTCTTCGATGCCGACGGGCGCTTCAACGGGGTGATCTCCGACCTGTTCGAGATCATCACCCAGCGCACCGGCCTGCGCTTCGAGGTGCAGCGCACCTCCAGCTTCCAGGGCATCCAGAAAGCCTTGCGCAACGGCGAAACCGACCTCGCGGTGCTGACACCGAGCATCGAGCGTGAGGAAGCCTTCCGTTTCACTCACCCCTTTGCCACCAGCTCCTTTGTCCTGGTCACTGCCCAGGGCCGGCAGGACATCGCCAGCCTCGCTGCGCTGTCCGGGAAACGCCTGGCCATCGCCCGGGGACATGTACTGAGCGCCAGCCTGGGCGTCGATTACCCGCAGATTCATCTGCTACGCCCTTCCAACAACCTGGAGGCAATGAGCATGGTGGCCAGCGGGCAGGCAGACGCCGCCGTCATGGCGCTGTCCATGGCGCGCTACTACACCGCGCGCCTGTACGAAAAGAAACTGCGCATCGCCGCCATCCTCGACGGCGATGCCGCCACCGCCAGCTTCGCCATGCGCCGCGGTGACACCCAGCTGCAGTCGATCCTCGACAAGGCGATCCTGAGCATCCCGCCCGATGAATTGAACGCCATCACCATTCGCTGGCGGGCCAATGCCGCGATGAGTGGCCAGAGCTGGCGCGACTACGGGCGGGTAATACTGGAAATTCTCGGCTGCGCTCTACTGGTGATGACAGTGTTCATGATCCGCATCTTCCAGCTGCGCCGGCAGATCCGCCGGCGCCTGCTGGCAGAGAAAGCCCTGAGCGACCAGTTGCAGTTCCAGCGCACCCTGGACGACTCCATGCCCATTCCCATCTACGTGCGCGACCGCAAGGGCCGCCTGCTGTCCTGCAGCCGCAGCTATATGCAGGTGATGAACCTGCGTCAGGACCAGGTACTGGGCAAGACCGCCCTGGAGATGCCCATCGAGCACTTCGAGGTGGCCCTGGCCCTGCACAACAGCTACCTGCAAGCCATGGACAGCGGCATCACCATCGAACGCCAGTATCAGATCGTCATTGCCGGCAACAGCCTGTGCATCGAGCACTGGATCCAGCCATTTCGTGACTCCTCGGGCACTATCAAGGGAGTGATCTGTGGCTGGCAGGACATTTCCGAACACCAGCGCCTGGTCCACGACCTGCAACAGGCCAAGGGCCAGGCCGATGAAGCGAACCAGGCGAAAACCCAGTTCCTGGCCACCATCAGCCATGAAATACGCACCCCCATGAGCGCGGTGATCGGCACACTGGAGCTGGTCCTGAAACGGGCCGATCAAGGGGTGCTCGACCGCTACCACATCGATGTCGCCCACAGCGCGGCGAAGAACCTGCTAGAACTGCTGGGCAATACCCTGGACATCGTGCGTATCGAATCCGGGCGCCTGAGCTTCTTTCCCCGGCGTACCCGTCTCAAGGAACTGCTGGAGCCCGTGGCCCGGGTCTTCGAAGGCCTGGCGCAACAGAAGAGCCTGGAACTGCTGTTGGAAATGGACGCGGGCAGCAATCTCGATGTGCTGATCGACCCCATGCGTTTCAAGCAGGTGCTGACGAACCTGGTGAGCAATGCGATCAAGTTCACCGATCAGGGCCGGGTGAGCATCCGCCTTGAAAGCGCACTCGACGGCGAGCAGATGCTCGACATCAAGTTGCAAGTACAGGACACCGGCCGAGGCATCTCGGTGGAGGACCGCCAGTTGCTCTTCCGGCCTTTTGCCCAAGTGGCCCAACCCTCCCTCGGTGGCCAGGGCGGCAGCGGCCTGGGCCTGGTGGTATCGCGCTCGCTGTGCGAAATGATGGGCGGCGCCCTGGAGATGCTCAGCACCCCAGGCAAGGGAACCACAGTGACGGTCACCCTGCGCCTGAAAGTGCTGGAGCCGGTGCCCGAGGCCCCCGCGCCGACAATCAACAAGCTGCGGTTCGCAGCACAGCGGGCGACCCGGGTTCTGGTGGCTGACGACAACACCCCCAACCGGCAGATGCTGCGGGCCCAGTTGGAGTTCCTCGGCTGCCAGGCGGTGGAAGCCGAAAACGGCGTGCAGGCCTTGCAGCTATGGCAGCAGAAGGCGTTCGACCTGCTGATCACCGACTATCACATGCCACAGATGAATGGCGTTGAACTGGCCCTGGCCATTCGCCGCGAGGAGCATGAGCAGCAACGCCCGCGCACCCTGATTATCGGGCTGACCGCCGATGCCCAGCAGGAGGAAATAGAGCGCTGCATCAATGCCGGCATGCGCGACTGCCTGATCAAGCCGGTGAGCCTCGCGACCCTGGAGGAGCGCTTGTCGACCTTGCTGCCCCAGGACCAGGCCCAGACACTGGCCTACCAGGAATCCCCGCCGCCCGCCGACATCCTCCAGGCCCATGGCGATGCCAGCCAATCCCTCAACAAACTGAGCAGCAACCCGACACTTCAGGAACAGTTCCGCCTTGAACTGCTCAAGAGCAATCGCCGGGACCTCGAGGAGCTGCGGTGGTTGTGCGAAGAGATGAATGTCAACGCCCTGGTGCGCCTGTCGCATCGTATCCGTGGCAGTGCAGCCATCATGCGCAATGCCCGGCTGACGCAACTGTGCAAGGACCTGGAGCAGGCTTGCACGGAACACAATCCGGACACCTTGCCCGGCAGAACCGCGGAGCTGGAAGCCGAGCTGCTGCGGATCGAAAAGGCTTTCGCCCTGCCGCACTGAAGCCCAGGCAAAAAAAGGCCGGCGCAGGTTCTCCTGCGCCGGCCCTGCCGGGGGTCACACCAGGCCGTTGCGCTTGGCCAGTTCCACCATGGCGATCAGGTTTTCCACGCTGAGTTTCCTCTGCAGGCGCACCTTGTACGTACTGACCGTCTTGTGGCTGATCATCAACTGCTGGGCTATATCCTGGTTACCCATGCCACGGGCCAGCAGCTTGAGCACGGTAATCTCGCGATCGGACAGCTGTGCCAGCTTGAGGCTTTCCTGAGACGCAGCCTGGGAGTTGTCCCGCAGCATGTGAATCGTGTTCGCCGGAAAATAGCTGTATCCGGCCAGTACCGCCTTCACCGCCCCGGCCAGTTCATCGAGGCTGTCGTCCTTGCACACGAAACCTGCGGCTCCCGCCTGCAGCGAGCGCATGGCAAAGTTGCGGGCGTCGCCCGAGGTGAGGATCAGCACCTTGGTGGAGATACCGATGGAGGTCAGGTGCGCAATCACCGAAAGACCGTCCATCTTGGGGATGCTCAGGTCAAGCACGATCAGGTCAGGCAGCAACTTGCGGATGATTTCCAGGGCATCCACGCCGTTGTCGATTTCCGCCATGATGGTATGCCCTTCACTTTCGAGCATGACACGCACGGCCATGCGCATCAGTGGATGATCGTCGACTATGACTATGTTGCCCATGATTTGGTTGTTCCTGATTTCTTGACTCGGTGGATGATGCCGTAGGCGACTTGAGAATAATAGTGAATGCATGGCTTGAAAAAGATTATGCAAAACAGGCTAGTCACTAGTGACGGTAACTGAAACTGCCGCATTGCCTGCTCCTGGGATTACCTTGTCTTCGGTGCGGATATAACGAACGTCAAGCACTTTACTGATGTCTGTGGTGCCGGCCGGCGTATAGCCAATAACATTACTGGACGAGACGCCTAGATTAAGGAGCTTCCCGGCATTCATCAGTTGCAAGGTGACTCCCGAAGGTTGGGTGGCGTGAGTAGTAAATGTCAGGTTCGACGAGTTATTCCAGGGGGTGGCCATATCAATCATATTGACGCTGATTCTATTGCTGCTCATGCTGCTCTCGCAGCCTATATCCAGGCGGACTGTTCCCGCGTCCACCGTTGAGCCTCGAACTGGCAGTGCCGACAAACTGATTTTTTTCAGTTTCACTGGAGCATTATTATAAAGCTGGCAAGTTCTCGCCATGACCAGAAATGAAAAGTCCAGCGCCTTGGTTCCCCAATAACCGAAATTAACCGAAGGATCACCATTGTTGTAACTGAGCAGCCCGGCAAACAGATCTTGCCCGGTGATGCTGTACAAGCCCGGAAACAGCTTCTGCGACGGGGAATAATACCGCACATAAATGATCATCCCGAAGCCGGCAGTTCCTGTGCTGCTAACAGATACGGGCGTGCGGTTCAGGTCGCCCAAAGGGCGAGCTATATTATCCGGACCAGCAGCCTTGGCGATGAACATCACATCAGCGGAACTAGTCTTGTAAAGCTTGTAGTTGGCGCCCTCGAAATAGAGGGTCTTCCCCGAGTCGCCCGCGGTTGCATAGATGTTGTTAAAGTACTTCCCATATGCCACCAGACCGCTACAGGACACCAAGACCGTTGCTGATGCCCAATAACTGGAGAGCATTCCTGTCGCTCCTTGCGAGACTTCCGGTATCGCCGGTTGGAGCGTCTGGCCGAGCACCTGAGAACATCCGGCAATGGCGTACGGGACACCCCCCAGAACCATGCACAGCCATATTCTTGCAAAAAAAACACAAACCAGCTTCATCCACTTACCTCGAAGCCATCATTGGCTACTTGAACTAATTACTTCAGTGCTCGCCATCAAGGCCTTCGGAGTACTGCAGGAAAACTCAAACTTTTCGTAAATCATCTCTTTGTTCGCCGCGGGCAACTCATAATTCACCTTGCAGTGCTTTGTACCCCAGCGAACATCCAGCTCACCTTTATCCCCGATACCAAACAGCAACAGCCTGGACAAGTTGTCGACGACACCCAGCAAGTTTCCCTGGGAGTCATAGGCCTGAGCGCCAAATGGGATTTGCTGGCCATCTACTGTGCGCAGGTCGAACTGCAGGCGGCGCCCGGACGTGGACTCGAAGCGACTCTTGACTACCGCACCCCGGGTGGGCACCACCATGCGCGAACTTTCTTGTATTTCTACATCACTGCCCAGGGTGTCGCTGTCGAGGCTGATCCAGTTGTAGCGATAGGGTTGTACATAGGGAACGATGGCATAACCCTTGTCATCGGTACGTGTGACAGCGCTGCTATCGACCCCTACCCCCTTGACCCCGGACACCTCGACCAGGGCAAAGGTTTCCCCCACCGAGGGGCCCAAGGTGATGCCATTTGCGTGGGCCACCAGCGAACCCGCAGCGCCGAGGCTCATGTGCTTGCTGGCGGAGCCTTGGCCGTAATTGCCGCTGACCTTCGCTGCGGGTCCATCCCAGCTCAGGTCGAGGTTGGCGGAACGTCCACCCTGCCGGCTCTGGCTGCCCTGGACCGAGTAGTTCCAGGCATTTCGCTGATCCAAATTGCCCGAGACTCCAGTCTGGACCGACGAATCCCCCTGGGACGACGACGTCACACTGCTATAGGCCCGCTGGTGCCGGCCCGAGCCACCGAATGGCACGCTCAGCGATGCGCTGAGCTGGTTATCGGCGCCCTGCTCCATGCCCTGGCCTTCTGTACGCGACAGGGCCAGGTTGTAGCTGACGTCCAGATAGTTACCGTTGTAGCCGAACTGCCAGCGCCGGGTACTGCCCTGACGATTCCAGTAGCTGGTTTCCCCCATACTGGCGAACAGCGAACCCGATTGCCCCAGGGGTTGGTTGACGTTCAGGTCAAAGCGGCTTTTCTGCCGTCCGTAATGGCTCCCACCGACGTCGCCGGACTCCTCCACATGCTGGCTGAAGGTCCGGTAGTTCTCGGTGGAGTAGCGATAGCCAATCATGGTGAAGCTGGTATCGGTGGTGCCCAGGGTCTTGGAGTACAGAGCGCGGGCACTCTGCCCCCGGCTCACCTGGCCCCGCAGGCTCTCGGAACTGGATTGGGTCACGTCGAACGACACCCCGCCCCAGGGCGAGTTGATGCCCAGCCCCAGGTTCAGGGCCTTGTACCCCGTGGCCGCCAGCAGGCCGCCGTAACCGGTGAAGTTGTCGCTCATGCCATATACCAGGGTGCCTTGGCCGAATCCTGGCGCAGCCTGGTCATGGTTCTTGTATTGGCCAGCGGCAACACTGTAGCGAGCACTGCCGTTGCGGATCATGACCGGCAGATAGGAATAGGCCTGTGAATACTGCCGTTCGCGACCGTCAGCCTCGATGATCTTCACCACCAGGTCACCGTTGGAGCCACTGGGATAGATGTCCTGGATCTCGAAGGCGCCCGGCGAGACGCTGGTGGAGTAGATGACGTAGTTGTTCTGGATCACCTCCACCGTGGCGTTGGTCTCGGCAATGCCACGCACCACCGGTGCGTAACCGATTTCCTCATCCGACAACATGCTCAGCTCGGAACTGAGCTGCACCCCGCGAAAACGCACGCTGTCGAAGACCTCGCCCTGGGTGTACAACTCTCCCGCTGCAAACCGGCCGTTCAGAGAGGCAACATCCCGCTCGATGTAGCTGCGGTTGCTGCTGAAGGTGTCGCGCACACCGGTGTAACCCGACACTGAAGACTCGTTGCGTAACCGCCAGGCACCCAGGTTGAAACCGTTGCGCAACCCCAGGAAGCGGTAGTCGTTGTGGTAGCCCTGGCTGATATTGCGGTTGAAGTTCAACTGATAGTCGGTGAAGAGCGCGGTAACACCATCGTCCCACAGGGAGCGATCCACCGAATGACCGGCACCGCGCTGGATGTAGGCCTGGGGCACGCTGATCTTCAGGGCCAGAGCGCTGACATCAAACTCGACGCTGGCACCACTGACCAGCCTGGCAACGTCGATGATCGATTCATCGCTGCTGTCGGTAGCGATGAGCCGCTCTTGAGCAAGCCGCGAAGTATTGATGCCCATTGCTTTTAGAGTGCCCAGACTGATCTGCGGGCGTACTTCAGGCGAGTTGCCTGTTGCAATGAAGGTGACACTCTGCCGAACTACCATCGCTTGATTGAGATAGATATCGAGATTGTAGTTTCCGGGGGAAATACCACTACCCGATTCGAAGTACTTCAACTCTACCGGGGCTCCACCCTTGTTCAGGAAAACCTCATTGAACTCTACTGACAACGCGGCCACAGGCGTGGCCATGCTCATGAAAAATAAAAAGGAACAACCTGTATTCTTCAGATTGAGCTTTTTCCTGAAAACGTGCACAGGCGCAATCCCTTATACCAGTGATTGAACATCAGCCTGCTCTCTACAAAGCAAGTATCGAATAAACCAGCGAGGCAGCCACTTTCAATAAGTGACAGTCGCTGTACCCTTGATTGGAGTGCCGTAGTCGTTAATGCTATGAAACTCAACGAGCGCCCGCTGGCTTGGCTGAGCCGTAGGCTCTCCCGTCACAGCAAACTTGCTGACACTTCCGGGCGTCACCATATCCAACTCAACGGGGTATTTCTTTTCGCCCACACTTAACACTCCCGAACTAAAGGAGATGTGATAAGGCGAACCATTAGAAACTTGCAAATAGCTCTTCCCATTCTCGCGAAGCATTTTCCACTTCAAGTTGCCGACTGCCTCCTGGGAGTTTTCCGTCAGGTTTTTCGGGCGATAGAACACCTTGATGCGCTGACGCACGGCAATTTGCAGGGTATTTTGTTCCGCTGACTTTTGCGGGATTTCCTGTACGTTCAACCAGAAGATCGACTCTTTATCAGTTGGTAAACCCTTGCCGTAATAAAAGATCCTCAACATCTGTTGGTTATTCCCGGCAAGGCGACTCAAGGAAGGGGTCAGAGCAAAGGGAATATTCTGTTCATTATGCAGTTCATTGGATTCCAGCCAGGATTGAATCATGATGTCCTGCGAACCAGTGTTCCTGATCAGGATTGAAACTTCCTTGCTTTTTTCCGGGTATATCACTCGAGTTCCATCGAGGGTAATTCCGGCACAGGCAAGGCTACTGCCGAGCAAGGCGAAGCCCAGCAGCAAGTATCTGGAAATTGCGTTCATTGAATAGGCACCACTCGTGAGCAAGAGAGGCATGTTCAGCCTCTCTTTTTTACTATTACCTGTAAGTCAAGCTAAACGGCAGGGTGCCATTAGCCTGGCCTGCGACAAAATCTTCAGTATTGGCAACATAACCGGCACGCAAGCTGATGCTACTCTTATAAGTGCCAGTACTTGGAGGTGACTGAGTCAATGTTCCACTGATGATTTCGTTCGCGGACATATTTACTATTTTATTATTTTCATTATAGATCGCGATACCTACACCTTTGCCCGCCCCCTGAGTTTTCAAGAGTCTGGGGTCCTTGAGATCAATGCCAGAACCGGCAGCAGGGTCAAACTTCATATCAACTGTGCTAAGACCCGATCCGGTTGAGCCGCAGTCCAGATTTAGATTGATTCGGACAGTTGAGGCGATAGTACCCTCTGCGGGGGTTTTTATTGAATCAATACTGACTTTCCCCAAAGGCACGGTAATAGTTTGAGCACCACCTCCGACTGTGCCTCCGCCGGCTGTAATGCTGCACGATACGCTGCTGATTTCACCCGTGAAGTTGATTGTCCCGTCAGCCGCCATTGCGGAACTGGCAACAAGGCCAGAGGCAGTAATTGCCAGAATAGCTCTCATGGGATTGAACACTGTCATTTCCTTGGTCTGTGTAAGTTGATGGCTTTAATTGTTCCTTAAAGGAAGCGAGCAAATTCTTACCCAGGACAGAAAGTGCAACAATCGTAGGAATCGCCCTACATCTAAAGATAAATCATCTAAATATGTAGGACTAATCCTACAAACCTATAGCTTGTTTAATTGATTACAAAAGAAAAACCGCCTGCTCCCGGAGGGAACAGGCGGTTTAATGACACTCGCGATTCAGCGCGGTGCAAACCAGGGCGCCGGCACCTCAGCCTGGACCGTGATGGTCTTGATCTGGGTGTAGGCATTCAGGGTTTCGCGGCTGAACTCGCGGCCAATACCGCTGTTCTTGTAACCACCGAACGCCGTGCCGTCGCTGATGTTGGAGTAGCGATTGATCCACACTGAACCGGCCTCCAGGCGATTGGCGGTATCCATGGCGTGCTTCAGGTTGCTGGTGTAGATACCGGCGGCCAGACCGTATTCGGAGTCATTGGCCTGGGCGATCATCTGCTCGTAATCGCTCCAGCGGATCAGTGACAGTACGGGGCCGAAGATCTCTTCCCGGCAGATGCGCATGTCATTGCGGACCTCGAAAACCGTGGGCTGGATAAAGTAGCCCGCTGGGCAATCCGGCACCTCGACCCGGGCTCCGCCCACCAGCAGCTCAGCCCCCTCCTGCACTCCGAGGGCAATGTACTCCAGGACTTTTTCACCCTGCCTGGCCGATACCAGGCAACTGACCCGCGCATTTTCATCCAGCGGCGAACCCACGCTGACGCGCTGGAATGACTCGATCAGCTTTTGCTTGAACGTCTCGAAGATAGCGTCATGGACGAACAGCCGAGTGCCAGCCAGGCATGACTGCCCGTTATTGTGGATCGCTGCGAAGGTGGCGTTGTCTACCACGGCATCCAGGTCATCGATATCCGGGAACACGATGTTGGCGCTCTTGCCACCCAGTTCCAGGGTCGCCGGCACCAGCCGGTCGGCCGCTACTCGCGCAACGATGCGCCCCACTTCGGTGCTGCCGGTAAAGGACAGCTTGCGCACCTTGGGGTGCTGGCTCAGGGCTGCACCTACGACTTCCCCCAGGCCGGTGACGATATTGACCACCCCAGCCGGGAAAATCCGCGTGATGTGCTTGCCCAGTTCCAGGGTCGACAGCGAAGCATTTTCATCCGGCTTGAGCACCACGGTGTTGCCAGCCGCCAGGGCTGGCGCCAGCTTGAACGATGCCATGATCGCCGGCGCATTCCAGGGGATGATCTGCCCGCACACCCCCAGGGGCTCGCGCTTGCCCAGGGCGTAGCCACCGGGGATCTCTCGGCCATGGTCTTCATGGGCCATGATCACCGAGGCAAAGTAGCGGTAGTGACGTACCGCAGTCAGGTAATCCTTGCGTACCTCGCTGATGCAACGCCCCACGTCATGGGCATCGATCCACGCCAAGCGTTCACTGTCCGCCTCCACCGCGTCGGCCAGGGCATTGAGCAATCGACCCCGTTCCTGCTGACCCAAAGCATTCCATCCGGCAAAGGCCGCCTGCGCCGCATTCACCGCTCGATCGACATCTTGAGCGTCACAGTAATGAATAGTCGCCAGGCACTTTCCGGTGGCCGGATCCAGGGCGGGCAATGGCTGTTTGTCACGACTCTCAAATACACCGTTAATCAACGGACCATAGACTTCGTCTAATTGGATATTCATGTTTATTCCTTTTCAAGTTACAACTTTCATAACGATTTCGGGCAAGTCGATGCGCGACTTTATATATCCATCAGGATAATCACGGTGTTAACATTCATCTCCCATTTTCAAAATCCCCAAAGGGCAACCAATGGATCCGCTTTCAGGCGTTCTTTCTTTATTGCGAATTCGCAACTATCACTCCGCAACATTAAGAATGGCGGGTGATTGGGCGTTCAGTTTTCCCGAGAATGCCGGAATCAAGTTCACTACCGTAGTTCAAGGTGGCTGCTGGCTATTAGTTGCAGGCGAACAACAACCGCAACGCTTGCAACAAGGTGACTGTTTCCTCATGACCCGGGGCGTGCCCTTTGCCCTTTACAGCGATATGAACCAGGTCCCGATGGATTCCGCCTCCTACTTCCAACGGATCGCTGAAGACGAAATCACCCTTGACTACTGCGGCGCCGATACCCAATTGGTGGGCGGACGCTTCGAGTTCACCGGGGTCCCGGCCCAAGTCCTGCTCAGCACCCTACCGTCCCTGGTGCACCTGACCGGTGTCTCGGCCCAGGCCTCGATTCTGCGCTGGGCCCTGGAGCGCTTTACTTCGGAACTGCACCAGCACAAGCCGGGACGTTCATTGATGACCGAACACCTGGCCCACATCATGCTGGTGGAGGTGCTGCGTGCTCACCTGGGAACCCTGGGCAGCGATGGCACCGGCTGGTTCGCCGGCCTGGCCGACCGACACCTGAGTGCCGCCATCAGTGCACTGCATGGTGAGCCAGCGCGGCGCTGGAGCGTGGAAGAACTGGCACGCCTGGCCAACATGTCGCGCTCGGCCTTTGCCCAGCGGTTCAAGACCGTAGTCGGGGTTGCTCCCATGGAATACCTGACCCGCTGGCGAATGCTGCTGGCCAGCGACCGCTTGCGCAATTCCGACGACAGTATCTCCAGCATCGCCTTCTCCCTGGGTTATGAGTCCGAAAGCGCCTTCAGTACCGCCTTCAAGCGCGTGATGAGCGAAGCCCCGCGCCATTATCAGCGCGGCCAGCAGAGCCTGTAGCGCTCAGCGCAAACCACCGCCGATGACCAGGGTTTCGCCAGTGATCCAACTGGCATCGTCCGAGGCCAGGAAGGCCACCGCCGGCGAAATGTCCCGAGGTACGCCAATGCGCCCCAGGGGCGTGAGTGTCTCGATCTTGGTGCGGAACTCATCTGCGAAGAAGCCGCTGGAGAGCACCCCCTCAGTCATCACAAGTCCCGGGTTGACCGAATTGACCCGGATGTTCCTGGGGCCCAGCTCATTGGCCAGGGTGCGAGTTATCGCATCCACCGCGCCCTTGGAAGCGGTGTAGATCGCCGAATTGGCAGGGGTGAAGGAGGTGACGCTGGAACTGACATTGATGATGCTCGCCCCTTGTGGGTTGAAGCAGTCCAACGCCGCCTGGCAACACAGAATCAGACCCAATACGTTCAGGTCGAAATGCCGGTGGAACTCATCTTCAGTGACCTGCGCCAGTGAGCCGGTGGAATAGACCCCGGCGTTATTGACCAGGATATCGAGGCGGCCGTACAGATGCTCTATGGTCTTGAACAGGGTCTTGACCTCAAGGCTCCTGGCCACATCGGCCTGGATCGCATAGGCCCTACCGCCCTGCTCCAAGATCTGCGCCACCACAGCGTCGGCGTCGGCCTTGCTGCGAGCGTAGTTGACGATCACCGTGGCGCCGTTGCGAGCCAACTGCTTGGCGATGTCCGCGCCAATACCCTTGGAAGCCCCTGTCACCAGGGCAACTTTCTTTTCCAATTTTTTCATGCTTGAACTTTCCCTTCGGGGTTCAATGACCCAATTGCCCGGGGGCACTGGACGAGAGGTTCAGCTTAAGCATGGGGTACGAGGCTGTTAATGGCTGAGAAGCCAGGAAACTTGCGTCAGCGTCCAGAGCGTTCATCGGCGATCTGGACAGTGCTCCGGGCCAATTAAGGGGGCAGTTGGGTCGCGTCGTCCTGGGCACGCTCGTCTGCCGGCTCGCGGGAAGCAATATGCAGGTCCAGCTTGCGCTGCACCTTGAACAGCTCGGCGTCGGTGCGGATCCCCAGCTTTCTGAACGCGGCCTGCTTCTGCCCGCTGATGGTCTTGATGCTGCGGGAAAACTTGCTGGCGATCTGGGAGATCCGCAGGCCATCCAGAAAGCAGCGCAAGACTTCGTTCTCCTTGGGGGACAGGGTCTCAAGGCTGGTCAATGGCGGGCTGCCCGGCTCGGCGGCGGGGCCGATTGGCGGGTGCTGCACGGCGAAAGCCAGCAACGGCGACAGATAGAGCCGCTTGCTGGCTACCGTGCGGATGGCCGGAATCAGGTCGTCCAGGGATTGTGATTTGCCGAGAAAGCCATTGGCTCCGATATCGATGATCTGCTTGACGAAAAACGGCGTCTCGGTGGCCGAGGACACCAGGATCAGCAAATGCGGGTATTTGTTGCGCAACAGGCGGATCAGGCGCAGGCCATCCAGGTCGCATTCCTGCAGCTGGTAATCGAGCACCAGCAGGTCCAGTTCGGTATCACGCAGAGCCGAGATCAGCTCGCCGCTGCTGGCATACAAACCCACCAGCTGGAAATCCGCCACGCTCTGCAGCTGTAGCTGCATTGCCATGCGAATCAATGCGTGATCGTCCAGCACTGCGATGCGCAAGGGCTTGTTAACGACAAGTGACATAGCGCCTCCAGAACGTTCGATGGTGGTCTTCAGAACTGGATATTCCATCCTCTCAAGCCTCTAGTCCGAGTGGTCCTGGCCCACCGACCGTCACGGCCTTGCGACAGTCTTTCAGGTCACCAGTGCCGGGTACTCTAGAGCGCCGGCCGCCTCGCCATAACAAGAAACGTCTTGAAGTTTTCCAAAGAAAATCTTGAATCGAGGGCGACGCGGCCTGTTCGGCTAGGCGTCGTAGAGTGGCTTTTCCATGCTTGCCCGGCCATCGCTGAGCATGGCATAGCGCTCGCCGCGGGCCAGGCTTCGCAGCGCATCAGCGTAGTCCGGCAAAGACTGCGTCTTGGACATCACCCCATGTGCGCCCACGGCCTGCAGCTGCGAGGCAATTACAGGATCGGGACGGTTCAGCAGCACGAGTATTTTCAGACCGGGGTAGCGGGTGATCAAGTTTCGTACCAGATGAACCGGGTCGCTATCCATCAGGTGGCCGATCATCAGCACGTCCAGCTGGTTTTGTTCCAGGGCCTCCAACATGTCGGCGAAATTGAAGAACTCGCTCAGGCACAGAACCGACTGCCTGGACAGATGCTTGTACAGACCGTGGCGGACAATATTATGTTGCTCCAGTACCCCTACCCTTAACTTCAACATCGCTTGGTTCGACCTCTGAAAAATAGTGGGCCGTCACACCGCTGGCACAGTGCACTAGAATGCTGCCCGCCACTCAGGCTCGCCCTGTGCCTGGCTGAATGACAGGGCAAGATAAGCTCTGCGTTGTGGGTGGGATGTAGGAATAGTCTTGAATTGCATTCATCTAGTCGAGATCGCTGCCAAGAGCCCGTCAACCCGAAGCAATGGATTCGAAAACAGGAATTTTCTTGGCAGTACTCAGGTTGCTTCCTGCTAGCCTGCCAGTGACATTCTGATGACCCTGAAGGGCTTATTCGGCATCATTTTCTTATTTGAACTTTCCGCAAATCCGCCCTAGGTCAGAGAAAATTCTCAACCAGCCTCAGATTTCATCAAGGCGCTGACCGTTATTGGCTCACTTAATTACCTAGATATTTTGATTCTGGATAACCTGGCATGAGTAAAAGTGTACTGATCGTCGATGATCACCCGGTCGTCTGTGAGGCGATTCGCAAAACCCTGGAGACCCAGGGCTACACCATTGTTGGCGAAACGGCCGACGGTATCAGCGCTCTGAACATGATCCTGTCGCTGAGGCCCGACATCGTGATCCTGGACGTCAGCCTGGAGAAAATGGACGGCCTTACGGTGCTCAAGCGCATCGCCCAGGCGAACCTGGATGTGCGAGTGCTGGTGTTCACCGCCCAGTCCGTCGACACCTATGCCATGCGCTGCCTGCAGGCCGGAGCCAGTGGTTTCGTGAGCAAGAACGAACCCCTGACCAAACTGCTCAAGGCAGTGGACACTATCGTCGAGGGCTATGTTTTCTTCCCAAAGAAGTCGATGCCGTTCAGCGATGGCGGCCGCGGCAAACACAGCAGCGACGTCCTGGCGGCGCTGACCAATCGCGAACTGGAAGTCCTCAAGCTGCTCGCTGAGGGTCTGACCAATCTTGAGATCGCCGAGAAACTGCACCTGAGCAACAAGACCGTCAGCGGCCACAAGATCAATATCTTGAGCAAGCTTGGGGTCACTTCGGTGGTGGATCTGGTGAACATCGCCAGGCAGAACGAACTGGTCTGAGTAACCTGATGTGAGGTTACTGCCACGTCCGCTGTTTTTCATACTGATATTGTGGTTGGCCCTGCCGGTATTCGCGCAGGACAGGGTGAAGATCCGTGCCCGCCAGCCGCTGGACTTCCTCGATATTCGCCCCAGCATCGATGAACAGACCTGGCTGCGTAACAAAGAGGCCCTGTTGGTCGGCATCGTCAGTGGCGACCTGCCCCCCTACCGGGAAATCAATCAGCGCCATGAACTCGAAGGCATAGGAGCGGACTATCTGGGGGCCTTGCAGCGCGAGCTGGCGATCCCCGTGGAAGTCCGCACCTACCCCAATACGGATGCCGCCTATCACGCCTTGCGCAGGGGCGAGGTCGATCTGGTAGACAGCGCTACCCAGGTGGAAGCAGAGGATTACCAGGTCCGGCTGAGCCCAAGCTACGCGGTCACCGAACTGGCCCTGTATGCCGAGAGCGGTGATCTGCGGGACTACCGCGCGAACATCTCCAGGACACGGATCGCCGCCACCCGCGGCATGGCCCTGGAGCTCTATCTGCGCACCGGTGGACGGGGCCTGATCCAGCTGTACGATTCCCCCCGCGCCGCCATGGGCTCGGTACTCGATGGCGACGCAGACATCTACCTGGGGGACTCGCTGTCTACCGGCTATCTATCCAGCCAATTGTTCAGCGACCAGTTGGTGATCAGCCACAGTGCACGGTTGCCGGAAATCCGGGTCGGGTTTGCCGTGGCCCGTGACAATACCCACCTGCAACAGTTGCTCGAGCGAGCCCTGGGCGGCATCAAGCGCTGCCAGGTGATATCGGCGCTGCAGATGTGGGGCGGTACGGGTAACTGCGACTCCAACAGTTTTCGCGAACGCCTGGACGCCGATCAGCGTCGCTGGCTGGAGCATGCACCGCCGGTGCGGCTGGTGATCAGCGACGACCTGGCGCCCTATGCGTTTTTCAACAGCCGCGGGCTGTTCAACGGCATCGCTTCGGACCTTCTGGACCTCATCCGGCGCAAGAGCGGGCTGCGCTTCGAGGTCTCCCGGGTCGGCTCGCTCAAGCAGGTCGACACCCGCCTGCGCGAAGGCCGTGCGGACCTCAGCATACTGGCCCGCGCCAACCCCAGGCGTGCGTCCTACCTGTATACCCGGCCCATCGTCACTACGCCCTATGTGATTGTGCGCAAGACCGACGCACCGCCCCTGACACCGCTGAACCGCGACTCCATCGGCTCCGTGGCGCTCGCCTCCGGCTACCTGCAGAGCGAGGACCTGCGCGAGCGCTATCCACGGCTATGGGTCCAGCAGACATCCACCGTTGCCGAGGCCCTCAACCGGGTGCGCCAAGGCAAGGCGGACTTCACCCTGGCACCAGCCAACCTGGCCAACTACTACCTGTCCTTCAGGCTCCAGAACAGCCTGAAGATTCACGGCATGATGCAAGGCCAGGAAGCCCGGATCGCCTTCGCCGCACCGCAAAGCCAGCAGCAACTGATCGCCATCATCGACCAGGCCATGGCCGAGATCAGCCCTCAGGAATACCTGCAGATCCTGGGTCGCTGGCGCGCCAGCGGCAGCACCGACGACAGCTACTGGAAAGGTGTGACGGCCTTCACCTGGAAAATCCTGGGCAGCCTGGGCCTGATGCTGGTGCTGGCGGCCTGGTGGATTCTGAGCCAGCGACGACGGATCATTCGCAAGCGCCTGGACCTGCTGCAGCGCCAGTTGATCCTCGACCAGTTGCGCGATGCCAAAGAAGCCGCCGAGCATGCCAGCCGCAGCAAGACCGTGTTCCTGACCACCATGAGCCATGAGATCCGTACCCCCCTGAGCGCCATCGTCGGCATGCTGGAGCTGGTGCTGACCCGTGACAACGACCGCGAACTCAATACCCGCTCCGTGCATATCGCCTACGAGTCGGCGCAGAACCTGCTGGCGCTGATCGGCCATATCCTGGATATCTCGCGGATCGAATCCGGGCGCCTGACCCTGCGCCCGGAAGCCGCCAGCCTCAAGGACCTGATCGAATCGGTGGCCAATGTCTTCGATGGCCTGGCCCGCCAGAAGCACCTGGACATCCACCTGCAGTTCGATGCCTGGGCCACCGCGCAAGTGTGGATCGATGGCCTGAAGTTCAAGCAGATCATCTCCAACCTGCTGAGTAACGCGATCAAGTTCACCGAACAGGGCGAGATCCATATCCGTTGCCTGGGCCAGGTGAAAGATGAACACTTTCTCGACTTCCATGTCGAAGTGATCGACACCGGCCCGGGCATTCCGGCTTCGCAGATCCAGAAGATCTTCACCCCGTTCTTCGAGGTCGACAGCGTGGTCAGCAACCCCAACGCCGGATCGGGGCTGGGCCTGTCCATCAGTCATTCGCTGACCCAGCTGATGAACGGCAGCCTGCAAGTCCAGAGCGAACTTGGCGTAGGTACCCGCATGACCTTCAAGGCCTGTTTTCAGCGCGTTGCCGACGAGCGCAGCAGCGCCACCGACAGCGCGGAACAAGCGGTGCTCAACAGCACCGACCAGCCCCTGTGCGTGTTGATCGTCGAAGACCACCTGCCCAGCCAGTACCTGCTCAACCAGCAGATCAACTACCTGGGACACGAGGCCCTGATCGCCTACAACGGCCTGGAAGGCCTGGCCATGTGGCAGGAGCATGACGTGGATATCATCATCACCGACTGCAACATGCCGCAGATGAGCGGCCATGAGATGAGCCAGGCGATCCGGCGCATGGAGGGCCAGATGGGGGTGCGCCCCTGCACCATCATCGGCCTGACCGCCAGCGCCCAGCTTGAGGAACTGGAACGCTGCCTGGCTTCGGGCATGGACAGTGCCCTGGCCAAGCCGATCAGCCTTGCCGGGCTGAACCGCCTGATCCCCAAGCTGAGCCTGACGCCCCCCCAGGCGCAGAGCGCGGTGCCGTCGTTGAACGGCGACATCCACGCCGCTCTGGCCGAGCACGTGATCAACAGCAACAACGAGGAACTGCAGGCCTTGAGCAAGGCCCTGGCCAGTGGCAATCGCCAGGCCCTGAAAGCCATCGCCCACAAGCTCAAGGGCACGGCCTACCTGCTCAATGCCCAAGGTTTGCTGGAGCTGTGCGTCAGCCTGGAAGAGCTGGTGGCCGAGGCGGCCCAGGAGCAGCAATTGTCCAGCGCCGTGGCCCGGCTGGATCAGGCCCTGCGCGACCTCAACCAGTCATTGCAAGTGTACTGAGGGCTTGCCCGCAAGGCCCGGGCGCACGCCCTAGCGACGCGCCACGGCACTGCGTTTCAAGGTCTGGCTCGGCAGCTCCTTGAACAGCGCCCGGTAACTGCTGGAAAACCGCCCCAGGTGCCAGAACGACCAGTGCATCGCCACCTCGGCCACCGTGGTCTCAGTCGGCCCTCGGCTGAGCAGTTCGCGGTGCGCGCTGTTGAGCCGACGCAGGCGCAGCCATTGGCTGGGGGCCATCCCGGTAAAGGCCTTGAACGCACTCTGCAACTGGCGCAGGGACACTCCGGCTACCTGGGACAGCTCCAGCAGGTTGAGGGTTTCCTCGGGCACGTCGGCGGCCCACTGCGCTACCCGTTGCATGATCCCCCGCTCCTCGCTGCGCCGTTGCAGGCCGCCGCGGTCCAGGCGCACGCAGGCGTTGTCGAGGATGTACAGGCAGTCCTCCAGGAGTTGCTGGGTCAGGGCTTCGCGGCTGGGCGGGTCGAGGGTCTGGGACAGGCGGGTCAGGGTCGAACTCAGCCAGCGGCAGAACAAGGCGTTCTGCTGGCTGTTGAGGGGCGCCATGAACAGCCCGTCGAGGCGCTCCACACCCAGGCCGTGGCCGCGGACGAACTCGGGGCCGAACACCACCGCCACTTCCTGGTAGTTCTCCGGGGTGATCCAGATATTGCGGCTCTCGCCATTGAGCACGTACAGCGCGTTGTCGCTGCGGTCGAAACAGAACGCCAGGGCGCCTTGGGGGGCACTGAAATTCTGCTCGACCCGGGTATTCATGCATTCCTCGTAGATCTCCACGCCCTGCAGGTCCAGGTAGCGCACCAGGCCGTTGAAATGGCCAGGGGACATCTGCTGGTAATGCTGGACCCAACCCGGGGTGGCACGGATCTGATCGGCGACATCGAAGGTGTTGAACGCTTGGACCTGAAGCGGATTGGACGCTGTCATCGGGGGACCTTACGCACTCGTTTGGTGCGTTTTGGTTCTGCTTAAAGTGGATAGATGGAACAACAAGGCTCGCCCAAGATAGTCGCCAATGCGCCGCAGGGGAAGCCTTGCCGGGATACTCCCGCTCACCTCGGAGCAGATAAAACCAATAATCGAGGTCTTTATGAACGCCCCTTTCGATCAGCTTTCCTCCTGGCTGAAAGATCACAAGATTACCGAAGTAGAGTGCGTGGTCAGCGACCTGACCGGCATTGCCCGCGGCAAGATCGCACCCACCAACAAGTTCCTGCATGAGCGAGGCATGCGCCTGCCGGAAAGTGTCCTGCTGCAAACGGTAACCGGGGATTTTGTCGACGACGACCTGTACTACGAACTGCTGGACCCGGCCGATATCGACATGGTCTGCCGCCCCGACTCGTCATCGATCTACCTGGTGCCCTGGGCCATCGAACCCACCGCCATCGTCATCCACGACACCTTCGACAAATTCGGCAACCCCATCGAACTGTCGCCGCGCAACGTGTTGAAGAAAGTGCTGCAGCTGTACACCGACAAGGGCTGGAAGCCGATCGTCGCCCCGGAAATGGAGTTCTACCTGACCCAGCGCTGCGAAGACCCGGACCTGCCGCTCAAGGCTCCCCTGGGCCGCTCCGGCCGAGCGGAAAGCGGTCGCCAGTCGTTCTCCATCGATGCCGCCAACGAATTCGACCCGCTGTTCGAAGATGTCTACGACTGGTGCGAAGCCCAGGGCCTGGACCTGGACACGCTGATCCACGAAGACGGCCCGGCGCAGATGGAAATCAACTTCCGCCACGGCGACGCCCTGGACCTGGCGGACCAGATCACCGTGTTCAAGCGCACCCTGCGCGAGGCGGCGCTCAAGCACAACGTCACCGCCACCTTCATGGCCAAGCCGGTGGCCGACGAGCCCGGCAGCGCCATGCACCTGCACCAGAGCGTGGTGGACATCGACACCGGCAAGCCGATCTTCGTCGATGCCAACGGTGAGAAAAGCAAGCTGTTCCTGCACCACATCGGCGGCCTGCAGAAGTACATCCCCAAATTGCTGCCGATGTTCGCCCCCAACGTCAACTCGTTCCGCCGCTTCCTGCCGGACACCTCGGCCCCGGTGAACGTCGAATGGGGTGAGGAAAACCGCACCGTGGGCCTGCGGGTTCCGACCGCAAGCCCCGACGCCATGCGCGTGGAAAACCGCCTGCCCGGCGCCGACGCCAACCCCTACCTGGCCATTGCCGCCAGCCTGCTGTGCGGCTACCTGGGCATGGTCGAGGGCATCGAGCCCAGCGCCGCGGTGGAAGGCCGGGCCTACGAGCGGCGCAACCTGCGCCTGCCGATCACCATCGAGGACGCCCTGGCACACATGGAGGACTGCCCGACCATCGAGCAGTACCTGGGGCGCAAGTTCGTGCGCGGCTACGTGGCGGTCAAGCGTGCCGAACACGAGAACTTCAAGCGCGTGATCAGCTCCTGGGAACGCGAGTTCCTGCTGCTCAGCGTCTGACAACCCGCATTCTGCAATCAACAAAAACAACCCGAAGAGGTGTCGATATGCGTCTTTTGAAAGCAGTGGTCCCGGCAGCATTGGCGGTCTTGTGCAGCACCGCCGTCCAGGCACAACCCAGTGTCAGCGTGTACAACTGGACCGACTACATCGGCCAGACCACCCTCGCCGACTTCCAGGGCAAGACCGGGGTCAAGGTGATCTACGACGTCTTCGACTCCAACGAAACCCTGGAGGGCAAACTGCTGGCCGGGCGCACCGGCTACGACGTGGTAGTGCCCTCCAACCACTTCCTGGCGCGCCAGGTGAAGGCCGGCGCGTTCCTCAAGCTCGACCGCTCGCAGTTGCCCAACTGGAAGAACCTGGACCCCAAGCTGCTGGCCCTGCTGGAGCAGAACGACCCCGGCAACCAGTACTCGGTGCCCTACCTCTGGGGCACCAACGGCATCGGCTACAACGTCGACAAGGTCAAGCAGGTACTGGGCATCGACCACATCGACTCGTGGGCGGTGCTGCTGGAGCCTGAGAACCTCAAGAAGCTGCAGCAGTGCGGGGTGTCGATGATGGACTCGCCGGATGAAGTGTTCCCGGCGGTGCTCAACTACCTGGGCCTGGACCCGCGCAGCGAGAACCCCGAGGACTACAAGAAGGCCGAGGCCAAGCTGCTGACCCTGCGCCCCTACATCACCTACTTCCACTCCTCCAAGTACGTTTCGGACCTGGCCAACGGTGATATCTGCATCGCCTTCGGTTACTCCGGAGACGTGTTCCAGGCCGCCAACCGGGCCAAGGAAGCCAAGAACGGGGTGAACATCGCCTATTCGATTCCCAAGGAAGGCAGCAACCTGTGGTTCGACCTGCTGGCGATTCCCGCCGATGCCGGCAACGTCAAGGAAGCCCACGCCTTCATCAACTACCTGCTGGACCCGCAAGTGATCGCCAAGGTCAGCGCCTATGTCGGCTACGCCAACCCCAACCCGGCTTCCCAGCAGTACATGGAGGCCGACCTGGTGAACAACCCCGAGGTCTATCCACCTCAGGCCGTGCTCGACAAGCTGTACATCTCCACCACCCAGTCGCCGGCCATCATGCGCTTGATGACCCGCTCCTGGAGCAAAGTGAAGTCCAACAAATGATTCAGCCAAACCTTTCGGGCAGCGCCAACGGGCATGCCCGCTCCTACTACGCCGCCTCGGCCGGCAGCCTGCCCGGCTACCCATCGCTGGAGGGCCAACCGAGCGCCGACGTCTGCGTGATCGGCGGCGGTTTCACCGGGGTCAACACCGCCATCGAGCTGGCCCGGCGCGGGCTCTCGGTGATCCTCCTAGAAGCCCGGCGCATCGGCTGGGGCGCCAGCGGGCGCAACGGCGGCCAACTGATCCGCGGCATTGGCCACGAGGTCACAGGCTTTGCCCGCTACGTCGGCCAGGAAGGGGTGAAATACCTCGAGCAGGCCGGCATCGACTCGGTGGAGGTGGTACGCCAGCGCATCAGCGAACATGCCATCGACTGCGACCTGCGCTGGGGCTTCTGTGAGCTGGCCAACACCCCGGCCCAGTTCGCCGCCTTCCAGGCCGAGCAGGACAGCCTGGTCAGGCTGGGCTACCGCCACCCCACTCGGCTGGTGGCGCCCCAGGACATGCAGCAGGTGGTGGCCTCCTCGGTGTATGCCGGGGGGCTGGTGGACATGGGCTCTGGGCACTTGCACCCGCTCAAGCTGGTGCTGGGCGAAGCGCGGCTGGCAGCGTCCCTGGGGGTAAGGATCTTCGAGCAGAGCCCGGTGCTGGAACTGACCCACGGCGAGAGTGTGAAGGTGCGCTGCGCAACCGGCACTGTCACCGCCGGGCACCTGGTGCTGGCCTGCAATGCCCACCTGGAAGACCTCGAGCCGCGGCTCAGTGGCAAGGTGCTGCCGGCGGGCAGCTACATCATCACCACCGAGCCGCTGGCCGAGGCCCGGGCCAGGCAACTGATCCCGGACAACCTGGCGCTGTGCGACCAGAAAGTCGGCCTGGACTACTACCGACTGACCGCGGACCGGCGCTTGCTGTTCGGCGGTGCCTGCCACTATTCGGGGCGTGATCCGGCGGATATTGCCGGCTACATGCGACCCAAGATGCTCAAGGTCTTCCCGCAGTTGCAGGATGTGGCGATCGACTTCCAGTGGGGCGGCAAGATCGGCATCACCGCCAATCGCTTCCCCCAGGTCGGGCGCCTGTCGCAGTACCCCAATGTGTACTACGCCCAGGGCTATTCCGGGCATGGCCTGAACGTCACCCACTGGACTGCGCGGCTACTGGCCGAGGCCATCCATGCCGGCCACAGTCGCGGCCTGGACGTGTTCAGCGGCGTACCGCACATGACCTTCCCCGGCGGCCCGGCCCTGCGGGCACCACTGCTGGCCCTGGGCATGCTCTGGCACCGGATGCGGGAAATGCTCGGTTGATCGGCCCCCTTCGCTGGCACCACCCGGCCTCGTAGCAGCCGGCTTGCCGGCGAACACCTTGCGCCGCACCTGCTGGCGTGTTCGCTGGCACGCCAGCTCCTGCGGGGCGGCGGGCTCCCTAGGTGAACCGGCGCTGCAGGAAATCCAGCAACAGGGCATTGACCTGCTGCGGCCGTTCGTTCTGGATCCAGTGCCCGCAGTCCGCCAGCAGGTGCTGCTCAAGGTCCGCCACCTTGCCCGGCATGCGCTTGAGGGTATGGGCTTCCAGTACACCCACCGGGTCCTGGTCGCCCAGCAGGAACAAGGTCGGTTGCTGGACCTGGGCATCGGCCAGGAACTCGGTGCGCTTCCAGGTCCGCTCGAAATTGCGGTACCAGTTCAGGGCACCGCGAAAGCCGCGCCCGGTGAAGGTCTGGCGATAGGCCTGGAAATCCTCCCCGCTGCACCACTGCGGCAACCCTGCGGGCACCGTCACCCCGTCGAACAACCGGGCATCGGCCGGCTTGGGTTGCAGCAATGCACCGACATTGCCCATGAACAGGCGCAGGCTGGCGTCTATATCGGCGTCCAGTTCCGCCTCGGCCACTCCCGGCTGCTGGAAGTAGAGGATGTAGTTGAAATGCTCGCCGTGCACCTGGCGCATGATCTCGCTGGCCGGGCGTTTCGGCCGCCCGGCAAAGGGCACCGACAGGGTCACCAGCGCCGCCACCCGCTGCGGCTCCAGCAGCGCCAGGTGCCAGGCCACGGGGGCGCCCCAGTCGTGGCCGACGATGCACACCCGCTGCTGGCCGAAGGCGTGCATGGCCTGCTGGATATCGGCGCACAGGGTCAGCAGGTCGTAGGCCTGCACCGCCTCGGGAGCCGAGCTGCGGCCATAGCCACGCATTTCCGGGACGAACACCCGGAACCCCGCTGCCACCAGGGCCGGCACTTGATGGCGCCAGGAATGCCAGCACTCGGGAAAACCGTGCAGCAGCCATACCGGCTGCCCGTGTTCCGGGCCGCTGACCCGCACACTGAGCTCGATGCCGTTGACGGCCAGAACATGCTGTTGGGAGGAACTCATGGCGAATGCTCCAAGGCAGATGCAAGGAGCAGAACCTAGCAGATGTGGGCACCTGCCCCGAGAATCATTGACGCTCCGAATGATCCTGCTGCGCTGTCGGGGCCGGGCGGCTCAGCCGGGAATCAGCCGGCCAGGGAATGGGATTGCTGACGGATCAGGCGCTGGGTATCGAGGACTTTCTCCAGGGCCTGCTCGGAATCGGGGTCCTGCATGGGGGCGCGAATCGCCGCCGACACCAGGCTGATGAGCTTGGCCATGACTTCAGCATCGGTGGCCGGGCGTCCAAGGCTCATGGCCTGCATCAGCAGGCGCAGCTCGGTGCCGGCCATGACGCCGGAAATAGCCTTGAGGGCAAATTGCAGGCGCACCCCCAGCTCGTTGCGCGGCAGGTCCGGCAAAGCCAGGGCAAAGGCCTTGAAGAAGCGCTCGAACACCGGCTGGTAATGCTCCTTGAGGTATTCCTGGATAAAGGGCGAAGTATCGCTGTAGACCCGGCCAAGGAAGCGGATGAACGAGCGCCCTTCCACGCCGCCACTCTCGTCGCTGCGCTCGAGGCCCATGGCCGGGGCGAACAGCACCCCCAGCAGGGTTTCGCAGTCCAGCGGGCCCTCGGCCTGTTCCTCGCACTTGGCCAGCAGTTCCAGGCGCTGATCATTGAGTGGCCCCAGGCGCTGCATCAACAGGGCCTTCATCAGCGAATCCTTGTCGCCGAAGTGGTAGTTCACCGCCGCCAGGTTGACCTTGGCCCGCTCGGTGATCTGGCGCAGCAGCACCGCGTCGTAGCCGTACTTGATAAATAATGCCTCGGTCGCTTCCAGCAGTCGGGTCTTGGTGACATTGGGGGCACTGAGTTTCTTGGCGACCATGGAGGACTAACCTTTGCTGGGATGAAAAACTGACCGTTCGAACAGTGTTTTAAAAAAAAATTTGATTTTTTATACCTGCGAGAAGCCCTAAAAGCAAGCGCCCGAGGGACCGTCACGGTGGCCACCGGCCTTTTTGTGACCCACGGGTTTCTCCGCAAAAAAACCTGGAAAAAGCCCTCAATTACCCGGTTCAGACGGCTGGCGTGGCAGGATGAACGCAGTTACTATTCAAACAATGTTTTTAAAATAATAAATAAAACCAGAGCTTGGCCCTGCCCCTGAATACCCCTGTTGCGTGATCCCTGCGCCCCGTGGTTGTTCAAGCAGCCAGTCGAGCCAGCCGGCGCGGTAAGCGATGACAGAGACGATAATCGAGCAAGGTTTTATCTCCCTGCAGGGCATAGGCAAGAGCTATCGGCTGGCGGAGCAACCGCTCCACATTCTCAAGAACGTCTCCCTTTGCATCGAGGCCGGTGAAAGCTGCGCCATCCTGGGTGCCTCCGGTTCCGGCAAAAGCACCCTGCTGAACATTCTCGGCCTGCTGGATCTGCCCGACAGCGGCGACTATCACTTTGCCGGCCACGATATCTTCCGCGCCAGCCCCGACCAGTTGGCGGCGATCCGCAACCAGCAGATCGGCTTCGTGTTCCAGAGCTTCAACCTGCTGCCGCGTCTCAGCGCCCTGGACAACGTCGCCCTGCCCCTGAGCTACCGCGGCGTGGCCCGGCGTGATTCCCTGGAGCGGGCCATGCACATGCTCGACCAGGTAGGCCTCGGGCAACGCGCCGACCACCGCCCGGCGGACCTTTCCGGCGGCCAGCGCCAGCGGGTGGCGATCGCCCGGGCACTGGTGGGCGAACCCTCGGTGATCCTCGCCGACGAACCCACCGGCAACCTCGACAGCCACACCGCCCAGGACATCATGGACCTGCTGCTGGCGCTGAACCGCGAGCGCCGGGTGACCCTGATCATCGTCACCCACGACCCCAATATCGCCCAGCGCCTGGAACGGCAGATCCGTGTCACCAATGGCGTGGTGCAGGAGGTCTGCCCGGCATGAGCCTCAAGGTCGAGCAAAGCGCCAGCCAGTTGCTGCACGAAGCCTTCGTCAGCCTGCGCACCCTGGGCAAGCGTTCGATCCTGGCCCTGCTGGGCATCGTCATCGGCAGTTCCTCGGTGGTGGCACTGATCAACATCGGCCACAACGCCGCCGAGGACGCCGCGGCGATCTTCCAGAACATGGGCACCGACACCCTGGTGGCCCGCTTTCCCGCCAGCGCCGACAGCCGCACGCCGCTGCCCGCGGCCCTGGACACCCGGGCGCTGAGCCAGGCGGTGCCTAGCCTGGTCAACATTGCCCCGACGGTGTTGCTCAGCGCCACGCTTATTCGCAATGGCCGCTCCGCCAACGCCAGCGTGGTGGGCGCGACCGCCGAGCTGGCGCCGGCCATGCGCCTGCAGTTGCGTGAGGGGCGCTTTCTCTCGGACTTCGATCAGAACGAAATCTATGCGGTGATCGGCCATCAGGTGGCTCAGACCCTGGGCGCCGCCGGGGCCCCGCTGCAACTGGGGGACCGGGTGCGGATCAACGACTACCTGTTCCTGGTCATCGGTATCCTGCAGAACCAGCCCAGCGCGGTGCTGGTGCCAATCCAGGCCAATGACTCGGTGTTCCTGCCCCAGGGCAGCATGCGGCGGATTTTCCCTTCGCCACAGATCGACAACGTGGTGACCCGGGTCGCCGGTGGCCAGAACATGGAGCAGGTCGCCGCGGCCATGACCCAGGCCTTGAAAAAGATCCTGCGCGGACGTGAGGTGGAAGTGCAGGTACCGCAGCAGATCATCGACGGCATGACCCGGCAGAGCCGCACCTTTGGCTACCTGCTGATGGCCCTGGGCGGCATTTCCCTGGTGGGGGGTGGCGTGGGGGTGATGAACGTGATGCTGATGAATGTCTCGGAGCGCCGCCGCGAGATCGGCATCCGCATGGCCCTGGGCGCCCGGCAAAAGGACATCCGCAACCTGTTCCTGCTGGAGGCGGTCAGCCTGACCGCAGTCGGCGCCCTGTCGGGGGCGATACTGGGGGTCGCCTCGGCCTTTATCTACGCCCGGATGTCCGGCTGGCACTTCTCCCTCGCGGGAGCCGCACTGCCGCTGGGGATCGGGAGCACCCTGCTGGTGGGCCTGTTTTTCGGCCTGTACCCGGCCATTTCGGCATCCAGACTGCAACCGGTGGAGGCGTTGCGCGATGAATGACTGGCGCCTGCGAACACTCGCCTGCCTGTGCCTTTTGTACTTGCCGGCGCTCAGCGCCGATGAGCGGGTGGATCGCCCTTCCGCTCCCACCATGCGCAGCGACTACTCGCGCAGCGCCCTGCTCAGCCAGCAGGTCACCGACCTGACCCTGGGGGACGCGGTCTACCTGGGCTTGCGCAACAACCGCAGCATCCGCAGTTCGTACCTGCAGCGGGTGGCGCAGAAGTTCGACCTGCGGGTGGCCGAGGATGTGTTCAACCCCAAGCTGCTGATCACCGGCAACTACCGCACCACCCGGGGCAGCAGCGACACCACGCAGAACCTCAACATGGCCCCGGCCACCAGCCTGTTGAGCGAGTACGGCACGCGCCTGAGCATGGCCTGGATCCAGGACCTGAACAAAGCCGATCGGGCCGGCCGCCAGCGCAGCGACGGCCTGGACCTGGCGATCATCCAGCCATTGCTGCGCGGCGCCGGCTGGGACGTGACCACCGCGCCGTTGCGCCTGGCGCGCATCACCGAACAAAGCAACCGCCTCAACCTCAAGGCCGGGGTCGCCCAGACCATCACCGCGATCATTACCACCTACCGCGAGCTGCTGCGTTCCCAGGAACAGCTGACCATCGCCCAGGAAGCCCTCAAGCGCGCCAATGCCCTGCTGGAAGTCAACCGCGCGCTGATCAGCGCCGGGCGCATGGCCGAGTTCGAGATCGTGCAGACCGAAGCCGACATCGCCAGCCAGGAGCTGGGGGTGGAGGAAGCGCGCAACCAGGTGGACGTCAACCGCCTGTCGCTGCTGCGTCTGCTGGCCCTGGACATGTCCAGCCGGATCCACGCCAGCGAGGCCCTGCAGGCGGCCAAGATCAGCATCGACCAGCGCGAGGCCCTGCGCCTTGCGCAGATCCAGCAGCCCGAATACCTGGCTACCCTGCTGGGCAGCCAGCAGGCCGATCTGAACCTGGTGATCGCCAAGGACCAGTCACGCTGGGACGTATCCCTGGTGGCCGGGGCCAACCAGACCCGCAGCCGCTATGACAATGACACCAGCAACGGTTCGGACCGGCGCTGGGACAGCTACGCCGGGGTCCAGGTGCAGATTCCCATTGGCGACCTGAGTACCCGCCAGGCCGAGGTCCACGCCCGGGTCAATGTGGAGAACCAGGAAATCCTCCTGGCCGATGCCCGCCAGGTGCTGGAGCGTGACGTCAACAACGTGGTGCGCGACCTGGGCACCCGCTGGCGCCAGTACGAGATTGCCCAGCGCGCCAGCGAACTGTCCAAGCGCAAGCTGGACATCGAACGGGAAAAGCTCAGTGCCGGCCGTTCCAGCAACTTCCAGGTGCTGAGTTTCGAGGGTGACCTGCGCAACGCCGAGAATGCCCGGCTCAATGCGCTGATCGCCTACCTGAACGCCCAGACGCAACTGGACCTGACCCTGGGCATGACTTTGGAGAGCTGGGACATTGCGCTCAATGACTTCTGACAAGCCGCAGGCGAGCAAGCGCCGTCGCCATACCCTGCAAGCGCTGGCCCTGGCCGTCGCCCTCGCCGTGGGCGCCGCTGCCCTGGTCACCCTCCAGTCCCCCGCCAGCACTCCGGCCAGCGAGGCCCGCTGGGTCAGCGTGCAAGGCACGGTACTGACTCACCAGATCGGCCTGGTGGGCAAGATCGAACCCCAAAAGACCGTGGTCCTCACCGCCCCGTTCGAAGGCAATGTGCAGGCCAGCCTGGTGGAACAGGGCCAGCGCGTAGAGGCCGGCCAGGTCCTTTTGCAGATGGACCCGGGGCTGGTGGAAATCCAGTCGCGCGAAGCCCTTTCCACCTTGCTCAAGGCCCGCCGCACCGTCCAGGAGCTGCAGGACTGGAACAACGGCGCCGTGGTCACCCGGGCCCGCCGTACCCTGCGCAACTCGCAGATGTCCCTGGCCAATACCGAACGCAAGCTGCGGGAAAGCCAGAACCTGTTCCAGCGCGGAATCATTCCGCGCAACGAGCTCAACGACCAGGAGCAACAGGCACAGATGCAGCGCCTGGACCTGGCCGCCGCCCAGAGTGAATTGCAGCAGGCGCTGAACCAGGGCACGGGGGAATACCGGCAGATTGCCGAAATGGAGTTGACCAACGCCACGGTCAAGTACGACGCCCTGCGCAAACTGCTGGAGCACAAGAACGTGGTCGCCCCCTTTGCCGGCATCGTGGTGCCGCCACCCAATGGCGGCGCGGGCCCGAACACCGCCGGTGCCGCCAACGGTCCGGTGCAGACCGGTTCACGCCTGAGCCCGGGGCAAGTGCTGTTCGGCCTGGCCAACATCGAACAGCTGAAGATCGTCAGCAAGGTGTCGGAGCTGGACATCAACCAACTGCACCAGGGGCAGCGCGTGGAAATTCTCGGTGACGGCTTTGATGGTGAACGCCTGGAAGGCGTGGTGGATATCGTCAGCAGCCTGGCCCTGCCCAACGAAACCGCAGGTGCCGGAGCGCAATTCCCGGTGACCCTGTCGGTGCCCAAGCTCAGCCGCGAACAACTGCAACGGGTGCGCCTGGGCATGAGCGCGCGGCTGACCATCGTCACCTACCGCAACGACCAGGCCATCGTGCTGCCGCCTGCGGCGATCCAGCGCGACGCCGACGGCATGAGCGTGGAATACCGGGCAACGGCCGATCAACCAGGCCAGCGGGTGCCGGTGACCGTGGGCCAATCGACCCCGGAGGGCGTGGAAGTGTTCGGCCTGCAACCGGGCCAGGTTCGCCTGCCCAACGCCTTGTAGGCGCTGGCCTGCCAGCGAAGGCGCCCTCGGGAACGGCGCAAGGCCCAGGGGTTTCTTCGCCGGCAAGCCGGCTCCTGCGGGTCAGCGCAGGGCGCGGCGCAGGACTTTGCCCACGGTGGTCTTGGGCAGCTCTTGGGTACGGAACTCTACATAGCGCGGCACTTTGTAGCCGGTGAGGTATTCCCGGCAGTGGGCCAGCAACTGGTCCTGGGTCAGCGCCGGGTCCTTGCGCACGACGAAGATCTTCACTTTCTCGCCGGTCACATCATCCTCGACGCCAATCGCCGCCACTTCCGCCACCCCGGGGTGCAGGGCCACCACATCCTCGATCTCGTTGGGGTACACGTTGAAACCGGAGACCAGGATCATGTCCTTCTTGCGGTCCACCAGGCGAATGAAGCCCTGCTCGTTCATCACCCCGACATCCCCGGTGGACAGCCAGCCGTGGCGGTCCAGAACCTTGGCGGTTTCCTCCGGGCGCTGCCAGTAGCCCTTCATCACCTGCGGCCCGCGTACCTGCAACTCGCCCTCCTCGCCCAGCTCGGCCAGTTGGCCGTCCTCGCGCACGAAGCGCACCCAGGTCGAAGGCAGCGGTACGCCGATGGTTCCGGTGAAATCGCCTTCGCGCATGCGCGCAATGTCGATCGGGCTGATGCTCACCACCGGTGAGCACTCGGTCAGGCCGTAGCCTTCGATGATCGGCACCCCGGTGACTTCCTTCCAGCGCCGGGCCACCGAGGTGTGGGTGGCCATGCCGCCCGCAATCGCCAGCTTCAGGTCGGAGAAATCCCTGCCGCGAAACTCTTCGTTCTCCAGCAGGCCGTTGAACAGGGTGTTGACCCCGACGATGCCGCTGAACTTTTCCTTGCGCAGGATCATCTGCACCCGCTTCACGTCCCGCGGGTTGGCGATCAGGATGTTGCGCCCGCCCAGGCACATGAACATCAGGCAGTTCACCGTCAGCGACAGCACGTGGTACAGCGGCAACAGGGTGACGTTGGTTTCCTGCTGGTTCTCGTCCAGCTGGTCACCGACCCAGGCCTTGGCCTGCATCAGGTTGGCGAGGATGTTGCGGTGCGTGAGCATGGCGCCCTTGGCATCGCCGGTGGTGCCGCCGGTGTATTGCAGGAAGGCGATGTCGTCCTGCTTGAGTTCCACCGGGCGGTGCTCCAGCACGCTGGCCAGCTTCATCATCGCCGGAAAGCGGATGGCCCCGGGCAGGTTGAATTTCGGCACCTGCTTTTGCACATGGCGCAAGGCGAAGTTCAGGGCTGCGCCCTTGAAGGTGCCCAGCAGGTCACCGATGGCGGCTACCACGATGTTCTTCAATTGGCTGCCCGGCATCGCCTGTTCCAGGGTGTGGGCGAAATTCTCGAAGATCACCACGGTCTCGGCGCCGCTGTCCTTGAGCAGGTGCCGCAGTTCGTGAGCCGTGTACAGCGGGTTGACGTTGACCACCACGGCCCCCACCAGCAGGGTGCCGAACAGGCAGATCGGGTACTGCAGGCAGTTGGGCATCATCAACGCCACCCGGTCGCCCTTCTTCACCCCCTTGGACTGCAACCAGGCGGCGAAAGCGAATACCCGCTTCTCCCACAGGTCGTAGCCCATCTCGGTGCCGATGCTCACATAGGCCACCCGTTGGCGATACTTGTCCACGTGTTCGAGGAACACTTCCCGCAGCGACGGGTAACGGTCGATCTCGGCTTCGATATCGCTGGGCACTCCCGGCAGGTAAGCGTTCAGCCAGATACGCTCGACGGGTTGCAGGCTCACGACACTCATTGGCAGTCTCCTTGTTATTTTATTTTTCGACGATGGCGGTTACGCCCAGCCCGCCTGCTGCACAGATGGAAATCAGCCCGCGGCCGCCGCCGCGCTCATGGATCGCCTTGGCCAGGGTCGCCAGTTGCCGCCCACCGGTGGCGGCGAACGGATGCCCGCAGCCCAGGGAGCCGCCGTTGACGTTGAGCTTGCTGCGCTCGATGCTGCCCAGCGGTCCGTCTAGGCCGAGCTTGTCCCGGCAGTAATCAGCGTCCTCCCAGGCCTTGAGGGTGCACAGCACCTGGGCGGCAAAGGCTTCGTGGATCTCGTAGAAGTCGAAATCCTCCAGGCTCAGGCCCTCCCGGGCGAGCATGCGCGGCACGGCATAGGCCGGAGCCATGAGCAGCCCTTCACTGCCGTCGACAAAGTTCACCGCGGCGGTTTCCCCGGTACGCAGGTAGGCCAGTACCGGCAGGTTGTTGGCCGCCGCCCAGTCTTCGCTGGCCAGCAGCACCACCGAGGCGCCATCGGTGAGCGGGGTCGAGTTGCCGGCAGTCAGGGTGCCGTTGTGGCGGTCGTAGGCCGGGCCCAGGCCGGCGAGCTTCTCCAGGCTGGCGTCGGCCCGCAGGTTGTTATCGCGTTTCAGGCCGCGGTACGGGGTGATCAGGTCATCGAAGAAGCCGCGCTGGTAGGCCGCATTCAACTGGTGGTGGCTGGTGAGGGCCAGTTCATCCTGGGCCAGGCGCTTGATCTGCCAGCGCTTGGCCATTTCTTCGCAGTGCTCGCCCATGGACAGCCCGGTGCGCGGCTCGCCGTTGCGTGGCAGCAACGGCTTGAAGAACATCCCCGGGCGCACCTTGAGCAGGCTGCGCAGCTTGTTGCCGGTGCCCTTGGCGCGATTGGCCTGGAGCAAGGTGCGGCGCAGGCCTTCGTTAATGCCGATGGGCGCGTCGGAGGTGGTGTCGGCGCCCCCGGCGATGCCCACTTCGATCTGCCCCAGGGCGATCTTGTTGGCCACCAGCAGCGCCGCCTCAAGCCCGGTGCCGCAGGCCTGCTGCAGGTCATAGGCCGGGGTCTGCGGCGACAGGGTGGTGGACAAGAGACTTTCCCGGGCCAGGTTGAAATCCCGCGAATGCTTGATCACCGCCCCCGCGGCGAACTCCCCCAGGCGCTGGCCCGACAGGCCGTAGCGATCCACCAGGCCCTGCAACGCCGCCACCAGCAGGTCCTGGTTGCTGTCATTGGCATATACCGTGTTGGAACGGGCGAACGGAATCCGGTTACCGCCCAGGATCGCCACCCGGCGGACCGGCGCCGGATTGAAACTGTACTCAGCCATCAACGAGCTCCCCAGATAAATAGACCGCGCATGTGGGGCTTGTCCCCCGCGTTGTTGCGCACTTCGAACTCATGGCGCGGGCCGTCCGGCAGGCGATTCCACAGGGTCACCGCCGCCGGCAGGAAGATCGGCAGCTTGAACTCGCAGTCCAGCTGGGCTGCCGCCAGAGGATGGGGCGGTTGCTGGGCCGCCAGGGCCCGGCCCAGGGTCCACATGCCGTGGGCAATGGGCCGGCGGAAGCCGAACAGCCGGGCGCCCAGCCATGAGGTATGGATCGGGTTGAAGTCGCCGCTGACCTGGGCAAAGCGGCGGCCCAGGTCACCCCCCAGGCTCCAGCGCTGAGTGCGCACCAGGGCGTGTTCATCCCATTGCAACAAGCCCTCCCAGGGTTCGCCGATGGGCCCGGCTACACCGCGGCGCAGGTACAGGCTGTCGCTTTCCCAGACCAGGCTGCCACCGCTGTGGGCACGGGTGGCAATCGACAGGGCCTGGCCCTTGGGATGGGCCAGCCAGCGCTCGGCGAACACTTCCAGGCGCAGGGCCTGGCCCTCCTCCAGCCGTTGGTACTGGCGGATGCGGTTGGCCAGGTGGACCATGCCGCTGGCCGGGTAGGGAAACGTCGGGCGGGTCAGCAGCAACAGGTGCAGCGGGAACGCCAGGGTGTGGGGAAACGCCAGCGGCACCCCGTGTTCCCGGCGAAAACCGCAGGCCTGGGCGTAGCGGGCTATTTCGTCGGCCTTGAGCTCTACCGCCGGGCGCACCAGGCGCTCCGTCGGCAGTTGGGGCGCGGCGTCCGGCTTGGGCTTGCGCAGGCTGCGGATGCCGTCGTAAAGCAGCTGCCCCCGGGAGGGCGGCGGCTCGATGATGCGAATTGCGGTATCAGCATTCATGGCTCAGGCCCCCAGCAGGCTTTGCCCGCAGACGCGGACCACCTGTCCATTGATCCCGCCGGAGGCCGGATGGGCCAGCCAGGCGATGGTTTGCGCCACGTCCTCGGCCTGCCCGCCCTGGTTCATGGAGTTCATGCGCCGCCCGGCCTCGCGGATCATCAGCGGGATCTTCGCGGTCATCTGGGTTTCGATAAAACCCGGGGCCACGCCATTGACGGTGATCTGCTGGCGCGCCGCCAAAGGGGCGAGGTTCTGCACCAGGCCGATGACCCCGGCCTTGGAGGTGGCGTAGTTGCTCTGCCCGAGGTTGCCGGCGATCCCGGAAATCGACGAGACGCAGACGATGCGCCCGCCGGGATTCAGGCCCTGGCCTTCCAGCAGCGCCTGGCTGAGCAGCAGCGGCGCTTCCAGGTTGACCGCCATGACCTTGCGCCACGCTGCCTCGGTCATCTTCGCCAGGGTCTTGTCCTGGGTGATGCCGGCGTTGTGCACCACGATATCGAAGGCGCCGTGCTCGCCGACGAACTCCAGCAGGCGTTGCCCGGCGTTGGCCGCGGTGATGTCCAGGGCCAGGGCGCTGCCCTTGATCCCGGCAGCCGCCTGCTGCAGCTCGGCCTCGCTCTGGGGAATGTCCAGGCACACCACCTGGGCGCCCTCCCGGGCCAGGACCTTGGCAATGGCCAGGCCGATGCCGCGGCAGGCCCCGGTGACCAGTGCCCGGCGCCCGCCCAGGGGCTGTTGCCAATCGATGTGCCGGGGCACTTCCACCGGTTCGCCGATGCGCACCACCTGCCCCGATACATAGGCCGAGCGGCGCGACAGGAAGAACCGCAGGCTGCTGTCCAGCTCGGCTTCGGCGCCGGGCTCGACGTACAGCAACTGCACCGTGATGGCCCGACGCAGCTCCTTGCCCAGGGAACGCACGAAGCCTTCCAGGGCCCGTTGCGCCACCGCCTGGGCCAGTTCCTTGCAGTGCTCCGGCGGCGTACCCAGCACCAGCACCCGGCCGTGGGCAGTCAGGCGCCGCACATTGGCGTGGAAGAAGCGGTACAGCTCGTCCAGCTGGGCGATGTCGGCCACCCCACTGGCATCGAACACCAGGCCCTGGACCTTCACCGTGGAAGGCGCGGTGATGCTTGCGGCCTGGGCCGCCACGGTGTCGGTGGCGGCGAAGATCCGTTGCAGCTCGCCCAGCAGGCGCCCCTCGGGCGCTGCGGCGAGGACCACCGGGTTGAGCAGGTTGCCGCCCTGCCCCTCGCGGTGCCGTTGCAGCGGCACCGGTTGCGGCAGGCCGGAGCGCTGGGCCAGCCAGCGGCCCCAGCCGGAATTGACGAACGAAAGATAACCGTCAGACATAAAAAGATCCCGATCCAATCCTGTAGAGGGTCAATAGGCCGAATCGCTGGCGGCCACCGCGTCTTCGCTGCTGGCCGCGCGTTTGCGCGAGGCCGGCTTGGCGCTTTGTTCGAAGTGAGCCTGACGCTGTTGCAGGGCTTCGAGCAGACCGAAGTCCTGGGGGAAATCGTCGACCTGGATCGCGTGGTCGCCGTATTCCACATAGCGCCCCAGCAGCTCGTCCTCGTCCGGGCTGATCAGTTGCAGCTCCAGGGCCTTGACCCGCCAGATCACGAAGGCCTCGCGGGAGATCGGCAACGGTGCCAGGCTGCCCTGCTTGATCGCCGGCTTGAGCCGCGCCTCGATCAGGTCCACCTGTGGCTGCAAGCGGAACGCCAGTTCGCCATAGGCCAGCTTGTCGATGTCCGGCTGCGGGATGTAGGAGTCGGCCAGCAGGCGGTCGCGGGTCGGGCCCGGGGTCTGCACCAGTTCGGCGACTTGCGCCAGCAGGCGGTCCGACGGCTTGCGCTGGGGAATTCCCAGGGGAAAGCTCAGGCCACGGATGATCCGCGCGGCAGCCTTGGACGGATAGTTGTCCAGCACTTCGGCCAGGGCTTCATGGGCCCGCAGCAGGCAGTCCTGGGCGGCCCAGTGCACCAGCGGCAGGTCGGCCTGCGGCCGGCCATCGTCCTCGAAGCGCTTCAACACGCAGGACAGGATGTACAGCTGGGACAGAATGTCCCCCAGGCGCCCGGTGATGCTTTCCTTGCGCTTGAGGGCACCGCCCAGCACGCCCATGGAAATGTCCGAGGCCAGGGCCAGCACCACCGACAGACGCTGGATCTGCCGGTAATAGGCGGCCAGGGCCTTGTCAGTGTTGCCCGGGGCCTTGATCAGGCGCCCGCCAGTGACCGCATGCACCGCGGCGCGCACGGTGTTGGCGAAGACGAAGCTGATATGGCCGAACATCGCGCTGTCGAACGCTTCCAGGCCCTTGCGCCCGGTATCCCGGGCCGCTTCCATCTCGCGAAAGACATAGGGATGGCAACGGATCAGCCCCTGGCCGTAGATGATCAGGCAGCGGGTCATGATGTTCGCGCCTTCCACGGTGATGGCGATCGGGCTTTGCTGGTAGGCCCGGGCCAGGAAGTTGTTGGGCCCCATGCAGATGCCCTTGCCGGCAACGATGTCCATGCCGTCATTGACCATGGCCCGGGCGCGCTCGGTGACGTGGTACTTGGCGATGGCCGAGATCACCGAGGGCTTCTCGCCGGCATCCAGGGACGCCACCGAGACCTTGCGCACCGCGTCGCAGGCATACAGGTGCCCGGCCATGCGGGCCAGGGGCGCCTGCACCCCTTCGAACTTGCCGATGGGCAGGCCGAACTGCTTGCGCATCGCCGCGTAGGCCGTGGTGCCGCGCACCGCCACCTTGCCCAGGCCGACGTTGGCCGAGGGCAGGGAAATGGCGCGCCCGGCGGCCAGGCATTCCATCAGCATGCGCCAGCCGTTGCCCACCTGGTCGCCACCGCCGATCACCCATTCCAGGGGGATGAACACATCCTTGCCGGTGGTCGGGCCATTCTGGAACACCGCGTTCAGCGGCCAGTGGCGCCGCCCGGTATTGACCCCGGGATGAGTGGTGGGAATCAGCGCGCAGGTGATCCCCAGGCTGCCCTGGGTGCCCAGCAGGCCGTCCGGGTCCTCGGCGCGAAACGCCAGGCCCAGCACCGTGGCGATCGGGCCCAGGGTGATGTAGCGCTTGTCCCAGGTAACCCGGAAGCCCAGCACTTCCTGGCCCTCGAACTGGCCCTTGCAGACCACGCCGGTATCGGGAATGGCCCCGGCGTCGGAGCCGGCATAGGGGCTGGTCAGGGCGAAGCAGGGAATGTCTTCGCCCCGGGCCAGGCGCGGCAGGTAATGCTGGCGCTGGGCCTCGGTACCGTAGTGCAGCAGCAGTTCGGCCGGGCCCAGGGAGTTGGGCACCATCACCGAGATTGCCGCCGCCGAGCAGCGGGTGGAAAGTTTCATCACCACTTGGGAGTGAGCGTAATGGGAGAAGCCTTTGCCGCCGTACTGCTTGGGAATGATCATCCCCAGGAAGCCGGCGTCCTTGGTGTATTGCCAGGCCTTGGGCGACAGGTCCTGCCAGACCTGGGTGGTTTCCCAGTCGTTGGCCATGTCGCACAGGGTTTCCACTTCGTTGTCCATGAACGCCTGCTCTTCGGCGCTCAGGCTGGCCGGCGCGGCGCCTATCAGGCGCGACCAGTCGGGCTTGCCGCTGAACAGCTCGGCATCCCACCAGACCGTGCCGGATTCGATGGCCGCGCGCTCGGTGTCGGACATGGCCGGCATGATCTTGCGGAACATGACCAGGGCACGACGGGTGAGCAAGGCCCGACGCAGCGGCTTGACGCTCAGCAGCGCAGCCGGCAGCACCACCAGCAGCGCCGCGAGGCTGATGCCCAGCGAGCCCACCAGGCCCAACCAGTGCCCTGCCCCCAGCCAGACCAGGGCCGAGCCCAGCCACCAGGATGCCGGGGCCTGCCGATAGGCCAGTGCGAACGCAGCGGCGAGTCCCACCAATAACCAGACAATCATGGAATACCTCTCTTGTTCTATGCAGACGACCACTTGGAGCCTGGGCGTTGTGCCGGCCCCTCGAAGATCACCCTACAAAGGAAACTGCCGCGTTTCAAATTTTATTTTTAAATATTGTTTTGAGTGATTTCAGCAACGCACAACGGCCGAACGATGTCAGCCAGGGCTTGGGGAAATGGCAGGTCAAGACGGGTCCTGGGGTGACCCGTCCCGCCGACGGCAGTAGCACAATCCCTTTGTACTGCCGTTATCTCGAGGCGTGGGTAAGGCCTTTACCCTCAGAAGTGATAGGTCGCGGAGAGACTCACCACCTCGCCCTTGGCGTCGACCTTGCCATCCAGGCGCGAGGCACCGAGACGGTCCACGTTCTGGGTCTTGATCTTGGCTTCCTTGACGAATTGCCGGGAATAGGCGCCGTCGATGGTCAGGCCGGGGATCGCCCTGATGTCATAGCCGAAGCCCAAGGAAGTGAACCAGCGATCGTTGTCGGGAATCCGCGGGTCACGTGTGCTGTTACGGGTTGGTGTCTGGTCGTACGCCACACCGGCCCGCAGGGTCAGCTGGTCGGTGAAGCGGTAGTCGCCACCCAGGGAATACATCATGGTGTCTTTGTACTTGTACGGGATGGAGACCAGGGTATTGCCATCGGACTTCAGGGTCAGGTCCTTGAACGACGACCATTGGGTCCACAGCATGCTGGCACCCAGGGTGAAGCGGTCATCGAACACGTGCACCCAGTCCAGCCCGGCGGAGGCTGGAATGTCCAGCTGGGCACTGGCGTTGGCGCCATCCGGGTTCAGCTTCAGGCCGGGATAGGCCAGTTCCACCAGGCTTTCACCATTGGGCCCGGCCGGTTGGGTCATGTACTGGCGGCCTACCGCGTCGGCACGCACGTTGTACTTGCCGTCCATCTTGTTCTTGATCTTGGCGTGGTAGTTCAGGCCCAGGGTGTCGCGGTCGGTGGGTTTCCAGACCACGCCGGTGAACCAGCCTACCGAGGTATTGTCCACCTTGACCCGCATCAGGTTCGCCCCGACGCCGGATGGCAGCGGGATCCCGCCCAGGCCGGGAGATACCGCCGCGGCACCGGTCAGGTTGAGGTTCTGGCTGACGAAGCCCTTGCTGTGCTGGACGATGACCCCGGCACCCAGGGAGAAGTCGTCATTGACCTTGAACGACAGCGAGCCGGTCAGGCCCACGGTCTCGATCTTGGTATCCACCGAAAAGTCGCGGATCTTGGAATTGTCGTTGTCCCAGGTGCTGCGCATGCCCATGGGCACGACCTGGCTCAGGCCGAAGGCAAACTGATCGTTGATCGGCATTACCATGAAGCCGGTCGGCAACCAGGCGGTGAAGCCGCCCTGGCCACCATTGCCCTCCAGGGGCACCGGGCCACCGGTGGGGACGCCGGACGCATCCACCGGCAAGGTGGTGGCCGGATTCCCTTGATAATCGTAGGCATCGCCTTTGTATTTCATCTTGATGCGGGCGTAGTCGACCGTCATCTGTGCCACGTTCTGATCGATAAACGCCATGGCCGCCGGGTTGTTGTAAGCCGCGCTGGGGTCGTTCTTGAACAACGAACCACCACCGAAGGCCCGGCCCCATCCGGGAGCGCCGTAGGTAGGCGTGGTGAAGCCGCCTGCCTGAACAGTGCCGATCGCACCAAAGCCCCCCAACAGGGCGAGTGCCACCGCGATCTGCAACTGTTGTTTCTTATTATTCATGCCCCACTCCTTATTATTATCGATAGCAACCGACACTACAGGGCCCTCCTGATCTGCAGATCACCGCCTCTTGCGAGGCGGTGTCCTTCAGCGGGTGATCAGCCCTTGGTTCCAGATAACGCTTAAATCACGCTGACCTGTGGCGACGGCTTGGCGTTCAGCACATCCACGGAGCAGCCACCGCTCAGGGTCTGAGGCGTGCTCAGGCTCAGCGAGTGAGTCACGTTGCTCCAGGCCACGTTGATGGTGGTCGGACCGCAGTTGGTGGCAGGGAAGAAGGAAATGGTGTAACCCACGTTGGTCACGGTACCTGCGGTGGTGCTGGAGGCACTCAGGGTCCATGGCAAGCCAGTGATCTTCGGCAGGTTGCACAGCGCGTTGCTGCCGCTGACGGTGGCGCCGGTGATGCTGGCCACGCCGCCGGCGATGTTGCCGCTGAAGTTGATGTTGCAGGTCACGGGCTGGTTGAACGAGGACGGCGAGCGCACGGTGATGGTGCCGCCAGGGGTAGTGAACGGACCATCCGGGTTCGCACCATCAATGGCGATGGATGCAGCGCTGGCCATGGAAGCAGCTCCCAAGCAGGCAACGATGGCGGTGGCGGACACGAGAGTTTTGATGCCTTTCATTGTTGTTTTTCCTCACATGTATGGCGATTCATTTCGCCGGGGTAATGGCCTTGAGCGAGACGACACGGAGAACAGCGACCGAGCTTCCCTTTCCAGCCAAATCTTCAATTCGATAAAGGTGTGACGTGCGCGTCAGGGTGCAACCCGGAACGTGGGTGGCATCTGGATCGATACGGTCTTGATGGTGCAGCCACCGTCGAGGCTGACCTGGGCCGCTTCGAGTTTTCCGGTGCTGTTGTTCCAACTGCCTTCGGCGGTGGACGGCCCGCAGTCGCCGCCCACCAGGGGCGCGTGCACGGTGACCTGGATACCCGACATGGCGCCGCTGGTTTCGTCCTTGGCGATCAGCTTCCAGGGCAGGTGCGTGGCTTCCACCTGGCCGCACTTGAGGCCGCCGCTGAAGTCGACTTTCTCGACGCTGGCGAAGCTGCCGTCGGGGCTGACCTTGCCGCTGACCTGGATGGTGCAGTCGGCATTGATGATGCTCTTGGCAAAGCTGATGGGGCCCTTGGCGGTGAACTCGGTATTGGCCGGTTCAATGCGCGCGGCTTCGGCGGCGCCCATCAGGGAGATCCCCACCAGGACCACGAACAACTGGGCAGTGAATAGCGGTGAAATAGACATCCGTGACTTCCTTACAGTTGCTTATTGTTGTTGTCGGTCAACTTGCTTAAGGACTGCCTACTGCGTTGCTCACCCTTCAAGCGGGCACATCACAGGCGAACACGACCGGTTCACCAGCACTTGAAGGGGTGAGCGGTACAACTAAAGAGCGGTGTCTGAATCGGTGTTGCTGAAGCCGTAGCGCTTGAGCAGCTCGTCACGCTTGGCCGGGTGCATGTTGGCCAGGCGTACATCACCCGAGTAGTGCGCCAGCACCCGGTGGTCCATCAGGCGCCGCCAGAGGGCCGGCACATAGGCCCAGACGATCATGGTGGCGTAGCCATAGGGCAGCTGTGGCGACTCGTCGAAGTGACGCAAGGCCTGATACGCACGGGTCGGGTTGGCGTGGTGGTCGGAGTGGCGCTGCAACTGGAACAGGAAGATGTTGGTGACGATCCGGTTGCTGTTCCAGGAGTGGCGCGGCGAGCAGCGTTCATAGCGGCCGTTGGGCTGTTTCTGGCGCAGCAGACCGTAGTGCTCGACGTAGTTGACCACCTCCAGCAGAGAGAAGCCGTAGATCCCCTGGATCACCAGGAAGGGAATCACCGCCGCCCCCAGCCAGGCGATCAGCACGCCCCACAGCACCACGCTGTACAGCCAGGCGCTGAGCACGCCGTTCTTCCAGTGCAGGGTCGGCAGGCCGAGTTTTTCCAGGCGCTGGCTTTCCAGATGCCAGGCCGAACTCAGGCTGAACCACACGGTACGCGGTAGGAAACTCCAGAAGGATTCGCCCAGGCGCGAACTGGCCGGGTCCTCCGGGGTGGCCACCCGCACATGGTGGCCGCGGTTGTGCTCGACGAAGAAGTGCCCGTAGAACGTCGAAGCCAGGGCCAGCTTGGCCAGGAACTTGGCCATCCCGCGGTTCTTGTGCCCCAGCTCATGAGCGATGTTGATGGCAATGCCGGTGGCCGCGCCAGTGGACATCGCCATGCCCAGGTAGGTGAACCAGCCGATACTGCCGTGCAGTTGCGCACGCTCGGTGAGGAAGGCGGCGAAGCTCGCCAGGCTGCCTTGCAGGTGCAGTTGTTCACTCAGTTGCAGCAGGCCGCCGGCGATGATCCAGTCCACCCCGCTGATGGCCATCCAGGCGGTCACCACCAAAGACAGTACCGATAGCACGGCACAGCTGTAGACGATAAAGCGGTAGTAGGGTTGTTTTTCCAGATCGGGAACGGCGGATTCAGGCGGGTTGCTGGCATCTTCCCCCATCAGGCCGTCAATCAGCGGGATCAGGCCGAAGATCACCAGGACCCCGCTCCACCAGAACACTTGCACCCCGGTGGTGAGGGCAAAGATCCCCGACAGCAGAGGGGTGATCATGGGCAAGGTGCCCAGCCACCACAGGTGACGCTTGCTATCGGTCCAGACGCCGGGTGCCGCCACGGAAACAGTCATGGCAGCCTCCGCAGGATGGCAGTCGAAACAGGTGCTATAAAGGACAGCGCGGCTGCGCTGTGCCGAGCGTGAAGGGATGAAAAAACAAAAGCGTGAAATGGCGTTATTTTCATTATTTTTAATCGCTCAATTGCACTTTCAAAAAAAACATTCAAAACATTTTTTTAAAAAAATAGCTCGGGTTCGTTAGCTCGTCAACTATTTTTTCGGCTTGTTTCGAATGTCGCCCGTGAAGCATTTACAGCTGCTGTCGACGCCGCGGCAGGGGCGCTCGAAACCGCCCCCCACCACGCCCTCAACTTGCTCTTGAAGCCGCGAACGGCGGGTGCAGGATGGTTGCGCTGCGTTGTGGCGCAGCCTGGGAAGCGACGTGCTGGACCATGGCCACCACCCGCTCGACTGCGCTGATGGGCAACATGTGGCCCCGGCCCTGGACGATCTCCAGGGACAGCCCCGGCACCTTGCCGACCATTGACTCACCGTGCCGGCGGTAACTGAGCACCGGGTCCGCCGAGCCATAGATCAGCCCTACCGGCAGCTTCAGGCTGGGGTAATGCTTGACCATGCCCGGCAGCGAACGGTTGACCACGGCGATTTCGCTGGAGGCGTTGTAGAAGCTGTCCGAACGCATCCCCAGCAACCCGCCGCCACGCTCGGCGAAATCCTCGGGCACCGGGTCCGGGGCGAACACCGACTTGACCAGGCCACGGCGCCCGAGCATGGCCATGGGCGCCGCCAGGGTCAGGGACATCCAGCGCCGCAGGAAAGCCGGGCGCACTGCCAGGGACAGGAACACCAGCGGCAACATGCGCTGCGGATGGGTCAAGGGGGCCACCAGGATCAGTCCGGACACCGATTGCCGATGGTCCAGGGCCAGGGACAGCGCCACCGCACCGCCCAGGGAATGCCCCAGCACCAGCGGCTGGCCCAGGTCCAGGGTACGAATGAACCTGGCCACCAGGCTGGCCTGGGCCGGCAGGTCTGCCGCGGCGCCCCGGGCCCGGGTGGAATAGCCCGAACCGGGACGATCGATGGTGATCACCCGGAAGCGTTCGCGCAGTTGCGGGGCCAGGGAGTGGGTCAGGTTGCGCCCGCAGCCGGTCAGGCCATGGATCATCAATAGCGCCGGGCCCCTGCCCTCATCGGTGTAGTGAATGCGCTCGCCACCGACCTCGAGAAAGCGTCCGTTGATCGGAACCTGGCTTTCAATCCGGCGGTTGATACGAAAACTCACCACCCAGAGCACCGCACTGACCGCCAGGAATACCGCTGCCGCTACCAGCCACTCCATAACCCGCCCCCTCAGCTTCCCTGCGCCGTTCGCCCGTGATCGGAATGACCTGGCGGTGTGGCGTGTCGCCCTGGCCTGGTGCCGCCTGTGACGCCTCACCCATGGCCTGGATGAGCCCCGCAAAATCCACAGGCGACCAGCGCAGGTGACATTTTCAGGTAATTTATTTAAATTAATTTTTAAAACATTATTTTAAATTGTGCAATCCTGAGTTTTCACCCACTGACGAAAGTCACCCAGCAGCATCATTACAATCGAGGTACACACCATGAATGCGTACTCGCCACCCAACGACCCCGAGGTCGTTGACATCGCCATCATCGGCGCCGGCTTCGCCGGGCTGTGCATGGCGATCAAGCTCAAGCAAGCGGGGATAGAGGATTTCTTCGTCGCCGAACACGCCGCGTCCCTGGGGGGCACCTGGCGCGACAATCACTACCCCGGCTGCGCCTGCGACGTGCAATCCCACGTTTATTCCTTCTCTTTTGCGCCCAACCCGAACTGGACCCGGCAGTTCGCGCCCCAGCCGGAAATCCGCGAATACCTGGAAAACTGCGCCCGGGATTTCGCCCTGGCGCCCTACCTGCACTTCAACATGGGCCTGCAACAGGCGGTCTTCGATGAAGCCCGGGAGCGCTGGCACCTGCGCTTCAGCAATGGTCGGGAAGTCAGTGCGCGGGTACTGATCTCCGGCATGGGTGGCCTGTCGCGCCCGGCGATCCCGGACATCCCCGGGCTCGACACCTTCACCGGCAAGCGGTTTCACTCCCAGCAGTGGGATCACCGCTACGCCCTGCAAGGCAAGCGGGTGGCGGTGATCGGCACCGGCGCCAGCGCCATCCAGTTCGTGCCGAAAATCGCCCCGCGGGTGGCTCAGCTCAAGCTGTTCCAGCGCACCCCGCCGTGGATCATGCCCAAGCCCGACCGCGAGCTCAGCGCGGTGGAACGCTGGGCCTTCAAGCACCTGCCCTTCACCCAGCGGCTGGTGCGCTCGGCGCTGTACTGGGCCCTGGAAAGCCGGGTGATCGCCTTCGCCCGCCGGCCCAGACTGATGAAAGTGGTGCAGCGCGTGGCCCTGCGCCATCTGCGCAAACAGGTGCCCGACCCGATGCTGCGCCAGCGCCTGACCCCGGACTACACCATCGGCTGCAAGCGCATCCTGATCTCCAACGACTACTACCCGGCCCTGACCCGGGGCAACGTGCGGCTGATCACTGATGACATCCAGCGCATCGACGGCGACGCGGTGATCACTGCAGACGGCAGCCGCCACCCCGTGGACTGCATCATCTTCGGCACCGGTTTCCAGGCCACCGACCCGATCCCCCGGGGCCTGCTGTTCGGCCGCCACGGCCAGGACCTGATGGACAGCTGGGCCCGGGGCGCCCACGCCTACCTGGGCACCTGCCTGCCGGGCTTTCCGAATTTCTTCATGATCGTCGGCCCCAACACCGGCCTGGGGCACAACTCGATGATCCTGATGATCGAGGCCCAGGTGGACTACATCCTCAAGGCCCTGGGCCAGATGCAGCGCGAACGTATCGCCAGCATCGAAGTCCGGCCCCAGGTCGAAAGCCAGTACAACCAGCGCCTGCAGCAGCGCCTGGCCGGGGCCATCTGGTCCACCGGGGGCTGCCGCAGCTGGTACCTGGACCCGCGCAGCGGGCAGAACACCACCCTCTGGCCGGGCTCCACCTGGAGCTTCAAGAAGACCTTGCAGCACTTCGAGCTGCAGGACTACCAGGCCAGCCACCTGCCCCACACCCAGCCCGCCGCCGCACCGGCCGCCGCGCGCCCCCTGCACCTTGAAGAGGCCGCTCTCAATGAAAAACTTTAACGGTAAAGTCGCCGCCATCACCGGCGCCGCCTCCGGCATGGGCCGCGCCCTGGCCGTCGCCCTGGCCCGTGAGGGCTGTCACCTGGCCCTGGCCGACAAGAACCCCCAGGGCCTGGCACAGACCGTGGCCCAGGCCCGGGCCGCGACCCTGTTGCCGCTGCGCATCAGCAGCCAGGAACTGGACGTCGGCGACCGCGAAGCGATGTTCGCCTGGGCCGCCGCCAGCGCCGCCGAACACGGCCAGATCAACCTGATCTTCAACAACGCCGGAGTGGCGCTGTCGAGCACCGTGGAAGGTTCGAGCCTGGCGGACCTGGAGTGGATAGTGGACGTCAACTTCTGGGGCGTGGTCCACGGCACCCAGGCCTTCCTGCCCTACCTCAGGCAATCCGGCGACGGCCATATCATCAACACCTCCAGCGTCTTCGGGCTGTTCTCCCAGCCTGGCATGAGCGGCTACAACGCCACCAAGTTCGCCGTGCGCGGCTTTACCGAATCCCTGCGCCAGGAGCTGGACCTGCAAGGCCACGGGGTCTCCGCCACCTGCGTGCACCCGGGGGGCATCCGCACGGATATCGCCCGCACCAGCCGCATCAGCGACAACGTCAAGGGTTTCCTGATCGACAACGAGCAGCAGGCACGGGACGACTTCGAAAAACTCTTCATCACCTCCGCCGAAACCGCCGCCAAGGTGATCCTGCTGGGGGTGCGCAAGAACAAGCGCCGGGTGCTGATCGGCCGCGACGCGCACTTGCTCGACCTGTTCATCCGCTTGCTGCCCAGCGCCTACCAGGCCCTGGTGGTGTGGGCCAGCCGGCGCATGGCGCCCAAGCCGGGCAAGACGCGGCCGGCGGTCTACGAGCCCCAGGACGAACGCGGCCTGTAGCGCCGCCCACCCTTTTTCATGTCTAGAGGAGCGACAGCCATGCTGCCCATCCGCCGCGACATCAAGGTCGAACTGCCTGCCGAACGCGCCTGCGACTGGCACGAGCAAGGCAGCCACGTGACCCACTTCTTCAATGCGTTGTCCCTGCTGTTTCCTTCCGGCGAGCTGTTCTTCATGGACAGCGTGCGCCACTACCGCGAACAGATTCACGACCCCGAGCTCAAGCGCCAGATCCAGGGTTTCATCGGCCAGGAAGCCATGCACAGCCGCGAGCACCTGCGCTACAACGACCTGCTGCAGGACGCCGGGCTGCCGGCCCATCTGCTGGACCGGCGGTTGCGCTTCTTCCTCGATTTCCAGAAGAAGCACTTCCCGCCGGCCTTCAACCTCGCGATCACCGTAGCCCTGGAACACTACACGGCAATCCTCGCCGACCTGCTGCTGCGCGACCCCAGCCGTTTCGGCAATTCGGTGGCGGGCTACCGGCAGATGTGGCTGTGGCACGCCCTCGAGGAAACCGAGCACAAGGCCGTGTCCTACGACGTCTGGAACAGCGTGATCAAGCCCGGGCCCAAGCGTTACCTGATCCGCACCGGGAGCATGCTGTTCACCACCCTGGGCTTCTGGCTGGTGGTGTTCGACTTCCATGTGCGCATGCTGATCGCCGACCGCCGTCGCGGCGGCCACTGGCGCGGGTTGTGGCAGGTGGTCAAGTACCTCTACGGCCCCAAGGGGGTGTTCCCGCGGATCGCCCTGCCCTGGCTGCAGTTCTTCAAGCCGGGCTTTCACCCCTGGGACCACGACAACCGCGAGCAACTGCAACGCATCGACGGCCTGGTGCAGGACATCGAACGCACCCGCGCCGCCGCGGCCAAGTGACAAATGCCGGCACGGCGCAACAGCGGCGTGCCGGCATCCCCTGGCGGGCTGCTAACCTGCAACGCACCCTTAGGTGCTGCGAGCCCGCGCGATGATCCTGATTCTGCTGCCCCACGCCGACTACGACCCCAGCGAAAGCAGCCTGCCCTGGCAGGCTGCCCGGGACGCCGGTTTTGCCGCGCAGTTCGCCACCCCCCTGGGGATGCCGGCCTACGCCGATTCGCGCCTGGTGAGCCTGGGGTTCGGCCCGCTCAACCCGTTGTTGATGACCCCGGCGGCCGACCTGGCCCGCTACCACGCCATGACCCGCGACCCGGCCTTTTGCAGCCCTCTGCCCTATGCCGGGGTCGACCCGGCGGCCTACGAGGGCTTGCTGATTCCCGGCGGCCACGCCCGGGGCATGCGCAGCCTGTTGGAATCCGAGGAGGTGCGGCGGATCATCCTGGCCTTCTTCCAGGCCGACAAACCCGTGGCCGCGGTGTGCCACGGCCCCCTGGCCCTGGCGCGCTGCATCGATCCGGCCAGCGGGCGCTCGGTGCTCCATGGGCGCAAGGTCACCGCCCTGCTGGCCGGCCCCATGGAGCTGGCGGCCTGGCTGGTCACCGCGCCGTGGCTGGGGCGCTACTACCGCACCTACGACCACAGCGTCGAAGAAGAGATCAAGGCGGCCCTGGCCAGCCCGGCGGATTTTCTGCCCGGGCCCTGGCTGCCCCGCCGGGATTCGGCAGAGCACCCCGAGCGCGGTTTTGTGGTCCGCGACCGCAATCTATTGACCGCACGCTGGCCCGGGGACTGCCACCGCTTCGCCAATGAATGGGCGAGCCTGCTGCAACAGGCTCGCGACGCCCAACCTCAGGCGCAGCAGGCAGAGCGCTGACCCGGCTTGAAGGCATGGCTGCGCGCGCCCCAGACCAGCATCAGGCCCACCAGCGCCAGGGCGGCCATGGCCCAGGGAAAAGACGCCGCACCATAGCGTTGCAAGAGCAGGCCGCCGACCATACCCCCGCAGGCAATGCCCAGGTTGAAGATGGTCACCAGCATCGATTGCGCGACATCCGCCCCCTCCCCGGCCACATCCGCCACGGCGGTCTGGAGCAAGGTCGGGGCGCCACCGAAGGTCAGGCCCCAGGCGCCAATGCCGAGCCAGGCCAGCCAGGGCTGGCTGGCAGCGATCCCCAGCAGCAGGCACGCCAGGGCGAAACCGGCGAGGCTGCACAGGGTCAGCCCGCGCAGCCAGCGGTCGACCCCGAGCCCGGTGAGCCAGATCCCCACCAGGGAGGCCAGGCCGAACACCAGCAGCGCCCGGTCGAGAGAGGCCGCCAAGCCCAGGGACGCGAGGAACGGCGCGATATAGGTGTAGAGAATGTTGTGGGCCAGGATCCACACGAAGATCACCAGCAGCGCCTGGGGCAGGCCCCGGGTGAGAAAGATCCGCGCGATCGGCTGGCGCTGGTGGGCCGGCTGGCCGGGGTAGTCCGGCACTGCCAGGCGCACCCAGAACCACAGCAGCAGAGCCAGTAGCGACAGCCCCCAGAAGATCTGCGGCCAATCCATTCGGGTGCCCAGCCAGGCCCCCAGGGGCACCCCCAGGCACAGCGCGATCGGCTGGCCCACGCCCACCACCGCCAGGGCCCGGCCCTGCAACTCGGGCACCACCAGACGCCGGGCATAGCCGGCCAGCAGGCCCCAGACCAGCCCCGCCGCCATGCCCGCGGCAAAGCGCGCGGCCAGGGTCAGCAGGTAGTGGGTCGACAACGCGGTCAGGCTGTTGAACAGCAACAGGCCGCCGATGGCCAGCAACAGCAAGGGCCTACGGCGCCAACTGCGAGTGGCGGCGATCAGCGGAATCGCCGCCGCCACCGAGCCCAGGGCATACAGGCTGATCAACTGCCCGGCCATGGCCTCGCTGATGCCCAGGCCCTGGCTGATCTGCGGCAACAGCCCGGCAGGCAGCGTCTCAGTGACGATGGCGATGAAACCGGCCAGGGTAAAGGCCAGCAGGCGCCAGACCGGCAGCCTGCTGGAGGCGGTCGGCAAAGGTACGCAAATGTTCATGAAAGAATACTCACACAAGAAGACCAGAAATCACCGCAGGAACCGGCTTGCCGGCGAATGGGCCTCAGACCCTGCGCCCGACTCACGGGCGCCTTCGCTGGCAAGCCAGCTCCTACAACAGGCAGATACACCGCGCAGGCTCCCGTAGGAGCCGGCTTGCCGGCGAAAAGGCCCTCAGCCCCTGTGCCCGACTCACGGGCGCCTTCGCTGGCAAGCCAGCTCCTACAACAGGCAGATACACCGCGCAGGCTCCCGCAGGAGCCGGCTTGCCGGCGAAGAGGCCCTCAGCCCCTGCGCCCGACTCACGGGCGCCTTCGCTGGCAAGCCAGCGCCTGCATCAGCGCTAGAAGAAACCGCTCAGCCGAGGTAGGAGGCCGCCATGTCCTTGTCGCCATGGCCCTGCTCCAGGGCGCGCTGGAAACGCTGGATTCCGGCCTCGGCCAGATCCAGCCGGACCCCGGCTCTGGCGGCCGCCGCCACCATCAATTCGGCGTCTTTCAGGGCGTTGGCCAGGGTAAAGCTGGGGCTGTAGTCGCCACTGAGCATGGCCCGGGTCTTGGCCTGGAAATAGCCGCTGTCCAGGGGCCCGCCGCTGACCAGTTCCACCACCAGCGCCGGGTCCAGCCCCAGCCCCTTGGCCAGGGCCAGGCTTTCCGCGGCGCCGTGGGTCAGGGCCAGCACCCAGCTGTTGAGGGCCAGCTTCAGGCGGCTGCCGGCTCCCGGCTGTTCGGCAACCCAGAGCACACGCTTGGCGATGGCCTCCAGCAGCGACTGCAACGCCGGCCGATGAGCCTCGGGGCCCGCGCCCAATACCACCAACTGGCCCTGCTCCGCAGGCTGGCGCGTGCCCAGCACCGGGGCATCGTAGAAGACCAGCCCGCCATCCCGGGCAAAGCCTTGCAGTTCGTCGTTGGCCTCGATCCCCACGGTGGCCATCTGCAGCCAGAGCGCCCCAGGCTCGAAACCGTCCCGTGCCTGCTGCATGGCTTGCAGCACGGCGGCACCGTCCTTGCCCAGGGTGATGATCACTTGCGCCCCGCGTACCGCCTCGGCGGGCTCGGCAAATACCTGGATATCGTCCGCGATCAGCGCCTGGGCCCGTTGCAGCGTGCGGTTCCAGGCCCGTACCGCAAAGCCCTTGCGCCGCAGATTGCGCGCCACTGCGGCGCCCATGATGCCGATGCCTAATACCGCAATGGATCCTGGTTGCTTGGCCATCTGTGTCTCTCCCATGTTGAATTAATTATGGAATGATCATTCCAATAAAAGGCAAAAAAAGCCCAGCCCTGTAGGAGCTGGCTTGCCAGCGAAGACGCCCTGGAACCTGATGCAGATTGTGAGGGGCCCTTCGCCGGCACGCCGGCTGCTACAGGCTGGCCAGGACCACCTCGACCACATCCAGCAGGCGCTGGCGTCGTTGCTCCGCCAGGCTGCCCTTGGCCAGCACCCGCAAGCCCTGCACGGTGCACACCACAAAGCTGGCCAGGGCCCGGGGATTCTTCTGCGGGTCGATCTCCCCCTGCTCCTGGCCGCGACGCAGCACCTGCTCCAGGGCCGCCTCGATACGCTGGAAATTCTGCGCCACGAGCTGAGCCACCGCCGCGTCCTGCCCGGCCATTTCCAGGGAAGCATTGGCCGCCAGGCAGCCCAGGCGCCGGGTGTCTTCCAGCTCGTTGTCGACGATGCGCATCAGCAATCGCCGGACCAGTTCCCTGGCGGGTGCGTCGGCGCCCAGCAGCTCGATATTGGCGCTGGTCATCTGCTGGTAGCGCTTGAGGGCACAGGTGTACAGGCCGTGCTTGCTGTCGAAGGCGTTGTACAGGCTGCTGCGGCTCAGGCCGGTGCCTTCCACCAGGTCCTGAATGGACGTGGCGGCGTAACCGCGCTGCCAGAATACCTGCATGGCCGCATCGGCAATCTGCTCGGGGTCGAACTCCTTGGGACGCACGGCTATTACCTTTCTGGAATGATCGTTCCGAAGACTAAAGATCAAGCCGGCAGGCGTCAACCGCCCCGGGCAAAAAAAGCCCCGGGCCGGTTCTCGGGTCCAGGAAGCGGATCTAGGAAGCGGAAGTCGCCAGGGGCTTGTTCAACTCGCCGATCTTTTCCAGCCGGGCGCGCACGATGTTGCGGCTGATGTTGAGCAGGCGCCCGGTCTGCAACTGGTTGCCATGGCAGTAGCGATAGGCCTCGCGAAAGATCGTTTCCTCGATGTGCTCGTACAGGTCGGGAATGTTCTGCTCGAACAGCGCCTGCAAGGCCCGGCCCAGGTCTGCCGGCGCCTGAGGCCCCGGGACGGCCAGGGGCGCCTGTTCCTGGCGGATGCCGGAGGAGCGCATGTCCACCAGGTGCAGATCCCCCGGTGCCACCCGTTGCTGGCGGCACACCAGCAAGGCGTGGTGGATGGCATTTTCCAGTTCGCGAATGTTGCCCGGCCAGCTGTGCTCCAGCAGCTTGCGTTCAGCCTCTTCGGTCAGCGAGGCACGGTTGTAGCCCAGGCGCTGGCAGTGTTCCTCAAGGAAGAATTCGGCCAGGGGCAGGATGTCCCCCGGGCGCTCGCGCAGCGGCGGCAGGCGGATGGTGGCCACGTGCAGGCGGTAGAACAGGTCTTCACGAAAATGCCCGGCCACCACCGCATCGGCGAGGTTGACGTTGGTGGCCGCCACCAGCCGCACATTGATCGGGATCGGCGTGCGCGAGCCCAGGCGCACCACCTCTCGCTCCTGCAGCACCCGCAGCAGCTTGACCTGCATGTTCAGCGGCAAGTCGCCGATCTCGTCGAGAAACAGCGTGCCGCCGTTGGCCGCTTCGAACCAGCCGGCCTTATGGGTGGTGGCACCGGTAAAGGCGCCTTTCTCATGGCCGAAGAGTTCGCTTTCCACCAGGGTTTCGGCAAAGGCCCCGCAGTTCACCGCGACAAAGGGCTCGCGCCCGCGGCGGCTCAGGTGATGGATGTGGCGCGCCACCAGTTCCTTGCCGGTGCCGGTCTCGCCAATGATCAGGGTATTGGCCTCACTGGGGGCCAGGCGCTCGATGCGACTGAGCAATTCCTGGGAGCGCGGGTCCTTGAACACCAGAACGGTGGCCCGTACCGACTTGGTCAATTCACGGGCGTTTGGATGAGTGATCAGCGACATGGTGCATTCCTGGCAGTAAAAGCGCGGGCTCAATAGTGCACGAAGATATTTAGACTAAATAATTATTAATTAATCTTTAGATATTCCTTTTGTGAATATGTCTGGAGGGTGCTCCCCACCTGCTGCTGGAGCAGCAATCGGCCAGCACCTGCCTGTTCGCAGATCAGCAGCGGCGGCTTGGGCCAGGGCCTGTCGATCTGCCTGAAGCCCTTGCCGGGCAAGGCCTGCAGCGCTTTGTAGCGGCCCTGGCATGCAATCTGCTCTATCCCTTCCGACACCAGTACCCACCACCGCCCCTCGTAGGAGCTGGCTTGCCAGCGAAGGCGCTCGCAAGGGCGAGGCAAGGCTCAAGGGCCCTCTTCGCCGGCAAGCCGGCTCCTACAGGAGAACACCGCGATATCCGGCGCAGGGCTGGCGGGGCTGAGGGCTTATTTTTTGAGGGAGAGTGCAATGCAAGGTTTATGGCGCAATACCCTGGCCGTTATGGCCGGGCTGCTGATCAGTGTCACGGCCCTGGCCAACCCGGCCCCCGAGTCGGTGAAGATTGCCATCGTCGCCTTCACCCAGGGCGGCAAGCCGGTGTTCGGCGGCATCGCCGGGCGGGTGATCGAGGATGGCTGGCTGGAACAGCAACTGAGCCAGCGCGGCATCAAGCTGCAGTGGATCGCCCTGCCCCACGCCGGCGCCGGGCCGCAGATCAACGAGGGCTTCAGCAACAACAGCATCGACTTCGCCGTGCGTGGCGACCTGCCGTCGGTGATCGCCGGCGCCGGCGGCGTGCCCGGCAAGCTGATCGTGCCCGGCGGCAGCGGCAACAATATCTACCTGGTGGTGCCCACCCAGTCCACGGCCAAGAGCATCGAGGACCTCAAGGGCCTGCGCCTGGCCCTGCATCGCGGCCGGCCCTGGGAGTTCGCCTTCAGCAACTTCCTGGCCAGCAAGGGCCTGAAGCTCGACGACTTCAAGATCGCCAACCTCAACCCCCAGGTCGGTGCGGCGGCGGTGTCCGCCGGCAAGGTCGACGCCGCGGTGCTGCTCAGCGAGGCCTATGCCCTGGAAGACAAGGGCGTGGGCCGGATCATCTGGTCCACCAAGCAAGGGGCCAATGACTGGCGCCTGGTCTCCGACCTCTGGGGCACCGACAGTTTCATCGAGCAGCACCCGGAGGTTACCCAACTGCTGGCCACCGCCTGGGTCAAGGCCGCCTGGTGGATTTCCCAGGAACAGAACCAGGACGCCTACTACCAACTGTCCTCCCGCGCCGGCACCGCCGAGAGCGTGCTGCGCCGCGACGACCAGGGCGACCCGGTGGCCTGGAAGGAGCGCTGGGCGCCCAAGAGCGACCAGCAGCTCAAGGCCCACTATCAGGCGCTGAGCGACTACGCCCTGGCCAACCAGCTGATCCGCACGCCCTACGACATCACCCCGGCCCTGGCCACCGGTTTCACCAACCAGGCGCTGATCGATCTGCACCTGAGTGATTACTGGCCCGCCCTGCGCGGCCAGGTCGCCACCCATCCCTGAACCCTGAGCACGAGTCTTCTTGATGAAACTGTCCGCAAAATTCACCTTTGGCCTGAGCCTCCTGGCGCTCTCCCTGTCGGCCCTGGCCGGCCCGACCTACGCGCCCAAGCCCGACCCGTTGCAGGGCGACGGCCGGGTCTCGGCCTTCTATACCTGGCAGGACGCGATCCCCCCGACCCCGGGCAAGCTGCTGCGCAGCGAACCCCTGGAAGCCACCCTGAGCCTGCCCAACGCTGCCAGCGCGCAACGGATTCTCTATAGCTCCACCGACGGCATCGACGGCAAGACCCCGGTGGTGGTCTCCGGCACCTTGTTCCTGCCCAAGGGCAAGGCCCCGGCCGGCGGCTGGCCGGTGGCCTCCTGGGGCCATGGCACGGTGGGCGTGGCGGATGTCTGCGCGCCGTCCTGGCAGGGCCGCTCCTACCGTGATGTGCAGTACCTGAGCCGCTGGCTGGACGAAGGCTTTGCCATTGTCGCCACCGACTACCAGGGCCTGGGCGTGCCCGGCGGCCATCCGCTGCTGAACAACCGCATGGCCGCCTACGGCATTCTCGACGCCGCCAAAGCCGTGGTCGCCGGGGTGCCCGGGCTGGCCAACAAGGTACTGATCGTCGGCCAGTCCCAGGGCGGCGCCGGCGCCTTCGCCTCGGCCGCCTACGCCTCCACCTACGCACCGGACCTGGGGGTCAAGGGCAGCATCGGCACCGGGGTGATCTACACCATCGGCGCGAAAAATGTCGGCGAACAGGACCCGAACAAGGTCGATGCCTCCCTGGCCTACGGTTTCTACACCTTGCTGGCCGCCCAGCAGTACGACCCCAGCATCAACCCCCGGGACTTCTACACCGACAAGGCCCTGCCGCTGTTCGAGCAGGCCCGTACCAGTTGCCTGGCGTCCCTGGTCAGCGACGTGGTGGGGGTCGGCCTGACCCCGGCCAACGCCAAGAAGGACTATCAGGGCAGCCAACTGGCGGCCTGGCAGAAACAAGTGTCCTACCCGACCCTGAAAACCGCCCAGCCGGTGTTCATCGGCACCGGCGCCGAGGACAAGACCCCGGCCGCCGCCACCCAGGTGGCCCTGATGCAGGACGCCTGCAAGGCCGGCTCGGTGGTCGAGGGCCACTTGTACAAGGGCCTGGGCCACAGTGAAACGGTCAATGCCTCCCTCAAGGACTCGGTGCCGTTCGCCCACAAGGTGATCAACGGCCAAGCCATTACCCCCGTCTGCAACCCCAGCGTGCAATAGCCAGGAGGCCCAGCCATGAGCATCGAATTCTTCACTCGCCTGCCCCTGCACGGCGAAACCCAGTTCCTCCCCGGCGACCCGCGCAACCGCGGCGACTGGCACCGGGGCGGGCCCAGCACCGGTGCCGTCTCAGGCTTCAGCGTCGGCGACCACTTCACCTACATAGACTACCTGGGGCAGATCGCCCGGGCCGCGGAAATCAACGGCTTCGGCGGCGCGCTGATGGTCAACGCGCCCTCCGGCGAAGAGCCCTGGACCGTGTGCTCGCTGCTGGCCCGGGAAACCCGCACCCTGAAGTTCGTCACCGCCTTCCAGCCCTATCACTACACGCCCTGGGTTGCGGTGCAGCAGGCCGCCACCTACCAGCGCGCCACCGGCAATCGCCTGGTGTGGAACATCATCAACGGCGGCTCGGACGCCATTCAGCGCCAGGTCGGCGACTTCAGCGACCACGATGAGCGCTATGCCCGTGCCACCGAGTTCATGGACGTGGTCAAGGGCTACTGGCACAACGAGAACTTCCACTACCAGGGCCAGTTCTACCGCGCCGAAGGCGGCGGCCTGCGCGGCCCCTTGAAGAAGGCCGATCTGCCGCTGATCTGCACCGCGGGATCGTCCATCGCCGCTCGGGAATTCGCCGCCAAGCATGCCGACTTCTACCTGATGCGCGCCGAGCACCCGGACGAGATCGCCGCGTTGATCGCCGATATTCGTGAGCGCGCCTTGCAGTACGGCCGCAGCGATATCCGCTTCGGCCTGTCGATCGACGTCATCACCCGGGAAACCGAGGAACTGGCGCGCACCGAGGCCAAGCGCTTCTTCGACGAGGGCATCGCCAAGGGCGCGGTCAAGGCCGTGGCCGCCCATGCCGGGCTGCGCACCGCGCGCAAGCTCAGCTACGAGAACGGCTTCGCACAGAAGAACGAGACCCAGGGCTTCGAGGACTTCTTCATCCACCCCAATGTCTGGACCGGCTTCGGCTACATCGGCATACCGCCGGGCTGCGCCCTGGTGGGCAGCTACGAAAACGTGGTGGCGCGGATCCGCGAGTACCACGCCATCGGTATCGACCTGTTCTTCCTCGCCGGCTACCCGCACCTGGAGGAAGCCTACCGCCTGGGCGAGCACATCCTGCCGCACTTTCGCGGCGAGCGCACGGCCCTGAGCCGTCAGCCGCAAGCGCCGCTGGAGCTGCGCAGCGCCAACGGCCCGGCAGGAGCCTGACGCCATGAGCCAGGACTACTCGGGCTTGAGCCGCCGTCGTTTTCTCGGCCACAGCGCGCTGTTCGGCGGCGGCCTGCTGCTGGGCAGCAGCCTGCTGGCCGGCTGCGACGCGGACAATTCCAGCACCCCGGGCACGGTCGCCAGCGACCAGCCGCGCTACGGCGGGCGCCTGCGCCTGGGGATTCTCGACGGCAACCAGAGCGGCAACCTGGACGCCCACAAGCCCATCGGCAGCGGCATCGTCCGAGGCTTCGCGCTGTACAGCAAACTCTGGGAATGGGACGAGCAGATGCAACCGCGCCTGGCCCTGGCGGAGTTCGCCGAACCCAATGCCGATGCCAGCAGCTGGACCCTGCGCCTGCGCCAGGGCCTGGAATTCCACCACGGCAAGAGCATCGACGCCGATGACCTGATCTTCTCCATCCGCCGCCTGACCGACCCGCAACTGGCCTCGCCCTACGCGGCGCTGCTGCACTGGGTCGATCGCGACAACCTGCAAAAGCTCGATGAGCGCACTGTGCGCCTGAGCTTTCGCGAGGGCCGTAGCTACATGCCCCTGGCGGAAACCTGGGTCAACTTCGGTGGCATCGTCCCGGTGGACTATCACCCGGTGACCAACCCGGTGGGTGCCGGCCCCTACAAGCTGAAAAGCTTCACCCCCGGCCAGCGCTCGCTGTTCACCCGCTTCGACAACTACTACAAGGACGGCCAGCCCTACGCCGACGAACTGGAGATCATCGACTTCAAGGATCAGGTGGCGCGCCTGGCGGCCCTGCGTTCCGGGCAGATCGACATGGCCAACGTGATGCCCACCGAACAGTTGCAAGTCCTGCAGCGCGACCCGCGGGTGCGGCTGCTGAAATCGGTGACCGGCAACTGGCTGTCCTTCGACATGAACCTGGACAAGCCGCCGTTCAACGACCCAAGGGTGCGCCAGGCCTTCCGCCTGCTGGCGGATCGCGAGGAGCTGGTGCGCCGCGCCCTGAACGGCCAGGGCCGGGTGGCCAACGACCTCTATGCCCCCAGCGATCCGACCTTCAACCACAGCCTGGGGCCCCGCCCCCACGACCCGCAGCGTGCGGCGCAACTGCTCAAGGAGGCCGGCCAGGAAAACCTCGAGCTGGAACTGGTGACCACCCCGGGGCCGGCCCTGACCTCGGCCCTGGTGCTGGCCGAACAGGCCAAGCGCATCGGCGTGACCCTCAAGGTCCGCCAGGTGGACCTGGCGACCTTCCAGGGCCCGCAACGCAACGACTGGACCCTGAGCACCGGCGGCAGCATCGGCGCGCCGTTCCTGGCCAGCGCCATCCACACCGACGCGCCCTTTGCCGTGTCCAACAAGACCCACTTCAACGACCCGCAGTTCAGCGAGGTGTTTCTCGCGGCCATGGCCCAACCCGACCTGCAACGACGCACGGCCCTGGTGCACCAGGCCCAGCAGATCCAGTACGAACGGGGCGGCATGCTGATCTGGGGCTACGCCGACCTGCTGGACAGCGTCTCCACCCGCGTGGGCGGCGCCCGGGAAGAACAGTCGCTGTTCAGCACCTGGCGTTTCGAAAGGTTGTGGCTCAACAACAGCGCCTGACCCACCGCCCGACCGTAGGAGCTGGCTTGCCAGCGAAAGCGCCCGCAAGAGCACCGCGAGCCTCCAGGCCCCCTTCGCCGGCAAGCCGGCTCCTACAAGGAACCACCGCAACCGCGACACACCCCGTAGGAGCTGGCTTGCCAGCGAAGGCGCCCGCAAGAGCACCGCGAGCCTCCAGGCCCTCTTCGCCGGCAAGCCGGCTCCTACAGAACATTCATGCGATTCAATATGAGGCTCATGTGCCATGCCCTCCAACGCCTTCGCTCGCCCCGCATTCGGCCCGGCCCTGGCCGTAACGGTGTTTTCTTCCCTGGCGCCGCCGCTCTTCGCCGCCGATACCCAGTTGCAAACCGTCACCGTCCAGGCCAGCAGCCAGGCCGATGACGATGCCCTGCCCACCCGGCCACCGACCTCGGTGTATGGCGGCACCGAAACCAAGGTCCTGGACACCCCGCGCTCGATCACCCAGGTCAACGCCGAACAACTGGCCAACGACCCGATCCGCAGCGCCGACGATTTGGTCAAATACGCCCCGGGCATCACCCGCGGTGGCGGGCAGAACGCCGGCATCGCCCCGCAGTTCCGCGCCCAGGGCTCGGAGGTATTCCAGGACGGCCAACGCGCTTACGGCGTGCGTCACCCAGCCAACTTCAACGCCTATGAGGGCGCGGACATCGTCGCCGGCCCTTCCTCGGTGACCTATGGCTCGGTGTCCGGCAGCGGCGGCTACGTCAACTACCTGAGCAAGAAACCCAACTTCAGCGAATTCAAGACCCGTCTGAGCGGCGAGCTCGGTGCCTGGGTGCCGGACGGCCAGTCCCGGGACTCGCGCAAGTTCAGCATCGACAACACCGGCCCCCTGAGCGACCAGTTGGCCTACCGGGTCAGCATCACCCAGCAGCGCCAGCAGGACTATTACGACAATGTCGACAACAACTTCGACGCCTTCTACGGTGCCCTGGCCTGGCGCAACGACAACCTGCGGGTGGATTGGAACGCCAGCTACGACAACTACTACGACTACAACATCACCCACGGCTGGAACCGCGCCACCCAGCAACTGGTGGATAGCGGCCAGTACTACGCCGGGCGCGCCACGCCGATCATCCAGAATGGCAAAACCCTGTGGTCGCCGGTGCTGGCCTCCGGCGCCGCCAATGCCCCGAACCTGGGCTGGGTGCAGCGCCAGCGCAACGCCCAGGGCCAGTACAGCGTGGTCGACGGCAGCTTCCAGGGCGCCTCGCCCAACACCCAGGCCAGCCCCGGCACCCTGCGTGGCTGGGTCTATGACCCGAGCCTGGCAGGCAACGGCCTGACCTCCCTGTCGCCCCAGGCCGGTCAGCGCGGCGAAGACCAGAGCAGCTCGCGGCGTTTCACCACCCAGTTGCGGGTCGAGGCCGATCTGTCTCCGACGATCACCCTGGCCAACAGCACCTTCTACCAGCGCTCCAGGGACTTGACCGACGCCGTGGGCGCCTTCCAGGTGCAGTCCAAGGACAACCTGCTGGACAACCGTTTCGAGTTCCGCTCACGCAATGAAAACCGGCTCGGCGACCTGACCCTGCGGGACGACAGCAACAGTGGGTTGATCTACCGCCGCGAGTTCAACCAGTCGATCGCCGCCAACAACCACTTCGGCTCCACCATCAATGCCTACGACCTGACTCTGGACCCGTCGGGCAAAAACCCCGGCGACCTGCTGGGGTTGACCGGCAGCAACCCGGCCGGCGGCAACGGCGCCTGGATCGGCCAGCCCGGGGTGCCCCAATACTCCAACTATTACGGCTGGCTCAACCTGGCGGCCATGTACCCCGCCGGCCACGGCCTGTATGCCGAGTCGGTGGCGCCCTACACCGCCGAAAGCACCTGGACCACCAAGACCCTGTTCAGCCAGCACAACCTGCGCCTGGGCGAGCGGGTGGGCCTGAACATCGGTGCCAGCCGCTGCTGGATCGACGCCCGGATCGACAACCCCTTCGTCCTTGCAGGTGGCAGCGACCGGCGCGACAGCCACAACTACCGGCTGTTCGCGTTCCAGGTCAGCCCCTACGTCAAACCCACCGAGAACAGCACCCTGTACTACACCTTCGACCGCTCCCTGGCGGTCAACACCGGGTTCTTCTCCAACGGCCTGGGCTGGGGCAGCGGCAGTGGCGCCAACCAGCTCAACCCCCTGGCGTTCCAGAGCCTGAGCGTGCTGCATGAACTGGGGCTGAAGGTCGAAGCCATCCCCGACCAGCTGTTCATGACCCTGGCCACCTTCAAGCAGGCCCGGGACCAGTCCCCGGACAGCAACAACATCGCCCGGCTGATCATCAAGGGCACCGAGGCGACCCTGCGCTACCAGCCAGACCCGCACCTGCGCAGCGGCCTCAACCTGTCCCGGCTCAGCGCCTACAACGAATTCACCTCCCAGGCCGGCTTCGCCTCCGCCGGGTTCATCCCCGACAACGGCACCGTGTTCGGCGACAACAACAGCCTCAACCAGCGGCCCTCCGGGCGCTTCGACGCGTTGCAGATCCCCGAGTACACCGCCAGCGGCTACCTCGACTACCGCTTCGACTCGGGCTTTGGCGCCGAGCTCTCCGGCTGGTGGACCAGCAGCTGGTACCTGAACCTGAGCAAGACGGTGAAGGTCCCCGACGAATACAACCTCGACCTGGCCCTGTACTACCGCCAGCCCCAGTGGAGCACCACCCTGCGGGTGCTCAACCTGACCAACGAACTGAACTTCGTCAGCGGCCTGGCCGGCTCCACCAACACCTTCCTGCAGCCCATGCCCGGACGCACCGTGCTGGCCCAGGTGGACTACCGCTTCTAGGCACTTTCCTTCTTCTGCGACCTCAGGACACTCCCCATGAGCATTGAATTCGTCGGCATGATCTTTCCCCGCCAATGGTCCGAAACCCGCGGCGTGCGCAGCCCGGACTTCGACCTGGCATTCATCCGCGAGCACGCGCGCGCCCACGAACACGCGGGCTTTGACCGAGTGCTGATCGCCAGCGGCCCGGGCAGCGCCGACAGCCTGCAGATTGCCGCCTACGCCGCGGCCCACACCGAGCGCCTGGGCTTCATGATTGCCCACCGCCCGGCCCTCAGCGCCCCCACCGTGGCGGCCCGGGCCTTCGCCACCCTGGACCACACCACCGGCGGAGGGCGCATCCGCCTGCATGCCATTACCGGCATCACTGCCGAGCCCCAGGAAGGCGACACCCTGCTGGACAAGACCGAGCGCTATCGACGCACCGACGAGTACCTGGAGATCGTGCGCCGCACCTGGACCGCCGAAGAACCCTTCGACTTCGAAGGCCGCTACTTCAACCTCAAGGGCGCGTTTTCCCCGGTCAAGCCGCTGCAGCAGCCGCACATCCCCATCTCTTTTGGCGGCTCCTCGGACATCGCCTACCAGATCGCGGTCAAGCACGCCGACCTCTACGCCCTGTGGGGCGAGCCCCTGGAGGGGGTAGCCGAACAGATCGGCAAACTCAAGGCCGCGGCCAGCGCCGCGGGGGTGGCCGCGCCCCGGGTCAGCCTCTCGGTGCGGCTGATCCTGGGGGCCACCGAGGAATTGGCCTGGCAACGGGCCGAACAGATCCTGGCGCAGATCCGCGCCAACCCGCAGTTCGCCGCCGGCAGCCCCTGGCAGAAGCGCCTCAAGGGCACCGGCTCCGAACGCCTGCTGGCGGCCGCAGCCCGCGGCGACCGCCATGACCGCGCCCTGTGGATGCCCACCGCCAGCGCCGTTGGCGCCTACGGCGACACCACGGCCCTGGTGGGCACGCCGGAGACCGTGGCCCAGGCCCTGCTGGACTACGTCGACCTGGGCGTGACCACCTTCCTCAACCGTGGCTACGACCCTTATTACGACACCATCGACTATGGGCGCTGGATCATCCCCGCCGTCCGCGAAGCCGCCGCCCGCCGCAAGCAACACCTGTAGAAGGCGTTTACGAGGCTGGCATCCGGCTTGGAGGCCCTTTCGCCGGCAAGCCGGCTCCTACAAGCGCGTTGACCTTTCCCACAACCCTGTAGGAGCTGGCTTGCCAGCGAAGGCGCCCGCAAGAACACTGCCCGGTTCAGGGGCCCTTGGCCGCCTGCCCGCGCCTGCAGAGGCGGCGGCTGGGAAATCGGAATGCGAGTGATAGTCGATCATTTTCAACACTTTATCGACGCCAGGCCGATGACCCAGATCACCACGAATACTCGCCAAAGCGTTAACATTCCACCCAGCCTTTGGCTTTGAACCTGTCATATCCACTTTATGCATCGCGCCCTTTGCTGCGCCATGACGGCATTTCCTCACCGGAGTCATGCACTTTGAAAACCTGGCACACACTTGTCGGCATCCTGCTGATCACCACGGTCACCCTGCTGCTGGAGATCCCTTCCGCCACCTGGCTGACCTCGGCCACCCTGAGCATGATCCTGGGCACCGCAGCCCTGGCCTACATGGCGATGTCCTGCCTGCTGGCCAGCCGCTGGGGCTGGGTCGAACGGCTGTTCGGCGGCCTTGACCGGGTCTACGAGGCGCACAAGTGGCTGGGCATCTGGGCCCTGGCATTCGCCAGCTACCACCTGGTGTTCAAGGCCAACCTGGATGAATGGAACAGCGTGCCGATCCTCGAACTGTCCAAATACTGGACGCGCCTGGTCCGCCAGCTGAGCTACGTGGCCCTGGGCCTGATCGTGCTGCTGGCACTGAACCGCAACATTCCCTACAGCCAGTGGCGCTGGTGGCACAAGCTCTCCGGCCCGCTGTTCCTGATCGTCATCCTGCACTGGCTGAGCTTCAAATCGCCCATCACCCTGGATTCGCCCTCGGGTATCTGGCTGGCTCTGCTCTGCGTCCTCGGCGTGCTTGGGGCCCTGTACAAGCTGCTGCTCTACCCCCTGGTGGCCAAGGCCGGCGAATACCAGGTGACGGCGGTCCGGGTGGAGAAGAACTCCCTGCACCTGGAGTTGATTCCCCAGGGCCGGGGCTTTCCTTTCAAGGCCGGGCAGTTCGCCTTCCTCTCGATGCAGGAAAAAGGCCTGCGCGAACCCCATCCGTTCACCATCGCCAGCGCCCAGGCCCATGACGGGCGCATCGAATTCGTGATCCGCGCCCTGGGGGACTACACCCAACGCCTGCGCCGCCAGGTCAAGGTCGGCATGCGTGCGGACATCTACGCGCCCTATGGGCGTTTCAAGCGGCCGCAGGCGGCTGCCCGGGAAATCTGGATCGGCGGTGGCGTGGGCATCTCGCCATTTATTTCCTGGCTGCAGGATGAAGCTGCCGGGCAGTTCGACAAGGCCACCCTGGTGTACTGCTACAACCCGTCCCGGGCCTTCCCCAGTGTCGACACCCTGCAGGGCATGGCCCAGGCCCGGGGAGTGAACTTCGTGGCCAACTGCGGCGGCACCGAGCCCCTGGCCCAGACCCTCAAGCGCACCGCGGCCGAAACCGATCCGCAGCAGATCCAGGTCAGCTTCTGCGGGCCCAAGGGCTTGCTGGGCCAGGTCCGGGAACTGATGAGCGAGTGCCGGATTCCCCAAGGCAACCTGCACTACGAATTCTTCGAGTTCCGCTGATCAAGCCGCTGGCGGCCCTGGCTGGCGCGGCTCGCGCAGCGTCACCCAGACCACCAGCGCCGCCAGCAGGGTCATCAGGGTCAGCACCTGCAACAACTGGCTGAAAGCCTGCCCGTACAGGGCCAGCACCCCCTCCCGGCCCAGCACCGGCAAGGCCGCCAGAGTACCGGGCAGGTCCCCCCCGGCCAGTTGCCGGGCAGCCCCCATCAACGTCTCGGCGGGCAGCGCCTGATCCGCCAGGGCGTGCTGCAGCAGCCCCGCCAGCAGCGCCACCACCAGGGCCAGGGCAATGCCCTCGCCGGCCACCCGGGTGGTGCTGAAGATGCCGCTGGCCATGCCCGCGCGCTCCTTGGGCACCACGCTCACCGACAAGCCGTCCATCAGCCCCCAGGGCAGCCCACTACCGAGGCCGATCAGCAGCAGCGGCCAGATCCGATCGGCCGGCGCCTGGCCCGCAGCGATCCGGCTCAGCCACCACAGCCCGGCGGCAGCCAGCAACAGGCCCAGGCTCGACAGGTTGCCGGCGCTGCACCAGCGGCTGAGCCAGCCCGCGGCGAACGGCACCACCAGCATCGGCGCCGACAGGGCAAGCATCAGCAGCCCGGCATCGATGGCGCTGTAGCCTTCGACGCCGATAAAGCGGATCGGCAACAGGATCAGCAGCACCACGTAGCAATAGCAGGTGGCGATGGGCAGCACCTGCACCCCGACAAAACGCGGATAGCGAAACAGCGACAGATCCAGCATCGGCCGCGCTGCACGCCGCTCGACGACGATGAACAGCCACAGTGCCAGCAGCGCCCCCGCCAGCAACAGCAGAACCCAAGGGCTGCTCCAGCCGTTTTGCGGGGCCTGCAGGATGCCCCAGGTCAGCAGCACCAGCGCCAGGGTGAAACTCAGGGTGCCGGGCCAGTCCACGCCCTGGGCGTCGGGGTCGCGGGACTCTTGCATGCGCGGCACGCCAAAGGCCAGGGACAGGCCGCCGATCAGCGCCCCGGAGACAAAGATCCCGCGCCAGCCGGCCTGTTCCACCAGGACCCCGGCGAGGATCGGGCCAAACGCCAGGCCGACACCAAAGGTGGTGCCCAGCAGGCTGAAGGCACGGGTTCGCGCCGGGCCGTCGAAGGCCTGGGCCAGGGCCGCCGAACCACCGGCCAGGGCGGCGGCACCGGCCAGCCCCTGGACCCCGCGCAAGAGGTTCAGCCACAGCAGCGACGGTACGAACACCAGGGCCAGGGAGCTCAGGCCGAACAGCGCCACGCCGAGACTGAACAGGCGCTTGCGGCCAAATTCGTCGGCCAGGGTGCCGGCGGCCATCAGCACGCTGCCAAAAGTCAGCATGAAGGCATTGGTGGTCCAGCTCAGGGCCAGCGGGCTGCCCCCCAGTTCATGGCCGATGGCCGGGGTCGCCACCGCTACCCCGACAAAGGTCAGGGGCAGCATCAGGGCCGCCAGGCACACCGCGGCCAGCACGCCATGGGCGGACTGCCGGCGACTTTGGGCGGCCTGCCCCAGGGGTAATTCGAGTTCGGGATTCACACGGACCTCTCAAGCCCTGGCAACCAGGGGTGGGCTAAGAAAAATCCATGGTAGGTATGCCGCAATCACTGAAAAACAGGGCATTCTTCCGCTCTTTACGGACAAAAACGCTGTAATCGAGGTGAACGATGGACAACCTAAACGGCTTGCAGGTGTTTGTCAGCGTGGTCCAGAGCGGCAGCCTGGTGGGCGCCGGCGGGCGCCTGGGGCTGTCTGCCTCGGCGGTGGGCAAGGCCCTAGCGCGCCTGGAGCAGCGCCTTGGCGTGCGCCTGCTGAACCGCAGCACCCGGCGCATCAGCCTGACCGATGAAGGCGCGCTGTTCTATGAGCGCGGCCAGCGCATCGTCGCCGAAGTCCAAGAGGCCGAGGCCGAACTGGCGCGGATCAGCGACAAGCCCCGGGGCCGGCTGCGGGTCAGCCTGCCGGCCATCGGCTATCGGATGCTGCTGCCGATCCTCCCGGAGTTTTCCGCGCGCTACCCGGACATCGAGCTGGACCTGGACTTCAACGACCGGCTGATCGACGTGATCGCCGAAGGCGTGGACGCGGTGATCCGCAGTGGCGAGCTGCCGGACTCGCAACTCAAGTCCAGGAACCTGGGGCCCTTCGGCTTCGTGCTGGTCGGCGCCCCCGGCTACTTCGCCCGGCGCGGCACCCCGCGCACGCCCCGGGACCTGGAGCAGCACGCCTGCCTGCGCTACAAGTTCCCCGGCGGCAGCTTGCTGCAGCAATGGAGCCTGCGCCTGCCCGACGGAGCCCCGCCGCTGGTGCTGGGCAGTGCCCTGACCAGCAACAACCTGGAATCGCTGATCCACGCCGCCACCCAGGGCCTGGGCATCGCCTACGTGCCCGAGTTCGTGGTCTGCGGGGCCCTGGCCGATGGCAGCCTGGTCGCGGTGCTGGACGACTACCAGCAAGAGCGCGGCAAGTTCTCCATCCTCTGGCCCAGCAGCCGTCACCTGCTGCCCAAGCTGCGGGTGTTCGTCGACTTTCTCGGTGAACGGCTGGAGCTCGGCAAGCACCACGCTTCCCGCTGATATCCCCTCGATGCCTGGCGCTGGCCGGGCAGTCGCCGGCCCCTGCAAAACATCAGCAAATGCAGATGCCAGCTTACCAATCCATGTATTCATCTTGATGTTTGCCCGCCGTAAGCTCGTCCTGGCCTGCTGCTGCAGGCCAGGCAATGTCGGTACGCCAAAAACAACAGCTAAAGGCCATCCCAATAACAATCTGATCTGCCGACTCCAGGAACCGCTATGTCAACTACCCCATCACGCCGCCCTTGCGTCGGCCTGCATCGTGGCGCCCGCCCCTTGAACGAGGTGCGCCATGACTGACTTCCAGCCCGCTCCGGGCACCGATGAACACTTGCTGCACCACCAGGGCTATCGCCAGGAGCTGCACCGCGGCCTGTCCCTGTGGTCGTCGTTCTCCGTGGGCTTTGCCACGGTCTCGCCAGTGGTGGGGATCTATTCGGTGATGGCCCTGGGCGCCATGAGCACCGGCCCGTCCTGGGTCTGGATCGTGCCCCTGTGCCTGGCCCTGCAGATGCTGGTGGCGCTGGTCTATGCCGAACTCGCCTCGCAGTACCCCCTGGCCGGCGGTTGCTATCAATGGGTCAAGCGCCTGGCTGGAGACCGCTGGGCCTGGTTCACCGGCTTCATGTACCTGGCCTCGGCCCTGGCTTCCCTGACCACCGTGGCCTACCTGGGCGGGTTCTGGCTGTGGCTGTTCGTCACCGGCACGCCGCCTTCGGCCAATGCCCAGGTGGCCAGCGGCGCCGTGCTGCTGGCGTTGGGGCTGGGGGTCAACCTGTTGGGGATCAACCCGCTGAAGTACTTCGTCAACGCCGGGATCATCGCCGAAGCCATCGCCTCCATCGGCATCGGCGTGCTGTTGCTGCTGTTCTTTCGCAACCACTCCTGGTCGCTGCTGCTGGAAGGCCTGGGCAACAGCGTCAGCGGCGATGGCACTTACCTGAGCGGCTTCGTCACCGCCATGGCAGTGGGCGGCTGGGCCTTTCTCGGCTTCGATGCCTGCTCCCAGGTGTCCGAGGAAACCGCCGATGCCCGCACCTCCACGCCGCGGGCCATCCTGCGCTCGATGCTGCTGGTGGGGCTGACGGTGATGCTCACCGCCTTTGCCGTGACCCTGTCGTTCACCGACACCGCGGGCCTGGTGGCCGGCCAGGTGGTGGACCCGGTCACCCCGGCGGTGGTGGATGCCTTTGGCGCCTGGGCCGAGCGGCCCTTCGTCGGCGTGGTGCTGGTGGCGTTCATTGCCTGCGTGGTCTCGGTACAGACCTATATCGGCCGCGCGGTATTCGGCATGGCCCGGGACTCGATCCTGCCCGCCTCGGCGTTCCTGCGCCGGGTGGATGGGCGCAAGGTACCCTTCGCCGCCATGCTCGTTTGCACCCTGTTCGCCAGTTTCGGCCTGGCCCTGGGCCTGAACGCCACGGCCGTGGGCACCCTGATCGCCTTCGGCAGCGGGGGCTTCTTCATGGTGTTCCTGATCGTGATCGGTTGCGCCCTGGTCCATCGCCTGCGTGGCCGCTGGCGGCCCGACGCCGGGGTCTTCAACCTCGGCCGCTGGGGCCTGCCGGTGAACCTCGCGGCCTTTGTCTGGCTGCTGTTCGAGAGCGTCAACGTGGCCTGGCCGCGGGAATCCCTGGCGCCGCCCGGAGCGCCCTGGTTCCAGGTCTGGGCAGTGGTGCTGGTGTTCTCGACCCTGGCCGTGCTGGGCCTGATCTACATGGTCCTGGCCAAGCCCTACCTGCGCCGCGACAGCAGCGCATCCGACCGCGGCTGAATCCTCATGCGCTGTCAGCGACAGCGCATTCCCTCCCCGCTACTGGCCCGGCGCCTGCTGCGCCGGCCGCTTCACGCCTGATGTTTCTGGAGACCATCGATGCCCCCGTCCATCCATTACTGGAATTACCCCACCGAGATCTTCTGCGGCGCCGAGGCCCTGCACGGCCTGGCCCAGCGCTGCGCCCTGCTGGGCATGGCCAGGCCCTTGCTGGTCACCGACCCGGGCATGCTCGAACTGGAACCCTTTGGCCTGTTGACCGCGCACCTGGAGCAGAGCCGCCAGGGCTTTGCAGTATTTACCGAACTGGCCAGCAACCCGAGCCTGGACGATGTGCAGCGCGGCGTCCAAGCCTTCAGGGCCGGCGGCCACGACTCGCTGATCGCCCTGGGCGGCGGCAGCGCCATGGACGCCGCCAAGGGCATCGCCCTGGCCGCCGTGGACCCGCAAGGGCTGCAGCGTTTCGAGTGGTCCCGGGTGATCGAGCATTACCCGAGCCTCAGTGACTTTCCGCGCCTGGGCCTGCCGCCCCTGATCGCCCTGCCCACCACTGCCGGCACCGGCTCCGAACTGGGCCGCGAAGCGGTACTGACCGACAGCCAGCAGCAGGTCAAGCGGGTCATCAGCCACCCCGAACTGCTGCCCGCCTGCGTGATCCTCGACCCGCTGCTGACCCGCGGCCTGCCGCCCGCGCTGACCGCCGCCACCGGCATGGATGCCCTGACCCACCATATCGAGGCGTTCTGCTCGCCGCTGTACCATCCGATGTCCAGCGCGATTGCCGTGGAAGGCATGCGCCTGGTGCAGCAGCACCTGCGCCGGGCAGTGAGCCACGGCCAGGACCTGGACGCCCGGGAAGGCATGCTGGTGGCCTCGGCGATGGCTGCGGTGGCCTTCCAGAAGGGCCTGGGTGGCGTCCACGCCCTGGCCCACCCGCTGGGCGCCCGCTATCACCGTCACCACGGCCTGCTCAATGCCGTCCTCCTGCCCTATGTGCTGGTGGCCAACCAGCCGGTGATTGCCGAGGAGATCGGGCGCCTGGCCCGTTACCTGGACTTGCCCCGGGGGGATTTCCAGGGGTTCCTGGACTGGATCCTGGCCCTGCGCGCCGAGCTGGGCATCCCCCACTGCCTGGCGGATATCGGCCTGGACAGCCATGAAGCCGAGTGGGTCGGGGCCCAGGCCCTGGCGGATATTTCGTCCTCCGACACCAATGCCCGACCGCTGAGCGCCGCCGACTACAGCCAGATCTTCCGCAACGCCGTGCACGGCGTCCTGCCAGGAGCCCGCCCATGAAACCGGCCCTGTTTATCGACGGCCACTGGGTCGATGGCGACGGCGCGCCGATGCCGGTGCATGACCCGTCCCTGGGCCAAATCATGGCCCAGGTACCGGCGGCCAGCGCCCATCAGGTGAACCTGGCGGTGCAGGCCGCGCGCCGGGCCCTGCCCGGGTGGCGCAGCCTCAGCGGCGCCCGGCGTGCCGAGTACCTGCAAGGCTTCGCCCGGCACCTGCAGCAACGCCGCGAAGGGCTGATCGCCCTGCAGATGCGCAATAACGGCAAGCCGCGGCACGAAGCCGAACTGGACCTGGACGACGCCATCGCCACCTTCGACTACTACGCCGGCCTCGCTGCCCAGCTGGACGCCCGCCAGGATCAACCGGTGCCCTTGCAGGCTCCGGGCTTCAGTGCCCACTGCAGGTTCGAGGCCCTGGGCGTTGTGGGGCTGATCGTGCCCTGGAACTTCCCCCTGGTCACCAGTGCCTGGAAGCTGGCCCCGGCCCTGGCCGCGGGCTGCACGTTGGTGCTCAAGCCTTCGGAAGTGACGCCCCTGATCGAGCAGGTCTACGGCGAAATCGCCGACGCCCTGGGCTTGCCGGCGGGCGTGTTGAACCTGGTGGCCGGCGCCGGCGAAACCGGCGCAGCCCTGAGCCAGCATCCGGGGCTGGACAAGCTGTCGTTCACCGGCAGCACTGCCACCGGCCAGCGAGTGATGGCCAGCTCCGCCGCCTTCTGCCGGCCACTGACGCTGGAGCTGGGGGGCAAGTCGCCGATCCTGGTATTCGCCGACGCCGACCTGGACCAGGCAGTGCACTGGATCATCGGCGGCTTTTGCTGGAACGCCGGGCAGATGTGCTCGGCCACCTCGCGCCTGCTGGTCCACGAGTCGATTGCCGATGCTTTGCTGCAGCGGTTGCGCAGTGCCCTGCTGGCCCTGCGGGTCGGCAACCCCCTGGAGCAGGAAGTGGACATGGGCCCCCTGAGTTGCCAGGCCCAGTGGCGCACGGTGTGCACCTACCTGGAACAGGCCAGGAACGAGGGCCTGGAATGCCTGGTGGGCGGCCATGCCCTGCCCGGGCCGGGCTGGTTCGTGGCGCCCACGGTGTACACCGATGTGCCCACCAGCAGCAGGTTGTGGCAAGAGGAGATCTTCGGCCCGGTGCTGTGCATGCGCCGTTTCAGTGACGAAGCACAGGCCCTGGCCCTGGCCAACGACAGCGCATTCGGCCTGGTGGCCACTGTGATCAGCGCCGATATGCAGCGCGCCGAACGGGTCGCCGCCGCCCTGGACGTGGGCCACGTGTGGATCAATTCACTGCAGGCGGTGTTCGTCGAAACCTCCTGGGGCGGCACCAAGGGCAGCGGCATCGGGCGGGAACTGGGCCCCTGGGGGCTGGCTGCCTATCAGTCGATCAAGCACCTGACCCGCTGCCTGGGCTGAAGCGCAGGATCAGCCGCCATGCTCTGCCAGCAGGTCGGCGATGAAGGCCTTCAGCGCTTCGCCACGGGCATGCCCGGCGTGGGTGATCATGCTGTGCTGCACCTCGTAGCGCAGCGTCTCGGGGTGCAGCACGCGCATCTGCCCGGCCGCGACCCAGGGCTGGGCATAGTGGCTGGGCAGGTAGCCCAGGTGGGTGCCCGCCAGTACCCCGTGGACCACCGCCTCCATGTGGTAGGCGGTGGCCGAGGCGCGCTGGGGCGTTACCGGCAGCACCTGGCTGGCGGGCAGGAAACCGTGCTTGATCCAGTCACAGGCCTTGATGTGCGCAAGCTCTGGCTCCAGGACAGGAAACAGCGGGTGCGAGGCGCCGCAGAACAGGGCGATTTCCTCGGCGTACAGTGGCTGATAGTCGAGGGTCGGCAGGCTGCGGCTGAAATAGGAAATGGCCAGGTCCAACTGGCCGTCGATCACCGCCCGCTCAAGCTCGGTGGGCGAATTGATGAACACATGCAGGTGCAGGTCGTGCTCGCGGCGATAGAAGCGCGCGATGGCCGCGTCGATGCGTGCCGCGGGCAAGGTGGCGATGTTGTCCGCCAGCCCCAGGTACAGATCCCCCACCAAACGCCCGGACAATTCCTGGGCCTCGCTCTTGAACGCCTCCACCGCGCCGAACAGCGCCTGGGCCGCCGCCAGGATCCGCTGGCCCTTCTCGGTCAGGCGAAAGCCGCCCTTGCCGCGCTCGCACAGCCGATAGCCGAGGCGTTTTTCCAGGCTGGAGATGTGCATGCTGATATTGGACTGGCTCATGTTCAGTTCGGCCTGGGCCGCGGTGAAACCGCCGCACTTGACCACTACGGAGAAAATCCGCAGCAGGCGCAGGTCCATGTCGGTGACGTTTCTAAGCACAGAGGGTTTCCAGGAGTCGCGGGGCTGAACCAGGGGGCTATTCAACGGCAGCGCCCGGGCCGCGTCAAATCCATCACGGCTTGCGTGATCGATGACATTGCAGGGACTATGCAACGCCTCCTTGCCACCTTGGATCGCTTGCCAATGGACTCACACCCCACGCCCGCGCTGTGCACCGAACGCTTGCTGCTGCGCCCCCTGGAACTGGCGGACGCCGACGCCATCCAGCAGCTATTCCCCCAGTGGGAGGTGGTGCGCTACCTCAACGCCCTGGTGCCCTGGCCCTACCCGGCCGACGGCGCCCTGAGCTTCCTGCGGGACATGGCGCTGCCGGCGATGGCCCGGGGCACGGAATGGCACTGGACGCTGCGCCTGCGCAGCAATCCCGGGCAGATGATCGGCAGCATCAGCCTGATGGACGAAGCCGACAACAACCGCGGCTTCTGGCTGGCCCCGCCGTGGCAGGGCCAGGGCTACATGAGCGAGGCCTGCAAGGTGGTGGACCACTATTGGTTCGAGGTACTGCAACGGCCCTTGATGCGGGTGCCCAAGGCCGCGCCGAACCAGGGCTCGCGGCGGATTTCCGAACGCGCGGGCATGCGCCTGATCCGCTCCGAGGACGGTGAGTTCGTCAGTGGCCGATTCCCCGTGGACATCTGGGAAATCACCCGCGAGCAATGGCGCCGGCTCAGGTAAAGCGCACCCCGGGACGGGGGCGCTGGTCCACCGTCAGTTCGAACACATCCGGGCGAGCGTAGTGGCCGACCACGTCGTAGTCATAGCGCGCCCGCACCAGGTCGGCGGTATCGATCTGCGCGCTGATCAGCCCGGCCCGGCCCACCAGGGGGCCGGCCAGTACGTCCCCCATGGGCCCGACGATCACGCTGCCGCCGGCAATCAAAGGCCGTTGGGCCGGCCAGTTGGCAATCTCCAGCCCCAGCTCTTCGGGCGAGGCCTGCACCTGACAGGCGCTGACCACGAAGCAGCGCCCCTCGTGAGCGATATGGCGCATGCTCACCTGCCACATTTCCCGCTCGTCCACCGTGGGCGCACACCAGACTTCGATGCCCTGGGCGTACATCGCGGTACGCAGCAGCGGCATCATGTTTTCCCAGCAGATCACCGCGCCCACCCGGCCGACCTGGGTGTCCAGCACCGGCAGGGTCGAGCCGTCGCCCTTGCCCCAGATCAAGCGTTCGGTCCCGGTGGGCATCAGTTTGCGATGCTTGCCCGAAAGCCCCTGCTGCGGGTCGAAATACAGCGCCGTGCAGTACAGGGTGCTGCCACTGCGCTCGATGACACCCAGCACCAGGTTGGCTCCGGTACGGGCGGACAGCGCGGCCAGGGCATCGGTTTCCACCCCGGGGACCTCGATGGCATTGGCGAAGTAGCGGGCAAAGGCCTCGCGACCCTCCGGCAGGCGATAGCCCAGCTGGGTGCCGAAGCCTTCGCCCTTGGGGTAGCCCCCCAGCAGCGCTTCGGGCATCACCACCAACTGCGCGCCGGCTTCGATGATGGCGGCCTCGTACGAGAGGATCTGTTCCAGGGTGGCGGCCTTGCCTTCAGGCAAGGCCCCGATCTGCAGGGCAGCGACAACGGACTTGGGCATGGGATGACTCCTTGAGCAATCAGGTGTTGCCCATTCTGCTGCCGCCCCTGATCATCGATAAACCCCACTCCAGTGCTTAATGATATGAACCAGATGAATATCGCCAGTGTCGACCTCAACCTGCTCAAGGCTTTCGAGGCGCTGCATGACGAGTCCAGCGCCAGCCGCGCCGCCTTGCGCCTGGGGGTGACCCAGTCAGCCATGAGCGCTGCCCTGCGCCGTCTGCGCGAGCTGTATGGCGACCCGCTGTTCGTGCGTACCGGGCGTGGGCTGGCGCCGACCCTCAAGGCCAATCAGTTGAAGCCCGTGGTCAGCGAAGCCTTGAACAAATGCCGCCAGAGCCTGGCCATGGTCGCCCCCGACACCGCCGACTATCAGGGCCGCTCGGTAACGCTGGGGCTGTCGGATGATTTCGAGATTGCCTATGGCCGGCAGATGATCGAGGCCGTGGCCCGGCGGGCGCCGAAGCTGCGGCTGATCTTTCGCCAGAGCCACAGCCAGATCGTCGCCGAGGCGCTGTTGCAGCGCAGCGTTGACCTGGCCATCAGTGCCGGCGGCTTTGCCGAACGCCTGCTCAGCCGCCAGGTGCTGGGGGAAGGCCATTACCTGTGCCTGGCAGACCCGGCCAGCCTGGCCCCCGGGCAACAGCAGATCAGTCTTGAGGAGTTTGTCGCACGGGAACACCTGCTGGTGTCGTCCCAGGGGTTTATCGGGATTACCGATGAAGGCTTGGCCAACCTGGGGCTAAGCCGCCAGGTGTGCGCCTCGACCACGCACTTTGCCGCCTTGCCCTTTCTGCTCAAGGGCAGCCAGGCGGTGGCGACCATTCCGGCCCATGCCGCCCGGCGCATCGCCGAACTCACCGGGCTGCAGTTGCTGCCCTGCCCCCTGGCCCTGCCGCGCTACCCGATCGAGCTGGGCTGGCGCACCAGCCCGCAGACCGACCCGCTGCTGGTGAAGGTACGCGAGGCGATTGTCGAGAGTTTTGCCCTTACTTGTTCGCCGCCATCAGGCGATTGACTTCACTGCGCACCATGTTCGAGTACTCCGGCGGCGACATGCCGTCGAGCTCGGCGCGGACCCACTCGGCCCACTTGCCCTTGCGCTTGCCACGCTCGCCGAACAGCCGCGCGGCCTCGCCCTTGGCCTTGCCCAGGTTGCTCTGCCACAGGTCGAACAGACGGGACTTCTCGTCCTCGATGGCGGCGCGCTCGGCCAGGGTCTTGTTAGCCAGATTGAAACTCATGGGAAATTCCTGCTGCGTAAAATAGGCGCCATCTTACACTGTAGGGGCTACGGGTTTTACCCCGGGGTCGCCAACGGGGCGTAAAACAACTGCAACTTTTGCCCCCGCGCCAGACTCCATTGCTTGCTACCCATTCACCTGTAGCCGCTGGCGGATGTGTTGTGCACCAGCGGCGATATTTCCAAGGAAAAAACTTCATGGCTCGTAAATCTGCCGCGCAAGCGGAAAACGATCAAATCAAGGACCAGGCCTTCAGCGAACTGCAGGCGCTGATCGAAGAATCGGAAAAGCTGCTCAAGGGCAGCGCCAGCCTGGTCGGCGAAGAAGGTGAGAGCCTGCGCCAGCAAGTCAGCCTCAAGCTCAAGCAGGCGCTGGATTCGGTCAGCAATGTGCGCGAGCGCAGCAAGCCGGTGGTGGATGCCACCGAGCAGTACATCGGTGGCCACCCGTGGCAGACCGTGGCCATCTCCGCCGGTTTCGGCCTGGTGGTAGGCCTGTTGCTGGGCCGTCGTTCCTAAGCCCCCGCGCAACGTTGAGGCCAGGTACGCCAATGGCGGCCTGGCCTTTTTCATGCCTTCAGTCCTGGGCCAGCGCCCGCAATTGCTGCAACTGCTCGGCGGGAATGGCGATGCCCGCGTGCTGCGAACGCTCGCGCTGCTGATGCCGGCGATCCCCCGGCAGGCGCTTGAGCCCCACCGCATGCATCTGCCGCACCAGCTCCTGGCTGCGCTCGGCAAAACTCTGCCCGGCAGCCTTGCTCGGGTCGATGACGATCAGCAACTGGCCAGTCCAGGGCGTCTTGGCCCCCGGGTGGCCGGACCAGTCGAATTCGAAGGAAAAGTTGCCCCCGGTCAGGGCTGCCGCCAGCAGCTCCACCATCATCGACAGAGCCGAGCCCTTGTGCCCGCCAAACGGCAGCAAGGCGCCACCTTCAAGAATCGCCCTGGGGTCCTGGGTCGGCTGGCCCAGGCTGTCGACACCGATGCCCGGCGGCAGGCGCTCACCCTTGCGCGCGGCGATCTGCACGTCGCCATGGGCAATGGCGCTGGTGGCCAGATCGAAGACGATCGGCTGGCCCTGGGCCTGGGGTGCGGCGAAGGCGATCGGGTTGGTGCCGAACAATGGCCTGTCGGCGCCGTGGGGCACGACGCAGGTCATGCTGTTGACCACGCTCAGGGCCACCAATCCTTCCTCGGCGAAGGGTTCGACATCCGGCCAGAGTGCGGCGAAGTGGTGCGAATTGCGGATAGCCAGCACGGCGATACCGGCGCTGCGGGCCTTGCTCACCAGCAGCTCGCGGGCGGCAGCCAGGGCCGGCTGGGCAAAGCCGTTGCCGGCGTCGACCCGGACAAAGGCCGCCGCCACATCCTCCACCACCGGCACGGCCTGGCCGTCGACCCAGCCACTGGCCAGGGTCGAGACATAACCGGGAATGCGGAACACGCCATGGCTGTGGGCTCCGTCGCGCTCGGCGCCGGCACAGTTCTCGGCCAGGCAGCGGGCCACTTCGGCGCGGCAGCCGTGGCGTTGGAAAATCGTTTCCAGCAACTGCACCAGGGCCGGTAAAGAAAGGTATTGGGGCGGTGTTTCAACAACCACGGACGATGCAGACATCTGAAGCTCCAGAGTAATTATTGGAGGGGGCGACAGCGTGTGAACCTGGCGATTAAACAACGCCGCACTCCAACCCTGTCAACCACTGCCGGCGCCTTGCAGGGAAGGTGCCAGGATGGCCGGAACAACCATCCCCCTGGAGCAAGAAAAAGCCCCCTGTGCGCTGCCGTGGCAAGGCACAGGGGGCTGTATCCGCCTGGCTCAGTCCTTCTGGTCGCGCAGCACATTGCCCGAGGCGCCGTCGATGCGAAACTCATAGACACTGCCATCGGACTTGCGCCCTTCGCCTTCCCAATAGCCATCGTTGTCCGCTTCGATCTTGTAGATCTCCACGTAGCCGGCTTTGGTCTTTGCGGTTTCAATGGCTTTTTCAATGGTGATCCAACCGGCCCCCGGACGGTCGGCCAGGGCCGCTCCAGCGCCCAGCAGGCTGGCGGTGGCAAGTAATGCGGCAAGCGTCTTCTTCAACATGGTCCATCTCCTTGTGTATTCACTTTCGATACAGAGCCTGGTTTTAGGGCGTGCCAGATGAAAATAAGTTCACTTTGATGCTCATTAGCCATGACGGTTGTTCTCCAAGACTTGCCGCGGAGGGTAGAATGCGGGAAATCAGGAAGAGTCAATGAGCGAACAGATCCTCTCAGAAGCCGAATACGACGCCATCACCCAAGCGGCAGCCCAATGGTGCATGCGCCTGCATGAACCCGACTGCAGCGACGCGGAGCGTCTGGCCTTTCAGCAATGGCATGATGCCGACCCCCTGCACGCCTTCGAATACGAGGCGATGCGGGAAATATGGGAAGTGGCCGATCAACTGCCCCCCTCCACCCTCACTGCCGCACCAGCCCCCGCACCGGTCAAGCTCGTTCCCCGGCGCACCTGGCAGCAGTATGGCGTGGCGGCGGCCATCGCCCTGTGCGCCCTGCCCCTGGCCGCCTACAGCGGCTGGGAACTGGGCTGGGTGCCGTCCTCCTACCAGCGATTCGAAGCCGGCGACAGCCTGCGCAGCGTGACCCTGGCCGATGGCAGCCAGGTGCAACTGAACTTGGGCAGCACCCTGACCTACAGCAACTACAAGGACCAGCGCCGGGTCACCCTGAAAAAAGGCGAAGCCTTCTTTAAGGTCAGCCACGACGCCAGCCACCCGTTCGTGGTCAAGGCCGCCAATGGCCAGGTCAAGGTCACCGGCACCCAGTTCAATGTGTGGATGTACGAGGACCAGGTGCGGGTCACCCTGCTCCAGGGCTCGGTCCTGGTGAGCAGCAACACCGCCCTGCCCGGCGAAGGTTTCCGCCTGGAGCCTGGCATGCAGGCCAGCTACAAGGCCGGCGACTACCAGCCGCAGATCAGCCAGACCTACAGCAACGACAGCTCCCTGGCCTGGCGCGAAGGCAAGCTGGTGCTGGACAACCTGGCCCTCACCGACGCCCTGCCGCTGATCAACCGCTACCTGGACACTCCGGTGCAGGTCGCCGACGCCAACACCGGCAAGATCCGCGTCGGCGGCATCTACAACACCCGGGAAATCAAGAGCCTGCTGACCTCGCTGCCCAAGGTGCTGCCGGTCTACCTGACGCGCAATCGCGATGGCAACCCGGTAATCAACTCACTGCCCCAGTCCCCGCCAAAAAGCTGAAGGCCGCCCCGTTGCCGGGGCGGCCTCCTCTTGATGCTCACGCTCAACCGTTACTGGCGCGCCAGTACCGCCCCCTTGCGCGGCTCTTCGATCACCTGCAACTGATACTGGCCATCGGCACGGATCTGCGCTTCGGTAAAGGGCAGCACGCTCCACTGGTTGCGGGCGAATGCAGCGGTCTGGTCGCGAAAATGCGCTGAGGCCGGGTCGCTGGACAGGGAGAACGCCAGCAGCCCCAGGGCGCGCGGCCCTTGCTCGTCGAAGCTGACCACGTTCAGGTAGCTGGTACCGCTGACCACTTCACGCTTGCCATCGGCCGCCGGCACGCTCTGGATGGCGTTGTACACCCCCAGGCTTTCAGGGCCGCCGGGCACCGGGGTCGGCTGGCCGCCCTGGCTGACCTGCTGGATATCGCCCCAACGAACGTCACTCCCCAGCCCGGCCTCGGCGACCTGCTGCGCCGAAGCCAGCATCGACTCGCGCAGTGCCCGGGCCACCGCTGGCCGGCCAATGGCCAGGCCCCGTGGGGTGTGCTGGGGATCTTTCGGGTCAAAGGCCACGCGCCACACGCTGGGGTCCTGCAACAGCGGCTGCATGATGCCCTGGAAGTGCACGAAGCCCAGGCCGGCCTGCAACCCCGCGCTGCGGTCCCAGGCTTTCAGGCTGGCGCACACCGGCCCCAGGCGCTGGGCATCCGCCCCCAGGTCCTGCTCACAGAACTGCAGCAGATCGGGCATCACCTGGCCGGCCAGGTACACCTGATCGTCCGTGACCAGGTGCTGCAGGTCGCTGACCTGGGCCTTGTGCATCCGGCTCAGGCGATCCAGAGCAAAGCGCGCGCGCATCTTCAGCGGCACGTCCTGCTCGCTGATCACCGGCGAAAAGCCTTGCAGCGGCGCCGCCGGGTTGACCATCCAGGCCGAATCGTTGGAATGCTGCAGGTAGTCGTTGCGCGCCAGTTGCGGCAACTGGCTGGCGGCGAAGATCCCCGGTTGCGCCGCTGCCGGGTCGATATCCCAGGCGCAGGCACTGCGCGAGCCATCCAGAACGATGACCCGGGTGCCGGCCCGCGGATCACTGCACTGCGCCAGCTTGGCCTGGGTGACGTTGGGCACCACCGACTGGTTCATGTACAGCGCCCGGCCCTGGTCGTCCACCGTCAGGGTGTTGACCCAGGGAATGCCCTGCAACTGGTGCACGCTGTCCTGCAGGCCGGCCACGCTGCTGGCCTGGTTCATCGCGTACCACTGGGCCAGCACCCGGCTGTTGTCCAGGTTGGCGTCGCGCAGGCTGTAGGCATATTGATGATCCCAGTCCAGTTCCCCCGGCCACTGCACGATCGGGCCGAAGACCGAGCTGTAGAGCGTGCGCGTGCGCGGCTGCAACTGGCCGTCCGGGCCCTTGCTCTGCACGGTCAGGGTCTGGCGCTCCAGGGGCAGCGAACGGCCGTCCAGCAGGTAGCGGGTCGGGTCCTTGGGGTCCAGTTGCAAGCGGTACAGGGTGAAGTGCTTGGAGGCGTCCACGGTGTGGGTCCAGGCCAGGTGCTGGTTGAAGCCGATATTGATCAGCGGCAGGCCGGGCAAGGCCGCGCCCATCACATCCAGTTGCCCGGGAATGGTCAGGTGCATCTGGTAGAAGCGCATGCCGCCGACCCAGGGGAAATGCGGGTTGGCCAGCAGCAGCCCACGGCCGTTGAACGAACGCTCGCTACCGATGGCCACCGCGTTGCTGCCACGGTCCAGGGCGAAACGCTGCTGGCGTGCCGCCGCCAGTTGCCAGTGCTCGGCTGGCAGCCCGGCCTGGGCCGTGGCTCCAGGTGGCGTGGCCCCGGCCAGGGCCTCGGCGAACTGCCCGGCACCGCCTTCCACCAACAGGCGTCGGGTCAGTTTCACCAGGTCCGAGGTGGCCAGCGGCCGCACCCAGTCACCCCGGCATTGCTCGGGCAGGCCCTGGGCCTGGCGCTCCGCCAGCTGGCGGTTGTAGCCCTCCACGTAACCCTGCATGCGCTCGCGCATCGCCGGGGTCTGGGCCTGCCAGAAGGCCGCCACGGCCTGGGGAGTGTTGAGCCAGCTGAAGAACAGGTCGCTGCTGAGGTTGTCGCGCTGTTCCAGGGTCTGGCCCTCGGCGCCGAAGTATTGCGAGCGCTGGGCGTTGACCGTCAGCACCTCATTGGCCATCAGGCACAGGTTGTCCTGGGCGTAGGCGTAGCCGATGCCGTAGCCCAGGCCGCGCTCGTCGTCGGCACGGATGTGCGGCACACCAAAACTGGTGCGGCGAATCTCGGCGCGGGTCTGCTCGGGCTGCGCCAAGGCATGGGCGCCACCGCTGAAGCTTAGAAACAGGGCTGCAAGGCAAAAACTCGGTAACTGCCTGGAAATGATCACGCCGACTCCTGATGCAAAAATACAGAACCAGGACTGGTGTGCAGGAGCGGTTGGCAACGCCGCCAGTCTGGGAATCCAGCCGCGCACGGATCACCCGACGCCTGCCTGCCCATAAAGACGAAATGCTTGAAAAAAATTTAATCCGCAAAGGCCAAAAGCCCCGCCATCACATGTCAGCGACCTGATACCGACAAATTTTCTACATTCAGGACTTCATGATTTGCCGTGCTCGTTCGTCTAGTTACTAGAGCATCCATCATTCTTTTCCTGATCAGGCTCTGATAAGGAGTTTTTGCATGTACAACCCGCAACTGCCAATGGACGGCAACACCGTGAACAGCACGCCTTCCCTGAATGCCGGCGCCGGTGTCTTCGGCAAGAACGCCGAGCGCAACAGTAATGAACGAATCAAGCACCTGCTCAAAAGCTTCGGCCTGCGTACCAGCCTGATTCGCCTGAAAGTCATCGACGCCCTGCTCACCGCGGCCCAGAGCGACCGCTCCCTGGGGGTGCGCGGCATCCACAGCCAACTGCTGGAACTGGACATTCCCCTGTCCTTTCTCAGTGTGCGGGAGGTGCTCAAGCGGCTGTGCAGCGAGGGTGTACTGACCCTCAATGCAGACAAGAGCTACAGCCTGCACCAGCAGGCCGCAGCGGTGCTCGACGGTCTCTCCTGAGGCCGTCGAGCCCGGGTTCAGGGCTTGACCTTGCGGCGCATCACGCCGTTGATCACCACCACGACCACCGCCACGCCAATGGCGATGTACTGGAACAGCTTCTCGCTGATGATGCCGTTGTTCTGCAGGTAGGAAAGGCCAAGCATGATTCCCAGTACCACCAGGGAAATCAGAATCGAGTAGATCAAGCGTTGTTTCTGAGTCATTGCCGGGTCCTGAAGCTGAAATTGTATCTGCCGTGTATCAAGATCGATGCCAAGCACATACCCGGATTCGGGGATGAGCCGGGCAAATCGGGGTCACATGGTACAGGCGCGAAGGAGTTTTTTCTTCCTTGTCGTCCTGCCGTGTTCCCCGAGCCCTTTGAGGATTGATCCATGTTTCGTCGAATCACACTGCTGATTCCCCTGCTGGCCATGCTGACCCTGTCGGGCTGCATCATCATGCCCCACGATGGCGGGCACCACCGCTACTACGACGGCGGCCCGGGCTACTATCACCGCTGAGTCATCCGGCCAGCCCATCGGCCCCATGAGCCGCCCGATCTCGCCACCAGCGCCCGCCTTGTCGCGGGCGTTTTGCTGCCTGGCGCCCGGCCATTCAGGGGCAAGAAATGTGATTGCCCGGGCGGGCGAACAGCTCCACCAGCCAATCGATGAATACCCGCAGGCGGGTCGACAGGTGCCGCTGGGGCGGGTACAGCGCGGTCAGCGGCAATGCAGGCAGCGGGTAGTCCTCCAGCACCCGCTGCAGGGTCGCGTCCTGTAACTGCCGGGCAACGTGGTAGTACGGGGTCTGGATCAGCCCGTAGCCGGCTTCGCAGGCCGCCAGGTAGCCATCGGCGCTGTTCACCGCCACCCGCTTGGGCAACTGCACCGGCTGCAACTGGCCGGCGAAGAAGAATTCCAGGCCATAACGCTTGCCGCTGACATTGGAGAAATACTCCACCATCTGATGCCCTTGCAGCTCTTGCGGAGTACGGGGAACCCCCCGCTGGCGCAGGTACCCGGGGCTGGCACAGGTGACTTGCTGCAACTGCGCCAGCGGCCGCGCCACCAGGCTCTCGTCCAGGGCGGGGCCGCCGCGCAGCGCACAGTCCACGCCCTCGCGGATCAGGTCCACCGGGCGGTCATTGAGGCCGATCTCCAGTTCGATCTGCGGATAGCGCGCGGAAAACTCCGGCAGCGCCGGTATCACCAGCAACCGGCCGATGCCCACCGGCATATCGACACGCAACAGGCCACGGGGGTTGTGCCGGGCCAGGGAGAACGCCGCCTCACTCTCCTCCAGGTCCGCCAGCAAGCGTACGCAACGCTGGTAATAGGCGGCTCCGTCCAGGGTCGGGCTGACCTGGCGGGTGGTGCGGTGCAACAACTGCACCCCCAGATGGGCCTCCAGTTGCTTGATCAGAATGGTCACCGAAGCCGGCGGCATCTGCAGACTGTCGGCAGCCTTGGCAAAGCCGCCCAGCTCGACGATACGGGTAAAGACGCGCATGGCGTTGAAACGATCCATGGAGCAAACCTGCCGATTATTTAGAATTCAATAATAGTGATAGCGCTTTTAGCCTGTTTATCGGTTTTTTGTCGAGTAGCACACTGCAGGCTCTTTCCCCTTACCGGAGCATTCATCGATGCGCACTCGACAACTGGGCCAGGACGGCCCGCAGGTTTCCGCCATTGGCCTGGGCTGCATGGGCATGAGCGATTTCTACACCACCGGCAACGATCCCCGGGAGGCCGTCGCCACCTTGCATCGGGCCCTGGAACTGGGCATCAACCTGCTCGATACCGCCGACATCTACGGCCCCCACAGCAACGAAGAGCTGATCGGCCGGGCCATTCGCGGCAAGCGCGAACAGGTGTTCCTGGCCAGCAAGTTCGGCATTGTCCGCGACCCGGCCAACCCGGCGGCCCGCGGGGTCGACGGCCGGCCGCAATACATCCGCGCCGCCATCGACGGCAGCCTGCGGCGCCTGGGGGTGGACACCCTGGACCTGTACTACCAGCACCGGGTCGACCCGGACGTTGCTATCGAGGAAACCGTCGGCGCCATGGCCGAGCTGGTCCAGGCCGGCAAGGTGCGCTACCTGGGCCTGAGCGAAGCCTCGGCGGCAACCCTGGAGCGGGCGCACAAGGTGCATCCGATCAGCGCCCTGCAAAGTGAATATTCGCTATGGAGCCGGGATCAGGAAGACAACGGCTGCCTCGCCGCCTGCCAGCGCCTGGGCATCGCCTTCGTGCCCTACAGCCCACTGGGCCGGGGTTTTCTCACCGGGGCCCTGAAAAGCCCGGAAGACTTCGCCGCCGACGACTACCGGCGTTTCAACCCACGTTTCCAGGGCGAAAACTTCCAGCACAACCTGCGCCTGGTGCAACAGGTGCAGCAGTTGGCGGCGGACAAGGGGGTGAGCAGCGGGCAACTGGCCCTGGCCTGGGTGCTGGCCCAGGGCGATTACCTGATTCCGATTCCCGGAACCAAGCAACGGCGGTATCTGGAGGAGAACGTGGCGGCGCTGGAGGTGAGGCTGAGCGCCGAGGAACTGGCGTCACTGGAGCAGATCTTCAGCCCGCAGACCACCGCCGGAACCCGGTACGCCGAAGAGGTAATGGGCTTGCTGGGGCGTTGAAAGCAGAGCTGTGGCGCGCACCGGCAGGCAGTGCGCGCCATGGGAATCAGGCCTTGGTGGAGACGTTCTTGTCGGTCACCGTGGTGCCGTTGCCCTTGCCATAGTTCTGCAGCCCCTGAAGTACATAGATGGCTTTCTTGTACTCGGGGATCAGGTAGTTGGCGTACTTGTTGCCCTTGAGGTTGTTGTTCTGGATGTCATCGAGCTTCATGGCGAAATACTCGAGGGCATTGAACGGCTGATCGGGGTTCTTCGGAATCCCGAAACGGTCGAACTGATCGCCCGCGTTGATCAGGTTCAGCGCCGTGACATCGGAAATCAGGCCATTGTTCTTGAGAAAGGTACTCATGCCGCCCAGGGACTTGGCGGTGACGTTGGTCGGATCGAAACCCTTGATCTGCTTGTGCAGCTTCAACTGATCCATCTTGCGGATGTCGAGCACGGTAGGGTTCTGGCCTACCAGGCTGAGCATCTGCCGTACCTTGGCGCTTTGGGAAACCGGTTTGGACGAGCTGCCCGGGCTTTCCTGCACCAGCAGCCCAGCCTTGCTGGTCCATCCGCCGACGTATCCGATTGCCATGCTGTAACTCCTGTAGTCCGGCCTTCCAATCACCTTTTTCAGCACCATGAAACTTCTGACAAGGTGCCTGAACAAGGATGTAAGCCGTGTTGAAACATCTGAATGGGCGCAAGTATCAACGCCGTGGCAAGCACCAACAACGCTTTATTTCCTGAATTTACAATTTTTGTACAAACTCGACACAATTACCGCAAAGGCCCTGTTTAAAAGGCCCGGGAAGTTTTCCCGCACATCAAGGCGTCATCTTTTCATGCCTGGCCTTGCCCTTGACCGGGCGCCTTTGCCCTACCCCACCATCCCTGGGCGCAGTTTTTTTCCAGGGCATGCCTTTTTTTGGACGATCGTACTAAAGAGCGGAAAAACCGCGCCGACATCCTGTGGATGCCCTGACAAGGCATCGCATTCCCGAATAATAAAAATCGCTCGGTAAGGACAGGTCCCATGCCCGCTTTGCGCACGATTCAAGCCCGCTACACGCTGTTTCTGGTCCTGTTCATTGTCTTGATGCTGATACTCACGGTAGTGGGCATCAGCCAACTGGTAGCGCCCAAGCTGCGTCATACCGAAGAACAGGTAGCCCTCAACCGCATCGCCGAAGTGGCGCAGCGCATCCAGGGCGAACTGAACAAGGTCCAGGCCCAGCAACGCAGCATCACCCAGACCATTCCCCTGCTCGACAGCGACAGCATCGACAAGGTCCTGCCGGGCCTGGTGGATCAGTACGGTGAACAGAAAGTCTTCGGCGGCGGCATCTGGCCCCTGCCCGGCCAGCGCACCCCGGGGCGCAACAAACACAGCACCTTCTGGCACCGTGACGCCTCCGGCAAGCTGGTGGTCAACACCTTCTGGAACAGCGACCCGGCGCCCAACTACTACGAGCAGCCCTGGTACCTGGGCGGCATGCAGACCGCCCCCGGCCAGTGCGCCTGGGCTGCGGCCTACAAGGACGATGCCAGCGCCGAGCCGCGCACCAACTGCGCCATGGCCATCCGCCGCGACGGCCAGCCCTGGGGCGTGGCCACCATCGACGTGACCCTGGGTTTCTTCAACGACCTGGTGGCGCGCCAGGAACAGGCACTCAAGGCCGAGATGCTGATCGTCGAAGCCGACGGCAAGATCATCAGCAACAGCTCGCGGATCAACGGCCCGATCGTGCTCAAGAACATCCGCGACCTGAGCCCCGGCTCCCCTTTCGCCGCCCAGGTCCAGGCCGCCCTGCAGCAGCGTGACCAGGGGGCACGGCGCGTCGAGTTCGACAATGCCGGGGTGCCCAGCACCTTCTTCATGCGCGCCATCGAAGGCACGCCCTGGTTTCTCGCCAGTGCCCTGCCGACCCAGCTGATCACCGCCCAGCGCGACGACGTGCTGAGCACCCTGAGCCTGTTGCAGATCCCCATGGTGATCCTGCTGGTGTTGCTGCAGGTCTATGCGATCCGCCAGCTGGTGCAGCGTATGAAGATCCTCAAGGGCAATATCGACGCCCTGGCCACTGGCGACGCCGACCTGACCCGGCGCATCGTGATCCGCGCCGAGGACGAACTGGGGGCCATCGGCCACTCGGTGAACCGCTTTATCCAGTACCTGCAGCAGATGATCGGCGAGGTCACCCAGGCCACCGAGGCCATGGCCGGGAGCCTGGGGCAGTTGCAGCAGAGCTCGGCCCACAGCCAGCAGATCCTGTTGCGCCATGCCTCGGAAACCGATCAGACGGTGACCGCCATTACCGAAATGAGCAGCACCGCCGACAGCGTTGCCGCCAACGCCGCCCAGACCGCAGACTTCACCCGCCGCGCCAACGAACACGCAGAACGTTCCCGGGTGGTGGTGGGCGAAGCTTCCGGCAGCGTCATCGCCTTGATCGACGAAGTCGCCGATGCCACCCACAAGGTCGAGGCCATGCAAGCCGACGCCCAGCGCATCACCGAGGTCCTCGGGGTGATCGGCGCCATCGCCGGGCAGACCAACCTGCTGGCCCTGAACGCCGCGATCGAGGCCGCCCGGGCCGGAGAACAGGGCCGCGGCTTCGCCGTGGTCGCCGATGAAGTGCGGGCCCTGGCCGCGCGGACCCAGGACAGCACCTCGCAGATCAACGAAATGCTCGCGCGCCTGACCCAGGGCGTGAGTTCCTCGGTCAGCGCCATGGAAAACACCCAGGCCAGTTGCCAGTCAGCGGCGGATGCCACGGCGCGGGTCAACAGCGGGCTCGACGAAATGGCCGACTCGGTGAGCCAGATCAACAGCCTGAGCACCCAGATCGCCACCGCCGCCGAACAGCAGAGCGCCGTGACCGAGGAGATCAACCGCAGCATGGTGAGCATCCGACACATGGTCGAGGAGCTGGTGGACAGCGCCCGGGCCGGGGAAAGCAACACCCAGAGCCTGTTGCAGGCCAATGCCCAGGTCAGCCACCTGATGAGCCGCTTCAAAGTCCGCTGAACGGTCTGCCCCCGCCCCTGGCAGCCCGCCGGGGCGGGGCTATATTTCAGGCTCCGGTCACAAGGACGTGAGGTGCCTCATGGGACAGCGCCAGACACATCTGTTGCATGAACAGATCAGCCACGAACTGTTTATCCAGGCCAGTATCGACACCGTCTACTACTACGTGACGCAGCCGGACCGCTGGCCGGAGTGGCACCCTTCCAGCCTGCGTGCCGACACCGGCCTGTGCGGTTCATTGCCCGCCGGCCACCGCTTCAGTGAAACCATGGACTTGCTGGGGGTGCAGCTGCCCATCAGCTACCGGGTGCTGGTGGCGGTGTTTCCCAAGGAGTTCAAGACCCTGTTCAGTTCCGCCGCGCTGGACGGTTCGATCCACTACCAGTTGAGCAAGCAGGGCGACGGCACACTGTTCCGGCGCACCCTGGAATACGCCACCGACCTGCAGCTCAGTGGCCTGCGAGCACGCATGGAGCAGCTTTCGAGCCAGGCCCTGGGCAACCTCAAGCAGCGTCTGGAACAGCCCGACGACTGACAAATCTGTAATGCCCACCTCAGTTTCCTGACAGCCAGCGCCGATTAGAGTCCGCTCCAATTCGCTGACTGACTGGAAGCCTCCGATGCCGCGCCCCTCCTCGTTCCACAGCCCCTCCCGCCGCACCTTCGTCAAGGCCCTGGCTGCCGGTGGTGTACTAGCCGGCTTCGGCCTGTGGCGCAACCCGGTTTGGGCCGTCAGTAGCCCGGGCCAGCCCGAGGTCCTGGCCGGCAGCGACTTCGACCTGTGCATCCAGCAGTTGCCGGTGAACTTCAGCGGCCGGCCACGCAAGGCCATGGCCATCAACGGCAACCTGCCCGGGCCCCTGCTGCGCTGGCGCGAAGGCGACCGGGTGACTGTGCGGGTGCACAACCGCCTGGACCAGCCCAGTTCCATCCACTGGCACGGGATCATCCTGCCGGCCGACATGGACGGCGTGCCCGGCCTGAGCTTCGAGGGCATCGAGCCCGGCGGGCTCTACCGCTACAGCTTCCCGGTCAAGCAGCACGGCACCTACTGGTACCACAGCCATTCCGGGCTGCAGGAGCAACTGGGGGTGTATGGCCCGCTGGTGATCGACGCCCGGGAACCGGAGCCCTTCAGCTACGAACGCGACTACGTGGTGCTGCTCTCGGACTGGAGCGACGAGGAGCCGGGGCAGATCCTGCGCACCCTGAAGAAACAGTCCGACTACTACAACCAGCACAAGCGCACCCTGGGCGACTTCATCGAGGACGTCGGCCGCGACGGCTGGGCGGCCACGCTGGCCGAACGCAGCATGTGGGCGCAGATGAACATGACCCCCACCGACCTCGCCGATGTCAGCGGCGCCACCTATACCTTCCTGCTCAACGGCCAGGCCCCGGGCCAGCCATGGTGCGGGCTGTTCCGCCCCGGCGAACGCCTGCGCCTGCGAGTGATCAATGCCTCGGCCATGAGCTATTTCGACCTGCGCATTCCCGGGGTGCAGATGACCGTGGTCGCCGCCGACGGCCAGCACGTGGTGCCCGTGACCGTGGATGAACTGCGCATTGCCGTGGCCGAAACCTTCGACGTGCTGGTGCAACCCGGTGCCGGAGCCCACGCCTTGTTCGCCCAGGCCATGGACCGCAGCGGCTATGCCCTGGGCACCCTGGCCAGTGCCCCCGGGCTCGTGGCCGAGGCACCGGCCATGGACCCGCGACCGCTGCTGGGCATGACGGACATGGCCATGGGTGCCATGGATCACGGGGCAATGCCGGGCATGGACCATGGCGCCATGGATCACGGCGCGATGAATACCGCGATCAGCCACCCGACCTCGGAAAGCGCCAACCCCCTGGTGGACATGCAGGCGGTGAACCCCATGCCGCGCCTGGACGATCCGGGCATCGGCCTGCGCGACAACGGCCGCCGGGTGCTGCGCTACGCCGACCTGAAAAGCACCTTCGCCGACCCCGACGGCCGCGAACCGAGCCGGACCCTGACCCTGCACCTGACCGGGCACATGGAAAAGTTCGCCTGGTCCTTCGACGGCATTCCCTTTGCCGAAGCCGAACCCCTGCGCCTGCGGTATGGCGAGCGGCTGCGCATCGAACTGGTGAACGACAGCATGATGGCCCACCCCATCCACCTGCACGGGCTGTGGAGCGACCTGGAGGACGAACACGGCCGCTTCCAGGTGCGCAAGCACACCATCGACATGCCGCCGGGCACCCGCCGCAGCTACCGGGTCACCGCCGATGCCCTGGGGCGCTGGGCCTATCACTGCCACCTGCTGTACCACATGGAAAGCGGCATGTTCCGCGAAGTCCGGGTCGAGGAGGAACGCCACCATGAAGCTTGATTACCTCCGCTTCACCCGGCAGCCCGGCGTTGGCCTGGCCCTGCTCCTGTTGGCCTGGCCCTGGGCACCGGCACAGGGCGAATCGATGCCGGGCATGGACCATTCCAGCGTGCCCGGGACCGCCGTGGGCGCCATGGACCACTCGCAGATGCCCGGCATGCAGGCGCCGACACAGGGCCAATCGACGCCCGGCGTGGCCCCCTCCACCATGCCCGGCCACGCCATGGGTGCCATGGACCACTCGCAGATGCCCGGCATGCAGGCGCCAGCCCCCACACGAAGCCGCACACCGATCCCGGTGCTGACCGATGCCGATCGGGCGGCGGTCTACCAGGGCCCCAGCGGCCACATCCACGGCCCGTCGCTGAACACTTTCCTGCTGGTGGACCAGTTGGAATGGCAGGACGCCGACCCGGGCGGCAGCGTCGCCTGGGAGGTCGAGGGCTGGGTCGGTGGCGACCGCGACCGGCTCTGGCTGCGCAGTGAAGGCGAACGCACCCGGGGCGTCACCGAGCACGCCGAGCTGCAAGCCCTGTGGGGCCATGCCATTGGCCCCTGGTGGGACCTGGTGGGCGGCCTGCGCCAGGACTTCAAGCCCGGCACGCCGCAGACCTGGGCCGCCCTGGGGCTGCAAGGCATGGCCCTGTACAACTTTGAAAGCCAGGTCACCGCCTACCTCGGCGAGGACGGCCAGGCCGCCTTGCGCCTCAAGGGTGACTACGACCTGCTGCTGACCCAGCGCCTGATCCTCCAGCCCTCCGCCGAGGTCAACCTCTATAGCCGCAATGACCGGCAACGGGGCCTGGGCGCAGGCCTGGCGGACAGCGAGATCGGCCTGCGCCTGCGCTACGAGATCCGCCGCGAGTTCGCTCCCTATATAGGGGTGACCTGGAACCGCAGCTACGGCCGCAGCGCCGACTACGCCCGGGACGAGGCCGAGCTGGACAACGACCCGCGCCTGGTCCTGGGCCTGCGCCTGTGGTTCTGAAGGCCACAACCGCTGGCCGGCCTTGGTATCACCTTGAAACAAAAGCCAGCGGCGGCCAGCGAAAAAAACCGCAAAATGCACCACCCCGAGCGTGCAACCGCGGGTGGCCGGCCATGCCACCCTTCCTTATTGATCAGCGACAAAGAGACTTTCGATGAACACCTCACTGCGTCTGGCGGCCCTGTCCGCCCTGCTGATCAGCTCCCTGGCCCAGGCTGGAGAACTGATTCCCATCGACGTGCACCGCGACGCCAACTGCGGCTGCTGCAAAAAGTGGATCGAGCACCTGCAGGACAACGGCTTTGCCGTGACCGACCACGTGGAAAGCAACATGAGCGCGGTCAAGCAGCGGCTCGGCGTCGCCCCGCGCCTGGGCTCCTGCCATACCGCGGTGATCGACGGCAAGTTCGTCGAGGGCCACGTGCCGGCCGAACAGGTGCTGGCCCTGCGCAAGCGCGATGACCTGCTGGGCATCGCCGCCCCGGGCATGCCCATGGGCTCCCCCGGGATGGAAATGGACGGCATGGGCGCCGATGCCTTCCAGGTCATCGGCCTGACCCGCGAGGGCAAGGACGTGGTCGTCGCGGACTACCCGGCCCGTTGATCTTCGGCGCCTACTTCGGCCTGTTCCTGGCGGCGTTCGGCGCCGCCACCCTGCTGCCCCTGCAATCGGAAGCGCTGCTGGTGGGGTTGCTGCACAACAGCCAACTGGCAGTGCTCGGGCTGTGGCTGGTGGCGACCCTGGGCAATGTCCTGGGCTCGCTGGTCAACTGGTGGCTGGGCCAGCGCCTGGAACACTACAAGGAGCGCCGCTGGTTTCCGGTCAGCTCGCGTCACCTGGAGCGGGCCCGGGGGCCTTACCAACGCTATGGCCACTGGACGCTCCTGCTGAGCTGGATGCCGCTGATCGGCGATCCGCTGACCCTGGTGGCCGGCGTCATGGGCGAACCCCTCAAGCGCTTCCTGCTGCTGGTCACCCTGGCCAAGGGCGCGCGCTACGCCGTGCTGGCGTGGCTGACCCTGGGCTGGATCGGCTGAGCGCCCGCAGCTCCCCATCACCGCGCAGGAGCTGGCTTGCCAGCGAAAGTGCCCGCCCCCGCAACCACCTGCCTCAAGGCCTTCCTTGTCGGCAAGCCGACGCCCAGGGTTTGCCTGTGGCTTAACGTCGCCCTAATCCGGCGGCTACAGCATCGCCCGCAACCTTGCGGAGTGTCCTTATGCCCCTTGCTACCCCTCGCTGGCTCAGTGCCTTGCTGCTGCCCCTGGCCCTGCCTGCCCTCGCCGCCCAGGGGCCGGTCTACGGTCCCGAACTGCAGGGCTTCGACTACCCCTATCCCTTGCAGCATTTCAGCTTTGTGTCCCAGGGCCAGGCACTGCAGATGGGCTATATGGATGTACCGCCCCAGAGCCCGGCCAACGGGCGCAGCCTGGTACTGATGCATGGCAAGAACTTCTGCGGCGCCACCTGGGAGGGCTCGATCAAGGCCCTGAGCGCCGCAGGCTACCGGGTGATAGTCCCGGACCAGATCGGCTTCTGTACCTCCAGCAAGCCCGAACACTACCAGTACAGCTTCCAGCAACTGGCGCAGAACACCCATCAACTGCTGGCCAAACTTGGCGTCAGCCAGGCCAGCCTGCTGGGCCATTCCACCGGTGGCATGCTGGCCACCCGCTACGCCCTGCAATACCCCGATCAGGTACGGCAACTGGCCCTGGTCAACCCCATCGGCCTGGAAGACTGGAAAGCCCTGGGCGTGCCCTGGCGCAGCGTCGACCAGTGGTACCAGCGCGAGCTGAAGCAGACCGCCGAGGGTATCCGCCGCTACGAGCAGCAGACCTATTACGCCGGCCGCTGGAAGGCCGAGTACCAGCGCTGGGTGGACATGCTCGCCGGCCTCAACCAGGGCCCCGGCAAGCGCCTGGTGGCGTGGAACTCGGCGCTGATCTACGACATGATCTTCAGCCAGCCGGTGTACTACGAATTCCAGGACCTGAAGATGCCGACCCTGCTGCTGATCGGCACCGCCGACACCACCGCCATCGGCAGCGATATCGCGCCGCCCGAGGTCAAGGCGCGCATCGGCCACTACCAGGACCTGGGCAAGCAGGTGGCGCAGCGCATCCCCCATTCGACCCTGGTGCAGTTCCCGGGGCTGGGCCACGCACCGCAAATGGAACAACCCGAGCCTTTCCACCAGGCCCTGCTGGACTGGTTGAAGCAACCCTGAGCCAGGAGCCCGAACATGGCACTAGAGATTGCGGTAATCGATGATTGGCAGGACGTAGCGCGCGAGGTAGTGGACTGGTCGGTGCTCGATAGCATCGGCCGGGTCAGCTTCCTTCACGACTACCCGGCAGACCCCGCCACCCTGGCCCGGCGCCTGCAACCGTTCCAGGTGATCTGCGTGATGCGCGAGCGCACCCGGTTCGATGAAACCCTGCTACGCAGCCTGCCGCAGCTCAAGCTGCTGCTCACCGGCGGCATGCGCAACGCCGCCATCGACCTCAAGGCGGCCAGCGCCCTGGGGATCCAGGTGTGCGGCACCGACAGCTACAAGCACGCCGCGCCGGAGCTGACCTGGGCCCTGCTCATGGCCCTGAGCCGCAACCTGCTGAGCGAAGCCTGCGCCCTGCGCGCAGGCGATTGGCAACAGGGCCTGGGGGGTGATCTGCACGGCAAGACCCTGGGCATTCTCGGCCTGGGCAGCATCGGCCAACGGGTGGCGCAATTCGGCCTGGTGTTCGGCATGCGGGTGATTGCCTGGAGCGAGAACCTCACCGCTGAACGCGCGACCGCCGCCGGCGTGACCCATGTCGACAAGCAGCAACTGTTCGAACAGGCCGATGTGCTCTCGGTGCACCTGGTGCTCAGCGAGCGCAGCCGTGGCCTGGTGGACGCCCAGGCCCTGGCGTGGATGAAGCCCGGGGCGCTGCTGGTCAATACCGCCCGCGGGCCGATTGTCGATGAAGCCGCGCTGATTGCCGCCCTGGAACAGGGCCGGCTGGCGGGGGCCGCACTGGATGTATTCGAGCAGGAACCCTTGCCTGCCGACCACCCCTTGCGGCGCTTGCCCAATGTTCTGGCCACGCCCCATGTCGGCTATGTCAGCCGGCAGAACTACCAGCAGTTCTTCGGCCAGATGATCGAAGACCTGCAAGCCTGGCACGCCGGCCAGCCGATCCGCCTGCTCAACTGAAAGCCCCCCCGTGGCGATCGCCAGGCAAGGTCCTGCGCAGCTTTTCGCAGGCTCGGCGGCGACCAGGCTCGCAGGGACGCTGGGCGCAGGAGCCCGCCTGTGCCCGTTCTTTGGGCGGCGCCGCACCACAACGGCACCGGCCCCCGGCAGCCCCTCCCCATTTTCGCCCCCGGGCCGCAACGGCCCCGCTCCCGGGCAGTGCATGGCCGACCTTTCGTCGGGACGCGTTCGCCGCCCGCCCTGCCAACCCCGGGAAACACCCACCTCCCCCGGCACCGCTCTAGGTTCTGTCCTAGACTGAATTTCGCACTGTGACCGGGCAGTCACATTCACCGAGAAAAAGTCGAAACTTTTCGCTTCGGCCCAAGGTCAGGTTAAAGGTAGGGTCGCTGCCACTGGTGCATTCCTTGCAACGGCTCCTCCACCCTTTCTGCTTCCACGCTCGAGCAGCGCAGGCTGATCGACGTGTGGCGCGTTTGCGCCCGGCCACAGGAATTGGCCACGCGCGGCGCTCGAGACACCAGAACAGATCAATAAAACGGGAGAGACACATGATCAGCGCCGTATTGGACACTCAGGGAGATCACCCTCAACAGCAGGCCGGCGACCGCGCCGCCCCCTCGGTTCCGGTCCCTGGGAACAAGACGGTGCTGCCGCTGGCGCGGCCCAATCCCAACCGCAAGCGAGTGCTGTTCGTCACTTCGGAAATCGCCGACCTGGTGAAGACCGGCGGCCTGGGCGACGTCTCTGCCGCCCTGCCCAGGGCCATGGCCCACCTGCACGATGTGCGGGTACTGATCCCCGGCTACCCCCAGGTGCTGCATAGCGAAAACCCGATCCACATCATCGGGGAGCTGGGTGGCCACGCGGCACTGCCGGCCTGCAAGATCGGGCGTATGGACATGCCCGACGGCCTGGTGATCTACGTGCTGATCTGCCCGGAACTCTACGAGCGCGAAGGCACGCCCTACGGCGCCAACAACGGCCGCGACTGGCCGGACAACCATATCCGCTTCGCCCGCCTGGGGCTGGCCGCCGCCGACATCGCGGCCAACCTGGCGCAGATCCACTGGTGCCCCGACCTGGTGCACGCCCATGACTGGCCCGCCGGGCTGGCGCCGGCCTACATGCACTGGCGCGGGCAACGCACGCCGACCCTGTTCACCATTCATAACCTGGCCTATCAGGGCGTGGTCAGCCTGGCCTCGTGCCCGGAACTGGGCATCCCCGAGCATGCCCTGCAACAGGAAGGCATGGAGTTCTACGGCAAGCTGTCGTTCCTCAAGGCCGGCATGGCCTACGCCAGCCACATCACCACGGTGAGCGCCACCTATGCCCAGGAAATCACCACCCCGGCCTTCGGTTGCGGGCTCGACGGCTTCCTCGCCAGCAAGACCCAGCAGGGCCTGCTCAGTGGCATCCCCAACGGCATCGATGAAAGCTGGGACGCCGCCACCGACGCGCACCTGCTCACGCCTTTCAGCATCGGCGACTGGGACGGCAAGGCAGCCAACGCCGCCCATGTGCGGCAGATGTTCGGCCTCGACGCCTCCAGCGGCCCGCTGTTTGCCGTGGTCTCGCGACTGGTCTACCAGAAAGGCCTGGACCTGACCGAAGCGGTGGCCGAGTTCATCGTGCAGTCCGGCGGCCAGATCGCCATCATCGGCCGCGGCGAGCCGGAGGAAGAACAGTCCATGCGCGCCCTGGCCCGGCGCTTCCCCGGCCGCATCGGGGTGCACATCGGCTTCAACGAGACCGACGCCCGGCGCATGTTCGCCGGCAGCGATTTCCTGCTCATGCCCTCGCGCTACGAGCCCTGCGGCCTGAGCCAGATGTATGCCCAGCGCTTCGGCTCGCTGCCGGTGGCGCGCAACACCGGCGGCCTGGCAGACACCATCGAGAATGGCGTCACCGGTTTCCTCTTCGACGAATCCACCGTGGCCAGCTACCAGGAAGCCCTGACCCGGGCCTTCAAGGTGTTCGCCTACCCGGCGCTGCTCAATGCCATGCGCTGCCGGGCCATGGCCGCGCCCTTCAACTGGTGCAAGGCGGTGGAACCCTACGCCGAACTCTACGAGCAACTGGTGGCCAAGGCCCTGGGACAGGCCGCCCGACAGTAAGAGGCAAGGACCGATGCCCTCAAGCACGCTGCACACCTGGACTCATGGCGCGCGGCTGCTGGATGCCGAGCACACCCGGTTCGCCCTGTGGGCGCCGGATGCGCGCTGCGTCAGCGTCGAACTGGCGGACGGCCAGTCGCTGCCCATGCAGCCCCAGCCCGAAGGCTGGTTCATGACTCAGGCGCGCTGCCCCGCGGGCAGCGCTTACCGTTTCAATATCGACGAGCGGATCCAGGTCCCCGACCCGGCGTCCCGGGCCCAGCTCGGTGATGTCCACGGGCCAAGCCTGGTGGTGGACCCCGAGCGCTATCAATGGCAGCACCCGCAGTGGCGCGGCCGGCCCTGGCACGAGGCGGTGATCTACGAACTCCACGTGGGGGTCATGGGCGGCTATCAGGCGGTGCAGCAAGCCCTGCCGGCCCTGGTGGAACTGGGGGTGACCGCCATCGAGCTGATGCCCCTGGCGGAGTTTCCCGGCGAACGCAACTGGGGCTACGACGGCGTGCTGCCCTACGCCCCGGAAGCCTCCTATGGTTCGCCCGACGAGCTGCGCGCGCTGATCGATGCCGCCCATGGCCTGGGCCTGGCAGTGATCCTCGATGTGGTCTACAACCACTTCGGCCCCGACGGCAACTACCTGCAGGAGTACGCCCAGGGCTTCTTTCGCCAGGACCTGCACACCCCCTGGGGCGCTGCCATCGACTTTCGCCGCCCGCAGGTCAGCGAGTACTTTATCGACAACGCCCTGATGTGGCTGCTGGAGTACCGTTTCGACGGCCTGCGCCTGGACGCGGTGCACGCCATCGACGATCCAGATTTCCTGCGGCAACTGGCGCAGCGGGTCCGCCAGGCAGTGCCACCCGATCGCCATGTGTGGCTCAACCTGGAGAACGAGTTCAATCAGGCCAGCCTGCTGCAACAAGGCTTCGACGCACAGTGGAACGACGACGGCCACAACGCCCTGCATGTGCTGCTGACCGGCGAAACCGACGCCTACTACGCCGACTTCGCCGAGCAGCCCACTGAGCAACTGGCCCGCTGCCTGAGCCAGGGTTTCGCCTTCCAGGGCCATGCCAACCGCCATGGCGAGGCCCGCGGCGAACCCAGCGGGCACCTGCCGCCCAGCGCCTTTGTGCTGTTTCTGCAGAACCATGACCAGATCGGCAACCGGGCCTTTGGCGAACGCCTCAACCAACTGGCGCCGACCCAGGCCCTGCACGCGGCCACGGTGCTGTTGCTGCTGTCACCGATGATTCCGCTGCTGTTCATGGGCGACGAAGTGGCCGCCCAGGAACCATTCCTGTTCTTCACCAGCCACCACGGCCAGTTGGCCGAAGCGGTGCGCGAGGGCCGGCGCAACGAATTCGCCGCCTTCAGTGCCTTCGCCGACGCCGGGCAGCGCCAGCGCATTCCCGACCCCAACGCCGCCTCGACCTTCCAGGCCTCGCGCCCACAGGCCCAGTCCCGGCAGGCCGAGGCCACCCGCGAGCTGTACCGCAGCCTGTTGCAGATCCGCCGCCGCGAGCTGGTTCCGCGCCTGCCCGGCGCCCGGGCCCTGGGCTGCCAGGTACTGGCCGAGGGCGCCCTGAGTGCGCGCTGGCGCCTGGGGGACGGCAGCCTGTTGCGCATCGACCTCAACCTCGGCCCGCATCAGGTCGAACTGGCCGCCGAGGCCGCACCGCAGTTGTGCTTCGAATACCCGCCGCACACCCTCAAGCACTGGTGCCAGGGCCAACTGCCTGCCTACAGCGTGCTGGTGCTGCTGGCCCCCACCTCTTCCCCGACCGACCCAGATGGAGAATGCCTATGAGCGATGCGCAACTGGAACTGCTTGCCAGCCGCGCCGGCCTGGCAGTGGACTGGATCGATGCCAACGGCCGTGCCCAGAAGGTCGAGGACCGGGTCCTGCGGGCTGTCCTGGCCGGCCTGGGGCATCCGGCCGAAGACCCGCAGCAGGTCGAACAGAGCCTGCTGCAATTGCAAGGGGTGCAACAGAGCCGGCACCTGCCCCCGCTGCTGACCGCCGACCACGGCCAGAGCCTGGACCTGGCGCGCTACTTCCCCCCGCACACAGCCTGTGTCCTGCGGCTGGAGGATGGCAGCCCGCTGCACCTGGACCTGGATGCCGAGAGCCGGCTGCCGGGCTCGATTCCGGTGGGTTACCACGCCGTGAGTATCGACGACGAACACTTTGTCCTGGCAGTGGCCCCCGAACGCTGCTTCAGCGTGGCCGACGCCGTGCACCAGCCCACCCCGCGGGCCTGGGGCCTCAGCGTGCAGCTGTACGCCCTGCGCCGCCCCGGCGATGATGGCTTCGGCGATACCCAGGCCCTTGAAGAACTGGCGCGCCAGGCCGCCGAACGCGGCGCCGATGCCCTGGCCATCAGCCCGCTGCACGCCATGTTCAGCAGCGACCCGCTGCGCTACAGCCCCTATTCGCCTTCCAGCCGGCTGTTCCTCAACAGCCTGTATGCCGCCCCTGGCGCGATCCTCGGCGACCGCGCCTGGCACACCGCGATCGAAGCCTGTGGCCTGGGCGAACAACTGCAGGACCTGGAACAGTTGCCGCTGATCGACTGGCCCCTGGCGGCCCAGGCCAAGTTGCGGGCACTGCGGGCGCTGTATGAAGGCTTCTGCCAGGGCGAGCACCCGCTGCACGAGGACTTCGCCAGCTACCGCCAGGCAGCCGGCGAGGCCCTGGAAAACCACTGCCGCTTCGAAGCCATCCAGGCCCAGCGCGCCGCCCGTGGCGAGGACCTGGACTGGCGTCACTGGCCGCCGCAGTGGCGTGATCCGGCCAGCCCGGCCCTGGCTCATTTCGCCGAGGAACAGGCCCACGAAATCGGCTTCCATGCCTTTTGCCAGTGGCTGATCGCCCGCAGCCTGGAGCGAGCGCAAAGCGCGGCCCGCAGCGGCGGCATGGGCATCGGCCTGATCGCCGACCTGGCGGTTGGCGCCGACGGCGGCGGCAGCCAGGCCTGGAGCCGCCAGGAGCAGTTACTGGCCAACCTGACGGTGGGCGCGCCACCGGACATCCTCAACCGCCAGGGCCAGAGCTGGGGGATATCGGCCTTTTCCCCGGAAGGCCTGCAACGCCACGGTTTCCGCGCCTTCATCGAAATGCTCAGGGCCAACTTCGCCCATGCCGGGGGCCTGCGCATCGACCATGTGATGGGCCTGCAACGGCTGTGGGTGATTCCCCTGGGCGCGCCTCCCAGCGATGGCGCCTACCTCTATTACCCGGTGGACGACCTGCTGCGCCTGCTGACCCTGGAATCCCATCGCCACCAGGCCATAGTGCTGGGCGAAGACCTGGGCACAGTGCCCGACGGGCTGCGGGAAAAACTTGCCGCCCGGGCCATGCTCGGCATGCGTGTGCTTTTGTTCGAACAGGACCACGGCTGCCACTTCAAGCCCATCCTCGACTGGCCGGACAATTCCCTGGCCACCACCAGCACCCATGACCTGCCGACCCTCAACGGCTGGTGGCATGGCCGCGATATCGACTGGAACCAGCGCCTGGGCCTGGTGGACGAAGCGGCGGCGCGGCACTGGCGCGAACACCGCCAGCACGAACGCAACGGCCTGCGCCACGCCCTGGCCCAGGACCCGCAGAACTTTCGCGAGGAAAGCCACGAGGCCGACCAGGTGGTAGACGCCAGCGTGCGTTTCCTCGGCCACACCCGGGCGCCCCTAGTGCTGCTGCCCCTGGAGGACGCCCTGGGCATCGACGAACAGGCCAACCTGCCCGGCACCCTCGACAGCCACCCCAACTGGCGCCGGCGCCTGGCCACTGCCAGCCGGCGCCTGCTGGACGACAGCGACGCGGCGCGGCGCCTGGAGCTGCTGGCCTGTGCCCGGCAGCAGGCCCTGGAGCGTGACCGATGAGCCCGCCAGCCACGCCAATGCCACGGGCCACCCTGCGCCTGCAATTTCACCAGGGCTTCACCCTGGATCATGCGCTGCCCCTGGTGCCCTACTTCGCCGGCCTGGGCCTCAGCCACCTCTACGCCTCGCCACTGCTCTGCGCGCGGGCCGGTTCCATGCACGGCTACGACGTGGTGGACCCCACCCGGGTCAACCCCGAGCTGGGGGGCGAGGCGGCCCTAGTACGGCTGGTGGATGCCCTGCGCCAGCACGGCATGGGCCTGATCCTGGATATCGTCTCCAACCACATGGCGGTGGGCGGCAATGACAACCCCTGGTGGCTGGACCTGCTGCAATGGGGGCGCCTGAGCCCGTACGGTGAGTTCTTCGATATCCAGTGGCATTCCCCGGACCCGCTGATGGAAGGCCAGTTGTTGCTGCCCTTCCTCGGCAGCGACTATGGGCAGGCCTTGCAGGAAGGCAGCCTGCAACTGCAGCTGGACGACGATCGCTGCGGTTTCCATGTTCGCCACTATGAACACTGTTTCCCCATCTGCCCCGCCGACTTCGGGGAACTGCTGCGCCTCGCCGGCCCGCCGGATGCCGCCCAGGCCCTCAAGCCCCTGGCCGACAGCTTTGCCGCCCTGCGTTTCAGCGGCGACGCCCACGCCCAGGCACAACCGCTGCAGCAGGCCCTGGGCCAACTGTTGCAGCAACCGGCGCTGCACCAGGCCGTCACCGCCCACCTGCAAGGCTACGACTCACGCCACGACGAAGGTTTCCAGCGCCTGCACCATCTGCTGGAGCAACAGAGCTATCGCCTGGCCAGCTGGCGCACCGCCGCCGACGACATCAACTGGCGACGCTTCTTCGACGTCAACGAGCTGGGCGGGCTGCGGGTCGAGCGCCCGGCGGTGTTCGAAGCCACCCACGGCAAGATCTTCGAGCTGATCCAGCGTGGGCTGGTGGACGGCCTGCGCATCGACCATATCGACGGCCTGGCCGACCCGCGCAGCTATTGCCGCAAGCTGCGGCGCCGGATCGACCGCCTGCGCCCGGGCCAGCACCTGCCGATCTACGTCGAGAAGATCCTCGGCGCCGGGGAAACCCTGCACCGCGACTGGGGCGTGGATGGCAGCACCGGCTATGAGTTCATGAACCAACTGTCGCTGCTGCAGCAGGCCCCTGCAGGCCAGCCGGTGCTGGCCGAACTGTGGAGCCGGCACAGCCAGCGCCCCGCGGCGTTCGCCGAAGAGGCACTGCTGGCCCGTCAGCAGATTCTCAACGGCTCCCTGGCCAGCGATTTTGAAAGCGTGGCCCAGGCCCTGTTGCAGGTGGCTCGCCTGGACCTGATGAGCCGCGACCTGACCCTGGGGGCCATCCGCCGCGCCTTGCAGGAACTGATCGTGCACTTCCCGGTGTACCGCACCTATATCAGCGCCTGTGGCCGCGGGCAGCAGGACCAGCAGTTGTTCCAGCAGGCCCTGGACGGCGCGCGACAGAGCCTGGGCGAGGCCGACAGGCCGGTGCTCGACTGCCTGGAGCGCTGGCTCGGCGGCCAGGGCTGGCGCCAGCAGCCACCGGGCCGTGGGCGCAAGCTGCTGCGCCACGCCTGCGTGCGTTTCCAGCAACTGACTTCGCCCGCCGCGGCCAAGGCCGTGGAAGACACCGCCTTCTACCGCTCGGCGGTACTGCTGTCGCGCAACGACGTGGGCTTCAACAGCGAACAGTTCAGTGCGCCGATCGCCGCCTTCCACACGGCCTGCCAGCAACGCCTGGCCAGCTTCCCCGACAACCTGCTGACCAGCGCCACCCACGACCACAAACGGGGCGAGGACAGCCGCGCGCGCCTGGCAGTGCTCAGCGAACGGGCCCCCTGGTATGCCGCCCAGGTGGAGCACTGGCGCACCCTGGCCGCGCCCCTGCGCCAGCAGGCGGATGCGCCTTCGGCGGGGGACGAACTGATCCTTTACCAGACCCTGCTGGGCAGTTGGCCCCTGGAACTGGCTGCCGAGGATCAGGCGGCCCTGCAAGGCTATGGACAAAGGATCTGGCAATGGCAGCTCAAGGCCCTGCGCGAGGCCAAGCTGCAAAGCAGCTGGGCGGCGCCCAACGCAGAATACGAAGAGGCCGTGCAGGCCTTTGTCCAGGCCCTGCTGCTGGCGCCCCAGGGCCTGGCATTGCGCCAGTCGATTGCCGCGGCGGCCCGGGCCATTGCCCCGGCGGGCGCCCTCAACAGCTTGGCGCAAACCTTGCTGCGCATGACCGTGCCTGGGGTCCCCGACCTGTACCAGGGCAACGAGTTCTGGGATTTCAGCCTGGTGGACCCGGATAACCGCCGGCCGGTGGATTACCCGGCCCGGCAGGCGGCCCTGGAGCGCGGCGGCGAACCACGCCAGTGGCTGGCCCAGTGGCACGACGGACGCATCAAGCAAGCCTTGATCGCCCGCACCCTGAACCTGCGTGGCCAGTACCCGGAGCTGTTTCGCCGGGGCCGCTACCAGCCGCTGCCGGTGCTTGGCCAACATGCCGGGCGGGTCCTGGCGTTCATGCGCGAGCACGGTGCACAACGGGCAGTGGTGATAGTGCCGGTGCAGGTCGCCGGCCTGCTGGGGGATCGCGCAATGCCCTTGATCGAGGCGCCGCTGTGGGGCGATACCCGGGTGCAGCTACCGTTCGACGCCTCGGGGCAAAAGCTGAATGGACTTTTTTCCACGGTGGCAGTCACACCCCACAGGGAGCTGATGCTTAGCGCCGCACTGCAAGACTTTGCGCTCAACCTTTTGATTCAACCTTGAATTCAGTCCAGGAGCATTGCGATGAGTACCGACGACAAACGCATTCGTGAATTCGCTTATCAGATCTGGGAGTCGGAAGGTAAGCCAGAGGGCCAGGAAGCCCGGCACTGGGACATGGCCCGCAAGCTCGCCGAGGCCGAAGCCCTGGCTCCAAGCACGCCACCCAAGGCCGGCAAGGCCAAGCCTGCGACCGGAAAGCCCGCCGCCAAGAGCGCGGCCAAGCCCAAGGCCAAGTCGGCCGTCGCCGTGGTAGTGCCCCCGGGAGAAAAACCCGCGGCGGCGAAGAAGCCCCGGGCGCCGCGTAAACCGCCGGCCAACTGACACCCGCCAGCCATCTCGTCCTCGTCAACCCGTGGCGCGCCCGCGCGCCATAAGGGTCGCGTTCGCCCTGAAGAAAGAGCCCGACCCGTCACCCTCTCACTGCAGGAGCAACCATGAGCAGATCCAAGCAGCCCGCCGCCACTCCCGAGAGCGAACCCTCGCGCATCCGTGAAGGCCTGCCCTTCCCCCTCGGCGCCACCTGGGACGGCCTGGGGGTCAACTTCGCGCTGTTCTCGGCCAATGCCACCAAGGTCGAGCTCTGTGTGTTCGATGATGCCGGCGAAGTGGAACTCGAACGCATCGAACTTCCGGAATACACCGACGAAATCTTCCACGGCTACCTGCCCGACGCTCACCCGGGGCTGATCTACGGCTACCGCGTGCACGGCCCCTACGACCCGGCCAACGGTCACCGTTTCAACCCCAACAAACTGCTGATCGACCCCTATGCCAAGCAACTGGTGGGCGAGCTGAAATGGTCCGAGGCGCTGTTCGGCTACACCATCGGCCACCCGGATGCCGACCTCAGTTTCGACGAGCGCGACAGCGCGCCCTTCGTGCCCAAGTGCAAGGTCATCGACCCGGCCCACACCTGGGGCAACGACCAGCGGGTCAGCGTGCCCTGGGACAAGACCATCATCTACGAGACCCATGTGCGCGGCTTCACCATGCGCCACCCTTCGGTGCCCGAGAACCTGCGGGGCAGCTTCGCCGGGCTGATGGTGGACGACGTGCTGGAGCACATCCGCAAGCTCGGGGTGTCGTCGGTGGAGCTGCTGCCGATCCACGCCTTCGTCAACGACCAGCACCTGCTGCACAAGGGCATGACCAACTACTGGGGCTACAACAGCATCGCCTTCTTCGCCCCCGACCCGCGCTACCTGGCCAGCGGCAAGATCGCCGAATTCAAGGAAATGGTCGCCCACCTGCACGAAGCCGGGCTGGAGGTGATCCTGGACGTGGTCTACAACCACACCGCCGAAGGCAACGAGCAAGGCCCGACCCTGTCCATGCGCGGCATCGACAACGCCTCCTACTACCGCCTGATGCCCGACGACAAGCGCTTCTACATCAACGATTCGGGCACCGGCAACACCCTGGACCTGAGCCACCCCTGCGTGCTGCAGATGGTCACCGACTCGCTGCGCTACTGGGCCACGGAAATGCACGTGGACGGCTTCCGCTTCGACCTGGCGACCATTCTCGGGCGTTACCACGACGGTTTCGACGAGCGCCACAGCTTCCTCGTGGCCTGCCGCCAGGACCCGGTGCTGCGCCAGGTGAAGATGATCGCCGAACCCTGGGACTGCGGCCCCGGCGGCTATCAGGTGGGCAACTTCCCGCCGGGCTGGGTGGAATGGAACGATCGTTTCCGCGACACCGTACGGGCCTTCTGGAAAGGCGACGACGGTCAACTGGCGGATTTTGCCGGGCGCATGACCGCCTCCGGCGAGATGTTCAACCAGCGCGGCCGCCGGCCCTACGCCTCGGTCAACTTCGTCACTGCCCACGACGGTTTCACCCTGCACGACCTGGTGTCCTACAACGACAAGCACAACGAAGCCAACGACGAGAACAACCAGGACGGCAGCAACAACAACCTGTCCTGGAACCACGGCGTCGAAGGCCCCAGCGACGCCCCCGAGATCAACGCCCTGCGCCTGCGCCAGATGCGCAACTTCTTCGCCACCCTGCTACTGGCCCAGGGCACGCCGATGGTGGTGGCCGGCGACGAATTCGCCCGCACCCAGCACGGCAACAACAACGCCTACTGCCAGGACAGCGAGATCGGCTGGGTCAACTGGGAGCTGGATAACGACGGCAAGTCCCTGCTCAAGTTCGTCAAGCGCCTGATCAAGCTGCGCCTGAGCTACCCGATCCTGCGGCGCGGGCGCTTCCTGGTGGGCAGCTACAACGAGGACATCGGGGTCAAGGACGTCACCTGGCTGGCTCCCGACGGCAGCGAGATGACCACCGAGCACTGGCAGGACCCCCATGGTCGCTGCCTGGGCATGCTGCTGGACGGCCGCGCCCAGGAAACCGGGATCCGCCGCCCCGGGGCCGATGCCACGCTGCTGCTGGTGGTCAACGCCCACCACGACATCGTCAACTTCCGCCTGCCTGAGGTGCCCGCCGGAGAGTTCTGGACCTGCATGCTCGACACCAACCAGCCGGCGGTGCGCGGCCAGGAACGCTTTGCCTTCGGCCACGAGTATTCGGTGACCGGGCGCTCCTTGCTGCTGTTCGAACTGCAACATGAGGAAGAAGACTGAACATGGACCTGCAAGGCTTCCTGCATCACTCCCCCGACCTGGGGCATGCCGACACCCGCGCCCTGGGCCTGTGCCTGGACGCCCTGGTGGGCGCCGGGCTCGACCGCCTGCCACTGCCCGCCGGGGGCGCCACCCTGCAACGCTGGCAGGCCCTGGCCAGGGTCGCCGGCCATGACCTGGGCCTGTGCAAGCTCTACGAGGGGCACACCGACGCCCTGGCGATCATGGCGGAACTGGGCTGCCCCGTGCCCCCCGGCACCACCTGGGGCACCTGGGCCGCGGAGCCGCCCCAGGCCCGGGTGCACGCCGTTGCCGATGGCCCGCACTGCCGGCTCAGCGGCACCAAGGCCTGGTGCTCGGGGGCCGAGGTGCTCAGCCATGCCCTGCTCACCGCCTGGGACGCCGACGGCCACCAACGCCTGGTGGCGGTGGCCCTGGACCAGCCCGGGGTGCAGGTCGAGAGCGGCAGTTGGCAAGCGGTGGGCATGGCCAGTACCGGCAGCCAGCGGGTTGACTTCCACGAGGCTCGTGGCCAATGGGTCGGCGGGCCGGATGACTACCTGCAGCGCCCGGGCTTCTGGCAAGGCGCCATCGGCATCGCCGCCTGCTGGCTGGGAGCCGCCCAGGCCATCGCACACCCCCTGCGCGAACACTGCGCCAAACGCGACGAGCCCCATGCCCTGGCCCACCTGGGGGCAGTGGACAGCGCCCTGCATCAGGCCGCCTGCGTGCTGCGCCACAGTGCCCGGCAGTTGGATCAGGCGCCCCAGGCCAACTGCCAGTTGCTGGCCCGGCGCGCCCGGGCGGTGACCGAGGCCAGCGTCGACAGCGTGCTGCACCACGTCGGCCGGGCGCTGGGCGCCGGCCCCTATTGCCTGGACCGGCACTTCGCCCGGCTGCTGGCGGACCTGCCGGTGTTCATCCGCCAGAGCCATGCCGAGCGTGACCTGGCCATTCTCGGGCAACAGCTGGCCAACGCCGCCCACGCTGCAGCGGACCCGGGAGGATGGCAACTGTGAAAGCCAATCCGATTGTCGGTCGCGGCACCTCGCTGCGGGCCTGGCAGGCTTCCTCGCAACTGCAGGCCATGGCCGCGGTGGATATTCGAACCCTGGTCCCGCAAGGAGCGCGGGCGGTGATTGTGGCCCCGCACCCGGACGATGAAATCCTCGGCTGTGGCGGCCTCCTGCAACTGCTGGCGACCGAAGGGCGCGAGCTGCTGCTGATTTCGGTCACCGATGGTTGCGCCAGCCATCCCGGCTCCCTGCGCTGGCCGGTACAGCGCCTGAGCCAGGTACGGCCCCAGGAGTCCGCCGAAGGCTTGCGCCGCCTGGGCCTGCCGCTGCAGCGCTTCACATGGCTGCGCGCGGGCTTCGAGGACAGCCGCGTCGCCCGGGACGAAGCCGCCCTGACGCAGTTCATCCAGGGTTGCCTGCGCGCCGGTGACGTGCTGTTCAGCACCTGGTGCGAGGACGGCCACTGCGACCACGAAGCCGTGGGCCGGGCCAGCGCCCTGGCCGCCCGGGCCGCGGGTGCGAGCCTCAAGGAACTGCCGATCTGGACCTGGCACTGGGCCGATCCCGAGGGCCGGCAGCTGCCCTGGGAGCGGGCCCGCAAGGTGCTGCTCAGTCCTGCCCAGGTGGCCCGCAAGCGCCATGCCATCCACGCCTTTGCCAGCCAACTGGAGGGCGACCCGCAGATCGGCCTGGCGCCCGTGTTGGCACCGCACATCATCGAGCGTCTGCTGCAACCTTTTGAGGTGGTGTTCCTATGAGCGTCGACAGTCGCTATTTCGAAGGGCTGTTCGCCCGGGACCAGGACCCCTGGGCCTTTCGCCAGCGCTGGTATGAACAGCGCAAACGTGCAATCACCCTGGCCAGCCTGCCGCGCCGCCACTACCGGAGCATTTTCGAACCCGGCTGTGCCAACGGCGAACTCAGCGCCGAACTGGCCAGCCGCTGCGACAGCCTGCTGGCCTACGACACCGCGCGCAACGCGGTGGACCTGGCCCGGCAGCGCTTGCGCTCCTTCCCCCACGCCCGGGTGGAACACGGCCGCCTGCCCCAGGACTGGCCCAAGGGGCCCTTCGATCTGATCGTCATCAGCGAGATCGGCTATTACCTGGACGCCGCCGACCTGGCGCAACTGGTGGCACGGGCCCTGGGCTCCCTGGCCGCGGATGGCCAGCTACTGGCCTGCCACTGGCGCCCGCCCATTGCCGAGTGCCCCCTGGATGCCGGACAAGTGCACGAACTGCTCCATCGCCATTTGCAACTGCCACGCTTGCTGGAGCACCAGGAAGCGGACTTTCTCCTCGACCTCTGGGGCCGCGAAGCGGATTCGGTCGCGACCCTGGAGGGCCTGCGATGATCGGAGTGGTGATACCCGCCCATAACGAGGAGCAACTGCTGGCCGAGTGCCTGCGCTGCGCCCTGAAAGCCGCCAGCCACCCCGAACTCAATGAGGACGTGGCGATCCTGGTGGTGCTCGACAGCTGCTCCGACGGTTCTTTGGACATTGCCCGCCAGTTCGCCGTGCAACACCTGCAATTGCAGGTGCGCAATGTCGGACGGGCACGGGCCGCGGGCGCGCAGTTGCTGCTGCAGGCCGGCGCCCGCTGGCTGTCCTGTACCGATGCCGACAGCCGCGTACCCGAAGACTGGCTGGTGGCCCAACTGGCCCTGGGCGCCGACGCCGTCTGCGGCACCGTCACCGTCGACCGCTGGAGCGAAGGCTTCGAACCCCAGGCCCGGATCCGCTATCACGACGCCTACCAGGACAGCGATGGCCACCGGCACATCCATGGCGCCAACCTCGGCATCAGCGCTGCAGCCTATGTCCGCGCCGGCGGCTTCGAGGCCCTGGCCTGCCACGAGGATGTGCAGCTGGTGCGACAGTTGCAGCGCTGCGGCGCCAGCATCGCCTGGAGCCGGCATCCGCAAGTGATTACCAGCGGGCGCCTGGATTCGCGGGCCAAAGGTGGGTTCGGCGATTACCTCAAGCGCCTGAGCGAACCTTGCGCAGGGCTGTGAAGTACGGCATGGCATTGGTCGGTGCGCCTCCCCGGGGGGAGAATTGCCGTCTACCCTGTGACGGGCTTGGTAATCAGCAAATAAGCCTGGGCTGGCACTGCGTGGAAAGCTCCAGGCTGTGTATGATTACCCCCGAATCGCGGTGCTCCAAAGGTATGGGGCACCGGTACTTCACGCTGAGGCAGGTGCCAAGGAATCAGCGTGCGTGCAAACCCAGGGTCGCGACTGAACGGAGGTTCAACCGCTCTTGCCGTGGCCCGGAAAACAGGGATGTGACACCCCATGAAAGCCATACCCGCAATCGACAGCAACTGGCCCAGCCAAGTCTGGAACAGTGCCCGCAGCCTGGCCGAGGTGCCGGCCATCAATCTGGCCAACCTGGTTCCGGCCGGCTCCCGGGCAGTGATAGTCGCCCCTCACCCCGGTGACGAAGTGGTCGCCAGCGGCGGCCTGCTGCAAGTGCTGGCCCACCACGGCCACCCTCTGCAACTGATTTCCATCAGCGACGGCAGCGCCAGCCATCCCGGGTCGGAGCTGTGGCCCAAGCGCCGCCTGAGCGTGTTCCGGCCCCAGGAAAGCGCCGAAGCTCTGCGTCGCCTGGGCCTGCCCCTGCACAGCCTGAAGTGGATCCGCGGCGGCTTTGCCGACAGCGCCTTGAGCGAACGGGAACAGCAACTGGTGCCCTTCATCTGCCGCTACCTGCGCGACACCGACGTGGTGTTCAGCACCTGGCGCGCCGATGGCAACCTCGACCACGAAGCCGTGGGCCGGGCCACGGCCAAGGCCGCGAGCCTGGTGGGTGCGCGTTTTCATGAGATTCCGATCTGGGCCTGGCACTGGGCGGCCCGCGAGGAGCACCAGATCCCCTGGCAGCGTGCGCGCAAGCTGCGCCTGGACACCTGGACCGTGGCCCGCAAGCGCCACGCCGCCCACGCCTATGCCAGCCAGTTGCAGGGCGAGCCGGAGATCGGCCTGGAGCCGTCGCTGTCGCCGGTGCTGCTGGAGCGCCTGCGCCTGCCCTACGAGATCATCCTGATGTAGGCCTGCGCGGGTGGAAAATAAGCTGAACGCACGCACCGGTCGCCAGTCCCATCTGTAACCGCCACTGATTCCAAGGAGCCCGCGTGAGCAGCGATTCCACCCGCCAGCCCAACCCCGAGGCGGTCCAGCGGTTACGCGTTCTGACCGTCAATACCCACAAGGGCTTCACCGCCCTGAACCGCCGCTTCATTCTTCCGGAACTGCGCGAGGCCGTGCGCAGTACCCAGGCCGACCTGGTGTTTCTCCAGGAAGTGCTGGGCGAGCACGAGCGCCATGCCTCGCGCCTGGATAACTGGCCTCAGCAGTCACAGTACGAGTTTCTCGCCGACAGCATGTGGAGCGACTACGCCTACGGGCGCAACGCGGTGTACCCCGACGGCCATCACGGCAACGCCCTGTTGTCGAAGTTTCCGATCCGCCAGTACCGCAACCTCGATGTTTCGATCACCGGCCCCGAGCGCCGGGGCCTGCTGCACTGCGTGCTGGATGTGCCCGGCCACGCCGAGGTCCACGCCATCTGCGTGCACCTGAGCCTGCTGGAAAGCCATCGCCAGTTGCAGCTGGCGCTGCTGGGCCAGTTGCTCGAATCACTGCCCGAGGAGGCACCGGTGATCATCGCCGGCGACTTCAATGACTGGCAGATGCACGGCAACGCCACCCTGGGCCGGCGCAACGACCTGCACGAAGCCTTCGAACGCCATCATGGCCGCCCGGCCAAGACCTACCCGGCCCGCTGGCCACTGCTGCGCCTGGATCGGGTCTACCTGCGCAACGCCCACAGCCACCGCCCGCAGATCCTCGGCAACAAGCCCTGGACCCACCTCTCCGATCACCTGCCGCTGGCGGTGGAAGTGCACCTGCCGCCTGGGGCCGCACATCAGAATTCATGAATAAATAGCCGTATTCCCGCCAGAGTCGACCATGCTTTTCCCCGAACCCGAGCCTGGGGGCGCCCGCCTCCGGGCCAACCTTGAGCCCAGAGAAGGAATCAAGCGATGAGCGAGCAACCCACGATTGTCCTGGTCCACGGTTTCTGGGGCGGTGCCGCCCACTGGAACCGGGTCATCGTCGAACTGCTGAACCGCGGTTACGAGAAGATCCGCGCCGTGGAACTGCCCCTGACCTCCCTCGCCGAGGACGTCGAACGGACCCGCAAACTGGTGGCCCAGCAAGCGGGGCCGGTGCTGCTGGTGGGGCACTCCTACGGCGGCGCGGTGATCACCCAGGCCGGGCATGCGCCAAACGTCGCGGGCCTGGTGTACATCGCCGCCTTCGCCCCGGACCAGGGTGAAAGCCCCGGTGGCCTGACCCAGGAGTTCCCGCCCGAAGCCGCCGCCAATCTGGCGCCCGACAGCGACGGCTACCTCTGGGTGCGTCCGGAGCGTTTCCAGCAGAGCTTCTGCCAGGATCTCAGCCCCCAGGAAGGGCTGGTCATGGGCCTGACCCAGAAGGCGCCGCTGGCCAACACCTTCGGCGACGCCCTCGGGGCCCCGGCATGGCGCGATAAACCTTCCTGGTACCAGGTGTCCCGTGCCGACCGCATGATCGCCCCGGCGAACCAGGAGCGCATGGCCGCCCGGCTCAACGCCCGCAAGGTCATTCACCTGGACGCCAGCCACGCCTCCCTCGCTTCCCAGCCCGGGCCCGTAGCCGCGCTGATCGCCGAGGCCGCCGACTCCCTGTAACCGGTTGACTGGGCGATCTTCAGACGAGCCGTTGGCGTCCTCGCAAACCCCACGCCCCAGCGACGGAGCGCCGCCCAGACCGTTCGCAACCTTCGGCAGCGGCTACAGGACGCCTGGGTCAACTGTCAGGGCGCAGGATCAGTACGGCCAGCGGCGGCAGGTTGAGCACCAGGGACAGGGCCTGGCCATGGCTGCTCTGCTCTTCGCTGAAGGCCTCGCCACCGTTGCCGTAGTTGGAGCCGGCATACAGTTGCGAATCGCTGTTGAGCAACTCGCTCCAGCGCCCCGCCACCGGTACGCCGACGCGATAGCCCTGGCGTGGCACCGGGGTGAAGTTGGCCACCACCAGCAGCGGTTCGCCGCTCTTGCTCCAGCGCAACCAGGCATAGACGCTGTTGATCGCATCGTCGCCGATCAGCCATTGGAAACCCTGGGGCACGTCGTCCTGGTCGTGCAGCGCCGGGTACTGGCGATACAGGCGGTTGAGGTCCCCCACCAGTTGCTGCACCCCGCGGTGCTCGGGGTATTGCAGCAGGTACCAGTCCAGTTGCTGGTCGTGGTTCCACTCGCGCCATTGGCCGAACTCGCAGCCCATGAACAGCAGCTTCTTGCCCGGATGGGCCCACATGAAGCTCAGGTAGGCCCGCAGGTTGGCGAACTTCTGCCAGCGATCGCCGGGCATCTTGTCGATCAGCGAGTGCTTGCCGTGCACCACTTCGTCGTGGGAGATCGGCAGGATGAAACGCTCGGACCAGGCGTACACCAGGCCAAAGCTCAGTTCGTTGTGATGGTGGGCGCGGTACACCGGGTCCTGCTGGATGTAATGCAGGGAATCATGCATCCAGCCCATGTTCCATTTATAGGCAAAGCCCAGGCCGCCCTGGTCGGTGCGCTGGCTGACCCCGGGCCAGGCGGTGGACTCTTCGGCGATCACCAGGGCGCCCGGGGCCTCCAGGGCCACGACGTCGTTGAGGTGGCGCAGAAAATCGATGGCTTCGAGGTTTTCCCGGCCGCCGTGGCGGTTCGGCACCCATTCCCCGGCCTTGCGCGAATAGTCGCGGTAGAGCATCGAGGCCACGGCATCCACCCGCAGGCCGTCGACGTGGAAATGCTTGAGCCAGTGCAGTGCCGAAGCCAGCATGAAACCGTGCACTTCGGTACGCCCCAGGTTGTAGATCAGGGTGTCCCAGTCCTGGTGGAAGCCTTCCAGGGGGTTGCCGTACTCATACAGTGCAGTGCCGTCGAACTGCGCCAGGCCGTGGGTATCGGTGGGAAAGTGCGCCGGCACCCAATCGAGAATCACCCCGATGCCTGCCTGGTGGCAGGCGTCGATGAAGGCTGCAAAATCCTGCGGGCTGCCGTAGCGGGCGCTGGGGGCGAACTGCGACAGCGGCTGGTAGCCCCAGGAGCCGCCAAACGGGTGCTCCATGATCGGCATCAGCTCGATATGGGTAAACCCCAGGTCCTTGACGTAGGGAATCAGCCGTTCGGCCAGTTCGGCCCAGCTGTACTGGCGGGCCACTTCTCCAAGGTCGTCCACTTCGCACTGCCAGGAACCGGCATGCAGCTCATAGATCGACAGCGGCGCGTCCACCCGCTGGCGCTCGCCACGGGCCAGCATCCACTCCTGGTCCTGCCACTCGATGGTCAGGGGCGGCGCGACTCTGGAGGCGGTGTCCGGCGGCAACTGCGTGGCCAGGGCCATGGGGTCGGCCTTGAGCGGCAGGATGCCCTGGGGCCCGAGGATCTCGTATTTATAGGCCTCGCCCGCCTGCAGGCGCGGGATGAACAGCTCCCAGACCCCGGAGGGATGGCGCAGGCGCATCGGGTGCCGGCGCCCGTCCCAGATATTGAAGTCGCCCACCACCGAGACCCGCCGGGCATTCGGTGCCCAGACCGCAAAACGCACGCCGTCGATGCCGTCCACGGTGGTTAGTTGCGCCCCCAGGCAGGAACTGAGGTCGCGGTGATTGCCTTCGGCAAACAGGTACAGGTCCATCTCCCCCAGCAGGGGGCCGAAGCTGTAGGGGTCTTCACTGACCTGTTCGCCCCCGGCCCATTGAATGCGCAAGAGATAGGGCCGGGCCTCGGGAAAGTGCCCGACAAACAGCCCCGGCACCTCACCGGCTTGCAGGCTGCCGAGCACCTGCTGCTGGTCGCGGTCGAGCACCTGCACACTCAGCGCCCCGGGCAGGAAAGCGCGGATGAATTGCCCGCCGGCGCCATCGCCGTGGGGCCCGAGAATGGCGAATGGATCGCGGTGTTCGGCCCGTACCAGGGCGTCGATGGCCTTGGCCGAAGGAAGCAATGCCGGTTGCTGCTTTCCCTGTTCCTTGTTCGAGAAACTCATGACTGCTCTCCACCACTCTCAATATCGGAAAAGGGTTTCAGTTCACGTAACAGCCCCACCAGGCCGTGCAATGGCACAGGCAACCAGGCGGGACGGTTCTCCGCTTCATAGGCCAGCTCGTAGGCGGCCTTCTCCAGGCTGAACAGTGCCAGTGCGGCATCCGCGGCCGCCGGGTCCTGCCAGCCATGGGCAAGATTAGCCGTCGCCAGCCGATACGCCTGGACAAAGGCGTGGCGCGCCTCGGCCAGGTAGCGCGTGACCACTTTGCGCCGCCCCGCCGCCGCGCCTTGCGCGCCGTCCACCGCCGGTGCCTCCAGGGCCATGGCCGCCGCGTAGTCGAAGGAACGCAGGACCCCACTGACATCCTTGTACGGGCTGTGCTTGCCGCGGCGCTCGGCCAGGGGCCGGGCCGGCTCGCCCTCGAAGTCGATCAGGTAGGCATCGCCCTTGATCACCAGTACCTGCCCCAGGTGCAGGTCGCCGTGGACACGAATCCGCACGCCCCCCACCAACTGTTTGGCCAGTTGCTGGATGTGACCCAGGATCAGCGCCTTATGCTGCAACAATTTGCCGAGCAATTTCTGCTCCCCTGCCGCGAGTTCGGCCTGGTGCTGTTGAAGCAGTTGCAACCCGCGCTCCAGTTGCTCGGCAACCTGCTGGTTCCAGGCCTGGGCATCCTTGGCGGTGGCGTGCTCGGGAGCGAAATCCGGATTGTCGCTGGGGGCCGCCAGCAGCAGGTGCATTTCCCCCAGGCGCTGGCCCAGCAGGCCGGCGAAATCCTGGAGCTCGCCCAGGGCGTTGTAGTGCTGCTCCTGCTCGGACATGGCCTCGGCCAGCTCGTCGCGGATCGCCCGCTCGAGGTTGTTCTGGGTCCACTCCCAGGCATCGCCCTGATTGTTCAGGTAGCCCTGGGCGATCATCAGCAGATGGTCTTCGCCCTGGGCATCGCGGCGCAGCACCGAGCCCAGCAGCGGCGAGATGTGGGCAAAGCCGGCAGCGGTGAGGAAGGCGCCCATTTCCAGTTCCGGGTGAATGCCCCCCGCCACCTTGCGGATCAGCTTGAGCACCAGGCTGCCGCCCACCACCACCGAGCTGTTGGACTGCTCCGCCGACAGGTAGCGCACCTCGGCGTCGGCCCCCAGGCCCAGCGCCGCCAGCTGCGCGGTGGCCTCGAAACGGATCTGGCCCTGTTCGCTGTCCAGGCAGGTGGCGCCCTGCAGCGCCAGCAGCACGTTGCGCACGAAACTGTCGAGGGCGAAGGCGTCGGTGATCAGCCCCACCTGGCGCCCGCGACGCACCCGGGCCATGGCCAGTTGCTGGGGCAAAGCGCTGTTGATCTGCTCTTCGGCCAACAGGCCGAACGGCAACTGGTAGCGCTCGCTGCGCCCGGCGCTGGTGACTTCGATCTCGCTGAGCAGCACCGGGTGCTGCGGGTCGCCAAAGCGCACGCCGTAGGCAATCCGCGCCTGGTCGATGGCGCTGTCCTTGCCGGCGAACCAGCGCCGCTTGGGCAGCCAGTTGGGCAGTACTTCCTGCTCCAGGGTGGTGCGCGATGGCGCTTCGAGCAATTCTTCGAGGCGTTTCTTCAGCACCAGGGTGGTGAAATCCGGCAGGCTCTGGGCCGGTTCCACGTGCCAGCTGGGCATCTGGTTTTCCGCCGCCAGGACGAACCAGTAGAAACCGTAGGGCGCCAGGGTCAGGAGGAAATTCAGCTGGCCAATGGGCGGAAAAGCGTTCCCGCCGAGCATCTCCACCGGCACCATGCCCGCGAACGCCGAGAGGTCCAGCTCCGCGGCCTGGGCGCTGCGCGAGACGTTGGCCACGCACAGGATGATCTCCTGCTTGCCGTCAGGCCCGGTGTATTCCCGGGTATAGGCCAGGATCCGTCGGTTGCTCGGCGACAGCATCTTCAGCGTGCCGCGGCCAAAGGCCTTGGACTGCTTGCGCACCGCCAGCATGCGCCGGGTCCAGTTGAGCAGCGAATGGGGATCGCCGGACTGGGTCTCGACGTTGACTGACGGGTAGCCGTACAGCGAATCCATGATCGGCGGCAGCACCAGGCTGGCCGGGTCGGCCCGGGAGAAACCGCCGTTGCGATCGATGGACCATTGCATCGGCGTACGCACGCCATCCCGGTCCCCCAGGTAGATGTTGTCGCCCATGCCGATCTCGTCGCCGTAGTACAGGGTCGGGGTACCGGGCATCGACAGCAGCAGGCTGTTGAGCAGCTCGATGCGCCGCCGGTCACGCTCCATCAGCGGCGCCAGGCGCCGGCGGATCCCCAGGTTGATCCGCGCCCGGCGGTCGGCGGCGTAGTAGTTCCACAGGTAGTCGCGCTCGCGGTCGGTGACCATTTCCAGGGTCAGTTCATCGTGGTTGCGCAGGAAGATCGCCCACTGGCAGTTGGCCGGGATCTCCGGGGTCTGGCGCAGGATGTCGGTGATGGGGAAGCGATCCTCCTGGGCCAGGGCCATGTACATGCGCGGCATCAGCGGAAAGTGGAAGGCCATGTGGCACTCGTCGCCGTCGCTGCCTGTGACATCGCCAAAGTACAGCTGGGTGTCTTCCGGCCATTGGTTGGCCTCGGCCAGGAGCATGCGGTCCGGATAGTTGGCGTCGATTTCGGCGCGGATCTGCTTGAGCACCTGGTGGGTCTCCGGCAGGTTCTCGTTGTTGGTGCCATCGCGCTCGATCAGGTAGGGAATGGCGTCCAGGCGCAGGCCGTCGATGCCCATGTCGAGCCAGTAGCGCATCACCGAGAGCACGGCCTTCATCACCTGGGGGTTGTCGAAGTTGAGGTCCGGCTGGTGGGAGTAGAAGCGGTGCCAGAAGTACTGGCCGGCCACCGGGTCCCAGGTCCAGTTGGACTTCTCGGTGTCGAGAAAGATGATCCGCGTGCCGTCGTATTTCTGGTCGTCGTCGGACCACACGTAGAAATTGCGCGCCGCCGAACCCGGCTTGGCCTTGCGTGCCCGCTGGAACCAGGGGTGCTGGTCGGAGGTGTGGTTGATCACCAGCTCGGTGATCACCCGCAGCTCGCGCTTGTGGGCCTCGGCGATAAAGCGCCGGGCGTCAGCCAGGGTGCCGTAGTCGGGGCTGACCCCGCGGTACTCGGCGATGTCGTAGCCGTCGTCACGCCGCGGCGAGGGGTAGAACGGCAACAGCCAGATGGTGTTGACCCCCAGGTCCTTGATGTAGTCGAGTTTGGCGATCAGCCCGGGAAAATCGCCGATTCCGTCGTTGTTGGAATCGAAGTAGGACTTCACATGCACCTGGTAGATCACCGCGTCCTTGTACCAGAGCGGGTCCTTGATAAAGGTCGTGGGGCGAGGTTTCTTGGCCATGTCGGGCTCCTGAAAAAATTGAATTCGCAGCTGCCACAAACCACGCCCCACCGTGGGAGCTGGCTTGCCAGCGAAGGCGTCGGCCGGGCCTGCACAAGGCCCATGGGCCCAAGCCGGCTCCTACGTGGCGGTGATGCGCCAGATGCCGAAAGGCTGCGCCGGTTCGATGCGCATGAACTGGGTCTTGCCGTACCAGGTCCAGCGGTGGCCGTTCATCAGGTCCTCGCCCTGGGTCTGGGCGTCATCGGCCAGGCCCATTTCCCACAGCGGCAATTCGAAATGCGCCTCCTGGGGGTTGAACGGGTCGAGGCTGACCGCCACCAGCACGAAGTTGTCGCCGCTGCGCTTGCCGAAATACAGGATGTGGTCATTCCAGGCGTTGTACAGCTTGAGCCCCAGGTGGCTGTGCAGCGCCGGGTTCTGCCGGCGGATGCGGTTGAGCTGGGCGATCTCGGCAATGATGTTGCCCGGCGCCGAGAAGTCCCGGGGGCGGATCTGGTATTTCTCCGAATCCAGGTACTCCTCCTTGCCCGGCACCGGCGCCGATTCGCACAGCTCGAACCCGGAATACATGCCCCACAGCCCGGATCCCATGGTGGCCAGCACCGCGCGGATCAGAAACCCAGGGCGCCCCGAGTCATGCAGGAACTGCGGGTTGATGTCCGGGGTGTTGACGAAGAAGTTGGGGCGGAAGCAGTCGCGCCACGGCGGCTGGTTGAGTTCGGCCAGGTAGCTGGACAACTCGCTCTTGGTGTTGCGCCAGGTGAAGTAGGTGTAGCTCTGGGTGTAACCGACCTTGCCCAGGCGCGCCATCATCGCCGGGGTGGTGAAGGCTTCGGCGAGGAAGATCACCTCCGGATACTGGCGGCGCACTTCGCCGATCAGCCACTGCCAGAACGGCAGCGGCTTGGTGTGGGGGTTGTCCACGCGAAAGGTCTTGACCCCCTCCTCGACCCAGCCGATGACGATGTCCCGCAGTTCCAGCCACAGGCTGGGAATGGCCTCGGCGGCATAGAAGTCGACATTGACGATGTCCTGGTACTTCTTCGGCGGGTTCTCGGCGTATTTGATGGTGCCGTCCGGGCGCCAGTTGAACCAGCCCGGGTGCTGCTTGAGCCAGGGGTGGTCCTGGGAGCACTGGATGGCGAAGTCCAGGGCGATCTCCAGGCCGTGGTCGGCGGCCGCCGCCAGCAGCCGGCGGAAGTCCTCCCGGCTGCCCAGTTGCGGGTGGATGGCCTCGTGGCCGCCCTCCTCGCTGCCGATTGCATAGGGGCTGCCGGGATCGTCCGGGCCTGCGCTCAGCGAGTTGTTGGGCCCCTTGCGGTGGCTGCGGCCGATGGGGTGGATCGGCGGGAAATACAGCACGTCAAAGCCCATGTCGTGAATCATCGGCAGCCGCGAATGAACGTCGTTGAACGTGCCGTGGCGGGCCGGATTGTCGGTGATCGAGCGGGGAAACAGCTCGTACCAACTGGCGAACTGGGCCTGTAGCCGCTCCACATCCAGCGGGTACTCGGGGCTCAGGCTCAGGTAGGGCCGGTGATCGGCCTCGGCCATCAGGCGCGCGCTGGACTCGCTGAGAAACAGCGCCACCTGCTCGGCCTCCAGCAACCCGGACAGATCGCGCTGCAACGCCAGCAACTGCTCGCGCAGCGGCCCTTCGCTGCGCTCGGCGGCCTGTTGCACATGGCTGCGGCCCTCCTGCAGCTCCAGGCTGACCGCAACCCCGGCCAGGTGCTTTTTCTCCAGCTCGTAGCAGAAGCTGGCGAACTGATCGATCCAGGCTTCGATGCAGAAGCGGTAGCGCCCCACTTCGGGCAACGTGAAACGCCCCAGCCAACCGTCGTTGCCCTGGTCTTCCAGGGCCTGGCTGGCCCAGCTGTCCTGCTGCTCGTTGTGCCAGCGCACCCACACCGCCAGTTTGTCGTGGCCGTCGGCGAATACCTTGCACGCCACCTCTACCTCCTGGCCGGCCACCGCCTTGACCGCGAACTGGCCGCCGTCGAGCACCGGGCGGATGCTCTCGATGGCAATGCGCGGCAGCAGCAGAGCCTGGGACAACGGCAGGTGCGCCTGGTATTGCTGTTCGGTCGGTTTTTCTACAGTCATCGAGCATCACCCCTTTTTCACGTCTTCGACGCTCTGGTGGCGGGGCCGCGGCCCCGGTGAATCAATGCACTTAGGTTCCGAGCCAAAGCCTGCGGCGAAAGTTCACCGCGATTGGTCGGCCAAGCGGCGGGAATCAAATCCGCGCCGCTGCGGTCCACCAGAAGAGCCCGTGCATCTGCAAGCACAAAGGAGGCCAGCGCGATGAATATCCCGATCCCGGCAGAAACCCCCGATCCCAACATCGACCAACCGACCCTGCCCCCCAGCGAGCCTGAGCCGATCCCGGAGCAGGAACCGCCGGAAAGCACCCCGCCACCCAAGGGCGACCCGCCCACTACCATGCCGCCGGTGGTGGTCAGCGCCTGAGCCCGGGCGCCTGCCCAGCCAGCAAGCATAGACAGCCACGTGGGGAGGCCCGGAGCATCAGCCGTCCTGGCGCTTTTCCAGGCGTCGGACAATCAGCGGCATCAGGCTGAAGACCATCAGCGCCAGCAAGGTACTGAGCACCGCCGTGGCCTCGCGGCCCATGCCGGCGGCCACGCCGATGGCGGCGGTCATCCACAGCCCGGCGGCGGTGGTCAGGCCCTTGACGTGCTGGCCCTGGTCTTCTTCACGGCCCTTGAGGATGGTCCCGGCGCCGAGAAAACCGATCCCGGCGATGACCCCCTGGAGCACCCGGCTCATGGCATCGGCCTGGGCCCCGGACAGGCTCGGCACCAGCACGAACAGGGCCGCGCCCATGGCCACCAGCATATGGGTGCGAACCCCGGCGGCCTTGCCCTGATGCTCGCGTTCGAAGCCCAGAATGCCCCCCAGCAGGGCCGCCACCAGCAGCCGCAGGGTGATCTGGGTCAGTTGCCGGGCATCGCCGATATCGGCGAATTCGTCTTGCAGGGTCAGCCAGACTTCTTGCCACCAGGTGTTCATGCGATCGCTCCTCGTCCCTTCGCGGGTTCCTGAGCGATGGACCGCGCCCGCCAGCAAAAGGTGCCGCCATCACCACCACCGCAGGAACCGGCTTGCCGGAGAAGAGGCCCCAAGCCGGCTGCCAACCCCACGGACGCCTTCGCTGGCCAGCCAGTTCCTGCACAAGCCTGCGCCCCCACCCGCCAGCGCCTGCCCAGCCACCGTTGATCGCCGTGGTCGAACCCTGGCCGGCCCCTGCGCCCTAACCTGTACAGCCATTGCCTTGAGGTAACCGCCATGAGCCTGCGCATCGAAAACCAGACCTGCTATTTCGACACCGAAACCCTGCACCAGCACCTCCCGGCCAGCGCCGTGACCATCATCACCGACAGCGCCAAGTCGATGTCGGCGGTGGACCTCGGTGGCGAGCGGGTCTACATCACCGAAGCAGAAGCCGACGCATTGACCGTAGCAGGCGCCACCGACGGCCGGCGCCATCTGAAAGCCAGTGAAGGTGATTCGGTGATTTGACTGACCTGGATCAGGGCCCGCCCCGCGGCCCTGTGCCAGCACGGCCTGCAGCCCTCCCTGGTGGCACCTGAGGGGGTACGGCAAGTTGTCGCAGGGGCGCTGCAAAGGGCCATCTGATCCGGTTTTTTATCAAATACCTGAGTCTGTTATGCAAACAGATCCGTGGTCATAGTTGCCCGGCCTGATGGAGGCTGATGAGCGAACGACCATGAGCGAAAGAATCCCCGTCCGATTAGTAGAAACCTTCGAACCTTCACGCCCTACACAGATGAAGACGAAGACCACTGACAAACACGTCTACACCCGCAGTTTCAGCGGCCTGTTCCGCACCCTGCGCATGAGCGGAGCAGGTTTCCTGTTCCTGCTGTTCTTCGGCACCGTGTGGCTCAACTGGGGTGGCCGCCAGGCCGTGCTCTGGGACCTGGCCGAAAGCAAGTTCCACATTTTCGGCGCAACCTTCTGGCCCCAGGACTTCATCCTCCTCTCGGCACTGCTGATCATCTGCGCCTTCGGCCTGTTCGCCATCACCGTGTTCGCCGGCCGCGTCTGGTGCGGCTACACCTGCCCGCAAAGCTCGTGGACCTGGCTGTTCATGTGGTGCGAAAAGGTCACCGAGGGCGAGCGCAACCAGCGGATCAAGCTGCAGGCCGCGCCCTGGGGCCTGAACAAGCTGGCCCGCCGAGCCATGAAGCACACCCTGTGGCTGGGCATCAGCCTGCTCACCGGCCTGACCTTCGTTGGCTACTTCACCCCCATCCGCCCCCTGGCCCAGGAACTGCTGACCCTGCAGATCGGCGGCCTGAGCCTGTTCTGGGTGCTGTTCTTCGCCGCGGCCACCTACATCAACGCCGGCTGGCTGCGCGAGGCGGTGTGCATGCACATGTGCCCTTATGCGCGCTTCCAGAGCGTGATGTTCGACAAGGACACCCTGACCATTTCCTACAACCCGGTGCGCGGCGAAAGCCGTGGCCCGCGCAAGCGTGATGTGAAGCCTGCCGATGTCGGCCTGGGCGACTGCATCGACTGCCAGCTGTGCGTACAGGTCTGCCCTACCGGCATCGACATCCGCGACGGCCTGCAGATGGAGTGCATCGGCTGCGCTGCCTGCATCGACGCCTGCGACTCGATCATGGACAAGATGGGCTACGCTCGCGGCCTGATCGCCTACACCTCGGAACACGAGTTGCAAGGCGGCAAGACCCACCTGCTGCGTCCGCGCCTGGTGGGCTACAGCCTGGTGCTGCTGGTGATGATCGGCGCCCTGGCCCTGGCCCTGGTGCAGCGGCCGATGGTCTCCCTGGACGTGAGCAAGGACCGCGGCCTGTTCCGCGAGAACGCCCTGGGCCAGATCGAGAACATCTACAGCCTGAAGATCATCAACAAGACCCAGGAACGCCAGCAGTACCACCTGGCCCTGGTGGATGGCGAAGGCTTCGAGCTGCAGGGCAAGACCGAGCTGAGCCTGGCCCCCGGTGAAATCACCGACCTGCCGGTGTCCGTGGCGATGACCCAGGACAAGGCGCAGAGCAGCTCCCAGGCCATCAGTTTCAAGGTCAGCGACAGCGATGACCCGGGCGTCTACGCCGTGGCCAAGAGTCGTTTTGTCGCGCCGATGAACCGCTGAGCCTCTAGAATGCCCTGGCGAGGGAGCCGGCTCCCCCCCGGGGCCGGCCCCGGAGCCAATGAACCGGACACCCGCCGCCAGCCCGCTGGCGGCGTTCGTCACTCCCTCGCCACCGCAGATATGTCGACCCGATGACCAGACTGGATCCTCAACCGCAGATGAAACGCTACGAAAAATTCGCCGATGACATCGCCGAACTGATCCGCTCCGGGGTCCTGGGGCCGGGCCAGCGTGTGCCTTCGGTGCGCTACGCCAGCCAGACCTACGGGGTCAGCCCGTCGACGGTGTTCCAGGCCTATTACCTGCTGGAGCGTCGCGGCCTGATCCGCGCCCGCCCGCGCTCCGGCTACTTCGTCAATGCCCACGCGCCGAGCCCGTTCTCGGAGCCGGTGATCAGCAGCGAAGTCAATGAATCCACCGAAGTCGATGTCAGCGAACTGGTGTTCTCGGTGCTCGATTCGATCAAGGACCCGAGCACCGTGCCTTTCGGCTCGGCGTTCCCCAGCCCGACCCTGTTCCCCCTGCAGCGCCTGTCGCGCTCCCTGGCCAGCGCCAGCCGCGAGATGGACCCGCGGGTGGTGGTCACCGACATGTCGCCGGGCAATCCGCAGCTGCGTCGGCAGATCGCCCTGCGCTACATGGTGGCCGGGCTGATGCTGCCCATGGAGGAGTTGCTGATCACCAACGGCGCCCTGGAGGCGCTGAACCTGTGCCTGCAAGCGGTGACCGAGCCCGGCGACCTGGTGGCCATCGAGGCTCCGGCCTTCTACGCCAGCCTGCAAGTGCTGGAGCGGCTCAAGCTCAAGGCGGTGGAAATCCCCGTGCACCCGCGCGACGGCATCGACCTCGGGGTGCTGGCCCAGACCCTGGAGCGGCACCCGATCAAGGCCTGCTGGTGCATGACCAACTTCCAGAACCCCATGGGCGCGAGCATGCCCGAGGCGAAGAAACAGGAGCTGGTGGAACTGTTGCGCCAGCACCAGGTGCCGCTGATCGAAGACGACGTCTACGCCGAGCTGTACTACGGCCAGCAGGCGCCGAAACCGGCCAAGGCCTTCGACACCGAGGGCCTGGTGATGCACTGCGGCTCCTTCGCCAAGAGCCTGGCCCCGGGCTACCGCATCGGCTGGGTCGCGGCCGGGCGCTATGCGCAGAAGATCGAACGGCTGAAACTGATGACCTCGTTGTGTGCCTCGATGCCGGCCCAGGCGGCGATTGCCGACTACCTGCAACACGGTGGCTACGACCGCCACCTGCGCAAGCTGCGCTATGCCCTGGAAGAACAGCAGAGCGCCATGCTGGCGGCGATCGCCCGCTACTTCCCGGCCCAGACCCGGGTCAGCCAGCCGGCAGGCGGCTACTTCCTGTGGCTGGAGCTGCCGCCGCAGATGGACTCGCTGAAACTGTTCCAGATGGCCCTGGCCCAAGGCATCAGCATTGCCCCAGGGCCGATCTTTTCCCCGACCCAGCGCTTTCGCAACTGCATCCGCCTGAACTACGGCAGCCCGTGGAACGAAGCCGCGGAAAAGGCCATGGAAACCCTGGGGCGGATCATTCGGTCCTTTTAAGCACAACCGCCCCATCCACACCTGTAGGAGCCGGCTTGCCGGCGAAGAGGCCCGTGAGCCATGCAGCGCCTGAGCGGACGCCTTCGCGGGCAAGCCAGCTCCTACGGAGCGCTGCACACCACCCAATCTCCAGGCCGAGTGAGTCGATGCAAGAGCGGAACCGCAAGTAGCCGCACCCGCCGGAATGGATAGGTACCCCATCCCACGCGCCCCATGAAAGAACCAAATCCCCTTGCCACCTCCCCTCAACTCATTCAGCATCCGCGCTCCAATTTTCCAGGGAAAGGAACACGTCATGGTCGAAGACCTGTATTACGACGACTACCCAGAGGCCAAGGCCGAACTGCTCAAGGCGATCGAACGCGGCCGTCTGCCACTGCTGACCCAGGAACTCAACGCCTACGACTGCATCCAGGCGATCTTCGAGCTGGACGCCATCAACAACCCCAAGGACGAGGAAGACGCCTTCTTCGACCTGGCCCTGGCCCTGATCGGCTGGATCCCCGGCCCGGGACAAGGCCTGAAGACCCTTCTGCGCCTGATCAACCGCGCCCCCCAGCGCCACGCCGAAAAGCTCTTCGACATGATCCGCTACACCCTGCTGGCCTGCCGCCTGAAAACCAGCCCCGAACAGCTGCTGGAAAAGTGCCTGGACCCCGTGCGCCTGGCCGAAGAACTGCCCGAGATCATCCGCGGCGTGAGCGCCTCCAGCACCTTCAACGGCCTGACGCCCCAGCAGCAGCGCCTGGTGCTGCACAACCTCAACGAAGCCTGCGAACACACCGAGTTCCTCATGGTGTCGGTGCAAGAACGCATAGCCCCCTGGATCGCCGAGCAACGCAACAACTCGGCCGCCGCCCACAGCCGCGGCCCGGCCCTGGCACCCAAGCCGCAGTCCTCCCTGGAACCGCGCCCAACGACCCTCACCGCCGCGCCACAACCCGGCGCCCACGACGCCGCGAGCATCGCCCAGGACATCAACCAGGGCCTGGAACACCTCACCGGTGAGGGCCACTGGCTGGAGCTGAACCTGCACTACCCCAACCTGGAGCCAGTGTCCGGCGCCGCCTACCGAGCAGTGTTCAGTGATGGCTCGCAAGCCGAGGGCAACCTCGACGAAGAGGGTTTTGCCCGCCTGGAAGGCATCCCCGAGGGCCCGGTGAAGATCTACTACGGCGAAGACCCGCGGCCCTACCTGCGCCTGCCGATCGTTGCCCTGCCCGCCGATGCGCAGCAACTGGAAGAAGAGCTGGAGCAGCTTGACCTGGAGCCCGCCGAAGTCGACCTGGCGACCCTGCTGCTGGAAGCCTCGCAGCGCAAGGCGCCCTTCACCCTGATTCCCGTGTACTGAGACAAGGCACCGACATGAACCGCAGACAAGTGTTTCTCAGCCACAAGCAGTACCACGACTTCCTCGAAAGCCTGGCCGGCGAAGAGGCCCACTGGCAGACCCACTCGATGATGGCCGACAGCCCCGAGCAGGAAGCCTCCCTCAAGGCTTCCAGTGTGCGCAGCGCGCGCCTGCACCACCTGATCCTGGGCTACACCGGCGGTGCGCCCATGGAGCAACTGGCCCGGGAGCTGGATGGGGTGATCGAAGGCTACGAAGATTACCAGCGCAAGATGGGGGTTTATGAAGAACGACCGGATATCGCGCCGCTGAACATCGAAGACTACCCCGACGAGTACGAGGAATATGTCCAGGTCATCAGCCTGTGCATCCTGCTGCAGCGCAGCGACCTGCTGCCGCGCATGGCACTGCTGCAGGACCGCGCCGGCTTTAACGGCCAGGACACCCTGATCGAGGATCTGCTCAAGGCCTACCTGGCGGATCGTGAAGACGTTGATCAGTGGTTCCACGACGTCTCCACGCCCCTGATCCGGGCCATCTACACCGAAGATCCGGATGAACCCCGGGAACTGCTGGTGGAGTACTGCAACCAGTGGTACGAGGCGTTCGAACAGGCCCCATGGCACGACAGCCACCTGGACGGCGACGAGGGTTCCTACTTCGGCTACTGGGCCTTTGAAGCTGCGGCAGTGGCCTACCTGTTCGGCCTGGACGACAGCGCGGTAACGCACATGGTCTTCCCCCGGGAGATGCTCGAATACGCCCGGCGCTTTACCCCGCCGCCGATGCCCTTCCACTGAGGCCGGGTACTGACATGCAACGCAGGCAGGTGTTTCTCGACCCGAAGCAGTACCCCATCCTCCTGGAGTTCCTGGCGGGTACCGAAGCCCATTGGCAGACACACTCTATGGAAGAGGACTACCCCGGGCAGGAAGCCTCGCTCAAGGCCTGGGAGGTCAAGCGAGCACGCCTGGACCATCTGATCCTGGGCTACACCGGCGGCAAGGCCATGCCGGAGCTGGCCCAGGAGCTGGACGCACTGATCGCCAGCTACGAGGAGCATCAGCGCACCTTGGCCCTGTGCAACGAGGTGCCCGATATCGCGCCGCTGAACATCGAGGACTACCTCGACCAGTACGAGGAGTACGTGCAGGTCATCAGCCTGTGCATCCTGCTGCAACGCCGCGACCTGCTGCCGCGCATGGTGGCGCTGCAGGACCGCGCCGGCTACCACGCCGAGGACACCCTGATCGAGGACCTGCTCAAGCCCTGCCTGCCGGGCCGCGCAGACATCGATGAGTGGTACCACCCGGTCTATACGCCGCTGATCAGGGCCATCTACGCCGATCAAGCGGACGAGGCTCGGGAGCTGCTGGTGGAGTACTGCAACCAGTGGTATGAAGCGTTCGAGCAGGCCCCATGGCACGACTCCCACCTGGACGGTGAATCCTACTTCGGCTACTGGGCCTTTGAAGCCGCGGCAGTGGCCTACCTCTACGGCCTGGACGACAGCGCGGTCAAGCACATGGTCTTCCCCCGGGAGATGCTCGAATACGCCCGGCGCTTTACCCCGCCGCCGATGCCCCAATAGCTGGCGCAGCACTGATAGCCCCCGTTTACCGCTCCTTCTTAAAGGTTATGCATTGCCCATGAAATCCTGGATCAAGACCCTGCTGATCACCCTGCTCGCAGCCGCCCTGTGCCTGCTGTTCGCCCGCGTTGTGCTGCCCCCGCTGCTGGTGCAGTTGATACCGCCGAGCTGGGAAGGCGGCCCGTGGTTCTGGGTCAATCTGCTGCTGGCGGGTTTCCTGGCCGGGCTGGTGGTGGCGCCCCTGCTGCGGACCCGGCGTTATTACCCGGTGCCGCTGCTGCTTCTGCTGTCCGTCCTGGTGGTGGTCGGCAATTGGGCGCAGAACCGCTGCAACGACGCCCAGTTGCAGGCCATCGAGCAGCTGGAAAGGCGCAGCGCGAGCCATTCGAACCTGGGGTTCTCCAATGAGGAACCCGCACCATCGGCGCCTGTGGACGTGAGCGCCACTCCGGGCGTCTGGGCCCATGAACAAGGCGAAGGATATGGCTACAGCTGCAACCGCCCGGGGGAAACCCTGGGGTTCCTGATGCCACAGTTGATGAGCTTTGGCATCAGCGTACTGGGGCTGTTGCTGGCCCTGCTGATCGGCCCCGGCCGCCGCCGCGCCCGTTGAGGAAACCGTAGGAGCTGGCTTGCCAGCGAAGGCGTCCGCAAGCGCGGCACAAGACTCAAGGGCCTCTTCGCCGGCAAGCCGGCTCCAACGGGATAGGCCGCGGACTTGCGGGGGCTCAGCGGCCGCCGCCCAGGTCGACGAAGGTGCCGGTGGCGTAGGAGGCCTTGTCCGACAGCAGCCAGACAATCGCCTCGGCCACTTCATCAGGACGCCCGCCACGACCCATGGGGATTGCCGATTCCAGCTTGCTGACCCGGTCGGCATCGCCGCTCAGGGCATGAAAGTCGGTGTAGATATAGCCCGGGCGCACCGCGTTGACGCGGATGCCCTCGCCCGCCACTTCCTTGGACAGGCCGATGGTGAAGGTGTCCAGGGCGCCCTTGGAGGCGGCGTAGTCGACGTATTCCCCCGGCGAACCCAGGCGCGCCGCCACAGAGGAGACGTTGACGATGCTGCCGCCCTGCCCGCCATGGCGCGGCGACATGCGCAGCACCGCATGCTTGGCGCAGAGGATCGGCCCCATGACATTGGTCTTCATGATCTTCTGGATGCGAAATTCGGACATTTCATCCAGCCGCGACTTGTGGCCCACGGTCCCGGCATTGTTGACCAGGGCCGTGACCCGCCCCAGTTCGCTGTCGACCCGCTGGAACAGACCGATCACTTCATCCTCGATACTGACGTCGGCGCGCACCGCGATGGCCTGCACGCCCAGGGCGCGAACCTGTTCGAGCACCTGCAGGGCGGACTGCTCATCGGCCTGGTAGTTGATGCACACCTTGAATCCCTGCTGCGCGGCCAACACTGCCGTGGCGGCGCCTATACCCCGTCCGCCACCAGTGATGACGATGACTTTATCCATGCTGCCGACTCCCTCACTGAACATTTCAACGCGAGCCATTAAACACCGCGCGGGCGGCGATGAAAACTGCGCAAATGTGCCACATCAAGCCAGTAGAAGTGCACGGTAGCCCCGCGCACCGACGGCGCAAACCGGCTGGAGCCTCGGCGGCGGCCATATCCCTGCGAACTGCCGCCAGATCGCGACCGCAACCGGCAAGGCGAGAGGCTCAGGCTTTTTCTTCGCCCCGGTGGATGCCCTGCATGAAACCTTCGGGCGGCAGCGGATGGCCAAGGAAATAGCCTTGCAGGGAATCACAGCCCAGTTGGGTGAGGAAGGTCTGCTGCACCCCGGTTTCCACGCCCTCGGCGACGATCCGCAGGCCCAGTGCCTGGCCCAGGGCGACAATGGCCGAGACGATGGCGGCATCGTCGCTGTCGTGCTCCAGGTCGCGGACGAAGCCGCGGTCGATCTTCAGCTCGTTGGCTGGCAGGCGCTTGAGGTACATCAGGCTGGAATAGCCGGTGCCGAAATCGTCGATGGACAGGTCCACCCCCATGTCCGCCAGCTGTTGCAGGACAAGCATGCTGACATCGGCGTCGTTCATCGCCGTGGTTTCGGTGATTTCCAGGGTCAGGTTGTTGGCCGGCAAGTGGTAGCGTTCCAGGGCATTGGCCACGCTCCTGACCAGCCCGGTATGGCAGAACTGCAAGGCCGAGAGGTTTACCGCGATGCGCCAGTCGGTGTAGCCCTGGACGTACCACTCGCGCATCTGCCGGCAGGCCTCGTTGAGCACCCACTCGCCGATGGCAATGATCAGCCCGGTCTTCTCCGCCAGTTCGATGAACTTGTCCGGCAGCAACAGGCCATGCTGGGGATGCTCCCAGCGCAGCAGCGCCTCTGCCCCCACCGGCAGGCCATTGGCAGCGTCGAACTTGGGTTGGTAGTGCAGGCGGAACTGATGATGCTCCAGGGCATTGCGCAGATCCTGCAGCAATTGCAGCTGGCGCCGGGCATTGCTGTTCATCGAGGCATCGAAAAAGCTGTAGCCATTCTTGCCGGTGCCCTTGGCGTGGTACATCGCCGCATCGGCGTTCATCAGCAGTTCCTGGGCACTCAGGCCATTGCCCGGGTACACCGCAATGCCGATGCTGGCGGAAATCTGCAGGTCGTGCTCGGCCACCCGGAACGAGCGCGATACCAGCCCCACCTGGCGTGCCGCCAGGCGCAGGGCATCGTCCGGCTCGGCCAGTTGCACCAGCAGCACGAACTCATCGCCGCCGATCCGCGCCAGGGTGTCTTCGCTGCGCAAATCCTCGCGCAGGCGCTGGGCCACTTCGCGCAGCAACTGGTCGCCCATGTGGTGGCCAAAGGCGTCGTTGACCGGCTTGAAACCGTCCAGATCGATGAACATCAGCGCAAAACAGCCCCCATGGGCAGTGACCCGGTGCATCGCCTGGTCAATGCGATCGGCCAGCAGAATGCGGTTCGGCAGCCCGGTCAGGGTGTCGTGCAACGCCAGTTGGGTCAGTTCCTTGTTGGCTTCGGTCAACGATTGCGCCAGCACCGCGGTGCGGGCTTCCAGCCGCGCATCCAGCACCGAGGTCAGCAAGGCAATGATCAGCACCGCCAGGGTGGTGATCAGCACCAGGTTGTCCAGGCCCTTGCCGCTCAGGCCGTTGCCCAGGGCGCCGCAGAAACTGCCATCGGCGAAACGCGCCGCGGCCATGCCGGTGTAATGCATGCCGACGATGGCAAAGCCCATGACAATCGCCGCGCCGGTCCGGGCCAGACGTACGTAGGGGGTGTTCTGGCGCAGGCGAAAGGCAATCCACAGCGCCGCCAGCGACGCGCCGAAGGCAATCAGCAGCGAGGCGCCGAACAGGCTCGGGTCGTAGTCGATGCCCGGCTGCATGCGCATGGCCGCCATGCCGGTGTAGTGCATGCCACTGATGCCCGAGCCCATGATCAGCGCGCCGAACAGCAACTGCCACAGCGGCAGCCGCGGCTGGCTCACCAGCCACAGGGCAAAGCCGCAGGACAGGATCGAGATCAGCAGCGACAAGGCGGTGAGCTGGATGTCGTAGCCCAGGTCGATGGGCAGGCTGAAGGCCAGCATGCCGATAAAGTGCATGGACCACACACCGACGCCCATGGCCAGGGCTCCGCCCATCATCCATAGATAAGCGGCACGGCCGGTGGTGGTGGCAATGCGCCCGGTCAGGTCGAGGGCAGTATAGGAAGCGAGGATCGCCACGAAAATGGAGATCAGGACCAGTGCGGAGGAGTAGCTACCGATGAGCATGAGGCGTCTCTTGGCCGTTGTGCCGACATCCCTGCGCGGCGGGCAAAACCGCAGATTGTACTGATTGCGTGGAAGAACGCATCTACAAAGTTAGCAAAAAGCCATTAGTCGGACAGAACGCCGTTTTCGGCTGTCTCATACCCCTACAAGCCCTGTGGGCATGGGCTTTGCGGGAAGTCGCGAGCAGTTGCAAACGGCTTCGGATGCGCCCTGCCTGCGGCTGTCGAGCAGGCCTTGCAGCCACCTTGCTGCAAGGCCTTCAAGGGCCTATTTCTGCTCGCTGGCCTGCAGCTGGCCATCCCAGCCACCGCCCATGGCGGCGATCAGCTGCACGCTGGCGATCAGCCGGCTCTGCAACAGGCTGAGCACGCTACGCTCGTTGCTCAGGGCAGTGGTCTGGCTGGTGACCACATCCAGGTAGGCGATCAGCCCGGCCTTGTACTGGTTCTCGGTCAGGCGCAGGGCCTCGCGGGCCGAATCCAGGGCCTGCTGGCGCACCCCCGCCTCGTCCTCCATGACCTTGAGCTGGACCATGTAGTTCTCCACCTCGCGGAAACCGTCGAGCACGGTCTGCCGGTACTTGGCCACGGTCTGGTCGTACACCGCCTCGGTGCGGTCCACTTCCGCCGAACGCTGGCCGCCGTCGAACAGGGTCATGGCCAGTTTCGGCCCTACCGACCAGAAGCGGTTCGGCAGGCTGATCCAGTCGGCGTAGGTGCTGCTGCTGTAGCCGCCGGCCAGGCTCAGGGTCAGGTCCGGGTAATAGGCGGCCTTGGCCACGCCGATCTTGGCGTTGGCGGCAATCACCGAACGCTCCGCCGAGGCGATGTCCGGGCGCCGCTCCAGCAGTTGCGACGGCACGCCCAATGGCACCTGGGGCAGCACGGGGATGGTCTTGCTCTCGGCCAGGTTGAACTCTGCCGGCGGCACGCCGATCAGCACGGCGATGGCGTTCTCGAACTGCGCCCGCTGCCAGATCAGGTCGATCAGGTCGGCCTGGGTGCTTTTGAGCTGGGTCTGGGCCTGGGCCACCGCATCCTTGCCGGAGACCCCGGCCTGGTACTGGTTCTGGGTCATGGTCAGGGAGCGCTGATAGGCCGCCACCGTGGCCTCCAGCAGGCGCTTCTGCTCATCGATCACCCGCAGTTGCAGGTAGTTCTGAGCCAGCTCGGACTGCTGGCTCAGGCGCATGGCCGCCAGGTCGGCGAAGCTGGCCTCGGCGCTGGCCTCGTTGGCTTCCAGGTCACGGCGCAACTTGCCCCACACGTCCGCTTCCCAGCTCACCCCCAACTGGGTGTTGTAGGTGTCGCGAATGCCGCTGCTGGAACTGCTCAGGGCCGAACTGCTGCTGCCGGTGCCCTGGCTGGCGCGGGTCTTGCCGGCGCTCAGGTCGACACTGGGAAAGAACGAACCCCGGGAGCTGCGCACCAGGGCCCGGGCCTGACGGAACTGCGCCTCGGCCTGGGCCACGCTCTGGTTGGAACTGTTGAGCTTGTCGATCAGGCCATTGAGCTGGGCATCGCCGTACAGCTCCCACCAGGCGCCACGGGCCAGGGCGTCGCTGGGGTTGGCCTGGCGCCAGCCTTCGGCTTCCTTGTAGTGCACCGGCTCGGCCACCTGCGGGCGCTGGTAGTCGGGACCGATGGCGCAGGCGCTGAGCAGCAGCACGCACAGGCCCAGGCTCAAGGCCCGCGAGCCCCGGGCCATGGCCAGGCGCTGGGCGGACAGCAGAGTAACGGGACGGGACGATTGGTCGGTCATAGCGGCGTTTCCAGAGCAGCATCGGTACGGACCCCACGCCAGTGGTTGAACTTGTGGCGCAGGCGATCGAGATAGAGGTAGACCACCGGGGTGGTGTAGAGGGTCAGGACCTGGCTGAAGACCAGGCCGCCAATGATGGTCAGGCCCAGGGGCTGGCGCATTTCCGAGCCTTCGGCCCCGCCCAGCAGCAACGGCAAGGCGCCGAGGATCGCCGCCAGGGTGGTCATCAGGATCGGCCGCAGGCGTTGCAGGCAGGCGCTGCGGATCGACTGCAACGGGTCCAGGCCCTGGTGCCGCTCCAGTTGCAGCGCCAGGTCGATCATCAGGATCGCGTTCTTCTTCACCACCCCGATCAACAGGAACAGCCCCAGCAGCGAGATCAGGCTGAACTCACCACCCAGCACATAGATCGAGAGCAAGGCGCCAACCCCGGCCGAGGGCAAGGTGGAGAGGATGGTCAGCGGGTGGATGTAGCTTTCATAGAGCACCCCCAGCACCAGGTACACCGCCAGCAGCGCGCCGAGGATCATGAACGGCTGGCTCTTCTGGGTGGCGGCGAAGGCATCGGCGGTGCCGGCCATCTTGACGATCACGTCTTCGGGCATGCCCAGCTTGGCGATCGCCCGTTCGATGGCGGCGGTGCCCTGCTCCACCGTTACGCCCTCGGCCATGTCGAAGGAAATGCTTTCCGAGGCGAACTGCCCTTCATGGCTGACCCGGTCGTCTTCCAGGCTGTTCTCATAGTGGGCGATGGCCGACAGCGGAATCCGCGCGCCGTCGGCGGTGATCACCTGCACTTGATTCAGGGTAATCGGGTCCTGGGCGTATTTCGGGTTGACCTCCATCACCACCTGGTACTGGTTGAGGCTGTCGTAGATGGTGGAGATCTGCCGCTGGCTGTAGGCGTTGTTGAGCACCGCGGTGACCATGTCCATGTCCACCCCCAGGCGCTTGGCCTGGTCGCGGTCCACCATCAGGGTCACTTGCTGGGCACCGTGGCCTTCCCGGGCGTCGATGGCGGTGAGCTCAGGCAAGGCGCGCAGCGCCGTCACCACTTTCGGGTACCACTGGCGCAACTCGCCCAGGTCGCCGCTTTGCAGAATGTAGGAATACTGCGAGGTGGTCTGCTCGCGGCCGCCGCCGAACTGCAGGTCCTGGTCGGCCATCAGCATCAGTTGCGCGCCGGGCACCTTGGGCATTTCCTTGCGCAGGCGCTCGATGACCTTCTGCGCCGAGATATTGCGTTCCTTGATCGGCTTCAGGCGTACCAGCATGAAGGCGTTGTTGGTGCCGTTGTTGCCACCGATAAAGCCGGCCACGCTCTCCACTGCCGCATCCTTGAGCACGGCGCGGCGGAATATTTCCATCTTCGGCTGCATCACGCTGAAGGACAGGCCGTCGTCGCCGCGGACAAAACCGATCAACTGGCCGGTGTCCTGCTGGGGCATGAAGGTCTTGGGCACCACCACGTACAGGGCCACGTTGACGCCAATGGTCAGCAGCAGGCTGAGCAGGGTCAGGCGCCTGTGCCGCAGCACCCAGTCCAGGCTGGTGGCGTACTTGCCCATCATCCAGTCGTTGCTGCGCCGGCTCCAGCGTTGCAGGCGGTTCTCCTGGCCCGGGGTGTGGGGCTTGAGCCAGCGCGCGCAGAGCATCGGGGTCAGGGTCAGGGACACCACCAGCGATACCACGATGGCCGCGGCCAGGGTGATGGAGAACTCGCGGAACAGGCTCTCGATGATCCCGCCCATGAACAGGATCGAGAGAAACACCGCCACCAGCGACACGTTCATCGACAGCAAGGTGAAGCCCACCTCCTTGGCCCCCAGGTACGCCGCTTTCATCGGCGCGATGCCTTCGTCGATGTGCCGGGAGATGTTCTCCAGCACCACGATGGCATCGTCCACCACCAGCCCGGTGGCAAGGATCAGCGCCATCAGCGACAGGTTGTTCAGGGAAAAACCGTAGAGGTACATGATGGCAAAAGTGCCCACCAGGGATACCGGTACCGCCAGGGTCGGGATCAGCGAGGCGCGGAAGTTGCCGAGGAACAGGTACACCACCAGGATCACCAGGGCCACGGCGATCAGCAGGGTCATCTCGGCCTCGTGCAGGGTGGCCTTGATCACCGGTGAGCGGTCCATGGCCAGGTTGAGCTTGACGCTGGCCGGCAGCACCGCCTGCAACGCCGGCAACTGAGCCTTGATCTCGTTCACCGTCTCGATGATGTTGGCCCCGGCCTGGCGGTTGATCACCAGCAGCACCGCCGCGTCGTCATTGAAGAAGCCGCTGTTGTAGCGGTCCTCGACGCCGTCGCTGACCTTGGCCACGTCCTTCAGGCGCAGGGCCGCGCCGTTGTTGTAGTGGATGATCAGCGGCTCGTAGTCACGGGCCTTTTCCAACTGGTCGTTGGCCTGGATCTGCCACAGCCGCTGGTCATCCTCCACCGAGCCCTTGGGCCGGCGCTGGTTGGCATTGGCGATGGCATTGCGCACGTCGTCCAGGGCCACGCCGTACTGGTTGAGCAGTTGCGGCTCCAGTTCGATGCGCACCGCCGGCAAGGAGCTGCCACCGACCTGCACTTCGCCCACGCCCTGCACCTGGGACAGGCTCTGGGACAGGATGGTCGAGGCTAGGTCGTAGAGCTGGCCTTTCTCCAGCACATCGGAAGTCAGCGACAGCACCATGATCGGCGCCTGGGACGGGTTGACCTTCTTGTAGGTAGGCATGCTGCGCATGCCGCTGGGCAGCAAGTTGCGCGAGGCGTTGATGGCTGCCTGCACCTCCCGTGCCGCGCCGTTGATGTCGCGGTCCAGGTCGAACTGCAGGATCACCCGGGTCGAGCCCTGGCTGGAACGGCTGCTCATGGTGTTGACCCCGGCGATGGCGCCGAAGGAACGCTCCAGGGGCGTGGCCACGGTGGAGGCCATGACCTCGGGACTGGCCCCGGGCAGGCTGGCCTGGACCACGATCACCGGGAAGTCCATCTGCGGCAGCGGCGCCACCGGCAGCAGGCCGAAGCTGACGCCGCCCAGCAGCATGATCGCCAGCGACAACAGCATGGTCGCCACCGGGCGCTTGATGAAGGGGCCGGAGAGGTTCATGCCGACACGCTCCAGGCTTGAGGCAGGCTGCGGCCCTTCATGCCTCCACCTCTTGGGCGTCTTCACGCTTGCCGAAGCGCCGGCCCAGGCGGTCGAAGTACAGGTAGATCACCGGCGTGGTGAACAGGGTCAGCACCTGGCTCACCAGCAGGCCGCCCACCATCACCAGGCCCAGGGGCTGGCGCAGCTCGGCGCCGGAACCGGTGGCCAGCATCAGTGGCACGGCGCCGAACAGCGCCGCCAGGGTGGTCATCAGTATCGGCCGGAAACGCAGCAGCGCCGCCTGGTAGATAGCCTGTTCCGGGGCCATGCCCTGGTGGCGCTCGGCGTCGAGGGCGAAGTCGATCATCATGATCGCGTTCTTCTTGACGATGCCGATCAGCAGGATGATACCGATGATGGCGATCATGCCCAGGTCGTTGCCGCTGAGGATCAGCGCCAGCAAGGCCCCCACCGCCGCCGAGGGCAAGGTGGAGAGGATGGTGATCGGGTGGATATAGCTCTCATAGAGCACGCCGAGCACGATGTACATGGTCACCACCGCCGCCAGGATCAGCAGCAAGGTGCTCGACAGCGAGGCCTGGAAGGCTTCCGCCGCGCCCTGGAAGCGGGTCTGCACGCCCACCGGCATGCCGATCTCCTGCTGCACCTGCTCGATGACGTTCACCGCCTCCCCCAGGGCCACACCGGGCGCCAGATTGAAGGACATCATCACCGCCGGGAACTGGCCGATATGGGCAATGGCCAGTTGCGCCTGGCGCTCCTCGACATGGGCCAGGCTCGACAGCCGCACTTGCCCGCCGTCGGTGGTCTTGACGTGGATCTGCTCCAGGGCCTGGGGCCCGATGCGCTCGCCGGCCTGGGCCTGGAGCACCACCCGGTACTGGCTGGCCTGGGTGTAGATGGTGGAGATCTGGCGCTGGCCGAAGGCGTCGTACAGGGCGTCGGTGATGTTCGACACCGAAACCCCGACCCGGGACGCGGCGTCACGGTCGATCACCATGAACACCTGCAGGCCCTTGTCCTGCAGGTCGCTGGCCACGTCGGTGAGCTCCGGACGCTGGGCCAGGGCCTGCACCAGGCGATTGCTCCACAGGCTCAGCAGCTCGGCATCCGGCGACGACAGGCTGAACTGGTACTGGGTGCGGCTGACCCGGTCCTCGATGGTCAGGTCCTGTACCGGCTGCATGAACAGGCGGATGCCCAGCAGCTTGTCCACCTCGGGCTGGATCCGCGCGATCACCTGGGCTGCGCTCAGGTCGCGCTCGCTGTGGGGCTTGAGGTTGATCAGCAGGCGGCCGCTGTTGAGGGTGGCGTTGTCGCCGTCCACCCCGATGTAGGACGACAGGCTTTCTACGGCCGGATCCTGCAGGATGATCTTGGCCAGGTCCTGCTGGCGCTGGCTCATGGCGGCGAAGGACACCGACTGCGGCGCCTCGGAAATGCCCTGGATGACCCCGGTGTCCTGCACCGGGAAGAAGCCCTTGGGCACCACCATATAAAGGAACACGGTCAGGCCCAGGGTGCCGATGGCCACCATCAGGGTCAGGAACTGGTGCTTGAGTACCCACTGCAACTTGCGCCCGTAGCTTTCGATCAGCCAGTCGATCCAGGCCCCGCTGGCGCGGTAGAAGCGCCCCTGCTCTTCAGGCTTGGGCTCACGCTTGAGCAGCCGCGCGCACATCATCGGGGTCAGGGTCAGGGACACCACCAGGGAAATCAGGATCGCCACCGCCAGGGTGATGGCGAACTCGCGGAACAGCCGCCCCACCACATCCGCCATGAACAGCAGCGGGATCAGCACCGCGATCAGCGACAGGGTCAGGGAGATCAGGGTGAAGCCGATCTGCCTGGCGCCCTTGAGCGCTGCCTGCATCGGGCTGTCGCCCTCCTCGATGAAGCGCGAGATGTTCTCCAGCATGACGATGGCATCGTCCACCACGAAGCCGGTGGCGATGGTCAAGGCCATCAGGGTCAGGTTGTTCACCGAGAAGCCGGCCAGGTACATCACGCCGAAGGTGCCGATCAGCGACAGCGGCACGGCAATCGAAGGAATGATGGTGGCACTGGCCCGGCGCAGGAACAGGAAGGTCACCATCACCACCAGCGCGATGGCGATCAACAGCTCGTGCTGCACATCCTTGACCGAAGCGCGGATGGTCTGGGTACGGTCGGTGAGCACGGTGACGTCCAGGCCCGCCGGCAGGTTGTCGGTGATGCTCGGCAGCAGCGCCTTGATCCGGTCCACCACCTCGATCACGTTGGCCCCGGGCTGGCGCTGGATATTGAGCAGCACCGCCTGGTTTTCATTGGCCCAGGCCGCCAGGCGCTCGTTCTCGGCGCCATCGACGATCTCGGCCACATCCTTCAGGCGCAGCGGCGCGCCATTGTTGTAGGCCAGGATCAGCTCGGCGTAGTCCTTGGGCGAGGTCAACTGGTCGTTGGCGTCGAGCATCGAGACCCGGGTCGGGCCGTCGAAGTTGCCCTTGGGCTGGTTGACGTTGGAGGCGCCGATCAGGGCGCGCACGTCCGCCAGGTTCAGGCCGTTGGCCGCCAGGGCCTCGGGGTTGACCTTGATCCGCACCGCCTGGCGCTGGCCGCCGGCAATGCTGACCATGCCCACGCCGCTGATCTGGGCGATCTTCTGCGCCATGCGCGTATCCACCAGGTCATTGAGCTTGGGCAGCAGCATGGTCTTGGAGGTAATGGCCAGGGTCAGCACCGGGGTGTCCGCCGGGTTGACCTTGTTGTACACCGGCGGCGCCGGCAGGTCCTTGGGCAACAGGTTGGTGGCAGCGTTGATCGCCGCCTGCACCTGCTGCTCGGCCACGTCCATATTGATATCGAGGCTGAAGCGCAGGGTCAGCACCGAGGCCCCGCCGGAACTGGTGGAGGCCATCTGGGTCAGGCCGGGCATCTGCCCGAACTGGCGTTCCAGGGGCGCGGTGACCGCGCTGGTCATCACTTCCGGGCTGGCCCCGGGGTACAGGGTCATGACCCGGATGGTCGGGTAGTCCACCTGGGGCAAGGCCGACACCGGCAGCAGGCGATAGGCGATCAGGCCGGCCAGGACAATGGCCAGCATGCTCAGGGTGGTGGCTACCGGACGGAGGATGAACAGCCGCGAGAAATTCATGCGCCGACCTTTTTCGCCTTGCCATCAACCGGCTTGCCGTCTGCGGCCGGTGCCCCGGCGGGCTGCCCTTGCAGGTGTTCGGTGGGGGTGGTGGGCACCTCGATGCTGTCGTTGACCACTTCCACTTCGCTGCCGTCCTTGAGGCGGTCGGTGCCTTCCATCACCACCCGGTCACCGGCCTTGAGGCCGTCCTGGATCACCGTCGAGTCGCCGTTGCTGGCGCCCACCTTGAGCTGGCGGATCTTCACCTTGTTGTCGCCATCCAGGGCGTAGACGAAGGTGCCGTTGGTGCCGAACTGGATCGCCGCCGAGGGCGCCAGCACCACGTTCTTCAGGGTATCGGCCAGCAGCCGCACATTGACGAACTGGTTGGGGAACAGGCCCTGGTCGCGGTTATCGAAGCGCGCCTTGAACTTCAGGGTGCCGGTGGTGGTGTCGATCTGGTTGTCCAGGCTCTGCAGCACGCCTGTGGCCTGCAGCTTCACGTCACCGCGGTCCCAGGCTTCCACCGCCAGCCTGGCGCCGCTGTGGTAGCGGGCGAGCACGGTTTCCAGGCTGTTTTCCGGCAGGGTGAAGGCCACGCTGATGGGCTGGGTCTGGGTGATGATCACCAGCGCGGTGGTGTCGTTGGCCGCCACCAGGTTGCCCACGTCCAGCTGGCGCAGGCCCAGGCGGCCGGCGATCGGCGCGCGGATGTTGGTGAATTCCAGGTTGAGCTTGGCGTCGTTGACCGCCGCCTGGTTGGTCTTGACCGTACCCTGGTACTGCCCCACCAGCGCCGCGGCGGTATCCAGGGTCTGTTTGGCGATGCTGTCCTGGGCGTACAGGCCGCGGTAACGCTCAAGGTCGACCTGGGCGTTCTTCAACTGGGCCTGGTTCTGCAGCAAGGTGCCTTCGGCCTGGAGCAAGGCGTTCTGGTACGGACGCGGATCGATCTGTGCCAGCAGGTCGCCGGCCTTGACCATCTGCCCTTCCTCGAAATTGACCTTGACCAGTTCCCCCGCCACCCGGCTGCGCACGTTGATGGTGTTCAGTGCCGTCACCGTGCCCAGGGCCTTGTAGTACACCGCGAAATCCCCCTGGGTCACCGGTGACACCCGCACCGGGATCGGCCCGCTGGCGCCGCCGAAACCGGGGCGCATGCTACCGCTGCGCCCGGTATGCCCGGCCGCGGCTTTCTGCCCGGCGGCCTCCTGGTGGGTACTGGCCGGCCAGAATTTCCAGCACAGGCCAACGACCAGCAGCAGGACGAACAGGCCGAACAGCCAGCGACGGGAGTTGCGGGAGACAGAGGATTGCATGGAGTGATCAACCATTGGGCGCGTGGGAGGCTTCTTTGAGAAGGCTGAAAGATAAGCACTGGAACCGTTTTAGCAAAGCGCCTTTACCGGCAATTTACCTTTGACTGACGTTTCAAGGAGCGGTGCTAAGCCACTGAAGCACAAATAAAAACGGCCTGGACAGAGCCAGGCCGTGAATAATTGTAAAACCTGTTACTTGAGCACGGCCAGGGCCGCGTCGTAGTTCGGCTCTTCGGCGATTTCCTTGACCAGCTCGCTGTGCAGCACCTTGTCGTTTTCATCCAGCACCACCACGGCGCGGGCAGTCAGGCCGGCCAGCGGGCCGTCGGCGATGGCCACGCCGTAGTTCTCGATGAACTCGCGGCCACGCAGGGTCGACAGGTTCTGCACGTTTTCCAGGCCTTCTGCGCCGCAGAAGCGTGCCTGGGCGAATGGCAGGTCGGCAGAGATGCACAGCACCACGGTGTTGGCCAGCTCGTTGGCCTGGGCGTTGAACTTGCGCACCGAGGTGGCGCAGGTCGGGGTGTCGACGCTTGGGAAGATGTTCAGCACCTTGCGCTTGCCGGCGAGGCTGCTCAGGGAAACATCGGCCAGGCCTGCGCCCACCAGGGTGAACGCTGGGGCTTTGGAACCGACTTGCGGCAGTTGGCCATTAACCTGCACCGGGTTGCCTTTGAGAGTGACTTGAGCCATGAACGGAGTCCTTATTGAACAGTGATGATGGAACAGCAATGAGAAATTCCTGAGAGGCCGAAGTTAAGCATGAAAAGGCCCGGGCACCTATGCCCCACGGGCAAATTGTCCAACAACCCACCCCGACACCGGCATTACCGGTTGTAGGAGCTGGCTTGCCAGCGAAGGCGCTTTCAAACCTTGCGCAAGCCTCAAGGGCCCCTTCGCCGGCAAGCCGGCTCCTACAGGGGCGAATTTGGGTGTTTCGGTGTAGGAGCTGGCTTGCCAGCGAAAGCGATTTCGAGACTTGCGCAAGCCTCAAGGCCGCCTTCGCCGGCAAGCCGGCTCCTACAGGGGTGAATCTGGGTGTTTCGGTGTAGGAGCTGGCTTGCCAGCGAAAGCGATTTCTAGCCGTGCACAAGCCTTAACGGCCTCTTCGCCGGCAAGCCGGCTCCTACGGTTATTTGTTGAGGTGCGCCAGGAGCAGATCGGCCACCGGTCCGCCGGACGCCGGGTTCTGCCCGGTGATCACCCGCTGATCCTCCACCGCGAACGGCGCCCAGGGTGCAGCGGCCTTCTGGTAAAGGGCACCGCGCTTGACCAGTTCGGTTTCCGTCAGGTAGGGCACGTACTGATCCAGTTCGGCGAGTTTCTCCTCTTCATTGGAGAAACCGGTGACCTGCTTGCCGGCGATCAGCAGCCTACCGTCGCCCAGCTTGATGTTGAGCAAGCCCACCGCGCCATGGCACACCGAGCTGACATAGCCCCCCTGCTCATAGATCTCCCGGCTCAGGGCCTGCAGTTCCTGGTTATCGGGAAAATCCCAGACCACGCCGTGGCCACCGGCGTAATAGATCGCCACATAGTCCCCGGCCCTGACCTGGGAAGGCTTGAGGGTCGAGCCCAGGCGGCTCATGAAGGCGCTGTCCTGGTACCACTGCCAGTCGGTGTCGTCTGCCATGGCCAGGCTATGGGGGTCGATGGGTACGTAGCCCCCCTTGGGGCTGACGTAGTCCACCTCGAAGCCCGCCGCCTCGACCTTCTTCACGAAATGCACCGCCTCACCCAGCCACAGGCCAGTGGCGCGGGCCAGGTTGGGGTATTTGGCCACGCTGGTCAGGACCACCAGTATCTTCTTGCTCATGGGCATGCTCCTTGGCATTGGAAAACAGGGCAAGGCACGGCAATCAACTGAGCAACCGCAGCATGTTGCGGTGCCGGGCATCGAAAATCCGCGCCATGTAGGCGTTGACCATCAACCACTCCAAAGGTGCACCACCGATGGCCCTGTAGGTCACCCTGTCGGTGTACAGGGTGCCCCCTTCGGCGGCCTCGACCCGGTGCTCATGGCGAAAGGCCCGCAGCGGCCCCTTGAGCATCTCGTCGACAAAATGCCGATCGCCGACCTCACGTATAACCACCGTCCATTTCGCCGGTATGACACCGAACATCCAGTGCAGGAAGCTGAACTGGCGCCCGACACTGATGCGCAGGTCATTGATATCGAGGCCCCCCAAGGGCGTGACACGCTCGGGGAAAATCTTCGGAAAGTTGGCGCCTTCGAGGCAGAAATCCAGCTCCTGCTGCGGGCTGTATCGGGCCAGGAAAGTCGTGCGTTCGACCACGGGCATTCTGGTTCATCCTTGCTGATTTTGTTGAGGAGGCACCCACACAAACCTACAAACCACTTCATTAAAAACATATAACTAATTGTTTTTAATGATTTTTATGCACATAAAAAATTAATCACTATAACCCTACAAACTACATTGAAATAATCACAAAACACTTTAAGAGAGATTCGCCGACGCTCACCTTCAAAGGGCCGCCCGCCACGCACTGCCTGTCCACAGCCCGGCAGTGATCCTGTGCACAAAAACCAACGAATTAATCCTTTCGACTGGCTAAGCGAAGGTTAGCTGCTAGCGTCATCAGACAATTCCTACGGGTATTAGAGAGAAACACTATCAGTTGACCCACGGCTCAAGAAGTGCCGCTCGGTGACCGTTCGTAAAAGGATTGAACCTGCATGTCCAGAGCATTTTTTGCGCCCGCCGTCTGGGCCGTAGTCGCCCTGAGCTCATCGCTGCCGGCCCTGGCCGACAACGCGGAAACCGCCAACAAAAGCAACAACCCGCTGAACCTTGCTCCCGGCCTCAACCTGCAGGATTACTACACCCCGCGCCTGTACGACAGCAATGCCCACACCAACGACACCCTGCTGCGGGGCACCCTGCCCATCGCTCCCTCGGATTTCATCGGCGTCCCCCAGCTGCTGCGTGCCACCCTGCCGGTCAGTACCCGCCCCGATCCGCACCACGGCTACAGCACCGGCATCGGCGACCTCAACCTGTTCGATATCTTCCTGCTCAAGACCGACGGCGTGCAGCTGGGCATCGGCCCGCAGATCACCGCACCCACCGCCGAACAGGACGAACTGGGCACCGGCAAATGGCAGGCCGGGCTGGCCGCAGTGGCCATCGATGCCTCGCCCCGGGGCCTGCTGGGGGCCCTGGTGCAGTACCAGAGTTCATTCGCCGGCGACCATGACCGCGCCCATGTCGAAAGCGCCACCCTGCAGCCCTTCATCATCCACAACCTGCCCCGGGGCTGGTACCTGCGCTCCACCGGCACCTGGACCTTCGACCTGAAGAACAACACCCACTACATCCCCATCGGCCTGGGGGTGGGCAAGGCCTGGAAAGCCGGTGACAACATTCTCAACGCCTTCGTCGAGCCGCAGTGGACCGTGGAGCGCAAAGGCGACGGCATGCCCCAGTTCACCCTGTTCGCCGGGATCAATGTCACTTTCGGAAAATAAGGACGCGCCATGCAGCCACTACTGCGCACTGCCGGTTTCAGCCTGTTGCTCCTGGCCGCCAGTTGCGGGGTCGGCGCCCAGCCCGAGCCGCAAAACAGCCGCCTGACGGCGATCAAGATGGATGGCGAACTGCCGGCCCGGGCCGCCATTGCCGGGCTGTTTGCCGAGCTGGACTTCCAGCAGGCCACGCAAAGCTACCTGTGGGCCTTGCCGCTGGTGTCCTACGCCCAGTGGCAGGGGGAATTTCGCGACAAGCTGCACGCCGGCAATGGCGACCTGATGGTCCTGGAAAGCTACGAAGACAAGCTCGGGGTGATCACCGCCAACGCCACCACGCCCTACATCCTGGGTTTTGTCGACCTCAACCAGACCGGGCCGATGGTCGTCGAGCTGCCCCCCGGCCCCACCGCCGGTGGAGTCGGCGACTTCTGGCAACGGGCAATCACCGACATGGGGCAGACCGGCCCGGACCAGGGCAAGGGCGGCAAGTACCTGGTGCTGCCGCCGGGCCATCCGGAACCTTCCGACGCCGACCAGTACTACCTGGCCAAGTCGCAAACCATGAACGTGCTGGTGGGCTTTCGCGTGCTCGACCCGGACCCGGCCAAGGGCAAGGCGCTGGTGCAGCAATTCAAGATGTACCCCTACGCCCAGCGCGCGACGCCGCCGGCGACCCGCCTGATGTCCCCTGGCGGCAAGCCCTGGTCCGGCACCCAGCCGCGGGGCATGGCCTACTGGGAGCGCCTGCACCAGATCATCCAGCAGGAGCCGGTCAACGAGCGCGACCGCTTCTACATGGCCATGCTCGCCAGCCTCGGCATCGAGAAGGACAAGCCCTTCAACCCCAACGAGCACCAGCGCCAGGCCCTGGAACAGGGCGCGCGCATGGGTGAGCTGATCGCCCAGGCCAATACCTTCGCCAAGCGCTTCGCCGATGCCCAGTACTGGCCAGACCGGCAATGGGACAAGGTGCTGAACATCGCCGACCCGTCCCAGCGCGTAGCCTATTACGACCAGTTGTGGGAACGCAGCGCCTGGTTCTACGAAGCGGTCACCAACACCAAGGGCATGGTGTCCAAGACCCCGGGCCTGGGCCAGACCTACCTCGGCGCCTACACCGACCACAACGGCCAGTGGCTGGACGGCGGCAAGCACTATCGCCTGCACCTGGGCAGCAACCCGCCGGCCAGGCAGTTCTGGTCGCTGACCGTCTACGACAGTGCCAGCCGCTGCCTGATCGACAACCCGCAGCGCAAGGCCGATCTGTCATCGCGCCAGGACCTGAAGAAAAACCCCGACGGCTCCCTGGACCTGTATTTCGGCCCCAGCGCCCCCAAGGGCCTGGAAAGCAACTGGGTGCAGACCCTGCCGGGCCAGCACTGGTTCAGTTACTTCCGGCTCTACGCCCCCACCGAGGCCTACTTCGACAAGCGCTGGAAACTCGATGACATCACCCTGGTGCAGTAACGCCTGCCCCCTGACTTTGGCGCAAGGATTCGTACGATGATCATCAAGGCTGTGATGCCCAGCTTGCTCGGGGTCTTGACGCTGGCCCTCAGCGGCCCGTCCCTGGGCGCCTTCAGCGCGACCGCGGAGCAGGCCCGGGGTATCGCCAAGCAGGCGTACCTCTACGGCTTTCCGGTGGTGGAGATGTACAAGACCCTCTACACCCAGGCCGTGGATCAGGGGGGGCCCAACTTCAAGGCACCGTTCAACCGCATCGGCGGTACCGCCCAGGTCTTCAGTCCCAAGGACACGGCCTTCGTCACCCCCAACTCGGACACCCCCTACTCCTTCGCCTGGCTCGACCTGCGGGCCGAACCCCAGGTACTGAGCCTGCCGGCCATCGATGCCCAGCGTTACTACTCGGTGCAGTTGATCGACCTCTACACCCAGAACTTCGACTACCTGGGCACCCGCAGCACCGGCAACCAGGGCGGCCACTACCTGATCGCTGGGCCTGACTGGCAAGGCCCCACGCCAGCCGGTATCGACAAGGTGCTGCACAGTGAAAGCAACATCGTCTACGCCCTGTACCGCACCCAATTGTTCCATGAAAAAGACCTGGAGCAGGTGCAGAAGATCCAGCAGAGCTACCAGGTCCAGGCGCTGAGCCAGTTCCTCGGCCGGCCGCCGCCCCCGGCGCCGGCAGCGATCCACTGGCCCCCGCCCACCGCCACCATGAGCGACAGCCCGGAACTGTTCGGCTACCTGAACTTCATGCTGGCCTTCGCCCAGCCCCAGCCCGAGGAAAAGGACCTGCTGGCACGCCTGGCCAGCATCGGCATCATTCCCGGCCAGCCCTTCCCCCTCAAAGAGCTGGGCAGCGCGCAAAAGCAGGCCCTGGAAGACGGGATCAGCGACGGCAAGGCCGAATTCGCCGCCTTCAAGAAAGAACAGGTCGATACCCACAAGATCACCAGTGGCGACCTGTTCGGCAGCCGCCAGCACCTGCAGGACAATTACCTGTACCGCTACGCCGGGGCCAACATGGGGATCTTCGGCAACTCCGCCGAAGAGGCCAGCTATATCGGCTACTTCGTCGATGACCAGGGCCAGCCGCTCAACGCCGGCCAGCACCGCTACCGCCTGCACTTCGCCAAGGGCCAGTTGCCCCCGGCCAATGCCTTCTGGTCGCTGACGATGTACGACGGCAAGAGCAAGCTGCTGGTGGCCAACCCGCTGCAACGCTACCTGATCAACTCACGCATGCTGCCCTCGCTGAAAACCGACGCCGACGGCGGCCTGACCCTCCATGTGCAGCACCAGCCGCCGGCCAAGGAGCTGCAAAGCAACTGGTTGCCGGCCCCCGACGGCCCCTTCTACGGGGTGCTGCGGATCTACCTGCCCAAACCCGACGTCAGCAACGGCCAGTGGAAGATGCCGCCGCTGACGCCGGTCGCCCCTGAACAACAATAAGCGGAGCCCGTCATGCCCAGCCCTTCGCCCCTGCGTTCATCCCTGGCCCTTTGCCTGCTGGCGGCCAGCCCCTTGCTGCATGCCGCCGAAGGCGGGGTCGGCCGGCCCATCACCGGCCAGCAGATCTACTCCAATGCCGGGATCATCCCCCCGGAACCGGGCTGGGTGATGTCCCTGACCAGCATCTACTACGACGGCGAGCTCAAGGGCAGCGGCCAGGTGCCGATCATCGGCGATCTCAGCTCGGGGCTGAAAATGAAGGTGTCCTACACCATGGGCAACTTCACCCGGGTCTGGGACACCGGCAAGGGCCGCTGGAACTACGCCTCGGCCATCGGCGTGCCGGTGCAGTACACCGACATCCAGGCCAGCCTCACCGGCCCCCGCGGGCGCACGGTGGGTACCCAGGACAGCGGCACCCAGTTCGCCGACCTGCTGGTCACGCCGATCGCCGCCGGCTACCACATCAACGAGCGCGACCATATCGCCCTGTCGCTGCCGATCTACGTGCCCACTGGGGCCTACAACGACAACCGCCTGGCCAACCCCGGGCAGAACAACTACACCTTCATGCCGACCATCGCCTTCACCCATCTGGACGGCAAGGGCGGCGAATTCAGCCTGATGGGCGCCCTGGAGTTCTACACCCGCAACGACGCCGCCGACTACCGCAACGGCGACATCCTGCGCCTCGATGGCTTGTGGACCCACGGCTTCGGCAGCGGCTGGAACGCCGGGCTGGTGGTCGGTTACATCCAGCAGATCAGCGACGACCAGGGCCCCACCGCAGACAGACTCAACGGCTATCGCGGGCGCTCCGTGGGCGCCGGGCCGACCCTGGGCTGGAGCGGCAAGTTCGCCGACGCCCAGGCCAACATCAGCGCGCGCTGGATCCCCGAGTTCGACACCAAGAACCGCCCCGAGGGCAACGGCGTCAGCGTCAACCTGACCCTGGCCTTTTTCTGACAGGAGTGCGCCATGCCGCCTTATCCAAGGGTCCTTGTCGCCCTGCTCGGCCTGCTCTGGGCCGGTACCCCGCTGCACGCCGCCGATGAGCTGGAACCTCGTGCCCTCGGCGCCCTGCAGCAGATGGGCAGCTACCTGCGCAGCCTGCGCGAGTTCGCGATCCAGGCCGACAGCGTCACCGACCAGTTGCTGGAAAGCGGCCAGGCCGTGGAATTTCGCCACCACACCGAACTGCTGGCTCAGCGGCCCGACAGGCTGCGGGTCAGTGTCGAAAGCCAGGGCGCGCGGCGCAGCCTGTACTACGACGGCGAAGCCTTCACCCTCTACGACAGCCGCGGCCCCTACTATGCCCGAGCCCCGGCGCCCGCCAGCATCGACGCTCTGGTACAGCGCCTGAGCGACAGCTACGGCATCGAACTGCCCCTGGCGGACCTGTTCCGCTGGGACGCCGACACCGCGCAGAAGGTCGGCCTGACGTCGGCGCTGTACATCGCCAGCGAGACCCTGGGCGACCAGCGTTGCGCCCACTACGCCTTCCGCCAGAGCGACATCGACTGGCAGCTGTGGCTGCGCGAAGGGCCCCGGCCCTTGCCCTGCCGCCTGGTCATCAGCCGCCGCGACAGCCCCGAGCAGCCGCGCCACAGTGTCGACTACCGCTGGCAACTCAAGCCGGCGCCAGGTGCCGCAAGCTTCGCCTTCAAGCCCCCGGCCGGCGCCACGCAGGTGCCATTGCGGCGCCTGGAGCGCAGCGCAGCACAGGGGGAGGTACAGCCATGAAGCGCAATCACTGGTTGCTGTGCAGCGTCCTGACCCTTGGCCTGCTGCAAGTGTCGGCGGCCCAGGCCTGGCAATTGCGCGGCGGTGGCGGCGGTGCCCGCACCTTCGTCGTGCCCCACGGTGGGGGCGGCCCGGCGCCGAGGCCCATGCCCCAGCCGCATCCCATGCCCCAGCCACCGCAACCGGGGCCGCATCCCGAGCCCCATCCCGGGCCAGGACCAGGGCCCGGCCCGCATCCTTATCCCGGCCCGGGCCCTGAGCCACACCCCTATCCAGGGCCAGGGCCCCAGCCTTATCCGGGGCCGCCCGGGCCACCGCCACCACCACCCGATCACGGCGACGACTGGTACCACCCCTGGGCCGCAGCGGCGGTGGTCGGCGCCACCACCGCCGCGGCATTCGCCATCGGCACCCAGGTCGACAGCGTGCCGCCGGACTGCGTTTCGGTGGTGGCCAGCGGCGTGGCCTACCAACACTGCGGCAACACCTGGTACCAGCCGCAATACATCGGCGGCAGCCTGCGCTACGTGGTCGTGGCGGCCCCCTGGTAATGGCTATGCACAAGGAACCGAGCATGAGCGCACGTAACGATATACAGGCCCTGCAAGCCAGCATCAGCGAAGCGGTGCTGGGCCAGGAAGCGGTGATGCGGCAGATCGTCATCGGCCTGCTGGGCAACGGCCACCTACTGCTGGAAAGCCTGCCCGGGCTGGCCAAGACCCGCACGGTCAAGGCCCTGGCCCGGCACCTGGAGGCCAGCATGCGGCGCATCCAGTTCACCCCCGACCTGCTGCCCTCGGACATCACCGGCGCCGAAGTGCTGCACCAGGAACAGGGGCAGAACCAGATCCGCTTCCAGCCCGGGCCGCTGTTCGGCAATCTGATCCTGGCGGACGAGATCAACCGCGCTCCGGCCAAGGTCCAGGCAGCGCTGCTGGAAGCCATGGAGGAACGGCAGATCACCGTGGCCGGCACCAGCCATGCCCTGCCCGAGTTGTTCATCGTCCTGGCGACCCAGAACCCCATCGAGCAGGAAGGCACCTACCCCCTGCCGGAAGCGCAGATGGACCGCTTCCTGATGAAGGTGCTGCTGGACTACCCCCAGCCCGAGGACGAAAGCCAGGTGCTGCGCCTGCTGCGCGCCGAGGAACAGGCCCTGGGCAGCGCCACGCCCGGGGTGCCGGGCTTTGCCTTGTCCCAGCAGGTGATCTTCGATGCCCGCCGCGAAGTCGGCGCGGTGGCCGTGGCCCCGGCCATCGACCGCTACCTGATCGACCTGGTCAACGCCACCCGCCACCCCGCCGACTATCACCCGGACCTGGGGCGCTGGATCGCCATCGGCGCCAGCCCCCGGGGCGGCATCGGCCTGGATCGCTGCGCCCGCGCCGATGCCTGGCTGCAGGGCGAGGATTTCGTCAGCCCGGACAACGTGCGCAGGGTGCTGCACCCGGTGCTGCGCCACCGCCTGCAACTGAGCTACGACGCGGTGGCCGACGGCGTCGGCGCCGACCAGGTGCTGGACCTGCTGCTCGACAGCGTGGCCATCCCGGCCTGAGGAGAACCGCCATGGCAACGCCACTGCACGAAGCCGACGGGCAGGTCTATGTCGCCCTGAGCCAGCTGATGGCCCTGGAGTTCCAGGCCCGTTCCCTGAGTTTTGTCGCCCGCCAGCCACAAGCCAGCATCCTCGCCGGCAACCACGCCTCGCGCCTGCGCGGGCGCGGCCTGAACTTCGACGAACTGCGCCGCTACCAGCCCGGCGACGATCTGCGTCACCTGGACTGGCGCGCCACCTTGCGCACCGGCAAGGCGGTGGTGCGTACCTTCACCGAAGAGCGCGACCGCCCGGCGCTGATCCTGGTGGACCAGCGCATGTCGATGTTCTTCGGCTCGCGGCGGGCCTTCAAGTCGGCCCTGGCCGCAGAACTGGCGGCGCTGGCGGCGTGGATGGTGTTCCAGGCCGGTGACCGGGTCGGCGGCCTGGTGTTCAACGACCAGGACATCGACAGCCTCGCCCCGCTGCGTAGCCGCAAGCGGGTGGAAGCCCTGTGCAGCCGGATCGTCCAGCACAACCAGCAACTGCACGCCGGCAACCCCGACCATGAGGGCGACGCGCAGTTGGACCGGGTGCTGCAGCAATGCCTGAACCTCGCCGCCCACGACCATCTGGTCTGTATCGTCAGCGACTTCGCCGGCACCAGCCCGCGCACCCTGCAGTACCTGCGCCAACTGGCCCGGCACAACGACGTGATCGCCCTGCAGGTCTATGACCCCCTGGCCCTGGAACTGCCGCACAACGGCCGGCTGCTGGTGACCCAGGGCCAACTGCAAGTGGAACTGGCGGTGGAGCAGCGCCAGGTGCACCGGCCCCTGGGGGACTTCCTCAGTGGCCGGCTCAAGGACGTGGCCAGCCTGCTGCGCCGCAGCCAGGTGCCGCTGATGATGTTCAGCACGGCCCAGGAGGCCCTGGGACAACTGCGCAGCGAGCTGGGCAGGCTGGGAACGCCGCGGCGATGAACCCGACCCTCCCCAGCATCGACCAGTTGCAGGAAATGCCCCTGCCACCACCGCCCGCCTACCTGCCGCAGACCTGGGGCTGGGCCGTGCTGCTGGCCCTGCTGCTGCTCGGCGCCCTGGCCTGGGGCGCCCGGCGCTACTGGCGCTGGCGCCGGGATGCCTATCGGCGCGAAGCGCTGGCACAACTGGCCCGGCTGCAAGCCAGCGACGAGCGCATCCATGCCCTGCGCGCCTTGCCCGAACTGCTCAAGCGCGTGGCCCTGTCCATGCCCCCCGCCCCCCACGCATCCCGTGGGCGCCGGCTTGCCGGGGAAGCCCTTGCCACAGCCACCCGCGCTTTCACGGGCAAGCCAGCGCCTGCAGGCCCGCGGGGGGTGGCGGGGCTGCGAGGGGCGGATTGGCAGGCCTTTCTGCAACAGCATTGCCCGCTACCGCTGCCCGAGGATTTCAGCCAGCAACTGGCCCTGCTGGCCTACGCTCCCCAGGCGCAATTGCAGGCCCTGTCGCCCGCACAGCAACAACAGCTGTTCGAGCAGTGCCGCACCTGGGTGGAGCAGCATCATGTGGCAGCTTGACTCTCCCTGGCTGTTGCTCCTGCTGCCGCTGCCCTGGTTCGGCTACCGCTGGCTGCCCGCCTACCGCGAGGCCCGCAGCGCGGTCCGGGTGCCGTTCTTCGCCGCCATGAGCCGCGCGGTCGGCCAGGCGCCGCAACCGTCCGGCAGCCGCCGCAACCGCGGGCAGTTGCTGCTCAACCTGCTGGTCTGGGCCCTGCTGGTGCTGGCGGTGGCACGGCCGGTGTGGGTCGAGCCTCCCCTCGAACAGCAGCGGCCGGTACGCGACCTGATGCTCGCCATCGACCTCTCGCAATCGATGCAGACCCAGGATTTCAACGACGCCAACGGCCAGCGGATCGACCGTCTGAGCGCAGTGAAAGAAGTGGTCCAGGGCTTTATCCAGCGGCGCAAGGACGATCGCCTGGGGCTGATCGTGTTCGGCAGCGGCGCCTTTGCCCAGGCGCCCCTGACCCTGGACCACGCCAGCCTGAGCCTGCTGCTCGAAGACAGCGGGATCGGCATGGCCGGGCCCAACACCGCGATTGGCGACGCCATTGGCCTGGCGCTCAAGCTGCTGGAACAGGCCAATGAACCAGAAAAAGTGCTGATCCTGCTCACCGACGGCAACGACACCAGCAGCGCCATCACCCCACAACACGCCGCCGCCATGGCCGCAGCCAGAGGCGTAGTGATCCATACCATCGGCATCGGGGACCCCAGCGCCGAAGGTGAAGCCAAGGTCGACCTGTCGGCCCTGGAGCAGATCGCCCGGACCACCGGTGGCCGTTACTTCCGCGCCGAGGACCGCAGCGCCCTGGACCATGTCTACGCCACCCTCGACCGCCTCACCCCCCATCAAGTGCAGACCCTGCGCCACCAGCCCAAGCGCGATTTGTTCCATTGGCCCCTGGGCGCGGCCCTGGGCCTGCTGGTGCTGTATCACCTGCTGGCCTGGCTGGCGCCGCGCCTGCGCCCGAACCGGGTTCGCCCGCCGCAGGAGGCCTGAAATGCAGATCAACCTCAGCGACCTGCACCTCCTGCGCCCACTGTGGCTGCTGCTGATCATTCCCGGGGCCTTGCTGCCCTGGCTCTGGCAGCGCCGGCATGACCTGCAGGCCCGCCTGCGGGGCACCATTGCCCCACACCTGCTGACGCACCTGCTGGTCACCCCGCAGGACTCCCAGCGCCTGCGGCCGGTGCATCTGCTCAGCGCGCTGCTGGTGCTGGGCGCCCTGGCCGCTGCCGGCCCCACCTGGGAACAGGACCGCCCGGATTTCCTGCACAACCGCGCACCGCTGATCATCGCCCTCGACCTGTCCCCCTCGATGAACGCCAGCGACCTGCCGCCCAGCCGCCTGGAGGCCGCCAAGCACAAGCTGCAGCAACTGGTGCAGCAACGCCGTGGCGCCCGCACCGGGCTGATCGCCTACGCCGGCAGCGCCCACCTGGTACTGCCGGCCAGCGACGACCCGGCCTTGCTCGACAGCTTCATCCAGGCCCTGGGCAGCGATCTGATCCAGCGCCCGGGCAAGGATGTGCTGGGGGTGATCCGGCAAGCCCAGCGCCTGCTCCAGGCCGAGCACAGCCCCGGCAGCCTGCTGCTGATCAGCGACGGCGCCGACACCTCGCAATTGGCGGCGATCAAACAGCAACTGGCCGACAGCCCCTTGCAGGTACTGATCCTCGCGGCCGGCAGCAGCGACGGCGGGATCATCCGCGACGCCAACGGCCAGCCGCTCACCGACAGTGACGGCCGCCCGCAACTGGGGCGTTTCGACAGCGCCGCGCTCAAGCAACTGGCCGCCGCCAGCGACGCGCCCCTGGGCAGCCTGACCCTGAATGACGACGACCTGGACTGGGTGCAGTTGCATGCCCAGCAGCATTTCACCGCGGCCAGCGCCCCCGACCGGCAACTGCAATGGAAAGACGCCGGCTACTGGCTGTGCTGGCCACTGCTGCTGTTGGCGTTCTGCTGCGTGCGCCGCGGCTGGAGCCTGAACTGGCTGGGTGCCCTGCTGCTGGGCCTGGGCTTGAGCCTGCAAGCGCCGACGGCCCGGGCCAATACCTTGGCCGACGCCTTCTTCAGCGCCGACCAGCAAGGCCGCTGGGCCTTCGAACACGGCCACTACCCGGCCGCCGCCGCGCTGTTCACCGACCCCTACTGGAAAGGCATCGCGGCTTATAAAGCGGCGGACTTCGACCTGGCCCTGGCCAGCTTCGCCCGCCTGGACAGCGCCGCGGCGTATTTCTACCTGGGCAATATCCATGTGCGGCGCTTCAAGTTCGACGAGGCCATCGCCGCCTATCAGCAAGCCCTGAAGTTGCAGCCCCGGTTTGCCGAGGCCCGCGCCAACCTGGCCCTGGCCCAGGCGCTGAAAAAAGACACCGAGAGCGCGCAGCAGAACGCCCCCGAGGTCAAGCCCGATGCCATCAAGTTCGACAAGCCTGCGGGCAAGGGCCAGAGCAAGAAGGTCGAGACCCAGCAGGCCGCCAGCGACGAGCTTTGGCTGCAGAACCTCAGCACCTCCCCGGCGGCGTTCCTGCGGCAGAAGTTCAGCCTGCAGGACCTCGACAACACCACGCCGCAGGTGACGCCATGAACCCTGTAGCGTTGAGAGGTCTGTGGGCAGTGGCGCTTGGGTTGATGCTCTGGGGCTGGCAGGCGCTGGCGGCAGAGCCGCAGTTGCGGGTGCAGGCCCAGTTGCAGCCCGATACCTCGGTGATGGTCGGGCAAACCCTGCAGTTGCAGGTCGATGTGCTGACCAATACCTGGTTCACCCAGGCCGTGACCCTGCCGGAGCTGCAACTGCCCGGGGCCCTGGTGCTGGCACCCGACGGCGAAGCCGAGCACTTGAACCAGACCCTCGACGGGCAGCCGTTCTTCGGCATGCGCTACCGCTACCGGATCACCCCGCAACAGGCCCGCTCGTTCCAGATCCCGCCCCTGGTGGTGCGCGCCACCCCGGCCCAGGCCAGCGCCGAACAGTCGGCGCAGACCCCGCCCCTGGCCTTCAGCGCCAGCCAGCCGCCGGGCTTCGCCCCGGGGGAAACGGTGCTGGTGGCCGATGATCTGCGCCTGACCCAGACCCTGCGCTTGTCCGCGACACCAGCGGCGGTGGGCGACACCCTGGTCCGCGAACTGACTCTGCAGGCCGACGGCCCGCCGGGGTTGTCCCTGCCGCCGCCGCACACGGCCGCCGTGGCCGGCCTGGAGGCCTACCCGGTGGCCCCGCGCATCAGCAACCTGGATGACGGTCGCGGGCATATCAGCGGTGGCCAGCGCATCGATCGCCTGAGTTACAGGATCCAGCGCCCCGGGCACTACCAACTGCCGGCGCTGCGGATCAAATGGTGGAACAGCCAGGCGCATCGGGCCCAGGTCAGCGAGTTGCCGGCCTTGAGTTTCGAGGCCACGGCCGCCAGCCGCTATCAACCGGTGTTTTCCATCCGCGACGATCTCCAGGCCCTGGGCCGGCAAAACCCCTGGCGCATTTCCCAGTACCTGGTCGGCCTGGCCCTGCTGCTGGCGCTGGGCGTTGTGGCGCTGTACCTGGGCCGCCCCTGGTGGCAACGCGGGCAGCAGGCCTGGCAACACTGGCGGGCCGCCCGCAAGGCCGCCTGGGAGCGCTCCGCCGCCTGGGCCTGGGAACAGGTGCCGGGCCAGCTCAAGCAGCAGCCGCCGCAACTGGGTGCCCTGTACCTGTGGTGTCGGCGCAGCAGCGGCCGCCTCGATCTGGCCAGCCTGGGCCCGCGCCTGCGCGCCCTGCTGCAGGCCTGCTATGGCCCGGCGCCCCACGCCGGTGCGGCGCTGGAGCAACTGCGCCAGGCGCTGCCGGCGCTGCACGCCGAAGGTACGCCGCAAGCCCCTCCTCAAGGCCACGGCCTGCGCCCCCTCAACCCCCGTCACGAGAAGGATTTCCCATGACACTTCCAGCCCCCTGGCGCGTGCGCCACCTGCCCCTCCTTCTGCTGTTGCTGGCCGCCCCGCTGCTGGCCCTGGCCAACAGCGACCCCTTGCCCTCGTGGAAGGACGGCCCGAGCAAGCAGGGCATTCTCGCCTTCGTCCAGGCCGTGACCACCCAGGGCGGCCCGGACTACGTGAAACCCGCCGAGCGCATTGCCGTGTTCGACAACGACGGCACCCTGTGGAGCGAGCAGCCGGCCTATTTCGAGGTGCTGTTCGCCTTCGACGAAATCAAGCGCCTGGCGCCCCAGCACCCCGAGTGGAAGACCCGCCAGCCGTTCCAGGCCGTGCTCGAAGGTGATCACCAGGCCCTGGCCGCCAGCGGCATGCACGGCCTGCTGCAGATCATCGGCGCCACCCATACCGGCATCAGCAGCGAGGCCTTTATCGACAATGCCCGGCGCTGGCTGGCCGAGGCCCGCCACCCGAAGACCGGGCGGCCGTTCAACCAGATGATCTACCAGCCCATGCTGGAAATGCTCGACTACCTGCGCAGCCAGGATTTCAAGACCTACATCGTCTCCGGCGGCGACACCGCCTTCATGCGCGCCTTCGCCGAAAGCGCCTACGGCATCCCGCCGGAACAGGTGATCGGCAGCAACTTCGTCACCCAGTGGCAGTTCCAGGACGGCCAGCCGTCGATCCTGCGCACCGCCAAGCTGGCCCACAACGACGACGGCCCGGGCAAGCCGGAAAGCATCGACGGGATCATCGGCCGGCGCCCGCTGCTGGCTTTCGGCAACTCCGACGGCGACCTGCAGATGCTGCAGTGGACCGCCGCCGGCAGTGGCAAGCGGTTCATGGCCCTGGTGCACCACACCGACGCAGCGCGCGAGTGGGCCTACGACCGCAAGTCCCAGGTCGGGCGCCTGGACCAGGCCCTGGATCAAGCACAGCAGCACGGCTGGACGCTGGTGGACATGGCCGCCGAATGGCGGCGGATCTACCCCTTCGAGCCCCTGGCACCCGAGCAAGCGCAATGACCACAGGAGAAGCAACAACAGACGCAAGGCAGGACAGCACTCAACGTGGCTCGCCCCAGGCGAGCGAACCCGAAAAAGGAGCAAGTCAGATGACTCGCATACGCAAGTGGCTACCCAAGGCCGCCCTGGTGGCGACCGCGGTGATGGCGTTCTCGGCAACTGCCGGGGCGGCAGAGAAACCCAATATCCTGGTGATCTTCGGCGACGATATCGGCCAGACCAATATCAGCGCCTATTCCATGGGCGTGGTCGGCTACAAGACACCGAACATCGACCGCATCGCCAAGGAAGGCATGCTGTTCACCGACTACTACGCGGAGAACAGCTGCACCGCCGGGCGCTCTTCCTTTATTACCGGGCAGACGCCGCTGCGCACCGGGCTGTCCAAGGTGGGCATCCCCGGGGCCCCGGTGGGCCTGCAAAAACGCGACATCACCATCGCCCAGGCGCTGAAATCCCAGGGCTACGCCACCGGCCAGTTCGGCAAGAACCACCTGGGCGACCGGGATGAGTACCTGCCCACCGCCCACGGTTTCGACGAGTTCTTCGGCAACCTCTACCACCTCAACGCCGAAGAGGAGCCCGAGCGCCCCTACTGGCCCAAGGACGACCCGGACTTCGTCAAGGCCAACTCGCCACGCGGGGTGATCCACAGTTTTGCCGACGGCAAGATCGAGGACACCGGCGCCCTGACCAAGAAACGCATGGAGACCATCGACGACGAAACCACCGCCGCCGCCCAGGCCTTCATCGAGAAGCAGGCCAAGGCCGACAAGCCGTTCTTCGTCTGGATGAACACCACGCGCATGCACGTGTTCACCCATGTGCGCGAGTCCATGGCGGGCCAGAGCGGCATGCCCGGCAACGAATACGCCGACGGCATGGTCGAGCACGACAACGATGTGGGCAAACTGCTCAAGACCCTCGACGACCTGAAGATCGCCGACAACACCATCGTCGTCTACACCACCGACAACGGGCCCAACCAGTTCTCCTGGCCGGATGCAGCGACCACGCCATTTCGCAACGAGAAGAACTCCAACTGGGAAGGCGCCTACCGGGTGCCGGCGATGGTTCGCTGGCCGGGCAAGGTCAAGGCCGGGGAAGTCTCCAACGAGATGTTCTCGGGGCTCGACTGGTTCCCCACCCTGCTGGCGGCGGCCGGCGACAGCGGGGTCAAGGACAAGCTGCTCAAGGGCTGGGCCCCCACCACCGGTGGCGCCAGCTTCAAGGTGCACCTGGACGGCTTCAACCAGCTGCCCTACCTGACCGGCCAGCAGCCCAAGGGGGAACGCCACGAGTTCTACTACTTCAACGATGACGGGGTGCTGGTGTCGATGCGCTTCGACAACTGGAAAGTGGTGTTCTGCGAGCAGCGCCAGCCCGGCGGGTTCAGGGTCTGGAGCGAGCCGTTCGTATGCCTGCGGGTACCGAAGATCCTCAACTTGCGGATGGACCCCTACGAGCGGGCGGACGTGGTGTCCGACCAGTTCTATGACTGGAACACCAAGAACGTCTACCTGGCCGGGGTGGCGGTGACCAAGTCGGCGAAGTTCCTCGAGACCTTCATCGAATACCCACCGAGCCAGAAACCGGCGAGCTTCAGCATCGACCAGATCCGCGCCGCGGTGGATGCCAAGATCGCCGAGAAAATGAAGGCTCAACCGGCCCAATGACCCGACGCCGCCCGGCCCACCGGGCGGCCTCTCCCCCCCACACAGCAGGCGTCGGCTTGCCGACGAAGACGTCCGCCAGTCTTGTACTACGCTTGAGTCCGCATTCGCCGGGACTCCGGCACCTGCCCATCCGTAGGGCATTTCGATTTCTGCATAAGGCCATGGAACATGAGTTCTCCCCTCTCGCGGCCACACCTTGCCAGCCACAGCCTCGATACCCGCATGCAGTGGTTTCCGGCACTGCTGTTATTTGTCTCCGGCGCTGCGGCGCTGATCTTCCAGGTGCTGTGGATCAAGCAACTGTCCCTGGTGGTGGGGGTCGAGGTCTATGCCATCACCACTGGTATCAGCGCCTTCTTCGCCGGGCTGGCCCTGGGCGGCTGGCTGTTCGGCCGCCTGGCCGACCGGGTGGCCAATCCCTGGCGCCTGTACGCGCTGCTGGAATTGCTGGTGGCGCTGACGGCCGTGGGCGCGACCCTGGCCCTGGCCGGCGCCGCCGCGCCCTTCGCTGAACTGGCCCTGCACCTGGGCCTGCTGGCCTGGGGCCTGCCACTGCTGCTGGTGGGCGCCCCGGCGGTGCTGATGGGCGGCACCCTGCCGGTGCTGGTGCGAGCCCTGGCGGCCGACCCGGGGCAACTGGGCCGCGCCGGTGGCAGGCTGTACGCAGCCAACACCGCCGGGGCAATTGCCGGCACCCTGCTAAGCGCCTTTGTGCTGATTGCCACCCTCGGCGTGCGCGGCAGCGCCCTGGCCGCCGCGCTGCTGAACCTGCTGGCGGCCCTCGGTGCCCTGGCCCTGCAACAACAGCAGGCCCTGCCCGCCAGCGCGCCGGTAAAGCTGGCCCGCAACCCGCGGCCGGCACGCCTGGCCCTGCTGCTGTACAGCCTCGCCGGCGGCGTGGCCCTGGGCTACGAGGTGGTCTGGTCGCAGTCCATCGTGCCGTTCATGAGCACCCGCACCTACGCCTTTGCGGTAGTCCTGGCCACCTACCTGGGCGGGCTGTTCCTGGGCAGTAGCCTGATGGCCCCGCGGGCCGACCGGGTGCGGGACCCCTGGGGCCTGTTCGGCCTGCTGATTGCCGGTGCCGGGCTGCTGGCCCTGCTGGAAATGGCGCTGCTGGGGCGCTGGCTGATCCTCGCCCAGACCCAGGTCGAAGCCCTCATCCTCAGCCTGGGGGGCAGCCCGCTGCTGGGCATGAGCGGGCGCTTTGCCGTGGCCGCGCTGTGCATCGTGTTCGTGCCCACCCTGCTGCTGGGGGCGGCCTTCCCCCTGGCCCTGCGCCTGTGCTGTGACGGCCGCGCAGTGGGCCGCGACGTTGGCGCCGTGCTGGCCTGCAACACCCTGGGCGGGATCATTGGCGTGGCCCTGTGCGGCTTCGTGCTGATCCCCTGGCTGGGGCTGGTGCGCACCCTGGGGCTGCTGGCGCTGATCGCAGCGCTGGTGGGCCTGCTTGCCGTGCGCCAGGGCCCCGGGGTGAACAAGGGCCGGCGCCAGGGGGTGGTTGCCCTGGGGCTGCTGTCCCTGGCCGTGGCCCTGCTGACCCCGCCCCAGCGCCTGGCGCAACTCCTGCCCGGGGCCCGCCACGCCGAACTGAGTTTCTACCAGGAAGGCCGCGGCGCCACGGTGGCGGTGGTGACCCAGGGCCAGCCCGAGCGGCGCTTCCATCGCCTGTATATCCAGGGCGTGTCGAACACCGGCGATGCCATGCCGTCACTGCGCTACATGCGCATCCAGGCCCTGCTGCCGCTGCTGATCCACAACGGCGAGCCGCGCTCGGCGCTGGTGATCGGCTTCGGCACCGGGATCACCGCCGGGGCCCTGCTGCGCTACCCGGGGCTGGAACAGCGGGTGGTGGCGGAATTGCTACCGGCGGTACTGGACGCCGCGCCGCTGTTCCAGGGCAACTTCAATGCCGCCAGCGACCCGGGCATTCAGATCCGCCTGCAGGACGGGCGCCAGGAACTGCTGCGCAGCCCGCAGAACTATGACCTGATCACCCTGGAACCGCCGCCGCCCTCCGCTGCCGGGGTGGTCAACCTGTACTCCCGGGACTTCTACCAACTGGCCGCGCGGCGCCTCAACACCCAGGGCCTGGTGGCCCAGTGGCTGCCCCTGCCGACCCAGAACACCGAAGACTCCCGCGCCCTGGTGCAGAGCTTCCTCGAGGTCTTCCCCTACGCCACCCTGTGGACCAGCGAGTTCCACGAGATGCTGCTGGTGGGTTCCCCGGACCCCATCGAGCTGGATGCGGCCAGGATCGAGCGGCGCTTTGCCCAGGACAGCGTGCGCAGCGCCCTGGGGGAAGTCGGGGTCAATTCCGCCCAGGCGCTGCTGGCCACCTGGGTCAGCGACCGCGACGGCCTGCAGCGCTTTGCCGGCGATTCCCCGGCGGTCACCGATGACCGGCCGCGCATCGAGTACGCACCCTGGGTGCGGCCACGGGAGATCAACCAGGTTCTGCCGGAGCTGCTGAACCTGCGCCATCCACCGGTGCTGGTGAATGTCAGCCCCGAGTTTCGCCAGCGCATGAACCAGGAAAGCCGCAACCTGATGCAGTTCTACCGCGCCAGCCTGCACGCCTATGATGGCGACCGCGAAGCCTGGGCCCGGGAGATCCGCGAACTGCTCCAGGTCGATGGCGGCAACCCCTACTACCGCTGGTTCGTCGGCCAGTGAGCTGAAGCGACCATCCCGGGCCGTTGCATGCGGCCTGGGACTTTTTTTCAGGAAACCGGTAGGGTGCGCAGTTTCAGCGCGCCACTGCCCGGGCGCGGCGGTCTTTCATGGAGTCGTACCGCCCAATGAGTTGCTGGACCCTGCTCGGCCTGCCGGCCACCGCCGATACCCGCACCATCAAACGCCACTACGCCAGGCTGCTCAAGCAGACCCGCCCGGATGAAGACCCGGTGGCGTTCCAGCGCCTGCGCGAAGCCTATGAATCGGCGCTGGAGCAAGCCCGGTGGCTGGGCATGCAGGAGCAGGATCCACATTCGGACGAAGACCCGATGCCGCTGGCCGGGCAGGCGCCGCAGGGCCCAAAGCCGCTGTCGCCGGCGCAGCGAGTCGCCCCCTTGCTGGAGGGCATCCGCATCGAGCAACTGGACCTGCGCTATCAGCAGGCGATCCAGAGCGACTGCCTGCTGGAGTTCGAGCTGGGCCTGTTGCGCCACTGCGTGGAACGCCCGGACCAATCGCAACAGCTGCTGGCCTGGGCCTTTGCCACGTTCCACTGGCTCAGCGCCTGGCAGCGCCTGGAACTGCCGGAGTACCTGATCGATGCATTGCTGGAACAGTGCCAGGAAAAGCTCTTGCAGCCCCTGCAGGACGCCCTGGTCCAGCGCGACGACCAGGCTCTGCTCCAGGCCTACGCGCAACGCCAGCAGCAGCCCTGGCTGAACAGCCTGGACCAGGGCCAGTGGTTCAACCTGCAACTGGTGGAGCTGCTGCTCAACAGCCCCTACTGGTCCAGCCCGGGGTTCGCCGCGGTGTGTGCCGGCCAGGGCTGGCACAACGGTGCGGACAACGCCTGTCCGGCGCTGGAATGGGAGCGCCTCAAAGCCCGTGACGAAGCACCGGTATTCATTGCCCGCCAGCAGGCCCTGGCCACCCAGGCACCGGCCAGCCCGCAACAGCGCGCTGCCTACCTGCTGCTGGCGCCCATCAGTTTCACCCGCCGGCGCAACTTCGCCCGGCGCCTGCGCCCCGATGACTGGGCCTGCTGCCGCCAACTGAGCTCGCGGCTGCACGCCAATCACCCCGAGGTATCGGCCGGCATGCCCGGCGGCACGCCGTTCTTCTGGCGCGACTGGGAGTTCGCTTTCAACGCCTGGCCCATGTACCTGGGCATTGTCCTCGCCTGCCTGGCGGGGGCCGTGGCCCGCTATGCGCCGCAAGCCGGCAGCCTGGGGGAAATCATTGGCGTGACGCTGTTCTGGAGCACCTGTTTTGCCGGCGCCGGGGCCCTGCTGGGGTGGCTCTGGCAGCCTCTGGCTCACCGCCTCTGGGTACGCGACCAGGCACTCGGCGCACGCCTGCCGCACTGGCTCGACCCGGATCGTGAGGTGCTGGTCCTGCGCGACCTGCTGCCGGCCCTGCTGATCAGCAGTGCCCTGGGATATTTCTGCGGCCCGGTCAGCGCCGCCACTTACCTGGCCGTGCTGCTGGGGGTGGCGAGCCTGCGGCGCCGCGAACTCAAGGCCCAGGCTTCCTGGGAAAAACCCGCTCCCTGGCGCCGGCGGCTGTTGATCGGCCTGGGCTGCATGGTGCTGGTGGCAGGCCTGGGCAGCCTCCAGCTGTTCACCAGCCAGCGCACGCTCAACCCCAACCAGGGCCTGCAGCAATGGAGCGAACGCCTGTGCGCGCGCATGCCCGCCAATGCCGAGGGCTGCACGGCCCCGGCCACCGCCCGCCAGTGGTACGGCCAGGAGGGGCAGCCATGAACCCCAATTGGTTGCTGCCCATCGGCCTGGTTCTGGGGTTGACGCTGGTCGGCCTGGCCGGGGCCAGCAAGCCCCTGGGGCGCCTCGACCTGTGGCTGGACCACCAGGACAGCCCGAGCACCGCCCAGGCCAATGCCCTGGCACCGATCGTCAATTGCATGAACCAGGTGGATGTGCCCTGGCGCCTGGCCCACCAGGCCTTCATGGCCGAGGGTGCGCCCCGGGCCAAGGCGCCCGAAGCCTACGACCTGTATGCCTACAGCCACCAGGACATCGACGCGCTGTACCGCCTCAACTGCCCCGGCAGAATCACCGACAAGTTGCAGGTCCTGGCCCCGGACAGCCCTTTGCTCCCCGCCACCGTGCGCTATCTGCAAGTGCTCGGGCCCTTCGCGGCCCTGACCAAGGATTCCTTCATGCGCAAAATGGGCATCGGGCGGCCCCTGACCGAGGCGCAACTGGATGAGTTTGCCCGCCAACTGGCGCAACAGCGCGAGGCTTACCTGGAAGCTTCCAATGCCGTGCGCCAGTTGCTCCCGGCCCTGGATATCGAACCGCGCAGCCAGCAACTGCTGCGCCTGGAGCAACGCCTGGGGCGCAATGCCCACTGGGCATTGCTCGATTACATGATCCAGGCCCGCAGCACCGTGGAATTTGTCGAGGCAGGCGTACGCCAGCAAAGCCTGACCCCGGACCAACTGGCGCAGGTCACCCGGCAGTTGCGCCAGACCTGGGACGCTCGGCAGCAGTACCTGAAAACAGGCCAGCCGGACAAGAACACCGAGCAGGTGCTGTACCTCTGGCAACTGATCGCCCAGCCCGGCGAACAGTACCTCAAGGCGCTGGACACCCTGCACCGCGACTGGCAGCAACATGCCGAGCCGCAACGCCTGAGCGACGACTACCACGCAGTGACCCAGGGTTACGACCAGATGCTCTACCACTACAACAAACTGGCGCGCAGCCAGTACTGAAACCGAACGATGGCCGCGGCACCTTTCAAGATGCCGCGGCCATCAACGGTCGGTCACTTTTTCTTCAGTTGCAGGTAGGACTGGTGCATGTCATAGGCCCAGCCGTCGATGACGTTCTTCACGTCGCTGGCCTGCATCACCTGGGTGTCGTTTTCCAGGGGCTTGCCGGTGCCTTTGCGGACCACTTCGGCAATCACCGCGTGGGTGCTGCCATCCAGGAACGCCGCCTCGGTGGCCAGGGTGGTTTCCTGGTCGCGGATGCCACTGGCGGTGCTCACCGCCGCCGCCACCAGGGCCACGGGAATGATTTCATAGGGCTTCAGGCCCTCGGTCTTGCTGGTGACTGCGGTAATCGCCGCGCGCACCACGATCACCCCCGGGCCCGGGCCGGTGGCCAGTGGCAGGGATTTGCTCACCTCGCGCTGCAGTGCCTGGTCGTAGTAACGGGTGATGGCGGTCAGGGTGCTCTGGGGGATCTTCGCCGTCGGCTGCGGCTGCGGGTAGAACTGGGTCGGTTCGATGTACACGCTGCTGTAGTTGCTCAGCTTGAGCTTGGGATCGATCCAGCGCATCACCTCCACACCGGAGGGCGACTTGGCTTCCTTGAGCTGGCTGTAGTCGCTGAGAAACCCGGAGTACTCGTCAGGCTGGGGCACTTTGCTGGAACAGCCCACCATCCCGAGGGTGGCAAGGCACAGCGTGCTGAGGGTCAGAGCAAGCTTCATGTGTAACTCCTGTAGGTGCAGCAGCCAGGGACTGGCTAGGGGAAATTAAGGTATAGCCAAAAGCCGGCGCTTTGCCCCGCCGGCGCGGGTTGTTTGTCACGGCTTGCGGGCTGATTCACAGCCCGGATTTGACAGACCGGCAGCTGCCGTCAAAGCTCCATCGAGCCTGAGAGTGCCGATCAAGGCACCGCATTCTGGATACGGACGTCGCAATGCCCAAGCCGAAGAAGAATAACCCACGCCCGACACCCCCTGCTTCAACTGCACCTTCGCCCCACCGCTACCTGTTCCCCTTCGGCGCCCTGCTGTTGCTGCTGGTGCTCGGCGGGCTCGCCTGGTTCCTGCTGGCCGAACCGCCCCGGCTGGCGGCGCCGCAGGTGGCTGCGGCCCCGCCCCCCGACCAGCCCAAGGCCGTGCCGGCGCTACCGGCCGCCCAGTACGTCGATGAACAGGCCTGCCAGGGCTGCCACCAGGCCCAGGCCAGGGACTGGCAAGGCTCGCACCATCAACTGGCGATGCAAGAGGCCAACCCGCAGACGGTGCTGGGCAATTTCAATGAACAGCGTTTCAAGGCCGAAGGCGAAAGCACCCGGTTGTTTCGCCGCGGGGCCGAGTTCTGGGTCAACACCCCCGGCGCCGACGGCAGGCCCGCGGACTTCAAGGTGGCCTACACCTTCGGCATCGAGCCCTTGCAGCAATACCTGATCGAGGTCGGCCAGGGGCGCCTGCAAGCCCTGGGCGTGGCCTGGGATACGCGCAAGCAGCAGTGGTTCCACCTGTATCCGGGCCAGGGCGTTAACTTCAAGAACCCGCTGCACTGGAGCAAGCCCAGCCAGAACGCCAACTTCATGTGTGTGGAATGCCACACCACCGGCTACCAGCGCAATTTCAGCGCCAGCCAGGAGCGTTTCGACAGCCGCTGGAACAGCCTCGGCGTTGGCTGCCAGGCCTGTCACGGCCCGGCCTCAAACCACCTGCAGGCCACAGCCAGCAAGGCCACCCTGGCCAACGCCGGCTTCGCCGTGGACCTCAAGGCCGCAAGCGCCACCCAGGAGATTGAGACCTGCGCCCGCTGCCACGCGCGGCGCGCGCCCCTGGGCGACGGCTACCACGTCGGCCAGCGCCTGATGGATGACTACCTACCCAGCGCCCTGACCCGGGAGCTGTACGCCCTGGACGGCAAGATCAAGGACGAGGTGTTCGAATACGGCTCCTTCGCCCAGAGCAAGATGTTCGACAAGGGGGTGCGCTGCAGCAATTGCCACAACCCCCACAGTACCCAGCTCAAGGCCCCGGGCAACGCCGTATGCCTGCAATGCCACAACCCCGCCGGCAAGAGCGCGGCAGCCGGCATCGACGGACGCGGGTTGCAAGCCAAGGATTACGATTCCCCCGAGCATCACCGGCACACCCCCGGCCAGCCCGGTGCGCAATGCGTGGACTGCCATATGCCGGGCAAGGTCTACATGGGCAATGACTATCGCCATGACCACAGCTTCAGCCTGCCCAACCCGCTGCGGGCGCAGAAGCTTGGCACGGCCGATGCCTGCCTGGGCTGCCACCAGGGGCAACAGGCCGGCGAACGCATCAGCCGGCAGTTCCAGTTATGGACCGCCAACAGCCCACCCCAGCCACCGCGCTACGACGACAGCCTGTGGTTGATCCGCGGCGGCCACCCAGGAGCAGCCCAGGCGTTGCAGGAACAACTGCAGCGCAGCGATCTGCCACCGATCCGGCGTGCCACCCTGCTGGCCGAGCTGGCCAACTATCCCAGTGCCCAGGCACTGCAACTGGCTACCCAGGCCCTCGGGCATGCGGACCCCCAGGTGCGCGAAAGCGCGGTGCGAGCCACCAGCGCCCTGGTGCCGCCGGCCGAACGTGGCCCGCTGCTGGTGCCCTTGCTGCAAGACCCGGTCAAGGCCGTGCGGATCACCGCAGCTCGCGATCTGCTGGGCGCCGCGCGCAGTGGCCTGGGCCCGGCTCAAGGGGCCTGGGACAAAGCCCTTGGCGAATATGAAGCGGTGCAGTTGAGCCTGGTGGAGCGGGCCGAAGCCAACCTCAACCTGGCCATGCTCTACCAGGCCAGCGGGCGCAGCACCGAGGTCGAACCCTACTTGCGCGCAGCCTTGCGCCGCGACAGCGACTTCTTCCCGGCCCTGGTGACCCTGGGGCAGTGGCTGGAAGCCAATGGCCGCAGCCAGGAGGGGCAGCAACTGCTGGCCCAGGCCCTGCAACAGCACCCGGAGTCGGCGCTGCTACAGCACACCCGGGGCCTGAGCCTGATTCGTGGGGGCGACACTGCCCGGGCCATGGCCGCCTTGAAAAAGGCCGCCGAGCTGGAACCGCAGAATGCTCAGTACGCCTATGTGCTGGCAGTGGCCCTGCACGACAGTGGCCAGCAGGACGCTGCCAACCGTCAGTTGCAAGCCCTGCTGCAGCGCCAGCCGACCCAGCGCAATGCGCGCCTGAGCCTGATCCAGTACTACCTGGAGAGCGGCCAGGAACCCAAGGCCCAGGCACTGATGCAGCAATGGAAGCAGCTCAACCCCGGGGACCCGGCGCTGCAATAGGCAGGGTGGCAAGGAGGGCTCGGTTACCCGAGCCCCCCTAAAACCAATCAAACAGGATTAATTATCAATCTTAATCTATTGATTTTAAACGATTATTTATTCTAGAAATTACATTAACCAGCGCAACCGCGCGCCACCTTCAGCGCCGACGAAACAGCGGCCGCGGCTCGATCACCGAGCGGCCATACAGCACGCTCATTCCCGCCAACCCTTTGAGTGCGTCCAGCGCGCACTTGTCTTCACGCACGGCAAAGCTGTCGAAACCGCATTGGCGCATATGGCTCAACTGGTCGCGCAGCACATCGCCAATCGCTCGCAATTCGCCCATCCAGCCCAGGCGAGTGCGCAGCAGGTAGGCCTGGCTGTAACCCCGGCCATCACGAAAGCTGGGGAAGTCCACGGCGATCAGCGGGATCAGCTTGAGCCAGGGCTTGAGGCTTTCCACTTCGTCATCCGGGCCTATCCATACGCCGTCCCGGGCCGGGTGATGCTCGATGCGGCGCATCAGCCACAGGGCCAGGGGCAGAATCAGCGGCCCGTCCGGCAATGCGTCGTCGACCCCGCGCACCAGGCTCCAGGCATCGTCTTCCACCCGTTGGGCTTCGCCTTCGTGCAAACGCAGCAGGTTGTTCATGCCAGCGCCTCCACGGCCTTGGGATAGACCCGCTCCTTGAACGGCTCCAGGCCGATGCGCTGCAGGGTCTCGACGAAGGGTTCGTCGCTTTCCCGGTAGCGTACGAAGGTGGCGATGATGCGTTCGATCACCTCGGGGATTTCCTCGGCGCTGAAGGACGGGCCTATCACCTTGCCCAGGGCGCTGTCACGGCCCTTGGCCCCGCCCAGGGTGACCTGGAACCACTCGCTGCCGTTCTTGTCGACGCCGAGGATGCCGATATTGCCGATGTGGTGATGGCCGCAGGCGTTCATGCAGCCGGAAATGTTCAGGCTGATGTCCCCCAGGTCGTGGAGGTAGTCCAGGTCGTCGAAGCGCTGCTGGATGGCCAGGGTAATGGGGATCGAACGGGCGTTGGCCAAGGCGCAGAAGTCACCGCCCGGGCAGGCGATGATATCGGTCAGCAACCCGGCGTTGGCGGTCCCCAGGCCATGCTCGCAGGCCCGCTGCCAAAGCTCGAACAGGCGCGACTTGGGCACATCCGGCAGGACGATGTTCTGTTCGTGGGCAATGCGGATCTCGCCAAAGCCGTAGTCCTCGGACCAGTCGGCCACCGCTTCCATCTGCTGGCCGGTGACGTCACCGGGTGGCGAGGCCGGGCCCGGCTTGGTCGACAGCACCACGCAGGTGTAGCCCGGCACCTTGTGCGGGTGCACGTTGCGCGCCACCCAGCGGGCGAAGGCCGGGGATTCGGCCAGGTGGCTGCCGTACTCCAGGTCGGTGTCCGCCAGGCGCTCGTAGAGCGGCGGCACAAAGGCGCTGGCCACCCGCTGGAATTCGTCCTCGGTGAGCTGCGCCGGGCCGTCCCTGAGGTGCTGCCACTCCTCCTCCACTTCCCTGGCGAAGGCCTCGATGCCCAGGGCCTTGACCAGGATCTTGATCCGCGCCTTGTACTTGTTGTCCCGCCGGCCGTAGCGGTTGTAGACCCGCAGCACCGCTTCGACATAGGACAGCAAGTGCTGCCAGGGCAGCCCGTCGCGGATCTGCAGGCCGAGGATCGGCGTGCGCCCCAGGCCGCCGCCGACTATCACCCGCAGGAGCATCTCGCCGTTGCGGGCACGGTAAAGATAGAGGCCGATGTCATGCATCATGATCGCCGCGCGGTCCTGCTTGGCCGAGCAGATGGCGATCTTGAACTTGCGCGGCAGGAACAGGAATTCCGGGTTGATGGTGGACCACTGGCGCAGGATCTCCGCCAGGGGGCGCGGGTCCAGGTATTCGTCGCCGGCCACCCCGGCAAAGGCTTCGGTGGTGATGTTGCGCACACAGTTGCCGGAAGTCTGGATGGCGTGCATCTCCACTTCGGCCAGGCGCTGCAGGATGTCCGGCACCTGGGCCAGCTCGATCCAGTTGAACTGCAGGTTCTGCCGGGTGGTGAAGTGGCCGTAGCCGCGGTCGAAGTCCCGGGCGATGCTGGCCAGGGTACGCATCTGCCGGGCGCTGAGGGTGCCGTAGGGAATCGCCACCCGCAGCATGTAGGCGTGCTTCTGCATATACAGGCCGTTCTGCAGGCGCAGGGGCAGGAACTCCTCCTCGCTCAGTTGGCCGCCCATGAAGCGCTCGATCTGGTCGCGAAACTGCGCCACCCGCTCAAGCACCAGGGCCCGGTCATAGTCGTCGTACTGATACATGTCCCTACCTCATCGAAGCTGATCGTGCTCTAAACGGCGCGTGTTGTGAGGGGGCGACTATGCGCGTACGGCGCAGAGCGTTACAGATTCAGGTAAAAACTAAAAAACCATATCAGCCAAGGCTGCACCACCGTAGGCATGAGGAATATCTGATCCGTATTAATGTGGTTTTTCTGAGCCTGTTTTGTTTCCCCGCTGATTCCTACAGTGCACCCCGTGCCAGACCGGGTGGCCTGGCAAGACTTTGCAACCGTGGAAGCATTGACCATGAACTCAGCAACAATCGGACAGGCCTACAACTACAAGGTGGTTCGCCAATTCGTCGTCGCAACAGTGGTATGGGGCGTGATCGGCATGGCCATGGGGGTGTGGATTGCCTCGCAGCTGGTGTGGCCGGAGATGAACCTCGACCTGCCCTGGAGCACCTTCGGCCGGCTGCGGCCGCTGCACACCAGCCTGGTGATCTTCGGTTTCGCCGGCAGCGCGCAGTTCGCCGCCAGCTACTACGCGGTCCAGCGCACCTGCCAGGTGCGGCTGTACTCCGACACCCTGGCCGCCTTCACCTTCTGGGGCTGGCAGTCGGTGATCGTGATCATGCTGATCACCCTGCCCCTGGGCTACACCACCACCAAGGAATACGCCGAGATCGAATTCGCCGGCGCGGTGTGGATGGCGGTGGTCTGGGTCGCCTACGCGATTGTGTTCTTCACCACCGTGGTGCGGCGCAAGAGCCAGCACATCTACGTCGGCAACTGGTTCTTCGGCGCCTTCATCCTGGTGATCGCCATGCTCCACGTGGTCAACCACCTGTCGATCCCGGTGGACTGGTTCAAGTCCTACCCGGTGTATTCCGGGGCCACCGACGCCATGGTCCAGTGGTGGTACGGGCACAACGCCGTAGGCTTTTTCCTGACCACGGGCTTTCTCGGGATGATGTACTACTTCGTGCCCAAGCAAGTCGGGCGCCCGGTGTACTCCTATCGCCTGTCCATCGTGCACTTCTGGGCGCTGATCACCCTGTACATCTGGGCCGGCCCGCACCACCTGCACTACACCGCACTGCCGGACTGGGCCCAGTCCCTGGGCATGGCCATGTCGCTGATCCTCCTGGCCCCGAGCTGGGGCGGCATGATCAACGGCATGATGACCCTCTCCGGGGCCTGGCATAAGCTGCGCACCGACCCGATCCTGCGCTTCCTGGTGCTGTCCCTGGCGTTCTACGGCATGTCCACCTTCGAGGGCCCGATGATGGCGATCAAGACCGTCAACGCCCTGTCCCACTACACCGACTGGACCATCGGCCACGTACACGCCGGTGCCCTGGGCTGGGTGGCGATGATCACCTTCGGGGCCATCTACCACATGGTGCCCAAGGTCTTCGGCCGCGAGCAGATGTACAGCGTGCCGCTGATCAACCTGCACTTCTGGCTCGCCACCATCGGCACCGTGCTGTACATCGCCTCGATGTGGGTCAATGGCATCACCCAGGGCCTGATGTGGCGCGCGGTGAACGAAGACGGCACCCTCACCTACTCCTTCGTCGAGGCCCTGGTGGCCAGCCATCCGGGGTTCGTGGTGCGTTTCGCCGGCGGCGTGTTCTTCCTCAGCGGCATGCTGCTGATGGCCTACAACACCTGGCGCACCGTGCGCGTTGCCGATGAGCGCCTGGCGCTGAGCGACGCCCGGATCGCCTGACCCACCTGCCCCACGCCGGCCCCCGTGGCCGGCGTGTTGCGTTTCAGGGAGCCTGAAAACCCATGGATATACTGCTCAACCTGCTGGGGGTGGCGTTTCTCTACCTCTGCATCGAGTACTGCCTGCGTCACCAGAGTGCCAAGAGCCTGGACGACGCCAGCCTGATCCCCTTCGCCGACGACCCCGAAGTAGCCCGCCGGGTGGAGCTGGCCACGGGCAAGAAAATCAACGCCGTGGCGCCGGAGGAAGCCAAGCCGGGTTGGATAAACCTGGATATGTAGAGCGCTTTGGCTGGCAAGCCAGCTCCTACAGTGGGGGTATTGGCCGGGTCAGGCGCGCTCGCGGGGGATCAGGCTCTGCAACTGAGCGGCGAGGAAATTGCCGTCAAAGGCAAAGACGTCAGGGTCCTTCAAGCCGTTGGTCTTGCGCCATTGCCAGCCGCCCGAAGCCTCGCCGACCAGGGACACGCTGCCCAGCCGCGCCGCAGTCAGGCCGATCACCGCCAGGGAAATCTGCCCTTGGGGGCCCATCACATCCGGCACGAACTCCACCGGTTTGCCGGCGATATGGATGGTCAGCTTCTCGCTCTTGAAGGTCGAGACCTCCAGCGGCACCGCCGGGCTGAAGGCCACATAGGGCTCGCGCTGCAACGCCAGCAGGTCCGGCAGCAATACCGGCGCCAGCCAGTCTTCGATCTGCCCGAACAATTGATGAATGCGACGCGCCCAGACCACCGACTGGCTGTCGAACAGCTGCTTCTTGTGGGCTTCACTGGCCGCGTAGTGGCGCAGCATCTCGCCCAGTTGCTGGATATCGTCCATTGTGCTGTGTCCCTGGCTTCGACCTTTGAGAACAGCAGGTCGCCGGCCCTGAGCATGGCAGATGCCGGTGTCGGGCGTTGAGTTGTTTGCCCGCCGGCTCGCCGAGCCCTGTAGCTGCGCCCACCGATGATGATCCTGCGGGCCGCTGGCGACGATCACTGGCAAGGCATTACCAGGCAAAATCTACAGCGCAGTATCCGTCGCTCGGCGCTGAAACTGCAGCCGGTACTGACGCGGCGTCAGGCCGGTGGCTTGGCGCAAGGCGCTGCCCAGGTGGGACTGATGGGCAAAACCACAGTCCTGGGCAACCGCCGCCAGGGGCAGGTCCGTGTGCTCCAGCAGCCGCCGGGCCGCTTGCAGCCGCACCTCGGTGATCCAGGCATGGGGCGTGATGCCTACAGCACGACGAAAGTCGCGCAGCAGGCGCAGTTCGTTGTGGCCGTAGGTCAGGGCCAGTTGCGCCAGTGACAGGGGCCGGGCGTATTCATCAGCCATCTGTTGCAGCACCTGCCCCAGCTCCGGGGCCGGGGCTGGCGCCGCCCGACCGGGCTGGGCCAGCCCCAGAAACGCCAGCGCGCATTGCTCCAGGGCCAGCTCATCGGCCTCGGGCGCCAGCAACAGGCGCCTGGCTTCGCGCCCCAGGGCCAGGGCGCAGGCATGCCCCGGGCTCTGCATCCGGCGCTGGCCAGGAACCAGCGGCGTCGCGCCCTGCCAGCGCAGCAGCAGGTATTCGCCGCCCATGGCGGATTCGGAAAACACCTCAATGCCTGCGGGCGTCAGGGCCAGGGTGCCGGGCCAGGTATCGAAATCCTCGCGGCGGTCGGAGTCGATGGCATGCACCCCGCGCTGGCGTTCCAGGGTCACCCCAAAGGTCTGCCACTGGGCCGGATCGCGGGCGCTGTAGGCCGCGGCCGGCAGCAGTTGCAGCAGCAGGCGGCCGTCCAGCAGGCGATGTTCGAGCACCTGGGGCATGTGAAATTTCCTGATAGATCGCCACCCGTGGCGGCGTGAAACTGAGGCTTACCCAACCGCACCACAGAGGAGTTGCCCATGCGCACCATCGGCCTGATCGGCGGCATGAGCTGGGAGTCCAGCGCCGAATACTATCGCCTGATCAATCAGCAGGTTCGCGATCGACTGGGGCCGCTGCGTTCAGCGCGGCTGTTAATGTACAGCGTCGACTTCGGGCCTGTCGAACAGGCCCAGCATGCCGGGCGCTGGGACGACGCGGCGGCGATCCTGGTGGAGGCAGCCCGGCGCCTGGAAGCCGGCGGCGCCGAATGCGTGGTGCTCTGCACCAACACCATGCACAAGGTCGCCGGGCAGATAGAGGCCGCCATTGGAGTGCCCTTTGTGCATATTGCCGACCCCGTGGTGCAGGCCGCCCAGGCAGCCGGCACCCTGAGCGTGGGGCTGCTGGGCACAGCCTTCACCATGGAGCAGGCGTTCCTCAAAGGCCGCCTGGAAGACCAGGGCCTGAAGGTGCTGGTGCCCGATGCAGCGCAGCGCCAGGCGGTGCACCGCATCATCTATGAGGAGCTGTGCGTGGGCGTTGTCAGCGAGAGCTCGCGGCGGCTGTACCAACACGTGATCGACGGGCTCCAGGCCCGTGGTGCCGAGGCGATCATCCTCGGCTGCACGGAAATCGGCCTGCTGCTCAAGCCCGAGCACAGCGCCCTGCCCCTGTTGGACACCACCGAATTGCATGCCCGGGCGGCGGTGGATTTCGCTTTGCTGGAGTGAACGTCAAGGCCCGCAGGGCCTTGCATGGCGATCGCCTGGATCCCTGCCTCTGCTGCGGAGCCGGTCGTCCGAACGCGGCCCGAGCCTGCGGCAGCGGCTACACGAACCCGGCCTCAACGACGCAAGCGCGCCATGCTCAGCACATCGACATAACCGCCGTCGCGTACGGCGTAGTCGCGCAGCTGGCCTTCGGTTTCGAAGCCGAACTTGCGGTACAGGCCGATGGCGGCCTGGTTGTCGGCATACACCGTCAACTCCACACGGCGCAGGTTCATCCAGTTGTCGGCCACCTCCAGCACGGCCGCCAGCAGGCGGCTGCCGATGCCCTGGCGTTGCCAGGCCGGGGATACGCCCATGCCGATATCGGCGCAATGGGCCCGGCGCACCCGCGCCACCTGCAGCAGGCTGCAACTGCCGATCACCGCACCCTGGTGCAGGGCAACCAGGGCCACCAGCCCCTCGTTTTCCTGCCCCAGCCCGACGCGCTTGCGCCACAACTCGCGGGACTGATAAGGCAGTTGCAGGGTCTGGGCCGCCACACTGGGTTCGCTGTACAGCGCCGTCAGGCCGTCGATATGAGCTTCGTTGCATCGCTCGATGACGATGGTGGGATGGGCGTTGGGCATGGCGAGGTCATCCTTGAAGTCGAAGTGGCCATCGAGTGTACGGGCATGCGCCTCTGGATGACGAGGGCAATGGTGCTCGTTCGCCGGCAAGGAACCGTCGCGCAGGCACACCCGTAGGAGCTGGCTTGCCAGCGAAGGCGTTTCTGGAGCCGGCGCAGGGTTTGCGGGCTCCTTCGCCGGCAAGCCGGCTCCTGCATGGAATAGCGGTGGGTGCCCCTGGTAGGAGCTGGCTTGCCAGCGAAGACGTTTCCGGAACCGGCGCAGGGCTGGCGGGCCCTTTCGCCGGCAAGCCGGCTCCTACATGGAATAGCGGTGGGTGCCCCTGGTAGGAACTGGCTTGCCAGCGAAGGCGTTTCCGGAACCGGCGCAGGGCTTGCGGGCCCCTTCGCCGGCAAGCCGGCTCCTGCATGGAATAGCGGTGGGTGCCCCTGGTAGGAGCTGGCTTGCCAGCGAAGGCGCTTCTGGAGCCGACGCAGGGCTTGCGGGCCCCTTCGCCGGCAAGCCGGCTCCTGCATGGAATAGCGCTGGGTGCCCGCTCGTGGGCGTGGGGGTGAATCTCTGCAAGAGCGGGCGGGTCCGTTCAGACGAACCAGTCCTGGCGTTCGCTGAAGGTGTTGAGGATCAGTTCCACCAGTTGCTGTACCTGCTCTTCATGCTCCACCTGGGCATTGACCGCCAGCCAGGCGCGGCGTTGCATGCTTTCCTCGAACAGGCCCGGCAAGGCGGTGAGGCCGCGGTCGAAGCGGCTCATGTACTGCGGCAGCAGGCCAATGCAGGCGCTGCAGCGGATCATCTCCAGCATCAGTTCATAGGAATGCACCTGCACCACCCCGGCCAGGCGCTGTTCCACTAGGTTGTTCCAGGGCCGGAACGGCTCGATATGACGGTCGTGCTGCCACTGCACCAGCATGTAGTCCGCCAGGTCGTCCAGGCTGTCGGGGCGGGCCGCGACCCGGGAGTAGCGCTTGGCGATGTGCGGCAGGTAGTCGATGCGCGCCAGGGGCATGGGTTCGCGGGTGGCGAAGCTGGGGCCCGGCAGGGGTGAATCCTCGGCCGCCAGCCACAGCACCAGGTCGGCGCTCAGGGCCTGCAGGGACAGGTCGCTGTCGATGGAGATGATTTCCAGCCGGGCGCTGGCGTTGCGCCGCAGCAAGGCGATCAGGTCACGGCCAAGGATGTCGTGGAGGATGGTTTCCGCCACGGCCACGCGGATCAGGGGTTGCTCGATCACCGGCAGCCGCCGCTGGTGGGCCAGGGCAATCAGCTGGGCCTGCAGTTGCAGGCCTTCGCGGCTCAGGCTCAAGGCATTGCCCTGGTAGCAGAACAGCGAACGACGCAGGTGCTCCTCCAACTGCGCCAGTTGCTTGCGCAGCAGCGTGGCCTTGATATTCAGGCTGCGGGCCGCCTGCATGAAGCAGCCGCAACGGGCGCTGACCAGAAAATACTGGGCCACCGCAGGTTCGATGCCGGCGGCCAGGGCCAGCCAGGCTTCCCGGGGTTCCTGGGGCGCGGTGTATGGCGCAAAGCCCTGGAGTGGAGCGGGTTCGAGAAATGACATCGGTGACTCCCTGTCTTGTTGAATGTTGCTTCCTTGGCGGGCGGACGGCGGGGCCGTGGGATCGCCTTCGCGGGCAAGCCAGCTCCTACAGTTGCCGGTGCTATGTATTGCCTCGTAGGAGCCAGCTTGCCGGCGAAGGGGCCTGTGAGATCGCCTTCGCTGGCAAGCCAGCTCCTACAGCTTGTCCTCCAGTACCTGGTTCAACACCGCGCCATCGATGCTCAGGGTCGCAGTGTTGAGCATGCCTTCCAGGTAGGCCTTGGCGATCTGCTCCTGGCGCTGGGCGCGCAGGGCCTGGGTCAGGCGATCACGCAGTTCGTCCAGGCTGGCGGTCCGTGCCGGCTGCTGTTCGGTGAGCTTGAGCACGTGGAAACCCGCCGCGCTCTGCACCACCTCGGACACCCCGCCCACCTTGAGCCGGGCCACCGCGCTGCGCACCTCCGGCAGCAGTTGCTGCAAGGGCTGCAGGCCGGAGTCGCCACCGCGCTGGGCGCTGTCCCGGTCCTGGGAGTACTGCGCCGCCAAGGCGGCAAACTCCCCCGGCGCGGCCTGGGCCTTGCGGCTCAGCTCCTGCGCCTGGCGGCGTACCTGCTCGGCCGCCTGGGGCTCGGCGACCCCGAGGAAGATCTGGCTGACCCGGTACAACGGCGGTGTCATCCACGCCGACTTGCCGCTGTCATAGGCCTGCTGCAACTCCGCCGGGCTGGGGTAGTCCGCCGGCACCTGGCTGACCGACTGCAGATAGTCGCGAAACACGATCTGTTCGGTGGCGGCGCGGGTCTGCTGCTCCACCTCCGGGCGCTGGCGCCAGCCCTGGGCATCGGCCTGCTCCAGCACGGCCTTTTCCGCCAGCCGTGAACGAATCCAGGCTTCCAGCGCCGGGCGATTGCCGCGCAATTGCCCCCGGGATTCCTCGGGCAGGCTGGCGAACAGGCTCTTGAGCTCCTCGGCCGCCACCTGCTGATTGCCCAGGCGCGCCACAGCGGGCGTAGACGCCACTTGTTGTTGCAGCAGGGTCGGGGCCGGCTGCTGCGCCGCCACCGGGTCGTTGCCCGGGCGCAGGGCCAGGCCCAACGCCAGGCCGAGCAAGGTCAGTGCCCCGGCACCGACCACCAGGGTGGGCTTTTTCACAGGGTGGCCGCCTCTTCCCGGGGTTGGCTTTGCGCCGCCTGGGGCGCTTCGGCCTGGGCCTGCAACTGGGCCGCCTGCTGGCTGTATTCGCGCAGGTAGACGATGAACTCCTGCAGCAACCGATCCCACAGCTCCAGCTGGCTGCGCAGGTGGGTCTCACCGACGCCGGCCACCACCACGTCCATCTCCATCACCAGGAATTCGCCCTGCAGCGACAGCCGGGCAAAGCGCCGCGAGGCGTTCCACAGTTCCGCCAGCCCGGCCGGCAATTCGCCCTGCACCCGCAGCGCGCAGCTGTAGGTGAAGTCCACGTAGTGCCCGGCTTCGCTGCCCGGGTTACCGAAGCGCACGGCGTAGCCGATGCCCTGGCTGGCGCTGAGCAGTTGCACGATGCCGTTCTGTTCGGTCTGGTTGACCCGGTAGCCGGCGCCTTGCAGCAGGTCGGTGAGGCTTTCGGTGGTGACGCTGGTAATCAAAGTCATGGTCATCTCTTCCCTGGTGATCAGTGGGTGCTCGCCGCCCGGGGGGCGTCGAACTGGGTCTGGTAAAGCTCGTCGCCAAAGCCCTGGGCCAGCTCCTCGAACTTGACCCGGGCGCTGCCAGCGAAGGGCTGGCGAATTTTCACCACCTCGGCCACGTCGATGTTTTCGTAGGCCGCCAGGATCTGCTTGGCGATGCCGTACATCTGCTGATTCTTGACCGCACATTGCTGCACTTGTGTGTCACGCTCGCTCAATTGCGCCTGCAACCTGGCCCGTTCGGCTTCCTTGCCCCGGGCCAGCACCAGCAGGTCCTCATAGGCCTTCTTGAACTTGCCCAGTTGCTCGCTGCTGGCGGCCGCCTGGGCCTGGGCCTGGTTGTGCAGGTTCTGCTGCTGGCCGGCCAACTGCTCTGCCACACCGCGGGTCTTGGCCAGCTCGGCCGTCAGTTGTTTGACCTGGGCCTGGGCGTCCCTGGCCGCGTTCTCGGCGGCGACCCGCGCCGCCGCGGCCTGGGCCTGTTCGCTTTGCAGGGCCTGCAGCTGCTGGGTGGTGCTGCGCAACTGGGTGCGCAGGCGCTCCTCCATGCCTTCGGCACTGGCGCCGACACTGGCCAGCACGCCCCAGACCAGCAACAGGCTCGCCGCCCCTGCCCTCGCTCGGCTGTTCATAACCTTCCTCCTGACGCTTAGAAGCGCGTGTTGAGTTCAAGCTGCATCACGTCCACCTCGTAGCGCGGCCCGTAGACTTCCGAGGCGCTCATGTAGCGGGCCGTGGCGTAGATGTTCTTGTCGATGCCGTAGTTGCCGCCCAGGAAATAGCCCTTGGCGTTGGTGCCCCCCAGGTGGAACGAGGAATCGTTGAAGCCGTCGGGCAAGGCATCGGGCTGGATGTACTTGTAGCCGGCCAGCAGGTTCCAGTCGCCGGACTTCTTCATCTCCAGGGCATTGCCTAGGGTGAACTGCACCATCAGCGCGTTGCCGCCGCTTTCGAACTGGCCCTGGCTGTTGATGTTGTTGACGATCTCGCCTTCGCTGCGCTTGAGCATCTCGCCCTTGTCGTAGGCCAGGTTGCGAATGAAGTTGGTCTGGCTGCGCAGGCGCAGGTCGTCCGGCAATTCGGTGTCCCAGGCCAGGTTCAGGTCGAGCACGTCGAACTTCGAGGCCAGGCCCACGAACTGCGGCTGCGGGGTCAGGCCCGGCGTGGCCGGGTTGGGGGTGATGTCGCGCAGCAGGAACACGCTGTTGCCCTTCTGCATGAAGGCGACCCGCGAGCCATCGGTGTCGCAGCCCGGGGCCCCGGCCCAGGGCGCGCAAGGGCTGGAGCGCTGGCCTTCGATGTCATCGAAGCGGTAGTAGGCCAGGGCGCCCTTGAGGCTGTTGCTGCGGTTGATCTTCCAGTTGGCGCCGACCTGCCCGCCGAACAGCCACTTGGTGTCGCTCTCGTTCTTGTCGAAACCGTTGCTGGTGGCGGTGTCGTTGGTGTACTCCACCGGGAAGGCGCCGAGGGTGCCGAACAGGCCCCAGTTGCTGCTCAGCTTGTGGTTGAAGATCGCCGCCACGCCGTCGAAATTGAGGTCGTTGGAGTACAGCATGTCGGTTGCATAGAACGGGTTGGCGATCCGCCCGCCGGTCAGGGTCAGGTCCTGGGTGGCCTTCCAGGTCAGGTAGCCCTGGTCGAGCCAGATGTCCTTCTTGCCGAAGCCGCCGCCCAGGGTCTGGGTGGTGGACACCGGATTGTTGTCCGAGCCGGTGCCGATGCGGATGCCGGCGGTCCATTCCGGCGAGATCACCGCCTTCATCCCCAGGCGCGCGCGCAGGCGGAACAGGTTGTCGCGGTCCTCGCGGGTGTTGAGCAGCGGCGGCAGCTTGCTGTTGGTGTCCTTGTTGACGTCGTAGGGCCCACTGTCGTTGAGCTTGGCGTAGTCGACGATCTCGTTGCTGTTGTTGTCGGCGAAGAACCGCGACTCGTCGCGCAGGCGGATGTCGCCGTCGAAGCTGATGCGCGAGATCCAGTCCGGGAAGGTGTTGGGCTGGGCCCAGTTTTCCTGCTTGGCGGTGGCCATGACCTCGGCCTTGACCTGATCGCGGATCTGGTCGCGGACGATGGCCGGCACGTATTGCACCCGCACATCACCGGGCGCCGCAGCCGGGCCGGTTGCCGCCACGGCGGTGGCCGCGCGGGCCTGCTGGGCTTCTTTCTCGGCCTGGGCGATCAGCCCGTCGGCCTGCTCCTGCTTCAATACCCCCTGCTGCACCAACAGACGGATCAGGTTGATCGTGGCGTTCTCCGAGGGCGCGGCCGCGGCGGCCGTGGCCTGTCCGGCCAGGGTCAGGGCGACCATGCCGAGCGCCAGGGTCAATCGATTCACGGTGGAAATCATCTGCACACAACTCCTGTAGAAACTGCAAATAGGGGTTTGCTCATTCCGGTCGCCGGCCCTTGAGGGACAGGCGTACCGGCAAAGTCAGGGAGGCCGGCATGCGCTCTTTCAGGCGCGGCGTGGCCCGCAGCGCCGCCAGCACTTGCTGGTCGGTCTCGGGGTTGCCACTGGAGCCGGCCAGCTCGGCGCGGGTCACCTGCCCGTCGGCGCCCAGCCACAGGTCCACCTGCAAGGCATAGGCTTTCTTGCGCAACTCCGGGTCTTCGCGCAGCGCGCGCTGGAAGGTCGCCGCCAGGTACTGCTTGTATGTGCCGGTGCCCAGCCCGCCACCACCGGCGCCGGCCATGCCGCCGCCCTTGCCGGCACCGACGTTGAAGCCGTCGTTGCCGGACTGGGCGTCGCCATCGATCTGCATCGGGTTGGCCAGATCGTCCGCCGGCGATGGTGGTGCTTCCTCCTCCGGCTTGACCTCCTCGGGGGTGGGCGTGGGTTCGGGCTCCGGGATCTTTTCTTCCACCGGCTCCGGCTCCTTGGGTTTCTCCGGCGGCGGTGGGGGTGGAGGCGGCGGAGGCGGCAGCGGGATGATGGTCGGCACCTTCGGCGCTTCCCGGCGCACCCCGGCCATGTCATTGGCCCACTGCCACAGCAGCCAGGCCGCCACGGCACCCAGCAGCAGCCCCGCGCCCCACTTGAGCAGGCGCAGGGCGCGCGGCTTGTTCTGTACCGGCGGCAGCTCGAACGGTTGATGTGCGCTCATGGCTCAGCCCTGGCTCGGTTTGCCGGTGACCAGGCCGACCTGGGACAACTCCAGGCGGCGCAGCAGGTCGAGGACTTCGATGACCTTCTGGTACTGCACCGTGGCATCGCCGCGGACGATGATGGGGAAGTCCGGGTTCTGCGCTTTCTCGATGCGCAGGCGCTCTTCCAGCTCGCCCAGGGTCACCGGGTAGGCGTCGAGGAACACCTGGCCGCCATCGTTCACCGAAATGGCCTTGGTCTTGGCCTCGGAGAGCGACACCGAGGCGCTGGCCTTGGGCAAGTGGATCTGGATGCCCGAGACCTGGGCGGTGGCGGTGAGGATGAACATCACCAGCACCACCATCAGCACGTCCACCAGGGGCGTGATGTTGATGCTGTCGACGGCGGCATCGTCTTCGTCGTCATGGGAGGCATTCACGGAAGCCATGGCAGTTCTCCTCAGGCCGGAACCGACGCGTTGCTGTGGCTGACCCGCCAGTGGGCGTTTTCGCTGTGCTGGCTCTCGCCATGCAGCTCCGCCAGCCGGGTGATGAACTCGTCGACGAATACCCGCATGTCGGCGCCGACTTCCTTGTTGCGGGTGATCAGGCGGTTGTAGCCAAACAGCGCCGGGATCGCGACGAACAGGCCCATGGCCGTGGCCAGCAGGGCCGCGGCCATGCCCGGGGCGATGGCGTTGATGTTGACGTCACCGGCCATGGCGGTGCCGAGGAACACCACCATGATCCCCAGCACCGTGCCCAACAGGCCGATGTAGGGGCCGCCGGCAATGGCGTTGGACAGGGTCGAGAGCTTGGAACTCAGCTGCTGGTTTTCCCGGGTGCGCACGCCATCCATGGAGCAGCGGATGGCCTCGATGGTGGCCGCCGACACCGACGAGGTATCGGCGCCCTGCTCGCGCCGGGTGCGAATTTCTTTCACTGCCACCAGGTACAGGCGCCACAGCGAGGAATGCTCCAGGCGGCTGGCCAGCACCTGGTCGTCGGCAAACATCTCCAGGCGGGTGCCGACCTTGGCGAACTGCTCGCGAAACAGCGCATTGGCAGCGCTGACCCGACTGACCATGCGGTTCTTGCGCAGCATGATCACCCAGGACTGGATCATCATCCCCACCAGCACCAGGATGATCACCCAGGCATCCACCGGCACCGCCTTGAGCAGGAAACCCAGGCTGCCGAAACCAAAACCCGACTGTTCTTCATCGACGCCATAGGCCACCAGCTTCGACTCCGCGCCCTGGGCGCTGGCATCGGCCAGGATCAGCGCCGCCGGACGCGCCACCTTGGACAGGCGCAGCTCGTCCAGGGCCCCGGTGAAGGGCTGGAAGTGACTGGCCTCGGCCCCGGCGGCCGCCGGCAAGTCGGCGCCGATGGCCAACGGTGAATTGAAGGTTGGAATGGCTTGGGCCAGGCTCGCGGTTTCGCGGCCATTGACATACAGCGCCAGTCGGCTGCCCTCGCCGCTCAGGGCCAGGTGCTGCCACTGCCCCGGGTTCAGCGGCTGGGTGGAGGCGGCGCGCTGGCCGTCCACCTCAACGAAGGGCATGCCCTGGTTGATGCCGATCAGCAGGCTGCCGGCACCTTCGCGGCGAGCCAGCAGCAATTGTTCGCCGCTGGCCTGGTCCAGGCGCACCCAGGCACTGAAGGTGAAGGCGCCGCCGGCGTTGTGCTGCAGCGACGGGCTGGCCGGCAGCAGCAGCGGCTGGCCGCTGAACTGCAGGGCCCGGCCGATCACCCCGTCGATCGCCGCGCCGGTGGCGTTCTGCGCGGTGTTGCCGTAGGCGGTGGTGTCTTTGGCCGGCGTGCCGTTGCTGCCGTCGAAGTGGTAGATCGCGGTGTAGCTGGGGTCGAAGGTCAGTTGGCCATTGGCCGTGCTCGGGGCCTTCTGGTTGCCGTAGTACATCCAGATGTCCTGGCGCTGGCCGCCCTCGACCTTGGGCACATCGACCCAGATCAGCGCCATGCCCATCAGCGGGTCGAAGCTTTCGATCTGATGGTTGAGCACGGTCTTGTCATCGGCGGCGACAAAGCGCAGGTCGGCGCCGTCTTCCTTGACCCCGTCGAAGGTGAAGTTGCCGGTGTGCAGGCGCACCAGCAGCGCGGTGCGGCCCAGGGCCTCGTTGATGGCCGCGCCTTGCGGGGTGGTGTCCACGCTGATCTGCTTGCGGTAATGCCAGTCGTCCTGCCACCAGGCATGGGCCGTGGCCGGGAGCACGAAGCCCAGGCAGATCAACAGGCTCAGGAATAAGCGTTGCATGTGAAGGGTCTCCGTAAAAAGTCAGAACGTCGCTTGCACGCTGAAGTGCAGGCGCGGGTCGTATTTCTGGGTGTTGGGGCCGTCCTTGAGCGGGTAGCCCCAGTCCAGGCTGCCGGACAGCCACTTGCTCAAACTGGCGCGGGTGCCCAGGCCGACACTGGCCAGGCTGTATTCGTCCTCCTGCTCGGGCAGCGGGTCGTGCAGCGACAGGTGCGCGCCTTCGGCAAAGGCGTAGAAGCGCCACTCCTGCACGTAGCTGCCGAGGAACTTGGCCAGGGACGGCGTGCGCAGCTCCTGGGAAAACAGGTAGCCCTCGTCCCCCGTGCGCTCGGCGGCCAGGTAGCCGCGCACCGAGGTGGCGCCGCCGGCGGAATACTGCTCGTTGGACACCAGCGGCCCCGAGGCGAGCTGGAAGGCGGTCTTGGACGCCGACTGCCAGTCGTTGGCGAAGGTGTAGGTGAAATTCAGGTCGCCCTTGAGCACCGAGAAACTGGCGCTGGCCTCGTCGCGCTTGTAGTGAAACTCCTCGGCGTCACTGCCGTAGCCGAAGAAGCGCCGGGTGCCGACGATCAGGTTCAGGCCCAGGCCCAGCTGGGCTTTCTCGCTGTAGCGATAGCCGTTGTAGCCAAAGGTCATGGGGGCGTACTTCAGCGGAATCTGGTCGCTGCTGCGGCCAAAGCGCATCTCTTCCTCGAAGTCCTTGAAGTCCACGCCCACCGACAGCGAGTTGGCCCAGTTGCCCGCGGCGGGCAAGGTGTAGATCGCCGACACCCCGTAGGAATGGCCCTTGCCCAGCACATTGCTGCCGCCGATGGTGGCGATGTTGCTGTCGGACTGGTAACCGGAGAACTGCAGGGCCCAGCGATCGCTCAGCGGCGCGGTGTAGGAACCGGACCAGACCTTGGCGTTGTCGGTGTCCTGGGGCGCGGTGAAATAGGTCAGGGAAATGCTGTGGCCCAACTGCCAGAGGTTGTCGTAGCCGACATTGACCACCGTGCGCAGCTTCTCGGTGTCGGCGCTGTAGTCGTTGTTCAGGCCGACGCTGGCGTGCCAGGGATTCTGGTCTTCCACTTGCAGGTCCACGTCCATGGTCCCCGGGCGCTGGCCTTCACGCACCAGCGGCATGACCTGGCGCCCGGCGCCGCGATTGAGCCCGGCCAGCTGGCTTTGCACCGTGGCAAAGTCCGGTACCTCGCCTTCTTTCAGCGCCGGCACCTGGTCGCGGATCTCCACCGGCGAATAATGCTTGGCCCCCACCACCCGCACCCGACCGACCTTGGTTTCACTGACCTGCAGATAAACGATACCGTCCTCGACCTTCTGCTCCGGCAGCTCGACGAACACCGACTGGTAGCCGCGCTCCTGATAGACCTTCTGCAGCGCATCCCGGGCGCCTTCGATATCGGCCAGGGCCTTCTGCGGGCCAAGGAAGGGATACACCGCCTCCTCGATGGCCCGGGCATCGAGCACCGTATTGCCACGCACGAAGTACTCATTGACGTCCACCAACCGCGCCGCCGCCGAGGCTTCGACCGGGGCCGGCTGGCCCTCCTCGGCCTGCACCGCCGGCACCAGCGCCGCCAGTGCCAACCAACCGCACAACGGCCACCAGCGCCCGCCACTGCCCGGTCGCCCTGATTTGCCCAGATGCTCCACACCGCCCCCTAGAAGTCTGAAAATTGGCGCGCACGCGCGCATTGCCGTCGCCGTCTGCACAGCGTTTGGCCGATTCAATTGCTGGTGATCGAGGTGTTTTCGTGGCGAGCCAGCCAGGTATGCAACAGCGCGAAGTTCAACGAGAACTCGGGCATTTGCAGCAAGGCACCGCAGAACACTTCACCGATGATTTTCTGGATCAACTGCACCGCCCGCGGGTTGTTCAACAGCGTGGCGATATCGCGACTGAGGACACTGAAGCTCCAGACCTTCTGGTTCAGATCGAGACCGACGAACCAACGGAACAACAGGTTGTAACTGAGCTGTTCATAGAGCTGCTGCTCGCTGGGCACCGAATACAGCAACTGCAACAACAGAATGTGCATCACCGTGCGCGGCGCAATCAGCATCCCCGGCTCGGCGTTGAGGCCCTGGAGCAGGTCGCGGTGCTGATCCAGCAACTCATCGATCTGCGGGCGCAGCAGCACCAGCGAATGCCCCGGCGGGATATAGCTGGCCACCTCCTTCAAGGCGCCCTGCCAGTCATCCTGGGAGACGATCCAGACCCACGGCGCGCCGTAGCGATAGACCGACACCGGCTTCTTGCGCGCGGCCTCGACAATCTTCGATAGCCGTTGATCCAGCTCCTGCATGCCCACTTTCGAGTAGCGTTCCATAGTCCCCATAGCCTCACTCCCGGCGTCCCGCCTCGGCTTAAAAAAGTGGCCTGGCGGCCCCCTCAAGCGCGTTACATACCCAAGACGTGCGTGGCCATGTGCTACCGAACTTTTGTCATAAAAGCTTCATTCACAAGAGGAACGCGCGAACGTTGTAGGAGCCGGCTTGCCGGCGAAGACAGCCGCCAGGGCAGCACTGGGCTGTCGTTATTCCGCGCACGACCAGACCGCCCTCTTCGCCGGCAAGCCGACTCCTACGAGAGGGAATTGTTGTGCTGGGGAAGGCTTGAAAATGCGCCGCCCGGACGGGGGCTCTGTTTCATTAGCAATGACCGCACCATTGGACGTGCTACATGCCAAGGGTGCGGCACCTTTACTGGCCATGACTCAACTGCTGGAAAGCCTCTCCCGCGCAGAGCCGGGGAATGCTGACGACGCCAATCTGCAACAGATCTCCAACGTAGCGGCAATCGTGCTGCGTGACAGTTGCGCCCTGTTGGGTGTGATGGGCCGGCGGCTGCAAGCCTGATGCGTTGCGCTCCGTACTGCTGGGCGGCGCGGAGCGCTTCAAATGGGGGCGGTGATTTGTTTTTTAGGGGGAAAGAAGTCTTTTAAAAGTGGTTGAAAACGGCCAATAGCGGACGTTGGATCAAATCCGATCTTACAAATTGTGGACAGTTGCCTGCCTTACTCAGTCTGCCTTCTATTAAACCTGGTTTCGCGATGTGAAAAAGGCCATCACTGCCGCAAGTACCAGCAAGACAGAGCTTGCGAGAAATGTCATGCGATAACCGCTGCCGTCGAACAGCAGCCCACCGAGGGTAGAGCCCAGCGCAATGGATAGCTGAATGACCGCCACCATCAAGCCGCCACCGGCTTCAGCATCCTTGGGCAACGCCTTGGCCAACCACGACCACCACCCCACAGGTGCCGCCGTCGCGATCAGGCCCCACAGCCCAAGCAGTACAAAAGCTGCCACGACTTTGCCGCCAAGGACAATCAAAGAAAGTGCAATCGCGGCCATCAAGAGTGGAATGCAGACCAGGACGCGGTACATTCCGGTTTTCAGGAAAGTGCCGATCAGAACGGTCCCGACAAAACCCGCCACGCCGATGACCAGCAGGACCATCGACAACAGGGATACATCTACACCTGTGACGGTTTCCAGGAACGGGCGCAGATAGGTGAACAATACAAACTGCCCCATGAAGAAAATGCCCACACTCAACATGCCGAAACTGACCAATGGGCTCTTAAACAATCGGAAGACATTGCCAGCGCCCGGTTTGCGCGGCGCCGGCGCCATGGCTGGCAGGCTGATCCACTGCCAGATCAACGCGATAATCGCTACCGGAATAAGGCAGAAAAAAGCACCCCGCCAACCGATGACACTCCCCAGATAGCTTCCCAGCGGAGCGGCCACTACGGTTGCCAAAGCATTGCCGCCGTTGAAGATTGCCAGAGCCTTGGTCACGCTATGGGCAGGTACCAGGCGCATGGCCATTGCCGCCGACATCGACCAGAATCCACCGATCACCACGCCGATCAGCGCACGACCAATCATGTACACCGTATAGTTCGGCGCCAGACCGACCACCAGTCCCGACACACACATAATCCCGGTCAGTACAAGCAACAGCGTCTTGCGGTCCATTGAACCCACTAGCCTGGAAATCGCAAGGCTTGTCAGCACCGCGAAGGCGCCGGAGATGGCGATCCCATACCCGGCCAGTCCTTCACTAATTTGCAGATCCGATGCAATCGGCGTGAGCAAACTGACAGGCATGAACTCCGAGGCAATCAACGCGAATACGCACAGTGTCATCGCAAAGATGCCACTCCAGTAAGCCGGCAGTTCACCAGTCCCCGGCGTGCCGAGGGCCTCACCTGCCGGGGTGTCGAATACTTGAGCCGTCATTCAAAAACCTCTCATCAAACAATTGCAGGCGTTTTAGCGTTTCTATCCAGATTTTTGGGCGTTACAAGATTGCCCACAATTTGAAGACTGTATGAGCTCTTGAAGGTCACCTTTTGCACAGTGACCTTGTCACTTTTGTAAAAATTGTTGGCGCCTTCCGGCACGCTCACAGCGCTTTTCGAGTCAGTTGCTAAGGCAGCACTGCCTGCGACTGAAAGGACGCCCAGGGCCGCAATCCTGACGCCGCTGGCCTTTACGAATGCGCGCCGATCAAGCCCTGGAGAGTTCAAGGCTTCTGCAGCTTCGAGGAGGGTTACAGGTGTCTCGCTCATCATCAGTACTCCGTTCCAGATATGTGACAGAGCTTGACGGATTAGAAATATCTTGATTAGTAGGCGTAATCTTCATGTGGTTTTGAGAAAAACTCAGCAATGGCCAGTACTAAAGTCAACGATCTCCAAGCTTTTCTTGCGGTGGCGCGAGATCAAAGCTTTACGAAAGCCGCCGCTAAACTGGGCATTACTCCCTCTGCGCTGAGTCATACGATCCGGGCACTTGAACAAAGACTGGGGATACGACTGCTGGCCCGCACGACACGCAATGTGTCGCCCACAGAGGCGGGAGAAAGATTGATGCGCTCGATCGCTCCGCTTTTTGACCAGATTACCGCCGAGCTTGAAGCGCTGGGCGAGCTGCGGGACAAGCCCAGTGGCACGATTCGTATTTCCTGTACTGATGATCAGATTGAGTTGTGCATTCGGCCGATGCTTGCAAGCTTCCTGAAGAGCTACCCGGATATCACACTGGAGTTCTACGTCGACTATGGATTCACCAACGTGGTCGAGGAACGATTCGATGCTGGCATTCGCATGGGCGAATCGATCAGCAAAGACATGATCGCCGTTCGCATAGGCCCAGATTGGCGGTTGGCTGTAGTGGGCTCTCCAGAATATTTCGAACGCAACCCGGCACCAACAACCCCCCATGAGCTGACCGGGCATGACTGCGTGAATATCCGACACAGACCATCAGGGGCGATCTACGCATGGGAATTTGAAAGTAATGGCCAGGCTTTTACCGTCAAGGCAGATGGACAACTTGTTTTCAACAGCATCATGCACGTACTCAATGCCGCCGTTGATGGCGTTGGCTTGGCCTACGTACCAGAGGAATTGGTAGCACCCTATCTGGCTGACGGCCGGCTCAAAGAAGTCTTGGCCGACTGGTGCCCTGAGTTTCAGGGTTACCATTTGTATTACCCGAACAGGCGACAAGCGTCTCCCGCCTTTTCTGCATTGGTGGAGGCGTTGAAATATAGAAGCTGAGCCCTCTGCATTCGACGCGCGACAACGTCTGCTATGGATCGATTGCGGCCGATCGTGACAGGCAACAATCGGCCAGGAGCTGCCGCTCGTAAGCGGCAGTTTCCGCAGTCAGTCAACCGTCGATCAATCCTGCAGGGCTACAGTCGCACTTCCCATACTCGCGAGAAAAATGCCGATATCCCGATTAGACCGCAGACAAACCACGCGGCAAGCTGATGGCGCTGTTGCCACAAGTTGCTGCATTTTTTCTCGCGCTGATTTTTTCGTCCGCCACATGAATCTAAAAAACTCCGGCAGGTTCGCCAGCAGTTCGGGGCAGTTCTCCGGCAAGTCGGGCCGAGACTGACCGCGTTGGAGCAGCGTTCTGCGCAGTACGCGCAAGAATCGAAGCGTCGCCGAACGATCAATCCATATCAAAAGATCGGCACGGGCCACCCGGTTGTCCCAAGTGGCTGAATGGCCACCTTCGAATATCCAGCGATCTCGAGCCTCTACATCGAGACAAAGCCGCGTCTTCTCGTCCGGGCTTCGTTCGATCCACCCTGGCTGCCAGTGGATAGTGTCGATATGAACGACCGGCAAGCCCGTGCGCTGACCAAGCTCACGCGCCAAAGTGCTTTTGCCTGATCCAGGTTGACCAACAATCATCACCCGTTGCATCGAAGCTCCTTCTCGCTATGCAAGCTGATTTTTTGGGGCGGCGATTTTACGTCAATGCTTACCTCGGTCAACAACAGGCGGTCAGCACGACAGGCAACTTCTGACCGAAAGCGGTCAGCCCAAACGACAAAGCATCGACACAGGTGAGTCCAAACGGTTAGCCGCCAAGGGCCACAGATACTTAGGTCAGGCTCCGACCAAAGGATAGAGCATTGGCCCTCTCCGTCGATCTAGAAGCATCTCAACTGGCATTGTTCGAGCAGCGCCCGTTCACGCAGTCAAACGCCCTTTCAGCGAAAATCGCTGGCCTGGCCGTTGCTTTCGATAGCGCCATCTCCCCTACCCCAACTGCAAAAAGAACCGACCAATCCCCGCGCCTGCCCTCTCTGAAAAATCCTCATCCAGAAACAGATACCCCATGCCATCCGAAAGCACGCCTTTGTGCTCAGGCAGCGCTCTATCCAGATCGCCCCCATAAATGGATACCCTTCTGCGCCCTGCCTCCGCTGAAACAGGCGCCTGCAGCCAAGCGTCCACGCCATCCAGCTTCGAGGCCAGGTTCTCGTCATCGTCCACGTCGCGGTTCACCCCCAGCCGTACCGCCCCGCGATCTGAAATCGGCTGAACAGCCTCATTCCGCTCGGAACCGACTCGAACATAGCCCATGACAACCGCTTGTGAACGACCGTCAATGGCGCGCAGCTTTCGATAGTGAGCCACTTCACCCGGCTGGTAAGGCACAAATACCGAAACCCAATAACTCCTGTCGATCAGGGCCTCTGAAAACCAATGTCCAGGAAAGGCCATCAGGTGTGTCAGCGGAACTCCATCAGGCGAACAGGGCCAAGCCAGCTCTGTGGGCAGGCAGGCCCCACCACCGACATAGGCATCCTCTTTTGCAGGCGTTTCACCGGTAAATATCAGCTCGTCAAACATCCGTTTCTCTCCACTCCATCACAGGTTGCCGCATTCGTTAACAGCCTCTGGCCAATACTTGGGTCAAGACTTCACGCCACGCACCGCACGTCCACAATCCACCATCAGTTCCTCCAGAAAGGGGCGCAACTGCGCCTCGCCCACCGCCAGCACCCGCTTGTACTCATCCTGCCCGTACCATTCCCAGACAGTGGTGGAAAACCCCATGTTTTCGGCTCCGAAATTTGTCCGGGCGAATATACCGATATCAACGTACTGGCGCGCATCCAGCACACTCGCCGCTTGTATCGCGCCGCAATCTCTGAAATCTTCTGCCCCCTTGCCCACGATGCCAATGCCCATGAACCCGCACCTCGCCCATCTTGTTTCCGACTACCAAGCCAGCATCCGCATGGCTGTCGAACTGATGCAACAATCCGCCATTCCCCTCCCTGCCAGCAACGTCGATTCGGTGGGAACCGATATCCCGGATCAAGGAGAACTGGCTGGCGGTATTCGCTACTTCAAGCACGGCTATGGCTGCGCCGTTCACCTGCCAACGGCAACGGTGAGCTTTGACTTTGGCGAGCAGGGCGAAATCGACGGAATAACCCTATCGAGGCTGGCCGGCTTTGCCGAGAATAGACTCGTGGAATACGGCTTTACGGATGAGGATGAACTAAAGCAGTGCTTCGACCAAGAAGTGGCAGCAGGCTCGCTGGTGTATTCGGGCTATATCCTTTATTACGTCGCAACCGTTAGATCCCAAGCGCGCACGCTCGAAGATAGCGACAGTCCTTCACCCCCCGAGCACCCCGGAAGCCCATCATGAAGTTCACCTCAGCCGGCCAAATCATCGACCCACGAACCGTCGGCTATCGCAGCCTGGGCTTCGGCGAGGCACTGACGATCCCGGTAACGCCCTATGAACTGCGCATCCACCACGGCGATCTGCCGCAACGCTTTCTTGACTGCGCGGACACCTTTGCCGCCGAATGCAAAACCGACGATATCGACCAGGGTTTTGTCGACATCCCGGAACTTGCAGAGCTGGGCTACCCAAGCTTCAGGACGCTGTTGAAGGACCATCCCGATCAGGCGGCGCGCCTGGTCCAGGACTACCTGTATTTCGAGTTGCTGTTTTCGCTGTTCCCGCATTCAAGCGGCCTTGAAGTCGTGATCAACAGCATCACCCGCGTCTGCTCAAAAGAAGGCGTCATCCTGCTGACGGGCCAGACCTACGCGGCCAGACACTCATGAGAAAGCCCTGGCGTCAGGACCGAGGCCTGGGATCAGGCCACTGATGGCAACCGACGATTCACTATCGAGTGTGGTCCGGGCCTTCTCCCTGGCGGCTTGATGCGCGTTCAGGGCAATGGCGTATCAGCCGCAACACAGGCAACCGCTGATCAGCGGTTGATCGGGGTCGTTTTCAAGAAATGCGACTTTGACCTCCACACCGGGTCGCAGCGGCGTCACTTCACAGCGCCAATTGGCAGTACCGGCCAGCCAACAACTGCTCTTGTCGTCGAACCGACCTTCGCGGTCCCAGGGAAACTTGACCTTGACCCTTTCGAAGCGCTGACCACGCGAGTTCGCCTGGTCTTCCAGGGCGATGACCAGCGCCGTCTGGTTGCCTGGCGCCAGAGGCTTCTCATGAGCCAAAGGCGGGCGATAGCAAAGGTCCAACGCAAGCGCGGTGAAACGGTTGCGATAACCCTGGCGCAGTTGAACCTGGTTGTCAGTGTTGACATTGGCGACGCTCTCACCCGCAACCTGTGGTTGCTTGCCCTCATGAATGACCTGAGTCAGTAGCCAGAGGTCGCTGCCCTGGCCCGAGGTTTCCAGGACATGACCACTGAGCAGCCCGCTCTGCGTACCTTGCCCTTCAACCTGGCGCGACTCCCTGGCACGCAGGCTTGTCGGCGTGCCGTGACCGATCGGTAACAGGGTGGTGAGCCCATCGTGCCCGGGGGCAAAAGCCGTGGTCGGCCCGATCGCGGGGAATACTGCCTGCTGATCGCCAAAGACCAGCACGTGGCCTTGAGCGCTGTGCTGGAAGTGGAAGTGAATTCCCTCTTCCTCGCACAGACGCTGAATAAAATGCAGATCGGTTTCATCGTACTGGGTGCAGCAGTCACGCTCGGGGTAACTCGCCCCGAGCTCAAAGCGGTAGGCATCCCCCAGAATCCCATGCTCCTCCAGGACCAGGGCGACGATAGCGGGCACCGAGAACTGCTGATAGATCCTCTTGTTGATACGGTGACGCAAGTAGGACAGGTGCGGCACCAGGGCCAGGTTGTAGTGCGTCAAGCCTTGAGCGTCCGGGCCTCGCGCAATGTGATAGATGCGCCCATGAATGCCATTGCCCCAAGTGTCGAATGCCAGAAAAGCCGACACATCGAAGAGGCATTGCAGATCCAGATCCGGTCGCTCGCTCACACACTCCACATTGAAGAAATAGGGCTTGCTGATCGCCTCTTCTCCGGTGAACGCGCGCACCTTGAAGTCGTGCGCAAAACCGTCGATTGTCAGGCTGAACCGGGGTGCATTGGCTGGGCTGAACATCCACTGTTCTCTTATTGCATAACCTGTTGAATGGGCACGGTCGTGCAGCGCCTTGCGCAAAAGTTCATCTTGCACAAGACGCGTACATGTCTCCGAGTGTTTGAACAATGCGCTCACACACAATGAAGATGTGCATGAAGCAGCAAGCGAAGAGTCAACTCAGATCAGATACTGCTCTTCACCTTGGTCCAGACCCGAGTACGGATTCTTTCCAGTTTCAAAGGCAGCGGCTCAAGCGGAACCAATGTGGCGATGGTTTGCTTGTCTGGATAAATCCAGGGGTTATCGCGCAACTTCTGCTCGACAAACTCGGTGGCATCTTTATTGCCATTAGGATAAAGCGTGTGATTCGAGGTCTTGGCAATCACCTCCGGGCGCAACATATAGTTGATGAAGGCCAGCCCTTCCTTGGGGTGAGGGGCATCTTTCAACAGCACCAGGTTTTCCGACCAGACCAGCGCACCTTCACGAGGAAGGCTGTAGTTGATCCTGCGCCCGGTATTGGCACTTTCATTGGCGGCCTGCGCAGCCAGGGCGCCATTGGCCCAGCCCACAACGACACAGATGTTGCCGCCCGCCAAGTCGGTGTCGATTCTGGAGGAGTCGAAATAAAGGATATAGGGGCGAATCTTCAACAGCAGCGCTTGAGCTTTCTGGTAATCATCCGGGTTCTTGCTATTGCTGGGCAGCCCGAGGTAATTCAAGGCAATCGAGATGATCTCGCTGGGAGAGTCGAGCATGGCCACACCACAAGACTGCAGCTTGCTGATGTTCTCTTCCTTGAAGATCAGGTCCCAACTATTGACCGGGGCATTGTCGCCCAGGGCTGCCTTGACTTTATCCACGTCATAACCAATGCCGGTGGTGCCCCACAAGTAGGGCACGGCGTAGCGATTGCCCGGGTCATTGACCGCCAGTTGCGCCAGGATGGCGGGATCGACATGGGACAGGTTACTGAGTTGACCTGAATCAAGTGGCTGCAGGACTCCGGCCTGGATCAGGCTGGGCAGTACATTGGAGGTCGCCACCACCACGTCATACCCCGTGCGCCCGGCCATGACCTTGCTCTGCATGATATCGGCGCTGTCGAAGGCATCCATGTGGATACGGGTGCCGGTGGCCTGTTCGAACTCCTTTGGAGTCTCTGGTGCGAGCAGCCCGAACCAGTTGTAGAGGTACATGGCAGGCTCTGCGGCACCCGCCGTTGTGCTTATTCCGGCATAGAGAAACGCAGCCGAAAAAATGGTTCGCAAACGTGACTTTCTCATGCAACATCCTTGTCCAGACGACGTGCCCTCATGGCGGTCGTAAACCTGTGCCAGCGAATATACCGGGCATCAGCCAATAGTAAATACCTACGATTACTTAGCTCCGGCCGACCATTCCCTAACCCTAAAGGGGTAGAAAATGCCACTCGATCTTCATAGCCTGGCCTGGCACCGTTCGATTGGAAAACTGATTCTGCAGTTGAATCGCCCAGAGTTCTGGAGCTCACTTATCCGCACACTCAATGAATATGTGCAGATTGATAACTGGGTGGTTTTGATCTTCAGCAATCAACAAGTGCAAGTTGTCAGCCTGCCCGAGGTGGCAGATGCAGAAGAAGTGGATGCGTTCATTCACCTCTATGTAAAAGGCCTGTATTTGCTGGACCCCTTCTATATCGCCAATCGAGAAAACCCGCAGAGCGGCTTCTTTCATCTACTGGATATAGCGCCGGAGTACTTTGTTGAAACCGAGTACTACCACAAGTACTTTGCACAATATATTTGCGTAGATGAAGTGCAATACAACATCCAGCTCGATGCTGACAGAACACTGTGCATTTCCATTGGCAGCAACGCCCATTTCAGCCAGGAACACATCACCATGCTGGACATCATCAAGCCGTGGGTCACGGCACTCATGCATCAACGCATGTGCTTCGAAGTCGATGTGGAAAAAAGCCTCAGCGAACCGCCGCAATGGCCGGAGACGATCACCCAGTTTGGTACCCAGATAACCACGCGGGAAAGTGATGTGCTCAGGCTGCTGCTCAGTGGCTTTTCCAACAAGGAAATCGCAGGAAAGCTCTCCCTCTCCACAGAGACGATCAAAGTGCACCGCCGCAACATCTACGCCAAGTTGAACATCAAGTCACAGTCCGAACTCTTTGCACGCTTCTTCATGCCCAGGCAGGATGTGCTCTCTTTAAGCTAGGCCCCGGGCCTGGAATGAACTCACAGGCCTGGCACGAACAGCGAGAGCACCAGCAGGCTCACGTACGTTCGACCAAGCGTTGCTCATTCGCCTGAACACCCACATGGAGCCGGTAGCCATTCGATGGATATCCAATTTCGCGGTAACGCAATGCCTGGCAACCCCGCCGCTGGCACCTGCGATGAATACAGCCTGAGCGCCATTTCCAGCCTGGATGAGCTGATCGACGCCTACCGCAAGATCGCGGGCGACCACCCGGGTTTCCAGCCCCTTCTCTCGCTGGATGATCTGCCCCAGGCCCGCTACACCTCCGGGCATGCCCGCAACAACCTGGGGCTGGACGATGCCTCGGAGCAGGAGATCGCCCTGCTACCTGCAGAGTGCTTCGAACAGGGTGAATACCTGGGCTACCCCACCACCAAGGCCGAGTTCGCGATCTGCTTGCGCAACTTCACTGACCTGGTGGCAGGCAGCTCGTTCGAAGACGCTTGCGCCCACGGCCTGACCCTTGATGCGCCAGCCCTGCGCGAATGGGTGGACTATCAGCAAAACCCTGTATCACTGCTCGACCAGCCCCTCTCGGCACTCCTGGTGCCCGTCGAGCAGTCCTATCAGGCGCTCGCCGCTTTTCCCAACGGCTACTTCAGTTGCGACCTGGGCCCCGCGCAGAACTTTGCGGTGGCCCGCCATTTCGCCCAGGCCCATGGCTATGAGTTGATCGGGGTGGGCGCGTCCTACCTCGGCTTCCTGCGTGCAGAGCCTGCCGACCTTTGCGTCGCCAGCGCGGTGGCGAGCGATTTTTGTGCGCTCTACAACACCCCCGAGGAGGACCGACAAGCCGTGGTTTCAACGGTTGTCGAGGCTGTTCACGGTCGCACCCATTTGTGGCTGCGCTACGTGGAATGACGCTCGGAGAAAAGACGTGTGCGGTATATGTGGTCGAAAACTGGGCCTCAAAGACGATCCGCTTTCGCTCGATTGTGGCGGTGACTGTTGGGGGTGCATTGGCCCCATTGAGGCTGATCTTGAAAATGCCGAATCGTCAGTCAAGGTGAAGGAAGAATTTGCCACGGGTGTGCGCCCAGGCAGATCCGAGACACGTTTCAAATCATAATTGACGCCGACGCGCGCTCAACGACCGCAAGCGCACACCCATGGCATGCCCCCTTTATGCCGGCTTGCCTTTATCAACCGGCAACGACGCCAACATCTCAGCGCGGCACACCTCAAGAATCTCATCCGCCAGCGCTGAATCATCCGGACAGGCACGCGACAACATAATCGCACCCACCGCACGGGACAGCAGGTCGATCATTTTCCGTCTGCCCTCCTCCGCAGCGGCATCCGGCCGGGTCGGGTATTTGTCCCCCAGGGTTTGCAGGGTGTGCTCGACCCCTTCGGCAAACGTCGCTTTCACATCCTCCGATTGGCGCGCCGCATCGCCACACAACGCGGCCATGGTGCAACCGCTGCCACGTCCGTCGCGATGTTCTCTGGTCACATAGACGTCGATGAAGCCAGGCACATCCAGCGCCTGCACGCCTGCCAGCGACTTGGCAAGGCTGCAGGCCGAGGCCTCGGCCATGAGGTCGGCCTTCGAGCCGAAATGCTTGTAGAAGCCGCCGTGGGTGAAACCGGCCGCCGCCATCAGATCCGACACACCCACACCGTCGAAGCCGCGCTCACGGAACAACTCTGAGGCCGTTTCAACGATGTGCTCTCGATTGGCCTGCGCCTGGGCCTTGCTCACTCTCACGTGCAATACCTCATGTTCATTGGGAAATCATGGGCCCAATCATACATAGATGTCGTTCATAATCAAAACCGTTGACAGTTTAGATTTCGATCATCATCCTAATTGCACGCACCACCGACCTCCACCCACGGGCACGGAAGAGACACCAGATGACCGATCAGAATCTGTTCACCCCTTACACCCTTGGCGCCCTCACGCTGTCGAACCGCATCGTCCTCGCGCCACTGACCCGCAACCGCGCGGGCGCAGGCTTTGTTCCCAGTGAATTCGCCGCCACCTATTACAGCCAACGCGCTAGCGCGGGCTTGCTGATCAGCGAAGCCACGCAGATTTCCCAACAGGGCCAGGGCTATCAGGACACCCCCGGGATCTACACCCAGGCGCAGATTGATGGCTGGCGCACGGTGACCGACGCCGTCCACGCCAAGGGCGCAAAGATCTTTGTGCAACTGTGGCATGTCGGCCGCGTGTCCCACGTTGATCTGCAAGAAAACGGCGCCGCCCCCGTGGCCCCTTCCGCGCTGCGTGCGGCCACCAAGGTGTTCGTCAACAACCGCTTTGAAGACGCCAGCGAGCCCCGCGCACTGGACATCAGCGAGCTGCCGGGGATCGTCGCCGATTTCCGCCAGGCCGCGGCAAACGCTATCGCTGCCGGGTTCGACGGTGTGGAAATTCACGGCGCGAACGGCTATTTGCTGGATCAGTTCCTCAAGGACAGCGCCAACGTGCGCACCGATGCTTACGGCGGCTCGATTGAAAATCGTGCGCGTCTGTTGCTCGAAGTCACCGCTGCCGTGGTCAATGAAATCGGCGCGGATCGCACCGGGGTGCGCTTGTCGCCGGTGTCGCCGGCCAACGGCGTCTCCAGCAGCAATCCGCAGGCGCAATTCAATTACGTCGTCGATCAACTCGACGCCCTCGGCGTCGTTTACCTGCACATGGTCGAAGGCGCGACCGGTGGCCCACGTGACGTGGCGCCATTGGATTTCACCGCCCTGCGCCAGCGCTTCAAAAACACCTACATCGCCAACAACGGCTATGACCTGGAGCTGGCAACCTCACGGCTCGCCGAAGACCAGGCCGATCTGATCGCGTTCGGTCGCCCGTTCATCGGCAACCCGGATCTGGTGGAGCGTCTCAAGACCGGCGCCGCCTTGTCCGCATTCAATCCCGCCACCCTCTACGGCGGCGGCGCGGCAGGCTACATCGACTACCCGACGCTGGTTGATTCGAGCGCCAGCGCAAGCTGAGCAAGCAGAAACCGAGCTGTCCGTTTTCACCCATTTTGAAAGAGAGATGACCCCATGAACACTCGCCCTACCGTTCTCATCACTGGCGCCTCCACTGGCATCGGAGCCATCTACGCCGAGCGCTTCGCGCAACGTGGCCATGATCTGGTCCTGGTTGCCCGCGACCGGGCACGCCTGGACGCACTTGCAGCCCGACTGCGCGGCGAACACGGGGTCGCCGTCGAGGTGATGAAAGCGGATTTGACCCAACTCAGCGATCTGACAACCGTTGAAAGCCGCCTGCGCGACGACGCCCGTATCGGCATCCTCATCAATAACGCCGGCGCCGCGCTGTCCGGCAACTTCATCGAGCAAAGCACCGACAGCGTTGCGCAACTGGTTGCCCTCAACACCACGGCACTGGTGCGGCTGGCCAGTGCCATTGCCCCGCGCCTGGCCAAAGCCGGTGACGGCGCGATCATCAACATCGGTTCGGTGGTGGGCCTGGCGCCGGAGTTCGGCATGACGGTCTATGGTGCAACCAAGGCTTTCGTGCTGTTCCTGTCCCAGGGCCTGAGCCTGGAACTGTCGCCCCGGGGCGTGTACGTGCAGGCCGTGCTGCCGGCCGCCACCCGCACGGAAATCTGGGACCGCTCCGGCGTCGACATCAATACCCTGGACGAAATCATGGAAGTGGGCGATCTGGTGGATGCCGCACTGGTCGGTTTCGATCGGCGCGAACCGGTGACCATCCCGCCACTGCAACAGGCTGAACCCTGGGATGACCTGCAGAGTGCACGTCAGGGCCTGCTGGGGCACATCCGTCAATCCGAGGTTGCCCAGCGTTACCAGACCCAAGAGTGATCTTCAGGTAGCGAGCATTCGCGGCGGATTCGCGGCAGGCACTGCGACGAATCCGGTCCGCTGTTCGGAGTAGCAATGAATCCAACGCAGACAACCTTCCCCCCGGCTTTGCAGACGTCGTTCATCAACGCGGCGAACCAGTCGATCATGGTCAGGGGCATTCCCTTCGCCTATCGCGATACCGGTCCCGCGGGCGGCGTGCCCCTGGTGCTGTTTAACCACTGGGGCGCGGTGCTGGACCACTTCGACCCGGCAATAATCGATGGGCTGGCACAGACCCGGCGAGTCATCACCACCGACTATCGCGGCATCGGCGGCTCGGGTGGAACCGCCCCCCTGACGGTCGGCGACATGGCGCAAGACGCCATTGAGCTGATACAGGCCCTGGGGTTCAAGAGCGTCGATATCCTGGGCTTCTCACTCGGCGGCTTCGTCGCTCAGGACATCGCCCTGCAAGCCCCCCAATTGGTGCACCGCTTGATTCTCACCGGCACCGGACCGGCCGGCGGCATCGGTATCGACAAGGTCGGCTCGGTGACCTGGCCCTTGATGCTCAAAGGCTTGCTGACCTTGCGCGATCCCAAGTACTACCTGTTCTTTACCTCGACGCCCCATGGTCGTCGAGCCGCCTCGGAATATCTGCAACGCCTGAAAGCCCGCAGCAAGCATCGCGACAAGGGCCCAACGCCCGGCGCTTTCCTGCGCCAGCTGCAAGCCATCACCGCGTGGGGCAGACAGGCGCCGCAGGATCTCGGGCGCTTGCGGGCGCCGACGCTGATCGTCAATGGCGACAACGACATCATGGTTCCCAGCGCCAACTCCCATGCCCTGGCCAAGCGTGTCCCCAACGCAAAGCTAGTGATGTATGAGGACGCCGGGCACGGCGGCATCTTCCAGTACCACGCGGACTTCGTGGCCAAGACCCGGGCGTTCCTTGACGACTGAGCCCCCATGACAGCAACCCCACCCAAGTACCGCCCACACCTATTCCAACCGACAAGAGCCGCACCACGATGAAAGCCTTTCTAATTGATCGCTATGGCAAGAACAGTGGGCGCATGGGCGAAGCGCCCACGCCCACGCTGGGTGCCCACGACGTGTTGATCGAGGTCCACGCCAGCAGCGTCAACGTGCTGGACTCGAAGATCCGCAACGGCGAATTCAAGCTGATCCTGCCCTATGCATTGCCGCTGGTACTGGGCAACGACCTGGCGGGCGTCGTGGTTGAGGTTGGCCCCCAAGTGCAACGCTTCAAGCCGGGAGACGAAGTCTACGCGCGCCCGCCTGAAACACGGATCGGGACGTTCGCCCAGTGGATCGCCGTGAACGAAAACGCAATCGCCCTGAAACCTGCCAACACCACCATGACCGAGGCCGCGTCGATCCCCTTGGTCGCACTCACCGCCTGGCAAGTGCTGGTGGAAACCGCCCAACTGAAAAAGGGCCAGAAAGTGCTGATCCACGCAGGCGCAGGCGGTGTCGGCACCCTTGCCATCCAGCTGGCCAAACACCTCGGCGCTTTCGTCGCGACCACCACCAGCACGGCGAATGTCGAATGGGTCAAAGCCCTGGGCGCCGATCAGGTGATCGACTACAAGCAGCAGAACTTCGAAAGCGTCCTGCATGACTACGACCTGGTGTTGAACAGCCTGGGCAGCGACGTACTGGAAAAGTCCCTCAAGGTCCTCAAGCCCGGCGGACAGCTGATTTCCATCTCCGGGCCACCCACGGTGCAATTCGCCCAGGAGCAAGGGCTGGCCTGGCCGTTGCAGCAGGTCATGCGCCTCTTGAGCTTCGGTATCCGGCGCAAGGCGCGCCAGCGGGACGTCCGCTACGCCTTTGTGTTCATGCGGGCCGATGGCGCCCAGCTGCAACAGATCACCGCGCTGATCGAGGCCGGAATCATCAAGCCTGTGGTTGACCGCAGCTTCAGTTTCGAATCGACGGCAGAGGCCTTGCAGTACGTCGAGCAGGGACGAACCAAGGGCAAGGTGGTGGTCAGGATCAAATGACCCCATCGCCTACCGATGACCCGACTGAATCGACGACAACCCCTGAACCCGACGAGGCAACGCCAGCGCAGGCGCCGGACAAACCTGCACCGCAAGTGCCGGCGGATGCTGTTGCGCCGCCACAGATCCTTTGGCACCGCTTGATGCTGGAGCCGTAGGTCCGTCGGCTTTTCTGGCGACAACCCAGGCCGGCTAAACCTCGGCCGACGCCCCCTCATCGGCTTCGCGCAGAATCCGTTCAAGCGCCAGCCGCGTCCACTTTTCCCAAGGCAACTCATCCTGCCCATCCCCCGGGTGACGATACTCTCCCGCATCAAACGCGAGGTAGATGGAATAGGCCGGCTCGGGCATGTCAGCGTTCAAGGACACATCAACAATGTCACTGAACAAGGTATTCATGACCGCATCACCGTAATGAAAGTCGCGCTGCCCCTCGATAAAGAGCCGGGCCACCGCCTTGGCGACTTGATTGAAAAGAGCACACCGGTCTATCTGCATCCCGTCATACAGACGATTCAGGTCATGGCAGGAGTCGCTTTGAATCGCTTCCAGCACCTTGTGAAGCTCGGCTTCACTCAACATCCTCTGCATCCACTGGCCCACCGTTTGTCCGGGAGGCGCAGATTAACATCCGCCAAACGCCCTGTTCATCGGATCAAGGCCACCGAGGAGGACCGGCAAGCCGTGGTTTCAACGGTTGTCGAGGCTGTTCGCGGTCGCACCCATTTTTTCCTGCGCTACATGGAATGAGCCCCCCGGGTGTTGGCGACAACAGAGCGGTGCTGGAACACGGGGGGTACAAGGGCCTCTCTCAACAGCGCCATTGCCCTAGCCTCACTTGGGCGCTGAAAGCCGCGGCAAAAACACCTACACCGCACGAACCACGGTGTAAGTGAGGGTGGCGGAAAACAGCGCCAGAACGACGGCGGTGCCCCGGGAAAACAGCGGTCCAGAAACCCGCCCCAGGTATTGGGCTCGAATGCCCGCCCCCAGCGAGACCCAGAGCAAGGCTATTGGCGCCAGTGCCAGGAAGAAAGCGCTCAATGACGGCAGGAAATCCCCCAGGCTGGCGAATGAGCTGGCCGGGAAGATCACACTGGCGAAGATCAGCCCCTTGGGGTTGAGCAAGGTCGCAATCAACAGGTGCCGTGGCCAGCTCTCAAAGCGCTCGGTGTGCTGGGCTCCGGTGGTAGAGGTCTTCCAAGTCTTCAAGGCCAGCGCCGCTATGTACAAGGCGCACAGCAGCTTGATCAGGTGGATCAGCCACGGGTAGTCGTGGGACAGCAGCACAAGCCCCCAGCCCCAGGTGCAGATCGAAACGGTGTAGCCGAGCATTTCGATCAACACCAGTGGCAGCGAGCGCAACACGCCGAACTTGAAGCCCGAGGCCAGCAGCAAGGTGTTTGAGGGCCCCGGCACTACCAGTATCAGGGACGAAAAAAGCGCGATCTTGTAGAGGTCATCCATTTGCATGGCTTCCTATTCCGTTAGGAAAGTGGGTCTGGGGGGAGTGCTGCCAGAGGCAGCGTTTCAGGGGCTCAGGTGGAATGCCCACCCATGGATTTGTAAATGCTGATCAGGTGAGTACGCAGTTGACTGTCGCTATTGACCAGGTCGCGCTGCGCCTCCAGCACGGTGCGCTGCGCTTCCAGTTCCTCCAGGTAGCTGGCCTCCCCGGCCGCGTACCGGACGCGGGTCCACTCATAGGTGCGGGCCTTGCTGTCATAGCTGTCCTTGAGGTGCGCGGCACGCTGGTATTCGTTGTGGTAGCGGCTCATCGCATCGTCCACTTCCTGCCAGGCTGCCAGTACGGTCTGGTGAAATGCCACGGCCGCCTCTTGCTGTTCGAGTGTGCGCAGGACCACGGTCTTGCTGCGCCGCCCACGGTCGAACAGCGGCAGGTCCAGGCGCGGCCCTACCGACCAGGTGCGGCTGCTCCAGTCGGCAAACTGGCCGCTCTTGTAGGATTCGAAGCCGAAGTCGGCCCCCAGCATCACGCTCGGGTACAGTTCGGCCTCGGCCACTCCGATGCCCGCCGTCGCCCGGTGCAAGCGGGCCTGGGCCGCGCGGATGTCCGGACGCTCCCGGGCCAGGTCGCCAGGCAGGCCCAACTGCAGGTTGGGCAGCGGGCGGCTCAAGGCATTATCAGGCCGCTCCGCGAGCAAGGTTTCCAGGGCTCCGGGATGCTCCCCCAGCAACAGCGCAATACGGTTGCCCGCCTGGGTGTGCAGCGCCTTCCAACCCGGTATCTGTGCATGCAGCGAGGCCAGCCGTGCCTCTTGGCGTTCCACCGCGAACCCATCTTCCTCGCCCTCCCGGGCCTGGACGGCAACCACTTGCAGGTGCGCGGCCAGGATCTGTGCCTCCTGCTCCAGAAGACGGGTCTGGCGCTGTGCGGTACGCACTTCGAAGTAGTTTCGCGCCAGCTCGCTGGAGACACTGAGCAACACGTCGTCCAGGGTCGCGGCCGCACCATCGACCTCGGCCTGGGCGGCTTCACCCAGGCGTGACACCCGCCCCCAGAGATCCAGCTCCCATGAAACGTCGAACCCGGCCTGGTACAGGCTATAAGGGTCGGTAAGCACCTTTTCCAGGGCATCACTGTCGCTGCCCAAGGCTTCAAGCATTCGATTGTTCGGCGCATACCGGCTTTGCCGGTTTCGCGAAGCCGCCGCGGAAAAGGACACTTCGGGCGTTTCCAGGGAAGCGACTATCTGGCGTTGCAACCGCACCTGGGCAAACCGCAGCAAGGCCGTGTGCAGGTCCGGGCTGCCTTCGCGCACCTGGGCCTGCAGCTGGTCCAGCACCGGGTCGCCAAACACCTGCCACCAGTTGCCGTCTGCGGTTTGCGAGGTGGTCGCCGGGGCTTTGCCCGGCACCGAAGACGCTGGCGGACCACTGTGCCAATCCGTCCAGCGTTCCGGGCTGGGAACTGCCGGGGCCTTGAAATCGGGCCCGACGGTGCAGGCGGTGATGGCCAGCAGCATGGCCAGCGTCAGCCCATTACGCAGGTATCCAGAGTGAGTAGTTTTCATGACGTTCCTTATCACACCAATCGATTGCGAAACAGCCACGCAGCCAGCGGCAGGGTCACCAGCGCAACGGCAAACATGGGCACCAGGTTCCAGGACACATCCGCCAGCGTTGCCCCCTCCAGGTAGATCCTCCTGACCAGGTCGATGGCAAAGCGCAGCGGATCGAGATAGGTCAGCAGTTGCAGGGCCTCGGGCATGCTGTGCACCGGGGTGATCAGGCCGGAGAGCAGGATCAGCGGCATCATCAGCACGAAGGTGTACACCATGGCCTGCTGCATGTTGGCCGACAGCGCCGAGATCGACAGCCCGATGCCCACGCAGGCGCTGGTGAAGACGAACAGCCCCAGGTACAGGTCCAGCACGGAGCCGATCATGGGGATCTTGAACCAGAACAGGCCGATGAGGAGGATCAGGCTGGACTGCAAAAGACCGATCAGTACCGACGGCAGGGCCTTGCCCAGCAGGATCACGAAAGGCGTCAGCGGAGTCACCAGCAGTTGGTCGAAGGTGCCCTGCTCGCGCTCCCTGGCTACCGACAACGCCGCCAGCATCAGGGTCTGGATCATGCTCAGCGCGGCGATCAGGCCCGGGACTATGTTCCAGCGGGTTTGCAGGTTGGGGTTGAACCAGGCACGGGTCTCCAGGCGTACCGGCGCGTTGTCCACCGCCAGGAACTGCTGGTTGAAGTCAGCCACCAGGTTGGCGATATGCCCGGCCGCCATTCCCGCGGTCGTCGAGTTGCGCCCATCCAGGATCAACTGCAAGCCGGCGTTTTCATGCCGGCTCAGGCGCTCGTCGAAGTCTGCGGCGATATGCAGCACCAGCAAGGCACTGCCCCGGTCGATCACCGGGGCGATCTCATCGACGCTGGTCAGGGTCGACACTCGGGCAAATACCCCGGAGGCATCGAAGCGTGCCAAAAGCTCTGTCGAAGCGCGCCCCTGGCTCTGATCCAGCACGGCATAAGGCACGTAGTTCAGGTCGTAGGTGGCGCCGTAGCCGAACAGCAATGACTGGACGATCGCAGGGGCAATCAGGATCACCCGGTTGGCCGGGTCCTTGACGATGGCCAGGAACTCCTTCTGAAACAGGAACAGCAACTCGCGTAGGAAATTCATCAGCTTGTCCATGGCTTCAATCCAGCTTCTTGCGGGTGCACAGGCGTGCAGCGTTCAACAGGAACACGGCGTAGGCCGCGAGGATTGCGAGGTTCTTGGCGATCAATGGCCAGTTGTTGCCAGCCAGGAACAGGGTCTTGACCAGTTCCATGAAGTAAGTCGCCGGCAGGATCGAGCCCACCACGCGGATGAACGTCGGCACATTGCGCAGATCGAAGAGGAACCCCGAGAGCATCAGCGCCGGCAGGAAGCTGAAGATGATCGCGATCTGGCTGGCCAGGAACTGGTTGCGTGTCTTCGCCGAAATCAGCAGGCCAATGCCCAGGGTGACCAGCAGGTAGAGCATGGAGCTCAGCAGCAGGAGCACCAGCGAACCCTGGATCGGTACCTCGAACAGCAACCGCGCCGAAACCAGGCACATCACCAGGCCCAGCAGGCCCACCAGGAAATAGGGAATGATCTTGGCCAGGAGTATTTCGATCGACCTGACCGGGGTGACGAACAGTGATTCGAGCGTGCCCCGCTCCCACTCCCGGGCCAGTACCAGAGAGGTCAGGAAGGCACCCACCAGGGTCATGATCAGGGCGATGAGCCCCGGCACCAGGTACCAGGTACTGCTGTTGGCGGCGTTGAACCACATGCGTTCAACGACCAGCACCCGACCGGCCGACTGGGGCTGCCGGGAGCGGTCGAACTGCTGCTGTTGCCAGACATTCAGCGCGCCCCTGACATAGCGTCCAAGGGTCGCCGCGCTGTTGGCATCGGCGCCATGCAGGAGCAATTGCAAGCGCGCATCCTGCTGTTCGAGGCGCCTGGAAAAATCCGCCGGCACGCGCACGATGCCGTCGACCCGACGCTTGTCCATCAGCGCTTGGGCCTCGGCCATGCTGGTCACCTGGACCACCGAGAAGTAGTCCGAACTCGCAAGCTTCGCCACCACGCTGCGGGCGCTGGGGGAGCTGTCTTCCAGGACCACGGCCAGCGGCGTGTTGCGAATGTCCAGGGACAGGCCGTAGCCAAATATCAGGATCAGTACGATGGGCAGGACAATGCCTATCGCCAGGTTGCTCTTGTCACGCATCAATTGGCGCAACTCCTTTCGGGTGAGCGCAATGAGCCTGCGCCTGAACCCTGAGGCGGATCGATTGGAGTCAGTCATGGTCATTCCTCACTGCACCGGGGCGCTGGCCTGGGCCCGAGCACGCTCGACCACGGCAATGAAGGCGCTGTTCATGTCGGCAAGCGACTCGCTGCCCTGGTGGCGTACCTGTTCCGGAGTGCCCAGGGCCAGCAGCCGTCCGGCATCCTGGATGACGATACGGTCGCAGTACTCGGCCTCTTCCATGAAGTGGGTGGTGATCACGATCGTCGTGCCGCTTTGCGCCAGGGCGGTGATACGGCGCCAGAACGCCCGACGGGCCAAGGGGTCGATACCGCTGGTGGGTTCGTCGAGAAACAGGATCTGCGGCTCGTGCAGCAGCGCGACCGCCATGGCCAGGCGCTGCTTGTAGCCACCGGGCAGCTCGCCGCTGCGCAGGTGCTTGTGTTCGTCGAGGTCGAACTGTTCGAGCATCAACGCCACCCGCGCTTTCAGCTTCGCGCCGTGCAGGCCATAGGCGCCGCCGAAGAAGCGCAGGTTCTCCAGGGCCGACAGGTTCGCGTACAGGGCGAACTTCTGCGAGACGTAGCCGATCTTGCGCCGCGCCGCCGCCCGTGCGGTGCGCAGGTTGACGCCAGCCACCTCAAGGTGCCCGCTGGAGGCGGGAAGCAAACCGCAAAGCATGCGAAACGTGGTGGTCTTGCCGGCTCCGTTGGGGCCCAGCAAGCCGAATATCTCGCCCTTCAACACCTCGAACGAGGTGCTGGCAACCGCGGTGAAGTCCCCGAACTTGCGCACCAGGTCGCGGACCTCGATGACCACCGCACGCCCAGAGGCAGCGTCGCCCTGGCCGTCGCTGGCGGGCGCCTGCGCCGGCTCGTCCAGGCTTGCAACGCTGCCAACCTGTTGCCGGAGCAACACCATGAAGCCATCTTCGAGGCGGGCCTCCAGCGCCTGGGGAGAGGCCTGGCCAGCCAGGGATGGAATGGCCTGCAGAGGCACCTGGGCGCTGCGGATAAAGCGAACCATGCCGCCTTCGGGCACGGCATCGATGATGTGTTCATTGTCGTCAAGCAAGCGCGCCTGCAACAGCCTGGCCGGGGTGCCGGCCTCGGGGCCGACGCCATAGCACAGGCCCTGCGCCAGATGGCACAACTGCGCCGGTGGCCCCTGGGCGATCAGCCGCCCCTGGTACAGCACAAAGACCTGGGCGCAACGCTGGGCCTCGTCCATGTAGGCAGTGCTGATCAGCACCGTGAGGTTTTCCTGCTCGATCAGTTGTTCGATGATGCTCCACAGTTCCCGCCGCGACAGCGGATCCACCCCCACGGTGGGCTCGTCCAGCAGCAACAGCTGCGGTGAGCGGACCAGGGTACAGGCCAGCCCCAGTTTCTGTTTCATGCCGCCGGAAAGCTGTCCGGCCAGCCGGTCGCGAAAACGCGTCAGGTCCATCATCTGCAGCAACCGGGAAAAGCGCTCCTCGCGCTGCTGGGCGCGCACGCCATGCAGGTCGGCGTAGAGTTCGAGGTTTTCCTGGATCGTCAGGTCTTCGTACAGGCCGAACTTCTGCGGCATGTAGCTGATGAGGTCCTGCACCTGCTGCGGATCTGCGGCGACGTCCAGCCCCAGCACCTTCAACAGCCCTTCGTCGGCCTTGAGCAAGCCGGCAATCATCCGCAACAGGGTGGTTTTTCCGGCCCCGTCCGGACCCACCAGGGCACTCAACTTGCCACTGGGCACCTCCAGAGAAACCTGCTCCAGAGCCAACTGTTCTCGCGTTCCACTGCGAAAGCGCTTGACCAGTTCAACAGCCTGAACCGTTACCGCTGGCGCACTCATGGCGTGGCCCCGGCCACCGGTGCCTGGTCAAGGTAGACGGTCGCCGGCATACCGAGCCGCAGGCGATCGTCAGGGTCCTTGACCAGCACCCGGATCTCGTAGACCAGGCTGGTGCGCAGGTCTTCCGTTTCCACCGACTTGGGGGTGAATTCGGCAACCGAGGAGATGTAGCCGACTTTGCCGTCGATGGCCTGGTCAGGAAAGCTGTCGGTGTAGACCCGCGCCATCTGGTCCGCACGTATGTGGCCCAACTGGCGTTCGTTGACATAGGCCCGTACCCACTTGGGGTCGGTCAGGGCCAGGGCAAACACCGGGCGCTGGGGCGAGGCCATATCCCCCGGCTCCAGCAGGCGCGTGCGGATCCGGGCCTGGGTCGGCGCCTTGAGCTGAGCGCGCGCCAGGTAATGTTCCAGCAGGTCCAGGTCGGCCCTGGAGGCTTGCAGGTCGGCCGTGGCCTGGGCGATGTCTTCATTGCGTGGGCCGATCTTGGCCAGGGTCCAGGATTCGCGCTGCTCCTGCGACTGGGCCTTGGCCACTTGCAAGCGGGCGGCTGCCTGGTCCAGGCGTTGCTGGCTGACGCCCTTGCCCTGGGTGTCGTCGGCGATCCTGCGCAGGCGCTGCATGTGCAGTTGAGCCAGCTGCATTTGCGCCTGGGCGGCATCAAAACGTGCCTTGGACTGCTCGACCTCTTGAGGCCGTGTGCCATTTTTCAAGCGCAGCAGCGCCTGTTCCTGGGCGCCGATCCTGGCCTTGGAGCGATTTATTTCCAGGCGCAGTGTGCGTGTGTCGAGTTCCGCCAGGACCTGGCCTGGCTGCACCAGGTCGCCCTCTTCGGCATACAGCGCGGCGATTCGCTCACTGCCGTCGAACGCCAGGGACACCTGGCGAATGTCGACGTTGCCATGGAGCTTGAGGTGGTCGTTCTGCTTCTCGGGGCGAAGGAGAAACCAGGAAACACCCGCTGTGGCCACCAGCAGTACGGCAACCCCTACAATCAACTGCTTCTTCATCCATGAGTCCTTTGTTTGCCAAGGCCTAATTAAAATTCAATTTGAATTTAAATTAGAAAATAACAGATACTGGCCATGAAGCAACCCCCCGCTCAGACCACGAGGAACATCATGAACACGCGACGCAGAACCAGCAGAAGCGACGGCGAACACACTAAAATCCGCATTCTCGAAGTGGCTGCCCGCCTGTTTGCCCAGCATGGCTATGCCAACACCGCGAGCAAGCTCATCTGTGAAGAAGCCGGCGCCGACCTCGCCGCCATCAACTACCACTTCGGTAGCCGGGAAGCCCTGTACAAGGCGGTGCTGATCGAGGGACACAAGCAGCTGGTGAGCTTCGAAGCCCTGTCGCAGTTGGCGCAAAGCGAAGAGCCGGCGCTGATCAAGCTCGATAGCTTCATCGATGCCATCGTCACCCGGGTGCTCGATGAGCAGAGCTGGCAAAGCAAAGTCTGTGCACGGGAAATACTGGCGCCCACTGTCCATTTCACCAGCCTTGTGCAAGAAGAAGTGATGCCCAAATTCCGTCTGCTGGAAGCGCTCATCAGCGAGATCACCGGCTTTCCGATCGGTGACCCGGCGCTGGCGCGTTGCACCATCAGCATCATCGCGCCCTGCCTGATGCTGGCGGTGATAGATCGCCAGCAGCCCAGCCCGCTGCAAGCCGTCCTGCAACACGACGCCAACGCCCTGAAAGCCCACTTCAAGCTGTTCGCCAGGTCCGGCCTCGCGGCCATTGCCCAATAGTCGGCTCACACCGCCAGACTGCCAGGCTGATTGTGCAGGGCGCTGCCCAGCACTGTTTTGACCCGCGACATGACCTGGGCGTCGAGAAAGAAATGGCCGCCGGCAAACACGAACTGCTCGAAGCCGCCCAGGGTGTAGCGCCGCCACTGCTGCATCTGCGCAGGCGGCGCAATCAGGTCCTGGGCGCCGCTCAGGCAGATCATGCGGGTGTCCAGCGGCTGCGGCTGGGCACCGGCGTAGGAGTAGACCATCTGTATGTCGGCCTGAATGATGGGCAGGTACATCTGCATCAGGTCCTCCTCGGCCAGTACCACCGCCGGCACGCCCCCCATGGCCTGCAGCGCGGCGATGGCCTGCTCTGCCGGCAGCTGGTGCAGCGGTGCTACCCGTTGCCGCACATGGGGCGCAACCATGCCCGAGAGCATCAGTTGCTGCGGCATCGGCAACCGCCGCTCCTGCAGCACACCGGCGACCGCAAAGGCCAGCAAGGCGCCCATGCTGTGGCCGAAGAAACAGCAGGGGATGTCATCGCCAAGCTGCTCCAGGCAGTCGGCCACGTCATTGGCCGCCGCCTGCATGTCGCTGTAGCAGGCCTCCTGGCTGCGACCCTCGCGGCCCGGCAACTGCAAGGCATACAGGTCGACCTGGTCGTACAGGGGCAGGAACCAGCGATGAAAGACCGAGGCCCCGCTCCCGGCATAGGGAAAGGTGAACAGGCGCATCTTGCCCCGAGGCCGGCTGGCATAGGGAAACCAGGCGTCCTTGGCCACGCGTGATGGAGTTCCCATGGGTCAGCCCTCCACCTGCCCGGCCAGGGCGAAGCGATCGACCTTGCCATTGGCGTTGCGTGGCAGTGCGTCCAGGCACAGCACCTTGTCGATGATCATGTAGCGAGGCAGGCGCTGGGCGCAGTGGCGCTTGAGGTCGATCAGCGAAAGAGCGTCCCGGGTGTGAGCGACAAGCACGCCCCACAACTGCGCGTTCATCCCCTCCCCGACCACCAGCACGGCGGCCTCGCTGACCTGGGGATGGGCCAGCAGCGCGGCTTCGACTTCCCCGCGCTCGATCCGGTTGCCACGCACCTTGAGCATGTCGTCACGACGCCCCAGGTATTCGTAGTTGCCGTCAGGCCGCTGCCTGACCATATCGCCGGTCTTGTAGGGCCCCTCCTGAGCCGGCTTGGCGAAATAGCCCAGCATGACCGTAGGCCCCTGCACCACCAGCTCACCTTCTTCACCCACTGCGCAGCGGCTGCCATCAGGCTTTTGCGCCCACACCTGGTTGCCGGAGGCGGCCGTGCCGATGGGCACCGGGAGCACGCGCTCGGGATCGATGGCGCCGACCTCGAATGCGGTGCACACATTGGTTTCCGTGGGGCCGAAGAGATTGGCCAGACGCACATCGGCATAGGCCGCGCGCAGGTCACGCAGGTGCTTGATCGGAAAAGGCTCGCCGGCGAACAACAGTACCCGCAGGGTGTCCTGGATATCGCTGAGCAAGTCGCCGTCTTGCATCATCATCATGAGTACCGAGGGCACCGAGTACCAGATGCTGATTTCGTGCTGGCGGATGAAGTCGGTCAGCAGCCGCGGCGAGAACGCGATCGACTCGGGAACCAGGCACACCGTCGCGCCCACATTGAGCGCGCAGTAGATGTCCAGGACCGACAGGTCGAAATGCAGGGGGGCATGGTTGGCGAAACACTCGCCAGGCTGGAAGCAATAGCGCTCGCACGCCCAGTCGACGAAGGCCAGGGCATTGCCGTGGCTGAGCGCAACCCCTTTGGGCACGCCGGTGGACCCGGAGGTGTAGAGGATGTAGGCCAGATCGTCCGGCTGGATGCGCAGCGTAGGCACTACGCTGGAGCCGGTATCGATGTTGCGCCAGTAGCCGGCGCTGGCCGGGTCGTCCAGGACCACGCTGCGCACCTGGGCAAGCGCGGAGCCGGCGAGTTCTTCCAGGCGTGCCGCGGTGCAGAGGACCAGCACGGCCTGGGAATCCCCGGCGATCTTTTCCAGGCGCGACACCGGGCTCAGTGGGTCCACCGGCACATACACCACCCCCAGCCGCAGGGCCGCCTGCATGACCGCCACCAGGTCCACCGACTTGTGCGCCCAGAGCAGGATCCGCTGCCCCTGGCCGACCCCCAGGGCACAGAGCATTGCCACGAATTCCCGGGTCCTGAGCTCCAGCGCCTCGTAGCTCAAGGCATCCTGCTCATCCACCACCGCCGTCTGCCGCGGGTAGCGGGCAAGGCTGTGCATCATCCGTTCATGGAGCAGCTTCATAGCTTCAGCTCCCGGGCAATGATCTCGTGCTGCATGTCGCTGGTGCCGGAAAAGATCGTAGTGCCGATGGAATCGCGCAGCATCGCCTCGATCCCGAAAGACTCCAGGCAGCCCCGGCCGCCGAAAATCCTCACCGCATCGATGCTAGATGCCAGCGCCCCTTCACTGATGGCCAGTTTCGACAGGGCAATGTTGAGCTGCCCCGGATCGCCCTGGTCCATGCCCCAGCACGCCCGGAACAGCAGCAACCGCGCCGACTCCAGGCGCAGCTTCATTTGCGCGATACGGTGCGAAACCGCCTGGTTGTCGCCAATCGGCTTGCCAAACTGGCGCCGGGTGCGCGCATGCTCGATGGTCTGTTCCAGTTGCCGCTCCATCATCCCCAGGAACGCTGCGAACAGGCAGGCACGCTCCCAGCCCATGGAGCTCTGGAACACCTGCCGGCCCTGCCCCTCCTCACCCAGGCGGTTGACCTCAGGAACCCTGCAATCGTCAAAGAACACTTCACCCGCGGGGCAGCTTCTCAGGCATACCTTGTCCAGGGGCTCACTGACCCTGAGCCCCGCACTGCTGCGGTGGACGATAAAACCGCTGACCCCCAGGGCACCGTACTCGGGCTGGGTGGTGGCATAAGTCACGAAGATGTCGGCAATCGGCGCATTGCCGGCAAAGCTCTTGTGGCCGTCAAGGCGATAACTGCCATCGGCCTGGGGCCAGGCACGGCTCTTCAAATTGCTGGAGTCGGAGCCGGCCTCGGGTTCGGTGATCGCGTTGGAGCCGATGAATTCACCGCTGGCGAGTTTGGGCAACACATCGCGTTTGGTTTCCGCTGTTGCGAACTCGACGATCGGCATCGCACAGGCAAACTGGTGGGCCGCCGCCGCGAACACCAGGCCCATGTCTGTGCAACCCAGGCCAAAGGCGTGCATGGCAATGGCCGTCGACAGTGCACCCAGGCCCTGGCCACCGTATTCCCGGGGAATCGACAGCCCCAGCAATCCGGCCTCGCCGCAGATCGCCCATTGCCGGGCAGTGAAATACCGCGAGTGTTCATTGCCACAGGCCGCCAGTTGCTCGGCACACACCTGGGCGATCATGGCCGCATGTTTTTTCTGGGTATCGTCGTAGTTGAAGTCCATTTCAACTCTCCTTGCGCAGGGAAGGTTTTCTGAAGGATCGATAGAAAATCAGCCGTCCGACCTCTGAGGGCACTTGCATCAGGCCCCACCAGAGCGCCTTGAGCTTTCTCAAGGTGGTCAGTTGATAGACACGAGCGTGAGGATTAGCAAAATCAAAAATAGGCGGAACAAAACTGGCGTTGGCAAGCTCCGCAAAGATGCTGCTCGCCGCGTGCGCAGCAGAGACCTTGGCGCTTTTGACGTCATCACAAAGGCCCAGCGTAGTGTTGAGAATATCCTTGTACCCCTGATACAGAGGCATCCAGAAACCGTCCTCTGCGAGCTGGTCGATTTCATCGAACACCCGCGGGTCCAGGTCCTTGGCAAAGGCATCGTTGATCTTGCGCGCGGTGATGGTGGCGGCAATCGACTGCAGCAGCCAGACACGGGCGAAGGCATTCCACAACTCGGGGTCGCGAAACGACACATAGGCCGCTGAGGCGATCCGGTCACTCAAGCTGATGATGCTGTCCTGGGTCAGGACAAAATCATTCAGGGCCGGGCTGCGGTAGTCACCGCTGTGCGCCGCCTTGATCAGCCGGTGCGCCAGGGCCAGAACCAGTTCCGCAGCATTGGACAGCTTGCGCGAGAACAACAGATCGTTGCTCGCGGCGCCCTCGTCGAACATCAGGCAGCGGCGTTCGAGTGCCGTGCGATAGACCTGCCGGGGCGGCTGGCGCAGCGCCCACTCGCGCACCCGCCGGGCGCCGGACAGGTGCCGCCCCAGGCCGGGGTACAGCTCGATCAGGCCGGCCAGGACCTGGTCGCCGTCCATGCTCGGGCAGAGGTCCTCACGCAGTGAAACCAGCACGCTGACCAAAGGGTTGCGCGAGTGCTGATGGTTGTTGAACGGGATGACCCCCACCCAGCCCCCGTCGAACACGTGATGCAGAGTGCCGCCATGCCACTGGCCGGGAAAATCGCCCTGCACGCACTCATCGAACGGCACCACCCCGAGCATATGAGTGGAGAATTCCAGGGTCCGGGTCTTCTGCGTCGAAGCCTGGCTGACCAGGCCCGCCTGCCGCGCCAGCACCTGGCCGCCCTGGCTGCCATCAACCATGAAATCGGCAGTGACCCAGCGCCCCAGTGCCGTAGCTACCTTGACCCCGCTGTCCTCGACCAGCACCTCGGGGCTGTTGTCGATTTCCACCAGTTGCGCGCCATAACCGATGGCCGCCGCCAGCAGATAGGCATCGATATCGGGCCTGAACAGATGGTTCTCGCCATGCTCGGAGGGCACGTTGAATTGCAGCGCCTGGCCCAGGTCCACCGCCCGGCTGCGCTGGTGATAGATGAACCCGAGGTTCTTCTTGACCCCGGAAGACGGCATCACCTTCTGCTGGATATCCCGGGTGCGGGCGATATTCTTTATTTCCGGCACGCCATAGCGGTCGGCAATCAGCTCGAAAATCATCGAGGTATAGGGAATCGTCGCCTCACCGGTAAGGTCGGGGGGCATCTGCCGGTTGCGCAACAAACCGACCCGGACCTTGTTCCGGGCCAGGCAGGCGGCGAGCATGATCACGCTGATGCTGTTGCCCGCCAAGAGAATGTCGTAATGCTCTGGCGCCTTGCCAGACTGCACATCGTTCATAACCACCTCAATCACAGATCATGGGTCTGGGTTGCACTGCCCGCGGCCCGTCAGGCCTCGGCCACGCAGCCCTGTTCCTTTATCGAACGGGCCAGGAAGTCCGGCCACATCAGGCCCGGACACTCAAGAAACTCGCGGGCCTTGATCTCCAGCTTCAGATCGCGCCGGCAGCGGGCGACCATGTCCATCACCAGCAGCGAGTCCAGGCCGTAGTCCATCAGGCTGCCGCCATCCTCGAGCTTGGCCCGCACCTGTTCGGTCTTGACCCCGAGCAACTGCGCGTACTGCTCCCACACGTAGTCATCCAGCAATGCCAGGGCAGCAGCTTCGTCGGCGCCCGCCAGTTGCTGCAGGATCTCCACGTTGCTGCTGTCGCCGGCCCTGGCGGTCGGAGCCTGGCTGCGGATGTACTGCAGCAGCGGTTGCGGGCCGCGGGATTCGAGCAGTGGCTTGAAGCGATTCCAGTCCACCCCTGACACCACCATCTGGGGCAGCTCGCTGGCCAGAATCCGCGACAACAGGCCGACGTTCTGTACCGGGGCGATCTGTTTCAAGCCAACGCTGGTGAGGAAATTCAGCACCTGCTCGTCGAACAGGTGACTGCCGCCGGCCCACAGCCCCCAGTCGATCACCAGGGCACTCAGGCCCATGGCCCGACGCTGCCACGCCAGGCTGTCGAGGAACTGATTGGCGGCTGCGTAGCTGGCGACATGCTGCGAACCCCAGACACTGGCGATGCTCGAACACAGGACAAAGAAGTCCAGGTCCAGCCCCAGGGACAGTTCGTGCAACAACCAGGTGCCCTCGACCTTGGGCCGCATCACCTGGTCGAAACTGTCACGGTCGACGTCCTTGAGATCCTGCGGAATTGAAATCCCGGCGGCATGAAAGATGCCCTTCAGGCTCGCGCCCGACGCCTCCAGACCGCAGAACAGCCGCTGCATGTCCTGGGACGAGGTGATGTCGGCCTGGACGTAACTCACCCGCGATACCGCAGCGCCGAAGCGCTCCAGGCCCGTGGCGACATCCTCCAGTGGCCGCCGGCCGGTGATCAGCACAGCGCCCGCGCCTTTATCCAGAAGCCACTGGGCCATGGCCAGGCCAATTCCACCCATGCCGCCGGTAATCAGGTAACTGCCCTGCGGGCAAGGTGCATAGGCCTGTGCTGGCAACTGCGCAGTGCTGAAATGGTTCAGGCGCTGGACATAACGCTTGCCCGGGCGCAGGCAGATCTTGTCCTCGCCATCGGGGTCACTGACTTCTTCGGCCAGCGCCCTTGCCCAGTGAGGATCGTCGGGGGCCAGGTCGATCAGCCCGCGCCAGTGTTCGGGGTGCTCCAGGGCGAGCGTCTTGCCCAGCCCCCACAACGGCCCGGTCGCCACTTGCAAGGGCTGGTCGCGATCCAGGCCAACGGCGTTTGCCCCTTGGGTCACCAGCCACAACCGGCCACCGCGCGGGCCCAGTTCGATGAGCGCCTGGACCATCTCCAGCAACGGGTGGAACAGCGTCGCCTGCAGGCTCGACAGGCTCTGCAGCGTGGTCGAGCCGGCATCCTCGATGTCTTTGCCATCGAGCACGATGATATCGGCGGCCAAGGCCTCGCCTTCATCGGTCAATGCCTGGCTCGGGTCCTGGGCCAGCACCCTCCGCGCGCTATCGAGCAACTGCTGCGGGCACAGGACCCGGGCACGATGCCCGCCACGCTGCAGGTGTTCGACCAGGGGAGCGGCGGTCTCCGGCGAGCGGCTGACCAGGGTGAACAAGCGGCCCTGCTGCGGCACTTCGGCGCGCTGGCGAGGGCGTTCGAGCCAATCCAGGCTGTAGAGCACGTCGGGCTGGTAAAGCATGCCACGCAGCGCCTCCTCACTCGGGGCGGCAGCCAGGGTCAGCCCTTCCAGGCTGCCTACACACTGGCCGTGCGCATCGTACAAGGCGCAGTCGAACTGCTGCGGATGTGCCTGGCTCGTGGCAATCACCAGGCTTTGTGCCCGGGGCGAAGCGGACCGGCTGGCGACCCAGCGGCGGATGCCGCTTATCGAGCCCGGCGCATCGCCCGGCACCGCCTGCCCCAGGTACTCGAGGACCTGCCCAAGACGATTGCCGTGCGGATCGGGTTCTGCCGGCAACTGCATGTGGTAGACAAAGCCTGCGTCCTGGGCGGCGGCATGGCCCGGGTCCGGCAGGCCGCCCCGGACAGCCGCCGGCAGGCCTTCCAGGGTCAGCGACAGGACCGGCTGCCAATCGGCACCGGCAACCTTGGCCGCTGCGCTCAGGGCCGAGCAGTTGACCTCCCAGGCCGCCCCGGACAGCGGCTTGAGTTCGGTGAACAGATGCAACTGGTCATCGACATGGAACGCCAGGGCCGGGGTGATGCTGGCGAGGCTCACCCCATAGGTGTCCAGCTGCAAGTGGCCGGCCAGCTCATCGCTCAGGGCTGCCAGCAACCGGTCAGGACGCAGCAGCGCCAGGTCATCGCGGATCTCGCCGCCCACGGCCTGCAGGAGCGCGCTATCGAGCGTCGACTCGAATGCCGGAGTGGGTGCATTGACCGAATGCCCCAGCAGCCGGCCGACCGCTCCCGCAGCGACCTGTTGCAGGGGCGAGCCGCTGGCGTTGTCGAACCAGTAGCGCTGGCGCTGAAACGCATACCCGGGCAAGGCCTGGCGCAAGGCCCCGTCATGCTCGTGCAGCCGGGCCCAGTCGAGGTTATGGCCGCCCACGTAGAGCTGCGCGGCGGCCAGGCGCAGGTCCCTGGACGGATCGCCGGCCCGGCGCAGGCTGGCCAGGACCAGGCTGTCGTCCGCCAGGGGGTGACGGCCGATCAGCGGCGTCAACACAGCATCGGAGGCCACTTCAAGGAAGGTTTTCACCCCCAGCTCTGCGATCAGGGTGTTGACCCCTTCGCTGAACCTCACGGCCTGGCGGGTGTGCGTACACCAGTAATCGGGCGAGCTCAGGCTGGAGAGCGTATGCACCCGGCCAGTGACACTGCTAATGACCGGCAAGCGCGGCTCGCTGAAGGTGATCTGCGCCACCGTCTGGCGGAACGCTTCAAGCATCGGCTCGGTGGCTGCGGTATGGAAGGCATGGGAAACCGCAAGCTTCTTGACCTTGCAACCGCTGGCGAGCGCCGCTTCGGCCAGCGCCTGGACCTCGGCTTGCGGCCCGGCCACCACCACGTCCTGCGGGCTGTTGACCGCCGCCAGTTCGATCGCGCTGCCGGGCCGGTCCTTGAGCAGCTCCTGCAGTTGCGCCTCGCTCATGCCCAGTGCGTACATCGCACCGCCGGCCGTCATCAGTTGCTGGGCCAGGCGCCCACGCGCCTCCACCATACGCAGCGCGTCAGCCAGGGATACCGCCCCGGCCACACAGATTGCACCGATCTCGCCGAAACTGTGTCCGAACAGCGCATCGGCAGCGACCCCCCAATGCATCCACAACCGCGCCAGGGCATATTCGACCGCGAATATCGCCGGCTGGGCATAGCGGGTCTGTTGCAGGTAGCTGTCACTGGCCGCACCCGCGTCCAGCACCAGGGTCAGCAGGTCCACGTCCATCAGCGGCTGCAACAGGGCGCGGCATTCATCGATCTGCGTCTTGAAGAATGGTTCGCTGTCATACAGTGCCTGGGCCATTGCCCGGTACTGGCAGCCCTGCCCCGGAAAGAGCATCACCAGCGGCGCCGCCGCTCCCTGGCAGCGCCCTTCGAATACATGCCCCACCACCTTGCGTGACGCATAGGCTGCCAGTTGCTCGCGCAGCCCCTCACGGCTATCGGCCACGGCCGCGAAACGATGGCCAAAGTGTGCCCGCCCGACGTTCGCCGTGTAGCACAGGTCCTTGAGTTCGAGCTGGCTGTTGTCGGCGATAAAACGTTCATAGCGTCCGGCAATCTGGCGCCGGGGCGTCTCGCCCTTGGCCGACAGAGTGATCAGCTGCCAGGGGTTGTCGCGCCCCTGGGCACGTTCGCGCAGCGGCGCGTCGCCCACTAGCACATGGGCGTTGGTGCCGGTGACACCAAACGAACTGACACCGGCGTGCCGCGCCTTGCCCTGGCGTGGCCAGGGCGTGGATTCGGTGACCACCTTCAGGGCCAGGCGATCCCATTCGATCCGCGGGTTGGGCGTGTTGAAGTGCACCTGGGGCACCAGGGCCTCTTGTTGCAGGCACAGCAGGACCTTGGCCAGCCCGGTCACCCCGGCGACCGGTTCGAGATGCCCCATGTTGGCCTTGATCGAGCCCACCAGCAGCGGTGCATCCACGGGCCGCTGCTTGCCCAGTACCGCATGCAGGGCGTGCAGTTCGATCGGGTCGCCCAGCGCGGTGCCGGTGCCATGGGCCTCGACATAGTCGACCTCGCTGCCCTGGAGCCCGGCCTGGCCGAGCGCCAGCCTGATCACCTCTTCCTGGGCGTGGATGTTGGGCACGGTGATGCCGCTGCTGGCGCCGTCGTTGTTGACCGCACTACCCTCGATCACGGCCAGCACCGGGTCCTGGTCGCGTACCGCATCGCTCAGCCGCTTGAGCGCAAGGATCACGCAGCCTTCGGCGCGCCCGTAGCCATCGGCCGCCGCGTCGAAGGTCTTGCAGCGGCCATCGGGGGCCACGGCCCGCAGCTTGCTGACCAGGATGAAACCGTAGGGCGACAGGATCAGGTTGACCCCACCGGCCAGCGCCAGCTCGCTCTCGCGGCTGCGCAGGCTGTTGCAGGCCTGGTGCAGGGCCACCAGGGATGAGGAGCAGGAGGTGTCGAGCACCACCGCCGGGCCCCTGGAGCCCAGGGTGTAGGCAATGCGCCCGGCCACGAAACTGGTTTCGCCATAGAACTGGTAGGCGTTGACGTCCTCGACCGCGCCCAACTGCTGGCGCAGGCGCACGTAATCATTGGTACTGACCCCCATGAACACGCCGAGCTTCTTGCCATGCAGGCTGTCGGGGGCGATCGCGGCGTTCTCCAGGGCCTCCCAGGCGACCTCCAGGGCCAGGCGCTGCTGGGGGTCCATGCCTTCGGCTTCCTTGGGCGAAATGCCGAAGAAGCCCGGGTCGAACTGATCCACCCCCTCGATGAAGCCACCGCGCATGACGTAGGCCTTGCCGGGTGCCTGGGGATCAGGATGGTAATAGTCGGTGCCGTACAGACGGTCGCTGGGCATGTCGCCCACCGCATCGGTGGCGTTTTTCAGCAGGCTCCACAGCCGCTTCGGTGTGTCGGCACTGCCCGGCAGCCGGCACCCCAGGCCCACTACGGCGATCGGTTCGACAGGCGCCGAGCTCTTGCCGGCCACCTTTTCCTTGAGCGCACGGATGGTGGTGATTGCCTGAGCAAGACTCTCTTGCAGCTGTTCCTTGCTTACATCGCGGACATCGTTATCCATAAAGGCCTCGATCAGTGATTCTCTGGCAGTTGTCATCCAGCCCCAGGGCTAGTAATTGGCGATATCGCGCAGCTCGTCTTCGAGAGCACCAATCAGCTCGGCCCGTGACAGTTCATGCAGGTCCTGATGCCGCGACGCTGGCGACACAGGTTCGGGCGCCGCCACCGGCTCCCGGGTTTCAGGCGCCAGGAGCTGGCCCATGAGGTAGTCCGTGACCTGTTCGATGGAGGTGTATTCGAAGCCGAAGGTCGAAGGCAGGTCGATGCTCAACGCCCGGCCCAGCCGTGAGCGCAGGTCCAGCGACATGACCGAGGACATGCCCATGTCGAAGAAGCCCTTCCTGACATCGAGCTCCAGGCCATCGGCAACGCCGAACACCTGCCCCACTACCTCGCAGACCAGCGCCTGCATGGCCCGGCGCTGCTGCAGCGGTGGCAGGCCAATCAGCTCGGCCAGACGCTGATCCGCTGCGCTATCCGCTGCACCCAGGTGTTCGAGCAAGGGCCAGGGCAGCACGCTCAGGTACAGCCCTTTGAGTTGTTGCCAGTCGACATTGAGCAGCCCGCACTGGCCCTGGCCACCCAGCACGCGGGCTATGGCCTGCACTATCTGCGAGCGCTGCAAAGGCTGCAGGCCGCTGCCTTGCATGGCCGTGCGGGCTGCGGCGTCCTGCTCAAGCTCCTGTTCGCTCTGCGTCAGCTGCAGCAGCTGGCAGTTCAACCCCTGGCGCCGGCGCTGTGCATGCACCCACAAGGCATATGCATCGGCAATCGCCGAGCGGGCGAAGCCGGCCCCGCCAAGCAGGGAAGACACGCTGCCCAGGATCAGGAAGAACGCTTCAGGGTCATCGATCAGCTGGTGAACCTGCTGCAAGATCTCAAGCGGCCGAACGCCTTCCTGCATTCGCACGACAAATTCCGGCTCCTTGAGCGCAACCGTGCGCCAGTCAAGATCGAGGTGGATAAAGCCGGCGATGCGGTCTTGCGCTCGCAGCGTCGCGAAGGTGTCAGCCAGGTTTTCCCGGCTCAGGTCCGAGAGGCTGCTGATCGCCATCGCTTCGGGCATCCGCTCAGGCATGTGCAGTTGCCCGGGGGCCTCGCAGAGCAGCAGCACACGCTGCACACCCCGCTGCCCGAGCGCCGTCAGCACAGGCTCCAGGTCAGATCCCGGGACGGCATGCAGCACAACGGTTCCGTTCAGCGCCGGCGACTCCAGGCGCTGTAGCGGGTCGGCTTGATCCTCCACCAGGTATTGCACCTCGACCCGGGCGCCGCTGATCGCAAAGTGATCATGGCCAGGTTGGCCGTGCAACAGCCGGCAGAGGCTGGCGTAGCTTCTTCTGTCGCTGCCCTGCAAAGTCACCAGACCGCCCCACCAGGCAGGATGCTCCAGGGCGAAGATATGCGCGGCGCCCTGCCAGGTGGCCTGGACAGCGGCCATGGCCGGCGATGCAGCATCACTGGCATGAAGGGCGAACCAGACCGGCTTTGCCGGTGTTCCGACGCTGCCGATCGCACCGGCGAAGGCCTGTACCAGCGCCGCAGAGGCCACCAGGGATATACCGAGGCCGTCGGCCTCCTGAGCCTCAACGCCGGCAACGATCACCCCCAGGCAGGACGGATCGGCCACTGCCCCGCGCAACGCCGAGGACAGTTTGCGGGCCAGAGGTTGTTGCCCGGCGTGCAGCTCGATGACTTCGACCGGACGCTGTTCAGCCGCAAACGCCGCAGCCAGTGGCTGGACCTCGGCAGTGCTCCAGGCCAGCACCATCCAGTAGCCCTCGCGTTGCCGAGCGCCCTCGCCCGGCATCGGATAGTCCTGCCATTGGCGAGCGATCATCGGCAGGTCGAGGGGTGCGGTCTGGAGGTCGGGCAAGTACCACGAACCAGGATGGCCAAACTGCGGACCTTCGAACAGCGCCAGCTGGCAACCCCGGGCATCCACTACCTGCAGGCTGTCGGGTTTGTCGGCGTCATGACCGGCCAGCACAATCCATACCTGCGCCGGCAGGTCTGCCCATACCTGGAGCCCGGAGAACCCGACCAGCGCGGCGGCGTGGGCGCCTTCAAACAGCTCGACCACACTGGCCAGCAACTGGGTCTGGCGCTCGGCCGCCGTCAGGGACTGGGCAAAGCGGTACAAGGCCCGCTGCCCGCCCGTGGCCGCACACCCGGACCATGGGCACAGGCCAACGTCCGGCGCCGGCGGTGAAGGCTCATCGAGCATCGACACCCCGCGCAGGGTTTCCTCCTGCAACTGCGCTGCACAGTCAACCAGGGTTCCGCTCATGCAGACCTGGCGGCGCTCGTCGCCGGCCCCTTGCAAGGCCAGTTCGAAGCAGGCGTCAGGGGCCTGGGTGAGGTGGATGCTCAGGTGCGAAGTGAGGTGCTGTTCGCCGCGCAGACGCAGCTGGGCAATCTGCAAGTCGCGGATCTGCTGCACGCCCCGTGGTGTTTCCCGCACCGCCTGGAGCACGGCATCCAGCAACAGGTGAGTCTTGACCCTGTACCCCTGCTCGCCCAGCGGGTCGTAATGCCCGGCCTGGGGAGCGAGAGCCCCCGACCAGTACCAGAGCTGCCCGGCCGGCCGTACCAGCCTCTGCAGGCAAGGATGGCCCGAGGCTGCCCGGGCGGGCTGCACCGCCGTAGCCGGCTGGCCAGCATCGATCCAGTAGTCGTTGAGCTGCCAGGGATAGGTGGGCAACCCGATGGCCTGACAGCCGTCCGGCAAGCGCTCGGGGCCCGGCGGCTGGGCGCCGCGGCCAAAGGCCTCGGCCAGGGTTGCCCAGGGTTCGCCGGCCGCGGGTTTGCGGTCATTGGCGATGGGGCTGCCGGCCAGCCAGGCCTGTAGTGCCTGAGCCAGCTCGCGGCAATCCTGGCCGTGGACGACCAGGCGTTCCTTGAACGCCGTGCGCCGCATCAGCGCGTTGTAGCAGATGGTCTGTGGGCAGTGCTCGGTAGCGCCCAGGAAGGACACATAGCGCTGGGCCAGCTCCGCCAATGCCGCCGGGGTGGCCGCGGACAGGCACAAGGCCACTGGCGCTGTGGCGGGTGGCAAAGGCGCTGTCGCGGGCGCCGTATAGCCCTTGAGCAGCACATGCACGTTGGTCCCGGTGAAACCAAAGGCACTCACCCCGGCCACCCGCGACTCCGGCCGGCCCGGCCAGTCCATGGCCTGATGCGCCAGCTTGAGGTTCATGGCCGCCCAGTCGACACGGGTGTTGGCCCGCTGCAGATGGGCTTGCGGGGCAATCCGGCCATGCTCCACCACCAGGCAGGCCTTGATCAGCGAAGCGATGCCCGCTGCCGCCTCGAGGTGCCCGATATTGGCCTTGACCGAGGCCACCGTCAGCGGCGGACTGTCGGGGCTGGCCTGGCGATAGGCGTTGTGCAGGGCGTTGAGCTCGATGGGGTCACCCAGCACCGTGCCGGTGCCATGGGCCTCGACGTAGCTGACTTGCCCCGGATGCACGCCGGCGTTGGCCAGTGCTTCGCTGATCAGCGCCTCTTGCGCCGGACCATTGGGCACTGTCAGCCCGGCACAGGCACCGTCGTGATTGACCGCCGAACCGAGAATCGTCGCGACAATCGGGTCACGCTCCCGCTCGGCCTGGGCCTGGCGCTTGAGAATGACCACGCCGCAGCCCTCCCCTCGACCGTAACCGTCGGCACTGTCGTCGAAGGCCTTGCTGATGCCGTCCGGGGCCAATGCGCCGGCCTGCCCCATGGATTGAAAGATCGACGCCGAGGCGATGACATTCACCCCACCCACAATCGCGATGTCGCACTCCGCGGCACGCAAGCTGTTGCACGCCAGATGGATGGCCGTGAGCGATGACGAGCATGCGGTGTCCACCGTCAGGCTCGGCCCACGCACGCCGAGAAAATGCGAGAGGCGCCCGCAGATCGCCGAAAACGAACTGCCAGTGCCGTAGTGGGCATCCACGCCTTGCGCGCTACCCAGGACCCGGGTTTCGTAGTCGTGGGAGTTGGCCCCGACAAATACCCCGACCCTCTGTTCCAGCAGCTTCTCCTGAGGGATACCGGCCCGTTCCAGAGCCTCCCAGGCCACCATCAGCAACAGCCGTTGCTGGGGGTCCATGCTCCGGGCTTCCTTGGGGGAAATGCGGAAGAACGCTTCGTCGAACCCTTCGGGGCGCTGGATAAGGCTGGCAAACCGCGGGAAGGTTTCCTCCGGCTTGGCGCCGGCGAGCCGGGACGGCGGTACCGGCCCCACGGTGTCCGTCTGTTCCAGCATCAGCTTCCAGAGTGCCTCGGGGCTGTCGGCCTGGGGAAACCGGCACGCCATGGCCACCACGGCGACGCTCCCCGCGGCGTCGGTCGCCCCGGCATCGACCGTTATCGGGGTGCTGGCCGGCTCCCGGGACAGCAGCCCTTCCAGGTACTGGCCCAGCCGGTTGATGGTGGGATAGTCGAAGCCCACGGTCGCCGACAGCTTGAGGGCGAACTGGCGCTCCAGCATGCGCTTGAATTCAACCAGGGAAATCGAGCTCAGGCCCAGTTCGAAGAAGCCTCGATCCGGGTCCGGGTCGGCACAGGCCACGCCGATGATCTGCGTCAGCAGTGCACCAATCTGCGCCCGCACATCCCCCACCGGCTGCGCCGCTGCGGGCACCTTGGCCGGTGCCGGCACAGCGGCCTGTGCCAGCTGCGGCACGCTCAGCGCCACATCGTTGGCCTGGGCGCAGAGATTGCCCTGGGCGTCATACACCAGTACCTGCGCCCGCAGCTGGGACACGAGCCCTGCCGGCTGCGGCCGCGGCGCCGGGGCAAACCAGAAACGCTCCTGCTGCCAGGGATAGGCCGGCAGCTCCAGCGCCGCCTCCCTGGGTTGGAAGGCTTGCCAGTCGGGACCTGCGCCCCACTCGTACAGGCGGGCAACAATACTGGCCAGCTCCAGGGCGGCGTCGCCCTGCTTATGCAAGGCGCCGCACACCAGCCCCTGGGTTCCCTTATCGGCCAGGGCCTGGTTGATCGACGCCGCCAGCACGGTGTGCGGGCCGATCTCGACGAACAGCCGGTGCCCCTGCTCGATCAACTGTTCGATGGCGCGATCGAAGCGCACGATGCCACGGGCATTCCTCGCCCAGTAGTCGGCATCTGCCAGGATCGGCTCCTCGGGCATCGCACTGGTGGAAATCCAGGGCGTGTGCGCGGCAACCACCGGCAAATCCTCCAGCCCCGCGCGGATCTGCGTCAGGCACTCATCCATCTGGCAGGAGTGGAAGGCATATTCCGCCGGCATCAGGTAAGTGAAGATGCCTTCGTCATGCAGTTGCTGATCCAGAGCCTGTACAGCCTGCGGGCTGCCGGACACCACACAGCTGTTTCGACTGTTGACCACCGACAGTTCCAGTTGCGGGTTGTTCGCCAGACGCGACTGGAGCGTCGGCGCGGGCAAGCCCACCACCAGCATCCGCCCCTGCCCCAGGGTGTCCTTCATGGCCTGGGCCCGATGGTGGATGACCCGCACCGCCGACTCCAGGTCCAGTGCTCCGGCGCAATAGGCCGCGGCCACTTCCCCCATGGAGTGGCCGACCACCGCCGCCGGGATCACACCCCACTGGCGCAGGCATTCACTGATCGCCACCTGGATGGCAAAGATGCAGGGCTGGGCAAATTCGGTCAGGTGCAGGCGGGACCCACTGGCGTCGCTGCGCAGCTCGGCCTCCACCGACCAGCTTGCCCACTGGGCCAGCGCCTGGTCGCAACGCCGGATCATCGCCAGGAAGGCCGGCTCCCGTTCAAGCAGGTCGCGGCCCATTCCCACCCACTGGGCGCCCTGCCCGGTAAACACCAGCACGGGCCCGCGCCGATCCTCTTCGTCCGTCGTGCAGGCCAAGGTCGGGGCCGGCAACTGCTCCAGCTGGCTCTTCAATTGCGCGGCGTTCGCACCCACCACGGCCGACCGGTAGGGAAAGTGATCACGACGATGAATGGCGCTGGCGACAAAGGCTTGCAATTGCCCATCGTCCTGCTGCGGCAGATGAACGGCATAGGCCCTGGCCTGCTCCACCACGGCCTGCGCGGACCTGGCCGATACCGGCAGGACCCAGGGCCGGCCCTGTGCCGATCGTTCCTGCTGCGGCTGTGCCTGCCGATAGGCGCTGGCATCTTCGAGAATCATGTGGACGTTGGTGCCACTGAGCCCGAAACCACTGATTCCAGCCAGGCGCGGCCGGTCGGGCAACGACTCGATCGCCGTGGGCACCGCCAGCCGGGAACGCTTCCAGTCCACCAGTGGGTTCAACTGTGCAAGATGCAGTTGCGCAGGCACCTCGGCGTGCTTGAGAACCATCATGGTCTTGATCACGCTGGCCATTCCGGCGGCCGCATCCAGATGGCCCATGTTGGCCTTGACCGAGCCCACCCACAGCGGCCGCTCACGCCCCTGGAAGGCACTGTCCAGCGAAGAGAGTTCGATCGGATCGCCCAGGGGCGTACCGGTGCCGTGGGCCTCGACATAGTCGATGTCGTCCACGCTCAAGCCGGCCACTTTCAGGGCCTGGCTGATCACCGCAGCCTGGGCATTGGCGTTGGGCACGGTCTGGCCGGCACTGGCGCCATCCTGGTTGATCGCCGAGCCCCTGATCACCGCCTGGATCGGGTCGCCATCGAGCAGGGCATCTGCCAGGCGCTTGAGCACCGTGACCCCGCAGCCCTCGCCCCGGACGATCCCGTCGGCCGCCGCATCGAATACCCGGCAGCGGCCACTGGGCGAGATCGCCCTGATCTGGCTCATGTAGATCGTCAGGTCCGGCGCCAGCATCAGGTTCACCCCTCCGGCCAGGGCCATGTCCGCCTCCCCTGCCTGCAAGGCGCGACAGGCCAGGTGCATGGCCACCAGGGAAGAAGAGCATGCAGTGGTCACGGTCATTGCCGGCCCATGAACACCCAGGTGGTAGGCAATACGCCCGGCGGCGAAGCTGAATTCCTTGCCGGCGGCATAGTAGGGGTTGATCTGTTCGATGCCGGCCTCGCGGGAGTGCAGTGCCAGGTAATCCATGCCCAGCATGCCGACATAGACCGCGGTCCTGCTGCCTTTGAGCTGCTCGCGGGTCAGGCCGGCACGGGCCACGCTTTCACAGGCGACCTCCAGCAGCAGGCGCTGCTGGGGGTCCATTTCCTTGGCTTCAGAGGCCGAGATGCCAAAGTAATGCGCATCGAAGCGGTCGATGTGCTCGAGGAACGCCCCCACCTTGCTGTAGGTCGTACCGGTTTCAGCAGCGCTCTCATCGTAGATCGCCGCTGTGTCCCAGCGCTCTGCGGGAACCGGTCCGACAAAATCGGTCCCAGCACGAAGGAGCTCCCAGAATGCCTCGGGGGTCGATGCACCTTTGGCAAAGCGGCATCCACTCCCGATGATTGCAATGGGTTCAAAATCCATGGGCGCACGAGCATCCATTCAGTCATCTCCTTCGACTGGGTGTTTAGTGTTTAGAACGCGGGTTTGGCGGTAGGAACCTGCATGTCGCCCAGGTACTTGTGCCAGAGGTGTTCCGGGTCGCTTTCAACCGCAGCGATGATTTCGCGCATCTTGTCCAGCACTTCCAGGCGCTTGCCGCTGTAGACGTCCCCTTGCAGCAATTGCAGGATGTCCAGGCGGTAGCGTGGGTCTTGAACGAACGCGGTGAAGAGGATGTTCAGGCGGTAATAGAGCGTGATGAACTCATACCAGTTCTTGATGCCATTCCTGATCATGCCTTCGTAGTGAGTGAAACTGGACTTGCTAAAGTCGTTGTTCTTCACCGCCTCGATGATGTCGCCGCTGGCGATGCGCGCACTGTTGAGTGCAACGCTGACGCCGCTGGAGAAGATCGGGTCGACGAACCGTGCGGCATCGCCGATCAGCACGAAGCTGTCGCCACAGACTTCTTTCATGCCGTAGCTGTAGTCCGCCTCTTTCTTGAACGGGCGGACCTGCTCCGATGCCTTCAGCGCGTCATGCAGGTTCTCCCGGGTCTTCACCGCTTCCCAGAAGAACTCTTCATAGGTGAGGTCGGAGTTGGTGTAGTTCTGCTTCTGCGTAACCACGCCCACGCTGGTAATGGTTTCGGTGATCGGGATCTGCCAGACCCAGGTATTGGTCATCGGCAGGAAGTGAATGAAGATGTAGTCGACCTTGTCCGGGCTTTGCGTCGCCGACTTGCGGTCGAAGTTGTCGAACCAGGAGTGAATCGCGAACTGGTTGAAGACCGGGTCCTTTTCTCTCAAGCCCAGCCGGCGGCCCAGCAGCACGTTGCGACCGCTGGCATCCACCACCATCTTCGCCTTGATCTCCACGCTGCGCTTGCCCAGCTTGGCATTGACAATGACATTGCCCGGGCTGAGAAACTCGACGTCAGCGATCTCCACGCCCTGGAAGACCTTGGCCCCCAGCGAACCTGCGTGCTCCAGAAGAATGCGGTCGAACTTGCCGCGGTCGACGTGGAACGTGAAGTCGCGATCGACCCCTTCCTGCTTGCGCTCGTTGAAGAGGATTTCCGCCGAACGGAAATCGTGGTCCAGCCCCTGGAAGCCCATCTTGTCTTCGGGGCCGGAATCTGCCGAGGTCCAGGCAGCGCCGAACTTCTTCGGGAAGTTGGCTTTCTCGATCTTTTCCATCACCCCGATTTCCAGCAGCACCGGAGTGGTGGCCGGTACCAGCGACTCGCCAACATGCTCGCGCTCGAACAGTTCTTTTTCGAACACCGCGCATTTGACACCGGCTTTTGCCAGGTAGGAGGCCATGGTCGAACCCGCCGGCCCGCCACCGATAATCACTACATCATAATCATGATCGCTCATTGCCCACTCCCTGTTAGGCGCACTCGGCCTTTAGTTGCTCGACAGTCCTGGATATTGCATTCAGGTCTTTAAAATATTTGCCGGTGATATGGGTACTTGGAATCGAGACACCCATTTCATCCCTGATGTAGACCATGAGCTTGACGATATTCATCGAGTTGAGAATGCCCCACTCCAGTAGTGGAGTCTGGTCATCAAGCTCATCTTCCTTTGCACTTGGCCCGATCAAATCTTCCATGATGTAGCGACGAATCTTTTCTTTAACTTCCTCTCCGTCCATAGACGTACGCTCCTGCATTCGACAATCGTGGGTTGGGAAAACCCGTCTACAATCCTCAATAAGAATGCACTTGTGAATAGCCGTTTTTGCAAAAGGCCTTTGCATATCCGCAAAGGCAAAACAGCCCCGACAACATCGAAGCCAACACAACTTAACGATGTTCCACAGGCCTATATGACAGCCTTCAGAAAGTCATCTTCGAGCGCCCAAGCATAGTTTTGGCGCTCTGCGCAATTAGCCACTAGAACTATTTTTGTATCCAGATAGTGCAAACCAAGCCTTGCACTTGGACGGTGTTCCGCTCTGCGCCGGGTAGAGCTGTGGCGCCTGAAATGTTATGAATCAATTTTCCCAAAGCCAACTAATCATGGCCCCAGCACTGCTTGACAAACAAAAAGCCTAGCCGTACTAAGGAGGCTGTCATGATCTATTTGTAATTTGCCTTTACAAAAATAAGACACTAAAAATTCTAAAAGGATTTAGGAATGAAGGCGCTAGGCGTTGTCAATGACATAGACCTTTATATATCCGTAACCAAAACGGGTAGTTTCTCCGAAACAGGAAGACTACTTGGCATCCCACCTTCTTCGGTGATGCGCAGAATCAATAGCCTCGAAAAAGAACTTGAAACCTGTCTATTCAATCGATCGACAAAATGCTTGATACTTACCGAAACAGGCCTGCTCTTTCTCGAACATGCAAAGAACATCTCGAGATGCATTGGGCATGCTAGATCAGAAGTAAAAGAACACACTGCATCGACCCTAGGCGTTCTCAAGGTTTCAGCACCCGTGGCCTTTGGACGGCGCCATGTAGCGCCTTTATTGAGCAGAATACTGAACCATCATCCCGGTTTGAAAATTGAATTCTCGCTTAACGACAAAGCTCTCGACCCCAGCATCGATAACGTCGATATCTGTATCAAGCTGGGCATATTGCCGGACAGTAATCTGATTCCAACGAAACTTGCGGATATGCGGCGCGTGCTCTGCGCAAGCCCGGAATACATCCGGCAACATGGCTGTCCGCAAACTCTTGAAGACCTGTACCAACATGCCTGCCTGATCCACAGCACCTGCAGCAACTTCTCACTGACCTGGCAATTCAAGGTCGATGGCCTGCTCAAGAAGCTCATGCCCAGCAGCCGGCTATCGGTCAACAGTTCCGAGTTGCTGGTGGACGGCGCCCTTCAGGGTATAGGAATCATCCACGCGCCCACCTGGCTGGTGCATGAACAGATCGCCAGCGGTCAACTGGTGTCGCTGCTCGACGAATATTGCGAGGCCGATCCGCAACAGGGAGCGATCTACGCACTGAGGGCACGCAGCAGCGTTGTCCCGGCCAAGACCCGCCTGTTCATCAATGAGTTGAAACGCTCGATCGGCAGCACGCCTTACTGGGACTTGCCGTTTGAAAAGGAAATACCGCAGACCCTGGCCACCCTGCATTTCGATACCGCAATGCATTCAGCGCTTTCCAGAGCGACCACCTTGCAAGACAAGAGCCAGACATCATGAATCAGTACGACGTCATTATCATCGGTAGTGGTATCGCCGGCGCGCTGACCGGCGCCGTCCTCGCGAAGTCCGGGCTGAACGTTCTGATCCTCGACTCGGCCCAGCACCCACGATTCTCCGTCGGCGAAGCGGCGACACCGGAAAGCGGTTTTCTGCTGCGTTTGCTCTCAAAGCGCTTCGACATCCCTGAAATCGCCTACCTCTCGCACCCCGACAAGATCATCCAGCACGTCGGTTCGAGCGCCTGCGGGATCAAGTTGGGCTTCAGTTTTGCCTGGCATCAAGAGAACGCGCCGTCGTCCCCCGACCACCTTGTGGCCCCGCCGCTGAAGGTGCCGGAAGCCCATCTTTTCCGGCAGGACATCGACTATTTCGCCCTGATGATTGCCCTGAAACACGGCGCCGAATCCAGACAGAACATCAAGATCGAGTCGATCAGCCTCAACGACGACGGGGTCGAGGTGGCATTGTCCAACGCCGCCCCCGTCAAGGCCGCGTTCATCATTGACGCTGCTGCCCAGGGCTCTCCGCTTTCCCGCCAACTGGGCTTGCGCACCACCGAAGGGCTGGCGACCGACACCTGCTCATTCTTCACCCACATGCTCAATGTGAAGAGCTACGAAGATGCCCTGGCTCCGTTGTCCCGCACTCGTTCCCCCATCGAACTGTTCAAGAGCACCTTGCACCACATCTTCGAAGAGGGCTGGTTGTGGGTCATCCCCTTCAACAACCACCCGCAGGGCACCAATCAGTTGTGCAGCATCGGCTTCCAGTTCAACAACGCCAAGTACCGTCCCACCGAGGCGCCGGAGATCGAGTTTCGCAAACTGCTGAAAAAGTACCCGGCCATCGGCGAACACTTCAAGGATGCGGTCAATGCCCGGGAGTGGATCTACGCGCCGCGGATCAACTACCGCAGCGTGCAAAATGTCGGGGATCGCTTCTGCCTCCTGCCGCAAGCCACAGGGTTTATCGACCCGCTGTTCTCCAGGGGGTTGATCACCACCTTCGAGTCCATCCTCAGGCTGGCCCCCAAGGTGCTGGACGCCGCCCGCAGCAACCGCTGGCAACGGGAACAGTTCATCGAAGTCGAGCGCCATTGCCTGAACGCGGTGGCGACCAATGACCAGTTGGTCTCCTGCTCCTATGAAGCCTTCAGCGACTTTCACCTGTGGAACGTGTGGCATCGGGTCTGGCTCAGCGGCTCCAACCTGGGCAGTGCCTTTCTGCAAAAGCTGCTGCACGACCTGGAACACAGTGGCGACGCCCGCCAGTTCGATGCAGCGCTTGAGGCGGTGCGCTTCCCTGGCTGCCTGTCCCTGGACTCGCCCGCCTACGAAAGCCTGTTCAGGCAGTCGTGCCAGGTCATGCAACAGGCCAGGGAGCAAGCCAGGCCGGTGGCCGAAACCGCCAACGCGCTGCATGAGCTGATCAAGGAGCACGAAGCCCAGTTGTTGCCCCTGGGCTATTCACGGATATCCAATCGTTTCATCCTCAAAGTCTGAATGCCTGAGTGATGCCCGGGGCCGGGTGCCGGTGTCTGTGACCGGCAGCCAGCCCTGGCGATCCACCCGTCCGCCGAAAACCACAACACTTCCCGCGCAAAAACCCGGATAATGCCCGCCATTTTTTGCTTTGTGATGCCGGTGCCCCCCATGGAAATCAAGGTCAACTTTCTCGACAACCTTCGACTTGAAGCCAAGTTCGACGACTTCACGGTGGTGGCCGACCAACCTATCCGCTACAAGGGCGATGGTTCGGCGCCGGGTCCGTTCGATTATTTCCTGGCTTCTTCGGCGCTGTGCGCGGCGTACTTCGTCAAGCTGTATTGCCAGACCCGCAATATCCCCACCGACAATATCCGCCTGTCGCAGAACAACATTGTCGATCCGGAAAACCGCTACAACCAGATCTTCAAGATCCAGGTCGAGCTGCCGGCGGACATCAGCGACAAGGACCGCCAGGGCATCCTGCGTTCCATCGACCGTTGCACGGTGAAGAAGGTGGTGCAGACCGGCCCCGAATTCATCATCGAGGAAGTGGAAAACCTCGACGCCGATGCCCAGGCGCTGTTGATGCCGCAATCGGGCTCCAGCGAAGGCACCTACATTGCCGGCAAGGACCTGCCCCTGGAGCAGACCATCGCCAACATGTCCGGGATCCTCGCGGGCCTGGGGATGAAGATCGAAATCGCTTCGTGGCGCAATATCGTGCCCAACGTCTGGTCGCTGCATATCCGTGATGCGCAGTCGCCGATGTGCTTCACCAACGGCAAGGGCGCCACCAAGGAAAGCGCCCTGGCCTCGGCCCTGGGCGAGTTCATCGAGCGCCTGAACTGCAACTTCTTCTACAACGATCAGTTCTGGGGCGAAGAGATCGCCAACGCCGAGTTCGTGCATTACCCGGACGAGCGCTGGTTCCAGCCGGGGCGCAAGGACGAGCTGCCCAAGGAGATCCTCGACGAGCACTGCCTGGCCATCTACAACCCCGATGGCGAGCTGCGCGGCTCGCATCTGTACGACACCAACTCGGGCAATATCGAGCGCGGTATCTGCTGCCTGCCCTATGTGCGCCAGTCCGACGGCGAGGTGGTGTATTTCCCCTCCAACCTGATCGAGAACCTGTACCTGAGCAACGGCATGAGCGCCGGCAACACCCTGGCCGAAGCCCAGGTGCAGTGCCTGTCGGAGATCTTCGAGCGGGCGGTCAAGCGCCAGATTCTCGAAGGCGAGATGGCCCTGCCGGATGTACCTCAGGAAGTGCTGGCCAAGTACCCGAGCATTCTGGCCGGCATCCAGGGCCTGGAAGAACAAGGCTTTCCGGTGCTGGTCAAGGATGCGTCCCTGGGCGGTGAGTTCCCGGTGATGTGCGTGACCCTGATGAACCCGCGCACCGGCGGCGTGTTCGCCTCGTTCGGCGCCCACCCGAGCTTCGAGGTGGCGCTGGAGCGCAGCCTCACCGAACTGCTCCAGGGCCGCAGTTTCGAAGGCTTGAACGACCTGCCGCAGCCGACCTTCGAAAGCCAGGCGCTGATGGAGCCGAACAACTTCGTCGAGCACTTCATCGACTCCAGCGGCGTGGTGTCGTGGCGTTTCTTCAGTGCCAAGGCGGACTTCGAATTCGTCGAGTGGGACTTCACCAGCCAGGGCAGCAGCGGTGAAAGAGCGGCGGCCAACGCCGAGGAGGCCGCGACCCTGTTCGGCATCCTCGAGGGCCTGGGCAAGGAAGTCTACATGGCGGTTTACGAACACCTGGGGGCCACGGCCTGCCGCATCCTGGTGCCGGACTACTCGGAAATCTACCCGGTGGACGACCTGATCTGGGACAACACCAACAAGGCGCTGTTCTTCCGTGAAGACATCCTCAACCTGCACAGCCTGGACGAAGACGGCCTGCGCTCGCTGGTGGAGCGCCTGGAAGAAAGCGAACTGGACGACTACACCGACATCACCACCCTGATCGGCATCGAGTTCGACGACAACACCGCCTGGGGCCAGTTGACCATCCTGGAGCTGAAGCTGCTGATCCACGTGGCCCTGGGGCAGTTCGACCCGGCCAAGGAACTGGTGGAGATGTTCCTGCAATACAACGACAACACCGTCGAGCGCGGGCTGTTCTACCAGGCCCTGAACGCGGTGCTGGAGGTGGAGCTGGACGACGAGCTGGAACTGGGCGACTACGAGGCCAACTTGCGGCGCATGTTCGGCAACGAACGGATGGACGCGGTGATCGGCTCGGTGCAAGGCAGCGTGCGCCTCTACGGCCTGACCCCGACCAACCTGCAGCTCGAAGGCCTGGACCGCCACCTGCGGCTGATCGACAGCTACAAGAAGCTGCACGCAGCGCGAGCCAAGTGGAGCGCAGCAAACCGCTGATCAACAGCCCCTTGTAGGAGCGAGCTTGCTCGCGAAGCACTCAAGCACGCCGCGCTCCCCCAGTGAACGCGGCGTTTTCGTTAACGACCATCGCGAGCAAGCTCGCTCCTACAATTGGCCAGCCAGTATCCGGGCAAGCTGCTGGCGCAATGGGCCGTGCTCGGCCTCGACATAGGGCGGCGCGGTCTTCCAGTCGTAGAACCACACCGGCATCCGGCGCTTGCCTTCCGGCTCCGAGGCGTAGCGGGGAAAGATATGGCAATGCAACTCAGGCTCCGAGTTGCCGAGGATTTCATAGTTGATGCGCAGCGCTCCGGTGGCCTCGAGCAGCGCATCGCCGATGCGGGCCATGTCCAGCAGGTAGGTGGCCCGGGCCTGGGCATCCAGGTCGTTCAAGCTGGCCACCACCGGGTCCGGCAACAACAGGCAATAGCCCTCAAGAAACTGCACATCGCCCATCACCGCCCAGCCCGAAGCCATGCGGCAAATCACCTTGTCGTTGGCACCCTGGCGGGCCAGTTCTACACGTTGCGAAATCAGCGACATTCATAATCCTTGATGAGCGGGTTCGTCGTTTCGAAACCACAGTGCCCGAGGCTTGTATCCAGCCGTCGAAAAACCTAGGCCACGCCGGCTGGCCAGGGCTTGCTGTCGTCCCGGTCGGGCGGGCCGTACAGCTCCTGCTCCCAGTCCTCGAACGCCGGCCGTGCCTGGTAGCCCGGATCGCAATACTGGCGGATGTACTGCGCCGCCCGGTGCTCGGCGTACTTGGCATTCACCGGTACGCCCTGCTCGTCCAGCTCCAGCACATTGGCAAAAATGGCATAGGCCATCTCCAGCATGCTCGGCTCGTCCCCGAGGCCACTGCGGTAGTCGACGCCTTCCAGCAACGGATAGCCCAAGGTGCCGTTGGCGACCCAGAAACTGAAGGTTCTCAGTGCCCCGGAAAACTCCGGACTTAGCTTCTTCGGGTAAGACATGCAGATCACTTTCCTTGATAGCGGACCGGGGCGGATTCTCGGGCAGCCACACCGGTAAGGCAAGGCTTCGTGCAACTTGCATCCGTCGGTTTCCATGGGCACGGCAAACCCGTCACAATGTGCCCCCCTCTTTCTACCCCTGTGCTGTGCGCCTTGTGCAACGCACTTGCCCCGCAAGGATCGCCCGATGAATTTCCTGGAAAAACTGCTCAGCGTGTTCAAAAAGCCGGCGCCACAAAAGGCCGAGCCCACCCTGCCCGCCGGCGAGCCGGCCGCCGCAGAGGAGCCCTACGCCCAGTACCAGCCAACCGAAGCAGAGCTGGCCGGCATTGCCCTGATGGAGGCAGGTGCCGCCTGCCTCGATCGCCACTGGCAAGCGGTCGGCCACTGTGAGCAAGACGTCCTGGGCTTCGCCATCAGCCCCAGTTTCATGGGCGGCTCGCACTGGCCCTCCACGCGCCAGGCCTATCGCATCGTGCGTCGCAACAACGGCATCATTCTCGCCACCGAGGGCCTGTCCGACCCGTTCGATGGGGTCACAGGTGATGATCTGGGCAATGGTTTCGAGATGGAACTGTTCGTCGAAACCCCGGACATCCCACCCCATGCCCAGGGCGCGGTGGGTGATGTCTACCCGTTCGCCGATAGCTGGGCTTTCGAACTGCTGCGCTGCGTGGCCAACACCACGGCCGATGCCGGTGGCCTCACTGCACGCCTGCAGCGCTACGGGGTGCTGTCCCTGGAACTGCCCGGCGTCAGCCAGTCCCGCGCCATGAGCGAGCAACTGCCAGCGCATTTCATCAGCGCCGACGACTGCGCCGGGGTACTGGTGGGCGGCCCGGCCCCGGACTTCCCGACGCGCCTGGAAGACATGCCGCTGTCCCCAGTGACCCTGGTGCCGGTGGTGCTGATCACCGCCGCGGAGCTGGAGTACGTGCGCAGCGGCGGGGCCCAGGCCCGGGAAGACCTGGCCGCACGCTTGAGCGCCGCCGGCCATGGTCATGTCAGCCATTTGCAGCGCGCCAGCCTGATCTGAACCAAGGAGCCTAGCCGTCCATGTCAGAAGCCGAGAACTACTTCCCTTTCTACCTGTTCGCTGCCCGCTTCCCGAACCAGGCAGAGGCCGAACGGTTTGCCTTCGAACAGTGGGAGCCCGAACCCGCGGCCGACGCCAGCGATGCCGAGTTCAGCGCTTGGGAAGCACGCAACCCCAGCTGGGGCCTCAAACAGGAGCTGGGGTACTACATGGACTCCGATTTCGTCGAGCTGATCGGCAGTGAAGACGGCCCGCAATACCTGGAATCGCTGATCCGCAGCGACGCCGGAAAACAGCAGCTGCGCACGCGCGTCGACTCCGGCTACAGCCATTTCATCATCGTTGGCTGCGAGTCGATTTACGGTGACCACAAATCGATCTCCGGCGGCGCCAATCAACGCCAGCCCGCAAGCACGGCAACCCTGGACTACCTTGGCGAGTTCAACGTGGAGCCCGCATGAGCGGGCCCTTGCAATCAGCGATTGCATTCAGCAGCCCGTAAGGAAGGTGGCTAGATGGACCTCGATTTTGACGATGAAGAAGCGCAGTTCAACGAGTACTACGCTGACTGCACCCCTGCCCTGTATGCCTGGCTCTATATCGCCATCGACATCCGCGACATGGGCCTGACAAAGATCGGGCTGACCACCAAGCGAACTCCGCAGCAACGGATTGCCGAAGGCAAGACCTACAATCCTTTCCTTACCCTGTTCACGGTCTATGAACTGTCCAAGTGCTCCAACGGGACTTCGCGCCGGGAGCTGTCCGACATCGAGCGTTACATCCATTCAAGATCGGTCTTTGGAGAGCCGATCAAGCACTTGGACACCGGCCGTGACTCTGAATGGTTCCCCATACATCCCGAGGAGGCAGAGGCTCAAGTCGACTGGATTCTGGCTCGCCGCGGGTTCTCGGTCGGTGGAAAGAATCTCTACAGCCACTATGAGCGAGATCAAAAATTCAACGGCATCGATGTGCAGCGAATGCGCCAGATCAAGAAAATCTTTCGTCCCAATCCACGGGATCTCCACGATCGGGCTGACAAGGCCGGCATGGACTTCCATGACTATCGTGACTACCACGCTTTCCTGCAGCAGTTTCACGCAAGGGACGCCGAGGGAAAGATCTACCTCTAGCCCGTAGGCCCTGGCGCAGCTGGCCTGAAGCAATAATCCATCAAGCCGATTCCTCTGCCCCGCACTAGATGCTAAAAAGGCCCCCAGCGTTCCCATGCCACCCTTGTCGTGCCAGCCGTACCACGAGAATCACCATGCACAGCCAATACCCCAACACACGCGCCCCGTTGCGCCCTCTGCACCTCATCACCCACCAGCCAACGGCGGTAGCAGCATGATCGAAGTCACCGAAGTCTCCATTGCCCACCTGCGCGCCGCTCTGGAATCCGGGCAGACCACCTCGGTGGAACTGGTCCAGGCCTATCTGGCGCGGATCGAGGCCTATGACGGCCCGAACACCGCCACCGCCCTCAACGCCGTGGTGGTGCGCAACCCCGAGGCGCTGAACGAGGCGCGGGCCGCCGATGAACGCCGCGCCAAGGGCCAGACCCTGGGCCCGCTGGACGGCATTCCCTACACCGCCAAGGACAGCTACCTGGTCAAGGGCCTGACGGCTGCTTCCGGCAGCCCGGCCTTCGCCGAGCTGGTGGCCTACCGCGACGCCTTCACCATTGAGCGCCTGCGGGCTGCCGGGGCCATCTGCCTGGGCAAGACCAACATGCCGCCCATGGCCAACGGCGGTATGCAGCGTGGCGTGTATGGCCGCGCCGAAAGCCCCTATAACGCCGCTTACCTGACCGCGCCCTTCGCCTCGGGCTCGTCCAATGGCGCCGGCACCGCCACCGCCGCCAGCTTCGCCGCCTTCGGCCTGGCCGAGGAAACCTGGTCCAGCGGCCGTGGCCCGGCCTCCAACAACGGGCTGTGCGCCTACACCCCGTCGCGCGGGGTGATCTCGGTGCGCGGCAACTGGCCGCTGACCCCGACCATGGACGTGGTGGTGCCTTTTGCCCGGACCATGGCCGACCTCCTGGAAGTGCTGGACGTGGTGGTGGCCGAAGACCCGGACACCCGCGGCGACCTGTGGCGCCTGCAGCCCTGGGTGCCGATCCCCAGCGTCGCTTCGGTGCGCCCGGCCTCCTACCCGCAACTGGCGGCCGGCGCCGCGGCGCTCAAGGGCAAGCGCCTTGGCGTGCCGCGCATGTACATCAATGCCGACCCTGAGGCCGGCACCAGCGAGAAACCGGGCATCGGCGGCCCCACCGGCCAGCGCATCCATACCCGGCCCTCGGTGATCAGCCTCTGGGAACAGGCGCGCCAGGCCCTGGAGGCCGCCGGCGCGCAAGTGCTGGAAGTGGACTTCCCCCTGGTGTCCAACTGCGAGGGCGACCGCCCCGGCGCGCCGACCGTGTACAACCGCGGCCTGGTCAGCAAGGAGTTCCTCCACGACGAGCTGTGGGAGCTCTCGGGCTGGGCCTTCGACGACTTCCTGCGGGCCAACGACGACCCCAAGCTCAACCGCCTGGCGAATGTCGACGGGCCGCAGATCTTCCCCCACGACCCCGGCACCCTGCCCAACCGCGAAGACGACCTGGCCGCCGGCATGGACGAATACGTGAACATGGCCAAGCGCGGGCTCAAGACCTGGGACCAGATCGCCACCCTGGCCGACGGCCTGCGCGGCCTGGAACAGACCCGGCGCATCGACCTGGAAGACTGGATGGACCGCCTGGGGCTGGACGCCGTGCTGTTCCCCACCGTGGCCGACGTTGGCCCGGCCGATGCCGATATCAATCCCGAGTCGGCAGACATCGCCTGGAGCAACGGCGTGTGGGTGGCCAACGGCAACCTCGCCATCCGCCACCTGGGGGTGCCCACCGTTACCGTGCCCATGGGGGTGATGGCGGACATCGGCATGCCGGTGGGGCTGACCTTCGCCGGGCGCGCCTATGACGACTCGAGCCTGCTGCGCCTGGCTTCGGCCTTCGAGGCCACCGGCAGCAAGCGCCTGATTCCACCGCGCACGCCGGCCTTGCATAGCGGCCAGTGACAAACCGGGACCGGGGCCGCAACGGCCCCGATTCACGCCGCGGGTAATCCACTTGCCATTTGACTTGCCTGCACCAGGCTCAGACAACCACCTGACTCTCAACGGCCACCTGGAGCCTATGGAACAGCTCTTCCAGCGCTGCATCGGCCAGCCGATTCAAGCCTGATCCGGGCGTTTCAAACGCCCCTCATGCAGGCTCCGGCCCAGGGTCTGCAAACCCTGGACTTAACCTCACTCCCTCACTGCTCATCCTCTGGCCGCAATGGCGAGTGCTGCCAATCGAAGTGGGTGAGCAACTGCCGGCACAGGTCGTCCAGCTGCGGGTGGTAGTGGTGGGTATGGGGCACGGGCAACTGCGGCTCGCCATGGCCGAAGCCCAGTGCGCGCAGGGCCGTGGCGTAGTCTTCCAGCGGCCCGTAGCCATAGATCAGGTTGTGCCGGTCCCAGACCACGGTGGCCTGTTGCTCGGGCGAGTGGACCCACAGGTCGAAACGGCTGTCGCCACAGAGCAGTGGCTTGAAGTCGTAGATGAAATCCTGAACGTCTTCACGCGACAGCTGCGGGCTCCAGTAGCGTCCGGCTTGCGATTCGTCCCGGGGCGTGTGCAGCACGAACAGCAGCACCAGCGGTTCGGCCAGGCAGCCCAGCAGGCTTAGCAGGACCTGCGGGTCCGAGCCTGGAACGCCCGCCACCACGCGCTGCCCCTCGCCAATGGAGGCCAACACGAATACCGGCGGATAACTGTGCTCGACCCACTGGTTGTCTATCATGTGCCCAAGTCTGTACATAGCCAGCCTGATCCTCCTGATCAATTCCTAGGTTTAGCCAAAACGGCCGCGCATTATGCCGTACCCTGCAGGGCCGCTCACGGCCTGATTGACCCAACAGCGCGCGGCAACACAGCCCATCAAGGACATCCCCTCCGTGCTTCATGCCCTGATCCACAACGGCCAACCACTGGCCCCACAGCAACCCCAGCCACTGGTGCCCTGGTGGAGCTTCACCAAGACCGTGCTTTGCGCAGCGGCCCTGACCCTGGTGCGCGACGGCCTGCTGGGGCTGGATGAGCCGCTGCCCGAGGGCCCCTTCACCCTGCGCCAGTTGCTGCGGCATCAGGCCGGGCTGGCGGACTACAGCGAGCTGAGCGACTACCACGACGCGGTTTTGCGCAACGAGGATGCATGGCCCGGTGCACAGATGCTACAGCGCCTGGACGCCAGCCGCCTGCGCTACGCCCCCGGCAGCCAGTGGCGCTACTCCAATGTGGGCTACCTGTTCGTGGCGCAGCTGATCCAGCAGGCGACGGACCTGCCCCTGCACCTTGCCCTGCAACAACGGGTACTGGCGCCCCTGGGCCTGTCCCGCACGCGCCTCGCCGTGACCCGCGAAGACCTGCGGGATGTGGACCTGGGCCAGTTGGGCGACTACCACCCCGGCTGGGTCTACCACGGCCTGCTGGTGGGGCCCCTGGCGGAGGCGGTGCTGCTGCTGGATCGGCTGTTGAGCGGCGCGCTATTGCCCCCGGCACTGCTGGCAGGCATGCAGCAGGCCCAGGTTCTGGGCGGGCCGATGGCCGGCCGGCCCTGGGTCGCTCCCGGCTATGCCATGGGCCTGATGGTGGGCAGTGTCGAGTCTGGGCTGACGCTCTACGGCCACACCGGCAGCGGCCCCGGCAGCACGCTGGCGGTCTATCGCGCCAACGTCGCCGGCACCAGCGCCTGCTGCGCGGTCTTCAATCCGGGGAGCGACCAGGGCCAGGTCGAAACCCGGGCCCTGGCGCATCTGCGCCACGCACTGGCGAACTAGCCACAGGGCACGGCCACAGTCACAGTCACAGGACAGCTCGCATGCTGGCATGACTGACCGGGCGCCACGGGCCCTGCCGTTTCGCACAGCGGCTGACGTACAATCCCCAGCCTTCAGGGACAGCCATCACCAGGACGACAATGACCACACACCGCATTAGCCTTGCCAACGGCTGGACTGCCGAATATACCGAGCAGGGCGAGTTCCGCATGGGCGCCGTCGGCTGGAACCTGCAGTTGCGCGGCCCCGAGCAACAGGCCATCCGCTATTTCGAAAGCCAGATCGTGCTGGTCAACGATGAGGATGGGGTACAGGCACGAAAAGCCATCAGCCTCTCCGAGGATGGGGTCTACGGCTACCTGGGCAGCGACATGAGCCATGGCTGGGTGATCGACTTCTCCCGCTGCATGATCGCGCCCCATCGGGTGACGATTTCCCACTACCACTACGCCTATGACGAATACATCTCGCTGCTGGAACAGCCGGCGTACAAGCGGGTGCGGGAGTACATCAGTGTCAGCGGTCGGACTTACTACCTGACCTTCCCCCTGACCCGGGACGAGGATTTCCCCAAGGTCTGGGAGGAGTACCTGGTGATACGCCGGCGGCAGCTGGACGAGCTGTATTTTCGCAACTGAGCCTGGGCCGGGCGGCACGGTGATGCGCATGGGCCATTAGCACATTCGGGCTAATAGTGCCGGGGGCAGCACGGGCCTATAGTCCGCAGCAGCCCCCCCTTCAGGACGGCGCCTACAAGAACGTGCGGATTCATAACAAGGAGTTTTCCCATGTCGCTCAAGAAAATCGTCTATGCCTCGGCCATCGCCCTGGCCCTCACCGCCTCCAACGCCCACGCCTTTGCCAGCGACTGCGGCGACTCGCTGTGGAAGTTCAGCGCCATCGAAGCGCTGACCTGCGTGTTCTCGGGCCAGTGGTAAATCACTGCCGCCCGGGCTGACACCGCCCGGCATGAACCAGGTGCCCGCTGCTGCGGGCACTTTCATTGGCGGGTGTCGGCTCGCTCGCGGCCCTGCTTTCAGCGCAGGCTCCAGGACACCCCCAGGTACACCCCCAGCCCCTCCCCCGGCGTTGAACGCGCCGCGTCCAGCCCCTTGTCGTCATAGCCCGGGGTCACGGTAGCGGCGTAGCGCTTGTCGGTCAGGTTGCGCACATCGACCCAGGTCTGCCAGTCGTTCTTCGGCGCGTTGTAGCCCAGGGTGGCGCCGAACAGCGCATAGGGATCGGCGTAGTAGCTGTTGGCGTAATCCACCGCCACCTTGGACACCAGCTGGGTATTGACCGCGGCGAAGAAGCCCAGGGGCCAGTCGTAGCGCAGCTCGCCCTGGTAGTAGTGCATGGGCAGGCCCGGCAGGCGGTTGTCGGCGAAACGCTGATCGTCGCGGTAGTGGAAATCACTGAAGGTATAGGCCTGGCGCAAGCTCAGGCGGCCGACGCCCGGGCGCGACCACAGCTCGCTCTGCAGGCTGGCTTCCACGCCCTGGTGCACGGTGGGGCTGGCGTTGAGTTCGTAAGGCGTGGTGGCGTTGGCATCCGGCAGCACCGAAAGCAGTTCGTGGCGCACCTGGGCGTAGTACCAGGCCAGGCTCCACTGGCCCAGGCTGCTGTCGCCGCGCCCGCCCAGTTCCAGGGTGGTAGCGGTCTGATTGCGCAGCTTGACCGGGTCGCGTTGGGCGCCGGTGGCGACGCCGCTGCCGGCCGGAAAACGCTGATTGGCGCTGTAGATCAGCGACCAGGGGTGTGGCGCTTCCACCGAGCGGCTGAGGTTGGCGAACAGTTGCAGATCCGGGTTCAGTTGGTAGCGCAGGCCCAGGCGCGGCGCGTAGTCCCAGTCGCCAAGGCTGGTCTTGCCGCCGCCCTCGGGGTAGGTCACCGCGCTTTCGCGGCGGGTGTAGATGGCCGCCAGCCCGGTGGTCAGCCACAGGTCGTCGGCGATCTCCAGGTCATTGCCAACGTGCAGGACGGTGTCCGAGCCCTGGTAAGTGAAGTTGCGGATCCGCGTGCCCGGCGCGTAGTTCGCGGTATTGCCGGTGGGAATGCGCACGAACTCGCTGGCACCGTCATTGGGCAGGTGCTTGGTCACCCGCAGGCCCAGGGTGCTGCGGCTTTCCAGGCCCCAGAGGCTGTCGCGGCGCTTGTAGTCCAGGGTGCCGCTGACGTCGCTGTAGGCCACCTTCAGACGGTTGGGGCCTTCGCGCAGGTCCATGGGGTAGTCGTGGTACACCAGCCCGGCCTGGATACTCGAATCGTCGTCCAGGTAATAGGTGGTCTTGTTGCCGACAAAGGTACTGCCCGGCTGCTTGCGCCGGTCGTCGCGGCTGACGTAGGCCGGGTTGGCCGCCCGCGGGTCGTGTTCGATGGAGCGCTTGGTCACGCGCCCGGCCAGATCGTTGTCGGTCTCGCGGTAGCGCAGGTAGAAGCGGGTTTCCAGGTTCGGGTTGAAGCGGTAGCCGAAGTTGCCGATCAGCCCCTTGCTCTGGCTGCGGGTGTGATCCTGGTAGCCGTCGGCATTGGAGTCGGTCAATGACACGTAATAATCGAAATCCCCCAACACTTGCCCGGAACTGACCTGACGCTGCTGATAACCGTGGCTGCCAGTGGCGTAGCGCACCTGCAACAGCGGTGCGTCATAGCCGGTATGGCTGACGTAGTCGATGGCCCCGCCCAGGGCCAGGGCGCCACGGTCGAACCCGTTGGCGCCGCGCAGCACTTCCACGTGGTCGACCCACAGGGGCTCCAGCAACTCATAGGGGGTGCCGCCAGGGCCGGTCAGGGGCAGGCCGTCGAGCATCGTATACAGCCCCGAGGCATGGGCACCCGGCGCGCGGTTGATGCCCGAGCCGCGGATCGAGATCTTCACCCCTTCGTTGCCCGCCGACTGGGCATAGACCCCGGGCTGGTAGGCCAGCACATCCTGGTTGCTGGCCACCCGGCCCTGCAGCGGGCGGCGCATGTCCACCACATTGGTGCCGCCGGGCACCTGGGCCAGCCGCGCCGCGGCCTCCTGCGCCGGCTGCCCCTCACCGCCCTGTTCCTGGCCTAGGACCTGCGCCGGAGCCAGCTCCACGGCACGGGTTTCGGCAAATGCCGGGCAGGCCAGGGCCAGGCCCAACAGGGCCGTGGGCAAGGATTTTGGCGAAGACATCGAGAAAACTCCGACAGGCAGAAAGAGGGCAATGCAAGGTGCGACGTAGGAAAGAACGAAGAGAACACAGGGGAATTTGGCTTTTTTCGCCAGGAAAGCGGATGTCGGCAGTCAGGCTTTCACTGGCGAAGAATGGCGCCCCGGGGACTAGCGGCCCTTGCTGGCCGCCAGGAAGTGCGCCACCAGGGCATTGGCGTGGCCATGGCCCATGCCGTGTTCGGTCTTGAGCCAGGCCACCAGCTCCATATGCTTTTTGCCGTCGACCGTTGCCAGCAGCTCCAGCCAGTGCCCGATGGGCTGGCCGTAGTGCCTTTCAATGGAGGGGAAGTACGACGCCGGCCCTTTGCTCTGTTCACTCATGGCTGATTCTCCGTCTTCTGGCTGCCCTTGATGTTGTCGATCAGGTCCACCACGTAGTTCTGGTTGAACCCCGCGACAAAGGACCAGAACAATAGCTTGGCGTAGGCGGCATAGCCACCGGCGTGCTGGCAGAAGATCACATAGAAGCTGTTCTCGCTGTAGCGACAGGTTTCATCGGCGACGATCTTTGGAAACAGCTCCCCTTGCACCACCCCGGAAATGAACAGGATATACAGCAGCCCCGCGAGGATGCCGCCGATGAACGACGGCAGCACCAGGCTGAACCAGGAACTGCACAGGCCGATGATTTCCTCCTCGCTGAGGCTGGAAAGCTGGCGGTGAAAACCAACATAGCCGCCGATGTTGCCGGCAATGAACACCACCGAGGGAATGGTGTAGCCATCGGCCATGGCCACCGATACCAGGGATGCCGCCAATAGCAACACAAAGATGAGGAACAGTCGCTTCCACAGGATGTTCAGCGCTTCCTGGCGGTTCATGCTCGTCTCGCAGGCGTGGGGGTCGAAGGGGCCCTGCCCCTTGATCACGATAGATCAGCCCTGGCGCCTGGAAGAACTTTTTACCCCGCAGAGGTTCGCCCCCCCTGCCGGCCGCTGGCCGGCGCTTTCGCTAAGCCGGGTAGCCGGTGATCTCGCGAATGCTCTGGTACAGCGGCTTGAGCTGGCGGTACATGCGCAGGTAGACCTCGCTGTACAGCCGCTGGTACATCTGCTGCGCCTGGGGCTGGGGCTCGAACACTGCGCCAACCCGGGTCATGGCACTGATGGCCGTGGCGAAGTCCGGGTACAGCCCCAGGCCCACCGCGCAGGCGATCACCGCACCCAGCCCCGAGGCTTCATAGACATGGGGCCGCTCTACCGGCAGGCCGAAGATGTCCGCCGTCAGTTGCATGGCCGCGTCGCTCTGGGAGCCGCCGCCGGCCACCCGCAGGCGGCTGATCTTCAGCCTGGAGCGCTTTTCGATGCGCTCCATGCCCTGGCGCAGGGCATAGGCCAGGCCTTCGAGAATGGCCCGGTAGATGTGCGCCCGGGTGTGCACGTCGCCAAAGCCGATCATCGCCCCCTTGGCTTCCATGCCCGGCTCGCGGATGCCCGGCGACCAGTAGGGTTGCAGGGTCAGGCCCATGGACCCGGGCGGCACCGCCTGGACCAGGGCGTCGAACAGCTGCTCCGGCTCCAGCCCCTGCTCCGCCGCCTGCTGCACTTCGCGCAGGCCGAACTGCTGCTTGAACCAGCTGACCATCCAGTAGCCGCGAAAGATCATCACCTCGCAGTTGTAGTGGTCCGGCACCGCCGCCGGGTACGGCGGTATCAAAGGCACCACCTCCAGGTAGCGCGAACGGGTGGTGGTGATGGTGGCCGTGGTGCCGTAGGACAGGCAGGCGGTGGTGGAGTCCTGGACGCCCGAGCCCAGCACCTCGCAGGCCTTGTCGGCACCCGCGGCAATCAGCGGCAAGCCTTCGGGTATGCCGGTATGGCGGCTGGCCTCGGCGGTGATCCGGCCCAGGGTTTCCCCGGGCTTGAGCAGGGTCGGCAACTGCTCCTGGCGCACCGCCAGGGCCTGCCACTTCCAGTCACTGGGGGCGGCCCAGCGCAGGCGTTTGTAGTCGAACGGCAGGTAGGCCACGCAGCAGCCCACCGAGTCGACGAAATTGCCGGTCAGGCGATGGGTGAGAAAGCCCGAGAGCAACAGGAACTTGTCGGTGGCGGCCCACACTTCGGGCTGCTCCTGAGCCACCCAGTTGGCCTCGGCCTGGGCGCGAAAATAATCCACCGTGGCCTCGGCGCCGATCAACTTGAACAACCAGCCCCAGGGCCCCTTGATCTTGCCTTCGACCTCGGCCTGGCGCTGGTCGAGCCAGAGGATCGCCGGGCGCAGCGCGCGGCCCTGGGCATCGACGTTGATCAGGGTGCCGCGCTGGGTGGTCAGGGACACGCCGCGGATCTGCGAACGGTCGATGCCGGTCTGCTGCCAGAGCAGTTGGCAGGCTTCGCCGAGCTTGGCCCAGTAGTAGTCCGGGTGCTGTTCGGCCCAGCCGGGCCGGCTGGAAAAATAGGCTTCAAGCTCCACCTTGCCCTTGCCCAGCAGGTTGCCTTTGAGGTCGAACAGCAGCGCACGAACGCTCTGGGTGCCGTTGTCGATGGCCAGCAGGTAGTCCTGCTTATTGTTGTTGTGGTTATCCATGGGGCTCTCTTGGTTGAGCATCGTTAGGCGAGTGGCGGCAGGCTGTGATGGCGTTGCCACAGGGCCCGGTAGCGCTGTTCCTCGGCCTGCCAGCGCTCGTCGTCCCAGCCCTGCTGCGGCTGGCACAGGCGGCGGATGGCCGGCAGGTACTGGGCGGCGCCCTCGGCCAGCAGCAAGCCGATGCGGGTGCGGCGCAGCAGCAGGTCGTCCAGGTGCAGGACCATTTCCGCCTCGGCGGCAAACGCCAGCTCGGCCCACAGGGTGTCGCTGGCGCCGACGCAATCGCCGCCCAGGGTCGCCACCCACTGCGCCAGCCGCGGCAGATGGCGGCCGTGGCGGCCAGCCAGGCGCCGCACCTGGGCGCCGCTCAGGCCGGGGATCTCCAGGGGCGCCACAGGCGTGAAGACCGGGGCGCCGTCGTCCACCACTTCACGCCCGAGCATCGCCCCGCAGGCCTGCAGCACTTCGATGGCCTGGGGCCGGAAGGTGGTGAGCTTGCCGCCGGCCAGGGTCACGCAGCCGGGTTCCTGCCACAGCACATGCTCGCGGGTTTCATTGGAAGGCTTGCCCTGCTGGCCGTCGCTGCTGGCCACCACCGGGCGCACCCCGGCCCAGGTCGACAGCACGTCGCCGGCAGTGATCAGAGCCTGGGGAAACTGCTGGGCACAGGCGGCCAGCAGGTACTCAAGCTCTTCCTGGCTGATGCTGGCGCTCTGGTCCAGGTCATCGCGGTGATCCAGGTCGGTGGTGCCGACCACGGTGGCGCCCTCCCAGGGGAAGACGAACACCGGCCGGCCATCCTCGGCATGCATGAAGCTGAAGGCCTGGGCCACCGGCAAGCGCCAGCCCGGCAGCAGCAGATGGCTGCCGCGCAAGGGCCGCAGCTGGCGCACGCGGTCCGCCGGGCGCAGGCGCTCGGCCCAGGCGCCGGTAGCGACCGCCAGGGCCGCGCAGCGCACCTGCTGCGGCTGCCCGCCTTCGCTGTCCTCGATCTGCACCCCGCAGACCCGCCCGTTCTCGCGCAAAAGGCGGGTGACCCGAACGCCGTTGAACACTTGGGCGCCATCGGCCCGGGCCTCGGCCAGCACCCGCATCACCAGCCGCGCATCGTCGGTCAGGGCGTCGAGAAAACTGGTCCCCCCCAACAGCCCCGGCTCCTTGACCCCGGGGGCCAGGAAAGCCAGCTGCCGGGCATCGTGAAAGCGATGGTTGCGCCGCCCGGCCAGGGCGTCATACACACCCAGCAGGCCGCCGAACACCCTGGGCCCGGGAAACTTGCCGCGGTAATGGGGCATCAGGAAGCTCATGGGCTCCACCAGCCCCGGGGCCTCCTGCAACAGGCGCTGGCGCTCGCGCACCGAATCCCGGGTCAGGCGCCACTGGCCCTTGGCGATATAGCGCAAGCCGCCATGGACCATCTTCGAGGAGCGGCTGGAGGTGCCCCAGGCAAAGTCTCGCTGTTCCAGCAGCAGGCAGCGCCAGCCGCGCCGCGCCGCTTCGCGCAGGATGCCGGCGCCGCTGATGCCGCCGCCGATCACGATCAGGTCCCAGGCTTGCGCCGCCAGCCCGGGCAGCGCCTGTTGGCGCCACTGGGCATTCCAGTCCTGGCTCATGGTTCACGGGGCTCCAAAAGGGTGCCGGGGTTGAGGCGCCCGGCCGGGTCGAAGTGGCGGCTCAGGGCCTGCAGCGCATCGATGGCCAGCGGGCCCTTCTCCCGCAGCAAGTACGGCGCATGGTCCTTGCCCACGCCGTGCTGGTGGCTGATGGTGCCGCGGTGGTTGACGATGGTCTGGCTGGCAGCGTGCTTGAGCGCCTGCCAGCGGGCCAGGGTCGCCGGGTACTGGGCATCCGGGCGGAACACGTAGGTGGTGTAGATGCTCGACCCTTCGCCATAGACATGGGACAGGTGGGTGAACACATGCACCTGCTCGCCCTCAGCGGCCAGGCCGTCACGCAGGCTCTGCTCGATGCGTTGCAGCAGGCGGTCGACATTGCTCCAGTCAGTGGCGGTCTCCAGGGTGTCCACCAGGTAGCCGGCGTTCCACAGGCTTTCGCGCAGGTAGGGAAAGCGAAAGCGGTTCTGCGCCCATTTCTTGCCCAGCAGGGTGCCGGTGAACACCCCGCCGAAAGCCTTCAGGTGCTGGCGCGCCTGGCGCAGGGACAGGGCATTCTGCCGGCGGTTGCCGGTCACGCCGAAGGTCAACAGGCACTTGCCCGCCCCGGCGCCGCGCAAGGCCAGGTACTTTTCCAGCCAGGCGATCTGCGTCGGGTGGCCGGCCAGGGCCAGCTGGGTTTCGGTCTCCAGGGCATTGGACAGGCGCAGCATCGACAGCGGCACCCGGGCCTGGGCCAGGGCGCGCACCGCTTGCAGGGCCTGCTGCCAGTCGGGTAGGAACACCCCGTAGAAACGTTCGTCATCGGGCAGGCGGCTGACCCGCACCTTGACCTCGGAAATGATCCCGAAGCGCCCTTCGCTGCCCAGCACCACCTCGCGCAGGTCCGGCCCGGCGGCGGACGCCGGAAAGGTGGCGATGGGCATTGGCCCGGCAAAGGTTTCCAGGGTGCCGCCGGCGAACAGCTGCTCGATGCGCCCGTAGCGCAACGACTGCTGGCCGCTGGAACGGCTGGCGACCCAGCCGCCCAGGGTCGACAGCTCCCAGGACTGGGGAAAGTGCCCCAGGGTGTAGCCCCGGGCCCGCAGCTGGCTTTCCACCTGAGGGCCGCTGGCCCCGGGACCGAAGGTCGCCAGCAGGCTGTCTTCGTCCAGGTCCAGCAGGCGGCTCATGCGCGCCAGGGACACCGTCAGCACCGGCCGCTGGGACCCGCCGGGGTTGATGTGCCCGGCCACCGAAGTGCCCCCGCCGTAGGGAATCAGGCACAGGTCGCGGTCCTCGGCCAGGGCCAGCAGCTGGCGGATCTGTTCGGCGGTTTCCGGGAACGCCACGGCGTCCGGGTAGGCCCCCAGCTCGCCCTCGCGCAGCGCCAGCCAGTCCGCCAGGCTCTGGCCGCGGGCGTGCAGCAGCCGGTCCTCGGCACTGATGCTGTACAAGTCATGGGCTTGCAGGCGCGATGCCGGCACCCGGGCCAGGGCCTGCTCCAGGGTCGCCTCCGGCAACCTGTGTCCCGGCCCCAGGCGCTCGGCGAGAAACCCCGCGCCCTGGGCCGGCAATTCGACCACCGTGGATGCATCCCCCCAGCCGTTCCAGCGTCGCATGCGTGTGTGTCCTTCTGCTGTTCTTATAGGTCTTGCCCAAGGCTCCCTATACTAGTGCGCGGCAGCGGGCTGTCACGGTCACATTGAGCCAGCGGATGTAGCCGATTGAGTCAGACAGAGGTGACATCCGGCGCCAGTTACCGAAGAATCCTCCCCTTCCCCATCACAGGCTCGCGTCCATGCCGGCACCCCTGAGAACCTGCACCCCCCTGTTCTGGTCCACCGACCTTGGCATCGACTACGGCGCGCCGACCTTGCAGCTGCGCGACCTGCTGCCAGTGGTGGGCGAGCAAAGCTCGGCCTTCTTCCAACGCCAGGACGGCATCGTGCTCGGTGAAACCCTGCAACTGATCTGGTGCCCGCCGCTGGCGGACCTCAATGGCTGGAACGAGCAACCCTCGGAAATCGCCCTGAGCCACCTGCTGCACGTGCGGATCACCGGCCCGGCCGCCGAGCCGCCCGCGCCACGGCATGCCAACCACCACGGCAGGCTCAGGTACCGCTTCCAGGTGCTGTCCTGCCAGCCGCTACCGGAGGCCCTGCGCGCCCAACCGCTCGCACCGAACGCCTGGCACCTGCCGCTGATCAGTGGCGAACAGGGCAGTTGCCTGACCTGGGATGACATTCACGAGTGCGAGCGCGCCGAGGTCCAGGGGCTGATCTACCTGTGCGCCTACGGCCGTTACGAAAGCTATATGGAAATGTTCATCGAAGCAGTGGGCGAGCAGCTGTTCGGGCTGCTTTCGGTGCACCTGGGCCCGGGGGGCGACGACTATCAATTTGGCCGGCGCGCCCTTGAAGGGGCGGAGTTGCGGGCCATCCGCCGCGCACTGGACATGGCCCGGCCGCTGAAGGATTCACAGCCCGGCTACCTGGTCCCTTGAACCCCGGGACGGATAAAATCGCCCTGAAAAAGACTAAGCAGCTGTTTTCAAACTCATTTTTTTCACCAGGGGGCTTCCCAGCCCGCCGATAAGTTGATAAATTTGCGCCCGTTCTTGCAGCGGCCCTCCCCGGGCCGGCAGTTCAGGCAAGTAACGTCGCAACAGCTACAGGGGCGTCGCCAAGCGGTAAGGCAGCAGGTTTTGATCCTGCCATGCGTTGGTTCGAATCCAGCCGCCCCTGCCATTTTTTCTCATCGTTATCCCCGCAGATTCCGTTCCAGCATCTCCAGCAATGCACTGACCTTGGGCAACCCCTGCCGGCTTTTCAGCCACAGCAGATGGATCGCCTGCCCTTCGCTGGCCCATTGCGGCAGCACCTCCACCAGACTTCCGTCCTCCAACTGGCGCTTGACCAGCCAGGAAGGCAATTGCGCAATGCCGTAGCCTTGCTGCACCGCCATCAACAGCCCCTCGCCATCGCCCACCACGCAACTGGCGGACATCACCCGGCGCTCACTCTCGCCCGGGCGGCCGCTGGCGAAGCTCCAGGGGCTGACCCGGCCATCCACCCAGCCATAGGCAATGCACTGATGGCGCTCAAGGTCCTGGTCGGTCAGCGGCACGCCATGGCTGCGCAGGTAGTCGGGCGAGGCGCAGAACAGGTGCCATTCGCGGCCCAGGCAGCGGTGCCCCAGCGCCGCCGGCCACTGCCCCGAGCCGCCAAGGCGCACGGCGATGTCCGCACCGGCTTCAAGCGGCTCGACACCGGGATCGGAAAAGGTGATGTGCGGCTGCAAGCCCGGATGCTCCCGGGCAAAGCGCAGGACGGCGCCCAGCACCTGGGAGCGGCCGAAGGTCCCGGGCAGGTCGATGCGCACCCGCCCCCGCAGCTCGGAATTTTCCGCGTTCAGCGCCAGCTCGGCCTCTTCCAGGTCTGCCAGCACCCCGCTGCAGGTGCGGTAGAAGGCCGTGCCCGCGTCGGTCAGCGCCAGGCTGCGGGTGGTGCGCTGGAACAGCCGCGCCTGCAGGCGCCCTTCCAGCCGGGCGATGGCCTTGCTGACGGCGGAAGCCGTAAGGTTGAGCCGTTCGGCGGCGGCCTTGAAGCTGCCGCAGTCGGCCACGCAGACAAATACATCGATCCCCTTCAAGCGTTCGGAAGAAAACATCGGCGCCTCTTATTCATGAATCTGATTCCATTCACTGGGTAAAAAACATCATAAAACAGAACCAGATTCCCCAGTAAGCTGGCTGCCATTCTCAAAAACGCCGTTACAGACCGATGAGGCACGGATGCTGCGCACCCTGAAAAGCTACCCGAAAGCAATCAACCTGCTGCTGGCCGGCACCCTGGTGCTGACCCTGGCCCGGGCAATCACCCTGCCCTACCTGGTGATCTACTTGAGCAGTGCTTTCGGCCTGCAAGTGAGCGACATCGGGCTGGTGATCGGCAGCAGCATGATCCTCGGCTCGCTGCTGAGCCTCTACGGTGGTTTCCTGGTGGACCGCACGCCCAGCTACCGGCTGATCCTGGCCTGCTGCGCGCTGTTCACCCTGGGCTTCATCGGCGCCTTCAGTGCCCGCCAGCTGTGGCTGTTCTACCTGTGCCTGGTGCTGGTCAACCTGGCCTATGCGGTGATCGACATCGCGATCAAGGCCGGCTTTGCCCAGCGCCTGTCGGTGGAACAGCGCAGCGAAGCCTTCTCGATCAAATACACCCTGACCAATATCGGCTACGCCGTGGGCCCGTTCCTCGGCGCCGGGCTGGCGCGCCTGGACATCAGCCTGCCGTTCCTGATCTCCGCCGCCCTGGGCGCCGGGTTCCTGGCGATCCATATGCGCTGGGGCGACAGACAGCTGAGCGCCGCCGGCCCGACACCAGCGCCGCTATCCTTCGCGGCCCTGGGCAAACAGCTGCTACGGGATTACCGCCTGGTGTGCTTCACCCTGGGCGGCCTGCTCAGCGCCGTGGTCTTTGGCCAGTTCTCGGCGTACCTGTCGCAGTACCTGGTGGTCACCACCTCGGCCGAGGCCACCTACCGCATCATCAGCACCTTGGTGGCGACCAATGCGCTGCTGGTGATCGCCCTGCAATACGCCATCGGCCGCAGGATTACCCAGCGCCACCTGAGCCGCTGGCTGGCACTGGGGCTGGGCCTGTTCCTGCTGGGGGTCAGCGGCTTCGGCCTGGCCACCAGCCTGGCGCTGTGGGTGCTGTCGATGGTGGTGTTCACCCTGGGGGAAATCATCGTGTTTCCCGCCGAGTACATGTTCATCGACCTGATCGCCCCCGAACACCTGCGAGGCCTGTATTACGGCGCGCAGAACCTCTCCAACCTCGGCGGCGCCCTGGGCCCGATACTCTGCGGCATGCTCCTGGCCAGCCACCCGGCGCACTGGATCTTCTACATGCTGGGAGCGTTCATAGTCGCCGGCGGGCTGTTCTACTGGCTGGGCGCGGCCAACCTGGAACAGGCCAGGAGCAGGACCGGCGCGTGATCATTGATGCCCAGGCGCGCGGCAATCTGCGCCTGGGCTGCCCGACAGGGGGGCGAGGCCGCCAGTGGCGGCACATTGCTCATGCACAGCAGATGCTCAAAGGCGATACCGGCCTCGCGGGCTGGCCCGGCATGCGGCGACACTCCATGAGTGATGACCTTGTGGAACTTGCCGGCCTGAAGGCGTGCCAGGCTCCGAGCTACGCTGTTCGAGCGGCCCCTCAGCGACTCTTGCGGCTCAGCCAGGCGCCCCAGAACAGGCTGCTGAAGAAACGTGTTCCCGCGCTGAAACCGCCCTCTTCGAGCAACCGTTGCACCGCCGCCTCGGAATGGGGCGGGTCGGCGCCCTGAAGGATTTTCCCCAGCTTGGCGTGTACCTCATCCGCCGTCGCGCCCTGCTGGCGCCAGCGTTGCCCCCAGGCCGCCAGCAGCAGGGGCTGGCTGGCGTAGGCGTAATGATTGCCGGCGACGATCAGCGGCGCGCCGGGTTTGAGGCGCCGGGCGATGGCCCGCAGCAATTGCCGCTTGGCTTCATCACCGGGCAGATGGTGCAGCACGCCGATCAGCGTGGCCCCGTCGAAGGGTTCGTCCGCCGCCAGTTCGTCCACCGTGGCCAGACGCACTTCGGTCCTCTCCAGCAAACCCTGCGCCTGCAACTGCTGGCGCGCTGTCTCCAGCATCGGTGCCGAGGGGTCTACAGCGGTAAAGCGCCAGCCCGGTTCCAGGGAAGCCATGGCGATAATCTCCTGGGCCGTGCCACCGGCCCCCACGGCCAGGATGTGGGCCGCACGCCCCTCGCCCAGGCTGGCCGCCAACATGCAGGCGGCAAGGTCATGGCAGGCGTCGTAGCCCGCCAGGGCGATACGGCTCTGGCGGGCGTATTCGTCGGCCCGCGAGCGGTCGAATTTTTCAGCCGGGTTTACCGAAGATGAGGTCATGGCAGGGCTCCATTCAAAGGATCGGGACAGGCTAGGCCATGCGGTTTGATAATTAAAATTCATTGTTTTTATTCATTGCATTCCTTCCTGGAATAGCACCTCCCCTGCTCCCCAAAAAAAAGGGGGCGATCGACGATCGCCCCCCAAGCCTTGCTACCACGAGAGAACCTACAGCGTCAGTTGCCCGCGCTCCTCATCGGTCAGGCGCGCCCGGGCCTGGTCGCTCAAGGGCCCGGCGCCCAGCACCTGCACCGGGCTGTCGGGGTTGTAGCCCGGGGCGCGGCTGGCGTCTTCACGGGGGCGTTGCACCGGTTCGCTACCAAAGCCCAGCACTTCCACGGTGACGATGGACGCCCGGCCCTGCTTGGCCGCCGCCTGCTGGTTGCGGGCGGCATCTTCCGCGGCCTGGGACGCGGCGGAGCCGGCGGCGCTGGCCGAGGTCATGGCGCCGGTGTTGACCGCCGCCGTGACCGGCACCCCGCTGGACTTGCCCTGGGTCTGGATGTTCGCCGCGTTGACCACCCGCAAAGCGGCGATGTTGACGTTGCCCGAGACCCGGATCCCCGCCTCGCCGGCATCGATGGTGCCCAGGGGCGCGATCAGGTCGATGTCGCCGGCCGCCACTTCCGGTATCGGGTTGAGAGTGGCGATCCCCGCCCCGGTGCTGGGCACCGACGGCGACAGGCTGACGTTGCCCCAGTTGTCGTAGACCCGCTTGGGCGGTGTATAGACCACGGTGGTCTTGGAACCGCGGCCGGCGTTGATGTCGCCCGCCGCCGACCAGCCCATGATCGAGCCGCCGAAGGTGGTCATGATCCGGCTCTGGCCCAGCAGGATGCTGCCCAGGGAGTACAGTTGGATGTCCCCCGCGCCCTGGGTGATGATCCCCGCCGAGGCCGGTGGCGCCGTGCCTTCGATGCCGAAGGTCTGGTTGCCGCCGGGGGTCAGCATCTGGATGTTGCCGCCAAAGTCGGTGTGCACCCCGGCACCGCCGAACAGGGTGATATCGCCCTGGTAGGTGATCGGGTTGCCCGCCACGTCGGTGCTCGGGAACAGCCCGGCAATCGCCGCACGGCCACGGGCATAGCTGCCCTGGCGCATGCCGCCTTCCTCGGTGTACTCGCGGCCGGCGGCCTTGAGCTCGGCAAAATACACATTCCGGGCAAACACCCGCTGTTGTTCCGCGGGCAGGGCCGCGTAATAGGCCCGGGCCTGGGCGCTGTCGCCGACAAAGCCGAAGCGCTCGGCCAGCCAGTCCAGCAGTTCGCCCTCGTAGGTCTTGGCCACCCGGGCGCCCGACAGGCTTTCGCCCGGCTGGGCGAGGTTGGCCGGGTCCAGGTAAGCCTCGACGAAGCGCCGGTAGTCCGGGCCGTTGGGGCCGAACCCGGCCTGCATCACGATGCTCGCCCCAGGCCGGCGGTCCCCCGGCGCCACGGCGCCGATGCTGGTGACGCTGACCTTGTCCTCCATGAGGATGTTGCGCCCCGCGGTCAGTTCCAGGGTGCCGGGGCCGGCGACGTTGAAGCTGCTGTAGAGGATGTCGCGCCCGGCACTGACGACGGAGATGTCGCTGGGGTTGTTGTGCACGAACAGGTTGCCCTGGGAGGTCGAGCCATTGACCGGGTCCTCGACGCCGAAGGTCCGGCCACTGCTGACGATATCGCGCCCGGCCATCATCCACACCGGGCGGCTGCCCTCGTACCAGGTCTGCCCCGAGTGCAACTGGGAGGCCGCCTGGCCGAAGGTGATGATCCGGCCGCTGTTGACCCCCATCAGGTCGCCGTTCACCGCATAGAAACGCGCCGGATCGGCCGGGCCGGCAACCAGCCCGGAGACGCTGCCGGAACCGAAGGCGAACAACGGCAGGATCGAGCCGATGACCGGGTTGCCGTTGACCGACAGGTTGCTGGCCACCACCTCACCCTCGATGCTGCCGACAAATGCCGGACGCCAGGGCGTGGCCACCGAAGCGGCCGCGGCGCCCGACTGGCTGACGGTGAAACCGCCCGCGTAGATCGAGTCTTGGGCCAGGAATTGCAACTGCCCTGCGGCGCCCGGCGCCAGGAACAGCGGCACCCGGTAGTTGAGGTCGCCGACTTGCGCGCTGGCGGCCTTGCCATAGTAAAGGCTGCCGCTGGCTGCCACGGCCCTGAGGATCGACGGATAGACCACCGCCAGATCGGTGCTGCCAGGGCTGGTGAGCGGGGTCAGGTTGCCGCCCAGGGACATCAGGTCGATGGCGGTACGCTCGGTCCACAGGGTGAACCAGCTCCGGCCGCTGCCTTGCTGGCTGCCACGGCTGAAGAGCGCGGTGTTGAACTGGCGGACCCGGCCCGGGTCCTCGACGTTCTGCACCACCAGGTCGCCGCGGCTCTGCAGGTTGAAGGTGGCATCGCCGGGCACCAGGGTCAGGCCGCCCTGGGCCAGGCCACGGGTGGCGCGCAACGGGTCGAAGGCCCGGGCTTCGCTGGGGTTGTGGTCAACGGCGGTGCCGCCATAGTGCAGGTCGATGCTGCCCAGGGAGGCACTCTGCAAATGGCTGCTGCCACGCAGGTTGACCACGACCCCGTTGCGATGCTCGATAACCAGGTTGCTGGCCGGGTTCAAGGCGCCCGCAATGTTCACCCGCAGGTCGCCACCACCGGTCAGTTGCAGGCTGCCATCGCTGGCGACCCGGCCGGTACTGCCCACGGCCAGCACCAGCCCCTGGCTGCGGGGCGCCACGGTGGAGGCGCCGGCGCTGTCCGTCAGGCGCTGGAGGATGCCCGCGTCACCGCCGACATTCAGCTCCAGGTTGCCGCCGCCCAGGGTGCCGAACCCGGTAAAGCCCAGCATCCGGTCGGCGCTGCCGTTGGCCGCATAGGTGCCGAAGTTGATCCACCAGGCACCGGGTTGCGCCGAACCGCCGGTGGCGACATCGCCGCTGCCCTGGCGCCACAGCCAGTTGCCCACTTCGGCGGAGTCCTGGCCGTTGTCCTTGGGGTTGGGCCAGGCACGGCTGTCGTTGGCGGTACTGCTGATATTGCCGGTCAGGTCGCCACCGGCACTGACCCGCAGGTTGCCCCCCGCCTCCGGGTACCAGGCGCGGTACAGGCTGGTGCCGCTGCCATTGACGAACTGCTCGAAGTAACTGCCCGGGTCATTGAGCACCGTGGCTCCCGTTCCCAGGGCCCGTGGCTGGTTGTAGGGATCGCCGGCCGTCGTCGCCGTGGAGGAAGTACCGGCGGTGTAGACCCCGTACAGCGAGTCCATGCTCAGGTTGCCGGCGCTGAGCAGTTCAAGGTCGCCGGTGCCGGTGCGGATCACGCTGAAGCGGCTGCTGGACGGCGTTGCGCCATAGGTCTTGCTGTCCAGAGCCATGCAGAAGGCGGGCGACTCTTCACAGAAGGCCGCGACGGACGACTGCCCCAGGTCCAGCAGGAGTTGCTCATCGATCGGATCGCCGGCCTTGACCACCACCCCGGCGCCCGCCAGCTCGTCCACCGCCAGCTGGGTCCAGGCGTAGCTGGCCTTGATCGCGCAATAGGCCGGGCTGTCGGCACAGAACTGCTCGATCGAGGTCTGCCCCAGATCCACCAGCAGTTGTTCGTCGATCGGATCACCGGCCTTGACCACTATCCCTACGCCGGCCAGGTCATCCACCGCCACCTGGGTCCAGGTCCGCACCACCTGGCTGGGCAGTTCCTTGGCGAACATCCCGTAATGGCTGTCCGCCAGATGCAAGTCACCGCTGCGTGGGTTGGCCTGCACGATGCGGCTGTCGGCTGCGCTGGTATCGGCCCCGGCCACCAGGCGCAGGGACCAGGATTGCGAGCCTTCGGCAAGCATCGGCGCAATGGCCCAGAGCTTGCCCTGGCGCCCGACGTCTTCGGGCCGCAACTGCACCGAGTCGACGCCGCTCGGCAGCTTGACGTTGGTGCCGGCCGGGATCAGGCCGCCCTTGGGCAGGGCCTTACTGCCGTCGAGCATGACGATGTTGTTGTTCACATTGGCCAGGTGTACTTGCGGCAGCGGCACGCCCTTGGGCCAGGTCATGGACCGCAGCTGGGTGCCCTGGGTCAACAGCGTCCCGGCCTCCAGACGGGTGCCGGCGACCAGGGTCCGGGGCTCGCCGAGCAGGGTGCCGGCGGCGAACAGCAGGTTGCCCGAGGCATCGCGAATCGCCGCCGCCAGTACCGTACCCGCCGGCAGTACCAGGGTCTGGTCCAGGGTCGCCGTGACCGGCAGGCGCGTGCCCGCGGCCACGGTCAGCCCCTTGATCGGCAGGTCGTAGTTGAGGGTGCTGCCCGCCGGGAAGGCGGTGCCGTCGGCGATGGTCACGCCGTTGCCCGGCACGATGATAGTGCCGCCGGTGAAGTCCACGCCCGGCAGCAGCACCCAGCCCTTGTCGTCCACGGTGGCAGGCGGCGGCGCGAAGCCGTCGTTGATGCTGCCATAGACATTCAGGTCGCCCCCGGCGCGCAGGGTCAGGCTGCCGACCTCGCCGGAACCGTAGACCGAGGTCTTCTGGCTGTGGGGGTTGAGGCTGGCATAGCGATAGCCCGACAGGTCCAGGTCGCCCTGCACCACCAGGTCGCCGTCTGCGCTCTTGCTGACGATCTCGACCCCGGGCCGCAGATGGAAGGCGTCGGCATAGCCGGCGTTGTTCAGGCCGGCCAGCTTTTTCTGCAGCAGGTCGCTGTTTTGCAGGGCCGCGTTGATAAAGGCCGTGCTCTGGGCATGCTTGGCATCCAGGTAGGCCTGGGTGATTTCCTGGTAAGGGCGGCCGCTGGCGGTGGCGTCGGTTTTTTCCGGAGCATCGTCGTAGCGGAGCATGCCGTTGACCGCAATCGAGCGCGCGCCCTGGATATCCAGCGGGCCGCGGGCATCGATGTCGATGTCGTTGCTGCTCTGGTCCGCCTGGACGAGGCGCGGCGCGTTCAGCTCCAGGGTGCCGCGGCTGCGACCGTCGTTCTGCCCCGCCGCGCTGCCCACAGCCACGTCGGTGCCGTGGCGCAGGTCGATGCGCGCACCGTCGGCCAAGGTCAGGCGGCCCTGGCCCGAGCTGAGCACCACGCTGGCGCGGTTCGGTGAGTCGATGATCTTGCCGTAGCTGTCCACCCGCAGCTTGCTGCCGTGGGCGTCGAGCACCGCGCTGCCGTCCAGGGTCAGGCCCTTGCCGGCCGCCAGGTTGATACTGCCGACCCGTTCGCCGCTGGCGTCCACTCGCCCGGTAACCCGCAGGCTGCCGTTGTCCACCGAGACGTTGACGGTGCTGGCCCTGACCCCGTCGCCGATGGTCAGGTCGCCCTGCTTGAGCTGGAAGCTGCGTGCGCCAAAGACCTGGCCCTGGTTCAGGCGCTGGTTGAGGGCGGCGAACTGCTCGTCCAGGGTGCCGCTGCTGCCCAGGTGCTGGGCCTGGATTTCCACCGTGGCGCCGAGGAACGGCACCAAGGTGCCGCCGGCATCGTAGTAGCCGCTGCTGCCGCCAAGGACCTTGCCCGCCAGGTCTACCCGCCCGGCCGCACTGTCCAGCGCCACCGCCCGCAGCTTGCCGGCCTGGTTGTGGGTGGCCGAAATGTCGATGGTCGAGCCCGTGGCCTGCAGCACATTGCCGGTAGCGCTCTGCAGCAGCACTTCGCCGCCGGCGCCGTATTTGCTCAGGTCATTGAAGGCGATGGTGCGGCCAGCCACATCGATCAGCGCCGCATCGGTCAGGCTGACATCACCCCGGGCCCCCAGGGTCACCTTGCCGCTGGGCAGCACCACGGCACTGGCCAGGCGGATGCTGTCGCCCTGCAGAGACAGTTCCGCGCCCTGGCCATTGGCCTGGCCACGAGGGCCGGCCGAGGCGCCGATATCCATGGCGCCGCCAGCGGTGATGCGGTTCACCGAGCCGGCCTCGCCGGTCATCAGTGGGGTGAGGATATTCAGGTTGCCGCCGCTGTAGGCAAACCCCTTGAGCGGATCGAAGGCGCCCTGGCTCTGGTAGACCGACAGGCTGCCCTTGTGGTTGGCGGTAATGCGCTGGCTGGCATTGAGGTCGACGTTGGCAAAACCCAGGGCCAGGCGGTCGAAACTCTTGGTGGTGCTGGGCTGGGCAAAGGCCCCGTAGCCGAACTCGATGCGTTCGGCATTGATTTGCAGGCGGCCGCTGCCGGTTCCGGCACCGCCGGCCACCACCGCGCCTGCCGGGGTCTCGGAGCCCTGCCAGATCAGGTTGGCGGTGTGGATGCTGGCCACATCATTGGCGCCCCCGGCACCGTAGATCGCCGGGGTGGAGAGCATCAGGTTGCTCAGCAGCGACTTGCCGGTCGCCGGGTCGTAGGTGTCCAGGCTGGCGCTGCCGTAGAAGTTGAAGCCGTCCCGGGCCGAGAGCTGCAAGGTCTCCAGGGCCGGGGCGCCGAACTGGGTATCGCCGCGCAGCAGGCGGTCGAGCAGTTGCTGGGTCAGGGTCATGCCGCTGGGCAGGCGATTGCCCGCCGCCGCTGCCGCCAGCGCCTCCGGGCTGCCGACGTTGATGTTGTTCAGGCCCAGGTTCAGGTGGCGGGTGCCGTAGCGCACCTGGTCGCCCAGCTCGAAGGCGTTGTCGGTCAAGGCAACGAGGCTGCCATCGGAATACAGTGCGGTCTGCCCGCTGCACGGCGCGCTGGCGCACACCCCGAGCCGGATGCCGCCGCTGGTCTGTCCGCCGGCCTGGGCCTTGCTGATCACGTTGAGCAAGCCGTTGGACACCGCCAGCATATTGGCCACCTGGTAGGTGAAACCGTCACGGGCGTCATAGCTGGCCTTGCCTCGGCCCAGGGTATTGATCGACGCGCCCTGCTCCAGGACGATCTCGCCGATGTTGCTCACCAGGAACACTTCCGGCGCGGCCAGGGTGGCGCCCTCGCGCAAGGTGATCGAGCCCTTGGGCGTGTTCACGCCTTCGGCCACGGTGATGTAGTTGCCGCCCTGGCCGTACTTGACCAGCGTCAGGCCGCCCAGCATCAGGCGCGCTGCGCCCATGGCGTTGAGGCTGTCGGCATCCAGGGTAACGCCGTTGAAACCCTGGGTGGCCGACTTGCCGGCCGCCACCACTTCGATGTTGCCACTGCCCATGTTCAACACCGCGACGGTGCCGCCATAGCCCCCCGCAGCGGCATCGAAACGGCCAATGCCCTTGAACGAGAAGGCATCCTCACCGGCCCCCGGCTCCAGGGCCAGCTTCAGGGTCTTGGCGTCCACCGGCAGCATCGGCCGTGGCACCCCGAGCTTGGCGGCATCGGCCAGGGCGAACTGGGCATAGCCGGTTTCGTTGTACTGGGAATAGCGGCGCAGGGTGTCGGCCGAGGTCAGGATCAACTGGCTGGCGACGCTGTTGCTGATCCCGGTATGGGCAATCGACAGGCGCCCGGCGGTGGACCAGGAGCCATTGCGCAACGGCTGGGTCGCGCCTTCGGTGCCGAGCCCGGCCAGGCCGTTGATCTCGACGCGAAAGGCCCCCGGCATCAGCGCATAGGTGGACGGCATCAGGGTGTAGGTACCCGCCGCCAGCCCCGGAACCCCGGCGCCAATGGTGATCTGCTGGCCGATCAGCGGGTCCACCGCGCCGCCCTCCGGTGCCACCGGCGCATAGCCCGGCTGCACCCCGGGCACTATGGCGTAGATCGGGTTGCTGCCCAGGCCCGGGAGGATGAAGCTGCCGTTGGCGCCGATCTGCACCAGCGGGCTGTAGCGCGCATCGGTGGAGCCGCCGCGCCCGGAAATGAACCCGGCGCCCAGCAGTTCGCCACCACCGGACAGGTCCACGGTGGCATCGGGCTGTACCTGCACCGACTTGCCGCCCAGGATCACCCCGACGCTCAGGTCGCTGTTCTCATTCACCAGGGCGCCCTGGCCGAGGAAGGTCACGGTCTTGCCGTTGTACTTGTAGACCTGGCCATCGACGGTGCCGCCGTAAGGCAGTACCAGGCCCTTGCCGCTGACCGAAGTCAGGCTGCCGGGCAGCAGCTCGACCTTGCTCGCGCCCAGGTTGCCGATCTCGATCAGCCCCAGGGGCGCACGGACTACCCCGCCCTGCTGGATGTTGGCCGCGCCCAGCTGCAAGCGGCCGAAGGCCGAGTACGGCACAGGCGCCTCGCCCTGGCCGGTGCGGCCGATGGTCAGGGTGCGCGTGGGGTCGAAGTTGATGCTGGTGCCGGAAATATCGTTGAGGTAGCCGGCAATCACCCGGGCCCCGACCTCGGTACCCGGGTACAACTGCGCGGCCCGCAGGGTCATGTCGCCCTGGGTCAGCAACTGGGTGCTGATGCCCTTGGCGATCACATCGGCCCCGGCCCCGGCGAGAAAGCGCAGGTCGCCCTGGCTGGTCAGTTGCACATGGTCGAACCCGCGGCGCTCGACGCTCAGCAGGCTGTTGTCGGCCTGGCGCAACGTGCCCTTGCTGCCGAACACCACGTTGCCACGCACATCGATCAGGTTGCCGCTGGCATTGAACTGCGCCTGGGTGGCCTGTTGCGACGGCGTGCCGGTGGAGACCGGACGCACGTACTGGTCCTTGGCTTCCAGCGGCGCGAGGATGCCCGCCAGCAGCAGGTAGGGTGCCGACAGGTCGACCCGGCTATTGGCCGCGGCGCTTTCGCTGAGGTTCAGGGCACCGCTGTACAGGCGCAGGCTCTGGCCCATGTTCAGCGACACATCGCCATCGAAGCTCAACAGGCCGTTGCTCAGCAGTGCCAGGTTGTCGAAGCCGCCGGCGGTGACTTGATCCACCCCGAGGCGGCCGTGGCCATACTCCAGGCTGGCGGCTGCGGCGTCGGCGCTCGCGGGCAGCGCACTGCCCTGGTGGGTCTGGCTGAGCACCAGTTCCCGGGCCTTGAGCACCCGGTCACTGACCGCGTTCTTGATGTAGTACGGGCTTTCCAGGGCCAGCGACAAGGTGCCCCCTGCAGCGCCAGCGCCTCCGGCCCGGGCGACGAAGCTGCCGTCCAGGTACAGGCCGTTGTTGGACGCGAAGCTGATGCTGCCACCGTTGCTGGCCACCTGCACCCGGCCCTGGCCGGGAATGTCCAGGGCCGCCTGGGCGCCGGAAGCGTCGAGACGCGCACCCTCGCGCACCACCACAAACAGGTCGCTGGCCTTGGCGATACCGGTGGCCAGGTCGATCTCGCCGCCGATGGCGATCTTGCCGCCATTGCGCACCTGGCCGTAACGGCGGCCACGGTTGTCCACGGCGCTCACCGCCCGCGCCGCCACATCAATCACCGCCTGCTCGCCGACCCAGATCGAGCGCCCGTGACCGGCGGCATTGGCGGCCTCGGAACTGGCCACCGTCAGGCCGCCCAGACTGACGCTGCCGCCCCAGGCATTGAGCGTGCCGTTCAGGGTCAACTGGCCGACGCTGCGCAGGTTGATGGCCTGCCCCGGGTCGACACTGATCACCGCGCCCTGCCCCACGCTCAGCGCCGTGGTGGCCAACTGGGCGGCCGTGGAGTACTGGTTGCCGGCGCTCAGGGTCAGGCCGGCGCCACGGCGCTGGGTCAGCACGCCCCTGGTTGCATCCTGCTGGTACAGCTGCGGCAACCAGCGCTCCAGCACCGTGGCCGGGTCGCTGCCAGTGGCACTGCTGCTGGCCTGGGCCCCGAAGCGGTAGACCGGCATGTTGACCTCGACCTGGGCGCCCTCGACCACGGTCAGCCCTTCGTTGCCGGTGATGTCGTAGGCGCCGAAGCCCTTGTTGAAGAAGTCCCCCGCCAATTGCAGGGTTCCGGCTTGCGGGGCGACGTCCTTGGCGCCGATCAGCACCTTGTGGGCCTGCAGGGCCAGGGTGCCGCCACCGTTGACCCCATACCCGCGCAGCTCGCCATCGAGGTCGAGCTTGCCGTCGGCCGCCAGGGTCACGTCGCCGCCCTTGCCACCGCTGGTCTTGCCGTCATAGGCAATGCTGGCGCCGGAGCTGGCATCCACCAGGGTGCCGTTGGCCAGGTTGAGGTCGCCGCTGCTGCGCAGCGACACCTTGCCCCCGTTGATAAAGGCCAGGCCGCTGCTGTCCGAGGGGTCCAGGGCCAGGTTGTTCCAGCGCCCGCTGGCATCCAGCTTGACCCCGCTGGCCACATCGACCCGGGCCTGGGCGCCGCCGGTGGGCGCGAGGATCACATCGCCGACCACGAAATTGCGGTTCACATCCACCTGGTTCAGCACGTTGCCGGCGTTGATGCTGCCACCGTGGGCGGTGAGGTTGGCGTTGATCTTGACCTCTGGCCCGAACAGGGTGATGTCGCCGCCATCGGCTACCTTCAGCGCGCCGTTGACCTGGACCTGCTGCCTGGCGCCGACCTTGATCGCCCCCAGCTGGAAGCCGTTGAGCTGGTCGCTGTCCAGCACCAGCTGGCCCTGGCGGTTGGCCGGCAGGGCTGTGGAGAGGTCCAGGCCGTCGGCGATCTTCTGCTGGTTGGCCTCGATCAGCACCTTGTCCACGCTGGGGCTCAGGGCGTAGCGCAGGGTGCCGCTGGCCTTGTTGTAGATCGGCGTGTAGTTGCCAATGATCAGTTGCGCGCGCTGGGCCGCGGCCTTGTGCGATTGCTGGTAGCCGTCCAGGTTGATGTTCGGCGCCTGGGTCTGGCGGTCGCCCTTGAACACTTCGCTCACCAGCTGGCCTTCGAGCACGGCGTTGCTGGTGCCGATCACCAGCTTGCCGGCGTCGCGGCCCACGCTGTAGCCGGCCTCGTAGCGGCGCTGCTGGGCGATCAGCGGGTTGTAGTAGTAATCGGTGCGGCCCCAGCGCGGGCTGCTGTCCACATAGCCCTTGTAGATGCCGGTGTAGAGCAGGTCCCCCGGCGCCCTGGAGAGCTCGTACAAGCGCCCGTCGGCGCCTTTGAGCCAGGTCTGCTGGATGTAGCCGCCCTGCACATCGACGGTGCCGCCGGAGAGGTTCAACTGGGCGCCGGACTGGGTCACCACGTCCTTGCCGGTGAAGGTCAGGGTACCGCCCTGGGCCATCCACTCGCCGATGTTGTGGCCCTGGGTGCCCAGGTAGCCGCCCACTTCCAGCAGGCCGCCGGCGGTGTACCTGCGATCGGTGGCGTAGCCGTTGGTGCCCGCCGGGACGAACACCAGCTCGCGCAGGTCGACCCAGACGTCGTTGTTGATCAACTGGCCGCTGTCGCGGTTGCCCGCCGAATCGCGCTGCTCGTTGCCCTGGACGTTGATCTTGATGTTGTTGGACTCCATCGCCACCTTGACCCCGACGGCGCCGGCCACATCGATCACCGCGCCATCGCGCACCAGGCTGCGCTGCCCGGCACTGACCGCCACCTGGCCACCGGTGGCCAGGGTGATGGAGCCGTCCTGGAAATCCACGGTGCCGCCGCTGACGATCTCCACCCGGGACTGGTCGCTGCGGTCGGCCACGCTGCTGAGGTTGTTGAACTGGCCGGTGATCAGGTTGGTCGGGGTGCCGTCGAGGTTGATCAGGCCGTTGTTGCGCTGGCTGTCCAGAGCGCTGCTGCCACTGCTGTCCAGAAGGATTGCGGTGGTGCTGCCCTGCCCCAGGGTCACGCTGCCGGTGCTGTCGCTGGCGGAGTTGAGCAAATGGATGGTGCCGCGGGTGTCCACCGAAGTGCTGGCCAGGGCCACGCCGTTCTGCGCCACCTGGTGCCCGGTGAGGGTGATGTCGCCCGTGGAGGCCATGATCAGGCCGCTGTTGCTGACCTTGCCGGCGCTGCTGCCGGCCTTCAGCGAAGTGGCAACTTCATTGCCCCGGGTGGTGGAGTGCTGGTTGCCGCTGGTGCCGACCCCGCGGCGGATGTAGAAGCTGTCGCCGGCCGCCAGGGTGGTCTGGCCCTTGGCAGTGACGATGGTGCCGGCATTCTCCACTTCCGAGCCCAGCAGCAAGGCAAAGCCGCCGGATTCGGTGGAGGTGGCCGCCGGGTGGGTCTGGATCAGCGCGCCACGCTGCACCTGGACCTTGCCCAGGGCATCGCTGAAGGTCGGCTGGGTGCCGTTGGCGTCCACATAGAGCCCGCGCTGGGTGAACTGCTCGTCGCTGATGGTGGCTGCGGCCGCCACCAGGTTGCGCACATTGACCTGGCTGGTGCCGCTGAAGATCACCCCGTTGCGGTTCATGATCATCACCGTACCGGCGCCCTTGATCTGGCCCTGGATTTCGCTGGGCCGTCCATTGGGGTCGTTGACCTTGTTCAACAGCGCCCAGTTGGACTGCTGCTGGAAGTCGACGGTGGTGTTGCGCCCGACGTTGAAGGTCTCCCAGTTGAGAATGGCCTTGTCGGCGGTCTGCTCGACGGTCACCGTGGTCTTGCCGCCGGACTGGCTCTGCACCGGCCCTTTGGCATTGAGCCAACCCTGGGTCAGGCTGTTGTCGACCTTCAGCCCGCCTTCGCCGAGGCCATCGGGAATGGTGCTCACCGTGCCGAATGCGGCCTGGCGTGCGGCAGCCTGGGCCGCTTGCTGGGCGGCGATGGCGGCAACGCTGGAATTGAGGTTGCTCAGGGAGCGCTGCAACTGCTGGTTGGCGCGGGTCTGCTGGGACAGCGGCGGGATCCCCGGAACCTGGCCGTTGGTGCGCGCGGCGGTGGCGGCCTGGGACGCGCCCTTGTCGGCGAACCAGCCGGAACTGAAGGCCGTGGCGCCATGGGCACTGCCCGCCACCATCAGCAGGGCGATGGCCTGGGCCAGGGGCTTGAGCCGCAGGATCGGCAACTCGCCATCAGGGCGCAGCGCGGGGGATTTGACCGGTGGTTTGCAGCGAACCATTACTACTCATCCTTTGTTATGACGCCCACGGGAGCGCGACGCTTGTAGGGCCCAGGGCGCGCGTCACTGCTTTAGGGGATAGGCCGTTGGCGCGAGGCGCGACCGAACGGATGTCACGGAAAATTCATCTTTGGGGTGCAGGGTGTTGCCCCTGCCCCTGCGTGCCACGGCGGCAGGCAGGGGCAAGCGGCGCTGGCCGGCTAGAAAGGTCGGCCAATGGCGTTGCAGATATTGGGGTTGCCGATACTGCGCAGGCTGGCGGGCGTCACGAAGGCGTTCCGTATCGCGGCCTTCCAGATCGCCGGCAAGGGTTGCAGGTTGTTGTTGAGCAGTGCCGCATCGTTAGTGACCAGCGAACCGTACTGGCGGGCAAAGAACGCCCGCACCTGGGCGGTTTGCGTCGCATCGGCGTAGCACTGGCTGAAAATCGCGGTGCTAAAGCCCAGGATCGGATAACCGACGCTGGGAAATGGCACCACCGAGGGGTCATTGCCATCGAACGAAGCGGCGAACACCGGTACCCACCTGATGGGGTCGCTGAACGGGCCGGTCGATAGGTTCGCCGTCGGCGGGCTGATCAGGCTGATGGCGTTGACGATGTTCGCCGGTGTCGGGGCTATCCCCCCTACCCGCGCTACCTTGCTGCCATCTTCCAGCCCGGCAAGGGTGCTGGATGCGTGGCTGGAACCGATGAAGGTCACACTCCCCGGGGTTGCATTGAGCACTTCCATGATCTGGGGGCTGCCCTGCGCGCTCTTGGCGGTCTGTGGCACCGAGACTGGATAAGCGTTGGCGAAGAACCGGGTCACCGCGAAAGGCCCGGCCGGTTCAGAGCACTTGGCATTGAGAAAACGGGTAAACAGCTCGGTGGTGCCACTGGGCCCTTGCGGGTAGACCACCGTCAGCGGTCCGTAAGTGCCTGCACCGCTCGACAGGTACTCCCAACGGTCCAGCCGGCCCGAGAAGATCCCGCACACGTCATTGACGCTCAGGTCCAGGTTGCCAATGCCGGCTTTGTTGAAGCGGATCGCCACCGCCGTGGCGGCGACGGGCACCTGGATCAACGGCCCCCAGCTCGCGCCATGGGCCATGGAGTAGCCGTCGAGCTCGCTGCCTCTCAACTTCGATTCAGTGGCCACCCAGTGCACGTTCCGGGTAGGGGCGCCCGGAATCAGGCGGTTGTAGTCGTTGTTCAGAAAGGCTTCCTTGTCCCCGAGATCAGAGCCGATGTAGGGCGCAAAACCCGCCGTCAGTACGCCGGGCGCCAGGTAGTACGACTGCGGCAGCGTCGACCCGCCACCGTTGATATCCGCCAGGGCCAACTGGGCACATAGGGCGCTGCCCACCAGTGACGTGGCTAACCAATGCATTTTGAACATGACATGACTCCTGTCGTATCAGGACGGGCGAGCACTCGTGCCGGACCGTTGTGCCGAGCATGAAAAAAATCAGCAACGGTCGAAACCGTTGCTGATCCGGGTGCTGCAGGTATCGGACGCGAGAGTTACAGCGGACGGCCGATGGCATTGCAGACGCTGGCGTTACCGATGCTCAGGCCGCTGGAGGCAGTGACGAACGAGTCACGTACTGCGGTTTTCCAGGCAGCTGGCAGAGGCACGAAGCGGTTGTTGTTGATGGCGGTGTCGTTGTTCACCAGGGCACCGTAGTGACGGCTGAAGAAAGCCCGTACTTGCGAAGTCTGGTTAGCGTCGGCGTAGCACTGGCTGAAGATCAGGTTGGTGAAGCCCAGGATTGGGTAACCGCTGGTTGGGTACAGGCGCAGGCTCTTGTCGCTTGGGTTGGCGTCGATGTTGGCCTGGGAAGTGAAGACAGGAACCCACAGGTTCTGGTCGCCACGAACAGTGGTATCAGGCACGGCAACCGCGGCGATAGCCGAGGAAACGTTGGCAGGCGCCGGGGAAACGCCAGCCACCTTGGCCACCTTGGTAGCGTCGTCCAGGCCGGCCAGGGTCGGCGCGGCGTAGTCCGGGCTCATGTAGGTGATGCGACCGTCGCCAGCGTTCAGCGCGTCCATGACGCCTTGGCTGGTAACAGCGGCAACCGCACCGGCAGGCAGGCCGCCGGAGTAGCTGGAAGCGAAGTTGGTGGTCACGGCGAAGGTGCCGGTCTCGGCGCACTTGGCGTTCAGGAAGCGGGTGAACAGCTCGGTGGTGCCGCTGCTTTCATTGCGGTAAACCACGGTGATGGCGCCGGTACGGCCCGAACCTGCAATCTGGCTCCAGTCGGAAACACGGCCCGAGAACACGCCGCACAGGTCGTTGACGCTCAGGTTAACGGCAGCAGTGCCGGCCTTGTTGAATGGAACGGCAACCGAAGTGGCTACCGAAGGCACCTGGATCAGCTTGCCCCAGGCCGCTTGGTGATTGTCTTGATAACCTTTGAGCTCTGCTGCGCTGAGCTTGGAATCGCTACCGGCCCAGTGCACGTTCTTGCCGGTGGTGCCGGCCACGAACTTGGTGTAGTCGTTGTTCAGGAAGGCAGCCTTGCCGTTGCCGCTGCCTACGCCGATGTAGGGAGCGAAGCCGGCGGTCAGTACGCCAGCGGTCTGGTACAGCGGTTGTGGCAGGGTTGCGCCACCGCCGTTGATATCAGCCATTGCAGCCTGTGCCGAGCACAGGGCAGCCAGGGTCAGGGATGCCGCGAGAACGTTGCGCTTAAACATGAAGAATCTCCTTTCGTCGTGTTCGTACGTTGGGTGAATAGCTCTTGCATGACGCCATGGCACTCGGGCCAGAAGCCTTGATCCAGACGGCTTGATGGGTGAGGCCATGGGGAGAGAAGTTCGCAGTTTCCGGTGACAGATAAAGGAAAAAACCTCGGGAGAAAGCGGCTGTTTTTGCAAAAGATTCTCGGGTGTTTGTCGGAGGTTTTCGCGCCTTTCCCGGGAAAATGACCGCCAGGTTGCCGGGGCTGGAAGCGGCATTGCCCTGCAAGCGCCGAGGGGGCTGGCCACCGGGTCTGAACATGACAGAACGAGGAACCCGAGGTTGGCCCGTTGCCCGGTCGGGAGTGAGGCACGCGGCGCGAAATTTTATGGCTGCCCTGCCCTGTGCTTCGCACCACCGCTTCGCTCTCGTAGGAGCCGGCTTGCCAGCGAAGAGGCCCGCCAGCCTTGCATCGCCGCTGCCGACGCCTTCGCTGGCAAGCCAGCGCCTACGGACCGGGCCAGACCGGGCCGGACCGGGTCAGGTCGGGTTGTGCGGTTCAGGTGACCAGTTGGTTGATCTCGATGATCGGCAGCAGTACCGCCATCACGATCACCAGCACCACACCGCCCATCACCACGATCATCAAGGGTTCGAGCAAGGCGGTCATGCCCATGGCCCGACGCTCGATATCCCGCGACAGGGTCTGCGCCGCCCGTTCCAGCATCGGCGGCAAGGCGCCGGTCTTCTCGCCGCTGGCGATCAGGTGGATCAGCACCGGCGGAAAGACTTTCTCCACCCGCAGCGCCGCCGCCAGGTTGGCGCCTTCGCGCACCTTGGCCGTGGCCTCGCTCACGCTCTGGCTCAGGCGGTCGTTGGACAGGGTCTGGCGCGCCGCTTCCAGGGCCCGCAACAAAGGCACCCCGGCGCTGCCGAGGATCGCCAGGGTCGAGGCAAAACGCGCGGTGTTCAGCCCCAGGACAAAGCGCCCGATCAGCGGCAGGCGCAGGATCCGGCTGTGCCAGTTCAAGCGCACCCGGGGGTTGCGCAGGTACACCCGCCAGCCCCAGAACCCGGCGACCATGGCGGCAAAGCACAGGCCGCCCCAGGCACGGATGAAATCACTGGCATTGAGCATGGCCAGGGTCAGCCCCGGCAGGTCCTGGCGCGCCTGGGAGAAGGCACTGACCACCTGAGGCACCACATAGCTGAGCAGGAAGATCACGATGCCGATGGACACCAGCCCTACCACCCCCGGGTAGATAAAGGCGGTGAGGATCTTGCCCCGCAGGCCGTTGCGCTCTTCGATGTAGTCCGCCAGCCGCTCCATGACCTGGGCCAGGTCGCCGGACTCTTCGCCGGCGGCAATCAGCGCCCGGTAGATCTCCGGAAAATCCCTGGGCCGCGCCGCCAGGGCCTCGGCCAGGCGCATGCCGCTGCGCACATCCGCGCGCACCGCGCTCAGGGTCTGGGCGATGTGCTTGCGCTCGGCCTGCTCCACCGTGGCGCTCAGCGCGGCCTCCAGCGGCAGGCTGGCCCCCAGCAGGCTGGCCAGCTGGCGGGTGGCCCAGGCCAGGTCGTTGTCCGAGAGCCTGGGGCGCAGCAGCCCCCCTGCTCCGCCGTCGCCGCCGTTGCCATCGAGCTGCACCAGCAAGGCGGTCAGGCCGCGGCTGCGCAGGCTGGCGAAGGCCGCGCCCTGGCTGTCGGCTTCCAGGTGCCCGGATTCGATCTTGCCGAGGGCGTCGGCGGCTTCATAGCGATAGCGATTCATCAGGCGTCCCGTGTCACACGCAGGATTTCTTCCGGCGCGGTGGCGCCACTGCGCACCCAGCGTTCACCGTCCTCGCGCATGCTGAACATCCCGGCCCGGCGCGCGGCGGCACGCAGGGCCTGCTCCTCGGCGCCCTGGTGGATCAGGCTGCGCACATCGTCATCAATGCAGAACAGCTCATGGATCCCGGTTCGCCCGCTGTAGCCGATGTGGTTGCAGGCCGGGCAGCCCACCGGGCGCCAGGTGCCGGGGTTGGCCGGGTCCTGCTCCTTGCACTGGCTGCACAGGCGCCGCACCAGGCGCTGGGCCAGCACCCCGAGCATCGACGAGGCCAGGAGAAACGGCTCCACCCCCATGTCGATCAGGCGGTTGACCGCCGACACCGCGTCGTTGGTGTGCAGGGTCGCCAGCACCAGGTGCCCGGTGAGCGAGGCCTGGACCGCGATCTGCGCGGTCTCCAGGTCGCGGATCTCGCCGATCATGATGATGTCCGGGTCCTGGCGCAGGATCGCCCGCAGGGCCAGGGCGAAGGTCATGTCGATCTTGGCGTTGACCTGGATCTGGCTGATGCCCGGCAGGTCGTATTCCACCGGGTCCTCGACGGTGAGGATATTGCTGGTGCTGGCATCCAGCCGGGCCAGGGCCGCGTAGAGGCTGGTGGTCTTGCCGCTGCCAGTGGGCCCGGTGACCAGGACGATGCCGTGGGGCTGGCGGATCAGGGTATCCAGGCGCGCCAGCAGGTCCGGGTCCATGCCCAGGGTTTCCAGTTGCAGGCGCCCGGCCTGCTTGTCCAGCAGGCGCATCACCACCCGCTCGCCATGCCCGGTGGGCACCGTGGACACACGGATATCGATGGGCCGCCCGGCCACCCGCAGGGCGATGCGCCCGTCCTGGGGCAGGCGTTTTTCGGCGATGTCCAGCTGGGCCATGATCTTGATCCGCGACACCAGCGCGCCGTGCAGCGCCTTGCGTGGCGACACCACGTCGCGCAGGGTGCCGTCGACCCGGTAGCGCACCACCGAATGGGTCTCGAAGGGTTCGATATGGATATCGCTGGCCTCGTCCCGCGCGGCCTGGGTGAGCAAGGCGTTGATCATGCGGATTACCGGGGCGCCGTCCTGGGTGTCCAGCAGGTCGGTGATTTCCGGCATGTCCTGCATCAGGCGGTCCAGGTCCACCTCGTTCTCCGCCGCCCCGACCACCGCTGCTGCGCTGCCGGTGTCGGCGTAGGCGGTGGCCAGCAGGCCGTCGAGTTCCTCGTCGCGAATCCGCTCCAGGCGCGCCGGGCCGAACTGGCGGCGGGCTTCGCTGATGGACCAGCCAGGCGTCGAGGGGCACACCAGCAGTACCGCGCCGTGCTCGGTGTGGCGCAGGAGGATGCGCTGGGACTTGGCCCAGGCGTAGGGCAACTGGGTGGTCATGGCTGTGGCTCCTTGTGGGGTGCGGCGCCATTGCGTGGGCTGCCACGGTGAAACCCGCGATGCCCGCCGGCCTGGAAATGAATGGGGGCATCCCCCATAAGGCGCCGGCTTGCCAGCGCAGGCGCCAGCAAGATCAGCGCCCGATCCACGGGCCTCTTCGCCGGCAAGCCGGTGCCTACGAAGGGCTTGGCAGCCCGGATTTGGGGCCCCTTTGCCCCGTTCATTGCACCGGCACCGCGCGAATCGGCGCCCGCGGCGTCTGCGGTACGCCCTGCAGGGACACCGGCACTGCCCCGGGGATCGCCTTGCTCGCCGCAGGCAGTTGCGGCGCCTGGATATCCGGCATCACCCAACTGCGCTCCGGCTGCAACTGGCCCTGTACCCGGCGCATGAAGTCATAGCGATTGAGGGTAATGCTGCGCCCCGCGCCACTGTCGCGAATGATGTAGGGCCGCAGGAACACCATCAGGTTGGTCTTGGTCACGCTGCGCTTGTCGTTGCGAAACAGCACCCCGAGCCCGGGGATGTTCGACAGCCAGGGCACTGCGTCGTTGCTCTGGCTGTAGCCGTCCTGCAGCAGGCCGCCGAGCACCATGATCTGCCCGTCATCCAGCAGGATGCTGGTGTCGATTGCCCGCTTGTTGGTCACGGTGCCGGCGTCCACCGAAGCCCGCTGGTCGACGCTGCTGACCTCCTGGTAGATGTCCAGCTTCACCGTGCCGCCTTCGGAGATCTGCGGCCGCACATTGAGCTTCAGGCCCACCTCTTCACGCTGCACGGTCTGGAACGGGTTGTTGCTGGTGCCGCCACCGCCGGTCACATAGCTGCCGGTGACAAAGGGAATGGTCTGGCCGACGAAGATGCTCGCCGCCTCGTTGTCCAGGGTCAACAGGTTGGGCGTCGACAACACGTTGGTGCCGCCCTTGCTCTTCAGGGCCCGGGCCAGGACCTTGAGGTCCAGCACCTTGCCGATCCCCGGGATGTCCACCGTGCCGTCGACCACGCCGACGTTCAGGCCCTTGGGCAACACGTCGATGCTGGTCTTGCTCGCCGGCGTGCCCACCAGCCCACTGCCACCGAGGTTGACCCCGCCAAAGCCGCCATGCCCGCCGAGATTGCCGGCCTGCCACTGCACGCCGAACTCGCTGGCATCGTCTTCGCTGACTTCGACGATCAGGCTCTCGATCACCACCTGGGCGCGACGCTGGTCGAGCTGGTCGATGACCTCCCGCAGGTTGCGGTACAGCGGGTCCGGCGCCGAGATCAGCAAGGTGTTGGTGGTGGCATCGGCCTGGATGGTCACGCCACCGGCACTGAAGGCGGTGTTCTGGTCATTCTGCTGGCCCGTGCCGCCCTGGCCGGCGCTGCTGCCCTGGCCGTAGGCACCACTGCCGCTGCTGCTGTTGTTGAGGTTGCCACTGGCGGTGGGCGTGCCGCTGCTGTTCTGGCTCGCACCCTGGGCGCCCTGGCTGTTGCCGCCCATGCCGCTGAGCATGGCCCGGGCGCCGTCGCTGCCGGCGCTGTCGCTTTCCCCGGTGAGCAGCCCGCGCAGGGCCTGGGCCAGCTTGCCGGCTTGGGCGTTGCGCAGGTACACCACGTGCAGGTTGCTGGGGTTGCTCTGGGCGTTGTCCAGTTTGTAGATCAGGTTGCGCGCCAGTTCGGTGCGCTCCGGACTGCCGGCGCGGATGATGATGGAGTTGGAACGCGGGTCGCCGATCACGCTGATCTTCTGGGTCTGGTCGGCGCCCTGGGTTTCCAGCAGTTCGGCGACCATGGTGGCGATGTCCACGGCGATGCCGTTCTGCACCGCCACCACATCGGTGTCGATGGCGCTCGGGGTGTCGATGCCGTTGATGATCTGCGCCACCCGCTGCAGGTTCTCCGCGTAGTCGGTGACCACGATGGTGTTGTTGCCCGGGTAGGCATTGATCGGGTTGTTCGGCGAGACGATGGGCCGCAGCACCGGAATCAGGTTCACCGCATTTTCATATTGCAGGCGGAAGGTGCGGGTCAGCATGCCGTTGCCCGCCGGCTTGTCGGCGCTGTAGATCGGCCCGCCCAGCAGCTTGGCGTCGGCTTCGGGCACCACCTGGGCCACCCCGCCCACGTCCACCACGGAGAAACCCTGCATGCGCAGGGCCGCCAGCAGCATGTCGTAGGCCTGGTGCGCCGGCACCTGGCCTTCGCTGACCAGGGTCAGGTTGCCCTTGACCCGTGGGTCCACCAGGAACTGCTGGCCGGTGGAACGGGACAGCGCGCGCACCACCGCCTGGATATCGGCGTCGACGAAGTTCAGTTGCACCGGCTGATCCCCCAGAGGATTGCGCGGCACGCTGGTGCTGCGCGACGTGCCCTGGGCGCGGCTGCTGCTGGTCACCGGGTGCAGGACTTTCGGCCGTTGCGCCTGCTGCGCCTGCAAGCGCTCGCGGTCCGCCAGCAGATCGCCGCTGCGCCGGGTGTCGGCCAAGGGCTGGCCCAGCTCGCTGTCCACCAGCAAGGGCGGCGGCGTGGTGGAGGTGGTGTTGCTGCAAGCCCCCAGCGCCAGCAGCAGAAAAGGTGCGGCCTTGCGACACTGGCGCACGTAGTTGGAACCTGACCACTTCATGAAGCTTCCTTAGCGCCCTGCGCCTGATCCATGCGAACGGTCCCGGACAGTGTGCCTGCCGAGTCTTGGGCGGCGGCCGCGTCTGCGCGTTGCAGACGAGCCTCCACCACCTGCAGTGAAAACTGCCGGGGAGCCCCCAGCAGCCAGCCGACCACGGCATCCGCCGGGGCCTGCTCAAAGGTCAACCGCCAGCTCTCGGGGCCGGCTTGATCCGCGTGTTGCAACTGGTAGCGGCCCTGGAGCCCGGCCGCATCCAGGGCCTGGCGCAGGGCCTGTTCCAGGCTTTCGCCCGGGGCATTGCGAGGGCCCGCCGCGACCTCGTGCAGCAGCACTTCCAGGGCCTCGGCCTGGGAGCGCAGCTTGGGTGTCTCGGCTTGCCAGTAGTCGATCTTCTTCAGCGGCGGCTGGATCAGCAGCAACCACAGCAACAGCCCCAGCAACCCCAGGGCAGTGGCCCCCAGCAAGCGCTTTTCCCGCAGGGCCAGGCCGTTCCAGTGGCCCAGGGCCTGGGCCCGCAGGCGCGACCAGCGCGCCCGATACGGCGCCAGCATGGCCTTATTCATTGTCTTCTCCCGTTGCCTCGGCTGTGCTCTCTTCGGCTGGAGCCTGCCCCGGGGCCAGGCTCCAGCCATTGCCCTGGGCCTGGACGCTGTAGCCGGCCTGGATCAGGGCCCCCTGCCAGGCGCTGTCGGCGGTTTTCGGGGTGTCTGGCAACAATTGGAGCTGCAAGCGCTGCCCGGAAAACTCCAGGCTTTGCACGCTGCCCACCATGAACGGCATGGCCAGCCCCGCCTGGGCCAGCAGGTGGGCGAAGCCCTGGCTCGGGTCCGCCGCAGCGCCGCTCTGGCGCGCCGCCAGTTGCTGGCGAGCCTGTTGCAACGGATTGAGCACCACCGGCAATTCGGGGAATACCTGCTTCACCCGCTGGCTCATCTGCGCCTTGAGCCGCTGCCCCTGCTCTGCCTCGCGGGCGGCGTACAGGTTCAGGCCCAGCACCCAGACCGCCACCGCCAGGGCGCAGCAGCCCAGGGCCCGGCCCCAGCCTTGGGGGGCGCGGGTGCCGGCCAGCGCGCCGCTGTGCAGGCCCCAGGAAGGCGGCGTGCCGCTCCAGCGCAATTGCGCCGGCAGGGGTTGTGGCGCTGGCAATGGTTGCCCCGGCAGCGCTGGCACTTCGCCGATCCAGCACAGCTCGCTGGCGCTGGCGCGCAACTGCTCCAGGGTCTCGGCCACCAGGGGCTGCACGCTGCCCTGGGTGGCGCTCTGGCGCACCAGCAACTGCTCGTCCAGCAGGCACAGGTTGACCTGCCCCGGGGGCGGCACCGGCAAGGCGTAGGGCGCCGGGTACAGGCCGGCGAGCTTCAACCCGGCCTGCTCCAGCAGCCGCCCCAGGGCCTGCAGGCGTTCCCGGGGCAGCCAGCTCAGCGCCACCTGGCCCTCTGCATCGCGGGGGCCGTGGGCCACATGCATCTGTTCACTGGGGCCGAGGATCAGCGCCTGGGCAGCGCAGGCCACCGCGGCCTTGATCCGCGCAGCGGGCAATTGCGGCAATGGGATCTGGGTCAGCAGGCTGTCCAGTGGGTGCAGGAAACACTCCACTGCGGGCGGCTTGTCCCCCTTGCCCGGCAACCCCAGCTGGCCCAGGGCACAGCAACCGGTATCCGTGACCCGCCCGCCGCGATCGAGCCTTGCAAAATCCACCCGGCACTGCTGCGGCTGCTCGGTGCCGAGCAACAAATCCAGGGGCGGCAGGCCGATGCGCAGGCGGCTCATGCGCCCACCCGCGACCAGATCACCTGGGGCATGCGGTCCTCGGGACGGTGCAGCAGCGCTTGCAGGCTGACCCGGCGCTGATCACGGCGGGCCTGGCCCTGAAGCAGGAACCACTCGCTGGTGATGCCGACCTTGATCTGGTCCACCTGCAACTGCGGCAGGCGCAGGCGATTGACGAAATCGCCACGGTTGATGAACCAGTGCCCGGCGTCACGCTCGGCCACCAGGGCCCGGGCCCGGGACAGATCCAGGCCTGGCACCGCCGCCACCAGCACCTCGGCGCTGGCGGTGTTGCCGTTGATCCAGGTATTGCCCGGCAGGATGCTCACGTACGGCTCCAGGCGCGCCAGCAGTTCCGGGGTCACGCCCTCAAGGCCCAGCAAGTCGTCCAGGCTGCGCAGCATCGGCTGCCTGGGCGCCAGGGTCTGCGCCGCAGCGCCTGCCGAGGTCTGGCGACCGCTGTTGAAACTGCCATGGCTGCTGGTGGCGGCTGGCGCCTGCAGGCGCTGGGGGTAGGAAGCGATCACCCGCTGGCTGATGCGCCGGCCCAGGGCGCCGTCGATGCCGATCAGTTGGCACAACTGCTGGAAGCTCTGCAGTTGCCCCGCATCCACCTGCTGGTTGAACACCAGGTTGCGCAGGTTGAACTTGCCCTGCAGGTCTTGCAGGTGGCCCTGGAACCCGGCGTTGAATCCACCCAGGGCCTGGTCGCCGATGGGCCGCGCCCAGGCCTGGTCGAGGCGTGTCAACACATCACGCTGGCGCGCATCCCAGAGCAGTTGCCGGCTGTATTCCAGGCCGCCCTGAAGCACCCCGGCAGCGACGATCCGCGCCTGTTCGGCTTCCACCGCACGGGTGAAAGAGGTTTGCCGGGTAAGCATGCCCCCGGCGATCACCGCCACCACCGCGGCGATCAGCAAGGCGCTGATGATGGCCATGCCACGCTGCTTCGCCGCACTGGGCGAATGGGCTTTCACGACCGGCCCTATAGTTGCCAGGAGCCGATATCGGCATTCACGCCGTCGCCGTCGGGCTGGCCATCGGCGCCGAGGGAAAACACATCCACTTCGCCGTTGGCACCGGGGTTGAGGTAGTGATACGGGCGGCCCCAGGGGTCATTGGGCAGACGTTCCAGGTAGGAGCGCCAGTTGCTGTCCTTGGCATTGGCCGGGCGCTCCACCAGCACCTTCAGGCCCTGGTTCATGTTCGGGTAGCTGCCGTGGTCCAGGCGATAGAGCTTGAGGGCCTGCATGAGCCCGGCGATGTCCTGCCTGGCCGCCGTGGCCCGTGCCTGGTCCGGGCGATCCAGGACCTTGGGCACCACCATGGCTGCCAGGATCCCGAGGATCACCACCACGACCATGATCTCGATCAGGGTGAAGCCACGCTGGCCGCGCAGGCCTCGGGGCGGGGATGTTACAGGCGCGATATCCATCTCGACATTCCTTGGCGTAAGTTCGATTCGTCGCGCAGTGTTGCAAGAAGATATGTCAGTGGTATTGAAAAACCTCGGGAGTTTCGGTCGCCATTCGGTCAAGCCCGCAGGCTAGTCTGCGAGGCTGTTTCCCGGTCTCGAGCGGCCCATGCAAGCCCTGCGCAAACAAGCTGGTTTCACCCTGATCGAAGTGCTGGTGGCCCTGGCCATCATTGCCGTGGCGATGGCTGCGGCGGTACGCGTGGCGGGCCTGATGACCCAGAGCAATGGCCTGCTGCGGGACAAATCCCTGGCCTTGCTGGCGGCCCAGAGCCGGGTCGCCGAAGTGCGCCTGGAAGGCCGCCTGAACAGCGGCGTGAAGAACCTCGACTGCGACCAGGGACGGCTCAAGCTGCGCTGCGAAACCCGCATCGCCCCGGGCAGTGCGCCGGGGCTGGTGCGCGTGCAGGTGCAAGTCAGCGACCGCAGCCGCGAGGCGCCGCCACTTGCGCGCCTGGAAACCCTGGTCAGCCGGCCGCAGGTACAACGCCAGTGAGGCCTAGCGGGTCAACCGCGGCAGCTCCGGCGAGTCCGGCAGCTTGCTGACCTTGATCCGCGACTGCTCGGCGCCGCGCTCGATCAGCACGCCGTCGGCCTCAATCGCAGCCAGGCGCACACCCTGGGTCAGGGTTTCCCCGGCCAGGAAGCTGCGCGGCGGGCCATCGTTCAGATGCAGGATCGCCACTGCGCCACGGGCCCCGGCCATGACCCCGGACACCTTGATCTGCACCTGGGCCGGCTGGTTGGCAAACCACTGCAGGGCCGGGTTGTCGGAACGCGCGGCCAGCACCTGGGGCGCCACCGCCGGGGTCTGGGATTCGGCCGGGGTCAGCAGCAGCGACGACCAGGTGGCGACCCCACCCAGGGCCGCCAGCAAGGCCGCGTACTGCAGCAGTCGAGGGGCATCAAGGCGCGGGGCGAATGACATGGCACGTAGCATCGGGGGGACCTCCTGTTTGTCCGTGCCCCCAGCCTACCGCTCAATTCTCACGGTTTTATTTCACCGGACGATCATCTGCGTCTGGCAGGCTGGTCCGAGGGCCAAGGAGTGCAATCCGATGCAGGCAGGCAAGCAACAAGGCTTCACCCTGATCGAGCTGATGGTGGTGCTGGTGATCATCGGCATTGCCAGCGCGGCCGTGGGCCTGAGCATCAAGCCCGACCCGCTGCAACTGCTGCGCAAGGACGCCGAGCGCCTGGCGCAACTGCTGCAAGTGGCCCAGGCCGAAGCCCGCGCCGATGGTCGGCCGATCACCTGGCGAGCCACGGCCAAGGGCTTTGCCTTCAGCCGCCACAGCGAATCCGGAGGCGGCATCGATGACTTGCGTGGCGACCCCCAACTGCGCCCCCGGGCCTGGGAAACCCCGGCGCTGCAAGTGCGCATCGAACCCAGGCAGCGCCTGGTATTGAACGCCGAATGGATCAACCCGCCGCTGCGCCTGGTGTTGTCCGACGGCCAGCACAGCCTGAGCCTGGAACGCAGCGCCGCCGGCCAACTGCGGGTGGTGACCCAGCCATGAAGCGTCGGCAGCAGGGGTTCACCCTGATCGAAGTGATGGTGGCGATCATGCTGATGGCGGTGGTCAGCCTGATTGCCTGGCGCGGCCTGGACAGCGTCACCCGGGCCGACAGCCATCTCAAGGCCAGCACCGAACAGACCGAAGAACTGCTGCGCACCCTCAACCAGCTGGAACGTGACGTGGCCCTGCGTGCCGGCACCCAGCTGCGCGAGCCGGCCCTGGGCGACAGCGAAGAAGCCGAGCCCGACAGCCCGGCCCCGCTGAGCGTGCGCAGCTCCGACAGCAAGGGCTTTCGCCTGGAGGTGATACGCAGCGCCGCCACCCCGGGGGATGGCCTGCAACGGGTGCGCTGGTGGCTCAAGGGCGACACCCTGTACCGCGCCGTGGCCGAGCCCCGCGACCGCTACCCTTTGCCCGCGCCGCGCGACGGCGTGGCGGTGCTGAACCGGGTCAGCGACCTGCAAGTACGGGTCTGGGATGCCGACAAAGGCTGGCGCCAGCTCAGCGGCAACCGCCAGGACAGCCCCCTGGGCCTGGAGATCCGCCTGGTGCGCCAGACGCCCCAGGGCGAAGAGCGCTACCGGCAAGTGCTGGGGCCGTTGCAATAACCCTCTCCCGTAGGAGCCGGCTTGCCGGCGAACCGCGTAGCGGCCAGGCCCTGAGAATTCGGCAAATAGCGCCGGCCCCTTCGCTGGCAAGCCAGCTCCTACAGGGGGCTGTTGGTGTTTCGCGGATCAGCTCAGGAGCACCACGCCGCCGGGCAATTCGGTGCACTTGGCACCGTAGGCGTCGCGGATCAGCAAGGCCACGCCAGCCAGCTGGTTGAGGTTGAAACGCGCCTGGACCTTGCGCTTGCCCAGTTCGGCATTGAGCAGCACCAGCATTCCCGGGCGGTAGCGATTGATCTCGCTGATCACCGTGTTGAGGCTGGCGTTGTCGAACACCAGGACCTGCTCGCGCCAGGCAATCACGCTGTGGATGTCCACCACTTGGGGCTCGCCGATGCTGCGCGGGTCGTAGGTCAGCTGGCGGCCGCTGTCCAGGCCAATGCTGCGCCCGGCCACGTCCACTTGCAGGCTGCCTTCGATGCAGGTGACGCACACCTGGTGGTCGGTGTTGCGCAGGTTGAAGCGCGCCTGGCGCGCGCTGAGCCAGCCCTCGCCGGCCTGGACCTTGAGCGGCTGCAGGCGCTGGCTGAAGACTTCCACTTCGCCTTCCAGCAGTTCGATGCCCTGCTCGCCCGCGCCCAGGTCACGCCGGCTGATGCGGGTCTGGGTGTTGAGCTCCAGGCTCACGCCCTCGGCCAGATCCACCCGGCGCTGTTCGCCGACTTCGGTGGCAAAGTCGGCGGTCAATCCGGCAAAGCCGCCCGGCACCGTGAGCCGCACCATGAACAGCGCCGCCGAGGCCGCCAGGGCGCCGCCAAGAAAGGCCCGGCGGCCAAAGTGCCGCGGCCGCGCTTGCTGCTCCAGCAGCGCCGCTGCCGGTTGCAGGCAATGCCACAGGGCCTTGGTCTGCTCGAAGGCGGCCGCGTGCTGCGGGCTTTGCCCGCACCATTGGCGCAGCGCCCGGGCATCGGCGGCGGTGGCCCGCCCCGACGTCAGAAGGACCAGCCAGTCCCGGGCTTCGTTCAGCAACTGCTGGTCCGCCGAGGCCTGGGGTGTGGAGATGCTAAAAATGTTCAAGCGCGCAGGTACTCACGGATTGATCAGGGCTCTTTGTCTAGGACGGTTTTCCGGCCCCGGGACCGAACCGCTGAATGACTTTTCTTTCCAGGCGCAGGGCGCAATGGCCGAGGGCCGCCTTGAGTTCCTTCTCCACCATCCGTGTGGAAATGCCGAAGCGCTGGGAAATTTCCAGGTGCGGCGCCTCTTCCAGGCGCGCGGCAATGAAGATCTTGCGGCGCCGCGCCGGGAGTTCGTAGAGGGCCTTGAGCAAGGTCTGGATTTCCTTCTGGCCACCCACCACCCGCGAGGGGTCCTGGGCTTCGTCGGCGATCTGCAACAGCTCCTCGACCTCATCGCCGGTGAGCAGGCGGGCATCGGACTGGCGCCGGTCGGCGGCAATGTTCAGCGCCATGCGGTACAGGTAGGCATTGGGTTGCGCCAGGTTCGGCGGCTCTTCCATGCGGTCGACCCGCAGGTAGGTTTCGTGCAGGACGTCGTTGGCCAGGTCCTCGGACCCCAGGCGCCTGCGCAAGCGCACCCGAAAATCCTCGTAGGACGTCAGAAACAGCCTGACCATCGCACTGTGTCCGGTATTTTTCATACCCCGGAAGCTCCTTCCCATTCCTTGCAGTCCATGCGTTTCCCTGTCGTGTCCGGTATCAAGAGTAAGGTCAGCGGCTGGCGCAACGAGCTCGGTGCCTGGCGCTCGACCCGGGTCTGGGCCAGGCGCTGCACCAGCGCCTCATCCCGTTGCAGGTCGCCGGTGGAACTCACCAGGCGGCTGTGTTGCACCGCTCCGTCGCCCCCGATCCACAGTTGCAGCAAGGCGCGAAAGCTCCCCGGCCGAGTCAGCGCCGAGCCGCACAGGCTGCGTTCCACCGCCCGTTGCAGGGCGCTGGCGTAGCTGCTGTTGAGCCGCGCCGCACGACTGCCCGCCGCGCCGGGCTGCACGGCCGGCTGTGTGGCCTGCGGCACCTGCAGGGTAAAAGCATCGCTGCGGGCGTAGCGGGCCATCAGGCCACTGCCGGCCAACAACCGGCTCAGGCCTTCCCGGGCGCTGTAGTGACCGTTGATCCCCACCGAGCGCCGGCCCCGGGTCAGCTCCCGGTCCACCAGCACCGCCATCCCGGTGGCGCGGCTGAACAGCTCCAGGGCATCCGCCAGGTTCTGCGCCGGTATCTCCAGTGCCAGCAGGGCCTGTGAATCAACCCGCGGCGGCCCGCCGGGAGGGCCCTGGGCCCAGCCCGCCGGCATCCACAGCAGCAGCCCGAGCGCCACCACACAGGTCGCCAAGCCCCCGTGCAATGAAGTCCATCGCCCGACCTGCGCTCTGCGTCGCTGCACTGCGGTCCAATCCCTGAAAAGCGTCATCCTGAGGCCAGTTTATGAATCTGGTGTTACGGCCACGGCAAAAAAACCATCACTTTTTCAGGCCGGGCTTTGCACTACACTCGGCCGGCATCGAAGCCCGATTCCCCGGGCCAGCCAGGAGGCCAGGATGAAACGATTAAGCCGATACAGCGCAGCCCTGTGGCTGCTCAGCGCCCTGCCCTGGACGCTGCATGCCGAAGAAGCCAGCGAGGGCTGCGTGGAAGTCAGCGTCGGCGGCTACAAGGCCCCCGACTACAACTGCCTGAGCAAACAGATGGGCAACAACCCGGACGCAGTGAAGGCGGCCCAGGCCAACCAGCAGGCCCTGGAGGACCCGGTGAACAAGCGCCCACCGAACCAGGTCGGGCTCTCGACGCCGGCGGCCACCGGCGTGCGCATGGGCAACACCTTCGGCACCTCGGTCAAGCCGCAACGGCCCTGAACGGCGCCGTGGGCGGCCGATTGCCGGGCCGCTACCCGCCACCCGGCCCGTCCCAGGGCCCGCCTGGACAGCGGCGAAGGCAGCGGACGACGGTCGCCCCGTGGCCAATCGCGCACTGCGCCGCGCCCCCTTGATCAGCCCCTGCCCGTATACCGGGCGTTAACCCCGGGCGCGCTAGATTGCCGAGCCTTGAACCCCGGTGCCGGCAACGGCCCCGAACACGGCGCGTGGATGGCGTTCGCCTGCCCGCCACCCTATCATTGGTGTTTTTTTGCGTGTTGGACGCATGGAAGACTATAAAAAGCTGATCCTGCAGCGCCCCTGCCAAAGCATTTTCCTGATTGCCCTCGCGCTGTTCATGGCGCTGCAGTACAAACCGGCAGTCCTCAACTACACCACGCGCTTCGTCGACTTTGCCGACTACATGCTGCAGCACGGCATGACGCTGTTCCCCATTGCCGACGATCTGCAGCCCTACCCCGACTACACCATCGCCAACACGGTGCTGGTCTATCTGGCGTCGCTGCCCTTCGGCCAGCTGTCCGTGCTGTCGATGGGCCTGCCCTTCTGCATCGCTGCGTCGCTGATGCTGGTGTTCATCTACAAGCTGGGGGCCCTGCATGAGCGCAAATGGGGCCTGTGCGGCGTGCTCTTTGCGCTGTTCACCTGGGCCTTCGTGGATAGCGTCAACTCCCTGGCCCTGGACATCTACCCCGCCCTGATCACCGCGGGCTGCTTCTACCTGGCCTACTCCGCCGACCTCAAGCAGCAACGCGGACGCCTGGCGCTGGTGTTCCTCGGCCTGATCCTGGGCTTTGCCCTGCGCGGCCCGATCGGCATGATCGGCCCGGCACTGGTGGTCGGCAGCTATTACCTGCTGAGCCGGCAGTGGCGAACCCTGGTCGGGTTCTCGCTGGTGAGCGGCCTGCTGTTCGCCGCCGGGGTCGCGCTACTGGCCTGGGCCGCCCACGTGCAGGGCGGCGATGCCTTCATGCAGCAAGTGCTGGAGATGCAGGGCCTGGGCCGGATCGCCAGCGATCACTCGCCGCGCTACTACTTCTACTTCAGCGCCGGGCTGATCACCTACAGCTTCACGGCGTTCTACGCCCTTTGCGTGATGGCCAGGAGCGGCCGCCAGTGGCTCGGCGCCCCGTCGCTGTCGGCGCCGCGCCTGCTGCTGCACCTGGGCGCCTGGTTCGTGGTGCTGATTGTGTTCTTCACCATCCCCAACTCGAAGAAGGCGCGTTACGTGCTGTCCATCACCCCGGCCATTTCCCTGCTGGCGGCCTACATCTTCATCGACCCCAACGGCCTGTTCAGCGCCACCCGCAGACGCCTGCTGCGCCTGTGCCTGAACCTGCCGGCCATCGGCGCGTTCCTGGCGCTGCTGGTGCTGGGCTACAACAGCTTTGCCGCCCGGCCCCTGCAGCCCGACTTCGCCGGGGTGTTTTCAAGCTTTGCCCTGCTCAGCGGCGTGCGCTACTGGATCGGCCGGCAGTACACCGGGCACCGGCATTACGAGGTCATCGTCCTGGCATTCGGCGTGGCGGCCTTTCTCTTGCTGGATGGGTTCTTCTTCAACGCCATCACCTATCATCTGGAACTGGCCAAAGAACCCACTCCCAAATTCCTGCCTTACTGGTTCTGGTAAGGCGGGCGTCCACACCTGGCCCGCAGCGCCCGGCCGGAAGCAGGCAACGGCGCTCACCGGCAGCGTGCAAGATTTGGTAACACTCCCGGGCACCCCCGACGATGAAACCGAACTGGCACAGTGCTGTCACATCGCAATCGGTAACGGCGGAGGTCGCCCTGCGGCGGCTTGCGGCCCACGCAGCACTGGCCCGACGACCTCACCGCCACAGGTTACCGGCCTGGGCCTGCCCCCCATGCGGCAGGCCATACTCCATCAAGGCTGAAAGAGCGAACCATGAAGCAAAACATCCTCCTCGTATCCGTCTGTGCCGCCCTGCTCCAGGCCTGCACCCCGGCTTCCACCACCCCTGAAGGATCTTCTCCCATGCCCGCCAGTACTGCCTCCGTCAGCGCCCAGCCTGCGCTGTCCGCCTACTACTGGCAGCTGGTTGCGGCCCGCGATGCGGCGGGCAAGCCCGTCGCCGCCCTGGACAAGGGCATCGAGCGCCAGCTGCGCCTGACCTTCGCCGGGCAGAACCTGAGCATCAGCGGCGGCTGCAACCGCCAGTTCGGCGGCTTCCAGCATGAAAATGGCGTGCTCAAGGTACAGCCACTGGCCGCCACCCTGATGGCCTGCGAGCCGAAACTGATGGCCCTTGACGCACAAATCGCCAACCTGCTCAAGGGCGACCTGCGCACCACCTTCGGCGGCGACCAGTCGACCCCGACCCTGCAACTGGCCACCCAGGACGGCACCCTGCTCACGTTCGAAGGCCAGCCCACCCCGCAAACCCGCTACGGCAGCCAGGGCCAGACCCGCTTCCTGGAAGTGGCGGCCAAGACCGTCAAGTGCAGCCACCCGCTGATCCCCGACTTCCAGTGCCTGCAAGTACGTGAGCGCCGCTACGACGACGCCGGCCTGCAACTGCCGACCCAGGACACCTGGCACCCGCTGTACCAGTCCATCGAGGGCTACGAGCACCAGGACGGCGTGCGCAATGTGCTGCGGGTCAAGCAGTACGAGTGGAAGAATGCACCCGCCGATGCCCCGTCCAGCGTCTATGTGCTGGACATGGTGGTCGAGCAGGACGCCTCGGCGGCCCACTGAGCCGAGCCACCCGCCAGCCGACACAAACCGGCAGGCAATAAAAAAGCCCCGTATCGCAAGATACGGGGCTTTTTTGGTTCTGGGCGGGGTCAGGCCGTTACAGCACCGACTGACCGCTCATGGCCAGGTCCAGCAACTCGCGGTTGGCCACCGCATACATGGCGTAGTCGGTGCCGCTGGCGGCACGGATTTCCACCATCATGGCGCGCCAGCGATCGGCCATGCTCGCGTTCTGCTCCAGCCATAGAGCCACGCGGGCCTCCATGTCATCCGGCGCATCGGCCATCTGCAGGACCTTGATGGTGATCGCCCGCTGCTGCCAGTCCACGTCATCGCGGAAGGCTTCGCGCGCCGCCGCCTGCCAGTTGTTGGCCACCGGCAGATCGCTGATCTGCTGCAGGTACCACGGCAGGTCGAGGGCACTGCCGACGGCGAAGTAGGCCTTGGCCACTTCCGCCGCATCGTGGCCGGTCACATCAGCGGCCTCGATGATCGGCAGCAGGGTGTACAGGTGGGTAGTGCCTGCAACCATGCGCGCCAGCAACTCCGGCACACCGGCTTCGACATAGGCGGTGTAACGGGCTTGCCAGCCCTCGCGGGTCGGGCCTTCGAGCAGCTCGTCGAGCTTCAGGCCCAGCGCCGCCAGGTGCGGACCGAAGTGCGCAACGTCGCGCGCCGCATCCTGCTCGTTGCGCCGGCTGCGCAGGAACCAGCGGGTGGCACGACGGCCCAGGCGCATCAGCTCGTCCATCAACGCCAGTTGCACTTCAGCCGAAACCTGGTGGTCCAGGGCTTCGATCTGACGGAACCAGTGCGGGAGGTGGAAGATGTCCCGCACGATCACATAGGCACCGGCGACGTTCGCCGGGCTCATGCCGGTGGACTCCTTCAGGCGCTGCACGAAGGTGATGCCCATGTGGTTGACCAGGTCGTTGGCGATCTGGGTGCTGACGATCTCGCGCTTGAGACGATGGCGACGCATGGCCTCGGAGAACTTGGCCACCAGGCTTGGCGGGAACGCGGTCTCCATGTCACGGGTCAGGTAGTCGTCATCCGGTACCAGGGACTTGAGCAGGGCTTCCTTGAGGTCGATCTTGCTGTAGGAAATCAGCACCGACAGTTCCGGACGGGTCAGGCCCTTGCCGGTGGCGGCGCGCTCGGTGAGCTGCTCCTCGGTCGGCAGGTACTCGATGGCGCGGTCCAGCTTGCCACGGCCTTCCAGGTCGCTCATCAGGCGCTTGTACTCGGCGGCACGCTCGTAGGCACGGCGCGCAGCCAGGGACAGGGCCTGGGTCTGCTTGTAGTTGTTGCCCAGCACCAGGCCGCCGACTTCGTCGGTCATGCTCGCCAGCAGCTGGTTGCGCTGCTTGTCGGTCATGTCACCGGCCTGCACCACTTCGTTGAGCAGGATCTTGATGTTCACTTCGTGGTCGGAGCAGTCCACGCCACCGGCGTTGTCGATGAAGTCGGTGTTGGAACCGCCGCCATTGAGGCCGAACTCCACACGACCCAGCTGGGTCATGCCCAGGTTGCCGCCCTCGCCCACCACCTTGCAGCGCAGCTCGTTGCCGTTGACGCGCAGGGCGTCGTTGGCCTTGTCGCCAACATCGGCGTGGCTCTCGGTGCTGGCCTTGACGTAGGTGCCGATACCACCGTTCCACAGCAGGTCCACCGGCGCCTTGAGCAAGGCGTTGAGCAGCTCGGTCGGGGTCAGCTTGTCCGCCTGGATGTCGAAGCGCTCTTTCATCTGCGGTGAGATGGCGATGCTCTTCGCGCTACGCGAGAAGATGCCGCCGCCTTCGGACATGATGCTGGTGTCGTAGTCGGTCCAGGCCGAACGCGGCAGCTCGAACATGCGCTGGCGCTCGACGAAGCTGGTGGCCGGGTTCGGGTTCGGATCGATGAAGATGTGCAGGTGGTTGAACGCGGCCACCAGTTGCAGCTTGTCGGACATCAGCAAGCCGTTGCCGAACACGTCGCCGGCCATGTCGCCGACACCGACCACGGTGATGCTGTCTTCCTGGACATTGATGCCGCGCTCGCGGAAGTGGCGCTGTACGCCAACCCACGCGCCCTTGGCGGTGATGCCCATCTTCTTGTGGTCGTAACCGGCCGAACCACCGGAGGCGAATGCATCACCCAGCCAGAAGCCGTAGTCGATGGCAATGCCGTTGGCGATGTCGGAGAAGGTCGCAGTGCCCTTGTCCGCCGCGACCACCAGGTAGGGGTCATCGTCGTCATGGCGCACGACGTTGGCCGGCGGCACCAGGGCGCCGTCCTTCAGGTTGTCGGTGATGTCCAGCAGGCCGGAGATGAAGATGCGGTAGCAGGCGATGCCCTCGGCCGCGATCTCGTCCCGGCTGCCGCCCAGTGGCAGGCGACGCGGCAGGAAGCCACCCTTCGCACCGACTGGCACGATTACCGAGTTCTTCACTTGCTGAGCTTTGACCAGGCCCAGGACTTCGGTGCGGAAGTCTTCTTCACGGTCGGACCAGCGCAGGCCGCCACGGGCAACGTTGCCGAAGCGCAGGTGCACGCCTTCGACACGCGGCGAGTAGACGAAGATTTCGAACTTGGGCACCGGCTTGGGCAGCTCGGGGATCAGGTGCGGGTTGAACTTGAAGCTGAAGTACGACTTGTTCTGGCCGTTGGCGTCGGTCTGGTAGAAGTTGGTCCGCAGGGTGGCCTTGATCAGGTCCAGGTAGCGACGCAGGATGCGGTCTTCGTTGAGCACCTGAACGTCGTCCAGGGCGGTGAGGATCGCCTGCTCCAGACGCTGCTGCTTGTCTTCCAGGTCGTCGCTGGTGAGCTTGCGCGCCAGGTAGAAACGGGTCTTGAACAACCGGGTCAACTCGCGGGCGATGTCGGTGTGGTTGTTCAGGGTGCTGGCGATGTAACCCAGGTCGAAGCCCAGGCGGATCTGCTTCAGGTAGCGGGCGTAGGCACGCAGCAGCGCCACGTCGCGCCATGGCAGGCCGGCGGTCAGCACCAGGCGGTTGAAGGCATCGTTCTCGGCATCGCCGCGCACGATATGGACGAAGGCGTCCTGCAGCGTGTCGTTGAGCTGCTGGATGTCCAGGTCCAGGCCTTCGGCGGCGGTGAAGGCGAAGTCGTGGATCCAGTACTCGCGGCCGTTGTTGTGACGCAGGCGGTACGGGAACTCACCCAGTACCCGCAGGCCGAGGTTTTCCAGGATCGGCAGCACGTCGGACAGCGCCAGCGGGGTGTCGGCGTGGTACAGCTTGCAGTGCAGCTCGCGCTGGCCGGAGACCTGGCCCAGGGGCTGGTAGAAGCTCATCACCAGCGGGTTGGCTTCGGTGAGGCTCAGCAGGTGCTGCATGTCCACCACCGCCGAATGGGCAGCGAAGCGCTCGCGGTAGCCGGCCGGGAAGCCTTTGGGGAAGTCCGCCAGCACATTGGTGCCGTGGGCTTCGCCGAAGCTTTCCACCACCAGGCTGGCGTAGTCGTCCTGCCAGCTGCGGCAGGCCTGCACCACTTCTTTTTCCAGCAGCAGCGGATCGATGTCGATGCGCTGTTTGGGGTCCACCCGCAGGATCAACTGCACACGGGCCAGCACCGACTCGGAGAAGAAGGTCCAGAACTCGCAGTCAGTGGCTTGCAGGCGATCCATCAGCACTTGCTGGATCTTCTGCCGCACTTCGGTGGAATAGATGTCGCGCGGCACGTAGGCCAGGCAGTAGCAGAAACGACCGTAGGGGTCTTTGCGCAGGAACACGCGGATCTTGTTGCGTTCCTGGATCTGCACGATGGACATCACGGTGCTGAACAGCTCGTCCACCGGGGTCTGGAACAGATCATCGCGGGGCAGCACTTCCAGGACCTGGGCCAGTTCCTTGCCCAGGTGCGCCTTGGCCTGGAAGCCCGAGCGCTGCTCGATGGCTTCGACCTTGCGGCGGATGTAAGGAATCACCCGCACGCTTTCGCCGTACACCGAAGAGGTGTACAGGCCCATGAAGCGGCATTCCTTGATGACCTTGCCGTCGGCATCGATCTGGCGGATCGAGACGAAATCCGGGTAGGCCGGACGGTGCACGCGGCTCGGGTGCGCGGCCTTGGCGAAGGACAGCGGCGTCGGTTCGCGCAGGTAGTTGACGGCGTAGTCTTCGATGCGCAGGTCATCGCTGGTCAGGCCGGCGCGCAGCAGCTTGGCCAGGCCGAGGAAGGAGTTCGGGTCATATTCGATATGCCCGCCGTCCTGGTCGGCGCCGACCACGAATTCTTCATAACCGAGGAAGGTGAAGTGGTTGCCCACCAGCCATTCGAGGAAGCTCTTGATCTCGGTCTTTTCTTCGGCGGCGATCGGGAACTGGCTGTTGTCGATGCTCTGGATCAGTTCCTGGACCTTGGCCTTCATCGGCTCGAAGTCGGCCACGGCGACCCGCACTTCGCCCAGTACCTGCTCCAGCTCCTTGCCCAGCACGCTGAGTTCGGCGGCATTGGCGCAACGGTCGATCTCCAGGTACATCAGCGACTCTTGCTGGATGCCTTCGCCCTGGGTGCCCTTGGGCAGGATTTCCAGCAGCTCGCCCTTGCTGCCACGACGTACGCTGAGCACGGTGGTCTGCAGGGTGTGGATGCTGTAGCCGCGACGGTTGAGCTCGGTGCGTACCGAGTCCACCAAAAACGGCAGGTCGTGGTGCAGGACTTCCACAGCAGTGTGGGTCGACTGCCAGCCATGGCGTTCGTAATCGGGGTTGTAGACGCGGACCTGCGGTTGCCCGTGGTCGAAGCGCTCAAGCAGGCGCCAGGCAGAAAGGGTGCAGCCCGCCAGGTCGGACATGCGACGCTGGGTGAGTTCGTCCAGGGAAATGATGCCGAAGAATTGTTCAGCGAACAGCGCCACTTGTGGCAGTGCCTGTTCACTGATGTGCTGCGCCAGTGCCGCTTGCAGTTGGTGCTGGAAGTCGGCTTTGCTGGCTGCGGTGAAGAACGCCATCTGTGGTACTCCGCTTGGGCTTGTTATTGATGGAAGCGTCGCGTGCAAACCCCTCGCGGGGCGGTGCTGCATCCTGCTCCTGGTCTCGGGCAGAGGTAGCAGGATGACAGGTGGGTGAAGCTGGACGAGACGCACAGGTCACATTCACCTTCCGGGGATGGGCATCTGCAAAAACGACTGACGCTTGCCGGGAAACCGAGCGCAATGCCTTTACAGGTGACCATCACAAATCAGACGCAACCTATTGCACTAAGAACAAATTGTCCGCTGCGCAGCTTAACGAGTGCGATGTGACAGCTGCTTGCGATGCTGCGACATATTCGGTCAACGGCACGCAGCAGAACGCTCACGCTTTGAGCAACACTAGCAGCCGCGGTGGAAAAACCGGTTTTTTTCCCCGGATTCACGGTACTTGCGTACCAAAAGTGACTGCCGCAGCGATTGTGTTCACGACCTGTTCTCTGACAGACAAGCCAGCAGAAATTCCATCGGGCTGGCAGAATTGTTTCCTTTCTGCCCGCCCGGCCACTCTCTCAGGAATGCCCCCATGCACATGACCACCGCCCACCTGATCGCCAACCCCTGCGACGACGAAGAAGACAACATGGCCATGCTCTGCTGCCACAGCACCCAGGGCGAGATGTTCCTGATGAGCCGCTACCCGGACGAAGACGAACTGGAGATAACCCTCGACGGCGAGCCCTCGACCCTCGATGGCGTCAAGGTGACCCTGAGCCCCACCACCCTGCTGATCGAAATCGCCGCGGCCGACGCCGACGCCCTGAACGGCGCCGACCACCTGGAGATCCGCCACAGCACTGCTGCGTCGGACCTGGCCGAAGTGGAGGAAACCCTGCAGAACATCCTCAAGGGCACCGGCACCTACATCAGCCAGCTGTCCTGACCCGCCGCCCTCCCTTGCAGGAGCTGGCTTGCCAGCGAAGGCGTCTTCGGCCCCGCCGCAAACCTTGCCGGCCTCTTCGCCGGCAAGCCGGCTCCTACCAGAGCCCCAACACCGCGCCCGAGCGTAGGAGCTGGCTTGCCAGCGAAGGCGTCTTCAGCCCCGCCGCAAACCCTGCCGGCCTCTTCGCCGGCAAGCCGGCTCCTACCAGAACCCCAGCACCGCGCCCGACCGTAGGAGCTGGCTTGCCAGCGAAGGCGTCTTCGGCGCCACCGCAAACCTTGCCGGCCTCTTCGCCGGCAAGCCGGCTCCTGCCAGAGCCCCAACACCGCGCCCGAGCGTAGGAGCTGGCTTGCCAGCGAAGGCGTCTTCGGCCCCGCCGCAAACCTTGCCGGCCTCTTCGCCGGCAAGCCGGTTCCTACCAGAGCCCCAACACCGCGCCCGAGCGCAGGAGCTGGCTTGCCAGCGAAGGCGTCTTCGGCTCCGCCGCAAACCCTGCCGGCCTCTTCGCCGGCAAGCCGGCTCCTACCAGAACCCCAGCACCGCGCCCGAGCGTAGGAGCTGGCTTGCCAGCGAAGGCGTCTTCGGCCCCGCCGCAAACCTTGCCGGCCTCTTCGCCGGCAAGCCGGCTCCTACCAGAACCCCAGCACCGCGCCCGAGCGTAGGAGCTGGCTTGCCAGCGAAGGCGTCTTCGGCTGCACCGCAAACCCTGCCGGCCTCTTCGCCGGCAAGCCGGCTTCTACCGGGGGTGCGCGTGGTGCTGAATAAAACACGGATTTTTTTCGACTAATTCGCCAAATCAGGTTTTCCCCGTTAGTCGCCGACCCCCGCTATGGATTAAAGTATCGCCCCCAGCCCCGACGTTCCCTCAACGCCCGGGGCGCACCCTCTCCAGGAACAGTCACCGATGGAACATCGTGAAGCGCTTTTGGCGCTGCGAACCTTTCTTTCAACGCAGATTCTCGGCCAGGAAAAACTCATCGAGCGCTTGCTCATCGCCCTGCTCGCCGACGGCCACATGCTGGTCGAGGGCGCTCCGGGGCTGGCCAAGACCAAGGCCATCAAGGAGTTGGCCGAAGGCATTGAAGCGCAATTCCATCGGATCCAGTTCACCCCCGACCTGCTGCCCGCCGACATCACCGGCACCGAGATCTATCGCCCGGAAACCGGCAGCTTCGTGTTCCAGCAAGGCCCGATCTTCCACAACCTGGTGCTGGCGGACGAAATCAACCGCGCTCCGGCCAAGGTCCAGTCGGCCCTGCTCGAAGCCATGGCCGAGCGCCAGGTCAGCGTCGGGCGCAGCACCTATGAACTGTCGCCGCTGTTCCTGGTGATGGCGACCCAGAACCCCATCGAGCAGGAAGGCACCTACCCGCTGCCCGAAGCCCAGCTCGACCGCTTCCTGATGCACGTCAAGATCGGCTTCCCGGACGCCGCGGTGGAGCGGCGGATCCTCCAGCAGGCCCGCGGCGAAGCCCTGAACGGCGAGACCAAGCCCGAGCGCCGGGTCAGTCAGCAGGCGATCTTTGCCGCACGCAAGGAAATCCTCGGCCTGTACATGGCCGATGCGGTGGAGGAATACCTGGTGCAACTGGTGATGGCCACCCGCACCCCGGCCAAGTTCGACCCGGAGATGGCCGAGTGGATCGCCTACGGCGCCAGCCCCCGCGGTTCCATCGCCCTGGACCGCTGCGCCCGGGCCCACGCCTGGCTGGCCGGCCGCGACTTCGTCAGCCCCGAAGACATCCAGGCCGTGCTGTTCGACGTACTGCGCCACCGCATCATCCTGTCCTTCGAGGCTGAAGCGGCCGGTATCGACCAGGACCGTGTGGTACAGCGCATCCTCGACGTCGTTGCCGTCGCCTGAAGCCCATGACCCAGCCCGTTGCCGAACCCGGCATTCGCATCACCCTCGGCGAGCTGATCGAGATGCGCCATCGCGTGCGCGAGGTGCAGCTGTTCTCCACCCCCAGCCAGCGCAGCCCGCTGATCGGCCTGCACCACTCCAAGCTGCGCGGGCGCGGCGTGGACTTCGACCAGGTGCGGGTCTACCAGGCCGGCGACGACGTGCGCACCATCGACTGGCGGGTTACCGCGCGCACCCAGGAACCGCACACCAAGCTGTTCCACGAAGAGCGCGAGCGGCCGATCTTCATCATGGTGGAACAGAGCCGCCAGCTGTTCTTCGGCTCCGGGCTGATGTTCAAGTCGGTGCTCGCCGCCCAGGCCGCGAGCCTGATCGGCTGGGCCGCCCTGGGCCATAACGACCGGGTCGGCGGGCTGGTCTACGGCGACGACGAGCATTACGAGATCAAGCCGCGGCGCAGCAAGCAGAGCCTGTTGCAGTTGCTCAACCGCCTGGTGCGGGTCAACCAGTCGCTGCACAGCGAAGCCCGGCCCCAGCGCGACGCCCTGGGCACCGCGCTGCTGCGCGGGCGCGAAGTCCTGCGTCCCGGCAGCCTGGTGATCGTGATCTGCGACGAACGCGCCCTGAGCGACGCCGCCGAGCAGCAACTGAGCCTGCTGTCGCGCCATTGCGACCTGCTGTTGATGCCCCTTTCCGACCCGCTGGACCACGCCCTGCCCGCCGCCGGCCTGCTGCGCTTTGCCGAACGCGGCGCCCAGCTGGAACTGGACACCCTGAACTACGACCTGCGCCAGGCCTACCGCGCCATGAGCGAAGCGCGCATCGCCCGCTGGGAACGCCTGGCGCAAAAGCTGCGGGTGCTGCTGATGCCCCTGAGCACCCAGAGCGAGATGGTCGAGCAGCTGCGCGAGTACCTCAACCCGCAGCGCCCCGGAGCCGGCCGATGAGCAGCCTGGAACAACTGCAACCGCTGCTGCCGCCGCCCGCGGTCAGCCTGTGGCCACCAGCCCCGGGCTGGTGGCTGCTGGCGATCCTGCTGCCGCTGCTGGGCCTGGCCCTCTGGCACTGGCGCCACCTGTGGCCGCGCAAGGCCGTGCGCGCCCGCAGCGAGCAGCCCCTGGACCCGGTGCGCCTGGCCGCCCTGGCAGAACTGGCGCTGCTGCCCAAGCCCTATGACGGTGCCCCCGCCGGCGCCTGGCTGCAGGCCTTGAATGCCCTGCTCAAGCGCCTGTGCCGCAACCATTACCCCTACAGCCAGAGCCACACCCTGAACGGGCGCAAATGGCTGGCGTTCCTCGACAACCGTTGCCCGGCCGCCGGCCTGACCCGCTGGATGGTGCTGGTGGAAGGCGCCTACAAGCCCGAGTGCAAGCTCGACGACAAAGCCATCGCCGGCCTGACCCAGGCGGTGGACACCTGGATTCGCAAGCATGTTTGAGTTCGCCTGGCCGTGGGTCTTCGTCCTGCTGCCGCTGCCCTGGCTGCTGCGCCTGGTGCTGCCGGTGGCCGACAGTGGCGAGCCGGCGCTGAAAGTCAGTTTTCTCAGTGACCTGGAAGGCCTGTCCAAGCGCCGGGCCCGCGCCCACCTCCCGGCCTGGCGCCAGCAGGTACGTTTCATCCTGCTCTGGCTCCTGCTGCTGTTGGCCGCCGCGCGCCCGCAATGGCTGGGCGACCCCTTGCCGGTGGCCGCCAGCGGCCGCGACCTGCTGGTGGCGGTGGACGTTTCCGGCTCCATGGATTTCCCCGACATGCAATGGCAGGACGAGGACGTCAGCCGCCTGAACCTGGTCAAGCACCTGCTGGGGGACTTTCTCGAACACCGCGAAGGCGACCGGGTGGGCCTGATCCTGTTCGGCAGCAAGGCCTACCTGCAGGCGCCCCTGACCTTCGACCGGCACACGGTGCGGGTCTGGCTGGATGAAGCGAAGATCGGCATCGCCGGCAAGAACACCGCCATCGGCGATGCCATCGGCCTGGCCCTCAAGCGCCTGCGCCAGCGCCCGGCCCAGAGCCGGGTGCTGATCCTGGTCACCGACGGCGCCAACAACGGCGGCGAGATCGCCCCCATCACCGCCGCCCGGCTGGCCGCCGAGGAAGGGGTGAAGATCTACCCCATCGGCATCGGCGCCGACCCGGAACAGAGCGCCACCCTCGGCGTGCTGGGCATCAACCCGAGCCTGGACCTGGACGAACCGGCCCTCAAGGAGCTGGCGCAAGTCACTGGCGGGCGCTACTTCCGCGCCCGGGACGGCCAGGAGCTGCAAGCGATCAAGCAAACCCTCGATCAACTGGAACCGGTGGCCCAGCAACCGACCCAGGCACGCCCGGCCCAGGCCCTGTACCACTGGCCCCTGGCCACGGCGTTGCTGCTCAGCGTGCTGCTGGTGCTGCGCGAGCGCTGGCCGCAGAACCCGCTGCAACGCTTCTTCACCCAGTCGAACTTCCTGCTGCCTGCCCATGACTGGCGCCAGCGGCTCAAGCGCCTGCGCTTGCGGAGGCGTCGATGATCAGCCTCTGGCCCCATTGGTTCCGCCCCGGCTGGTTGCTGGTGCTGCCCCTGCTGGCGCTGCTGCTGTGGAAGCTCTGGCACCGGCAGAAACGCGCCGGGCGCTGGCAGATGATCCTGCCCCCGGCCTTTCACGCCGCCCTGCTCAGCGGCGGCAATGGCCGCGAAAGCAAGCTGCCCTGGGTGGCCCTGGGCCTGGCCTGGCTGCTGGCGGTGCTGGCCCTGCTGGGCCCCAGCTGGCAGCGGGTGGAACAGACCAGCCAGAAACCCGCCGACCCGCTGGTGGTGCTGCTGGAGCTGACCCCGCAGATGCTCGCCAACGACGTGCCGCCCGATCGCCTGGAGCAGGCCCGGCACAAGCTGCTGGACCTGTTGCAACTGCGCAGCGACGCGCAGACCGCCATCGTGGTCTACGCCGGCAGCGCCCACACCCTGGTGCCGCTGTCCGATGACCTGGCCACCAGCCGCAACCTGCTGGACGCCCTCAAGCCGTCGATCATGCCCCAGGCCGGCCAGCGCGCCGACCTGGCCCTGCTCAAGGCCCTGAAGCTGCTGGACCAGGGGGCCCTGGGCCAGGGCCGGGTGCTACTGATGGCCTCCTCCCTCAACGAAGAGGAACGCCAGGGCATCCGCCAGGCGCTCAAGGGCGACGCCCCACAGTTGCTGATGCTCGGCTTCGGCAGCCGCGACGGCGCCCCGGTGGCCCTGGAAGACGGCAGCTACCTCAAGGACGACCAGGGCGCGATCCTGGTATCGCGCCTGGACAGCCCGGACCTCAAGCACTTCATCGGCGACGTGGGCGGGCGCTACCGCCAGGCGCGCCTGGACGACAGCGACCTGCGCGGCCTGGGCCTGCTCGGCGGCCCGCAAGGCCTGCGCAGCGACGGCCAGACCCTGCGCCTGGATACCTGGGCCGACCAGGGCTACTGGCTGCTGCTGCCGCTGTTGCTGCTGGCCGCCTGCGCCGGGCGCCGGGGCTGGCTGTTCTGCCTGCCCCTGCTGCTGTTCGCCGTGCCGCAACCGAGCTACGCCTTCGACTTCAATGACCTGTGGCTGCGCCCCGACCAGCAGGGCCAGCGGCTTCTGCAACAGCAGCGCCCGGCGGAGGCCGCGCGGCATTTCCAGGACCCGCAATGGCAAGGCGTGGCCTTGTACGAAGCCGGCAACTACACTGCCGCCGCCGAGCGTTTCGCCGAGGGCAACGACGCCCGCGCCCACTACAATCGCGGTAACGCCCTGGCCCGCAGCGGCGAGCTGGAAGCCGCCATCGACGCCTACGAGCAGGCCCTGGAACGCCAGCCGGACCTGCAACCGGCGTTGCAGAACAAGGCCCTGGTGGAAAGCCTGCTGCAACAGCAACAGGCCCAGGCGCAAACACCGCCACCGGCGAAGAAGCCGGACACCCCCGAAGGCGACGACACCCGCCCGGGCCCCAGCGGCGCGGCCACCCAGCCACCACCGGGCAGCGATGGCCCGCAGGACCCGGCACAGGCGCCGGCCAACGAAGGCGACACGCCGCCGCCGGATCCACAAACCGCCGGCCACAGTGAAGTGCCCGGCAGCGAGCTGGACGACCAGCACACCACCACCCCGCTGCGCCCGGTGGAGGACAGCCTGGACGCTGAACACCAGCAGGCGCTGGAACAATGGCTGCGCAAGATCCCCGACGACCCGGGTGAATTGCTCAGGCGCAAATTCTGGTACGAACAGCAACAACATCAGGATCAGGGAAAAACTCGATGACCCGCTGCACCGCCCTACTGCTTGCCCTCGCGTTCTGCACTGGCCAGTCCCAGGCTGCCGGCCTGCTCGCCAGCCTGGACCGCAGCCAGGTCAATTCCGGGGAAACCGTCGAGCTGACCCTGGAGTCCACCGATGTCACCCAGTTCGGCAAGCCGGACCTGGCGCCCCTGGAGGCCCAGTTCGAGGTGCGCGGCACACGCCAGGTCAACCAGCTCAACGGCCTGGGGGACAACCACGCCAGTACCCGCTGGATCGTCACCCTGCTGCCGCGCCATACCGGCACCCTGGAAATCGCCCCGCTGCAACTGGGCAGCCTGCAGAGCCAGCCCCTGAGCCTGCAGGTCAACACCAGCCCGGCCCAGGACCAGAACGCCCGCCTGGAACCGGTGTTCATCGAAGCCGAGCTCGACCAGCCCAGCGTCTATGTCCAGGCCCAGGCCCTGCTGACCCTGCACATCTACCACTCGGTGCCGCTGTTCGACGACAGCAGCCTGAGCCCGCTGCTGCTGAGCGACACCCGGGTGGAACAGCTGGGCGAGCCGCGCACCTACGAAAAGCTCATCAATGGCGTGCGCCACGGGGTGATCGAGATGCGCTACGCGCTCTATCCCCAGCGCAGCGGGCCGTTGCAGATTCCCGCGCTGACCTTCAGCGCCACCCTGGCCAACCCGGACCCGGGTCAGGAAACCAGCTCGCAGACGCCCCGGGCCGGCAAGCTGATCCACGTCAGCTCCAGTGACATCAGCCTGCAGGTCAAGGCCAAGCCCGCCACCTACCCGGCCGACGCGCCCTGGCTGCCGGCCCGCAGCCTGAGCCTGAGCGAAAGCTGGAACCCGGAGCCCGAGCACCCTCAGGTCGGAGACTCCCTGACCCGCAGCCTGACCCTGCGCGCCGAAGGCCTGTCCAGCGCCCAGTTGCCGCCGCTGCCCCTGGCCGACGTCAATGGCCTGCGCAGCTACCCGGACCAGCCGCAGTTGAGCAACCAGCACGTTGAACAGGGCCTTCTGGGCATTCGCGAAGACCGCCAGGCGCTGGTGCCCACCCGCCCCGGCAACGTCGAACTGCCCGCCATTGAAGTGACCTGGTGGAACACCGTCGAAGACCGCCTGGAAAGCACCAGCCTGCCGGCGCGGGCCCTGCAGGTGGCGAACAACCCGAGCCTGGTGGTGGACACCCCGGCAGGCAACGCCTCGGCCGCGCCCGACAGCGGCAACCTGTGGCTGTGGCAACTGAGCACCCTGCTGCTGGCTTGCACCACCCTGCTGGGCTTCGGCCTGTGGTGGCGCGCCCGCTGGCAGCCGGCGGTGCTGCGCGCCACCCAGACCGGCCCCAGCCCGCGCTCGCTGCTGGACGACCTCAAGCGTGCCTGCCAGGCCAACGACCCCCAGGCCACCCGCCAGGCCCTGGACGCCTGGGCCCGACAGCAGCCCGAAACCCTGGCCGAAATGGCCGCGCGCTTCGTGCCGCTGTCCGACGCCCTGGACGGCCTCAACGGCGCGCTCTACAGCGAGACCGGCCAGTACTGGCAGGGCGAGGAACTATGGCGAGCGATACGCGCCATCCCGATCGACGAACGGGTCCAGGACCCGGTGGCGGACACCACCAGCCTGCCGCCGCTGTACCCCAAGTGACCGGCGCTTAGCGCAGCCCCCCGTAGGAGCCGGCTTGCCGGCGAAAAGCCCCGTAAGCCATGCCGCGCCTGGGCGGGCCTGTTCGCTGGGGAGCCAGCTCCTGCAGCGCGTGCCCCCACATTCAGCAGTGACGACAGTGCACCAGAACGCAAAAAGCCCTGCACCCGGCGACAAGCCAGGTGCGCCTAGCTGCGCGTAGCTTAAGGCCGTGGGCGCAACAGCCGTCGCGCCCCACCCCGAGAACAACAAGAACTCAGGTGAGCCATGAGCACAGTAGATCCGATCACCCTCGCCGTGGTGCGAGGGGCGCTGGAAACCGCCCAGCGTGAAATGACCCTGACCCTGGAGAAAACCGGCCGCTCCAGCGTCTTCAACCTGGCCCACGACTACTCCAATGCCTTGTTCGACCACCTCCCGGAAATGGTCCTCCAGGGCCAGGACATCCCGATCCACCTCGGCTCGCTGATCCCGGCGATGAAATGCGTGGCCGGATTCTTCGGCGACGACATCCATGAAGGGGACGTGATCTACCACAACGACCCGGCCTACCAGGGCAGCCATATCCTCGACTGCTGCATGTACAAACCGGTGTTCTACCGGGGCGAGCTGGTGTTCTGGGCGGTGTGCAAGGGCCACCTCACCGACATCGGCGGCCCGGTGCCCGCCGGCTACAACCCGGACGCCAGGGAGATCTATGCCGAGGGCCTGCGGATTCCGCCGGTCAAGCTCTGGTCCCGGGGCCAGCGCCGCGAGGATGTGATCAACCTGCTGCTGACCAACATGCGCGCCCGGGTCTACCAGGAAGGCGACCTGAATGCCCAGTACGGCGCCTGCAGCGTCGGCGAGCGGCACCTGCTGCAACTCCTGGAGCGCTACGGCGTGGAACAGGTGCGCGCCTGCATCGGCGAGCTCAAGGACATGGCTGACCGGCACATGCGCGCCCTGCTGCGCGAGGTGCCGGATGGCCTCTACCACGGCAGCGCGGTGCTGGAGGATTCGGGCCACGGCCTGGGCCAGCTGACCATCACCGCCCAGGTGCAGATCAGCGGCGATCAGGCCCGGGTGCGCATCGACAGCCCGCCCCAGGTGCCCTACTTCATCAATTCCTACGCCGGCAACTCGGTGTCCGGGGTGTACCTGGGGCTGATGATGTTCGCCCAGGTGCCGCCGCCCTATAACGAGGGCCTGTACCGCTGCATCAGCGTCGACCTGGGGGAGCCCGGAACCCTGTGCAACGCCAGCGAACCCGCGCCCCACGTCAACAGCACCACCACCCCCATGGAAACCCTCGCCGACGCGGTGCGCCAGGCCCTGGAGCAGGCCGCGCCGGAACGGGTCACCGCGTCCTGGGGCCATGCCAGCGGGATCAACATCGCCGGCCACGACCCGCGCAACGACAACGCCGAATACGTGACCATGGTCCTGGCCTCGATCATCTCCGGGGCCGGGGCCAACCAGGCCATGGACGGCTGGCCGGCCTGCGGCCCGTTGTGCTGCTTCGGCGCGCTGATGTCCGGCGACATCGAACTGCTGGAATACGCCTACCCGATCCTCATCCACCGCTACAGCCTGATCACCGACAGCGGCGGCGCCGGGCAGTTTCGCGGCGGCTCGGGCACCTGCATCGAGATCGAACCCTTGCAGCACCCGATGACCGTGGTGGGTTTCGGCGAGGGCCGGCAACTGCCCACCGCCGGCGCCGCGGGGGCGCGCAACGGCCTGCTGGCGCCCAAGCTCGGGCGCCTGACCCATCGCCGTGCCGACGGCCAGGAACACACCTACCAGCACAACGCCCAGTTGACCGCACAACCCGGAGAGCGGGTGATCAACCTCAACCCCGGCGGTGGCGGCTATGGCGACCCCTTCCTGCGGCCCCTGGAGCGAGTGGCCGAAGACCTGCGCAATGGCCTGGTCTCCCTCGAAGGCGCGCGCCTGGACTACGGCGTGGTGTTCGACGCCGAGCAGCGCCTGGACCACGACGCCACCCGCGCCCTGCGCGCCCGCCCCTGAACCCACGGAGCATCCCCCCATGAGCAAACACTATCGCCTGGGCATCGACGCCGGCGGCACCTTCACCGATTTCATCCTCGCCGACCAGCTCGGCAACGTGCAGCTGTTCAAGGCCCCCTCGACCCCGCAGGACGGCACCCTGGCCATCCGCAACGGCCTGGCGCAGATGGCCGACGCCCTGGGGCGCAGCCCGGCGCAGATCATCGGCGACTGCGACCTGTGCATCAACGGCACCACCGTGGCCCTCAACGCCCTGATCGAGAAGACCGGGGCCAAGGTCGGCCTGCTGTGTACCGACGGCCACGAAGACAGCCTGGAAATCCGTCTGGGGCACAAGGAAGACGGCCACCGATACGACGCCAGCTACCCCCAGGCCCACATGCTGGTGCCGCGCCACCTGCGCCGGCCCATCGGCGGGCGCATGCGCAGCGACGGCCAGGAGCACGCGCCCCTGGACGAAACGGCGATCCTGCGGGCCATCGAGTACTTTCGCGAGCAGGAGGTGCAGGCGGTGGCCATCTCCTTTGTCTGGTCGGTGCGCAACCCGGCCCACGAGCAGCGCGCCGCACAGCTGGTGCGCGCGGCCCTGCCCGGGGTCTTCGTCTGCACCGGCAATGAAGTGTTCCCGCAGATCCGTGAATACACCCGTACCTCCAGCACCGTGGTCAACGCCTACCTGAGCCCGGTGATGCAACGCTACGTGGAGCGCATCGACAGCCTGTTCGAAGAACTGGGGGCACAGCAGCCGACCCGCTACTTCCAGTCCAACGGCGGCCTGGCCCCCGGCGCGATCATGAGCACCCGGGCGGTCAATGCCATCAATTCCGGCCCGGCCTCGGCGCCCCAGGCCGGGCTGTGCGTGGCCCGGCCATTCGGTATCGACAACGTGATCACCGTGGACATGGGCGGCACCTCCTTCGACATCACCCTGAGCCAGGGCGGGCGCACCAACTTCAGCAAGGACAGCGACTTTCTGCGCTACCGCATCGGCGTGCCGATGATCCAGGTGGAAACCCTCGGCGCCGGTGGCGGCTCCATCGCCCACCTGGACCCCTTCGGCATGCTCCAGGTCGGCCCGCGCAGCGCCGGAGCCAACCCCGGGCCGGTGTGCTACGGCAAGGGCGGCAGCGAGCCAACGGTGACCGACGCCAACCTGGCGCTGGGCTACCTGGCGGACGGCGCCTTGCTCGGCGGCAGCATCCGCCTGTCACGCCAGGCGGCGCTGCAGGCCATCGCCAGCCGGATCGCCGAGCCCCTGGGGATCAGCATCGAGCGCGCGGCGCTGGGAATCATCACCCTGGTCAACCTGAACATGGTCAGCGGCATCCGCCGGGTATCGGTGGAGCGCGGCTACGATCCCCGCCAGTTCGCCCTGATCGGCGCCGGCGGCGCGGCGGGCATGCACGTGATCCGCCTGGCCGAGGAAATCGGCAGCCAGGTGGTGCTGATTCCCAAGGTGGCCTCGGGGCTGTGCGCCTTCGGGCAGATCCTCTCGGACATCCGCTACGACCAGCTGACCACCCTGCCCATGCGCCTGGACGACCAGCACGTGGACCTGGCGCTGCTCAACCGGACCCTGGCCCGGCTGCGCGAACAGGGCCTGGAGAACCTGCGCCAGGACGGCTTCAGCAACGGCAACCGGGTCGATACCCAGTACCACCTGGAAATCCGCTACCTGGGGCAGATCCACGAATGCAGCGTCGAGCTGGCCAGCAACGAGCTGGACCCGGCCGGTCTCAGCGCCCTGCGCGAGGCCTTCCACAGCCGGCACAAGGCGCTGTTCTCCTACAGCGAGCCGCAGAGCCCGATCGAGCTGGTGAACCTTGAATGCTCGGTGATCGCCAGGCTGCAGCACCCACCGATGCCGGAGTTGCCGATCCCCGAGCAGCAGGTGCCGGCAACGCCTCGGGAACAGCGCTCGATGCTGTTCGACGAAGCCGGCGGCTGGCAACCGACGCCGGTCTACCAGGGCGAACAGCTGCAGGCCGGGCAGACCCTCACCGGCCCCTGCGTGATCGAGGAAGCCACCACCAACATCGTGGTGCCGCCGGGCTGGCAGGCGACGCTCGCGCCCTCGGCCTGCTACCGGCTGACGCCTGCCGATTGACCGACCCGCGCTTTTGCCCAAAGATCACCGGCACCGTGGCTGACCACCCGGTGCTGTCCTGACTAAAAAACACAAGAAAGCAGGAGTGATGATGGTTCAGCAGCTTTCCACCCGTTACTGGCCCGAGCACCAATGCCAGCCCCGCTGGGCCGAAGCCATTGGCAACGCCTACTTTCCCCTGTCCCTTGAATTCAGCAGCGACCGCCCCTTCCAGGGCAACCTGCGGATCTGGGAAACCCCCAGCAGTGCCCTGGCCCTGTCGCGCCTGCGTTCCAGCCGCCTGGGCTATTCCCGGAGCAAGGCCCAGGTCAGCAACGACACCCAGGCCTGCTACCTGGTGACCATCCCCCGGCGCCACGAGGTGCTGTTCGAACAGGACGGCCGCGAGCTGCATTGCCGCCCCGGCAGCTTCATCTTCGAACGGGGCGATGCGCCCTACCGCTTCCGCTACGCCAGCGACAACGACCTTTGGGTGTTCAAGCTGCCGGAGCAGGCCCTGCACGGCCAGTTGCGCGGCGCCGAGCGCTACACCCGTTTCTGTTTCGATGCCCGGCGCGGCCTGGGGCGGATCTTCGCCGACCAGTTGGCCATGTGCGCCGCGCGCTTCGACGAATGCGCCCCGGCGGCGCGGCATATGCTGCTGGAACAGGCCCTGGCGACCCTGCTGCTGACCCTGCGCCAGGACGAACGGGTGCTCAGCAGTGAAAGCTCCAGCCTCGCCGCCCTGCACCTGCAACGCATCGAAAGCTACGTGGAGCAGCACCTGGGCTCGGCGGAGCTCAACCCCAGGCAGATCGCCAGCGCCTGTGGCATTTCCCTGCGCTACCTGCACAAGCTCTTTGCCGACAGCCCCTTCAGCCTGGGCGAATGGATTCGTCAGCAGCGCCTTTGCGCCGTGCACCGCCAACTGCGCGACGCCCACTGCCGCCTGTCGATCGGCGAGCTGGCCGCGCGCTGGGGGTTTGCCGACCAGGCCCAGTTCGCCCGGCACTTTCGCCAGCGGTTCGGCTGCACCGCCAGCGAAGTGCGCGCCGGCCAGGGCACTGCCGTACCGCGTCACTGAACGCCGGCCCCACTTGGCGGCGCCGGGGCATTTGCCACGGCTCGGGCATGAACACGCATTTGCCAGTAAACTCTCTGCCCTTTCGCCGCGGTCACCCTCTGTGCGGCCAAGCCTTTTGCATGCGGAGCCTGCCTTGCGTCTGTTTCACACCTCCGACTGGCACCTGGGCCAGAACCTCCACGGCCAGGAACGCGACTTCGAACACGCCTGTTTCCTGGAGTGGCTGCTGCGCCAGCTCAAGCACGAACAGCCCGATGTGCTGCTGATCGCCGGCGATATCTTCGACACCGTCAACCCGCCGGTCAGCGCCCAGGAGCGGCTCTACGACTTCATCGTCAGCGCCCACGAGCAGCAGCCGGCCCTGACCGTCGTGATGATCGCCGGCAACCACGACTCCGGCTCGCGCATCGAGCTGCCGGCGCCCTTGATGCGCCGCCTGCGCACCCACGCCCTGGGCCGGGTGCTGTGGCTGGACGACGGCCAGCTGGACGCCGAGCGCCTGCTGCTGCCGCTGCCCGACGCCAGCGGCCAGGTCGCCGCCTGGTGCCTGGCCCTGCCGTTCCTGCGGCCGGCGGAAGTCACCGGCCGCCAGCTGGGCGACGACTACCTCAAGGGCATTGCCCAGGTCCACGAATGGCTGATCGCCGCGGCCAACGCCAAGCGCCAGCCGGGCCAGGCCCTGGTCGCCGTCAGCCATGCGCACATGGCCGGCGGCTCGGTCTCGGAAGATTCCGAACGCAGCCTGATCATCGGCAACGCCGAGGCCCTGCCCGCCAGCCTGTTCGGCCCGGACATCAGCTACGTGGCCCTGGGCCACCTGCACAAGCCGCAGAAGGTCAACGGCGAGGAGCGCATCCGCTACAGCGGCTCGCCGATCCCGCTGTCGTTCTCAGAGATCGGCTATCAGCACCAGATCCTCGACGTGCGCCTGGACGGCGAGACCCTGGTCAACGTCGAACCGCGGCTGATTCCCCGCGCGGTGAACCTGCAACGCCTGGGCCCGGCGCCCCTGGGGGAACTCCTGACCCAGCTCGGCGAGCTGCCGGACATCGACCTGTTGGCCGAGGAGCAGCGCCAGCCCTGGCTGGAAGTGCGGGTGCGCCTGGACGAGCCCCAGCCGGACCTGCGCCAGCAAGTGGAAAGCGCCCTGCAAGGCAAGGCCGTGCGCCTGGTGCGGATCGCCGCCGAATACGCCGGCAAGGGCGCAGGTGACGGTGAAGAGGCCAGTGCCGAGCTGATCGAGCTGGACCAGCTGACCCCCGAAGAACTGTTCCGCCGCGCCTGGCGCGACGCATACGCCAACGAGGTGGACGAAGCCACCCTCAAGGATTTCGCCCTGCTGTTGCAGGACGTCCAGCAAGAAGGTGAACAGCCATGAAGATCCTGGCCATCCGCCTGAAGAACCTGGCCTCCCTGGCCGGCCCCTTCGAGATCGACTTCACCGCCGAGCCCCTGGCCAGCGCCGGGCTGTTCGCCATTACCGGGCCCACCGGCGCCGGCAAGAGCACCCTGCTGGATGCCCTGTGCCTGGCGCTGTTCGGCGCGGTGCCGCGGCTGAACAATATCGGCCGCGAGACCAAGGTCCCCGAGGTCGACAGCGAGATCCTCACCAGCGACCCGCGCACCCTGCTGCGCCGCGGCACCGGCAGCGGCTATGCCGAGGTGGATTTTGTCGGCATCGACGGCCGTCGCTACCGCGCCCGCTGGGAAACCAACCGCGCCCGCGACAAAGCCACCGGCAAGCTGCAAGGCAGCCGGCAGAACCTCACTGACCTGGACAGCGAACAGCTGCTGAGCAACCAGAGCAAGAGCGAATACAAGCAACTGATCGAGGCCCGCCTGGGGCTCAACTTCGAACAGTTCACCCGGGCGGTGATGCTGGCCCAGAGCGAGTTCAGCGCCTTTCTCAAGGCCGACGACAAGGAACGCAGCGAGCTGCTGGAAAAGCTCACCAACACTGCGGTCTACAGCCAGTTGGGGCGCCGCGCCTACAGCAAGAGCAAGGAGGCCGAAGACGCCCACAAGGAGCTCAAGGCCCAGGCCAGCGGCATCAGCCCGCTGGAGCCCGAGGCCCGGGCCGAGCTTGAACAGCAGTTGAGCCAGGCCCAGCAACAGCTCAAGGAGCAACAGGCCCAGCTCAGGCAGTTGGAAGCCCAGCACGTCTGGCTCAAGGAACTGCGCCAATGGCAGGAAGCCCGGCAGAGCGCCGCCGAACAACTGCAAGCGGCCGAACAGGACGCCCAGGCCCTGGCCCCGGAGCGCCTGCGCCTGCAACGCCTGGAGCAACTGGCGCCGCAGCGGCACCAGTTCCTGCGCCAGGCAGAGCTGGGCGCCAGCCTGCTGCCGTTGCGCCAGCAGATCCAGCAGCAGGTCGAACAGCAAGGCGCCCTGCAACAACAGCAGGAACGCCTGCAACAGCAACTGCAGGACGCCGGCACGGCCCTGTCCCAGGCCCAGGAACAGCACAGCACCAGCGCCCCGTTGCTGCGCGAAGCCTTTGCCGAACAGGCCAACCTGGAGCGCCTGGGGCAGAGCCTGGCCCAGGCCGAGGCCCAACGCAGCCGCGCCGAGCAGGCCAGCACCGAGGGCCAGCAAGGCATCCAGCAACTGCTGGAAAAACAGCGCCTGGTGGGCGAACGCCTGGAGCGGATCGCCGGGCAACTGGCGCACAGCGTCGCCCTCGCCCCCTTGAGCGACGCCTGGAACGCCTACCGCGAACGCCTGCAACAGCTGATGCTGATCGGCAATCGCCTGCACCAGGGCCAGGCCGAACTGCCGGCCCTGGAACAGCGCGCCAGCAGCGCCGCCCAGCAACTGAGCGAGCAACGCACGCAGCTCGAACTGCTCTACAGCGAAGCCGGGGCCGAGCCCCAGGCGGTGGCCGAGCAGATCCAGTTGCTCGGCACCCTGCTCCAGGACAACCGCAAGCAGCAGCGCGCCGTCGAAGAGCTGGCCCGGCTCTGGGCCCAGCAACGCGAACTGGACCAGCGCGGCCAGGCCCTGCAGGACAGGCAGCAGGCGGTGGCCGCCCAGCGCGAGGAGCTGAACAAGGTCGGCCTGCAGGCGAAGGCCGAGCTGGTGGTGGCCGAGCAGACCCTGAGCGTCACCCAGGCCCTGCTGGAGCGCCAGCGGCTGGCCCGCAGCGCCAGTGTCGAGGAACTGCGCGCCCAATTGCAGAGCGACCAGCCGTGCCCGGTGTGCGGCAGCGTTGAGCACCCCTACCACCAGCCTGAAGCCTTGCTGCAGAGCCTCGGGCGCCACGACGAGAACGAGGAAGCCAGCGCCCGCAAGACGGTGGACAGCCTCAAGGAACAGCTCAACGAACTGCGGGCCCAGGTCCAGGGGCTGATCGCCCAGCAGAAGGAATTCCTCCAGCAGCAGGAACAACTGGCGAGCCAGCAGCAAGCCCTGGCCCCAAGCCTGCAAGCCCACCCCTTGAGCGCCAGCCTCCTGGACCAGGACCCGCCCAAGCGCGACGCCTGGCTGCAACAGCAACTCGACCAGCTGCAGCAGAGCATCACCCAGGACGAAAACCGCCAGGGCGCCCTGCTGACCCTGCAAAAAGATGCCGCGCGCCTGCAAAACCAGCTGCAGGCGGCAATCGACGCCAGCCAGCAGGCCGCCCAGCACCTGGACAAGCAACAGCAGCAACTGAGCGCCGACCGCCAGCGCCTGGACGAGGAACTGGCCAGCTTCAGCCACCTGCTGCCGGCAGAGGTCCTCGACGGCCTGCGCCGCGACCCGGCCAGCACCTTCATGCAGCTCGACCAGCAGGTGCTGCAACGCATCGAGCAACTGCGCGAGCAGCAGGAAGAGGCCGAAGAACAGCAACAGCGCCAGCTGACCCTGGAAAAGGAACAGGACCGCCAACTGACCCGCCAGCAGCAACTGGCCGAGGCCCAACAGCAGTTCGACACCCTGCACCAGCAGCAACAGGCCTGCCAGCACAGGCTCGCCGAACTGCTGGGCCAGCAGCCCAGCGCCGAGCACTGGCAGCAGCACCTGGAGCAAGCCGTGGACCAGGCCCGCAGCGCCCAGGCCCTGGCCCAGCAACAGCAGCAGGCACTGCACCAGCAAGCGATCGAGTTGGGCGCCGAGCTCAAGGCCCGGGAAGAACGCCTGCAAGCCCTGGAAAGCGAACAACAGCAGCTGGCCGCCAGCATCGAGCAGTGGCGCGCCGGGCACCCGGAACTGGATGACGCCGGCCTGCAACAGTTGCTGGAGCTGGACGAAGAACAGGTGCAGCAACTGCGCCAGCGCCTGCAAGACAACGACAAGGCCATCGAGCAGGCCAAGGTCCTGCTGCAGGAACGCCAGCAGCGCCTGGAACAGCATCAGGCCCAGCACAACGGCAACCTGGAGACCGAACAACTGGCCCAGGCCCTGGAACAGCTGCAGCAACAGGCCCAGGCCAGCGAACAACAGGTGGCGGACCTGCGTGCACGGCAAAGCGAGGACCAGCGCCGCCAGGCCGCCAACCAGGCCCTCAACCAACGCCTTGAACAGGCCTACGCCCAGTGGCAGCGCTGGGCCCGGCTCAGCGCCCTGATCGGCTCGGCCGAAGGCGACAAGTTCCGCAAGATCGCCCAGGCCTACAACCTCGACCTGCTGGTGCACCACGCCAATGCCCAACTGCGCCAACTGGTGCGCCGCTACCGCCTCAAGCGTGGTGGCAGCATGCTCGGCCTGCTGGTGCTGGACACCGAAATGGGCGACGAACTGCGCTCGGTGCACTCGCTGTCCGGCGGCGAAACCTTCCTGGTGTCCCTGGCCCTGGCCCTGGGGCTGGCCTCCATGGCTTCCAGCACCCTGAAGATCGAATCGCTGTTCATCGACGAAGGCTTCGGCAGCCTCGACCCCGAGTCCCTGCAACTGGCCATGGATGCCCTCGACGGCCTGCAGGCCCAGGGCCGCAAGGTGGCGGTGATCTCCCACGTACAGGAAATGCACGAACGGATTCCGGTACAGATCAAGGTCAGCCGCCAGGGCAATGGCCTGAGCACCCTGGAGGTGAAATGAGCACGCTGCAAACGCCGGGGGCGACCCTCTACTCCTTCCGCCGCTGCCCCTACGCCATGCGTGCGCGGCTGGCCCTGCGCTATGCCGGGGTGCCAATGCGGATTGTCGAAGTCAGCCTCAAGGCCAAGCCGGCCGAGATGCTCGCGCTGTCGGCCAAGGGTACGGTGCCGGTGCTGGCACTGGAGGATCGGGTGATCGATGAAAGCCTGGAGATCATGCACTGGGCCCTGGCCCAGCATGACCCCGAGGATTGGCGGCTCACGGCGGACCCGACGGCCCAGGCGCAGATGGCGGCGCTGATTGCCGAGAATGACCAGGTGTTCAAGGTGCACCTCAATCGCTACAAGTACGCCGAGCGCTACCCCGAGGCGCCCATGGAGCACTACCGGGCCCAGGGCGAGGCGTTTCTGGCGCGCCTCGATAGCCTGTTGCAGCAGCGCCGCTATCTGCTGGCGGCGCATCCGAGCCTGGCGGACATGGCGCTGCTGCCGTTTGTTCGCCAGTTTGCCCATGTGGACCGGGAGTGGTTTGCCCAGACGCCTTATCGCTCCTTGCAGGAGTGGTTGCAGGAGCAACTCGCATCAGAGTTGTTCCTGGCAGTCATGGCCAAACAATAACTTTCACAAGATGCGCGCATCGGCAGCCTCAAATAGATTGAGCTGCCGAAATAACCGGCTTTCAGAATTTTCCTAAAGACTTCATCCGCAACTAATAACTAAACTAATTCGACACACAAAGTTCATATCCAACACAGCGATTAGTTAAACACCCAGTTACTACCCGCATGTAAGCAAGACAACTTCGACTCACGCCATCGCGCCCCGCCCGGCCCCAAACCCCAAGCCATCCGGGCATCACGCCCTCATCACTGCGTAAACCAAGCCTTTACCTCGGCAGTAGCCTGCTCGCCCATAAAAAACTTCCATTACTCAGGCCGCTGTAATCATTTCCTTTATCGCCAGGTTCATTACATTGAAATCGCCTTTTGCAACAGCCGCATTAACACTGATCTATGGAATGATTTATTCAGCACAGTCTTGTGCCGACCTTACTATCGACCTGAGTTCTTTGGGCGCTGATGGTTCGGTAGCCTATGGCGTATCGGCTGACGGCCATTTCATCGTCGGCACTGCGTTCGCGAACGGCAATCAATATGCGTTCAAGTACAGCGATGCGACCGGCATGGTCAATCTGGGCACACTGGGTGGCGTTCAATCCTACGCCAAGGCCGCATCCGCTGATGGCAAGGTGGTCGTGGGGTTCGCCGGCGTCTCCAGTAACAACGCTCACGCCTTCAAGCACACCGACGCCACCGGCATGATCGACCTGGGCACCTTGGGAGGACTTACCTCACAGGCTACGGGCGTGTCCGCTGACGGCTCCGTTGTCGTAGGCGATTCGACTACCACCAATGGCGACTATCGTGCGTTCAAGCACACCGATGCGATGGGCATGATCGATCTGGGCACCCTGGATGCGGGCAACAGCGGCTACTCCTTTGCCACCGCCGTGTCCGCGGACGGCAGCATCGTCGTGGGATACGCTGATATCGATGCCAGCACAGACACGCAACACGCCTTCAAGCACACCGACGCGAACGGCATGATCGATCTGGGCACCCTGGGAGGGCAGACCTCACAGGCATTCGGCATCTCCGCTGACGGCCATGTTGTCGTGGGAATGGCCCAGACAGCTACAGGCGGCACTCAAGCGTTCAAGCACACTGACACTGCCGGCATGGTCGGCCTGGACTCCTGGGGTGGCGATTCCTTCGCTTATGGCACTTCCTCCGACGGTAGCGTCATCGTAGGTGTAGCCGCGACGGCCACTGGCTATGTCCATGCATTCCGGCACACCGATGCCAGCGGCATGGTCGACCTGGGCACCCTGGGCGGTGAAACGTCAGCGGCGACCGGCGTCTCCGCTGACGGCAATGTTGTCGTGGGCCTCAGCCTTACGGGTGAAGGAGCCATGCACGCCGCGCTATGGAAAATCACCGAAACAGGTTCCCACCTTGTCGACCTGGACAACACCCGCACCGCCATGGCCAAGAACGCCAATCGGGCCTGGGGGATGCTCGATTTGCGCAGCGAACAACTGGCTCGATTGATGAGCCAGGAATGCCAGATCGACAGTGGCTCGTTCTGTATCGGTGTGGGCCCAAGCTACAGCCGCAACGGCGTGGCCAGGCAGACCAGCATGAGCCTGACCCTGGGGGTTCGTCCCACCGAGCATCTGCGCCTTGGCGTGACCCTGGATCAGGACCTCGATCGGCAACTGCCGGACAACTACACCAAGGCAGGGTCGGCAGCACCGGCGGTCGCCCTCTTCGCCGCCGTTGATGAAACAGGCCACGGGCTGGGTTGGCAGGGCCGTGTGGCCGCAGCCTATGTGTCTTCCAAGGTCGATATCACACGCGAACAACTGGCTTACACCGAGGCCGGCCAAGGACGTTCGAGCCTGCGCGGCAAGTCCTTGAGCATCGAAGGCGCCTACGGCGTGATGCTCAATGCAATGACCCTGACGCCGTATCTGGGCCTCAGCCAGACTCAGGTCAGCCGCCAGGGCTATCGTGAAAACAGTGGCGCGGTGTTTGCAGCCAGCTACGCGAAAATGGGCCGCACGACCACCAGCCTGAACCTCGGTGTGCGGGGCGCCAAAAAGCTCACCCGGCAGCTGGAACTCAGTGCCAACCTGGAACTGACCCAGGACCTGCGCAACAAGCGCGATGCCTTTCAAGCCCAAATGGAGTACCTGGGGCGCTACACCTACCAGGCCGGAAAACAGCACGACGCTCGCCTGGGGGCCGGCACGGGAGTGAGCTATGCCCTGAACGAACACAGCGCCGTGCATACGGGCGTGTTCTGGGCGCAGCAACCAGGTGGCAATGATGTGACCGGCATTCAGACAGCCTTCACTTATCAGTTCTGATAGCAGCCTGCCCCACCGGCCTGAATTCGAAGCCGGCCGGGGACGCGGATGCACGTTCGCCATTCCGTGATTCGGGCAGGCCCGGGAGCCAGGCGCCATGCTAAGGTTTGGCCACTTCCACTCTCGCGAAAATGCCCATGTCCGTCGTCATCCGCACCCACCCCCGCTTGACCATCGGCGTCCTGATCGGCTGCGCCATCGGTCTGCTCGCTCCTGCCCAGACCCTGACCGGCAAGATCCTCATTGGCTGGAACGCCGCTGTCTGGAGCTACCTGGCACTGATGTTCTGGCTCACCGTTCGGGCTCGCGCCGATGAGGTCAGGCGCATCGCCGAAGCCGAGGATGAAAACGCCGGCCTGGTGCTGTTGATCGTCTGTGTGGCGGCCATTGCCAGCCTGGTGGCGATCACCCTGGAGCTGGTGGGCAGCAAGGACCTGGACAGCACCCAGCGCCTGGTCCACTACGGCTTCACCGGGCTGACGGTGATTGGCTCGTGGCTGCTGGTGGGGGTGATCTTCAGCCTGCACTACGCGCGCCTGTACTACACCTGGGACGGCAAGGAACCGGCGCTGCGCTTTGCCGAAGGCCCGACCAACCCGGACTACTGGGACTTCCTGTATTTCTCCTTCACCATCGGCGTGGCGGTGCAAACCTCGGACGTCGGCGTGGCCACCCGCGAGCTGCGCAAGATCGTCCTCGCCCAGTCGCTGATCGGCTTTCTGTTCAACACCGCAATCCTCGGTTTCTCGATCAATATCGCCGCCGGGCTGTTCAGTTGAGGCTGCACAAAACTTCTAGACCCCAGCCCTGGCACCGGCGTTAACTGCCAGGGTTGCCGCCACGCCCCACGGACCGCCCCATGACCACGCCCAACTGGATCGACCTGGCCCAGGATGCCGACACCGGCATTGAGACCCTGCGGGCCCACTTCACCGGCCACGCCTATGACCCGCACTGGCACGACAGCTACCTGGTGGGCGTCACCGAGCAAGGGGTGCAGCAGTTCAACTGCCGCCGGGCCCGGCACCAGAGCACACCGGGCAAGGTGTTCCTGCTGGAACCGGGGGAGATCCACGACGGCGAGGCCCCCACCGAGGGCGGCTTTACCTACCGCATGCTGTACCTCGACCCGCAGTGGCTGGAGCGCGAACTGGGGGCGCTGTTCGCCGAGGCGCCGGCCAATGCCCAACTGGCATTCGGCAGTACCCTGGCCAGCGATCCGCGCCTGGCCCGGGCCACCAGCGCGGCCTTTCACAGCCTGCACCATGGCGAGTTGCGCATCGTCCGCCAGAGCGCCCTGGACCAGTTGCTGGAACAACTGACCGGGCACTTGCACTGGCGCCGGCGCTACGCCCAGGACCCGCGCCTGCCGCTGGTGGCGCAACGGGCCCGGGACTACCTGCATGCGCACCTGGCCCAGGACCTGAGCCTGGAAGCCCTGAGCCAGGCCTGCGGGGTCGACCGCTTTCGCCTCAGCCGCGCCTTCAAGGCCGCCTTCGGCCTGCCACCCCATGCCTACCTGGTGCAACTGCGCCTGAGCCGGGCACGCCGCCTGCTGGCCGGAGGCGCAGCGCCGGCCGAGGTCGCCACGGCCCTGGGCTTTGCCGACCAGAGCCACCTGGGGCGCTGGTTCATGCGTGCCTACGGGCTGAGCCCGGCGTTGTATCGCAAGCGCTGCACAAAGCTTCCAGACGCCTGAAAGCAACTGGGCCAGGATCAACTGCCGATCACTTCCCAAAGTTGCCCGCCATGCCCCTGTCTCTCTCGACCCTGCTGCCCTTTGTGCTGTTTGCCTTTGTCGCCTCCATCACCCCGGGGCCGACCAATATCCTGGTGCTGAACAACAGCGCCCGCCATGGCCTGCGGGCGGCGCCGCCGATCATCCTCGGCGCAGCGCTGGCCGCGGCCGGGATCGTGCTGCTGGTGGGCGCCGGCCTGGGCGACTGGCTCGCCGGCAGGCCCAAGGTGCAGCAGGCCATGCAGTGGCTCGGGCTGCTGTGGCTCAGCTACCTGGCCTGGCAGATCTGGCAGGCCCCGGCCAGCGCCCTGGATGCCAGTGCCGGGCAGCCGCGCCGCCTGGGGCTGGCCGGCGCCGCCGCGTTGCAACTGGTGAACCCCAAGACCTGGATGATGGCCCTGGCGGTGGTCAGCGTGTTCGCCGGTACCGAGGCCGACCGACAGTGGCGGGCGCTGTGGCTGTCCCTGGTGTTTTTCCTCATCGCCCTGCCGTGCCTGGGCGCCTGGGCACTGCTGGGGGCCGGTTCGGCGCGCTGGCTACGCTCGCCCCAGGCGCTGAAGGCATTCAATCGGGGCATGGCCCTGCTGTTGCTGGCATCCACCTGGATGAGCCTGTGGGCCTGAGGTCGCCACAGTGCAACGGGCGGTCGCTCCAGTGCCTTTGGCTCGGCACCGGGGCGCTGTAGGGTGGCGCACACGGCGCAACAAGACGCCGCCCCGAACAAAAACCACTGCCCCACGAGAGCCTCCGATGAAAACACCGTTCAAGCGTTGTTTCCTGGCCTGTTGCGCCAGCGCCCTGCTGAGTGCCCCGACCTGGGCCGCCGAGCCCGCCGCCTGCAAGACCGTGCGCATGGGCGTGGTCAACTGGACCGACGTGATCGCCACCAGCGCCATGGCCGACGTGCTGCTCGGCGGCCTGGGCTACGACAGCAAGCAGACTAGCGCGGTGCAGCAGATCATCTTCGCCGGCATTCGCGACCGGCGCCTGGACATCTTCCTCGGCTACTGGAAACCGGCCATGGACCAGAACATCGCTCCCTTCCTGGCCGCCGGGCAGGTCAGGGTCATGGCCCAGCCCAGCCTGGCCGATGCCCAGGCGACCCTGGCAGTGCCGGACTACGTGGCGCAAGCGGGCCTGAAGACCTTCGCCGACATCGCCCGCTTCAAGGAGCAGCTGGGGGGCAAGATCTACGGCATCGAACCCGGCAGCGGCGCCAATACCACGATCAAGACCATGATCGACACCGACCATTTCGGCCTCAAGGGCTTCAAGCTGATCGAGTCCGGCGAGGCCGGGATGCTGGCGGCAGTGCAGCGGGCGATCAACCGCAAGGAGTTCGTGGTGTTCGTCGGCTGGACCCCGCACCCGATGAACATCAACCTTCCCATCACCTACCTCACCGGCAGCGAGGACGTGTACGGGCCCAACGAAGGCGCGGCCACGGTGTCCACGGTGACCGCCCCGGACTATGCCGAGCGCTGCCCCAACGTCGACCGGCTGCTGAAGAACCTGAGCTTCACCGCAGCCCAGGAAAGCCAGCTGATGGTGCCCATCATGCAGCGCCAATCGCCCCAGGAGGTGGCCCGGCAATGGTTGCGCGAGCATCCCGAGGACCTGCAGCGCTGGCTGGCGGGGGTGACCACCTTCGACGGCCGCGATGGCGTGGCAGCGGTCAAAGCGAGCCTGTAGCCCCCTCTGCAGGAACCGGCTTGCCGGCGCAGGCGGTCTCACGGGCCCTTCGCCGGCAAGCCGGCTCCCACACTCCAGGACTGTCCATGAACCATTACCCGCTTTCTGCCGAGCTGGCGGCCTTTGTCCAGCGAACCCTGAGCTACACCAGCGTCGACAGCAGCTTCCAGGGCCTGCGCGACAGCTACGAGCGCATGTGCCGGGCCTTCACCCCGCCTCGCCCTGCCGGGCTGGCGGTACAGGAGCTGCAACTTTCCGGGGTGCCACTGCGCCTGTATCACCCCGAGCGCCCGGCTGCGCCTTCGGGCTGGCCCTGGCTGTTGTACCTGCACGGCGGCGGCTGGGTGCTGGGGGGCCTGGACTCCCACGAGTTCATCACCGCCCGCTTGGCCAGCGAGCTGGGAATACTGGTGATCGCCGTGGACTACCGGCTGGCCCCGGAGCACCCGTTCCCCGCCGCCTTCGACGATTGCCTGGGGGTCTGGCGGGCCCTGGAACAAGGGCTGCTGCCCCTGCCACTGGACCCGCAGCGCCGGGTGCTGATGGGCGACAGCGCCGGCGGCAACCTGGCGGCGGCGCTGTGCCTGGCCCTGCGCGATGCCGGCGAACCCGGGCCGGCGGCCCAGGTGCTGGTCTACCCCGGCCTGGGTGGCGCCGCCAACCTGCCCTCGCGCAGCCAGTGCGCCGACGCGCCCTTGCTCAGCAGCAGCGACCTGGACTGTTTCCAGGCCCTGTACCTGCCCGGCCCGCAGCAGCGCTCGGCCTATGCCCGGCCGCTACTGGCGCAACAGTTCGCCGGCCTGCCCGCGGCCTTTATCGCCCTGGCACAGTTCGACCCGCTGCGCGATGACGGCGAGCGTTATCACCAGCACTTGCTCGCAGCCGGTGGGCAAAGCCAGCTCTACCCGGGCCTGGGGCTGGTGCACGGTTGCCTGCGTGCCAGGGGCCTGGCCCCTGAAGTGGACGCCCTGTACAGCGCCCTGCTGGCCTACCTGGAACAGCACCTGGGCCGCCCCTGAACGCGACCGTTGGTCAGCCACCGACCTGCGTGGATGCTATTTCCTGCCTCTGCACTATTGACGGCCGAAGCGCTTTTGCGGTTTCCTGAAACCGGTTTCATCGCAACTGGAACCCATAATTCCAAAAACAAGGTCGTCGCCCGTGAATCAGTTTTCCGCCGCCCAGCGCAGCCGCGTCACCATGCTCGATGTCGCCCGCCGCGCCGGGGTCTCCAAGGCCAGCGTGTCGCGCTTTATCGGCGAGGACCGGGCCCTGCTCTCCGATGCCATTGCCCTGCGCATCGATCAGGCCATCAGCGAACTGGGCTACCGCCCGAACCAGATGGCCCGCGGCCTCAAGCGCGGGCGCACCCGCCTGATCGGCATGCTGGTGGCCGATATCCGCAACCCCTATTCGATTGCCGTGATGCATGGCGTGGAAACCGCCTGCCGCCAGCACGGCTACAGCCTGGTGGTGTGCAACACCGACCGCGACGACGAACAGGAAGCCCGGCACCTGGCCAACCTGCGGGCCTACAACATCGAAGGCCTGATCGTGAACACCCTGGGCCACCACCTGGAACAGTTGCAGCAATTGCAGGAAGAGATGCCCATGGTCCTGGTGGACCGCAAGCTCTCGCAGTTGCAGGCCGACCTGGTGGGCCTGGACAACCCGGCGGCGGTGCGCAGCGCCCTCGACCACCTGCAACAGCAGGGTTATCGCGACCTGCTGCTGGTCAGCGAACCCCATGACGGCACCAGCTCGCGGCTGGAGCGCAGCACCAGTTTCCAGGCCGAGATCGAGCGCCGTCCGGCCTTGCGCGGCCAACTGCTGGAAACCGGCAGCCACCTGACCAGCCAGTTGCAAGCCTTTCTCGCCGCCCCCGGCCCCGGGCCCAAGGCGCTGTTCTGCGCCAACGGCGTGGCGACCCTGGCCGCCACCCGCGCCCTGCGTGAGCTGGAGTGCCCGCTGTTCGAAGGCGTGGGCCTGATCGCCCTCGACGACCTGGACTGGTACCCCCTGGTGGGCAATGGCATCACGGCCCTGGCCCAGCCCACCGAAGCCATAGGCACCAGTGCCTTCGAATGCCTGCTCAAGCGCCTGCGGGGCGACGATGCCCCGGCGCGAGTGGTGGATTTTCCGGCGCAGTTGATCGTGCGCGGCTCCACCCGGTTGTAACGGTGAGGGCAAGACCCACCACTTTTTTCTCGAACAAAAATGAAACCGGTTTCAGAGGTCAGGAACATGCAGCAATCCCCCGTCTCCATCAGTTTGTCCAGCTACGGCGCAGACCTTGTGCGCGCACAGGGTCAGGCGCATTTCATTCCCCTGGTCGCCGCCGCCGGCGCGTCCTGCATCGAATGGCGCGAAGAACTGCTGACCCATGAGCAGCCCGCCGAGCTGGCCCGCAGCGCTGCGGAGCACGGCCTGGAAAGCGTGTTTTCCTCGCCCCTGGAGCTGTGGCAGGCCGAGCGCAGCGAGCCCAACCCGCAACTGAGCGCCACCCTGCAACGGGCCCGGGAGTTCGGCGCCAAGCGGCTCAAGGTGTCCCTCGGGCACTTTCGCGAACACCACGACCTGCGCAGCCTGGCCACCCTGCTGTTTCGCCAGCCCCTGGCCCTGCTGGTGGAGAACGACCAGACCGCCCACGGCGGGCGCATCGAGCCGTTCCAGCGCTTTTTCAGCGCGGTAGAGGCGCTGAACCTGCCGCTGCGCATGACCTTCGACATCGGCAACTGGCAATGGCAGGAGCAATCGGCGCTCAACGCCGCGCGCCTGCTGGGCCGGCACGTGGCCTACGTGCACTGCAAGGCGGTGCGCCTGCGGGTCGACGGCAAGCTGGTGGCCATACCGCCCGGCGCCCCGGAGCTGCATCAATGGGAACAACTGCTGCGGCACATGACTCAAGGTATTACCCGGGCCGTGGAATACCCCTTGCAAGGCACCGACCTGCTGCAAGTGACCACCGAGCAGGTCAGCCTGCTGGCCCACCTTGGCCAATCGCGCCTGGAGCATGCAGATGCCTGATATCGATATCCTCTCGTTCGGCGAAACCATGGCGATGTTCGTTGCCGAACACGGCGGCGACCTGGCCCAGGTCCAGCACTTCCACAAGCGCATCGCCGGGGCCGACAGCAACGTGGCCATCGGCCTGGCACGCCTGGGCTTCAAGGTGGCCTGGCTGAGCCGGGTAGGCAACGACTCCCTGGGGCGCTTCGTGCTCGACACCCTGCGCGCCGAAGGCCTGGACTGCCGTTTCGTGCGCTGCGACCCGATCCATCCCACCGGCTTTCAGCTCAAGTCCCGGGAAGACGGCGGCGACGACCCGCGGGTCGAGTATTTCCGCCGCGGTTCGGCGGCCAGCCACCTGGCCATAGGCGACCTCGACCCGGCCCTGCTGCGGGCCCGCCACTTGCACGCCACCGGCATTCCCCCGGCGCTCTCGGACTCGGCCCGAGAGCTGTCCGGCCACCTGATGCACACCCAGCGCAGCGCCGGGCACAGCGTGTCGTTCGACCCCAACCTGCGCCCCGCCCTGTGGCCCAGCGAAGCGCTGATGATCCGCGAGATCAACCGCCTGGCGGCGCTGGCCCATTGGGTACTGCCGGGGCTCGCCGAAGGCCGCCTGCTCACCGGCCGTGACGACCCGGCGGACATCGCCGCCTTCTACCTGGACCAGGGCGCCGAAGCCGTGGTGATCAAGCTCGGCGCCCACGGCGCCTACTACCGCACCCAGCTGGATGCCGGCTTCGTCGAGGGCGTGCCGGTGGCCCAGGTGGTGGACACCGTAGGCGCCGGCGACGGCTTTGCCGTGGGCCTGATCAGCGCCCTGCTGGAAAGCCGCGGCATCCTCGAAGCGGTGCAGCGGGCCAACTGGATCGGCAGCCGCGCGGTGCAGAGCCGTGGCGACATGGAAGGCCTGCCCCTGCGCCACGAACTACCGGAGCACACACCCAGCCTGAAAACCGCCAGCGCCCTGTAGGCGCTGGCTTGCCAGCGAAGACGCCCGCCCGGCGACACATGCCCCGAGGGCCCCTTCGCCGGCCAGCCGGCTCCTGCAGTGACCGAACACCACGAACCACCTGCTGCGACAAAAACAACAAGCTCAGGAGAACTTTCATGGACACGCTCAAACTCGCCACCCGCCGCTGGTGGTACATCATGCCCATCGTCTTCATCACCTACAGCCTGGCCTACCTGGACCGCGCCAACTACGGTTTCGCCGCGGCCTCGGGCATGGCCGACGACCTGCAGATCACCCCCGGCCTGTCCTCGCTGCTGGGGGCGCTGTTCTTCCTCGGCTATTTCTTCTTCCAGGTGCCCGGGGCGATCTACGCGCAAAAGCGCAGCGTGAAGAAGCTGATCTTCGTTAGCCTGATCCTCTGGGGCGGCCTGGCCACCCTCACCGGGATAGTCGCCAACGCCTACATGCTGATCGGCATCCGCTTCCTGCTGGGGGTGGTAGAGGCCGCGGTGATGCCGGCGATGCTGGTGTACCTGTGCCACTGGTTCACCCGCGCCGAACGCTCCCGGGCCAACACCTTCCTGATCCTCGGCAACCCGGTGACCATGCTCTGGATGTCGGTGGTCTCCGGCTACCTGGTGCAGCACTTCAGCTGGCGCTGGATGTTCATCATCGAAGGCCTGCCGGCGGTGATCTGGGCCTTTATCTGGTGGCGCCTGGCCGATGACCGGCCCAGCCAGGCGCAGTGGCTGAGCCAGGACGAAAAACGTGACCTGGAAAGTGCCCTGGCCGCCGAACAGCAAGGGATCAAGGCGGTGAAGAACTACGCCGAGGCGTTCCGCTCGCCCAAGGTGATCATCCTCGCCCTGCAATTCTTCTGCTGGAGCATCGGGGTCTACGGCTTTGTCCTGTGGCTGCCGTCGATCCTCAAGCACGGCGCGCAGATGGACATGGTGGAAGCCGGCTGGCTCTCGGCCCTGCCTTACCTGGCGGCGGTGATCGCCATGCTGGTGGTGTCCTGGGGCTCGGACCGCACCCAGAAGCGCAAGCGCTTCGTCTGGCCGCCGCTGCTGGTGGCGGCCATCGCTTTCTACGGTTCCTACCTGCTGGGGGCCGAGCACTTCTGGTGGTCCTACAGCCTGCTGGTGATCGCCGGGGCCTGCATGTACGCGCCCTACGGGCCATTCTTCGCCATCGTCCCGGAGATCCTTCCGGCCAACGTCGCCGGTGGCGCCATGGCCCTGATCAACAGCATGGGCGCCCTGGGTTCCTTCGGCGGCTCCTACCTGGTGGGCTACCTGAACAGCGCCACCGGCTCCCCCGGCGCCTCCTACCTGCTGATGAGCGGCGCGCTGCTGCTCTCGGTACTGCTGACCCTGTTGCTCAAACCCGGTGCCGACCAGCCGCAGGCCAAGGCCCTGCCCCTGCGCCGGCGCCTGGCCCACCCTTGAAACGGTCTAGAGAACCCCATGAAAAAACACCTGGTGCTGTACAAGAAACTCTCCCCAACGCTGATGGCGCGCCTGCAGGAGCAGGCGCAGGTGACCCTGATCGAAACCCTCGACGCGGCGGGGCTGAATGCCCTGCGCCAGGCGCTGCCGAGCGCCGACGGGCTGCTGGGTGCCAGCCTGCGCCTGGACGCCGAACTGCTGGACCTGGCGCCCCGGTTGCGGGCGGTGGCCAGCGTTTCGGTGGGGGTCGACAACTATGACATCGACTACCTGACCCAGCGCCGCATCCTGCTCAGCAACACCCCCGACGTGCTCACCGAGACCACCGCCGACACCGGCTTCGCGCTGATCCTGGCGACCGCCCGGCGGGTGGTGGAACTGGCCAACCTGGTGCGCGCCGGGCAATGGCAGCGCAACATCGGGCCGGCGCACTTTGGCACGGATGTCCACGGCAAGACCCTGGGCATCATCGGCATGGGGCGCATCGGCGAAGCCCTGGCCCAGCGCGGGCATTTCGGCTTCGGCATGCCGCTGATCTACCACAGCACCCGGCCCAAGCCCGCGGTGGAGCAACGCTTCAATGCCCAGTACCGGAGCCTGGAGCAACTGCTTGAGGAAGCCGACTTCATCTGCCTGACCCTGCCCCTGACCGAACGCACCCAGGGCCTGATCGGCGCCCGGGAGTTCGCCCTGATGCGCCCCGAAAGCATCTTCATCAATATTTCCCGGGGCAAGGTGGTGGATGAAGCGGCGCTGATAGAAGCCCTGCAACAACGGCGGATTCGCGGCGCCGGGCTGGACGTCTTCGAACGCGAGCCGCTGGACCACGACTCCCCGCTGCTGCAACTGCCCAACGTCGTGGCCACCCCGCACATCGGCTCGGCCACCCACGAAACCCGCGAAGCCATGGCCCGCTGCGCAGTGGACAACCTCCTGGCGGCCCTGGCCGGCCAGCGCCCACCGAACCTGGTCAACCCCGCGGCGTGGACCAGCCCGCGCCCCTAACGGCCAGCCTGCGCAGCGCCCCCGAAGAACGCCCTATCGCCGGGAATGCCCATGTAGGAGCTGGCTTGCCAGCGAAGGCGGCCGCAAGAGCAGCACAAGGCTCAAGGGCCTGTTCGCCGGCAAGCCGGCTCCTACGGAGGAAGGCGTATCGGCGGTGGGGATTTCAGGCCGGCAAGGGGTACAGGGCTTCGTCGAACTGGTCCAGGCGCGGGAAGACCAGGGGCTGGTCGTCCGCCAGGTGCTGCAGGCGCTGGCGGTAGCTGTGCAGGAAGGCTTCGCGAGCCTCCTGGCTGATGTAGGGCACGTGCCAGGCCACGAAGGGTTCCAGCACGTCATAGCCGACATAGGCCAAAGTGCCGCGCAGCAGCGGGCGCAGCATGTCCTGCAGCGGGCCGTGAATCGCGCCTTCGCCGAACATGTGCTCGCGCCCGCCCAGGGTCAGGGTCACCAGGGCTTTCTTGCCCGCCAGCCCGCCCTGGTCATAGAAACGCTTGCCGCCATAACACACCCCCGACACCAGCACCCGGTCGATCCAGCCCTTGAGCATGGCCGGCACCGAGAACCAGAACACCGGGAAGTTGAGGATCAACAGGTCGGCCCACAGCAGCTTGTCCAGCTCGGCCTGGATATCCGCGGCAATGCTCTGGTTCTTCACCCCCAGGCGCTGTTCCAGGGCATACACCAGGTAATCCGGGTTGTCCCGGGAGGCAAAATCCGCGGCGCTGGCCACCGGGTTCCAGTTCATCGCGTACAGGTCGCTGACCTGCACCTGGTGCCCCTGGGCGTCCAGGGTGCTGCGGGCCTGGTCACGCAAGGCGGCGGTGAAGGATTGCGGTTCGGGGTGGGCGTGGACGATCAACACATTCATGAAGCTTCCTCAGACAGGTTGCACAGTAACAGGGGCATCGCGTTCGGCCAGGCACTGCCGGGCGCACAAGGCGATGCGCCGGCAGGCTTCGCGCAGGTCATCCGCTTGCAGCACCAGCCCCAGGCGAATATGCCCGGCGGCGCTGGGGCCGAAGGCTTCGCCAGCCAGCACCGAGACGCCCTGCTCATCCAGCAGGCGCTCGCTGAAGGCCTGGGCGCTGAGCCCGGTGGCGCGGATATCGACCATGACGAACATGCCGCCATCGGGTTTCAACGGCCGGGCACCGGGGCAATCGGCCAGGCAGTCGCACACCAGGTCCCGGCGCTGGCGATAGGCCTGGGCCATCTCTTGCAGTTGCGGCAAGGGCTGTTCCAGGGCCACCACGGCGGCGTCCTGAATGAACTCCGGTGAGCCGTAGAGCATGCACAGGGCGAGATTTTCCAGGTGCGCGGCCAGGGCCGTCGGTGCCACCACCCAGCCCAGGCGCCAGCCGGTCATGGCATGGGACTTGGACAGGCTGTTGAGGGTCGCGGTGCGCTCGGCCATGCCCGGCAGGCTGGCCGGGCTGACATGCTCGCCCTCGTACAGCAGTTCGCTGTAGACCTCGTCGCAGATCAGCCACAGGTCATGTTCGATGCACAGCGCCGCCAGGGCCTCCCAGGTGGCTCGGGGAATGCTCGCGCCAGTGGGGTTGTGCGGGCTGTTGAGCACCAGGGCCCGGGTCTTGCCGGTGATGCGCGCGGCCACCGCCTCGGGCTGCACCCGAAAGCCGTCCTCGGCCCGCACCGGCAGCGGCACCACCCGGGCATTGCAGGCGCCGAACACTGCTTCATAGGTGACGTACATCGGCTCGGCCACTATCACTTCGTCCCCCGGGTCCAGCAGGCACTGGGCCACGCTGTACAGGGCGCACTGGGCACCGGCCAGCACCACCACCTGCTCGGCATCCACCACTTGCCCGCTGCGCTGCTGATGGCGGCGGGCGATGGCCTCGCGCAAGGCGCGCTTGCCGCGCACATCGGCGTAATGGGTGTGGCCGGCCTGCAGGCTGTCGATGGCCGCCTGGACGATGGGTTGCGGGGTGTCGAAATCCGGGTCGCCCACCGACAGCAACCAGACTTCCTCGCCACGTTCGCGCTTGGCCAGGGCCCGGTAATGAATGTCCCAGGCGGCGGCGCCGTCTCCGGCAATACGTTGGGTCAGTCGAGAAAAGCGCATGCACAAGCTCCAGGAAAAAGGGATGGTCAGCGCGCGCAGGCGTGCTTGAGTTCGATCAGGGTCACGCCATTGCGGGCAAAGCCCTCGCGCAGTTCCTGTTGCAACTCATCGAGGCTGGCGGGCTGGCTGACGCTGCAACCAAAGGCCCGGGCCAGGGCGGCAAAATCCGGATTGCGCGGCAGCACGCCAATGGGCTCGATGTTCAGGTCCAGCATGTCATCGCGGATCTGCCCCAGGGCGTCGTTGTTCCACAGCAAGACCACCAGCGGGCCGTCCAGCTCCTCCACCGCCGTGGCCAGTTCCTGCACCGTGTAGAGAAAACCGCCGTCGCCCACCAGCACCAGCCCGGGACGTTCGGGGGCGCCGAGCTTGGCGCCGATGCCCGCCGGCAAGCCGTAGCCCAGGGTGCCGTAGCCGGTGGGATGCAGCCAGCTGCGGGTCGCCCGGGTCGGGTACAGGTAGTTGCCGCTGTAGGCCAGCTGGGTCATGTCGCTGGCGATAAAGCCGTGCTCCGGCAACTCCGCGGCAATGCGCTGCAGGATAGAGCGGTGAATCTGCTGCAAGGGCCCCTGCCCGTTCTGCAGCGCCTGGCGCAGATCGGCCACCGCGTGAATCGCCGCCCCCGCTTCGGCCGGTGTGGGTGGCAAGGCCTGGAGCAAGGCGTCCAGGGTGGCCCGGGCATCGCCGTGCAAGGCCACCGAGCACGGGTAGAAGTCATTGAACTTGCGCGGGTCGATATCCAGGCGCAGCAGCTCGCCGTTCAGCGGCAGGCGCTCGCGCCAATAGTCGGTGTCGGCCATCTCGGTGCCTACCGCCAGCACCACGTCGGCCTGACTGATCAACTGCCAGCCAGGCTCGACACACAAGGTCGCCCCGGCGTTCAGTGGCGCCTCCTCCGGCAGTAGGCCCTTGCCGGCAACGCTGCTGAAACACACCGCGCCCAACCGGGTGCTCAGGACCCGCAGTTGCTCGGCGGCGTGCAGCGCGCCGCCACCGGCAATGATCATCGGCCGCTTGGCCTTGCGCAGTTTGTCCGCCGCTTGCTGGATATCTGCCGCCGCAGCCGGGCCGCGAGCGGGGCGTCGCCGCACTTCACCGGTCCAGTCCCGGGCCACCTTGGCTGCCAGCACATCCAGGGGCACGCTGATGTGCACCGGGCGCGGGCGCTCGCTGTCGAACACGGCAAAGGCCCGGGCGATCAGCTCCGGCAAATCTTCCGGGCTCAGGGCCAGCGCCGAAAAGGCGGTGATAGGCGCGGTAATCGCCCGCTGGTCCTGGGTTTCGTGCAGCGAGCCGCAGCCCTTGCCCAGGCTGGCGCTGTGGTTGACGCTGGAAATCACCAGCAGCGGGATCGAGTCGGCATAGGCCTGGCCAATCGGCGTGGCGACGTTGGTCACCCCCGGGCCGCTGATGACGAAACACACCCCGGGCTTGCCGCTGACCCGGGCGTAACCGTCGGCCATGAAGCCCGCGCCCTGCTCGTGGCGGGTCAGCACATGGCGGATGCCGCTGCCGGGCAGCCCGCGATACAACTCCAGGGTGTGTACCCCGGGAATGCCGAACACCGTGTCGACGCCGTAGCCGGCCAGCAGCCGCACCAGGGCCTGGCCACCGGTCAAGGTCTGATCGTGCATGTCTCTCTCCTCAAGCCTGGCCAAGGCGAATCAACGCATCGACCGCGACGGTGCCCTGGGCACCGACCAACAATGGGTTCACATCCAGTTCCAGCAGTTGCCCGGCGTGTTCGCAAGCGTAGTCCGCCACCGCGCCAATGGCCGCCACCAGGGCTTCAAGATCAGCCGTCGGGCGCCCGCGAAAGCCTTGCAGCAAGGCGGCGCTGCGCAGGCTGAGCAGGGCCTGGCGGATCGCCCCTTCGGTGGTGGGCAGCAGCAGGCTGCGACTGTCCTTGAGCAGTTCCACCAGCACCCCGCCAGCACCGATCACCAAGGCCAGAGCGAAGTCGTTCTCACGCTTGATGCCGACAATCAGCTCCGCCAGGGGCGGCGCGGCCATGGGCTCCAGCAACACCCGCTCAAAAGCCACGCTGGGCGCATGCTCGGCGATCCGCGTGCGCATCAGGCGCAGGGCCGCGCTCAGGGCTTCAGGGTCCTTAAGATTCAGGGCCACCGCCCCGGCCTCGGTCTTGTGCGGCAACTGCGCGCTGACCGCCTTGAGCACCAGCGGATAACCGACAGCAGCCGCCGCGCTCAGGGCCTGCTCGGGGGTGCTCAGCACACCGTCCGGGATACTCAGGCCGAAGCCGCGCAAGGCCTGTTTGGACTGCCACTCGTCCAGCAGCACGCTGGCGCCGTGGAGGGCCTGCGGGCACAGCGGCACCAGGGCCGACTCCCCCAGGGCCAGCAGTGCCGGACGGCGCTGTTGATAGGCGACGATCCGGCCCCAGGCCGCCAGGCCGTCCTCCACGCCTTGCAAGGCGGGAATGCCATGGCCGTGCAAACGCTCGCGGGCACTGGCCGGCAGCAGCTCGGGAAAGGCCGAAGTGACAAAACCGCGCTTGCCGTGGCGCTGCAACGCGGCGCAGAACAGCTCCAGCAGCAGGTCGCATTCCTTGCGCTCGCCGGTAAACTCGGCCGGGTAATCCAGCACCAGCATGGCGCTGTCGGCCTCGGTACGCAGGGCCGTGTCGAGCATGACTTGCAGGGCCTGGGCGTCGCCCCAGATGGCGGTGGTGAAATCCAGCGGGTTCACCAGGTTGGCGTAGCCCGGCAGCACCTGGGCCAGCTCGGCGCATTGCCCGGCATCCAGCTTGGGCAACTGCAGGCCGTTGCGCTCGGCGTAGTCGGCGATCAGCCCGGCATCGCCCCCGGAACAGGCCAGGGCCATCAGCTGCGGGCCAGCCGGCAACTGCCCGCAGGAGGCGGCCTTCAAGGTTTCGACAAAACTCACCGGGCCGCTGACCCGGATCACCCCCAGGCGCTGGAACAGCGCGTCGTACAGCGCGTCCGATCCCGACAGCGAACTGGTGTGACTCAAGGCCAGCTCGGCGCCGATCTGCGACACCCCGGTCTTCAGGGCAATGATGGGTATGCCCTTCTCCAGGGCTTTATGCGCCGCCCGGGCAAAACCCGGCACGTTCTTCAGGCCTTCCAGGTGCAGACCGATGGCGGTCACCCGCGGCTCGTCCAGCAGCACGTCCATCAGTTCGGCAATGCCCAGCTGCGCCTGATTGCCCACCGACGCCATGTAGGCCACCGGCAGCGAGCGGTCGCTCATGGACAGGTTGTAGGCAAAGTTGCCGCTCTGGGTCAGCACTGCCACCCCGCGTTCCACGGGTTGACCGCCATGGGCCACCGGCCACAGCGCGGCGCTGTGCAGGTAGTCCAGCAGGCCATAGCAGTTGGGGCCCAGCAGCGCCATGTCGCCCGCGGCCTGGAGCAGTTGCTGTTGCAGGGCCTGGCCCTGGGCGCCGGTTTCGGCAAAGCCCGAGGCGTAGCAGATCGCCCCGCCGGCGCCCTTGGCCGCCAGCGCCGCGACGCAGGTCAGGGTCAGCTCGCGGTTGGTGGCGACGAACACCGCATCCGGGCCGCAGGGCAGCTGTTCGATGCTGGCCACGCACGGCACGCCATCGAGCTCGGCATGCTGCGGGTTGACCAGCCACATGGGCCCGGCAAAACCGCCTTCGGCGCAGCGCTTGAGGGCCCGGGCCATGCTGCGCCCGCCGACAAAGGCCAGATGCCGGGGCGCCAGCAGGCGCTTGAGATTGTCACGCAAAGTCTGGGACATGACGGCAATTCTCCAGGGCGCTCAGCGCATCAGCGGCCGCAGCAGTTCACGGGAAATGATGTGGCGCTGGATCTCCGACGTGCCTTCCCAGATGCGCTCGATCCGCGCATTGCGCCAGATGCGTTCCACCGGGCCTTCGTCCATCAGGCCCATGCCGCCGTAGATCTGCACCGCCTCGTCGGCGACCCGGCCCAGCACTTCACTGGCAAACAGCTTGGCCATCCCGGCCTCGCCGTCGGTCATGCTGCCCTGGTCCATCTTCCACGCGGTGTGCAGGGTCAGCAGCTCGGCGGCGCGGATCTGCGTGGCCATGTCCGCCAGCTTGAACGACACCCCCTGGTAACTGCCGATGGCCTGGCCGAACTGCTTGCGATCCGCCGCCCATTGCAAGGAGGCATCCAGGGCGCGCTGGGCCTGCCCGACGCAGTTGGCGGCGACCATCACTCGCCCGGCGGTGAGCCAGGCGTTGGCCACTTCCCAACCCTTGCCCACCTCTCCCAGCACCTTGCTGGCCGGTACCCGGCAGTCGTCGAAGAACATCTCGAAGGTGTGGTAGCCACGGTTGCTCACGCACTTGGGGCCACGGCGGATGGTCAGGCCCGGGGTGTCGCGATCCACCAGGAACGAAGTCACCGCGTTGCGCTGGCGGCCGTTGTGCTCATAGGTGCCGGTGACCGCAAAGACAATGGCGAAATCCGCATGCCCGGCGTGGCTGATGAAGTGCTTGCTGCCGTTAAGCACAAAGTCGCCGCCGTCGCGCACGGCGCGGGTCTTGATCGCATTGGCATCGGAACCGGCGCCGGGTTCGGTCAGGGCGAAGCAGTCGACCTTGCGCCCTTGCACACAGGGCAGCAGGTAGTCGCCGATCTGCGAGCCGGTACAGGCCATGAGGATTTTCGAAGGCCGGGCAACGAACACATGCAGGGCCCAGGAACACTTGGCCAGCTCACGCTCGATCAGCGCCTGGGACAGGTAGTCCAGGCCGCCGCCACCCACTTCTTCCGGCATGTTGAAGGCATAGAAGCCAGCGGCGATGGCCTTGCTGCGGATCTCCCCGGCGAGGTCGGCGCTGACCTCATCGGCGCGGTCCACCGCCTCTTCGTGGGGCAGCAACTCCTTGCTGACAAAACTGCGAACCGCGTCCACCAACATTTCTTGTTCTTGGCTGAGTTGGAAATTCATGGCGCTACCTGTGAGTGATTGACGGTGCAAAAAAAAACGAGTGATCTGGCAGGACGATCTGGCGAAAAACACCTTCCCGCAGGAGCCAGCTTGCTGGCGAACGGGCCCTTGAATCAGGCGCTGTTCTTGCGGGCGCCTTCGCCGGCAAGCCGGCTCCTACAAAATGGGCACATGGCCCAGGGGCCCTTTCGCCGGCAAGCGGAACGCCGCCCGACCGCCCCTACAACCCTTGGAAACGTGGCGGGCGTTTTTCGCTGACGGCACGCAGGGCTTCGGCGCCGTCGGCGCTGCGCCCGCAGAGCAGGCCGGCGGCCAGTTCGGCGGCCAGTTGCTGCGCCAGGCTGCGATCGGCGCCCTGGCGGATCAGCTTCTTGGTCTGGGCAAAGGCGAAGGTCGGGCCCGTGGCCAGGCGCGCCGCCAGCTCGCTGACGCTGCCGATCAGTTGTTCGTCGGCGCACACCTCGCCGACCAAACCGGCGGCCAGGGCGCGTTCGGCGCTCCACAACTCATCGAGGAACAGCAGGCGCTTGGCCTGTTCGCTGCCGATCAAGCGCGGCAGGTGCCAGCTGGCCCCGGCGTCCGGCGAGTAGGCCATGCTGGTGTAGCCGGCCTTGAAGCGCGCCGACTGCGCCGCCACCCGCAGGTCGCAGCACAGAGTCAGGTCCATGCCCGCGCCCACGGCGGTGCCGTTGATGGCGGCGATGGTGGGTTTGTCCAGGCTGTGCAGGCAGGTCATCAAGGCGTGGGCGGTTTCGGTCCAGCCGTAGCTTTCCAGGGCGCCGCGGGCCTCGGCTTCGGCCCATTCCGCCAGATCGGCCCCGGCGCAGAAACTGCGGCCGCTGCCGGTCAGCACCAGCACCCGTACCGCCGGGTCGCTGTTGCAGTGCTCCAGCAAGGCATGCAGTTGCTTGAGGGTGGGGATGTCCAGGGCGTTGCGTTGCTCCGGGCGATTGAGGGTGATCCAGGCTACGCCGGCTTCGACCCGGCTGAGCAGCGACGATGAAGGGGTCATGTGCGTCCTCGAATTATTGTGGTTGGCGTGAGGGAGGTGACGTGAGGGCCATACTAAACGAGTGTTCAACAAGGCGGCAATTGGTTGATCGAGGCCTGTCCTCATTCCGGAAAACACACATAACTCATTGTTTTAAATAAACATTAATCAGATTCAATCGTTGCTTCGGGCGCCTCTGTTACAACTTCGAACAACCGCCTACAACCTCCCGCGTGGGCTCTGTAGCCGCTGCCGAGCCTGCGAGGCTGCGCAAAGGACCGCAGGAAGTTGAGGTGGTTGGGCCCCCGTGGGCGCAGGCCCTGGCGATGCAAGGCTTGCGGGCCCCTTCGCCGCCAAGCCGGCTCCTACGGGGTGGGTCTGTAGGATGTGCCTGCTTGCTGTAGGAGCTGGCTTGCCAGCGAAGGCGTCCGACCAGGCGATGCAATGCTTGCGGGCCCCTTCGCCGGCAAGCCGGCTCCTACGGGGTGGGGCTGTGGGATGTGCCTGCTTGCTGTAGGAGCTGGCTTGCCAGCGAAGGCGTCCGCCCAGGCGATACAAGGCTTCAAGGGCCGCTTCGCCGGCAAGCCGGCTCCTACACGGCGGCTGCAGGTTGCAGTTGGCGTTTGCGCTGCATCAGGTAGTAGGCGCCGTAGCACAGGGCGATAAAGCCCGAGCCCCAGTACAGCGACGGACGCTGGGTTTCATCCAGGGCCAGGAACACGAACAGCGAACTGCACAGGACGATGCACAGCAGCGGCACCAGAGGGAACCAGGGCGCGCGGTACTTGAGCTGCTCCAGTTGCCCGCCTTCGCGCAGGAACTGGCGACGGAAGCGGTACTGGGCCAGGGCGATGACGATCCAGGTCACGGTGCCGGCCATGCCGCTCACCGCCATCAGCACCATGAACAGGGTGTCGGCGGCGATGAAGCTGGTCATCAGCGAGATCAGGGCAAAGCACAGGGTGATGGCCAAAGCGCGCAGGGGCACGCCCTGTTTGCTCAGGGGCGACAGGGCCTTGGGCGCCATGCCGGATTTGGACATGGCCCAGAGGATGCGCGTGGAGGCATACAAACCGGAGTTGCCCACCGAAAGAATCGCCGTGAGGATCACGAAGTTCATCAGGTCGGCGGCGTAGGGAATGCCCACCATGTCGAACACCTGAACGAAGGGGCTCTCCACCAGTCCGGCTTGCTGCCAGGGAATGATCGCCGCCAGCACCATCACCGCCAGGACATAGAAGATCAGTACCCGAAACACCACGTTGCGCACGGCACGCGGAATGCTTTTTTCCGGCTGGTCGGTTTCACCGGCGGCCACGCCCATGATCTCGCAGCCCTGGAAGGCGTAGACCACAGTCATCATCACCGCGAACACCGCCGGCAGGCCGTTGGGGAACAAGGAGTCGCCCTTGAGGTTGTCGAACATCGGCGCCGGGGCGCCGCTGGGCAGGTCGATGACGCCGAAGATCACCAGCGCGCCCACCACGATAAAGCTCAGGATCGCCAGCACCTTGATCCCGGCGAACCAGTATTCGGCCTCGCCAAAGGCGCGGGTGGCCAGGGCGTTGATGCCGAACAGCAAGGCCACGAACAGCGCCGACCAGTACCAGATCGGCACCCCGGGGAACCAGCGCTGCATCAGCATGCCGGCGGCGGTGAACTCCAGGCCCACGGTGGTGGCCCAGCTCATCCAGTAGACCCAGCCGATCATGAAGCCGGTGGCCGGGCCAATGTATTGGGTGGCGTGGGCCTGGAACGAGCCGGACACCGGCATCTGCACCGACAGTTCGCCGAGGCAGACCATCACCAGGTACATCAAGAAGCCGGCCACCAGGTAAGAGAGGATCGCCCCCCAGGGGCCGCCCTGGTTGATGGTGACCCCGGAGCCCATGAACAGCCCGGTGCCGATCACGCCGCCCAGGGACAGCATGAAAATGTGCCGGCTCTTCAAGGAGCGGGTCAGGTGGATGCCTTTACGTTCAGTGGTGGTTGTCATGGCGCACCTCAGCAGTCGGTGAGGCGCAGGGCGCGGGGCGAAGGGGTGTGGCGGAAGGCGGAAGCAGCTTGCAGGCAGTTCATTATTATTATCTCCAATAAGCTTCGAAGGCCGCGGCGGGCGCGGCTCAAGCGATTATTGGAAAGCCATGTAAGTTCGGGTTGAAGCAAAAGATCGAAGATGTAAAAAGTCGTAAGGATTTTGTACGTCAGGCCGCCAGCAAGCGCTGCAGCAAGGCCCGAGACTCTTGCCAGGGCCGCTGCAGCCTCGCCGCCAGGGACGCCAGAGCCGGGCGATCCGCCTGCTGCGCCGCCTCCTCCAACTCCCGCAGCACCCGGGCCAGCGCGCAAAACCCCAGGGAGTCGGCACTGCCCGCCAGCCGATGGGCCAGGTGCAGGACCTCGGTGCAGTCTTCGGCGGCCAGGGCGTCGGCCAACAGTGGTTGTTGCTGATCCAGGGCATCGGCCAGGATCTGGAGCAGGTCCTGCAACTTCTGCTCGCCCAACAGACTGCGATGAGTGTCCAGCAAGCCCTGGTCGAGCAAGCCTTGCGGGGCCTGCAACGGCGGTGACTGCAACTGCCCGGCCAGCGCCTGACGCAGGCTGGCCAACTGCAACGGCTTGCCGAGAATGCCTTGCATCCCGGCCTGCAGATAACTGCGCACCACAGACGGCTGGACGCTGGCGGTCAGGGCGAAGATCCGCACCTGCCGATTGGGCCCGGGACGGCGGCGGATGTCCCGGCACAGTTCGACTCCGCTGATGCCCGGCAAGTGCACATCCAGCAGCAACAGGTCGAAGGCTTGCTGCTGACACAAGGCCAGAGCCGACTCGCCGTCTTCAGCCAGCCACACCTGATGGCCGTCACGCTGCAGCAGGCCGCTGGCCACTTCGCGGTTGAGGGCCACGTCTTCGACCACCAGGATCTTCAAACCCTGCGCCGGCACCTGAAGCTGTGGCGACGGCAAAGGCTCTTGACCCACCCCCAGCACCAGCTCGAACCAGAAACAACTGCCCTGCCCCAGCTCGCTGTCGACGCCAATGTGTCCGTCCAGTTGCTGCAGCAGGTGCTTGCAGATGGCCAATCCCAGGCCGGTGCCGCCATAGCGCCGGGTCACCTCGTCACTGGCCTGGACGAAACGCTCGAAGATCTTCTCGCGCATCGACGCAGCAATGCCGATGCCGTTGTCGCGCACGCAGCAGCGCAGGCGCTGGCCACCGGCGGTGCTGTGCAGCACTTGCACTTCGACCCGCACCCAGCCGTCTTCGGTAAAACGAATGGCATTGGCCAGCAGGTTGCTCAGCACCTGGCGCAGGTACTGCTCGGCGCCCTGCTGACGCGGCGCCAGTTGTTCGTCGATGTGCAATTCCAGGCGGGTGTGGTTGGCCTCGGCCCGGGGCTGCAACAGGGTGGTGACTTCTTCCAGCAACTGACGCAGGGAGAAGTCCCGCACTTCCGGGCGGCTTTCGCCCTCCTCCAACCGGGCAAAGGACAGCACTTCGTTGAGGATGCTCAGCAAGCCCTCCCCGGCTTGATGCAAGGCCTGCAAACGCTGACGATCCTGCTGGTCCAGGGGCGCCTGACGCAGCAGTTCGGCCATGCCGAGGATGCCGTTCAACGGGGTGCGCAGTTCATGGCTCATGGTCGCCAGAAAGCGCGACTTGGCGAGGTTGGCGGCTTCGGCCTCGTCCTTGGCGTGCATCAGGCTGGCGGTGCGGCGCTGGACCATTTTCTGCAATTCGTCGCGCTTGTCCTGCAAGGCCAATCGGTCGGCTTCGCGGCGCTGCACATCATCGAGCACAGCCCGACGCATGTCGTCCAGGGCCCGGGCCACGGTGTCGATCTCGTCGCCGTCCGGGCGCTGGCGCTTATCCAGATGCAGGGGCTCGTGCAGCTCGCCGGCCGCCACGCGCCGGGCGAAATCGGCCATCACTTGCAGGTGCCGGGTCACCAGACGGTAGAACAGCCCGGACAAGGCCACCGCCAGCCCGCAGAGAAACACGCTCATCCACAACAGGCTGGCCAGCCCGGTGGCGTACAGGCGCCGATACACTGCCCCCAGGTCGGTGCTGACCTGCAACTCGCCGAGCTGGCGCAGCGGCCCGGACGGCGGCTGGTAGCTCAGGGGAAAACGCTCCACCCGCAACGGCCCGATCAGCTCGGCGCTGCCCTGCTGCAAGTCGAAGTCGTTGCTGATCAGGTGCACCCGGGCCACATCGGAAAAGTCCACCAGCCCCTGCAACTGCACGGTCAGCTGCTCCTGGTTGAGGTCCCACAGGTTGCGTTCCAGGCTGCCCAGGTAACCGGCGCGGATCAGCTCCATGCGGCTGTCGATGTCGCGCATTTCCCGGCGGTATTCGAAGTACAGCTGCACGCTGCTGGCGAGCACGGTGAAGCACAGGCTGAACAGCAAAATAAACAGCAGCAGGCGGCGCAACAGGCCGCCGGAACGCAGGGGGATCATGGCGCTGTCTCCCGTTGCGCCTTGAGCATGGCGCGGTAGTCGTCCTGGCTTTGCGCCAGCCAGCGCTGCACCGCGCCGCTGTCCACCTGGTGCTGCAACTGCGCGTCGATCTCGGCCATGCGCGGCGCCAGGGGCGAGTGGCGCGACACCGCCAGGCGCAGGTAGTCGACGCTCACCGCCTGGGGCAATGCGACTATGTCCTCGGCCCCCGGTAGCTGCTCGATAAACAGCTGCCCGGTGCGGCGTTCATGGGGGATGAAATCGATGCGCCGGCGGATCAGCTTGCCGAAGTTCTGCTGGCTGCTGGAGACCCATTCGATGTTGCCGTGCTGCACCACTTCGCGATCGAAATCCTGGCCGTAGCTCTCGCCGAACAGCAGGCCGCCGCGGTAGGCGGTCAGGTCCTGCAAGTGGGTAAAACTCGGCAGGTTGCGGCGGTTGACGAACAGCGCCACCTCCTCACGCAGCACCGGTACCCGGGAAAACAGCAGGTCCTGCTGGCGCTGGCCGGTGCTGTAGGCCAGCACCACATCCACCCGGCCCGCGGCGGCGTCCAGCAGGCAGCGCTTCCAGTTGCCCAGCACCACCACCTGCACCTGATAACCCAGGTCCCCCAGCACCTGACGCACCAGGGTCGGCGCCAGCCCGCGCACTTGCTGGCCGTCGCTCCAGGAAATCGGCGGGTACACCGGGTAGTCGCAATAACGCAGCACGGGCTGGGGCTGCGGCGCGGGCTCGGCCCAGGTCGCGCCGGCCAGCGGGATCAGGCACAGGCCCAGGCACAGCACCAGCGCGCGACGCAGCAATTCAGGCCGCCACGCTGGCGGTGAACAGGTAACCGGCACCGTGGATGGTGATGATCAGCTCCGGCTCGGCCGGATCGTCGTGCAGCTTGCGCCGCAAGCGGCCCACCAGCACGTCGATGGAACGGTCGCTGGGTACCCATTCACGGTTACGGATCTGGTCCATCAACTGGTCGCGGCTCAGGGTGTGGCCGCTGTTGCGCAGGAACACGCTGAGCAGTTGGTATTCGCCGTGGGTCAGCAGGGTTTCAGCGCCCCGCGGGTCGATCAGCCGGCGGCGGTCGGTGTCCAGGGCCCAGTCGGCGAACTGCTTGACCGGGCTCGGGCTGTTGACCGGGGCCTGGGGCGGGCTGGCCTGGCGCACCCGACGGATCAGGTTCTTGGCCCGGGACACCAGCTCGCGGGGGTTGAGGGGTTTGATCACGTAGTCGTCGGCGCCGCATTCCAGGCCGACGATGCGGTCGATGTCGTCGTTGCGCCCGGTGATCAGGATGATCCCCACTTCCGAACGCACACGCAGTTCCCGGGTCAGGGTCAGGCCGTCCTTGCCCGGCAGGCGGATGTCCAGCATCAACAGGTCCACCGTGTGCTGGCCGAGAAAGCTCTCCGCCTGCTCCGCGGTGGCGGCGCAGTGCACGTCGTAGCCTTCCTGAGAGAGATAAGCCTGAAGCAGCTCGCGAATCAGCGGATCGTCGTCGACGATCAATACCCGAGGAGTCATCGCCTGTGTTCCTGATTATTTTTATTAGAGAAACCACCTACAGCGCAGCAGCCTAGCCATTACTGAACAACCGATCAACAGCCCTATGTCGGCACAGCGAAACCGCGCCCGCCGCTGGCCAGCAGCCCCTCGACCCAGGCCTCGCAGATCTGCACGCCCTGCTGTGGGCTGAAGGTCCCCGGGTTGAGCCCGGATTCCAGCCACAGGCCGTCGAGCAAGGCGCTGAGGCTGATGGCCGCCAGATCGGCGTCGAAGCCTTTCCAGCCCTGAATGCCGGCCAACTGGCCCAGCAGGCCGGCCAGCTCGTTGCGGTATTCACCATAGGAATGTTCGTGGGCCAGGTTGATCGCCTCGGCGGTCTTCACCGCGCCCCAGAAGGCCAGCCAGGCATCCAGCAGCCGCGGGTCCAGCAGTTCGGCGCAGAACGAGGCGCGAAAGAACGCCGACAGCCGCTGCCGGGGATCGGGCTCGGCCTGCTCCATGGCCTCGCGCAGCAGGCTCATGACCCGCCCGGTGATGGCGCGATAGGCCTCGGCCACCAGCTCGTCCTTGCCGGAGTAGTGATGGCTGATCAGCCCCACCGAAACCCCGGCCTCGGCGGAGATCTTGCGGATCGACGCGCCCTGGAAACCGTGGAGCTTGAGGCAGGTCAGCGTCGCCTCGATCAGCTCGGCCTTGCGCAGGTCGGGTTCCAGGCGGGAAAAGCGCGCTTCCTGGCTCATGGGGCGGGTTCCTTGGACGGTGGCGGGAAGTTGAAACTGAACGACTGTACAACAGGCCTTCCGTGGCTATCCAGCGTTTGTGTGGCCGCCCTAGCCGCACCGAGTCCTGTAGCCGCTGCCGCAGGCTGCGAACGGGCTGGGCGGCATTCCGTCGCAGGGACGCAACGATCTTCAAGGCGACACAGGTTCGGCTGCAGATCGCCAGGCAAGGCCCTGCGGGCCTTTTCGCAGCCTCGCCATGGCTCGGCAGCGGCTACAGGTTGATACAAACCCACGTGTGGTCAGGCGCGGTAGTCGGGGGCGATGCGCTCCAGCAGGCGCAACAACGCTGCCCACGCCAGTTGCATGGCGTCCGGGTCGTTGAGCTCGCCTTCCTGCAGCGGCCGGCCCGGGTCGTTGAACTGGCGTTCGGTGTGGGCGCAGACCGCGTCCGGCGGTAGCACGATCTCCCCCGCCGCCTGGGCCGCCAGCTGGATCTCGCAGGCCTTCTCCAGGTAGTACATGCGCAAAAACGCCTGGCTCACGGTTTCGCCCACGGTGAGCAGGCCATGGTTGCGCAGCATCAGCACGCTCTTGTCGCCCAGGTCGGCCACCAGCCGTTGCTGCTCGCTCAGGTCCAGGGCCACGCCTTCGTAGTCGTGGTAGGCCACGCGGCCATAGAACTCCATGGAAATCTGGTTCACCGGCAGCAAGCCACATTTGAGCGCCGCCACCGCGCAACCGGCCTTGGTGTGGGTGTGCAGCACGCACTGGGCGTCTTCCCGGGCGCCATGAATCGCGCTGTGAATCACGAACCCCGCCGGGTTGACCGGGTACGGCGACGGCTCCACGGCTTCGCCATTGAGGTCGATCTTCACCAGGTTGGAGGCGGTGATTTCATCGAACATCAAGCCGTAGGGGTTGATCAGGAAGTGATGCTCGGGCCCGGGCAGGCGCACCGAGATATGGGTAAAGATCAGGTCGGTCATGCGAAAGTGCGCGATCAACCGGTAACAGGCCGCCAGCTCTTCGCGCAGGCGCTGTTCGGTGGCGCTGCGCTCGGTCAGGGCGTGGGGGCTGGGAGCGATATTGTTCATTGTTGGAGTCCTCCAGGCAGGTGGGCGGGCAAACGGGGCCGGTAAAAAGAGCCCGCAAACAATAGGACCGGACGCCCGCAGGCGTCCAGCCCGTTGCGCTTACTTGCTGGCCCAGGCGTTGAAGCGCTCTTCCAGTTCCTCGCCATGATCAACCCAGAACCCGACGTCCATCGCCAGTGCCCCCTTGAGGTTCTGTTCCGAGGTCGGCACCCACTGCGCCAGCGCCGGGTCGAGCTTGGCTGCGGCCAGGGTGTTGGTGGGGCCATAGGGGATCTGCTTGACGTAGTCGACCTGGACCTCGGGGCGGTTGGCGAAGGCGATGAAGCGCTTGGCCTGATCCACGTGTTTCGAGCCCTTGATGATCGCCCAGTAGTCCATGCCGTACAGGCTGCCGGGCCACACCACCGCCAGCGGCGCGCCGGCCTGGGCGGCCACGGCGATGCGGCCGCTGTAGGTCGAGGTCATCACCACATCACCGGCGGCCAGCCACTGCCCCGGCTGGGCCCCGGCCTCCCACCACTGGATGTAGGGCTTGAGTTCGCTGAGCTTGGCAAAGGCCCGGTCCACCCCCTCGGGCGTGGCCAGGACCTTGTACACGTCCTCGACCTTGACCCCGTCGGCCATCAGGGCGAATTCCAGGTTGTACACCGCGCGTTTGCGCAGGCCGCGCTTGCCGGGGAACTGTTTGACGTCCCAGAAATCCGCCCAGGATGTCGGGGCCTTGGCCAGCTTGTTGCGGTCGTAGGCAATGGCCACGCTCCACACCAGCACCGCCGAACCGCAGGGCTGGGCGGCATCGGGAATCAGCTGCTCGGCACGGCCCAGGGCCTTCCAGTCCAGGGGCTCGTACATGCCTTCGTCGCAGCCGCGCATCAGGTCCGGGCCTTCGATCTGCACCACGTCCCAGTCGACGTTGCCGGTGTCGACCATGACCTTGATCCGGGCCATTTCGCCGTTGTATTCGCTCTGGATCAGCTTGCTGCCATCGGCCTTGCTGAAGGGTTGGAACAACGCCACATCCTGGGCTTTTTGTCCGGCTCCGCCGTACGCCACGACCACCATGTCGGGGGCTGCCTGGGCAGTGCCCTGGCCCAGGGTCAGACCCAGGGCGAGGCTCAGGGCCAGGAAAGAACAACCGTGCTTGCGGGTGAGCGCTTTCATTCTGTGAATCCTCTTCGCGGTGCCACACCGGCAGGCGCCGGCACGGCCCTTTTTTATTGTTGTGAGGTTCGCGCCAAAAGCGGGCGCAGGTCGAAGCTACTGCAAGCATTAGTAAAAAAACAAGTTGATTTTTTACTGGCGGTAAATTTTGATAGGCCAACAATAACAACGCCAAGGCTGTGCTCCCCTGCCCTTGGCCCGCCTGGAGCCACCGCAATGACCAGCGCCTTCCCGCACCTGTTCGCACCCTTGCAGATCCGTGGCAAACGCCTGAAGAACCGCATCATGTCCAGCGGCCACGATACCTCGATGCCCACCGACAACCTGGTCAACGAACAGCTGATTGCCTACCACCGCGCCCGGGCCGAAGGCGGCGTCGGCCTGATCGTGCTGCAGGTGGCCGGGGTCCACGACAGTGCGCGCTACACCAGCCACGTGCTGATGGCCACCGACGACGCCTGCATCGACGGCTACCGGCGCCTGGCCGAAACCTGCCACGCCCACGGCACTGTGGTGCTGTCGCAGATCTTCCACCCGGGGCGGGAAATCATGGAGTCCGCCGACGGCCTGCTGGCCGTGGCCTACGCCCCTTCGGCGGTGCCCAACGAACGCTTCCGGGTCATGCCACGGGCCCTGGACCAGGACATGATCGACGAGATCATCCAGGGCTACGCCGACGCCGCCCGGCGCCTGCATCAGGCCGGGCTGGACGGCGTAGAACTGGTGGCCAGCCACGGCTACCTGCCGGCGCAGTTCATCAACCCGCGGGTCAACCGCCGCACCGACGGCTACAACGGCGAGCTGGAACAGCGCCTGCGCTTTATCCGGGAAATCCTCGACGCCATGCGCGCCAGCACCGATGCCGAGTTCATCATCGGCCTGCGGATTTCCGCCGATGAACGCGACCCCGAAGGCCTCACCGAAGACGAATCCCTGGCCGCCGTGCAATTGCTGCAAGGGCAACTGGACTACGTGCACATCGTCGCCGGCACCTCCGCCTCCCTCGGCGGCGCCGTGCACATAGTCCCCCCCATGGCGGTGGAAGCGGCTTATCTCGCCCGGGAAGCCGGCACCTTCAAGGCCGGGCTGTCGATCCCGCTGTTCGTCACCGGGCGCATCAACCAGCCCCAGGAAGCCGAGGCGATCATCGCCAAGGGCCAGGCCGACGTGTGCGGCATGACCCGCGCGCTGATCTGCGACCCGCAGATGCCCAACAAGAGCGACAGCGGCCGAGCCGAAGACGTGCGCGCCTGCATCGCCTGCAACCAGGCGTGCATCGGCCACTTCCACAAGGGCCTGCCGATCTCCTGCATCCAGCACCCGGAAACCGGCCGCGAGCTGCTCTACGGCCAGCCCAAGCCCAGCGCCCGCGGCAAACGCATTCTGGTGGTGGGCGGCGGCCCGGCCGGGATGAAAGCCGCCGCCGTCGCCGCGCAACGCGGCCACCGCGTCACCCTCTACGAAGCCAGCGCGCAACTGGGCGGCCAGATCCAACTGGCGCAACTGCTGCCCCGGCGCAGCGAATTCGGCGGCGCCAGCACCAACCTGCAACGGGAAATGCAACTGGCCGGGGTGGAAGTGGTGCGCAACACCCGGGTCGACCGCGCCCTGATCGAGCGGGAAAAACCCGACCACGTAATCATCGCCACCGGCGCCCAGCCCTACTGGCCGAACTTCGAACGCGGCGGCGACCTGCAAGTGGTGGACGCCTGGCAAGTACTGCGGGACGAAGTGCAACTGGGCCGCAGCGTAGTGGTGGCCGACTGGCGCTGCGACTGGATCGGCCCCGGCATCGCCGAGCGCCTGGTGCGCGCCGGGCACCAGGTGCAACTGGCGGTCAACGGCACCCACTGCGGCGAAAACCTGCCGCTCTACGTGCGCGACCAACTGGCCGGCGAACTGCACAAACTGGCGGTCCCGATCATTCCCTACGCCCGCCTCTACGGCTGCGACGACAGCACCGTGTACCTGCAACACACCGCCAGCGGCGAACCCATGCTGCTGGAAAACGTCGACAGCCTCGTCCTGTGCCAAGGCCACCAATCCGTGGACAACCTCGGCCAGCAACTCAAAGGCCTGGTGCCCTTCCAACGCATCGGCGACTGCCTGGCACCGCGCACCGTGGAAGAAGCCATCCACGAAGGCTTGAAAGTCGCCTGGGCGCTTTGAGGCTGCTTTATACTCCAGGCCTTTTGCAGGACGGGTGCCCGGACGCGCCCGTTCACCTGGTCCGGAGCCCGCCATGAACCCAAGCAGCAAGACGCCGCCCGCGAGCCGCCCTCCCGCACCGGAGCCCGGTACCGACAACCAGGCCCCTGGCGGCCCACAGTTTCTTGGCACCCGCATCCGCGGCCTGCGCAAACGCCGCGGCCTGACCCTAAGCGAACTGGCGCAACAGAGCGAACTTACCGCCGGCTACATCAGCCAACTGGAACGCAACCTCGCCTACCCCTCCATCCCCGCCCTGTTCAACATCGCCCGCAGCCTGGGCGTGACCATCCAATGGTTCTTCGCCAGCGAAACCCAGACTGCGCCCGAGGATCAGGGGTACGTGGTGCGCAAGAAACAGCGACTGCAGGTGAATTATGAGAACGGGATTATTGATCAGCTGTTGACCCCACAACCGACCCGGCAGTTGGAGTTTTTGCACTCACGGTTTCCGCCGGGGACGTATAGCAAGGAGAGTTACAGCCATGAGGGCGAGGAAGCTGGGTATGTGCTGTCGGGGAGCTTTGAGCTGTGGGTAGGGGAACGGTATTTTCAGTTGAGTGAGGGGGATAGCTTTAGTTTCTCCAGTCAGGAACCGCATAAGTATGGGAATCCTGGGGAGGAGGATGCGGTGGTGTTGTGGGTGATAACGCCGCCGACGTTTTGAGGTGAGCGATGCTGATCGGCAGCGTCGTGTACCGCTCTTTTGCTTGCTGATAATCAGCTGTCACGGACTGGGAAGTAGAACTGCTGCCACAACCATTCGCTTCGCTGAACCTAGGTCAGCGAAGCGTGTTGCTTGCCCATTTCATCCCACGCGCGATTAATCATGTGCTCCCAGTTACGGGTGAGCTCCATTGGTGGCGCTGCTGAGCTTCAGCCTTTCTATTGCCCTGACGCATCCATGCTCGGCGGCTTTATTGAGAAACCGCAGCTGCTCTTGCTTATGGTTCTGAGTCGACATTTGAGTCGCCATATTCATATAGAGGTTGGCGCGAAAACTTTTTTCGTCGAGCAACACGATTGGATTGCTGTCAGAGCGACTATTTCTATCGCAACTCGGCATCATCGTTGGCTGGGGGTAGTACCTGCTATACAGGGTTTCATCATTAGGCAACGCGTCGACAAGTGACCGATACCCAGGTGTTTTAACCTCATCGAAGCAATAGAAAAGCATCTGCAAACCCGCTGGAGTAAATCCGTTACTGAAACTGGACTTTAGGAGAGTGCATACTTTTTCGGCGACTTGATCGCGAGATTCAAAAGTCGACAACATTAACGCTAGACGGTACTGCGCTGCTGGGTTGCCTTCCTCAGCTGAACGCTTAAGCAAAGGCATTCCTTCTTTTACAAGTAGAAGCATTTCGTCTCTATATTGTTCCTTTTTTTGGTCGGGCACTTTTTCGTTGACTGCTAACTGCTTTCGAAAAGTGAACATATCGTTTTGTACTTCATCGATTTTTTCTAGGTAAGGCAGCGCTTTGAAGTACAGCTCTTCGCTTTCTGCGGATACTTTTAGATTGTTTTCATTCGCGCTTGCGAATATGGCTAAAAAAACAGAAACAACAGCCAAAAAAATCTTAAGGGAAGCTTTTACCACTGGGAACGTCCTTTGTATCTTCGTTGTGATTGCGATTGCGGCTGAATCGTGCATACGTTGGTAGAGAACAGAATGAGTGCTTCCAACGGCCATGCTGCCTTTCATGACTTGTCGAATACGCCGTGCCAGATAATTCGCACTAAAGATTTCAATCTCAAACGCGTACTTTTCTTCAGTGGAAACCATGGCCGACTTTTTCAACAGAATCGGCCGAAATTCGCCATCTATGAGCAACGGTTTGCGACCAAAATCAGACGTTCGGTCAAGAGCTGTATTGACCTATATTGGCTGTTTGCGACTAACCGCTGTATTTAGTGTTTAGCTAATCCCAGAGAATCCAAAGAACACGAAAAAACCCGGGAATGTAAATCGTCCATAAGAACTAATCGTTGGGGATGCCCCACCTAAGCAGGCATAAACCCATCCCGCAAGCACAGCCCACCAGTAATTGAGGTGCTTCATAAGGCGGATATGGTTTTGCCAACGCACCGCAGCGCGCTCAACCGCTCTTGGCTCTCTTCCCTTAATCGATTCACATGATCCTTCGCATCAAGCTTGGCCTCGCATATGGTTCCCAGCCAACGCTCTCACCCCAACGCCATACCAGCAACCCTGCTCACCGGGCTGTGCATTGAAACCAATCATGTACTGTTTCCACGGAGCGACATTGCAAAGCTCTGGGTTGACCTGAATTTTCTCAGCAGCGCAAGCCCCTTTGAACGGGCATTTCGACTCGGGCAAACAGCTAGTCGAGTGATGCCGTGCTTCCGTGTCGAGATGTAGCTGAGTAAAATAAAGCGAGGCTTGAAATGCTCCCAAACATTGCAGAATACTATCATCAACTTTGACGACGTCCCTCCCGCCCCAATACAAATCAATCTTACCCTCCGGTTTCTGCTGAAGCACACAATGATCCTGCATTCGCGCCACAATTGATTTAAAGGCATCTACACTGAGAGGTTCTTTCAGAAATTCTAGTTCCAAGTAAGGTCTTACCCTGCGCACATTAAGCCCCGACCAGATTAAACGCAGTACTACTGAAAAGCCTTTCGCAATCACATCGTCGCCGGGAAAGAACTGCATAAGTCGTTCGACCCTCTCGATCTTGCCTTCGACGGACTCCCTAAACTTCTTAAAAGTCAGCCTCTCGAAAACATCGAATGCATCTGATTTGACTGCCTCGCAAGCTTCGCAAAAACCGTTTGATGGCACAGGTGTCAGGAGTGCGCAAACACCAATCTTGATGCGCTCCACTGCAGAACTTTCTCTGCCGATAAGATGATCAACAACTTTCCTGTACGAAAGATAAGGATGCAGAGGCATATCCAAGTCCAACTGCAATTCAGAAGTCCCACTGTTTCGCCTCACCTCACGATCTACCTCGTACGCAACTCCTTCGGTTAGAAAGTCAAAGCCGATATTACTTACATCTACCTCGTGCTCGCAGCCAGCGCTTATCACAGTTATACTTAAACCTTTGGTCACAAATTCTTTTTTGGTATCCAATCCAACATTCCAAACTTTAGAATGGGTAGGCGAAAAGCACCAAGAGCCAGCGGTCTTCGGTAAAGACGCATCCTTGACGCTTGTGCCGCGAAGTGCCTTGATGATTGTGGCCCAGTAGTCGAACTGCTCATTCATACCTGGGGCGTCCGCTTCCGCGTGAAAATGCCCATGCTCATCGGTTTTGGTCACAAACGAAGGTAAGAGAACAAGACTTGAATAGAGCAATTCAAAACCTACATCAGTGCTTAAGTTGTGTAACGAATGAATATACTCATGGACGTGAAGAGCTATCGCGGTAGTGAAGGGTTCACCATGCTCAGGTTCAAGATCACCGTCGGTACCAATACGGGTTAGCAAAGTGTTAACTCTATAAGCCCCTTGTGTCGAAGAACTCAAAAGGTCAGAAAACGATATTTCCATAAAACCTAATACTCCCTGAAATGATATTTAGCCGACAGCTAATTTTTCGTATTCACCAGCCAGTATCGCCTTCGAGCCGGTATTGCTTTGGCTCTTTTTAAGGAATTGAGCTCGTCTATTAAAATACCCTCTCGCCTAATTATTGGCCTGTGATAAAACGAGGAAAATATGCTAAATACTAATTTTCCGGCTTTTTATATGCCTTTTTTTCCACTACGAAGAAGCTCGGCTGTTTTTTACGCAAAGCAATCGTTCGTGTCTTGTCATCCAACTAACGCTTCCTGCGAAAAGACTGCGCTTCGTGGCAAGATCCCACTCGCCACGACGTTTTCCAGGGTGGTCGCCGGATCGGAGACAAAGAACGTTAGTACCAGCCCCCGCTGGGCGCGAGTGCAGCAGACGTAAAGCAGTCGCAGCGTTCGGCTCCAAGTGTTTTCATCACCGCCCAGTGCTCGTGCACGATCTGCAGCACGAGCCTCAGCACTCGCGAAGACACGCTCGTAGTTGTACGTTCGGTAGTCGCTTTCTTCCTCATCCATCACCACCATGACGCGTTCGAACTGCGCTCCTTTCACACCGTGCTGTGTAGCATAGGGGGAGCCTTCTGAGACATAGCGCTCATAGGGCCAAAGCTCTTGTGCAGAGCACTTGAAGAACTTGGCCATTGCCGCGTCCGAGGATACTCCTTCGGCCGGAACTGCATCAGCAGCCTCGGGCTCCTGAGTAGCGTCAGCAACATCCCTGACAAATCCAAGAACACGCGCATAGCGATCGTCGAACTCGAAAAGACCCGTATCACAGAGATGGAGTGCTATGTCACCAATGGTGGTCCCTGCCTCGTCCAGCATAGCGACAAGTCTCGACATAGCAGCGTGCAGCTCTCGCAATACAGCCGCGGCACGTCGGCCGGTAAGAGCCCCTGGCGCCAGACGCGGGCTGAACTTCCGGAGCAGGCTCATCGCCGCGAACTCGTTGCCGGCCTTCACGGCGGCAACGATCGGTAGCGCAAAACTTAGGAAGGGTCGAACGGGCCAGCCGGTGCCATCCTGCATCCCCTGCTTCATGCCCTCCGATGTCTTATCGTTCAGTGCCGAGTAGATGCCACCGAAGCCGAGCCGGTTTGCGGCCATGCGGTGCACGATGACAAGAATCTTGAGCGCGATGTCTGGAGTCATCCAACCCTCGTCGTTGTTCGTCGCCGCACTCCACGCCCGGACTCTTGCCAGGGCCTCAATTCGATTCAGCGTGTTCGGCAGAACGAACATGCGGGCAGAGCCCTCCACAGGTTTGAGATCTCCATCAACCCTTTCGTGCAGCCCGCGGACTTGCTCCATGCCGTCGCCCTGCGCGCGCACGGCGTTGGCGACATCAAGGATCTGCTTGGCACAGCGAAAATTCTCTGGTTTCGTGATGGCTCGCCAATGGTCCTCAAGCGGGATGTCCCCCGCCCCTCTCATGAAGATCGCCTGCATAGGGTCGCCAAAAAAACCGAGACAGAACTTGCGCCGCATCTGGGCTTCCACTTCTTTGAAAGACTTCACCACGCTCGGGAACGTGTCCTGACTCTCGTCGATGAACACAAACGGGAAGTTCAGCGCTACGACCCGTCGGAACAGCGGGCGATTTTGCAGCAGGAAGTCGGCGAGCTGAAGGATGTCCTCGTGGCCGAGGACGCCCTTCGCGTAGTCACTGCCCACGCCGTAGTTGAAAGTCTTGACGCCGGCAATAGCATCCAGGTTTCGGACATAACGCTCTTGGTCAGCCTTATTCCTGTCGCGTGTAGTCTGCCGAACACGCGAGCTGTAGTTCTTGAACTCTTCTTCCAGCTCGGAGATCCGCCTACGGATGTCGTTCTGTAGCCAAACCTTAATGTCCGCCTGAAACGTCTTGGTAATAGACCAGTAGAAGCTGTGGATGGTCGAGACATGAACCAGCGGGTCGTCATTAACATCCGCTAAGATTTCTTTGGCGGCGAGGTCGGTATATGTGATGCAGGCGACCTTCTGCTTTTTCGCTCGCATGCTGGCGCCGTGCTCTGAGATCACCCAGTCCAGCGCCTTGATAAGGGAGGTGGTCTTGCCGGAACCTGCGCCGGCGCGGACCACGAACGGCTGCGGGGGGGTCTCGGTAATACACGCGTAGATCTCGCGGTCGGCGTCGGTGTCTGGGCTATCAATTCGTCTGCTCATATCGTCTGCCCCGCGTCTGCAATGACGGCGATAACACCGGCTGCAGTCGGCTCAATTGTCGCGACCTCGGTGGCAATAGCCGTGTCCGCCTCAATCTCGTGTGCCACTTTGGCTTCGAGCCAGGCTAAGCCCTCGGCGATGTACGTGGGGACCTTCCAGCAGTTGAGCGGCCCACTTGCGAGGACCTCCAGCGCAAAGCGAGTCTTGTCGAAGTTCTTGCCGATCACCCTTTCGTGCAACTTCTCAGCCAGTTCCTCAGGGCTGTTTGGTGCGCGCTTAAGCTTGAGTCCGACGGCCCGGTTAGCCTCAGCCTGACACCAGTCGGAGTTCTCAAGACCGAAGGCCTCCTCAAGCGTACGGCCGCAGAGCTGCGAAGTCGTGGCACCCACTGTCACCAAAACCTTGGTTTGGTAGGCCACCCGAACCTCAGCGCTGGCCCCCTCGGCAAGCGACAGCGTCTTTTGCTCCGCCGTGACTTCCCAGAGTTCGGCCACCGACCGCTTCTTAGGGATCCAGCTGATAAGGGTTTGGTTGGACGTGACAGCACCCTCCACGTGAGCATGGCAGGTGCTGCCACGCTTCTTGGACTTCTTCTTGCCGCCCGGTGCTGCTTCGTCGTCTTCGAGCTCGAAGGTCTTCAGGTCGTCGTCCTCGTTATCTCCGTCGACGTTGCCGCCAGTTCCCGCATCTTGCTCGGCGGCATCCTCGGCATCCGTCTTGACCGTTACGCTGTCCAGATCCGTGATGACCAGCGTAGTGAGTCCAACGAAAGCGATCAATTCCTGGAACCTATGCGCGAACGCGCCACCGACTTCAAGGATGGTCAGGGCTGAGGAACGCAGGCGCTTGGCCGCCAACTCGATCATGGCTGGCAAGAGCAGGCGCTCGACATTGCCCTCCACCAAGATGATCGCATCGGAAAAGAAGAGATCGCAGTGTGTCAGTTTCAGATACCGCTGCAAGAACTCGCGCGCTGGAGCGTCGGCCGCGCCCGTCTTGAACAGCGAAAGATTCCTTACCTCGGTGTTATGGTCCAACTGGTCGCTGACACGGCGGAAGTACCTGATGGGAGAAAACCCGCGCTCATAGAGGATGTGTGGGGAGTGCGTGGTGACAACGAGCTGCGTGTGGAAAAATGTCGCGTGATCGTTGGCGTCCTCAAGGAGGCGCAAAACGTTCCTGATGAAGACCTGCTGGACCTGCGCGTGCAGATGCGCCTCAGGCTCTTCAATGAAGACCAGATGCAGTGGCGCCCGTTTGTCTTCCTCGGCTTTCCACTGCTCGTGCAGGTCGAGGAGTTCAACCACCATATATACTAAGTTCTTGAACCCTAGACCGTTGTAGCTGTCGGGCAGTTGTGCAGTGACCGCACCAGGAACAACGTAGTGAATCTTGGCATCCTGCCCCAGGACGGTAGTCGGATCCAAGGCCGCCCGAATCACGATCTCGGGGTTGTTGACGCCCGGATAACCGAGTTTGGCGAGGCGCTTGAGGGTGTCGCTGAAAACTTCCTCCAGGTGGAAGTTCAGTTCTTTCTCCGAGGTATCAAGCGCTTTGAGCGCTGCATGGTCGTCGCTACGCTTCTCCAGATTGCGGTGATAGAAACGGCTCAGACGCCGCGACAAGCTCTCGGCGCGGTCGGAGCTGCCAGCATCCGGGTCATCGAGGTGCCGCTGCGCGCGCAGGAAGTCCACCCTCACCAGAGACTTGAGAATGGCCCCGCCACCCGGCTCATTGCCTAGGGGCAGCGGCTCATAATCAGCCTCCTTTGCCTGATAACCGACAAATGCGCGCTCATCGAGCACGTAATAGCGGAACGTATATTCCTTGTTCAGCTCCTTGGTGAGGTACTTCGTAAGACTTTCCGGCCAGGGCTTGTACTCGCCGGGATCCGCTATCACCGCAGCCACATTTTCCGTGCCTGCCTCCGTGGCTGCAGTGTTCCTGGTCATCAATGCGGTCGCGGCGTTGTTGGCCTTTTCATGCAGTTCATGGAACTTCCGGACGAGCGCATGGGCGTCTCGAGGCTCGAACGCCACCCGGATCCCGACGCACTTGCCATCCCACTCCGTGCTCGGAAGAAGCGACATTGCAGTGGCGAGGTCGTCTTCACCGACGCGGAACCAGAGATCCAAAAGAATGGACGGCAACTGCTTGGGCGCGTCCTCATCGCCTGGAGGCGTCCTGCCGATGGCGTCGATCTCGGCCCACAGCGCCGCGCTGAAGTCGAAGAGTTCAAACTTCTTCGCTTCGCCACGGAGCATTGAGTACAGGCCTTGTACGGCAGATGTCTTGCCGCTGTTGTTGGCGCCAACGAAGATAGAAATCTCGTCGTCAAGCTCAATGACGACGTCGCGCAGTCTGCGATAGTTCTGCAGCCGATATGCCTGTAGCTTCATGATCACCTCTTCCTAAGTGTTGCCGGAACAGCTTGGTGCTGAGCACGCAGGCCGGCTGCTTTCCTTTGAACGCTCGCGCTTTTTCCAACTTGCTGAATCTAACAACATCTATGTGCGGATGCCGAGATGGAACTTATGTAGAGCACGCCATGCTGACTCGCCACGCTAAACCTCCAGTCAGCACATTCACGCCGAAATAACGACGACCTTACCTATACATACATCAGAGGGCTGGCTGCTTGGATCGCAGTCCTTGGAATCACTGGGTCGAATGCAAGTGACTGATCCGCAGCTATGCAAGCGGGTGCACAGGTCGAGTGCAATTTCGCACATGAACTCCAACGGTTCCCTTGAGACAAGTCAAAGTACCATCGCTTCGCATTCCTGAGGCGGCTTGGGATCACTTGGTCAACGGCAAGGCCGCATTGGACTGGATGATGGAGCGCCAAACGGTGCGTACTGACAAAGCCGCAAGCAATAGAGACACCGCTTATCAAGCATCGATAAGCGGCGTTTCTATCTACCTCATGCGATGCTGCCCTAACTCAGAGTCCCTGCCTCATGCCCTCTTCCCCCCAACCCCAAACACACATCATCAATCACTGCCTTACCCATTTCCGCCAAGAAGTGCGAAGCCCAAGCATAGAGCTCACCCTGCTCTTCCATAGCGGCATCCAGCGCAAGTTTCTTAGCGTAGTACAACAAAGTAGAGGCATGTTCCAACGCCTGCTCCAAAGGCACATCTGCGTTCACGCGAAACATTGTTAGTTCAGGATCGGCACAACTGCCAAAGGTGACGAAACCCAGTGTCTTGACTGAAGCTGAAGTGCTCATCGGACACCTCCTACAACAGCCAGGAGACGGGTATTACGAAGGGAAGATCCACACAGATTACGGGCGTACATGATTGAAACTCCCATATCGGTAATGAGAGCTGCAACCTTCGTTCTCAGGCGAGTGGGTGGCAGCTGTGCGCGGGCTGAGAAACCGGAGATACAGGAACCCGGCAGACCCGAAGGTCTCCCACGCACAGCCGCCATAACACGAACAGACGGGCACAAAAATGCGCCTGCATTCATGGGCGGGCGCTTGTGCGCCTGCATCTTACCGGGTTCTCAGGCCCGGTCGCTGATTTTGCAGCGACCGCAGCAGACTAGGCGGTCTGCTCAGGGTCCGGCAACCGCTAAACCGTAGCCGGTTATGTCGCTCGGATTAGCGAGCCGTTATGCTTTCCCCCACCCCGGATAAGGACATCTGCCCCCTCATGATCGACCGCGAACACCTCCATCAAAACGGCTATCTGTTGCTGCGTCAGGCGGTGCCCGCCGACTGGCTGGATGAGCTGCGGGCCACGTTCGAGGCGGGGGTGATTGCGCCTGAGCAATGGCCGGTGCCTCGGGGCCACGATTGGCGGCATGCGCTGGTGGATCTGGATGCACGGGTGCAGGCGGTGTGTCGCTTGCCGGCGCTGTTGGCGGTGGCCGGGGAGTTGATCGGGGAAGGCTTTTTTCTGGCTCAGGTGGAGGGCCGCGAGCCGTTGGCGGGGGGCGGTCATCAGGTGTTGCACCGGGATCTGTCGGAGCAGCGCCTCGGTGACCGGGTCACGGCGCTGGTCTATCTCGATGACTATGGGCCGGCCAATGGCGCGACGCGCATCGTGCCCGGCAGTCATCGCCCCGGGGAGCGGTTGGCGCCCTTTGATTTCAGTGATGAATCCCGGGTGGTGCAGTTGGCGGGCAATGCGGGGGACGTGCTGCTGTTCGATGCCGATCTGGTGCATGGGGCCAGCCTGAACCCCAGTGGTGCGCGCCGTCGCAGCTTGCTGGTCAGCTATTGCGCCCTGGGGCTGTATGAGTCCCATCTGCAGACGCTGGGCCTGCGTGCTATCCGCATGGACACCAGCGAGCGTTTCGAACCCGCGGATTTTGTCTGAGTGGGCTCGGGCGCCAGGGGTGCGTCAGCCGCAGCGTGGCGCTCATTCAGTCGGCCAGGCGGCTGGCCAGACGTTGCAGTGCCTGGGCCAGTTCCAGGGCCTGCTCCGCCGTCAGTTCCACCGGGTCGTTGTGCGGGCTGATGGCCTTGAGATGAATTGAACTGCCCTGCTCTATCCATAGGCGCACGGCGCTCTCGCTGCTCTCGAAATAATCCGTTGTGTTGTCAACCGACATGTTCATTGACCTTGTGCGTGGGCGCTGGCCAGTTCCAGCAGGCGGGTGAAGTGGGCGATGGCGAAATACAGGTCATCGCGGGTGTCGCCGTCCCAGTCTTCGACGGCTTCCCTGTCTGCCTTGAGTGAGGCGATGCGGGTTTTGATCTCGGCGATTTCCGCCGCGCCGCACTGGGTGGCGATGGCCTCCCAGCGTTCCTGGGGGATGTTTTGCTGGACCGAAAGCCCGGCTTTGGCTTGGGCGATCAGTGCGGTGAGTTGGCTCATGGGGTATTCATCCTGAAAATGCAGCCTTTGAATCGGGGCGCGATCGCGGGCTGGAATGTGCAGAGGCGCAGCGTGTGCGTCAGGCGCTTTGAGGCGGGTCACTTTATCGGTAAGCGTCTGGGCAATACACCTTCCTGACCCCGACGCCAAAGGCGATGGTGTACACCTCAATTTAAGTGGACACCCTCTCTAGCCTTTTAAGCGGGTCTTTCCATGCAGTCACAACGCCGTTCCTATTCCAAATCCTTCAAGGCCCAGGTTGGCCAAGAATGCGCCCAACCCGGCGCTTCGATTGCCAGCGTCGCGCAGAAGCACAGTATGCGTCTGGCCGTCCCATCCTGATGGCATTGTCAAGGCATGAACAACCTTCAGAGAGCTGTGGGACACCTTAATTGGCTCTGTAGAATATGGTGCATTGGGTGGAGGGAATTTTTAACATGCTTTTACTTTTAAGTCTTCGTGACGTTATCGAAGCCCTGGCGACCTGTGATAGCAATAACGATGTCTGGACCCGCTACTCATGGGTCTATGTCAAGGACGGGGTACCGCTGATCGAAGCTCGCTTTTACCTTTCTTCGCCCGAGGAAGAATCGAATAGCGTACCCGGCGAGAACGGTGAGCAAATGCCGGCCTTTGCCGTAGCACACGGCCTTTCGTATTGCCTTGAAGCTGCCGACTTTGTAGATGTACTGAGCGTACAGAAGCGTCAGCAGCCGCTCTCACAACTTGAGGACTATGCCGCTGCGCTTGAACACTACGCCGAGCGAGACGCCTTTCTAGATCGGGGTGAGTTCTACAGTGGTCGGTGCGTGGATCAACAGCCGTTGCCAAGCATTTCACGCGACTTTTTTCCCGAATACGATCTTCAGCTGGATACGTGTCCGGCTGATCGCATCCGAGATGCTGCGCGCGTCATCGCTAAATTGCTGCACATAAGTGTGGCTGATGCTCTCGCGCGTTGCAGGAGGCTGCCGGTGATTCTAGAGGAACGCACCGACTCACAGGGGCGCGTGCGGATTGAGACACAATTCATCGCTCTTTCATTGCCGCTGCAAATAACGACACACTGGCCCCTTGCCTGGCTTCCCGGAGTTGATCCGTAAGAAGTCGATGAACGCGCACCGCCACTGCCCATGCGTTGCCAGGGTAAACCCAACACCAAGGCCTGAAGTTGCTCGGTATTCAACTCGAGTTCAGGGCCTTGGCGAATGCCTGGCCAGTGGAACTTGCCTTGGTTCAATCGGCGAGCAGCCAGCCAGATGCCAAACCCATCATGCACCAGCACTTTCATGCGATTGGCGCGGCGGTTAGCAAACAGATAAGCACAGTGCGGTTGCGCCGCACCGAACACGGCAACCACCCGGGCCAGCGCAGTTTCAGTTCCGGCGCGCATGTCCATGGGCTCGATAGCCGGGCAATGCTGACCGGCTATGGGCGGATAGAGAACCTCAACGGCTCGCTTTTAGCGTTTCAAGCATCGCCTCGGCGGCCAGGCTGTGGACTTTGCGGGTCGGGTGCCATTCATCCCAGTAGTAATGGCTATCCGGATCCGCACACACGGGTTTGACGTCCGGGTAGGTGGCTTGGCACGGGGTATCCAGATCCTTCAGGCCCGCCACCTCGGGTGCCGCGCGAAGCGTGTTGCTGAAGGCCAGGTGGTCGAAGTAGCCAATGCTCACGTGATGGGCGTTAGCCAGTGTTGTCAGCACGGCGGGCAGTTTTTGTTCGAGTATCTGCTGGTATTGCGTTGCGTTCTTGACTTGATTGCCCTGCACCACAGCCGGCACATGGCTCAAATCCGTGGTCCCCACCACCATCAGGTGCTTCGCCCCTGCGGCGATCAGCGTCTCGGTGCTCTTCTGTATGTTCGCCACGCTGTTCTGGCCAAGCACGTCGATCGTTTCTGGGTGCGCGAAGTCGGCCCATTCAAAAAAGTCGTTGGCTGAGATGAAAATGAAATACAGCGCATCCGGATCCGCCTTGTGTGTTTTAGCGGCTTTCAGGTGATCGGCGATTTGCCCGAAAACCCCGGTGTCGCGAGAGGGCTGCATCCAGGCGTAGTAGTTGCCGTTGCCGCTTTTGGCGCCGCCAATGGCGTAGTCGGTCAAGGGGACTTTCAAGGCCTGCGCCAAGTGCTCGACCGCGGTGGGGCCATTGCTCCAGCGTCCCTGCCAATACAACGAACCGGGCAGCTCCTGTGCATCTTTGACCTTCTGCGCGGCCATGGTTCGGGTGAAGGTTTCACCCGCGCCATTGTCAGAGTAGCTGTCACCGAACGCATAGAGATGATCGTAGCCAGGGCCGCCAAAGGCGGTTGCGGCAGTCATGGTCAATAGAGCGGCCAAGCAAGCGCGTCGAATCATTGAAAGTCTCCCGGGTGGTGCTCTTAGACTACCGGTGGCGACGTTTTGCCTCGCCACGCTTGCGACCTGTATTTAGCCGAGGGCGCAAAGAGTGTGCTGTTCGCGACAGGTCAGTGGCGGGTGAGTCCAGCGTGTGCGCCGCTTTTTTTATCCCGCCTGTTGCCTTGGGTGCTTGGCAGCGCCGCACGGGTCGGCTTCAATAACCGCCCCTTTTCATGTTCAGGAGCTAGAAGGATGCAGCTTTATTACCGTTGGGCGGCCGCGTGGGTCATGGCGTGGGTACTGGGAACCGGGCTGGCCCAGGCCGAGGAACGGCCACAGGTGGCGGACAAGATCCTGGCCTACACCGGGCCGCACGGGGTGAAGGTCTGGACCTTGCGCATTGGTGAGCGCAGCGCCAACCAGGCGTTGGTGCAGGTGGAAGACGCCGACCACGACTGGAACATGCGCATTCAGAAAATGAACGTGGAGCAAACCGACCGCGACACCCGTTACTTCACTCAGGTGGACGGGCAGAAGTTCGTGGTGCTGCTGCTTCAGGAAGGCTATGGCGAGCTGCATCTGCCGGGTGAGGCCAAGCCGCTGAAGGTGGGCTATGACAGCAACCTGTCCAGCTATGGCGATGCCCAGGCGTTTCTTAATGAGTACCTCAAGGCGAAGTAAGCGCTTGGCGGGCGCTATATGGCCCGCCTTGATTGCCGCCAGTCGTGCTCGAAACGCCTCGATCGCGCCGGCAAAAACGCCTCCCTAGGGAGGCGTTATCGTTTTACCCGGTCTGAAGTGGCCTTGAAGCAGATCAAGCGACTCGGGGCCATCACCTGCCGCTGCCTATCAGTCAGCGACCCTGCGCTGCATCAGGTGCGTTTGAAAAACAACATTGCGTCAACGAACCGCTGAGCCTTCTGCTGCGTGTCGACCTGCGAGCTGTTCAGCACGCCACCTGCCTGGTTCCTGGTCTGTACGACCCAACGACCACGCTTTGAGTAGAGCGTGACGCTACCAATCGAGTTGAAGTAGATACGGGTTTGCACCGCTTTGGAGGAAGTCTTGGAGCTGCCGGCTGCTATGGCTCCTACACCGATAGGCGTTGCACTTGCAAAGCCACTGGTAGCAGAAATAGTCCCACTTCCGTAGCCAATGTATTCATCCGTGAAGAACACTTGTTCGGGCCTGGTTTTCAGCGGTTGTTCCATCAGTACCTGTTCAATGATCGATTCCGCCTGACTCTGTGTGATAGGCAATGCCTTGTATTCAACAACCTTTGCTACGCAACCTGTAAGTAACAGTAGCGCTGCGATGACAATAGCTTTCATCCCTGACTCCCTGAATTGATGCAGGGCATTTTGCCATAGTGGACCCAGCACCGCGCGAGTTCGCAGAGCCTTTTGCCTGACACTGATTCTGCTGCTGGGGGGAACAAGAGGGGTCGAGGAATTCGCCAGCACTTGCCACAGACAGCCGTAGCCCTCGACCTGAATACTCAAGTCGAGGGCCACAAGTTGCTGGACGTTAATCCCTTGCCCTCAACGCAAATCGAACCGATCCAGGTTCATCACCTTGTCCCAGGCGGCGACAAAGTCCTTCACGAACTGCTCACCCGCATCCGCCGCTGCATACACCTCGGCCAGGGCCCGCAGTTGCGAGTTGGAGCCCAGCAGCAGGTCGACCCGAGTACCGCTCCATTTGTATTGCCCCGTGGCGCGGTCGCTGCCTTCGTACTGGTCGCGGGCCTCGGACTGGGGTTTCCATTGGGTGCCCATGTCCATCAGGTTGACGAAGAAGTCATTGCTCAAGGTGCCCGGGCGTGAGGTGAAGACGCCGTGGGGCGATTGCCCGACGTTGGCCCCCAGCACTCGCAGGCCGCCCAGCAGTACGGTCAGTTGCGGGGCGGTCAGGGTCAGCAGTTGCGCTCTGTCCACCAGCAGGGCTTCGGCGGTGACGCCGCTGACCGGTTTGAGGTAGTTACGGAAGCCGTCGGCCATCGGTTCCAGCACGGCGAAGGATTCGACGTCGGTCTGTTCCTGGCTGGCGTCCATGCGCCCCGGGGCGAAGGGCACGCTGATGCTGTAGCCGGCATTTTTCGCCGCCAGTTCCACCGCCGCGCAACCGCCGAGGACGATCAGGTCCGCCAGGGACACGCGCTTGCCAGTGCTTTGCGCGCTGTTGAAGGCGCTCTGCACCGCTTCCAGGGCGCGCAGCACCTGGGCCAGTTGTGCCGGTTGGTTGACCTCCCAGTCTTTTTGCGGGGCCAGGCGAATCCGTGCGCCGTTGGCGCCGCCGCGCTTGTCCGAGCCGCGGAAGGTCGAGGCCGAGGCCCAGGCGGTGGACACCAGTTGCGCAACCGACAGGCCGGAATTGAGGATCTGGCCCTTGAGCTGCTGGATGTCCTGGGCGTCGATCAGCGGGTGGTTCACGGCGGGAATCGGGTCTTGCCAGATCAGTTCTTCGGCCGGCACTTCCGGGCCCAGGTAGCGGGCGCGCGGGCCCATGTCGCGGTGGGTGAGTTTGAACCAGGCCCGGGAGAAGGCTTCGGCCAGTTGCTCGGGGTGCTCATGGAAGCGCCGGGAAATCGCCTCGTAGGCCGGGTCGAAGCGCAGCGACAGGTCGGTGGTGAGCATCGACGGCGTGCGGCGTTTATTCGGGTCGTGGGGGTCGGGCACGCTGTCGGCCCCGGCACCGGCTTTGGGCCGCCATTGGTGGGCGCCGGCGGGGCTGGTGGTCAACTCCCATTCGAAGCCGAACAGGTGGTCGAAGAAGTCATTGCTCCAGCGGGTCGGGGTGGTGGTCCAGATCACTTCCAGGCCGCTGGTGATGGCGTCGCCACCGACGCCTGTGCCGAAGCTGCTGTTCCAGCCCAGGCCCTGCTCTTCCAAACCGGCGGCCTCCGGTTCCGGGCCGACGTGGCTCGCCGGGCCGGCGCCGTGGGTCTTGCCGAAGGTGTGGCCGCCGGCGATCAGGGCCACGGTTTCTTCGTCGTCCATGGCCATGCGGGCGAAGGTTTCGCGGATGTCCCGGGCCGCCGCCAGCGGGTCGGGGTTGCCGTTGGGGCCTTCCGGGTTGACGTAGATCAGGCCCATCTGCACCGCCCCCAGGGGGTTCTCCAGCTCGCGGTCGCCGCTGTAGCGCTGGTCGTCGAGCCAGGTAGTTTCGCTGCCCCAGTAGACGTTGTCTTCCGGCTCCCAGACGTCCTGGCGGCCACCGGCAAAGCCGAAGGTCTTGAAGCCCATGGATTCCAGGGCGACGTTGCCGGTGAGGATGATCAGGTCGGCCCAGGAGATCTTGCGTCCGTACTTCTGCTTGATCGGCCAGATCAGCCGCCGCGCCTTGTCCAGGCTGACGTTGTCCGGCCAGCTGTTGAGCGGGGCGAAGCGCTGCTGCCCGCCCCCGGCGCCGCCACGGCCATCGGCAATGCGGTAGGTGCCGGCGCTGTGCCAGGCCATGCGGATGAACAGCGGGCCGTAGTGGCCGAAATCCGCCGGCCACCAGGGTTGGGAGTCGGTCATCAAGGCCAGCAGGTCGCGCTTCACTGCGGCCAGGTCCAGGGTGTTGAATTCGGCGGCGTAGTTGAAATCTTCCGCCATGGGGTCGGACAGGTGCGAGTGCTGGTGAAGGATCTTCAGGTTCAGTTGGCCGGGCCACCAGTCACGGTTGCTGGTGCCTTCGCCGGCGGTGTGTTTGAACGGGCACTTGGATTCATCAGACATGGATCACTCCTTCGATCATCCCTGCCCGGCCGCTCGACTGGGGCCCTAGGAGGGATGGGCGTTTGAAAAGCGTAGTGAAGGACAAGCGAAGGTAAAAATAGCTTCGCTTGATGACCCTGGCAGAAAAAAACCATGACGCCTGCAAGGTTTCTGCGCGGGGCGCCCTGCCCCCTGGGAACCTGCCCTGGATCTGGCGAGCGGCGCCCAGGCTTGTTTAGCGCAGCCGATGATGAACCGCGGCCTGAGCCTGGGCGTCCAGGCGGCGCTGGGTATCGACGTCGATCTGCTGGCGCAGGGCCTGGAACAGCGGGCTGGCGTCGGTGTAGCGGCGGCCGTAGCCGAGGTTGAAGCGGTAGTCGAAACCCGCCGGGTTCTGGCCCTGGGTGTGTTGCAGCAGGGTTTCCAGCTTGTCCAGGGCCTTGACCGCGCGCGCCTCGTTGCTGGCGGCGCCTTCGTATTCGTCCCACAGCTCCAGCAGGTGCTCGCGGGCCGGGGCGTCCAGGGCTCGGGCCAGCAGTTGCAGGTCCGCGCGCTCCTGCTGGCTCTTGTCCGGGTGGGCAGCCTGGGCCACCGCCGGGATGTCGCCGTGAATGGCCTCCCCCAGGTCGTGGACGATGCACAGTTTCAGCACCCGCAGCAGGTCCAGGTCCCCCAGTTGGTCTTCGAACAGCAGCGCCATCAGGCACAGGCGCCAGCTGTGCTCGGCCGTGCTTTCCTGGCGGCCGCTGGAGGTGTGGGCGCTGCGCAGCACGTCCTTGAGTTTTTCCGCTTCACGGAGAAAGTCGAGGCGGCCACTGAGAAGTTCACTGTTCATGGAAAGACCTGCGCGGGTGGGCAAAACACAGCCGGCACTGAAAGGCGGCGAGCGATGGCTAACCAGACTAGCCAAGGGGTGCTGCCGGGGCCACGGATAAAATATCCGTGGCGCCGTTTCAGAGGGTTTCCACCAGCCGCACGGCGTTGCCGTCGGACAGGTTGAGGCGGGTCCAGCGGCACTGGCTGGGGGCGATGGGCACGATGGCCGAATCGTTGTGGCCGCTGAAGAATTCCAGGGACGGCGGGGCCAGTACTTCGCGCCAGCCCAGGTCATCCAGGGCGGCTTCCTTGCGCACGATTTCCTCGGTGCAAAAGCCCCACAGGGACTGGCCCAGCAGCTCACTCAAGGGCACGCCGAACTGCCCGGCGCGGGTGGCGGAACAGGCCAGCAGGCGGTGGGTCAGGTCGCACACCAGGTGCACGGCGCGCGGGCTGTCGTTCACCAGCCGCGCCAGGGCCTGGTCGGCGGCGGCGCTGAGGTTGGCCGCCAGCAGTTGTTCCAGGCGCGCACGCTCGGCCGGTTCCATGGTCTGCCGGCCGTTTTCCCAACGGGAAATGCTCGACTGCGCCACGCCGAACAGTTCGGCGGCGTGCTGCTGCTTGACCCGGTGCAACAGGCGCCAGCGCCTGAGGGCCAGGCCCAGATGGGGGGAGGTGAACAGAGCTACGGACATGGCCTGGGCGATGCGAGTAAAGGGGCCGGCAGTTTCGCAGCCTCGGCGCTTGGCGGGCAACTTGCGCCGACCAATGCAATTGGTCCGGCCCGCCACAAGTTGCTGGACAGTGCAGTAAAAGCCCCGAAAAATCAGCGTCTTTGCCCTGCCCTCTACGGGCCGGGCGTCTGTGCCAAGGAGTTCGGCCCAATGCTCAATGTCCTGTTTGTCTGCAGCCAGAACAAGCTGCGCAGCCCCACCGCCGAGCAGCTGTTCGCCGACTGGCCGGGGATCGAAACCGCTTCGGCGGGCCTCAACCACGACGCCCAGGTGCCCCTGGGCCCGGAGCTGGTGCAATGGGCCGGGCTGATTGTGGTGATGGAAACCCGGCACCGGGAAAAACTGCGCAAGCGCTTCAAGGCGCAGTTGAACAACCAGCAGATTGTGTGCCTGAACATTCCCGATGATTACGAGTTCATGGACCCGGAACTGATCCAGTTGCTGCGGCAGAAGGTGCCGCAGTTTCTTCCCGATGGCGGCGAGGCTCGCTGATATGCCCCTGATATTCAGGGCCCCACCTGAGCTGCGGGTGGAGCTGGACATCCTTGGCTACCAGTTCCCCGGCAGCCACGATCACCTGGACGCCAACTGGCTGATGGTGCAGGGCCGCATCGAGCATCCCCAGGGCGACTGGCGTTTCAAGGATGCCTGCCTGAGGACTCACGAGCTCGATCAGTTGGCCCAGTGGCTACAAGCCCTGGATCAGCCCGAAGGCCCTCCCCGGCCCAGCTGGTTCACCGAGCCCTGCCTGGCGTTTCACTACCTGGGCGGCCCCGAGCCGCAGATCCAGATCCACTTTTGCCTTGAAGCCGCACCGCCCTGGCTGAACCCGGAGCAACGGCTGGACGGCTGCCAAGTGACGCTGCCCCTGGCCTGCAATTCCGTGTCTCGGTTGCTGGCAGGGGTGGATGCCCTGCGCCGAGATTTCCCCCAGCGCTGAACCACAGCCGCCCGTCTGTAGCCGCTGCCGCAGGCTGCGATAGGCACCGAAGGGGCCTCGGCGCCAGGGGGATCGCCTGCGAGCCTGCGGCTCGTGCGCAGCCTTCGGCAGCGGCTACAAGAAGCGGGGCACGCGCAGGGTTGGACTCTGTGTGGCCGCGAAGGAGCCTCGGTGGTGGTTAGACGGAGCCGAGGGCGGCGATCAACGCTGGGGAGGCGTTGTACAGCGGTGTACTGCCCTGCAGCAGGATCTGCGCGCTGCGCCGGTAGGCAGCGCCATCGATCAGCAGCTCCCCGCCGGCCAGCCGGGCATTGATCAGGGTCTCCAGCACCCCGGCGGGGTTTTCAATTGCCAGCGGGTACTCGCCCGGCTCCTCGCCTATCACCGGCGCCCGCGCCAGCAGGGCGTGGGCCACGGTGCCTTCGGCCAGGCAGGCCGCCGCCAGGCAGCAACCGCCGGACACCGCCAGGGACGGGTGGGCGTTCTGCGGGGTGAAGTAGCGGGTGGCAATATCCCCGCCCTCTCGCGCCGGGCTGACGATGCAGATCTTCGGGATGGTTTCGCTGCGCCGCAGGTCGTCGGCGCTCATCAGGCTGCCATCGCGCTTGCGCAGACCCATGCGCAACCCGCCCAGCACCATCAGTTCCAGCAGGCGCGCCTTGAATTGCGGGTCGGCGTCCAGCTGGGCCGGGGTTTCCTCGCCGGTCTTGCCCAGGTCCAACGCGCGCAGGATGACCATGGGCACCGCCACATCGATGCAGGTGGCGGCAATGCCGTCCAGCAGGTCGACCCGTTGCCCGGTGGGAAACAGCGCGCCGGTCTTGGCCCCCACCGGCTTGTCGAGAAACAGGTCGACCCCGGGAAACACCCCGTTGACCCCGGGAATCCGCGTGTCGCTCAGCAGCCGGCCATTGGCGAAGCCCAGGCGCGCATACATCGTGGTCTGGGTGTTGCTGTTGTAGATCTCGATCTGCCCACCGCCCTCCCCGGGTTCCAGCCAGCCGCGCTGCAGGGCGTACAACGGCAGGGCCGCGGACATGTTGCCGCAGTTGACGCTCCAGTCGATGGCGCTCTTGCCCGCCGCCAGTTGCGCCAGGGTGCTGACCATGCGCGTCTCGCCGGGGCGGCGCTCGACGATGAACACCTTGTTGCTGGTGGGCCCGCCGCGCCCCAGGCCGGTGATCTGGCTGTTGCCCGGCCACTCGCCATGCAGCGGCACGCCCATCAGGTGGCGCAGCAACTCTTCCACCAGGGCTTCGTCCCGGGGCAGCGCTTCGCGGGCCAGGATCAGCCCGGTGGAGGTGCCGCCACGGGCGTGGCACACGGGGAATTCAGGGATGGCAGCAGGCTTGGGCAGATCAGGCATGGCGGGCGCCTCCAGGGTGGGCGAATGGAGCAGCCCCTTGTCGCACGGGCAACGGGCGGCAGCGCAGCATGATAAACCGTCGCGGCCGATCCCGGGGCCTGTCGCTTGGCGATCCGGGGTCGCCCGATTGCGCATCGTGCCCGGGGCCGATCAGCACCTGGGTCTTGGCACGGGTGCTACAGGCTTGTAGCCCGAAGCGGCCAGGACGCCCTCACGGCGCTTTTTTGACCGGCCCATTTGACTAACAGTCTTGAGCTTCTAGATTCCACTGGCGACCTCATGGAAGTGCATTTCGCCCGGTGCCCGACAGCTGTTGCGCCGCGCCCGGATGCTCGGTGGCCGCACGCTGCACAGCCGATGACACCCGGGCCTGGATCGCCAGGCCCATAGCGCGACAACAGGGAGCCGGACATGAACGAAAACATCGTGGATATCCTTGTCACCATTGACGTGGACACCATTCTGGAAAGCAACGGCAAGACCTTCGACGGCGGCAACACGCTGACCTTGAGCCAGCACAGCGCCACCCCCACCCAGCTCTACAACTACTACAGCAACGGCCAGCGCCTGTCCGACCAGGTGGTCTACATGGTGGCCCGCCGCGACAACACCGACGGGCCGGACGGCGGCTCCGAACTGGCGGTCAACCTGCGTCAGGGGGACATTGTCCGCTGGCGCGCCACCAGCCTGTCAAAGGGCATGTACAACGCGGTGCTGCTGTACCAGTACACCCAGACCAACCCGGTACCGAGTGCCGGCAATCCGCCCTATCTGACCGACGTCACGCCGGTGGTCCTGGACAGCACGCCGCTGCCCATCATCGACAAGGACAACCCGGCCGGGCAGCCCATCGCGCAAAGCGTGCAGAACTACTACTGGCAGGCCAACGCCACCCGGGTCGGCTCGCGCATTACCTACACCTGGGCCTTCATGATCCTGGACAGCAACAACAAGGTGATCGCCTACTGCTCCTGGGACCCGTACTTCTCCATCCACTGATGGCCATGGCCTCTCCCCGTTGCGGGGAGAGGCTTGCTCCAGGCTTCAGGCGCGCCGGGCCAGTAACAGCACCGAGGCCGCCGCCGACAGCAACGCCGCGCAGCAGCGATTGAACAGGCGCTTGCCCGCAGGCTCGCTGAACCAGCGGCGCATGTGCAGGCCCATCAGCGCATAGGCGCTGATGGCGATCCACTCCAGCAGCAGGAACAACAGCCCCAGCACCAGGAACTGCGAACCCACGGGCGCCCCGGGCTCGACGAACTGCGGCAGAAACGCGGTGAAGATCAGGATCGCCTTGGGATTGCCGATGGCCACCAGAAACTCCTGCCGGCTGAGGGCCAGCAGCCCGGACACCCGGCTGCGCTCCGCACTCTGCACCTGGGGGGCCGCGGTCCACAGCTGATAGGCCAGGTACAGCAGGTAGCCCGCGCCGAGAATCTTGATCCCGTAGAACAACAGCTCCGAGGCTTGCAGCACCACCGCCAGGCCGGCGGCGGCCAGGGCGATCATCAGGGCGAACGCTGCCAGGCGGCCGATGCCCGCCAGGCACGAGGTGCGAAAACCGTAAGTGCTGGCATTGCGCACCGACAGCAGGTTGTTCGGCCCGGGGGCCATGTTCAGGGCGAAACAGGCCGGGATAAATAGCGCCAGGGTGGCGAGGTTCATAGGCACTCCAGAATCGGCAAGGCGTCGTTGTTGACCGACAAGGAACATAAAACGCCTGGGCACCGGGACACAAGCCAGCCCCCGCGATTACGCCCCGGCTAGGCGCAAGGCATAGGCACGGATGTCCTGCGGCCAGTCCTCGATGCACTGTTGCAGGCGCGCCAGGTCCGCGGCGAACAGCGCCCGGGTGGCTTCTTCATAACCGGGAAGATCGCCGCCCATGGCCAGCATGAACTGGTAGGCCGCCTCTTGCGCGGCCCGCTGGCGCTGCGGTTCGGCGCCATGGCGCCGGGCTTCGTCCACCAGCCGGCGCAGCACCGCCGAGGCGCCACCGGGCTGCTCGGCCAGCCAGTCCCACTGGCGCGGCAACAGGGTCACTTCCCGGGCGATGACCCCCAGCTTGGGTCGCCCCCGCCCCCGGGGCGCAGCCTCTTCGCCCTCGACCGGCGCAGCAGCAGGCGGGCGCGGGCGATAGCGCCCGTTGCCCGGCGCCGGCGTGGCGGCCAGGCGCTGGCACACTTCGTCCGGGGTGCCCCGCAGGTCGAGGTCGATGACCCGGCCGCTGGCATCGTCGAACACCAGCAACGGCTGCGGCGCCGCCTCTTCGCTGGCACGCTTGACCGCCAGCGCGACCTCCAGCAACGGGCCGGCCGCCAGCACCTGCTGGGCCTGAAACGCAGTGACGGGTCGGGTAAGTGAGTCGGACATGGTTATGGCCTCAAGGAAACGAGGCTGCATATTACCCGGGTATTAATAAGGCAATCAATAATACCCGGGTAATATTTAAACGGCGGTCGGCCCTCGCAACTGCCGCTGTGGGGCCGGCTCGCTGTCGGCGGGCATCTCGATGCCCCAGTCGCCGTCCAGGTACCAGTCCTCCCCGAGCATTTCCGCCGGGTGCATGGTGCGATCGGAACCATTGCCGCAAGCCAGGGCATTGGCCGCGCAGTAGCGGTCGCAGCCCCAGCAGATCCGCTCGGGGTGTTTGGGGCGCAGGGGAAAGGGCTTGGCCATGGCGGCTCCCGGAACCTGGATGAAGGAGCCTGCACCTTAGAACCTGCGGGGCCTTCGAGCCTTGATCCCGATCACAATGGCAGAGTGCGGTCCTGGATCACCTGCTTCATCACCAGGGTCGAGGTCAGGCGCTGGACGTTGGGCAAGGTCGACAGGCGTTCGTCATACAACCGCTGGAACGCCGGCAGGTCGCGGGTGATCACCTGCAGCAGGTAATCGGGTTCGCCAAACAGCCGCTGCGCCTCGACGATCTGGACAATGCCCTGCAAGGCAGTTTCGAAGGCCGCCACGGCCTGGTGATCGCCCTCGCGCAGGGTGACGAACACCATGGCCGAGAAATTCAGCCCCAGGGCGCTGGGCGCCAATTGTGCGCGATAGCCCAGGATCACCCCGGACTGCTCCAGCGCCCGTACCCGGCGATGGCAAGGGGACAGGCTGAGACCGACCCGCTCGGCCAGGTCGGTGACCGACAGGCGGCCGTCGGCTTGCAGCTCGGCAAGAATCTTCTGATCAATCCGATCCATTTGAATAATTCTCCCCATTCGAAGGTTTGCAGTTGAAATATTAGAGAAAAAATCCCCCTCGATCTTCACTATTCTTTCTTCACACCTTGAAGCCCCTGCTCACCGCAGCTGTGCGGCGGTCGAGCCCCTGATGCCCGTGAGAAAGCCCCATGCCCTCCCCCCTTGCCAAGCCGCACCCTGCGCTGCCTAGCGCGACTGCCTGCCCCGCCCACGCTACCTGCAGCCAGCCGAGGTAAGCCAGCATGGAACCGAGCATGTTGGCCGCGTTCTGGGCAGTGTCGCTGCTGTTCGTGATCACCCCCGGCGCCGACTGGGCCTATGCCATCTCTGCCGGGCTCAACGGCCGGGTGGTGATTCCCGCGGTATCCGGGCTGCTGAGCGGGCACCTGCTGGCGACCCTGGTGGTGGCCGCCGGGGTCGGCGGGCTGGTGGCGCGTTACCCCCTGGCCCTTGCGGGCCTGACCGTGGCCGGTGCCGGCTACCTGCTGTGGCTGGGCGTCGGCCTGCTGCGCCACCCGTCCACGCCCCAGGCCGGCGCAGGCCAGGCCGATGCTTCCTGGGCGCGCTGGTCGTTCAAGGGCCTGGGTGTCAGCGGCCTCAACCCCAAGGTATTCCTGCTGTTCCTGGCCCTGCTGCCACAGTTCACCAGCCCCGCGGCCGCCTGGCCGGTGTCGCTGCAGATCCTCGCCCTGGGGCTGCTGCATGCCTTCAGTTGCGCGGTGATCTACCTGTTGGTGGGCTTCGGCTCGCGCACTGTTCTACAGGCGCGGCCGGTGGCGGCGCTGTGGGTCAGTCGCCTGTCGGGCGGGTTGATGGTCCTGATTGCGCTAGTGTTGCTGGCGGAACAACTCCTGGCTTGAGGAGTACCCATGCACAGCTTCAGACAACGAGCGGCTCGCGGGCTGCAAAGCGGTGACAGCTTCAGCCTGTCGCGATGCTTCACTCCCCAGGACATCCAGCGCTTTGCCGAGATTTCCCGGGACTACAACCCGGTGCACTACCACCCGCCCTTCGCCGAGGCCCGAGGGTTTCGCGAACCGGTGGCCCATGGCCTGCTGACCGCCAGCCTGGTGACCGAGATCGGCGGGCAGATCGGCTGGCTGGCCTCGGCGATGCGCTTCCAGTTCCGCCGCCCGGTCTATGCGGGGGATACCGTGACCTGCCGCTGGCTGATCACCGAGGTGGATGCCCGGGGCCGGGCTACGGCGGTCATCACCCTGAGCAACGAAGATGGCGTGATCGTGCTCGAAGGCGAAACCCGCGGCGTGCTTCCCGGCGAACAGGAACGGCAGTTACTGAGCCAGATGCTCGCCGAAGGCGACCCGGGCAACCCCTTGGCTCGGTAGACCTCAAGCCCTGCGACGCACCCGAAGCCCCCTTCGCTGGCAAGCCAGCGCCTACGCAAAGCCCCACCACTACCCCACCTCGTAGGAGCCGGCTTGCCGGCGAAGAGGCCCTCAAGCCCTGCGGCGAACCCGAAGACGCCTTCGCTGGCAAGCCAGCGCCTACACAAAGCCCCACCACCACGCCATCTCGTTGGGGCTGGCCGGGCACAGAATTTTCTCTGACAGCGGCTACGGGATCGCTATGATGGATCACCATGAACCCCAGCCCCGCGATCCGCCAACCCTGTCCGCCCGGCGCCTGCATTTGCGAGCGCGAGCAGTTGCTGGACACCCCCGGAGCCGACCTGCGCATCCTCAATCTGACGCGCCAGGAGGAAAAACGCCTGCTCGAACGCCTGGAAAACCTCAAGGACCTGGCGGACCTGGAACACATGCAGCGGCGGATGTACGAACAACTGGGCATCCGCGTCCAGATCAGCCCCAGTGACAACGTGGTCCGCAGCATGCGCGGCATCGCCATTTCCCTGGGCGAGTTGCCCGGCCTGTGCCGCAAGACCCGGCAATCGATCCCGGCCGCCATCCGCCGGGCCATGGAGCAGCGCCCGGAAATCGCCTACCGCCTGCTGGACTCCCAGGACCTGTTGCGCGGCACCTGAGGGCCGCGCACTCAAGCGCCGCCCATACCGTTCAAGGCTTGCAGCCCGGGGCCTGAACCCGGAAACTTGCCGCTGCTTTTTCCAGGACTTCTCTCATGCAAAACACCCCATTGAACGCCGCCGATTTCGAAACCCTCGAAGACACCCTGCTCAAGTACGGCGACGACCACTCGGTACTCAACCCCTGCGAGCTGGACGGCTATTTCACCGCGCTGGTGTCGGGCCCGACCCAGGTGGATATCGCCGAATGGTTCCCGGCGATCTGGGGCGGCGAGAACCCCAATTGGGAAACCCCGCAAGAGTGCCGGCAGTTCATCGACCTGTGCGTGCGCCACATCAACACCCTGGCCGAACAACTGGCCAGTGATGCCCAGGGTTTCCATGCACGTTTCGAAACCACCGAACACCAGGGCCAGGACCTGCTGCTGGCCGAAGAATGGTGCTTTGGCTACCTGCGTGGGGTGGCCGTGGGCAACTGGCCGCAGATGCCGGCACCACAGACCGGCCTGTTGCAGACGATCATCGACTGTGCCGAACAGGACAACTTCGAACTGCCGGCCGACCTCGACCTGGACCAGCATCGCCAGCAGGTAGCGGCCATCGAACCGGCGGCGCGGGCGCTGCATGCCTATTGGACGGCGCAGCGCTGAGGCTGACGCCAGCAGAAGCACCACGGGGGCCCTAAGGGGCAAAAAAAGGCAGACTTCACGCTCGGGGAAGTCTGCCAGCCAAGGACGGATAATGCTCATGTTCAAATGCATCAAGAGACTTTTCAGCCGGAATGCGCCAGCGCAGCCGCAGCCGCAGGACATTCCCGCACCCGCCGCCCCACCGACATTGGAGGAATATCTGTCCGGCTTGCCAACTTGCGATCATGAGCCCGACGAGGACTTCTATTACCGAACAGAAGCGGCTGACCAATGGACGCGATACTTCTCAAGCGAATTCACCATACCCTGCCGCAACCAGGGAGGAGGTCATTCCCAAGACCTGACGATGAACGAAGCGCTGAAAAATTACGCAGCCGTCCATGGTCTGGTGTACGTGTTCTACTACTACAGCCCATTCCCCTATGCACAAACGAAGATTGCCTCGCACCATAAGGAGTGCATTGAGGCTGCCTCAGGGCTGATCTCGCCTTACAAACATTGGATGCTCCTGTGCTTTCTGGCTCGCTATAAAAAAGACACCGCGGCGTTGACAGGGCGAACAAGCTTTGCCGATGGGACCCAAAACGATCAAGAGTGTCGATACATCATTTGCGATCCCCCCTGCCTGACCATTCCACGACAGGACATCCAACTTCACTTGAATGGTCATTGGTACTCATTGCCGGCCATCACCGATTTAACTCTAGGCCAGCTCATGGTGACTTGGCGCGATGATGCAACCTTCTGCGCTTCACGAGCCGCTTCACTACTCCAGGCCGTGAAAGTCTGATCAAAGGTCCATTCCCGTTTTAAGCAGGCATGGTGTGCGCCATGCCTGCAAAGCTGGGTGCGCTTCAACAGGGTAGTAGTAAGGCCCTCAGATCATTGGGTAGGCGCATATTCCTCAATCAGTTTCCACAGCAAACGGCCCATCGGTAGGCGGTAGATATCGCTGTGGGCCCCTCCTCCGGATCCCGGCGAGTTGAATTCGGTAATACCGTTAGAAGCGTCGATATAGGCCACTTTTCTGTCCGGGCCGGTGCTCTTGAACGGCTCGGCGCAGCCTTGCTGACCGTGCTTGCAGACTTCGAACCGACCTCCTGGAACTGCGGATGTGTCAGAAGCCGTCATGCACTCGAATATGCGCTGGTACTGGGGGTCGGTCGTATCGCAGGCCTTGTGGTATGAGCCGATCGATCCGGCAGGATCGGTCCAGACGATAAAGGGGGCGCCGGTCGCCGAATCGTTGGTGGCTGCAGTCAGCACCACCTTGGTCTTTTGAAGATGCCCGTAGTCCCGATAGGGAGCGCCTTCACGTCCGAGGTCCGGGGCAAAACGGTTGATGCTCATCGCCCCTTGCAAGCCAACGGCCAGATCAACCGGGCTGGTGACCATCGGCTGATCGGGGAACTGACTGCCAAGAGGCACCAGGGCCGGTGAACTGAACACCGCGCGAGTCATGGCGCGCGCCCCGAAACTGTGGCCTAGCGCAACAACCCTGGCCTTGCTGCCAGAGGCCGCCAGGCTGCGCGGAATGGTTTCGTTGAGCATCTTGTTCAGCCAGGACAAGCCTACTTCGTCCGCATCATTGGCCTTATTTGAATAGCTGAATACGTTGCCGAAGGAGTTGGACCAATAAGACGGCCAGGTCACGCCAATGACCAAGGGGCGGAAGTGACCAGTCACCTGATCATCGACCAGCGGTTTGATTGCCAGCGTCCTGTCGATCGGACTTTCTTGCTGTCCCTTGGCCGCTTCCAAAGAAGCGGCCATCAAGTTACCAGCCAAGTCATTGAAATTTCGTATTGCTTCTTGTTGGGCAGTGTTCCAGCCCATGACAATCACCAGAACATGGGTGTAATTACCTTGCCGAAGGTCCTGGGTCAAATTATTTTCCAGCGATAGCAGCGCATACTTTCCATAATCGTAAAACTGATAGGCATGGGCATCCACCTTGTCCAGGTTGGTGGATATTGAGCAGGCATGCCAGTCACTTATTTTCGCCAGATCATAGTTCTTTTTGACGAGTGATAATTGCTTTGCCGCGTAAGCGTTATATACAAAGCAATGATTCTTTGAAAGATAAGGATCACTTGCCCCGGCGGTGTCCTTGGCTATCGAGTTTTTTATGATGTGCGAAATGAACATCGCCTTAGAGTCACTTTCCTGAAATCTCCTGATCTGACTTGGTGTTCCCCAGCGGCTTGGTTCTTCCGCGCTGATGTATTGGCCGCTCCGTACGAAGCTGACCTGGGGATTAGCCTTGGGGCCGCCGACGATGGCCTGTGGGCTTTTTTCAATGGCCACGACATACCCTGGGTAATGCAAGGCGGTTCCGGATGGAAAATACAGGCTGGAATGGAAGTTTTTTGCATTGGTGCTATCCAGTTGCAATGCCGACTCATAAGGCTCCATGACCGACCCGGGTCCGGAACAACCAGCAACTCCTACTCCCAAGGCAATCAGGCTTAACCATTTGAGACGCATCATAACTAACTCCCTGGATCACTCCTGACCCTTATACTGACCTTCGCGCCGTAGACACATTAGTTAGAGGCAACGTGGACATCTTGCCTAGTCACAACACCACTATAGTCAGCAAGCGGCATTCAGCCAGCATCTCGATATATAAATATTAAGACTTACCTCTAAAGCCTTTTCCACATGAGATCAACTTTACTTCAACACTCCGACCTGCCCTCACTCGCTAGCACAAATCAAATTTAAATCCAGCCACTACTTGAAAAAACCTATTCGATAGCGAACTTATAGTTAGGCGACAATCAACTTTTACTTAATAAACACAAAAATAATCAATTACTACAAGATCAACTACGCCGGGCTCTGGCCAGTGCAGTGGCATGAGAATATTGGTTCCGCTGCTGGCCCGGCCCATGAGAAACGCCGCTGGCCCTACCCGGGCCAGCGGCGTTTTCATGCCTGCCATCAGGTGCTGCGCGGGGGTTACAGCAACTGGCGTTGCACCGCTTCATCCAGGGTGCTGCGGGCCAGTTGCTGGACCACGTCGCGGGTATCCGCCTGGAAAGGAATCGCCACGATCAGCAGCAGTTGCATCCAGGTGCGCACCGACTCGCTCTTGCGAATCCGCCCCAGTTCCTTGCCGTCCTTGTCCTTGAACACCGTCTCCAGGGTGAAGGTGTTCTTCGCCGTGGACGGGATGATGAAGAAGGTGGCGCCGGTGATGATGGCCGAGGCCATGCTGAACTGCTCGTTGTTGTACAGGGTGGCTTCGGCGTACAGGTCCGACTCGACCTTGTCGGTGCTGACCCGGGCAAAGCGCCCGGACTGGCGGTAGGTATCGGCCACCGCCGCTTCCCAGGCGGCGGCCGGGGCGCCGGCGGCAGCATTGGCCGGGCCGCCATTGACCTGGTTCATCGCGGTGGTGCGCACGAAGGCCGTGGGTTTGTGTTGCTCCGCCTGGGCGGTGGGTGGCCAGGCCGTGACCGGTGCCAGTTCGTGTTGCGAATAGGACACGCAGCCGCTCAGCAGTACCGCGGCCAGCACCAGTACGTGCTTGATGGAACCGAACATGTGACGCTCCTTGATCCTAGTGCGCCAACCGGGCGGTGGCGTTGTCGAGCAATTTGGCAACCAGCTCGTTGAGCTGCTTGGCGCCCTGGGTCGGGGCCCAGTATTCGCGCCCATAGAGACCGACATTGCGCTCGAACTTGAGCTGCTCCCTGGCGCTGGCCAGTTCCTTGCCGTCGCGATCGACGATCGACAGATCACCGGCCAGGTCGAAGCTGTCGACGTAGATCGGGCCATTGACCCAGATCCACAGCGTCAGGGTCAGCAGAGCCCCCGGTACATAGCCCGGGTGCGGCCCGCGATGGCCCTTGAGGGAGGTCATGTTGAACTTCAGCACCACGTCGTTTTCCCCCAGGCGGGTAGGAAATTCGCTGAGTTGCTGGAAGTAGCCGGCGCTCTTGACGTAGGGCGTCAGCTGGGCGGTCAGGGAGCGGCTGATGGCGGTACGGGTGGCTTCGTCGATACCGGCGGCGGAAACCTGCACATCGGCGATTTGCGCGGTGCGCGGGCTGCTGGCAGGCGCGGGATGCAGCGGTGCGCCCAGGGGGCCGGTGACGTTGTAGGACACACAGCCGGTCAGCGCCAGGGTGGCGACAAGGGCGGTGGCCCTGAGGAGGGTTCTGAACACGAAATATCCTTATTGAGGGACGGACAGCACCAACGTCTCGACCCCGGCGCCCAGAACTTTAGGAAAACCTCGCATTCGGTTGGGCGCTACAGGCCCGCTCCCGGGCCTTATTGATAGTCCTCTTCATAGGCCTGGAGCAGATTGAACAAGTGCTCCTGGGGCATCGCGCAGTCCTCCAGCGCTTCGGGCGCAACACCGTTCCATTGCTCATCGGGGTCGCTTTCGACAATCAGTAGCGGCACCTGGGCGTTGTTGCAGAAGGCGAGGATGTCGCGCAGTTCCTGCTCACGTTCCACATGGTCGTTGTGAAACAGCTTGGCGCTGTAGAAGAAACCCTCGGCGCCACGGCGCAGATAGCCCTGGGCAACGCTCAGGGACAGGCCCAGGCGCTGATGGAGAAACTTGACCAGCGCCAGGTCAGTGCTGGGAGTCGCGGCGGCGATGCTTATTCTGGACATGGCAGGTTCCTTGATAAATCGGCGGGCAGCCCTCGCCCTGCTACTCGGGCCGCCACAGTTCGAGCCCCTCCACATGGCGCTCGATGTCGTCCATGTCGTCCTCCCCCAGGGTACGGTCGAAGGGTTCGCTGAGAATCCTGCGCACCTGGGCCAGGCGCTGGGTGACCTGCTGGTTATCGATGAAATCGGTGGTGGCGCGCTGGTAGTCGGCCACGGGTTTATCCATGTAGTAGGCGCCCATCTTGTGCAACGAGATCAAGACGAACTCCAGCTCCGCCAGGGCCTGCAGCGCCTGCTCGCCAGAGAGGGTGATGGTGCGGTTGCTTTCCAGCATCGAAACTTCCTTGGTACTCAACAGTTGGACAGAACGCCGCCTGGGCGGCGTGCGGCGCGCGCTTCAATCAGGCAGGCCACCGCCCATGCTGATCATGGCCTGGCCGGGCTGAACAACAGGCCCGGCTGACACCGCTCACCGACTCGGTGCCGGAGCCAGCTTGAGCCGGGTCGGATCGACCGCGCAGGCCATGTTGCGCAGCTCCCCGATCAACGATTGACGGGGAAAGGCGGCCCATTGCGCAAGATCTTCCTTGCGCATGACCTCCACGCCCTGGGCGAAGGGCTCGGAGAAGTACACCCGGCCGAACTGCGCCGACTCATCCTTCTCGCAGTTGATCACCCGGGTCGCGCGGGAGCTGTAGATCGGCGGCTTGCCACCGCCCAGCGCAGCAGGCTTGGCGTAGTTGTTGACCAGATAGAACTGCCGCAGGTTCGGATTGTTCTGGTAGAGGGCCAGCGAGTTGGCGGCAAAGTAGGTGGCCAGTTCCGGGCTTTCCAGCACCTTGAACATGCCGTCCGGACGCTGCGGCGCCGGGGCCTCCCCGGGGGTACCCGAATGCGCGCAACCGGCGAGCAAAAGCGCCGCGCTCAAGCTCGACAGCTTGTTCATCGGCCCGCTCCCTGGGCCAGGTCCGGCCGCTCCTGCTCCAGCAATGGCTGATCGACAGTGCCCTGCAGCGAGCAGAGCAAACGGGTCTTGCCGTCTTCCTGGCTGAGCATGAGGATCTTTTCCGCGGAGCCCGGCGCCGGGGCGATGCCCGAAGCGGCGGCCGGGTTGTCCTGCCAGGGGGCCGCGGCGTTGAGTTTGATCTGCGGCCGGGAGACGAAGTATTCGCCAGTCTCCTGCCAACCGGCCTGGGGCAGCGCGGCCATGACGGCCTCGCGGCTGGCATCGATTTCAAAGCCCCAGAAGTGAAAGGTGCCCTGCTCGCCCAGGTCGAACTGGCGGTCGTAGTAGGCGGTCAGGGGCAGGCCCTGATCCAGCAGCGGCCGGGAAAACGCCATCAGCGCGGTGGCGCTGTCGCGGCGCTCCGCCACCGGAATCCAGGCGATGCCCTGGCGCTGATTCTCCGCCAGTTTCACCACCTGCCCGAGCTCGGCGCGCTGCTGGTACAGGGCCTTGAAAAAGCTCGGCTGGCACTCCAGCAGGCTCTGGCTGAGGCTCGCTGCCTGGGCAGCGCCGGCACTCAAGCCCAGGAGCAAGGCCAACAGCGGTGAGGTGGAAAGGCGGGGCAAGGTGCGCGTCCGTTGCATGGTCTGGAGCATCCTGAGCAGGCGAAAAAAACGCGACTCTACTCCCGCCGGCACCGCCGAGACAAATCCGCCTGCAGGCACCAGGCCTGCATGGCAGAGCGGCGCCACAGCCGGTTCAGAGGAAAATACTGCCCTTGAGGTACAAGGCGCCGTAGCCGCTGATGATCACCCGCCCGTTGTCCAGCACCTGGCACTGCAACTGGCCCTTGCGCGCCCCGCCCTGTTGCGCCCGCAACTGGCGCTTGCCCAGGCGCGCGGCCCAGTAAGGCGCCAGGGAGGTATGGGCAGAACCGGTGACCGGGTCTTCATTGACCCCGACCCGCGGGCCGAACCAGCGCGAGACGAAATCGAATGCCCGGGACGGCGCCGTCACGGCGATGCCGCGCACATCGAAGGCGGCCAGTGCGGCGAAATCGGGCTTGAGCGCCTCCACCAGAGATTCGTCGTCCACCACCAGCAGGTAATCGTCGGTGCGGTACAGGGCCTCGGCCGCCGGCAACCCCAGGGCTTGCAGCAAGGCCGGGGGAATCGCCACGGCTTCGGGCTGCTTGGCGGGAAAGTCCATGGACAGCAGGCCGCCCTCGCGGCTCACACGCAACTCGCCGCTGCGGGTGGCAAAGCGCAGCACGTCGCGGCGCTCGCCCAACTGCTCGAACAGCACCCAGGCCGCCGCCAGGGTGGCGTGCCCGCACAGGTCGACCTCCACCGCGGGGGTGAACCAGCGCAGTTCGAAGACTTCGCCCCGGGGCACGAAATAGGCGGTTTCCGACAGGTTGTTCTCCAGGGCGATGCGCTGCAGGACCTCGTCCGGCAACCAGGCATCCAGGGGGCACACCGCCGCCGGGTTGCCACCGAAGACGTGGGAGGTAAAGGCATCCACTTGAAAGATATCGAGCTGCATCGCGGTCATTCCTCGGCGCCTTGGGCGCGGATCTGTTCCAGGTAGTTGTAGATGGTGTAGCGGGTCACCCCCAGGGCCGCGGCGGCCTTTTCGATCCCGCCCTTGACGATGAACACCCCGCGCTCCTGCATCTGGCGCACGGCGTCGAGCTTGTGTTGCTTGCTCATGCGCGCCCCGTTTCCCGGGCAGGCGCCCTGGATGATCTGGGCCAGCAACTGTTCCATGTCGGGGGCTTCGTCGCGGCGCGGCGCAGGCGCGCTGCCCAGGCCCAGCAACTGCCCGAGGCAGGCATGAGCGGCGGCGATACCACTCAGGTCGCTGTTGCTGCACAGGCTGGCGAAGGGCTGCCCGCTGCTGTCGCGAAAGATCACCGTGGAACTGCGCAGCTCGCGGCCGTCGGGGGCCAGGGTCGGGTAGTTTTCCAGCACCAGCGGGGTCGCCGCGGAGCGGTCTTGCAGGGCGCGTCGCACCGCGGCAAAACCCAGGTCCTGGCGCGGCCCGACCAGCACCGGGTCGCCTACCCGGCGCCCGGTGACATGACCATTGGCGATGGCGACGATCGAGCACTCGGGACGGTCAAGGTCATGCAGGACAATCTCCACATGCCGGCCCACCACGCTGCCCAGCATCTGCAAAGTGCTGTGCAGCACCTGCAGCACCAGCTGACGTTCGGCAAGCAGGGAAGCGCAAGATCGGTTCATGGGTGACTACCAAGGTGAACGGCCAGGAAAAATATCAACACCTTGTTGAATATTCAACTTACTGTTCAGTTGATCCCGGTCATGCCCGCCCATCATGGCAATTGCATAGCCAAGGGCATTGCTGCAATATTCGCAAATGTAAAACGTTCTCATTAAATATTTCCATTCAAGTGCTCTGCCCCATGACCCCCAACCTGCTCCTCGTGGAAGACGACGCCCGACTGCGCGACGACCTGGACCTGCATTTCCGCCAGCGCGGCTTTACCGTCACCACCTGCACCGACGGCCGCCAGGGGCTGGCCGCGGTGCGCGCCGGCCACTTCGACCTGGTGCTGCTGGACATCATGCTGCCGGGCATGGACGGCCTGGCCCTGCTGGAAACCCTGCGCCAGGAACAGGGCACGCCGGTGATGCTGATGTCGGCCCTGGGCGCCGAGCAGGACCGCATCACCGGCTTTACCCGAGGCGCCGACGACTACCTGCCCAAGCCCTTCAGCCTGGCCGAACTGGACGCCCGCGCCGACGCCCTGCTGCGGCGCATGGCCCGGGTGCAACAGCTGCAGGCCACGCGCCAGGACCCGATCCTCAGCTTCAACGAACAGGCCCAGGACGTACTGCACCAGGGCCGCGCAGCGGGCCTGACCGGCTCGGAATACCGGCTGCTGGTGACCCTGCGCGAGCACCCCGGGGAAACCCTGAGCAAGCCGTTTCTCTATCAGCACGTACTGCACCGCATCTACACGAGGCTCGATCGTGGCCTGGATGTGCACGTATGCAACCTGCGGCGCAAACTCGCCGACCTTGGGGTGCAGCACCTGCAGATCCAGGCGGTGCGCGGCGCGGGCTACATCCTGGTGGAAGCGGAACGCCACTGATGCGCCGTCACCCCCTACTGTGGAAACTGGCGCTGTTGCAGATCGGCTTCTGCCTGCTGCTGACCTGGATCATCTGGACCTGGGGCCTGTCGGCCGAGCGCAGCACCTATTTTCTCGACCCCGCCGACCGCCAGTACCTGGCCAGCTACGCCCAGCAGGCCGAGCACGCCTGGCGCCAGGGCGGCGTGGCTGCGGTCGATGAGTTCCAGCGACAACTGGCAACCCGGGAAGACACCTGGGTCGCGGTGATCGGCGATCGCCTGCAGAGCCTGGGCAGCACGCCGCTGACCGCCGAGGAAGCCAGCCACCTGACCTTCATGCGCAAGCTCGACTGGCCCATGAGCCGGCGCCTGCAGGACGACTTGCCCTACGTCAGCATCGAATTCCCCGAGCACCCGGAGCAAGGCCGGCTGGTGCTGCAACTGCCCGAACGCCTGCTGCCCAGCGGCCTGACGCCCTGGACCCACCTGCTCAGCCATGGCGTGGTGCCGACCCTGCTGGCCGCCCTGCTCGGCCTGTTGCTCTACCGCCACCTGGTGCTGCCGTTGAACCGCCTGCGCGACCGCGCCGATGCCTTGCGCGCCGACGACCTGGAAAGCCAGGGCCTGGGCACGCCCCTGGTGAACCGCCACGACGAACTGGGGGAACTGGCCCTGGCCTTCGAGCACATGGCCGAGCGCCTGCGCCAGAGCCTGGCCCAGCAGCGCCTGTTGCTGCGCACGCTGTCCCATGAGCTGCGCACGCCCCTGGCGCGGTTGCGCATCGCCCATGACAGCCGGTTGCCGCCGGAGCAGTTGCGCCAGCGCCTGGACCGGGAAATCGCCGACATGCAGCGCCTGCTGGAAGACACCCTGGACCTGGCCTGGCTCGACACCGAGCGCCCGCAACTGCCTACCGAAGCGGTGCAGGTGCTGTCGATCTGGGAAGCCCTGCGCCAGGACGCCTGCTTCGAAAGCGCCTGGGACGCCGAGCGCCTGCCCTGCCTGCTGGACGCCGAGTGCCGGGTCCAGGTGCACCTGGACAGCATCGCCCAGGCCCTGGAGAACCTGCTGCGCAACGCCATCCGCTACTCCCCCGCCGGCGGCCGGGTGAGCCTGCGCGGCTGGCGCGAAGGCGCCTATTGGCACCTGTGCCTGGAAGACCAGGGACCAGGGGTTGCCGAACAGGACCTGCAACGCATCTTCCAGCCCTACCAGCGCCTGGACTCGGCCCAGGGCGACGGCTTCGGCCTGGGCCTGGCCATCGCCCGGCGCGCCGTGGAGCTGCACCAGGGGCGGATCTGGGCCAGCAACGGCCAACCCGGGCTGTGCATGCACCTGCTGCTGCCCGCCGCCTAGGCCCGGCACAAGCGCGCCCGGCTCCCTGACAGAACCTCGTACCGACCTGGAAGTGTTTAGAAAGTTAATGCGCTTTACTCGCAAATAGCAGTCATTATCATTCGTGATCTTCTGTTTCTGCCTCTGTCCCGGAGATCACCGATGTCCATGCGCTCGATGCGTCCTTTCGCCCCCTTCCTGCTGTCCACCTGCTGCCTGCTCAGCCAGGCCGTGCAGGCTGCCAATGAAGGCTCGACCCAGCCGGTCCTGGAGCTGGAACCCCAGAGCGTCATCGCCACCGCCAAGGAAGAAACCAAGCAGGCACCGGGGGTCTCTGTGATCACCGCCGAGGACATCCAGAAGCGCCCGCCGGCCAACGACCTGTCGCAGATCATCCGCACCATGCCCGGGGTCAACCTCACCGGTAACTCCACCAGCGGCCAGCGCGGCAATAACCGGCAGATCGACATCCGCGGCATGGGCCCGGAAAACACCCTGATCCTGGTGGACGGCAAGCCGGTGGGCAGCCGCAACTCGGTGCGCTACGGCTGGCGCGGCGAGCGTGACAGCCGCGGCGACACCAACTGGGTACCGGCCGACCAGGTCGAACGCATCGAAGTGATCCGCGGCCCGGCGGCGGCCCGCTACGGCAACGGCGCCGCTGGCGGGGTGATCAACATCATCACCAAGCAGGCCGGCATCCAGACCCACGGCAACGCGACGATCTACAGCTCGTTCCCGACCCACAAGGACGAAGGCGCCACCCAACGCATGAGCTTCGGCCTCAACGGCCCGCTGACCGACAGCTTGAGCTACCGGGTCTACGGCAACGTGGCCAAGACCGATTCCGACGACGCCGACATCAACGCCGGCCATGAATCCCTGCGCACCGGCAACCAGGTCGGCACCCTGCCCGCCGGCCGCGAAGGGGTACGCAACAAGGACCTCAACGGCCTCTTGAGCTGGCACCTGACCCCGGACCAGAGCCTGGACTTCGAAGCCGGCTTCAGCCGCCAGGGCAACATCTACACCGGCGATACCCAGAACACCAACAGCAACAGCACGGTGAAAAACCTGCTGGGCCACGAGACCAACCGCAGCTACCGCGAGACCTATTCGGTGACCCATCGTGGCGAATGGGACTTCGGCAGTTCCATGGCCTACCTGCAATACGAAAAGACCCGCAACACGCGGATCAACGAAGGCCTGGCCGGCGGCACCGAAGGCATCTTCAGCAACAGCGAGTTCTACACCGCGGTGCTGCGCGACCTGACCGCCCATGGCGAGGTCAACCTGCCCCTGCGCGCCGGCTTCGAGCAGACCCTGACCCTGGGCAGCGAATGGTCCCAGCAAAAGCTCGACGACCCCAGCGCCAACACCCAGAGCACCAGCGAAGGCGGCGCCGTGGGCGGCCTGAGCTCAAGCAACCGCAGCACCCAGTCCAGCGCGCAGATCTTCTCGCTGTTCGCCGAAGACAACATCGAACTGCAGCCGGGCACCATGCTCACCCCCGGCCTGCGTTTGGACCACCACAGCATCGTCGGCGACAACTGGAGCCCGTCCCTCAACCTGTCCCACGCCCTGAGCGACACCCTGACCCTCAAGGCCGGCATCGCCCGCGCCTACAAAGCGCCGAACCTGTACCAGCTGAACTCCGACTACCTGCTCTACAGCCGCGGCCAGGGTTGCTACGGCCAGAGCACCAGCTGCTACCTGCAGGGCAACGACAAGCTCAAGGCGGAAACCAGCGTCAACAAGGAACTGGGCCTGGAATACAAGGCCGACGGCTGGGTGGCCGGCCTGACCTACTTCCGCAACGACTACAAGAACAAGGTGGAATCCGGCCTGGCCCCGGTGAGCCATGCCAGCGGCGGCAGCGGCGCTTACCGCAACTCGGCGATCTACCAGTGGGAAAACGTGCCCAAGGCCCTGGTGGAAGGCCTGGAAGGCACCCTGACCATTCCGTTGGCCAGCCAGCTGACCTGGAACAACAACTTCACCTACATGCTGCAATCGAAGAACAAGGAAACCGGCGACTACCTCTCGGTGACCCCGCGCTACACCCTCAACTCGATGCTCGACTGGCAGGCCACCCAGGACCTGTCGCTGCAGGCGACCGTGGCCTGGTACGGCCAGCAGACGCCGAAGAAATACGACTACCACGGCGACCGCGTCACCGGCAGCGCCACCCAGCAACTGGCGCCGTACGCCATTGCCGGGGTCAGCGGCACCTACGCCCTGACCCGCAACCTGAGCCTGACCGCCGGGGTCGACAACCTGTTCGACAAACGCCTGTTCCGTGAAGGCAATGCCCAGGGCGTGAACAATATTGCCGGGGCCGGCGCCGCCACCTACAACGAACCCGGGCGCACCCTGTACACCAGCCTGACCGCTTCGTTCTGAGCCATTACCAAGAGCCATCACCAAGAGCCTGCCGAGAACGCCTGATGAGAACTTTTTTCCTGCCCCTGGCCCTGGCCTGGGGCCTTGCGGGAGCGGCCCTGGCCGCCCCCGCCCCGGACCAGCCCATGGACCGCAGCCTGCTGCAACGCCAGGACCTGCCCTACCGCTTCACTAGCCTGCAACTGGATTCCGCCGACGGCCAGCGGCACTACCAACTGTGGATAGGCAAACCGTTGCAGGCGCCGCCGCCACAGGGCTACCCGGTGCTGTGGATGCTCGATGGCAACGCCGCCATCGGCGCCCTCGACCCCGAGCAGCTCAAGCGCCTGGACCAGGGCCAGGCGCCGCTGCTGGTGGCAGTGGGTTACCAGACCCCGCTGCGTATCGAGCGCAACGCCCGCACCTATGACTACACCCCGCAGCAACCGGGCCAGGCGCAGCAGCAAGACCCGCTGACCGGGCAACCCAGCGGCGGCGCGCAAGCCTTCCTGCAACTGCTGCGCGAACGCATGCGCCCGGCCGTGACGGCCCAGGCACCGATAGATACCGCGCAACAGACCCTGTGGGGCCACTCCTACGGCGGCCTGCTGGTGCTGCAGGCGCTGTTCAGCCAGCCCCAGGCGTTTCGACACTACGCCGCCGCGAGCCCTTCGCTGTGGTGGGGCGACGGCCTGATCCTGCCCCAGGCCCAGGGCCTGGCCGAGCGCCTGCAGGGCCATCATGCGCAATTGCTGCTGATGCGCGGCGGCGCCGAGCCGGGCAACCCGCGCCAGCCAGCAGGGCCCGAGGCCGACCAGCGCGCCCGACAGTTGCAGGCGCAACTGGCCCAGGTGCCGGGGTTGGCCCTGGACTACCACAGTTTTGAAACACTCAGCCATGGCCAAACCCTGGCGGCCTCGTTGCACTACGTGCTGGAGCGGCTCTACTTGCCGGCGGCCAAGGACTGAAAACCCTGCGCCCGGGTGCAAGGCCCGGGCCGCGAGTTCCAGCGCAAGAGACAGGGTGCAAGCCTTGGGGCGGCGGGCTAATCTGCCGCTCGCCCCGCCACTTGTTCCGGATCGCCAATGCCCACCTGCCCCGCCACTCGTTTTCTTGCCGCACTGGATGCCGACTGGGCCGCGCTGATCGCCGCCGTCGGCCCCTGCCTGCACCAGCCCCGCCCGGAGCGCGAGCCTTATCAGGCGCTGGTGCGCGCGGTGGCCTACCAGCAACTGCATGCCCGCGCGGGCGACGCGATACTCGGCCGCCTGCGCGCTTTGTTTCCCGGGCAGGACTTCCCTACGCCCGGGCAACTGGCCGATGCCAGCCTGGAGAGCCTGCGCGGCTGCGGCTTTTCCGCACGCAAGGTAGCGACCCTGCAGGGCATCGCCCAGGCCACCCTGGACGGCCGCGTCCCCGATGCCGCCAGCGCCCGTGGCCTGGATGACGAACAGTTGATAGAGCGCCTGATCCAGCTGCCCGGCATTGGCCGCTGGACCGTGGAGATGCTGCTGATCTACAGCCTTGAGCGCGAGGACATACTGCCCGTGGACGACTTTGGCGTACGCGAAGGTTATCGCCGCCTGAAAGACCTGGAGAAACAGCCCAGCCCCCGGCAGCTGCGCCAGATCGGCCAGGCCTGGAGCCCCTGGCGCACCACTGCTGCCTGGTACCTGTGGCGCGTGCCGACGGCCTGAACACCACGCACTTGACCCGGTGCGGACTGGCCGCTGCGCGGTTCGCCGGCAAGCCGGCTCCTACGGGGTAATGCCCGCCTGTAGGAGCTGGCTTGCCAGCGAAAGCGCCCGCAAGATCGCCCCATTCCCTCGCCATCAACCGCGCCCAATGGCCGCTGCGCGGTTCGCCGGCAAGCCGGCTCCTACGGGGTAATGCCCGCCTGTAGGAGCTGGCTTGCCAGCGAAAGCGCCCGCAAGATCGCCCATTCCCTCGCCATCAACCGCGCCCAATGGCCGCTGCGCGGTTCGCCGGCAAGCCGGCTCCTACGGGGTTATGCGCGCCTGTAGGAGCTGGCTTGCCAGCGATGGGGGCGCTACATGCCCAGCCAGTTGGGCAAGGCCAGGGAGATCAGCGGCACGTAGGTCACCAGGATCAGGAACAGCAGCAGGATCATCAGCCACGGCATCGCCGCGCGGATGGTCTGGCCCAGGGTCAGGCCGGTCACCGCCGAGGTCACGAACAGGTTCAGGCCCACCGGCGGGTGCACCAGGCCGATCTCCATGTTGACCACCATGACGATGCCCAGGTGAATCGGGTCGATCCCCAGCTTCATGGCAATCGGGAAGAAGATCGGCGCCAGGATCAGCACGATCGCCGAGGGCTCCATGAAGCTGCCCGCCACCAGCAGCACCACGTTGACCATCAGCAGGAAACCGATCGGCGTCAGGCCTTCGGAAATCACCCAGGCGGTGATTTCCTGGGGGATCTGTTCGGTGGTCAGCACATGGGCGAAGAGCATGGCGTTGGCGATGATGAACATCAGCATGATCGACAGCCGGCCCGACTCCAGCAGCACCTTGGGGCAGTCCCGCAGCTTCATGTCGCGGTACACGAACAGGGCGACGAAGGCCGAGTACACCGCCGCCACCGCCGCCGCCTCAGTGGGCGTGAACATGCCGCTGTAGATGCCGCCAAGAATGATCACCAGCAACAACAGGCCCCAGAACGCCCGGCGCGCAGCACTCAGCCACTGGCCAAAGGTGGCCCGTGGCTGGGCCGGCAGCTTTTTCACCCGGGCCACGATGTAGATCGCCACCATCAGCAGCAGGCCCAGCAGCAAGCCGGGCACCACGCCGGCCATGAACAGCTTGCCCACCGAAGTCTCGGTGGCCGCCGAGTACACCACCATGACGATCGACGGCGGAATCAGGATGCCCAGGGTCCCGGCGTTGCAGATGATCCCGGCGCCGAACTCCTTGGGATAGCCGGAGCGCACCATGCCCGCCACGGCAATCGAGCCTACCGCCGCCACGGTGGCCGGCGAGGAACCGGACAGCGCGGCGAACAGCATGCAGGCCAGCACCGCGGCAATTGCCAGACCGCCACGGATGTGGCCGACGCAGGCGTTGGCGAAGTCGATCAGGCGCTGGGCCACGCCGCCGGTGGTCATGAAGGCCCCGGACAAGAGGAAGAACGGAATCGCCAGGAAGGTGTAGGCGTCGGAGGTCTCGAACAGCTTGATCGCCAGGGAGCTCAGGGAGTCCTGGCTGAACATCAGGATCGACACCGCCCCCGACAGGCCCAGGGCAATGGCGATGGGCACGCCGAGGAACATGAACACGAACAGCAGCAGAAACAGACAGAGCACGGCCATCAGTGACGCTCCTCATGGCTGCCCGCCAGCTTGCTGGCCTCGCCCGCCTCGTCGGCCAGGCCCAGGCCGAACTGCCGTCGGGTGAAGATGCGGTAGAAGATTTCCAGGTAGCGGATCAGCACCAGGGCGAAGCCGATGGGCACGATCACCACGATATGGCTGACCTGGATGCCGAAGCGGTCCAGGTCTTCGGCACCGATATGGGCGGCCATGATCGCGCTCAGCCACTTGAAGCTGGCGACCATGAACAGCCCGGCGTACACCAGGCAGCACAGGCAGGCGAGCAGCGCCAGGTAGCGCTGCACCGGGCGCGGGGTCAGGCGCACCAGGGCGTCCACCCCCAGGTGCCCGGCGGTGCGCACGCCATAGGAGATGCCGAAGAAGATCAGCCAGCCGAACATCGCCTTGGTCAGGGCCACGCTCCAGGTCATGTCCTGGGCCAGGCCCATGGTGGCGTCGCCCAGAGCGTTGAAGAAGGCGCTGCTGGCGGCCCATTTGTCGGCCAGGGCGAAGAACAGGGTGTAGATGTTGTTGAGCATCACGTAGACGAAGGTCACCAGGGTCATGGTCGCCAGCAGCAGGGCAATCAGGCCCTCCTCCAGGTGCTCCCAGATACGTCTCAGGGACTGCATAGAGATACCTCGCGAAACGGGCAGTGGCCGTCCGCCGCGGACGGCCGGGAGGGCGTATCAGTGGCGCTGGTTGGCGGCGTCGGCGGCCTTGATCAGGTCGGCGCCGATCTCGTCCTCGAACTTGCTCCACACCGGGCGCATGGTGTCGCGCCAGGCCTGGCGCTGCTCGGGGGTCAGTTCGATGATTTCGCTGGTCCTGGCCTCGACGATCTTCTGCCTGGCGCTCTGGTTCAGGGCCTCGGCCTGTTTGTTCACCTCTACCGAGACCTCGGCCATGATGGTTTCCAGCTCGCCGCGCACGTCCGCCGGCAGGCCGTTCCAGAAGCTCGCGTTGGTGATCACCATGTAGTCGATCAGGCCGTGGTTGGACTCGGTGAAGTACTTCTGCACCTCGTTGACCTTCTGGCTTTCATAGTTCGACCAGGTGTTCTCGGTGCCGTTGACGGTGCCGGTCTGCAGGCCCTGGTAGACCTCGGCGAAACTCATCTTGCGCGGGTTGGCGCGCATCGCCTTGAACTGCTCTTCGAGCACGCTGGAGGCCTGCACGCGGAACTTCAGGCCACGGGCGTCCTTGGGTTCGTGCAGGGGCTTGTTGGCCGACAACTGCTTCAGGCCGTTGTGCCAGTAGGCCAGGCCGAGAATGCCCTTGCCCTGCATCGAGGTCAGCAACTGCTTGCCCTCGGCGGCCTGGAAGCGGTCCACCGCCGCCAGGTCGTCGAACAGGAACGGCAGGTCGTAGATCTGGATCTTTTTCGTGTACTGCTCGAATTTGGCCAGGGACGGCGCCAGCATCTGCACATCCCCCAGCAGCAGCGCCTCCATTTCCTTGCCATCGCCGAACAGCGACGAGTTGGGGTAGACCTCGACCTTGACCTGCCCCGGCAGGCGCTCCTCGGCGAGCTTCTTGAACAGCAGCGCGCCCTGGCCCTTGGGGGTGTTCTCGGCCACCACGTGGGCGAACTTGATGATGATCGGGTTGCCGGTGGATTCGGCGGCCTGGGCCACCCCGGCAGCGAGCAATGCGGCGGCACAGAACAGCGCTCTTGAGAGCTTGAACATGGACTTCACCTTTTTATTGTTGTGATTGAGGGAAGAGTGCCTAAGGCATGGCGTATAGAGAATTTCGAATTTTTGATACCCGCGTTCACCCCCGCCGAACGCCCCGCCCCATGTAGGAGCCGGCTTGCCGGCGAAAGGCCCCCGAGCCCTGCGCCGCTCCTGCCAGCGCCTTCGCTGGCAAGCCAGCTCCTACAACGGGCAGTGCCTGCGCAATCGGCGCCGCCCACCTCCCCGTAGGAGCCGGCTTGCCGGCGAAAGGGCCCCCTAGCCCTGCGCCGCCCCCGCCAGCGCCTGCAAGGGGCAATTGAACCGCGGGCGCGTAACCCCTAAAGTCACGCCTCCCGATATCACTCTGAGATCGTCGATGACCGCCCTTCGCTTGACCACCCTGCATACCACCCAAGCGGTGCTGGACGCCTTCCGTGACAGCGACGTACCCGCCCAGGTGCTGCTGGAGGGCAGCGGCATCCAGCTGGCGGACCTGGAGCTGCCCAACAGCCTGATCAATATCAGCCAGGAAATGCGCGTGTTCAGCAACGCCGTGCAGTTTCGCCAGGACCTGGGGCTGGTGCTGGGGCGCAACCTGCACATTTCCGCCTACGGCATGTTCGGCCTGACCCTGCTGACCAGCGCCACCCTGCGCGAAGGCTGGTCCCTGGCGCTGCGCTACCCCTTGCTGCTGGGCACCTTCTTCCGCCTCGACCTTGAGGTCCGCGACGGCCTGGCCTGGCTCACCGCCGACCAGTACAGCGAAAGCGAACTTGAGGTGTTCAACACCGATTTCTGCATGTCGTCCTACCGGGTCACCTGCCAGGACCTGCTGGGTTGCTCCCTGCCCCTGCGCCAGGTGCAACTGATGCATGGCCCCCAGCCCTATATGGACAGCTACGAGCAGGCCTTCAATTGCCCGGTGCAGTTCAATGCCGGGCGCAATGCCATCGGCTTCGACCTGGAGTGGCTGGACCGGCGCCTGCCCCTGGCGGACCTGGTGACCCAGAACGACATGCTGCAACGCTGCATCCGCCTCAACGAGGAGCTCAGCGCGCGGCCGACCTGGATCGACCAGGTGCGGCGCATCCTCAATGAACAGCTGCACGCGGTGCCGGATTTCGACAGCCTGGCGCGCCAGGTGCACTGCTCCCCCAGCACCCTGCGCCGGCGCCTGCGGGCCCAGGACACCAGCTATCAGCAGTTGCTGGACGAGTTGCGCTACGCCCGCGCCCAGCAGTTGCTGGGCCAGCACAGCCTGCCCATCTACCGCATCGCCGAAGCCCTGGGCTTCAAGGAAACCGCAAGTTTCCGCCACGCCTTCCAACGCTGGAGCGGCGTCGCTCCCGGGCGCTTCCGCCAGCTGGCCGGCCAGCTCGGGCCGCTCTCGGACTGCGCCGAAGATTGACGCTAAATATCCCCTATTGACCGTTGCAAGCATTCTCTCTGCGACCTATCCGACGAAAAATGTCCGCCTCGGATGGTTCCGCTCATTTCGGACATGGAGTTGTCATATGAAATCGTTGCACACCGCCCTCTCCCGCCTCGCCACGGCCTGCACCCTCGGTGCCCTGGCCCTGGCCGCCTCTGTCACCGCCCAGGCCGCCCCCGAGCGCACGGTGAACATCTTCAACTGGTCGGAGTACATCGCTCCCAACACCATCAAGGATTTCCAGGCCCAGAGCGGGATCAAGGTCAAGTACGACATCTTCGAAAGCAACGAAGTGCTCGAAGCCAAGCTGCTGACCGGCAACAGCGGCTATGACGTGGTGGTGCCCTCCAGCGGTTTCGTCAGCAAGCAGATCAGCGCCGGCGCCTTCCAGCCCCTGGACCGCGGGCAGTTGCCGAACTGGAAGAACCTCGACCCGGCCGTGATGAAGCTGCTGGAGCAGAGCGACCCGGGCAACCGCTACGTGATTCCCTACATGTGGGGCACCAACCTGATCGGCTACAACCGCGACAAGGTCCAGGAGCTGCTAGGCACCGACGCGCCGGTCAACAGCTGGGACCTGGTGTTCAAGGAAGAGAACCTGAAGAAGCTCAGCCAGTGCGGCGTGACCTTCCTCGACTCGCCCACCGAAATGCTGCCCCTGGCCCTGCACTACCTGGGCCTGGACCCCAACAGCCAGAACCCCGAGGACTACCGCAAGGCCGAGGCCATGCTGCTCAAGCTGCGTCCCTACGTGCGCTACTTCCATAGCGCCAAGTGGATGGGCGATATCGCCAACGGCAACATCTGTGTGGCCGTGGGCTACTCCGGCGGCTTCCTGCAGGCGGCCAACCGCGCCAACGAAGCCAAGAACGGCGTGCACATCGAAATGCGCATTCCCAAGGAAGGCACCCTGGTGTGGATCGACACCGTGGCCATCCCCGCCGGCGCCAAGCACGTGGACACCGCCCACGCCTTCCTCAATTACCTGATGGAACCCAAGGTCATTGCCTCCATCAGCAACTACGTCGGCTACCCCAACGGCGTGACCGATTCCAAGCCGTTCATCCAGCAGTCGCTGCTGGACAACCCGGACCTGTTCCCCAGCGCCGAGACCATGACCCGCCTCTACCCTCTGGCCCCGCTGCCGGCCAAGGCCGAACGCACCCGGACCCGGACCTGGGTCAAGGTCACCAGTGGCCGCTGAGTCACTCACTGCGAAGGCCCGCCAGGACGCCGCCAACGGCGTCCATGCCGCCTTTCCACGCCGTGGCGCAGCCCGCGCCCGGCGTGCTTGAACAAAGAGCCGAATATGTCGTTGCCCACTTCCAGCCAAGCGGCCCTGCCGCACCTGTCGATCGAGGCGCTGCTGCAGGGTTTCGCCACCTTGCAGTTCACCCCGGTGGACGTGCTGCAGGCCGTGCTGGCGCAGATCGAGCGCCACGAGCCACAGCTCAATGCCCTCTGCGAACGCCAGGACCCGGCCTCGCTGCGCGCTGCCCAGGCGTCCACCGCGCGCTGGGCCGCCGGGCAACCCATGGGCCGGCTGGATGGCATTCCGATCCTGGTCAAGGACAACAACGACGTACAGGGCTGGCAGACCCGCAGTGGTTCCCGGGCCCTGGCCAACCGCCCGGCCATGACCCGGGACTCCAGCCTGGTGGCACGCCTGCGTGAAGCCGGGGCGATCTTCATCGCCAAGACCACCCTGCCGGAACTGGGCAGCACGCCCCTGACCGACAGCCCGTTGACCGGCATCACCCGCAACCCGTGGAACCTGGCCCTGCATGCCGGTGGCAGCAGTGGCGGCAGTACTGCGGGGGTCGCAGCCGGTTATGCCCCGGCCGCGACAGGCAACGATGCCGCCGGTTCGATCCGTACCCCGTCGAGCTTTTGCGGCGTGGTCGGGTTCAAGCCCAGCCATGGCCTGGTGTCCGCCTGCCCGAGCATCGACCCGGGCGGCATGGCCGCCGAAGGGCCGATTGCCCGCCACGTGCGCGACATTGCCCTGTTGATGGAGCTCATGGCCGTGCACGAACCCGGCGAGCCCTTTGCCTGGCCCCATGGGCCCAGGGATTTCCTCAGTTCCATCGAGGACGGCGTCGCCGGCCTGCGCATCGCCTTCAGCGCCGACCTGGGCTACGCCGCCCATGTCGACCCGCAGATCGCCGCAGCCTGCCTGAACGCTGCCAGGCTGTTGCAGGAAGCCGGCGCCACCCTGGTCCTGGCCTCGCCGGACATCGGCAACCCGGCGCCGAACTACCTGCGGGCCTGGCCGGTGGAAGTGGCCTGCGCCGTGGCCCAGGAAATACCCGCCGAGGACCGTCATCTGGTGGGGGACTTTCTCCAGCAGGCCCAGGTCCGCGCGCGCCAGCTCAATGCCCTGGACTACGCCTGTGCGGTGCAAGAGCGCCACCGGGTGGCGCAGAAGCTTCACGCTTTCCTGGGTGAGTACGACCTGCTGCTGACCCCTGCCGCGGTGGTCGAACCCTTCGCCGTGGAACGCCTGCTGCCGCCGGACTGGCCGGAACAGATCAGCGCCATGTGGCAGCCCACCACCTTCCCGTTCAATTTCAGCCGCCAGCCAGCGTTGAGCCTGCCTTGCGCCCTGAGCGAGGCGGGCCTGCCCATCGGCCTGCAGATCGTCGCCCGCTTCGGCTGCGACGCCCTGGTACTGAGGGCCGCACGGGCCCTGGAAAAACGGCTGCCCGAGGGGGTGTTCCGCCACCCCGCCGGGCTGCACGACGCCCCCCAGGCGTCACCCGCAAACCGCTAGACCCGCACAGAACGCAATGCCGACGCCGGCCACGGCGAAGGCTCACGGACAAGGAGGTGGACCATGGATTCTTCAAGCAGTTGGTATCAAGACACCCAATTCGACCACGACATCTACGTGATGATCATTCGTGAACCGAGCTCTCCCAGCCTTGATCCCCATCAGTCCGGTTCCAGCTACAGCTACGTCGGCCGCCTCACCGGCCACGGCCAGCACCCGTGCTTTTCCGTACACTTCGCCTGCCCGCCCTACGGCAATGACTACGCCAGCACTGAAGCCGCGCTGCAGGCCGGCCTGGCCCATGGCCGGGCGCTGATCGAGCACTGGCGCACCCGTGGGCGCAAGCCACCGGCACGCACCGCCGAAGTGGCGCTGTCCAGCTACAGCAACTGACGCACCAAGGCCCGCTGGCAGGAGGGCAGCGGCTGTCGTAGGCTGCCCTGCCGCCCGTCCATGCACCATCACCTGGAGTGTCGATCCATGCCCTATATCAACCTGCAGATCACCAAGGGCGCCACGCGCCAGCAGAAGGCCCAACTGGTCAAGGAATTCACCGAATCCCTGGTGCGGGTACTGGGCAAGAAGCCCGAGCATACCCACATCGTGATCCAGGAAATCGACGGCAGCGATTGGGGGTTTGCCGGCGAGCTCAGCGACGACGACCAGGCCTGAGCCGCTGCTGGGCGCAGGTATCACGAACTCAGTCGCGCGCCAGTGAGTTCAGGTAATCCGTGGCCTGGCGGTACTTCTCCAGGCGCCGCAGGTCTTCGGCACCCGGTTCGGGGATGCGCGACAGGTCGCTGTTTTCCGCCAGATCCGCCAGCTTCACTTGCCGCGCCAGGGGGTTCGCGCCTGCGCGGCGAATGAACGCCGGGTAGTCCTCGCCTGCAACCTTGGTCAGCGCCAGCAGCGCCGCCAGCACCTCTTCGCTGAAGCCCTCGCCCCGCAACTGCTCCGGGGTGATGGGGCAGTCTTCCAGGACATCGTGCAGCACCGCGACAATCCGCGCCTCGGGGTGTGTCAGGCGCAGCATCACGCGCAAGGGATGCAGGATGTAGGGCGCACCGCCCTTGTCGACTTGCCCGGCATGGGCCTGGGCGGCCAGCGCGATGGCCCGCTCCAGGCTGCTCATCGGACGCTACCGCAGGTGTATGGGGCTGAGCCGTGCATGGTGCCACCTCGATAAAAAGACCGCGCCATTCTACCTGCGCCGCGGCCCGGGCGCAGGGTCAGGCCATCGCCAGCAAGCGCTGGGCCCGCAGCAGCACCGGGGCATCGACCATCTGCCCATCCACCTGGTAGGCCCCGGCACCCTCGCGCCCGCCTTCCACCACCCGTTGGGCCCAGGCCAACTCCTCGGCGCTGGGCGCCAGGGCCTGGTGGATCACCGGCACCTGGGCCGGGTGGATGCACAGCGCACCGGCAAAGCCCATGGCGTAGGCGTGGCGGACCGAGGCGGCCAGGCCCTGGCTGTCGGCGATGCCGGGAAACACCCCGTCCAGCGGCGCCTGCAGCCCCGCCGCCCGGGAGTGCAGGATCAGCGCCAGCCGCGCCTGGTCCAGGGCGAACTGGGCCGCCGCCGAGCCGCTGCTGAGGTTGAGGTCCAGGGCCAGGTCCAGGCCGCCGAACGACAGGCGCTGGACCCCGGGGGCGCTGGCGATCTCGCCCAGGGCCAGCAAGCCCCGGGCACTTTCGATGATCGGCCAGACCAGGCGGCCGCTGGCGGCCACCTGCGCCACTTGGGCTGCGCTCTCGACTTTCGGCAGGAGAATGCCCACCACACCGGCATGGGCCTGGCAGAACGCCAGGTCGGCCAGGTGCTGGGGGTGCTCGGGTGCGTTGATTCGTACCCAGGCCCGCACCTGGGGCTGCGCCAGCAGGAAGCGCCCCAGGTGCTCTCGCGCCTGCGCCTTGAGGGGTTCCTCGACGGCGTCCTCGAAATCGACGATCACCGCATCGGCGCCACAAGCCAGGGCCTTGGCGAAACGCTCGGGGCGGCTGCCGGGGACGAACAGCGCGGAGCGGACAATGGGGTTGGACATGTTCGGATCCTTGTTATTGGAAGACCAATGGCGGCCAGGCTTAATGCCCGGCCCCTACAGCAAGAGCCTGGTGTTGCCCTGCCCTCCGTAGGAGCCGGCTTGCCGGCGAAGGCGATCTCAGGGGCCCCTTCGCTGGCAAGCCAGCTCCTACGGCGAGGTTGGGGTTCAGATGACTCCACGGGCCTGCAGTTGCTCGATGCCTTGCGGGCTCAGGCCCAGCTCGGCGAGTATCGCTGCGCTGTGCTGGCCCAGCGCCGGGACTGCGTCCATGCGCGGCGCATAGGCGCTGTTGCGCGCCGGTGGCAACAGCGCCGGCAGGCGGCCCGCCGGGCTGTCCACCTGGCGCCAGGCGTCCCGGGCCGCCAATTGCGGGTGCTGCCACACGCCCTGCATGTCGTTGACCCGGGCGTTGGCGATCTGCGCCTGCTCCAGCCGTTCGATCACCTGGGCGACGCTGAGCCGGGCAAAGCGCTCGACGATGATCTGGCGCAGCGCCTCGCGGTTGGCTGAACGCTTGAAGTTGGCGCCAAAGCGCTCGTCCGTGACCAGTTCGGGCAGCTCCAGCACCTTGTCGCAGAAGGCCGCCCATTCCCGTTCGTTCTGCAGGCCGAGCATCACCGTACCGCCGTCACCCGCGGGAAACGGCCCGTAGGGGTAGATGGTGGAATGGGCCGCGCCGGCCCGGGGTGGCGGTTCGGCGCCTTCGAAGGCGTAGTACAGGGGGTAGCCCATCCACTCCACCAGGCTTTCCAGCATGCTGATGTCGATGCGGCTGCCCAGGCCGGTGCGCCCACGCAGCAGCAGGGCCGAAAGAATGCCGCTGTAGGCGTACATGCCGGCGGCAATGTCGGCGATCGAGCAACCGGCCTTGGCCATCTGCTCCGGTTCGGGGCCGCCGGTCACCGATACAAAGCCGCCTTCGCTCTGGATCAGCAGGTCGTAGGCCTTTTTCCGCTCATAGGGGCCGCCTTCGCCGTAGCCGGAAATATCGCAGACGATCAGCCGTGGAAAGCGCTCATGCAGCGCCTCGAACGACAGCCCCATGCGCGCCGCCGCCCCCGGTGCCAGGTTCTGCACCAGCACGTCGGCCCCGGCCAGCAGGCTGTCCAGCAGGCCCTCGGCTTCGGGCTGCTTGAGGTCCAGGCTCAGGCTTTCCTTGGAGCGGTTGGTCCACACGAAGTGCGAGGCCAGGCCCTTGACCCGCTGGTCGTAGCCCCGGGCGAAATCGCCGCTGCCGGGGCGCTCGACCTTGATCACTCGGGCGCCCAGGTCCGCCAGCTGGCGGGTGCAGAACGGCGCGGCAATGGCGTGTTCCAGGCTGACCACGGTGATGCCGTCCAGGGGCCGTGGCTGTGCTGTGTTGTCAGTCATGTTCGGTCCTCGCCCTGTTCGATGTCGGGCATTCAGAGCAGTGAGTTGAGGTCGGCAGCGTCCCGCAGGGCCCAGACCCGACGGATCAAGGCATTGCCCTGCTCCGGGGTGCGGGCGCCGGAGAACTGCAGCAGGCGCTGGAACTTGTCTTCCAGCTCGGCCCGGGACAGGCCATTGCCCGGGTCACCCTTGGGCTCATCGATGGCGCCGTGCAGGGTGCGGCCGTCCACGCACTGCACCTCGACCCGGCCCAGCCAGCGCGCTGGATAGGCCGCATCGACTTCAGGGTCCAGCTGCATGCCGACCTTGTCGCGAAACGCCGCGACCCGGGGGTCGTTCAGCCCATGGCGCTGGAACTCCGGCAACCCGGCCTTGCCGTGCACGGCGATCAGGCCGAGCACGGTGCCCATGGAGAACTTGGCCTGGTGCACGGTCTGCGGCACCTGGACCCGGCCCAGCACATCGATGGCGCCCTGGTGCACCCGGGTCAGCACCCGGGCAATCTGCCCGTGTTCCAGGCCTTCGCGCTGCATCACCTCAAGCAAGGCATCGGCGGCGGGATGGGTGTGGCGGCACGAGGCGTGGAACTTGAACGAGGTTTCCAGCAGCGCCCAGCGGCTGCCCAGGCGGGCACTGAGCAGTGCCGGTTCGGCATCCCGGGACATGCCGGCCGCCATGCCCTGCTCGCCCTCGAGGATATTGCGCGCGCCGCTCAGGCCGTCCCGGGTCAGGTAGGCGGCCAGCAGGCCATCGGCGGCGGCCTTGGCGGTGTGCAGTTGCTTGGAGTCGGCGGCGTCGCGCAAGAATTCCCAGAGCCCGGCGGCCTGGGTCCCGGCGCTGCCCAGCAGGTTGATGAACTGCTCGCTGTCGAATTCCATCAGCTTGCCCACCGCCACCGCAGCGGCCAGGGTGCCGACGGTGGCCGTGGTGTGGAAGATCCGGTAGTGGGAACGGCCCATGAATTCGCCGATGCGGATCCCCGCCTCATAACCGGCCACCGCCGCCAGCAGCAGCTCGCGGCCGGACTTGCCCAGGTCCTGGGCCGCCGCCAGCGCCGCCGGGAACACCACGGTGGCCGCGTGCAGCACGGAGCTGTTGTGCAGGTCATCCTGCTCCACCAGGTGCGACGAGGCAGCGTTGACCAGGGCGGCGAAATACGCCGAGCTGCCGGCCCCATTGACCAGGATGCGCGCCGGGCCACTGGCCGGCCCCATGTGCCGGGCATAAGCCTCGAACAAGGGAATCGGGTGCGCGCCCTGGGCGGCCAGGGCCGAGCCCAGCCAGTCGAGGAACAGCTCTTGGGTGCGCAGCAGGACGCTTTCCGGCAGGTCGGCGTAGCGCAGGCCGGCGAGGAACCCGGCCAGATCGTGGGTATGGCTCATGGGGGCTCCTTAGAAGCTGCGGGGCAGCTCCAGCAAATGCTCGGCGACGTAGGACAGGATCAGGTTGGTGGAGATCGGCGCCACCTGGTACAGCCGGGTCTCGCGGAATTTGCGCTCGACGTCGTACTCGCAGGCAAAGCCGAAGCCGCCGTGGGTCTGCAGGCAGGCGTTGGCCGCTTCCCAGGAAGCCTTGGCCGCCAGGTACTTGGCCATGTTGGCGCTGGCCCCGGCGTTGCCCCCGCTGTCGTATTCCTCGCAGGCGCGCCAGCGCATCAGATCGGCGGCCTCGATCTCGATATGGGCCTCGGCAATCGGGAACTGCACGCCCTGGTTCTGGCCGATGGGCCGGCCGAACACCACCCGGTCGCGGGCATAGGCGCTGGCCTTGTCGATGAACCAGCGGCCATCGCCGATGCATTCGGCGGCGATCAGCGTGCGCTCGGCGTTGAGGCCGTCGAGGATGTACTTGAAGCCCTTGCCCTCCTCGCCGATCAGGCTGTCGGCGGGCAGCTCCAGGTTATCGAAGAACAGCTCGTTGGTCTCGTGGTTGACCATGTTGGCAATGGGCTGCACGGTCAGGCCGTTGCCGATGGCCTGGCGCAGGTCCACCAGGAAGATCGACATGCCTTCGGACTTCTTGCGCACCTCGGCCAGTGGCGTGGTGCGGGCCAGCAGGATCATCAGGTCGGAATGCTGAATGCGCGAGATCCACACCTTCTGCCCGTTGATCACGTACTTGTCGCCGCGGCGGATGGCAGTGGTCTTGATCTTGGTGGTGTCGGTGCCGGTGGTGGGCTCGGTGACGCCCATCGATTGCAGGCGCAGTTCGCCGCTGGCGAGCTTGGGCAGGTAGTAGTGCTTCTGCGCCTGGCTGCCGTGGCGCAGCAGGGTGAACATGTTGTACATCTGCCCGTGCACGGTGCCGGAGTTGCCGCCGCAGCGGTTCACCTCTTCGAGGATCACCGAGGCTTCGGCCAGCCCCAGGCCGGAGCCGCCGTACTCGGCAGGGATCATCGCCGCCAGCCAGCCGGCCTCGGTCAGGGCCTTGACGAAGGCTTCCGGGAAGCCCTTGCGCTCATCGATGCCGCGCCAGTAGGCGGCGTCGAATTCGGCGCACAGGGCACGCACGCCTTCACGGATGGCATTGAGTTCTTCAGTGTCATGGGGGGTCATCAATCGGCACTCCGCCTTTGCTTATTGTTGGAATTCAGTCGAACTGCACTTCGCCGCGCTGGGCCAGCCCGGAGCCGTCGCCGGCCCACAGTTCGGCGTGGCCAGGGGCGCTGATGCGCCCGCCGACCTCGAAAGGCTGCGGGGCAATCAAGGGCCGCAGGCCGCGGTAGGCGAAATGGCGCAGGCGCGCCTCGGGGTGGGCCCGGCAGAAGGCCCCCAGGCTCAGGGTGGCGATCAGCGGGCCGTGCACCACCAGCCCCGGGTAGCCCTCGGTGGCGGTGACGTAGGGATAGTCGTAGTGGATGCGATGGCCGTTGAAGGTCACCGCGCTGTAGCGAAACAGCAGGGTCGGCGTGGGCTCCACCGGCTCGCGCCAGTCGCCTTCGGGCAGCAGCTCGCCACTGCTCATTTTCGGCGGGGACGCTTCGCGGTAGACGATGTCCTGTTCTTCGCGCAGCGCCAGTTGGCCGTCCTGAAAATATTCGTGGCACAGGGTGACGAACAGCAGCTTGCCGGTGCGCCCGGCCTTTTCCTCGACCTGGAGGATGGTACTGGTGCAACTGGCCTCTGCGCCGGCCCGCAGCGGCCGGTGAAACGCCAGGCGGCCACCGGCCCACATGCGGTTGCGGTTGGCCGCCGGCGGCAGGAAACCGCCCCGCGCCGGGTGCCCGTCGCCGCCCAGGGCCGAGGCCGGCTGTGGCTGCTGGAAGAAACACCAGTGCCACAACGGCGGCAGGGCCTCGCCCGGGGCCGGGGCGGGCTGGCCGAACGTGGCGGCGATGCGGGCCAGCAGGTTATGGCTGAGGTGGTCGTCGATCCGCTGGCTGCGGCCGATCCAGGCGCTGGGGTCGGTGGCACTCATGGTGGCAGGGTCCTGTGGCACGAAGGTGATGGCGGCCATCATGCAAGGGGCTGGCGCGTATGGAGAATTTGCATTTCTATAAACCGGCGTTCGTTTATGCTGAACGCCATTCGCCCCTACCCCTGCCTTCAGGAGCCCGGACATGCATTTCGATCTGGCGGACCTGCGCCTGTTTATCCATATTGCCGAATCCCCCAGCCTGACCCAGGGCGCGCGCCGCGCCTTCCTCTCGCCAGCGGCCGCCAGCGCGCGGATCAAGGCCCTGGAAAGCCAGCTCGAAACCCGCCTGCTGTACCGCGACAGCCGCGGCGTGGAAGTCACCCCCGCCGGCGAGCGGCTGCTGCAGCACGCGCGGCTGATCATGCGCCAGGTGGATTACCTGAAAAGCGAATTCACCCAGTACGGCGGTGATTCCTCCGGGCACATCCGCATCTTCGCCAACACCACGGCGGTCACCGAATTCTTGCCGGAAGTGCTGGCGAAATTTCTCTCGGTACGCCCGGGAGTCACGGTGGACCTGCAGGAGCGCCTGTCCCGGGACATCGTTCGCGGTGTGCTGGACGGCACCAGCGACATGGGCATCATCGCCGGCCCGGTGGAAGCCAGCGGCCTGCAGGTGCTGCACTTCAGCACCGACCACCTGGTGCTGATGGTGCCCGTGGGCCACCCGCTGTCGGGGCAGGCTTCGGTGACCCTGGAACAGACCCTGGCCTACCAGCACATCGGCCTGCATGAAGGCAGCACCCTCTTGACCTTCCTGCGCGAGCATGTGGAGCGCCTGGGCAAGCAACTCTCGCTGCGCATCCAGGTGTCGAGCTTCGAAGCGATCTGCCGCATGGTGGAAGCCGGGGTCGGCATCGGCATCATTCCCGAGTCCGCGGCCTTGCGGCACAGCCGCACCATGCAGCTGGTGACGGTGATGCTGGATGAAAGCTGGGCCGTGCGCGAACGCAGCATCATCGTCCGCGAACTGGAGGCCCTGCCCGGCAGCGTGCGGGCGCTGATCGCGACGCTGATGCCGGCCAGCCAGGAACCTTCTATTGCGGGCAACCCTGGCTGATCCAGGCACTCAGTTCGTCGATCTGGGCCTGAGGCAGAAAGGGGCCGCCGGGGGGCATCTGGCCAAAATCCCCATCCGGCCCCCAGGGGGTGCCCGGGGTACCGCTCAGGGCATAAATCAGGTTGGAATGCGCGCCATCGCCTTTGACCAGGATAGGTACCGCCTGCCCTGTTTCCGGGTTTTGGATACCCGGCACATTACCGGTCACGAACGACTGGTAGGAGGTCTGCCAGAAGGCCCCGTGAGGCGCTCCGGAGATCGGCAGGTTGTTCTGCGCAACGAAGGCATCGAGCAGGTTCTGTACATCCTTGAAGGTGTTGAGTGCCATGACTATTTCCCTGTGCTAGATGGGGTGAACAATTGCAGATAACGCTGGCTGGCCGCTGCCGCCGACTCAGCCCCTGCCGTCTCGGGAGCCCGAACGTTGCCGCCTTTGAGGATGAAACTGAAATCGAAGCCGGCCACCTGGGCATTGCCATGGCAACCCATGCAGCCTCCCATGTTCACCCCATGCACAGCGGCGGAACCGGCGGATTGGGCGAACACGTTCGGAGGGGGTGGCGCACCTGCGGCCTGGAAGGAAGTCGGAGCACCGTTAGCAGCAATCCGGCCCCTGAATTGCTGCAGGGTATAGTCCGTTTCAACCATGATATTGGCCTGGTAGTACACCGCGGCAGAGTGGCTGGGATCGGTTTTCGATAGCTGCGTGGTGTCGAACGGCTGGGCCTGGACCGAGACCAGCTTGTAGTACTGCCAGGGCGAATTCTTGACATTCTTGGCCTGGCTATAGCTCTGGATAGCCTGATGCGCCGCCTGATTGACCTGAATCACGTCAGCCGCAATCGGCTCATAGCGCTGGTTGATGCAGATCGGGCCGCCCGCCGGAGTACCGCCTTTGGCAATCTCGCGCAGATACAGTTGCTTGCCGGGCTTGCAGAAGGCCCCCTGGGCCTTGACTTGAGGGTTGTTGGGGTCGTCCTGGTAACTCAGGCCGGGATTGGTGGGCATAGGGCCCGGCGCTGGATTGATGATGCGGCCGTTCTCATCCTCAAGCGGCTTGCCACTGGGCAGCAGGATGTTGTCGGCCTGTTCGAAGGTCGCGTAGATAAAACTCGGGGCCGTGGGGGTCTTCTGGATGATGTGCAACGCCACCATCGCCCATTGCGCCTCGAAATAGCAGGTGCCCTTGCCCGGTGGTTGCTCATAGAAGCGCACCGTCTGCCTGTGGAATCGCGAGGGGTCCTCGCCGGGGCCCAGCTGGCGCCAGGCGGACTTGACCTCAATGGTGCCGTTGGGAAAGTTGACCCGCGGCGCGCTGGGGAAAGTCGGAGGTGTCTGCTTGACCGCGTTGAAGAAGTTCCGCGCGGCTTGTGCCAGCGCGGGGTTGGCGTACCAGAACTGGTTGGCGGCGACGTAGGTGTATTGCACCTGATTGGCCTTGGCCAGGAAGCGCACCAGCTGGGGGTTGGAATTGCCTCCGGTGGGAGTCGCCGGAACAACACCGGCATACATCTGGTCGAGGCCGATCTGGGTGCTTTCGTCGAGGTTGATCCAGGCCGGCAGTTTGGGTGCGATCTGGCCAGAGCAGGCAGGCACGGTAAAACTGTAGTCATAGGTTGGCGCAGTGCCATAACCATAACTGGGAGCGCCATCAGGCTTGTAGCCCGGGGGGCCGACGTTGGCACTGCCCTTGCCCGGAAAGATCTCAACCTTGCTTCGGTACGTATGCCACACCAGAGGCACGCCCTGGCTGCCGAAAGGCTGGCGAATATCGGGCACATCGCGCTGCCCGCCCAGGGCCGGCCAGTTGAGAGCGATGAACTCCTGCCAGGCGAAGGCCGCAGCCTGTGCCAACGTTGCCTGGGATGCCCCCCCGGGTATATCGGCGGGTACCTCGGGCGATACGGTTATCGACACCGGGGCGGCGTTCGAAACGCCGCCCAGAAGCGCCAGACCAACACTGATAGCAATGTAGGAAACCTGCCGCTGCAAACGATTCTTGTCTTGTTGATGCTCCATATCCTGACTCCTCCCTTGGCTGTTCGAGAGCGTAGATCAGCGCTCTCACGGCAACGCGCCAGGAAAAAGAACATTAGGCGCTAGCATTAATAGCCAAATGCCTGTACGCCAGCAGCGGTGGCGGCTTGAACGGCTCGTGACCGGTGATCGCCCTGGCCGGCAGCGCAAGCAGAGACATTGATGCCGATCAAGTGCCCGCCTCGCCAGCGGAGTAAACCTGAAGCCAATCAGGGCTGCGTGCGCAGCCCGCCCTTTGGCTCCGCGGAGACTTGACCATGCCCAGCACCGCTCTCGATACCCTCGCCCACCCGCCGTTCCCGGCGCAGCAAGGCCAATACTGGATCGACGCCCTGAACGATGGCAGCCATGTGCTGATCCGCCCGCTGCGGCCCCAGGACCGGGAGCGGGAAAAGGCCTTTATCGAAAACCTCTCCCCGGCCACCCGGCACCAGCGCTTTCTCGGTGAGATCAAGGAAGTGGGCGAGCAACTGCTCAATCAACTGATGGATGTCGGCACGCCGCAGCGGGTGGCTTATGTGGCCCTGGTCCACGACAACGGCGAACTGCGGGAAGTGGGGATCAGCCGCTACGCCCAGGTCGACGAGCAGCCCTTGCATTGCGAGTTCGCCGTGACCATCGCCGATGAGTGGCAAGGCAAGGGCCTCGGCGCGCTATTGATGCAACACCTGATCGACGAAGCCCGCAACAACGGTTTCCAGCAGATGTACTCGGTGGATTCCGCCGCCAACTACAGCATGCGCCGCCTGGCAAAACAGCTGGGCATGCGCAGCGCCATCGACCCCGATGACGCCACCCAGGTGATCCACAGCCTGGCGCTGTAACGCCAGAGCGCTCCGCGCCTCGGCCCGAGGCGCGGCCGCATTGCCCGCAGAACCGCCCCGCCGCCGATACTGAAGTCAAGCCACAGCCGACAGGTGCTCGTAGAGAATTCCCGAGCCGACGATGATCAGCACCACCCCGCCCAGCACTTCGGCGCGCTGGCCCATCACCGTGCCAATGGCGCGGCCCAGCATCACTCCCAGGGTGACCATGGTCATGGTGGCCAGGCCGATGGCGCTGGCCGCGACCCAGATGTTGACGTTGACGAACGCCAGCCCCACCCCCACCGCCAGGGCATCGATGCTGGTGGCCAGGCCGGTCACCGCCAGCAGCCAGAAGCCGTGCTGGCGCGGTTTTTCTTCCTCGGCCTCAGCCTGCTGGCGGGTGCCGTTGTAGATCATGTGCAGGCCCAGCAACAGCAGCAGGCTGAAGGCGATCCAGTGGTCCCAGTTGGCCACCCATTGAGTCGCGGCCTGGCCGATGAACCAGCCCACCACCGGGGTGATGGCTTCAATGACGCCGAAGATCAGGCCGATGCGCAAAGCTTCCAGCAGGCGCGGCTTGAGCATGGCCGAACCCTTGCCCACCGCGGCGGCGAAGGCATCGGTGGACATGGCGAAGGCGAGAAAGATGATCGAGGCTGGGTTCACGTTGAGTCTTCCGGTCGGGCTTGAGTCCACGACATGCCCACGCGCCCGACTTCAGCGCAGGTATGTCGATGGTCTCACCAACCGAAACGGTGCCCGTACCACGGCAGGTTGCCGAGAATGTTGATACGGGCGCCACCGCAGGGCGCGGTGGCAGGTTACTCCCCAAAGAGGCGCGCAGCTTAGCCGGCCACATGTGAAAATTTCATCAGCACCGCGCCACGACAGCTGCTCGCACAGCGGCTAGCCTGTGCAATCCACCCGTTGATTCGTGGAGGTACCCCATGCAACTCCAGGGCTCCTGCCATTGCGGCGCCGTGCACTTCAGCCTGTCCAGCCGCCATCCCTATCCCTACCAGCGCTGCTACTGCTCGATCTGCCGCAAGACCCAGGGCGGTGGCGGCTACGCCATCAACCTGGGGGGCGATGCGGCCAGCCTCAAGGTACGTGGGCGCAAGCACATCGTCATCTACCATGCCCGGCTCAAGCCCGCCGGTGCCGCCCGGGCCCACAGCAGCAGCGCCGAACGGCACTTCTGCGGGCGCTGCGGCTCCGGGCTGTGGCTGTTCAGCCCGCAATGGCCGGAGCTGATCCATCCTTTTGCCTCGGCCATCGACACCCCGTTGCCGGTGCCGCCGCAGCACACCCACCTGATGCTCGACTCCAGGGCGCCCTGGGTCGAGGTCGATGCCGGGGCGCACGACCTGCAGTTCGCCGAATACCCCGAGGAATCGATTGCCCAGTGGCACCAGCGCCTGGGGCTGGAGGCCTGAGCGCAACCGGGGCTTAACAGTCTTTGACAGTTTCCCGACAAAGCTGTCAAAGACTGCCACGCCCCCCTTCCCTAGCATCCGCTGATCCAATTGGCCCTCGGGTGCTGCATGTCCCGCAAACTTCTCGGCCTGCCGCTGGTGGGCCTGCTCTTGAGCAACCTCGGCTGCAACGGCCAGCCTCCGGCGCCGCCGCCCATCGCGCCCGGCGATTACGCCAGCATCATCGGCTACCTGAAGCAGTACATCCCGCAACAGATGGCCGAACATCAGGTGCCCGGGCTATCCATCGCCCTGGTGGACGGCCAGCAACTGATCTGGGCCCGGGGCTTTGGCTTCGCCGACCAGGCCCGGGGCCTGCAAGTGACCGAAAATACCGCGTTTCGCGCCGGTGCCCTGTCGCAATTGCTGACTGCCACGGCGGTGATGCAACTGGTGGAACAAGGGCGCCTGCAACTGGACGCGCCGCTGCAGGACACCCTCAGGGAGTTCTACGTCCGCTCGCGCTTCCACGAGGACCAGAACGCCGCCGACCGGGCCGTGACTCTGCGCCGCCTGCTCAGCCACCAGGGCGGCATTCCCAGCGAATACCTGCGCGACGCACGCACCCCCAACGCCCTCGACGAACTGCCGGGAAAGCTCAGCGGGCTGTGGCTGAGCAACGCTCCGGGAACCCAGACCGCCTACTCCAACCTCGGTTATGCCCTGCTCGGGGCAGCGGTGGAGCGCAGCAGCGGCGTGGATTTCGAACAGCAGTTGCAGAAGAGCCTGCTGCGCCCACTGGGCATGAGCCAGTCGAGCTTTGTCGGGGACAGCCGCGCCCAGCCCTACCGGGCAAGAGGCTATGAAGACGGTGTCAGCAGCGATGCCCTGGTCCGCGACCTTTCCGCCCAGGGCCTGTGGAGCAGCCCGCGGGACCTGAGCCGCTATGTGCGCATGCTGTTCGCCCAGGGCCGGTACCAGGACCGCCAACTGCTCTCGGCGGCATCCATCGACGAAATGGTGCGCACGCAGAACGCCGGCAACCCGCTGGATTTCGACTGCCAGGTAGGCCTTGGCTGGTTCCTGTCGCCCTGCGGCGAGGAATGGGTCCGGCCAGATATGCGCACCTGGCAGCAAAGCGGTTTCGGCGAGGGCTTTCATGCCCGGATCAGCGTGCTGGCCGAGCAGCAGCTGGCGGTGATCGTGATGAGCAATTCCGACAGCGGCGAGGCCCTGGCCCAGCCCCTGGTGCCCCAGATACTGCGCATGCTGCTGCAGGCCCACGGCGCCCCGCCACCGCCACCGCCACCGGCCACGGCCCCCCAGGCCCAGCAACGTCGGGTTCCGCAAGCGGCGGATCGCCGGCACCTGGCGGGCTTCTATGCCACCCGCTGGGGTGTGCTGCGGATCCGCGACCAGCACCAGCGCCTGTACGCCGAGCTGGCCGGCGAGCGCTACGAACTGCTGCGGGACGAACAGGGCTGGCTAAGGGTGCGCAAGAAGCGCCTCGGGCTCTGGCCCCAGGACCTGGGCCCGCTGGGGCAACTGCAACTGGACGTGATGCAGGTCCAGGGCCATCGGGTGTTCACCGCCAAGAGCCACGGCCAGTTGCTGGCGGTGGGAGAACGGATCGAACCGGTGCCCCTGACGGACAACTGGCTGGCCACGGTCGGCACCTACCAGGCTCTGAGCGACGCTCCCGGCGAACCGCCCATCAACGGCATGGACATCGCCCTGGAGGACGGCTTCCTGATGATCCGCAGCCTGCAGCAAGGCCGTCCCCTCACCGACTACATCCTCGCCCCGGTGGACAACGCCCACGCGGTGATCGCCGGCAACGGCCCGGGCCTGGGCGACACCGTGCGCCGCCAGGTCAACGGCGTGAACGTCCTGGGCTACTCATTCAAACGCACCTATAACGCCAACCACCTGAGGTTCTGACCCTTCATGAAAACCCTGAAACACTCCACCACCGCCGCCTTGTGGGCCGGCACCCTGGGCCTGAGCTCGGTCTGCGGCACGCTGCACGCCGAGGACTGGAAGTACGGCGTGCACGCCGGGGTGGCCAGCGTGCCGCGCTACAGCGGCAGTGACGAACGCGCCCTGGCGCCGATTCTCGGCGGTGAGATCATCAGCCCCTGGGGCGTGTTCCTCAATACCGACCAGGGCCTGGGCTGGGGCAACGAATGGGGCGACCTGTCGTTCAGTACCTGGGTCGGCCCGAGCGAATCACGGCGCGACAAGAACCACCTGGGCCAGGGTTCCAAGCGCCTCAAGGGCATGGGCGAAATAAAGACCCGGGCACAGTTCGGCGCGCACCTGGGCTATGACCTGGGGCCGTTCGAACTGGGCGCCACCCTGACCCACGCGGTGAAGAAGAACGATAACCGCGACACCGGCTCGGCCTACAGCGCACTGGAACTGAGCATTGGCAGCAACCTCTACCAGGGCCGCTTCGGCAGCCTGGATGCCAGCCTCAACAGCCTGTTCGGCAACGCCGACTACATGCAGACCTGGTACGGGGTGAGCGACACCCAGGCGGCCCACAGCCGCTTCGGCGCCTACCGGGCCAAGGGTGGACGGGTCAGCAGCGGCGCCGACCTGGCCTGGACCCTGCCCCTCAATGAGCAGACCAAGGTCTCGACCCTGCTGTCGATGAAGTACCTGAGCAAGGAAGCCGGCGACAGCCCGATCGTCGACCGGCGCATGCAGACCAGCATCGCCACTCAACTTGAGTACAGTTTCTAAGAAAGGGAGCGCGCGGCCCGTGATCACGGGCCGCGTTGCTGCGCAGGTTCAGGGCTGCGCGCGAACCTCAGTCGAGGTGGGCCCAGGTCATGCGGAACGAGGCACCGCCCCACTCCGAATCCGCCACTTCGACCTTGCCGCCGTGCCATTGCGAGACCCGCCGCACCAGCGCCAGGCCCAGGCCGAAACCGCCGGTACGCCGGTCGCGGCTGGCGTCGAGGCGGGAAAACGGCTCGAAGATCTTCTCCCGGCCATCCACCGGCACCCCGGGACCATCATCGTTGACCCGCACTTCGTAGCCATGCTCCAGGCGCACCAGGGACACCTCGACCCGGCGGTCGGCGTAGCGGATGGCGTTGCGCAGCAGGTTGATCACTGCCCGGGCCATGAAGCGCGGTTCGATGCGCACGTACTCCACCTGGCAGGAACGGATCAGCAGTTGCACCCCGGCCGCCTCGGCCTCCAGGGCCACGCTGCCGACCACGCTGTCGAGCCAGCTCTGGGCCTGGATGTTTTCCCGGTTGATGGTGGCCGCGCCATGTTCCAGGCTGGCGTAGCTGAGGAGTTCGGAGACCATTTCCTCCAGCTCGCCGAGGTCGGCATACATGTCGGCGATCAACTCGCGGTTTTCATCCGGATCTGGCTGTTGCTGCAACTGGTCCAGCTCGAAGGACAGCCGGGCGATGGGCGTGCGCAGTTCGTGGGACACCGCGTTGGTCAACTCGCGCTGATTGGCGATCAGCCCCTCGATGCGCGCCGCCATGCGGTTGAAGTGCTGGGCCAGGTCGCGGATGTTGGAACGCCGCGACAGGTGCAGCCGGGTGCCCAGGTCGTTGTCGCCAAAACGTTCGGCGGCCAGGCGCAGGCGCTCCAGGTCGCGCCAGTGCGGGCGCACCCAGAAGTACAGGACGATGGCCAGCAGCGCGCCGAGCAAGGCATAGGCGGCGATGTTGTAGAGCAGGGTCAGGGGCGGGTCTTCCGGCAGCTTGATGCTCAACAGTTGCTTGCCGCCGTCGATGCTGCCGATGAATTCGGTGAACTCCTCGCGCACCACCAACTGGTTGGAATCCAGCAGGGCCTGTTCACGCACGCTCATGTCCAGGTCGTCGGCCTGCACCAGTTTGAGCAGCAGCCCGTAGTGCGGCTTGAGCTGCTCCAGCTGCTGTTGACGCCCGGCCTCGTCGAACGGCCGCAACTGTTCGCTCAGGCTGTAAGCCGGCCCGCGCACCGCATCGCGGTTGTAGGACTCGATCAGGTCGGCGGCCAGGTAGTTGATGAAGATGTGTTGCACCGCGGTCATGGCCCCGGCGAAGCCCAGGGCCAGGAACAGGTAGAGCCCCAGAAACAGACGCAGCATTCAAACCTCCCAGGCGAACGGATTGAACAGGTAGCCCTTGCCCCACACGGTCTTGATGCACACCGGCTCGCGCGGGTTGTCCTTGAGCTTGCCCCGCAGCTTGCTGATGTAGACGTCGACACTGCGGTTGAGGCCGTCGAACTCGATGCCGCGCATGCGGTTGAGGATGTCGTCCCGGGACAGGGTCTTGCCCGGCGCGCTGGCCAGCAGCCAGAGCAGCTCGAATTCCATGGTGGTCAGTTCCACCGGCTCGCCCGCCAGGCGCACCTCGCGGCTGTTGCGGTCGATGCTCAGCACGCCGAATGCCAGGGCCCCGCGCAGGGTGGTGGTTTCCGGCACCTGGCGCCGTTGCAGGGCCCGCAGGCGCGCCAGCAGCACCGCCGGTTTTATAGGCTTGATCACGTAGTCATCGGCGCCGGATTCCAGGCCGAGAATGTGGTCCAGGTCGTCTTCCTTGGCGGTGAGGATGACGATGGGGGTGTCCGCCACGGCGCGGATCTCCCGGCACACGTGCAGGCCGCTCTGGCCGGGCAGCATCAGGTCGAGCACCACCAGTTTCGGTTTGAATTCGAGAAATGCCGCCAGGGCGGTATCGCCGCGGTGGACCGTCAGCACTTCAAAGCCGTGCTGGGACAGAAAATGCGCGATCAGCCCGGCGAGCTTCTCGTCATCTTCCACCAGCAACACCTTGCCAAGACCCAGGTTTTCCATATTTGCCAATCTGTGAACGCACAATTTGTGCGCGCGCATTATAGGGGGCAAGAGGTTAAGGAAAGGATAACGCAAGCCACAAAACCCGGGACTTGCAGCGGTTTTGCGCGATATTTCATTCTTTTAAGAGTTTTTAACAATTTGCCCCTGCTTTTACACAAGGGCAGTCGTTCACCAGGCCGGCACGCCACTGTGAAAACGGAACTCCGGATCCGGCGACTCGATCAGTTCCTGCTCCGCCGCCCGCACCCGGTCGATGACCTGGGCGATGTCCTTGGCGTCGCCATACTGATAGGCCAGCTTCAGGTAGCCCTGGTAGTGCCGGGCCTCGCTTTTGAGCAGGCCGAAGTAGAACTTGCCCAGTTCCTCGTCCAGGTGCGGCACCAGGGCTTCGAAACGCTCGCAGCTGCGGGCCTCGATAAAGGCGCCCACCACCAGGGTGTCCACCAGCTTCACCGGCTCGTGGCTGCGCACCACCTTGCGCAGGCCCGAGGCATAGCGCCCGGCATGCAACTGGCGCAGCTCGACCTTGCGTTTCTTCATCAGGCGCAGGACCTGCTCATGGTGCACCAGCTCTTCCCGGGCCAGGCGCGACATCATGTTGATCAGGTCGACATGGGCGTGGTACTTGGCGATCAGGCTCAGGGCGGTGCTGGCGGCCTTGAACTCGCAGTTCTTGTGGTCGATCAGCAGGGTTTCCTGGTCGGCCAGGGCCGCCTGGACCCAGGCGTCGGGCGTGCGGCAGCCAAGAAAGTCGGGAATTTCAGGAAAGTTCATCGGCGCATTTCCGAACAATCAGCCACCACCGCAAAGCGGCAGGCAGCACTATCAGTGATCGTTAACATGAGGCTCACGGGACAAAAGGCTTCATAGCGAAAGGCCGGCGATTATACCGGCCGGGCCGCAGACCACCAGCGGCCGCGATTGATATGCATCAACATCCGGCCCGGGCGCCAGCAACTATAGTTGTGCACGCTAGGGTCTGTTCCCGTTTGGTGACGAGCCGCGTTGCGGGGCCAAACGGGAACAGACCCTAACCGTTCATCCCTTCCTGGAGATCCCGATCATGCAAAGCATCCGCAGTATCCTGGTGGTCATCGATCCCACGCCCGGCGAAAGCCTTGCCCTCAAGCGCGCCAAGCTGATTGCCGGGGTCACCCAGGCCCACCTGCACCTGCTGGTCTGCGACAGAAAGCACGAGCATTCGGCGCTGCTGAGCGTACTCAAGAGCAGCCTCACCGGCGAAGGCTACAGCGTCACCACCGAGCAGGCCTGGAACGAAAGCCTGCACGAAACCATCATTGATGTGCAGCAGGCCGAGGGCTGCGGCCTGGTAATCAAGCAGCACCTGCCGGACGCCCCGCTGAAGAAAGCCCTGCTGACCCCGGCGGACTGGAAACTGCTGCGCTACTGCCCGACCCCGGTGCTGCTGGTCAAGACCGCCACGCCCTGGGTCGGCGGCGTGGTGATGGCCGCCATCGACGTCGGCAACATGGACGGCGAGCACCGGGCCTTGCACGCCAGTATCGTCGACCACGGCTTCGATATCGCCAGCCTGGCCAAGGCCCAGTTGCATGTGATCAGCGCTCATCCGTCGCCGATGCTGTCGGCCGCCGACCCGGTGTTCCAGCTCAAGGAAACCATCGAGGCGCGCTATCGCGAGCAGTGCAAGGCGTTCCAGGCCGAGTTCGACATCGACGACGCCCACCTGCATATCGAGGAAGGCCCGGCCGATGTGCTGATTCCCCACCTGGCCCACAAGCTTGGCGCCGTGCTGACCATCATCGGCACCGTGGCCCGCACCGGGATTTCCGGGGCACTGATCGGCAACACCGCCGAAGTGGTGCTCGACTCCCTGGACAGCGACGTGCTGGTGCTCAAGCCGGCGGACATCATGGATCACCTGGAAGAGCTGGCGGCCAAGGCTTGAGCCCGCTCCCCGCAACGCCATCGCGTGATCTGCGTCGTCCATGACGACGCCTTCGCTGGCAAGCCAGCTCCTACAGAGCCCCATCAACCTTACCCCGTAGGAGCCGGCTTGCCGGCGAAGAGGCCTGCAAGCCTTGCACCGCCCTGGCGGCCGTCTTCGCTGGCAAGCCAGCTCCTGCAGTGGCATTTGCGTGGGAGTTATTCGCGTGGCGAAGCACTCAGCCGAGGGCATCCTTGAGAAAGCCGGGGGCGATGTAGCGCTGGTAGTGGGCTTCGGACAGCAGGAAGAATTCCCGATCAATGGCGTCGCGCAACTCCGGCAGGGCCCAGTCGCGAAACTCAGGCAGCAGCACCATCCCATAGGCATCGAGTTGGTTGATCACTCGCGCGCCACGGGCAATCAGCTGGTAGGCCCAGCAATACTCGGACTGATGGGGCACGAAGCGGATCTTGCGCTGCTCCAGTTGCTCGCGCAGGCGCACCGGATCGAAGACTTCCAGCTTGGCCGCCATCACCTGCACCAGCAGGTGCTCAAGACGCAGCCAGACCGCGCGTTTTTCCTCCTCGTTGTAACCATTCCAGTTGATCACTTCATGGTGGAAACGCTTGCAGCCACGGCAAACCAGATCGCCGTAAACCGTGGAACAGAGGCCGACGCAGGGGGTCTTGATGGTCTGATTGGGCATAGATAGACAACGCACGCAAAAGCAAAACAGTGGGCAATGTTAGCCCTTTGTCTAAGATTGATCACCCCTCAAACTTCAATACAGCAACTTACGTTGAGGCTTTTTTTACCGTAGAATCAGCCAGCCTTTTTAGGCGCCAATGTCCGTTTGAAGCTGTTTTCAAAGCGTCACGAGCACAGTCGTTCCTTCAGAGCGGTGTTGGCGAGGGGTTTTTCCAGCGGGGAAAAACCCAACGCCAACCCTCATCAGCTCCCCGTTCTGCAGGCGTAAAACTTTGAAAGCAGCTTCTGTAAGGAATTGTCGGTAATTCTGGCTAAGTGGCCCACAACGCCACGCAGCGCATGAGTACGGCAATTTCGGGATGAGCGTCCCGGACACCCATTTGGGACCACTGATGAGGGTAATAACTGTGCTTGAAGCCTACCGCAAACATATCGAAGAGCGTGCAGCACTGGGTATCGTTCCCCAGCCGCTTAACGCCGAACAAACTGCAGGCCTGGTCGAGCTGCTGAAGAATCCCCCGGCTGGCGAAGAAGCTTTCCTCGTTGACCTGATCACCAACCGCGTTCCACCAGGAGTCGACGAAGCCGCCTACGTCAAGGCCGGTTTCCTCTCCGCGCTGGCCAAAGGCGAAGCCTCCTCCCCTCTGATCGACAAGAAGCGCGCCGTTGAACTGCTGGGCACCATGCAGGGCGGCTACAACATCGTGACCCTGGTGAACCTGCTGGACGACGCCGAACTGGCGCCAGTGGCCGCCGCTCAACTCAAGCACACCCTGCTGATGTTCGACGCCTTCCACGACGTCGCGGAAAAAGCCAAGAACGGCAACGTTCACGCCCAAGGCGTACTGCAATCCTGGGCCGACGGCGAGTGGTTCAAGAATCGCCCGGTACTGGCCGACAAGATCAGCCTGCGGGTGTTCAAGGTCACCGGCGAAACCAACACCGACGACCTCTCCCCTGCTCCTGATGCCTGGTCCCGCCCAGACATCCCGCTGCACGCCCTGGCCATGCTGAAAATGGCCCGTGACGGCATCGTTCCGGACGAGCAAGGCAAGACCGGCCCGATGAAGCAGATCGAAGAAATGCGCGGTCAAGGCTTCCCGATCGCCTACGTCGGCGACGTGGTCGGCACCGGTTCGTCCCGTAAATCGGCCACCAACTCGGTGCTGTGGTTCTTCGGCGACGACGTGCCTTATGTTCCGAACAAGCGTGCCGGCGGCTTCTGCTTCGGCAGCAAGATCGCTCCGATCTTCTACAACACCATGGAAGACGCCGGCGCCCTGCCGATCGAATTCGACGTGTCGAAGATGAACATGGGCGATGTGATCGACCTGTACCCGCACGCAGGCAAAGTCTGCAAGCACGGTACCGACGAAGTCCTGGCCACCTTCGAAATGAAGACCCCGGTCCTGCTCGACGAAGTCCGTGCCGGCGGCCGTATCCCGCTGATCATCGGCCGTGGCCTGACCGAGAAGGCTCGCGCCGAACTGGGCCTGCCTGCGTTCGACCTGTTCAAGAAGCCCGAAGCCCCTGTTGAAAGCACTAAGGGCTTCACCCTGGCGCAGAAGATGGTCGGCAAGGCCTGCGGCCTGGCAGAAGGCAAAGGCGTTCGTCCTGGCACCTACTGCGAACCGAAGATGACCACCGTGGGCTCCCAGGACACCACCGGTCCCATGACCCGTGACGAACTGAAAGACCTGGCGTGCCTGGGCTTCTCCGCTGACCTGGTGATGCAGTCCTTCTGCCACACCGCGGCGTATCCGAAGCCGATCGACGTGACCACCCACCACACCCTGCCTGACTTCATCATGACCCGCGGCGGCGTTTCCCTGCGTCCGGGCGACGGCATCATCCACTCGTGGCTGAACCGCATGCTGCTGCCAGACACCGTCGGTACCGGTGGTGACTCCCACACCCGTTTCCCGATGGGCATCTCGTTCCCGGCCGGCTCCGGCCTGGTGGCGTTCGCCGCTGCCACCGGCGTCATGCCGCTGGACATGCCGGAATCGATCCTGGTGCGCTTCAAAGGCAAAATGAAACCTGGCATCACCCTGCGTGACCTGGTCCATGCCATTCCTTACTTCGCCATCCAGAACGGCCTGCTGACCGTCGAGAAGAAAGGCAAGAAAAACGCCTTCTCCGGCCGCATCCTGGAAATCGAAGGCCTGGAAGGCCTGACCCTGGAGCAGGCGTTCGAACTGTCCGACGCCTCGGCCGAACGTTCGGCTGCCGGTTGCACCATCAAGCTGTCGAAAGAGTCGATCACCGAGTACCTGCAGTCCAACATCACCCTGCTGCGCTGGATGATCGGCGAAGGCTACGGTGACGCACGTACCCTGGAACGTCGCGCTCAAGCGATGGAAGCCTGGATCGCCAACCCTGAGTTGATGGAAGCCGACGCCGACGCCGAATACGCCGAAATCATCGAAATCGACCTGGCCGACATCAGCGAGCCGGTACTGTGCGCGCCGAACGACCCGGACGACGCCCGTCTGCTGTCCAGCGTTGCTGGCGAGAAGATCGACGAAGTGTTCATCGGTTCGTGCATGACCAACATCGGTCACTTCCGCGCTGCCGGTAAACTGCTGGATCAGGTCAAGGGCCAGCTGCCAACCCGTCTGTGGCTGTCGCCGCCGACCAAGATGGACGCTCACCAACTGACCGAAGAAGGCTACTACGGCATCTACGGCAAGGCCGGCGCACGCATGGAAATGCCAGGCTGCTCGCTGTGCATGGGTAACCAGGCACGCGTCGAGCCGAACAGCACCGTGGTGTCGACCTCGACCCGTAACTTCCCGAACCGTCTGGGCGATGGCGCCAACGTCTACCTGGCTTCGGCCGAGCTGGCGTCGGTGGCTTCGATCCTGGGTCGCCTGCCGACCGTCGAGGAGTACATGGAATACGCTGGCAAGATCGACAGCATGGCGGCCGATATCTACCGCTACCTGTCCTTCGACCAGATCGCCGAGTTCCGTGAAGCGGCTGCCAACGCCAACATCCCGGTGGTGCAAGCCTAAGGCTGTAGCGTTGTAAGAAGGAACGCCGCGTATTCCACGATACGCGGCGTTTTTTTATGCCTGGGAAATAGCCCCGGCCTTCCAGCCCCGCAGGCTCTCCTGCAGCGTGTCGTCGACGCTGGTGCCGCTGAGCAGCACCTGGTACTCACGACTCGACGGCAGCAGTGCCAGGGCGTCCTTGGCCTCGTGCTTGAGCCGCGCCAGGGCCAGGTGCTTGTGCTCCAGGCTGACCTGGCGGAAGAACTCGTCCAGGGCCTCGATGCTGGTGCCGTCCAGGTCCGGGGACTCCTCCAGGCTGAGGATGATGCTGTGGATCGGCGCCTGCACGTGGCGGATCAGGCGCAGGGCGCCGCCAAGGATGCGTTCGGCGTTGGCGAAGAACAGCGCCTCCCCCGGCCGCAGGATCAGCACGCCGGGCACCTGTCGGGCCTGAGGATGACGGCTGAGATCGACAAAGTCGTGGCCGCTGCCCAGTTGCCCGAGGATCTGGATATCCGCCGCCGACATCTGCCGCAGCAGCAACAGGATGCTGATGCCCACTGACAGCAGCAGCCCGTCCAGCACCCCCAGCACCAGCACCGCGCTGACCGCGCAGATCACCAGCACCCGGTCACGCCGCCAGATGAAGTAGCGCCCCAGGGGTTGCAGGCTCAGGCCATGGCCCAGGGCGTACATGACAATCGCCGCCAGCACCGGCTCCGGGGTCAGGGCGATATAGGGCAGCACGGTCAGCACGATGAGCAGCATCACCGCCGCCGCGGTCAGCCCTGCCAGGCGCGAGCGCGCCCCGGCCGCTTCATTGGCGGAGGTGGCCGAGTAGCCGGCCCCGGCGGGCATGCCATGGAACAGCCCCGAGAGCAGATTGGAAGCGCCCAGGGCCAGCAGGTCGCGGTTGGAGGAAACCCGGTCGCCATGCTTCAGGGCAAAGGAGCTGATGGAACCATAGGATTCGGCATACAGGATCATCACCAGGGCGAACGCCAGCTCCCCCAGGCGCAGCCAGTCGGCGAAAGGCAGTTGCGGCAGGCTCGGCACCTCCAGCTTGAGTTCGATGACCCCGATCAGGTCGACGCCATGGGCCGGCAGGTTGAACCACTGGCCGGCGCCAATGCCGATCACCACCGCCACCAGCCCGCCGGGCACATAGGGAATTCGCGAGCAGATCCCCAGCACCAGCAGCGCCACCGCCGCCACCGCGGCGCCGGCCCAGTTCCATTGCGGCCACTGCTCCAGCAACTGCGGCAGGAAGCGCACCAGGTTACCGGTGCTCAGGTGCACCCCGACCACGGTGGCGAACTGCTTGAGGACAATGGTCAACGCCAGGCCGAAGGCAAAACCGCGCAGCACCGGCTTGGCAATGAAGGCGGTCACGCCGCCCAGGCGGAACAGCCCGGCCAGGAGGAAGAACACCCCAGTGAGCAGCACCAGGGCAAAGGCCAGGCTCAGGCGCAGCTGGGCGTCGCCACCGGCCAGGGACAGGGTGGCCGCCGCCAGCACTGCGGCCGACGATGAAGTGGCAGAAACAATGGCAAAGCGGCTGGTGCCCAACAGGCCGTAGCACAGCAACCCGGCAAACAGGGCAATGACCCCGGCCTGGGGCGGCAAGGCGGCGATGCTGGAATAGGCTACGGCTTCCGGCAACAACAGGCCGGCAATGGATAGGCCGGCCAGCAGGTCGCGGGTGCGCTTGGGTGCAGCGGTTGGGTGGGTCAGGGGTTCAGTGGCCAATCGGGTTCATCCGTGACAACGCAAAATCCAGATTCAGGGGGTGTCGCCCAACGGAATAAACGTGTTTGGGCAGGCTTGCAGCCAGAGGAGCGGGAATGGCCACGGGCGGGTTCCTGGCAGCAATAAGAGCACCAGCTTAGCCCTTTATTCAAGGCAGCAAACAATCCTGATCAATGCCTTGAACGACAACGCCGCCGGTACAGTGAAGTACCGACGGCGTTGTGTGCAGCAGCGGGTTCGCCAGGGAGGCGTCCGCGCACCTTGCAGTTGGCTTGCGGGCCTCTTCGCCGGCAAGCCGGCTCCTACCGGAAAGCGCCGGGAGGCTGTCAGGACGCCAGGGAGTACACCAGGGCAGTAATGGCCACCAGGCCCACCAGGGTCACGAAGACGTTGGAAGCCTGGCCGCGGTAGCGGGCCATGGCCGGCACCTTGCGGATGGCGTACATCGGCATCAGGAACAGGATCGCCGCGATCACCGGGCCGCCCATGGTCTCGATCATCGTCAGGATGCTCGGGTTGAGGGTGGCCACGGCCCAGCAGATCACCAGCATGAAGGCGGCGGTGACGCGGTCCAGGGTTTTCGTGCCCGGGCGCCGGCCGCTCTTGCCGATCAGGCCCTTGAGGCCTTCGCTGGCACCGATGTAGTGGCCCAGGAAGGACTTGGCGATGGCCACGAAGGCAATCAACGGCGCGGCGAAGGCGATGGTCGGATTCTGGAAATGGTTGGCCAGGTAGGACAGGATCGACAGGTTCTGCGCCTTGGCTTCCGCCAGCTGCGCCGGGTTCAGGGTCAGTACGCAGCTGAAGACGAAGAACAGCACCATGCCCACCATCAGCAGGTGGGCGCGGGAGAGAATCTGCGAGCTGCGCTCTTCGGCGTGGACGCCATAGCGGCGCTTCTGGTCCACGGCAAAGGCCGAGATGATCGGCGAATGGTTGAACGAGAAGACCATCACCGGAATCGCCAGCCACAGGGTATGCAGGAAGGCCGAAGGCGCCGGGACATCGCTGACGGTGGCGAGGATGCCGCCATTCCAGTGCGGGATCAGGAACACCGCGAGGAACAGCAGGGCCACGATGAACGGGTAGACCATCAGGCTCATGGCCTTGACGATCACCTGCTCGCCGCAACGCACCACCACCAGCAGGCCGAAGATCAGCACCAGGGCCAGGATCGCCCGCGGTGGCGGCGCGATGTGCAGTTGGTTGGTCATGAAGCTGTCGACGGTGTTGGTCAGGGCCACGCTGTAGATCAGCAGGATCGGGAAGATCGCCAAAAAGTACAGCAAAGTGATCAGGGCACCGGCGGTGAGCCCGAAATGCTCTTCCACCACGTCAGTGATGTCCGCACCGTCACGCCCGGAAAGCACGAAGCGGGTCAGGCCGCGGTGTGCATAGAAGGTCATGGGGAAGGCCAGCAGCGCCAGGATCAACAGCGGCCAGAAACCGCCGATGCCGGCATTGATGGGCAGAAACAGGGTACCGGCACCGATGGCCGTGCCAAACAGGCCGAGCATCCAGGTGGTGTCTTGGCGGTTCCAGCGGGTCAGGGTCGCTGGGGCCGCGGTTTCAAAGCGTTGATCAACGCTGTTGGCCTGATCATTCATCCGGTGGGATCTCCACATTCCGGTCGTTTGCCATTCACCCGGGCGTATCGGAGTACCCGACAGGCAGTGCCCGAGCGAAAAGAGGGGGCGCGATTGTCCGGGATTCCAAGGGCGCTGCATAGACTCAGCTGAGGAACGGTTTATGCGCTGCAGGTATTTTTTCGTTTGATGGGAAAGCGTCTGGTCCGGCCCTCTCCCGCTCAATCCGGGTTCCGCAGGAGCTGGCTTGCCAGCGAAAGGCGCCCGCCTGAAGACGCCATTCGCCGGCAAGCCGGCCCCTAGCGGGCCGCGTTGACAAGCCTCACGGGCAGGCGGCATGATCGGACCCCATGAATATCTACGCGCTGAACCCTACCTCCACCACCACGACTGCCTCCGGCGGGTCGTGTGGTGGCTGTGCGGGATGACACAAGCACAGTAGAACCAAGGCCCCGCCAGCAATGGACGGGGCCTTTTGTTTCTCCGTCCAGCTGGCACTACAAGGAGAGACAAGATGCCTTTATCCAACGCCAAGCGTGCCCTGCTGGTGATCGACATGCAGGTCGGGTTGTTCAATGGACCGGACAAGCCCTACAAGCGCGAGCAGGTCCTGGAAAACATCAACCAACTGATCCGCCGTGCCCGCCAGGCCGGAGCGCCGATCTTCGCCGTGCGCCATACCGGCCCCGCCGAATCCCCGATTGCCGCTGGCAGCCCCTTCTGGCAACTGCTGCCGACTCTGGAAGTGGATGAAGAGCTGGACTGCGTACTGGACAAGACCCGCCCCAGTTGCTTTGTCGGCACAGGGCTGGCCGAGCGCCTGCAGGAGGCCCAGGTCAATGAACTGGTGATCGTCGGCATGAAGACCCAGTACTGCGTCGATACCACCTGCCGCGCCGCCGGCGACCTGGGCTTTGCCGCCGTGCTGGTAGAGGACGCCCACACCTGCATGGACACGCCGCTGATCGGGGCAAGAACCATCATCGCCCACCATAACGCCACCCTGAACGGCCCCTTCGTGCGCCTGGCCACGACCGCCGACGTAACCTTCTGACCCCATCGTTCCCACACCGCCCCGGGCACGCCGAACATGGCGTGATGCCCCCGGGAACGGTGCCGGCGAGCATTGCCAAAATCCCTCGCAACCCGCACCCTTGAGCCTTCGCCCCTGCCCGTATGGAACCCTCCATGAGCGCCACGACGATCGCCGGCTGCCTCCTCTACAGCCTTGATCCACCTTCCCTCGCCCGCTTCTATGCCGAACTGCTGGGCTGGCCCATCACCGAACAGCAAGCCGACTACCAGCAACTGGCCCACCAGGGCTTCGAGCTGACCCTGGTCCAGGTGCCGCCAGCGATTGCTGCGCGCATCGTCGTGCAGGAACCGCCGCTGCCCCGCAGCGATTGCGCCTGCAAGCCGCTGTTCCAGGTAGACGACCTGGCCCGGGCCCGGCAGCGCGCTGCCAAGGCCGGTGGCCGGGTGTACGAGGCCGAGCGCGAATGGCAATTCAAGGACGCCCGGGCCTGCGACGGCATCGACCCGGAAGGCAACATCTTTCAATTGCGCCAACCCCTGCCCCGCTAACCCACGAGGAGTCCGCCATGCGCGCCACCGTTCTGGTCCTGGTTGAAAACGTCAACGCCTACCTGCCGCACCTCGAAGACCTGGGTTTCAGGCTGATCCTGGCACCCACTCCACAGACCCGGGCCCAGGCGATCCGGGACCACGCCGGGCAGATCGATGCGGTGCTGACCCGTGGCCCCCTGGGGCTGAGCGCGGCGGAAATCGCCGCCCTGCCCCGATTGCAGATCATCTGCGTGATCGGCGCCGGCTATGAGCAAGTGGACCTGCAAGCGGCGAGCAATCGCGGGATCGCGGTAACCAATGGTGCCGGGGTCAACGCCTCGTCCGTGGCCGATCATGCCCTGGCCCTGCTGCTGGCCCTGGTGCGCGGCATTCCCCAGTCCGACGCCGCGGTACGCCAGGGGGACTGGCCGAAGGTGCTGCGCCCGTCCCTGGCCGGCATGCGCCTGGGGGTGCTCGGCCTCGGCGCCGTGGGCCAGGCCATCGCCCGGCGCTGCGCCCTGGGCTTCGACATGCCGGTGAGCTACCACAGCCGCCAGCCACGCCCCGACCAGCCCTACCGCTTCTGCCCGACCCTGGTGGAACTGGCCCGGGACTCGGACGTCCTGGTGATCGCCACCCCGGGCGGCGCCGACACCCGGCACCTGGTGGACCAGCCGGTGCTGGAAGCCCTTGGCCCCGAAGGTTTCCTGGTGAACATCGCCCGGGCCAGCGTGGTGGACACCAACACCCTGCTGCAGGCCCTGCAGCAGCGGCGGATTGCCGGCGCGGCCCTGGACGTGTTCGATGACGAGCCGCAAGTCCCGGACGCCCTCAAGGTGCTCGACAACGTGGTGCTCACGCCCCACGTCGCCGGCCTTTCGCCCCAGGCCAGCCGCGATACCGTGGCGATGGTCGGCCAGAACCTGCTGGCCCACTTCGAAGGCCGGCCACTGCTGACCCCGCTGGCCCTGCCGGCACCGAACTGACCCAGCCCCGAGTCAACGCCTATGCTCGTGGGGCGGACAACCTCTGTGCCTGCATGGTTCCTGCGGGGGCTTGGTCTCATCGGGTCGTAGACACACGGGGCTAAATTCAAACGCTTGTATCAAAAGCAATGATTGTCCGGCAACACGCGCACCTATAAAGGCCCGCCGCGATTGTGAGGGGCCGGTAGGCGCATTAGATTAGCCAATAATCTCTGGCCTCCAGAATAAGCAGAAGGGATAAGCATGGCGCTTACAGACCAGTCCACCCGCACTCGCTCAGGCGAGGAACTCGATGCCAACCTGATCGACCCGTACCTCAAGGCGCACATTCCCGGCCTGAGCGGTACGCCGCAGATCAGCCAGTTCCCGGGCGGTGCCTCGAACCTCACCTACCTGCTGGAATACCCCGGGCAGGAGTTTGTCCTGCGTCGCCCGCCCTTCGGCCACAAGGCCAAGTCGGCCCACGACATGGGCCGCGAGTTCCGCATTCTCAACCAGCTCAAGGACGGTTTCCCCTACTGCCCCAAAGCCTACGTGCACTGCACCGACGAGTCGGTGATCGGCGCCGAGTTCTATGTCATGGAACGGGTCAAGGGCATCATCCTGCGCTCCGACCTGCCGCCGGAGCTGGGCCTGGATGCCGGCCAGACCGAGGCCCTGTGCAAGAGCTTCATCGATCGTTTCGTCGAGCTGCACCGGGTCGACTACAGCGCCTGCGGCCTGGGTGACCTGGGCAAGCCCGAAGGCTATGTGCAGCGCCAGATCAAGGGCTGGAGCGACCGCTACGAGAAGGCCCTGACCCCGGACGCACCGCACTGGGAAAAGGTCAAGGCCTGGCTCAACGAGAAGATGCCCGCCGACCACCCGACCTCTAGCATCGTGCACAACGACTACCGCTTCGACAACGTGATCCTCGACCCACAGAACCCGATGCAGATCATCGGCGTGCTGGACTGGGAACTGACCACCCTGGGCGACCCGCTGATGGACCTGGGCAACACCCTGGCCTACTGGATCGAGGCCGGCGACCCGGCGCCGGTGCAACTGATGCGCCGCCAGCCGAGCAACGCCCCGGGCATGCTCACCCGCCAGCAGTTCGTCGACTACTACGCCGAGCGCGCGGGAATCGAAATCGGCAACTTCGACTTCTACTACACCTACGGCCTGTTCCGCCTGGCCGGCATCGTGCAGCAGATCTACTACCGCTTCTATCATGGCCAGACCCAGGACAAACGCTTCGCGCAGTTCATTCACATGAACAAACTGCTGGAGCAGATGAGCCTGCAGGTCATTCACAAATCCAGCCTCTGACCGCGCCCCGGCGCTCGACAGCCCAAACAAGGAAAAACCATGTCCAAGACTCAGTTGTTCGACCTCGACGGCAAGATCGCATTCGTCTCCGGCGCCAGCCGCGGCATCGGTGAGGCCATTGCCAAGTTGCTGGCCCAGCAAGGCGCCCATGTCATCGTGTCGAGCCGCAAGCTCGAAGGTTGCCAGCACGTAGCCGACGCGATCATCGCCGCCGGCGGCAAGGCCACCGCCATTGCCTGCCACATCGGTGAAATGGAGCAGATCAGCCAAGTCTTCGCCGGCATTCGCGAACAGTTCGGGCGCCTGGACATCCTGGTCAACAACGCCGCGACCAATCCGCAGTTCTGCAACGTCCTGGACACTGACCTGGGGGCCTTCCAGAAGACCGTCGACGTCAACATCCGCGGCTACTTCTTCATGTCGGTGGAAGCCGGCAAGCTGATGCGCGAAAACGGCGGCGGCAGCATCATCAACGTGGCCTCGATCAACGGCATCTCGCCGGGGATCTTCCAGGGCATCTACTCGGTGACCAAGGCCGCGGTGATCAACATGACCAAGGTCTTCGCCAAGGAATGCGCGCAGTTCGGCATCCGCTGCAACGCCCTGCTGCCGGGCCTGACCGATACCAAGTTCGCCTCGGCCCTGGTCAAGAACGACGCCATCCTCAAGACCGCCCTGGCGCAGATCCCCCTCAAGCGCGTGGCCGACCCCAGCGAAATGGCCGGCGCGGTGCTCTACCTGGCCAGCGACGCCTCCAGCTACACCACGGGTGTCTCGCTCAATGTGGACGGCGGCTTCCTCTCCTGAGGCCCGCTTGCACCACAACAAAGGCAGCCTCCGGGCTGCCTTTTTCATTTCCCGCAGGAGCTGGCTGGCCAGCGAAGAGGGCCTTGAGCCCGGCGCAACTCAGGCGGCCCTTTTCGCCGGCGAGCCGGCTCCTACAGGCGTCTTTCAAAATTTTAATTCCACCAATTGCAATTAAAGAATATTTATTCCATAACCAGCCTTCCCTAGAACAATAATTCTGCAGGTGCGGTTATGGACGAGCTCGGCATTGGTTTGATCGGCACCGGTTTCATGGGGCGTGCCCACGCCCTGGCGTTTCGCAGTGCCGGCGCGGTCTTCGAATTGCCGGTGCGCCTGCACCTGGCGGCCCTGGCCGACGCCGACGCCCAGCGCGGCGAACACTGCGCCGGCGCCTGGGGCTTTGCCCAGGCCCATGCCGACTGGCAGGCCCTGGTGGCCAACCCCCGGGTCAACCTGGTGGCCATCACCACCCCCAACCACCTGCACTTCCCCATGGCCATGGCGGCGCTGGCCGCAGGCAAGGCGGTGTACTGCGAAAAGCCCCTGGCGGTCAGCGTCGAACAGGCCCGGCAGATGCACCACGCGGCCCAGGCCGCCGGGGTGGTGACCCGGGTGGGCTACAACTACCAGCACAACCCGGTGATCGCCCAGGCCAGGGACATGATCGGCAACGGCGAACTGGGGCAACTGGTGAGTTTCCAGGGCGAGTTCAGCGAAGACTTCATGGCCGACCCGGATGCCCCCTGGTCCTGGCGTTGCGAGCCGCAGCACGCCGGCGGCGCCCTGGCGGACCTGGGCAGCCACCTGCTGGCCATGGCACGCTTTCTCATGGGGCCGGTGCAGGCGGTGTGCGCCGATACCCAGACCGTGCACCTGCAACGCCCCACCGAAGCCGGCAGCCAGGAACGCCGCGCCATCGCCGTGGATGACCAGGCCCATGCCCTGCTGCGCTTTGCCAATGGCGCGCGGGGCACGCTGAGCAGCAGCTGGATCAAGCATGGTTACAAGAACCACCTGAGCTTCGAGATCAGCGGCACCCTCGGCACCCTGGCGTTCGACCAGGAACGCCTCAACGAACTGCGCCTGTACCGGGTCGGCCAGAAGGGTTTCCAGCGCCTGCTGGCCGGGCCCGCCCTGCCCGGCTACGCGGCCTTCAGCCCGGCCCCGGGGCACCAGCTGGGCTACAACGAACTCAAGACCCTGGAAGTTCACGAATTGATCATGGCCCTGTGCGGCCAGGGCCGGGACGGCACGGATTTCGCTGAAGCCTGGGAAGTGGAGCGCCTGGCCGCGGCGATCCGCACTGCCGCCGCCGAACAGCGCTGGGTGGCACTGTAGGAGCCGGCTTGCCGGCGAAGGCGATCTTGCGGGCGCCTTCGCTGGCAAGCCAGCGCCTACGGTTGGTGGTTGGCCAGGCGCGCGGCCAGGGCCTTGGCCTGCAGGGCGACGTCGGTGACGGCGGTGCTTTCCCACCACAGGCCACGCAAGGGCGGCCCCATGGCGAACAGGCGCTCGCAGGCCTGGCCCTGGGCGTTGTGCACGGCACCATCGGGTGCGGCGCTGATGCCCAGGGCCAAAGGCCCGGGTGTCACCAGGCCGCGGGCCAGCAGCTGGCGCGGCAAGGGCCGCGCCACCCGGCGCCAGTCGTATTCGATGCCGCTGGAGTTGATCAGGGCATCGCCCGCCATGCGCACGCTGTCCTGGCTGCCGCGGTAGCGCAGGCGGATCGCCAGCCGGCCTTCGTCGCCCGGCTCCAGGCCCTGGTAGCAAGCGGCATGAATCCGCAACCGCCCTTCTTCATGCAAGCGCGCCACCAGCTCGGCGCTCAGGGGCGGCGAGCGATGGTGATGGCTTTCCCACCAGGGCCGTACATGGCGCACGAACTGGCGTTTGTGCACCTCGCTGGCCTGGCTCCACAGGCGCCCTATATGCACCCGCACCGTGTCCAGCGGGGCCTGCCAGTCGATGCCCTGGGCCTCGGCCGCGCGGCATTGCTGGCGCAGCGCCCGCAGCAGTTGCCGAGGGCTGCGGATGCTCGGGTCGGCGCCGAGAAAGTCTTCCCAGGCCGGGGGCTGGCGGCGCACGTGCGGCAGCAGCCCATGCCGGGAAAACACCTCGATCGGCCCACGATGCCCGGCCTGCTCCAGGGACACCACGGCGTCCACCATGGTCAGCCCGGAGCCGATGATCAGCACCGTCGCCCGGGGATCGAGGCGGGCCATGGCCGCCACATCCCAGGGGTCCAGCGCCGCGGCATTCAGGCCGCTGGAGCGGGTCTGCGGGGTACGCGCCGCCGGGAACATGCCGGTGGCCAGCACCGCCACCGCGCCGGGCAGTTGCCGGCCATCGGCCAGGGTCAGTAGCACGCCGTCAGGGCCGGTTTCCAGGTCCACCGCCTCGCCCTGCACATGGTTCAACGAGGAGCCCTGCGCCCGGCCCTGCACCTGGGCCTCGGCCAGGCGCTGCTGGACGTAGACACCAAACATCCCGCGGGGCGGAAACAGTTCGCTGACTGGCACATGCTGGCGGTCCGACTCGGGCCAGCCGCCCTCGGCAATGTGCCGGGCCAGCCATTGGGTCAGGTCGTCGGCGTTGTCCGGGTCGACGCTCATGCGCGCGGCGTTGCCATTGAGGGTGTGCCCCAGCTCCACGGCGCTGTAGGCCTCGCCGCGCCCCAGCTCGCTGCGCGGTTCTATGACCAGGATCCGTCGCTGGCCCGGCAGGCGCAGCAACTGGGCGGCCAGCAAGGCGCCGCTGAGGCCGCCGCCGACAATCAGGATTGGCGCATCACGGGTGGCAGGGGTTGCCTGTCCGGTGTGGGTTTGGCTCATGGAATGCTCACGGTCAGTGTTTGCCCAGGTAGAAATCCTGCAGGTCGCCCCGGGCCAGCAGTTGCTCGGCGCTGCCGGACAAGGCCACGCGGCCGGTGTCCAGCAGGTAGGCATGGGAAGCGTACTTGAGCGCCAGATTAATGCTTTGCTCGGCGATCAGAAAGCTCACCCCCGCCTCGCGATTGAGCTGGGCGACGATCTGGAAAATCTCCTGGACGATAATAGGCGCAAGGCCCATGGACGGTTCATCCAGCAGTACCAAAGTAGGACGAGTCATCAACGCCCGGCCGATGGCCAGCATCTGCTGCTCGCCACCGGAGGTCAGCCCGGCGCGCACCCGGCGCTTGGTCAGCAGCCGCGGAAACCAGCTGTAGATACGCTCCAGGTCCTGTTCCAGCTGGCGCCGGCCCAGGCCACGGACAAAGCCGCCGGCGCGCAGGTTGTCTTCCACCGTCAACTGGGGGAAGACGTGGCGCCCTTCCAGCACATGCACCATGCCATGGCGCACCCGCTGGCTGGGGTCGACCCCGGCCAGGTCCTGCCCGGCAAAGGCGATGGCGCCGCGGCTGAGCTCGGCACGCTCGGCCCGCACCAGCCCGGAAATGGCCTTGAGGGTGGTGCTCTTGCCGGCGCCGTTGGCCCCCAGCAAGGCGACGATGGCCCCCCGGGGCACGCTCAAAGATACCCCGGCCAGCGCCAGGATCACGCCGTCGTAGATCACCTCGATGTCCTGTACCTGCAGCAAGGTCTCGGCCGTCGCGGCCGTGGCGCTGTGGCTCATGGTTCAGTCACCCTCGTTGCATGTACGGGGCACCAGGCGCTTCTCCTTGGCAAAGGCCGCGGCCTTTTCGTCGATCAGCGGCCGTAGCAGCGCGCGGTCGGCGGCAATCCACTCGCTGATCAGGGTCCAGTTGGCGCCGTCCCATTGCTGCACCCGGGCCGCGCCACCGCCTTCGTGATCGCGGCAGGACAGCTTGAGGTTCTGCATCAGCCCCAGGTAACCCATGTCCTTGAGCCGGGCGTCGTCGATGTTCAGGTGTTCCAGGCCCCAGCGCCCTTCCTCGCCATTGAGCGGGCGCTTGCCGAACTTGCCCTGGGCGGTCCGGATCGCCTCCACCGCCACCGCCGCGTTCACCAGGCCGGAGTTGTAGTACACGCTGCCGAAATTCTTCAGGTCCTTGAGGTCGCTCTTGCCGGTATCGAGGATGTACTGCTTGAGGCGCTTGTGGATCTCGAAGTCACTGCCCGCCGGGTAGGGCGTCAGCGCCAGGTAGCCCTTGGCCGCGGCGCCGGCCGGCAGCACGTCTTCGCTGGAGCTGGCCCAGATATCGCCGATGATGTGGTCCACCGGGAAGCCGAAGCGCGCGGCGGTCTTCACCGCCACCGGGGTGGACACGCCCCAGGTGCGCAGGAACACCCAGTCCGGGTTCTGCTGGCGGATCTGCCGCCATTGCGCCGACTGCTCGTTGCCCGGGTCGGCCACCGGAATCTGGATGTTCTCGAAACCGTACTTCTCGGCCAGCAGCTTGAGCGGCCCGAGGGTTTCCCGGCCATAGGCGGAGTCGTGATAAAGCGTGGCGATCTTCTTGCCCTTGAGCCGGTCGAACCCGCCCTCGCGCTGGGCGATGTAGTTCACCAGGGTCGAGGCCTCGCTGTAGAAGGTCAGCATCACCGGGAAGTTGTAGGGGAACACCGTGCCGTCGGTGGCTTCGGTGCGGCCGTAGCCCAGGGTGATCAGCGGGATTTTGTCCACCTCGGCACGCTCACTCAGGGCATAGGCCGCCGGTGCGCCGTTGGGCTGGTAGACCGCCACCGGTGCGCCATCCAGGCCGTTCTTGAAGCGCTCGTAGCACTCGATGCCCTTCTCGGCGGTCCACTCGGTCTCGCACTCCTGCCACACCAGCTTGACCCCGTTGATGCCGCCCTCCACCTGGTTGATGTAGTTCAGGTAGTCGATCATCCCGGCCCACACCTGCACCCCGCTGGAGGCATAGGCGCCGACGCGGTAGGTGGCCAGGGGGAAGAACTGCTGGTCCGGCCCGGCCTGGGCTGCCGGGGCAACGGCCGCCGCCAGCAGCAACGCCGCGCCGGCCAGGGAAGCTTTCAAGGATGCACGCATGTTGTCTCTCTGTTCTGGGAGGAGGAATTCAGAAGCGCAGCGGCCAGTGCCGCAGGCGCTCGCGCAAGTTGCCCAGCAAGCGGATCAGGCCCTCGGGTTCCTTGATCAGGAACAGGATGATCAGCACGCCGAAAATGATTTTCTGCAGGTTCTGCAACTGCCCGGCGTCCACCGCCCCGCCCAGCAGTACCTGCCCGGCATGGCTGAGGAGAATCGGCAACAGGCTGATGAAGGCCGCGCCGACGAAGTTGCCGGCCACGCTGCCCATGCCGCCGATAATGATGATGAAGAGGATCTGGAACGAACGATTGATATCGAAGCTGCTGGCGCTGGCGGTACCCAGGTAGGCGAAGGCCCACAGCGCACCGGCGATGCCCAGGTAGAACGAGCTGACGGCAAACGCCTGGCGTTTGTAGCGGGCCACCGGGATGCCGATCACCGCGGCGGCGGTGTCCATGTCGCGGATCGCCATCCAGTTGCGCCCGACCTGGCTGTGCACCAGGTTCTGCGCGACCCAGGTCAACAGCAGCACCGTCACCAGGGTCAGCAGGTAGCGCCCCTGGGGGTGGTTCAGGTCATGGCCCAGCAGGCTCAACTGCGGCGCCGAAATGGTGCCCGAGGAACCGTAGTTGTAGAACCAGGGAAACTTGACGAACAGCCACTCCAGGAAGAACTGCGCCGCCAGGGTGCTGACCATCAGGTAGAAACCCTTGATCCGCGAGCTGGGCAGGCCGAACAGCCAGCCCACCAGGGCGCTGATCAGGCCGCCGCCGAGCAGGGCCAGGGGCAGCCCCAGCTGCGGCAGGCGCAGCAGAATACCGTAGGTGGCAAAGGCCCCCACGGCCATGAAGCCGGCGGCGCCCACCGAGGTCTGGCCGGTGTAGCCGGTCAGCAGGTTGAGCCCGAGCCCGGCCAGGGACAGCACCAGGAACGGAATCAGGATCGCGTTGAGCCAATAGTCGTTGCCCAGCACCGGCACCACGCCGAAGGCCAGCAGCAACAGGCCGGCCAGGCCCCAGGGCAGGCGGCGCTGGACCAGCAGCAAGGGGGCGGTTTGCCGCGTCAGAAGAAGGGACATCAATTCACACTCGCTCGATGGCCCGCTCGCCGAACAGGCCGGCGGGGCGGATGTAGAGGAAGGCCAGGGCCAGGACATAGGCGAACCAGGGGCTGATGCCGCCGCCGATCAGCGGGCCGATATAGACCTCCGCCAGGTTTTCGGCGGCGCCGACGATCAGGCCGCCGGCAATCGCCCCGCCGATCGAGGTGAAGCCGCCGATGATCAGCACCGGCAGCGCCTTGAGCACCACCAGCGATAGAGAGAACTGCACCCCCTGGCGGGCCCCCCAGAGCAGCCCGGCCACCAGCCCCACCACCCCGGCCACCGCCCAGACGATCTGCCAGATGCGGTTGAGGTTGATGCCGATGGACAGCGCCGCCGTGGTGTCGTCGGCCACCGCCCGCAGCGAGATGCCGATGCGGGTCTTGTTGAACAGCAGCGCCAGCACCGTCACCAGCACCAGGGCGGTGGCCGCGGCAATCAGGTCGAACTGGCTGACCATCAGCGGCCCGAGGAACAGCGGCACATCGTCGATGCCCAGGTCCAGGGCCCGCACCTGGGAGCCCATCAGGCCCTGGGCCAGGCCCTCGATGATGAACGACAGGCCCAGGGTGGCCATGAACAGGGTGATCGGCGAACGGTTGACCAAGGGCCGCAGCACCAGGCGTTCGATCAGCCAGGCGCCGAGGATCATCACCAGCACCGTCAGCAACAGTGCCAGGGCGAAAGGCACGCCCTGCTCGTGCAGGCTGACGAAGGTCAGCGCGGCGAACAGCAGCATCGAGCCCTGGGCGAAATTGAACACGCCACTGGCCTTGTAGATCAGCACGAAGCCGATGGCCACCAGTGAATACAGGGTGCCGGCCAGCAGACCGCCGAGCAGGGTTTCGAAGAAGAATGCCATCAGTGCACGGCCCCCAGGTAAGCGGCGATCACCTCGGGGTTGGCCTGGACCTCGGCCGGTGTGCCATCGCCCACCTTGCGTCCGTAGTCGAGTACCACCACGTGGTCGCACAGGTCCATGACCACCGCCATGTCGTGCTCGATCAGCACCACGGTGGTGCCCAGGTCACGGTTGATGTCGGCGATGAAGCGGGCCATTTCCTGCTTCTCCTCGGCATTCATTCCGGCCAGGGGTTCGTCCAGCAGCAACAGGCTGGGCCCGGCGATCAGCGCCCTGCCCAACTCGACGCGCTTTTGCAGGCCATAGGCCAGGTTGCCCACCGGCACATCGCGCAATGCCTGCAATTCCAGAAACTGCAGGATGCCTTCGGCCAGCTGGCGGAATGCCCGGGCTTCACGGCGGGCCCGGGGCAAGCCCAGGGCCTGTTCGATGAAGCGCGCGCGGGAGTGGCGCGAAAGGCCGGTGAGCAGGTTGTCCAGCACGCTCATCTTCTTGAACAGCGCGTTGTTCTGGAACGTCCGGCCGATGCCCCGGCGCGCGGCGTCCAGCGGGTCGATGCGCTGCAACGGCTGGCGCTCGAACACGATGCTCCCGGCGTCAAAGCGATAGACCCCGTTGAGCACGTTGAGCAGCGAACTCTTGCCCGCGCCATTGGGGCCGATCAGGGCACAGATCTCGCCCCGGCGCACCTCGAACGACAGTTGATTGATGGCCTTGACCCCCTTGAACGACAGGGAGATGTCACTGACTTGCAAAATGGATTCGGCGTGGCTCATGCAATGTTCCGTGTGAATTCGACGATCCAGGCCGGGGTGGCCGGTGGCGTCGTGGCCTGGGGGGCCTGCCAGATGAATTGCAGGCGAGCAAAGCCCAGCAGGCGGCGCACCCGATGCTTGAGCAGGCGCGCCAACAGGCCCTGGGGATGGGTCAAGGCCCACTCGCACAGGCGTCGGCGCCAGCTGTCGGGGGGCGCCAGGCGGCTCTCGATCTCGTCCGCCAGGCGTTGCAGGCGCTGGGGCGACAGCAGCAGGCCGCTGGGGGCCACCTCCCGCCGATCGCGGCTGGTCGAGCCGCGGCTTTCGGCGAAGGCCAGGCACTGGCCACTGCCCAGCCATTGCTCCAGCAGCACCGTCAGGCCCTCCTGCCATTGCGTGCCCTCCTCGCTCCACAATTGGCCGCTGCCGACCGGGGCACGCCAATTGGCCTGGCGCCGGGGTGGCTCGCCCCGGCCCAGCAGCTCGCGCAATTCCAGCAGGGGCAGATGCGCGCCTTCCGGCAGGTGCGGCAAGGCTTGCCCGGCAATCAGCAACTGCGGGGCCAGAGCGTTTTCACTGGCGGCGACCCAATCCAGCACCTGCTGGCGCGAATGCACGAAGGCGTGGCTCGGTTGCAGGCGCCACAGGGTCTGGCGCAGGGCTTGGGGCGGCAGCTCGTCGTCCAGGCTCAGCACCTCGGCGCCAAGGCTGTGGGCCGCCAGGGCCAGCAGGAGCAGGTCCGGTTCGAAGCGGGCGCTGACTGCCAACCGCGAATCCGGGGTCAGGCCCTGCTGGCGCAGGCCGTCGGCCAGGCGCTCGACGTCCCGCAGGGCGTCGATCCAGCGCCAGGCGTACCAGTGGCCGTGGCGCTTGTGGCGCAAGGCGTTGTGCAACGGGCTGACCTGGGCCCAGTGGCGCAACCGCTCCAGGGCCCCGCTCAACTGCAGCCGGGCCTGGGGCGCTGGCGAATCCGCGCTCGGCGCACGCTTGAGTTCATGCACGCTCATGAGTTGACCTCGATCTCTTGGCAATCGCGTGCGGTGGTCCGCTGGCTGGAAATGAACGGGGGGCCTTGTGGGCCTTTTCGCTTGTAGGAGCCGGCTTGCCGGCGAAGGCGTGGGCCCCTTCGCTGGCGAGCCAGCTCCTACAGGGCGCGGGGTTCAGGCGCTGGCACGTTGCGCGGCTGTTTGGCGTTGCCCGCCCAGGTTGCGCCAGGCGCTGCCCGGGTGGCTTTCGGGCAGGCGCGGGCCGGCGCCGAAGAGTTTTTCCCGCAGGGTGCCCGGGGCGTATTCGGTCTTGTAGACGCCCCGCTTCTGCAACTCCGGCACCAGCAGTTCCACGGCGTCGATAAAGCTTTCGTGGGTCAGCGCATACGCCAGGTTGAAGCCGTCGACGTCGGTCTCTTCCACCCATTCCTGAAGCAGGTCGGCGACGGTTTCCGGGCTACCGACGAACAACGGGCCAAAGCCGCCGATGCCCACCCAGTCCGCCAGTTCATGGGGTGTCCAGACCTTGTTCGGGTCTGCCGTGGAGAAGGCCTCCACCGCCGACTGGATGGCGTTGGTGTGCACGTGCTTGAGGGGCTCGTCGGGCTTGAAGCGGCTGAAGTCGATGCCGGTCCAGCCGGAAATCAGCGCCATGGCGCCCTCGTAGCTGACCCAGGATTTGTATTCCTCGAACTTGGCCTTGGCCTTGGCGTCGGTCTCGCCCAGGATCACCGTCTGCAGGTTGAAGATCAGGATCTTCGACGGATCGCGCCCGGCCTCGGCGGCCCGGCGGCGGATGTCGGCCACGGTCTTTTTCAGCAGCACCTTGGACGGCGCGGCGACGAACACGCATTCGGCCTGCTCGGCGGCGAACTGCTTGCCCCGGCTGGATGCCCCGGCCTGGTAGAGCACCGGGGTACGTTGCGGCGACGGCTCGCAGAGGTGGATGCCCGGCACCTGGAAGTGTTTGCCGACATGGCGGATCTCGTGGATCTTGCTCGGGTCACTGAAGATCCGTCGCTCGCGGTCGCGCAGGATCGCGCCGTCTTCCCAACTGCCTTCCCAGAGCTTGTAGCAGACCTCCAGGTACTCCTCGGCGTAGTCGTAGCGAGCGTCGTGTTCGGTCTGGGCCTGCTGCCCGATGTTCTTGGCCCCGCTCTCCAGGTAGGAGGTGACGATGTTCCAGCCGGCGCGGCCCTTCGTCAGGTGATCGAGGGTGGATAGGCGACGGGCGAAGGGGTACGGGTGCTCGAAGGACAGCGACGCGGTGAGGCCGAAGCCCAGGTGCTCGGTGACCAGGGCCATGGGCGGGATCAGCTGCAGCGGGTCGTTCACCGGGACCTGGGCGGCCTGGCGGATCGCTGCCTCGCCGTTGCCGTTGTAGACGTCGTAGATACCCAGCACATCGGCGATGAACAACCCGTCGAACTTGCCCTTTTCAAGGATTTTCGCCAGGTCGGTCCAGTACTCCAGGTCCTTGTACTGCCAGGAGCGGTCCCGGGGGTGGGCCCAGAGGCCCGGCGACTGGTGGCCGACACAGTTCATGTCGAAGGCATTGAGGCGGATTTCACGGGACATCACACAACACTCCTGAAACCTTGGGGTGGCACGCCATTGAGGCGGTAGTTGCCGATCAGTTGGTATTTCCAGCGCAGCGGGTCATCCAGGGTCTGGGGCTGCGGGCTGCGCTGACCGGTGAGTTCGAACTCGGCGTCGCTGGCCGCCAGCAGCGCCTGGCCCGCGGCAATCGCCGCCTCGGCCAGGGCCACCGCAACTTCCGCCGGGTCCGGCTCTTGTTCTATCTGGCGCTGGGCCCGCTCCTGCAGGGCCGCGGCCAGGTCGATGCGGATGTTCAGGTCGCCAAAGCGGCTGATCACATAGGGGTCGTCGCTGGCCCTGGCCAGGCCGCTGCCGCTCCAGGGCCGGGCCTGCTCGCGGATGAAATCCAGGGTTTGCTGCAGCAGGACGCGGGCCCGCTGCAGGACCTGGGCGTTGTGTTCCAGGGCCGCTTGGGGGGTGTCGGGGCGGGTCAGTGCATTCATGGCGCAGTCCTTCAGTTCCAGGCGTGGCGGGCCGGCTTGATGCCGTTGAGCAGGTAGTTGCCGATCAGGTGATATTTCCAGCGCGCCGGATCGTGCAGGGTGTGGGTGCGGGCGTTGCGCCAGTGGCGGTCGAGGTTGTACTTGCCCGACACCGAACGGGTGCCGGCCAGTTCGAAGAGTTTGCTGGCGGCGAGCAAGGCACTCTCCGCCGACAGCACCTTGGCCTGGGCCACCACCAGGGAGGCCTGGGCGACGCTGTCTTCACCGGGCTGGGCCAGGGCCTGATCGACCGCCTCGGCGGCCTTGGCGAGGATCGCCTCGGTGCCGTGCACCCGCCATTCCAGGTCGCCGATGGCGGCAATGGTGAACGGGTCCTGCCAGCCATGGTCCAGGCCGCTGTCGATCCACGGCCGGGATTGCCGGGCATGGTGCTTGGCGTCTTCCAGGGCGGCGACGGCGATGCCGGTATCCACCGCGGCCTGGATGATTTGCGAGATCGGGCCATCGGCGGTGGGCTGGTCGAAGGCCCGATGGGCCGGGATCACCGCGCTGCGCGGCACCCGCACCGCCTTGAGGCTGACCCCGCCGCTGGCGGTGGTGCGCTGGCCGAAGCCGTCCCAGCTGTCGATCACCGTGAGGCCAGGGTTGTCGCGCTCGATAAAGGCAATGTGCGCCTGGTTGTGTTCGTCCACCGCCACCGCCGGGACGATGTGGGCGAACAGCGCCCCGGTGCAGTAGAACTTCTCGCCGTCGATCTGCGCCTGTTCGCCGTCGAAACGGATCTGGGTTTCAAAGGCGCCGACGTGCTTGCTGCCGGCCTCGGAAAACGCATTGCCGAAGCGGTAGCCCTGCAACACCTTGGCGAAGTAATGGCGCTTCTGCTCTTCGCTGGCGGTCTGCAGCAGGATGTCCACCACCCCCAGGTGGTTCTGCGGCAACTGGCCGAGAGACGGGTCGGCGGCGGAAATGAGCTTGATGACTTCCACCAGGGTGGCGTAGGACACCCCGGCACCGCCGTACTCTTTGGGGATGGTGATGCCCCACAGGCCGCTGGCGGAAAATTCGTCGAGCTCTGCCCGGGGCAGGCGCCGCTCGCGATCACGCAGCGCCGCCTCCACGGCAAAGCGCTGGGCCAGGGCCCGGGCCACGCTGATGGCTTGCGCATCGTTCTGGATGAGATGGGCACTGCGAGAGGGTTGGGCTGGGGCTGTCATGGGCCGACTCCGCTTCCTGAACATCAAGGTGAACACCCGTCGCGGGGTTCTTTCCAGGACAATTGCAGGAGTCGTGCCTAAATATAAAAACCTTTAATATCAGAAAGTTGCTTGATAATTCAGCTAAAAGACATCAACTGAAAACAGGCAAAATGTCCAACTGCTGTTGCTGGGCAAACAGCGCTTGCCGGGCCACGGGGCGTCAGATCACCACGTTGCGCACGAAGCGCGTGGCCCGGGTGCCGTCGTTGCGGTAGCCGTGGGGCACGTGGCTGGCGAACATGAAGAAGTCACCGCATTCCAGGCGCCGCTCAGTGTCGCCGAAGAACACCGTCAGGCAGCCTTCGAAGACGTAGATCTGCTCGCTCCAGCCCTCGGCGTCGCACTCCGAGTGATAGACCTCGCCAGGCTCCAGCTGCCATTCCCAAAGCTCCACTTCACGGGTGGCCTCGGCCTTGGCCAGGAGCAGCGCCTTGCTGCCGGGGATAGCACCGGCCCAGGCCAGCTCGTTGATGCGGCTCGAATCCCGGGATTCCGGGGCCTGGATCAGGTCGCTGAAGGCCACGTCCAGGGCTTCGGCCACCCGGTCCAGGGTGCCGAGGCTGACGTTCTTCTCCCCCGCCTCTATCGCCACCAGCATCCGCCGGCTGACATTGGATTTTTCCGCCAGGGCGCTCTGGCTCAAGCCCGCGGCATTGCGCAGGCGGCGGACGTTGAGGCTGACATGTTGCAGGACCGAGGCCCGCTGGACGTTTTCTTTGTGCACTATATTGCTCACTCCTGGGGCCTGCGCAGTATACTGCCCAACTTCCGGCGCATTGTGCGTCCCCCTCAGGTAGCACGCAAGACCATGACAGCAACGCCCTCCCGCGGATTCCAGTTCAAGTTGAGCAAGGCCGAAGCCGTGCTGGTGCTGATCACCATGATCTGGGGTGGCACCTTCCTGCTGGTGCAGAACGCCATGAGCGTCAGCGGGCCGATGTTCTTCGTCGGCCTGCGCTTTGCCGCAGCGGCGTGCATGGTCGGTGCATTCTCACTGCGCCACTTGCGCGGCCTGACCCTGTTCGAACTGCGCGCCGGGGCCTTTATCGGTACCGCGATCATGCTCGGCTACGGTTTGCAGACCGTGGGCCTGCAAAGCATTCCCAGCAGCCAGTCGGCGTTCATCACCGCCCTTTATGTGCCCTTCGTGCCGTTGCTGCAATGGCTGTTCATGGGCAAGCGCCCGGGGTTGCTGCCGAGTATCGGCATCATGCTGGCGTTCACCGGGCTGATGCTGCTGTCCGGGCCCAATGGCGCGTCCCTGGACTTCAGCCCCGGGGAGATCGCCACCCTGATCAGTACCGTGGCCATTGCCGCGGAGATCATCCTCATCAGCAGCTTCGGCGGGCGGGTGGATGTGCGCCGGGTCACCGTGGTGCAACTGGCGGTCACCTCGCTGCTGGCGTTCGCCATGGTGTGGCCGACCGGGGAAGCGCTGCCGGGGTTTTCCTGGCTGCTGCTGGCCAGCGCCCTGGGCCTGGGGGCTGCCAGCGCGGTGATCCAGCTGGCAATGAACTGGGCGCAGAAAAGCGTCTCGCCGACCCGCGCCACCCTGATCTATGCCGGCGAGCCGGTGTGGGCCGGGATTGTCGGGCGCATCGCCGGGGAGCGCCTGCCGGGGCTGGCGTTGCTGGGCGGCGCCTTGATCGTGCTGGCGGTGATCATCAGCGAATGGAAGCCCAAGGCAGAAGCCGGACAGCAGAGCGGCGAGGCGGTGGAGTCCTGAGCAACGGCCCGCTGCGGGGGGTGGCTTGCTGGTGAGGGAGCTCTTGAGGGCCCTTTCGCTGGCAAGCCAGCGCCTACAGCTGGCTGGGGTAGTGGTGGGGACTGTAGGAGCCGGCTTGCCGGCGAAGGTGCTCTTGCAGGCGCTCTCGCTGATAGGCCAGCGCCTACAGTGCGGGGTCTCCGGGGGCATAGAGCCAGGTGGGGACGGTCAGGGAGCCCTTGTGCTTGGGTTCCAGCTCTACCCGGTCATTCTCAGGCTCGCCGTGATAGTAGAAGTAGGCGTGGTAGAGCGCGTGCCCCTCGGCAAAGGCGCGGTCGAAATAGAGCACCGTGCCCGGCGGCAGCACATAGTTGCGCTCATCCCCCTGCGGGCCTTCGATGACCAGCGCCTGGCGGGTCTTGAGCATGTCGGGGCGATCCAGATAATGCTCCAGGCCAATGCCCGATGCCGCACCGAAGGCGGTGAACAGCACGGCGAACGCGCCCCGTCGAAACAGCCGGCCCAAGGCCGATCCTTTAATCATGTGCACCCTTGTCGATCCTTGTGGCGGCTTGAGCTGGGCAGGGCATTTGCCCCACAGCACCCGGTGAACGGGCGCATCAGGCATTTGTCTCCTACCTTTGAAAGCGTATGTAACATTTCTTAGGGGGCCCGGGCCGCGCATGGCGGTTGGTGATCCAGGGCCTGGCACGTATTATGCGTCATACTTTTCCGCAGATTAGAAGCCTATGTCCCTGATAGTTCTACTGCTTCTGCCATTCATCGGCAGCTGTCTGGCGGCCCTGTTGCCGCACAACGCACGTAACACCGAATCTCTGCTGGCCGGCCTGGTGGCACTCATTGGCACCATCCAGGTGGCTCTGCTGTACCCACAGATCGCCGATGGCGGGGTGATTCGCGAGGAGTATGCCTGGCTGCCGAGCCTGGGGCTGAACTTCGTGCTGCGCCTGGACGGCTTCGCCTGGCTGTTCTCGCTGCTGGTGCTGGGCATCGGCAGCCTGGTGGCGCTCTACGCGCGTTATTACATGTCGCCGCAAGATCCGGTGCCGCGTTTCTTCGCCTTCTTCCTGGCCTTCATGGGGGCCATGCTCGGCCTGGTGATTTCCGGCAACCTGATCCAGATCGTGTTCTTCTGGGAGCTCACCAGCCTCTTCTCCTTCCTGCTGATCGGCTACTGGCACCACCGCTCCGATGCCCGCCGCGGCGCCTACATGGCGTTGATGGTCACCGGTGCCGGGGGCTTGTGCCTGCTGGCCGGGGTCATGCTGCTCGGCCATGTGGTGGGCAGCTACGACCTGGATCAGGTACTGGCTGCCGGAGACAAGATACGCGCCCACGCGCTCTACCCGATCCTGTTGCCCTTGATCCTGCTGGGCGCCCTGAGCAAGAGCGCGCAGTTCCCCTTCCACTTCTGGCTACCCCACGCCATGGCCGCGCCGACCCCGGTCTCGGCCTACCTGCACTCGGCGACCATGGTCAAGGCCGGGGTGTTTCTCCTGGCCCGCCTGTGGCCGTCGTTGTCCGGCACTGAAGAATGGTTCTACATCGTCAGCGGCGCCGGGGCCTGCACCCTGGTGCTGGGCGCCTACTGCGCGATGTTCCAGAACGACCTCAAGGGCCTGCTGGCCTATTCCACCATCAGCCACCTGGGGCTGATCACCCTGCTGCTGGGCCTGAACAGCCCGCTGGCCGCGGTGGCGGCGGTGTTCCACATTCTCAACCACGCCACGTTCAAGGCCTCGCTGTTCATGGCGGCCGGGATCATCGACCACGAAAGCGGCAGCCGTGACATCCGCAAGCTCAACGGCCTGATCAAGCTGATGCCCTACACCGCGACCCTGGCCATGGTGGCCAGCGCCTCCATGGCCGGGGTGCCGCTGCTCAACGGCTTCCTGTCCAAGGAGATGTTCTTCGCCGAGACGGTGTTCATCAACTCCAGCGCCTGGGTGGAAATCGCCCTGCCGGTGATCGCTACCATCGCCGGGACCTTCAGCGTCGCCTACGCCCTGCGCTTCACGGTCGACGTGTTCTTCGGGGAGCCGGCCACCGACCTGCCGCACACGCCCCACGAGCCGCCGCGCTGGATGCGTGCCCCGGTTGAACTGCTGGTGTTCACCTGCCTGCTGGTGGGGATCTTCCCGGCGCAGATCATCGGCCCGCTGCTGGCCGCCGCGGCGCTGCCGGTGGTGGGCGGGACCCTGCCCGAGTACAGCCTGGCCATCTGGCACGGCCTCAATGCCCCGATGATCATGAGCCTGATCGCCATGTCCTGCGGCATCGTCCTCTACCTGCTGCTGCACAAGCCGCTGGTGGCGGGCCGTTTCGCCTACCCGCCGGGCGTGGGCCGTCTCAACGGCAAGCTGTTGTTCGAGCGCAGCCTGGTGGGCATGACCCGCCTGGCCCGGCGCCTGGAACGCCGGTTGAGCACCAAGCGCCTGCAGACCCAGCTGTTCGTGCTGATCCTGGCGGCGGTGATCGCCGGGCTGATCCCCATGCTCTACAGCCAGCTGACCTGGGGCGACCGGCCGAAGATCCCCGGTTCCATCGTCTTCGTGACCTTCTGGCTGCTGGCCATCGCCTGCGCCCTGGGCGCCGCCTGGCAAGCCAAGTACCACCGTCTGGCCGCCCTGACCATGGTCAGCGTCTGCGGCCTGATGACCTGCGTGACCTTCGTCTGGTTCTCGGCGCCGGACCTGGCCCTGACCCAGCTGGTGGTGGAAGTGGTGACCACGGTGCTGATCCTCCTCGGCCTGCGCTGGCTGCCACGGCGGATCGAGGACGTCTCGCCCCTGCCCAGCAGCGTGCCCAAGGCGCGCATCCGCCGCCTGCGCGACCTGAGCCTGTCGGTGGCCGTGGGCCTGGGCATGGCAGTGCTGTCCTACGCCATGCTGACCCGCCCCACTCCCAACGACATTTCCTCGTTCTACCTCAGCCGCGCCCTGCCCGAAGGCGGCGGCACCAATGTGGTCAACGTGACCCTGGTGGACTTCCGCAGCTTCGACACCCTGGGCGAGATCACCGTGCTGGCGGCGGTGGCCCTGACCGTGTTCGCCCTGCTGCGCCGCTTCCGCCCGCCCAAGGAAAGCATGCAGTTGCCGGCGCAGCAGCGCCTGCTGGCCCCGGACGTGGTCACCGACCTGGTCAACCCGCGCCAGGCCAGCGACACCGCCCTGGGCTTCATGATGGTGCCGGCGGTGCTGGTGCGCCTGCTGCTGCCGATTGCCCTGGTGGTGTCCTTCTACCTGTTCATGCGCGGGCACAACCTGCCGGGTGGCGGTTTCGTCGCCGGGCTGGTGATGTCGGTGGCCTTCATCCTCCAGTACATGGTGGCGGGCACCCAGTGGGTCGAGGCGCAGATGAGCCTGCGGCCGCTGCGCTGGATGGGCACCGGGCTGCTGGTTGCCCTGGCCACCGGCCTCGGCGCCCTGGCCTGGGGCTACCCGTTCCTGACCACCCACACGCTGCATGTGGACCTGCCGCTGTTCGGTGATATCCACATCGCCAGCGCGCTGTTCTTCGACATCGGCGTGTACGCCGTGGTGGTGGGTGCGACCCTGCTGATCCTCACGGCCCTGGCGCACCAGTCGGTGCGGGCCCACAAGCCGGCCAGCCAGGCCAAATCCCTGACTCAGAACGGAGCCGCCTGATGGAAGAAGTCATCGCAATCGCCATTGGGGTCCTCGCCGCTTCCGGAGTCTGGCTGGTGCTGCGCCCGCGGACCTTCCAGGTGGTGATGGGCCTGTGCCTGCTGTCCTATGCGGTCAACCTATTCATCTTCAGCATGGGCAGCCTGTTCATCGGCAAGGAGCCGATCGTCAAGGACGGCGTGCCCCAGGACCTGCTGCACTACACCGACCCGCTGCCCCAGGCGCTGGTGCTCACGGCCATCGTCATCAGCTTCGCCATGACTGCGCTGTTTCTGGTGGTGCTCCTGGCTTCCCGGGGCCTGACCGGCACCGACCACGTCGATGGCCGGGAGCCCAAGGAATGAATCCGTTGTCGCACCTGATCGTCGCCCCCATCCTCCTGCCTCTGCTGACCGCGGGCATCATGTTGCTGCTGGGGGAAAAGCATCGCCCGCTGAAAGCCCGGATCAACCTGCTCTCCACCCTGCTGGGCCTGTGCCTGGCGGGCTACCTGCTGTACTGGACCCAGGTCCAGGGCGCCACCGGTTCCTTCGGCGTGTACCTGCCCAGCAACTGGCAGGTGCCGTTCGGCATCGTGCTGGTGGTCGATCGCCTGTCGGCGCTGATGCTGGTGCTCACCGGTATCATCGGGGTCAGCGCGCTGCTGTTCGCCATGGCCCGCTGGGACGGCGCCGGGGCCAGTTTCCATGCCCTGTTCCAGATCCAGCTGATGGGCCTCTACGGGGCCTTCCTGACCGCCGACCTGTTCAACCTGTTCGTGTTCTTCGAGGTGCTGCTGGCGGCGTCCTACGGCCTGATGCTGCACGGCTCGGGGCGCGCGCGGGTGTCTTCGGGGCTGCACTACATCACCATCAACCTGCTGGCCTCGTCGCTGTTCCTGATCGGCACGGCAATGATCTACGGGGTCACCGGGACCCTGAACATGGCCGACCTGGCGATGAAGATCCCCCTGGTGCCGGAAGCCGACCGCGGCCTGCTGCACGCCGGTACGGCGATCCTGGCGATCGCCTTCCTGGCCAAGGCCGGGATGTGGCCACTGAACTTCTGGCTGGTGCCCGCCTACTCCTCGGCCAGCGCGCCGGTGGCGGCACTGTTCGCCATCATGACCAAAGTCGGTGTGTACACCGTACTGCGCCTGTGGACCCTGCTGTTCTCCGGGCAAGCCGGGGCCTCGGCCTATTTCGGCAGCCAGTGGCTGGTGTACGGCGGCATGGCGACGATCTTCTGCGCGGCCCTGGCGATTCTTCCGGCCCAGCGCCTGGAACGCATGGCCAGCCTGAGCATCCTGGTGTCGGCCGGCATCCTGATCTCGGTGATCGGCTTCGCCCAGCCGGCCCTCACCGGCGCGGCGCTGTTCTACCTGTTCAGCTCGACCCTGGCGATGTGCGCGCTGTTTTTGCTGGCAGAACTGATCGAGCGTTCGCGCTCGGCCAACGAGATCCCCCTGGAGGATGAAGGCGAGATCCTGCCGCGGCCCATGGAGTCGCTGCACCCGCCACGGGGCAGCAACCTCGACGATGAACAGAAAGTGGTGGTCGGCCAGGTGATCCCCTGGACCATGGCCTTCCTCGGCCTGAGCTTCATCGCCTGCGCCTTGCTGATCATCGGCATGCCGCCGCTATCGGGCTTCATCGGCAAGCTCAACCTGATTGCCGCCCTGCTCAACCCCGAGGGCCTGGGGGCCAGCGAGGGCGCGCCGATCACCCCGGCGGCCTGGTGCTTCCTGGCGCTGTTGATCCTCTCGGGCCTGGCCTCGCTGATTGCCTTTGCCCGCCTGGGTGTGCAGCGCTTCTGGACCCCGGAGGAACGCCCTTCGCCGGTGCTGCGGCGCCTGGAGTGCCTGCCGATCGTGGCGCTGCTGGGGCTCTGCGTGCTGCTCAGCTTCAAGGCCGAGCCGTTGCTGCGCTTCACCCAGGCCACCGCCGACAGCCTCAACCACCCGGAGCATTACGTGATGGCGGTGCTGGGCACCCGCACCGTGCTCAGCCCTGAATCCAAGACCGCAGCGGCAGTGGAGGTGCACCCATGAAGCGCCTGTTCCCCGCGCCATTCCTGTCCCTGGCACTGTGGCTGCTCTGGCTGGTGCTGAACCTGTCCCTCAGCCCGGGCAACCTGCTGCTGGGCGCCCTGCTGGGCTTTCTCGCACCGCTGCTGATGCAGCCCCTGCGGCCCCTGCCGATCCGCATCCGCCGCCCGGGCACCATCCTGCGCCTGTTCCTGGTGGTGGGCCGCGACGTGCTGGTGTCCAACCTGCTGGTGGCCTGGGGCGTGCTCAACAACGGCCGGCGCCCGGTGCACTCGGCCTTCGTCAAGATCCCCCTGGACCTGCGGGACGCCAATGGCCTGGCGGCGCTGTCCACCATCACCACGGTGGTACCGGGCACGGTCTGGTCCGAGCTGTCCCTGGACCGCAGCCTGCTGTTGCTGCACGTCTTCGACCTGAAGGACGAGGCGCAATTCATCCAGCACTTCAAGGCCACGTACGAGCGCCCGCTGATGGAGATTTTCGAATGAGTGTCCTGCTGACCAACGCGATCTTGCTGAGTCTGTTCATTTTCTCCCTGGCCATGGTCCTGACCCTGGTGCGCCTGTTCAAGGGCCCCTCGGCCCAGGACCGGGTTCTGGCCCTGGACTACCTGTACATCCTGGCGATGCTGATGATGCTGGTGCTGGGCGTGCGCTACGCCAGTGACACCTACTTCGAGGCGGCGCTGCTGATCGCCCTGTTCGGCTTTGTCGGCTCCTTCGCCCTGGCCAAATTCCTTCTGCGTGGCGAGGTGATCGAATGAACAGCCTGGAACAATTGCCACTCTGGGTGGAAGTGCTGGTGGCCTTGTTGCTGGTGATCAGCAGTGTGTTTGCCCTGATCGGGGCCCTGGGCATCCTGCGCATGAAGAGCTACTTCCAGCGCATGCACCCGCCGGCCCTGGCCTCCACCATGGGCTCCTGGGCCGTGGCCCTGGCGTCGATCCTGTACTTTTCCGCGCTCAAGTCCGGGCCGGTGCTGCACGCCTGGCTGATCCCGGTGCTGATGTCCATCACCGTACCGGTGACCACCCTGCTGCTGGCGCGGGCCGCGCTGTTTCGCAAGCGCATGGCCGGCGACGATGTGCCGGCGGAAATCAGCAGCAAACGCAGCGAAACCGGCAACTGAGCACATCCGCTGCACCTAGGAGCCGGCTGCCGGCGACGAGGCCCGTGAGCCTTGCGGCGACTTCGAAAACGCCTTCGCTGGCAAGCCAGCTCCTGCACCAGCCAGTTCCTGCACTGGCCAGCGCCGGCTGACTGCCCTCAGGCCCAGGCCAGCACCAGCAACCCGGTCCCCAGCACCACGCACAGGGGGGAATAGAACAGGGTGTCGAGGCGGGCGAATTTCGAATCCCGGACTTCCTTGAAAAAACCCACCAGCTCGGAGTCGCCGATGGCCCGGGCGAACATCAGCAAGGCAATGGCGCTGATCACCCACTGCAGAGACGGGTGGGTCACCGTCGGCAGGTAGAGCCCGACCCTCAGGCACACCAGCATCGCCACCAGCAACAAAGCCACTGCCACCAGCATCGTGGCCAGGGCCGGCGGACGGAACGCCGGCTGGGTCATGCCGGGCCCCGGCCCCGGCACCTCGGGAATCACCGCATCACTGCCACGCTTGCCACCCGCAGCCCAGTACAGATGGATCAGACTGATCAACAGGAAGCTGCCAGCCACCCCCTGTGCGAGCAGAAGATTCATGTTCAGACGTCCGTGCAGAAAATGTCGCTGAAGAATGGACTCGATTGACCGTTTTTGTAAGTACGTTCGTCGCCTTCGATGATAAAGTGCCGCCCCATGAAATTTGCCCGTTCCGATCGCTCGCTCGTTGCCTGGATGCTCTATTGCTGCGTCCTGTTCAACGTGTTCGCCTGCAGCATCGGCCACGGGCAGATGCTCGGCATGCAGCTCAACGGCATCGGCGGGCAGTTCTGCAGCGTCGACCCTGCCACCCAGGCGCCGCTGCAGAAACCGGCCGACCAGGGCTCCCTGCCCACTCTCTCCAAGACCTTCGGTTGCCCGCTGTGCTCCACCGGCGGCATGGGCCCGGCCCTGAACTCCAGCCTGACCCTGGCCCTGCTGCCGCAGCCCCAGGCCCCGCTTGCGCGCACCCTGGCCAAGACCGACCTCCCCGCCCGCTCCACCTGGCCCGCGGCCCATCCCCGGGCACCGCCTCTCGCCTGATTCCTGCTCGTGCTCAACCTGCCCACTGCGCTGTCGCGCGGCGCGCGTTCGTGGGCCTTTTCCTAGCCAAGAATTCAGGATGCACCGATGAAACACCTTCCTTTGCTGGCGAGCCTGCTGGGCTGCCTGTCGATCAATGCCTGGGGCCAGCCGAGCCTCGAACTGGCCCCCACCACCATCGGCGCCGATGAGGCCGATGCCGAGCCGGGCCTGAACCTGGACCAGTCCAGCGGCATGGCCTCGCGCCTGGGCTTGAGCCTGCGCGAAACCCCGGCCTCGGTGGCCGTGGCCAGCCGCCAGGACCTGGAGCGAAGCGGCGCCCGCACCTTCCAGGAAGCGGCCAACGCGCTGCCCGGGGTCAACGCCAGTGCGCCGCCGGGGTTCGGCGGCTTCGTCTCCTACCGTGGCTTCACCAGCAGCCAGATCACCCAGATGTTCAACGGCATCAACGTCGCCACCGGCCTGGCCCGGCCCGTGGACGCCTGGATCTACGACCGGGTGGAACTGGTGGGCGGCCCCTCGTCGCTGATCAATGGCGCCGGCTCCGTGGGCGGTTCGCTGAACTACGTGACCAAGCTCGCGGACCGCCGCGAACAGGCTGCCGAAGGCCTGCTCGGCTACGGCAGCTACGACACCACGCAGACCGCTTTCGGGGTCAACCACGCCCTCAGCCCGGCCGGTGCCGAGGTGCAGCACTACGCGCGCTTGGACGTCAGCCACAACACCAGCAACGGCTACATCGACCGCCAGGAAAGGGATGCCTGGAGCCTGGCCTTCTCCCTGCTCAGCGACCTGACCCCGGACCTGTCCCACACCCTGGCGGTGGAATACCAGGATGAACACGAGGACAGCCCCTACTGGGGCACCCCGGTGCGCAACCCCAAGGCCGGTGAGCTGAAGATCGACAAGCACAACCGCTTCAACAACTACAACGTCGCCGATGGCCTGTATGAGCAACGCACGGTGTGGCTGCGCTCGATCATCGACTACCGGATCAACCCCAGCACCAGCCTGCGCAACACCCTCTACCACCTGGACAGCCAGCGCGACTATCGCAACCTGGAGACCTACCAGTACAACGCCGACAACAGCCGGGTGAACCGCTCGACCGCCTACCTGGTACGGCACCAGGGCCAGCAGGACGGCAACCAGTTCGAACTGCGCCACGACGATCAGCTGTTCGGCCTCGACACCACCTGGTCCGGGGGTTTTGAGTACAAGGTCAACAGCACCACCAACTCGCCCTGGAACGTGCCGGCCAGCAACAGCATCGATCCCGGCAACTTCCAGCCGGGGTACTTCTATGACCTGAAGGGCACCCGCCAGGGCTGGGCCAAGGACAAGACCAACCAGGTCACCACCCGCGCCCTGTTCGTCGAGAACCGCCTGGCCCTGACCGACGAGCTGTCACTGCTCAGCGGCCTGCGCTACGACGCCATCGACCTGGACGTGACCAACCACCGGCTGATCACCGCCAGCAACCCGCGCCACCTCAAGCACAGCTGGGAACCGGTCACCGGGCGCCTGGGCCTGACCTGGCAGTTCCTGCCCAGCGCCAATGTCTACGTGCAGTACAGCACCGCCGCCGAGCAGCCCAGTGGCACTCAGAACTTCGAGGTGTCCACGGGCAAGCAATGGGAAGTGGGCAGCAAGTTCGACTACCTGCAAGGACGGGGTTCGGCGACCGTTGCCGCCTATCGCATCGAGCGCAAGGACTTTGCCGTCACCGATCCCCTGGACCCGGCCAACAGCATCCCGGTGGGCCAGCAGACCTCCAGGGGCATCGAGCTGGCCAGTTCCCTGCACATCACCCCCAAGCTACTGGCGCAAGCCAACTTCGCCTGGGTGGATGCCGAGTACGGCGAGTTCAACGAGAAGATCGCCAGCGGCGCGGTGGTTTCACGCAAGGGCAACACGCCGACCAACGTACCGGACCGGCTGGCCAACCTGTGGCTGACCTATGACCTGTCGCCCAACTGGCAGACCGGGGTCGATGCGCGCTACGTGGCCTCGGTATACGCCGACAACGCCAACACCCTGCGGATGCCCGCCTACACCCTGTACGGCAGCTTCCTGCGCTACAAGGTCGACAGCCACACCACAGTGACCGGCCGGGTGCGCAACCTGACCAACGAGGTCTATGGCCAGTTCGCCCATGTGTCCCCGGCGTACTACCTGGGCCAGCCGCGAACCTTCGAGGTGGCGGTGCAGACCCGCTTCTGACCCCTGCCCTGCACCCGCCGGGCGCAAGGTTCAAGGGCCCATTCGCCGGCACGCCGGTGCCTACAAGGTGGCGGCGATCCTGTCCGCCACGTCCCGGGGCACCCAGGCGCGCCAGACGTCGGGGTGCTGCTTGAGGAAGGCCCGGGCCGCGTCCCGCGGGGCACTGTGGTTCTCGCTCATCTGCGCCAGGGCGCGGTTCAGGGGCTCGATGGGCAGGTCGACCTTGGCGAAGAACTGCGCCAGTTGCGGGTACTGCTTCTGGAATGGCGTGGACACCCCGATCGACAACCTGGAGGCCAGGGAACGGGTTGGCCGGGGGTTGGGGTTGGCGGCGTCGGTCAGGGTCTTCCAGGCTTCGGCGTCAAAGGGCGGTTCTTGCAGTTGCACCAGCTTGAAGCGCCCGAGCAGCGGCGTGGGCGACCAGTAGTAGAACAGGATCGGCTTGCCGCGACGGATCGCCGAGCTGATCTCCGCATCCAGGGCCGCTCCGGAACCGCTGCGAAAATTCACGTAGCTGTCCTGCAGGCCATAGGCCTTGAGCTTCTGCTGGTTGACGATCTCCGAGGTCCAGCCGATCGGGCTGTTGAGGAAACGCCCCTTGTCCGGGCTCTCCGGGTCCTTGAACACGTCCTTGTAGCGGGCCAGGTCGGTCACGCTGCGCAGCTCCGGCGCCAGCGGCTTTATACCCTTGGCCGGGTCGCCCTTGATCACGTATTCCGGCACCCACCAGCCTTCGGTGGCGCCCTTGACCGTATCCCCCAGGGCCTGCACCTTGCCTTCGGCCTCGGCCTTGACCCACACCGGGCTGCGCCCCGCCCACTCTTCGCCGATCACCTGGATGTCGTTGTTGGCCAGGGCCGTTTCCAGGGTGATGGTGGTGCCGGGCAAGGTGTCGGTGGTCAAGCCATAGCCCTGCTCCACCATGATCCGCAGGATCTCGGTGATCAGGCTGCCGCTTTCCCAGTTCAGGTCGGCGAAATGAATCGGTTGCGGCGCCGCCACAACCGGCTGCACCGTACTCAGGGCGGCAAGGCTCAACAGGCTGCTGGCCAGCAGCGCGCGGATTCCTTTCATCGGGGTACACCTCTTGGGTCAGGACCTGGGCCACAGGGGCAGGCAGCGCCTAAGCGCACGGCCCCCAAAGCATTAAGTCAACTGACTGTAGTAGAGGTTCAGTAGTTTCAACCCCAGGCCATTCCCGGATGGCCGCTCAAGAGGCCGGAGGCTCCTGCAACCGCTGCAACTCGCGGCGCACCATGCTGGCGTAGGCCGCGGGGCGCAGGTTGTACAGCTGGGCGGCGACCCAGTTCAGCCAGGCGCCCTGGAGCACGGTCTTCTGCGCGAACAGGCGCTGGGCTTCAGCGCTCGCGGCCTGTTGATGCTCATGGTGAAAAGCGGCGCGGCCCTGGCTCATCACTCGCTGGCCTTGAAGCTCACCAGTTCGCCCTTGCGCCATTTGGCGGCCTTGGCGGTCACCGCCTTGAGGGTCTTGGTCAGGCCTTCCTGCAACTGCTCGTTGGCGGCAAACACGGTCACCACCGAATGGCCTTCCTTGAACAGGATGCCCTGCCCCAGGGGGCTGCTGACAAAGGCGTAGTCGCCCAGGCCGTAGACCGTCAGCTTGATCTCGCGAAAGCGGATCTCCATCTTGCCGCCTTCACGGCTGGGCAGCACGGCGGCGCGAAAATGATCGCCGACCTTGAGTTCAAGGCGCGGCTTGTCGTCCACCACCAGGGCCGTCTCGGTGTCGATCTCGGCGACGTAGATGCCTTCGGCGGACTGTTCGGTGAGGTAGACAAAACGAGATTGGAACTGCTTGACCAGCTTTGCGCGCAAATCACCCAACACGAACAATGCATGCATTTCAAGATTACTTACTGCCAAGGAACACTCCCCGATACTCAAAATGATGTCGCCCGGAAAAAAACGGACGGCACGAAAAAACCGCCATGACGGCGTAGTCACCCCAATCGGTTACCCAATACACACAAGTGCAGCTGGCACTCCTGGCCACGACGCTGGCGGCGGCACTGGGCAAGGGGCATTTCGCCGATGCATCAGGCACATGTCGAAGGCGTGAGGAGTGAGCTCTGACCCGCAAAGCGTGGCGGCGCGTCGTCGGGGGTGGGTGCTGGAACAGGCCTGCTGGCCGGATGCACCCGGGTCACGATTCCCCCGGTCGGCAGCCACTTCGGGTTGCAGAGGCAATTCTAGAGCAACTTTGTGCATTTCGACTATTTAAAGCGCACACCGGCTTCGCGCGCACCCACTTCAGCAAAAGCCGGAGTTGACGCACAGCCGGTAATATTACCCAGCAACAGAAGCAGGAAGTTTCAGATTAGATCATCAGAATAATCGCCACCTAGAATCCAAATGATATAACTCAGCCCGCCATCACCCAACAACTGCCATACTCCGCCATTGATTGAATGCCCCCCTCTTGGGGGGCGTTCAAGCACTCACTCATCTCCAAGGGAAGGCTAGAAGTGACCGAACTAGATATTGGCGAGTTTTTCATTCGTGGCGAGTGCAGAGAAGTCGAAGGCGAGTTCCAGGCCGTGATTGCCATGCGCGCCAAACCCCCACTGACCCAGGTCACCTTCCACCAGGTGGAACGCGATCGCTGGTTCAAGACCTCGGAAGACGCTGCCGCGGCAGCCAGAGCGTCGGCCAAGGCCCTCAAGCAGGCCATCGACCAGGGCGCCCTGAACGCCTGACAGACAGCGCCAGTCAAGGATCCGACAGCGCGACCGATACAAAGGCGAGATCCGTTTAAGAGCATCATGATGATCGACTTGAAACCCCCATCTCGCCTGGCCGACTTCCTCAAGCCGGATCCAAGCACTGCGGTACTGGAAGCCTCGGACGACGGCGAGACCCTGGTCCTGAGCCGCTCCAGCGCGCAAACCCCGGAAGAGGCGCTGTTGCTGGCGAAGAAAAAACGCATCCGCCAACTGAAAAAGCAGATCGAGCTGCTGCAACAGAAACTGCAACGGGCCAAGGCCCGCCTGGCCACGGTCAAGGGCGCCAGTTCCGGCTCCGACACCGGCCGGGCCATGGCCCTGTCGTCCGCCCGGGCCCAGGTCATGGCCTACAGCACTGCCCTGTCCATGGCCCAGACGGCGTTGTTCCAGGCCGAGAGCGGCACCCTGGCCTGAACCCTTGGATCGAACTTGCGCGCCCGCCATGCCTCAGATGCACTGAGGCAGCGCCGGTGCTGCCCGTCACCCAAGGAGATCACCATGGAAGCGCCCACCCATAACCTCGAAGGGCTGTTCGACCAGTTGGGCCTGGATTCCAGCCCCGCCGCCATCGATGGTTTCATCGCCCGGCACTCGCCCCTGGACGAAGACCTGAAAATGATCGACGCCCCCTTCTGGACGCCCCAGCAAGCGGCCTTTCTCAAACAGCAACTGCGCGAAGACGCCGACTGGGCGCCCGTGGTGGACGAGCTCAACCTGCGCCTGCACCAGGCCGGTTAAGCCGAATGCCGCAGGTGCCGGCCGCCGGGCAGCAGCACCTGCAGCTGCTGCTGCCAGGCCAGCCGGCACTCCTCGGCCTCGGCGCGGCTGGCAAAGGCCGTGCCGCGCTGTTCGCCATTGACCAGAACCACCCAGCACGCACGACGGCCCTCGGCCCGCAGGCTGGCTGGCACGCCGCTGCCAATCATCACCGCTACATCGACTTTGCTGTACATGGCGCTACCTCCAGAAAATTAGTTAGCTGCCTAACGATGTTGGCATACTAACTAACTTGCCGGCCCCTGGAACAGCCTGTTCCTGCATTGCAGCATTACCGATAGCGTAACAATGGAGGCCTCAGCCCTTGCCCGAGCCTGGCGCCTGCTCGGGTTTGTAACCCAGGCGCAGCCCGCCCCAGTGCCGGCCGCGGACCATGATCGGCACCGAAAGGTCGTGCATCAGCTCACCGGTATCCCGGGTATAGGTCTGCAGAAGCAGCGGTTGCTGGTGGCTGCCACAGCGGATCCCCGTGCGGTCGGCGAACTTGCGCTTGCTGCGGTTATGCAGGTTGTCCACCTCGGGGTCGCCGGTCAGCGGCTGGGAAAAAACCTTGTTGTGGGTCGGCACGTAGCCTTCCTGGGTACAGGCGATGGCGAACACCAGGCCATCGTGGCGCGGCAGCAGGGATTCCTGGATCGGCGGCAGCACCTGATCGGTGTAGCGGTCGAAGCGGGTCTGGTATTTGGCCGGGTCGGTGTTGGCGATCAACTGGTAGTGACGATCGAACAGATCGTCGAGGCTGATGCGGTTCTGCTCCAGGTCGGCCTCGAACTGCTCGGCAATGCGCCGCGCGCCTTCGCGGGCCAGGTCGTAGATGCGCTGGTGATAGTCATCCAGGCCCACCGCCGCCAGGCGTTCGCTGATGGTTTCCGCCTGCCCTTCCATCTGCACCGCGGCCTGCGCCAGGCTGCGGGTCTGCTGGTCGCTGACCGCCAGGTCGCTGCGCATCTGCTCCACGGCATGAAACAGGCTGTCCAGTTGCTCGCGGTTGGTCTCGGCGCCCCGGGCGATCTCGCTGACCTGCCCTTCCACCCCGGCCGCCAGGCGCGCGATGTTGTCCAGGTGACGACCGGTGTGCTCCACCTGCTCGACCCCCAGGTTGAGGTCGTCGGCCAGCTGGCGGATCTGCTCCACCACGTCGCTGGTGCGCTGCTGGATATCTGCCACCATCACCCCGACCTCGTCGGTGGCCGCGGCGGTGCGCCCGGCCAGCCCGCGCACCTCATCGGCCACCACCGCGAAACCGCGCCCGTGTTCCCCGGCCCGGGCCGCCTCGATGGCCGCATTCAGCGCCAGCAGGTTGGTCTGGCTGGCGATGGACTGGATCACCAGGGTCACCCGCTGGATCTCCTCGCTGCGCTGGCTCAGGGCCTCGATCAGCTCACGGCTGCCATTGGCGCGCTGGCTGAGCAGGTGCATGCGGCTGATGGATTCCCCCAGCACCGTGCGCCCTTCGGCGCTGCTGGCGTGGGCCTCGCTGGCGGCGCCCAGGGCCTGCTGGCTGAGTTGGGAGGTGACCTGCTCGGTCTTGATCATCACTTCGGCGTTGCCGACGATGCGCGCGGCGGCGTCGAGCTGGGATTGCAGCTTGCCTGCCAGCTGGGTCACCGAGTAGGCCACGCCCGCCGCGGACAGTGCGTTATAGGTGGTGCCGTAGGACAGGTCGCGGGTCAGCGCCGACAACTGATCGTCAGCCGTCGCGTTCGCCACCAGGGGCCGCCCGCGCCCGCGCAACCGCGGCAGCCAGATCACCAGCACCGCCACGGGCAGGCACAGGTACAGCGACCAGCCGCCCAGGGCCTGGCCGGCGAACAGCGCCATCAGCGCCGCGCTCTGCAAGGACGGCGTCCACCAGCGGGCGGCGGTTTCGGGTGTTGCCAGCGGCTGCGCGACCGGCGCCGCTAGAGATCCATCTCTTGACATCTGTGTCACCCCACATCGTTCTAATTGTTTGCGGCATTAGACGCCACTAGAGGGCCATTATCCATGGTCCCTTAGTCGCGGGTTTGCAGCAGATCAAGAGAATGTGCGGGCGGGCACTGCCCAAAAAAACAGAGCCCCCGCTGTGGCGGGGGCTGGCGATCAGGCTTGACGCTGATGCTTGTCGATCTGCTCGTGGCGCTCTTGGGCCTCGATGCAGTACTTGGTGGTGGGGCTGATCAGCAGGCGCTTGAGGCCGATCGGCTCGCCGCTGTCGTCGCACCAGCCGAAGCTGTCGTCGCTGATCCGGCCCAGGGCCTGTTCCAGTTGCGGCAGCATGCGCTGGTCGCGATCAATGGCGTTGACCAACCAGGTGCGCTCTTCTTCGACGGAAGCGGCGTCGGCCGGGTCAGCCGGGGTGTCCAGGCTTTCAATGGCGATCCGGTTCTGTTCGATGCGCTCGTGGGTTTCCACCTTCATGGCTTGCAACAGGTCGCTGAAAAAAGCGTGCTGCTCGGCATTCATGTAGTCATCCGCCGGCATGGCCAGCAACTTTTCCTTGGTCATTGATTTCTCTATAAAAAATACGTGCATTAAGGCGAATTCAAACTGTTTCCGGTTGACCCGTCAGGTCATCAGAAAGGCGCCATACCTTCCAAGCGCCACCCGGCACTCAATTTACGAGGGGCGGCAGTCTAAGGCCGGTTTGAGGGCGCAGCAACTGAAATGACAGCGAATCTGTCCGACAAACCGCACAAAGCCCGCAAATGCGGGCTTTGGTGGCGTTTATTGGAGTGCGTTTATAACAAAAAATTCCATAGCCATGGGTCTGTTAGAAGACAAACGGCAGTGCCGGACGGCGGATTCTGGCCGTTTTCAACGATTTCCAGGGGCACCGGCCGGCGAAGAGACCGTTGAAGCGGGCCAGGGCTCGGGGGCGTGTTCGCTGGCACGCCGGCTCCTGCACCAGCCGGCGCCTCTCCCCTGCTCAGCGCTTGAGCTTGCGCTTGTTGCGGTACTGGTCGATGACCACCGCCACCACGATGATCAGGCCCTTGATGATGTCCTGGATGTAGGCATCGACCCCGACAAAGGTGAAGCCACTGGCCATGACCCCGAGGATCAGCGCGCCGATCACGGTGCCGGTGATGCGCCCCACCCCGCCGGCCAGGCTGGTGCCGCCGATCACTGCCGCGGCAATCGCGTCCAGCTCGTAGGACATGCCCATCCCCGCCTGCCCGGTGGCGGCCCGCGCCGAGGCCACCACCCCGGCCAGCCCCGCCAGCAGCCCGGCAATGCTGTAGACAATCACCAGGTGGCGCTTGACGTTGATCCCCGAAGTCCGCGCCGCCTGCATGTTGCCGCCGATGGCATAGGTGTACTTGCCGTACTTGGTGTAGCGCAGGGCGATATGAAAGATCAGCGCCACCACCAGGAAGATCACCACCGGCATCGCCCCGTGGCCGATGGCGGTGTAGGAATCGGAGAGCATGCTCACCGGCTGGCCCTGGGTGTAGTAACGCGCCAGCCCCCGGGCCGAGACCATCATCCCCAGGGTGGCAATAAAGGGAGGAATGCCGGTCAGGGCAATCACACTGCCGTTGATCGCCCCCGCCAGGAGGCCGACCCCGAGCCCGGCGAGCACCGGGATCCACACCGGCAGGTCGGTCAGCGAGGGAAACACCGCCCGGGTGAAGTCCGAGGTCTGGGCCAGGCTGGCGGCAATCATCGCCGACAGGGCCAGCACCGAACCGGAAGACAGGTCGATACCGGTGGTGATGATCACCTGGGTCACGCCGATGGCCAGCAGGCCGATCACCGAGACCTGGAGAATCATCAGCACCAGGCGCTGGGAATTGAGCAGGAAACTCTGGTCGCGGACGATCCAGCCAAACAGCTCGAACACCAGGCCGATACCGATCAGCACCAGGAAGATGCTCAGCTCGGTGGGCAGTCGTCGCCGGGGCTTGACTGCCACCGCCGCGGGTTTGTTGTCGATTATCGCGTTCATTGCCAGCCACCACCCTTGGGTTGAATGTCGTCTAGTTCAGGCCCGAAGCCAGTTGCATGACCCGTTCCTGGGTCGCCTCGTTGCGGTCCAGGGTGCCCATCAGTTGCCCTTCGTGCATGACCATGACCCGGTCGCTCATGCCCAGCACCTCGGGCAGTTCCGAGGAAATCATGATCACAGCCATGCCCTCACCGGCCAGACTGGCGATCAGGCGGTAGATCTCGGCCTTGGCCCCCACGTCAATGCCCCGGGTCGGCTCGTCGAGAATCAGGATCCGCGGCTGGGTCATCAGCCAGCGCGCCAGCAGAGCCTTCTGCTGATTGCCCCCGGACAGGGTGTCGATGCATTGCTCCAGGGACGGGGTCTTGACCCGCAGCTTCCTGCACATGTCCTCGCACAAGGCGCGCAAGGCCTTCTGCTGGACAAAACCGCCGCCGGCGTAGTGCGGCAGTACCGCCACTTCCATGTTTTCCAGGACCGACAGGCAGGGGAACAGGCCACTGAGCTTGCGATCCTCGGTCAGCAGGGCAAGGCCCTTCTCGATCGCCCGGTGCGGGTCGCCGATGCGCAGGGGCTGGCCGTCGAGGACAATCTCGCCGCCATCGCTTGGGGTGATGCCGAACAGGGTTTCGGCGACATTGGTCCGCCCCGAGCCCATCAGCCCGGCAATGCCGAGGATCTCCCCGGCATGCAGATCGAAGGACACGCCCTTGAACACCCCGTCCAGGCGCAAGTCGCGGACCTTGAGCAGCAGCTCGCCGATAGGCTTCTCGCGCTGGGGAAACAGCTGGCTCAGCTCGCGCCCCACCATCATCGAGATCAGGCTGTCGCCGTCCAGGCTGTCGGCCCGTTGCAGGCCGATGTAGGCGCCATCGCGAAACACCGCCACCTCATCGGCGATGGCGAACACTTCGTTCATCTTGTGGGTGATATAGACGATGCCCTTACCCTGGGCCTTGAGGTCGGCAATGATCGAGAACAGGTGCGCCACCTCCTTGTCGGTGATGGCCGAGGTCGGTTCGTCCATGATCAGCACGTCGGAGTCATAGGACACCGCCTTGGCAATCTCCACCATCTGGCGCTCGGCGATGCTCAGGTTGCCCACCTGCTCCTCGGGGTCCAGTTCGATGCGCAGGCGCGCCAGCAAGGCGGCAGTGCAGCGGTGCATTTCCCGGTGGTCGATCAGGCCCAGGCGGTTCTGTTGCTCGCGGCCGATCCAGATGTTCTCGGCGATGCTCATGTGCGGCATCAGGTTGAGTTCCTGGTGGATCATGGCGATCCCCGCCTGCAGCGCCGCCAGCGGCGTGGCGAAGGTCACCGGCCGGCCCTTGAGGCGCAGTTCGCCGGAGTCGGGCTGATAGATGCCCGCGATGATCTTCATCAGGGTCGACTTGCCGGCACCGTTTTCGCCCATCAGCGCCAGGACCGTGCCGGGGCGTACCCGCAGTTGCACGTTGGCCAGGGCCACCACCCCGGGAAAGCCCTTGCTGACATTCAGCACTTCCAGCAGGTAGGGCTCCTGGGGCGCCACGGCCGGGCTCAGGGAGTGCAGGCTCGAAGCAGTAGCACAAGCGTTCATGATCAGCTACTCCAGCGGCCGGGCAGCCAGCGCCGCCCGGCCCGCGTGTGATTGAAGGGCCGGCGCCTACTTGAACTGGGCGACCGTTTCCGGGGTGATCAGGCGGTAGGGAATCCACACCGCGGCGTCCACCGGCTGCTTGTTGGCCATCTTCACCGCGGTTTCCACCGAGCCGTCGGCCTGGCCCTTGGCGTCCTGGAACACCGACACCGCCAGCTCGCCGCGCTGCACCGCGCGCAGCCCGTCGGGGGTGCCGTCGACCCCGGCGATCAGCACGCTGCCCTTGGCCACCCCGGCCTGGTTCAGGGCCATGGCCGCACCGATGGCCATCTCGTCGTTGTTGGCCACCACCGCATTGAACTCGCGGCCCTGGGTCAGCCAGTCGTTGACCAGGGTCATGCCCTTGTCCCGCAGCCAGACGCCTGTCTGTTCCTGGTCGACCTTGATCCCGGGGTACCGGGCCAGCACCTCCTTGACCCCCTTGGTGCGATTGGTGGTGGAGTTGTTCGCCAGGTCGCCGAGAAGGATCACGATGCTGCCCTTGCCGCCCATTTTCTCGGCCAGGTACTGCATCTGCATCTTGCCTGCCTCCAGGTCGTCGGAGGCCACGGTGACCACGCCCTTGGGCAGGTTCAGGTCGTCCGGGCGACGGTTGACGTAGACCAGGGGAATCCCGGCCTTGACCGCCGCCTCGGTGATCTTGCGAGTGGCGGCGGTATCCACCGGGTTGACCACGATGGCGTCCACCTTCTGGCTGATGAAGCTTTCCACCTGGCTCAGTTGCTTGACCACATCACTGCGGGCGTCCTCGAACTGCAACTGCACGCCTTCGGGCATGGACCTGGCCTTCTGGTCCATGGACTCGCGCAGGTAGGTCAGCCAGGTGTCGTCGAACTGCGACATGCTCACGCCGATGCGCACCTGGGCCAGCGCCGCGCCACTGAACAGCATCAGCGACAGGGCAAGACACGCCACTCGGTTCTGAATGTTCATTAAGAGTCGTTCTCCACATGCTTGTTGGTGGGTGGCCGTGCTCAGGCCGGCGAATACAGAACCGGGGCCCCGGGCATGCAGCCCAGCAGCGCGCCCTGGTGTTCGACACACAGGCCGCTGAGCAGGGTCAATAAACGAGAGGACCAGGGAGTGACGGGCAGATCGCGGGAGGCGGCGCCCCGGGTACGGGACAGCCATTGCAGAGCAGAGCGGAAGGTTTTCATCGACGGCACCTGTTTGTTCTTGTTGGTGGGTTCTCCAGGGCTCAAGCGGGGCTTGAAGGCCATGGGAACCTTGTAGGGTCGGCTACCTGGAAACGACTTTATTGGAAAATAATTTCTATATCAACTCATTTTAGAATTTTACTGCAATTGCATTTCCAGCAGCCCGATCCCTCGCTTCCCGCAGGAGACGGCTTGCCGGCGAAGGGGCCCGCACGCCTTGCAGCGCCCTGGAAAACACCTTCGCTGGCAAGCCAGCGCCTACAGAAATCCCGGGGTTCAGGCGTAGAGCGCCGGGCGCTGGGGCAGGCTGATGGGGACGATCGCCCCGCTCTGCTGGGCCTCGATGCAGGCGTCGGCCGCCACCGCCGCGGCCAGGCCGTCCCAGGCCGAGGGCCCACCCACCCGGCCAGCGCGCACGCCATCGACAAAGGCCTGCAGCTCGACGTCATAGGCGGCGATGAAGCGCTCCTTCCAGTCCATCAGGATCGCGCTGGACAGGCTGGCCGCGCTGCGCAGCTGGACCTGGGGCGGCTCCGGCAGGCGGGCGATGCCGCTCTCGCCCACCACTTCGCACTGGATGTCGTAGCCGTACTGGCAGTTGACGAAGATCTCCACGTCGATCCGCGTGCCCCGGGCGGTTTCCAGCAGCACGATCTGCGGGTCGCGCAGTTGGGCGTGGGCCTTGCCGGTCTTGCGCGGGAACAGCACCTGCACCGACACATAGTCGTCCGCCAGCAGCCAGCGCAGCACATCCAGCTCGTGGATCAGGGTGTCGGTGATGGCCATGTCGGTCTTGTAGTTCTCCCCCACCCGCGGGTTGCGGTGAGCGCAGTGCAGCATCAGCGGCTCACCGATGCGCCCACTGTCCACCACCGCCTTGAGCGCCTGGTAGCCGGCGTCGTAGGGGCGCATGAACCCCACCTGCACCAGGCGCCGGCCGTGGGCAATCTCGGCCTCGACGATGCGCCGGCAGCCGGCGGCGGTCACCGCCAGGGGCTTTTCGCAGAACACCGGCTTGCCGGCGGCGATGGCCGCCAGCACGAACTCTTCGTGGCTCGGGCCCCAGGACGTCACCAGCAGCGCCTGGACCTCCGGCGCCTGGATCAGGGCATGGCCGTCGGGGTAGACCTCGGCCTCAAGCGTGAGCCCGGCCAGCACCCGGGCCGCCTGCTGCGGGTCGATGTCGGTTACCGCCACCACCCGGCAGCCCTGCAGGGTCTGGCTGCAACGCCGAATGTGATCCTGACCTATGGCACCAGTGCCGATAACGCCTAGCTGCAAAGACATGGGTGTACTCCTGTAGTTGCTCGGTTGGGGAGTTTCAGTACTGGCGCGCCTTGGCCAACTGCTGATCGATGGCGGCGGCCGCGGCGGCCACCCTCTCACTGCCGCTGACCTCGGCCACCGCCACATGCCACCAGGACAGGTAGCCGTGGAGCATGGTCTTGGGCAGCACCTTGATATCGATCAGGGTCGAGACCCGCTGCAGCCGGGCGTCCGCCAGGGCGGCGTGGAGCTGCTCCAGGTTCCTCACCTTGTAGGTCTTGCAGCCGTAGGCCGCGGCGCTCATGGCGTAGTCCACCGGGATCAGGCCGCCGTCGAGCTGGTCGCTGTCTGGGTTGCGGTAGCGGAACTCGGTGGCGAAGCTGTCCAGGCCCTGGCCCAGCTGCAGGTTGTTGATGCAGCCGAAGGCCATGTTGTCCAGCAGCACCACGTTGATCTTGCGTTGCTCCTGGATCGAGGTCAGCAGCTCCGAATGCAGCATCAGGTAGGAGCCGTCGCCCACCAGGGCATAGACCTCGCGCTCGGGGGCGGCGAGCTTGACCCCCAGGGCCGCGGCAATTTCATAACCCATGCACGAATAGCCATATTCCACGTGGTAGGTGTTGAGCCCCTTGCTGCGCCAGCTGCGTTGCAGGTCCCCGGGCAAACTGCCGGCAGCGGCGACAATCACCGCATCGTCGGCCAGGGTCTGGTTGAGCACCCCCAGCACCTGGCTCTGGGTCAGGCAGGAGCCGGTCAGCTCGATGAACTCGCGCAGCACCGCCGGGTCCAGCGCGTCCTTGACCTCCGGCACAAAATCCTCGCCCTGATAATGCACGCCGTGGACCCGCTCCAGCTCGGCATCCAGCTGCGCCCTGGCCTCGGCCACCCGAGTGCCCCAGCCGGCGCGGTAGGCGCTGCCGGCCAGGGCCTCGCCCAGTGCTTGCAAGCCGGCGCGGGCATCGGCCAGCAGTTGCACGCCATCGAGCTTCACGGCATCGCCGGGGTTGATATTGAGGTTGAGAAACTGCACCTGGGGGTGCTGGAACAGCCACTTGGACGAGGTGGTGAAATCGCTGTAGCGGGTACCGACGCCAATGATCAGGTCGGCCTCCCGGGCCAGCAGGTTGGCCGCCAGGCAGCCGGTTTCACCGATGCCGCCCACGTTCAATGGATGGCTGGACAGCAGCGCGCTCTTGCCGGCCTGAGTCTCGGCCACCGGGATCGCGAAGCGCTCGGCAAAGGCCTGCAGGGCCTGGTTGGCCGCGGCGTACTTGACCCCGCCACCGCAGATCAGCAATGGCTTGCGCTTGCCCCGCAGCAGCGCCACGGCGTCCGCCAGCATCGCTTCGGTGGGTGGCCGCCGGTCGATGCGATGCACCCGTCGGGCGAAGAAGCTCAGCGGGTAATCGTAGGCCTCGGCCTGCACATCCTGGGGCAGCGCCAGGGTCACCGCGCCGGTCTGGGCCGGGTCGGCCAGCACCCGCATCGCCTGCAGCGCCGCGCTCATCAACTGCTCCGGGCGGTTGATCCGGTCCCAGTATTTGCTCACCGCCTTGAAGGCATCGTTGGTGCTGATGCCCAGGTCATGGAACTGCTCGATCTGTTGCAGCACCGGGTCCGGCTGGCGGCTGGCGAACACGTCGCCGGGCAACAGCAGCAAGGGAATGCGGTTGGCCGTGGCGGTGGCCGCGGCGGTCAGCATATTGGCCGCGCCGGGGCCCACCGAAGCGGTGCAGGCATAGACCTTGCGCCGCAGGTGCTGCTTGGCAAACCCGATGGCGGCATGGGCCATGCCCTGCTCGTTGCGGCCCTGGTGCACCCGCAATTGGCCCGGGTCCTGCTGCAGCGCCTGGCCGATGCCCAGCACATTGCCGTGGCCGAAGATCGTAAAGACCCCGGCAATGAACCGGCTCTGCTGCCCGTCCACCTCGACGTACTGGTTATCGAGGAATTTCACCAGGGCCTGGGCCATGGTCAGTCGAATCGTGCTCATCTGTGTTCCTTCAATGGCCATACAGCACTCTCACTGTTCTTTGTGCGGAAGCCGGCTTGCCGGCGCCTACAAGGGGGGTCAGGCCAGGGCCTGGCGCAGGTGCTGGATACTGCGCTCCAGAGCCTGCTGCAGGTCCGGTCGATCGTGAACGCTCGCGGCAAAGGGCTCGAAGGACAAGTAGCCGCGGTAACCACCCGCCAGCAACGCGGCGATCTGCGTCGTGTTGCCCAGCCGGTCCGCCGCGCCCACCAGCACCCGATGACCGTCCCGCAGCGCTGCCAGAGGCAGTGGCGGCCCCTCGACACCGGAGAGGTGCACCAGCCCGGTGAGCTCGGCGAACAGCTGGGGTTCGCCGGCCAGTGTGTGGTGGAAGGTGTCGTGCACCAGGCTCAGCACATCCAACGCGCCAACGGCGCGGATCGCGTCCACGGCGCTGCGCTTGTCACGCAGGGCACACTCGGCAAACCCCAGGGGTTCGACAAAACCGCGCAGGCCATGCTGGCGAAGAACCTCCGCGATCCGGGCCAGGGCGGCCGCCAGCCCCTGGGCCCGCTGGCCCGCGCCGCGCCGGTCGCCGGGGTCGTTCAGCGGGCACAACACCAGGCCCTCGGCACCGCAGGTGCGGGCATAACCGGCCAGGTGCAGCAACTGCTGGCGGCGCTGTTCATCCCACAGGTCGAAGGGGTACAGGGCATTGATCGACAGCAGCCGGATGCCACGCTGCTCACACAGCTCGCGGACCTGCTCGGGGGGCGTGCCATCCTCGATCTCCACACCCTTGAGGTCATTGCGCAGCTCCACTGCATCGATCTTCAAGGCCAGTGCCAGGTCAAGAAAATCCGCCAGAGGCAGGTGCGGTGCGACCATTCGGTTCAAGGCAAAACGCAAAGGCTGAGTCATCTTCCAGCTCCCCGAAAATCGGCAAAGGTGCGTCGTTCACAGATCCAGCAGCCAGCTGTGCCGGGGGTCGTTATGGAACTGCCAGACCCGCTTCGGCCCGGCCATCACGTTCAGGTAATAGGACTCGTAGCCATAGGGCACGCTGACCGGGTGGTACCCCCTGGGCACCACCACCAGGTCGTGGTGCTCCACCGCCATGGCCTCGTCCAGGCTGCGGTCGTCGGTGTAGACCCGCTGGAAGACGAAGCCCTGGGGCGGGTTGAGCTGGTGGTAATAGGTCTCTTCCAGAAAGCTCTGGTGCGGCAGGTCGTCGGTGTCGTGCTTGTGCGGCGGGTAGCTGGAGGAATGCCCGGACGGCGTGCGCACCTCCACCACCAGCAGGGAATGGGCCGGCTCGCTGTCGGGCAGGATGTCGCAGACGTAGCGAGTATTGGCGCCCTTGCCGCGCACGCTGCGCCTGCACTGTTCCGGGCGGATCAGCCGAGGGCCGAGGTCGTTATCGACTGCCCCCGGGGCGGCACACACAGCGATCTGCACATCGCTCAAGGCGGTGACACGGGCCCGGCTGCCCGGCGGCAGGTAGGCAGCAAAGGGGGATTTGTCTTCGAACACCGATTGCCGGTCACCCAGGTTGGGCCACTGGAAGGCGCCCTGGGGCGCTTCGCCCTGCACATCGATACGGCCGCTGAGCAGCACCAGGCACAGCTCCTTGTCGCCGGCGCTGACCGGCAGGCTTTCCCCCAGGCCCAGGCGGTAGGCACTGAACCCCACGTATTCCAGGGCGCCCTCTTGCAGCTGGACCATGGTCCGGCCCTTTGCAGCGCTTTTAACCAGCAGGCTCATTGGGTAGCCCTCCTGCGTTGCAGCGCGGAGTCCAGCAGGGCCCGCAGGGTGTCGTAACCTTTTTTCGCGTAGACGTAGCTCGGCGCCACCGCCGGGTCCTGCTCGGCCTCCACCACCAGCCAGCCCTGGTAGCCAGCGTCCAGCAGCACATCGAGCAAGGCGGCGAAGTCAATGTCGCCATCGCCGGGCACGGTGAAGGTGCCGTTGACGATGCAGTCCGGGAAGCTCCACAGGTTGTTGCGCGCCAGTTGCACCACCGGCTTGCGCACGTCCTTGAAATGCACATGGCACACCCGCCCGATATGCCGGCGCAGCACCTCCAGGGGTTCGCCGCCGCCCATGTAGCAATGGCCCGAATCGAACAGCAGGCCGACTTCCTCGCCGGTCAGGCGCATCAGCGTGTCGATGTCCGCCGGGGACTCGACGTAGGCGCCCATGTGGTGGTGATAGGCCAGGCGCACGCCCTGGGACAGGGTGAAACGCGCCAGCTCCGTGAGTTTGTCGGCGTAATCCTGCCAGGCCTGTGCACTGTGGAAGCGCGGGCGCTCGATCAGCCGCACCGGCAAGCCCTGGATCGAGTCGGCCACTTCGCCGTAGACCAGCACCGAGGCGCCGTTGCGTTTGAGCAGTTCGACGTGGCTGGCAATGGCGTCGATTTCCTCGGCCACCGAACGCCGAGCCAGGCGGCTGGAGTACCAGCCCGAGACCAGCGCCAGGTCATAAGGGCGCAACACGTCGCCCACGCCCTTGGCATCCTTGGGGAACTTGCCGTTGAGTTCGAAGCCTTGGTAACCGATCTCGCGGCCTTCGCTGAGGGCGGTGCTCAAGGGCGTTTCACCGCCCAGGGCCGGCAGGTCGTCGTTGCTCCAGGAGATCGGGTTGATGCCAATTCGGATCGCGGGCATGGCTGCACCTTTTGTTGTTATTCATGAAAGCGTGGAGAACGGCCTTGCACTCGCAGGAACTAGCTTGCCAGCGAAGGCACCGGCGAGCCTGGCACCAGGCTCAAGACCCTCTTCGCCGGCAAGCCGGCTCCTACACAGGGCGGGCGCTGCGCCAGGCGTTGATCAGTTGCTCGAAGGTGCCCTGCACTTGCCGGATCAGGGTGTCGTCGTCGATCTCCCCCGCCAGCCACGCTCGGCTGGGCTCCTGGAAAATCGTGCGGCCCACGGCAAACCCCCGGCAGGTGCGGCTGTCAGCCGCTTGCCGGAAGCCCTCGGCTAGGGCTTCGGCCGAGGCATTCAGGCCCAGCAGCACCACGCCACGGCAATAGGGGTCGCGCTCCTGGATCAGCTCATCGAGCTTTTTCCATTCCTCGGCCGACTGCGCCTCGATCTTCCACCACGCGGGGTAGATGCCCAGGTTGTACAGGCGCTTGAGGCTGCGGTAGAGCACCTCGGGATGAGCGCCGGGCAGGTCCCTGGGCGGGATGATTTCCAGCAGCAGTTCATGCCCGCTGACCTGGGACGCCTGGTACAGGCCACGGATCTGCGCTTCCTGTTCCAGGCGCAGCAGGGGGTCGTCGTCCGGGTGAAATTGCACCAGGCACTTGATGATCTGTTCCTGGGGCCAGGCGATCAGGTTGCTGCCCACCGAGCGCCCGTGCTCGAACGCCAGGGGCCGCGAGCCCTGCACTTCCACCGGGCGCGCCACCCACCAGCCGCGCCCGGTGGCGGCGTTCAGCGCCTCCTGGCCGAAGCGCTGGTCGGCCAGCAGGCCGACATCGGCCTCGATGCCCCGGCGCCGCAGGTCGGCTTCGACCCGCTGCACCGCTTCTATGAAGAGTTGCTTGAGCTGACCGATGGCCTTGAGCTCGCGACCGGCTTGTTGGGCCAGCTCCACCAGTTGCCCACGGTGGTCGAAGGCAAAGACGAACAGGGGCTTCCAGGCCTTGCGCGGCACGCTGACCTGATGCAGGCGTTGCAGGACCGGGTCCTGGTCGGGACGGGTGATGGGCACCGGGCTGCTGAACAGATAGTCCAGTTCGGCCCGGGTCGGCATCGCCGGGGCGCAGGCGTGGCGCGACACCACCAGGCCGCCGCAGGCGTTGGCCAACTGGCAGCAGCGCTCATCACTGGCCTCTTCCAGCCAGCCACTGAGGAAGCCGGACATGAAGGCATCGCCGGCGCCCAGCACGTTGAGCACCTCCACCCGCACGCCGGGGTAGATCGCCCCGTCTTCCAGGCGCTCCGGAATCTCGCCGTGGATCACCGTGCACCCTTGCGGGCCAAGCTTGACCACCAGGGTAGCGGCGCTCAGGGAGCGCACGGTGCGCAAGGCCGTCAGCAGGTCGTCGCTGCCACCGGCAATCAGGAATTCCTCTTCGGTGCCGACGATCAGGTCGAAGCGCGGCAGGATGCCCTGCACATGCTGGCTGACCTGCGGGTCGGCCACGAACCGGGTCTGGCCGTCGGCCTTGCCCGCCAGGCCCCAGAGCACCGGCCGGTAGTCGATGTCCAGGACCCGCTTGACCCCGTGCTTTTGCGCGTAGTCCAGGGCCTGCAGGCTGGCCCGGTAGACGCCATCGGTGGAGAAATGGGTGCCGGTGATCAGCAGGGCCTTGCTGGAGGCGATGAAGGCTTCGTCGATGTCGGCGGCGCACAGCGCCATGTCCGCGCAGTTCTCGCGGTAGAACACCAGGGGGAAGGTTTCGCGGTCCTTGAGGCCCAGCAGGACCAGGGCGGTGAGGCGCTGCGGGTCGACCTTGACGGCGCTGACGTCGCAGCCTTCGCGCACCAGCGACTCCAGCAGGAAGCGCCCCATGTGGTCGTCACCGACCCGGCTCAGCATCGCCGACTTGAGGCCCAGCCGCGCAGTGCCAAAGGCAATGTTCGCCGACGAGCCGCCGAGGTATTTGGCAAAGCTTGCGACATCCTCCAGCCGGGCCCCCACTTGCTGCGCGTAGAGGTCGACGCCCAGGCGTCCGAGGCAGATCAGATCCAATTGACGCCCACTGGCAAAACGAGTCTGGCCCATGCTGGCTCCTGTTATTTTTATCAGCCGCTGCCTGCCGTCGCGCACTGCCCCGGCAGGCCTACTTGGTGGATGCAGACTAGAACGTCTCCCGGCACCAATCAATATTTATTCTATAAATTTTTTACGTGGAATATTTTTTCCATTAAACTTTTCTGCAATGCCCAAGGCTGCGCCGTGCATCGTTTCAGCAAGGCGCCCGGGGCCGGGCCCCTCAAGATTTTCCCGGCGCCGACCCTGTAGACTGCCCGCAGCCCATTTATTGTCAGGGGGCGACGCCCGCGGTCGCTCCCATCAGTACCCTCAGAAGGATCCGTTATGTCCCGCACCGATCAGCCGGCCCTGTCCGATCGCACGCCCGAGAGCGACCTTGCCAGCCCTCCGGCCAATGCCGAGCGGCTGCTGCAGTTGATCACCGAGGAGTACGAGAGCCTGCCGCGCCAGCTCAAGCGCATCGCCAGCTACATGAGCCAGCAGAGCGACCGGATCATGGTCGACCGGATCAGCGACATCGCCCGCGAGTGCGAGGTGCACCCTTCGGCCATCGTGCGTTTTTCCCAGCGTTTCGGCTTCAGCGGCTTCAGTGAAATGCAGGCGCTGTTCCGCCAGGCCTACACCCACAAGGCCACGCCGGTGCAGAACTACCAGCAGCGCATCCGCAGCCTGATCGCCAACAAGTCGCAGAAGGCCAGCGACGGCGACCTGGCGCGCGACTGCATCAGCGCCACCCTGTCGGGGATCGAGCGCCTGGGCCTGGAGCTGGACGACGCGGCCTTCGAGCAGGCCGTGGACCTGGTGGTCAACACCGACAATATCTATGTGGTGGGGGTGCGCCGCTCCTTCGCCGTGGCCGACTACCTGGTGTACAACCTGCAGCACACCAACAAGCGCATCCACCTGGTGTCGGGGCTGGGGGGCAGCTACCGCGAGCAGATGCGCAGTATCCGCCCCAACGACCTGGTGATCGCCATCAGCTTCACCCCCTACGCCAAGGAAACCCAGCACTGCCTGCGCATTGCTCAGCACAACCAGGCCAAGACCCTGATCATCACCGACAGCACCCTGTCGCCCCTGGCCAAGCGCGCCAACAGCGTGCTGCTGGTCAACGAGGGCAGCTCCTTCGCCTTCCGCTCACTGAGCGCCACCCTGTGCCTGTGCCAGGCGCTGTTCATTGCCGTGGCCTACCGCCTGGAATTGAAGATGGACGAGATTCACGAACAGGGCGGCTTCGACGACTAGCCCTTCGGCTGGCGCGGCGCTATTCGTAGATCTTGCCGCAGTACAGGAACACCGCGAAGCGCTGCCAGGGCGAAGCCTCCACCAGCCCCTGGGTGGCACCGATGCCGGTGGCCTCGGCCCAGGCGTGGGCGCCGTCGAGAAAATCCTCGATGCAATGGTTCTGCCAACTGTCGGCCTCGCCGGCCTGGGCCATGCGCTGCGCCTGGCGGCGGTCGGCAATCAGCGCCTGGACGAAGTCGAGGAAGCTCTGCTCGTCATGCACCTGCTGCAAGCATTGTTCAAGGTCCATTGGGGCTCTCCGGGGTCAGGACGTTGCCTGGAGCGCCAGGCCCTTGCGCAGCAGTTCCTTGCGCAGGATCGGCCGGCCCGGGCAATGCACGCCGTCCAGGGTGCTGCACTCTAGCAGCCGTTCCAGCTTGCGGGCACTGCCCGGGCTGCCGGTCAGCAGGTAGCTCGTGCCTTCGCCGAGGCTGATCAGGTTCAGCAGCCAGTCATCGCCCCACTGCCCCAGCACCTGCTCGATCAGGCTGCGCTGGCGCACCAGCAGGCCCTGGGCATGCCACAGGGTCAGTTGGGCGAAACGCCGCGGCAGGTTGCTGGACGCTTCGAACACTTTCAGGTCCTTGAGCAGGGCCTCGGGCAGTTGCGCTTCGATCTGCTGCTGGCACTGCTTGAAATAGTCTTCGGGCCAGTCGGGGCCCAGGCCGGCCAGCGCGGCCAGGTCGGCGTAGGCCTGGCGGTCCGCCGCGGTGCACCCCTGGTCGGTGAAGTTCAGGGTGTTGTCGAGAATGCCCGCCGCCAGCAGTTGCGCGCTGTCGCGGCTGATCCTGGGCAGCAACCCGGAGTCGCGCCAGCGCTGGTAGACCTGGGTACAGGCGGCACCGATCTGGCGGATATCCGCGTGCTGGCCCAGGCGCTCGTTCCAGAAGGCCTCGAAACCCGGGTGATGGTCGATGACCTCCACCACCCGGTCCAGGTCCACCAGCGGGTCCAGGTGCAGGTGGTTGGAAATGTCCACCAGCACGAACTGCTCGGTCCCTTGCGGAACATGGGCGTCCAGCCCCTTGAGACGCTGGCGGAAAGTGCCCGGGATGCTCTCGTTGAGCGGCGCGCTGCTCAGGGCCCGGGCCGGGCGGCCGCTGAGGTTGAGCCATTCGGCATAGGCAATGCAGCCGGCGTAGGCGTCGATATCCAAATAGGCCGCGCCGGCGGTGACAATGATCATGACGTCCCTGTAATCCACAAAGGCCAGAGGCCGGGGCGCCGAGGGTGCCTGAGCCACATGACAGCCAGATGACAGTCAGCGGCCCTCTACAGGCCCTGCCTCGGCCACCAGCAGCGCCGCAAGCCGCGAGCCGCTGAAGCGGATCTGCGCCAGGCTCAGGGCCGCGTAGCCGACGATCACCGCCGCCGGCCGGCGCACCTGCTGGCAGTGCTCGGCCAGGCCCTGCAACAGCAGGCCCTGCTGGGCCGCGCGCTGGCGAAAGCGCGCCTCATCGCTGCCCGGCGGCAACGTCAGCAGCAGGTGCAGCCCGGCCTGCTGGCCGCTGATGCTGTAGCAGCCCGGTGCTTCACTGGCGAGGATCGCCAGCAGCAGGTCGCGGCGTTCCTGATAGGCCTGGCGCGCCGCCCGCAGATTGCGCAGGAAGGCGCCGCTGGCGATGTAGTCGGCCAGGGCCAGTTGCTCGATCACCCCCACCGAGCGCCCGGTGTCCTGCAAGGTGGCCAGCAACCGCGGGCGCAGGCGCTCGGGCAGCAGCATGAAGCCCACCCGCAGGCCGGCGAACAGGGTCTTGTTGAAGCTGCCGCAGTAGATGACGCGGTCGTCCCGGTCCAGGGACTTGAGGGCCGCCAGGGGCGCGCTCTGGTAGTTGAATTCGCTGTCGTAGTCGTCCTCCACCACCCAGGCCTCGCTGTGCCGGGCCCACTCCAGCAGGGCCAGGCGCCGGGACACCGGCATGGTCATGCCCAGGGGCGCCTGATGGGCCGGGGTGACATAGACCATGCGGGCATCCTGATGGTGTTGCAGCTGCTGTACATCGATCCCGTCCTCCTCCACCGGAATCGGCACCAGCCGCGCTCCGGCCAGGGCGAACAGGCTCCGGGCCGACAGGTAGCCGGGGTCTTCGAGGCACACCTTGTCGCCCGCTTGCAGCAGGCTGCGGGCCAGCAGGTCGAGGCCATGGCGGATGCCGGTGGTGATCATCACCTGCTGCGGCTCGCAGGCGATGCCCCGGTGCTGCCCCAGGTACTGGGCGATCTGCTGGCGCAGGGCCGGCAGGCCGCCAGGGTCGGCGTCCCACAGCGACTGCGCCGAGGCATTGCCCAGTGCCCGGGTCAGGGAGCGGGTCCAGCGTTGCAGGGGAAACAGCGCCGGGTCGGCCAGCCGGGCGACAAAGGGCTGGCCGGCCCGCACGCTGAGCGGCGGGTACGGCGGCTCGCTCTCGCTGACGATGGGTGCCGCCGCCCGTGCCGGGGCGCTCAGGTACAGGTCCGGCACCACCGCGCAGACCCGGGTCCCCGAACCGCTGGCCCGGCTCACATAACCTTCGCTGCGCAAGCGGTCGAAGACCACTTCCAGGGTGCCCCGGGACAGGCCCCAGCGCTGGGCCAGGGTGCGGGTCGAGGGCAAGCGGCAGCCGGCCGGCAGGCGTTTTTCCAGGATCGCCTGGCGCAGGGCACTGTAGGCGCTGTCCTGTTTGCCCGGGGCTTCATCGCAGTGCTGGGGCAGCGGCAGGTCGAGGGGCACGGGGTGTTTTCCACGGCTCATAGTGGTCCAGTCAAAAGCGGTCTAAATGGTGCTCGGCATTAAACCACAAACCCCTTAATTTCAGCGCCATCGCCCTCTGCCCCGAGCCTGCCATGCCGCCCGCCAGCCCCATCACCACCCGCTCCATCACTGTTGAACGCCCCCTCGCCCCCTGGCTCTGGACCCTGTTGCTGCTGGTGGTGGTCTGCCTGCCGCGGATCAGCATCGACCTGTACCTGCCGGCGCTGCCGGCCATGGCCGACCAACTGGGGGCCAGCGACGCCCAGCTGCAACTGACCCTGAGCCTGTACATGCTCGGCTATGCCCTGTCGATGCTGCTGGGTGGCCCGCTGTGCGACCGCTATGGCCGGCGCCCGGTACTGCTGACGGGCACAGCGCTGTTTCTCGCGGCCAGCCTGGCCTGCATGCTGGCCGCCAGTGTCGAAGTACTGATGGCCGCCCGCCTGCTGCAGGCCCTGGGCGGTTGCTGCGGCACCCTGGTGGGCCGGGTCATGGTCCGCGACCGCTGCCCGCCCGAGGAGCAGCCGCGGCTGCTGGGGCTGTTGTCCATGGGCATTGCCCTGTCGCCAATGCTGGCACCGCCCCTGGGCAGCCTGATCGACCAGTTGCTGGGCTGGCGTGGCCTGTTCCTGTGCCTGAGCCTGGTGGCCGCGACGGCCTGGCTGCTGATGTTCAAGCGGCTGGCCGAAACCCGCCCGCCGCAGCTCGCGCCAGTGGCCGTGAAAAGCCTGCCGCGCCTGTACCTGCGCCTGCTGGGCGAGGCCTACTTCATGCGCTATTCCCTGGCCATCGGCTGCCTGTACTGCACCTACTTCCCGTTCATTGTGCAATCGCCGGCCCTGTTGCAGCGCCAGCTGGGGCTGTCGCCCACGGCCTACGCCCTGGTGTTCGCCGCCACCGTGGCCGGCTACCTGATGGGGTCGCGTCTGTTCCAGCGCCTGGGGGTACGCCACAGTGCCGACCGCCTGATCACCGCGGCCTGCCTGTTGAACCTGGCCGGCGCCGGCCTGTTGCTGCTCACCCGCAGCCTGTGGCCCGACAGCCTGTGGGCCATCGTGCTGCCGATGCTGGCGCTGATGCTCTCGGTGGGCCTGGCGATTCCCGCCTGCCAGCTGGCGATTCTGCAGCCCTATGCGGCGGTGGCCGGCACCGCCTCGGGGCTGTTCTTCTTTATCCAGATGGCCATGACCGCCGGCTGCGGGCTGTTGGCCAGCCTGCTGGCGGACAGCCCGGCGGGCTCGCTGCAGGCCCTGACCGGCCTGTTCAGCCTGGCCCTGGGGCTGGCCTGGTGGTGCCTGCGGCCACGGCGGCGGTAGGCGCCGGCTCAGAACGCCTTCCTGCACCCCTGTAGCCGCTGCTGAGCCTACAAAGCTGCGAAAGGCCGGGCCGCGTTCGGTACGCGGGGCCTTGCTTGGCGGCCTCCTGCCGAACCTCGGGCGCCCTCAAGCCTCCCGCGTCTTCTTCGCAGCCTGCGGCAGCGGCTACAGGTTTGCACTGTGCAAGGTTGCTTCAATACCGCTAAATTGACCGCGCCTTTCCCATCCGTTGTGCCGTTCAAGACAAGGAAATACGTGATGAAGCTTATTGGAATGCTCGATTCACCCTACGTGCGCCGCGTCGCCATCAGCCTCAAGAGCCTGGGCCTGCCCTTCGAGCATCACTCGCTTTCGGTGTTCAGCACCTTCGAGCAGTTCAAGGCGATCAACCCCGTGGTCAAGGCCCCGACCCTGGTCTGCGAGGGCGGTGAAGTGCTGATGGATTCGAGCCTGATCATCGACTACCTGGAAACCCTGGCCGGCCCGCAACGCAGCCTGATGCCCACCGCCCTGCCCCAGCGCCTGCGTGAGCTGCGGCTGGTCGGCCTGGCCCTGGCGGCCTGCGAGAAGTCGGTACAGATCGTTTACGAGCGCAACCTGCGCCCTGCGGAGAAACAGCACGGCCCCTGGCTGGAGCGGGTTGGCGGCCAGTTGCAGGCCGCCTATGGCGAGCTGGAGCAGGAGTTGCAGAAACAGCCCCTGCCCCGGGACGGTTCCCTGGGCCAGGCCGGCATCAGCTTGGCGGTGGCCTGGAGTTTCAGCCAGATGATGGTGGCGGACCAGTTCAACCCCGGACAATTCCCGGCAGTACGCGGCTTTGCCGAGTACGCCGAACAATTGCCGGTGTTCCTCGCCACCCCCGCCACCTGAGCCACACCCTCCCCGTAGGAGCCGGCTTGCCGGCGAAGAGGCCTGCAAGCCTTGCAGCGCCTTCGAAGACGCCTTCGCTGGCAAGCCAGCTCCTACAGCAGCGGTCAGGCCGGTTCGGGCTGTTTCTTCACGGGGGCAGTGGCGAAGCGCCGGGCCAGGAAGGGGGTGATGTCCAGCGGCAGGGCTTCTTCGTTCACCAGTTTGTCCAGCAACACGCCGGTGATGGCCGAGGTCAGGATGCCGGTGCGGAAGTGCCCACAGGCATTGAGGTAGCCTTCGACCCCATCCATCGGCCCGAGGATCGGCAGCTCATCCGGCGAACCCGGGCGCAACCCCGCCCAGCAGCGCTTGAGGTTGACATGGGCCAGCTCCGGTACGCAGCGCACTGCGCCCTGCACCAGGCCGTTGATCTCCGGGTAGGTGGTGGTGACGTCGAAGCCCTTGTCCTCGGTGGTACTGCCGATCAGGATCTCGCCGTTGTCCTTCTGCGCCATGTAGCAGTCGCTGGTGGTGAGGCAGCCGTTGAGCAGCTTGGGCATGCGCTCGGTGAGAAGGATCTGGCCCTTCACCGGCTTCACCGGAATCTCGATGCCGGTGGCCTGCAGGCTCAGCTCGGCGGCCCAGGCGCCGGCAGCGTTGATCAGGGTCGTGCAGCGGAACAATCCGGCAACGTCGGTTTTCACCCCGCTGACCCGATTGCCCTGGTGCAGGACCCCGGTGACGTTGGTGTTGAAGTACACATCCACGCCATTCTGGCGTGCGCCTTCGGTGTAGGCGTCGGTGAGGCGGAACGGGTTGACCTGGTGGTCGCAGAGGAACTCCAGGGCGCCCTGGGCTTCATGGCTGACATTGGGTTCCGAGGCGCGCAGGGCCGCCTGGTCGAGCCAGCGCACCTGGTCGCTCAGGTGCGGGATGCAACCGACGATGTGCTCGGCGTACAGCCGGTCTTCCTCGTCATAGATGACGAACTTGAGCCCGGTCTGCTCGAACTTGAAATCCATGTTGTGCAGGCCCATCAGCTCGCGGTGCAGGCGTGGGTACAACTCGTTGGACTGCAGGGCGAAGTCGAAGAACGACTGCGGCAGGATGTGCGGAGTGCTGGAATCCACCACCACCGCCGAACCCTGGGCCTCGCGCTTGCGGTTGGCCGACATCATGCGAAAGAAGATCACCCCGCAGCCCAGCCCCACCGACTCGCCGATGGCCCACAGGCCGCCGGCCGAAGCGCGGCTGGCGTTGCCCGGGCGCTTGGCGTCGATCAGCGCCACCTTCAGGTCCTTGCGCTTGGACAACTGGTAGGCGCAGGAAGCGCCGATCACGCCGCCACCGGCAATGACCACGTCGTAATGCTTAATCATGCTGGGAGACCTCCTGGTCAGACGGCGGGAACGCGGAAAACGGAATCGGGTCCAGGGGGAAGCGCGGGCGGATCCAGCCCACGTCCTTGCGCCCGGTGGCCTGGCGCAGGCGGTCGCTGCAATAGCCCACGCACATCCGCCCCTGGCAGTCGCCCATGCTCACCCGGGTGCGCATTTTCAGGCTGGCCATGTCCTGCACGCCCTGGCTCAGGGCACGCTCGATGTCGTTGCGGGTGGTGTGTTCGCAACGGCAGATCACGGTGTCGCCCTTGGGCAGCTCTACCTGCCCGGCGCCACGCGCGGTATAGCGGTCCACCGCACCACGAAAACGCAGGATCGAGGCCAGCTTGCGCTCGTAACCCTGGCGCCGTTGCAGGGCCGCTTCGTTGCTCAGTACGCCACGCTGCATGAGGATCGACAGCGCGGCGATACGCCCGCTGAGCATGGCCGCCTCGCCGCCGCGGATGCCGCCCATGTCGCCGGCCAGGTGCACGTGGGGCTCGCTGCTCTGCTGCCAGGCGTTGGCGCTGGCGCGCAGGTAGCCGTCGTCGCTGAAGTTGTGTTCCAGGCCCATCTGCTGGCTCAACTGGGTGCGCGGGATGAAGCCGTAGCCCACCGCCAGGGTCTGGGCAGCAATGCGCTGGGCCTTGGCCATGTCCGGCTGCCAGTCGCTGGAGTACGGCGCCACGGTGACCACGCTCAGGGCGTCCTGGCCCTGGGCTTCGACCACGCCCCAGCCATAGCGCAGGGCAATGCCGTGCAGCTTGAGGTAGGCGAGCATGCTCAGGCCGTCGAGAAACAGTTGCGGCTTGTTGAGCATGGCCAGGCTCTGCTTGGCGATCTTGCCCAGGGCACAAGCCTCGTAGACCCCCGCCACGCGCACGCCGGAAGCATGCAGCTGGCACGCCACCAGGGGCAGCAAGGGGCCGGTACCGGCGATCACCACCGGGCTCTGGGGCTTGACCACCCCGCTCTTGATCTGCAATTGCAGGCCACCCAGCAGCTTGACCCCGGGCAGGGTCCAGCCGGGGAACGGCACACTGCGCTCATGGCAGCCGGCGGCCAGTATCAACTGCTCGTAGCTGACCTGCTGCACCTGCTCTTCGCCATCGAGCAGCACCAGGCTCTGGGTGCCCTCGGCGCCCACTACCCGGCTGTTGAGGCGCACGTCGATCATCTGTTCGTGGTCGGCGAAATCGCCGTGCAGCTTGGCCAGCATTTCGCAGTAGCGCGGCCCCAGGTAATCCAGCTGCACGCCGTCGCGCAACGGCCCGCGGTAGACCACGCCCCCCAGGCGCGAGGCCTCTTCGATCAGGGTGCTGCGCACGCCGTGCTCGGCCAGTTCGATGGCGGCCGCCATGCCCGCCGGCCCACCGCCGACGATCACCGGGTTCAGGCTCATAACGTGGGCTCCGTTTCAGTGATGCGGTTGCTCAGGGTCTGCACCTGCATCCCCGGCTTGACCAGGGTCTGGCAGGCTCGGCGCTTGTGCCGGCCGTCGATCTGCACCAGGCAGCAATGGCACACGCCCATGCCGCAGTAGGCGCCGACCAGTTGCCCGTGATCGTTGCGCGCCACCTGGCGCAGGCCGGTGGCCTGGATCACGCTGAGGACGGTTTCACCCAGGGCGGCAGTGACTGGCTGGCCATTGAGGCTGATGGTCATGTCCGCATGCTGCAGCGGCTGAATATCGAAGTTGCGGTCTATCTGACGCATTGTGGGTTCATCCGTGAAAAATGAATGGGGTTGCCGGCGTCCCGCCGTCCATGCTGCTGCGGTCGGGACCGGGCAACGTCCCGGTCCCAAGCTGTTTGTCAGAACCGAGCGCGGGCCAATCTAGTCGGTTTGTCGGACACGGATATTGATCTGGGCCAAGCAAACGGCTGCCTCGCACGGGGCGGTGGCCAGCCCTTGCAAAACTGCGATACCGCGCACAAAAACGCCGCTGGCGGCAATGGCCGGCAGCGGCGTTCGGGAAGGCCCGGGCCCGTCCGGGCCGGGCTTTATAGCTTGAATCAGTGCATGAACAGGGCGATCAGGATAATCACCGGGATCGGCACACCGAGGAACCACAAGAGTAATGAGCGCATGGGAAATCTCCTGGATCAGTGAACGGGGGTGGGGGCTACGGTGCGCGGCTGGACATCGCTTTCAAGCCAGACCACGGCGTCCCGACGACGACCGCCAAAGGTCGCCGCGAGGCTGGCGAAGAAGGCCCCGCACAACAGCGCGATAAACATCCACAGCGACGACCAGGCAGCCACCTTGGCTGCGGTGTCGGCAGCTTCCTTGGCGGCCTGCTTGGCTTCTTCCACGGCCTGACGGGTCTTGGCGAAGACTTCATCGACCCGACGCTCGGCATCGGCCTGGCTGAGGTTGGTACGCTGGGCCACCAGTTGCGCCAGGTAGCTGCGGTCCTCAGGGGCCAACTGGCCGTCGTTGCTCAGGGTGCGCACGAAAATCCGCGATACCGTGCCACGGGCCGCGTCATCGCTGACCGCCGCCGGGCGATCGTCGCGGAACAGGCTGTCGACGAAGTAGCCGTAGTCATCCTGGGAACCCTGGGCGGCAGCATGGCCGGCCACCTGGGTCATGGCACCGGCGGCGCCGGAAGCCACCTGGGCGCCGGCATGCACGCCGCCGCTGATGACGCTGCTGACCGACCCCACCACCAAAGTCGCGGTGACCAGGGTGGCCACGGCCCAGGCCAGGAAGCCATGGGCGGTGTCGCGGAAATACACTTCATCGCCATGCAGGTTGGCCCACTTCACCCGCAGGCGCCCGGCGATGTAACCGCCCAGGCCGGCAGCGATGATCTGCGTCACGGCCAGCCAGACAATGCTGGAAATGCCCAGCCCCTTGGCGCTGATGCCGCTGCCGGCCCAGGGCGAAACCGCGGAAAAGCCCAGGCCGAAGCCCAGCAACAGGAGGATCAGCGAAAGAGCGGCGGCCGCCGCGGCGCCGGCGAAGATCGCCGCCCAGGACACGCCCGAGTGATGACTCGAGGCATCTGCGGTGGCCAGCAGGTGTTCAGAGGGTCTGTTCATTGTTGTTCAGCTCCAGGCATGAAAAATGGTGTTACACGTCTCGAAGGGACAAGTGCAGCCACCGTGCCAGTTGCACGAACTTTATAAGCTCTTTTATTTCAATGACTTGCGATAAGCAGACAATCCCGGATCGTGCAATTTACCGGCCCGGGAGTTTTCGGGCGGGCGTTCTGCACGGCCCGCCCGGTGCTCAGGCCTGCCGGCTCCGGTAGAGCTCCCGGCCGCGGGTCCAGCACAGGTGCACCACCAGTACCAGGACCCACAGGGCCAGCAGCAGGTTGCCCACCAGGGCCAATTGCCCGATACCCTGCCCCCACAAGGTAAAGAGCGGCAATGCCAGCCAGGCCGAACGACGAAAATCCAGCAGCCGCATGATTGCCGGCACGGCCACCGCCATCAGGGCGATGACCAGGACGTCCAGGCCGCGATACGCCAGCATCCAGCGCGCATAGCGAGGGTCGGCAGCATAGGCCTCCAGGTAACCCGGCAGGTGCAGCGCCAGATCCACGGCGAGGCTCAACAGCAGGCTGGCCAGCAGCAGCCACAGCAGTCCTTTGAAACGTGATGCGTAGTTCATTGCACAACACCTTGATACACAGAAGGTCAATCGGGTTTTCAATGCCGCTTGTAGCTCTTGTTGCCACTGGGGGTCAGGCAGTACACCCCGCCCCGGGGCCCGGTGCAGAAACTGCCGCTGCCACAGCTGCATCCCTGGGCGTCGCGCAGCAGGGGCTCGGCCCGCGGGGTAGTGGAGCGTTGGCCGGACATCAGGGCGCAGTTCTTTTTCGACGCGCTGATGGAGCCGTCGTTGCACAGGAACAGCTCGCCGTCGCAACGGGCGATGCCGCCCTTGCGCCCGGAACAGGGCTGGTTGGCCGCCAGCACCGCGCTGCTGCACAGCACCATCAGGCAGAGAAAGGACATTGGCTTCCAGCCAACCCGGGGCAGGCCCGTCATGGATGTGCCTCCTGGCCATAAAAGTGGCGCGATAATATCAGGCAGCGCGGCCTCTGGCAGGGGCTTGTTCAAGGTCTGGACAGAGGCCTGGAGGCGCAGATGAAAGTTTTTTTAGAATTGCGGCCGCCGTTTCTTGGCAAAATGCCCGCTTGTGTCACGAACCGCCAAACAGGTAACGCCTATGACCCGCATTCTGACCATCGAAGACGACGCCGTGACCGCCCGGGAAATCGTCGCCGAACTGAGCAGCCACGGCCTCGACGTGGATTGGGTGGACAATGGCCGCGAGGGCCTGGTGCGCGCCGTGAGCGGCGACTACGACCTGATCACCCTGGACCGCATGTTGCCGGAACTGGACGGCCTGGCCATCGTCACCACCCTGCGCACCATCGGTGTGTCGACACCGATCCTGATGATCAGCGCCCTCTCCGACGTCGATGAACGGGTGCGCGGCCTGCGGGCCGGGGGCGACGACTACCTGACCAAGCCCTTCGCCTCCGACGAGATGGCGGCCCGGGTCGAAGTGCTGCTGCGGCGCAAGAACACGGTCAAGGATTTCGACACCAGCCTGCGGGTGGCGGACCTGGAACTGAACCTGATCAGCCGCGAGGCAACCCGCGCCGACCAGTTGCTGAGCCTGTTGCCCACCGAATACAAGCTGCTGGAATTCCTCATGCGCAACACCGGCCAGATCCTCTCGCGGATGATGATCTTCGAGGAGGTCTGGGGCTATCACTTCGACCCCGGTACCAACCTGATCGACGTGCACATCGGCCGCCTGCGCAAGAAGATCGACCCGCCCGGCATGACCCCGTTGATCCGCACCGTGCGAGGCTCGGGTTATGTCATTGCTGAACCCCTCTAAAGGCTGGCGTTCCTCCAGCAGCCGCCTGCTGGCGCTCTACAGCACGCTGTTCGTGGCCTGGAGCTGCATCCTCATGGGGGTGCTGTACTACGAGGTCTCCACCTACCTGGACAGCCTGGCCAAGCACTCGCTGATGCAGCGCCAGCACCTGTTCGCGCGCTTCGAGGGCGACCAGCTGGTGGAAGCCCTGACCACCAGCATGACTTTCGACATGCGCGCCATCGACGCCTACGGCCTGTTCGATGAGCAGCGCCGGCCCCTGAGCGGGCCGATCCGGCAGATACCCGACGACCTGCCCCTGGACGGCAAGATCCACGAACTGAAGAACTGCATCGACTCCGACGACCCGAGCCTGCCCCGCGACAGCTGCGACGCCGTGGCCACCCACACCCGGGATGGCCGCTGGCTGGTGCTGGTGCGCGACAACGGCTCGCTGTTCGCGGTGACCCGGATCATTCTCCACGCCCTGCTCTGGGGCATTTCCCTGACCATCATTCCCGGCGCCGCCGGCTGGCACCTGCTGCGCCGCCGGCCGTTGCGGCGCATCCGCCAGATCCAGGCCAGCGCCGAAGCCATAGTCGCCGGCGACCTGACCCGGCGCCTGCCACTGTCGGACCGGCGCGACGAGCTGGACATGCTGGCGGCCATCGTCAACGCCATGCTCGAACGCATCGAACGGCTGATGCATGAGGTCAAGGGCGTGTGCGACAACATCGCCCACGACCTGCGCACCCCGCTGACCCGCCTGCGGGCCCAGCTCTATCGCCTGCAGCAACAGGCCGAGGAAGGCTCGCCCCAGGCCCTGCAGATGGACCAGTTGCTGGCCGAGGCCGACACCCTGATGGCGCGCTTTCGCGGGTTGCTGCGGATTTCCGAACTGGAGGACCAGCAGCGGCGCTCGGGCTTCCTGGTGCTCGACCCCCTGCCCCTGCTGCACGAGCTCTATGACTTCTACCTGCCCCTGGCCGAGGAAGGCCAGTTGACCCTGGTGCTGGATGTACCGGCGAGCCTGCCCAGCCTCACCGGTGACCGCGCCCTGTTGTTCGAGGCCCTGGCCAACCTGCTGAGCAACTCCATCAAGTTCACCCCACCGGGGGGCGAAGTGATCCTGCGGGGGATCGACGACGACGGCAGCCCGCGCCTGGAAGTGCTCGACTCAGGCCCCGGAATACCCGCAGCGGAACGGGCGGCGGTGTTCCGGCGCTTTTACCGGGTGGATGAAAACAATGCCCAGGGCGGGTTTGGCCTTGGCCTGTCGATCGTCGCGGCGATTGTCAGCCTGCACGGTTTCAAGCTTGAGGTGGGCAGCAGCGAACGCGGCGGCGCGCGCCTGAGCCTGGACTGCCGGCCGAGCCTGATTGCCGACAATTGATTCCGGCCTCCACACCCCTGTGATCCGGTGCCTGTGACCCTGTGATCCTGTAGCCGCTGCTGAGCCTGCGAAGCTGCGAAAGGCCGGGCCGCGTTCGGTACGCAGGGCCTTGCTTGACGATCTTGCGCCAAACCTTCCGCGCTCTCACGCTCCCGGTGTCTTCTGCGTCGCAATGCCGCCCAAGCCGTTCACAGCCTGCATCAGCGGCTACAAGGCCTTGGGCAGTTGCCAGCCGTAGCGCACCGAGAGCATGCGCAGGGCGAAACAGACGGTACCCGCCAGCCAGGCCGACCATAAAGGCGGCACGCCCAGGCGCCGGGCGATGACCAGGCTGGCCGCGCCGACAAAGGCCGAGCTGGCATACAGGTCGACCTGCAGCACCAGGGGAATGCGGGCCAGGACAATGTCGCGAATCACCCCGCCCCCCACCCCGGTCACCGTGCCCATGAGCATCGAGACAAAGGGCGAGATGCCGAAGTTCTGCGCCTTCTGCGTGCCCGCCACGGCAAACAGCCCCAGCCCCGCGGCGTCCAGCAGAATCAGCAGCGGCCCGGACCACCCCAGCACCCAGTCCCGTGCCACGAAGGCCAGCCCGCCCATCAGCAGCGCCAGCGCCGGGTACCGCCAGTCGGCCACGGCCTTGGGCGGCGTGGCGCCAATCAGCAGGTCACGGGTCACCCCTCCGCCAAGGGCGACGATAAAGGCGATCACCATCACCCCCAGCAGGTCCAGTTGGGCGCGCATGGCGCTGATCGCACCCTCCACGGCAAACACCGCAGTGCCCGCCAGATCCGCCACCAGCACGATGTTTTCCAGGCGCCGGGGCAAGCCCTGGGCCCGGGCGTTCATGGGCCCATCCAGAAAAGCGAGGTGATCAGGAAAATACGGCGCGGCAACAGGGTTGAAGGCATGCCCGGGCACCTGCAAAAGGCTGGAGATGACGGCCGGGAACCCGACCGTCGACCCTTTGCTTATAGTTCAGGCCGTGGGCTGTCGCCATCGACCGGCCCCGGTGCAAGGCCGGGATCAGGGCGCCAGATCGAGCTGGCCCAGGGAGTTGCTGCCCAGCTCATAGAGCAGTTCGTCGATGATCTTCTGCACATCGGCCTCGCTCTGCAGCGCCCGGGCGCTGAGCCCGGTCACCACCAGGTCGACCCGGCCGCTGGCCGGCTCGAACACCCGCAGGGTCAGGGTGCCGTCACCGGCGTTGCTGAAGCTGCAGGCCAGGGGCGCCAGGCGCTGCTCGATACAAGCGCGCAACTGCGCCAGGGTGATGGCCGCCGGCATTTCAGCGGCGCCGCAGCAGCAGGCCCGCCAACAGGCCGACGCCGGCCAGCAGGGCCACGCTCAACAGCGGTTTGTCCCGTACCCAGCGAGCGCCCTGGTCCAGGGCCTGGCCGTACTTTTCCTGCAATTGCCCGGCGGCTTCCCGGGCCATGCCGCGGGCTTGCAGTTGCTCATCATCCAGCCACTCACCCACCACGGCCTCGGCCTTGCCGGCCACCTTGCCCACTGTGCCCTTGATCTGTTCGCTAGCCATGCTGGCGCTCCTTCTACTGCGGTTCATGAATGGCAGAGGCCCGATACAGAGCCCTGCGCAGAATCACAGGATAGAAAGGCCCGCCCCTGGGCAAAAGGCGCATTTGCACTGGTTGCACTGGTGCATTTGCACCGGGTCAGCCGGCACTGCCGGCAAACAGCCCGCGCTCCCGGGCCCAGACAATGGCCTCGCCACGGCTGTGCACATCGAGCTTGGAGTACAGGGTGGCCACGTGATTGCGCACGGTGTTGGGGGCCAACTGCAGTTGCGCGGCAATTTCCTTGTCCGCCAGCCCCTGGTAGATCAGCCCCAGGACCTCGCGCTCGCGGGTGGTGAGCTCGGCAGAGGTTACCGCCGGGGCTTGCGCGCTGCGGGTGTTGCGCACATTGGCGAGTTTTTCGATCAGGGTCTGGCTGAACCAGGAGGCATCACGCATCACCTCCTCGATGGCGCCCACCAGCTCCAGCTCCGAGCGCTTGCGCTCGCTGATGTCCATCAGCACCAGCAGGTAGCAGGGGCTGTCCTGGATCAGCACGGTATCGGCGTAGGCCACGCAGTCCACCTGCTCGGCGCCCTTCTTGCGCACCTTGAGGTCCAGGCCCATGACGTTGCCGCTTTTCTCCAAGCGGCCGAACAACTGCTCGGCGGCCTGGGGCTCGGCGATAAAACCGATGTCCTGCACGGTCTTGCCCAGCAGCTCTTCGCTGCTGTAGCCGCAGGTGTCGAGAAAGGCTTCGTTGACATCGACGATCTGCTGCTCGGCGCTGCACACCAGGGTCGGCACCGGGGTCAGGCGGAACGACTTGGCGAAACGCTCCTCGCTCTGGCGCAGGGCGATCTCGGCCTTGCGCCGCGGCTCCAGGTCCATGAAGGAAAACAGCATGCAGTCCTCGTCGTTGATGTCCAGCGGCTGGCCGGCGACGATCACCAGCTTGCTGCCGCCCTCGGGCAGGCGCAGCTCGGCCTGCATCTGCGGGATGGTCGCGCCCTGCCCCAGGCGTTCGACGGCCAGTTCCTTGTGCTCGGCGTCTTCCAGCACGTCCAGCTCGTACACCGAACGGCCGATCACCTGGTCCCGGGCATAGCCGGTCATCTCCAGGAAGCCCTGGTTGACCTTGATGTAGCGCAAATCCCCCAGGCGGCAGATCACCGCCGGCGCCGGGTTGGCGTTGAAGGTCTTCTCGAAGCGCTGCTCGGCGCTGGCCCAGTCGGTGGCGTCACTGAGGATCAGCACCAGGGACTCCGGCGCGCCATTGCGGTCCTCGAGGATCATGCTGCGCACCCGGTGCACCCAGTGCCGGGGTTCGCCATCGATCTCGGCCTGGACCTCCACCACCACGTCGCTGAAGGTCTCTCCGGCAGCCACCCGGTTGATGGGGTAGCTGTCCAGGCCCAGTGGATGGTTGTTGCGGTAGCGCAAGGCATAGCGCCGGGCGTATTCGCGCAGATTGCCGCCCAACTGCTCGACCGTGCTGACGCCGTGCATGGCCAGGGCCGCTTCATTGGCCCAGAGCAGGGTACGGGGCTTGTCGGTCTCGATCAGGATCACCCCGTCGGACAGGCCGGAGATGATCTGCTGCAATTGGCGGCGGTTGGTTTCGGTGGCAAGTACGGCCTGGCTCATGGCATCTCCGGAAGAACCCGACGCTGCGCCAAACATCCCGCACGCCGGAAAAAAGGGGGCTGCAACTACGACCACGGCGCGCCGCCATCGTGCCCCGGCCCGAGCGCTGGAGCCCCTTTGGGCAACGGAGTAAGCTGCCCCGTCCGGATTGCGGGCCAGCCGCCAGCCCGGCGACACCGGCCAGCCGCCCCTCGAGGAATGACGCATGATCACCATCCGTGAAGCCGACAGCCGCGATATCGACACCCTCCAGGCCATTGGCTGCGCCACCTACCGCGAGCACTTCGCCGCGATCTGGAGCACCGAAGGCATGCAGCAGTTCCTGGCCCAGGACTTCGCCCCCGCCCCCCTGGAACAGTCCCTGGCCGACAAGCACCTGCACCTGTGGCTGCTGGCCCTGGATCCGCAGCAGCAGCCCATCGGTTTTGCCAAGCTCAACTGGAACCGGCCACTGCCCGATGGAGCCCGGCGCGGGGCCGAACTGCAGAAGATCTACCTGCTCAAGTCCGAGGCCGGCAAGGGCTATGGCCGCCGGTTGCTGGAGCATGTGCTGCAACGGGCCAGCGCTGCCGGTGAGCCCTGCCTGTGGCTGGACGTGCTCAAGAGCAATAGCGGCGCCCGGCGCTTCTATGAAAGCGCCGGCCTGCGGCAGGTCGACGAGGTGCCGTTCAGCACCGACCTGGAACAGATCGGCATGTGGGTGATGGCCTGCGACCTTCCGCGCACCGGCGAACGCACGGCCTGAGGCTCAAGATCCCGTCCGGGGGCAGCGCCTGCTCCGTCCCCTCCTCCCTCCAGAACCCCGCACGTTCAGCCCTTCCGGCGGCCTGAACGTGCGGCGCCCGCAACAAAGCGACTAGTCCGAATAGACGATGTCCAGCCCCCGCTGCATTTCCGATAGTCCCTTCCCCCCCTCCACAACCCTACGGTACCTCGACGCAAAAACAGACATTCAGAGGCAGCAATGAAAAAAACAACAACGCCTTACGCTTTCTCCACCTTGCTCGCAGTTCCCGGTTCCTTGCTCCTGTTCAGTTCCCCGCTGGCCGCCCTGGTCTTCGAAATCGGCGACGACCTCAAAGTGCAGAACAGCAACGTCGTCTCCTATGGCCTGGCCTGGCGCACGGCAAAGCCGGCCCATGCCCTTGGCGGGCGCAACAATGCCAACGGCAACGACGGCAACAACGCTTTCGACCGGGGCAGCCTAATCACCCATCGCCTGGGCCTGGTCAGCGACGCCGACTTCAACTTTCGCCGTGACTTCGGCCTGTTCGTGCGCGCCAGCGCCTACTACGACAATGTCTACCATCGCCGCAATGACAACCACACCGGCACCTCGAACTGCTATGCCGCCGGGCAATGCTCGCGCCCCGACCAGTTTTCCAGGCCCACCCGCGACGCTCACGGCGGTGCCGTGGAAATGCTCGACAACTACCTGTATGGCAGTTGGCAGGTCGCTGACAGGCCCTTCAACCTGCGCCTCGGGCGCCAGGTGGTCTACTGGGGCGAGAGCGTCTACAACGGCAACGGCATTGCCTCGACCATGAGCCCGTTTGATGCCAGCAAATCCAACGTGCCCGGGGTCGAGATCAAGGAGCGTACCCTGCCGACCGGCCAGCTGTTCGCCTCCTACAGCCTCACCGACGCGCTCGACCTGCAGTTCTACTACCAGTACGAGTGGAAGAAGAGCCGACTCAACGCGGTCGGCAGCTACTTTTCCACCACCGACCTCCTCGACAGGGGCGGCTACAGCAACTCCACCGGTCAACTGGTCCGCTTGAAAGATGACGAACCCCGCGACAGCGGGCAGTTCGGCCTGGCCCTGCGCTATGTCGCCCAGAGCCTGAACAACACCGAGTTCGGCCTCTACCGCCTGCGCTATCACAGCAAGACACCGGTGGTGGACAACCTAAGCCGCCGCGGCAGCTACCAGGCGCGCTACTTCGAAGGCATCGAACTGTATGGCGCAAGCTTCGCCACGGTCGTGGTCGACACCAACATCAACGGCGAGATCAGCATCCAGGATCGCCTGCCCCTGGCGATCGACCTCGGCGGCGCCCGCCACACTGCCCGCGGCAGGACCGGCCAGGTACTGCTGTCGATGACCCACGGCTTCGGCCAGACGCCCTTTTCCGACAATTTCACCCTCAATGGCGAGGTCGGCTACAACCGCGTCTTGAGCAACGACAGTGCCTACCTGCCCCAGCGCAACCCCAGTGACAAGCTCTGGAACGACCGTTCTGCCTGGGGTTACACCATGCGCGCCAGTTCGCGCTACATCGAGATCATGCCCGGCTGGGACCTGACCATTCCGCTGTCCTTCAACCAGGGGGTGAACGGCAACTCCTCTCTGGGCAGCTACAACCAGGGCAGGAATCGGCTGTCCCTGGGCGGCACCCTGGAGTACCTCGGGAACCTCTCCCTGGAGGCCGTCTACAACGCCTACCTGGGCAGCCCCCGGTACAACAACCAGAGCGATCGCGACCACATCGCCCTGAACGCCAAGTACAGCTTCTGACCCTCGCCCAGACAACCGGAGAACATTCCATGTCCTGCCAAACGCAATTCCCTGCCTTTGTGCTCGCCGGCCTGCTTGGCCTGTGCCCCCTGGCCCAGGCCGCGCTCAGCGAGGCCGAGCTGGCTCGCCTCGATCAAGATCTCACGCCCGTCGGTGCGGAGCGTGCCGGTAACGCCGACGGCAGCATTCCTGGCTGGTCCGGCCAGTGGCGCGGCACTCCGCCCCATGTGCAGTTCGCCGGCAGCGGCTCGCTGTACCCCGATCCGTACGCCAAAGAGCGCCCGTTGTTCAGGATTACCGCGCAGAACCTGGAGCAGTACCAGAACCGCCTCAGTGACGGCCAGATCGCCCTGTTCAAGCGCTATCCACGCAGCTACTGGATGGACATCTATCCCAGTCATCGCGACATGCGCCCGAGTGCGAAAATCGAAGAGCAAATTCGCGAAAACGGGCGCACCGCTCGACTCACCGAGGATGGCAACGGCGTCACCGGGGCCTGGGGGGCGTCGCCGTTCCCGATCCCGAAAAACGGCAACGAACTGATCTGGAACCACGCCCTACAAGGGCGGGGGCCCGGCGAGGAAGGCGTCTACAGCCTGGTCGTCACCCTGGCCAACGGCAAGCAGGCACGTCAGGTCCAGCATCACCAGACGCTCAATATCTGGACCAACCCGGACAGCCCCCGGCAAGACGACCGCGACGCCATCAACAGCCACTTCATGTACCGGACCCTGGAACCGGCCCGGGAGCTGGGCAAGATCACCTTCGGCCACGGCTTCGTCGATCCGGTGGCCAACGCCCAGCAGAGCTGGCAATACGACCCGGGCAGCCGACGGGTGCGGCGCGCGCCCAACGTCGGCTACGACAACCCTTCCAGTGGCGCCAGCGGCGGCCTGCGGGTCAACGATGACAGCCGCATGTTCAATGGCGGCACCGACCGCTACCAGTGGACGATCATCGGCAAGCGCGAGCTGTTCATCCCCTATCACAACTATGCAATCAGCGACCCCGCGACCACCCTGGCCAAGCTCACCGAAACCATTGGCCACCCCAACCCCGAAGCACTGCGCTACGAATTGCACCGGGTATGGGTACTGGAGGCCAGCCTCAAGCCCGGCAACCGTCATGTGTATGCCAAACGCCGCTTCTACATCGACGAAGACACCTGGGGCGCGGTCATGGCCGACAGCTATGACGCCCGCAACCTCCTCTGGCGCACCAACCTGCAGACCACCTTCTACGCCTATGACACCCAGAGCTATCAGGCGGGCCCATCGGTGTATCACGACCTGATGTCCGGGGCCTATCTGGTGGATCGCCTGACCAATGAGCACGGCCCGATCCGCCTGACGGACCTGGCCCACGATGCCAGCGATTTCACCCCCGCCGCCGTGCGCAAGCGCGCCAAATGAAGACTCACGGAGAGCACAACATGACCCGATTCGACCTGGCCCTCGGGGCCGCCCTGCTGTGCACCATCGCCACAGCCAATGCGGCCCCTGCCGAGCAGCCAGCGCCCCCGCAAGAACTGCCCGCCAGCGAACGCCAGGCGCTGCGCGCCCTGGACCTGGCAAGCGCACCCAACCTGCGCGACCTGGGTGGCTACCGCACGGCCGACGGACGTAGCGTGAAGTGGGGCCTGCTGTATCGCGGTGGAGCCCTGGACACACTCAGTGCCGAAGATCAACGCAGGCTGCAACGTCTGCAACTGCAGCGTGTGGTGGACCTGCGCAGCCGCGAGGAAATCGCCGACGCCCCCGACCGCCTGCCGCCGGCGCTGATGGAGCGGCGGATCGAGATGCCGATCAGTGCCGGCAACATCGACATCCGCGAGCTGACTCGGCGCATCAACAGTGGCGACACCGCCGAGCTGCACCTGGACGATGTGCTGGTTCGGGCCAACATCCAATTCGTCCGCGAGCAGAGCCCGCTCTTCCGAGCCTGGCTGCATGGCCTGCTCGATGACCAGGGCACCCCGGTTCTCTACCACTGCACCGCGGGCAAGGATCGCACCGGCTTCGCTTCGGCCATGGTGTTGCTGGCCTTGGGGGTGCCGGAAGCTACGGTGATGGAGGACTATCTGGCGTCCAACCGCTTCCTCGGGGAAAAAAACCGCCGGATCGCCGAACAAGTCCGGCTCGCGTCAAAAGGCCGTACCGATCCTGCCCTGCTACAGCCCTTGCTAGGCGTCGAGGCGCGCTACCTGCAAGCGGCGTTCATGGCCATGCGCGAAGACTACGGCTCGGTGGAGAACTACCTGCGCGAGGGGCTGGGGGTCGATGCCGCGTTTCGCTCGCGGCTGCAAAGCAAGTTCCTCGAAACCGCCGCCCCCTGATCAGTTGCGGCACTCAGAGACCCAGGGCCTTGAGCCGCCGGTACAGGGTCCGCTCGCTCAGGCCCAGGGCCCTGGCCAGCTCACTGCGCGAACCCTCGAACACCTCCAGGGCATGGGCCAGTTGCTCCAGGTCCTTGTTGCCGCGGCGGCGGCCCGGCGGCGCTGCTGCCGGCGTGCTGCGCAGCTCCGGCGGCAGGTCCGCCAGGCGGATCACCCCGTCGTCGCTGAACAGCCGCGCCCGCTCGAGGATGTTGCGCAGCTCGCGGATATTGCCCGGGTAGGTGTACAGGCTCAGTTGGGCCAGGGCCTGGGGATCGACCCGCGGCACTACCCCGGGGTCAAGCCGGCGCAGCAGGCTGTCGATCAGCAGTGGCAGGTCGTCGCTGCGTTCGCGCAAAGCAGGCAGGCGGATCGGGAAGGCGCTGATGCGGTAGTACAGGTCCTGGCGGAAGGTGCCGGCGGCGACCATTTCCTTGAGCGGCTTGTGGGTCGCCGCCACCAGGCGGAAATCCGAGTGCACGGTGCGCAGGCTGCCCACCGGGCGAAAGCTGCCGGACTCGATCAGGCGCAGCAGTTTGACCTGCATGGCCAGGGGCACTTCGCCGATCTCGTCGAGAAACAGGGTGCCGCCATGGGCGGCTTCGGCCAGGCCGATCTTGCGCTGCAGGGCACCGGTGAAGGCGCCCTTTTCATAACCGAACAATTCGCTTTCCAGCAGGCTTTCGGTAAGCCCGGTGCAGTCCACCACCACCAGCGGCCCGCTGGCCCGGGGGCTGCCGTCGTGCAGGGCACGGGCGAACAGCTCCTTGCCGGTGCCGGATTCACCCTGGAGCAATACCGGGATCGGCGCCGGCGCCGCCCGCTGCAAGGCGCCCAAGGCTTCGTTGAAGGCCGGCGAGCGCCCCACCAGGCCCTTCTGCTGGGGTTGTACCGAGGCCACGGCCACCGAACTCAGGCGCTCGACATAGGCCACCACCGTGCCGTCTTGGCCAATGATCGGCCGCAGCTCCACGTCCACATGCTCCGGCCCCCGGGGCGTGTGGTGGATGTGCAGCATGCGTTCCGGTACGCGGCTGTCATGGGCCTTGCGCATCGGGCAATGCTCGCCGGCCTGGTCGCAGGGCACGGCGAACTGGTGGGACACCCGGTAGCACTTGGCGCCCACGTGGGGCTTGCCGGCCACGCCGAACTGACGCTGGTAGGCGGTGTTGGCGGCGATGATGTTGTAGTCGGTGTCCAGCACTATGGTGGGCTGCGGGTCGTGTTCGAGGTAGGACACCAGGGCGGACATCGGTGGCGGGACTAGGTCGGTGGCAATCAGGGACATGGGCAACTCCGGGGCAGAGGCGGCAGCTTAAAGCATGGGCGCCATCACTGCCATTTTCTGCCAGCAACTGCCAAATGACTGCCAAGCCCGGATGACAGTCCTGGCGACAACACATCACCAAGGGGTTGAAAAAGCGTCTAAACCAATGAACAGGCGCCAAACGACGCCGTTTCGGGTTGGCACGCTTATTGACACTTCAAGAAACGAGCGTCAGCGCAGACTGCCCTCACCTTCATTGCCTGGAGTGCCCCATGATCATCAGCGACACGCTGCGTGTAGAAGCCTTTTTCGACAGCCATACCTGGACCATCAGCTACCTGGTGATGGACCTGGCCAGCCGCCACTGCGCATTGATCGACAGCGTGCTGGACTACGACCCGAAATCCGGCCGCACCCACACCGAGTCCGCCGACCGCCTGATCGCCCGGGTGAAAGAGCTGGACGCCCGGGTCGACTGGATCCTGGAAACCCATGTGCATGCCGACCACCTGTCGGCCGCCGCCTACCTCAAGGCGCAGCTCGGGGCCCAGGTGGCCATCGGCAACCAGATCACCCGGGTGCAGAAGACCTTCGGCGCGCTGTTCAACGAAGCCCCGGCCTTTGCCCGGGACGGCAGCCAGTTCGACGTGCTGCTCGAAGACGGCGCCGAATTCGCCATCGGCGGCCTCACCGCGCGGGCCATGCACACCCCGGGGCATACCCCGGCCTGCATGACCTACCTGGTACAGGTCGGCGACGAAACCCTGGCCTTTGTCGGCGACACCCTGTTCATGCCCGACTACGGCACCGCCCGCTGCGACTTCCCCGGGGCCGACGCGCGGACCCTGTACCGCTCGATCGGCAAGATCCTCGCCCTGCCCCCCAGCACCCGGCTGTTCATGTGCCACGACTACCTGCCCAACGGCCGCGAGCTGCAGTACATGACCACCGTCGCCGAGCAGCGCGCCAACAACATCCACATTCACCAGGGGGTCGACGAAGACAGCTTCGTGGCCATGCGCGAAGCCCGCGACGCGACCCTGGACATGCCGGTGCTGATCCTGCCTTCGGTGCAGGTCAACATGCGCAGCGGGCACTTCCCCGAGCCCGAGGACAACGGCGTGAGCTACCTGAAGATTCCCCTGAACACCCTATAACTATTACCTACTCCACACGGAGACCTTGCCATGCGCCCCTTCAACCCGGCCCTGCCCACTGTCGACGGCAGCCACCAGGTGCTGATCGTCGGTGGCGGTGCCGCCGGCATCGCCGTTGCTGCCAGCCTCTTGACCCGCGATCCACACCTGGACGTGGCACTCATCGACCCTGCCCGGCACCACTATTACCAACCCGGCTGGACCCTGGTGGGCGCCGGAGTATTCAGCGCCCAGTCCACCGAGCGCGCCATGGCCGAGCTGATGCCCCAGGGGGTCAAGTGGATCCAGGACGCGGTCAGCCGCTTCGACCCGGAACACAACGCCCTCGTACTGGAGGACGGCCGGGTGCTGGCCTATGACCAACTGATCGTCTGCCCCGGGCTCAAGCTCGACTGGGCCGCCATCGACGGCCTGCCCCAGGCCCTGGGCAACCACGGCGTGACCTCCAACTACCGCTACGACCTGGCGCCCTACACCTGGCAACTGGTGCAGCAACTGCAGCAGGGCGAGGCGCTGTTCAGCCAGCCGCCGATGCCGATCAAGTGCGCCGGAGCGCCACAAAAGGCCATGTACCTGTCCTGCGACCACTGGCTGCGCCACGGCCGCCTGGGGCAGATCAAGCCGCGCTTCCTGAATGCCGGCGGTGTGCTGTTCGGCGTCGCCGACTACGTGCCGGCGCTGATGGAATACGTGAAGAAATACGCCATCGAACTGGATTTCGGCCATAACCTGGTGGCGGTGAACGGCCCGGCCAAACGCGCGACCTTTGTCCGCACCCTGGCCGATGGCCGCCAGGAAACATTGGAACGGGCCTTCGATATGCTGCACGTGGTGCCTCCCCAGTGCGCCCCGGACTTCATCCGCCAGAGCCCCCTGGCGGACGCCGCCGGCTGGATCGACGTCGACCCGGGCAGCCTGCGCCACAAGCGCTACGTGAACATCCACGGCCTGGGGGACGCCACCAATACCAGCAATGCCAAGACCGCCGCCGCGGCGCGCAAACAGGCACCGGTGGTGGCCAACAATGTGCTGGTGGCCCTCAAGCGCCTGACCCGCCTGGCCGAATACGACGGCTACGGTTCCTGCCCGCTGACCGTGGAACGGGGCAAGATCGTCCTCGCCGAATTCACCTATGGCGGCAAGCTGGCACCGAGTTTCCCGCGCTGGCTGCTGGACGGGCGCCAGCCAACCCGTCGCGCCTGGTGGCTGAAGGAACGGATCCTGCCACCGCTGTACTGGCGCGGCATGCTCAAGGGCCACGAATGGCTGGCCCATCCGACCCTGGCCACGGACGCCCCGAAAGCATGAGCGAACACAGTCTTCTGGGCGCCGGGCTGGGGGCGATCATTGGTGCGATCCTGGCCCTGACCGGGGCCGGTGGCGGCATCCTCGCCGTGCCGCTCCTGGTCTTCGGCCTGGGCCTGAGCATGGTCGAGGCCGCGCCCATCGGCCTGCTGGCGGTGGGCCTGGCAGCCAGCGTCGGCGCGGTGCTGGGCTTGCGCCAGGGCATCGTGCGCTACCGCGCGGCGGGGTTCGTGGCCGGCATCGGCATCCTCATGGCGCCGCTGGGCCTGTGGCTGGCCCACCGCCTGCCCAACCTGCCGCTGGCGCTGCTGTTCTCCCTGGTGCTGCTGTACGCCTGCGGGCGCATCCTGCGCAAGGCCAGCCTGGAACTGAAACAGGGCAAGCCGGCGCCGCGCCCGGCCTTCATGCCCTGCGTGCTCAACCCGGCCCAGGGCCGCCTGCGCTGGACCCTGCCCTGCGCCCGGGCGCTGACCTTCACCGGGATGCTCTCGGGGCTGCTTTCCGGGCTGCTGGGGGTGGGTGGCGGCTTCGTCATCATCCCGGCCCTGAGCCGCTACACCAACCTGGACAGCAAGAGCATCGTCGCCACCTCACTGGCGGTGATCGCCCTGGTCTCCCTGGGCAGCGTGGTCACCGCCAGCCTCAGCGGGATCATGCACTGGGCGGTGGGCGCGCCCTTTGCCCTGGGGGCGGTCCTGGGGCTGGTGCTGGGACGCCAGGTAGCCAGCCACCTGGCCGGCCCGCGGTTGCAACAGCTGTTCGCCATCACCGGGATCCTCGCTGCCCTGCTGCTGGCCGGCGGCGCCCTGGGGCTGATTGCCCCTTGACCCCTTCGCCAGCCGGCTCCTGCAGCACCGTGTACGCCCCCCCGTAGGAGCTGGCTTGCCAGCGAAGGCGTACTCACAGGCGCCCCTGTCCTGACGCAAGATTCACGGCGCCTGGTCCGGCCCTTTCGCCGGCAAGCCGGCTCCTACGCTGAGAACGACCGGGGAAATATTGGCCTCTGCCGGTCCAGCGCTCGGGTGGCGACCATGACCTGGACCCATGTCCCCCAGGAGTGCGCCATGTCCACCGCCCAGTCCCTTGAACTCTGTTTCTGGCGCAAGATCGGCCGCTACGCCTCGCGCATCGGCCGGGCCTTGATCCAGAAAGCCCTATGGCTCTACTACGCCGCGCAACGGCCGCAAACCCCGATCTGGGCCAAGACCACCATTTACGCCGCCCTGGGTTACTTCATACTGCCAGTGGACATCATCCCGGACCTGATCCCCGGGGCCGGGTACGTGGATGACCTTGGACTGCTGACCAGTTCAGTGCTGGCCGTGGCTGCGCATATCAACGCCGAGGTCAAGGAGCAAGCCAGCGCACGCCTGGCCGACTGGTTCGGCAGCGAGTCGGAATGAGCCAGAGGTCGGCGCCAGGCTGGGCATTCGACTCACCAAGGCAGTGCAGCGCCCCCGACACCATGGCCACCCGACTCACCGCGCCTGGGTGTCCAGGGCATAGAACTCCTGCAACTTGGCCTGCAGCAGTTGCTTGTCCGGCAGTTGGGTCCGGTACTCGGCGATCAGCGCCGGTGACAGGGAACGGTTGAGGGCATATTCCACCACCTCGTCCTCCTTGCTGGCACAGAGCAACACGCCCAGGGCAGGGTTCTCGTGGGGCTTGCGCACCTGGCGATCCAGGGCCTCCAGGTAGAAGTCCAGCTTGCCCAGGTACTCCGGCTCGAAGCGCCCGACCTTGAGTTCAACGGCCACCAGGCAATTCAACCCGCGATGGAACAGCAGCAGGTCCAGGGCGAAATCGCGCCCGCCGACCTGCAGCGGATAGCCTGAAGCGACAAAGCAGAAGTCGCGCCCCATCTCGATCAGGAAATCCTTGAGTTGGCGCACCAGCCCCTGGTGCAGGTCGGCTTCATCATGCCCCTGGGCCAGGCCGAGAAACTCCACCATGTAGGCATCCTTGAAGACCTTCAGGGCCTCGGGACGGGCCTGCTTCAAGGTTGCCGAGGCATTGGCCGGGCGGGTCAGCGTGCGTTCGAACAGCGCGGATTTGATCTGCCGTTCCAACTCTCGGGTTGACCACTGCTCCTGAATGGCCATGCGCAGATAAAACTCGCGCTCTTGCGCGCACTTGCCTTGCGCAAGAATGATCAGGTTCTGGGTCCAGGGTAATTGTGTCAGCACTGCTGACACTTTCTCTTCCCCTCGATAGACCTCATAGAATTGCCGCATGCGGAACAGGTTACGTCGGGTAAAACCCCGCAGGCCCGGCTGCTGCCGCGCCAGGTAATCAGCCAATTGCCGGACCACGCCATCACCCCACTCCGCCGCCTCGATCTTGCGGCTGATATAGGCACCGACCTGCCAATACAGCTCCACCAGTTCAGTATTCACCGCGCGCACTGCCCGCTGCCGCGCGGCGGTGATCATTTGCGCCACTTCGCCAAATGCCACTTCGGTGGAAGAGATCGCCGCTTCAGCCTCTTGCTTCATGACGCACGCCCGCTTGCTGGGAGACAGGCCCCTATCATCCCGTGGCTCGCCATGAGCCTGAAGTCAGGCCCGTCTCTTTGTGGTGAGCGAAATGTCCTTGTTTGAGCGCGGTAAACAACCCCGTCAGCCGGGCATGCAATTGAAGTCGTGGGTACTGGCTACCTGCTTGCCCTTGGCGTCATACAGGCGCGCCGACACCTCGTTCCCCAGGCTCGACTCCACCAGTGTGTAATGCTCCCCGGCCTTGAAGCCGCCGTAGCTGATGTGGCCGTCGCAGTCTTGCTGGTTGGAGTCGCCGACGTTCTCTTCAAACAGGGTCACGTCCAGGCGGTGAGCACCGGGCTTGACCTGGAAATAGCGACCATCGTCGGTCTTCTGCCCGTCCACCCGTTCGGCCATCAGGTCGTTGGGCGCCTCTTCCTGCAGGCCGATCCAGGCCTCGCTGGGATCAGGCCGGGGCACGGGCCCGGCGCAAGCGCCGAGCAGGCACGCGAGGCCCAGGACGGGTATCAGCAGCAGCGGTTTGAGTGTCATGAAAATCTACCTTGGCAATGGAAAAAAGAAGCCCTACAGGCAACTGAACGGCCGGCTCTGGGCCACCTGCCGGCCCTGGGCGTCCAGCAGCTCGGCGCTGACGTCCTGGCCCTGGCTGGACTCCACCAGTCGGTAATGGCCCCCCGCCTGGAACCCGGCATAGTCCAGGCGCCCCAGGCAGTCGGGTTGCGCCGAGTTGCCGTTGGCCCCTTGCAGCAAAGCCATCTGCAAGCGGTGCTGGCCGGGGCTGACCTGGAAGTAGCGGCCATCGTTCAGGCGCTTGCCATCGACGCTGTCGGCCAGCAAGTCGTTCGGCGACTCCGGAGCAAGATCGATCCAGGCCTGCTGCGGATCGGCCTTGGGCAGCGGCCCGGCACAGGCCGAAAGCAGGCACACCAGGCCCAGGCCCGGCAGCAGCAACAAGGGTTTGAGGGACATGGACGAAACCTCGCAAATGACAGTAATGAGTGCGGCGCAAGCCCGGAAAAATCCCCTGCGCCGATGGCCACCAAGCTTGTCGAGGCCCCGGTGCGAGAACAAATGAATCCACATGAAAGGAAATACAGGCCTTACCTAAAACTTCCTTCACCTGGCTGAAAGCCGCGTGTTAGGTGGGTCGCTGCAGGCTGCCGAGGTTTGCAACCCCACTCCCTCGGAGGTTTTCGGCATGCTCGGGCTGGTCAAGACCGCACTGCTCAAGCCCTACACGTTCATCGTGCTGGCGATATTCATCTGCATCATCGGGCCCCTGGCGGCCCTGCGTACCCCCACCGACGTGTTCCCGGATATCGGCATCCCGGTGGTGGCGGTGGTCTGGCAGTACAACGGCCTGTCGCCGGACGCCATGGCCGGGCGGGTGATCTACACCTACGAGCGCTCCCTGAGCACCACGGTCAACGACATCGAGCACATCGAGTCGCAGTCGCTGCCGGGCATGGGCATCGTCAAGATCTTCTTCCAGCCCGGGGTCGATATCCGCACGGCCAACGCCCAGGTGACCGCGGTGTCACAAACCGTGCTCAAGCAGATGCCGCCGGGCATCACCCCGCCGCTGATCCTCAACTACAGCGCCTCGACGGTGCCGATCCTGCAGATGGCGTTTTCCAGCCCGACCCTGTCGGAGGCGAAGATCCGCGACCTGGTGCAGAACAACATCCGCCTGCCCCTGAGCTCCCTGCCCGGCCTGGCCATGCCCACCCCCATGGGCGGCAAGCAGCGCCAGATCACCCTCGACCTGGACCCGCAAGCCCTGGCCGCCAAGGGCCTGTCGGCCCAGGACGTGGGCAATGCCCTGGCGGCGCAGAACCAGATCATCCCGGTGGGCACCGCCAAGCTGGGCAGCGATGAATACACGGTGCTGCTGAACAACAGCCCGACCGCCATCGAGGAGCTCAACGACCTGCCGATCAAGACCGTGGACGGCGCGCTGATCACCATCGGCCAGGTGGCCCACGTGCGCGACGGCTCGCCGCCGCAGACCAACATCGTGCGGGTCGACGGACGCCGCGCGGTGCTGATGCCGGCCCTGAAGAACGGCAATATCTCCACCCTGTCGATCGTCGACGGCATCCGCCAGATGCTGCCGCGCATCAATGAGACCCTGCCGCCAGCGCTGAAGACCTCACTGCTGGGGGACGCCTCGGTGTTCGTCAAGCAGTCGGTGGGCAGCGTGGCCCAGGAAGGCATCATCGCCGCCCTGCTGACCAGCGCGATGATCCTGCTGTTCCTCGGCAGCTGGCGCTCCACACTGATCATCGCCGCCTCGATTCCCCTGGCGGTGCTCTCGGCCATTGCCCTGCTGGCGCTCAGCGGCCAGACCCTCAACGTCATGACCCTGGGCGGCCTGGCCCTGGCGGTGGGGATCCTGGTGGACGACGCCACCGTGACCATCGAGAACATCAACTGGCACCTGGAACAGGGCAAGGCGGTGAAGGTGGCGATCCTTGACGGCGCCAAGCAGATCGTCGGCCCGGCCTTCGTCTCGCTGCTGTGCATCTGCATCGTCTTCGTGCCGATGTTCCTGTTGCAGGGCATCGCCGGCTACCTGTTCCGGCCCATGGCCCTGGCGGTGATCTTCGCCATGGCCAGCTCGTTCATCCTCTCGCGGACCCTGGTGCCCACACTGGCCATGTACCTGCTCAAGCCCCATACGCCGGAAGCAGGTCCGGGGCATCACCCGGAAGATGCCTTCATCAACCATCACGAAGGCGAACAGCATGCCAAGCCGCGCAATGCCCTGGTGCGCGGGCTATTGGCCTTTCAACAGGGTTTCGAGGCGCGTTTCTCCAGCGTGCGCGACACCTACCACGGCCTGCTGCACCTGGCCCTGGGCCGGCGCAAGACCTTCATCCTCGGCTTTCTTGCCTGCGTGCTGGCCTCCTTCGCCCTGCTGCCGAGCCTGGGCCAGGACTTCTTCCCCGCCACCGACGCCGGGGCCCTGGCCCTGCACGTGCGGCTGCCCCTGGGCACGCGGATCGAGGAAAGCGCGGCGGCCTTCGACCGCATCGAAGCGCGGATTCGCGAAGTGATTCCGGCCGAGCAACTGGACAGCATCATCGACAACATCGGCATCCCCTTGAGCGGCATCGACATGGCCTACAGCAACAGCGGCACCATCGGCCCCCAGGACGGTGATATCCAGGTCACCCTCAAACCCGGCCACGCCCCCAGCGCCGACTATGTAAAACAGCTGCGTGAAACCTTGCCGGAAAGCTTCCCCGGCAGCCAGTTCGCCTTCCTGCCGGCAGACATCAGCAGCCAGATCCTCAACTTCGGCGCCCCGGCCCCCCTGGACGTGAAAATCTCAGGGCCCGACGCCGCGGCCAACCGCGCCTACGCCCTGGAACTGCAACGGCGCCTGCAACATGTGCCGGGCATTGCCGACCTGCGGATCCAGCAGTCCACCGGCTACCCGTCCTTGCAGGTCAAGGTCGATCGCCTGCGGGCCAATGGCCTGGGCATCACCGAGCGCGACGTGACCAACAGCATGGTGGCGTCGCTGGCCGGCAGCTCCCAGGTGGCGCCGACCTTCTGGCTCAACCCGAAGAACGGCGTGTCCTATTCCATCGTCGCCGCCACCCCGCAATACCGCCTGGACAGCCTGCCGGCCCTGGAGGCGCTGCCGGTCACCGGCAGCAACGGCCAGTCGCAGATCCTCGGCGGCCTGGCGGACATCTCCCGGGTCGAGAGCCCGGCGGTGGTCAGCCACTACAACATCCAGCCCACACTGGACCTGTACGCCAACGTGCAGGGCCGCGACCTGGGCGCCGTGGCCCACGACATGCAAAAGGTTCTGGACGACGCTGCGGCCCTGCGACCCAAGGGCGCCACGGTCAGCCTGCACGGGCAGATCGACGCCCTGCACGAAGCCTTCAGCGGCCTGAGCCTGGGCCTGCTGGGAGCGGTGGTGCTGATCTACCTGCTGATCGTGGTCAACTTCCAGTCCTGGGTCGATCCGTTCGTGATCATCACCGCGCTGCCGGCAGCCCTGGCCGGGATCGTGTGGATGCTGTTCTTGAGTGGCACCTCGCTGTCGGTGCCGGCGCTGACCGGGGCCATCCTGTGCATGGGGGTGGCCACCGCCAACTCGATCCTGGTGGTGAGTTTTTGCCGCGAGCGCCTGGCGGAACACGGCGATGCCCTCAAGGCCGCGCTGGAAGCCGGCTACACGCGCTTTCGCCCGGTGTGCATGACCGCCCTGGCGATGATCATCGGCATGCTGCCCCTGGCCCTGTCCGAGGAACAGAACGCCCCACTGGGCCGCGCGGTAATCGGCGGGCTGATCCTCGCCACCGTGGCCACCCTGATCTTTGTCCCCGTGGTCTTCAGCCTGGTCCACGGCCGCCGTCCCCAATCCGCTGTTGCTGGAGAAAACACCCATGTCGCCTGATCACACCCCTTCGCGCAAACGCCTGATGCTGCTGGGCATCGGCGGCCTGAGCCTGGCTGCCCTGCTGGTGGCCAGCGGCCTGGCCGCGCGCACCCGGCATGAACGGGCCGTCGTTGCCTGGACCGAATCCGCCGCCGTGCCGCAAGTGCTGGTGTTCCAGCCGCAGCACAACGTGCTGGGCGACACCCTGCGCCTGCCGGCGCACCTGGAAGCCTGGAGCAAGGCGCCGATCCATGCCCGGGTCAGCGGCTACCTCAAGGACTGGACCCAGGACATAGGCACCCACGTGGCCGCCGGGCAGGTACTGGCCCATATCGACAGCCCCGACCTGGACCAGCAAGTGGCCCAGGCCCGGGCGCGGATGACCCAGCAGCAAGCCAATGCCCGGCTGGCCCAGACCACCGCCGAGCGCTGGCAGAACCTCTTGGCCAGCCACTCGGTATCGCGCCAGGAAGCCGATGAAAAGACCTCCAACGCAGCCGCCGCCAAAGCCAATGCCGAGGCGGCCGCCGCCGACTATGCGCGGCTCTCGGCGCTGGAGGACTACAAGACCATTCGTGCGCCGTTCGCCGGCACCATCACCACCCGCCACACCGATATCGGCCAGTTGATCAAGGCCGACAACGACAGCGACCCGGAGCTGTTCGACCTGGCGGACACCCACAAACTGCGGCTCTACGTGCCGATTCCGCAGAACTACGCCAGCGTGATCCACCCTGGTCTGCAAGCGCAGCTGACCGTGCCCGAGCACCCTGGCCAGCACTTCAGCGCGCAACTGCTGGGCGACTCCACCGCCATCGACCCACGCTCCGGCACCCTGCTGGCACAGTTCGTCGCCGCCAACCCGGACGGCGCGCTGATGCCCGGCGACTATGCCGAAGCCACACTGGCCATCCCTGCCGACACCCACGGTGTGAGCATCCCCGCCAGCGCCCTGATCTTCCGCGCCCAGGGCACCCAGGTGGCGGTGATCGACGGTTCCCGCCACGTGCACCTGCGCAGCATTCATATCGGCCTGGACCTGGGCGAGCGGCTGGTGATCGACCAGGGCCTGCAAGCGACCGACCAGGTCATCGACAACCCGCCGGACGCCCTGCGCGAAGGTGACCTGGTGCAACTGGCGGACGCGGGAGGCGAACATGCGCCCAAGGCTTAAGCCCCTCGCCGCCCTGCTGTTGCTGGCCCTGCACGGCTGCTCCCTGGCGCCCCACTACCAGGTGCCGCCTATCGACCTGCCCGCGCACTATCGCGAACAGAGCGCCGACGGCCCCTGGCACCCGGCCGCCGCGCCCCAGGTGCTCGCCGAACAATGGTGGCGGCTGTACCAGGACCCACAGTTGGATGACCTGCAACAACGCCTGCTCCGAGCCAACCCGGATCTGGCGGCGGCCCTGGCCCACTACGACGCTGCCCAGGCCTACGCCAGCCAACTGCATGCCGGGCTGTTCCCGCAGATCAGCGCCAGCGCCCAACCGCTGCGCCAGCGTCAGTCGGACAGCCGCCCGCTGCGCGGCAGCACCCAGCCTTCGGTATACAACAGCAACACCGCCGGTTTTGCCCTGGGCTTGGACCTCGACCTCTGGGGGCGGATTCGCAATCAAGCGGCTGCCGGAGATGCCCAGGCCCAAGCCTCCGGCGACGACTTGGCAGCCGCGCGCCTGAGCCTGCAAAAACAGCTGGCGAGCCTGTATGTGCAACTCAATGGCCTGGACGCCCAGAGCCGCATCCTCAGCCACTCCCTGGAGGATTACGCCCAGGCCCTGCAACTGACCCGCGACCGCTACCAGGGGCAGATCGCCTCGGAACTGGACCTGACCCGGGCCCAGAGCCAACTGGCCAGCGCCGAAGCCGAACTGGACGAAGTGCGCGCCCAACGCAACCTCACCGAACACGCCATCGGCGAACTGGTGGGCGAGCCGGCCAGCCAATTCCACCTGACGCCCTCTGCGCAACTCTTGAGCCTGCCGAGCATTCCCCGGCAACTGCCCAGCACCCTGCTGCAACGAAGGCCGGACATTGCCGCCGCCGAACGCCGTGTGTACGCCGCCAATGCCGGCATCGGCATCGCCCGCGCCGCCTGGTACCCGGATTTCAGCCTGACCGGCATGCTCGGTGGCCAGACCCAGGGCGTGGGCAATCTGTTGGCCGCGGGCAATCGTTATTGGGCCCTGGGGCCGTTGGTGAACCTGCCGATTTTTGACGGCGGGCGGCTGAGCGCCAATGAGCGCCAGGCCCACGCCGAGTTCGAAGAGGCTGCCGCCCATTACCGTGGGCAAGTGCTGCGGGCGGTGCGCGAGGTGGAGGATAACCTGGGGCAACTGCGGGATTTGCGCCAGGAAGCGCTGGACCAACAGGCGGCGGTGAATGCTGCCCAGCACACCCAGACCTTGGCGATGAACAGCTATCAGGCCGGAGCAGTGAGCTACCTGGATGTGGTGACGGCGCAGACCGCAGCCTTGCAGGCGCAACGGGGGTTGCAGGCGGTGCAGACAAGGGAGCTGCAGGCCAGTGTAGGGTTGGTGGTGGCGTTGGGTGGGGGGTGGAACGGGTGAGTTTTTGAGGAGGGTGTACATATCCGTTGCTGCGGGTGTGGCGGATATTGGTTCCGCTCTTACAGCGGCTCACTTTTGAAAAGCGCAAAAGTAAGCAAAACGCTCTGCCCCTCCACTCGGTGCCTCGCCTAGGCTCGGCATGCCCTCACTCCGGCATTGATCCGTGGGCCGCCGCCACAGGCCATCCATGGCCTGGGGCGGCTAACCCGGCATCCCTGCCGGGTTACCCACGGCTCAATGCCTGCGTTCGGCCATCGTGGTTAACGGGGCGTTCAGATCAAGATCAAAATCAAGAGCGCGACGGCGGCCTGCCGGCCGGCCTGGAGCTGGAGCTGGAGCTGGAGCGGCGTGTAGCGCCCCCCGTGTAGGAGCTGGCTTGCCAGCGAAGGCGTCCGCCCAGACGCTGCATGACTCACGGGCCTCTTCGCCGGCAAGCCGGCTCCTACGAAAAGCGCGTAAAACGCGCTTGGCTTTTGCTTTTGATCTTGATCTTGATCTTCAGGCCCCTTCCCAGCCGGCCGAGCGTAGGCGTTGCGTAGGGGGCAGCTCGGCAGGGATGCCGAGCTAGCCGCCACCCGGCCAGGGATGGCCGGTTGGCGGCGGCCCCCGGAGCAATGCCGAAGTGAGGGAACCCCGAGCCTTAGCGAGGGGCCCATGGAGGGGCAAGCGTTTTTGGTTCCTTTTTAGGCGTTTGTAAAAAGGGACTCGCCGTAAGGGCGAAACCATAAGTGGCCACACCCGCAGCAACGGATATGTCCCCTATCAAAACCCAACCACACCCACCACACCGAACACCCGGTGTTCTACCTCGACACCGAAGCCCCCTTGAGCGACCTGGCCAGCCCCTACAAAAGCCTGCGTACCTGCAAACGATCAGATATGGCAACTGCTCAGGCCGTTCTTCTCCAGGTAACGCTGGTGCGCTTCATCCGCCAGGTCGAAGCGACCCAGGGGCACGATCACCGTGGCCACGGGTTTGTTGAGGCGTCCGGAGTCTTGCAGGGCGGTCTTGGCCGCCCTCGCCTGTTCGGCTTGCGCGGCGTTGGTGTGGAAGATCGCCGAGCGATATTTCACACCGCCATGCTCGCCCTGGCGATCCACCGAGGTCGGATCATGCAGATCCCAGAAGTGTTCAATCAGGCGGGTATACGCCAGCACCTGCGGGTCGAAATCCACCTGCACCACTTCAATCTGCAAGGCTTCGTCCGCCGCTTCCACGGCGTAGCCGACGCGGCTGTCCACGACCCCCGGCAGCGCCCGGAACGCGGCTTCCGCCCCCCAGAAACACCCGGCGCCGAAGGTCGCCTGTTCGAGGCTGTTCACCGGCGCCCCACTCATTGCGCCACTCCCACTTTCTCGCCGCTGGCACCCAGCCAGCCATCAACGATCTGCGGATGGGCCGCGACCCATTCCTTGGCCGCCTGCGCCGCCGGTTGCTGTTCCTTTTCGATCTTGAGAATCAGGTCGTTCAGGGCCTGAGGTTCGATGCTGAAGTTCTCCAGGAACGCGGCAATTCGCGGTGTGCGTTTTTGCAGGGCGGTGGACGCCAGGACATACACCCGGGCATCCGGGTAGGCGCAAGTGATCTTGCTCTTGCTCAGCCAGTCGGCATCCACCGTGGGGCTGATGAATTTCCAGCAGCCGTCGGCCTTGTACAGCGGGTCGCCCTTCTTGTTGTCCTGGGCGTAGCCGTCGAACGCCGGTTCATCCAGGCGGCGCAGGTCGAAGGCGGAGAAGATCCAGTCCGGGGTGTAGGCGTAGAACACCACGCCGCGTTGGGCCTTGTAGGCCGCGGCGAGCTTGGCGTAGGTCACCGAGGCTTCGGTGGACACCGATTCGAATTTTTCGGCAAAGCCGAAATCCTTGGCCTTGATCTCGCCGATGTAGGTCGATTCCCAACCCGCCGGGCCCACCAGCAGTTGCGCCTTGCCGCCGCCCAGGGGTTCGAAGAGTTTCGCCACCTCGGGCTTTTGCAGGTCGTAGACCGACTTCACGCCGTATTTGTCTTGCAGGTAGCCGGGGATGTAGAAGCCCTGCACCCCCAGGTACGGCTGCTTGTTGGGCACCAGGGAGCGGGTGCCGCCGGTGACGTATTTGGCCCAGGCGGCGGACTGGTTGGGCAGCCAGATATCGGTCAGCACGTCCACCGAGCCATCGCCCTTGGCGGCGGCAGCGAACAGCACCGGCACGTCACCGGCGAGGTAGGAAACCTCGCCGTCGAGGCGGCTCTTGATCACTTCGCCAAGGATGTTCTGGATGGCGATGGCGCCGGTCCAGTTCTGCTCGCCAATGACGATCTTGTCCTTGGCCAGCACCGGCAGGGACAACCCCAACAGCAGCGCGGCAGCGCCAAGGGTACGGGTAAACGACTTGTTCAAGGGACACCTCATGATTGATGCAATGTGCGATCCCGCTGGCGCAGGGTCGCTTGAATGATGCGGTCGGGAATCAGCGCGCAGAACACGATCGCGGCGCCGGCCAACATACCCTCACCGCCCTTGATGTTGCGCAGCGCGGTCATCACGTCGTAGCCCAGGCCACCGGCGCCGATCAGCGCCGCCACTACCACCATCGACAGGCTCATCACCAGGGTCTGGTTGATCCCCAGCAGCAAGGAGCCCGCAGCCAGGGGCAGTTCGACCTTGGTCAGGATCTGCCACGGCGTGGCGCCGTGGGCCAGGGCCGCTTCGACGGCGGTCTTGGGCACTTCCTGAATCCCCAGGGCGGTGAGGCGGATCATCGGCGCCAGGGCGAAGATCACCGTGGCGATCACCGCCGGGGTCTTGCCCACCGAGAAGAACGCCACCGCCGGGATCAGGTACACGAAGGTGGGCAAGGTCTGCATCACGTCCAGGAGCGGAGTGATCAGGCGCCGGGCCAGGGCGCGCTTGGCCAGGAGGATGCCGGCGGGTACGCCGATCAACAGCGAGATCAGCACCGAGGAGCCCACCAGGGCCAGGGTGGCGATGGTCCGTTCCCAGAAACCGAACAGGCCGATGTAGAGCAAGGCCGCGGCACTGGTCAGGGCCAGGGCGGCGCCGGCGCTGCGCCAGGCCAGCAGCACCAGGGCCAGGGCCGGCACCGGCCAGGGCAACCAGCCCAGCAGGCTTTCGATGCTTTCGATCACCGTGCGCACGGCGACTATCACGCCGACGAAGGTGCTTTCGAACGTCACCTGGGACCAGGCAATCAGTTGATCGATGGCCGCGGCGGTGCCCAGCAGCACTTGCCGGTCGGCGGGAAATTGCAGCCAGGGGCCAGAGGCATCGGTGGCCAACACCCGCCACAGCACCAGGGCCTGGGACAGCAGCAACACCAGCCACGGCAGACGCCAGTCCGAACGCCCCAGGCGGCTGGGGCGGCGGGCCAGGGCCAGGCTCAACAGGCGGCTGAGCAGCAAGCCGATGAGCGCCAGGGCGGCCCAGGCGAAACTGGCCGTGGCCAGCCCTTGCCCCAAGGCTGCGGCCGCCCCCAGTTCCAGGGCGAAGCCCAGCCAGTACAGGCCACCGCGACCGCTGGCGGCCAGGGCGGCGGGCCCCAGCAGCAGGGCCTGGGCAAAGGACAGTCCGGGGCTGACCGGCGCCGGGGTCGTCGCGCTCTTGCGCGGGGCAATCGTCGCCACCGGCGTGGCGCTGCGGGCGCCGTGTTCCTGGAAGAAGTCCGCCACTTCGGCATCCGCCGGCTGCTTCAGCAATTCCTCGGGCGTGCCGACCTGAATCAGCTGGCCGTGGCGCAGCACGGCGATGCGGTCCGCCAGGCGCAGGGCTTCCGCCGGGTCGTGGGTCACCAGCAAGGTGGTGATACCGCGCTCGCGCACCACCTGCAGAAAGTGGCTTTGCAGGTCGCGGCGGATGGTCGGGTCCAGGGCGCTGAAGGGTTCGTCCATCAGCAGGATGTCCGGCTCGCTGACCAGGGCCCGGGCCAGGCCGACCCGCTGCTGCATGCCGCCGGACAGCTCATGGGGATAGTGCTCGCCCCAGCCTTCCAGGCCCATGGCCTGCAGTTGCACGTCGGCTGCGGCATGGCGCAGGGCCTCAGGCTCGCCGCGCAGTTCCAGGGGCAAGGCGACGTTGTCGCGCACGCTGCGATGGGGCAGCAGGCCGAAGTGCTGGAACACCATGCCGATGCGCCGCGAACGCAGGGTGCGCAGTTCCCTGGCCGAAAGCTGGCTGATGGCCGAACCGTCGATCAGCACCTCGCCGCTGCTGGGCTCGATCAACCGGTTGATATGGCGCAGCAAGGTGGACTTGCCGCTGCCGGAGGTGCCCATCAGGCACAGCACTTCGCCACGGCGCACCTTGAGGCTGACCTGCTCAACCGCAGGCGGAGCGGACTGGCCACGGCGGCGGGCGTAGTGCTTGGTCAGGTGGCGCAATTCCAGCACCACGTCGGCGTTAACCGCAGGCGGGCTGGACGAGGCAGGGACGGCAAAGGCCTCTTGGGGGTGAACGGCAGACACGGGAACTCCTGACGCCGGGCGCGGGATGGCGTAACCGGCGGTGAACAAGAAAAAGGGGGGCCTGTTCGCCGGCAAGCCGGCTCCTACAAGCGAAAGCGACCTAACGACCCACTACAAGGATTTGGGGCTCCACAACTGCACGGCCCGGGCATCCACTGGCTTGGGCAACAGCTTTTCCTGGTAGAAGGCATCGGCGATTTTCTGCTGCTCGCCCAGGGCGTCGGGCTTGACCGCTTCTACCTTGTAGGTGCGGCGGCTGTTGGCCAGTTCCACCGTCGGCACATCCAGGTTGCCCCACAGCGGGCCCAGCAGTTTTGCCGCCTCGGCCGGGTGCGCCTTGACCCAGGTGCCGGTCTTCTGCAGCTCGGCGAACACTTGCTTCAGCACCTCGGGATGGGCCTTGGCGTAGTCGTTGGAAGCCAGGTAGTAACGGCGATAACTGGCCAGCCCCTGGCCGTCGTGCAGCACCCGCGCGCCCTGCTGGCGCTGGGCGCTGGCGACAAAGGGTTCCCAGGTGACCCAGGCATCGACCTTGGCGGTTTCCAGCGCCGCGCGGCCATCGGCCGGGGTCAGGTACACCGGTTGGATATCGGCAAAGCTCAAGCCCGCTTCGCGCAAGGCGGCGATCAGCAGGTAATGGCTACCAGCAGCCTTGGTTACGGCGATGCGCTTGCCCTTGAGGTCAGCCAGGGACTTGAGCGGCGAATCCTTGGGAATGACGATGGACTGAGCGGCGGGCGACGGGGTTTCAGTGGCGAAATAGGTCAGCTTGGCCCCAGCGGCCTGGGCGAAGACCGGCACCGTGTCGGCGACATCGGCGCTGATGTCGACATTGCCCACGTTCAGCGATTCCGCCAACGGCAGGCCACTGGTGAACTCGTGCCAGGTGATGTTGACGCCCTGCCCCGCCAGCTGTTTTTCCAGGGTGCCCTGGGCCTTGAGCAAGGCCAGCAGGGTCGAGGATTTCTGGTAGCCGATGCGCAGGTCGGTATCGGCCTGGGCATTGAGGGCCATGCCCAGCGCCAGGCCGGCCAGGGCGGTGATCGACAAGCTACGACGCAAAGCAAAGGGCAGGCGCATGGGGGCGAACCTTCTGGGAGACAGGAAAGTCGCTAAAAGCTAATCGATCTAACAAATCTAAAATAAATACTTTTTAGGAATTAGCTTAGGTTCGGCTGGCAGCTCTATCTCGGCCCTGCCCCCTACGCCCGTGCCGGGCGTGCGCAGCCTGCGGCAGCGGCTACAAAAACCCAGCTCACCACAGACCCTGTAGCCGCTGCCGAGCCCGCGAGGCTGCGAAAGGTCGGGCCGCGTTCGGTACGCAGGGCCTTGCTTCTTGGCTACCGACCGCACGGTGTCGAACCGCCGAACTTTGTAGCCCGCAGGCAGAAGAAACTGTCCTTTTTCAGGGTCATCGGCGCCACTGCGCAGGGCAGCAAGGCCTGGTTGACCTCGATCGACAGCTGTTCGCCCTGCAACTCGCGCGGGCCCAGGTCGATGATGCACAGGCCTTCGCCGCTACGCCGCGAGAAGCCAACTGCCTGAATGGGCCGGTTGTCCAGCTTCAGCAGCAGAGGGTTTTGCGCAGGCGAAGCACATGCCATCAGGCTGGGGTGACTGGCCCTGATCCATACATGGCCGTCATCGTCCGACGCGGAAAACAACGGGATGAAGAACAGCGATAAAAGTTGATGGGAGGCGTGGGTCTCCACGTTCACATAGAGTGGGCTGCCCCCGCAGGCCAGTTGGAACGCCGTGCCTTTGTCGAAACCGACAACGCTTGCGTCTTGCCAGCCGCCCGGACTGTCGGCCTTCCAGTCGTGGCCCCATTTGTAATCGATACAACCGCCCAGGCTCAGAGCCAAGGCCAGACAGAGCACCATCCTGTGCATATTCGGCATCCCATGGGAAAAGTTCGCCAGTGTACGCCAGGCAAAGCCCACCATGAGGCCCCTTGCAGGAGCTGGCTTGCCAGCGAAGGCGCCGGCACGGGCGATACATGTCTTGCGGGCCTCTTCGCCGGCAAGCCGGCTCCTACGAGAATGACGGTGTGGGCGGATTCGTGGAAACACCACAAGCCCCCTGTAGGAGCTGGCTTGCCAGCGAAGGCGTCGGCACCGGCGATGCACATCTGGCGGGCCTCTTCGCCGGCAAGCCGGCTCCTACGGGAATGGTGGTGTGGGCAGATTCGTGGAAACACCACAAGCCCCCTGTAGGAGCTGGCTTGCCAGCGAAGGCGTCGGCATGGGCGGTGCACATCTGGCGGGCCTCTTCGCCGGCAAGCCGGCTCCTACGCTTGGCGCTGGGCGATGGCCTGGGAGGCGGCGAGCATGGCGCGCAGCAGCACCGCGCAGCCGGCGGCGAGGTCGTCGGGGTCGGCATTCTCGATTTCGTTGTGGCTGATGCCATCTTCGCAAGGCACGAAGATCATCCCCGCCGGGCCCAGCTCGGCGACGAAGATCGCGTCATGCCCGGCACCGCTGACGATGTCCATGTGGGACAACCCCAAACCCTGCGCGGCGCCGCGCACCGCATCGACGCACACCGGGTCGAAGTACAGCGGCGGGAAGTCCGCGGTGGGGGTCAGTTCGTAGCTCAGGCCGTGTTCTTCGCAAGTGTTGTCGATCACCTGGCGCACTTCGGCAATCATCGAATCCAGGCGCGCCGGCTCCAGGTGGCGGAAGTCCAGGGTCATGCGCACCTCGCCCGGAATCACGTTGCGCGAGCCCGGGTAGGCCTGCAGGCAGCCGACGGTGCCGCAGGCGTGAGGCTGGTGACCGAGGGCCGCGCGGTTGACCGCCGCGACCACGGCGGCGGCGCCCACCAGGGCATCCTTGCGCAGGTGCATCGGGGTCGGGCCGGCGTGGGCTTCGACACCCCGCAGCTTGAGGTCGAACCACTTCTGCCCCAGGGCACCGAGCACCACGCCTATGGTCTTGCGCTCATCTTCCAGGATCGGGCCTTGCTCGATGTGCGCCTCGAAATAGGCGCCCACCGGATGCCCGCTGACCGGGCGCGTGCCGGCGTAGCCGATGGCGTTCAGGGCCTCGCCGACGCTGATGCCATCGACGTCGGTCTTGGCCAGGGTGTCTTGCAGGGTGAATTTTTCGGCGAACACCCCGGAGCCCATCATGCACGGCGGAAAACGCGAGCCCTCTTCGTTGGTCCACACCACCACTTCCAGGGGCGCTTCGGTTTCCAGCTTGAGGTCGTTGAGGGTGCGCAGCACTTCCAGCCCGGCCAATACGCCGAAACAGCCGTCGAACTTGCCGCCGGTAGGCTGGGTGTCGATATGGCTGCCGGTCATCACCGGCGGCAGGTGCGGATTGCGCCCGGGGCGGCGGGCGAAGATGTTGCCGATGCCGTCCACTGTGACGGTGCAACCGGCCTCCTCGCACCACTTCACGAACAGGTCGCGGGCCTGGCGGTCGAGGTCGGTCAGGGCCAGGCGACAGACCCCGCCCTTGACCGTGGCGCCGAGCTTGGCCAGCGCCATGAGCGACTGCCACAGGCGGTCGCGGTTGATGTGCTGATGGCTGGATTGCAGAACCTCGACGGCAGCGTTCATGGTGATCTCCTCAGGCGTTTCTTCTAATTTTGTCGGGGGATGCGTGGCGCAATCGCCCGGGATAACGGCCTAGCAACAATCGGTAGGAGCCGGCCGGGCGGCGTACCGCTTGCCGGCGAAGGAGCCCGCAAGAGGTGCATCGCCCGTGCCGACGCCTTCGCTGGCAAGCCAGCTCCTACGGGACGGGGGTGGTGCCCGCGAGCACGCTGGTTGGGTGTTCATGTTGGGGTCTTGGCGGTGGCCACCTGGGGGCTGCGCAGGCTGCACAGGCCGTAGTAGATCATCCCGCCCAGGGCCGAGCCGGTGAACCAGCCGTAGCTGTAGAACCAGTTGAAGGCGCTGCTGCCCAGGGACATCAGGGTCAGGGCCACCGGTACGCCGAAGGCGATGAAACCGTGCCAGTTCCACGCCGGGTAGACATCGTCGCGGTACAGGCCGGCCAGGTCCAGGCGCTGTTTCTTGATGATGAAGTAGTCCACCACCATGATCCCGGCAATCGGCCCCAGCAGGCTGGAGTAACCCAGTAGCCAGTTGGAATACACGGTCTCCAGGCTGACATCGGAAATCAGCAGGCCGAGTTTTTTCAGCAACTCGTGGCCCATCAGCGCCAGCCCCACCAGGCCGGTGAGGATCACCGCGGTGGTGCGGCCGATCAGCTTGGGCGCCAGGTTCTGGAAGTCGTTGGTGGGCGAGACGATGTTGGCCGCAGTGTTGGTGGACAAGGTGGCGATGATGATCAGCGCCATGGCCAGGGCCACCCAGCCCGGGCTCTGGATGTGGCCGATCAGGCTCACCGGGTCGGACACCGTGACCCCCACCAGTTTCACCGAGGCGGCGGTCATCACCACCCCCAGGGCGGCGAACAGGAACATGGTCAGCGGCAGGCCGAAGATCTGTCCGAGGATCTGGTCCTTCTGGCTTTTCGCGTAGCGGCTGAAGTCGGGAATGTTCAGCGACAAGGTGGCCCAGAAACCCACCATCGCCGTGAGCCCGGCCATGAAGTAACCGGTGACACTGGCGCCCTCGGGACGCTTGGGCGGGATCGCCAACAGCTCAGTCAGCGACACGCTGGGCAAGGCCCATACCAGCAGGCCGATGCCCACCGCCACCAGCAGCGGCGCGGACAGGGTTTCCAGCCACTTGATCGACTCGGCGCCGCGCAGCACCACCCACAGGTTGAGGGTCCAGAAAATCATGAAGCCGATCACCTCGCCGGTGCCGCCCAGGGCCTTCCAGCCCTCGAAGATCGAGCCCAGGAACAGGTGGATCGCCAGCCCGCCGAACATGGTCTGGATGCCGAACCAGCCGCAGGCCACCAGGGCGCGGATCAGGCACGGCACGTTGGAGCCGATGATGCCGAACGAGGAGCGCAGCAGCACTGGGAACGGAATGCCGTACTTGGTGCCGGCAAAGGCGTTGAGGGTCAGGGGCACCAGCACCACGATATTGGCCAGCAGGATCGCCAGCAGCGCCTCGCCGACACTGAGGCCGAAGTAGGCGGTGAGCACCCCGCCCAGGGTGTAGGTGGGCACGCAGATCGACATGCCGATCCACAGTGCGGTGATGTGCCATTTGTTCCAGGTGCGTTCCTGGACCTTGGTCGGTGCGATGTCGTGGTTGTAACGGGGGCTGTCGAGTACGTCGCTGCCGGCGTCCAGCTCGTACAAGCCGGCGCGCTCGGTCACCTGGGATCTGATCTGTTGCATGGCCGCTCCACTGTTGTTCTGATTATTTTGCTCATCAGGCCGGCGCACCAAGGGACAGCGCGCCGGACGATGGCCGGAGAACTTACGACTTCCACCCTCCGGCACATCGACCTGCGGCGGCACTCAATAAAGATGCCAAGTACTTGCGCGGTCGTTGCTGCACGGCTGGCGGAATCCATGTAAACAACTGATGTCATTGGGTTTTATGCAAGCAACTTTCAAGCCCCTGGTTAGTTGCCAATCCACTCAGGCCGGGTGTTTGGCAAGTTGTCCATTCGATCAGGACCCAAAGCAGTGCACGGTTATTTTCCTAGTTATTTCCCGGCCTTCCCAGCGCCTCCTCAAGCAGCTGATTTGACATAGGAAATCTCGACTATTTTTTGATCCTGTCAAGTGCGTCAAAATGGTGAGAGGCTGCACCATTTTGCAGATTTGAACTTTTAATCGTTATATTTCAACAAGTTATATTGAATATAAGCTTATAAAAAATATTCTTGATGTTTCTTTGAAGTGCGACTAGCTTCTAATCCTGTCACCGATGACAGGATTGTTTAAGTTATCAGTGCGTTCAATAAAAAAGTTAGAACCGACAGCAGTCGGTCATGCCTGCGAGGAACTCGGAATGTCTCTGTTGATCCGTGGCGCCACCGTTATTACCCATGATGAAAGTTATAAAGCCGATGTGCTCTGCGCAGACGGTCTAATTCGCGCCATCGGCAACAATCTGGATATTCCCGTCGGTTGCGAAGTGCTCGATGGCAGCGGCCAATACTTGATGCCCGGCGGCATCGACCCCCATACCCACATGCAACTGCCCTTCATGGGCACCGTGGCCAGCGAAGACTTTTTCAGCGGCACGGCGGCGGGCCTGGCGGGGGGCACCACCTCGATCATCGACTTCGTGATTCCCAACCCCCAGCAGTCGTTGCTGGAAGCCTTCCAGCAGTGGCGCGGCTGGGCGGAAAAATCCGCCAGCGACTACGGCTTCCACGTGGCCATCACCTGGTGGAGCGAGCAGGTGCGCGAGGAAATGGCCGAGCTGGTGCAGCACCACGGCATCAACAGTTTCAAGCACTTCATGGCCTACAAGAACGCCATCATGGCCGCCGACGACACCCTGGTGGCCAGCTTCGAGCGCTGCCTGGAACTGGGCGCGGTGCCCACGGTGCATGCGGAAAACGGCGAGCTGGTGTATCACCTGCAACGCAAGCTGCTCGCCCAAGGCATCACCGGCCCGGAAGCCCATCCGCTGTCGCGGCCTTCGCAAGTGGAAGGCGAAGCCGCCAGCCGGGCGATCCGCATCGCCGAAACCCTGGGCACACCGCTGTACCTGGTGCACGTCTCGACCCAGGAAGCCCTGGACGAAATCAGCTACGCCCGGGGCAAGGGCCAGCCGGTCTACGGTGAAGTGCTGGCCGGGCACCTGCTGCTGGACGACAGCGTGTACCGCGATCCGGATTGGCAAACCGCCGCCGGCTACGTGATGAGCCCGCCCTTCCGCCCCCGTGGCCATCAGGAGGCCCTGTGGCGCGGCCTGCAATCGGGCAACCTGCACACCACCGCCACCGACCACTGCTGCTTCTGCGCCGAACAGAAAGCCGCCGGCCGCGACGACTTCAGCAAGATCCCCAACGGCACCGCCGGCATCGAGGACCGCATGGCGGTGCTGTGGGATGAAGGGGTGAACAGCGGGCGCCTGTCGATGCAGGAATTCGTCGCCCTGACCTCCACCAACACCGCGAAGATCTTCAACCTCTACCCGCGCAAGGGCGCGATCCGCGTCGGCGCCGACGCCGACCTGGTGCTCTGGGACCCACAAGGCAGCCGCACCATCTCTGCCAAGACCCACCACCAGCAAGTGGACTTCAACATCTTCGAAGGCAAGACCGTGCGCGGCGTGCCCAGCCACACCATCAGCCAGGGCAAGCTGGTGTGGGCCGACGGCGACCTGCGGGCCGAGCGCGGCGCCGGGCGCTACATCGAACGCCCGGCCTACCCGGCGGTGTTCGACCTCTTGAGCAAGCGCGCCGAGCGGCACAAGCCGACCGCGGTGAAACGCTGACCCCACTCCTCCCCCATCGCAGGAGCTGGCTTGTGTAGGAGCTGGCTTGCCAGCGAAGGCGTCCTCAAGGGCACCACCAGGCCCAAGGCCCCGTTTGCCGGCAAGCCGGCTCCTACGTGGAGTTGGAAAACATGCCCATCAGAGGCAGCCGCTAAAAAAAACCGTGAGGCCAATACCGTGATCAAGACCTTGAACCACTTGCCCCACCCGACCCAGGACGGCGCCACCCTGGCCGGCCACTTCAGCGACCTGGCGCCACCGCTCAACGCCCGCCAGGCCCATCTTGAAGCTTCGCGCTGCCTGTACTGCTACGACGCGCCCTGCGTCAACGCCTGCCCCAGCGAGATCGACATTCCTTCGTTCATCCGCAATATCCACACTGACAACGTCCAGGGCGCGGCGCAGAAGATTCTCTCGGCCAATATCCTCGGCGGCAGTTGCGCCCGGGTCTGCCCCACGGAAATCCTCTGCCAGCAGGCCTGCGTGCGCAACAACGCCCAGGAATGCGCGCCGGTGCTGATCGGCCTGTTGCAGCGCTACGCCCTGGACAACGCGCACTTCACCCAGCACCCGTTCCAGCGCGCCGCGCCCACCGGCAAGCGCATTGCCGTGGTCGGCGCCGGCCCGGCGGGCTTGTCCTGCGCCCACCGCTGCGCCCTGCACGGCCATGAGGTGGTGATTTTCGAAGCCCGGGACAAGGCTGGCGGCCTCAACGAATACGGGATCGCCAAGTACAAGCTGGTGGATGACTTCGCCCAGCAGGAGCTGGAGTTTCTACTGGGCGTTGGCGGCATCGAGATTCGCCACGGGCACAAGCTGGGCGCCAACCTGAGCCTGACCGAGCTGCACCAGCAGTTCGACGCGGTGTTCCTCGGCCTCGGGCTGGCCGCCAGCAAGCAACTGGGGCTGGAGCATGAAGACGCCCCCGGACTGCTGGCCGCCACCGACTACATTCGCGAATTGCGCCAGGCCGACGACCTCAGCCAACTGCCCCTGGCCGAGCGCTGCATCGTTCTCGGCGCTGGCAATACCGCCATCGACATGGCGGTGCAAATGGCCCGCCTCGGCGCCCGCGACGTCAATCTGGTGTACCGCCGGGGCGTCGAGGACATGGGTGCCACCGGGCACGAGCAGGACATCGCCAAGGCCAATCAGGTGCGCCTGCTGACCTGGGCCGCACCGCAAGAAGTGCTGCTGGATGACCGGGGCCGGGTACGCGGCATGCGCTTCGCTCGCACCCGAATGCTGGAGGGACGTTTGCAGAACACCGGCGAAACCTTCGAGCTGGCCGCCGATGCGATCTTCAAGGCCATCGGCCAGAGCTTCGACGCTACAGCCCTGAGCGACCCGCTGGCCCGGGAGCTGCAACGCAGCGGCGAACGTATCCAGGTGGACGAACACCTGCGCACCAGCATTCCCGGAGTCTATGCCGGCGGCGACTGCGTCAGCCTCGGCCAGGACCTCACCGTGCAGGCGGTGCAACACGGCAAGCTGGCCGCAGAGGCCATGCATGCCCAACTCATGCTCAATGTGGAGGCTGCGTAAATGGCCGATCTGTCGATTGTCTTCGCCGGTATCAAAGCCCCCAACCCGTTCTGGCTGGCCTCCGCGCCGCCCACCGACAAGGCCTACAACGTGGTCCGCGCGTTCGAGGCCGGCTGGGGCGGCGTGGTCTGGAAAACCCTGGGTGAAGACCCGGCGGCGGTCAACGTGTCGTCGCGCTACTCCGCGCACTTCGGGCCCAACCGCGAGGTCATGGGGATCAACAACATCGAGCTGATCACCGACCGCTCCCTGGAGATCAACCTCAAGGAAATCACCCAGGTGAAGAAGGACTGGCCGGACCGCGCCTTGATCGTGTCGCTGATGGTGCCCTGTGTCGAAGAGTCGTGGAAAGCCATCCTGCCCCTGGTGGAAGCCACCGGTTGCGACGGCATCGAACTGAACTTCGGTTGCCCCCATGGCATGCCGGAACGGGGCATGGGCGCGGCGGTGGGCCAGGTGCCGGAGTATGTCGAGCAGGTGACCCGCTGGTGCAAGACCTACTGCTCGCTGCCGGTGATCGTCAAGCTGACGCCGAACATCACCGACATTCGCATGGCCGCCCGCGCCGCCCATCGTGGCGGGGCGGACGCGGTGTCGCTGATCAACACCATCAACTCCATCACCAGCGTCGACCTGGAGCGCATGGTGGCCCACCCGATGGTGGGCAGCCAGAGCACCCACGGCGGTTATTGCGGCTCGGCGGTCAAGCCGATCGCCCTGAACATGGTCGCGGAAATTGCCCGCGATCCGCAGACCCGCGGCCTGCCGATCTGCGGCATCGGCGGCATTGGCAACTGGCGCGACGCCGCCGAGTTCGTGGCCCTGGGCTGCGGCGCCGTGCAGGTGTGCACGGCGGCGATGCTGCATGGCTTTCGCATCGTCGAGGAAATGAAGGATGGGCTGTCGCGGTGGATGGACAGCCAGGGCTATCGCAGCCTGCAGGACTTCTCCGGGCGCGCGGTGGGCAACACCACCGACTGGAAGTACCTGGACATCAACTACCAGGTGATCGCCAGGATCGACCAGCAGGCCTGCATTGGCTGCGGCCGCTGCCATATCGCCTGCGAAGACACCTCGCACCAGGCGATTGCCAGCCTCCGGCAAGCCGACGGCAGCCATGTATATGAAGTGATCGACGACGAATGCGTGGGCTGCAACCTGTGCCAGATCACCTGCCCGGTGCAGGACTGCATCGAGATGGTGCCCCAGGACACGGGCAAACCGTTCCTCGACTGGCTGCACGACCCGCGCAACCCCTACCGCGAAGCTGTTTGAGAGAGAGGCCTGCTCTTGCCGGCGAAGGTGGTCTTGCGGGCCTCTTCGCTGGCAAGCCAGCTCCTACGGCTGGCAGAAATATCGCGGGAGGTTCTGTAGGAGCCGGCTTGCCGGCGAAGGTGGTCTTGCGGGCCTCTTCGCTGGCAGCCAGCTCCTACGGCTGGCAGGAATATCGCGGGAGGTTCTGTAGGAGCCGGCTTGCCGGCGAAGGCGGTCTTGCGGGCCCCTTCGCTGGCAAGCCAGCTCCTACGGGAAGCGGCGATGCAGGTTCAGGGTTCCAGGCCGATGCCGCGCAGGATGACGCTGGTGACGGTCTGCACCGCCCGTTCAAATTGCAAATCCGATAAAGGTTGATGGTCGTTGAGGATCATCACTTGATGATCGAAGTCAGCGTAATGCTGGGTCGAGGCCCAGATCATGTACAGCAGGCTCGACGGCTCCACCGGCAGGATCCGCCCGTCCTCGACCCATTGGCGGATCTTCGCTTCCTTCATCTTCGCCCAGTCGTACAGGCTGGCATCCAATGCCTCGCCCAGGGTCGGCGCGCCATGGATGATTTCGTTGGCCCAGACCTTGGAGCCATAAGGCCGGCTGCGCGAATGCTGCATCTTGGCGCGGATGTAGCTGCTGAGCACCACGCGCGGGTCGTCGAACATCTCGAAGCACAGGGCGTCCTGCTTCCACACGTCCAGCAGGTCCATGAGCACGGCGCTGTACAGCTCGTTCTTGGTGCTGAAGTAGTAATGCAGGTTGGAGCGCGGCAGTTGCACTTCTTCGGCGATGTCGGCCATGGCGGTGCCGGCATAGCCTTTTTCAGCGAAGATTTTCTCGGCACCCAGGAGGATCTTTTCCACGTTGCTGCGACGAATCTCGATCTTGTGATTGCCCATGTGGGCTCCTACGAAAACAGTCTGGGGCAAGACTAGCATCCGCCCGCCCGCTGCGGGGAGGTGTCAAGCCTGCGACATCGCCGGCCTGCGTCGGTCTTTCACCACCCGGCCATATTGGGTAGGATCGGCCTCCCGCTCATTTGCAGCAGCCACTGCGGTGCTCCGTCCAGGCGTTAATTCGCGACACGGGCATACAGGTCTCTGCCCGAATGCCGGCCCTGCACCATCGCCGGCCATCTGTCCTGTTACCGATGGAACATGCTCATGAAGATTCGCCCTCGCGTCGCTGCGGACGACGCCCTGCTGACCGCGCTCTGGGAGCGTTCGGTCCGCGCCACCCATGACTTTATCGCTGAAGACGATATCCAGCGCCTGTACCCGCTGGTACGCGACAGCTACCTGCCGGCCCTTGAGGCCTGGGTCTGGGAGAACCCCGACGCCAGCCCCGGTGGTTTTATCGCCACCAGCGACGACACGGTACAAATGCTGTTCATCGAACCGGCCCAACGGGGCCAGGGCATCGGTCGAAAGCTCCTGGATCACGTACGCCGTCCCGGCCTCAAGGTCGACGTCAATGAACAGAACCCCCAGGCCCATGGTTTCTACCGTCGCTACGGCTTCGTCGACTGCGGTCGTTCGGAAACCGACGGTGAAGGCCGGCCGTTTCCGATCATTCACATGCAGTTGCAAGACCAATGAGCCCCATTCTCTTTAAAGGTAAACCTGCCATGTCCCTGAAAAACCTCTTCACCACCACCGCCCTGCTGTCCTCCCTGCTGGCCGCCAGTTCAGTGTTCGCCCACGCCCACCTGAAAAGCTCGACCCCGGCGGCCCAAGGCAGTGTCAGCGCGCCCAGCGAGCTGCGTCTTGTATTCACCGAAGGCGTGGAAGCGGCCTTCACCCAGGTCAAGCTGAGCAAGGACGGCGCCCCGGTGGAGGTCAAAAGCGTCGCCACCGAAGGCGCGGACAAGAAGACCCTGGTGGTCACCCCGGCCGCCACGCCGCTGCGCGCCGGCGAGTACAAGGTGCAATGGCACGCCGTGTCGGTGGATACCCACAAGAGCGAAGGCAGCTACAGCTTCAAGGTGAGCCAGTAATCCATGGCGTCATGGCTGGTGCTGTGCCGCTTCGTGCACTTTGCGGTGGTGCTCACCCTGGTGGGCGCCTGGGTGTTTCGCCCGCTGTTGCTGGGCCGAGATTCCGCGCAGAGCGGCCATGGCGCCGTGCATCGACAGCTCGATCGGCTCAGCCGCTGGTTGACGCTGATCGGCCTGGGCAGCGGCCTGTGCTGGCTGCTGCTGATCACCGCCAGCATGGCCGGCTCCTGGTCGGCGGCGCTGGACCCGACAACCGTGCAATTGGTGCTGGGCAAGACCTTCTTCGGCCAGGTGTGGAGCTGGCACCTGTCGCTCAACCTGCTGTTGCTGGGCCTGCTGCTGACCCCGCTGGGCCCGCGCCTGCCACTGCAACTGGGGCTGGGTGCCCTGCTCCTGGCAACCCTGGCTCCGGTGGGCCACGGTGCCATGCTCGATGGGTTGGCGGGGCAGTTGCTGATCCTCAATCAGATCGTGCATTTAAGCTGCGTCGCCATCTGGTTGGGGGGCTTGCTGGTGTTGTTGCTGGTGTTGCGGCAACCCGCTGGGCTGTCTGTCGAGCCCTTGTTAAAGCGCTTCAGCGGCGTGGGTTATGGGCTGGTAACCGGCTTGCTGCTAACCGGCCTGATCAACGTGCGGGTGCTCACCGGGCAATGGTGGCCGACTCCATTGTTCAATGGTTTTGCCCTGATCCTGCTGATCAAGGTGCTGCTGGTGGCGGGGATGCTGGGGCTGGCGCTGTTCAACCGCCTGCGAATCCGCGGTTGCGACCAGCGCCTTGCCAGCCTGCGCAACAGCGTGCAGGTGGAATGGCTGCTGGGAGTGGCCGCAGTGGCGGCGGTCTCGTTGCTGGGCACCTTGCCGCCGATGCAGGCGGTCTAAACCTCAGCCTGTAGGAGCTGGCTTGCCAGCGAAAGCGTCGGCAGCATCGCTGCAAATCTTACGGACCGCTTCGCCGGCAAGCCGGCTCCTACGCAAAGCATCGAGCCTTGGGAAAACCCAGCCCTTGTAGGCGCTGGCTTGCCAACGAAAGCGCCCGCAACATCGGCGCAAGTCTTGCGGACCGCTTCGCCGGCAAGCCGGCTCCTACGCAAAGCATCGAGCCTTGGGAAAACCCAGCCCTTGTAGGCGCTGGCTTGCCAGCGAAAGCGTTTGCAGCATCGGTGCAAATCTTGCCGGCCTCTTCGCCGGCAAGCCGGCTCCTACGTGAGGTGCTGTGTCGGCTATTGGCTGGTATCAATGCTGACCACCACCGACAACCCCGGGCGCAGGCGTTCAAGCTCCGGCTGGTCCGGGTCGACGGTGATCCGCACCGGCACCCGCTGGGCAATCTTGACGAAGTTACCGGTGGCATTGTCGGCCTGCAGCAAGGCGAACTCGGAACCGGTGGCCGGGGAGATCCGCTGCACCTTGCCGGTGAATTTGCGGTGGTTCAGGGCGTCCACGGTAAAGCTCACCGGCTGCCCGACCCGGACGTTGTCCATTTGGGTTTCCTTCATGTTGGCAATCACCCACAGCTGGTTTGGCACCAGGGCCATGAGCTGGGCGCCGGAGTTGACGTAGGCCCCCAGGCGCACGCCGATCTGCCCCAGCTGGCCGTCCCGCGGGGCGAGGATGCGGGTGTTGGACAGGTCGATCCGCGCCAGTTCCACCGCGGCTTCGGCGCTGGCCACCGCCGCTTCCAGGGAGCCGCGGTTGACGATCACGGTCTGCAGGTCCTGGCGGGCTATTTCCAGTTGCGCCTGGGCCTGGGCCACGGCGGCCACGGTCTGGGCATTGGCCGCGCGGGTCACGTCCAGTTCACGCCGGGACACCGAGCCGTCGGCAATCAGTGCTTCGTTGCGTTGCAGGTCGGCTGCGCTCTTGCGCGCCTGGGCCTGGCTGTCGGCCAGGGCCGCCTGGCGCAGCTTGATGGTGGCTTCGGCGCTGTTGCGCTGTTGCAGGGCATTGGCCAGGGCCGCCTTCTGCACCGCCAGTTGCGCCAGGGACTGGTCCAGGCGCTGCTGGTAGATGCGGTCGTCAAGGCGCACCAGCAGGTCGCCGGCCTTGACCTGCTGGAAGTCCTGCACCGGCACCTCGAACACGTAGCCACTGAGCTGCGGGCCGATGATGGTCACCTGCCCCCGCACCAGGGCGTTCTCGGTGCTTTCGATGGCGCTGGAGAACGGTGGCAGTTGCCAGGCGTAGAGCACGATCAGCACACCAACGATGGCGATGGCGGCAAAGCCCAGGGACGAGATGATGCGCACCGCCAGCGGCCGTGGCTCGGTGGCCGGCATGGTCGGCGGGCCGCTGGGCTCGGGAGTCGAGGCAATGGCGTTGGTGGTGGGGTTGACGGTTTCGCTCATGAAGAAGAGGCACCACTTTGTTGAACGGGAGCCGGGGCGGCGGGCGCGATCGCTTGGGTCGTGCTCATCAGCCACAGGCTGCGAATGAATATCCAGATCATGGTCAGTACCGCAATCACCGCGATCAGCATGAATACATCGTTATAGGCCAGTACGTTGGCTTCGCGCGTGGCCGCGGTGGCCAGGCTGCGTATGCCTTGCAGGGTGCGCAGGTCCGGGTCGGCGATGACCTTGCCGTAGGCCGCCCCGCCGCTCTGTACCCGGGCCAGGACCTGGGGATCGAGCAGGGTCAACTGCTCGACGATATGGCTGGAATGGTACTTCTCGCGCACGATCTGGAAGGTCCCGAGCAGGGCCGAGCCGATCAGCCCGCCAAGGTTCTGGCAGATGCCGAACAGCACCGAGAAGCTCACCAGGTTGCGCGGGTTGGTCAGCACGTTGCGGGTGCCCAGGACCATGGTCGGGCCAAGAAAGAACGTACCGCCGAAGGCCAGCAGGAACTGGCTGAAGTACATGTTGGCCGGGCGCGTGAGGTTGCTCGAAAAGCTGTCCATTACCGACCCAAGGGCCATCAGCGCCAGGGAAATGACCAGTGGCATCAGCAGGTGCGCCGGGTTGATGGTCAGGGCGCTGGTGGCCAGCCCGGCAATGCTGCCCAGCAGCATCACCCCGTAGAGCATGCGCATCTGCTGGCTGCTCATGTTCAGCGCCTGGAGAAAGCCTACGGCGCCGGTGGACTGTTCCGACAGCACCATGCGAATCAGTATCACTGCCAGGGCCAGGCGGATTATCGCCCCGCTGCCCAGCCAGCGGGTCATCAGCATCGGGTTGCTGCGGTTATGTTCGATGCACAGCCCGGCCATGATCAGCAGGATCGAGGCGGCGCTGGCGTAGCCGATCCACGGCGCCTCCAGCCACCAGTCGATGCGCCCCAGGGACAGCACCGCGCACAGCAGGGCCACGCCAGTGGCCAATAGGGCAAAGGTCAGGAAATCGAGCTTCTCGAAGGTACGGAAGCGGTCCCCCGGCGGCAGCTTGAGCATGAACACGCAGCCCAGGGAGGTCAGCGCCAGGCCCAGTTCGAACAGGTACAGGCCGCGCCATTCGGCGATCTGCAGCAGGTCCTCGGAAAACAGCCGGGCCAGGGGCAAGGCCAGTTGCGAGGCGCCCAGCCCCAGCACCAGGGCCTTGAGCCGCCACTTCGCCGGGAAGGCCTGGACCATGTAGTACAGGCCCAGGGAGCTCAGCGCCGCGCCGACCATGCCGTGGGCCGCGCGCACGGCGATGGCCGAGCTCAGGTCGTTGACGAACAGGTGGCCGAAGGTCACCAGGGCGTAGAGCACCAGGAACACTTCGGTGAAGGCGCGCAGGCCGAACTGCTGGCGAAACTTCACCAGCAACAGGTTCATCGACACGTTGGTCATCACGTAGGCGGCCGGCAGCCAGGCCATTTCCGCGGTGGTCGCCCCCAGCGCCCCCTGCAGGTACGGCAGGTTGGCGATCACCAACGAGTTGCCCAGGCCACCGGTGATGGCCACCAGCAAGCCCACCAGCGCGTAGGCCAGGCGCTTGTGGGTAGGGTGCAACGGGGTCGAGGGGGAGCCGGGCAAGCTGGGCTTTTCGTGGGGCTGCCAGTTGCGCGGGGCGTAGTGATCCATGCCATGACCTTGTGCTGTGCCGGCCGCTGTTGCGGCGGTCGGCGATATTCCCGGTGGTCCGGCAGTGTGCCGGAAAATCCCGCCGCCCAGGCAATGCCCGGGCTTGCAGGATGAATTTTATTTTAAGGCGCTGGCGTCGGTGGCTTTTTTTCGGAATCCTGCATGCGCTGCCCCCCGCCCTTCCCTGCCCTCGCCTGTTGGAGCCCGAATGCCCCTGAACTTTGTGAAGATGCACGCCAATGGTGACGACTTCGTGCTGATCGATGCCCGTGGCCGCACCAACCCGATCACCCGCGAGCTGGCCAGGGCCCTGGGGGACCGCCGGCGTGGCATCGGTTTCAATCAGTTGGTGGTGCTCGGCGATTGCAGCGACAGCGCGGCGCAACTGACCTTCTTCAACGCCGATGGTTCCAGCCTGGACACCTGCGGCAGTGCCACCCGGGGCGCCGCCGACCTGCTGATGCAGGAAAGCGGCGTCACCTCGGTGCAGGTGAAAACCGCCCGCGGCCTGCAGCAATGCCTGCGCCTTGAGGATCGGTCGGTGTCCGTGGAAATGGGCCTGCCTTCGTTCGACTGGCAGGCCATCCCCCTGGCCCGAGAGCTGGACAGCCTGCACCTGCCACTGCCGGGAACACCGGCGGCGTGCAGCATGGGCAACCCCCATTGCAGTTTTTTCGTCGACGATCTGGAACAGCTGGACATTGCCACGCTGGGCCCACAGATCGAGAGCGACCCGCTGTTTCCGCACAAGACCAATGTGCATTTCATTCAGGTGATCGACCGCCAGACCATCCGTCTGCGCATCTGGGAGCGCAATGGCGCCATCCCCCTGGGTTCCGGCTCCTGCTCCTGCGCAGCGGCAGTCAACGGCATCCGCCGCGGCCTGCTGGACAGCCCGGTGCGGGTGCTGTGCGATGGCGGGCCGGTGACGGTGAGCTGGGACGGCCAGGGCAAGGTGCGCCTGGCCGGCAGCGTGACCCGGGTGTTCAGCGGGTCACTGTGAAGGGATTTACTTTTCCTACATCCAGCCCAGCCATTTCCACCAGGTCATGGCGAACACCAGCATCAGCAGGTAGCCGATCAGCGTCACCAGCAGCCCGACCTTGGCGAACTGCCGGGCATTGAAGGTCTCGGTACCCAGGCAGACCATGTTCTGCGGCGCGTTGATCGGCAGGATGAAGCCGTAGCTGACCACAAAGCCCAGGAGCATGGTCATGCCCAGGCGGCTGAACTCACCCGGCAGGGTCTGCAGCACGGCGATCAGGATCGGCAGCAAGGCCGAGGTCAGCGCCGTGGCGCTGGCGAACCCCAGGTGGATGAGGATCAGGAACGCCGCGAGAATCGCGAACACCGCCAAAGGTCCGACTTGGTCCAGGCCGGTATGGGCCACCACCTGGCTCCCCAGCCACTGCCCGGCCTGGGTACTGAGCAGCGCCGACCCCAGGCTGATGCCGACCCCGAAGACGATCACCGTGCCCCAGGGAATGCGCGACTGCACATCCTTCCAGGTCATGATGCCGATCCGTGGCAGCAGCAGGATCACCAGCCCGGCGTAGGTGGTGGTCGTGGTGTCGAAGGGGTGCAGCTTGCCTTCGGTGGACCAGGCCAGAAGCAGCAGCACCGACACCGCCAGCAGGCGCTTCTGCGGCCCGGTCATGGGGCCGATGTCCGCCAGGGACTGGGCCACCGCTTCCTTGCCACCGGGAATGCTGTCGGTTTCCGGCGGCAGCAGTTTCAGCACCAGCCACAGCAGCACCAGGGACATGATCACCGCCCAGGGCGCGCCGGCGATCAGCCAGTCGAGCCAGGCCACGCGCTGGCCGAGCATCTTGTCCATGAAGCCCACGGTCAGCAGGTTCTGCGCCGCGGCGGTCTGGATGCCGACGTTCCAGATGCTGGTGCCCTGGGCCACGACTATCATCAACCCGGCGGCGATGTTCGAGCGCTTGTCGACGCCGAAGGCGGCAATCACCCCCATCATGATCGGCACCACACAGGCACTGCGGGCCGTGGCGCTGGGCACCAGCAGGCTGAGGAGGATGGTCACGGCAATAGCGCCGATGAGGATGCGCCGGGTGCTGGTGCCGACCCGGGTCAGGGTCACCAGGGCGATGCGCCGGTCGAGGCCGGTGTGGGTCATGGCCGCGGCGATGAACAAGGCACCGGCCACCAGGGCCAGGGCCGAATTGGAAAACCCGGTGAGGGCCAGGCCGATGGCCGCCGAGCTGCCATAGAGCTGGCTCGGGTCCTGCAGGGTCGGCGCGGTGCCGATGAGGAAGGCCATCAAGGCGGTGATCATGATCGCGCTGGCCTCGTAGGACACCGCCTCGCTGATCCACACCACCACGGCAAAGGCCAGGATCGCCAGCATCCGGTGCCCCGCCACCGGCAGGTCGGCGGGCAGTGGCAACAGCAGCACGGCAACCATTGCCAGCACGGCGATCAGCAATCCAATCGGTAATACAGCCTTGGCCGTGGGCGCCGTTGTCAGAGGCGTAGTCATGGGCCTTTTCCTTTGCAATTGGAGAGGCGCCCAGCTTGCTACAAAACCGCCAAAAGCGCGTTGATGAAGGTCAAGCTACCCGGCTGCCTGCCTTGGCTCTGCCGCTGGATGGAAGCCCCATGCACGCAGAGAAATATTTTTTTACATCTCTACAGATTTTTCATCTCTTTGGAGTCACAGTGCTATCAAGGCGACAAGGAGTCGAAAAAAATTGGCGGTATCACTCCAACCTGCAAGGTGCCTTTATGGTGACAAGAAACATGAAACTGACTTCCAGGGCGCTACTGAGTTTCGGCGCTATCTGTGTACTGCTGATTGGTCTGGGAGGGCTGGCACTGTGGAAAATGGGACAGATTCACGACGCGGCACTGGATCTGCAAACCAACTGGCTGCCCAGCGTCAGGCAAGCCACGAAAATCGAATCCGGCACCTTGCGCGTGCGCCTGGAAGCACTGCACTACGCCACTGAGAACGATGCCCAGAAAGCCGCTTCCCTGGACAAGCTGGGCACCCTGAAGGCCAGCCTGGCCCAGGCCATCAAGGATTACGAACCGCTGGTTTCCAGCGCCGAGGAAAAAACCGCCTTTGATCAGGTCAAGCGCGGCGCCCAGGACTACCTGGACAAGCTGGCGGTGCTGATCGAGAGCAGCAAGACCAACACTGCGCAACAGACCAGCGACTACATCAACCAGGTCACCGTGCCCCTGGCCAATACACTGCAGTCCGCCATCGAGGCACTGATCGCCATCAACGAAAACGGCGCCGAGCACTCCGCCAACCAGGCAGGCCAACAGTTCGACACCGGCCTGACCCTGACCTCGGTGATCATCGTCCTGGCGATTGTCCTGACGATCCTCATCGCCACCCTGTTCACCCGCAGCATCATCCGCCCGGTGCTGTCGCTGCTGGCCACCACCCAGAAGATCGCCGAGGGCGACTTGCGGGCCCAGGTGGACGTCAGCGGCCAGGACGAGCTGACCGACCTGCAGAAATCCACCCAGGCCATGCTCGACAGCCTGAAATCCACCATCCGCCACATCGCCGATTCGTCCACCCAACTGGCTTCCGCGGCCGAGGAAATGAGCGCCATCACCCGCGAGTCCAACGCCGGCATCCAGCAACAGAGCATGGAGACCGACCAGGCCGCCACCGCGGTCAATGAAATGACCGCTGCGGTGGAGGAAGTGGCACGCAACGCGGTGTCCGCCTCGCAATCCACCCAGGCCTCCGAGCGCTCGGCCGGGCTGGGCAAGGAGCGGGTCGAGCAGACCATCCACTCCATCGAGAAACTCACCGGCACCGTGGAACACACCCGGCTGGAAATGGCCGGCCTGGCCCAGCAGGCCCAGGACATCACCAAGGTCCTGGATGTAATCCGCGCCATTGCCGAGCAGACCAACCTGCTGGCCCTGAACGCCGCGATCGAGGCCGCCCGGGCCGGGGAACAGGGCCGCGGCTTCGCCGTGGTGGCCGATGAAGTGCGCGCCCTCGCCCACCGCACCCAGCTCTCGACCCAGGAGATCGAGCAGATGATCCAGGGCATCCAGAGCGGTTCGAGCAAGGCTATGCTGTCTATGCAGCAAAGCAGCGAGGACGCCAGCCAGACCCTGGCCATCGCCCACGAGGCCGGCGCCGCCATCGGTCATATCACCCAGGCCATCAGCGAAATCAACGAACGCAACCTGATGATCGCCACCGCCTCGGAGGAACAGGCCCAGGTGGCACGCTCGGTGGACCAGAACCTGATGAGCATCCGCGACCTGTCGCTGCAAAGCTCGTCCGCCGCCAGCCAGACTTCCATCGCCAGCAGTGAACTGTCGTCACTGGCGGTCAGTCTGAACAAACTGGTGGCACGCTTCTCCCTCTGACCGGGCGCGACCGGTCAAGCGGTTCAGGATAAGTAACGGCAAGGAGCGTTATCGATCAGCCAGCCCGGGCCGCCTCTTGGCGCCCGGGCCGGTCTGAATCAGGTGGGGGGCTCGACCGTGCTCAAACTCATTTCCGTGCAGCAGTTGCAGATGGGCATGTATATCCACCAGTTCTGCGGTTCGTGGCTGGACCATTCGTTCTGGAAAGCCGGCTTCGTGCTCAATAGCCACGCCGACCTGCAGCGCCTGCGCCAGTCCAATGTCAGCAGCCTGTGGATCGACTCGGACAAGGGCCTGGACCTGCCGGCGAACCCGCATCCCAGCGCGCCGCCCGCCCAGCCGCCGCTCAAGGGCGAGGCCCCGCTGCGGGTCGAGCGGGCCGAGGAAATCCAGCGTGCGCTGAAGATCTGCGCCCACTCCAAGAAGGCGGTGATGCAGATGTTCCAGGAGGTGCGCATGGGCCAGGCCATCGAGCTGGTCCAGGTGGACGAGCTGGTGCACAACATCTCCAGCTCGCTGCTGCGCCACCCCGACGTGCTGATCAGCCTGGCCCGGCTCAAGACCGCCGACGACTACACCTACATGCACTCGGTGGCGGTCTGCGCGCTGATGGTGGCGGTGGCCCGGCAACTGGAGCTGCCGGTGGAGCAGGTGCACCAGGCCGGAGTCGCCGGGCTGCTGCATGACATCGGCAAGCTGACCATCCCCGACAGCATCCTCAACAAACCGGAAAAACTCTCCGCCGACGAGTTCGAGCGGATCAAGCTGCACCCTGCCGCCGGTGGTGCCATCCTGCGCCAGAACCCGCAGCTGGACGCGCTGGTGCTGGATGTGTGCCTGCACCATCACGAAAAGATCGACGGCAGCGGCTACCCGCACCACCTGGCGGGGGAGCAGATCAGTCTGTTCGCACAGATGGGCGCGGTCTGCGACGTGTATGACGCCGTGACCTCGACCCGCCCCTACAACCGGGGCTGGGACCCGGCCGAAGCCTTGCAGCGCATGTCCGGCTGGACCGGGCATTTCGGCCCGCGGGTGTTGCAGGCCCTGGTCAAGTGCGTGGGCATCTACCCGGTGGGTTCCCTGGTGCGCCTGAACAGCGGCAAGCTGGCTGTGGTCCTGGAGCAGAACAGCGAGTCGCTGCTGCTGCCCAAGGTCAAGGTGTTCTTTTCCACACGCTCGAAGATGCCCCTGCCGCAACGGGTGCTGGACCTTTCACGGCTGCAGGGCGAGGAACACATCGTCGCCCGGGAAGCGCAAGAGGCCTGGGACTTCAAGCAACTGCAACAGCTGTGGAGCGAAGTCCCGGCCTGAACCTCAGGTGCCCAGGGTCAGGCCGTTGGCCGGCAAGGGCAGCGCGGTCTTGTAGCGCACCTGCTTGAGGGCGAAGCTGGAACGGATATTGGCCACCCCGGGGACCTTGGTCAGGAAGTCCATCATGAAGCGTTCCAGGGACTGGATGCTGGGCACCAGCACCCGGATCAGATAGTCCGGATCACCGGCCATCAGGTAGCACTCCATCACCTCCGGGCGGTCGGCGATGGCCTCCTCGAAGTGCTGCAAGGCCTCTTCCACCTGCTTCTCCAGGCTGACGTGGATGAACACATTGACGTGCAACCCCAACAGGTCGGCATCCAGCAGGGTCACCTGCTCGCGGATCAGCCCCAGCTCCTCCATGGCCTTGACCCGGTTGAAGCACGGGGTGGGAGAAAGATTCACCGAGCGGGCGAGGTCAGCGTTGGTGATGCGGGCATTCTCCTGAAGACTGTTGAGAATGCCGATATCGGTACGGTCCAGTTTGCGCATGAGACAAAACAACCTGTTTTTTATGTTTATGCAGATTTTTTATCTGCAAATACCGTCCAGCGCAATGAAACAGAGATAAATATTCTTCTACGCCCGGCCTATGATGTTTGTAGGACAAGATTTCTCTTACCCAGGGAATGACTGTCAGCTAGCGCGCCCAATTACAAGAAATCCACAAGATCGAGCGTAGAAAGCCATGACCCCAGCGTATGCACCGCTACGCCTGCACGTTCCCGAGCCCTCGGGGCGTCCCGGCTGCAAGACCGACTTCACCTACCTGCGTCTGAACGATGCCGGCCTGGCCCGCAAACCTCCTATCGATATCGAACCTGCCGACTGCGCCGACCTGGCCCGTGGCCTGATCCGCGTGCTCGACGATCAGGGCAACGCCCTGGGCGACTGGGCCGCGGACGTGCCTGTGGAGATCCTCCGCCAGGGCATGCGCGCCATGCTCAAGACGCGGATCTTCGACAACCGCATGGTGGTCGCCCAACGACAGAAGAAGATGTCCTTCTATATGCAGAGCCTGGGCGAGGAAGCCATCGGCAGTGCCCAGGCCCTGGCGTTGAACATCGACGACATGTGCTTCCCCACCTACCGCCAGCAAAGCATCCTGATGGCCCGGGAAGTGCCGCTGGTGGAAATGATCTGCCAACTGCTGTCCAACGAGCGCGATCCGCTCAAGGGGCGCCAGCTGCCGATCATGTACTCGGTGAAGGAATCCGGGTTCTTTACTATCTCCGGCAACCTGGCGACCCAGTTCGTGCAGGGCGTGGGCTGGGGCATGGCCTCGGCGATCAAGGGCGATACCAAGATCGCCTCGGCCTGGATCGGCGACGGCGCCACCGCCGAGTCGGACTTCCACACCGCCCTGACCTTCGCCCACGTCTACCGCGCACCGGTGATCCTCAACGTGGTCAACAACCAGTGGGCGATCTCCACCTTCCAGGCCATCGCCGGCGGTGAAGCCACCACCTTCGCCGGACGCGGCGTGGGCTGCGGCATCGCTTCCCTGCGGGTCGACGGCAACGATTTCATCGCCGTCTACACCGCCTCGCGCTGGGCCGCCGAACGTGCCCGCCGCAACCTTGGCCCGACCCTGATCGAGTGGGTCACCTACCGCGCCGGCCCGCACTCCACCTCCGACGACCCGTCCAAGTACCGCCCGGCCGACGACTGGAGCCACTTCCCCCTGGGCGATCCGATTGCCCGCCTCAAGCAGCACCTGATCAAGATCGGCCAGTGGTCCGAAGAGGAACACGCCGCGGTCAGTGCCGAGCTGGAAGCCCAGGTCATCGCCGCCCAGAAGGAAGCCGAGCAGTACGGCACCCTCGCCGGCGGCCAGATCCCCAGCGCCGCGACCATGTTCGAGGATGTCTACAAGGACATGCCCGAGCACCTGAAACGCCAACGCCAGGAACTGGGGATCTGAAATGAACGATCACAACAACAATATCCAGCTGGACACCGCCATGACCACCACCACCATGACCATGATCCAGGCCCTGCGCTCGGCCATGGATGTGATGCTCGAGCGTGACGACAACGTCGTGGTGTTCGGCCAGGACGTGGGCTACTTCGGCGGCGTGTTCCGCTGCACCGAAGGCCTGCAGGCCAAATACGGCACCTCGCGGGTGTTCGACGCGCCGATCTCGGAAAGCGGCATCGTCGGCGCGGCCATCGGCATGGGCGCCTACGGCCTGCGCCCGGTGGCGGAAATCCAGTTCGCCGACTACGTCTACCCGGCCTCGGACCAGATCATTTCCGAAGCCGCGCGCCTGCGCTATCGCTCCGCCGGCCAGTTCACCGCGCCCATGACCCTGCGCATGCCTTGCGGCGGCGGCATCTACGGCGGGCAGACCCATAGCCAGAGCATCGAGGCGATGTTTACCCAGGTCTGCGGCCTGCGCACCGTGATGCCGTCCAACCCCTACGACGCCAAGGGCCTGTTGATCGCCTCCATCGAGAACGATGACCCGGTGATCTTCCTCGAACCCAAGCGCCTGTATAACGGCCCCTTCGACGGCCACCACGATCGCCCGGTAACCCCCTGGTCGAAACACCCGGCGGCCCAGGTGCCGGACGGCTACTACAAGGTCCCCCTGGACGTGGCGGCCATCGCCCGCCCGGGCAAGGACGTGACCATCCTCACCTACGGCACCACCGTCTACGTGTCGCAAGTGGCGGCCGAGGAAAGCGGCATCGACGCCGAGGTCATCGACCTGCGCAGCCTGTGGCCCCTGGACCTGGACACCATCGTCAAGTCGGTGAAAAAGACCGGCCGTTGCGTGGTGGTGCATGAAGCTACCCGTACCTGCGGTTTCGGCGCCGAACTGGTGTCGCTGGTGCAGGAACACTGCTTCCACCACCTGGAAGCCCCGATCGAGCGCGTCACCGGTTGGGATACGCCGTATCCCCACGCGCAGGAGTGGGCATATTTCCCAGGGCCGTCCCGAGTGGGCGCGGCGCTGCAACGGGTCATGGAGGTCTGAATGGGCACGCACGTTATCAAGATGCCGGACATCGGCGAAGGCATCGCGGAAGTTGAACTGGCGCAGTGGCACGTCAAGGTCGGCGATCAGGTAGTGGAAGATCAGGTTCTGGCAGACGTGATGACCGACAAGGCGATGGTCGACATCCCCTCCCCGGTGCACGGCAAGGTCATCTCCCTGGGCGGCGAGCCCGGTGAAGTGATGGCGGTGGGCAGCATCCTCATCAGCATCGAGGTCGAAGGCGCGGGCAACCTCAAGGAATCCGCCCAGGCAGCCGCACCGGCGGCAAAAGAGCCGGCAGCTATTAATAAGCCCGTGGCCGCCGCGCCAGTGGCCCAAGCCCCCAAAGCGGAAAAACCCGTCGCCAGTCCAGCAGCAGCCTGCCGCCCAGCGCCCCAGGCACCGGTGGCCCGGGAAGCCGACGAGCGTCCGCTGGCCTCGCCGGCGGTGCGCAAGCATGCCCTGGACCTGGGCATCCAGCTGCGCCTGGTGCAAGGCAGCGGCCCGGCCGGGCGCATCCTGCACGAAGACCTGGACGCCTACCTGGCCCAGGACAGCCAGCCGCTCAAGGGTTACTCGGCGCCAGGGGCCGGCTATGCCGAGCGCCATGATGAAGAGCAGATCCAGGTCATTGGCATGCGCCGCAAGATCGCCCAGCGCATGCAGGAGTCCAAGCATCGCGCCGCGCACTTCAGCTATGTCGAGGAAGTGGACGTCACCGCCCTGGAAGAGCTGCGCATCCACCTCAATGAAAAGCACGGCGCCACCCGCGGCAAGCTGACCCTGCTGCCGTTCCTGGTGCGGGCCATGGTAGTGGCCCTGCGCGACTTCCCGCAGATCAACGCCCGCTATGACGACGAAGCCCAGGTCATCACCCGCCACGGCGCGGTGCATGTCGGGGTCGCCACCCAGAGCGACGTCGGCCTGATGGTACCGGTGGTGCGCCACGCCGAAGCCCGCAGCCTGTGGGGCAACGCCGAGGAAATCGCGCGCCTGGCCCAGGCCGCTCGCAGCGGCAAGGCCGCCCGGGATGAACTCTCCGGTTCCACCATCACCCTCACCAGCCTCGGCGCGCTGGGCGGGATCGTCAGCACGCCGGTGCTGAACCTGCCGGAAGTGGCGATTGTCGGGGTCAACCGCATCGTCGAGCGGCCCATGGTGATCAAGGGCCAGATCGTGATCCGCAAGATGATGAACCTCTCCAGCTCCTTCGATCATCGGGTGGTCGACGGCATGGACGCTGCGCAATTCATCCAGGCCATTCGCGGCCTGCTCGAACAACCCGCCACGCTGTTTGTGGAGTAAGACATGCAACAGACTCTCAATACCCAACTGTTGATCATCGGCGGCGGCCCTGGCGGTTATGTGGCGGCCATCCGCGCCGGCCAGCTGGGCATCTCCACCATTCTGGTGGAGGGCCAGTCCCTGGGCGGCACCTGCCTGAACATCGGTTGCATCCCGTCCAAGGCGCTGATCCATGTCGCCGAGCAGTTTCACCAGACCCGCCACCACAGCCAGGGCTCGGCCCTGGGCATCGAAGTGGCGGCGCCAACCCTGAACATCGGCAAGAGCGTGGAATGGAAGGACGGCATCGTCGACCGCCTGACCACCGGGGTCGCCGCGCTGCTGAAGAAAAACAAGGTCCAGGTGATCCAGGGCTGGGCCAGGGTCATCGACGGCAAGACCGTGGAGATCGAAGGCGCCGATACCCGCATCCAGTGCGAGCACCTGCTGCTGGCCACCGGTTCGAAAAGCGTCAACCTGCCGATGCTGCCCATCGGCGGGCCGATCATTTCCTCCACCGAGGCCCTGGCGCCCAAGACCCTGCCCAAGCGCCTGACCGTGGTCGGCGGCGGCTACATCGGCCTGGAACTGGGCATCGCCTACCGCAAGCTCGGGGTCGAGGTCAGCGTGGTGGAGGCCCAGGAACGCATCCTGCCCGCCTACGACGGCGAACTGACCCAGCCGGTGCTGGACTCGGTGAAGCAGTTGGGGATCAAGCTCTACCTCAAGCACAGCGTGCTGGGCTTCGATGCCGCCAGCAGCAGCCTGCAGGTACGCGAACCCAATGGCGACACCCTGAACCTGGCCACCGACCAGGTACTGGTGGCGGTGGGCCGCAAGCCCAACACCCAGGGCTGGAACCTGGAAAGCCTGAACCTGGACATGAACGGCGCGGCCATCAAGATCGACCACCGGTGCCAGACCAGCATGCGCAACGTCTGGGCCATCGGCGACCTGAGCGGTGAGCCGATGCTCGCGCACCGGGCCATGGCCCAGGGCGAGATGGTCGCCGAGCTGATCGCCGGCAAGCACCGGGAATTCAACCCGGCAGCGATCCCCGCGGTGTGCTTCACCGACCCGGAACTGGTGGTGGTGGGCAAGACCCCGGACGAGGCCCGCGCTGCCGGCCTGGATTGCATCGTCAGCAGCTTCCCGTTCGCGGCCAATGGCCGGGCCATGACCCTGGAATCGAAAAGCGGTTTCGTGCGGGTGGTGGCCCGAAGTGACAATCACCTGATTGTCGGCTGGCAGGCAGTGGGAGTCGGAGTCTCCGAGTTGTCCACGGCGTTCGGCCAATCCCTGGAAATGGGCGCGCGCCTGGAAGACATCGGCGGCACCATCCACGCCCACCCGACCCTGGGTGAAGCGGTCCAGGAAGCAGCGCTGCGGGCACTGGGCCACGCCCTGCATCTGTAACCATTCAAGGGGCACACAGGACAGTGCCCAGGTAGGAGCGAGCTTGCTCGCGAAAGGGCTGACGGGGATAGCCAAGCGTTCGCGCCGGGGCCTTCGCGAGCAAGCTCGCTCCTACAGGGGTATGGGGCTGTTAGGGGGGAAGCTTCATAAGCAGGCTAAGTTTTTTTGCGCCCCCTCCCATCGTCCGGGATGCGGCACGCCCCCGGAATGCAGTATTGTTGTGCCCATCCAAAAAAACGTCAGAAGCCTTGAGCCGTTCCGACGGTTGTTAAGCGATAGAGGGTGTCATGGGTAACGAAAGCATCAATTGGGACAAGCTGGGTTTTGACTACATCAAGACAGACAAGCGCTATCTGTCGCACTGGCGTAACGGCGAGTGGGACGCAGGCACCCTGACTGAAGACAATGTGCTGCACATCAGCGAGGGCTCCACCGCCCTGCACTATGGCCAGCAATGTTTCGAAGGCCTCAAGGCCTACCGCTGCAAGGACGGTTCGATCAACCTGTTCCGTCCGGACCAGAACGCCGCACGCATGCAGCGCAGCTGCGCCCGCCTGCTGATGCCGCAGGTCTCCACCGAACAGTTCATCGAAGCCTGCAAGGCCGTGGTCAAGGCCAACGAACGCTTCATCCCGCCCTACGGCACCGGCGGCGCGCTGTACCTGCGCCCGTTCGTGATCGGCGTCGGCGACAACATCGGCGTGCGCACCGCGCCGGAGTTCATCTTCTCGATCTTCGCCATCCCGGTCGGCGCCTACTTCAAGGGCGGCCTGACCCCGCACAACTTCCTGATCTCCAGCTACGACCGCGCGGCCCCGCAAGGCACCGGCGCGGCCAAGGTCGGTGGCAACTACGCCGCCAGCCTGATGCCCGGCTCCCAGGCCAAGAAAGCCAGCTTCGCCGACTGCATCTACCTCGACCCGCTGACCCACAGCAAGATCGAGGAAGTCGGTTCGGCCAACTTCTTCGGCATCACCCACGATGACAAATTCGTCACCCCCAACTCGCCGTCGGTGCTGCCGGGTATCACCCGCCTGTCGCTGATCGAGCTGGCCAAGACCCGCCTGGGCCTGGAAGTGGTCGAAGGCGACGTGTTCATCGACAAGCTCTCGGACTTCAAGGAAGCCGGCGCCTGCGGCACCGCCGCGGTGATCACGCCGATCGGCGGCATCCAGTACCAGGACAAGCTGCACGTGTTCTACAGCGAAAAAGACGTCGGCCCGATCACCCAGAAGCTCTACAAAGAGCTGACCGGCGTGCAGACCGGCGATGTTGAAGCGCCAGCGGGCTGGATCGTCAAGGTCTGATCCCCCCTGCTTCAGCCGAGCCCGCCCCTGCTTGCCAGGGGCGGGCTTTTTCATGCCTGGAGCCTGCAGAATGCCAGCCGAAGGCGGGGCTCCCCTCAGAGGCTGATACCGAACAACATCAGCACCTGTTGCGTTCCATCCACCACCAGCAGCGCGGCCTGGGATGCCATCAAGGTGTAGAAAAAGCTCGCGATCAACACGCAGAGCTCGAACCAGACGAACATCGGCCAGTTGCTGGCGCGCAGCGGCCGCTCCTGCATGAGTTGCCTCACGCCGTTGCGTGGCAGGTGATAGACGATCTCGAACACCTTGGTCTCGCGAAAATTCTTGAACACTGCATACATCACGGCAAAGCCGGTGACAGCCGCCATCCACCAGAAACCGACCAGTTCCACCCCGCTCTGCCCCTGGGACTGGAGGCTGGCGCTCTGTTGAAAAAAATGCATGCCCACCGCTGAAACCAAAGGCATCACGACCCCGAAGTAGACCACCAGCCCCAGGCTGGCCATGGCCACACCGCTGGCAAAGACACTGATGCGGATCACCCAGGCGAGAAACCCGGGGGAAAACTTCGAATAGGCCCTCTGGGTCTCGATCACCAGCAAGGGGATCAGCATGGTCAGCACTCCAACCGCGATGTCCACGACCTTGAACCCGGTCTTGGGCAGCAGCAGCGCCGCCAGGAAGGTCACGCCGCGGCTGCCCACCCGCCACATCATCTTCGCGTCGTCAGTCACTCCCTTCGACCAGAATTCCTCGGTAATGCCCTTGCCGTCATCCACGCCGTCATCCATTGGCTGCCTGCCTCATTGTTCAAAGCCGCCCATTGTCAGGGAAGGCCCTGGGGCCTGCCCAGCGCTATCGCCGCGCGGCTGGCCGATCCGCTTGCCTGGCCGTGCTGCCACCTGGCTGGCCTGGCCGTCGCGCTGCTTGCCGTGGCGAGCCTGGTTGATCAGTGCCGGAATCAGCGGCCCCTCCGGCAGGTGCTTCCAGAAGCGCGCCGGCAAATGCCCCTGCATCACCCGGGGGTTGAGCCGCGCCGGATTGAAGATATGGCTGTAGTAGGCCAGCCACAGCTCGCCCCCAGGGTCTTCACCGGCCTGGGCCAGTTGCCGCCAGGCGCTGGGGCAGCGCCTGTGGTGGTGCAGTTGCGTACCGTCGAAATACACCCCGTCCCGGGGCGTGGCGATCATCCAGCGGTGGCGCCCCATGCGCCCGATGAAATGCCGGCTGGCCTGGGCCAGGATGTCGTGGGCCGGCTCGTGCCAGACCACGTATTCAGGCTGCTCGGCCAGCTGTGAGCGGCCCGCGGGCAAGCTGACGAAGCGCACGAAGGCATGCAGGTGATGGGCCTCGCGGTCGACTTGCTTGATTCGCCGCTGCAACTCGCTGCCCAGTTGATCGCCGCTGAGCATGGCCGTGCGGTCGCCATGGCTGACCCGCCACAGCACCTCGTACAACAGGCTCCAGCGCTGCTCGCCGCGATAGCAGGCGGCCCGTTCCAGCAGCTCCAGCAGGGCCAGGGGAATCCGCGCACGAAACGGACCGGGCTGCTCAGGGCAAGCCTCATCGCTGGCGAACAGATCGGCCTCCTGCGTCCCGGACCAACTGACCCGGCTCGGGTCGATGGAATGGCTGAGCAGCCAGCGCGCCTGCTGGCGCCAGGTGTCGAACAGGTCGTCACAGTCCAGGCTGATCATCCCCAAAGCCCCATCTGCTGCGGTTGCGGGCGTTCCCGCAGTTGCTGGTAGAGCAGCGCGCTGCTGGTCTCCGCCTGCTGCGGGTGATAGTCGCTGGTGATAAAGAACGGCCTGGCCTTGCTCAGCACACAGCGCATGCGCGCCAGGTCCTCGTAGCGGATACGCCGCTCGCGGCGCAGTTCCACCAGGCGCTGGGTAGTGCGCAGGCCGATCCCCGGAATGCGCGAGATCAGCGCCGGTTCGGCACGGTTCAGGTCCAGGGGAAACACGCTGCGGTTGTCCAGGGCCCAGGCCAGCTTGGGGTCCATGTCCAGGGCCAGGTGCCCCGGCCCCTGGAACAGTTCGTTGGCGCTGAAGCCATAGCCGCGCAGCAGGAAGTCGGCCTGGTACAGGCGGTGCTCGCGCATCAGCGGTGGCGCGGCCAGGGGTACGCTTTTCGGGCTGTTGGGAATCGGGCTGAAGGCCGAGTAATAGACCCGGCGCAGGCGGAAGTTGCCGTACAGCGCCTCGGCGCTGTGGAGGATGGTGCTGTCGTCGGTGTCATCGGCGCCGACGATCATCTGGGTGCTCTGCCCGGCCGGGGCGAAGCGCGGCGCCCGGGGCTCGTTGAGCACCGTCTGCTCGCCGGTATAGATGGTGCCCATGGCCTGCTTGATCGAACCCAGGTGCTTTTCCGGGGCCAGGGCCTTGAGGCCCTGGTCGGTGGGCAGCTCGACGTTGACGCTGAGGCGGTCGGCGTAGCGCCCGGCCTGCTCGATCAGCAACGGGTCGGCGTCGGGGATGGTCTTGAGGTGGATGTAGCCACGGAACTCGTGCTCTTCGCGCAGCAGCCTGGCCACCTGCACCAGTTGCTCCATGGTGTAGTCCGCCGAGCGGATGATCCCCGAGCTGAGGAACAGCCCGCTGACGCAATTGCGCCGGTAGAAATCCAGGGTCAGGCGCACGACTTCCTCGGGGCTGAAGCGTGCCCGGGGTACGTCGCTGGAACGGCGATTGACGCAGTACTGGCAGTCGTAGAGGCAGAAATTGGTCAGCAGCACCTTGAGCAGCGAGACGCAGCGCCCGTCCGGCGTATAGCTGTGGCAGATGCCCATGCCATTGCTCGAACCCAGCCCGCTCTTGCCTTCGGAACTGCGCTTGGGCGCGCCGCTGCTGGCGCAGGAAGCGTCGTACTTGGCGGCGTCGGCGAGGATGCTCAGCTTGTCGATCAGTTGCATGGTCGGGCCCGGATACTGTTTTTATATACAGTACAGAGTAAAACCCCGGGACCACAAGAGAGCTGCCGGGGCAAATTGAAAAAAAACGTCTCGCCACCCCGTCGGCGGCCTGGAGCTATTGGCGAAAATCCTTAAGATACCCCCCCGCGCCCACGCCCCCTGGAAAGGACTCTGCCCCATGCATCGCCTCTACCGTTTCTGCCTGTTCGGCATGGCCTTGCTGTCGAGCATTGCCGCCAGCGCCGCGCCCACCGACCAGGAACTGATCGCTGCCCTGTACGCCAAAGTCCAGGCCCGGCAGGACTGGCAGGCCCAGGCCAGGCAATGCCCCGGCGACAACATGCCGGCCAGGGCCGCGATACGGGCCACGCAGGCCAACCGCTGCGAAATCCCGGAGCAGCTGGGGGCCTGCCTGCAGCGCTGCGAGACCGGCGACGGCAACGATTGCTACTGGCTGGCAACCACCCTGCAACAGGCCAAAGGGCCGGCCGAAGGCTATGAACCGCTGTACCAGCGCGCTTGCAGCCTGGGCCTGGTCTCCGGCTGCACCAACCGCGCCGCCGGCATGCTCACGGCCGACGCCGACAGCCAGGGCACCCGGCACTGTGCAGTGCAGACCTTCAACAAGGCCTGTGAGCTGGATGACCCCTGGGCCTGCACCATGTACGGCTTCCACCTGAGCCGGGGCATAGGCGTAGCGCCCGACGCCGATCTGGCGCTGAAGGTGCTGGATAAATCCTGCAAGCACGGCCCCGCCGACCCTGCCTGCAGCGGTGCCCGCCAGTTGCAGGAAGACATTCGCAACGCCCTTGAGGCGGCGAAACGCTGAATCGTCCCGGGAACGGTTTCGCTGGCAGGAGCCGACTTGCCAGCGCCCGGGCTTTCAAGAACTGCGCGGCGCCACCGGGCTTTCGCGATTGCGCTTGAAACGCTGGCGCAGCCACTCGTAGCCGCTGACCATGACAATCCCCGCCAGCACCAGCAACGCGCCGAAAATGAAGTTCGGCTCCAGCGGCTCATGCAGCAGCCAGACCCCGAAACCGATGCCGAACAGCGGGGTCATGAACGACAGCACGCCCAACCGCGAGGCCGGGTAGCGGCGCAGCAGGGTGAACCAGATCAGGAAGCTGGCGAACGACACCACCAACACCTGGAAGCCCAGGCTGGCGACCACCAACGGAGTGAAATGGATGCTGGTCTGATCGGTCAGCAGCGCCGCCAGCCCGAGCCAGACAAAGGCCCCCAGCAGTTGATACTGCAGGGTCCGGGTGGTGGGGCTGGAGGCTAGCCGCGAACAGCGCACCACCACGGTGGTCGCGCCCCAGGCGACCCCGCCCAGCACCCCGAGAAAATCCCCCTGCAGCACATGGCTGCCACCGCCGTGCCCGGCCGCGGCGGGGCCGCTAAAGGCCACGACTATGCCGCCAAAGGCCACACCGATACCCAGCCACTGCGCGGGTTTCAACCGCTCGGCCGGCATCAGCCAGTGCAGCCCCAGGGCGGCGAAGATCGGCGCGGTATAGAGAAAGATCGCCATGTGCGAGGCCGTGGTGTAGCGCAGCCCTTCACCCACCAGCAAAAACTCCAGGGCGAACAGCCCGCCCACCAGCAGGCCCGGGCGCCAATGGCCGTCGCTCAGCCCCAGGCGCTCGCCGCGCCAGCACATCAGCAGCCCCACCAGCAGCGCCGCGCCGCCGGAGCGCAGGGCAATCTGCAGCACAGGGGCGATGTCCGATGCGGTGGCCTTGAGCGCCACCTGCTGCAGGCCCCAGATCGCGCACAGGCCGACCATCAGGCTGCAGGCGGTGGCATCCAGGGGTTGGCGAGTGGCCATGGCAGATCCTTCATCGAGAAAAAGTGATGAAGGATTGTCCGCCTGACAGTTTTCCTAGATATAGTTTTAATCCGCCAGCCCATAGCACTTATCCGCCAACCGGTGCCCGCCGTGAACAAAGCCGCGCAACAGTTGCACCTGCCACCTTTCAGCGAAGCCCTGCCGGCGCCGATCTTCTTTCGCGCGGCCAACCTGCCGGCCCACGCCACCTACCCGCGCCACCGCCATCCGTGGGGCGAGTTCGTCTATGCCTACAGCGGGGTGATGGAAATCGAGCTGGGCGACCACCATTACCTGGCGCCGCCGCAGTACGGCATCTGGCTGCCGCCGAATGTGGAGCACATGGGCTTCAACCGCCACGAAGCCTGCCACTGCTCGCTGTACCTGGCGCCCGAGCTGTGCACCGCCCTGCCCGCCCGGCACTGCGCCCTGAGCCTCAGCCCGCTGGTCCTGGCGCTCCTGGACGACTTGCGCCAGGCGCCACCGGGCCTGCCCCAGAGCGACGAGCAACAGCGCCTGCTGCAGGTGCTGGTGGACAAGCTGGGGCATGCCTCCTGCGCCGGCAGCTACCTGCCCTCTTCCGACGACCCGCTGCTGGGCCCGGTGCTGCGCACCCTCAAGGCCAACCCAGGCGACCCGCGCTCGCTGCCGCAACTGGCCCATGCCGCCAACACCAGCGAACGCACGCTGATGCGGCGCAGCCAGCGCGAGCTGGGCATGTCACTGGTGGAATGGCGCCAGCGCCTGAAGGTGGTGCAGGCCCTGGCCCTGCTGGAACAGGGACGGACCGTGGAAAGCATCGGCCTGGACCTGGGCTACAGCAGCGCCTCGGCCTTTATCAGCATGTTCCGGCGGATGATGGGCACCACCCCGGATGAATACCGCCGCCAAGCCATGGGCCGCGACTGAGCCCGGCGCGCCTATTGATGCTGGACCTGCATCATGGAACTGACCTGCACCTGCGCGTGCATCTGCTCCGCCCCGCCACCGCGACGCATGCCGCGTACCGGGCAGGCGTCCAGATAATCCAGGCCCACCGCCAGTTTCAGGTGGCGCTCGGGGCGGTCCAGGCGGTTGGTCACGTCGAAGCTGTACCAGCCGTCATCCAGCCAGGCTTCGGCCCAGGCATGGCTGGCCAGGTGGCTCTGGTCCTCGGTGCACAGGTAGCCGGACACGTAGCGCGCCGGTATGCCCAGGCTGCGGGCGCAGGCCAGGAACGCATGGGTGTGGTCCTGGCAGACGCCGGCACCGCCGGCAAAGGCTTGCGCGCCGGTGCTGCCGACCCCGGTGGCGCCAGGGCTGTAGGGCATGTGCTCGGCCAGGGCCTGCATCAGCTCGATCAGCGCGGCGCGATCGCGGCGCTCGCCACAATGCTGTCGGGCAAAGTCGCTCAGGGCCGGGTCGGCCTTGCTCAGGTGGCTGCTGCGCAGGAACGGCAGCGGCGACTGGCTGTCGCCCTCCACTTCGCGCAGCGGGTCGATCTGCACTTCGCCGAAAGCGCTGAGGACGATCGCGCCGTGGGGCTCGTCCAGGGTCATGACGTGGAGGATGTTGCCGTAGGGATCGCGCTGGGCACGCACCCGCCGCGGCAGCTCCAGGTGCCATTGGAGGATCTGCTGGCGCAGGCTGTTCTGGGGCGTCAGGCGCAGGAACTGGATGCTGGTGCAGACTTCATCGGTGTAGCTGTAGGTCGTGTCGTGACGAATGGACAGTTTCATACCACCTCCAGATAGGACTCGTGCACGGTTTGCCCCAGGTGGCGGATCTGAGCGATGCAGTCGGTCAGCCACTGGTGCAGCCCGGAGTCGAGAATCTCGTTGATCCCGGTGTAGCGCAGCCGCGCATTCAGCTCGGCGGCCAGGCGCTGTGCCGGGCGGCCGTTGTCCCCCGGCAGGGCGGCGAGGATCTGGTCCAGCTCCTCGACGCAGGCGTGCAGCGAGCGCGGCACATCGGCGCGCAGCAGCAGCATTTCGGACACCTGCTCGGCCCCCGGGGCGTTGCGGTAGATCTCGTTGAACGCCTCGAAGGAGGACAAGGCGCGAAGCAAGGCGCTCCACTGGTAGTAGCCGCGGGCCGAATCGTCGCTGACCTCCTCGGACTCCTCGCCGAACATTTCATAGCGCGCATCCAGCAGGCGCAGGGTGTTGTCGGCGCGCTCGATAAAGGTCCCCAGGCGGATGAAGCGATAGGCATCGTTGCGCATGATGGTGCCGGCGGTAGCGCCGCGGAACAGGTGCGAACGCTCCTTGACCCACTCGCAGAACTGGCTGATGCCATAGCGCCCCAGGCCGTTGCGGGCGATGTTGCGCATCTCCAGCCAGGTGGCGTTGATGTTTTCCCACATGTCGGCGGTGATCCGCCCGCGCACCGCGTGGGCGTTGCTGCGTGCCGCGCGCAGGCAGCAGTAGATGCTGCCCGGGTTGCTCTCGTCGAGGGCGAAGAAATGCAGCATGCGCTCGCTGTTGAGTTCGCCGTGGCGCTGGTGGTAATCGTCCAGGGTGCCGGCGGCCAGCAGCGACATGGCCAGTTCGGCCTGGCCGTCGCCGCGCCCGGCCTGGGGCATCAGCGACAGCGAATAACTGACTTCGAGCATGCGTGCCAGGTTCTCGGCACGCTCCAGGTAGCGGGACATCCAGTACAGATCGGCTGCGGTTCTTGAAAGCATGGTTCAGTCCTCCACCACCCAGGTGTCTTTGGTGCCGCCGCCCTGGGACGAGTTGACCACCAGCGAGCCCTCGCGCAACGCGACTCGGGTCAGGCCGCCGGGCACCAGGCGGGTTTCCCGGCCCGAAAGCACGAACGGCCGCAGGTCGATATGCCGCGGCGCGATGCCGCTTTCGACAAAGGTCGGGCAGGTGGACAGCGACAGGGTCGGCTGGGCGATATAGGCCTCGGGCCGGGCCTTGATCCGCACGCGGAATTCCTCGATCTGCGCCGCCGTGGCCGCCGGCCCCACCAGCATGCCGTAGCCGCCGGAACCCTGGGTTTCCTTGACCACCAACTGCGCCAGGTTGGCCAGCACGTGGGACAGTTCGGCGGGCTTGCGGCACTGCCAGGTGGGCACGTTCTTGAGGATCGGTTCCTCGCTGAGGTAAAAGCGGATCATCTCGTCCACATAGGGGTAGATCGACTTGTCGTCGGCCACCCCGGTGCCCACGGCATTGGCCAGCACCACGTTGCCGCAGCGGTAGGCGGCGATCAGCCCGGGCACCCCGAGCATGGAATCGGGGTTGAACGACAGCGGGTCCAGGTAGGCGTCATCCAGGCGTCGGTAGATCACGTCCACCGCCTGGGCACCGGCGGTGGTGCGCATGTACACCCGGTCGTCACGCACGAACAGGTCGGCGCCTTCCACCAGTTCCACGCCCATCTCCCGGGCCAGAAACGCATGTTCGAAATAGGCACTGTTGAAGCGCCCCGGGGTCAGCACCACCACGGTCGGGTTATCCAGGGGGCTGGAGCTTTTCAGGGTGTCCAGCAGCAGGTTCGGGTAATGGTCGATGGGCGCGATGCGCTGGGCGGCGAACAGTTCGGGGAACAGGCGCATCATCATCTTGCGGTCTTCGAGCATGTAGCTGACACCGCTGGGGGTGCGCAGGTTGTCTTCGAGCACGTAGTAGCTGCCGTCGCCATCGCGCACCAGGTCGACCCCGGCGATATGGGCATAGATGCCGCGGTGCAGGTCCAGGCCCTGCATCGCCACCTGGTAGCCCTCGTTGGCCAGCACCTGTTCGGCGGGGATGATGCCTTCCTTGAGAATCCGCTGGCCGTGATAGAGGTCGGCGAGGAACAGGTTCAGCGCCTGCACCCGCTGGATGCAGCCGCGCTCCACGGTGCGCCATTCGCTGGCCTTGATGCTGCGGGGAATGATGTCGAAGGGAATCAGGCGCTCGGTGCCCTGCTCGTCGCCGTACAGGGTGAAGGTGATACCGGCGCGGTGGAACAGCAGGTCGGCTTCGCGCCGGCGCTGGTCCAAAAGTTCCAGAGGAGTGTCCGCCAGCCAGCGGGCAAACCCCTGGTAGTGAGGCCGGCAGACGCCATCGGCAGCATACATTTCATCAAAGAAAGCGCGGGACATAGCCAACTCCTTGCCGTGACGTGAACGGCTTTTTATTTGAACCCTGTGTGTGCGTGACCCGGCTTCGAGCGTGAGGGGCCCAGCCCCCCTGAAAGAGTGATAGCAATCGCTATGCCGCAAATGCACGGTGCGCCGCCCCGGAGGTGGCCCGTGGCAAAAATGACCGATTAGCGACAAATAGATTCAAAAAAGAGACACAAAGAAAGCTGGAGAACACCCAGCAGCAAAGCCCCAGCAGCGTAGCCGGCGCCGCTCGCGGCCCTGCGCGAACAGAATCGGTGCACAAAGCCCCCGCGCTGAATGTTTTGCCCCGTTATCGGGAGTTTTCCGGCCAATGCCGCCCCACAGCGCGGCCTTGAGGCGCCATCGCGGGGCCCTGAGCACTGACCATCAGCGCACCATCAAGGTTCAAAGACTTGGCGCCGCTGCCCCCGGCAACCTCAGGCGCCCGGCAGGCACGCCAGAATCACGGCCAGCGCCTGCTGCGGTGAGAGCTGCGCGGTGTCCAGGCGCAGCGGCGAGCTCGCCCAGGGCTGATAGTCATGCTCGAGCACCGATTTCCAGCTGGGCGGGCGCAGGCCCGGCACGTCCAACTGGCGGGTCTCGACCCGGCGCCGATGCTCCGCAAGATCGGAGCACACCACCTCGATCTCCAGCAGCCTCACCCCCTGTCTGCTGGCCAGGGCCTGCCAGGCCTGGCGGCTTTCCTGCACCGGATTGACGCAGTCGGCCAGTACCCGATTGCCCAGGGCCAGGTTGGCCTCCGCCAGTTGCAGGGCAATCTGGTAGCCGCCCTTGCCCACCTGCGCCAGGCCAGCGTCACGCAGGCCCTGTTCGATGCTGTCGATGCGCAGGTAGGTGGCCGCCAGGTGTGGCGCCAGGGTACGGGCGATGGTGGTCTTGCCGGTGCCCGGCAAGCCGCTGAAAACGATGAGCATGCAAGGCCCTGCCTACGTTGAAGGACGCACAGCTTTACCACTATTGCCACAGGCGTCCAGCCCCGGGCTTGAGGACGGGCCTGCCATTAGCCCTGAGCCGGCCCCCGCACTTCGATCAGCCTCTGACGCTCTAGCGGTGCCACCACCTATCCAGCACCAGCTTCATCTGGGCCAGAGTCAGGGACGCCCAACCACTGCCCGACATGCCCCGTTCGCCAACAAGTGGCCCAGGCCCTGGAACAGAAGCTTGCAGACGTCAGCCGCCGAGGCGTTGCAATTCAATGACGGCCGAGGACGACAGCGGCCGGGCCGGCTGGATCAGGGCCATGCCAAAGCGCTTGCTGATGTAGCGACCGCCGGTGCCGGTCAGGCTCAGGGCGCGACTGTCCAGGTCCTGGATCAGCCATTTGCGCTCCAGCAAGGCCTGCAACAGCGCCGCCCCCAGGGCGCCCCCCAGGTGCGGACGGCGCATGCTCCAGTCCAGGCACGGGCAGGCAAAGCGTCGACGCAAGGCCTTGAGCCCGGCCACCTCGATCCCCAGGCTGCGGAAAAATTCTTCGCCGCTGTCGCTGACCCGGTAGGCCTCGCCCTCCCCGCCCTCCTCGGCCGCCACCAGCCAGCCGGCCTCGAACATCCGGTCGTGCAACTGCACCCCCAGGGTGCCCGCCAGGTGGTCGTAGCAGGTACGGGCGAACTGCAGGCGGTCCGGGGTGCGCGGGGTGAAGCTGGGTGCGCGGCCCTGGCCAATCACCATCAGCGCCTCAAGGGCCTGGGCCACCAGCGGGTCGCCGAGGCAGTAGTAACGGTGCCGGCCCTGGACCTGCACCCGCAATAGCCCCGCCTCCTTGAGCTTGGCCAGATGGGCACTGGCGGTGGAGGTGCTGACCTCGGCAATCGCCGCCAGCTCGGTACTGGTGCGTGCGTGGCCGTCCATCAGCGCACAGAGCATGCGGGTGCGCGCCGGCTCGGCGATGGCCGCCGCCACTTGGGATACCCCGACGTCGTTCTGCACTACATTCATATTTCGCTCCCTGACGAATCGTGTCTTCGAAAGGGTCAGGATAGTAGCAGCCTGGATATCTGCCGAACAAAGAGATAAATCATGGACGCGATCAGCGCTGCTACTCACTCAGACCCGTACTTCTACTACACCCGCCTCCGCGCCCGGGGCGGCCTGACCTACGATTGCGCCCTCAGGCTATGGGTCGCCAGCAGCGCCGCGGCGGTGGCAGCGGTGCTCGACCACCCTGCCTGCCAGGTGCGTCCCAGTACCGAGCCGGTACCCCAGGCCATTGCCGGAAGGCCGGCCGGGCAGTTGTTCGGCCGCCTGATGCGGATGAACGATGGCCCGCGCCAGCGTTGCCCGCGTGCGGCCATCGAACCGGCCTTGCAGGGCCTCTGTACCGCCGGGCTGGAGACCCATCTGGCCCGGTGGCAACCGGCCCTTGTGGCTCCGGCCTGCGCTGGCGACCTGCAACGCTGGCAGTTCGTACTGCCGGTGGCGCTGCTGGCCAGCCTGCTTGGCGTCCCCGCCGGACAGTGCGAAACACTCGCCCGGCGCACCGGGGAATTCGTCGCCTGCTTCTCGCCCCTGAGCGATCAACCCCGATTGCAGGCCGCCGACCGGGCAGCACTGGAGCTGGACGCGCAAATGCAGGCCCTGGTGCAGGCCCCGCAACACAGCCCGCTGCTGCGGCAGATTCTCGACCGCAGTGGTGAGCTTGCTCCAGCGGACCTGCGGGCCAATCTGGCGGGCTTGCTGGCGCAGACCCATGACGCCTGCGCCGGCCTGGTCGGCAACAGCCTGGTCGCCCTGCTGGCTGCACCGGCCATGCGGCAGCGCCTGCGCCAGGAACCGAGCCTGCTGGGCGACTGGCTGCTGGAGCGCCAGCGCCTGGACCCGCCGGTGCAGAACACCCGGCGCTTCGTCACCGCGCCCTGCACCGTGCACGGCGTGGAACTGCAAGCCGGCGAAACCATTCTGGTGCTGCTGGCCGCGGCCAACCAGGACCCGGCGCTAGCCGCCATTACCGGCAGCAACCCGGCGCATCAGGGCTTCAGCTTCGGCGCCGGAACCCACCGCTGCCCGGGCCGGGAGCTGGCCTTGGGCATAGTCCAATGCCTGTTGCACGCCCTGCTGCAGGGCCCCGGCCTGGATGCACTGGCCCTGGACTGGCAGTACCAGGCCTCGGTCAACGGCCGTATTCCGCTGTTCAGCGACCGCGGGGAGGCCGAACAATGATCGCGGTGATCTTCGAAGTGCTGCCAGCTTCGGGCCAACGCGACGCCTACCTGGAGCTGGCGGCCGGGCTGAAAAACCAGCTGGAGGAGATTGACGGTTTCATCTCCATCGAACGCTTCCAGAGCCTGGCCCAGCCGGAAAAACTGCTGTCCCTGTCGTTCTGGCGTGACGAGCAGGCCGTGGCCCAGTGGCGCAACCTGGAATGCCACCGCCAGGCGCAGGCCCGGGGCCGCGGTGAGGTATTTGCCGACTACCGGCTGCGGGTGGCGACGGTGCTGCGCGACTATGGACTGCAAGAGCGTTGCCAGGCCCCTGCGGACAGCCGCCGGTTGCATGGCCGCTGAAACCGTCGGCCTTGGCCCGGCGCCCGGCTTGAGGTAAAACGTGCGCCCGCGGTGGCGGCACGCGCCACCACCTAGCCCGGAACAAGGAGCCTGCATGCTGTTTGTGGTGATGCTGGGGGGCAAGCACCCCAGAGCGAAAATCGAAGTCCATGATGTGCAATTCGTGGTCGCCGACAGCCTCGAAGCGGCCTACCCGCAACTGCGCGAAGACTGGTTCGGAAGCCCGGCGGGGTTGCACATCGACTCATGGATGCGGGTGGACGGTATCGAAGACTACAGGCTCGAACTCAGCGCCCTGGCCCCGGCGGCGGATGCGCCGCGCCTGTACTTCATCAACCTGGGCGGCTATGAAGCAGCGACCTTCGGCGAAGCCCACCGTTACCTGCTGGTGGTGGCCCGGGACAAGGCGCAGGCCAAGGCCAAAGGCAAGCAGCAGATGCTTGCCCACTGGCACAAATCCCACACCGATGCCCTGCTGGACGTCGACGACTGCCTGCCCATCGACCTGGCGGACGGCCGCTACGTGCACCTGGTGAAGGGCCCTCACCAGGGCATCGTGCAGCACAACGACTACATCATCCTGTAGCCGCCGGCTGGCCGGCGAAGGCGGTCTTGCAGGCCCTTTCGCTGGCAAGCCAGCTCCTACAGGGGCGGTGTGATCCTGTAGCAACCGGCTGACAGGCCAGTGAAGCGCGCGCAGGCCGGCTATGCTGGCGTTTTTCTTCAGGGAGCAGAGCCATGCCGCTATGTTTGCGCAACGCACAGCAAGACGACACCCAGCGCCTGAGCCAGATCGCCCGCCAGACCTTTGCCCTCGCCTGCCCGCCGGACACCCCGGCAACGGAGATCGAGGCCTTTATCCAGGAAAACCTGCTGCCCGAACATTTCAGCGCACTGCTGGAAGCCCCCGGCAAACAGTTGCGGGGGCTGCTCGATGACAACCGGATCATCGGCTACAGCCTGGTCAACCTGCACCCGCAGGACCTCGGGGTGGCCAGTGCCGACGGCATCGCCGAGCTGACCCGTTGCTACCTGGATGCCGCCCACCATGGCAGTGGCGCCGCCCAGTTCCTGCTGGCACAGACCCTGGCACAACAGCCCGGCCCCCTGCGCCTGACCGTCAACGAACACAATGCCCGGGCGATCCGTTTCTACCAGCGCAACGGCTTTGTGAGGGTCGGCGAAACCCTGTTCCCCTGCGGCGCCGACCTGCACCGCGACTGGGTCATGCTGCGCCGTTGAAGCGGCCCCGCCATCAGCCCGCGCCAGGCGTCAGGTCAGCCAGTTCAAGGTCATCGATGGATACCACTTGCTCCAGCAGAAAGGCGCGCAGGCCGTCGATCTGTTCCCGGCGCGGGCTGTCCCGCAGCCACACCAGGTAATAGCCGTCCCCCGAGGCCAGCGCACGGGGAAACGGCAGGCTGACCAGGCCCTGGCGGATGTCCTCGGCCACCAGGTACAGGTCGGCGATGGACAGCCCGTGGCCACGCATGGCCGCGCAGATCGCCTGGTCCAGTGTGTCGAAGACGTTGCCCCGGTCCAGCCGTACCTGCCCCAGCAGGCCCTGGGCCTGTAGCCAGCGCCGCCAGTCGCGGCGGTCCGCCGAAGGGTGGATCAGTGGCGCCTCCCTGAGCCGTTCCAGGGTCCAGGGCGGCGCATCCACAGCCTCCGCAGGGCCGATGGGAATCAGCCACTCATCGAACAACTTGCAGGCCTCGACCCCGGCGCCGAACTGCCCGTTGCCCAGCAGAATCGCGCAGTCATAGGGCTCGGCATGAAAATCCACATGATCGAAATCCATCCACACGCTGGCCAGTTGCACCGCCAGCGACGGCTGCTGGTGCTTGAGCTGGTCCAGGGCCCGCAGCAGCCAACGCATGGTCAGTGTCGAAGGGGCCTTGAGGCGTAATTGGCCACTGCCGCTGCGCAGCGGCAGACAGGCGTCCTCGATGATCCGGAACCCCGCCTTGAGCTCCCGGGCCAGGCGCTGCCCGACGTCAGTGAGTACCAACCTGGGGCCGTGGCGCTCGAACAGGCGGCAGCCGAACTGGCTTTCCAGGGTGCGGATATGCCGGCTGATGGCGCTTTGGGTCAGGGACAGCTCCTCTTCGGCCCGGGTGAAGGAGCTGGAACGGGCCGCCACTTCAAAGGCGCGCAAGGCATAGAGCGGCGGCAGGGACTCGACCATCGGCAAGCACTCAGCATGATTAAAAATCATAGTAGGTCACAGCTTTTTGCGTTTTTCAACGCAGGCTCAAGCCTTCAGGCTAGGGCCTTTGCCAATGATCGAGGAGTTGCCGGGTGGATGTGAACATGTCGTTATTGCTGGCCTATACCCTGAGCGTGCTGATGCTGGTAGCGACCCCGGGGCCGGTGGTGGCGCTGATCGTCAGCACCAGCATGAACGCCGGCCCGCGCCAGGCGCTGCTGACCGCCCTGGGCACCAACGCGGCGTCGTTGCTGCTGGCCCTGCTGGCGGTGCTGATGCTCTCCGGCGGGCTGGCCCTGGATCCACGGCTGATCCACTGGATCAGCGTGCTGGGCTGCTGCTTCATTGCCTGGCTGGCCGTGCAGGGGTTGCGCGAGGCGGCCGCCCAACCCGCTGCGCAAGCACCGGAAAAAAACCTGGCCGGACGCGGCAGGGGCCTGGCCACCGGCTTTGTGGTGGGCATCGGCAACCCCAAGGACATCATCTTCTTTATCTCGTTCTTCCCCCAGTTCATCCAGGTCGGCCGTACCTTCGAACACAGCGCCCTGCTGCTGACCCTGGTCTGGGTACTGATCGACCTGGCGGTGCTGGGGGCCTATATCCTGGTGGCACGCCAGGGCTTCTCGCTGAAGTACAAGCGCCTGGTGACGGGGGTGTCGAGCCTGGTGCTGCTGGCAGTGGCCGTGGTGGGGCTGGCCTATTCGCTGCTGGAACTTTACCGCCCGGGCGCCACCTGAGGCGCCCGGCTTCAGACGCTGCGCAATTCCAGGGTCAGGTGCGACAGCCCGGGCAGCGCGGCCAGGCGCGCACGCACGGTCTCGGCACTGAGCGAGGCCCGGGCCACCACACTGACAATCGCCGCCCGGGCCCCGGGGCCCACCTGCCACACGTGCAGGTCGACGATACTGGCATCCCCCGGCCCTTCCACCGATGCGCGGATCTGCCCGGCCACCTGCTCATCGCTGGCATCGAGCAGCACCGCGGCGCTGGACTTGATCAGGGCATAGGACCAGCGGGCAATCACCAGCGCGCCGACAATGCCCATCGCAGGGTCGAGCCAGACCCAACCCAGGTAGCGCCCGGCCAGCAGCGCGGCAATGGCCAGCACCGACGTCAGGGCATCGGCCAAAACATGCACATAGACCGAACGCAGGTTGTTGTCGCCCCCGGCCCGGTTCGACTGGTGATGCTCGTGATGCTCGTGATGCTCGTGATGCTCGTGATGCTCGTGATCATGAGAGTGGCCGTGGGAATGGCCATGATGGTCGTGCCCCCCGCCCAGCAGCCAGGCGCTGAGAATGTTCACCAGCAACCCCGCCACGGCGATCAGCGTGGCTTCGCCAAAGGCCACGCGAGTGGGCTGGAACAGCCGCACCAGGGATTCGCCGGCAATGCCCAGCGCCACCAGGCCGAGAATGATGGCCGAGGCAAAGCCCGCCAGGTCGCCGACCTTGCCGGTGCCGAAACTGAAACGCCGGTTGCCGGCATTGCGCCGGGCAAAACCATAGGCCGCCGCCGCGATGCCCAGGGCCCCGGCGTGGGTGGCCATGTGCAGCCCATCGGCCAGCAGGGCCATGGAACCGGTGAGGTAACCGGCGACGATCTCTCCCGCCATCATCACCACCGTCAACAGCACCACCCACAGCGTGCGGCGGGCGTTGTCGTCGTGATCAGCACCGAGAAACTGATGATCGTGGGCCAGGTGTGCAGCCTGCTGAGACAGGTTCATGAGCGGCTCCTACTTGGAATAACGGCGGATGGCTTCAAGCAGTTCATCCACGCCCCGGGCCCGCTCGGCATCGCTGAGCTCGGGGTTGGCCACGTGCTCCAGAGCATGGGCTTCGATGATCTCGCCCATCAGGCCGCTGATGGCGCCCCGAGTGGCGGCCACCAGGTGCAGGGTCTTGCCGCAGTCGGCCCCGCTTTCCAGGGCTCGCTCCACAGCCTGGACCTGGCCGAGAATGCGCCGGACCCGCTTGAGCAGCTCATCTTTCTGCGCATGAGTGTGTGACATACCTATACCCCCTATACCTATATAGAGCGCATCTTGCTCCCCTGCCCTCGACAACGCAAGCCGGCCCGACGATGCCGAACGGTTCAAGCGCAGCCAATATTTTGCGCGGATCGACACCTGGGACTGGGAGGTCGATACCCAGCGCCTGTACTGGTCGGAGGCGATCTACGGCATGTTCGGCTTCCAGGCGATGTACGAGGCCCGGCGCAGCGGCAACAACCACTACCGTCTCGGGCAATAAGCCGCTGCCTAGGCCTCGGCGCCTTCGCCCAGCAGGCGTTGGCGCAGGAATCCCAGGGCGCCCTGGAACAGCGGGTGCCATTGCTCCGACGGCAAGCTGGCCAGGGGCTGCCAGAAAAACTCGAACCGATGGCCGCCGTCATCCGCGGTGAAATGGCTCCAGCTTTCCGGCAACGGCGCTGGCACCCGGCATTCATGGAAGGCCCACACCTGGCCGCAGAAACCCGAATGCCAGAGCCCCAGGAAACCGCTTTCCCCGGCCTGGACACCGGCCTCTTCCGCCAGCTCGCGAACGGCTGCAGTAGCCGTGGACTCCCCCGCCTCCACCGTGCCCTTGACCAGTTGCAGGCCGGCCAGCGGATGGCGGAAAGCCAGGATCTCCAGCTCGGTGGAATGGCGCAGCACCACCGGGCAGGCTTTATTGGCACGCATCGGCCCCTCGCTCCTCAAGCCTTCAATCGTCCCGGGTCAGCACTTCCAGCAACTCGATCTCGAAGATCAGGTTGGAATTGGGCGGGATGGCGCCCATGGAACGCTCGCCATAACCCAGGTGCGCCGGCACCAGCAGCTTGCGCTTGCCGCCCACCTGCATGCCCATCAGGCCCTGGTCCCAGCCCTTGATCACCCGGCCGGTGCCGATCACGCACTGGAACGGCTTGCCACGATCATAGGAGGAGTCGAAGCTGCTGCCGTCCTCCAGAAAGCCCCGGTACTGGGTGGTGATCAAGGCGCCCTTGACCACAGCCTTGCCGTCGCCCGGCTGGATATCGATGACCTGCAATTCGTCGCTCATGGTTCACTCCCGTTCAAGCATTGCCCCGTCACGGGACTGCGGCGCGCTTTTTCGCAGAATTGCCCCGGCTTGGCAATCACTGTGGCGCCACCTCGATCAGGGTATCGGTATCGAGAAAGATCGCCCCCAGCGCCATCGCGACCTCCTCGACGCTGGCGAGCCCCGGCTTCCAGCTGATCTCAAGGCTGGGCAAGCCCCGGCACCAGGCCTGGGAATCGCCAAAATGCAGGGTCAGGCGGCCCGGGGCCAGCAGCACCTGGCGGATGCCGCCATAGCCGGACACTGCCTGGCCGCCCAGTTCGACATGGTAAGTGTCCATGCCCAACTGCCGGTCCTGCTCGTCAAAGCATTCGGCGCGCTGCAACAGCAGGTAGTGCCCGGGCGGCTGCCCGTCGTCGGCAAAGCCCAGGATCTGCACCTCGTCTTCAGTGCAGGCACTGTAGCCAGTGGCATGAAATTTCAAACTCATCGCTCCTTGCTCCTTATTCGCGGTCACTGGCGCAACAGCCCGCTTTCATAATCCAGCCAATCCTGCTCAAAGCACTCCTGCAGGTACTCCAGCACGCTGTCCAGCGACACCGAGGCAGGCACATTGACAGCAAGGAACGCCTTGCTCATGCCCTCCCAGCTGCAGCCCAGGGCGTTGATCCGCGCCAGCACCTCGGGGGTCCGGGCCCTGCCGGCGTCAAAGAACACCAGGCGCAACGTGCTGTTGCCACTGCTGCGCCCGACCCGCCTGAACCACTTCAGGCCATCGGCCTCCACCTGGACTTCGACGTCGTCCTCGTAACAGGCATCCTGGGAGTAGAACGGAAGGTTGGCGATACGGTACAGGCCATCGGGCTGGCGTTCGGCCCAGACCCCTTCGCTGGCCACCGGCGGATAGTCGTCCACCACCGTCAACCTGAGCATGATCTTGTCCATCACCTGTCCCTGGTTCATTGAATAATAGGCAGCGGTGCCTTTCGGCCCCCGCGCAAGCCGAGCGCTTTTTCGCAGAATTGCCGGCCCTTGGCAATCATTGACGGGTCGCCGGCGAAGGTGTGTCACCGAACAGGAAGATTCCGTTACCATTGCCGCCCCCACGCCTCACTCGATAAGGACATCCCATGGCCACCGCCGATATCGTCGCCCTGGTGCTGCTCGCCGCTCTGGCGCTGTACCTGGTCAGCCTCTACAACCGCCTGACCACCCGGCGTACCCGTCTGCGCAATGCCTTCGCCCAGATCGAGGTGCAACTCAAGCGCCGCTACGACCTGATCCCCAACCTGCTGGAAACCGTCAAGGGCTACCTGCAGCACGAGCGCCAGACCCTGACCGCCCTGGCCGAGGCCCGCAACAGTGCCCGGGATAGCCTGCAAGCCGCCGCCGCGCAACCCGGCGACAGCGCACGCATCGCCCGCCTGGGCCAGGACCAGGGTGCCCTGGACCAGGTCCTCGACCGCCTGCACCTGAGCCTGGAGGCCTACCCGGAACTCAAGGCCTCGCAGAACATGGCGCAACTCAGCGAAGAACTGATCAGCACCGAGAACAAGGTCGCCTATGCGCGCCAGGCCTTCAACGATGCAGTGACCGACTACAACCTGTGCAAGCAGCGGGTGCCGGCGCTGTTTTTCGCCGGGCTGTTCGGCCACCGGGCCGATGCCGCCCTGCTGCAATTTGCCGACAGCGCGCGCATTCAAGACGCCAGCAAAGTCTCCTTCCAGTAACTGCACCTGCCCCCGGAAACCTGCATGAAGTTCTTTCAACACCAGGCCCGTGCCCGGCGCCACACCCTCAAACTGCTGTTGTTGATGACCCTGGCGGTGACCACCCTGGTCAGCCTCAGCAGCCTGGGGCTGGGCCTGTTATGGCGCGAGCTGAGCCAGGAGTACGGCCAGCCCAAGGTGCTGAACTGGATCGTCGTCGCAGTCGTGGCACTGCTCATGCTGCTGGTGGTGCTGCTGGGCAGTTGGTACAAGACCTGGCGCCTGCGGGCCGGCGGCAAGGTGATCGCCGAGCACTTGGGCGGACGCCTGATCAACGATTCGCCGCGGGGCAGCGAGGAACAGCGACTGCTCAATATCGTCGAGGAAATGGCCCTGGCCTCGGGCGCCACCATGCCTGCGGTGTATGTGCTGCCGGAAGACGCGATCAATGCCTTCGCCGCCGGGCTGACCCCGCAGCAGGCCGTGCTCGGCATCACCCGCGGAGCTCTCGTCCATCTGGACCGCGACGAATTGCAGGGCTTGGTCGCCCATGAGTTCAGCCACATTCACAACGGCGACATGCGCCTCAACACCCGCTTGCTGGCGGTGATCCACGGCCTGCTGGTGTTCAGCCTCGCCGGCATCGCGGTGCTGCGCCAGGCTGAAAAGCAGCACCTGGGCAGTGACCGCCACCGCTTCTTCTGGCAGATCGTGTTCGCCGTGCTGGGCCTGGCCCTGCTGATCTTCGGTTCCCTGGGCAGCCTGCTGGGCAACCTGATCAAGGCCGCCATCTGCCGCCAGCGCGAGTTTCTCGCCGATGCCTCGGCGGTGCAGTTCACCCGCAACCCTCAGGGCATTGCCGGGGCCCTGAAAAAGATCGGCGGCAGCAGCGCCGGCTCACGCCTGCGCGCCTTCGCCGCCGCGCAGTACAGCCACCTGTATTTTCACCAGGGGGTGAAACTGCGCCTGGGCCGCCTGATGGCCACCCACCCACCGCTGGCTGCGCGCATCCAGCGCCTGGACCCGCAGTGGGATGGACGCTTCAAGCCACTGTAACTGCGCTACCAGAGGGCAATGTCGTAAGTGATGTAGAGGCGGTTGCTGTCGCGTCCACGGGCGTAGTCGGAGCGATACACATAATTGCGCAGCTTCACCCCCAGCCCCTTGAACGAGCCCTGCTGGAGGACGTAGGCCAGTTCGCTGTCGCGCTCCCACTCATCGACCCGGGTATTGGACTTGCCGTCATTGCCACTCAGGTAGCGGGAACTGAAGGTCAGGCCGGGGACACCGAGGCCGGCGAAGTTGTAGCCGTAGCCGAGCATCCAGGTCTTCTCGCCCTCCTCGATGAACTTGCCGATGCCGGCGTTGCTGAAGGAGTAGACCGTGGCGCCGCTGATATAGGGCAAGCCGGCATCGCCACTGAGGCGCTGATAGCCGCCGCCAAGGGAATGCCCGGCGATCGCGTAGGTCAGTTGGCCGCTGAGCATGCGGTTGTCGATCTTGCCGTCAAACGCCGCGCCTGAATCGGCGCTGCGAAAGTAGCGCAGGTCGCTGGTCAACGTGCCCTGCCCCAGCGCCAGGTCATGCTGGAGGCCGACGAAGTCCTGCCGATAGAAGTTCTCAAGCTCGCCATGGAAATAGCTCAGGCGCAGGGTCTTGCTCCATTTGTATTCGGCCCCGCCGTAGCGGAAGTCCCCGGACTGGCCGCCGCTGTAGCCGTCGGGGGCCAGCCCCACGCTGTCGGTGGAATCGCGCAGTTTGAAGCGCTGCAGATAGCCGCCGGTCAAGCTCAGGCCGTCGATATCCGTGCTGGTGAGCTGGGTGCCCTGATAGGTCTGCGGCAACAGACGGGCATCGTTGTAGACCAGCACCGGGGTCTTGGGCAGCAGGGTGCCGTACTTGAGGGTGGTCTTGGCCAGCCGCAACTTGGCCGTGGCGCCGGCACTGGCAAATTCGCTCGCGGCGCGACCGTCGTCGTGCACCGGCAGCAGCCCCGTTCCACTGCGGCCCTTGCCGGAATCGAGCCGAACCCCCAGCAGTCCCAGGGCATCGACCCCGAACCCCAGGGTGCCCGGGGTGAATCCGGACTGATAATCGAGCAGGAAACCCTGGGCCCATTCAGTGCGCTCGCTCTTGGCCGTGCGCGCGGCCTTGGCGCTGAGCCCGTGTTCGTCGCGGAAGTTCTCGTTGAAATAGACGTTGCGCAGTTGCAGCTTGAGGCTGCTGTCATCGATGAAGCCAGCGCCCTGGGCCGCCGCCAGGGGCAGCAGGCTCAGGCTGGACAGAATCAAGGTGCGAGTGTGCCAATAGCTCATGAGGTAGTTCTCGTTATTGTTATTCAAGGCGCAGTTGTCCCTGGCGCCCCTGAAACAAGCGCGCCGGGCCACCAAAGAGGGTTTCGAACGAATCAGACGAACAGGGTCAGGGCGCCGGTCAGCAAGGCCAGGGCGGTAATCACCAGAGAGGTCAGCACGGCCCACTTCACCGTGGCTTTCTGGAAGTCGCCAATGTCACGGTCCACCATGCCCACCAGCAGCAGGGTCGAGGCCACCAGCGGGCTCATCAGGTGCACCGGCTGGCCGAGGATCGAGGCCCGGGCGATTTCCAGGGGGGAAATGCCATAGGCCGCCGCCGCGTTGGCCAGGATCGGCACCACGCCGAAGTAGTAGGCATCGTTGGACAGGACGAAGGTCAGCGGCATGCTGGTCAGCGCCACCACCAGCGGGAACAGGTGACCCCAGGACGGCGGAATCCAGTCCACCAGGGTCTGCGCCAGGGCGTCGACCATCTTGGTGCCGGAGAAAATCCCGGCGAAGATCCCCGCGGCGAACACCAGCAGCACCACGGTCATGGCGTTACCCGAGTGGGCGAGAATGCGCTCCTTCTGAATATCCAGCTGTGGGTAGTTGATCATCAAGGCCAGGACAAAACCGATCAGGAACAGCACCGCCGAGTGCATCAGCCCCAGCACCAGCGCGGTCATCACCGCCATCACCAGCAGCAGATTGACGTAGGCCAGCTTGGGCCGTTTGTGAGGGGTGTCTTCGAGAATCGCCTTGATGTAGCAGTCGCCACCGCCGCTTTGCAGTTGGGTATTGCCGATGCGCTTGCGTTCGGCCCGGCCCAGCAGGTAGGCGGTAAACACCACCCAGGCGGCGCCGCCGATCATGGTCGGCAGCAGCGGCACGAAGTACTCGCCGGCATCCAGGCCCAGGGCGGCGATGGCGCGCGTGGCCGGCCCGCCCCAGGGGGTCATGCCGCTCATGATGCTTAAGGACAGCATGGAAATGGTGGCGAGGATCATGGGGTTCATGCCGATGCGCTTGTACAGCGGCAGCATGGCCGCGCAGGTAATCATGTAGGTGGTGGTGCCGTCGCCGTCCAGGGCGACCACCAGCGACAGCAACGCGGTGCCGATGGCGATCTTGGTCGGATCGCCATTGACCCGTTTGAGAATCTTGCGGATCAGCGGATCGAACAGCCCCGAATCGATCATCAAGCCGAAGAACAGAATGGCGAACAGCAACAGCGCCGCCGACGGCGCGACCATTTTCAGGCCGTCGAGCATCATCTTGCCGGTGCTGCCGGCAAACCCGCCGAGCACCGCGAAAACGATCGGCACCAGGGTCAACGCCACAATGGGCGACAGGCGCTTGGTCATGATCAGGAAGGTGAAGACCACCACCATGGCGAGGCCGAGTAAGGCGAGCATAAGTCGATTCTCTTGTTTTTATGGTGAGCGTGACCGGCACGCAGGCGCGGCCACCCGGGCACCGGGCGCCCCTCAGGGGCGCCCGGCACAGGTGTTGAGTCGGTACTTGGGGTAAAGCGCTGGTGCTTGGCGGGTCTAGCCGAGCTTGCTCGCCAGAGCGGCGGCTGGGCTGTCATCGGCGGCAGCAGCCTGGGCCGCAAGCGGCTGGCCATCGAGCGTGCGCAACAGCACCTGGCGGTCGCAGGCCTGCTCCGAAAGGGCGATCACCACGGTTGCCACTGCGTTGCTGGCCAGGCTGGTCAAGGCCCGGGCCTCGGACATGAAGCGATCGATACCGATCAGCAATGCCAGGCCTGCCAGGGGAATGTCATGAATCACCGTCAGGGTCGAGGCCAGGGCCACGAAACCGCTGCCGGTCACCCCGGCGGCGCCCTTGGACGACAGCAGCATGATCGCCAGCATGGTGACCACCTGCCCGGCACTCAGCTCGATATTGCACGCCTGGGCAATGAAGATCGCCGCCAGTGACAGGTAGATCGCCGTGCCGTCGAGGTTGAACGAATAGCCGGTGGGCAGCACCAGCCCTACCACGCTCTTCTTGCAGCCCAGGGCCTGGAGTTTTTCCAGCATGCGCGGCATCACCGGTTCTGTGGACGAAGTGCCGAGCACCACCAGGAACTCTTCACGCAGGTAGCGCAGCAGCTTCCAGAGGCTGAAGCCGTTGGCCCGGCAAATGCCGCCCAGCACGACGCAGACAAAGAAGCCGCAGGCGACATAGAGGGTCATGATCAGTTTGGCCAGGGCGCCCAGGGAGGTGATGCCGTACTGGCCCACCGTAAAGGCCAGGGCCCCGAAGGCGCCGACGGGGGCAAAACGCATCAGGTAGGAGAAGATCTTGAACACCATCTGCGAGGCCGACTCCAGCACCACCAGCACCGGCTTGCCGCGCTCGCCCAGGGACGACAGGGCAAACCCGCACAGCACCGCGATAAACAGCACCGGCAGCACCTCGCCCTTGTTGAAGGCACCGACAAAGGTCTCGGGAATGATGTGCATGAAGAACTCCACCACCCCCAGCTTGGCTGCCGAATCGGTGTACTGGGACAGCCCCTGGGTGTTCAACCGGGTGGGGTCGATGTTCATTCCCGCGCCGGGCTGGAACAGGTAGACCGCCGCCAGGCCGATGAACAGGCTGATCAGGGTCAGGCCCAGGAACAGCAGCATGGTCTTGCTCAGCAGGCGCCCCAGGGAACGCTTGTCGCTCATGCCGGCGATGCCGGTGACGATGGTGCAGAACACCACGGGGGCGATCATCATCTTGATCAGCTTGATGAAGGCATCTCCCAGAGGCTTCAGGGCAATGGCTTGCGCGGCCCAGAAGTGCCCCACCAGGACCCCGAGGAACACGGCGCAGAGGATCTGGAAATAGAGCGATTTAACAACTTTCATGGCATCACCCATTTTTAGAATTGTGTTGATGCAACGCGGGTCGACAGCAACGACTAACCGGCCAGGCGCTGTGAAGCCGGCGCGTAGACATACCCGGAAAACAATCGGCGAGCGGTGCGGACCACCGAGGCGCGGATGGTCTCGGGGCTGGTTCCGCTGTAGGACAATACGACATCTATCGCCCCGCTGGGGTGTTCGATACGAACCTGGTGCAGACGCGGTTCACTGACCCCGCCCAGCATCTCGGCCACCACGCTGCCGGCGGTGACACTGGCGGTAGCCAGGCCGATGGAGCCGGTGATGGCCAGGGCCCGATGGCAGTTGTGGGGCATGAAATAGCGCACCGCCAGGGTGCCCCCGGCCCGGGCTCGGGACACCAGCACCGGCTTGGGAATCACTTTGTCACTGACATCCCCCAGGCCCATGGCCAGGCCGGCCTTGAGCCGCAGGCTCTCCAGGCGCTGGAGAAAGTCCGCATCGGCATCCAGTTCGGCAGGGGTTTCATCGCCGCGCTTGCCCAGGCAGGCCGCCTGTACCAGCACCATGGGCATGGCCATGTCGATGCAGGTCACGACAATGCCGTCGATCAGGTCCCGAGGCCGGCCGGTGGGAAACAACTGGCCGGTCTTGCTGCCGGCGGCATCGAGAAAGGTCAGGGCCACCGGCGCCGCGCTGCCCGGCACGCCGTCAATGGTGGTGTCGCCTTCGTAGCTGACCTTGCCATCGGGGGTCTGGACCTGGGCATTGACCAGGGTGCCGGTGTTGAGGTTGCGAATCCGCACCTGGGTCTGTGCCCCCGTGGCCTTGACCAGCCCCTGCTCGATCGCGAAAGGCCCGACGGCGCATAGCATGTTGCCGCAGTTGGGCGCGGTATCGACCCGCCGCTGCGACACCATGACCTGGACGAACAGGTAATCGACATCCGCGTCCGGGTGCAGCGACGGACTGACGATCGCCACCTTGCTGGTTTGCGGGCTGCCACCGCCGATGCCGTCGATTTCCAGCTCATGGCCGGAGCCCATCAGGTTGAGCAACAGCTCATCACGTTCGGACACCGCCACCGGCAGATCCCAGGCCAGAAAAAACGGCCCTTTGGAGGTGCCGCCGCGCATCAACACACAAGGAATTCGTTGCATGAACACTGACTCTTGTTGATCAATCGAGGTAATTGATGTTCTGGACACAAGAGTGGCAGGGATTAAAAAGTGTTTCCAATGCAAAGATCAGAGAGATTATTGCGTTACGAGCATGAATTAAATATCGTGTCCGGCACCGCCACACCCGACGCCCGCCTTGAGAAACCAGCATGGAATATGAGCTCCAGGACATCAGATCTTTCGTGAAAATCGCCGAACTGGGGAGTTTCCACGAAGCCGCCGACGCTTTGCACCTGTCCCAGCCCGCCCTGAGCCGACGTATGAAAAAGCTCGAAGAGGGCCTGGGCACCGCGCTCCTCGACCGCACCACGCGCAAGGTCAGCCTGACCAGCGTCGGTCGCGACTTCCTGCCCAAGGCCCGACGACTGCTGGACGACTTCGACGACTCGATCCTCAACATCCGTGAGCTGGCAGAACGGCAGATCGGTCAGGTGACCCTGGCCTGCATCCCCACGGCGGCCTTCTACTTCCTGCCGTCAGTGATCCGCCTGTATAACCTGCGCTATCCGAAAATCCGCATCCGCCTGCTCGACCTCAGCGCCAACGAGGGCCTTGAAGCGGTGCTGCGCGGCGAAGCGGACTTCGGCATCAACATGATGAGCGGCCAACACCCGGACATCGAGTTCGTGCCCCTGGTCAACGAACCCTTTGTCCTGGCCTGCCGGCGCGACCATGAACTGGCCGAGCGCAGCTCGGTGACCTGGTCGGAACTCAGCGATTATCGCTTGATCGGCGTCGGTCGCCTGAGCGGCAACCGCATGTTGCTGGACCATGCCCTGTCCGGCTTGAGCTGGCGTCCCCAGTGGTTCTACGAGGTGCAGCACCTGTCCACGTCACTGGGCATGGTGGAGGCCGGGCTCGGGGTTTCGGCGATGCCGAGCCTGGCCATGCCGGCCGCCGATCACCCGACCCTGGTCAGCGTTCCGCTGACCGAGCCCGTGGTCAATCGCACCCTGGGGCTGGTGTCCCGGCGCGGCGCGTCGCTATCGCCGGCCGCGGAAAAATTTGTCTCGATTCTGCTGGAGCAGTGGCCGCACTGACCCGCCCGCCCCTCCTGCTCTCCCATACTCCGACGTGCCTTGCAGGGCGCACCGCCAGTCTCAGAACATCCACGCCGTTTTTATCCGGGCGCAGACTGGCAATACCCATCCGCTCATCGTCACCGACGAGCCTTTATCATCACCTGCGCCCCGTTCTCCCTGGAGTCCCCCCGATGCCCCATGAAGGCAACCTGCTACAAGCCGCCGTCGTGTTCCTCTGCGCCGCCGTGCTCATCGTGCCCCTGGCCAAGCGCCTGCAACTGGGGGCCGTGCTCGGCTACCTGCTGGCCGGGGTGCTGATCGGCCCCTCGGTGCTGGGCCTGGTGGGCAACCCCCAGAGCGTCAGCCATATCTCCGAACTGGGGGTGGTGCTGCTGTTGTTCATCATCGGCCTGGAGCTGTCGCCCAAGCGCCTGTGGGTGATGCGCAAGGCGGTGTTCGGCGTCGGCCTGGCACAGGTGCTGCTGACCGGGATGCTGATCGGCGTGGTGGCGCTGTTTCTGTTCGGCCAGTCGCTCAACAGTGCCATTGTCCTGGGCCTGGGCCTGGCCCTGTCGTCCACCGCCCTGGGCCTGCAAAGCCTGGCCGAACGCAAGGAGCTGAACAGCCCTCATGGGCGCATGGCCTTCGCCATCCTGCTGTTCCAGGACATCGCCGCCATTCCACTGATCGCCATGGTCCCGGTGCTGGCCGGTGGCGATCACCACACCAGCAGCGCCGAGGACCTGCGCCACGGCCTGCAAGTGCTGGGCAGCATCGCCGTGGTGGTGGTGGGCGGGCGTTACCTGCTGCGCCCGGTGTTTCGCATCGTGGCCAAGACTCGCTTGCCGGAAGTCTCCACCGCCACTGCCTTGCTGGTGGTGATCGGCACCGCCTGGCTGATGGACCTGGTGGGCGTGTCCATGGCCCTGGGCGCCTTCCTCGCCGGCCTGCTGCTGGCGGACTCGGAATACCGCCACGAGCTGGAAGCGCAGATCGAACCCTTCAAGGGCCTGCTGCTGGGGCTGTTCTTCATCAGCGTCGGCATGGGCGCCAATATCAGCCTGCTGCTCAGCGCGCCCATCGCGGTGCTGGGCCTGACCCTGCTGCTGATCGCCCTCAAGCTGCCGCTGCTGTTCGTGGTCGGGCGCCTGGCCGGTGGCCTGGGACGCGAGAGTGCGGTGCGCCTCGGGGTGGTGCTGGCGGCGGGCGGCGAGTTCGCTTTCGTGGTGTTCAAGATCGGCCGCGACCAGGGCCTGTTCGAGCCCCGCCTGTATGACCTGCTGGTGCTGACCATCACCCTGTCCATGGCCCTCACCCCACTGCTGTTGCTGGCCTGCACCCGCTGGCTGAAACCCAAGGCCAAGCCGGTGGAAATGCCCGCCGAGTATCGCCGGATCGATTCCGACGGGCCGCGGGTGGTGATTGCCGGCATGGGCCGCATGGGGCAGATCGTGGCGCGGATCCTGCGGGCACAGAAAGTGCCCTTCGTGGCCCTGGACACTTCGGTGGAAACCATCGAACTGATCCGCAGTTTCGGCGGCATGCCGGTGTTTTACGGCGACCCGTTGCGCCCGGAGATCCTCAGCGCGGCCAAGGTCGGCGAAGCGGAGTACTTCGTCATTGCCACCGACGACCCGGAAACCAATATCAAGACCGCCGAGCAGGTCAGCCGGCTCTACCCGCACCTGAAGATCATCGCCCGGGCGCGCAACCGCCAGCACGTGCACCGGCTGGTGGACCTGGGGGCCCAGGCGGTGCGGGAGACCTACTATTCCAGCCTGGAAATGAGCCGCCGCACCTTGGTGGGGCTGGGCTTGAGCCAGGCCCAGGCCGATTCGCGGATCCAGCGTTTCACCCAGCACGACGAACAACTGCTGGCGGCCCAGCATGCCGTCTACGACGACGCCGCCAAGGTCCTGCAAAGCGCCCAGGAAGCCCGCGCCGAACTGGCCCGGCTGTTCGAAGCCGACGAACAGGACGAACAGATCGAAAGCCCGCTGCCGCCGATGCGCTGAGGCGCCAGGCCCTGCGCCACCTCGCAGGAGTCGGCTTGCCGGTGAAGGCGGTCTCAAGGACGCCGGGGAATGATCTGAGGGCCGTGGTGTACCCTTCGCTGGCGAGCCAGCTCCTACGGAGGCCCAAACACCGCATTTCGCTGTAGGAGCCGGCTTGCCGGCGAAGGGGCCCGTAAGTCATGCATCGCCCCGGCCGACGCCTTCGCTGGCAAGCCAGCTCCTACGGTGGCCCAAACACCACATTTCACCGTAGGAGCCGGCTTGCCGGCGAAGGCGGTCGTGAGGGCGCCGGAAAGTGCTTTGAATCTCGCGGTGCACTTGAGCGACTACCGTCAGGTTCTGTCAGGAGCGCTTGTGTAAAGTGAGCGCCGCCTCGCCTTTGAATGGATACGCCCGATGAGCTCGACCCCAGAGAACGCCCCGGCCCTCAAGGAAATCTTCAACCAGCAGCGCCTGATGCATATCGCCGACGCCATGCACGCGGTGCACCCGGCCTTCGACCGCCAGGGGTTCCTGCAACGGGCCGGCCACGGCCTCGCCGAGCTGTCGCTGATGCAGCGCCTGGCCCGGGTCAGCGAGAGCCTGCACCAGGTACTGGGCCTGGACTACCCCAGCAGCCTGGAGCTGCTGCAAGCCCTGGCGCCGCGCCTGAACAGCCGCTTCGTGTGCATCTTCCTGCCCCACTACGTGGCCAGCTACGGCCTGCATGACTTCGAGCTGTCCATGGCGGCGCTGAAGTATTTCACCGGCTTCGGCTCATCGGAATTCGCCGTGCGCCACTTCTTGCGCCAGGACTGCCAGCGCACGCTGGCCGTGATGCACGAGTGGGCCACGGACAGCGATGAACACGTACGCCGCCTGGCCAGCGAAGGCAGCCGCCCGCGCCTGCCCTGGTCGTTCCGCCTGGAGCAGTTGCAGGCCGACCCGCAACTGGCGGCGCCGATCCTCGAACACCTGCGCAATGACCCCAGCCTGTACGTGCGCAAGTCGGTGGCCAACCACCTCAACGACATCACCAAAGAGCACCCGCAGTGGGTCCTGGAACGTCTTGAAGGCTGGCCCCTGGAGCAGCCGCACAGTGCCTGGATTGCCCGTCATGCCTTGCGCAGCCTGATCAAGCAGGGCGACCGCCGGGCCCTGGCGCTGATCGGCGCCGGGGCCCGGGCCGAGGTCCAGGTTTGCCGCTTCCAGGTGGCCCCCGGGCAATTGCGCCTGGGGGACAGCCTCAACCTGTCCCTGACCCTGGTCTCCACCTGCTCGCACGAACAGCGCCTGGTGGTGGATTACGCCATCGACTACGTCAAGGCCTCCGGCGCCACCGCGAGCAAGGTGTTCAAGCTCAAGACCTTCACCCTGCAAGGCCTGGCCCAGGTGGAGCTTGGCCGCAGCCAGCAGATCCGCGAACTGACCACCCGCCGCCACTATCCGGGGCGCCACGGCGTGCGATTGCTGGTCAACGGCGACCCCCTGGCCACAGGCCATTTCGACTTGCTCGTCCCCTGATCCCCAAGGAAGCCCCATGGCAATCATCAGCAAATGGGCGAAATCCATCGCCCGGGTCCTGGAAAGCAGCTTCAGCGTCAGCAGCACCATCGCCAGCCACTCCGGCGTCCTCGGTGACGCCCGGGAGAGTTTCATCCGTGACGTCCTCAAGCGCTTTCTGCCGAGCAACATCAGCATCGGTGCCGGGCAGATCATCGACTCCGAAGGGAGCATCTCCAAGCAGATCGACCTGATCATCTACCGCAACGACTTCCCCACGCTGCGTACCTTCGGCTCGGCGGACGTGTACCTGATCGAAGGGGTGATCGCCACCGTGGAGGTCAAGTCCCAACTCAACGAGAAGAGCCTGTTCGAGGCGCTGGAGAACGGCAAGTCGGTGCGCAACCTCAAGCCCTCGGTGCTGCGCCACTCCCTGGACGAGTACAGCGCCCGCATCTATGGACGCGACTATCAGAACCTGACGGTGTCGCAGATGAATTCGGTCATGGGCCTGGTGTTGCCGCCAGCCTATGTGTACGGGTATCGAGGCTACCCCGGCAGCAGCCTGGAGCTTTTGCGCAACAGCCTGAACGCCTGGCACAACATCCCCGACCGTGCCGGTGAACTGGACGTGACCCTGATGCCCGAGGTCATTGCCACCCAGGGCTGTGTGACCCTGAAGAACCTCAACAACCACCTGGCCCTGCCCCGGCCCGGCGCCGCCGACCTGGAGGCCTGTCGCCAGAGCTACAACACGGCCATGTCCAGCAGCATGAGCAAGCAGGAATTCTTCGGTTGCTTTCGCGAAAGCAACGCTGAGAGCTTCGACTACGGCATCGCCATCAAGGCCTACGAAACGCCGCTGCAATACCTGATTTCCAGCTTGCTGGAGGCGGTGACCTCACGCATCGGCTACCAGCAACTGGGGGGGACGGCGATCCAGTACAACCTGTTGAAGTACCACCTGACTGAAGAGATGGAGGGCGGCTGGTCCGGCGCCGCGATCAACCTGACCCGGGTGCGTGATCCCAAGCTGGATCTGGCGGGCAAGTTCGGCTTGTGGAAGGCCGGGGCCTGAAGCGATCGACAGGGCCCGCAAACCGCGACTGGGCGCTCAGCCCGTCGTGGCCTTCGTGGGCAGCGCGATCAAGTGCTCGCTGCAGCCGAAGCCACCCACTGCGTCGTCGTACCAGAACACTTCCACCACCGCGATGCAGCCGTCATAGGACTGCCCTACCAGCGTGCCGTCGGCCTTGAACACCCGCAGGTAGCCGCCAACGCTGTAGCGCGAGCTGTCGCCATCGCCGGGCATGGTCATGGTGGGAATCCAGGTGCGCCAGCTGAACAAGCGGTACTTCTGGTAGTAGAAGGCCTGGTCGGCGCTGTAGTCGCGGCCCTGATACGGCGTGCCGTAGTAGAACGAGCCATAGGCCTGGTACGCCAGGTACAGCGCCAGCGCGGCGCCGAGAATGAGGTTGATCTTTTTCATTGCAGGGTCGTTCCTTTTACCCGTGGAAACATCAAGAAGGAGGCAGGCCCAGCATGCGCAGGCACGCCTGGACAATGGCCTCGGCCAGGGCCCGGCCATCGTCCTCGCCGGCGGCGATCACATCGTCGGTGGCGCCATGCACCCCGGCGTAGATCAGCGAAGCAATCACCCCTGGCTGGGCCAGGGACCAGCAGCCGGCGCGCTGGCCGCCTTCGAGAAGGCCCAGCAACTGCTCGAGGATCGCGTTCTTTTCCGGGTTGCCGCGGTCGTGATGATGGTGGTTGGGGTAGACGATGTCGTGCAGGCGGTAGGTGTCGAGGTAGGCCTGCACGCTGGTGCGGATCCAGCTGCTGAGCTGCGCCACCCAGTCGTCCTCGGGGCAGGCCGCCACCGCCTGCTCCAGGCGCTGCAGGTAGTGCTGGGTATAGCGTTGCCCCAGGGCCACCAGCATGTCGTTCTTGGATTGGAAGTAGTGATAGAAGGTGCCCTTGGCCACCTCGGCGCGCTCGACGATCTCGCTGATGGTGGTGGCTTCCACGCCCTGGCTGAGGAACAGGTCTTGGGCGGCGGCCATCAGCTCTTCCAGGCGTACTTCGGCCGGTTTGGTGCGCGGCCGCGGCTGGGCAGCGCGCTTGGCAACCGGGGAGGTTTTGACACTCATGAACGAATCCGGGCTGTTCGACAAAGGTCGCCATTCTAGGGGATTTGTGGGGGAAAAGAGAGTTGAGAATCTTTTTCATTCTCCATTGACCGACGGTCAGTCGAAATACTATGCTCGCCCTGCAAGCCCATTCCAGACCTTGCGGGAGATACACCATGCAGCGCTATCGTCGCCCGGCCCTGGTCGCCGCCGCCTACCTCGGGACCTTCCTGGCGTCCCTCGACATCAGCATCGTCAACGTCGCCCTGCCAACCTTGCAGCAGGCCCTGGCCACCGACCTGGGCGGTCTGCAATGGGTGGTCAATGCCTACGCCATCTGCCTCTCGGCGTTCATGCTCTCGGCAGGCCCCCTGGGGGATCGCTTTGGTCACAAACGCTGCTGGCTGATCGGTGTGCTGCTGTTCTGCCTCGGCTCGGCGCTGTGCGCGCTGGCCCAGGAGCTTTCGCTGCTGCTGGCCGGGCGCGCAGTGCAGGGGCTGGCCGGGGCCCTGCTGATTCCCGGAGCGATGCCGATCCTCAGCCACGCCTTTCCCGAGCCTCGGCAACGGGCCCACGTGATCGGCGGCTGGTCGGCCTTCAGCGCCCTGGCCCTGATCCTCGGCCCGCTGCTGGGTGGCCTGTTGCTGGAGCACCTGGGCTGGCAGAGCATTTTCCTGATCAACCTGCCCATCGGCCTGCTGGCCCTGGCCCTGGGCGGCTGGGGCATCAGCGAGCGCAAGTACCCCCAGCACGCCGCGCTCGACCCCCTGGGCCAGATCCTCAGCGTGCTCTGCCTGGGGGCCCTGACCTACGGCCTGATCGTCGCTGGCGAGGACGGTTTCGGCAGCCGCGAGGCGCTCACCTCATTGCTGCTGGCGACGCTGGCGCTGCTGGCCCTGATCCAGGTCGAGCGTCGAGTGCAGCGGCCCCTGGTGCCCGTCACCCTGTTTCGCCAGCGGCCCTTTGCGGTGGCCAACCTGGCCTCGTTCATCCTCGGGTTTTCCTGCTACAGCAGCCTGTTCTTCTTCTCGATCTTCCTGCAGCAGATCCAGGGCTGGTCCGCCGCCGACACCGGCCTGCGCATGCTTCCGCAGTTCGTGGTCACAGGTGTTGTATCGATGCTCTTTGGCCGCTTGCACCGGCGCATCCCCCTGCCCTGGCTGATGGTTGGCGGCTATGGCCTGGTAGGCCTGGCCATGAGCGCCATGGCCGGCTTCGATGCCCACACGCCCTACTGGCGGGTGGGTTCGCTGTTCGGTCTGCTGGGGCTGGGCATGGGCCTGGCGGTGCCGGCCACCGGGCTGGTGGTGATGGCCTGCGCACCGGCAGAGCGCGCCGGCATCGCCTCGGCCAGCATGAACGCCCTGCGCCAGACCGGCATGAGCGTCGGCATCGCCCTGCTCGGCAGCCTGATGAGCACCCGGGCAGTGCAAGTGCTCAGCGAATCCGGCGCCGCGGCCGGGTTCGACGGCGCCGCCGAACTGGCCCGGCAAGCGGTGACCGAACACCGCCTGCCGCTGCACGACCCGCTGTTCGCCGACCTCTATGGCGCCGCCATGACCAGCGGTTTTCGCCTGGCCATGGCCCTGGCCGGTTGCGCCAGCCTGCTGGCCATGGGGCTGTTGCTGGGAACTCGCCAGCAAGCGGTCCGCGAGCCTGCCGGCAGCCCCGGCACCAGGCCGGCTCGTTGACAAGCGCCGTGGTGGCACCGACCCTCCAGGCCCGGGACCGCTACATCCGGCCTGACGACTAAGGCGCCGTCCTCCCTGCCCGATGTCGCAAAGGCGTTGCTCAAGGTCGAATCCAGCCTGCCGCCCCAGCGCGCACTGTCCATACTCAAGGGCCTTGTCCCCTGGTAATGGAATACCCCCGTGAACCTGCCACCGGTCCTGCCTGACACCGCCCCTGCCCTGGTCAACCCGCTACGCCTGGACCAGGACGATCTACGGCATTTCAAGGAGCGTGGCTTCATCAAGCTGCGGGGGTTGTTGACGCCTGCGGCCATCCTGCAACTGCGGGAGCTGGCCAACAGCCAACTGCGTCCTGCCCCCTCGGGTACCTCGGCCCATGGCGACGGTTTCAGTCGCCTGACCCACCGGGTGACCCAAGTCGGCATCCTCGAACGCCTCTACCGGCAACCGGCCTTCGCCCAGGTGCTGACCCGCCTCAGCGGCTGCCGCCTGATCATGAGCGAGGCCCAGAGTTTCGAGCTGGGGGTGGGGCGCTCGGGCTTTGCCTGGCACTACGACTCGCTGAACTTTCGCTACATCCGCCCCCAGGACCCGGCCTTCAGCCTGTGGATGCCGTTGCAGCCGATCCGCCCCGAAGTGCAAGGTGGCGGCATGGCCTGGGTGCCCCTGTCGCAATTCTCGGCCCAGGAGAATTTTCAGTTCTCGCGCCTGCTGGCAGGCAAACTGGCACGGGGCGAGTCGGTGGCCGAATTTTCCGCGCACCTGCACCAGACCTACTGCACGCCCGGGATGCTCACCGACAGCTTCGAAGCACAGCGCATCGAAGACTCGTTCGAACCCGGCGACGCCCTGCTGTTCAGCAAGTACCTGTGGCACCGCTCCAGCCCCTTGCTGGCCGGCGACCTGGAACGCCGCCAGGCTGTGACCCTGCGCCTGCTGGACTGGCGCGCATGCCTTGATCCACTGATGCAGGAAGGCGAAACCCGCAGCGCCGGAGGCCTGGGCATGGGCCTGGACGGTGGCCCGCTGAACCCAGTGTCCTACGGCTCGCGCTTCGTCGATATCACGCCCGGGGCACCGATCCGCAGCTCGGTCCATTGCGGGCCGATCCTCTGAACCAGGCTAGATCTCAGGCCCTAGCAACACCTGCTGCTGCGCCGCACACTGCTCCACCAGGTAATCCCAGACCACCCGCAGCCGCACCGATTTGTGCAGTTCGCGGCGGGTGCTGATCCAGTAGGCGCGCTGGATGCTTTCCGCCGGCAGCAGCGGCACCAGTTGCGGATCGGCGGCGGCCATGTAGCACGGCAGCACGGCGATCCCCAGGCCGGAACGGGCCGCTTCCTGCTGGGCAATGACACTGGTGCTGTGGAACACCACCTGGGGGTTGCGGCAGAAGCTGTTGAGGAACATCAGCTCCTGGCTGAACAAGAGATCATCGACGTAGCCGATCCAGGCATGCCGGCCCAGGTCCTCGCGGCTGCGCAAGGGCGGCGCGCGGTCCAGGTAGGCCTGGCTGGCGTACAGCGCCAGGCGGTAGTCGGTGAGCTTGCGGGTCACCAGCATGTCGGCGCTGGGGCGCTCCAGGTGGATGCTGATCTCCGCCTCGCGGTTGAGAATGCTGACAAAGCGCGGCACCGCCACCAGTTCCACTTCCAGCCCTGGATACCGCTCGAACAGCCCAACCATGCGGCTGGCGAGAAACTTCACCCCCAGGCCCTCGGTGACCCCGACACGGATCTTGCCCAAAGGCGCGCTGGACTGGGTGATCTCTTCCTGCACCAGCAAGGCGACGTTTTCCATGGCCTCGGCGTGCTTGAGCAGCGCTTCGCCGGCCGGGGTCAGTTCGTAGCCCTGGGCGTGCTGGACGAACAGTGCGGTGCCCAGGGCCTTCTCCACCGCCTCGATGTGCCGGGCCACCGTGGCGTGGGTGGTGTTCAGCCGTCGCGCGGCGGTCAGCAGGCGGCCGCTGCGTTGCAGCTCAAGAAAGAAGCGCAGGTCATTCCAGTCGAACATGGGGTTTCCTTGCCGGAGTCGAAGGCCAACGCTGTTAGAAAACTCACAGCGGGTGGGTAAAAACTAACATTCTTTTAACGAAAGCTAACAACTAGGATGGCTCCCAATAAGAACGAAAAACGAGGTTAAGGATGCTCCCTGCCTTTGACGCCTACGACTACATCGTGGTCGGCGCCGGCCCCGCCGGCTGTCTTCTGGCCAATCGCCTGTCGGCCAATCCCCAGCACCGTGTGCTGCTGCTGGAAGCCGGTGGCCGCGACAACTATCCCTGGATCCACATCCCCGTGGGCTACCTGTTCTGCATCGGCAACCCGCGCACCGACTGGTGCTTCAAGACCGAGGCCGAGCCCGGCCTGCAGGGCCGCAGCCTGAGCTACCCGCGGGGCAAGGTGCTGGGAGGCTGCTCGTCGATCAACGGCATGATCTACATGCGTGGGCAGGCTGCCGACTACGACAGCTGGGCCGCTGAAGGCAACCCGGGCTGGGGCTGGGACCAGGTGCTGCCGCTGTTCAAGAAAAGCGAGAACCACTTTGCCGGCGGCAGCGAACTGCACGGCGCCGCCGGTGAATGGCGGGTCGAGCGCCAGCGCCTGTCGTGGCCGATCCTCGATGCCTTTCGCAGCGCTGCCGAGCAGAGCGGCATTCGCAACATCGACGACTTCAACGGCGGCGACAACGAAGGGTGCGGCTACTTCCAGGTCAACCAGAAGGCCGGGGTGCGCTGGAACGCCGCCAAGGCCTTTCTCAAACCCATCGCCCAGCGCCCGAACCTGGTGGTGCTGACCGGCATCGAGGTGCAGCGGCTGATCCTCGAGGACGGCCGCGCCACAGCGGTGCGGGCCAGTTGCCAGGGGCGCCTGGAGAACTTCAAGGCGCGCCGCGAGATCATCCTCTGCGCCGGCTCCGTCGGCTCGCCGAGCATCCTGCAGCGCTCGGGGATCGGCCCGGCGCCGCTCCTGCAACGCTTGGGGATCGGCGTCAGCCATGCCCTGCCCGGGGTGGGCGGCAACCTGCAGGACCACCTGCAACTGCGCCTGATCTACAAACTGGAGAACGCCCGCACCCTGAACCAGATCGCGGGCAGCCTGTGGGGCAAGATGGGCATGGGCCTGCGCTACCTGTATGACCGCAGCGGCCCGCTGTCCATGGCCCCCAGCCAGCTTGGCGCCTTTGCCCGCTCGGGCCCGGAACAGACCCGGGCCAACCTGGAGTACCACGTGCAGCCGCTGTCCCTGGAGCGTTTCGGCGAACCGCTGCACGCCTTCCCGGCCTTTACCGCCTCGGTCTGCGACCTGCGCCCGCAGAGCCGTGGCCGGGTCGAGATCCGTTCCGTGGAGGCCGGCGATGCGCCGCTGATCCAGCCCAACTACCTGAGCCACCCCGAGGACCTGCGGGTCGCCGCCGACGCCATCCGCCTGACCCGACGCATCGTCGGCGCCCCGGCCCTGCAACCCTTCAAGCCCAGCGAATACCTGCCCGGCCCCGAGCTGCAAAGCACCGAGCAACTGCACGAGGCCGCGGCCCGCATCGGCACCACCATCTTCCATCCGGTGGGCACCTGCCGCATGGGCAGCGATGCCCAGGCGGTGGTGGACGCACAACTGCGGGTGCACGGCATTGCGGGGCTGCGCATCGCCGATGCCTCGATCATGCCGCGCATCACCTCGGGCAATACCTGCTCACCGACCTTGATGATCGCTGAAAAGGCCGCTGAACTGATCCTTGCCAGCGTCCCCAGGAGCACCGTCCAGCACAAGGAGCCCGCCACCCCGGCATGAGCGCAGGAGCCGGCTTGCCGGCGAAGTAACCCCCAAGGCCGGCGCCCGGCTTACGGGCCTCTTCGCTGGCAAGCCAGCTCCTACGGGACAGCAGGAACAGATGCACCTGATGTAGGAGCCGGCTTGCCGGCGAAGGCGCCTCCAAGGCCGGCACCTGGCTCACGGGCCTCCTCGCTGGCAAGCCAGCTCCTACGGATGAGGGAAACGAGGGTTCATCGTGCGGTCGCGGTGAATCTGCAACAGCGGCGCCGGAAACGGCGTCGGCAGTGGAACAACAACAATAATCACTGTAAGGAAGCCCCCTATGTCAGAACACGCACAGCCCCTGAACGCGCCCCTGCAGGACTCCACTGCCAAGGGCAGCCAGAAGGTCATCTTCGCGTCGTCCCTCGGCACGGTGTTCGAGTGGTACGACTTTTTCCTCTACGGCGCCCTGGCGGCGGTGATCAGCAAGCAGTTCTTCGCCGGGGTCAACGACACCACGGCCTTCATCTTCGCCCTGATGGCCTTTGCCGCCGGCTTCGTGGTGCGCCCCTTCGGCGCCCTGGTGTTCGGCCGCCTGGGGGACATGATCGGGCGCAAGTACACCTTCCTTGCCACCATCATCCTCATGGGCGTTGCGACCTTCGCCGTGGGCCTGTTGCCCAACTACGCCAGCATCGGCATCGCCGCGCCGATCATCCTGGTGGCCCTGCGCATGCTCCAGGGCCTGGCCCTGGGCGGCGAGTACGGCGGCGCCGCCACCTACGTGGCCGAGCACGCGCCCCAGGGCAAGCGCGGCTTGCACACCAGCTGGATCCAGTCCACCGCGACCCTGGGCCTGCTGCTGTCGCTGCTGGTGGTGCTGGCCTGCCGTTACTTCACCGGCGACCAGTTCGAGGTCTGGGGCTGGCGCCTGCCGTTCCTGCTGTCCATCGTGCTGCTGGGCATCTCCACCTGGATCCGCATGAGCCTGCACGAGTCGCCGGCCTTCCTGAAAATGAAAGAGGAAGGCCGCGCCAGCAAGGCGCCGATCCGCGAATCCTTCGGCAAGTGGGAAAACCTCAAGGTGGTGCTGATCGCCCTGTTCAGCATCAATGCCGGGCAGGCGGTGACCTTCTATGCCGCGCAGTTCTACGTTTTGTTCTTTCTCACCCAGTTCCTCAAGATGGACCCGGCCCTGGCCAACAGCCTGCTGATCATCAGCGTGGTGATCGGCGCGCCGATGTTCATCTTCTTTGGCTGGCTCTCGGACAAGATCGGCCGCAAGCCGGTGCTGATGCTCGGCCTGCTGCTGGCCACGCTGCTGTACTTCCCGATCTTCAAGGCCCTGGCCCACTACGCCAACCCGGCCATCGACCAGGCCAGCCGCCAGGCGCCCATCAGCGTCACCGCCGACCCGGCCACCTGCACCTTCCAGTTCGACCCGGTGGGCAAGGCGCGCTTCGACAGCCCCTGCGACAAGGTCAAGACCTTCCTGGTGAAGCAGGGCCTGCCCTACAGCAGCATCGCCGCCCCCGCCGGCAGCCCGGTGCAGGTCAGCGTCGGTGATGTGAAGATCAACGGCTTCGACGAGGCCGCCCTGCGCGGCGCAGTGACCCTGGCCGGTTATCCGCAGCAGGCCGACAGCCAGAACGTCAACAAGACCATGGTGGTGGTGCTGATCGTCGCGCTGATCCTGATTGCCGCCATGTGCTACGGCCCGCTGGCGGCGCTGATGGTGGAGCTGTTCCCGACCCGTATCCGCTACACCTCCATGTCCCTGCCCTACCACATCGGCAACGGCTGGTTCGGCGGTTTCCTGCCGACCGTGTCCTTTGCCCTGGTGGTCTACACCGGCGATATCTTCTATGGCCTGTGGTACCCGGTGCTGATTACCGGGGTCAGCCTGGTGGTGGGGTTGTTGTGCCTGCGGGAAACCCGGGACGTCGACATCAACCACAACTGAGCAGCGTGCTCGGGCTTGCCGGCGGGGGCGGTCTTGCGGGCCTCTTCGCTGGCAAGCCAGCTCCTACGGTGGCCGGTGATAGTGCGGGGGCCGTAGGAGCCGGCTTGCCGGCGAAGGCGGTCTGGCGGGCCTCAGGTGTTGTTGCAGCCCTTGGCGATGGAGTCTTCGTTGGAGGTGTAGGGCCGTGAAGGCTCCAGGTTCCACTCCGGCTTGTTGCGCGCAATATTGAAGTGGCAGACCAGTTGCCGGCGCATGCTGCCCACGCTGCTGTCGCGGTTGTCCGGGTTGTTCTTCCACTGGGCATCCAGGTAGTGGTCGCTGGCCAGTTCGTTGAAGAAGTTGTTGGTCTGGTTGTCCTTGACGTTGCGCCCGCAATCGGTGGGCGTGACTTCCAGGGTCATGACTTTCTTGCCGAAGCCCGGGTCATCACGTTCGATCCACACCGCACTCTGCACATAGCGATCGCAGCTGTTCTTCTCGGTGATCGGGTAGATCACCTGCTTCTTGTTGTCGTAGACGAAACTCGCGTCCTGCGCCGGCGTCTGCGGCAGCTTCATGTTGATCACCGGCAGGTACTGCTGCACGGCCTTGTACCACTGGATCTGGTTCAGCCGCGCACCTTCCAGGCCGCCATCCTCGGTGTAGAACAGGGCCAGGATCGAGGGCGATTGCGGCGGTTTTTCCTCCCACTTGGCCAGGCGCAGCTCATTCTGAGTGCCGAAGGATTCTGCGGCGATCTGCGCCATGGAGCGGATGCTCTGGTAGAACGCCGGGCCGGCGGCGCTGTTGCGTTCGTCACGTACATCGAAGGAACACTGGCGCGAGTGGTCGCCACGGTTCTGTCGGTAGTTGGCGCCCCATTGCTCGGCGGTGGTCACACCGATCTCGTGGCAGTACTTCTCGACATTGCCCGGGGTGCGCCGCGAGTCGGTGCAGCCCTGCTGCCCGCGGTCGTCGGTGGCAGCGTCGATGGGGAAGGAACAGAGCACCGCATAGTCCTGGTGATCCTTGGGGTTGCCGAAGATGGTGTCGAAGATGAAGCCGCTCTGCAGTCCGTAGGCCAGCTTGCGGAACTTCGAATCCTTGCGCAGGTAGGACGCCGATACGCCGCCGCTGGCCTGGCTTTTCGGGCTGATGCTGTAGAACTGGTAGTCGGTGGACGGCCAGGTGGCGCGAAACAGCACCCCGGAACACAGGAATGCCGGTTTCGACGGGCCGCCGCAATCCTGGCGGGTGTCGTTGTACAACTGGTTGAGGCGGGCCACCGTGTCGCTGCCCTGGTCGGCCTGCACCGTGGGCAACAGGCACAGGCCGGCGAGGCCGATGGCAACGGCAATGGGGGTTCTGCGTGCTTTCATGGGGTGACTTCCGTGTGGTGTGTAAACCCTGGCCAGCCAAGTCGTGGTCCGGCAATAAGCAGAAGATAGAAGTGCTGGTTGGCCCTGATGGACTTTTCCCGGCCTGTGTCCCCGATCCCCACCACCGGCAGCAGGCGCACGGCGATGGCTTGAATAAAACGCCGCATTGCGCCACTGTCTCGGCACTTTTTCCGGCGGAGACCGAACATGCTGTTGATCTTGCCCGCAGTGGTGGCCCTGGCCCTGATCCTGGTGTTCTGGCGCCGTCAGAAAGCCCTCACGGCCTTGCGTCGGGAAGCCCACATCCGCAACTTCACCCTGCCGCCGCGCTTGTTCGAGCCCCTGCGCACCCAGCACCCGCACCTGAACCTCAAGGACTGCCAGCTGGTGGCCCAGGGCTTGCGCCAGTTCTTTCTCGCCTACCTCAAGAGCGGCCAGCGCTACGTGTCGATGCCGTCCCAGGTGGTGGACGACCTGTGGCACGAATTCATCTTGCATACCCGGGACTACCAGCAGTTCTGCAACCAGGCCTTCGGCCAGTTCCTCCACCACACCCCGGCGGCGGTGCTCGGCCAGAACGCCGCGCAACAAAGCGACAACGGCCTGCGCCGGGTCTGGCGCCAGGCCTGCCTGGAAGAAAACATCAACCCGGCCCAGCCCAGCCGCCTGCCACTGCTGTTCGCCCTGGACACCAAGCTGAAGATCGCCGGGGGCTTTCACTACGTCGCCGACTGCCAGTCCCTGCGCCGCCTGACCGACAACGGCGGCAGCGCCACCTTGGTGCACTGCGGCAGCGAGCTGCACAGCAGCTCCCTGGACAGCGACTCTTCCGGCAGCAGCAGCGACAGCGACAGCTCGCGTTTCGGCGGTGATGGCGACAGTGGCGGCAGCGATGGGGGTGGGGGCGACAGCAGTGGCTGCGGGGGCGGAGGTTGTGGCGGCGGGGGCGGTGACTGAAATTCGCCAAAGAGCGGCACCTTGAGGCGCCGCTCCCGTTACCCAGGGTCGATCAGGCGATGATGTCGGTGACCGCCGCCTGGCCCACGGTACCCACGGCGAAGTCCACCGCGCCATGACCGGTCAGGTCGATCATCAGGCTGGTCTGGTTGGTTTCGGCGTAGTAGGTGAGGATCGCGTCGCCGGCATGCCCGGTGAAGCCGCTGACGAAGTTCAGGGTGGCACCACCGGAGGCGAATTGCGGGATCCCGGTGAGGTCGATCTTGTCCTCGCCACTGACGAAATCCATGATCCAGTCCGGGGCGTCGAAGGTCGAATCCGCGGCCGCGCCGTAGACGAAGGTATCAGCCCCTGCCCCACCCCACAGGGTGTCGCCACCGCCACCGCCATAGATGATGTCGTTGCCGGCACCGCCTTCGAGGATGTTCGCCGCGGCGTTGCCGATCAGCAGGTCATTGCCCGAGCCGCCGATGGCGTTTTCCACCGTCACGCCATGGGCGATGGACACGTTGCCCACCAGGCCGCCGACATCGGAGAAGCCCCCTTCATTGAGATTGATCTTCTGGTTCTGGGTGAAACCCGAGAAATCCAGGGTATCGTTGCCGCCGCCGTCCCAGACCGCGAACACCAGCTTGTCCGAAGCGCTGTGGGCGCTGTAGAAGTCCCGACCGGTGTTGGAGTTGAAGCCGTAGACAGTGTCGTCGGCACGGGTTTCCAGGTTGGCGCCATAGAGCTTCTGCACCGCAACGATATCGTCCAGCAACGGCGCCGAGGCGTAGGCACCGCCGCCGTCCTTGCTGAAGTCCTGCCCGGTGTTGCTCTCACTCCAGTAGCTCATCAGGCTGTAGCCGCGGGTGTCCTGGGCGTAGGTCACGTCGTTGTAGGTAGGGCTGCCGCTGCCGGCGTTGTACACGCCCGGGTGGGACAGGCCCAGGCTGTGGCCAATTTCGTGGGTCAGGGTCTGGCGGCCGTAGTTGCCGTTGCCCGGGGTTTCGTTGACCCGGTACTGGTCGTTGATCAGGTACCAGGACTGGCCGTCGTAGCTGCTGCCGGACGGCAGGTAGGCAAAGGCCGCGCCGCCGGTGCTGACGTTGTAGTTGCCGAAGCTCATGTGGCCGTCGCCACCCTTGGCCGCTTCAGTGAAGGTCACGTTGGCCACGTCCGCCCAGGATTGCAGAGCCAGCAGCGCCTGGGCTTTTTGCAGTGCGCTGAACTCGCTGAAGCTGCCCAGGGCGGGGTTGTAGTTGGCCGGTTTTTCGGTGAGGAAGCTGTAGCTCAGGTCGATCTTGCCGTCGCCGTTCTGGTCGTGCCAGGACAGGCCTTTGCGCAGGATCGAATCCGCCGCCTGGTCGGCGGTGAAGGATGGCTTGCCGTTCACCAGCTCGCTGCCGCCACGGTCATACAGGTGGCTGAAGGCCAGAACTTGCTGGTAGGCATGGCTGGCCTGAGCGGCCGAATCGATGCCGTTGCCGACTGCTTCCGAGAGTGCTTTTGACATTGCTACGTCCTTGTTCCAGACAAAAAATCCGATAGGACAGCTGCGACCCCGCCTGCGAGATCGTCCTATCACTCGCCCATTGAGGCGCTGGAAACCTGACATATCCGTCAGCCGTGAGTCCACGGTTTTTTTTGTCCTACAAAGCTCCCGGAACGCTCTGGCACGGGGTAAATTTTCCACTCGCACGAGGGGGCGCCAAGGGATAGGCTAGACACCGCACCGGGGCCCCGCGGCCCTCTTTGGATAGGAGTCTGTGATGCGCAAAATCCTGTTTCTGGGCACCTTGCTGATCCTTGCCGGCTCGGCCCACGCCGAAGGCATTCCACTGTTCAACGTCTCCTGCCCGGGCAATCTGGCAGTCAGCGCCGACCAGGGCGGCCCGGTTTACATCAACGGCAAAGCAGTCAAGAACAGCGCCGTGGATGACCGGCATTTCCAGGTCAAGACGGCAGAAATCAGCCTGTCCATCAGCGTCGAGGACGACGAATCGGTGACCGTCAAGTACACCGACAAGCATGGCGCCAGTGGTCTCTGCGAAGCCGTGGACGACTGAGCCCTCTCCCCTTTTGCCTCACAACCTCAAGAGCCGTGCATGCACATCAGCGCAATTCCCTTCGCCACCACCGACTGGTCGAACATCGAACCCACCGAGCATCGCGGCGAAACCGGCAGCGCCTTCTGGCGCACCCGGCAGTTCGGTGAAATTCGCGTGCGCATGGTGGAGTACAGCCCCGGCTACCTGGCCGACCACTGGTGCTCCAAGGGCCACATCCTGTTGTGCCTGGAAGGCGAGCTGCACACCGAGCTGGAGGACGGCCGGCGGTTCGTCCTGACCCCGGGCATGAGCTACCAGGTGGCGGACAACGCCGAGCCGCACCGCTCCTTCACCGCCGTGGGGGCCAAGCTGTTCGTGGTGGATTGAAGCGCTTCAGAACAGGCCCATCTGCCCACCCACCAGGGTGCTGAAATCGTCCTGCACGAACGGCAGGATGGCGTCGGCCACCGGTTGCAACTGGCGGGTCAGGTAGTGCTCGTAGTCGATGGCCGCGCGGCGGTTTTCCAGGGGCTCGGGGCCGGCCAGGGTGATGACGTAGCTGATCCAGCCGCCGTTCTGGTACTGCAGCGGGCGGCCCTGCTCGCGGTTGTATTCGTCCGCCAGGCGCGCCGCGCGGACATGGGGCGGCACGTTGCGCTCGTAGTCGTCCAGGGGCCGGCGCAGGCGCTTGCGGTAGATCAACAGGTCATCCAGTTGCCCGGCCAGGGTGCGTTGCACGTAGTCGCGCACATAGTCCTGGTAGGGCTGGCGGTGGAAGATGCGCTGGTACAGCTCCTGCTGGAATTCCCGGGCCAGGGGCGACCAGTCGGTGCGCACCGTCTCCAGGCCCTTGTAGACCATCTCCTGGCTGCCATCGGCGCGCTGCACCAGGCCGGCGTAGCGCTTCTTGCTGCCCTCCTCGGCGCCACGGATGGTGGGCATCAGAAAGCGTTTGTAGTGGGTTTCGAACTGCAACTCCAGGGCGCTTTCCAGGCCGTATTGCTGCTGCAGGTGATCACGCCACCACTGGTTGACGTGGGCCACCAGGGCACGGCCGATCAGGGCTGCCTGCTCCTCGCCATGCAGGCCGCCGAGCCAGACGAAGGTGGAATCGGTGTCGCCGTAGATCACCTGATGCCCCTGGGCCTCGATCAGTTGCCGGGTGCGGGCCATGATCTCGTGGCCACGCAGGGTGATGGAGGACGCCAGGCGCGGGTCGAAGAAGCGACAACCGCTGGAACCCAGCACGCCGTAGAAGGCGTTCATGATGATCTTCAACGCCTGGGACAGCGGCGCATTGTGCTCGCGCTTGGCCACTTCCCGGCCCTCGGCGACCCGGGTCACGATCGATGGCAGGCAATGCCGGGTGCGGGAGAAGCGCGCGCCGCGAAAGCCCGCTACCGAATGCTGCTCGTCCGGTTGGCGCAGGCCTTCCACCAGCCCCACCGGGTCGATCAGGAAGCTGCGGATGATCGACGGGTACAGGCTCTTGTAGTCCAGCACCAGCACCGACTCGTAGAGCCCGGGCCGCGAATCCATGACGAAACCGCCGGGGCTGGCCTGGGGCGGCAGCTCGCCCAGGTTGGGGGCGACAAAGCCCTGGCGATGCATCAGCGGCATGTACAGGTGGGTAAAGGCCGCCACCGAACCGCCGCTGCGGTCGGCGGGCAGGCCGGTGACCGTGGCCCGTTCCAGAAGAAAGGTCAGCAGCTCGGTCTTAGCGAAGATCCGCGTCACCAGCTCGCAGTCCTTGAGGTTGTAGCGGGCCAGGGCCGGCTTGTCCTCGGCGAACATGCGGTTGATCTCGTCCATGCGCTGGTAGGGGTTGTCGATCGACTTGCCCTCCCCCAGCAGGGTCTGGGCGACGTTTTCCAGGCTGAAGGAAGGGAAGCTCCAGGTCGCCGAACGCAATGCCTCGATGCCATCGATGATCAGGCGGCCGGCAGCCGAGGCGAAATAGTGGGTACGGCTGCCGTGCTCGCGCCACTGCATTTCCTCGCCACCACGCCCCAGGCGCAGCGGCACCGCCAGGCGCCGGGCATGTTCGTGGAGTACGCGCAGGTCGAACTGCACCAGGTTCCAGCCGATGATCGCGTCGGGGTCATGCTCGGCCAGCCACTGGTTGAGCCTCTCCAGCAACTGCTCGCGGCTGGCGCAGAACTCCAGGTCAAAATCCACCGCACTGTCGTCGTCCCGGGCCTTGCCGAGCATGTACACCTGGCGCTGGCCGCAACCTTCCAGGGCAATGGAATACAACTCGCCGCGCTCGCTGGTCTCGATGTCCAGGGACACCAGCTTGAGGCTCGGCCGGTAGTTTGGCGCCGGCTTCATCTGCGCCTCCAGCAACAAGCCATCGGGGCCGGGCTGGCCGCCGAAGGACACCGGCGCGGTGATGAAGCGCTCCATCAGGTAGCGCTCGGGCGGCCGCACATCGGCTTCGAATACCTCGACCCCAGAGCGCCGCAGGGTCTTCTCCAGGCGCATCAGCTGATTGTGCTGCGGGCAGTACAGGCCCAGCACCGGGCGCTGGTGGAAGTCACGCAACTGCAATGGGCGCAGTTGCACATCCGGGTCGTCGGTCAGCAAGCGCTCGGCCTGGGCCCGCTGCGCCGCCGGGACGAAGGCCACGGAGGTCTGCAACGGCAAGCGGATCTGGCGCGGCCCCCGGTCGGTGGCCAGCCAGAAATCGACTTGCGTGCCCGCCGGCGTATCGCGCCAGTGCCGAGTCAGGACGAAGCCTTGTTGTACATCCACCGCTGCAACCTCAGAACATTTCAAGGCGCCGATTCTACCTGCCCAGCCCTGCGTTGGGGGGGCCGGATGATGGCTTTTCGGCTTTTGTCAGACAATATGTAGTGCCTGAAAATTTTCACTACAAAACCGTTGACGAGAGGATTTCGGCCTTGCATGATGCAGACGTCTCCCCGATCGGGGGACGAGGCAAAGGTGTTATGAGCAAGCTCGTCTGACCGCCGAGCTGTGACCCGGATGTGTACTGCCCACAAGGCAGATTGATGAAACTGACCTGGCATTGACCGTCCAGTACCACGACGGGAAGCCGGCGAAAACTCTTCAAGATGCTTGTGGCCGATGGTGGGAATGTCGGCAGCTTCATCCAGGTTTACGCTGCTTCTCTTCGTTGTGACGCTATTGCGTAGCAGTTAATCAAGGCAACTACACGCATCAGGCTCTGGGCCTTATCTGTATCCGACAGACACCCTCTGTCGCCCTGTTTCCGGTATCAGGGTTCAACTTACCGACGTAGCAAGATGAATTAGCGAATCAACTTAGATAGATCGATAAATGGTCAAGGGGGCTACAAATGAATCTTAATAATCAACCCACTATTGATGAATTGGCACGTATGTTCGCCGCACAGAAAGACAGCCACGACAGCCACATCCTGTGGATCGCCAAGTCGGGCCAAGTGCATATCGACTGCCTGTCGCCCCATAGCCATGAAGCAGAGTTCGACCAGAACAACCGGGACCTCGCGGCCCGCCTGAAGATGTACCGCCGCGGCCAGGGCTACGTCGGCAAGAAAGCCGCCGCCGACAAGGACTTCATCGGCCGGGTCCTTGAGACCCTGAAAGCCGAATGGCAATCGCTGCGGGATAAATCGGAAGTTCGGGTTATTGATCGGTTCTGCTAAGTAACACGATCAATTCGTTAATCACCAACTAGTTGTTTAAACAATTGAATGGGCGCTCTTCATGAGCGCCCATTTTTATTGAAGCCAATTTCAAACCCGTAGGATCCGGCTTGCCGGCGAAAGCGGTGTTAGCCTTGAAACCGCCTTCGCTGGCAAGCCAGCTCCTACAGCTCAGAACGCAAAACACGAACACCCAAACGCCCCCCAGAACCCCTGGAAGTCACTCACCGGCACATTGGACATGCGCGCTTTCTGGTGCCCGTGGGCATGCACCGCGCACGGGCCGCTGCACTGGTGCACCTGGTTCTGCAACGGTGCATTGGGCTTCCAATGCCCAGGCACCTTGGCCACCGGCGACCAGTCCGGGGTCACCGGCAGGCTCGGTGGGGCCAGTTTTTCGAAGTCACCGGCGGCATGCACCACCTTGCCATCCACCACGGTGAGCAAGGATTCGATCCACTTGATCGCCTCTTCCTCGACGCTGAAGTAGTCCGCCGACAGGGCCACCAGGTCCGCCAGTTGCCCGACCTTGATCTGGCCCTTCTTGCCCTGTTCCGAGGAGAACCAGGCGCTGCCGTGGGTGTAGAGCTCCAGCGCGGTATCGCGGCTCAGGCCCTGGGGGTACAGCTCCAGCCCGCCGACAGTCCGGCCGCTGACCATCCAGTACAGCGAGGTCCAGGGGTTGTAGCTGGAGACTCGGGTGGCGTCGGTGCCGGCGCCCACCGGAATGCCTTCGGCGAGCATGCGCTGGATCGGCGGGGTCATTTCGGCGGCCTTGGCGCCGTAGCGCTCGACGAAGTACTCGCCCTGGAAGGCCATGCGGTCCTGGATCGCGATGCCGCCGCCCAGGGCCCTCACCCGTTCGATGTTCTTCGGGCTGATGGTTTCCGCATGATCGAAGAACCACGGCAGGCCGTTGAAGGGAATGTCGCGGTCGACCTTTTCGAACACATCGAGCATCCGCGAGATGGATTCATCGTAGGTGGCGTGCAGGCGGAACGGCCAGCGCTGCTCCACCAGGTGGCGCACCACCGGTTCCAGCTCCTGCTCCATGCTCTGCGGCAGGTCGGGACGCGGTTCGAGGAAGTCCTCGAAATCCGCAGCGGAAAACACCAGCATCTCCCCTGCCCCGTTGTGCCGCAGGAAGTCGTCGCCCTGGCCGTAGGTGACGCTGGAGGTCCAGTGCTTGAAGTCCGCCAGTTCTTCCTTGGGCTTCTGGGTAAACAGGTTGTAGGCGATGCGCACGGTCAGTTGCTGCTGGGCCGCCAGCTGGTTGATCACCTGATAGTCGTCGGGGTAGTTCTGGAAGCCGCCACCGGCATCGATGGCGCTGGTGACCCCCAGGCGGTTGAGCTCGCGCATGAACTGGCGGGTGGAGTTGACCTGGTACTCCAACGGCAGCTTGGGGCCCTTGGCCAGGGTCGCATACAGAATCATCGCGTTGGGCCGGGCGATCAGCATGCCGGTGGGGTTGCCGTTGCCATCGCGGACGATCTCGCCCCCCGGCGGGTTCGGCGTGTTGCGGTCGTAGCCCACCACCCGCAGCGCGGCGCGGTTGAGCAAGGCGCGGTCATACAGGTGCAGGACGAACACCGGGGTATCCGGCGCCGCCTGGTTCAGTTCTTCCAGGGTCGGCATGCGTTTCTCGGCAAACTGGAATTCGTTCCAGCCGCCCACCACCCGTACCCACTGCGGCGCCGGGGTGCGCAGGGCCTGTTCCTTGAGCAGGCGCAGGGCATCGGCCAGGGACGGCACGCCCTCCCAGCGCAGCTCCAGGTTGTAGTTCAGGCCGCCGCGGATCAGGTGCAGGTGCGAGTCATTGAGCCCGGGGATCACCGTGCGCCCCATGAGGTCGATGACCTGGGTGCCGGCGCCGCGCAGGGCCATGGCCTGGGCATCATTGCCCACGGCGATGAAGCGCCCGTCCTTGATCGCCACCGCGCTGGCCCGGGGTTTGGCCCGGTCCACGGTGTGCAGGCGGCCGTTGAACAGAATCAGATCGGCAATTGCATCGGGTTTCATGGCATTGCTCCAAACGAAGGTCGGGAAGGAATCAGGCCGCATTGCGCGGCTGCAGCCAGCGGCTGAACAGGCGCGTGACCCGGGGCATGAAGACGTAGACCACCAGCAGCACGATGCTCAGGGTGATCAGCACCGTGGCCGGCACGTAGCCGCCAAGCCAGGGCAGTTGGGCGAACAGCGGCTTCCACAATTGCGGCACCAGGAAGCTCAGCGGCAGGATCACCAGGAAGGTCACACACGCCTGTTTCCAGCGCGGTGGCGGGGTCGGTGCACCGCCGTCCTGGGGGGTGAACCAGAATTCGCGATCGGCGTTGATTTCGGTCTGGTCACCGTCGGCCAGCAGGTGCTGGGCCTGTTGCACCAGCTCGCGGCGGTCGGCGGAATCCAGCCAGTGCTGCAACTGTTCGGTGCTGGCAAAGCGCAGCACGCTGGTGAACAACCCGAGGCCGCCGCTGTGGCCACGCACCACGTCGATGCCCAGGTGCCCCGGATAGCTGCGAGCCTTGGCGATGATCTGCCGCAGCCAGGTTTCATAGGCCTGATCCTGGCCCTGCTTGATCCGGTGACGGACCAGCAGGGTCACGACACCGTCGGTGAGTTCGATGTTCATCAGAAGGCTCCAGTGTCTGCTAGGAGATGCATTTGCGCATCACAGTTAAGGCCCGTAAGCGGTGGCTTGCCAGCGAAGCGGTCGGTGCGATCGCATTCGCCGGCCAGGCGGCGCCTACAGCTGACGTTGCGGGGCCTTGTGCACCATGCTGTAGGCGTAGTCCACGCCCATGCCATAGGCACCGCTGTGTTCCAGTACCAGGCCCATGACCGCGTCGTAGCTGTCCTTGTGCGCCCAGTCGCGCTGGTACTCCAGCAGCACCTGCTGCCAGGTCACCGGCACCGCGCCGGCCTGGATCATCCGCTGCACGGCCATGTCGTGGGCCTCCTGGCTGGTGCCGCCAGAAGCGTCGGTGACTATGTACACCTCGTAACCTTCGGCCATGGCCTCCAGCGCCGGGAAGGTCAGGCAAACCTCGGTCCACAGCGCCGCCATCACCAGTTTCTTGCGCCCGGTGGCCTTCACCGCGTCCACCAGCTTGCGGTCTTCCCAGGAGTTCATCGACGTGCGCTCGATGGGCTGCTGGCCGGGAAACACCGCCAGCAGTTCCGGCCAGATGTAGCCGCTGAAGCTTTCGGTCTCCACCGAGGTGAGGATGCTCGGCACGTTGAAGATCCTGGCCGCCTTGGCCAGGGCCACGGTGTTGTTCTTCAGGGTCTGGCGATCGATCGATTGCACGCCGAAGGCCATCTGCGGCTGGTGGTCGATGAGGATCAGGGCGGAGTTGGTCGGGTTGAGCAATTCACGAATGGACATGGCGCGTTCCTTTTGCAGTCAGAGAGTGAGGGTCGAACATGACCGGCTGATGGCGCTGCTTGCGCCCCGTGGCGTCCGGCTTGGTGGCTAATCTAGGGCCTGGCCGAAAAAGGAACAATTACCTAAAATCGAGAATCATTGATTCTAAAACAGGGACAATCATGGACCGTATCGAATGCATGCGCGCCTTCGTCGTCACCGTCGACGAAAACGGCTTTGCCGCAGCCGCCCGCGCCATGGACGTGCCCCGTTCCAAGGTCAGCAAACAGATCCAGGCGCTGGAAGAGGCCATCGGCGTGCAACTGCTGCAACGCACCACCCGCAGCCTGCGCCTGACCGAAGCCGGTGCCGAGTACTACGAAAGCGTTCGGGAAGTGCTGGCCGCGGTGGACGAGGCCGAACAGCGCGCGCGCGATGGCATCGCCGAGTTGCGCGGAGTGCTGCGAGTCAATGCACCGATGTCCTTCGGTCTGCGTCGGCTGGGGCCGCTGGTGCCGCTGTTCCACGAACAGCATCCGCTGATCGAGTTGCAACTGGTGCTCAGCGACCAGCAGGTGGACCCGCTGCGCGGCGGCTTCGATGTCACCCTGCGCATTGCCAGCCTGCCGGACTCGTCCATGGTGGCCCGCCAGCTGGCACCGGCACCGCGGATCATGGTGGCCTCCCCCACCTACCTGGCCCGGGCCGGCATCCCGCGCCAGCCCAAGGACCTGAGCAGCCACCAGTGCCTGAACTACGGCTACCTGCAAAGCGGCGTCAGCCTGCAATTGAGCAACGGCAGTGACGTGCAGCGGGTGCATGTCACCGGACCGCTGCACGCCAACAACGGCGACCTGCTGGCTCAGGCCGCCGAGGCCGGCATGGGCATCGCCCTGCTGCCGGATTTCATCGTCGAGGACGCCCTGGCGGCCGGGCGCCTGGTGCCGGTGCTCCGCAAATGGCAGGCGCCGCCCATCAGCATCAACGTGGTCTACCCCTCGGCGCGGCGGGTGCCGCAGAAGACCCGGGCCTTCATCGACTTTCTGGCGGGGCACCTGACCCAGAAAACCGCGGGCTGAACCTTGCAGCGGACGAACGTACGCCTTCACCCGCAGGCGGGCTCCTACACTCCACACAGGTTCCCGCTACTGGCGCAGCGCATCATGAAAATCTCCCTCAGGCTGGCCGTTTCCAGCATCCTCGGTGCCATCGCCTACCTGGGCCTGGCGATCTGGGGCATGGGCGGTTTCTCCGCCTTCTTCGGCCATCCACAGTTGACCCTGATCGCCATCGCCACCCTGCTGATGGTGGTCGTCGCGCTGTACAGCGAAGTCAACCTGAGCAGCGGCGAGCAGGAAGACCAGGGCAACCGCTGGGTGCTGCCGGTGTTCGGGGTGATCGGCCTGTTGAGCGGCTTCGTCCCGGCCTACAGCGACCGCATCGATTTCTGCACCTTCGGCGGCGAAGGCCTGCGCTGGCTCGGGGCCTTGCTGTTCATCCTCGGCGGCGGGCTGCGGCTGTGGCCGGTATTCATCCTCGGCCGGCGCTTCAGCGGGCTGGTGGCGATCCAGCCCAACCACCGCCTGGTGGTGGACGGCCTCTACCGCCACCTGCGCAACCCCAGCTACCTGGGCCTGCTGGTGAATGCCCTGGGTTGGGCCCTGGCGTTTCGCTCGGGGCTGGGGTTGTTGCTGGCAGCACTGACCCTGGTCCCGCTGATTGCGCGGATTCATGCCGAGGAGGCCTTGTTGCTCAAGCATTTCGGCGAGGAATACGAGGCCTATCGCGCCCGCAGCTGGCGCCTGCTGCCGGGCCTCTACTAAGGCTCTGTAAAAAAAATCAGACACGCCTGGCAGCCGGGACGCGCCGCTCTAGCACGCGGTTTTCACTATGAGCGAAAGCCCCATGCCAAGGGGCTTGCGCCCTTTACCCCCCTTACATTGGCCTGCGCTTTCTTGCAGTATTGATCCGCCCTGGAGGCTCGCCGCAGCAGTTCGCATCCTCCAGCGCCCGGTGTAAACCAAGAATAATCACCCCGAACTCGACAGCGAGATCACCCGGCAGATGCATCCCCAGAGCCCGTTCCACGGATTGGCCTGCACCCGCTCCACGGCCCCGCGCCTTGGCGGTGGTACGCTTGTCGACGCTCGTATCGCACTGCCCTGCCACTCCCCGCTGCACCCTGCCCAACGCCCTCGTGAGGTGCATGAGGTGCGCGCTGGCGTCATCGGTTTTCTCTTCCTGGACAGGCCCTGCCCATGAAGCTTCTGGTCAACCTGCCCATGGCCCTGTGCCGTTCCCGCCTGCGCCATTCCTCACGCCCTCCGGATCACTCGCCGCTGGCCTGATCGCGCTTCTGCGTGGTCCCTTCCAGACCTGATTTCTGCCCTTGCAACCGGCCCGTGCGCGGCGTCGTTGCAGGACCTGAAAACCTGCGCGCCCCCAATGGCGCAAGCGAGAATCCCGATGAAATTTGCCGCCCTCGATGAAGCCCGTGCCTTCCTGGCCGCCAACCCCGATATCGACATGATCGAGCTGTTCATTCTCGACGCCAACGGCGTGCCCCGGGGCAAGCTGTTGCACCGCGAAGAACTGCTGGCGGTGTATGAAAGCGGCCGCCCCCTGCCCAGCACCATCCTCGGCCTGACCCTCAACGGCGACGACGTGGAAAACTCCGGCCTGGTCTGGGATGTGGGCGATATCGACTGCCGTGCCTACCCCCTGGCCGGCAGTCTGGTGCGCCTGCCCTGGCGGCAGATTCCCACCGCCGCGGTGCAGGTCAGCATGCACCCGCAGGAGGGCCTGCCCGCCAGCATCGCCGACCCGCGCCACCTGCTGATCAAGGTGATCGACGGCCTCAAGGCCGAGGGTTACCACCCGGTGATGGCCTGCGAGCTGGAGTTCTACCTGCTGGACGCCAAGCGCGACGGCAATGGCCGGCCGCAACCGGCGCTGGACGCCGATGGCGGTCGCCCGCGCAGCACCCAGGTCTACGGCCTGCGCGAGCTGGAGCAGATCGAACCGTTCCTCGCCGACCTCTACGCCGCCTGCAAGCTGCAAGGCATTCCGGCGCGCACGGCGATCTCCGAATACGCCCCCGGGCAAGTGGAGATCACCCTGGAACACGGCGACGCCCTGGAAGCCATGGACCAGGCCGTGCGCTACAAGCGCCTGGTCAAGGCCGTGGCCCACAAGCACGGGATGCAGGCCACCTTCATGGCCAAGCCTTTCGATCACCTGGCCGGCACCGGCATGCACATGCACGTGAGCATCGCCGACGCCGCGGGCCGCAACCTGTTCGCCAGCCAAGACCCGGCCGGCACCCCGCTGTTGCGCCAGGCGGTGGGCGGCATGCTCGCGTCCCTGCTGGAGTCGCTGCTGCTGTTCTGCCCCAACGCCAACTCCTACCGGCGTTTCCAGAGCAACAGCTACGCGCCCCTGGCCCCCACCTGGGGCGTCGACAACCGCACCGTGAGCCTGCGGGTGCCCGGCGGCCCGGCCAATAGCCGGCACATTGAGCACCGCATCTGCGGTGCCGATGCCAACCCCTACCTGGCAGCGGCGGCGATTCTCGCCGGCATCCATCGCGGCCTGCGGGAAAACCTCGACCCCGGCGAGCCGGTACAGGGCAATGGCTACGCCCAGGCCACCGAACTGCTGCCCACCGACTGGCTGACCTCGCTGGTGGCCCTGGAGCAATCGGCCTGGGCACGGGATGCCCTGGGCTCCGAATTCCTCGGTGTGTACCTGGCGGTCAAGCGTGCCGAGTACCGCCAGTTCATGGCCGAAGTCGGCGAGCAGGACTGGCGCTGGTACCTGACCCAGGCCTGAGGTCCGTTGCCGATCTGCCGCGCAGGGCTCAGGCGCATCCATTGCATGCCGGACCCGCCGGCCCATCGACCGATTTCAAAGCCCTGGCCGCTGCCTGCCCGCAGCGGCCCGGCTCACTTTTTTGCGAGGTTCTATCCATGACAGCCGCCTTCGATCCGCGGACCCCGGCAGCCGAGCGCTGCCCCAGCTACTACAGCGCCACCCTGAACCAGGAAACCCACTACCCGACCCTGCAAGGCACTCATCAAGTGGATGTGGTGATCATCGGCGGCGGCTTCACCGGCGTCGCCAGCGCGGTGGAACTGGCCGAGCGCGGCCTGAAAGTCGCCATCGTCGAAAGCCACAAGATCGGCTGGGGCGCCACCGGGCGCAATGGCGGCCAGGTCACCGGCAGCCTCTCCGGCGATGAAGCCATGCGCAAGCAGATGCGCCGCAAACTGGGCGAAGAAGTGGACGATTTCATCTGGCACCTGCGCTGGCGCGGGCACCAGATCATCCAGCAGCGAGTGGAAAAATACGCCATTGCCTGCGACCTCAAGCACGGCCACCTGCACGCGGCCTACAAGCCCAGCCACCTGCCGGGCCTGCGCGCCGACTACGAAGAAGCGGTGCGCCGCGGCATGGGCGACGAGGTCAGCCTGCTGGACCGGGCCCAGGTCCGCGAACTGCTGGAAAGCGAGCTCTACCACGGCGCCATCAAGAACACCCGCAACCTGCACCTGCATCCGTTGAACCTGTGCATCGGCGAAGCCCGGGCCGCCGAAAGCCTGGGGGCGCTGATTTTCGAACACAGCGAAGTGCTGGAGATCATCCACGGCGAGCGCCCGGCGGTGGTCACCGCCCAGGGCCGCATCGACGCCCGGCAAGTGCTGCTGGCGGGCGATGTGTACCACAAGCTGGAACCGAAGCAACTCAAGGGCAAGATCTTCCCCGCCATGGGCGGCATCGTCACCACCGAGCCCCTGGGCGACCTGGCCAAGCGCCTCAACCCCGAGGACCTGGCGGTCTACGACTGCCGCTTCGTGCTCGACTACTACCGCATGACCGCCGACGGCCGCCTGCTGTTCGGCGGCGGTGCCAACTACAGCGGCAAGGACTCGCGGGACATCGCCGGCGAACTGCGCCCGTGCATCGAACGCACCTTCCCCGCGCTCAAGGGCGTAGGCATCGATTTCCAGTGGAGCTGCGCCATGGGCATCGTGATCAACCGCATCCCGCAACTGGGCAAGCTCTCGGACAACGTCTGGTACTGCCAGGGCTACTCCGGGCACGGCGTGGCCACCACCCACATCATGGGCGAGATCATGGCCCAGGCCCTGACCGGCCACCTCGGCCACTACGACACCTTCGCCGCCTGCCAGCACATCCGCGTACCCTTCGGCGACCAGTTGGGCAACCCGATGCTGGCGGCGGGCATGTGGTACTACCAGATGCTGGAGAAACTGCGCTGAGGGCCGGGCAAGCATCCGCGGGCCGCTGAACCGGCTTGCTGAACCGCCCCCTGTTCAGTAGGCTGCCCGCCCCTCGAAGGCATGGACCGCCCCGAACCCGCGGGCGGTCCCTGTGCTTCGTCTTGTAAAGACCCGCCCAAGCCTGAGGCTTGGGCCCAGCGAGACCGCCGTTATCCGAGTCCTCGACCAGGAAAGAATCGACCGCATCAATCAAGACCTGACCCGCGCCTGGAAGGCTGATGTTGAAACCACCTGCGTCCTCTCGGGCATCCTGCTGCTCCCCTGCCTCATCCTCATCTGCCTGCTGGATGGCCCGCTGTTCGCCAAAGTCATCCTGTGCACCTTCCTCTGCCTGATGATCGGTGGCTGGTGCACCGCCAAGTGGCTCAACGCCCAGGCGCAACCCAGGACCGACATCACGGGCGTAAAGGTGGAGCAACTGGAAGGCTACTTCGACCGCCGCTGGGTTCGGAGCGGCGGCAAGCCCTATATCGAATACAGCTTTGGCAAGCATTGGTTGCACATCCAGACCTCGGCCTGCAGCTTCTTCAGTGGCGACACCCAGTTGAAGCTCAACCGCCGCTATCGCGTCGACGCCCTGTACCTCACAGGCCATTCCAGCGCCTACACCGGCTATTACCTTCTGGAAGAAACCTTCAAGGAAATCTTCGATGACAGCGACCTCAGCGCTGCGGAGAAAATCCAGATCGCCGAGCGTGAGAAGCGGATCAACCAGGACCTAGAGGAACAACACAAACGCCTCTACCGCCTCTATCGCAACCCCCAGGGCGAACTGGAAGCCGTGGCCATCGGCTTCAATTTTGCCGCCTGCTTTCTCACCGTACTCTGGTCGTACTGCGTCAGCCTGTACTGGGTGACCGGCCTCACCCTGGCTGCCCTGGGCCTGATCCTGCTGATCCCTGATACAGGCGCCGGCCACCACGGGTTCGCCCTGGGCTGGCTGCTCAGCGCCGGGGTATTCGGCGCGTGCGGCAACCTGTGGCGAGAAAGGCAGGTGCTGTCCAAGGGTTTTGTCCAGGTCGATGCCCTGCTGTCCTGCAACCCCGACCAGGCCAAGGTGCAGTACAAAAGAAAGGTCGAAGAGGCAGCGCCGGGGTTCGGTCAATAGCGCCGCCGGGCAGGTCATTCCGGGTAACGCGCTACACAAAGCCCTAAGGTTCTCGTACCATCGCGCCGCTCACGAGCGGCGCCAGGGAAGGCCATGTACAGACACTCCTGCCTCCCTGCCTGCGCCTTGTCCAAAGTCACTTTCAGGGTTCCCCATGTTCCGCGTAATCAAGGCTTCGTCCTTGCTGCTGGCCACCAGCATAGTTTCTGGCTGCATCAGCCAACCCGCCGCCATCGTCAGCGCCCCTCTGCAACCCGCAGCCAACGAACCCACGACCTATCTGGTGGGCGCTATTGGCCCGCAGTACCTGGGCGGCGGCGGTGCCGCCACCAACCTGCGCCTGCTGATTCGCAAGCGCGGCTCAATCAATGGCGCCGCGGCACTCTGGGAGGGCGACCCACGACCAACGCCTGAGGACATCCATGAACCCCGCGCCGCCGGCAGTGTATTTGTCATGCCGCTCAAACCGGGTGATTACGAGTTCTACAACTTCCAGTTCTGGTCCATGGTCTACACCCCGGGGCTCGGCTCACGCCTGCAATCCCAGGAAGCGCGCGAAGAGTTCGTACTGCCGCTGCGCCTGGAGGCCGGCAAGGCGTATTACATCGGCGAGTTTCGCTCGGTCTGCAGCCAAGTGACCCAGTGCTTCTTTGCCTGGAGCAATCAAATGCCCCGTGACGCCGTGATTGCCCAGCGCCAGGTGCCGGGGCTGCCGGACCTGCAATGGATGCCGCTGGATCTGGACAAGGCCAAGCCCTTCATCCTTCCCGTCGACAAGCAAACCAGCCCAGCCAACGCCACTGCGGAGAATCATCCATGAAATCCTGCTTGACCCTTTGCGCCCTTGTGCTGCTCGCGGGCTGCACGGCAACCGACACCTTGCCGGACCGTCCGCTGACGGATGGCCAAGCCTATTTGATGCCCCTGCATGTGATGGTCGATGACCCATTGCGCGCCGCTGAGTTACGTAACGCCTTGCGTGCCACCGGGGTGTTCGAAGATGTCCAGACCGGCGCCGGACAAGCTGGCGACTACAGCGCCCGCATTCAATTCAAGTCCGAGCGGGACATGCCGCCAATGCCGTTGATCTTCCTCAGTGCCGCCACTCTGTTCCTGATGCCGCTCTCCAATGGCATCGACACCCACACCGACATCAGCCTGCTGCACGAGGGCAAGCTCCTCAAGCGCTACAGCTATCGCAACCTGACGCATAAATACACCTGGCTGCTGGATCAAGGCGGTGAAATGCAAGAGCAGAATATCCAGCGCATCGCCCGCGCCTTTGCTGGCGATCTGCGTCAGGATCAACTGTTGCCAACCGCGAGTCAGGCCCAATGAACCCCATAGGTTTGACCGCCCTGCTGTGCAGCGCACTGATCATCACCGGTTGTGGCACCCGAATGGCGCCGCTGGACTACCGCAGTCAACATCCCTATGTACCGCTGACCCTGGACCTGGGCCCGGTGAAAAGTCGCTTCGACGAACAGGAGCAACGGGAAACCATCGCCGCCCTGCGTCAAACCGGAGCCTTCTCCTTTCTCGATGGTGGCTACAGTCGCAGCGGCTACAGCCTCCTGATCAGCGAGCCTGGAGGCAAGAGTGCGGGACTGCTTGGCGCGTTGAATGCCATCACCCTGCTGACCTTCCCCATGCCCTACTCCTACCAGAGCAACTTGCGCGGCAGCCTGCTCAAGGACGGCCAACTGCTCAAGACCTACGACTACCGTCGTGAAGGCTATAGTGTGGCGGCCTGGTATGTACCGCCGGTGCAGATCGAAAGCCGCAGAGAGATGCTCGATGAACTGCTGCGCGATTTGGAAAAGGACCGTTTGATTCCTCAGGAGAACCCACGCTGATGACTGCCAGCCTGTACCAGGGCGGCTGCCTGTGCGGGCAGATTCGCTTCGAGGCCCGGGGGCCTGCCGCCAATCCCCATACCTGCTCGTGCAAACTGTGCCAGCGCCACAGCGGCGCGCTGACGCTGGCGTGGGTCGAATTCCCCCGAGAGCGGGTGACCTGGACCGGCCCTGGCGGCGCACCGGCGACCTTCAGGTCGTCGGACTATTCGAGCCGGGCCTTTTGCCGGGCTTGCGGCAGCTCCTTGGGGGCCATCGATGATCAGCCGACCATTGCCTTGCTCCTGGGCTGCTTCGATGACAACCGCGACCCGGCCCTGATGCCGCACAGCCATTCGTTCAGCGACCGCTGGCCCGAGGGCTGGCAGCCCGCACCGACAACGCAGGATAAAGGCGGACAGCATGAGTGAAGCACCGTCGCGCTGCACCTCCCCCCTCGCCTCGAACGTCTGGACCTGGTACGGCCAGGACGAATACCGAAGGATCATCCTGTTGGGAGAACTGGGCCTGGCCCTGGAATTTCTCGCCCTGGACGCCAAGCGACAACGGGTGGAGGTCGGTTGCTGTGCCGAGTGCAATCTGTGGTCTGGCTATCTGGACTATCTCGCTGGTTTTGTGAAGCAGTTTCCGCTGCATCTGGCGCCGCACTTGCTGCCGCGCTTGCAAGCACTGTTAAGCGGCTGTGAAGTACTGTGCCGGGAGGCTTACGGCCTGACCCTGGAAGACAACGGCTTCGAACACCCGCAATGGCGACCGCTGCGAGAAGGCGCCCGCGAGGCGCTGGAGATATTGGGTTGGTCGCAGGTACGGGAGCATATGCCGGAGCTGACCGAGGATTGCCGTGAGGCGTTGCGCAGATGGCCGGATTGAACGCTCAAAGGGTGACGGTGCTGCTCCGGGCCCCTTCGCCAGCAAGCTGGCTCCTACGGTATTGGGTGCAGCGCTGCCTGTAGGAGCCGGCTTGCCGGCGAAGGCGATTCGGCGGACCACACAAGTCCGTTGCTACAGGCCAGCTATCGCCGGGGTGTGGGGCAAGGCGCGTTTGTGGGCAGTGCGCAGGTAGGCACGCTCGATCAACTGGCGCACCGCGTCGGTAACGGGCTCGCCCATCAGGTAGGCGTCAATTTCTGCGTAGCTGCAACCGTAAGCTGTTTCATCCAGCTTGCCCGGCGCCAGTTCCTCCAGGTCCGCGGTGGGCGCCTTGTACACCAGATGCCTTGGCGCGCCGAGGGCCTCGGCCAGCAGCCGCACCTGGGTCTTGGTCAGCCCCGACAGCGGGGCCAGGTCGCAGGCGCCGTCGCCGTACTTGGTGAAGAAACCCATCAGGGCCTCGGCGCCGTGGTCGGTGCCCACCACCAGGCCGTTGCTGAAGTTGGCCACCGCGTACTGGGCCAGCATCCGCGCCCGGGCCTTGACGTTGCCCTTGACGAAGTCCGTGAGGGCCGGCGAAGGCTGCAGGCCGTCGATCCGCACCTGGTTCATCAGGCCCTCGACGCTGTCGGCAATGTTGCAAGTGCTCACCGCGTCCGGGCCAATGAGGTCCAGGCAAGCCTGGGCATCACTTTCATCCGCCTGTTGCCGATAAGGCAGGCGCATGGCGATGAAACGGGCCTCCTGCCCCGCGGCGCGCATCTGCTCCACCGCCAACTGGCACAGGCGGCCGGCGGTCAGGGAATCCACCCCACCACTGATGCCCAGTACCAGGGTGCTGCAGCCGGACTCGCGCAGTACCTGCTGGATAAAGGCCACACGCCGGGCGATCTCGGCGGCCTCGCCACCGCGAACCAGTTGCCGGTCGATGCCCAGTCCCCGGGCAATGCGTGCTTGGGTTGAATTGCTCATGTCAGGCCTCCAGGGGCGAGTGGGCAAGATCGACGTTGAACACCTGGGCCGCGTACCGGAGGAACGACGGATCTTCGCAGACGTTCTTGATCGGGTCGTCGGAGAACTTCACCACCGGTTCGCCATGCACCCGCACCAGCTTCATCACGATGCTCAGCGGCTCCACGCCCTCCACATCGCAGGCCAGGCTGGTGCCCATGCCGAAACCGAAGCGGGCCTGGCCACGCACGTGGCGCAGGATCGGCAGGCATTTCTCGAAGTTCAGGCCATCGGAAAACATCAAGTCCTTGGTCCGCGGGTCGATGCCCAGTTCCCGGTAGCGGGCCAGGACCTTGTCGGCCCAGAGGATCGGGTCCCCGGAATCCTGGCGCAGGCCGTCGTAGAGCTTGGCGAAATACAGGTCGAAGTCCTTGAGGAAGAAATCGGTGCTGATGCAGTCGGTCAGGGCAATGCCCAGGCGCCCGCGGTACTCGTGCACCCAGTTCTCCAGGGCCGCATTCTGGCTCTCGCGCAGCCGCCCCAGTTGCTGGTGCACCATCAGCCATTGGTGGGCCATGGTGCCGATCAGTGGCAGGTCGAACTCATAGGCCAGGTGCGCATTGCTGGTGCCGACGAAGACCCCGGGGAAATCGCTGCGCATGATCTTCACCACTTCGCGCTGGGCCTTGAACGACAGGCGCCGGCGGGTGGAAAAATCCGAAACGCGGAACTCGGCAAGCTCGTCGCGGCTGGCGTTTTTCTCCAGCCATTCGAACTTCTGATAGAGCCGGCGAGTGACATCCTCAAGCTCCACCTCGGGGTACTTATCGCGGTTGCGCAACTCGCTGACCATGGCCAGCACCGGCTGCTCGAACATGATGCAGTGCAGCATCGGGCCGCGGACGCGGATGCTCAGTTGGCCGTCGACCGCCGCCACGTGGATGTAACGCAGGTTGAAGCGGAACAGACCGAGGAACTGTTCGAAGTCAGGGGTCAGGTATTCACGAAAGCGCTTGTTGAACAAAAAGCGCTGTTCGCCTTCGCGCATCTGCAGGCCGGCGAGCTTTTCCAGTTCCTGGCGGATCTCGGGGATCAGGTGCACCAGGGACTCTTTGGAGCGAACGATGAACTGGTATTCCACGTCCACATTGGGGTGCTGGTGCAACACCGCCTGCATCATGGTGAAGGTGTAGTAGTCGGTATCCAGCAGGCTCTGGATCACGCCGTTGTTGCGGTCAAATGCACTTTCCATGGTGACTCCTCAAACCTTGGCCAATCTGGCGGTTTCTTCGCGGGTCGCGGCAACCGTGATGCCCGCTTGTTGCATGTCGGCGATGGCCTGGGTAGCGCCCTCGACGCTGATGGCCCGGCACGCCGGCAGGTGAATGAGCACCTTGAAACCGGCAGCGGCCAGTTGCAGGGCAGTGGTCTTGACGCAGAAATCCAACGCCAGGCCGCCGACTATGACTTGCTGTACGCCCTGGCCCTTGAGGTACTCGATGACCCCGGTCGACAGCTTGCCGTGCAGGTCGTGGTAGCAGGCGCCATAGGGGTGCAGGTCAGGCTCCACGCCCTTCCACACGAAGTAGTCGTAGTCATAGGGCGCAGGCAGTTCGTCCAAAAGGGTGAAGCCTTTAGTGCCCGGAACGCAGTGGCTGACCCAGGTCAGATCGGCATGTTCAAGGCCCGTGGGCTGGAGCATCTGGTCGTGCCCGGCCACCACCCAGGGAGCCCGGGGACTGTGGGCGTCCTTGCTGCCGATGCGCAGGCTGGCCAGGGTCGCCATGAAATTCAGCTCGCCGCCGATGCGATCGCCTTCGGTCACGGGCAACTCGTCCGGGCACAGCGGGGTAAAGCTCTTTTGTGCATCGACATCGAAGGAAGCGGTCTTCATCGTTTGGCTGTTCATGCTGGGTCTCTCCTCTGCATGGAGCACAAAGTACATGTCATGTACTTTCATAGCAAGACCCTGCAGGTTTTATTTTTCTCGAACCAAATTCAATAACCACGCACAAATAAGGTGCAGAAGATTATTTCCCACTGACAAAAGCGATGCTAAGGTACACGTCATGTACCAAACGAGGAAAAGCAGATGTTTGAACTGGCCCTCTATGGCGGCGCCTTCAACCCGCCCCACGCCGGGCACGCCCAGGTGATGCTCGAAGCCGCCCGCCATGCCCGCCGGGTACTGGTAGTGCCCAGCTTCCGCCACCCGGACGGCAAGCGCATGGCCGACTTCGAGCAGCGCGCCGGCTGGTTGCAGGCAATCACCGCGCACCTGCAGCCAGAGTGCGACGCCGAGCTGGCGGTCAGCCGCCTGGAACGGCAACTGGCCCTGGCAGACCCGGGCCCGGTCTACAGCTTCACCCTGTTGCAACGCCTGGCCGACGACCTGGCCCTGGACGGCAAACGCATCGCCCTGGTGGTGGGCGAAGACGTGGCGCGCCAGTTGCCCAGGTTCCATCGCGGCGAGGAACTGCTGCGGCGCTTTTCCATCCTCTGCATCGAAGAGCAGCCCGGGGTGCGCAGCAGCGTGTTGCGCCAATGCCTGGCCCGTGGCGAAACGCCGCCCAGGCAATGGCTGGCCCCGGGAATGAATCCGCTAAACTACGGCCTCTACGCCGTCCACGGAAGTTGATATGCACGACCGCACCACCCTCCCCAGCGCCTACCTGCACACCATCGACCTGTGCCTGCTGCGCTATCACCGCGAACGCGGCGAGCTGCAGATCCTCCTCCATCAACGGGATGCCGAGCCCTTCGCCGGGCACTGGGCGCTGCCGGGCATCGTGGTCAACGGCGACGTCGAAGACCGCAGCCTGAATGACGCGGTGGAACGCCTGCGCCGTTCGAGCAAGGTGGACATGCCCCTGGCCTGGCTGGAACAGGTGGGCACGGTGGGCGACGCCTTTCGCGACCCGCGCTGCTGGTCGTCCTCGACCTTCTACCTGGGGATCCTCAGCGAGCCGGTGGAGCCCGCCGCGCAACAGGGCTTCTTCGCCCTCGGCGAGGTGGCCAGCGGTGCCTTCAAGCTGCCCTTCGACCACAACGCCTTGGTAGCCCAGGTGCACGAGCGGCTGTTTTCCAAATCCCTGTACAGCAGCCTGCCGCTGATGTTTCTCGGCAACGAGTTCAGCGCCCCCGAGGCGGTGAGCATCTTCTCCCTGGTGCTGCAGCGTCCGGTGCTCAAGACCAGCATCCGCCAGCGCCTGCTGAAGATGAGCGAGGCCGGCTACCTGCGCGACACCGGGCGCAAGAAGAGCGGCGACGGCGGCCGGCCCCAGGCCACCGTGGAGCAGCTCAAGCCCGCCGAGCTGTATTTGTTCGATCGTTGTTTCCTGGAGTGATAGCCCCCATGAGTTCCACCCCCGACACCCAGTGCCTGCTGGAAACCCCGTACTTCAAGGTGGTTCGTGAAAACGGCTACTTCATCATCAAGGAAGCCCAGGCGGTGAACGGCGTCGTGGCCGTGCCGACCCTGGCCGATGGCCGACTGATGCTGGTCAACCTGCGGCGCCGGGCCATCGGCGGCCAGTCCATCGAGTTTCCCCGGGGCGCCATCGATGCCGGGGAAAGCGCCTGCGACGCGGCGGCCCGGGAACTGCTGGAGGAAACCGGCTGGCAAGCCTCAGAGGTACGCCAGCTGGGGCTGCTGCACAGCAACACCTCGCTGATCGCCAGCGCCGTGGCGGTGTGCCAGGTGCAGATCGCCGAGCAGCAGGCCGCCGCCACCGATGGCGAAGTGGACCATGTGCTGTGGGCCAGCCGCCAGGAGTTGCTGGCAATGATCGCCGCCGGCCAGATCACCGATGGTCACACGCTGTCGGCGGCGATGATGCTGCTGGCCAGCGAGTCGGCCTGACGCCCCCACTTCTCCAGGGCAAAGTCGACAAAGCTGCGCAGCTTGGGCAGGCGATAGCGGTCCTGGGCATAGAGCAGGTGCATCGTCCGAAAGGGCAACTGATAGTCCTGCAGCACCGGCACCAGCCGGCCCTGCTGCAGGTCTTCCTCCACCAGCGCATCGGGCATCATCACCAGCCCCAGGCCACCCCGCGCCGCACGATGCAGGCCCGACGAGGTGTTGGCCAGCAATGACCCCGACACCGGAACCTGCACATCGCCTTCAGGCCCGCGCAACGGCCACAGGGTGGCGGTGGCGCTCCACTCATCACCGGCCGGATAGGCGAATGCCAGACAGTTGTGCCGCTGCAGGTCCTCGGGGACCTGGGGCGTGCCGCAGCGTTCCAGATACTCCGGCGCAGCGCAGATCGTCAGGGTGTAGTCCTGCAGGCGCCGGGCAATCAGCGAGGCGTTGTCCAGGTTGCCCAGGCGCACCGCCACATCGAAGGTGCCATCGGTCAGGTCGAAGCGCTGGTTGGCCAGGGTCAGCTCGACCTTGACCTGGGGGCAGCGCTGGCGGAACTCGTCCAGCGCTGGCGCCAGGCGTTCGGTGCCGAAGGTCAGGGGTGCGGTGATGCGCAAGGTGCCGGTGGGTTCGCCCTGGGCCTGCTCCGCCAGGCGCTCGGAATCCGCCACCAGCCCCAGCACCGCCAGGCAGCGCTGGTAGTAATCACGGCCAAAATCGGTCAGCCGCTGGCGCCGTGTCGTGCGGTTGAGCAGACGCACCCCGAGGCGCTGCTCCAGGGCCCGCAGGTGATTGCCCACCATGGTGGTGGACATGCCGCACTCCCGGGCCGCGGCGGTCATGTTCCCCGCCTCCACCACCTTGACGTACACCGACATTGCCTGGAACAGATCCATTATCAACCCTGACTTCAAGATGATTAAAGAAATAGCGAGTTTATCTAGCCTGGGTGGCTAACGATACTGATAGCACACCCCCAAGATGGAGCTACCCGCCATGACCGCCGCCTGCCTGATGAGCACCTACCAACCCCTCGCGCTGAGCTTCTGCAAAGGCCTGGGCAGCCGTCTCTGGGACCAGGCCGGGCGAGAATACCTGGACGCCATCGCCGGGGTCGCGGTGACCGGCATCGGCCACAGCCACCCACGGCTGGTCGGCGCCATCAGCGAACAGGCCGGCCTGCTGCTGCACAGCTCCAACCTCTACGACATCCACTGGCAGCAGCAACTGGCCGCCAAGCTGACCCGATTGAGCGGCATGGACCGGGCGTTCTTCAACAATTCCGGGGCCGAGGCCAACGAGACCGCCCTCAAGCTGGCACGCCTGCACGCCTGGCACAAAGGCATCGAGCAGCCCCTGGTGGTGGTCATGGAAAACGCCTTTCATGGCCGGACCCTGGCCACCCTGGCCGCCAGCGACGGCCCGGCAGTGCGCCTGGGCTACGGCCAGTTGCCAGGCGGTTTTCTCAAGGTGCGCTTCGGCGATCTGGCCGCCCTGGAATCGGCCGTCGTCGAGCATGCTCCACGCATCTGTGCCGTATTGATGGAGCCGATCCAGGGGGAAAGCGGCATCCAGCTGGCCCCACCCGGCTACCTCAAGGCCGTGCGCGAGCTGTGCACCCGGCGCAACTGGCTGTTGATGCTCGACGAGATCCAGAGCGGTATCGGCCGCACCGGGCGCTGGTTTGCCTGCCAGCACGAAGACGTGGTGCCGGATGTGATGACCCTGGCCAAGGGCCTGGGCAACGGCATTCCCATCGGCGCCTGCCTGGCCCGGGGCAAGGCTGCCCAGCTGTTTACCCCGGGCAGCCACGGCAGCACTTTCGGCGGCAACCCCCTGGCCTGCCGCGCGGCCTGCACCGTACTGGACGTCATCGAGGACCAGCAGTTGCTGGCCAACGCCGAACAGCGCGGTGCCCAACTGCTGCGGCGGCTGCGCGAGGAACTGGCGGTGCATCCGGCGGTGCGGGAGATTCGCGGACTGGGGCTGATGGTGGGTATCGAACTGCGGCAGCCGGCCCGAGAGCTGGTGCAGGTCGCCGCCCGTGACCACGGGCTGCTGATCAATGTCACCCGGGGCACCACCATCCGCCTGCTGCCACCCTTGGTGATCGATGGGCAGGAAGTGGAGATGATCGTCGATGGGCTGCGTCAGACCCTGGAGGCGCTCTAGCCTGGGCGAGGCGGGGCAATGCAGTCGGCAGGCACCGGGGCGGTCAGCGCCTGCCCCGGCCTCCGCCCATGGGCTTCAGTCGTCCAGCGCCTTGGGCGCTGCGGCGGGCTTGGCCGCCTTGCCGGCCTTGGCATTGGCCGGCTTGGCCTCCGGCTCGGGGGCCGGAGCCGGCGCTGCGGCCTGTTTCTCCGCCGCCGGCAACTGGTCGACGGCACTGAAGACTTCCTTGAGCTCGATGGCCCCGGAGTGCTCCAGCTTCTTCTCGCCGTCCTTGCCCACCAGGATCACCTTGGTCTGCGCCCCGGCGCCCAGCTTGAGGCTGCGGATCAGGGCCATGGTGGATTGCGGGTCGATGTCCTTGCCATCGCGCTGGCCGATGGTGTTGATCACCGTGTACAGGACCATGTTGCGTTCGTTGAAGGCTTGACGGGTGGCCGGCTCTTCCAGGGACTTCTTCAGGCTCACCAGGGTCGGGTCCACGGTGCTGGGGGCAATCACGATCAGTGGCCGTGACTTGCCCAGGTCCTGGGTCAATGGGCCGTCGTTGTCGGCCGCCAGGACAGGGCCGGCAACAGCGAGCAGAGTAGCGAAGGTCAATGACCGAATGAACATGCGTCTCTCCTTATGTTTTCCACGCAGTAATGATTGCGCATTGCGGGAAAAGGTCCAGGCCGGGACTCAAAATCTGACATTTTTTTGCCCACGGCGCAGCGCTGGTCTTCGGCTTGCCACAGGCCGCGCACGACCGGGGCTCGCGCCCTTCCAGCGGTCGGCACAACCAGGTTCGCGGTAAGGTTTTGTTGCATATGCAGCCCGACAATTACGCCCCTGCAGCACTCGCGCCAACAGCCTTGCGCCCGTTCTTTAATATTCGAATCAATACAACGGCGGCCCTGGGTTGTTTATAAGAACCGCTGCACGACACATTCAACCCACACAATTCCAGCGCTCTTAACAACCATTGAAACGAACCACTCGCAGAACCTTCGGCAACAATCAACAAGAAGATTCCGAAAGTTTGAAACTTATACCTAAAGTGTCATTTTTCAAACGTCAGAAAACAGGCGCACACCCTCTACCTCGATAGAAAATCGGTCTATATCAAGGCTTACAGAGGCCTCTCAGATTTTTTCCACAGCCCACGCCACGGGCCGCCGCGGCCTTTTAACTGCTGCCCTGCAACAACTCTAAGTTACATGCCCAGGCCTGCTTGAATTGCAGCAGACAATGATCTGGAGCAAATAACCGAAGCCATCACTACTTGTTCTTTTATTGCCGAGGGAACTATAGTGCGGCGCGGCACGGACAGCCCGATACGGCACAACTATAAAGCGGCAACTCGCCCTATTACCGAACACTATCCCTTACGGGGTTTTTCGAATGAGCGTCCGATACCGATGATCCCCCTCCTCATCTGCGATGACTCGAGCATGGCCCGCAAGCAGGTGCTGCGGACCTTGCCCAGCGAGTGGCGGGTGTCCGTGACCCAGGCCTGCAACGGGCGCGAAGGCCTGGAAGCCCTGCGCCGCGGGCTGGGCAAGGTGGCGCTGCTGGACCTGACCATGCCCGTGATGGACGGCTACCAGGTCTTGAGTGCGGTGCAGGAAGAAGGCATCGAGGCGCAGATCATTGTCATCTCCGGCGATATTCAAGAGGAAGCCGTGCGCCGCACCCGCGAGCTGGGCGCCCGGGCCTTCCTCAAGAAGCCCTTCGACCCGCAGCAACTGCGCGCCCTGCTCAACGAACTGCAACTGCTGGACAGCACTGACGCCAAGCCACTGGCAGCCCCTTCGCCAGCACCGGTGGTGACCTTTCGCGACGCCTTCCGGGAAACCGTCAACGTTTCCATGGGCTACGCCGCGGCGCTGATCGCCAAGGTCCTGGATGTCTTCGTGCACCTGCCGATTCCCCACGTCAATGTGCTGGAAGCCGGCGAGTTGCAGATGCTGCTGGCCGATGCCAACCGCGCCCGGCAACTGACCGCCATCTGCCAGAGCTACATCGGCAGCGGCATCGCCGGCGAAGCCTTGCTGATGTTCTACGACTCCGAAGTGGCCGACATCGCCCAGTTGATAGAGCAAGGCACCGACCCCTACCAGGAAATGGAAGTGCTGATCGACCTCTCCAGCGTGCTGATCGGCGCCTGCCTGAGCAGCATCGCCGACCAGCTGGACGTGTTCTTTTCCGTGGGCCATCCCCAGGTACTGGGGGAACACACCACCATCGACGAGCTGATCGTGCTCAACCAGCAGCGCTGGAAAAAGACCCAGGCGGTGGAGATCAGCTACAGCCTGGAAGAACAGAACATCCACTTCGACCTGTTGCTGTTGTTCACCGAAGGCTCCATGGCCTTGCTGGAACAGAAGCTCGCCTACCTGATGAGTTGAGCCATGCCCAAGAGAATGGATTTCAGTGAATTGCACTGGTTGCTGGCGGTGGTCCAGAGCATCGACGTGGGTATCGTCGTGCTCGACCTGGAGTGCCGGGTCCAGGTGTGGAACAGCTTCATGGAGAACCGCTCCGGAGTGCCCTCCAAGCAGGCCATCGACCAGTCGTTCTTCGAGCTGTTCCCCGAGGTCGAGCGACCCTGGTTCACCCGCAAGGTGGGGCGCGTGGTGGCCCTCGGCACGCCGGCCTTCACCATCTGGAAGCAGCGGCCGTACCTGGTGCATTTCAACAACTACCAGCCGATCACCGGCCAGGGCGAGTTCATGTACCAGAACACCACCCTGCTGCCGCTGCGTTCCTCCAACAGCGAGATCCACCACGTCTGCCTGGTGATCTACGACCTGACCGACGTGGCAATCAACAGCCTGGCCTTGCAGAAGGCCAACCAGCAGTTGCAGCACCTGTCGCGCACCGACCACCTGACCCAGCTCTACAACCGCGGCCACTGGGAACAGCGCCTGCAGTTCGAATACAGCCGCCACGGCAGCAGCATCGCCCTGCTGATGCTGGACATCGATCACTTCAAGTCGATCAACGACCGCCATGGGCACCAGGCCGGCGATGCAGTGATCAAGCGCGTCTCCGAGCTGATCCACCAGCATGTGCGCGACAGCGACGTGGCCGGGCGCTATGGCGGCGAGGAGTTCGCCATTCTCCTGCCCCACACCGACCTTGCCGGGGCCCGCACCCTGGCCGAGCGCTTGCGCCAGTCGGTGGAAGAGCAGGAGGTGATCCACAACGGCCAGGCCATCGCCTTCACCATCAGCCTGGGCATCGCCTGCCTCGACCGTCCGGCCCGGGATCATCGCTGCCTGATCGAGTGGGCCGACCAGGCGCTGTACGCCTCCAAGCGCGCCGGGCGCAACCGGGTCAGTACCTACGCGCCTTGAACGGCAGCACTGGAAAAACCTGAAAAAAACTCGCTCCCGAGGGATAAACTGCGCGCTTTTCCGGTCCATCCCCCGGTCTGCTACGCCTTTCCCAGCGCCACAAGGAGTCCTGCGCGCATGTCCCAGTCGAATTCGAACCACTCCCCGCAAGAGCAATGGCAGCAAGCCGTGCTGACCTATGCCCGCGACATCAATCGCTATGTCGAGACCGGCAACCGCGACGGCTGGAAGGGCTTGAAGGAACCGCACTTGCCCGATACCGAGCACCTGCTGCCAGACTGGCAGGCGGCCCTGGAAGCGAGCAACCAGGAGCCCTACGACGCAGCCCGGCGCCAGGCATTCCGCCAGGAGTGGCCGCCGGCGCACTTCCCATTGTCGCCACGCCTGGAAAGCCAGGGACGGATGATTCCGACCCTGGCCCTGTTGCCGGACGGCAGCCTGCTGGCGCGCATCGGCGCACCTTACGAGGCTGGCGAGGTGGTGCATATCGACGACGCAAGGATCCAGACCCTGGAGCAGGTGGAAGGCTTCGGCATGTGCCCCCAGCGGCGCTATTTCGCTTGGGCCCGGGCTGACGGCATCCAGCTCACCGACGGCTGGAACGGGCCAGAGGTGGCAAGTTTTGCCTGGCCCGATCCCCACGCGAACCTGCCGGCGGGGGTGGCGCTTGAAGACACCGGGCGCCCTAGCCCCAGCAGCCTGATTCCCTTCCCCGACGGGCGCCGGGTACTGCTGGTGAGCTCCGACGGCATCTTCGTCCTGCAGGCCGAGGGCGCCACGCGCCTGCTGCCGAGCCTGGAAGACCTGCAGCAAGAGCTGGCCGATGGCGTCGCCCCCGAGGACCTGGGCATCGGCCTGAGCATGGAGCATGGCGCGGTGTCGCCCGATGGCCAGTGGATCGCCGTGGGCGAGCAAAGCAGCTCGCACCTGGTGTTCGATGCAAGGTTGCAACGGGTAGCGCAGATCGGCCCCGCCAGCGAGTACCCGCATTTCGCCCATTTCAACCAGCGCGGCGATCGCCTGCTGCTCAATGCCTGCCACTTCTATGGCGGTGCCAGCGTGGGAGTGGCGGTGGCCGACCTGCCAGGGCTGTCCACCGATTTCTACAGTGACGATGCGCGCACCCCGGTGCTGCAGGAAGGCGCCCGGGTGTATGCCGCGGCGTCACGGGGCGACGAGTTCATCATCGGCGACGCCTACGGCTACCTGCGGGCCTTCAGCGAAAACGGCGAGGAACGCTGGCAGCACTATATCGGCTCGACCCTCACCGCCATGGACATCAGCCCCGATGGCAAGACCCTGGTGGCCGCCACCTATGCCGGGATCATCGTCAAGCTTGACCTGGACGCCGGGCGCCCGGACTGGCAGATCGGCACCGGCGAGCACCTTGAAGTGCAGCGCTGGCTGTTCTGGAAAGACTTCGCCAAGCCGCTGCTGTGGTGACCGGGGGTTAAACCGGCGGGCGCGAGAAACTCACTTGCAGTTGCAGGTGATCCGGATCGTCGATCGCCCGCAGGTACTCCTCCACGCTGACCTCGCCGGCACTGGACCGGGCCCCCGGGGCCGGCACATGGCCGGCGAGCAGCTTGTGCACCACCGCCACCGCCGCGCAGCTGGGAATCTCCGGCCCGTGGTCATGGGTTGCGGTGAGCTGCACGCTCATCGACAGTGGCTGGCCGTCCTGGCCCAGGCCGTGCACGTCGATGTACAGGGCACTGAGCCCATCTCCGAAACCTTCGAACCAGGTGCCGCAGCGATGCAGGCGCGCCGCCCAGGGCGCCGGGTCGCCCACCAGGCCGAGCTTCACCGCCTGGGCCAGCAGCGCATTGGCCAGCCCGGCGATCTTCAGCCCGGCGCCGGCCTGGAAGCTCAGGGTGTGGGCACCGTAGCGCTCGGCGAACAGATCCAGGTCCGGCACATCGACATTGGCCACCAGCCGCGTGCCCAGCCTGGGCAGCTTGCGCAGGGTCAGGCCCTGCCAGCCGATCACCGGGTGCGGCCGGCCGTCCTTGAGTTGCAGGATGGGTTTGCCGGCATAGGCCAGCACGCCCTGGATGGTGGACAGGCCGGGCATCTTCGCCGAGGAGGAAATGCCGTGCTCGATGCGCTCGATGCGGGAAAAACGCTCACGGTGCTCATCGATCATCGCCGCCGACAGGGTCGGCACCGAGCTGCAGCCGCTGAGCAGCGTCACCCCGGCGGCCCGGGCGGCCTCATCCAGAGTGCCAATGCCGCGCACGAACTGACGACAGTCGGCCAGGTCGCAGTAGTTGACCCCGGCCTCGATGCAGCCCCGGGCCACCGCGTAGGACTGGCCCTGGAACGGCCCGCCGGTATGGATCACCCAGTGCACCTTAAGGGCCTTGAGCGCCGGCACCCATTGCGGCCCCATGGCATCGCCGCACCAGCCTTCGCAGGGCTGCCCGCCTTCAGCCTGCAAGGCCTGAACCTTGGCCGCGAGCTTGTGCGGGTCGCGCCCCGAAATCAGCAGATGCACCCCAGGGGTATGGATCAGATAGCGGCAGACGATGCTGCCGAAATTGCCATAACCACCCACCACCAACACCCTGAGCGCCATTGCCTGCATCCTTGAACTAAGCCGTTGCGCAGCGTGAACGCTGCCATTCGAGGCGCGGCAGCTTGGTGGATTTGCCAGCGCTCGACAAGCCCCCCGCCAACCTTCGACATGCCCCCGAAACGCCCCTGGCAAGTGCCTGTAATATTCAGTTAGAAAAAAAATGCCAATGCCGGTCCGGCATAATGCTATGCAAAATCATCATCATCTACGGCCCTGGAGCGTGATAGCCTCGTCCTGCTATGTCGGCCTCGCATAATAAACCCGTCGGTTCGCGCAACCGAACGGGATAAAGACGCCTTGCTACCCACCTTGTTTCATCTTCATCTGCCCAACTAACGTTTCGCTGTGAGCCGCTCTTTCCCCGGCTCGCCAAGGGAACTGATTGCAAAATTTGACTCGACCTCAAGGTCGATCTCTCGATCCTATCTCGGAGCTGTTATGTCCAGGCTTTCCCATCAAGATTTGCGCCGCGGTTTCCGTGAACTGATCGCTTCCAACTCCTGCTACCACACCGCTTCCGTATTCGACCCGATGTCTGCCCGTATCGCCGCCGACCTGGGTTTCGAAGTGGGCATCCTCGGCGGCTCGGTGGCCTCGCTGCAAGTACTGGCGGCCCCCGACTTCGCCCTGATCACCCTCAGTGAATTCGCCGAACAGGCCACCCGCATCGGCCGCGTGGCGCAGTTGCCGGTCATCGCCGACGCCGACCACGGCTATGGCAACGCGCTGAACGTGATGCGCACCGTGGTCGAACTGGAACGCGCCGGCATTGCCGCGCTGACCATCGAAGACACCCTGCTGCCGGCCCAGTTCGGGCGCAAATCCACCGACCTCATCTCGGTGGCCGAAGGCGTCGGCAAGATCCGCGCCGCCCTGGAAGCCCGGGTTGATCCGGAACTGGCGATCATCGCCCGGACCAACGCCGGCATCCTTCCGGTGCAGGAAATCATCAGCCGTACCCAGCAGTACGAGCGTGCCGGCGCCGACGCCATCTGCATGGTGGGCATCCGTGATTTCGAACAGCTGGAACAGATCTCCGAGCACCTGAGCGTGCCGCTGATGCTGGTGACCTACGGCAACCCGGCGCTACGGGACGATGCGCGCCTGGCCGAGCTGGGCGTGAAGATCGCCGTGGACGGTCATGCCGCCTACTTCGCCGCGATCAAGGCCACCTACGACTGCCTGCGCGAGCAGCGGCAGATCTTCACCCAGGCGTCGGACCTGAGCGCCACCGAACTGGCCCACACCTACACCCAGCCCGAGGAATACATCGTCTGGGCCAAGGAGTTCATGAGCGTCAAGGAGTAACACCGGCGATTGGCCGGGGTGAGGCGCCACGCCTCAACCCTGGGCCGATTTCAGCGCGCCTTCCACGCAGTCGAGGATCTGCCCGATGGTCCAGGGCTTGCGGATGAAGGACACCGGATAACGCACCCCGGAACTCTCGGGGGTCTCGAAACCCGACATGACCACGATCGGCAACTGCGGCCAGCGCTCGCCGCACAAATTGCTCAGGCTCGCGCCATTGAGGGTGCCGGGCATGGTGATATCGGTCAGCAGCAGGGCCACGTCCGCGGCCTGTTCCTGCAGGAATTCCCAGGCCCGATCCGCGCTGTCCATCGCCTGGGTGGCAAACCCTTCGTCCTGCAGGATCTCGCAGAGAAACTCCAGCACCGTCGGCTCATCCTCCACCACCAGGATCAAACGGGATTGGGCGCCGGGATTGACTGGCGTGGCTGGGTTCATGAGGGTGACACTCCCTGACGGATTGAGGCGGCTACACACAGGACCGCTGACAAGAGTTATGAGCGGCGCCTTGACGATAAATTCATTTACGCTGCAAGGCCGGCGCGTTTTTAGTACCGGTCCGATCCGCACGCGGAAGCGGGCGCCCCGTTCTTTCACCCACGGCAGGAACATCTTCAACCATGCAGTTCGATCCCAAGCGCCTGGCCCAGGCCCGGCATGTGGTGGTATTCAGCGGTGCCGGGGTCTCGGCGCAAAGCGGCATCCCGACCTTTCGTGACGCCCTGACCGGCCTGTGGGAACACTTCGACCCGGCGCGCCTGGCCACCGTGCAAGCCTTTCGCGAAGACCCGGCGCTGGTCTGGGGCTGGTATGAATGGCGACGCCAGAAAGTGCTCCAGGCCCAGCCCAATCCAGCCCATCTGGCCCTGGCCGAACTGGCCCGGCGGGTGCCGCGCCTGACCCTGATCACCCAGAACGTCGACGACCTGCACGAACGCGCCGGCAGCCCCTCGGTGCTGCACTTGCACGGCAGCCTGCACACCCCCAAGTGCTTTGCCTGCAACCGCCCGTTCAAGGGCCAACTGCCCTTGCCGGACTTGCCGGAACAGGGCGCCAGCCTGGAGCCGCCGCGCTGCACCGGTTGCAACGGCAAGATCCGCCCCGGGGTGGTGTGGTTCGGCGAACCCCTGCCCCAGGCGACCCTCAAGGCCGCCTTCAACGCCGCCGAAGAATGCGACCTGCTGCTGTCGGTGGGCACCTCCGGGCTGGTCCAGCCGGCGGCGCGAATTCCCCAACTGGCGCTGCAGCACGGTGCCTGCGTGGTGCATATCAACCCCCAGCCCCAGGCTTGCACCGGCGCCGAGGAATACAGCCTGAAGGGCAAGGCCGGGCAGTTGCTGCCGGAACTATTGCGCCAGGCCTTTGCCTGATTCCCTGGTGGCTCAAGCCGGGCCGCCGCTTCTGTTCAAGGACGCTTTCACATGCCGCAATCCCCCGACTCTTCATGGCTCGAAGCCGCCTGGGCGCAACGTGAAGAACAGATCTACCCGGCGCTGTTCGGCGCACTGGGCCCGGGCATCTATCCCCTGGACATGGCGCTGTTCAGCCAGGTCTTTGGCCAGCACGACGTCGATCCGCGCTGGCTCACCCACGGGGTCTTCGAGTCACCGCCCAATGCCGGTCGCAGCAGTTGGCTATACGTCACTTCGGGCCTGTCCAATGCCTGGGAAGATGCCCGGCCCGATGCCGATGGCGAATCCGGCATGGGCCACGAACTGCTGCTGGAAACCCGCGAACAGTCACCCTGGGCCCTGCGCCTGTTACGCAATTTCTGCGCCTACCAATTGCTGCTGGCCGCCGGCCGTTTTGGCGAGCAGCCGCCGTTGGGCGAATGGGACCGCATGCGTACCGGCGAGCCGATCAATGGCGGCGACAGCCTGTTGCAGGCACTGCTGTTCATCCCCGCGCCGGGTTTTGCCGGCCCCCGGCAACTGCTGAGCGGGCGCTTCGGATTTCTGCAGATCATCGGCCTGACCCTGGCCGAACACGCCTGGGGCCAGTCCGAGGGCTACCCGGCCCTGATGGAGCGCCTGGCCCTGGCCGGGGCAGCGCCGGTGCTGGACCCGACCCGAGCCAGCCTGTGCTGAAGGCCGGTGAAAAATCCGCCACGACCAGGGCGGATCGTCATTTTTCCCGCCACGCCAGGCCCGCATGAGGTAGATTCAAGCAGCGAACAATCTCGCGACGACGTTTGCTTTCTTGCCCTGCCGCTGGAAACCAAGCCCCGTACCGGTGGCTCTGTTCACTGCCCCGCTATTTTTTCGCCACTGGCCGCGCATGGTGCGGTGGCGACGCTTTCAGGAAATGGATGAATGCCGCAAAGACAAGTGATCAATGCTTCGGTGAGCCCGAAAGGCAGCCTGGAGACCCTCTCGCAACGTGAAGTGCAACAGCTCAGCGCCGCCGGTTCCGGCAGCATCTATACCCTGTTCCGCCAGTGCGCCCTGGCCATCCTCAATACTGGCGCCCACGTCGACAACGCCAAGACCATCCTCGACGCCTACCACGATTTCGAAGTGCGCATTCACCAGCAGGACCGTGGCGTGCGCCTGGAGTTGTTGAACGCACCGGCCGACGCCTTCGTTGATGGCGAGATGATCGCCAGCACCCGGGAAATGCTCTTCAGCGCCCTGCGCGACATCGTCTACACCGAGAACGAACTGGACAGCCAGCGCATTGACCTGGACAGCTCCCAGGGCATCACCGACTACGTCTTCCACCTGCTGCGCAACGCCCGCACCCTGCGCCCCGGCGTGGAGCCCAAGATGGTGGTGTGCTGGGGCGGCCACTCGATCAATACCGAAGAATACAAATACACCAAGAAGGTCGGCCACGAACTGGGCCTGCGCAAGCTGGACATCTGCACCGGCTGCGGCCCGGGCGTGATGAAGGGCCCGATGAAAGGCGCGACCATCGCCCACGCCAAACAGCGCATGAGCGGCGGCCGCTACCTGGGCCTGACCGAGCCGGGGATCATCGCCGCCGAAGCACCGAACCCCATCGTCAACGAGCTGGTGATCCTGCCGGACATCGAGAAGCGCCTGGAAGCCTTCGTCCGCGTCGGCCACGGCATCATCATCTTCCCCGGCGGCGCCGGCACCGCGGAGGAGTTCCTCTACCTGCTGGGCATCCTGATGCACCCGGACAACCGCGACCTGCCCTTCCCGGTGATCCTCACCGGCCCCAAGAGCGCGGCGCCCTACCTGGAGCAGCTCAACGCCTTCGTCCTGGCAACCCTGGGCGAAGCGGCGCGCCAGCACTACCAGATCATCATCGACAACCCGCCGGAAGTGGCGCGGCAGATGACCGAGGGGCTCAAGACCGTCAAGCAGTTCCGCCGCGAACGCAACGACGCCTTCCACTTCAACTGGCTGCTGAAGATCGACGAGAGCCTGCAACGTCCCTTCGATCCGACCCACGAGAACATGGCCAACCTGCAACTGAGCCATGCCCTGGCGCCCCACGAACTGGCGGCCAACCTGCGTCGTGCGTTCTCCGGCATCGTCGCCGGCAACGTCAAGGACCAGGGCATCCGCCTGATCGAGCAGAAAGGCCCGTACAGCATCCACGGCGACCCGGCGATCATGCAGCCCCTGGACCAACTGCTCAAAGCCTTCGTCGAGCAGCACCGCATGAAGCTGCCCGGCGGCGCCGCCTACGTACCGTGCTACCGCGTGGTCAACTGAGCCCTGCCCTGCTGCCTTGAACAACGCCGCGTTCGCTGCCTGGGAACGCGGCGTTTTTTTGCCCGGCCGGTACCGTTCGCCACGCGTCCGGTCCTGCTCCATGCCACTGCAACGCCCCTCTGGCGGGCCGTGCCTGGGGGTAAGTATTTTTCGTTTTTTTTGCGCCACCGGCGCCGCCGCCCATCATCCACTGCCTGAGTACTATCGCCTCACTGCCACTTCCGGCGGTACCTAAAGGAGATGACTCACATGGCTAAAAAAGCCCCTTCTGCCAAGCCCTCGCCGATGAACCAGCCGGCAGCTTCGCGCATCGCCAGCACCACCGCCAAGGCCGGCAACGGCCAGGTGGCGGCGGACAGCTTCGCTGCCCGGGCCGCACGCGCCGCGGCAAAAAACGCCAATCCTTGATCCTCTCGCGCCCCACCGGCCTTCGCCGGTGGGGTCAGGCCAGGAGGCCGACACGACCCATTACAGCAATGACAAGGACATCGCCCGGCTGGTCCGCCAGCAATTACGTCTGGGCTGGCTGTTCCATCATGGCAAATGCCATGGGAAGCTCACTGCCCCAGGCAAGGGCTCGATCCCTGTGCCCTGCACACCCAGCGACTGCCGGGCACTGCAAAACTTCAAACTGATGCTGCGGAGGCTCGAATGCCGATAGCCCGCTCCCCCTTTCCCAGCCTGGGTGAGTGCTACCAACTGCTGACCGCCGCGTTCGATACCAAGGCCAGCGACCCAACGCGGCGCAAGCAACTGGCCAGGCTGGCAGACAGCGATCACGACTGGAGCCTGTTTCCCGCGATCAAGCGTGACCTGCTGATCGAACCCCTGGCCCAGCTGGACTGCGAGTTCGCCCAGTACGTGGAAGCCTTCATCGATTATCTGCAGGCGCACTACCTGGATCTGATCAAGAACGTGGAACTCGATAGCCTGAGCCGCGAGCAGGCATTACCGGTACTGGTCGAACACTATGCCGGCCTGGTCGGCGGCTTCCTCCAGCAACTGCAGCAACGCTTCGGCGGCCCGAACCTGGGGCAACTGCTGGACCCGGACCAGACGGCCTTCGGGCAGGTCTTGCAGTGGTATCAGCAGCACAGTGGCGACTCGCTCCAGCAACTGGCCCAGCGCCTGTATCCCGAGAGCAAGGATGCCCGTGACCAACTGGCCCGCTGGCACAACGGCACACGGCTGGCCGACCTGTCGAGCCTCAAGGTCCTGCTCAAGACCCTGGAACAGGCCGCCAGCCCGCCCCTTCTGGTGCGCAACCTGGGGCGCTGGCTGGTGATCGGCCGGGCCCTTGGCTACCTCGATCAACAGCTGCTCGGCGCCGGGCGCGGAGCTTTTCGCCAGCCGGTATTGCAGGCCCTGTTGCTGATGCCCACCCCGGACAGCGGCCGGCAGGCGCTGCGGCGCCTGAATCTGGCGGCCGGCCAGCGCCTGAATATCCTCAAACCCGGGGCCCGATGGCTGAGCGAACACCTTGACCCGAGCCGAGACAAGGACAGTACCTGCCAGGCCCGAACCCGGCAGATGCTGGACGACTTCATCACCCTGCAAACCCGTTATGACGAAGATCACCGCACCGGCTATCTCAGTGCCTGGTACGAGGGCCGCTGGCAGTTGCTCTCGGGCCACTCCCCTGCCGCCCTGCGGCATTACGCCAAGGCCCTGGACGCGGCCCTGTATCGCGCCGGGCCCTTGCAGCTCGGCCTGCTGGAGGAAGCCCTGAGCCTGGCGGCGGCGCTGGAGGACAAGATCCTGCTCAAGCGCATGAAACATCAGGCCGTGGTGCTGGGACTGTTCAGCACCCTGGGCATGGAGCAGGGCCCGGTGATCAGTGACTGGGAAATCATTCAGTTGAAACAGGTCTTCGCACGGCTGTTCCCGCCGCAGGGTTTGTTCCCCCAGGCCGAGCGCCAGGAACTGCAGGTGGAGCGGCCCTTCCTGGCTTTCGACCCTGCCGAGATCGCCCGGATCAAGGTGGACCTGAAGCGCCCCGACCGGGTGATCACCGTGCATGCCCTGGACGGCCAGAAGCGTCGCTATCCGCAATTGCTGTGGTTCGCCTCCGAAGGTCAGGCCGATGCGGTGAGTGCGCTGTTGCAGGCCGGCGCCGACGTCAACCCGGGCGACGAGGCCGCTGGCTCGGCGCTGCTATGCGCCCTGCAATACGCCCACGATAGAAACCAGCGCGGCGCCCTCGACCTGCTCCTGGCCCGGCCTCATGCCGTCGCTACCCTCGACCGCCGCACCCACAGAAAACAACTGACGCCCCTGATACAGGCCATCGACATGGGGGATGCCGAACTGGTGGCCCGACTTCTGCAGATGGGCGCCTCGGCCGACGCGCGAGGGCTGTATCCGCTGCTGACCCCGCTGTATCACTGCCTCGGAAAGCTGTGCCAGGTGCAACGCCCGGACAAGACACTGGAGTTGGTACTCGAAAGGATCGGGCAACAGGACCCGGTCAGCCGCGAAGTCCTGCGCCGGACCCTGGGCAGCAGCGCCGGAACCTTCGGGCAACGGATGCCCATACCACCCGGGCACCCGCTGTATCAACAGGTGCTAGAAATGCTCCTGGAACTGCAGAGTGAACGCTGCGACCCCGGGCAACTGATGCATATCGCGCACCTGCTGCTGCATCACGGTGCCGACCCCAACGCTGTCCACGACTACCCCTGCGCCGGCCGGACCCCACTGATGCTGGCGGCCGAAGACGACCAGTTGGAGCTGTTCAAGGCCATGCTCGCGGCCGGCGGCGAGCCACAGCGCCAGGATCGCGAAGGCGCCGATTGCTGGCAAATCGCCCTGGCCCATGGCGCCCATCGGGTTCTGGCGTGGCTGCGCTCGATGCCGTCCTGAGAACCGTAGCCTGAAACTCTGGGGCGGTTTGACAGCGTCCTGAGCAGTGTGGAATAGTTTTCCATAATAATGGAACAGAGTTCCATTTTATCTCACTGATCGAAAAAGGCCCTGTCATTGTGAGCGACGCTCCCGCTGCAACCCTCCCGCCCCTGGATTGTGATTTGCTGGTGATCGGCTCCGGCGCCGCCGGCCTGGCCTGTGCGGTGACCGCCGCGTGGCATGGCTTGAAGGTGATAGTTGTGGAAAAGGATTCCACTTTTGGCGGTGCCAGCGCTTGGTCCGGCGGCTGGATGTGGGTGCCGGGCAATCCCCTGGCACGCCGCGCCGGCATCCATGAAAACCCGCAGCAACCGCGCACCTACCTCAAGCATGAGCTGGGGGAGCGCTACGATGCCGCACGCATCGACGCCTTTCTGGATAACGGGCCGCAGATGGTGGCCTTCTTCGAACAACACACGGCCCTGCAATTCGTCGACGGCAATGGCATCCCGGATATCCACGGCCAGGTGCCCGGGGCCGGGATCGAGGGCCATCAGGTGATCGCCGCGCCGTATGACGCCCGGGCCATCGGCCCACTGCTCAAACGGCTGCGCAAGACCCTGCGGGAAACCTCGTTCCTGGGCATGCCGATCATGGCCGGGGCCGACCTGGGGGCCTTTCTCAGCATGACCCGTTCCTTCAGGTCGCTGCTGCATGTGGCCGGGCGCTTTGCCCGCCACCTGCGGGACCTGGCGCTACACGGACGGGCCATGCACCTGGTCAACGGCGTGGCGCTGATCGGCCGGCTGGGCAAGTCCGCCGAGGACCTGGGGGTCAACCTGCTGGAGTCCACCCCGGCCCGCTCGCTGCTGCGCAATAGCCAGGGCGTGCAGGGCGCCCTGGTGGACACGCCTGAGGGGCCGCGGGAAATCCGCGCCCGGCGTGGAGTGCTGCTGGCCGCCGGCGGCTTCGCCAATGACCTGCCCCGCCGCCAGGCGTTGTTTCCCCGTGCCCAGGGGCCGGACGAGCACCTGGCCCTGCCGCCGCGCAGTTGCTGCGGCGACGGCATCCGCCTCGGCGAACAGGCCGGTGCCGTGCTGGCCACGGACCTTGCCAGCCCGGTGGCCTGGGCCCCCGTCTCTCGGGTGCGGCATGCCGACGGCAGCATCGGCCTCTTTCCCCACATCATCGACCGGGCCAAACCCGGGCTGATCGGCGTGCTGGCCAACGGCAAGCGTTTCGTCAACGAGGCGGACGGCTACTACGACTACACCGCGGCCATGCTGGAGGCGGTTCCCGCGGGCGAGGAAGTGGCGTCCTGGCTGATCTGCGACCACCGCTTCCAGCGCCGTTACGGCCTGGGTTATGCCCGGCCCTTCCCCCTGCCGGTGGGGCCGCTGGTGCGCAGCGGCTACCTGGTACGGGCCGACTCCATCCAGGCCCTGGCCAGCCAGTGCGGCATCGACCCCCAGGACCTTGCGGCCACGGTGCAGGCATTCAACCAGCATGCCCGCAACGGCCAGGACCCCGAGTTCGGCCGCGGCTCGACGCCCTACAATCGCAAGCAGGGCGACGCCCTGTATCCCGGGCCCAACCCCTGCGTGGCGCCCATCGAACAGGGGCCTTTCTACGCGGTGAAAGTGCTGCCCGGCAGCTTCGGCACCTTTGCCGGGCTCAAGACCAACGCCCAGGCCCAGGTGCTGGATTCGCACGGCACGGCGATCCCCGGGCTGTATGCCGCAGGCACCGACATGGCCAGCGTGATGGGCGGCTTTTATCCCTCCGGCGGTATCAACCTGGGGCCGGCCATGACCTTCGGCTACATCGCCGGGCGCCATGCGGCTGGGGTCAGTGACTACGAAGTGCCGCTGGATCCTGGTGCCGAGGCCACCCGGGGCTGAGCCGCCAGGACGGGCTCAGGGGCCCCGGCCATCGCCGGCGTCCTCATTGACCAGCGGCGCCTGCAACTGGCGTTCGAGCTGCTGGCCGAGGTAATACACCCCGGCCATGACCCCATGCTCGGGGTCATGCAACTGCCTGGCCCAGGCCTGATCGAAGGCCGCGCCCAGGTCCCGTCGGGTCTGGGCCTGCAGGTCTTCCCGGTCATGGTCCTGGACCAGCGCCCGGACCCCGGCCACTCCCACGGAAATCAGCGCGCCGGCCACCCGCCCCACCGCCGCAGCCACCGCACCGGCCACACTGCGGCTGGCGAACTGGGCCTGGAGCTTGTCACTGGTCACCTGCGCCACCTGGGACACCCCCGGGGCCGGCGCTCCCTGTTCGCCGGTCGGGGTGCCATGGATCTGCTGCAGCAAGGGCCCATAGGCGGGCAAGCGGGCAATGGGCTCGGCCCGTATCAATTGGTTCAAGGAGGCGCGCTGCTCGGGGGCCGGCCCCAGGTCGATGGCCAGCACCTGGTCCAGATGGAGTTCCAGTTGCGGTGCCGGCAGTGGGTAACGGCTGCGGATCTGCGCCAGTTGCTGGCGCAGCAACTGCACATAGAACTCCATGGCCTCGCCGGTGATCGCATCGGCATCGACTTCCAGCGCCACCGGTGCCAGCACCCGTTCCTGGTACTGCTCCTGCAAGTAGGCCGCCAGGCGCCGGGAAGCTTGCCCGGCGTCGCCTTTATCGTTCAGGGAATACCAGCCGACCTTGAGCGACAGCCATTCCTGGGTCCAGTAGCCGCTGAACCAGGGAATGAAGTTTTCCTCGGTCTGCTGGTAGACCCGGGTCCGCCAGTGCTCCATGGAGCCCTGGGCATAGACCTCGGCCTGTTCAGTGGCGCTGCGGGAGGCTTCCAGCAGTTCATGGTTGACCTGGCGCCAGGTGGCCGGGCTGACCGGCATCGCGGCCACCGGCTCGGGGACCCGATGGGCGCAGCCGGCGAGCACCAGCATCAGCACCAGGACCCCGTGGCGGCAGCAGAGCATCGTTGGCCGCAAGGCATGTACCTCCCGCAAAGGCCGCGCCAGGCTCGACAGGTCGCCCTGGCGTTCCAGCAGTATAGGTAGCGCAAAGGCGGGCCCGATCGATTGCGAGCCGGGCTTTTTTCCTGCACCACGAAGAAACACTGCCACCGCCTACCGGCCCTCGGTATATTGCGCCCCGGCGCCTGCGCCACGGATCTGCCCCCTACAAGGAACCCCCATGCTCTACCGTATTGCCGCCGACAGCCTGGTGCTGTTTCACCTGTCCTTTATCGTCTTCGTGCTGCTGGGCGGCCTGCTGGTGCTGCGCCACCCGCGGCTGATGCTGCTGCACCTGCCCGCCGCGGCCTGGGGCGTGGCAGTGGAAGTGCTGCACCTGGAGTGCCCGCTGACCCGCTGGGAAAACCTGCTGCGCCACGCCGCCGGCCAGGACGGCTACGGCGCCGGCTTCATCGAGCATTACCTGATCCCGCTGATCTACCCCGCCGGGCTGACCCCGGGCATTCAGCTGTGGCTGGGCAGCCTGGTGCTGCTGATCAACCTCTGGGTCTACGGCTACCTGGCCCGACGCTGGCTGCGCAAGCGCCGCGCCTGAGCCTGCCGCCAGCCGGAACGGCGCACCGTTCCGGCCTTGCCTCCTCTGTTCGCCCCTCTATGAAACAGCCGAGACAGCAGCGCCGACGCCTGAGGCAGGTGTTTCGCTATATACTTTTGTATATTGCGATTTCACACCCCCGAGATTTGCCCATGCACTGCCCCTCATCCACCCCGTTTTGCCTGCCCTCGCAGGCGCTTGAGGCCGACTCGGCAGCGCCCCGGGTGCCAGCGCCAGCCCGCCAGGAACGCCGCTCGCGCCTGCGGCATCGGCAACTGATCCTCGATGCCGCCCGCAACGAGTTCGCCGCCAAGGGCTTCAGTGCCTGCCAGACCCTGGATATCGCGCTGTGCGCCGGGGTGCCCAAGGCCAACCTGTACTACTACTTCCACACCAAGGAAAACCTCTACGCCGAAGTCCTGCAGCCCCTGCTGGAACCCTTGCACCAGGCGTCGCGGCTGCTGCACCCGGAGGCCGATCCGGCGCAGGCGTTGCAGGCCTACATCGAGGCGCGGATGCAGATCGTCGAGGATTTCCCCCTGCGTTCGAAGATTCTCTGCAGCGAGTTGCTGCACGGCGCGCAGCAGTTGCCAGAGGCCTGGCGTGAAAGCCTGGAGGCGCAGAACCGCAGTGAAATCGCTTGCCTGCGCAATTGGGCCGAACGCGGCCTGATCCGCGCCATTGCCCCGGAGCACCTGCTGCTGTTCATAGGAGCGGCGACCCAGACCTACCCCACCCTGGGCTGGCAGATCGCCCTGATGAGCGGCGTAGCCCAGCCCTCCAGCAGGGACTTCCAGAGCGTCGCGGCCACCCTGACCCGCATGGTGCTGGCCGGGGCACTGCCGGCGCTGGCGAGCGCCCAGGGGCTACCGGCCCGGGCCCTGGCGATCTAACCCGGTTCGAGTTCGCCCAGGCGTTCGCAAGCCAGGGTCAGGGCCTGCCAGGTCGGCTCGTCAGCGGGAATCAGGTGTTCGATGCGCAGCGACGCCACGGTAATGTCCTGGGGCATGCCGAAGGTGGTGAAGGTGGACAGAAAACGCAGCTCGCCCCCGGGCCCGCGCACCCGGGTCAGCAGCAACGGCTCGGCCGGGCTCGGGGTAGCCGGCGACTCTCCGGGGAACGGCAGGCCGGCCAGCAGCGCCGCCAAGCCGGGGTCGCCCATGGCCTCTCGGGAGGCCCGCTGCCAGGCCACCTGGCGCACCTCCTCGGCATTGATCAGGCAGTCACCGAAACCACCGGGCTCCAGCAGGGCCGTCAACAGGTTGAAGCCCTGTTCCATGGCGTGTTGCGACAACCCCAGCAGTTGGAACAGCGCCGCGGTAGCCTGATTGGCCGCCAGCACTTGCCAGCCACTGTCGATGACGATGGCTGGCGCCGGGTTGTTGGCCTTGAGCAGGTGCATCAGCGCTGCGCGCACCGGCGCCAGGCCGGGGTCGGCCAGGGGCAAGGCGGCGTAGCGCGGCGCATAGCCCGCGGCGAGGAACACCCGGTTGCGCTGGGGCAAGGGGGTGTCCAGGGTGGTCAGCAGCGCATCCAGCAAGGCCGGGCTGGGCTGGGCGCGGCCGGTCTCGACGCAGCTCAGGTGGCGCTGGGAAATCCCCGCCTGCAACGCCAGGTCTAACTGGCTCAAGCGCGCCTGGCGCCGTAACTGGCGCAACTGTGCGCCCACCGGCAAGGGCCCGGCGCGGGGAGCTTCAAGGGTGCAGGGCATGGCGGCGCGACCGCTGTCGGGCACAGGCATCCCGGCTCAGCCCACACGCTTGCAGAAGATCAGTTCGGGGTCCTGCCCGTCGAGGTTCTCGATCACCCCACTGGGCTGGAAACCGGCCTTGGCAATCAGGCCCCGGGCCGCCAGGTTCGACTGGTTGGTGGAGATGAACAGCCGGGGCGTGCGACAGGCCTGCTCGGCGGCGTCGAGCAAGCGCCGGGCCACGCCCTGGCGTTGCTGCCCCGGAGCCACCACCACCAGGGACACGAAGCCATGGTCGAAGAAGTCATGGTTCAGCAGCAGGTAGCCGACGACCCGGCCGGCCGCCACCTCCACCCAACCCTGGCCACGGCCCACCGCCACGCGTACGGCATCGCCCCGGCTGGCGTGGGCCTGGGCATAGGTGTCGCACTCGAGCATGGCCGGCACATCATCGGGCCCGGCCACGCGGATCACCCGGCCTGCGCCGGGAGCCTGCTGGTTGGAAGTCATCGCTGTTCAATCCTTGAAAGTGAAAGTCGCACCGCCCCAGCTGACAGCCTGAAGCGCCCCGCTGTCTATGACCTGGGGGGTCATTGAGTGACAACAGGCTTGCCACTTAGCCTGTTCGCTCCCGCTTGTTCAAGGATTTTCACCGTGAAAAACACACTCTGGCGACTCTGCATCGGGCTGTTCGTCGGCCATGAGCTGGATGCCGTGGCGCAGCGTGAATGGCGCCTGCTGTATGGCCTGCGCAACCTCGACCCCATGCTCGGGCAGCACCTGTTCATTGCCCTGCACGTCCCCCTGTGTGCCGGGCTGGTCCAGCTGTGCGGCCATCGGCGCCGTCGCGTGCGCGAGCTTGCCCGCCAGTGGCTGGCGGCGCTCGCCCTGCTGCATGCCGGATTACATCAACGCCTGCGCGACGACCCGCTGTACCTGTTCGACTCCCTGCTGTCGCAAAGCCTGATCTTTGGCTGTGGCGCAGCCGGCCTGCTGTATCTGCTGCTGGGCCTGGCCACCCGCAACCGCCGCGCCGTACACCCTGCCCATCCCTGATCGAGGACTGCGCCATGCGCCACCCTTACCCCGCCCTGCTGGCTCTACTGGGCTTCAGTGCCTACACCCTGTACTGCCTGTTCCAGGCCGAACAGTCGCTGCTGCAATTCGGCCTGCAACTGCTGTCGCGCCCGGACACCGCACAAGTGGTGATCGACCTGTACCTGATGGCGCTGCTGGCGGCTGCGTGGATGCTGGGAGACGCCCGCGCCCGTGGGCGCTCCTGGCGTTCGGTGCTGCCCTATCTGCTGCTGACGGCGGTCTTCGTCTCCATCGGGCCCTTGCTGTACCTGGTGGTTCGCGACCTGCGCCCGCCCCGGCAGCCACTGGCCGGCGGCGCTTGAGCGCGGGCTTCAGATCAGGCGCTGGATCTCCTTGTGGCGCCACACCAGCTTGAAGTAGCAGACCTGCAGCACCAGCATGGTCAGGTAGGCCACCGGGAACGCCATCCACACCCCTTGCAGGCCGAAATGCGCGTCCAGCACATAGGCCGCCGGCACCTGCACCCCGAGGATGCAGAAGATCGAGATCGCCACCGGCACCAGCACCGTGCCGCTGGCGCGCATGATGCCGCCGACCACCGCCTGGAAACCGAACACCAGGATGCTCCAGAGCATGATGTGCAGCAGGTGCTGGGCCTGCACCAGGGCTGCCGGGTCGATGATGAACAGGCCCAGCAGCCGGTGGGAAATCAGGTAGCCGAGCAGCACCAGGGCGCCGGTGAGGCACAGGTTGATCGCAAGCCCGGTACGCAGGATCGGGGTGATGCGCTCCAGGCGCCCGGCGCCGATGGCCTGGGCGCCGAGGATCGAGGCGGTGATAGCGATCGACAGCGCCGGGAACTGCACGTAGTTGACGATCTGGGTCACCGCGCCATAGGCCGCCGTGGCCTGGGAACCGTGGCGGTTGACCAGGGCCAGGATCACCAGTTCGGAAAGCGAGATGACCACCATCTGCACCCCGGTGGGCAGGCCGATGCGCAGCACCTTGCCGAGAATCGCCCGGTTCAGCCGCAGCGCCGCTAACAGCGCCCGGTCCGGGGCCAGGGGGTGGTCGCGGCCACTCAGGCGCCAGACCAGAAACCCCATGGCCAGGATATTTCCCGCCAGCCCGGCGAAGGCCGCACTCTGGATACCCATGGGCGGCAGGCCCAGCCAGCCACGGATCAACGCCGGGGTCAGCAGCAGCCCCGCCAGGGTCGAGACCATCAAGGCCAGCAGGGGCGACAGGGTATCGCTGACACCCCGCAGCAACTGGGTGTAGAGCACGAACACCAGCAGCAGCGGCATGATCAGCATCATCACCCGGGCATAGCCCACTGCGTCGTCCAGTACATCCGCCGGTGTGCCCAGGCCCTGCAGGGCCGGGCGGGCGAACAGCATGCCCAGCACCGCCCCCAGCAGGCCGATCAAGGCCCCCAGCATCAGGGTACTGCCGGCCACCGACTTCACCGCATCCAGCTCCCGGGCACCCCAGGCCTGGCCGATCAGCACCGAGGCACCGGCCCCCAGGCCGATCACCAGGGCAATGAAGAAGAACACGATGGGGAACATCCCCGACACCGCCGCCAACGCCTGGGTGCCCAGCAACTGGCCAATGTAGATACCGTTGAGGGTGCCGGAAAACGACTGCAGGAAATTCGACAGCACCATGGGCAGCAGGAAGACCAGGTACACCTGCCAGAGGGGGCGCTGAGGGGAAATGGACATGAAAACAGGCAACCTCGGATCAAGAGGACGAAGGGCCGCGAAGAAGCCCCATGGCACGGGGCTCGCGTCGGACCTGAAACATGTAACAACCCAGGCCGCGCACGGCGTTCCGACAGCGCGGCCCGGGGTTTATATCAGTGGTTGACGTCGACCACCACCCGCCCGCGAACCTTGCCTTCAAACAACTCGTGGGCGACGGTCAGGGCCTCTTCCAGGCCCACTTCGCGGGTGATCCGCTGCAGGTGCTGCTGGTCCACCTCGGCGGCCAGGCGTTCCCAGGCATGCACCCGCTCGTGATAGGGACGGGTCACGCTGTTGATCCCCAAGAGGCTCACCCCACGCAGGATGAAGGGCGCCACCGAGGCCGGGAAATCCATGCCCTGGGCCAACCCGCAGGCGGCCACCAGGCCATCGGCGGCGGTGCCGGCACAGACGTTGGCCAGCGTGTGGCTGCCCACCGAGTCGATGGCCGCCGCCCAGCGTTCCTTGGCCAGCGGACGCCCCGGCTGGGACAGCTCGGCGCGCTCGATGATGCGGCTGGCGCCCAGCGCCTTGAGGTAGTCGGCCTCCTCCGGACGCCCGGTGGCGGCGATCACCGAGTAGCCCAGGCGCGACAGCAGGCTGATGGCAAAACTGCCGACCCCGCCGCTGGCACCGGTGACCAGCACCTCGCCGTGTTCGGGGGTCAGGCCGCTGCGCTCCAGGGCGATCAGGCAGAGCATGGCGGTGTAGCCGGCGGTGCCGATGGCCATGGCCTGGCGCGCGCTGAAGGCTTCAGGCAGGTGGATCAGCCAGTCGCCCTGCAACCGGGCCTTCTGCGCCAGCCCGCCCCAGTGGCTCTCGCCCACGCCCCAGCCATTGAGCAGCACCTGTTCACCCGGGCGAAAGCGCGGATGGCTGCTGGCTTCGACGGTGCCTGCCAAGTCGATACCAGGGACCATGGGAAACTGCCGCACCACCGGGCTCTTGCCGGTGATTGCCAGGCCGTCCTTGTAGTTCAGGGTGCTGTAGGCCACCCGCACCGTGACATCGCCCTCAGGCAGTTGCGCCTCCTCCAGCTCGCGCAGATGGGCGCGATAACCTGCAGTGTCTTTGTCGATCACAATGGCCTTGAACATCATGGACTCCTGTTGGCAAGGGAGGCTGCAGCGCTGGCTGCAACGGCGTAGAGCGCGAACGCGCCATCCTACGCAAGCCTCTGCAAGGCGTCCATGAGCCTCCCCCCTCCCCACCCGCGACGCTCGAAACAGCCCACTGCCCACGCCGGCGTCGCGTATCGCAGTACAGCCCGGCGCGCCCGGCCTGCCGGAACCGGGGCGTGGAGTAGCCCGGGCGTGGCAGAACCTGGCCCCAGAGCGCTACCATGCGGCGGCATCTGCCCCCTGACCGAACGGATTTCCGACCTTGTCCCATCTCCTGGAAAAAGCCGCCGCGCGCGGCGACCTTGCTGCTCTCGAGCGCCTGCTGGATGCGGGTGCGGACCTTGAATGGCAGCACAAGGGCACCGGCCGCACGGCCTTGCTGGCCGCCACTATCGCCGGGCACCGGCCGGCCGTGGCGCTGCTGCTGGCGCGCGGCGCGAATGTCCTGCAGCCGTGCAAGGCCCTGGGCTACAGCCCCCTGGCCTGGGCCGCCAGCCACGGCGACACCGCCCTGGCCGAGTTGCTGATCGCCCATGGCGCAGCGCTCGAACAGGCCAGCCCCGAACTGCAACGCACCGCCCTGATGAACGCCGCCCAGGCTGGCCACGAGGCAATGGTGGCCTTGCTGCTCGAGGCCGGCGCCAACCCCTCGCCCGTGGATTTCCAACAACGCAACGCCTGGTCCCTGGCCGAAGAAAATGGCCATGCCCAGGTCATGCAACAGCTGGAGCAGGCCGGTGCCGGGGCACCGCCAGCACCTGCACCGGCCCCTTCCCTGCCCTGGCCGCCGCTGGTGCCTGGCACTGACAGCAGCGCAGATCCGGTCACCCAGGTGCGGGCCTATACCCTGGCTTTGTACGCCTGGGAACAGCGCGGCAATGCCCTGGGCCACGACGCGCTCGACGCCGCCTTCTGGGCCGAACCGCAACAGTTGCTCGAACGTTTTTGTACCCTGCGACCGCGGGCCTATCCGCGAGCCTCCTATGGTTACCCCACGACCCACGCCGAGGCCGACGAACTACTGGGCTGCCAGTTGCTCAAGCCCGCCCAGGCCGAAGTGCTGGTGCGCGACCCGGCGTCCCGGGCCCTTTGCTACGAGCATCGCTTTGTGGTCAAGCGGGTTGCCGGCCAATGGCGCATCGACAGCGTCAAGCGCCGCCTGGCCGGCACCCAGAAATGGGCAAACGCCATTCTCTAGCGGGGGCAAGGGGCAAGAGCGAACGGGCGCAGCCTGCTCGACGTGCGGCACGGTTCGAGCCCGTCGCCCTTGGCGTGCAGTCGCCCGCCATCACCACCGCTGTCCAGATCCGCGTTGAAACACGTGCCGACAAGCCCCTGGCCCGACAGCAGGCGGCCGCCAGCCAGCAGCAATTGCTGGTTGGCGGGCGGGCTGCTGCCCGTGGTTAAATGCCGCCCCGAAAAAATGACCGGCCCCGCTGATGACCCCTCTCGCCCTCGCCACCCTCAACCAGCACCTGTTGACCGCCCTGGCCGCCGCGCCCGGCGAAACCCGGCGCCTGTTCCATGGCCGCGGCCGCTGCTGGCCTGGGCTGGAACAGCTGACCGTGGACTGGCTGCAGGGGGTAGTGCTGGTGTCCTTGTTCAAGGAACCCGAAGGCGGGCAACTCGAAGCCCTGCAGCAGTTGCTGGCGGACCTGGGCTCGACCCCGCAATGGGTGGCCAGCGGCGCCCGCAGCCTGATGCTGCAACACCGCTACCTGCCCGACAGCCGTGGCGAGTGGCTGCTGGGCGAGGCCATCGACAGTTGCACCATCACCGAGGAAGGCCTGCGCTACCAGGTGGACCTGGGCAGCAAGCAGAACAACGGGCTGTTCCTCGACATGCGCTACGGGCGCAACTGGGTGCGGGCCAATGCCCGGGGCAAGAATGTCCTGAACCTGTTTGCCTATACCTGCGGCTTCTCGGTGGCGGCGATTGCCGGCGGCGCCGAGCGGGTGGTCAACCTCGACATGTCCCGGGCGGCCTTGAGCCGCGGCCGCGACAACCACCGGCTCAACGGCCACGACACCAGCCGGGTGAGCTTCCTCGGCCATGACCTGTTCAAGTCCTGGAGCAAGGTCAAGCAGGGCGGGCCCTATGACCTGGTGATCATCGACCCGCCGTCGTTCCAGAAAGGCAGCTTTGTCCTCGGCAAGGACTATGCGCGGGTGCTGCGGCGTCTGCCGGAGTTGCTCACGGCCGATGGTTGCGTCCTGGCGTGCATGAATGATCCGGCGTTTAGCGTGGATTTTCTTCTGGAGGGGATGGCCGAAGCGGCGCCGGGGTTGCGCTTTGAACAGCGGCTGGAGAACCCGCCGGAGTTTCCGGATGCGGATCCGCAGTGCGGGCTCAAGGCACTGGTATTTCGGCATGGGGCATAGGCCTTGATCCTGGCTGGATAGCCGTTGCTGCAGCAACGGGCATCCAGCCAGGCCCTTACAACTCCATCCGATACTCGATCACCCCCGGCTTGTGCGCCAGCCAGTCATACAACCGTTGCGCCCGCTTGTTGCTCTCCTGGGTATGCCAGTACAAACGAGCGCACTGGTGTTGCCGGGCAAAGGCCTGCACCCACTCGATCAACAGTTTCCCCGCCCCGCTGCCGCGAATCGACGGGGCCACGTACAGGTCTTCCAGATAGCAGAAGTCGCCGACGGCCCAGGTCGAACGGTGCAACACCAGGTTGACGAAGCCGATGACTTCATCGTCCTGCACCGCCACCGCCGAATACATCGGTTCCCGCGAATCGAGGAAACGCTCGAACGTGCGGCGACTGACCTCTTCGCTCAGCGTCACCTGATAGAAATCCTGATAGGCCAGCCACAGCGGCAGCCATTGCTGGTAATCCCCAGGCTGAATCGCCCGTACCGTCACCGCAGGTTGTTGATCGCTCATTGCGCGCTCCTCTTGATCATCCACACCGGGATCAGCCCCGGTTATTGAAGAGTGCGCAGGTTAGTGCGTGAGTGGCGGATTTTATCAGGCCAATTCTGCCATCTGTAACAGACCACTTTTCCCAACCCCTCACAGCCCGGGCTGCTGATGGGTCACGCAGTGAATGCCGCCGCCCCCTGCGGCGATAGCGTCGATATCCAGCTGGATCACCTGCCGCCCGGGATACAGGCTGGCCAGCAGGCTATGGGCCTTGGCGTCGGCCTGCCGGTCACCGAACTGCGGTGAGATCACCGCCCCATTGATCACGAAATAGTTGATGTAGCCGGCGGCGAAGTCCGGGTTGCCCCGGCTGAAGCGGTTCTGCCGGGGATTCATCGGCGGCGACAGGGTATGCACCTGCAGCTTGCGACCATCGGCGTCACTGGCGGCTCGCAGGATCTCCAGGTGCTCGAGGGTTACCGAGTGGTCATAGGAGTCGGGATCGTTGTCGAGGTTGGCCACCACCACCCCCGGCCTGACGAAACGCGCATAGAAGTCGACATGGGCATCGGTGATGTCCCGGCCCTTGATCCCCGGTAGCCAGATAATCTTGCGCAGGCCGAGGCAAGCCTTGAGTTCCTCTTCGACCTCGGCCTGGCTCCAGCCCGGGTTGCGGTTGCCGTTGATCCAGCTGCTTTGGGTCATGATCCCGGTGCCGTGGCCGTCCACCTCGATGCCGCCGCCCTCGCCCACCAGTTCGCTGCGCAGATAACGGGCGCCTGCAGCGTCGGCCATCTGCCGCGCCAGCCGGGCGTCCCTGGCGTGGCGCTGTTTGTTGCCCCAGCCATTGAAGTTGAAGTCCACCGCGCCCAATCCGCCTTCCCCATCGACGACAAAGTTGGCACCGATGTCGCGCATCCAGATGTCGTCCAGTTCGGTGCTGACAAAAGTGATGTTGTGCGAGCCGCACAGCTGCTCGGCCAGGCCGCGCTCCTCTGCCCGGCAGAACAGGGTCAGGGGTTGATAGGCGGCAATTGCCCGGGCGATCCGCCCCTGGGCCTGTTGCACGTCGCCGGTAAAGTCTTCCCAGATGGCCTCCTGGGCACCAAAGGCCATGAAGGCCCGCTGCTGGTGGTCGCCTTCATCGGGCAGGTACCAGTGGCCCTGCTCCCCGGCCCGGGCACTGCGCGATCCCAGGCCGAGGGCCGGCATGGCGGCGACAGCGGCCAGCAACGAGGCCTGTTTGATCAGTTGACGTCGGGTGGGCATTGGACGGTTCTCTTGTCGAAGGTATTGCATGAAAAGGTTCGGGGGTGCGGCGCGGGCCCTCGCCGACACGCCGGCTCCTACCCGGGAGTGTAGGAGCCGGTTTGCCGGCGAACCGCATGGCGCCCGGTCAGTGGCGGGCAGCGGTGGCCGTCTTGAACTGGGTCCAGGTGCGCATTCGAGCCCGCATATCGGCCTGGGGAATGTCGCGGCCGGGAATCAAGCGTTCGAAGGTGGCGGCATCCGGGTAGATATCCGGGTTGTTGCCCATCTGCGGGTCGACACTTGGCCGCGCCCGGGCATTGGCCGTGGGGTAGCCGGTGAAGTTACTGATGGCCGCCATGTTCTCTGGTCGGGTCACGAAGTTGATGAAGGCATAGGCGTATTCCGGGTGCCGCGCATCCTTGGGGATCGCCATGGTGTCCATCCACACCGTGGTGCCTTCCCGTGGAATGCGGTACTGGAACTCGACCGCTTTGCCTGCGGCGTCGGCGGCGCGCTGGGCCTGGGTCATGTCACCGCTGTAGCCCAGGGACAGGCACAGGTTGCCATTGACCAGGTCGGTCACCGGCTGCGACTGGAACTTGCGGATATAGGGCCGCAGCTTGCCCAGCAGCTCGCCGGCGGCCCGCAGATCCTCGGGCCGGGCGCTGCGCGGGTCGCGCCCCAGGTAGTGGAGCGCCACCGCCAGCACCTCATCCGGCGAGTCGATCAGGGAAATTCCGCAATCGGCGAAGCGCGCCGCCAGCTCCGGCTTGAACAGCAGGTCCAGGCTGTTGACCGGGGCGTCGGGCAGGCGCTCGGCAATCTGCCGGGCGTTGTAGGTCAGGCCGATGGTGCCCCAGGTGTAGGGCACCGTGGCCTGGCGGGCCCCGGGGTACTGGGCGCGCAGCTTCTGCAGGCCGGGCTCGATGTCGTCCTGGCCGGTCAGCCGGGCCGGATCCAGGGTCTGCAGGCTGCCGGCGCGCATCAGGCGCTCGGCCACGGTGTCACCGGGAAAGATCAGGTCGTAGCCGCTGCCGCCGGTCATCAGCTTGGCTTCCAGCACTTCGCTGCCCTCCATCACGTCGTAGATCACCCTGATCCCGGTTTCGGCGGTGAAGCGCGCCAGGGTATCGGCGGCGAAGTAGTCGGCCCAGTTGTACAGGCGCAGGGTCTTGTCCTCGGGTTCGGCCTGGGCCTGGAGCGCTACCAGGGTCAGGGCCAGCATGCCCGCGCAGCGGCGTTTCCAGCGTTTGCCTGTGGTCTGCATGTCATGCCTCCCGGGGGTTCCAGCGTGGGTGAAGGTGGTGGCCGTCCAGGCTCAGCAGCGGCCCGTACATCTCCGGGCGACGGTCGCGGAAGATGCCCCAGGTGCGACGCTCCTCGGCCATGGCGGCCAGGTCCAGGCGCTGCAGCAAGACCCCTGTGCTGTCACGATCGGCCTCGGCCAGCAGCCGGCCCTTGTGGTCGCAGATGAACGATGAGCCGTAGAAATCCATGTGCAACGCCGGGTCACCGGTAGCCACTTCACGGCCGACCCTGTTGGCCGCCACTACCGGCAGCAGGTTGGCCGCCGCGTGCCCGCGCATGGTCATCTGCCAGTGATCCCGGGAATCCAGCCCGGCGCTGCCCGGTTCGCTGCCGATGGCGGTGGGAAACAGCAAGACCTCGGCGCCTTGCAGCGCCAGGCAGCGGGCGGTCTCGGGGAACCACTGGTCCCAGCAGATGCCGATGCCCAGGCGGCCGAAAGCGCTGTCCCAGACCTTGAAACCGGTATCGCCGGGGCTGAAGTACTCCTTCTCCTGATAACCCACGGCGTTGGGAATGTGGGTCTTGCGGTACACCCCCAGCAAGCGGCCGTCGGCATCGGCGACGCTCAGGGAATTGAAATAGGCCGTACCGGCCCTTTCGAACCAGCTCAGGGGCAGCACCACACCCAGCTCCCGGGCCAGGGCGGCGAAACGCTGGAGCACCCGGCTCGCGGGGTACTCCTCGGCCAGGGCCAGGTGCCGGTGCTGCTGTTCGATGCAGAAGTACGGGGTGGCGAACAGCTCTTGCAGGAGGATCACCTGGGCGCCCCGGGCTGCCGCTTCGCGCACCAGCTGTTCGGCGCGCTCGAGGTTGCCCGGCAGGTCCCAGGTGCAGGGCATCTGGGTGGTCGCGACGGTCAATGGGTTCATGCCTGGGCCCTCGTTGGCCATTGGGGTTGCTGCTGGGTGATGCAATGCACGCCACCGCCGCCGTGGGCCAGATGGTTGATCCGCACCGGCACCACCTGCCGGTCAGGGAAGGCCCGGGCCAGCACCTGGGCCGCTTGCTGGTCGGCGGCGATGCCGTAGGCCGGCATGATCACCGCGCCATTGGCCAGGTAGAAGTTGGTGTAGGAGGCGCAGAACACCTCGGCCCGGTGGTCCACCGCGGCGCTGGCCTCGAACAGCTCGATCAGCTCGAAGGCGCGCCCGCGGGCATCCCGCGCCAGCTCCAGGGCACGACGGTTCTCGCGCACCACTTCGGCGTACACCGAGCACCGGTCATGGGTGGCATCCACCAGCAGCACCCCGGGGCGGGCAAAGGCGCAGACCCCGTCGACATGGCCGTCGGTCATGTCCCCGGTCACGTGGTCCGGGTCCCCCGGCAGCCAGATGATCTTCTGCACACCCAGCAGGCGCTGGAAGATCGCCTCGACCTCGGCCTTGCCCAGGCCCGGATTGCGGTTGGGGTTGAGCAGCACCGATTCGGTGGTGATCAGGGTGCCCTCGCCGTCCACATGGATGGCCCCGCCTTCGTTGGCCAGGGGCGTGCCGAAGCAAGGCAGCCCCAACTGGTCCAGCAGGCGCCGGGCCAGGCTGCGGTCCAGGCTGTGCTCGGACTTGCCGCCCCAGGCGTTGAAGCGCCAACTGACCCCGGCCAGCCCCAGCTGCGGATGGCAGATGAAACTCGGGCCGGAATCCCGGCACCAGCTGTCGTCCACCGCCTGGGGGACCAGCTCGACATTGGCGCCACACAGGCGTCGGGCACTGTCCAGGGCAGAGGGGTCGACCACCAGTTTCACCGGTTCGAAACCGGCGATGGCATTGGCCACCCGGGCGAAGTCTGCCTGCACCTCGGCCAGGGTCACGCCCCATACCGATTCCCACAACCCCCGGTTGTGGGGCCAGACCATCCAGGTCGCCGCGTGGGGCGCCCACTCGGCGGGCATCCGCCAGCCACTGTCCTGCCTGTCATTGCCTTGCATGGGCCCTGCACCTCTCAAGTAAGGTTTTGTTATCAATCAACCAACAAGGTTGAAACACAGCGCCCATGCTATGGCTTTGAAAAACCGCCAACAAACGATAGATTTAGCGCACATCTGATCAGCCAGGCTTATCAATCATGCTCAAACACTGGCCACCCCTGAATGCCCTGCGAGGCTTCGAAGCCGCCGCGCGCCTGGGCAGTTTTCACCAGGCGGCGCAGGAACTGCACCTCACCCAATCGGCCATCAGCCAGCAGATCCGCAGCCTGGAAACCTTCCTCGAACAGCCGCTGTTCCATCGCAGCGGCCGCAGCGTGACCCTCACCGACGCAGGGCACGACCTGCGCAGTACCACCCAGTCGCTATTGCAACAACTGGCGGTGGGCATCCGCCGCCTGGAGCAGTACCGCAAGCCCAACCAGCTGGTGGTCAATACCAGCCCGGCCTTTGCCCGCCACTGGCTGCTGCCGCGGCTGGGGGAATTCCATCGCCTGCACCCGGAGGTGGACCTGTGGCTGTTCACCAGCTTCGAGCCACCGGACATGAGCACCCAGACCATCGACCTGACCTTGCGCGACGACCTCAGCGCCCAGGCCGAATGCAGCTACCTGGAGCTGTACAGCGACCGCCTCTACCCTGCCTGCCACCCCAGCGTGCTGGCGCAACCCGAAGCACTGCGCACCACCTTGCATGGCGAGCGGGAAATGGACTGGAGCCACTGGCTGGTGGAAGGCGGCAGCGACATTGGTCAACGCAGCAACGGCCTGAACTTTTCCGACCCGGGCCTGCTGCTGGACGCCGCCTGCGCCGGCCACGGCATTGCCCTGGTCAGCCAGCTTCTGAGCCAGCAGGCCCGGAGCCAGGGCTTGCTGAGCCCTTTGTGCGAACAGAGCGTGCGCGGCCCGACCTGGGCCTGGCTGATTCACCGCGACAGTGAAAGCAGCCCGCTGACCCGCAGTTTCTCGCAGTGGCTACAGGCTGCGCTGCAGGGTTCGGCCGAAGCTTGAGGCGCCCGCCCGGCAAGGACTGGAGCGATGCAAAACCGCTTTCCATTCCTGCCCCTAACCCCACGCGTGGCGGCGACTTAAGCTGGCGCCAGTGCAATCCGCACTGCCTTCCAGGAGCCGCCCGTGCCCCCGATCCACGACATCAACTGGCCGCTGTGGCTGTCCACCATGCTGCCCATGGCCCTGAGCGCCGGCCCCGGCAATCTGATGGTGGCCAGCTCCGGCGCCCGCAGCGGCGTGCGGCGTTCCCTGCGCTTCATCTGCGGGCTGGACCTGACCTACCTGCTCCTGGCGCTACTGGTGGGGCTGGGGCTGTATCACAGCCTGGCGGCGTACCCAGGGTTGCTCTGGGGGCTACGGATAGCGGGCAGCCTGTACATTTTCTGGCTGGGCCTGCGCCTGCTGCTGCGGCCGTTGCGCAAGCCTGGCGAGCAGAGTGAAGCCCTGCAGTTTCGTGATGGCGTGATGCTGCAACTGGGCAATGTGCAGGGTCTGGTGATGCTGCTGGTCATGTTCTCCACCTTCAGCCCGGGCGCCGATGCGGGCACTGCCGTGGTGCTGGCGCTCAGCGCCGCGCTGATCGCGGTGAACCTGTTCGGCCACCTGCTGTGGGCCAGCCTGGGCTCAAGCCTGCAGCGGCTGATGCGCGACCGCCCGCGCCTGCTGCTGGCGCAGAATGCGCTGTTCGGCTTGCTGCTGATGGCGGTGGCCGGGTGGCTATTGCTGCGTGGCGCCTAGCGCGTCAGCCGGCCTTGCCCTCACCCTGCAAGCCCTGGCGCGCCAGCAGATCGCAGAGAAATTCCGCCACCCGCTCGACCCGCTCCAGGCCCTGGGTCGCCAGGTTGCGCAGCAGCCAGATATCCGCGCGGTGAGCCGGAGCCTGGGGCAACACCCGGTGCAGGCCCAGGGGTTCTGCGATATAGGCCGGCAAGGCGGCAATCCCCAGGCCCGCCTGCACCGCCTTGAGCTGCGCCTCCAGGTTGCCGGTGCGCATCCACAACGGCTGATTACCGCTGAGCTGGTCCAGCCAGCGGGCCAGGGGCATATGGGCCAGGGTCTGGTTCCAGCCGATCAGCGAATGCTGGCGCAGCTCCGAAGGCTTCTCGGGGCAGCCATGGGCTGCGGCATAACCTGGGGAACAGAACAGCGCCTGGGTCAACTCGCCGACCCGGCGCAGGGTGAAGTTGCCGGCTTCCGGCCGTTGCAGGCGCAGCAGCAGGTCGCTGTGGCTCTGGGTGAGCTTGACCGAGCGCGCCGCATTGACGAAATCGAAGCTGATCTGCGGATGCTGCAAGCGAAACTGCGCCAGTGCGGGAATGATCAGGTGGCTGCCCATCAACTCCGGGCATTCGATGCGCACCACCCCGGCCATACGCGCGCCCGGGCGGGACAACTGGCGTTCCATCAGGCGCAAGCGCTCCTCGATCTCCAGGGCCATGGGCAGCAGGGCCTGGCCGGCTTCGGTGAGGAAATAGCCCTGGGTGGTCTTGAGGAACAGCACGCTGCTCAAGGCCTGCTCCAGCACCAGGATCTTGCGCGAGACCGTCGAGGCCGACACCTTCAGCGCCTGCCCGGCGTCGGTGATGTTGCTGGCATTGGCGACGGCAATGAAAAACCGCAGATCGTCCCAGTTCACGCTTACCTGCCCTATCCCTGAAAACCCAGGCCCGGGATCTTATGCGAAATAAGCAGCGCAGCGGTCAGACTTTTCTCCTGTAAAGTGCCCAAAATCTTTCCTGCCCACGGATCGGGAGCCCCCATGCTGGAACTGCACACCCCCCGCCTTAACCTGCGCCCCCTGAACGCCCATGACTGGGAGCTGTTCCTGGCCCTGCACAGCGACCCGGAAAACCTGCGCTATGTCTGCGATCCGCTCTCCCGGATGCAGATCGAGGAGCGTTTCACCTCGCGCCTGCCCCATTGGGACATGGATTGCGACCACTGGCTGTGCCTGGTGATCCGCGATCGCCACAGCGGCGAGGAGCTGGGCTTCACCGGCCTGCGAGTCAGCGACCGCTCCAGCGCCGAAGCCGAGGTCGGCTACCTGCTGGCCCCCGGTCATCAAGGCAAGGGCCTGGCCACGGAATCCCTGCGCACGCTGATGCAGTACGCCCGCCACAGCCTGGGCATCAAGCGCCTGGTGGCCACGGTCACCGACGGCAATGCAGCGTCCTGCCAGGTTCTGGAGCGATGCGGTTTCGTCTTCCAGCAACGTGACGAAGGGGCCTTCCGCAGGGGTGGCGAAGACTTCGACGACCTGATTTTCAGCTGCCCCCTGACGGCCTGAGTGCGGGTTTGCGCGACCCCGCCTACGCCTGCCTGGCGTGGGTTTTTCTTGACAGCGAAAATTCCCAACGGCTATTGTCTGACAACCTGACTACCAAGGTTTTACCCACCCATGCTTGAACTCCAGCGACCCGACTCTCTCGTTGTGCGCGTGGTCAATGCGATCCGCACCGAGATCGACTCCGGCCGCCTGGCCCCCGAATCGCGCCTGCCGACCGAGCAGCAACTGGCCGAGCAGTTGAACGTCAGCCGCTCGGTGATTCGCGAGGCCATCGCCCAGCTCAAGGCCGACGGCGTATTGATCGCCCGGCGTGGCCTGGGTTCGTACATTTCCAAGACCCCCGCCGGCACCGTGTTCCGTTTCCCCCAGGGCGATGGCCGCCTGCCGGACCTGGCGCAGATGTTCGAGATGCGTTTGTGGATCGAAACCCAGGCCGCGTCGATCGCCGCCCAGCGCCGCGACGCCGCCGACCTGCAACGGATGCAGGGCGCGTTGCAGGAAATGCACGACAAGCGCAGTGATTTCGAAGCCGCGGGGCTGGCCGACGTGGAGTTCCACCGGGCCATCGCCGAGGCCAGCAAGAACGACTATTTCGTGGCCTTCCATGATTTTCTGCGCAGCCAGCTGACCAGCGCCCGCAAGGCCGCCTGGGAGAACTCGGCGCTGCGCATGGTGGGCGGTTCCGCCGATGCCACCCAGGAACACCAGGCGCTGTACCAGGCGATTGCCGCTGGCGACCGCCAGGCCGCCGCCGGTTGCGCCGACGCCCACTTGCGGGCTTCGGCCAAGCGCCTGGGCCTGGAGCTGCCGACTATCGATTGACCCCAGCTTCACGCTTCGAGCCGCATGCCACGGCCTGCGGTTTTTTGTCGGATTAGTTAGTCTGACAACCTGATAACCAGACCGAAACGCATTGGATCCAAGGTACCTAAGAACAATGATTTATGACTTTTGCATCATCGGCGGCGGCATCGTCGGCCTGGCTACGGCGATGGAGATCCTCAAGCGCCAGCCCGACGCTTCGCTGGTCATCCTGGAAAAGGAAAACGTCCTGGCCAAGCACCAGACCGGGCACAACAGCGGGGTGATCCACGCCGGCATCTACTACGCTCCGGGCAGCCTCAAGGCCGACCTGTGCAAGCGTGGCGCCGAGGCCACCAAGCAGTTCTGCAGCGAGCACGGGATCAAGTTCGAGGTCTGCGGCAAGGTGCTGGTGGCGTCCAACGCCCTGGAAGTGCAGCGCATGGAGGCCCTGTACCAGCGCTCGCAACAGAACGGCCTGAAGGTGGAGCGCCTGGACGCCGAGCAACTGCGCCTGCGCGAACCGAATATCGTCGGCCTTGGCGGGCTGTTCCTCGACGCCACCGGCATCGTCGACTACCGCGAAGTCTGCGACACCATGGCCCGGGTGATCCGCCGCGAGGGCGGCGAGATCTGCCTGAGCCAGACCGTCACCGCGATCCAGGAAAGCGCCGACAGCGTCACCGTCAGCAGCCATGGCGGCAGCTGGCGGGCGAAGAAGCTGGTGGCCTGCGCCGGCCTGCAATCGGATCGCCTGGCGGTGATGGCCGGGGTGAAGATCGACCACCAGATCATCCCCTTCCGCGGCGAATACTTCCGCCTGCCGGCGTCGAAGAACAACATCGTCAATCACTTGATCTACCCGATCCCCGATCCGGAGCTGCCGTTCCTCGGGGTGCACCTGACCCGCATGATCGACGGCAGCGTTACCGTCGGCCCCAACGCGGTACTGGGCCTGGGCCGGGAGAACTACAGGAAGTTCTCCATCAACTGGCGCGACGTGGCGCAGTACGCCAGCTTCCCCGGTTTCTGGAAAACCATCTGGCAGAACCTCGGCTCCGGCACCACCGAGATGAAGAACTCGCTGTTCAAGTCCGGCTACCTGGAGCAGTGCCGCAAGTACTGCCCTTCCCTGCAAGTGGAAGACCTGCTGCCTTATGAGGCGGGGATCCGCGCCCAGGCGGTGATGCGCGACGGCAGCCTGGTGCACGATTTCCTGTTCGCCGAAACCCCGCGCATGTTGCACGTGTGCAACGCGCCCTCGCCCGCCGCCACCTCGGCGATTCCCATTGGCTCGATGATTGCCGACCGGATTTTCCAGGCCGCCTGAAACACCCCGCGCCATCACCTTGCAGCGCAGTGCCCCGGCACTGCCAAGCGGGCCGCGTGTCGCCGCAATACCCCTTGGCCGCCCTTTAGGGCGCGTCGCGCAAGGCTCGCGTCAACTCGACAATAACTACAATGATTCATGAGGATGTACGGATATGACCGCAGTTGAAACCAGCAGTACTGCAGCGGAAACCCCACAGCAAACCAAGAAACGCCTGCGCAAGGTCGCAGCGGCCACCATCTTCGGCTCGATGCTGGAGTGGTATGACTTCTACCTCTACGCCACCATGGCGGCCATCGTCTTCTCGAAAATCTTCTTCGATAACAGCAACCCGAAAAGCGCCACCCTGATGGCCTTCTCGACCTTTGCCATCGGCTTTATCGCCCGCCCCTTCGGCGGCATCCTGTTCGGCTACCTGGGGGACAAGTTCGGCCGCAAGCAGGTACTGGTGCTGACCTTCTGCCTGATGGGCGTGTGCACCGCGCTGATCGGCCTGATCCCCAGCTACGCATCGATCGGCATCTGGGCGCCGATCCTGCTGGTGGCAATCCGCATCATCCAGGGCCTGGGCGCCGGCGCCGAACTGTCCGGCGCGGCGGTCACCTCCTATGAACACGCCAGCGAGGGCAAGCGCGGCAGCCAGGGCGCCTGGCCGGCGCTGGGGCTGAACCTGGGCCTGCTGCTGTCGTCGCTGACCATCTACCTGCTGACCATCAACGGCAACGACTTCCTGCTGGCCGGCGGCTGGCGCATTCCGTTCGTCTGCAGCATCGTCCTGGTGGCCGTCGGCCTGTGGGTGCGCAACAGCATTCCGGAAACCCCGGAGTTCAAGGAACTGAGCAAGGAAAGCCAGAAAGCCAAGGCCTCGCCGCTCAAGGCGCTGTTCAAGAACGACCTCAAGGGCCTGGCCGTGGTGTTCTTCGTGGCGGTGGGCTACAACGCCCTGAGCTACATCTTCAAGACCTTCTCCCTGGCCTACCTGACCCAGTACAAGAACGTCGATGTGCACGTCACTTCGCTGTCGGTGACCATCGCCAGCCTGATCGCCATCGTCGCCGTGCCGTTCTTCGGCTGGCTCTGCGACAAGTGGAGCAGCAAGACCGTGCTGATCCTCGGCGGGCTGTTCTCGGTGCTGTTCGCCTACCCCTTCCTGGCCCTGCTCAACACCGGTGAGAGCCTGATGATCTACATCGCCATCGGCGTCGGCACCGGCATTCTGGCGCCGATGATGTTCGCCCCACAGGGCTCCTTCCTCAGCCGCCAGTTCCCCACCGCGACCCGCTCTTCGGGCTTCGGCACCGGGCGCGAGATCGGCACCGCCATCGCCGGTGGCCTGGCGCCGCTGGGCGCTCTGTCCCTGGTGACGGCCTCGGCCACCCACTCCACCGACGGCGTGGTGATCATTCTCGCCGTCGCCGCGGTGCTGGTGGTGGTGTTCGCCTTCCTCGACCAGGGCCGCAAGCACTCGGCCTTCAAGAACTGAGGCTGGACCCAACCCTGCCCGGGCCGCTCCAACGGCCCGGGCAGACTTTGCTAAGGTGGCCGCTGAACCCGCATTACAGGCCACCCCATGTCACCCGATAGCGCATTCGGCGTCGATGCCGACGGCTTGATCGCCCTTCCTGCCGAACCACCCCTGCAGCCCGAGTACCGAGCCCTGCTCGACGAGCTGTGCGCCGCCCTCACCGCTCCCGCCAGCCCGCCGCTGCATAGCCTGTACCTGTACGGCAGCGTCGCCCGTGGCACAGCCTGGCCTGGAGCTTCCGACCTGGACCTGTGCCTGATCCTGCAAGATCCCGCCGACCCGGTCGCGTGCCAGCATCTGGAAAACCTGCGCCAGGCCCTGCAAGCGCGCCACCCGCTGGTGTCGAAGATCGATTTCGATATCGGCGACCTCAACCAGGTGCTGGAAACGCGGAACCTCGACAGCTGGGGCTATTGGCTCAAGCACCATTGCCGCTGCCTGTGGGGCGAAGACCTGCGCTCGCGCTTTGCACCTTTCAGGCCCAGCCGGGAGATTGCCCTGGCGGTGAACGGTGACTTTCTCGCAGTGCTGGACGACTACGCCGAGCGCATCGACCGCGAACAGATGCCCGCCGAAGTCCTCCGGCTGCAACGGCAGGCCTCGCGCAAACTCGTTCGCGCCACCAACCTGCTGCGCCAGGAGCAGGAGCCGAGCTGGCCCCAGAGCCTGGATGAGCATGTGTGGCTGTTTGTGCAGCGCCATCCCGAGATGCGAGGGCCCATCGGCGAGTTTCGGCAAATAGCCGAAGCAAAGACATTAGCCTGTGACGGTTTCACCACGCGCTTACGGAACATCGCACAGTGGATGGCTCTACAAGCCTTCCCAGACTCTGCAATTTAGTTAACTACTGCTTCAGCTCACCAAGACACTGGCCTGACAGAGGGATAATGCGGCCCTGAAGGCTTCGGCACCTGTCTTGCAAAACTCCAGCTGAAGGCATGGCAAGCCCCTTATTGGCAATCACAAGGAGAATCAAAAGTGCTATCCCAAAAATTGATCAATGCACTAAAGAGCTCGAAGGGTATTGCAGACAATCACTATCTAGAACAACTACAACCAGCCTTGGCAGAACTTGATCAGGCCTACCAAGGCAATCCAGCACTCACTGAATATGTCATGCAACTGGACGAACTCCTGTCCAAGCCTCATTTCGAGCTGGAACCGCACCTCACCAACAAATTTGCACAACTATTGGGTGAGGCACATTTCTGGTTGCTCTGCACTCAGGCAGAGCTGAACCTCAAGCGCGTCTGCGAACAGAACGGCAAAAGAACCCCAGACTTCGAATTGTGCTCACATCCCGGCGAAGCTTTTTTTGAAGTCAAGACGCTTTCTGTCGCGACAGGCGACCTAGGAGTGGCCAAAACCATTGCCGACTCTCTGCTGACTCAACTCGATCTGGAAAGGCAGTTGCATGCAGGCAAGAGAGTCGCTTGCGCAACAACCGAGATCGCATCCTATGGGGAACAGGATCATGGCTGCCCAGACTTATTGCACGCCACACGGGTGCTGATTGAAAAGGCTCGACAAAACTTCAAGACAGATCAGTTCGCCAATCCAAATACATTCCTCGTACTGAATCTTTGCATGCTGCACCCGATCGAAAGCCACCCCCGGATACTGCGCCCCTCCTATCCTGATCTCGATGGCCAATACCCCACTTCAGTCACCGGTCAACTCTGGGCGCTCGCTTTCGGACACCCCGAAATGCTTGTACAAGGCCATTCTGAATTCGAAGGCAAGCCCTTTGTACTCGGCAAACTGGACAAAGAAGGAATCTTGCGCGAGTTCGAAAATATCAAAGGCATTCTCTTCATGATCCACCCGTTGCAAGAGCCTGCTTGTGTCTGGGCGCTGCTACGCAGCTACGAGAAGTTGAATGATGAAAACCCGCAACTGCTCGAAGAAATTCTGCGCCTTACAGGCATCCATCAGTGGAACGATGAATTGGATTGCAACGGCTTCGTCTTGAACTGAAATGCCGCGTTCAAGGAGAGCCTGCGGGCCCCACAGACCTCCTGCACTCTCCGAGACTGGTGCCTGACATTCAGATCTGCAGCACCTCGACTCCCTGCCGACGGTAATCCTCGATATCCCCGGTGATCACCTCCTGCTCGGTAATCAGCCGGTGCAAGCGGTTGCATGGCACCACCACGAAGGGTTCCATGGCGCCGAGCTTGTCGGCGGTGGTCACGGCGATGACCTCGCTGGCACTGTCGAACATTGCCTGCTTGATCGGCACCTCGTCGAAATGCAGGGAGCTGATGCCGATCTCCGGGTGGATCGCGCAGACGCCGGTGAACATCAGGTCGGCCTTGATCCCTTGGATCATGCGCAGTGCTTCATGGCCGCTGGCGGACAGGGTTGCCGGGTTGAGCTGGCCACCGGCGAGAATCACCCTGACCTTGGGGTACTCGGCCAGGGCCACGGCAATCATCGGCGAGGCGGTGACCGCGGTCAGGCTGATGCCCGCCGGCAGCGACTGGGCGATGTGCAGGGTGGTGGAGCCGGAATCGAACAGCACCGTCTGGCCGTCCTGCACCCATTGCACGGCATATTGCGCCAGGCGCAGTTTCGCCTCATTGGTTTCGCCGACCCGGGTGAAATAGTCCTTGCCGCTGTCCTTGGGCCGCGGCAGCGCGCCACCATGGACCCGCTGCACCAGGCCGCCGGCATCCAGCTCCGCCAGGTCGCGGCGGATGGTGTCTTCGGACACCGCGAAATGCCGGCTCAGTTCGGCGGCCATGACCTTGCCGTCGCGCTCCAGCAGCAGAAGGATTTTTTGCCGACGCAAGGATGGCAGCTCGGCTGGCGCGTGTTGACCTTGCATGTTTATGCCCGTTATTGCGTGTTTTCGCCAAGCTACACAGACACTCGGGCAAAAACAAGCAACCCGATCAGTTGATCAGCTGCGGCGCCCGTGAGCGGTACAAGGCCGCTTCCCCGAGGCGCTCGCGCACCAGCGCCTGGGCCTGGCGGGTCATCTGGTCCAACTGCCGGTCGCGCTTTTTCTCCGCTTCCAGCATGGCCTTGCGCCCGTGCTGGGCCAGCAGGTAGGTGTGGATCTGCCGCACTTCCACCGACTGGTAGATCGGTGCCACATCCAGCACCGCCAGCAGGCCGTTGCTGCCATGGTCCCGGGTGTTCATCAGCACCTGCGGGCCGCGGGCGCCCAGCAGCTGGAAGCCCAGGGCCTCGAAACACCCCACCTTGGCCACGTTGCAGGTAAGTTCCGCATGGGGGTAACGCGCCAGCATGGCTTGCAGCATCTGCCGGGCAATGCCCTGGCGCCGGTGGCCTTGCCGCACCGCCATATACGCCACGGCGCAGGCCTGGGGATCGTCCTTGACCGGCAGGTACAGGGTGAAACCCAGCACCTGGTCCGGGGCCTGTGGGTCGGTGGCCACCACCAGCTCCACCGCGATCCCCCGGGAACCGTCCATGGCCTGCAGGTACAGGTGCACCTCATAGCCGACGCCGTACTGGTACAGGTTGTACAGCGGGTTGCTCGGGGCGATGGCCACCGCGCTGACGTCGGTGATGTAGTCCACCACCATCTGCTGGATCTGGCTCTGGATGGCTTCGGGCGGCGGGGCTTGGAACAGGGTGATGCTGGACATCGAGGCGGTGACTCCGAGGGTTGGGGCATGCCCGGCTACGGCGGGCGCGCCATGATAACCCGGCGCGGGTGACACAGGCGCACAACCGGGCAGCGCATCGGGTGCGTGCATCGGCGAAAAAGCGCGAATGGGATCGGGAGCAAGAGACTGGCTGGCTGCGGCTATGGCGGGGCCATGGCCGCAACCGGCACAGGATACGGATGCACCGGGGCATCCGCGGTGCCCCGCCCGACGAACGCGGGCGGGGCCGAGGGCTTACAGCGCCATGTCGGCCGCTGGGTTGCTCTCTGGCTTGGCCAGGCTGGCCGGAGCCTGAGGCGCCGCGCCCTTGACCGGCGGTGGCGGGGTCAGTTGCAGCACTTCAGCGGTGTAGGCCCATTCTTTGGCCACACGCTCAGGGCTGTCGTTCAGCGCAGTACCGTAGCTCGGCACGATCTGCTTGAGCTTCTCCTGCCAGGCCGGGGTCGCGACCTGGTCCTTGAAGACTTTCTGCAGCACGCTGAGCATGATCGGCGCGGCGGTCGAAGCACCTGGGGATGCGCCCAGCAGGCCGGCGATGCTGCCGTCTTCGGAGGCCACGATCTCGGTGCCCAGTTTCAGCACGCCGCCCTTCTCTTCGTCACGCTTGATGATCTGCACGCGCTGGCCGGCCTGCCACAGGCGCCAGTCTTCCTGCTTGGCGTTGGGGAAGTATTCCTTCAGCGCGGCGAAGCGGTCGTCATCCGACAGCATCAGCTGGCCGGCCAGGTATTCCACCAGCGGGTACTGCTCGATGCCCACCTTGGTCATCGGCCAGAAGTTGTGGGTGGTGGTGCTGGTCAGCAGGTCGAAGTACGAACCTTCCTTGAGGAACTTGGTGGAGAAGGTAGCGAATGGGCCAAACAGGATCACCCGCTTGCCGTCCAGCACACGAGTGTCCAGGTGCGGAACCGACATCGGTGGCGCGCCGACCGAAGCCTTGCCGTAGGCCTTGGCCAGGTGCTGCTCGGCCACGCTGGCGTTGTCGGTCACCAGGAACGAGCCACCCACCGGGAAGCCGGCGTATTCGTTGGCTTCAGGAATGCCCGACTTCTGCAGCAGGTGCAGGGCACCGCCGCCGGCGCCGATGAACACGAACTTGGCGTCAGTCTCGGTTTTCGAACCGTCCTTGAGGTTCTTGTAGGTCACGCGCCACGAGCCGTCTTTATTGCGCTCGATTTCCTGCACTTCGCTGGACAGTTTCAGCGCGAAGTTGGGCTGGGCTTGCAGGTGGGCAACGAACTGGCGAGTGATCTCGCCGAAGTTGACGTCGGTGCCGATCGGGGTCCAGGTCGCAGCGATCTTCTGCGCCGGGTCACGACCTTCCATCATCAGTGGAACCCACTTCTTGATCTGCTCGGCGTCTTCGGAGTACTGCATGCCGCTGAACAGCGGGCTGGCCTGCAGGGCCTCGTAGCGGGCCTTGAGGAACTTGATGTTGTCATCGCCCCAGACGAAGCTCATGTGCGGGGTGGAGTTGATGAACGAACGCGGGTTCTTCAGGACGCCGTTCTTGACCTGCCAGGACCAGAACTGCCGGGAAATCTGGAACGCTTCGTTGATCTCGATGGCCTTGGCGATCTCGATCTTGCCGTCCTTGCCTTCCGGCGTGTAGTTCAGCTCGGCCAAAGCGGAGTGGCCGGTACCGGCGTTGTTCCAGCCGTTGGAGCTTTCTTCTGCGACGCCGTCCAGGCGCTCGACCATCTCCATCGACCAATCCGGCTGCAGCTCATTGAGCCAGACCCCCAGGGTCGAACTCATGATGCCGCCACCGATCAGCAGCACATCCACTTTCTTCGGCTCAGCCGCGTGCGCGGTCGTGAGGCCTATCGACATCGCCAGCCCGATCAGGGCCGTGTTCACTTTCTTAAACATTCTGAGTACCTACGATAGAACGCCATCCGCCGCCCCATCCTCGATCCTGCGTACTCCGGTGATTGCGAAACAGTCATTTCGCAGGTCCTGGACCAACACATTCAAAAGAACTGGAGGGTGGGCACACAAGGCCGACGAGACAGGCTCGACCTCAGTTTTATATCGCTCCGGCGCTGACTTCTTGTCGTTCTTGGCTTCAGCTACTTGAGTGACAGTGTTTCTCAGGGCACGTCACGGGACGCAACCAACAGGCAGTTTCCCCCTGCCCGACCTTGCGCGCCGCAAACTGCCGGACGAACAAGAATGACGCCCGCAACTGCGGGGGCCAACAGGAAATTAGGGGTCGGGTTCAACCAAAGAGGTAAACGAACACTGCCTGGCATTACATTCGGCGGGGTCGTGCAGACACTCCCACAGCCTTGCAAGGGACCCGAACAGGCCACTTGAAGCTAAGCACGGGTAAGGTATTTCTGCACAAACGATGAACCGATTCAGCGCAAGAATATCATTACGGCATCAGCCTGTCTTGGCCGGAGCCACGAGCCGCCCGCCCGGGAAAACCTCGACGCTGTACGACACCTGCCGCAATCAATGCGTCACAACGACGCTGGCCGCCCCTCATTCAAAGCGGCAAATGCGCCTTCGCCAAGAGGCGACCTTGATGCATGATGGCACCGCGCCACAACACCACCTTCACCCATTTACTGCAAAGGACGGCCATGCCAGGTATCGACAGTGTTGCAACAGAGTTCCGCGCGTTCCTGAAGTCCTGGGAACAGGAGCGCCCGCACCTTCCCTCGGCCCTCAGCGTGCTCGGCAATGGTTTCGAGGGCTGGCTGAAGTTCGAATTCTATTTCTGGCTGATCCAGCACCGGGGGTTGGCCGGGCCACGCGACGGCTGGCTCGGCGACGTGGGCGTGGAATACAAGGTCGCCCTGGACCAGCGCTGGTCCGACATGGACATTCACCATAAGCAATGTGACCTGTGGATCCGCGACGCAGACAAGCAGCGCTTCCACTTCATCGAACTCAAGGCGCCCTTTGCCAACGCCAACCAAGGCAAGTTGTTCATCTCGGCATCGGACGACTACTGGTACATGACACGCCTGAAGGCCAAGGAAGAAAAGGTCGCCAGCGGCAGCGTGATCATCTTCGGCGTCGGCTTCACAGAGGATAAATGGACAAAGCATCTGGAGGCGGTCGAGGAATACACCGGCTGGGTCGAACACGCCTCCCGCGATATTGGCGAAGTACCCGGGGTCGAGAACCTGCGCTGGGCCGTGCTGACCATGCACTACCCCAGCTAGCTGCAATCCGGCCTTCGATCGTTCAGGCAAATTGGATAGGATGCTGCGCTGCAACGCCGGGAAAGCACCCGGCGCCGCGCCCCCAAGAACAACAAGGAACAACCATGCACCCGACCTCACTGCAAGACACCACCGCCCCCGAAGGCGTGTGCTTCGGCTGCGGCAGCAGCAACCATCACGGCCTGCACATCAAGAGCCACTGGCACGAGGACGGTGTGCACGTGGTGGCCGAGCACCTGCCCGACGCCAAGTACTGCGGCTGGCCGGACCTGGTCTACGGCGGCCTGATCGCCATGCTGGTGGACTGCCACTCCAACTGGACCGCCATGGCCTACCACTACCGCAACGAACAGCGCGAGCCCGGCAGCCTGCCACGCATCGACTGCGTCACCGGCAACCTGGGCATCAAGTTCATCAAGCCCACCCCCATGGGCGTGCCCCTGACCCTGCGCGCCAGGGTCGAGGGTGAAGTAGGCCGCAAGAGCCAGGTGATCTGCGAGGTGTATGCCGGCGATGTGCTGACCGCCATTGGCGATTCGGTCTTCGTGCGGGTCGATACCAGCCAGCTCGCGGCAGCGGCTCACGGTAGAGACGCCTGAGCCGAGGGCCTGGGAAGGCGGCCGGAACTATCGCCCATGCAGGTGGGACAGGTGCCCATAGCCCGCCGCTCGGGCAAAATCCGCCAGCCGCCACAACGAACCGTTGGCCCCCCAGGTGCCATCAGCCACGTCATCCAGCAGGATCGAGGTCATCAGCATTCGCGGATCGTCCTCTGCCAGACAGGCGGCCAGCGCCTGATGCAAGCCCTCGACATAGGCCTGGCGCTGGGCAGCATCGAGCACGCCCGCCGGGACCTTGACCCGGACCATGCAAGGAACCGCCTGGGCACTGGAGTCGGCACCTCCACAACTCCAGAAGCCCGGCGCCAGCTCTTCCAGCAGTACCCAGCACAACGCCCGCTGACGGGGGTCATCACCTATTTGCTCCACCGTCAGGGCCACTTGGGTAACCTCTTGCAAGACCTTGGCACGCTGCCGGGCATCGAAAGCGCCCTGGGGGATCTTGATCAGAATATTAGGCATCGGCATCACCACTTACACAGAAAAGGAGCGGCTATTGAGCCTGTGCTCATCCCTGGCCAACAGCGACCGATTCGACATCTTTCATGCATAATCCGCCAATGAACGATTTCACCGTCTTGCTCCTACCCGGTTCCTTTGCCTCCAGCGTCGCCCTGACCCTGGACATGCTTTCCAGCGCCGCGCTGCTGGCCCCACGCCTGGGGCTCGGGGCTCCGCGCTGGCGGGTTTGTGCCTTGCAGGCTGGCCAGGTAGCCCTGGGCCAGGGCCTGCTGCTCGAGGTCGAGGCCCTGGATGCCAGGGACGATGATCGGTCCTGCTGGATAGTGCCGGGGCTGGGCATTGACACCCCCGAGGCCATCGCCCAGCGCCTGCTGCAAGCAGACATTGCCCCGTTGCTGGATGCACTGCGCGATCATCTGGAACTCGGAGGCGAAGTGGCGGCATCCTGTTCCGCCGTTTTCCTGTTGCAGGCCGCCGGGCTCCTGCCCGGGCGCCGGGTTACGACCTCCTGGTGGTTGGCGCCGCTGCTGCAAGAGTGGGCCGTCGACACCAAGGTGGATCCGGACCAGATGGTTGTGGTCGACCCTCCGCTAACCACCGCCGGAGCAGCATTTGGCCAATCGGATTTGATGCTGCATCTGCTGCGCAGCCGTTTCGGCACGAGCTTGGCAGACGCGGTGGGGCAGACGCTGCTGATTGATCGGCGGCAATTGCAGGCACCGTTTCGGGTACCGGCAATGATGGCCCAGGGCAACACCCTGATCAGCCGGCTTACCGCCCATATCGAAGCCGGCTTGCCAAACCTGCCCAGCGTCGGCGAACTGGCTGCACAGTTCAGCATGTCCGAACGGACCCTGGGTCGCCAGATACGCAAGGTCACCGGCCACAGCAGCTTGCGCCTGATCCAGAATGTGCAACTGAACCGGGCGAGGGCTCTGTTGCAAAGCAGCAAATATTCGGTGGAGCGCGTGGCCGAACAGGTGGGATACCAGGACGCCACGGCCCTGCGCCGGCTGATGCGCAAGTTGCTCAACGCCACTCCGAGGCAATTGCGCTGAGCCCACCACGGTCCCCAGGCAAGAGGACTTTTGATACATTGCCGCTCCCTTTCTTTCGAACAGGACACCTGCCCTGACCATGGACATTCAGGAAATCCAGCGCCGCCTGGCCAAGCCGGCGCTGCAATTGATTCCCGGCGGTTTTCGCCCCTCCGGCAGCGACGAGGAAAGCTGGCTGGGCCAGGTTTTTCTATTTCGCGAGGATGAAGAGCTGCCGCGCAACAGCGCCGGGGAAACCCTGCTGCCGTTCGCCCAGTTCTATCTGCCGGCGCTGCCCTTCCATAGCCCGCTGCTGGAAGGCGTGCGGGTGCTCACGGTGTTCGTCGCCAACCCCTTTCCCGAGCCCCTGGAACCCATGGGCGAGCGCTGGCTGATCCGTGAATACCGTGCCGAGGATGTGCTGGTGCGCAAGGACCTGACTGCCCCCGGGGCCTTTCTCAAGCCCTTCCCGCTCAAGCCCGAGGCAGTGCCCGCAGACTTTCCGCTGTGGGACGGCGGTGGCGTGCCAGAGGACCTGGAGCGGGAAATCCTCGAACTGGAAAACTCCGGGCAGATCGAGTGCTACTACGACCTGGTGAACCATTGCTACCAGCACAAGCTCGGGGGCTACCCCTCGTTCTGCCAGTCGGGAATCGATGTCGGGGACGGCTTCGAATTCGTGATGCAGATTTCCTCCGACGCCAAGATCAACCTCAACGTGGTGCACGGCGGCAGCCTGATGTTCTGGAAGCATCCCGGCAGCGGCGAATGGGCGCTGTACTACGACTTCTATTGAGGCGCAGCGGCTAACACCGATTTCATCCACCGGCGGATGAAATGCCCCGGCGCCGGGTGCATCATGGGCGCTGTCCATTTCCCAGGAGACTTGCATGCCCATGCGCTCACTGTTCTTGCCCGCCGCAGCCCTTGCCCTGGGCTTGCTGGCGGCCACCGGCGCCGCCGCCGACGACCAGTCGCAACTGATCGAATCGATCAACGCCTACCGCAGCCAGCCGCAACGCTGCGCCAACCAGGCCTCCTCGGAGCTGCCGCCGCTGACCGGCGACCCACGGCTGACCCTGCCGGTGGACAACGTCGGTGACCTGCAGCAGGCCCTGGCCCGGGCGGCCTACCCCATGGTCAACGTGCAGGCCATCAGCCTGTCCGGCCCCCGGGATGCCCAGGCGGCGATGCAGGCGGTACGCGAGAGCTTCTGCCAGGTGGTGCTGGACCCGCAGTTCGTCGATATCGGTGTCAATCGCCAGGCCAACCAGTGGCGCATCGTGCTCGCGCGACCGCTGCTGTCCGCGCGCCTGGGGGACTGGCAGGCCGAGGGCCAGCAACTGCTCGCGCAGATCAACAGTGCCCGCGGCCAGCCCCGGCAATGCGGTGGCCAGGGTTTTGCCGCCACCGCGCCCCTGGCCTGGAACGCCACCCTGGGCACCACCGCCGAGGAACACAGCCGGGCCATGGCCAACCAGAACTACTTCGACCACAAGGACCATGACGGCCGCACCCCGGGTGACCGCGCGGAACTGGCAGGCTATGCCGGCCAGCAGGTGGGCGAGAATATCGCCGCCGGCCAGGACACGGTGCGCAAGGTGGTGGACGGCTGGCTGGCCAGCCCCGGGCATTGCGCCAACCTGATGAACCCGGCCTACAGCGAGCTGGGCGCGGCCTACGCGGTGGACCCGAAAAGCGATGCCGGCATTTACTGGACCGCGATGTTCGGCGCGCCCTGAGCCCAGTGCCTGGGCGTGGCTGCTACACCCTGAAGCAGCAACCAGGCCCCCAGGACAACGAAGGAGCGACACTCACTCACCCCGGCCTGCGCGGTGCGCGGCCGGTTGGCCCGCACAACCATCGGTCGGCCGTCCTCACGGTGCGCCCGGGGCTTCTATGCTTGTAGCCCTGCCTTCGGATCATTCGCTCTCCCTCACACAGGAACGCTGATCATGCAAACCTTCGGTTACGCAGCGCAGTCCGCCGGGGTTCCCCTGGCGCCTTTCACCTTCCAGCGTCGCGCCCTGCGCGCCAACGATGTGGCGATGGAAATCCTCTATTGCGGGGTCTGCCACTCCGACCTGCACCAGGCGCGCAACGACTGGGGCGCCAGCCGCTACCCCATGGTCCCGGGCCACGAGATCGTCGGCCGGGTCACCGCCGTCGGCCCCGAGGTCAAGCAGTACAAGGTCGGCGACAGCGTCGCCGTCGGCTGCATGGTGGACTCCTGCCAGGTGTGCGACCAGTGCCGCAAGGGCGAAGAACAGATGTGCCGCGAGCACAATACCCAGACCTACAACGGCCTGGACCGCATCACCCGCGAGGTGACCTACGGCGGCTACTCCAAGCACCTGGTGGTGCGCGAAGAATTCGTCCTGCGGGTGCCCGAAGGCCTGGACCTGGCCAAGGCCGCGCCGCTGCTATGCGCCGGCATCACCACCTATTCGCCGCTGCGCACCTGGAATGTCGGGCCCGGCAGCCGGGTCGGGGTCATCGGCCTCGGTGGCCTGGGGCACATGGCGGTCAAGCTGGCGGTGGGCATGGGAGCCAAGGTCACGGTCCTGAGCCGCAGCGCCGACAAGCGCGCCGACGCCCTGGCCCTGGGCGCCGATGCACTGCTGGTGTCCAGCGACCCGCAGGCCATGGCCCGCGCCCAGTCGAGCTTCGACCTGATCATCGACACCATTCCGGTGCGCCACGACGTCTCGCCCTACATGCCCCTGCTGGACATCGACTGCACCCTGGTGATCGTCGGCCAGGTCGGGCCGATCGACGAACAACTGACCCTGCCCATGCTCCTGGGCCGGCGCCGGCTGGCCGGTTCACCCATCGGCGGCATCGCCCAGACCCAGGAAATGCTCGACTTCTGCGCGCGCAAGAACATCCTCCCGGACTGCGAAATGATCGCCATGCAGGACATCAACCAGGCCTTCGAACGCATGGAACGGGCCGATGTGCGCTACCGCTTCGTGATCGACATGGCGTCCCTGGGCAGCGGCGCCTGAAACCCGGCCTGGCACCAGCAGTGAACGCTCGCAAGTGAATGAAGGGTCGATGACGGCACCCTTGCCTATTGCTTTGCACCGCCGTGTCGATAACCCGTCACACCGCTCCCTCTGGCGCGCCGCTGCCCGCATCCGGGCCGCGACGCACCAGAGGGGGTGACCGACTTTCATTCGATAGCGAGACGATTCAATGGTTATGTTCCTGATCCTGTCAGGGCTGGCACTTACGGTGGCGATGCAGTTCGCGATTTTCTGCGTGGCCCTGAAGAATTCTTTGGGCAATGCCATCCTCAGCCTGTTCATTCCCTTCTATGTGTACGTCTACGCCAGGAAAGACCCGCAAGCCCGGCCCTTTCTCTGGGGCTGGTACCTGGGCATAGCGCTGCTGGTCGCGGGGGTTCTGGCCTCGGCCTAGGCACCGCGCCACAGGCTGCCCCCGGCCAGGCACAAAGCAAAAGCCCCGAACATTCGGGGCTTTTTTTCATCAGGCCTGCCTGCAATTCATTTGTTGGCCGCCATCTGCCCCGCTTCGCCCTGGCTCACCAGGGCCTTGAGCGATGCGTCGAACTGCTTCAGGGCATCGACCTGCAACTCGGTCTGCTGGTTGATCTGCGCAGCGATCTCCGGCGCCGCCTTGCCCCGTACCCAGACCGACGGCAGTTCCTTGGCCTGGATCCCGGCTGCCTGGCCGATGTACTGCAGGTTGGCGTCATAGAACTTGGCGATGAAGCGCGCCTCGACCTTGCTGTTGCGCTTGGTCACCAGCTGGTTGTAGGTATCGAGCATCACCACCACATCGGGGTGGGCCTGGACCACCGCGTCAAGGCTGTCATAGACGGTCACCGAACCGAAATGCTTCTGCAGCGAAGCCATCAGCCAGTCGATTGCCCGTTTCGGGTCCGAGCTGTTGACGAAGGCTTGGCTGATGCGCGGATCGAGGCCGGCATTCTTCGCCCCGTTGAGCGCTACCGCATGGTAGTGCTCCAGGTATTGCAGGGTGCTGATGGTGTTTTCGCTGTACAGCACGCCTACCGACTGCGCGTGCTGCAGGTCGGTGCTGCTGTCGGCCATGGGCAGGAAGTGGCAGGAGGCGTCGTCAGTGGCGAGGGTGGCCGCAGAAGCCCCGGTTCCCGCGATCAAAAGCACCACGAGGGTCACTAGAGTCGAGATTCTCATCGGGTGTTTCCTTCTGCAGCAAGCACGGTGTAAGCGCTATCTTCCTCCTTTGCCGGAAAAACGGAACCTGCACTTTTTGATGATAACTATCGATTGCAGCAATGGTTGACAATGGGCACCGATGCGCCTCGAAGGCGGTGGCCTGCGCCGCTCGCGCCCTTCGATAAAGCCGTCAATTTCTGGCATACAGCTCGCCCTGGCCCCGATAGAATCAAGCCCCCTTTTTCTGCAAGACGAGTCCGGACCATGGATGCTCACTCGATACTGACCTACACCCTGGTGGCAGCCATCGCCATCGCCAGCCCCGGCCCCGCTACCCTGGTGGCGCTGCACAACAGCGTGGCCTACGGCGCCAAGTCCACTATCTGGTCATCGTTGGGCAATGTCAGCGGGCTGTTCTGCATGTCTGCCGCGGCCATGCTCGGCCTCGGGGCACTGATCGCCAGTTCCGAATGGATTTTCAACGCGGTGAAGATCGTCGGTGCCGGCTACCTGTTCTACCTGGGTGCCAAGCAGCTGTTCAGCAAGAGCCAACTGCTGAGCGAAGCCAGCGCAGACAGCACCAAGGTCGGCAAGCCGCCGCGCCTGAAGCTGTTCAAGTCGGCCTTCCTGACCGCCGCCACCAACCCCAAGGCGACCATCTTCTTCACCGCCCTGTTCCCCCAGTTCATCGACCAGCACGCCGCGCTGCTGCCGCAGTTCTTCATCCTGACCCTGATCTTCATGGCGCTGTCCCTGACCTCCCTCAGCGTCTACGCGGTGCTGGCCTCCCGGGCCAAGGGCGTGCTGACCCGGCCGGCCCTGTCCAAGTGGGTCAACCGGGTGGTGGGTTCCACCTTTATCTTCTTCGGCACCACCATCCTGGCCATGCGCCGGCAAACGGCCTGAGCCCTCAGGCGCGATGCAAATAGACCTGCTCAAGGAATCGCTGCTGGGCCACTGGGAAACCACTGCCGGCGTGCTGCAATGCGAATTGCAGTTCGGCAGCCGCCTGGTCTACGTCCAGCACCCCAGCAACGAACCGCCCCAGCGCCGGCTCGCGACCGCGCAGCAAGGGGTGCAGGCCGCCTGGGACGACATCCCCCAGGCCCTGGCCTTTGCCGAGCGCCTGTGCGTGCCCGGCATGCGCAAGGTCTGGCAGCTGTACGCACAAGGCCTGCTGTCGTGCCCGCCACTGGAGGTCTACTCGATTCATTTCGAGATCAACAGCCCTTACCCGTCCTACACCATTTCCCAGAACCCGGGTTTCGACTGGGAGACCAGCCTGACGGTGGAGGACGAGCAGGGACAGGTGCACCGCCTGTCTCTGGCCGAGTACGAACCTGGGGAAGACTTCTGGCTGAGCGTGCGGCGCCTGGGCGCCGGCCAATTCCAGAGCGATACCTGATCAGCCCTTCTTTTTCTGCAAGGCCTTGAGCCGGATGCCGGCCCGCTGCACGGCGGCCATTTTTTCCGGGCGCTTCATGCGCTTCCATTTGCGGATGTCGTCCTTGCTGCGCCCGCAACTCAGGCACAGGTCGCCACTGAGCTGGCACAGGGCGATGCAGGGGTTGTCGATTTCCTTGGCCATGGCTCAACCCCGGCCCGGGCGCAGGCGCTTCAGGCGTTGCGCCCAATCGCCACCATTGATCCGCCGGCATTGCTCTTCGCTGTCGAAGAACACACGGGCTTCCAGGGCGTCGAGGTGAACATCGGCCTCTTCCAGGGCCCGGGCCGTCAGTTCGAGCATCCGCGCGCCCTGCCCGGCCGTCAGGGCCTGCTCCTTGTGGGCCTGGGTGTCGAAGACCCAGACCACCACCAGGCTCGCCGCGAAGGCGGCGTAGTCCACTTCGTGGGTCAGCCAGGAAAAACCGACGATTTCGGCCTTGGCGGCTTCGCAGGCTTCGGTCAGGGTGGCGGCCAGCAGGCGCTCCGCGGCCGCCTGCTGGCGTTTGTTGAATGGCATGACAAGCCTTGAGTCGCAGCTAAAAGGCCGCACACCATACCTCAAGCCACTCGCCCGCGGCGGCGCTTTGCGGCTAGGCTAGTGCGCTCCTGCCCGCTTCAAGGAAGAACGCACATGCAAAAGACCTCCTTCGCGCTGCTCGTGGCAGCGCTCCAGCTCGCCAGTGCCAGCGCCCTGGCGGCCACGCCGCCGGTGGCCGACGCCATCTGGTTCAACGGCCCGATCATCACCATCGATGACCAGCACCCCAAGGCCCAGGCAGTGGCGGTGAAGGACGGCAAGATCCTCGCCGTGGGTGACCGGCAACAGGTACTCAAGAACAAGGGCCCGGCCACACAGATGCTCGACCTCAAGGGCGCGACCCTGCTACCGGGCTTCGTCGACCCCCACGGCCATGTGTCGATGGTGGGTTTCCAGGCTGCCAGCGCCAACCTGCTGCCGCCACCGGATGGAACCAACAACAGCATCCCCGGGCTCCAGGAAACCCTGCGCCGCTTTGAACAGCAGTCGCCGATCCCCAAGCAGTTCGGCGTGCTGTTCGGCTTTGGCTATGACGATTCCCAGTTGCAGGAACAGCGCCACCCCACCAAGGCCGATCTGGACACCGTGACCCGCGACCTGCCCATCGCCATCGTCCACCAGTCCTCGCACCTGGGGGTGCTCAACAGCAAGGCGCTGGAACTGGCGGGGATCGACGCGTCGACCCCCAACCCGGAAGGCGGGGTGATCCGCCGCGTCGACGGCAGCCAGGAACCCAACGGAGTGCTGGAGGAAAACGCCTTCTTCAACGCCCTGATCAAGATCTTCCCCAAGCTCACCGCCGACCAGGCGGTGGACATGCTCAGCGCCGGGCAGAAGCTGTATGTCAGCTATGGCTACACCACGATCCAGGACGGCCGCTCTTCCCCGGACCAGGTCAAGACCGCGATCAAGGCCGCGGGCGATGGAAAGTTGCTGGCGGACATCGTCTCCTACCCGGATATCCTCACCCCCGGCGTCAAGCAACTGATGGTCGCCCCCTGGTATCACCCGAGCAACCAGCCGGTGGTGTACAACCAGCACTTTCGCATCGGTGGGGTCAAGCTGACCCTGGACGGCTCGCCCCAGGGCAAGACGGCCTGGCTGAGCCAGCCCTACTTCAAGCCGCCCCAGGGCCAGGACGCCAGCTATGCCGGCTACGGCGTGGTCAAGGACGCCGACGCCCTGGCCATCTATAAAGAGGCCCTGGCCAACCGCTGGCAGATCCTTTCCCACACCAACGGCGACCGCGCCATCGACCAGTTGCTCGGTTCCATGCGTGCCGCGGAACAGGCCTACCCCGGGGTCGATGTGCGGCCGGTAATGATCCACGGCCAGACCCTGCGCAAGGACCAGGTGGCCGAACTCAAGCAACTGAAGATCTTCCCTTCCCTGTTCCCCATGCACACCTACTACTGGGGCGACTGGCATCGCCAGTCGGTGCTGGGGCCCGAACGCGCGGAAAACATCTCGCCGACCCAGTGGGTGCTCCAGGCCGGGATGAAATTCACCACCCACCACGATGCACCGGTGGCCCTGCCGGACTCCATGCGAGTGCTGGCAGCCACGGTCAACCGCACCACCCGCAGCGCCTACGTACTCGGCCCGGACCAGCGGGTGACGCCCTTGCAGGCGCTGAAGGCCATGACCCTGTGGTCGGCCTACCAGCATTTCGAAGAAGACCGCAAAGGCTCCATCACCCCGGGCAAGCTGGCGGATTTCGCGGTGCTCTCGGCCAACCCGCTGACCGTCAAACCCGAGACCCTGAGCGAGATCCAAGTGCTCAAGACCGTCAAGGAAGGCCGGGTGATCTATGAGCGTCCGGCAAAGGTGGCAAGCTTGCCGCCGCCGTTCGGGATGCATGGCGATCCGTCATTGCCGGTACCCCAGGGCATCAGGGCCGTGGCCCAGGGCGACGGCGACCTGGGCCCGGCCCTGGATGTGATCTACGACCGGCTGGCGCCTGTGCAGCCTTGAAACCTGCTATGGAAAACGCCGCGACGCCCATCCAGGCACCGCGGCGTTTTTTCTGCTCGCGCTAAGGCGACGGTGGCGAGAGAGCCTGCGTCCGCTAGAGCGCCATGAAGGCCTCGGGGCGGCTACGCCCCCCAGGGAGCAAGCTCCCTGGCCAGGGTTTGCCTTCACCCACACAGCCACATCAGATCTTGCTGCCCAGCGCAGTCGACAGCACCTGATCATGCCCGTAGATGTCCGGGGCATACAGCAGTTGCCCGTGGCTGTCGGCCTGCACCGTCCAGTAGCTGAGCAGGATCGGCACCGGCTTGGCCAGGCGGAACTCGTGGGTCAGGCCGGTGGCCAACAGCTCGTTGGTGCGCAACCGCTCCGCCGGGCTGAGCAGCCAGTCGCGCAGTTGCAGGGCCTGCTCGACCCGCACGCAGCCGGAGCTGAAGGCCCGCGGCCCCTTGCTGAACAGCGCCTGGCTCGGGGTGTCGTGCAGGTACACCGAGAACGGGTTGGGGAAGCGGATGGCGATGCGCCCCAAGGGGTTGCGCGGGCCGGCGCCCTGGCGCAGGAGGATGTTGCCGGGGCGGTCCCAGTCGATGTCCTCGGCCGCCAGGGGCTGGCCGTTGGCATCCAGCACCTGCAGGTTCTGGCGGTTGAGGAAACCCTGGTCGCGGCGGATTTCCGGCAGCTTGTCTTCCTTGAGGATGGTCGGCGGCACGGTCCAGGTGGGGTTCAGGGTCAGCCGGGTGACCTGGGATTTGAGCAAGGGCGTCTGGCGCTCCGCGCGGCCGACCTGGGTGCGGGTCTGCCAGACCACCGCGTCGTGCTGATAGAAGGTCAGCTGGGCGGCGGCGACGTTCACCAGCACCAGGTTCGGCTCGTAATCCTGGGCCAGCCAGCGCAGGCGTTCGAGGTTGATGCGCAGCTGTTCGCGGCGCTCGGCCGGGCTGATGTTCATCTCTTTCAGGGTACCCGCGCCGACCACTCCGTCGGCCTGCAGCGAATGGCCAAGCTGGAAGTTCTTCACCGCGCTGACCAGCTCGCCGCTGTAGGCGTTGTCCGGGTTGACCTCCGGGCTTTGCAGGTAGCCGCCGTGGTACAGGCGCAGGGCCAGGTCCGGCACCCGCTTGTCCTGCATGTCCGGGCGCAGCAACGGGCCGCCGGCCACGGCCTGCCACTGGGGCAAGGGTTGCTGGCGCTCATGGGCATAGGCCTGGCGCAGGTTGCGGTATTGCGCGAGGCTGGGGCGCGCCTGCTCGAAGGCCGTGGCGATGTGGGCGATGCCCGGCACGGCAATCGCCAGCAGCGCGCTCTGGCGATCGTCCGGCAGCGGCTGGGCCCGCCACATAGGCTCGAAGCGGCTTTGCGCCAGGCGACCGTAATGCAGGTCCTGCAGGGCTTGCAGGTACTGATGGGTGATATCGATATCGCTGCACAGGCCATCTCCCGCCGGGCTCGCCTGCGGCAGGCGGTAGTGGCCCGGGTCCAGCCCGTCGTCCACCAGTTGCGCCAACTGCGCCTGCAAGCTGGCCAGGCGGCCCGCCACGGACCACACCTGCTGTTCGCCCTGTTGCTGGTAGAAGCCCTGCAACAGCTGCTGGGCCGGGGTATTGAGCCGCGGCGCCAGGGCCGGGCAGGCCACGGCCAGTTGCGTCAGCGCCGTTTGCATCGGGCTCGCCGACAGCTGTGGCAGCTCATCGGCCAGCGCGACCAATGGCGCAGCGAGCAGGCACAGGGTCAAGTAACATGCGGGTTTTTTGAACAACTGCTTTACTCCAATCCGTGGGCGCCCAACGGGCGGCCAACCATTACGGCAGATGCGGAAAACAATCGGGCCTGGGCATTAAACATATAGACCAGACTGCCGGGGGAACGACAGGACGTCAGGAGCCAAAGTGACCATGGGGACGCTCTATACATGTTGAATTTCTCGTGCCGGTTCTGCCTGGTGGCCATTGCCCTGGGCGCCTTTTCCATTTCGTCCTTCGCCGCCAGCAAAGTCCAGCCCGTCGCCAGCCCCACGCTGTACGCCAGCCTCGCCCACGCCGCCCCGCAACTCAATCCCCAGGCCCTGAAAAGTGCCCTGAACGCCATGCAATGCGCGGTAGACAGCGGCGCCCGACAAGCCCGCCACCTGGCGGTGATCGACTACTCGCAGCCCTCCACCGAACGGCGCCTGTGGATCTTCGACCTGCGGACCAAAAAACTGGTGCTGCGCGACCTGGTGGCCCACGGGCAGAAATCCGGGGAAAACTTCGCTACCCAGTTCTCCAATCGCCTGGGCAGCTACCAATCCAGCCTGGGCCTGTTCCGCACCCAGGAAAGCTACGAAGGCAGCCATGGCTACTCGCTGCGCATGGACGGCCTGGAACCGGGCTTCAACGACCGGGCCCGGGACCGCGACATCGTGATCCATGCCGCCGACTACGTGAACCCCTTGTGGAGCCAGCGCCAGGGCCGCATCGGCCGTAGCCAGGGCTGCCCCGCGGTGCGCCCGCAAGTAGCGCGCCAGGTGATAGACAAGCTCAAGGATGGCCAGTTCATGTTCTCCTGGTACCCGGACCAGCGCTGGTTGAAAACCTCGCCCTACCTCAACTGCCAGCCACGCCAGGTGGCGAGCATCCTCAGCGCCAACGGCGGCTGAGCAAGCCGGCCGGATGCTCGGCGCCTGCCCTCTTCGCAGTTGCGCCGCACGCCGGCGGCGAGATACCGTTACCGACCTGGAACGCCACCTCGCCCGAGCTCCACGCCATGCCTTCGCCACATGCCCTGCTTCTGCAACAGCCCGGACCACGCCCGGCGTTCTACCGGATGGCCGAACACCTGTGGGGCGCTGGCTGCAATGTGGATTCCGATGGCGACAGCCGGACCACCGACGATGACCAGTGGACCGAGCTGACCCTGATACTGCGCAATTCCAGCCAGCAACGGCTGGACATCGAGCCACTGTCCCTGGCGCCCCTGGTCCTGCTGATCCGCGCTTCCCAGGCGGACCTGGGGCAAAAGGCCGCACAGTTTATCCAGTCGGTGGCAGGCGGCACACTCCAGGCCCCCATCAAGGACCGATAAGGATCACGCCCTGCCCCCCGCAGGCGCTGTCCTTCACGACAGGCAGTACTCCCATGACTCCACCCGAAATCGACTTTTTCCCCGACTTCATCGCCGACCCGCATCGGCTGTTCAACCACCTCAAGGACTCCGTGCTGTGGGACGAGCGCATGCGTGCGCGCAAGACCGCCAGTTTCGGCGCGCCCTACGACTACTCGCAGATCACCTACCCCGCCGTGCCGATGCCCGAAGCGCTGGAGCAGTTGTGCGGGCCCATCGAGCAACTGCTGGGCTTTCGCCCCAACAACTGCCTGCTCAACTGCTACCCCGACGGCCAATCCTCCATGGGCTTTCATTCCGACGCCAATGAACAGTTGGTGACAGGCACCGGGGTGGTGATCGTCTCCCTGGGCCACGCCCGGGCCATGGTCTTTCGCCACAAGGAAAGCGGCGCCACCTTCGACTACAGCCTGGCCAGCGGCTCGCTGCTGCACATGTCGGACGAACTGCAGAAACACTGGCTGCACGCGATCCCCAAGGCGCCGGACGCCGGCGAGCGCATCAGCCTGTCGTTTCGCCAGCTCAAGACCGGGTAGTGCTGGACTCGGTCAGGATCGGCCCTTGACTCAAGGGCCGGGCCATCGACAATGCCCGGCTGTATTCAGCGTTTGCCCCGAGGCCCCATGCAGTTGCTTCCCTGGTCGTACCCCTGTCCCGAAGGCTTCACCCTGCGCGGCCTGCGCTCCGCGCCTTCGGGCAAGCCGCTGCTGCACTTCCTGCACGGCAACGGTTTCTGCTCCATGGCCTATCAGCCGATGCTGGCGCTGCTGGCCGAGTCCTTCGACCTGTGGCTCAGTGACGTCCAGGGCCACGGCGATACCGACCATGGCGGCCCGTTCCTGGGCTGGAACCGCACCGCCGAACTGGCAGCCGAGGCCTTCGAAGCCGGGCTCGATGTCTATGGCGAGGTACCGCGCTATGCGTTGGGCCACAGTTTTGGCGGGGTGCTCACCTGCCTGATCGTCGCCGAACGCCCGCAACTGTTTCGCAAGGCGGTGATGCTGGACCCGGTGATCTTCACCCCCTCCATGATCGGTTCCCTGGGCGTGCTGTCGGCCCTGGGCCTGAACCGCCGCCACAGCCTCGCGCGCAAGGCCGCCGCCCGCCGCCGGCGCTGGCCGGACCGCGCCGCCGCCAAGGCCGCGCTGGCCAACCGGGGCATCTTCAAGGGCTGGAGCGACGCGGCCCTGGCCGCCTATGTCGAACACGGCCTGAAGGACGACGAACAAGGCGTGGCCCTCAAATGCGCCCCCGAGCGCGAAGTGGATATCTACAGCTCCTTTCCCCGCCGCCTGTGGCGCTCGCTGCGCCAGGTGAAGACCCCAAGCCTGGTGATCCATGGCCGCGACAGCTACCCCTACGTGGCTCGCTCGATCAAGCGCTGGGCGGCCATCAACCGGCACCTGAGCACTCAGGTGATCGATGGCCAGCACTGCTTCATGCAGGTCGACCCGGCCACCAGCGCCCGCTCCATCCAGGGCTTTCTCCAGACCGAAGGCCGGTGAAAGCCGCGGGCCAGGCGCCCGCGACAGATGTCACCGTGCTATCATTGGCGGGTTTTCCAGGCAGGCCGTGCAACCTGTCGATCCTGGAAAGCACTGGACAAAGGCGCCGATCAGATGCGCCTGCCGCCTGCCTTGTGTGCAAAAAGCCGACGGTGCCGTGGGGCCTGGCCCCACCGCGCACCGCACCGATGCAAACCGCGACTCGCCTCGCCGGTTGTACTTTTTGCCGCCACAAGGAACACAGTCATGCTCTTGAGAACGATGAACATTTCCCGCCGCGCAGGGTTCAGCTTCGCCCTGATCGCCCTGCTGGCCCTGGCCCTGGGAGGTTTCTCCCTGCTGGAAATGCAACGCATGAACCAGCAATCCCTTGAGGTCGACCAGAACTGGCAGCCATCCATCGTTGCCGCCAATGCCCTGGCCCTGACCAGCACCCAGATCCGAACCCTGACCCTGCGCATGCTGGTGGTGCGCGACAGCGGTGACGTGCAGGCCTTGCTGTCGCGCCTCAACGAACTGGAGCAACAGCAGGATCGGCAACAGCAGGCCTATGAAAAACTGATCAACGTCGACGACGAACGCGCCGCCTACGAGCGTTTTGTCGAAGCCGAGGCGCTGTACCTCAAGGACCAGCACCGGATCACCGACCTGATGCGCCAGGGCCAAAAGGAAGCGGCGATCGACATCGTCGACGGCGGCCCGTTCCTGGCCAATGCCGACGCCATGCTCAAGGAATTGCTGACCATCATCGACGTCAACACCCGGGGCGGTATCGCCGCGGCGGCGCAAAGCAACCAGGTGTTCAAAGGTGCGGTGGGCATGGTCCTGCTGATCATGCTGGTCGTGGTGGCCCTGACCGTGGTCCTGGCCCTGTTCCTGACCCGCAGCATCGTGCGCCCCCTGGGCCAGGCCGTGGAGGTAGCGGAAACCATCGCCCGCGGTGATCTCGGCCAGAGCATCGCAGTCAGCGGCAAGGACGAACCGGCGCGCCTGCTGCACGCCCTGCAGACCATGCAGGCCAGCCTGCGCGGCACCCTGCAGCGGATCGCCGATTCGTCCAACCAGCTGGCCTCCGCCGCCGAGGAACTGCACGCGGTCACCGAGCATTCCAGCCAGACCCTGCACCAGCAAAGCAATGAAGTGGAGCAGGCGGCCACCGCGGTCAATGAAATGACCGTCGCCGTGGAGGAAGTGGCGCGCAATGCGGTGAGCACCTCCGAAGCCTCCCAGGAAACCGACCGCACGGCCCATCACGGCCGCGAGCAGGTACAGCACACCGTCGACTCCATCGGCCAACTGGCCGAAGACGTGACCCAGACCTGCCAGCGGGTGGAAAACCTGGCGGTGGACGTGCGCAATATCGGCCAGGTGCTGGAAGTGATCCGCTCGATTGCCGAACAGACCAACCTGCTGGCGCTCAATGCCGCCATCGAGGCCGCGCGGGCCGGGGACGCCGGACGCGGCTTCGCCGTGGTCGCCGACGAAGTGCGGGCCCTGGCCCATCGCACCCAGCAGTCGACCCAGGAAATCGAAAGCATGATCAACACCATCGAGGAAGGCACCGAAGGTGCGGTCAGTGCCATGCGCAACAGCAACGAGCGCGCCCACCTGACCCTGGAAGCCGCCCGCGCTTCGGGGCTGGCCCTGGACCAGATCACCCAGGCCATCACCACCATCAACGAGCGCAACCTGGTGATCGCCAGCGCCAGCGAGGAACAGGCCCAGGTCGCCCGCGAGGTAGACCGCAACCTGATCAATATCCGCGACCTGTCGACCCAGACCTCGGCCGGGGCCAACCAGAGCAATGCCGCCAGCCAGGAGCTGTCACGCCTGGCGGTGGACCTCAATGCCCTGGTGACCCAGTTCAAGCTTTGACGCTTGCCGCTTCAGAAGGCGTAGCGGCCGATCACCTGCCGGACCCTGGCTAGCGCCACGCCCAGATCGGCCATGGCCACCGAGCCCAACGCCAGGCGAATGGCGTGGGGCACCGGGCCGGCGCCGACAAAGGGCTCGGCGGTGGACACCGAGACCTTCTCCCGCAGCAGCGCCATGGCCACCTGATCGGCCCGGACTTCCTCGGGCAAGGGCAGCCAGAGGAAGTAGGAGTTCGGATGGCTGACATAGGCCAGCCCGGCCAGGGCTTCCCGGGCCAGGGCCTGGCGGGCCTGGGCATCCTCGCGCTTCTGGTGCTCCAGGCGCGCCACCGTGCCGTCCTCGATCCAGGCACAGGCCATGGCGGTCATCACCCCCGGAGTGTTCCAGGTGCTGGTGCGGATCGCACGCTCGATCAGCGCCACCCAGGCCGGTGGCGCCACCACATAACCGACCCGCAGGCCGGTGGCCACATTCTTCGAGAACCCCGAGATGTAGACCGTGATCTCTGGTGCCAGGGCAGCCAGCGGCGCGGGAGGATCCAGGGCCAGGAAGGCGTAGGCGGCGTCTTCGATGATCAGCAGCCCGTGGGCCCGGGCAATCGCCACCAGGCGCTGGCGCCAGGCCAGATCCAGCACCCAGCCCATGGGGTTGTGCAGGGTCGGCATGGCGTATACCGCGCGCACCTGCCGCCGTTGGCACAAGCGCTCGAAGGCCTCCAGGTCCGGCCCCTGCTCGCTCAGGGGAATGGCCAGCAGTTCCAGCCCGTGGGCCTCGGCCACCACCTTGAACCCGGGGTAGGTCAAGGCATCCACCGCCACCACATCACCGGGCCTGAGCAACGCCATCAGGGTGGTCGACAGGCCGTGCTGGGCGCCGCTGACCAGCAGCACCTGCTCGCCCTCCACCACCAGCCCATGGCCTGCCAGGTAGCGCGCCACCGTGGCCCGCTCATGACTGCGCCCGGCGTGGGGCTGGTAGCGCAGCAAGGCTTCCAGGTCGCCGGTCGCCGCCAACTGGCGCAAGGCGCTACGCAGCAGTTCGGCCTGGCCGGGCAACGCCGGGTAGTTGAAGTTCAGGTCCAGGGTGCCCGGTGCCGTGGTGGGCTGGTCCACGCCCTGCCCTGGCGGCAAGGCGGTTTCCCGGACATAGGTCCCACGCCCGGTTTCACCGCTGACCAGGCCCATGGCTTCCAGCTCGGCATAGACCCGCGATGCAGTGACCAGGGCCAGCCCTTCCCGCGCCGCCAGCTCGCGATGGGTGGGCAGGCGGGTGCCGGGGGCAAGGATGCCGGTACGGATATCGGCGGCAAAGGTGTCCACCAGTTGTTTGTAGCGGGCACGGGCCATAGGCGCTGTATCCATGACAATTTTTTGATTGTGCTGATTTTCAATCCTAGGATGGGCTCGACACAAGCCCCGCCGCTGCGGCCCCCACTTCTTGAGCACTCCCCGAATGGAACGGACATCGACCCTGCAATCCCCAGCCCTGGAAAAAACCGCCAGTGGCTGGCTCAACGGCTTTATCGGCGTGCTGATCTTCAGCGGCTCACTGCCGGCCACCCGGGTCGCGGTGCTGGAGTTCGACCCGCTATTCCTCACCGTGGCCCGGGCCACCATCGCCGGGCTCCTGGCGTTGTGCATCCTGCTGCTGTTCAAGCAGCGCCGTCCGAGCCGCGCTCAGCTCCTGCCCCTGACCATCGTTGCCCTGGGCGTGGTGCTGGGCTTTCCGCTGCTCACGGCCCTGGCCCTGCAGTACGTGACCTCGGCCCATTCCATTGTGTTCCTTGGCCTGTTGCCCCTGGCCACCGCGGTGTTCGGCGTGCTGCGCGGCGGCGAGCGGCCGCGCCCTGTGTTCTGGCTGTTCTCGGTGCTCGGCAGCCTGTTGGTGGTGGGCTATGCCCTGTCCCAGGGCCTCACGGCTTCGCCCGAGGGTGACCTGCTCATGCTCCTGGCCGTGCTGGTATGCGGCCTGGGTTATGCCGAAGGCGCCAAGCTGTCGCGCACCCTGGGCGGCTGGCAGGTGATCTCCTGGGCCCTGGTGCTGTCGCTGCCACTGATGGCCGCACTGACCCTGTTCAGCATGCCCGCCTCCTTTAGTGGCATCAGCCTGCCGGCCTGGGTCAGCCTGGGCTACGTATCGCTGTTCAGCATGCTGATCGGTTTTGTCTTCTGGTACCGCGGGCTGGCCCAGGGCGGGATCGCCGCCGTCGGCCAGTTGCAGTTGCTGCAACCCTTTTTCGGCCTGGCCCTGGCCGCCGGCCTGCTCCACGAGCACGTCAGCCTGCGCATGCTCGGGGTCACCGTGGCGGTGATCCTCTGCGTGGTCGGGGCACGAAAGTGTTCCAAATAAGTACAAGGCAGTGGCAGCGCTTGCCGGGCTGCCACTGATTGCGCGGGGATATGAAGCAAGAGCCGCAAAGGGCTCGGGGGTCAGGTCGGAGAGATAGTCGCGAGCGCACCGAGCGCGATGGTCAAGGCTAAAAATCCAAACAAGAAAAACGCCATCTTAGTCATCAGGCCTCCTGAACAGTAGGTATGCGGTGCAGCGGGCCCGGTCTCCAGCCGTAAAGCCGGCCGGGCGCGCCATTTTCAAACCATGGCTGTTCTGATAACAGACGCAGATGCGCAAGAAAAATACGGATCAGATGCGCCGCGCCGGCCTCCGCTACCTGCTTGCTCGCCCTCGCACCACTTGCCCCCGATGCCATGCTGGAAGCAGAAAACCGGAGCACGCCGACGTGCTCCGGTGGCGGGGTTGACCGATCAGGCCAGTTCTTTACGCAACTGACGGGCCGCGGTGACCATGTGCACCAGGGCTGCTTCGGTTTCCGGCCAGCCGCGGGTCTTCAGGCCGCAGTCCGGGTTGACCCACAGGCGCTCGGCAGGAATGCGCTGGGCGGCCTTGCGCAGCAGGTTGGCCATTTCCGAGGCATCCGGCACCCGTGGCGAGTGGATGTCATAGACGCCCGGGCCGATCTCGTTCGGGTAGGCGAAGGCTTTGAAGGCGTCCAGCAGTTCCATGTCCGAACGCGAGGTCTCGATGGTGATGACGTCCGCATCCATGGCGGCGATGGACTCGATCACATCGTTGAATTCGCTGTAGCACATGTGGGTGTGGATCTGGGTTTCATCACGCACGCCAGAGGCGCACAGGCGGAACACTTCGGTGGCCCAGTCCAGGTAGTGCTGCCACTGCGCCCGGCGCAGCGGCAAGCCTTCACGGAACGCGGCTTCGTCGATCTGCACGATCCTGATGCCGGCGGCTTCCAGGTCCAGCACTTCGTCGCGGATCGCCAGGGCCAGTTGCCGGGCCTGTACTTCGCGGCTCACATCTTCGCGCGGAAAAGACCACATCAGCATGGTCACCGGGCCGGTGAGCATGCCCTTCATCACCTTGTCGGTCAGGCCCTGGGCGTAGCGGATCCATTCCACGGTCATGGATTTGGGGCGGCTCAGGTCACCGAAGATCACCGCCGGCTTGACGCACCGGGAACCGTAACTCTGCACCCAGCCGAAACGAGTGAACACATAGCCGTCCAACTGCTCGGCGAAATACTCGACCATGTCGTTGCGCTCGGCCTCGCCGTGCACCAGCACGTCCAGGCCCAGGCGTTCCTGCACCAGCACCGCGTGGCGGATTTCGCTGTGCATGGCTTCGGTGTATTCGGCCACGCTCAGCTTGCCCTGCTTGAACGACTGGCGCGCCAGGCGGATCGAGGCGGTCTGCGGAAACGAACCGATGGTGGTGGTGGGGAACAGCGGCAGGTCGAGGCCGGCGCGCTGCTTGGCGATGCGCTGGGTGAAGGCTGAGCGCCGCTGGCTGTCCTTGGTGGTGATGGCCTCCACCCGAGCCTGTACCGCCGGTTTGTGGATGCGCGGCGAGGCCGCGCGGCTGGCCTGTACGGCGCGGCTCTGCGCCAGTGCCTTGAGCACCGCCTGGGCCTGCGGCTGGTTCACCGCCTGGGCCAGTACCGCCACTTCCTGGCATTTCTGCACGGCGAAGGCCAGCCAGCTCTTGAGCTCGGCGTCCAGCTGGTCTTCACGGCCCAGGTCCACTGGGCTGTGCAACAGCGAGCAGGAAGGCGCCACCCACAGGCGCTCACCCAGGCGCTCATGGGCGTGCTGCAGGGTGGCCAGGGCTTTTTCCAGGTCGCAGCGCCAGACGTTACGCCCATTGACCAGGCCCAGTGACAGCACCTTGTAGGCCGGCAGGCGATCGAGGATGGTCGGGTACTGCTCGGGAGCACGCACCAGGTCGATGTGCAGGCCATCCACCGGCAGGTTCGCGGCCAGGCCGAGATTCTCTTCCAGGCCACCGAAATAGGTCGCCAGGAGTTTTTTCAGCGGCTCGCGCTGGATCTGGTTGTAGGCACGTTCGAACGCGTTTTTCCAATCCTGGGGCAAGTCCAGCACCAGGATCGGCTCGTCGATCTGCACCCACTCCACACCCTGGGCCGCCAGGCGCTGGAAGATCTGACCGTACAGCGGCAGCAGGCGGTCCAACAGCTCCAGCTTGTCGAACTCGGCGCCCTTGGCCTTGCCCAGCCACAGGTAGGTCAGCGGGCCGATCAGCAGCGGCTTGACGGCGTGCCCCAGGGCCCGGGCCTCCTCGACCTCTTCGAAGAGCTGCTCCCAGCCCAGCTGGAATTGCTGGTCGGCGCCGAATTCAGGCACCAGGTAGTGGTAGTTGGTGTCGAACCACTTGGTCATTTCCTGGGCGTGGGCACCGCCGCAGCAGCCGTCGCTGACGCCACGCGCCATGCCGAACAGGGTCTGCAGGGTGGCTGGGCCATTCTGCGGACGGAAACGCTGGGGGATCACGCCGAACATCAGGGAATGGGTCAGAACCTGGTCGTACCAGGCGAAATCGCCCACGGGCAGCAGGTCGATACCGGCGTTTTTCTGCAGCTCCCAGTGAGTCTTGCGCAGATCACGGCCCACGGCGCGCAGGCCGGCTTCGTCGAGTTCGCCCTTCCAGAACGCCTCTTGCGCTTTCTTCAGTTCACGGTCGCGGCCAATGCGCGGAAATCCTAGAGAATGGGCCAAAGCCATGACATGCAACTCCCCTGTGTTTGATGGGAGCCATTGTCGGCACTCGGCACTTAGTGAGACAAACTCATTTTAATCGCGATGATCACAAGTTCCATTCATGATCAAACAGGCAGATCAGACACTGCCGCAGGAGGCCGCGCGCCCTTCAGGCTCCTGCCCGGGGCGGCCCGGGCCAGCTACAGGCCTGCGACCCGGTGCAGATCTGCGCCCCCTCAGCGGCGAGCCAACTTATACCTCAGGCAATCCTCGTTAAAGCTTTTGCGCAGTGCCTCGGGCTTGATCCGCGAGGGGCTGTCGTAGGTCTGCTCGGTGATGCCCAGGGCCATCATGCGCATCCAGCCCTTGCTGAACTTGTAGGTCTGGATCTTCTGCCGCGCCGCATACAGCGACACCCCGGACAACTTCAATTCCTGGGCCCTGGCGGCAGTGCCCGCCCCCCAGCTGCAGACATACCGGTCATTGGCCGCCAGCTCCCGGGCCTGGGCCGCAGAAGCCCCGCCCAACAGGGCAAACGAAGTCAGCGTAATCAACACATGGCGCATTTTGCGGTCACCTAACCACCTGAAAATAAAGTGATTTTGGCGACACTTCAGACTGCCCGGGGCCAGTACTTTGCCTTCTCGATCAAGGCAATGTGCCTGCCAATGCTGGCCACTCGCGCGGCACAGGCGCACCCGCCGCTGACGCCAGTCGATCAACTGCAACACGCTGAAGCCGGTTTTTTCCGCACCCCGGGAGGGCCCACCGTGGGCCGACTCGATAACCGACGCTAGCCACTGCTGCACGCCCCGGTCCACCTCCGACGCCCGCCCGCGACTCCAGAACCGCATCGCCACGGCTGCATCGCGCACGGAGGCCGAAACGCCAGTATTCCTACGAGGAATGCACGGATAAAAAACCTGCATTTTATTTATCGACCAGGATCTCCTAGCGTGGGCGCTCCCCCCTTGGAGAGACCGCCGTGACCGCTTCCCGCCCGCGCCTGTACGTCGATGCCCAGTTCACCAGCCCCTATGCCCTGTCCGTGTTCGTGGTGCTGCGGGAAAAGGGTATCGACTTCGACCTGCTGCCCCTGGACCTGGACGCCGCGCAGAACCGCGAGCCGGCCTACACCCGCCTGTCCCTGACCCAGCGCGTGCCGACCCTGGTGCTGGACGATTTTGCCCTGTCCGAATCCTCGGCCATCGCTGAATACCTGGAACAGCTATTCCCGCACAACCCGGTCTATCCCCAGGACCTGCGCCAGCGTGCCAAGGCCCGCCAGGTCCAGGCCTGGCTGCGCAGCGACCTGCTGCCGATCCGCCAGGAGCGCACGACCCTGGTGGTGTTCTACGGCTGCAAGGGCGAACCGCTGTCGCCCCAGGCCCAAGCGGCGGCTAACACCCTGGTGGAGGCCGCGCAGGAGCTATTGGCGGATGGCCGCGACTACCTGTGCGGCCAGTGGTCGATCGCCGATGTCGACCTGGCGCTGATGCTCAACCGGCTGATCCTCAACGGTGACCCGGTGCCGGCGAACCTGGTGGACTATGCCCGGCGCCAGTGGCAACGGCCGGCAGTGCAGGAATGGGTGCAGTTGCCGCGGCCGGCGCTGTAGGACCTGGAACGCCGGGTGATGCGGCCATCGGCGTTGACCTGACGCTGGCCGGGGAGTCTGCGGCCAGCGCGGCTAGGCTTCTTGCGGTTGGCGCAGGTAGGCGAACATGTGCTGGGCATAATCGGCCTTGCCCAGGGGCACACCGTTGTGCCGCAGGATGTTGTAGGCCGTGACCAGATGGAAATAGAACTGCGGCGTCGCCCAGTTGCGCGCGAACTCCTCGCCGTTCATGTCGAAGGCAATACCGTTGTGCAGCTCGATGGCGATGGCCCTCTGGCCACTGCTGTCGATCAGCTCGCGGTCCGCCGCCGCCAGGAACGCCAGGGTGTCTTCGATCAGTGCCCTGGCCTCGGCCATACCGGCCGGCGCCTGCAATGCAGTCACAGGCAGCCCGCTCAGGCGCTGTACCGCTTCCCGGGCCTGGGTGCAGGCAAAACGCACCTGGGCCGCCAGGTCATACATGTCCGGTGCCAGCCGCGACTGCAGCAGCACCTGGGGTTCGAACCCCCGCTCCCGGGCCTGCTCTTCGCCCTTGGCGAGAAAGCCCTCCAGGGCGCGCAGCATCTGGGCAAAACAGGGAACGGTGATTGCGTAGATCGACATGGGTGTTCCTCGATGAGATCAAGACACAGGGGCCGGGTGCTGCCCGTCGCCCCGCCATAAAAGCCGATGGATCCTAGCAGATGTCCCCCCTCTCTCAAGCCGCGAACAATGCCAGAAAAGTACCCCTGGGCCGATGCGGCTGGTATGGTGCGCCCCTTGAGAAATACACCGCCTGACAGTGAGGAAAATGACCTTGAGCAGTGAAGCAAAAATGACCGGGGACCTGTTCGAAGTCGACAAGCGCCTGGCCCTCAAGCCCATCGTCGATTTCAACAGTTACCTGCGCGCGGCCTTCGCCGATGGCCCCTGCTCCTGTGGTCGCTGCGTCGCCAGCCAGGGTGACGAGAGCGGCTACGACTACCAGCACACCTTCAACTTCGCCGGCCGGGTGGCCAACCGGCGCTTCGCCTCCACCGCCGGCAGCGATGTGCTGCAGGCCCTGAAGAAAGCCTGGCTGTCCTTCACCAAGGCCGAGCTGCCGGCGAGCGGCGATCTGGACCTGGCAACGGTCAAGGAATTCGTCGACCCCCAACTGCACAAATTGCTGGTACCGCTGTTCGTTGCCAGCGGCCTGACCCGCGAAGTGGATGGCCAGTTGCAACTGCAGGCGCAAGTGGCGGCTTGAACAGCCGTACCGCCTAAAGCCAGCGCCGCACACGCTGGCGATACGCCGCAAAATCAGCCCCGAACAACTGCCCGAGCGCCCGTTCTTCGGGGTAGATCTGAAAGCGGTTCATGTACAGGACGAACCCCAGCACGCCGAGCAGCACCAGGGGCGAGGCCAGGTACAGCCCCCAGGCCAGCAGCCACAGGGCAAAGCCGACATACATCGGGTTGCGTGTGTACTGGTAGATCCCCGAGGTGACCAGGGCCGAGGCGCTGGCAGGTTTCAGCGGGTTGACCGTGGTCTTGGCCCGGCGAAAGGCAAGCCCTCCGGCCAGGACAAACAGCAGCCCGGCCATCACCAGCGGCAGCGCCAGCAACAGGCGTGTGCCCAAGCCCGGATCCAGGCCCGGCAAGCTGCGCGCAAGCAGCCCCATCAACACGGCGAACAGGGCCGCGACAAGGGGGGGTGGAATGCGGTTTTCCAAGGCCTGCATGGTGCCTCTCTCCTCTGCCCGGGTTCAGGCCCGGGGCGTTACAGGTTGTCCGTCACCCGGCACAGCTTGCTGTCTTTCAACGGGGCCGCGGCATATTCCTTCGAGCCAAGCGGCGCCTGCTTGAGCATCACCGCGCACTTGTACATCCCCGAGGCTTCCAGCTGGTAGTCCATGCCTGCCTTGGGCACGAAGCTGAACAGGTTGTAGCACTGGTTGCCCAGGTAGTGGAACGCCATGGGCTGCCCGGCCGGCACCAGCACTTCGGTCCGGGTACCGGGCACTGCGGGAGTCTGCGGCGCCGCCATGCCCAGGCTTTCACCGTTACGGTTGGCGTAGCCGTCCCGGGCAGCCACCACGACCCCGGCACCGGGCAGGCGGAAATCCACGCAGTCGGACCTGGGCACACCGCGCACCATGCCGTCGCTGATCACCCGCAGGCGCACGGTTTCGCCACCCGGCGGCGTGGAATAGGGCGTGGAAAAGGACCGCACATCGGTCAGGGCGCCGCAGCCGGCCAGCGCCAGCAACAGGCCGGCGAGACCCGGCAGGCGCACGCGCCCTATGCAGGTGTTGAGGGGGTGAGGCGATTGACTCACTATGTCGCTCCTTGCGGGTCGGGTTCCTGGGCAGCTGCTGCGATCAGCAGCCGGCGTTTTATAAAGGGTTCACCCACTCGCGGCAATGCTGGCCCTGAAACTTCGGAAACCCTGACCATGCAAAACCAGCATCAAGGCAGTTGCCTGTGCGGCGCGGTGACTTACCAAGTGTGCGGCGCGCTGAAAGCCGTCACCCACTGCCATTGCCACAAGTGCCAGAAGGGCCACGGCGCGGCCTTTGCTTCCTACGCCAGTACGCCGCGTGCGAATCTGGAAATCCGCGACCAGAGATCGGCGCTCAAGGTGTACGAATCCTCCCCTGGCGTGCTGCGCCAGTTCTGCTGCCACTGCGGCTCTTCGTTGTTCTGGCAGGACACCCAGGGCGAATATCGCCAGTGGATTTCCATCGCCATTGCCACCCTGGACACGCCCTTCGCAGCCCCCAGGCAACAGCATTACTGCGTAGCCATGAAGGCCGACTGGTATGCAATCACCGATCAGTTCGACCAAGTGCAATAAGCCACGCCGCACCCAGAGGAATGCCCCTGTCATGACCCGGCACTTCAGCTACGTCTGGCTCCTGCCGTTGCTTGAACGCCCCTACGAATCGGTCGCGGCCGACCTGCCTGGCGCCCTCGCCGGGCTCAGGATAGAGCCCCCGCCGGGTGAACTGCTGTGCCTGCGCCAGTTGCTGCTGAGCGCCCTGGGGTCCGGCTCCGAACACTGGGAGCACTGTGCTGTGGCATGGCTGGAAGCCGGCTTCCCGCTGGATCGCGAGCCGTGCGAAAGCCTGCTGCACCAGGTCTCGCAAAAAATGTTCAGCCAGCCCATCCGCCATCGGCTGACCAGCCTCGGCAAACGCTGGCTGCGCCAGGACGACCAGGCCCGTACCCACGACTCAAACCCACGCCACTAGCGCGCCGCGACGTCCTTGGGTTTGTAGAAGCTGAAGCTGCCGATCTCGGTGGTCTTGATATAGGCCCGGGACCAGTCCGGCGAAACACTGCGGTCGTGAAAGAACAGAGCGCCGCCGGTACGGTCCTTGAGCTGCTGGTTCAGCGCCTTGCGGGCAATTTCCTTGGCGATGGTATAGCGGCCCTCTTCTTCCACCTGGTCGGGCCGACCATCGCACCACCAGGAGAACTGGCAGGGGCTTTTTTCCGAACCCTGCTTGACCACTTCGCACACCGTCCCGGGAAAACCCTCATGGCCCAGGCGGTTCAGAACCACATTGGCCACGGCCTCCATATCGGCGCTTTCACCGCCCTTGGCTTCCCAGTAGATGGTCCGCGACAGGCACGTGATGGCGTCGTCCACCGGGGCCTGGCCGGCCGGGTCCACGGCCTGCACTTCGTTCTTGGTGATGGGTGCGGCCTGGGGCTCGACCTTCGGGCTTTCCTTGTCCGCGGCTTTCTGCTCCAGCGCCTGGGCCTTGTCCTGGGCAGCGGCCTGGACCGCCGGCTGCGGGTCAGCGGCCCAGAGCTGGGCTGCGGGCAACAACAAGGCAAAACACAGGGTCCTGACAATCCAGCGCATGATCGATCCTTCCCGAAAAACCTTTACCCCCTGCCAGCGCCGCCCCTGAACGTACCTGGCGGCAGAGCGGCGCAACCGGTTGCAGCGTGGCCGGCACGATGGCGCGTCGAGGGGGAGCGAACGGGTCACCGGGGGCCATGTTGAATCGACCATGGGCCGCGCGAATCATTCCCTGGTGCCGCAAGCCCTGCACAAAGCCCAGGACAAGGCTTCCGTGGAAATTCGCTGGTAATGATAAGAATTCTCATTAGAATGCCCAGCCATTCACGCTGAGCCGTATCAGGTAGTGGGGGCAGTGGGCGATGGAAACCGGAGACGACCAGCAACAACTCAGCGCACTGTTCATTGCACAGCGCGGGGGGCTGATCCGCATGCTTGCGCGGGTGGTGGGGTGCGCCAACCTGGCCGAGGACCTGGCCCAGGAGACCTACCTGCGGGTGGCCAAGGCGCTCAACGCCCGCCCCATCGAGCACTTGCAGCCGTTCCTCTATCAGACCGCCCAGTACCTGGCCTTCGATCACCTGCGCAGCCAGCGCAGCAAACGCCGCTTCGAGTACCAGCCCACCGACGCCAGCCAGCTCAGCGAGGTGCCCACCGCTGCCCCCGGGCCGGAAAGCCATGTCCAGGGCCAGCAGCAGTTGCGCTTGCTGCAACAGGTACTGGCCACCCTGCCCAAACGCCAGCAACAAATCCTGGTTTTGCATAAACTGCACGATCTTTCGCAAAGCCAGATTGCCCAGCGCTTGCAGGTTTCCCTGAGCACGGTGGAAAAGGACCTGCGCCATGCACTCAATGCCTGCATCAAAGCCACCGACCGGCAGAACCCCGATGACTGAACACCTCAGCGCCCTCCCCGGCGACGCCATTCGCGAGCAGGCGAGCTACTGGTTCACCCAGCGTGAGGCCATGACCCACAACCTGCCGCTGCGCCAGCGCTTTGAACAGTGGCGCAACAGCCATGCGCAGCACGCCGAGGCCTACCGCGCCCTGGAAGACCTGTGGCAGGCCAGCGCCTTCGAACAGGCCCTGGAACAGCTGGCGCTGGGCCTGGACCTGCCGGCCGCCCCGGCCCCCGCCACGCCGCGCAGAAAACGCCACCGCACTCGCTGGCTGGCCGCTGCGGCCACGGTGCTGGTGATGCTCGGTGCCGGCTGGTTCGGCGACCTGCCGCTGCGTCTGCAGGCCGATCACCTGAGCGCGGTCGGCGAGCTCCAGCGCTTCGACCTGGCCGATGGTTCGCACATCGTGCTGGGCAGCGACAGCGCCATCAGCAGCGACTTCAGCAACGCCCGGCGGCGCATCCAGCTGCTGCGCGGCGAGCTCTATGTCGAGGCCTTCCACGACCCGTCCCGGCCGCTGACCATCGAGGCCGGCAGCGCCACGGTGACCGTGGTCGGCACCCGCTTCAGCGTCAGCCGCCAGGCCGACGGGGTGACCGTGGCCGTACGTGAAGGCCGGGTACGCCTGGCCGACGAAAACGGCCAGCAGAGCCTGCTGCAAGCCGGCAACTGGCAACAGTTGCAGGGCCACCAGTTGCTGCCCCTGAACCCCGAGGGCAGTGAACGGCAACTGGCCTGGATCAACGGCCGCCTGTCCTTCCAGGACGCGCCCCTGGCCCAGGTTCTGCAAGAGCTGCGGCGTTACCATCGCGCACCGATCCTGCTGTTCAACGCCGACGCGGCGCAGCAGAAAGTCAGCGGCAACTACCAGCTCGATGACCCGCAGGCCATTGTCCGGGCCCTGAGCAAAGTCACCGCCACCGAGCTCACCCGCCTGCCGGGCGGCATCCTGGTACTGCGCTGAAACACTGCCCGGGGGGACTGAAAAAAGTTTTACGGCTTTGCCGAGGCCAACCCGTCAGGGTGTTTGCTTATGCAAATCATTCCTATTTCGTACGGGACTTCCATGCACCTTCCAACACTCACCCCGGCCCGCAGCATCCTCGCGCTGGCCATCTGCCTGGCCTGCAACCCCGTGATGGCGGTCGAGCCCACCACCGCTACCGGCAACCAGGCAACCGCCACCTACAGTTTTGCCATCGCCCGCCAGTCCCTGGCCAATGCCCTGGACCAACTGAGTACCCAGAGCGGTTTGCAGATCGCCTACTCCGCGGCACTGGCCCAGGGGATCGAGTCGGCGGGGGTCAGCGGGCGCATGAGCGCGGAACAGGCACTGGGCAAGCTGCTGGCAGGCACCGGCCTGGGTTTTGAACGCAACGGCGCCAACGCGGTGCTGCTGACGCGCCTGCCCCAGAGCAGCCAGGCCGTGGAGCTGGAGGCCACCCAGATCGTCAGCAACCAGTTGGGCACCGTCACCGAAGGCAGCGGCTCCTACACCCCAGGCACCATCGCCACGGCGACTCGCATGGTGCTGACCCCGCGGCAGACACCGCAGTCGATCACCGTGGTCACCCGGCAGCACATGGAAGATTTCGGCCTCAACAACGTCGACGACGTGATGCGCCACACCCCGGGCATCACCGTCTCGGCCTACGACACCGACCGCACCAACTACTACGCCCGCGGTTTCTCGATCAACAACTTCCAGTACGACGGCATTCCCTCCACCGTGCGCAACGTCGCCTATTCGGCTGGCAACACCCTCAGCGACATGGCCATCTACGACCGGGTGGAAGTGCTCAAGGGTGCCACCGGCCTGCTGACCGGCGCCGGCTCCCTGGGCGCCACCATCAACCTGGTGCGCAAGAAGCCCACCGCCCAGTTCCAGGGCCACGCCTCCCTGGGCATGGGCTCCTGGGACAACTACCGCAGCGAACTGGACGTCAGCGGGCCGCTGACCGAAACCGGCAATGTTCGCGGCCGCGCAGTGGCGGCCTACCAGGACAAGCAGTCGTTCCTCGACCACTATTCGCGCAAGACCTCGACCTACTACGGCATCCTCGAATTCGACCTGTCCCCCGACACCCTGCTGACCGTGGGCGGCGACTACCAGGACAACATCCCCAAGGGCTCCAGCTGGTCCGGCACCTTCCCGCTGATCAACGCCACCGGCGGGCACAACAGCATGTCGCGCTCCTACAACAACGGCGCGACCTGGAGCGGCTGGGAGCAATACACCCGCACCGCTTTTGCCATGCTCGAACACGACCTGGGGGATGGCTGGGTCGCCAAGCTGCAACTGGACCACAAGATCAACAGCTACCACGCCGAACTCGGCTCGATCCAGTTCGACGAGCCGCAGACCGATGGCACGGCCAAGGTCAACGCACAGAAGTACACCGGCGACACCACCAGCGATTCCGCCGACCTGTACCTGAGCGGCCCCTTCAATCTGTTCGGCCGCGAGCATGAACTGGTGCTGGGCGGCTCCATTGCCAACTCGCGCTGGACCGGCAAGGGCTACTGGTCCCCGGACTTCCCCGGGGGCAAGGGTAACGTGGTGGACTTCTACAACTGGCACGGCAAGATCGAACGGCCCATCTGGGGGCTGCCGGCCCAGCGTACCGACGACACCGTGCGCCAGACCGGCACCTACATGACCACCCGCCTCAACCTGATGGACGACCTGAACCTGTTTCTGGGCGGGCGCGTGGTCAACTATCACCTCACTGGCCTGACCCCGTCCTACAAGGAAAGCGGACGCTTCGTGCCCTACGTCGGCGCGGTCTACGACCTCGACGACCACTTCTCGGTCTACGCCAGCTACACCGATATCTTCATGCCCCAGGAAAGCTGGAACAAGGACAAGGACAGCAAGCTGCTCAACCCGGACGAAGGCCAGAACTACGAGCTGGGGCTCAAGGGCGAGTTCTTCGAAGGCCGCCTCAACAGCAGCCTGGCCTACTTCGAAGTGCACGAGACCAACCGCTCGGTGCCGGACGATGCCTACAACAACCAGTCGCCCACCCCCGACAACTACGCCTTCAAGGGCGCCAAGGCCGTGACCAAGGGGTACGAACTGGAGATTTCCGGCGAACTGAGCCCGGGCTGGCAAGTGCAGGCCGGCTACACCCACAAGATCGTGCGTGATGACGAGGGCGACAAGATCTCCACCTTCGAGCCGCAGGACCAGGTCAACCTCTACACCAGCTACAAGCTCAAGGGCGACCTGGACAAGCTGACCGTCGGTGGCGGCCTGCGCTGGCAGAGCGAGGGCTGGTATTCGGTCTACAACGCACCGCGCAAGATCAACGAAGACATTTCCCAGGAGGCCTACTGGCTGGTGGACCTGATGACCCGCTACCAGATCACCAAGAACCTGTCGGCGACCCTCAACGTCAACAACATCTTCGACAAGTCCTACTACACCAACGTCGGTTTCTATAACTCGGCGGCCTACGGCGAACCCCGCAACTTTATGCTCAGCACCCGCTGGGACTTCTGAGCCGGCGGCCCTACCGGGCCACCCCACCCGGCAGGGCACCAAGCAGCATCAGTGCCCGTCAGCCAAGCAGGCCCGCCTGCTTGAGCAGGTCCGTCAAGCCCGCGGGAACCAGCGGCGTCTGCTCGGTGAAGCTGGCGCTGCCCTGCCAGCGGGCCACGAAGGGCGCGCCATCGCTTTCCCGGGCATCGAGCTGGGCACGCTGGTAGACACTCGGGTCGTCGAAGCGGGCGTCGTAGACCTGGACGAACTCATGGCCGGGCTTGCCGGCATAGGTGAACAGGCTTTCCAGGGTGCCGATCAGGCGCAGGCTGTTGATCGACAGCCCCAGCTCTTCCTGTATTTCCCGAACGATTGCCTGGGCACTGTGCTCGCCAAAGTCGATGCCGCCACCCAGGGGGCGGAACAGCATCTGTTGCTTGTCGGCATCAAAGAACTGATTGACCAGGATCTTGCCCTGGTGATGGAAGATGCACAGCGCGAGCGCGCGGATGCGGGGTTCAGACATGGGATGAAGTCCATTTGCCGAGACGAGGCGCGGCATTAGACCACGGCGCCAAGCCCCTCAGCCAACGTAAAAATACTTCACCGCCAAGGCCGGGACCTCCTCCATCGCCGACCACAGTTGCTCGTCCAGTTCGCCACTGATCAGCTCATGTTCCTCGTCGCTCAGCAGCCCGGGAATGTCCCACAGTTGCTCCAGTTGCGGGTGGCCTTCCAGGTGCGCGATCAGCTGGCGCTGGCGGCTGACCAGGGCCCGAGTGTTGCGCGCGCCGATCGCGGCCAGGGTGCTGAGCGCCAGCTCGCAGGTCTGCTGCCCCCAGTTGCAGAAGAACTGCAGGAAGCCGCCGTTGTAGCCGTCCGCCTCCAGCCGCCACAGCGCGACGATGGCCTGGTCGTCCGCCGGCAGTTGCTGCAGTTGCCAGTCCAGGGCCTTCAGGCGAGCCATGGACTCATCGCACAGGCATTCCCAGATCCAGTCGATGGCGTTGAGACTGAGCACCGGCTCGCCCAGGTGCGGCCAGGACACGGACCAACCCCGAGGTGCGATGGCAAAATCCGCCCGCTGCTCGGGCGTGGCCTCCCGCAGCCGGCTGTAACGGCTCAGGGGCTGGCGCAGCCGCAAGCCGTCGGCCCAACTCAGGCAGAGCATTTCATCCTCGAAGGCGACGTGGGTGATGGGGCTGAGGTTCATCAGGCAGGACCTTTGGGCAATCTAATTCAGTCGTAAGCGGCCGGACGGCGGCGCGGGCCGATGCCGTGGAGCACCGTGAACAGCCCACCGCCCAGCAGCCCCAGCAGCAGGAACGGAAAGATCCCACGGTTGAGCAAGGGGATCCAGTAGTCCAGCCCCGAAGCCCCCTTCAGGGACCCGGCGAACAACCCCGGGGCGCCGGACAGCAGCCAGATCAGCACGCCACTGAGGCCACCGCCGATCACATAGCGCCAGCCAGTGGCGAGAAAGCGCTCCACCAGCCACAGCACCGGCCAACTGACCAGCATGCTGATCCAGGCACCGATCATGGCCCCCAGCAAGAATACCGGCAGGCTTTCCGCGCCCTTGGGATAGAGCGTTACCGCGACGCCCCCCAGGGTCAGCGCCCCCGACAGCGGCACCGCCAGCAGCCGCCGCAAGCCCTGCCCTCGCCCATGGGGCGGCACCGACAGCTGATCAATCCCACGGCTCAGCAGGCTGTACAGGCCAGCCAGGGCCAGCCCGCCCGCCAGCGGCAGCAGCAGCAACAGCTGCATCCATGAAGTACGCACCAGCACCGTGGCCACCAGGCTCAGGATCAGGCTGATCCACAGGTAGCGCGCCCTGGCCTGCGGGCAGCGCCGCTCAGTCCACAGCAACAGGGGAATGCCCAGGACCATGGCGATCACACTGCCAAACAGAAACCCGGAAAACAGCTCCGTGCCATTCCAGCCCTTGATCAGGCCCTTGATCACGGCGTAGACCAGGCCAGCGCACAGGGGCAGTGCAAACAATCGCAGTTCGGCGTTGGGCCGCATGGGGTTCTACCTGGGGTGGCAACGGGTGCCGGGTTGAAGGAAGGAGCGTTTCTACACAAGTGCGGCGGACTAATCCAGTGCCGGAGAAACAATGCAACCTTGAGCCCGGCAATGGCTTATTGCTCAATATCGGGGTATACAGCTGGGCGAAAATTCATCCAAACATCCACCGTAAAAGACCACCCACCGCAAGTCGCTGCACTGCTGTCAGAGCAGAACAAGCATTGGCTTACAGGCAGCCGCCGAGTCCTGTTGCAAGCTCAACAGCAGCTCTGCGACCAGGGCGTGCCCAGCACGATCACCTTGGCACCTGAAACAGCCGGCGCCATTCCTCTGGACAGGCCACTCTGCCACGCTGACTCGGTCCTGTCAGCGCTCCGGCGCAGGTTGCAATGACCCAGCGTTGACCGACGCGATACGAAAGGAAACTTGACGTGCTGGCAAGACTGAACGGGCAGGAACTGCATTTCTTTGGCACACCCAAAGCATTCAATGCCATGGCACGAGCCATTCGCAAAGGCCGGCACGGCGACTCTCAATCAATGCCGCTGGAGCAGGAGCAATCAAGTTTAAGCACCGTGTTCCTGAGTTGCTCCGGTCAATCGAGCAGGATCTGGATTGAGCACAGCGAGGTTCATATCCAGTATGCCGAGGCCAGTAAAAACCGACTCTACCCTTGCCTCTCCATGCCCGCTGAAACAGCGCCGGGTGCGCTTTTTTTCATCGACAAGCTGCAACAGGATCACCCACCGCTGCTCACCGACGACTCGCTAAGCCTTGTGCTGCATGTCATCGCGAACGACGCCGATGCTTGAACTGCATCTGAAAGAGTAAACAGGCCCATGAAAATCTACCTCGACGACGAACGCCAAACCCCGCAAGGCTGGGTTCGCGCCTACTGGCCGGACGAAGTGATCGCGCTGCTAAAAGCCGGTGGCGTCGAGAACATCAGCCTCGACCACGACCTCGGAGATGATCAGCGCGGCACCGGTTACGACGTGATCCTGTGGATCGAAGAGGCCGTGGCCCTCAATGGTTTTCATCCGCCGCGTATTCACATCCACTCGGCCAATGCCAGCGCCGTGGAAAAAATGCGCGCCGGCGTGCAAGCGATCGATCGACTGGCCCGCAACAACGGATGCCGCCAATCAACCCATAACAGAGGCAACTGACCCCATGAGCGGCAACCTGTATGGATACATCCATTGCTTTGACCCTTCGCCGGCTGCCGAAGCGCACAATCGTGCGGTGCTGCAAAGCCTGCCAGTGACGGGGGCGCAGATCACCAGGGCGCTTTTCAGCGTGCTGCCAAACAGCCGGGGGCACTGCTACTTCGGGCATATGGTGCACTTCGCCACCTACCCCAAAGGCAGTTACATCTTCGATGATTCGTGGCTGGCCGAGTACGAAGCCCTGCTGGAGCGCCTGTTCTGGGACAACTCGGAGGTGGTGCATACCTACTGCGGCGAACGGCGCACCTGGAACTCCAGTAAAACCCACGGGCTCGAGCAACCAACCGCCTTGAAGATCACTAACAGGAAGGTTTTTCCTTCCTATCACGACTTGGAGCCCGTCGCGGACAGCGATGTGCCGGAGCCGGGCAACAGCTGAAAGGTCGCCCGCCATCCCCCCTATAACGACACAAGGAACACGTAATGCCACTGAGTCCTGAGCAAGCGAAAACATTGGCCGATGCGGTAGCAGGCTATGCCTTCCCCACTGCGCATTTTGACTTTGCCCGCCAGACGCCCGTTGTGCGGCTGTCCATGTCCGAACTGGAAACCCGGATTCGCCAACAACTCCTTAGCGACTCGCTGAACACCGTCAAGGACGGGCTATCGAATGTTCTCTATTGGGGGTTCACTCAAATGGGTGGCTTGGCCAATGTCCGTGTTGGCCGCTTCCGCTCCGGGGTCAAAGACTTGCAGATCGCACAGGCCTCGGCGCTGTTCAAGGAGCAACCGCGCCCGGCACTTTACGAGATCGCCAGCCTGAAGATGCCGCAGTTTTCCAGTGTGTCGTTTGTCAGCAAGATCCGCATGTTTCTCGACCCGCTCCAGTCGGCCACCCTGGACCTGCAGATCATGAAAATCCAGCAGGTCCACAGCGACACCGTCCTGGCGGCAATCAAACAGGACCCGACCCGGATCCGTATCAGTAAAGCCAATTCGAACGCTTACGAGGGCTGGTGCGAACGCCTGGCTGACATAGCTCGGAGCTACCTGCCAGAGGCTCGCGTCGCCGATGTGGAACGTGGTCTGTTTCAACTGGTTCAAGACAACAAGGTCAAGCAGGCCGCCGCGATCCTGCGCAACGCCTGAGTTTTATGAAGGGTGCACGGTCTGGATCAAGTACACGGGCGATTGGGGAGGCTCATCGCGCTGTAAACTCTGCCCGCAGCAGCGCGTACTGAACCAGATCATGATGGGCGCCCAGCCAGTAACCCGCTTGCCGTGAAACCCCTTCGCGGACAAACCCTGCCCGCTCCAGTAACCGGAGCGACGCCAGGTTCTGCGGGTGTACCTGGGCCTCGATGCGGTTCAATGCCATGTATTCAAACCCCCAGCCAACAATGGCTTGCAATGCCTCCCCCATCAGCCCCTGCCCTTGCGCCGACTTCGCCAGTTCGAAGCCGACGGCGCAGCTGCGCCACTGCCGGTTCCATTTGAACAGGCCGCAGGTGCCCAGCAGGCCCGGTTGGTTGTGGCGTTCGATGGCCCAGCGCGTCCCCGGGTTGGGCAGGCTGCGCCAGCTGGCAAACAGCGCCAGCAGTTGCTCGGCCTGCGGGTAGTCGGTGATGGGGTCGGTGCCGAACCACTGCATGGCATCGGCGTCGCTGTGGATCGCGAACAGTGCCGGGACATCGGCCGGGCACAGTTCCCTGAGGATCAGGCGCGGGGTGCGGATAACGGGAAAGTCGCTCATGGGGATACCGCCCTAGCCTGCCAGCTGCTTGCGCAGGATCTGCGCATACTCGTCCTTGACCTGCTCAAAGCCGTACTTGTGCTCCAGGCGCTTGACGGTGAAGTGCCCACGGGCCATGTCCTGGTAGAAGTCGGTGAACAGCGCATTGATGGTGGCGCCGGTAAAAGCGCCGATCACCGGCACCGCCTGGGCCGCGAACTTGCTGGAGATGGTCACGCCGTAACGGCTGGCGACTTTCTCGATCAGCAGTGCCAGCCACTTGCCCACCTGCCCCGGCGACAAGCTGCCCACCGCCCCGGCACCGCGCTTGGCGGCAATGGCCGCCAGCTCCTTGGACAGTTGCTGCATGGCCTGGGTGGTGAAGCTGCGGGTGATGTAGTAGCCGGTTTCCGTGGCGTCGTCGGCCTGGCTGTTGCCGCCCATGGCGAACACTTCGATGCAGGCCTGCTTGGTGGCAAAATCCGCCAGATCGAAGCCTTCGCTGCGGGCCACATCGGCCACCGAGCGCATCATGATGGTGGTGGAAATGGGCAACTCGACAAACAGCGCGGCAAAACCGAAGGCCCCGCCCACAGCGCCGGAAGTGGCCGCGTACATCTTGTGCAGCAAGGTCGATGCCGGTTTTTTGGGCGCGTTGTCCAGGCTCCACAGCGCCGCATCGGCGGAGCTGTGCAGGGCCGCCACCACCGCGCCGTTGATCTTTTTCGCCACCACCGCCGGCAGCGCCTTGACCGCACTTTCGATGGGTGAACCCAGCAGCCCGGACAGGCGCGCCGTCAGTGAAGGCGACTCCAGCAAGCCGACGGCGCGCTTGAGGTCCTGGTAATCCTCGGGATGGTCTTTGATGCTCACAGGCGTCTCCATGGGTGGCTGTTCACTGCCTCGGGAAAGAATAAACCGTTGCCAGGCGGCGTCGTGGCTCAATTGCGCGTCCGGCGATAGGCAGGACTAAGGCTTGGCTGGCTCCAACAGCAGGTCCGCAGCCAGCGTCGGGTATTGGACCTTCATCCGCTCCAGGCATTGCAGCAGCAGTTGCGCGTCCCGGGGCAGGCGCCGGGACAATGCTGGCAAGCCGCTGATATGCAACTGTTCGGGCATTTCCACCAGCCCGGTAATGGCGTCCCAGAAGGCGTCCCAGTTACAGCCGTACCAATGGGGAAAACCCAGGGCATCGCGCAGCACCAGGTGCAGTTCAGCGGTGCTAGTCACCTGGCTCAGGTCGATGTGTTGCAGGGGCAGGCGGCTCATTCGTCATTCCTTGGGGTGATGGCTTGAAGGGGCTTTCGCTGGCTGGCCACAAGGGCTTCAGGCCAGCGGCTGGACACCCGGCTGGCGCTGCAACTGCTCCCAGCCCAGCTTGCAAAAGCTCTCCAGCAGCTTGGCCAGATGCGAACTGGCGGTCTGCGGTGACATCCCCGCCGCTTCGGCCAGGGCGCTGGCGGACAGCGAGCTGCCATCGGACAGGATGATGAGCATGCCCCCCGCACCGGCTCGGCAAAGGTTTCGCCGCACACTTCGATCCAGCCCGAAGCAGTGTGTGCAAAAAGGTTCGTATAGTCGCACCGCACTGCGGCAAAGGAAATACGCCCCCATGGACCTCAAGCACCGCCTGCGACGCCAGGTACTGATCGCCCCCTGCCGGAGCTATGGGGTGGTGATCCTCGACACCTCGATCGTCAATGTCGCCCTGGAATCCATCGCCCGGGACCGGGATGCCGGCATCACGGCCCTGCAATGAGTCATCAATGCCTACCCCCTGAGCTTCGCCAGCCTGCTGCTCACCGGCGGCCTGCCGGGGGAGCGGTTTGGCGCCCGGGCGCGACAAAGCCGCCGTCGCCGGCCAGGCGACAGCGGCGGCTGCCTCACCCCTTACAGGTGCTGCTGGAAGAACGGCACCAATTGCGCCATGGCCAGCGCCACCGTTTCGGCGCGGTCGTACAGGTCGTAGTGGGACCCGCCCTCAGCGACCACCAGATGCTTGTCCCGGGAGGCCGCGCGGCCATGGATTTCCAGGCCGTCGCGGTAGGCACCGAAGCCGCCGGGCTTGTCGCCGACCACCACCATCAGTGGCTGGGTCAGCAGCACCTCGGCCTGCAGGAAGGCATCCCAGCCAAAGGCCGCGCTATTGAAGGAAAACAGACCGCTGGTGGCGCCGTTTGGCTGCTGGCCCCGGGCGGTCTTGTAGTACTCGGTGGCTTCCAGTACGTCGATGTCGCTGATGCCGTTCTGCTGCGCCTCGGCTACCGATGCTGGCAGGTAGTCGATCACATGACGCGCCTCGCCCCGGGCCTCGGCGGTGCGCTGCTTCGCCATGGCGTGCAAGGCGCTGACCGGATCGAAGTTGCTGAAACCTTCGCGGATCAGGCGGCCGAAGTTGACCCCGGTAATGGAGGCCAGGGCCTTGATCCGGTAGTCGGTCATTGCCGCCTGGATGGTGTAGCCACCGCCACCACAGACACCGATGGCACCGATGCGCTCGGGGTCGACATAAGGCAGGGTCACCAGGTAGTCGATGGCGAAACGGATGTCCGACACGCGAATGGCCGGGTCTTCGATAAAGCGTGGCTGGCCGCCGCTGGCGCCCTGGAAACTGGCGTCGAAGGCGATGACCACAAACCCGGCCCGGGCCAGCCCGGCGGCGTAGATGTTGCCGGAGGTCTGCTCCTTGCAACTGCCGATGGGATGGGTGCTGACGATCGCCGGGTAGCGCTTGCCCGGGTCGAAATCCGCCGGCAGATAGATGTCCGCGGCGTTATTCCAGCCGAAGTTGGGGAAGCTGACGTGTTCGATGCTGTTGCTCATGACCGTACTCCTTGAGCCGCCCTGGGCAGGCTCGTCTGGATCGATAGGCGGACCGCTCGCTCCCGTGTGCGGGAGTGCGGAGTCGGGCGTTACCGAAAGCGCCCGGGACACGGCAGGCCTTGGGGCTGCTGCGTCGTCGGGCACCAGTATAGAAATGGCTCGCGGCGAAACCTTGCCTATTCTGACGGCAAGTTTGCTTGTTTTGCGGATTCTGCCGGCTCACCCCGAAGGGCGTTTCGCTGCAACACAAACAGCTAGAAACACGCCTATCCGTGGCGGATCGAATGGTTAGGCGCCCAGAGCCGCGCCACAGTCTGTTTGCCTATTTCGCTGAACCCTGCACTGCAACCTGGCCCTTACCCGGCCTCGCGCATCCTGCGGATATCCCGCTGCGGCGGCGCGCCGAACACCCGGCTGTATTCCCGGCTGAACTGCGAAGCACTTTCATAGCCCACCAGCCCCGCGGCGCGCCCGGCATCGATGTTCTGGCTGAGCATCAACTGCCGGGCTTCCTGCAGGCGCAACTGCTTGTGGAACTGCAGCGGGCTGACACCGATGATGGCGCGAAAATGCTGGCGGAAGGTGGACGGGCTCATATGGGCGCGCTGCGCCAGATCATCGACGCGCAACGGCTGGGTGAAGTTCTGTTTGAGCCAGGCCACGGTCTTGAAGATCTGCTGGGTCGGCGAACCCACCGCCAGCAGCTGCTGCAACGCCAGGCTGTAAGGCCCGGCCAACAGCCGGACGATGATTTCCTGCTGGATCAATGGCGCCAGCTGGGGAATCAGCGCCGGCTCGTCGAGCAAGCCCACCAGCCGCTCCAGAGCGCTGGCCAGCCCCGGCTCCAGTTCATCCACCACCACCGTCCGATAATCGCTGGCCCGCGAAGGCGGTGGCGGCTGCATCTGCGCGGCGGTTTGCAGGATCTGGTGCATGTCCAGGGTCAGCATCATGCCCAGGAAAGGTTCGGCCGCCGAGCCCTGGGTCACCCGGGCCACCACCGGCTGGTCGATGCTGGTCAGCATGCCCTGCCCGGCCCGGTAATTGATCACCGCCTCCTGCAGCAGCACCTGCTTGCCGCCCTGGGCAATCACCCCCAGGCCCAGGCTGTAGATGCAGGGAATGGCCGAGGTCGGCGTGGAACGGCGGTGCAAGGTCAGGTTGGGCACGGCGCTGGGAAAGTCGCCGGAGTGCGGGGTGTGCCGGGCAATCAGGGCCGCGAGTGCGGTGGGGGTTCGGGGCTGGGTCATGTGCGGGCAATCGGAAGTGGCAACAGTACAGGCGGCCACTGTGCGCCGATTGGCCATGCAGATCGAGTTTTTCTTCACGGCCACCAGGGCGGCGGACACGGGTCGATATCCGCCTCGGGGCAGTAGTGGCTGGCAAAAGCAGGCGATCCAATGGCAATCCCTTGCCCACTACGGCCAACTTCTGCCCGCCATCGCTGCTGGCGCCGCTGCCAACGCCGAGCCGCATCATGTTCATGGCTCATGGCCCGGGTTTTGCTCTGCTTGGCCAGAACCCACCCAGGAGCAGTCTCATGACAGGAAGCATCTCAAACTCGACATCCCTCGTAGCCATGGGCCTCAAGGGAATCACCAGGGCGCTGGAGAATGGCACGCTGAAGTCCATGAAAATCCAGGTAGAGAATGCAACGCCGCAAATGCAGGCGAAGATCGACGCCAGTTTTCATGAATCGCAAATCTCGGACGCCAAACTGATAGCCCAATACAGAGCCAACCCCACCTGGGCGACATTCGACGACAAGAGCAACTCCGTCCAACTGCCCGATGTGCAGTCCCTGGGCAAGGACGACGCCACCCATGTGCTCAAGGGCCTGCAATACCTGATGGAAATCGGGCGCCTGGACGGCAAGACGGTCGTTGCCAAAAACGGCGGCCAGACCACCGACAGCCCCGCGCTCTATCAGGACTGGCTACTGGCGCGGATCGGCGTCGATGCCCACGCCTGAGTAGCCGCGGCCCAGGCTGCGGGAACGCGCTGCATGCGGGTTCGCCAGCCAGGGCTCGAGGGTTCAGACCAGGCGTTTGTGCAGGAAGAAACGCCGGTGCTGCGGCGGGAAATCCTCCAACCGGCCGAATTCGCTGAAGCCATGCCGCTGATAGAACTGCGGCGCCTGAAAGTCGAAGGTATCGAGCCAGATGCCGATACAGCCCTTTTCCCGGGCCAGCTCCTCGGCCATGTTCAGCAATTGCGAGCCCGTGCCCTGGCCCCGTGTCTGCTCGGGGACCGCCAGCAGCTCGATGAACATCCAGCGATAGAAAATCTCCGCCTGCAGGCCACCGAGAATCTCACCGCTGTGCTCGTCGCGAACCACCAGGGCGATGGCCTCGGGCTTGGGATCGCCCGCCTGGGCCCGGTTGTGGGCCCGCAAGGGCTCGAGGATCGCAGCGCGCACCTCCGGCCCCGGGTTCATCAGCATGTCGATACGCGTACTCATTCACCGTTTCCTTGGATGATGGCTGTGCCGGACCGGGGTGAAAGCGCCCCACGATCCTCCCTGGAGGATCGTGGGTTTGGCAAGGCTGCGCTACCTGGCCGTCGCTGCCGCAACTAGCGGCTGACGTACTGCTCGGTCTTGCTGTCGTAGACATAGGTGAGGTTGTCTGCGGCCGCCAGCGAACGGACCTTTCCCGGGCCCTCGAAGGTAGTGCCGCTGACCTTGACCTGCACCTGCGGCAGCGGCTCCTGGCCGGCGACGAAGCTCAGCTCACCGTCGCTGCCGATGCAGGGCATGACCGCGCCGTCGTCGCAGGCCGCGGAGTTGTCCTCGCCGGTGCGCACCTGGCCAACGTAGGACCAGACCCAGCCATCGTCTTCGGGTTTCTTGTTCGGATTGAACACCAGCATGGTGTAGCCCCTGGTGATCACCCCATTGTCGAAAGTGGCCGTGGGCACCGCCAGCAGTAGGCGGCCGTCAGCGGTACGGTGCTCAACGGCCTTGCGCTTGGTGTCCACTTCCTCGGGCTTCTCGCCGCCGCCGAAGAAGCCGATCTTGCGTTCGATGCTGCGAATGGAATAGGCCTGCTTCTGGCCCGGGTTGGTGAGTTCGAAGGTGGCATCGGCCAGCCGTACCTGAACCTCCGGCGCGGCAAAATCCTCGCCCTCGCGGGCGGCGCGGTCCCGGGTGTGCCAGACAAAGGTGGCGTAGTAGTGCTTGCCGTCGAAGTCCAGCTCCTGGCCGTACCAGAAGGTGGCGGTAACGCCGTCTTCCAGCTCCACCTCTTCATCCTGGTCCGGCACCTCGACGTTCTGCATCACCGCCAGCACTGCGCCGGGAGGGATCGGCGCACCGGCCTGGGCCAGCATCGAAGCCGCCAGCATGCACGGCGCCAGCAACCAGCCGGCCAGTCGTGCAGCCAGCCGGCCTTCCTTGTGCAGACCTGTATTGCTCTTGATTTTCATCCCTGGAACATCCCTGTAGAACCGATGAGGAAACGCCGGCCACGCAAGTGGCCAATGGCATGACGCGCGATCATATAGCCAGCGTTTCATCAGCGACAAGATGCTGGCAAATGGCAAGCGCAGGCCGCCGGCAAGCGCAGCACCGGGCAAGGCGCGCTTGTTCCTGCGCCAGCCTTGTGAGAGGTTGCTGCCTCACTCGACCTGAAGACCACCATGGATATTCGACCGACGCAAACCAAGGACTGGAGGCTGTTGAAGCAAGTTCGTCTCGCCGCGCTGCAGGACGCCCCGACCGCGTTCGGGGTCAGCTACCAGAGTGCCGCCCGGTACAGTGACCAGCAGTGGCAGGAACGTGCCTCGGGCGCGGCCAGCGCATTCTGGCTGGCCATCGAGGATGGCCAGCCCCTGGGAATGATCGGCGCCGCAGTCAGTGAGGCAAACCGCTACAACCTGATCGGCATGTGGGTCGCACCCGCGGCCCGTGGCTCCGGCGTGGCGGCCCGGCTGGTGGAAGCGGTGAAGTCGCGCGCACGGGAACAAGGCCATGAGCGGGTGTTCCTCGACGTCTCCCCCGCCAATGCCAGGGCCGCGAGTTTCTATCTGCGCCAGGGGTTCGCGTTCATTGATGAGTGGGAGCCTCTGCAAAGCCACCCCCACATCCAGGTGCAGACCATGCTCTGGACAGTGCAGGGCTGACTGCAACGGCCCCTTCGGCATCAGGCACGCCGGTAAGCCCTCGCCAACTGGCCACCCGCGGCTGCCGCGAGGGAACCGGCCCCCGCTGGCAAGTGATCGAGCGCGGCGCAGTCGTCGGCATCAGTGGGCCGATGAACGAAAGCATCGACGGGATCGAAAGAATCGGTGTGGGCAGTGTCAAGCTGATTCCGGTGGCCGCGCCGGATCATCCCCTGGCTGCCAGCGATGCCAACCTGACCGGCGCCGGGCCCGGCGGCGCGATGGCTGATCGAACGGTTCCTGCACCAGGTCTCGACGCCGCCGGCCATCCAGCCCCAGGCATAAGGCCTGGAGCCGGCAACGCGCTGAGCGTGGGACATTGCGCGGCTCGGTAGCGTGTCGTACGGGCCGGCGGTGATTGGCACCGGGCCCAGGCAAACGGCCGCCTGGCGCACTCAGCCCAGCAACTCGCTGATCCAGCGCACCTGCCGGGCCATGTCCTGCACCTTCTCTTCGGGCACCGCCTGTGCCCGGCTGAAGTTTTCCAGGGTGCGCTGTTTCAGGCGCAGCAGGCGCTGCCATTTGGCCAGGAACGCCGGGCTGCGGGCCTGCAGTTGCAGAGGGCCGAAGTACAGCTCCCGGGGGCTGTAGCTCACCGGCCCTGTGCGCTCGGCGACGATGATTTCGTAGTCGAAACGGTTTTCCCGCAGCACCTCTTCGCACAGGATGCGGTAGCCGTTGTCCATCAGCCACTGGCGCAGGGGCTGCTCGCCCCCGTTGGGCTGCAGGATCAACCGCTCCTGGCCATTGAGGCGCGCCTTGCCGGCTTGCAGCAGGTCGCGGATGGTCTCGCCACCCATGCCGCACAGGCTGATGGCGCTGATGGCGTCGCCCGGTTCGATCGCCGCCAGGCCATCGGCCAGGCGCACGCTGACCTGCTGCTCCAGGCCGTTGTCGCGCACCGTGCGCCGGGCCGCGTGGAACGGCGTCAACGCCACCTCTCCGGCCACCGCCGCGCTGATGCTGCCGCGCAGCAGCAAGGCCACCGGCAGATAGCCGTGATCCGAACCGATATCGGCCAGGCGTGCGCCGGTTGGTACATGCGCCGCCACGCGCGCCAGGCGCATGGACAATGTCTGCTGATTCAACTGCTGCCCCTTTTCACCACCAAGGTCCGGCACCTTGTGCCGGATCGGGGGGCGATTCTGGCGAGCAATGCCAGGCATTTCAAATTTATGCGACCGGGGCCGGGGATGCGGGTGCCGCAAAGGCCCGCTCCGGACAGGGTCGAAAGCAGCGTCCTCCATGGCGGGTTTCTGAGCGCAGGCAGACCTTCGTTGCTGGCCGCGTGCAACCTGGTCAGTGATAGACTGCGCGCCCATTTGGGAGGTGAAAAAATGCTGTGTCCGGAATGTGAACAAGGCGAAGTAACCCAGGTTCAAGTGCGGGCAACGCAGGAAATCCTGCACCTTTGCCAGGAGTGCGAGTTGCTCTGGCTCAGCGCCGAGGTCATTGGCACCGAGCCTTTCAACAGCTTCACGTCCTACATGGAGGAACTGGGTTTACCGCCGCTCTGGAGCTCGCTGTATGTGCTTGAACCCGAAAAGATCTCCAGCCCTCAGGCACGGAAATACCTGCGTTCGGTCGGCTCGATCTAGGTTGCTCGAGCCACAACGACGATAGCCTCCCCCACACTCAGAAGCGCAAGAGATGAACTACCAACTCTGGATGGAACCGGATGACTGCCAGACCTTCTGTCTGAGCGGCCCACAGGGAAACACCGCACGCAAACTGCTTCACCCCGACGCCCGGCTTGTGTGGGAAGTGGAAGCCCCCAGCCACTTCGAAGCAATGACCCGGTACTACGCGTACATGCAGTGGGGCGAATACAAGAGCGACCTTCCCGAACAGGAGTCCATGCCTTGAACACCGCCCAGCAGGTGGGCATAGCCCCCGAGTTCATCATTCTGCAAACCGACCATTGGGTGCTCAATCATCACCTGTCGTCCGCCCTGCCCGGCTACCTGATGCTGGGCTCGCGATCCCGGGTCAATTCACTGGCCGAGCTGCCCGAGAGTGCCCTGACGGAGTTGGGCGGCCTGCTCGCCAGGGTGCAGAAAAACCTGGAGCTGCAGCTCAAACCCAAGTGGCTGTACGTCAGCCGGTTCGGCCATGCCCCCGGCTACCCCATCCATTTCCACTTTATTCCGGTGTACCCCTGGGTCGAGGAGCTGTTCTGGAGTGATCAGCGCTACCGGCTGCTTGAAACTTTCGCCCATGAGGAAAACGCCCTGTCACTGACTGACGGGGCGGAACTGACCCTGTTCATCTGGCGCGAATTCGGCGAAAACCCGCAACCGCCGGCCATTCAAGGGCCCTCCATCGAACAGGTCATCAAAGCCTTGCGCAGCTCCTTCAACTAGCAATGGCCCGTGGCGCTGCGCGCTGTTCTCCGCGCCCCAAGGCAAGCCCCCTTACCTGGCGGTTTTCTTCAGGGAAACCGGGATGCCCCACACCAGGTCTTCCATGCCGGTGTCCCCTTGCAGGCGGGTTTTCATCGGTTCGATACGCGCCAGCACCCGGCGTCCTGTGTCGTTGACATTCGCCAGCTCCTTGTCGCTGAACTTCTTGACCAGTTCCACGGGGGCCGGCCTCACGTAGACCTGGATATCCCGCAGTGCGCATTTGATGTTCTGCGGGTCGATAGCCTTGCAAGTCTTCTTGTCGTAGCTCACGGCCGGGGTTTTCAGGTGGAAGCGGTCGCTGAGCAGTATCTGGCCGGGCTGGATACTGAAGGCCAGGGGCGCGTAGGCGTCGGGGATCTGTGCCTTCAACTTGACGGACTGGACATCACGGATCTTGGTGCCTTCGGTCCAGCCGCCTTCCGACACCTGCCGGCGCGTGTTGTATTGCTGCTCTTGCCAGGCCACGCACTGACCGGAGGCGACATGCACGGTACTGCAGACATTCTGGGTGTGGGTGGTATCCGCGTAGGAAGCGTCGCGCCAGTATTGTTCCTTGACGAACTGGCGATACAGCACCGCAGACATGTCCACCGAACCACGGGCACTGCTGGCCGGCTGGCCCTTTGCGGCGCCTACCTGGGCCAGGCTGCTGTCGATCCTGTAATCAATGCCGCCGGACATCAGGTAGGTTCCCGGCGGGACGATGTGCACTTCAAGGAAGTCCCAGAGAAATACGGTTTCCTTGATTTTCTCCAGGTCGTTATTGGCGAAGGACTGCATGTAGCCCTGGCCCGGCTGGTCCTTGTTGCTGAAGATCACGCGATGGGAATAGCTGGAGAGGTCGGTCACGCTCTTGTTGGGCATGAGCGCCGGCACCAGCACCACGGACATACCGTCCCGGGTCGCGCCATCGATGGTTTCCAGGAGCTGGTTGGTCGGGTTCTGCGTGGCGCTGCCATTGAGGTCGGAACTGCCCAGCGGGGCACAGGCACTCAAGAGCGTGACTGAAACCAGAACAGCCAGGGGGCGGAGACGCTTTACCAGGGTCTTCATTGGATATCCTTATCTGTAACGCAGCGAGGGCCAGATCCCTTTGGCAATACCGCTCAGGTCAGGGGCGAGTGCCGGCCAATGGGGGCGAAAGCGGCCTACTTTACTGCGTCGACCCGCCGCAGTAAAAGGCCGGTGCGGCAAGGCCGCACCTTGCTGCCTGGTCCGGAGAAGGCCGCCCGCATCCTAGAACTTCGCCTGCATCCCCACCCGCAGCGTGCGCCCCGGTGCCGGCATGAAGCTCTGCGCCAGCGGGTCCAGGTAGTAGCGGTCGGTGAGGTTCTGCAGCGACACGTTGAGGCTGGCGTCTTCCTTCAGTTTGTAGTTGAGGAACAGATCGAACAGCGCCACTTCGCGGTAGTTAAGTTGCGGCGTGGTGGCGCCGGTCTGCCAGGGCTTGTCGGCGGTAACCGTGGGGCCGGAGGTGTAGGTGATGCGCGTACCGAGGGTCAGGCTCTGGTCGAAGAAGCGCAGGCCAGTGGTCAGGTTGCCGGCAAAGCGTGGCGGGTTCTGGGTGTTGGTGTAGGAGCCCATGAAGCTGCCCGGGGTGCAGTCCGGAGTGTCGGCGGTTTTCTGGTAGGGGTTGCTGGTGGCGCGCAGGGTGGCCGCGAAAGCCGCGTCGCAGGTTTCGGTCTTCAGGTAGTAGGTGGACGACAGGTCGGCAAACACCCGCCCGGCATCGTAGCGGGTCTGCAGTTCCAGGCCGCTGGTTTTGTAGCTGTCGGTGTTGCTGAAGCGCATCAGGCCCCACAGGCCCGGGCTCGGGTCGTAGTAGCGGGTGATGTAGTTCTTGATGGTGTTGTTGAAGTAGGCCAGCTTGAACGCCGCCGAGTCGTCATCCACCAACAGGCCCTTTTGCAGGGTGCTGGCGCCGATCTCCCAGTTGCTCGAACGCTCGGGCTTGAGGCCCTTGCCGGGCATCGTCTGCTGTACGCCCTGGCTGGTTTCGAACAGCGACGGCATGCGAAAGCCCTGGGTGTACGAGGCGTACACGAAGGTGTCCGGCAGCACTTCGATATTGATACCGAAGGCCGGGGCAAAGGCGCCACCGCTGTTGCTGTTCTTGCCGGAGTAGTTGTAGCCGGTGACCACCTCGCCGACCTGGGACGGATAGACCGTGGAGTCGGTGGCGCCAAAGTCGTTGTAGCGCACGCCCTCGAAGGGGAAGTTGGTGTTCTGGAAGACGATGCCGTTGTTCAGGCGCGGGTCGGTGGCGTCGGTGTACTGGCCGTTCTGGTCGGGGAACCACATCATGTTGCCGGAATTGTCGCCGTTGGAAACCCGCAGGTAGCGCAGGTCACGTTCCTCGCGACGCGCCGTGGCCGTGGGCACGTGATCCTTGCTGCGATAGTGGGTGTAGCGCCCGCCGCCCCACAGGGTGAGGCTGTCCACCGGCTTGTACTCCAGCTTGCCGTTGAAACTGAACTCCTGCCGCGAACCTTCGCGCAGCATGCGGTTGGCGTTGATATCGTCCTGGGTGGTGGCCACGCTTTTCTGCGGGCGCAGTTCCTCCAGCTGGAACGAGCTGCCCAGGTCCAGCTTCAAGTCGCCGTAGCCGGTCTCGAAACGCGAGGTATTGGCCAGGCCACCGCCCACCCGGCGATCGGCCTGGCGGCTCCAGTTGCGGTCCGAACGGTAGGCCTGGGATGCCGGCGCCGAGACGGCGGTCAACTGGCTGGTCTGCGCATCGGTCATCCACAGGTCGGCGCTCAGGTCCACCAGCGGGTTGCCTGCAGGCAGGTAGTTGTAGCGCGCGGTGTAGGTGTCGATCTGGGTGTGGCCCAGGGGGTACTGGTAGATGCCGCCAGTACCGAAACGGAAGATGTCCGAGGGCATGATCTCGCCGATGCGTCCGTCGTAGCGCCGGTAGCCCAGGTCGAAGGTGTGGCCGTCCGCCGGGCGCAGGGTGGTCTTGAGCAGCCAGGATTCGGTCTTCGACGAGGAGTTCAGCACCTCTTCCCCGGCGTTGTAGGTGGTGGCGACGCTGGTCTCTTCATCGCCGTAACGGTCATAGGTGCGGTAGCGATCCTGGCCCTTCTTGCCGGCGAAATAGTTGCCCTGATTGCGATGGGCGTAGGCCGCCACCACATCGAAGAATTCATGGGAATAGGCGAACGCGGCACTGCCGGCCTCGGCCTCCGAGCCGAACAGCCCGCCGCGGCTCTGATGCGGCTCGGAGTACAGGTCCTGGGTCTTGGAGTGCGGATCGCGGGAGGCCGGGGCCACACCGTTGTTCCAGACATCACCCTTGAGGCGCAGGCCGATATTCTGACCGTCCTTGAGGATGTCGCCGACCCCGAGGGTGCGCATCTTCACCGTGCCGCCTATGGCACTGGAGGTCAGGCTCGGGCCCTTGTCGATGGCGATGTCGCTGATCATGTCCGGGTCGATGTAGCTGCGTTGCTGGGTCCCGGCATAACCGCGATAGACATCCAGCGCCTGCTGCGAACCGTCCACCGTCACCGCCACCCGGCTCTGGCCCTGGATGCCGCGGATGTTCACATCCAGGCCGCCGCCATTGCGGCTGTCACCGACCTGGACCCCGGGCTGGCCCTTGAGCATGTCGCCCACCGACACCACGCCAAAGCGCTGCATGTCGTCGGCAGAGATGTACACCGATGAACGCGGTGCCCGGTACACCTCTTCCTCGTCAGGATTTTCGCCCTTGACCTTCTGGGTCGGCAGCGACACCGCATCAAGGCGCAGGCGCAAGGCATAGCCGCCGTCGGCCTGGCGCACGTAGCCCAGGCCGGTGCCCGCCAGCAGCTGGTTCAAGCCCGCCTCGGTATTGAAATCCCCTTGCAGGCCCTGGCTGGTCTTGCCTGCGGTGAGCAGCGCACTGCCGGCCATGCTGATGCCCGCCTCGGCGCCAAAGCGCGACAGCACCTGGTCCAGGGGACCGGCGCCGATGCTGTAGTGGTGCTCGCCGGCAGCCAACACCACTTCACTACAGAGCGGCTGCAAACCGAGCAACAGCAGGCCGAAGGTATGGGTACGCAAGACACGAGCAGGGAAAATCATGCAGGGCTCCTAGGGATCGAAACCCACCTGTGCCGGTGGGTAATACCTGAAGGCCAAGCCAGATCGAAAAAACTATCGCGCCGGTGAAAAAAAAGTTTCAGGCCGGCACCACGGTCACCCAGTAACGGGTTCTTCGCTCGATGCGCACCGGCAAGGTATTGGCTACCAGGGCCAGGGCGGCATCGGTGTCGTCCAACTGGAAACTGCCGGTTACGCGCAGGCCCGCCACGGCTTCGCTGCAACGCAAGAAGCCCGGGCGATAGCGCGACAGCTCTGCCAGCAACTGATCCAGGCGCATGCGCTCGGCGGGCAGGATGCCGCGCATCCAGGCCTGGGCCAGAAACGTATCGATGGGGCTTGGCCGCCCTGCTCCCCGGCCATCGACTCGGGTTTGCCAGCCGGCCTGCAACGCCAGCGGTGCTGGGTGCTGCCGTGCGCTCACCTGCACCAGCCCGCGCAACACCGTCACCTGGGTGCCCAGGCGATCGTGACGCACCAGCAGGTTGGCACCACGGCTATAGAGCACCGCATCCGGGGTCGACAGTTGCAGGGATGCAGAGCCCGCCGGGGTGTCCAGGGCCAGTTCGCCCTCGATCAATTGCAGGCTGCGCTGCCGGGCGCTCAGGTCCAGGTTCACCGCACTGGCGGTGTTCAGCCATAGCGAGCCACCGTCGGCCAGGGCCCAATGGCGTCGCTCGCCGACGCCGGTGCGATAACTGGCCAGGGCTGAGCGCACCAGGGTGGAATCCGCCCCCTGCCAGGAAATGCCCCCCAACAGCCCCAGGGCCAGCAGGCACTTGAGCACCTGTCGCCGTCGCTGCGGATCGGCGCCCGCCGCTTGCAATGCCCGGCGCGCCGTGGCATCGGCCAACAGATTGGCCCCTGGCTGCAACATCAGCGGCAGGCTGCTGACCCGCTGCCACGCGTATTCATGCTCGACGCTGGCTTGCCGCCACTGCTGCAGGGCCTGATGGTCCGCGGCGCTCATCAGCCCGGACTGCATCCGCACCAGCCAGTCGATGGCGTTGTCCCGCACTCGGGGATCGACCGCAGCGCCACTCATTCAAAACGGCTCGCGTAACAGACACTGAAGGCCTTGCCCATGGCCCGCTGCACCTGGGCCACGGTCAAGCCCAACTGCGCAGCGATCTGCGGATAGGTCAGGCCATCGAGCTGGGACAGAAAGAAAATCTGCCGCACCCGCGACGACAACCCCACCAGCAGCGAATCCAGCTGCAACAGGGTCTCGATCATCAGATGCCGCTCCTCCGGCGAAGGCTCCTCCCCCACCGGCCGCGCCGCCAGGGCTTCCAGATAAGCCCGCTCGATCGCCTGGCGGCGCCAGCGATTGATCAGCAGGCCGTTGGCAATGGTGGCCAGAAAGGCCATGGGCTGGCGCAACTCACGCACATCCTCCTGGGAGCGCAGCACCCGGATAAAGGTGTCATGGGCCAGGTCCTCGGCATCGGCACTGTGCCCCAGGCGCCGGTGCAGCCAGCCCCGCAGCCAGCCGTGATGGTTCGCATACAACTGGGCGACGGGCGAAGAGAGGCTGTGGTTGTGCATGGGAGATTCGCATTAATGATAATGCTTCTCATTTTATTGTTTCAGTGCGGGAGTTGTACAGCGGCGAATCAGGATGTCTGTCGATCGATATCGCGGCGAAGAACCACAGCCGTGGTGATGTCCTCAACGGACTCGTGACTGGCTACGGCATCCCGGACTCGGTTCAGATCATCAATGGTGCGGGATTCGATCTCGATCACCAGGTCGAGCTGGCCACTGACCGAAGAGATGCGTCGCACCTGGGAGTGCTGGGCCAGCATGTCCAGCAGGCTGATGGCCGGCGTGCGTTTCAGGCACACCAGAAACATGGCGCGAATCACGTTGGCGTCGATTTCGCCAATATCCGCCCGGTAGCCCCTGATCACGCCATTGCGCTCAAGGTTGAGGACACGCTCGCTGGTGGCGCTTCTGGACAGTCCGATTCTCGCGGCCAGGGCCTTCAGGGCAATCCGCGCTTCTTTAGACAGAATGTCCAGTATTTCGCGATCTTTCACGTCCAGGTCGCGCATCAAGACTCCTCACTTTGACTACCGAATTTGTGCCGGTCGATTCCGACAATATGCAGGCCAACGCCGACCGCATACCTACTGCCGTCAAGGATTTCGCATGCCAAGCTAACTGAAAACAATAACTTGGAAAACCATTACCATGACCAACCTTTCCCATCCCGCCCCGCAGTTCTCGCCCCGCGATGCCGAACAACTGGCCGAGCAGCTTTTCAATGTCGTCGCCACGGCCTCGCCCCTGGATGGCGAGCGCGACTGCAACTACCGGTTGAACACTGCAAGCGATGCGGGGTGGATTCTGAAGGTGGTCAATTCGAGTGAACCGCGAACTGAAAGCGAGCTGCAGACGGCCATCCTCAGCCACCTCGCCAGCTACAACCCCGAGCTTGCCGTGCCGCAGCTGAAGAAGAGCCTTGCCGGTGGCTTCCTCGCCTCGGCCGTGGCGCCCTCCGGTGAAACCCATGCGGTGCGCCTGGTGAGCTGGCTGCACGGCACTCCCCTGGCCGAGGTCAAGCGCACCTTCGCCCTCATGCGCAGCCTGGGCCAATCGTTCGCCGACATGGATCGTGCGTTGCAGGGCTTCATGCATCCCGGTGCGGTGCGCGACCTGGACTGGGACCTGCGGCACGCCGCGCGCTCCAGATCGCGCCTGCATTTCGTCAAGGACCCTGGCCGACGAGCCATTCTGGAGCGCTTCATTTCCGCGTTCGAAAACACCGTGCAACCCAGGCTTGCGCGGTTGCGCACGCAGGTCATTCACAATGACGGCAATGACTGGAACATCCTCGTCGACCCGCAGACTCATCAGCAGGTCTCGGGCATCATCGACTTTGGCGATGCCGTGCATACGGTGCTGATTGCCGAAGTCGCCATCACCTGCGCCTACTCCATTCTCGACATGGAGGACCCCATCGGCGCGGCCGCCGCCCTCACCGCCGGCTTCCACGAGCGCTACCCGCTTCAGCCGCAAGAACTGGACGTGCTGTTCAACCTGATCGCCATGCGCCTGGTCATCAGCGTCACCTTGTCGGCCTCGCGCCACGAGCAGACCCAGGACAATCCTTACCTGGCCATCAGCGAAGCCCCGGCCTGGCGCCTGCTGGAAAAAATGGACCGCATGAACCCGCGCCTGGCGACGGCGATCCTGCGCAAGGCCTGCGGCTATGACGCGATAGAAGGTGCCGGGGCGGTTCGCCGCTGGGTGGATGAAAACCGCCACGCCTTCGCGGACATCGTGCATCCGGCGGCGGCGACCCTGAACAAGGCCATTGTGCCGTTCGCCGATGCCGCCCATGTGCTGACGGTCGCCTCCGCCGAGCAGCGTCCGGCAGAGGCGGCGAAATGGTGGAACGATTTTGCGGCTGAACATCAAGTGCCACTGGGCATCGGCCCCTGGGGCGAAGAACGGACCATCTACACCGATGCGGCATTTGAATCGCGCTTCATTGCAGGGCAACGTCGGATCATTCACCTGGGCGTCGACTTGATCATGCCGGCCGGAACGCCGCTGTACACACCGCTTGCCGGCGTAGTGCGCAGCGTCGAGGTCGAGCGTGAACCGCTGGGCTATGGCGGCTTGATCATGCTTGAGCATTCGCCTGAGGGCTGCCCGCCGTTCCTGACCCTGTGGGGGCACATGGCCCACGAAGCGCTGACCCGCCTCAAGCCCGGGGACCGTCTTGAGGCGGGCGCCCTGGTGGGCCACATGGGCGCAGACACGGAAAACGGCGGCTGGCTGCCCCATGTGCATTTCCAGATGTCCACCGACACCCAGTTGCAAGCGAGCGAGTTCATCGGCGTCGGTGAGCGCGCCTACCTTGAGGTGTGGGCCGACCTGTTCCCGGATGCATCGACCCTGGCCGGAATCCCTGCGGAAACCTACAGCCAGGAAGGCAGAAGCAAAGCAGAGATCGTGGCCAAGCGTAAACAACTGCTGCTGCCCAACTTGTCGATTTCCTACTCGGACCCGATCAAGTTCGTACGCGGTGATGGGGTCTGGTTGATAGACAACTTTGGCCGGGCCTACCTGGACTGCTTCAACAACGTCTGCCACCTGGGCCACTCCCATCCCGACGTGGTGCAGGCCCTGGCGCGCCAGGCTTCACGCCTGAACACCAACACCCGCTACCTTCACGACAGCATCGTGGAGTACGCCGAGCGGCTCACCGCGACTTTGCCCGAAGGCCTGGCGGTGGCCTCCTTCGGCTGTTCAGGCAGCGAAGCCAATAGCCTGATGCTGCGCATGGCGCGCAATCACACCGGGCGCAACGATGCCATCGTGCTGGACTGGGCCTACCACGGCACCACCCAGGAGCTGATCGACCTCAGCCCCTACAAGTACAAGCGCAAGGCCGGCAAAGGCCGTGCAGAACACGTATTCGAGGCGGCGGTGCCGGATGCCTACCGCGCTGCGGATCACTGGCCGGTCGAGGAGCTGGGCAAGCGTTTCGCGCAAAGTGTCGCCGAGCAGATCGATAGCATGCGCAAGCAGGGCCGGGCCCCGGCGTTCTTTCTCGCGGAGTCCATTCCCAGCGTCGCCGGGCAACTGTTTTTCCCGGAAAACTACTTGCAGGAAGTCTATGCAATGGTGCGTGCCGAGGGCGGCCTGTGCCTGGCCGATGAAGTCCAGGTCGGCTTTGGTCGAGTGGGCAGCCACTGGTGGGCCTTTGAAACCCAGGGCGTGGTGCCCGATGCGGTGTCCATGGGCAAACCCATTGGCAACGGGCACCCGATGTCGGCAGTGGTGACCACCCGCGAAATCGCCGACAGCTTCAACAATGGCATGGAGTACTTCAACACCTTCGCCGGCAACCCGGTTTCCTGTGCCGTGGGGCTCAGCGTTCTCGATGTGATTGAACGCGACAACCTGAAACTCAACGCACTGACGGTGGGCAACTATTTGCTCGATGGCTTTCGCACGCTGCAGCAGCGCTACGATGCCATTGGCGACGTACGCGGCCTGGGGCTGTTCCTCGGGATTGAACTGGTCACCGATCGCAAGAGCAAGGCTCCCGCTACGCAACTGGCCAGAAAGGTCGCCGATGGTGCCCGGGAGCGCGGGATTCTGATCGGCACCGAAGGCCCCTACGACAACGTACTGAAAATGCGCCCCTCGATGATTTTCAGCCAGAAGAACGCCGACTTCCTGCTTGAGGTCCTGGACGAAAGCTTCAAGGCGGCACTGCGCTAGAGCATAAGGATCGAGGCCGCAGCGCCCCAAACCGGGCTGGCCGACATAGTGTCGGCCAACTCCGGCAATGTGTCCGGCACGCGGACACCTTGCCGGGTGCTTTGCGCAATGACCTGTGCAAAGCTTTTCCCGAGGCCAGGGTGAAGAGCCCACAACAAAAAATAATAATTCTTCAAAGGTGCCATCCCATGCTAACCAGAACGCTCAAGGGTCTGCTTGCCGCATCCACCGTCGCCGCCGCGGCGCTCCTCTGCCCCGCAGCCGCTCAGGCTGATGACTTGCAATCGATCCGGGAATCCAGAGAAATCCGCATCGCCATGAGCGGGCAATACTCGCCCTTCAGCTTTGCCAACGAGCAGAACCAGATCGTCGGCTTCGACGCCTCCATCAGCGAAGCCCTGGCCCAGCGGCTTGGGGTGAAGGTCAGCATTGTCACCACGCCCTTCGACGGGATCATTGCCGGGCTCCTGGCCAAGAAATACGACGCCATCATCGCCTCCATGACCATTACCCCTGAACGCCTGAGGGCCGTGGATTTCGTCGGCCCCTACTACCACGCCGGCCGCACCATCGTGGTGAAGGAAGACTCGCCGATCAACAGCCTGGCTGACCTGAAGGATGTGACGGTGGGCGTCACCCTCGGCGATGCCCACGACAAATGGGCCAGGGCGCGCGGCAACCTGAAGGTCAAGACCTACAAAGGGCTTCCCGAGATGCTGGTCGACCTGGAAGCCGGGCGCCTCGACGCGCTGGTGATGGACAGTGTTCCGGTACTGGTGGCCGTCAAGGAAACCGGGCAGAAAGTGCGCATCATCACGCCACCCGACAGTGACGGTGGGGTTGAAGGCATGGGCATTGCGCTGCGCAAGAACAACCCCGAGCTCAAGGCGGCGATGCAGCAGGCACTGAACGAGATGCTCGCCGATGGCAGCTACGAAAAGATCTCGATGAAGTGGATCGGCAAGGACATTCGCTGACTCCTCTTCAGCCTGGCTCGACCTGGGGTCGGGCCAGTCAACCTGACCTTTTCGAGCCTGCCCATGGATCTGACACTCATACAGCGCACCCTGCCGTTTTTTCTGGAGGCGGCCTGGGTCACGGTGCACGTTTCGCTACTGGCACTGCTGCTGGGCCTGCTGGTTGCCATCGTGCTGGTGGCGGCCCGGCTGTCCGGCTTTTTCCTGCTTCGCTGCCTGGCCAGGGTCTACATCAGCGTTTTTCGCGGCACGCCCTGCCTGGTCCAACTCTTCCTCCTCTACTTTGGCGGCCCGCAGATCGGCCTTGAGCTGGAGCCGTTTTCCGCTGGCGTCATCGGCCTGGGCCTGAACATCGCGGCCTACATGGCTGAATCCATTCGCGGCGCCATCAGCAACGTCGATCCCGGCCAGGTCGAAGCGGCCCGCTCAATCGGTTTCGGCAAGGGCCAGACCCTGTGGCTGATCACCCTGCCGCAAACCGCCAAGCTGATGATCAGGCCACTGGGGGTCAATGCGGTCGCGCTGATCAAGGGCTCGGCCCTGGTGTCGACCATCTCGGTGGTGGAACTCTCCTATACAGCGCAGCGCTTTATCAGCTCCACCTACAAGCCATTCGAGATCTTCATGGTGTCGGCCATTTTGTATATCGCCATGGTCTACACGGTCAGATTGCTGGTTGACCACCTCGACAAACGCTTCGCGGCAAAGTGAGACGCGTCAATGCAAAGCCTCGATCTCAGTATCCTCACCCCCTATTCCGAGCTGCTGGCAACCGGACTCTGGTGGACCATCGTCTTGTTTCTCTGCTCCAGCGTATTGAGCCTGATGGCGGGCATAGCCTTCGCCCTTATCGTGCTCTACACCCCCAAACTGGTATCCCTTCCCATACGCTTCATGACCTGGCTGCTGATGGGCACGCCCCTGCTGCTTCAGCTGTACCTGATCTATTACGGCCTGGTGCAAGTGGGGATCGATATCCCGGCATTGATGGCTGGCATCATCGGCCTGAGCCTGCACTTCGCCGTCTACAACGCCGACGTCATTCGTGCCGGGGTCCTGTCGGTCGATCCGGGGCAGATTGAAGGCGCGCGCTCCATTGGCCTGAGCCGCAGCCAGGCTCAGCGCTACGTGATTGTGCCGCAAGCCCTGCGCAGTACCCTGGCGCCCCTGGGCAACAACCTGATCGTCCTGCTCAAGGACACCTCCCTGGTGTCGATCATCGGCATCGCCGAACTGGTCTACAGCGCCCAGCGCGCCGTGAGCGAAACCTACAGCCCGTTCGAGTTCTATCTGGCCGTCGCGGTGATTTATTACGCGGTCAATCTTGTCCTGGAAGCTGGCCTGCACCTTCTTGAAAATAAGGTAGAGATGTCACGATGACCACCGAAAAGCTCATGGTTGAAGTCAAGGGCGCGCGCAAGGCGTATGGCGCACTTGAAGTGCTCAAAGGCATCGATCTGTCTGTCTCGCGCGGGCAGATCATCGCCATCATCGGCCCCAGTGGTTCGGGCAAAAGCACCCTGCTGCGCTCGATCAACCACCTGGAAGTGCTGAACGAGGGGGAGATCTGGCTGGAAGGCGAACACGTCAACCGACCCTTGAAAGGTCGAGCCTTTGAACAGCACATCAATAGCGTGCGCCAGCAGATGGGCATGGTGTTCCAGCACTTCAACCTGTTCCCGCACCTGACCGTGCATGAAAACATCGCCCTCGGCCCGGTCAAGCTCAAAGGGCTGACCAGGCCAGCCGCTCACGAGCTGGCCATGGAGTACCTGTCGAAGGTCGGCCTGGCCAACAAGTTCGACGAGTACCCTTCTCGCCTGTCCGGCGGGCAGAAACAGCGCGTGGCCATTGCCAGGGCCCTGGCGATGCGCCCCAAGGTCATGCTGTTCGATGAAGCCACCTCGGCGCTGGACCCCGAGCTGGTGGAAGAGGTCAACCAGGTCATGAAGCAACTCGCCGCCGAACACATGACCATGTTGATCGTCACCCATGAAATGCGCTTTGCCGGCGAAGTGGCGGACCGGATCATCTTCATGGACGGTGGCGTGGTGGTCGAGGAAGGCGCGCCACAAGAGATCCTGCAGAACCCGACTCACGAACGAACCCGGTCGTTCTTGAAAAAGCATTTGCACGCCTAGATGAGTTGTGCGCGCTAGTCGAAGGTGCTGTTGCGCCAGGCGGCGCGCTCAGAGAGGATTTTCGAGCGGCAGTACGGGGTTTGCTGATCGCGGCTCCAACTGCTTTCATCCAGGCGCTGACCCTTGCACCCAACCGAGGCGACGGAGCTGACATAGACCACGCGCCGCACAGCCGCCTCCCAGCCTATTTCGCGCATAGCCGCCGAACTCGCTCACATCGGCGAACCACTCTTGGGGCTGAAGACGGTGGAATGCATCGTATGCTCCATATCCCCAGGCCACCGCGCCAAAGGCGATACCGGCAGTCGCCGCGGCTTCACCATCCATAGGCTGGTCGCCGATGTAGATAACCTGTTCTCGCTCGACATCGAACCGGCGCATGACACGGCGCAAGCGAGACGCCTTGCCGAAAATGGAGACGCCGCACTCGAGGGCCCGGATATGTCGACAACTGGCGCCCAAGATGTGCGTGATGTTCTCTCGCGAGTTGGAAGACACCACCGCCAGAATCAGTCCCTTCTCATCAAGATGACTCAGGGTCTGGGCAATGTTGTCAAACAGTGGGATCGCGCTTTGATGCTTCTTCATCAGGCCCATGAAGGTTCGCGCCACCATGGGCAACTTCCAGCGGGGCATTCCCGGATGGGCCATGATCTCGCGCGCCCCTAGCTTGCGCAGACAGTCCAACTCTTGTGGGTGAATCCGACTGAATGCGTGCCTGTCAGCAACCTGGTTAAACACTGAAACAAAGAACGGAAAGGAATCAGCGAGCGTGCCGTCAAAGTCGAAAATGACAAGTCGGTATGACATGTAAAAGTGCTTTCCTGTAGTGATAGCAGTCGACTCCTGGCAACTGCCTGCGCGGGGCAATCAACTCACCTGATTGAATGCGCGCTGAACGCCAACAAGCCCTGCCGAGCCTGATTCTGAGTTCATGCTCGCCACTGGTTCTTTGAACTTCAGCCTCAAACAGCGGGCCGCGGACTCGATGGTTTCCCTTCTTCAGTCGCTGAGCGTTCAGATGGAAGCGTTGTTCAGCCGCTGCAGCTCAAGTTGCTCGGCAGCACTGGCTTCGAGCTTTGCACGCTCTTCATCCAGATACCGATAAATGCTTTGGAAGTTGGCGATTTTCTGTTTGATTTCTGCCATCTTTTTTTCAATGAGCTTGGCGCCCTCGGCGCAGTCGATCAGCTTGTTGCGCTGCGCATCGAGAATCTCGCCTATTTCCCCCAGGGAAAACCCCATGCTTTGCGCGCGCTGGATGAAGTCAAGATCCTGCAGAGTTTGTGCGTTGTAAACACGATAGTTGTTCGTTCGCCGCTGCGATGAGATCAGGCCGATTTGCTCGTAGTAACGCAGCGTATGACGGCTGGCGCCGCTGCGGGCCTCGATTTCACCAATTTTCATGAAAACACCACTTGACCATAGAGTTGGGTCGATAGTTTACGCTTGGTTTCTCACCTTCAACAAGGAACAGGGAAATGAGCGTGGAGTGCTTTGTCACCGGGGGTACCGGCTTCATCGGTCAACATTTGCTGGCACACCTGAGTGCAAAAGGTCACACCGTTCGGGTGCTGATGCGTCGCCCGGAGCGACTCGCGGCACTGCGGGAGCAAGTCGACCATTTGGGCGGCTGCGCCTCCCGGGTATTGGCCGTGGCCGGCGATCTGGAACGGGATCAGCTCGGGCTGAGTCCTGCCGACCGAGAAGCGTTGAGGCACGCCAGAGTCGTCTTCCACCTGGGTGCCCACTTCGCCTGGGGGCTTACCTTGGAACAGTCTCGTGCGGTGAACGTGGAAGGAGCCAAGCGCGTGGCGCTGCTGGCGGCTGAGCAAAACAGCCGGTTGGTGATGATCGGCGGCTACATGCTGCAAAATCATGAACACCTGCGACGCATCGGCATCGATCCTCACCATCCGCAGCGGACCGATTGGCCTGCGCTTTACCGGCATGTCGGTGGTTACGAGGCGAGCAAGCTGGAAGCGCATTTTGTGACCCTGGAGACCATGTCCGCCAAGGGCGGAGAGCTGACCGTTGTCCACCCCGCGACAGTGTGTGGCCACAGCCGCACGGGGCATATCCTCGACGGCCAGCCGCTGGTGGCGCTGATACGCAACCTGGTGCAGGGAAAGCTCACGGCCGTGCCCGGTACCGCCAGGCACTGGCTGCCACTGGTCACCGTGGACTACCTGGTGGAGCTGATGACGGCGAGTGCTTTTGATCCGGCCATGGCGGGCCAGGAACTGCTGGCGCTGGATGCGCAAACGCCCAACTTGCGAGAAATGTTGGTGCAGGTGGCACAACCTTTGGGCTTGAAGTCTCCCAAGCATCACGTTTCGCTCCGACTGCTGAAGTGGCTACTGAGCATTCCTCCCGTCGCGCGATTCATGAATACCCAACCCGAAGCCTTGGACTTCATCCAGACCACTCGTTTTGATACCGCGGCCGTCGAGCAATTTGCTAGCAGGCATGGCATAGCCAAACCGGATATACGTCAGTCGTTGCAGCACACTGCAACCTTCGTCAACGCTCATTGCATGGCCAAGGGTCAGGCCGGCTGACCTCTCCCTTCAAGGTCGGCAGTGTCCTGCCGGACGAACTCACTTACCCCCCCATCACCACCGGGAGTGCCGGGAGTTTCGTCCACTCAAACTGTGCGCCGCCGATGTAGAGCGGCATTCTATCGAACAACCATTCAGCGACAGGGATCGTCATCGATGCCATCCACTTTCAGCAAAGGCGTCATATTTGCACTGTGCGCTGCGGCACTGAACGCAACGATCGGTGTACTCAGCAAAGTCCTCATGAATAATGATTTCACCGCGAGCAGTGTCGCTGTCATCAAGACCCTACTGGGTTGCGTGCTGCTATCAATCTTGCTGTTTTTCCTCAAGCGCCCGGAGAAATCGAGCCAATGGATCCAGGCAGCTATCTGCGCATTTCTTGGCATCTTTGTGCTGTTCCACTTCGAAACCTCCGCCTATCGACACTACGCGGCAGCAGGTGTGGTGGTGGTCCTGATGGCCAGCGCTTCCATTTCCTCGATCATTCTGGGGCGCATTTTCCTCAAGGATCCCATCACCGCGAACGCCACCGTTGGCGCCGCACTGGCCATCGCCGGGATCTCAGTGATCTTCGGCGGCGACCTGCAGCAGGGTTTTACCCTGCAAGGTGCGGCGCTTGCCGCCATGGCCGGCTGCGGCTATGGGGCCTTTTCGGTTGCCATGAAGCGCATGGGGGTGTCGGGAGGACTGCATTTCACTCGCCAATTGTTGTTCTTCGGCGGCCTGTACCTGCTGCTGCCAGCGGCAGCCGATGGATTCACAATGGGCGAGCTGTCGCCGCTGGCGATCGCCGCCCTGCTGGCGCTGGCCACGCTGCCGACAATCCTGGGCTTCTTCTGCACTACCAAGGCCATCGAATATCTCAAGCCATCCCAAGTGCAAGCCCTGGAGCTGACCGAGCCGCTGTTCGCCGCGCTGCTGGCGTTTGTGGCGCTCAATGAAGTTCCCCGTGAAAGCCTGTATGCAGGAGCGGCACTGATCATCCTCGGCCTGTGTTTCTCCAATGAACTGATTCGCTTGGGCAGCAAAGCATCAGTCGCGTCGGCCGAATGAGCTGCTCTGGGTCTCTGATTACTCTGGCGATCGGTGTTTTGTTAAGTGTTTCAAGCCACTGGCCGCGTCACAAGGCCTTTGAAAAAGTGCAGGTCAGCGCGGTCACCATCGGCACCGGGCTCAAAGCGTCTTGTGCTGACAGTCAGCACAAGACGCCACACAGCAGCCGGAAGTGGACAACGACCGGCTGCGACACTACCGTCTCCACTCTCAACCCGCCCCCCCTCCCCAAAAAAACGCCCAAGGGATGGAGATGAAATTCTTGCCCCGCCACGCAGGCACGCGCCGGCCCTGGTACGTAACGTTGCTCTGGATAGCGCTACTGTTGTGGCTGGCTACTCATTGGGACTTCGCGTTGCCAAGGGTGAATGTCCACTACTCGCCCTCAGGCCAGGACGCGCTCAGGTACATCTGGAATGTCCAGGATCGGATTGATAAAGGAGGAATGCTTCCCGGAGGCGGCGCAACCGATCATGGCGCACTGTTCCCGGACGAGGAGTTCTTTATGGAGTTTTCGTGGTGGAGCAAAATCACCAGGCGTAATCATTGCATCAGCATCAGCCCGCAATGGCCCACTACCGATATCTACCTGAACGCCGACGGCGACATCGACCAAGGTCAGACAAGTGCAACGAATATCAGCCGGTTGGCAGCCTGTCGGTGGGATCGAGCCAAGCCTTAGATTGATATCACTGGCGCCTCAATCAGTCGTTCTTGAATCCCGGCAGTCCCTGGGCTTTGCGCCACTGCTTCACTGTCTCAGTAACACCCTCGGCGGAATGATCCGCACCGGGCTCAGGGTGGAAAATCAGGTCGTAGCCATCTGGATGGCCTGCGAGATTACTGAACCTTTCAAGCAACTCACCTAGCTCATCTGCCGTCCCGCCCTTGTTGACGACCCGGATGTCTTTGACGAAGGAAATGAATTCGGCCTCGGTAAAATCAGAGATATCTTCCATGCTGTGCTTATTTTTCCTTGTGAAGGTCATTGTGATTTCGCGGGGTGTTAACCCTGAATGTTTATGCGTCGGACGCCGCCGCCTCGACAGTGCGTCCGGATAGCCCCCAATTTCGTAGACTCTTGGATTGACCGCTGGTGGCCGATTGCCGCCGCTCACCAAGGCAACCTGGGAGCGCTCCTCAGTCGAGGCGGTTGATGGCGCGTGCAAGATTAGCGCGCGCTTGCTGTTCGAATGCATCGAAGAATGGGCCGGTCGTATAGATGCGTCCGCGTGCCAGGAAGCCCTCCAGGACCTGGCGCCGCTTTCGGCGGTAGACAAACAGCGGCACATATCGGTACTCGCGACGGACTTGGCGGTCGTACTCCTCAAACCGCGCAGCCGATGCCCCAAGGATCGCCAGATCCGTGTCCACCAACACGGCCTCGTCTGCCGACGCTGGAGCGCCGTCGTGTCGCGTCACCATGATCAGGCCGTAAAGCCTGCGTCGGATTTCATCCCCCAGGCCGCTATCGCGTGCCACGTCGTCCAGCCATTGCGCACTGCGCAGCTCGTTGTCGCTGCGAAGGGGGTCGTATATGGCGTCATGAAACCAGAGTGCGAGGTCGACTTCAGCGGGGGCATGGCAGGCAGCGTTGATGAGCCGGCGCACCTGGAGGCATTCCTGCAAATGCTGGCAGTTGTGATACGCACGATGGGGCTCGCGGTAGCGTCGAAGGAGCTCTTCGTAGGTTTCTCGCGGCGGGCATCCGACGCCAAGCTCCGCCCAGAGGCGAGCCCAGGCGGCGAAATCCACACCATCAGGCACCTCGGGGGCGCCGTGCGCGCCGGCCGGAAAGAGGTTGCGCCCTTCTGGCGTTCCCCTCATCGCTCCTCCTCCCCATCAATGTAACGCTCGACCCAGGCGATCAACGTCGGTGCGGCGAAGGCCGTCGGCAGCAGCGGCCGCGCCGTGGTGGACAGCGTGAACGCCCCCTGGATAAAGCATGTAATGCCCGCCACCAGCGCGTCGAGCCCTCGGACGCGGCGTCCGCGTTCGGCGAACCGCTGCCGGAGCAGGCCCTTGAGGAGCTTCATCTGCGCCGCTAGCACGGCCTGATAGACCTCACGCACGTCTGGGTCGTGGGCCGACTGCTCGCCGATCATCACCCATGCCGCCACCGCATCGGGCTGCGCGTCCGAACCGTAGGCAAGGTGTGCTGCAATGTAGGCCTGAAGCCTTTGCTCGGCGGTCTGGGCCTCAGCGGCCCGGGACTCGTAGCGCTGATGGGCGTAGCCGGCCAGTGAGTCGACCAGTGCCACCAAGATCTCGCGCTTGTCCTTGAAGTGGTAGTGCACGAGGCCAGGCGCTAGCTCCGCATGCCGGGCGATGGCCGCTACGGTTGCGCCAGCGTAGCCGGCCTTGGCCATGACGGCCTGGAGTGCCGCCACGATCTGACCGCGTCTTTCATCAGTGTTCGAGCGCCGTGCCATGTCACCTTTCCAATGTTGGTTGCGCGACCAGCTTAGCATTGACATCGACCTCGCCACACCCTAGCTTTCCAAATATTGGTTATCAGACCAACTTTGGAGATCATGATGAATTCCTTCGCTGAAAAACTGGTGGCCGGGGCCACTGCTCCGTCGGCCTCGGTCGAGCTACCGCTGGGTGACAAGGTGCGGTGTGTCCTGGTCCACGAGTTTCTTTCGGCCAGCGAGTGCGAGGCATTGATAGAAGCCACGGAGCAGCGCGGGTTCGCCAGCGCAGGGTCGGACTACCCGTCCTCCTACCGCGATAATGACCGGATCGTGGCAGACGACCCAGCTCTGGCCGGACGACTATTTGAACGTTTGAAGCACTGCGCCTCGCGGATGCCGAGGCTCGGGACGGTGATCGATGAGGACGGCTGGCGTCTGGTCGGCATCAATGAGCGGCTGCGCTTCTGCCGCTACCGGCCCGGAACCCAGTTCCGCGCCCATCAGGATGGTGTACACCACCGCCAGCACCAACAGTCACGCCTGACCTTCATGATTTATCTTAACGACGATGCATTCAGCGGCGGAGAGACCGTGTTTTTCGAGGGACGGTCCGCAGCCATGTCGAACCGGGATTCCACGCTCAGGCTGCGCCCCCGAAAGGGCAGCCTGATCGTATTCGATCACTCTCTCTGGCACGCCGGCGCCTTAGTGGACGCTGGCCAAAAATACGTCATGCGCAGTGACCTGATGTACGAGCCACAGCAATCCTTGCACGTCGACGGCCCCTTCCAGCCGGGCCACCGCGGTTACGTATGGGCGCTTGCCGACCTTGGCGACAGGGGCTTTGCAAGCGCCGGGCGTGACGCAACCATCCGGCTGTGGGATCGCGAGGGCCGGTGCCTGGGCCAGCTTGACGGACATACACAATCCATTCTGGGTCTGGTGGGCGTGGCGCCTGGCGAGCTTGTTTCTCACTCGCGGGATCGAACAGTCCGGCATTGGTCCTTGGCGACCGGCAAGTCAAGGTTGATCGGCACATCGGACTCGGCCGTCCTGTCCTCGGCAAAGTTAGGCGCTGGCCTCTTCGTAACCGGGGCTGCTGACGGTCGCGTGACAGTCTGGAACCTGGCGACAGGTGCCACGGACAAGCGTCAGGCCCACGCCTGCTGGGTCTGGGCGATCGCGCCTATGGCCAACGGTGGTTTCGCCACCGCATCGGAGGACGGAACCGTCAGGCTGTGGCAACCCGAGGAGCGGGACTGCGTACAAGTGCTCGATCTGGGCCGCCCCCTGAGAACGCTGGCGAGCTGGATCGACGCCAATGGCAGCGTCACCTTGGCCGTTGGTGATCTCGACGGCGCGGTGCACCTGCTAGCGACCGAACCGATGCTCGCGCTCCTGGATTGCCTTGCCGCTCATGACGGGCCTGTGCGGCGCGTGCGCTTCGAGGCGCGACACATGCTGCTGACCTGCGGCGAGGACGGATTCGTCAAGCGCTGGAACCTGCCCTCACGGCAAGGGGTGAGCATCGGCTCACACGACAACTTTGCAACCGATGTGCTCCCCACCCGCTCCGGTGGCTGGATCAGCTGTGGGTATGACGGCCGGATATTGGTGCATGGCGACAAGGGTTAGGACGCCCTACTCCTGCGCTACCCAATACCCGTGCTTTCGAGCGCACATACCGCAGTGATACCCGAAGCGCCCAGCCCGCGAAAAGACGCAACGTAAATAGCGGCATTTTGATGGCAACCACTGGGGCCCGATGTTTATGATGCAACCTATGCTCGGGGCGACAATCTTGGCGATACGCCCATGAACAGCTGGAAATGCCTGCATGAAGATTGCGACACGGATCAAGCCCCTCGATATCACCGGAACGCTTGCGAGTGCCGCCTTCAAAAGCACATCACTGGAGCCTGATTGGACATGTACCCCACTGGAACTCATCTGATTGTTGGTCGAGGTCTCTATACCCACCACGGGATTTTTGTCGGCAGAAATCGCGTGATCCACTATTCCGGTATGGGCTCGGGTCTTCATAAGGGATGTATCGAGTCGACCTCTCTTGAAGCCTTCCTGCAAAACAAGAAAGCGCGAATCAAGACCTACAAAAAGGTCTACTTCCGCGGGCCCGAAATCTGTCGTCGGGCGCGCTCCAGGCTGGGCGAGGATGAATACAATCTTCTGTTCAACAATTGCGAACACTTCGCCACCTGGTGCGCCACCGACCGGCACTCCAGCGAACAGATCAACGCCGCGACCGAACGCCTGAGTAGCAACCTCGTAACCCATCTGCTGATGCGCCAAGTAGCAAAGCAAACGGCCGAACAAACGACCAAGGTTCTACTCACTAAAGCGGGGACCTCGGCCGCAGGCAAAATACTGGCCGGCCAGGTAACCAAGACCGCAGCCAATCACGTAGCACGATCATTGGCTGGACAGGCCCTGGCCAAGGGTGCAGTCAGCACCGTTGCCGGTTTCGCGGCTACGGGTGGAGTTTCCAGCATGACGGCTGTGGGATTGAGCACAGTCGGTATCGTCGGAGGCACAGCCCTTGCCCCGGCGGTGGCAACAGCAGCCGTCGCAGTAGGCGCGGCCTATGTGGTCAGTAGCATCTGGGATTTGGTTACGGACTGGTGGTAAGTCGTTGAGACCTCGGCAAAGGCCTGCCCCCTCCAGTAAAAAGGCGACGCATTGCGTCGCCTTTTTCGTATTTTCAGAACTCAACCGGGGTGTACGCAGGATCAGCCATGCCCCATGGTTCTCTCACCCAAGGCGTGCAGCAGATTGCAGCCATCGCTAGGCAAGTTGCATCGACCGGTTGCATCCGCAGCCAGAAGCGGTCAATCAAAGAATCTACAAAGTGAGAGCCATTCAGACACCATCTCGAGCGCATTGTGGACGTTGAGGCGGTATAAGACGCAGAAAGCTTGAGGGTTAAAAACCCACAAAATCACATTAATCTTCACAAGAAAAAATAGGCACAACGTGGAAGATACTTCTGATTTTACCGAAACCGAATTCATTTCCTTCGTCAGAAACATACGGGTGGTCAACAAGGGCGGGACGGACGATGAGCTGGGTGAGTTGCTTGAAAAGTTCAGCAAACTCTCAGGCCATCCAGATGGCTATGACCTGATTTTCCACCCTGAACCCGGTGCGGATAACTCCGCCGAGGGTGTTACTAAGACAGTGAAGGAATGGCGGAAAGCCCAGGGGCTGCCGGGGTTCAAGAACGACTGATTGCAGCGCTTACCCACATAAAGAGACACGCTCATAATTAAAAACAGCCAATAGCGGACGTTTAGGGTAGAGAAACAAATCTGTCCGTGTTTCTTGGGGCGACCACTCCAGTTCAGCTTTCATGTAGAAACGCGGGTTTCGATTTTTACTTGGGCTCTTCACACCGCCTGGGCCGGAAGCAGACAACTGTCGAGATGGGATTCGGTAGCCGAGTTAAAGGGCCTCCTTGCCTTTCTGCGCCTTTGGCCAACAGGTCGCTGGTATGATCCGCGTCCGGAGCCGCCTGCTGGAGGCGGTGTGTTTGAGCACAGGAAGTCCCATGAAAAGAATGCTGTTGGGTGTGTGTCTGCTTTCACTGGCCGGTTGTGCCAGCTCGCCCGATACCTCCTTCACCCAGGCCACCCCAGGTTGCAAAGCGGCCACCTCTGAGGTCAATGGGAAACCGGTCACTACGCAGTTCTGCATCAAGACCATCGCCTTCAAACCCTCACAATACCGAGTCACTGTTAACGACCAGGTGCTGTTCACCGGTACTGACTACCAACGCGTCGCCTTCGCCAAAACCATCAAGGAAGGTCCGGCCAAGGGCACATGCAAGGAGCTGATCGAGTTGCAGGGCTCCGGCTCGAAGACAGTGCCATTGAGCGAGTTGCCCACCGAATTGGTGGCAGGCTGCCGGATTACGGCAGACGCGGCCGGCAACTCCCAAGCCTTCAGCAAAGACGACGCCTGCGACAAGGCGTTCTACAAGTCGCTGGCGCCGATGCTGGGCAAGGTGATGCCGGTTGAAGTGGCCCGCCAATGCAGCGTGACAGTGGGCGAGCAGACCGTGTTTGACCAACGTTTCAACTTTTAGAAAAAGGCACTGGAACAGAGGGGCAGATTGACTTTCTCTGCTCTAGCCGATAGCAATCGGCACAAAACAGCGTTAACCGTCGAACAATGGCTAAGAAATCTGATCACCTATCACTACGATAGATACTCCGAACGTTACGCTAGATAGCCGGGTAAGCTCAGCCAATGCCCGCAAAGGGGCAGGCAAGTCGTAAAGTCTTAATGGATTCAGTGGACGGTATTGCAGCTCATATCCGTTCAAGGCTTGGTGTGCATCGCGATGAACGTCCGACCAGTCGTATGCAAACAATCCACGTTTGGCAAAGGCAACGAAAGCGTTTGCGCTAGACATGGAGGTGACCAGACTTACATCGGACACCTCCGGCAATGAACAGACCCATTCTTCGGAGTGCTCGACGGAGGGAATTGCGGAGTCAGGAATCGGCCCCGGACCAGCCGTAGTGAAAAGCGCAACCTGCCCGATGGCATCAGTGGCGATCCATCCAACATCAAAGCTCTGAAGATCGTGGGGAGTAACCATTGGCACCTACTTAGAAAAAAGAGGCTAGTTGATTTTTAAACCCTAGTTTCCCAGATCTGAGTGTGTAAAAGCGCGTCGACGAATTGCCAAGTCGGGAAGAAATGCGACGATATTATCTCCCCGCTCCAAATGTCCGATCCTGGCCGATTGCGGCCTGTCACGAACGGTAGAAATCGGCCAAATGCAGTCATTGAGTATCAAGAGGCGGTTCAGTAGAACCGCGGCCTGTAGATCCTTTTGCGTTCTTCAGTTCAATGCAGTGGCCTTTTTTTCAACTAGCCCAGCTCCCACTACCAGCATTTCAGGCAAGCTTTTTCTATCTTCGTCTGATGCAGCGCCGATATGAACATCACCTTTCCACAGCTCCCCAGCTACAACTCTAAGATCTAGGTCTGTCTGAGTGCTTCTTAAATCCTCGTGCCCAACGTAGTGCCAGCGTTTTTTTTGAATAGGTGCTTTTGATGTGTAAAGCAGGAGATCAAATCTGTCAGGTAACTCGTCCGGAAGTCTTTGTTCAGTAGAAAAAAATTTATATATTCCAAGCAAAATGGTGTCTTTGTGTCGCTCTGATACATACAAAACCTTGGCTGGCTTAAATCCTCCTTCTACAGGGATCAATACGATGTCACCAGCTGTCGTTTTCTTGAGTTTCACAGTCCGAGTCTCTTCAAAGTTTCATTAAATAACTGATCGGTACCGGTTAGCGACGGCCCGTCTTCGGCCGTCGCTATGCATGGTCAAACCTCAGTCTGCTTCGCCCTCTCCAGGGCGTCTTCGGTCTCAATACCCAGATATCGAACGGTGCTCTCCAGCGTCGAATGGCCGAGCAGCAGTTGAACCGCCCGCAGGCTCTTTGTCCTGCGATTTGAAGCCTTACTCGGATGGCCGAGATTTCTCTCAGGATGCCGTTGAGTCGATAGCAGCCCCTTCTGCACTCGATCAGAAACTAGCGTTGGAAAACGCTACAACGGATGACTGCCCCGCCTCCCCTCTACCCCTGCGCGCCCCAATACCAAACCGCTCCCCCCTCAAACGCCGGCATCACTTCCCCCTGCGCAAAGTAGCGCCGCGACTCCGGCGCCGCCGGGGTAAACCAATAACCGGCCTTACTACAGGTCTCCCCCGCCACCACCGGCGCTACACGTTTCGGGTGGCTCGGCCGAAGGTTCCTCGCATAGGCCACCAGATCCTTGGGATAGACCCTATGCTCGACCCCGCTGTCATCGATGCCATACAGAAAGGCGATGGCTGCCGCCTCGAACGCCCAATACCCGCAGTAGCTGCCCTCGTCCCCTTGCAGGTGGCTGTCGTGCCAGGGTGCCTGTTCGAACGCGGGGTACCAGTCGTCACAGTACTGCTGCAGAAGGTCGCTGGCCTCGGTCGGATCGTCGGCGTAGATGGCTTGTATCAGCGGTGTGTAGACGTCGTGGTACCAGTCATCGACGTCATATCGGTCGGGCAGCAGTTTGCTCAGCAGGTCTTCGTAGAGGGTGTCGTCCCCGGCGTAGCCTGCGGGGTCGATCAGGGCCACGAAGCGTTGGAGCAGGTCGGTGCGGTGCAGCAGGATGCACAGGCTGAACACCTGGACGCACTCTTGGTACTGGTCGAGCCAGTCGTCGATCGCCAAGGGGGTGATGTTCGAAATCTGGTTGTACTGGGCCAGTTGTCTTTGCAGGTGTTCGTAACTGTCCACCAGGGTTTCCAGCAGGGGAATCAGCAGGTCGATGCTGTGGCCGGCGGTGTAGCGGATGAGGATTTCCTTGAAGATCCACTTCTGGAAATGCCGGGCCCTGAGGGACTTTTCCTGGGCTTCGGAGTCGGACTCAAAGGTGTTTTCGGCAAAGAACTCCACGCTGTGCTGGTAGTTGCTGAAGAAGTTCGCAAGGCGCGCTGCGCTGAGGAATGCTTGTCGTCTGTCCTTGATCATGGGTCTTCCTTGTCTGAACGGCGCCCGCTCCAGGCGTTGCCGGCAAGCGCGGCAACGCGCAGTCACCGGTCCAAAAAACAAAGCCCGCGACACAAGGCGCAGGCTGGATAGGGTTGCAACAGGTCGAGCCGGATCAGTTACCCGGCCCCTTAGAAGTTCGCCGGGGTGTTGGCGCTGATGATTTCCGCCTCATCCTGGCCAATGTTGCGGAAGCTGTGGGGCAAGGTGGTGGGGAAGTAATAGCCATCCCCCGGGTTGAGCACGCTGACTTGCCCGTCCACGGTCAACTCCACGGTGCCGCGGGTCACCAGGCCGCACTCCTCGCCTTCGGCATGCACGATGGCTTCTTCGCCGGAGCTGGCGCCGGGGGCGTATTGCTCGCGCAGAAAGCGCATCTGCCGGTTGGCCACCGGGGCGCCGATCATCAACAGGCGCAGGCCGTCGCGGCCCAGGTCGGGCTGTTCGTTGGCGCGGAACACGTACTGGTGCTCACGGGGCGGCTGGTCGAAGGTGAAGAAGTCGGCCAGGGACATGGGGATGCCTTCCAGCAGCTTTTTCAGGGAGCTGACGGAGGGGCTGACGCGGTTCTGTTCGATCAGGGAGATGGTGGCATTGGTGACGCCGCTACGACGGGCCAGCTCACGCTGGGAGAGTTTGTAGCTTTCGCGAACGAGTTTGAGTCGGGTGCCCGTGTCCATAACAGCCTTATGTGAGAAGTACTTAAGGGTATTTTTGCGGCGGTTGGGTCGCGAACGTCGCGATTTGGCTGCCCTGGAGCCTGAAAAGGCGGCTATTTAAACATGTTTGACAGGCAAGCTGTAAAGACTGGCGATGGGCGTGAAGGCCGGGTGATGGAGTGCCGGTTTTCTGGGGCTTTGCGGGGCTTTTCCTGGAGTGGGTCAAGGGCCGGAGCTTCGCGAGCAAGCTCGCTCCTACAGGAGTGGGGGCTGTAGGAGCGAGGTGGCGTCAGATGCCGAAGCGGTCGCGCAGGGCGTAGTACGCGGCGCCCATGGCGGTCAACGGGGCCTGGAAGGTGCGCCCGCCGATCATCGGCATGTGCGGCAGGGAGGCGAAGGCGTTGAAGCGCTCGGCGTCGCCGCGGATCATTTCGGCAATCAGCTTGCCCGCCAGGTGTGAACAGGTAACACCGTGGCCGCTGTAGCCCTGCATGTAGTAGGCGTTCTTTTCGATACGGCCAAACTGCGGCATGCGCGACATGGTCAGCAGGAAATTGCCGGTCCAGCGGTAGTCGATCTTCACGTCCTTGAGCTGGGGGAAGGTCTTGAGGATCTTCGGCCGGATCAGTTGCTCGATGTCGTCCGGTTCCCGGGCGCCGTAGACCACGCCACCGCCGTACAGCAGGCGGTTGTCGCCGGTCAGGCGGAAGTAGTCCAGCAGGTAGTTGCAGTCTTCCACGCAGTAGTTGTTGGCGATCAGGCTGCGGGCCAGTTGTTCCGGCAACTGCTCGGTAACCACGATCTGCGAACCGCAGGGCATGCTCTTGCGGGTGACGCGGGGGTCGAGGTCTTGCTGCAGGTAGGCGTTGCCGGCGATCAGCAGGTATTTGGCGCGGACCACGCCCTTGGCGGTGCGCACCACGTTGGGTTCGCCGTAGGTGATTTCCACCGCCGCCGACTGTTCGAAGATCTTGCCGCCCAGGCCGATGATGGCGCTGGCTTCGCCCAGGGCCAGGTTCAGCGGGTGGATGTGGCCGCCCTGCATGTCCAGCAGGCCGCCGATGTAGTTCTTGGTGCCGACTTCGCGGTCGATCTGCGCCTTGTCGAGCATCTTCAGGTTGTTATTGCCCAGGCGCTCCCAGTTGCGCTTCTGTTCCGCCAGGCCATTGAGCTGCTTGTTGTTCAGGGCGGCGAAGATGCCACCGGGGCGGTAGTCGCACTGGATGTCGTAGTGCTGGATGCGCTGGCGGATGATGTCGGCGCCTTCGAAGATCATGCTGCCGAGCACTTCGGCGCTTTTTTCGCCGTAGCGTTCTTCGATCACGTCCACGTCGCGGCTGTAGGAGTTGACCAGTTGCCCGCCGTTGCGCCCGCTGGCGCCGAAGCCGACCTTGGCCGCTTCCAGCACGGTGACGCTGTAGCCGGCTTCCGCCAGGAACAAGGCCGAGGACAGGCCGGTGTAGCCGGCGCCGATCACGCAGACGTCGCACTCCACCAACTCTTCGAGTTGCGGGTAGTCGGTGGTCTGGTTGCGGGTCGCCGCGTAGTAGCTGTTCACGTAGGTTTGCATGAGAAATTCCCCAGCGGGTACGGGCCCAGGCCCGCCGCCGCTGTTGTTATAAGAGTTAGAGCTTGATCCAGGTCGCTTTGAGCTCGGTGTATTTGTCGAAGGCGTGCAACGACTTGTCGCGGCCATTGCCAGACTGCTTGAAGCCGCCGAACGGCGCGGTCATGTCGCCGCCGTCGTACTGGTTGACCCACACACTGCCGGCCCGCAGGCCACGGGCAAAACGGTGGGCGCGGCTGAGGTTGGCGGTCCAGACCCCGGCCGCCAGGCCGAAGATGCTGTCGTTGGCGATCTGCAGCGCTTCTTCTTCGGTATCGAAACTGATGACCGACAGCACCGGGCCGAAGATCTCTTCCCGGGCGATGGTCATGGCGTTGGTCACGCCGTCGAAGATCGTCGGCTCGACATACAGGCCGCCAGTGCTTTCCAGGGTGCGGACACCGCCGGCCAACAGTTGGCCGCCCTGCTCCTTGCCGATGTCGATGTAGCGCAGCACGTTCTCCAGCTGGCGCTGGTCCACTACCGCGCCGACCCGGGTCTCGGGGGCGAGGGCGTGGCCCGGTTTCCAGCCCTTGAGGGCCTCCACCAGCAGCGGGATGAACTGCTCGCGGATCGAGCGCTGCACCAGCAGGCGCGAGCCGGCGGTGCAGACTTCGCCCTGGTTGAAGGCGATGGCTGCGGCCGCCGCCTCGGCGGCTTCGCGCAGGTCCGGGGCATCGGCAAACACCACGTTGGGGCTCTTGCCACCGGCTTCCAGCCACACCCGCTTCATGTTGCTTTCGCCGGAGTACACCAGCAGTTGCTTGCCCACGGCGGTGGAGCCGGTGAAGGCCAGCACGTCCACATCCATGTGCAGGGCCAGGGCCTTGCCGACGGTGTGGCCGTAACCCGGCAGGACGTTGAACACGCCCTTGGGGATGCCGGCGTCCAGGGCCAGCTGGGCGATGCGGATCGCGGTCAACGGCGACTTTTCCGACGGCTTGAGAATGAACGAGTTGCCCGCCGCCAGGGCCGGGGCGAATTTCCAGCTGGCCATGATCAGCGGGAAATTCCACGGCACGATGGCCGCTACCACGCCTGCCGGTTCCCGGGTCACCAGGCCCAGCTGGTCGTGGGGCGTGGCCGCCACTTCGTCGTAGAGCTTGTCGATGGCTTCGGCGATCCAGCGGATGGCGTTGGCCGTGGCCGGAATGTCGATGGCCATGGAGTCGCCAATCGGCTTGCCCATGTCCAGGGTTTCCAGGAGCGCCAGTTCTTCCTGGTGCTCAAGGATCAGTTCGGCAAAGCGCGTGAGGATGCGCTTGCGCTCGGCCGGTGCCTTGCCCGACCAGACGCCACTGTTGAACGCCTGGCGCGCCACCGCCACCGCACGATCGGCATCGGCCTGATCGGTGCTGGCAACGTTGGCCAGGAAGCGCCCGTCCACCGGGCTCAGGCATTCAAAGGTGGCACCGCTGGCGGCGGCGCAGTACTGGCCGTCGATAAAGGCACGGCCTTCGAGGCTGAGGGACTGGAAGTGCTGCTCCCAGTCGCTGCGGGATTTAGTCATGGCAAATACTCAACGCAGGAAGTGACACGGTCATCAGACCGTGTGCAGGTACCAGTTGTATTCCAGGTCGGAGATGGAGTTTTCGAACTCCGCCAACTCGCTTTCCTTACAGGCCACGAACACGTCGATGTACATCGGGTCGATGTACTTGGCCATCACTTCGCTGTCGTCCAGTACACGCAGGGCGTCCCGCAGGTTGGTGGGCAGGCTTTGTTCGTTCTGCTCGTAGGAGTTGCCTTCAACCGGCGCGCCCGGGTCGATCTTGTTGGTCAGGCCGTGGTGAATGCCCGCCAGCACCGAAGCCATCAGCAGGTAAGGGTTGGCGTCGGCGCCGGCCACCCGGTGCTCGATCCGCACCGCATCGGCAGAACCGGTGGGTACGCGCACGGCCACGGTGCGGTTGTCGATGCCCCAGGTCGGCGAGTTCGGCACGTAGAACTGCGCACCGAAGCGGCGGTACGAGTTGACGTTGGGGCACAGGAAGGCCATCTGCTGCGGCAGGGTGTCGAGCACGCCGCCGATGGCGTGACGCAGGGCTTCGTTGGTCTCTGGGTCTTCGCTGGCGAAGATGTTGTTGCCCTGTTTGTCGAGGATCGAGATGTGCACATGCAGGCCATTGCCCGCCTGGCCCGGATAAGGCTTGGCCATGAAGGTGGTGTCCATTTCATGGTCGTAGGCGATGTTCTTCACCAGGCGCTTGAGCAGTACTGCGTAGTCACAGGCCTTGATCGGGTCGCTGACGTGGTGCAGGTTGACTTCGAACTGCGCCGGGGCGCTTTCCTTGACGATGGCGTCGGCCGGAATGCCCTGCTCTTTCGCGCCTTCGAGGATGTCTTGCAGGCAGTCGACGTACTCGTCGAGGTCGTCGATCAGGTAGACCTGGGTGGAATGCGGACGCTTGCCGGAGATCGGCGAACGGGGCGACTGCGGACGGCCGTTCACGTTGTCCTGGTCGATCAGGTAGAACTCCAGCTCGAAGGCGGCGCAGATGGTCAGGCCCATCTCATCGAACTTGCTCACCACCTGGCGCAGCACTTCGCGAGGGTCGGCGAAGAACGGCTGGCCTTCGATCTCGTGCATGGTCATCAGCAGTTGCGCGGTGGGGCGCTTCTGCCAGGGCTCGACGCTCAGGGTGCCGGGGATCGGGTAGCAGATGCGGTCGGCATCACCGATGTCCAGGCCCAGGCCGGTGCTTTCCACCGTGGAACCGTTGATATCCAGGGCAAACAGCGAGGCGGGCAGGTTGATGCCCTTCTCATAGACCTTGTGCAGCGCGGTGCGCTCGATGCGCTTGCCGCGCACCACACCGTTCATGTCTGCAATCAGCAGATCGACGTAGAGAACCTCGGGGTGTTTTTTCAGGAAGGCATTGGCTTCATTGAGTTGAATGGCACGCGGGGGGACCGACATGATGCACCTATTGTGTTAATTATTATGTTCACTGCTGTGACACGCCAGCAGTCAACCCGAAAGAAAAACCGGAGTCAATAGCCAACAGCAGCCACCATTCGTCAATTATTTTGCCTCACCAAAGGTCGATACGCCGCGCAATCCGCGCCGCCTGCGGGTTTCAAGCAGATAATGTTTAGAATTTTTTACATGGAAGTTGTTAATTAAAATCAACGAGGATAAGCTCTGGAAAAACTCGTTCCAGCGTGAATTTCGAGGTGATAAAAATGGCATTCAAGCCATTGATCGGCGTTACTGCGTGCGTCAAAGAGATCGGCCTGCACCCCTACCACGTCAGCGGCGACAAGTACTTGCGTGCTGTCAGCGTCGCGGCCGAGGGCCTGCCCCTGATCATTCCTTCCCTGGCGGATCTGATCGACATCGACGATCTGCTGCGGCAAGTGGATGGGCTGCTGTTTACCGGCTCGCCATCCAATGTCGAACCCTTCCATTACCAGGGCACTCCCAGCGAGCCGGGCACCGCCCACGACCCGCAGCGCGATGCCACCACCCTGCCCCTGCTGCGCGCGGCGATTGCCGCCGGCGTGCCGGTGCTCGGCATCTGCCGCGGCTTCCAGGAAATGAACGTGGCCTTCGGCGGCAGCCTGCACCAGAAGGTGCATGAACTGCCGGGCTACATGGACCACCGCGAAGCCGACGATCCGCGCATCGAAGTGCAGTACGCCCCGGCGCACCCGGTGGCGATCCAGCCCGGCGGTGTGTTCGAGGCCATGGGCCTGGGCGGCGAGATCCAGGTCAACTCGATCCACAGCCAGGGCGTCGACCGCCTGGCCCCCGGCCTGCGGGTCGAGGCCGTGGCCCCGGACGGCCTGATCGAGGCGGTGTCGGTGGAACACAGCAAGGCCTTCGCCTTCGGCGTGCAGTGGCACCCGGAATGGCAGGTGCTGTCGAACCCGGCCTACCTGCGGATCTTCCAGGCCTTTGGCGACGCCTGCCGGCAACGGGCCGCACAACGGCGCTGAACCACCGGCCGCGGCCACAACCCAGACGATTCATCACGCCCTGCCCCGCGGCGAGCGCGCCTGTGCGCGCCCGTCGTCCAGCGTGAGCAACACACGGCAAGACCACAACAACAAATAGCGTCAGGCCGCCAGGGAGGCAGCGCCGAATCAGCCCGCACCCCCTGCGGGCTGGCAATCAACCTTTAGGCCCGGCCGAATTGATCGGGCTGCTGACACCTGTTGGGAGTTTCACATGGCAAACGCCTCCAGCACTTACCGCAAGGCCCTCGAAGGCACTCCGAGCCCGCAGAAGGTCCTGGTCAAGATCGACCGCGTGACCAAGAAGTTCGATGAAACCGTGGCCGTGGACGATGTGTCCCTGGAGATCCACCAAGGCGAGATCTTTGCCCTGCTGGGCGGTTCCGGCTCCGGCAAATCCACCCTGCTGCGCATGCTCGCCGGCTTCGAACGCCCCACCGAAGGCCGCATCCTGCTGGATGGCGTGGACATCACCGACATGCCGCCCTACGAGCGGCCGATCAACATGATGTTCCAGTCCTACGCCCTGTTCCCCCACATGACCGTGGCCCAGAACATCGCCTTCGGCCTCAAGCAGGACCGCCTGCCGGCCAGCGAGATCGACGCCCGGGTCGAGGAAATGCTCAAGCTGGTGCACATGACCCAGTACGCCAAGCGCAAGCCGCACCAGCTCTCCGGTGGCCAGCGCCAGCGCGTGGCCCTGGCCCGCTCCCTGGCCAAGCGCCCCAAGCTGCTCTTGCTGGACGAACCCATGGGCGCCCTGGACAAGAAGCTGCGCTCGCAGATGCAACTGGAACTGGTGGAGATCATCGAGCGCGTGGGCGTGACCTGCGTGATGGTGACCCACGACCAGGAAGAGGCCATGACCATGGCCCAGCGCATCGCCATCATGCACCTGGGCTGGATCGCCCAGACCGGCAGCCCGGTGGACATCTACGAAGCGCCGGTGAGCCGCCTGGTGTGCGAATTCATCGGCAACGTCAACGCCTTCGACGGCACCGTTACCGAAGACCTGGAAGGCTACGCCATCATCGACTGCGCGGACCTCGAGCAGCAGATCTACGTCGGCCACGGGGTCAGCACCTCGGTGCAGGACAAGTCGGTGACCTACGCCATCCGCCCGGAAAAGATGCTGGTCACCACCCTCAAGCCCGATGCCCGCTACAACTGGTCCAAGGGCAAGGTGCATGACATCGCCTACCTGGGCGGCCACTCGGTGTTCTACGTCGAGCTGCCTGGCGGCAAGATTGTCCAGTCGTTCATGGCCAACGCCGAGCGCCGTGGCGCGCGGCCAACCTGGGATGACGAAGTCTACGTCTGGTGGGAAGACGACAGCGGCGTGGTACTGCGAGCATGAGTACATCGACCATGAGCACTTTCAATCAGAAGCTGTTCCGTATGCTGCCCAGCGGTCGCAAGCTGGTGATCGGCATTCCTTTCCTCTGGCTGTTCCTGTTCTTCATGCTGCCGTTCTTCCTGGTGATGAAGATCAGCTTCTCGGAAGCGGCCCTGGCGATTCCGCCCTACTCGGAGATCTACAGCTACGCCGAACAGAAATTCCAGCTGCTGCTGAACCTCGGCAACTACGCCATGCTGGCCGGCGACGAGCTGTATTTCTCGGCCTACCTGGGTTCGCTGAAGGTGGCGCTGCTGAGCACCCTGATGTGCCTGGTGGTGGGTTTCCCCATGGCCTATGCCATCTCCAAGGCCAGCAAGGAGGCGCAGAACGTCTTGCTGCTGCTGATCATGATGCCGACCTGGACCGCGATCCTGATCCGCGTCTACGCCTGGATGGGCATCCTCAGCAACAACGGCCTGCTCAACAGTTTCCTGATGTGGACCGGGCTGATCAGCCAGCCGCTGGAAATCCTCAACACCAACACCGCCGTCTATATCGGCGTGGTCTACGCCTACCTGCCGTTCATGGTGCTGCCGCTGTACGCCAACCTGGTCAAGCATGACCAGAGCCTGCTGGAAGCCGCGTCGGACCTGGGTTCGAGCAACTTCAACAACTTCTGGAAGATCACCGTGCCCCTGGCCAAGAACGGCATCATTGCCGGCTGCATGCTGGTGTTCATTCCGGTGGTGGGCGAGTTCGTGATTCCGGAACTCTTGGGCGGCCCGGAAACCCTGATGATCGGTCGCGTACTGTGGCAGGAATTCTTCAACAACCGTGACTGGCCGGTGGCCTCCGCCCTGGCGGTGGTGATGCTGGCGATCCTGATTATCCCGATCTTGCTGTTCAACCGCAGCCAGGCCAAAGAGATGGAGGCACGGGCATGAAACGCTTCGAATTTTCCAAACTGATGCTGGTGCTGGGCCTGCTGTTCATCTACCTGCCGATGCTGATCCTGGTGATCTACTCGTTCAACGCCTCCAAGCTGGTGACAGTGTGGGGCGGCTGGTCGATCAAGTGGTACGTCGGCCTGCTGGACAACCAGCAACTGATGGGCTCGGTAATGCGCTCCCTGGAGATCGCCTGCTACACCGCCATTGCCGCGGTGGCCCTGGGCACCCTGGCGGCCTTCGTGCTGACCCGGGTCACCCGTTTCAAGGGCCGCACGCTGTTCGGCGGCCTGGTCACCGCGCCGCTGGTGATGCCGGAAGTGATCACCGGCCTGTCCTTGCTGCTGCTGTTCGTGGCCATGGCGCAATTGATCGGCTGGCCCATGGAGCGCGGCATCGTCACCATCTGGATCGCCCACACCACATTCTGCGCAGCCTATGTAGCCGTGGTAGTCTCCGCGCGCCTGCGGGAGCTGGACCTGTCCATCGAAGAAGCGGCCATGGACCTGGGAGCGCGACCGTTCAAGGTGTTCTTCCTGATCACCATCCCGATGATCGCGCCGTCACTGGCGGCCGGCGGCATGATGTCCTTTGCCCTGTCCCTGGATGACCTGGTGCTGGCGAGCTTCGTCTCCGGACCGGGTTCCACCACCTTGCCGATGGAAGTGTTCTCGGCGGTGCGCCTGGGGGTCAAGCCCGAGATCAACGCCGTGGCCAGCCTGATTCTGCTGGCGGTGTCCCTGGTGACATTCCTGGTCTGGTACTTTGGCCGCCGCGCCGAGGCCGCCCGCAAGCGGGCGATCCAGGAGGCCATGGACTTCACCGCCAACGAATCCTGGCAGCCACCGGCAGCGAAAAAACCTGCGGTACGAACACCTGCGACGGCCTAACCGCCTCTTCGCCAGCAAGCTGGCTCCTACGGATAACCCAAACCTGTAGGAGCCAGCTTGCTGGCGAAAAAGGCTCACCCCGAACCCCCGAGTTGCACACGCAGCAATCTGCACAATAAGAAATGGAGTTGTAGTGATGAAAATGCTTGGCAGGACTCTGCTCTCACTGTCCTTGATGGGCGCAATGGTTACCGGCGCTCAAGCCAACGACAAAGTGCTGCGCGTCTACAACTGGTCGGACTACATCGCCCCGGACACCCTGAAGAAGTTCGAGGCCGAGACGGGTATCCACGTCACCTACGACGTCTTCGACAGCAACGAAACCCTGGAAGCGCGCCTGCTCACCGGCAAGTCCGGCTACGACATCGTGGTGCCGTCCAACAGCTTCCTGGCCAAGCAGATCAAGGCCGGGGTCTACCAGGAACTGGACAAGTCCCGCTTGCCCAACTGGAAGAACCTCAACCCGGTGCTGCTGAAAAACGCCTCCGCCAGCGACCCGGACAACGCCCATGCCTTTCCCTACATGTGGGGTTCGATCGGCATCGGCTACAACCCGGACAAGGTCAAGGCGGCCCTGGGCACTGATGCCCCGACCAACTCCTGGGACCTGCTGTTCAAGCCGGAGAACGCCGAGAAGCTCAAGGCCTGCGGCATCAGCTTCCTCGACTCGCCCACCGAGATGCTCCCCGCCGCCCTGCACTACCTGGGCTACCCGGTGACCAGCAAGGACAAAGCGCAGATCCTCGAAGCCGAAGCCCTGTTCATGAAGATCCGTCCTTCGGTGACCTACTTCCACTCCTCCAAATACATCTCGGACCTGGCCAACGGCAACATCTGCGTGGCCGTGGGTTATTCCGGCGACGTGCTGCAGGCCCGTTCCCGCGCCGAAGAGGCCGGCAACAAGGAGAAGGTCGCGTTCAGCATTCCCAAGGAAGGCGCCGGCAGCTTCTACGACATGATGGCCATCCCCAAGGACGCCACCAACGTCGACAACGCCTACCTGTTCATGAATTTCCTGATGCGCGCGGACATCATCGCCGAGGTCACCAACAGCCTGGGCTACAGCAACGCCAACGCGGCGGCCACGCCGCTGGTGGACGAAGCGATCCGCAACGACCCGGCGTCCTACCCGCCCCAGGCCGTACTGGCCACCCTCTACGCAGTACCGGACCAGCCGATCGCCATCCAGCGCGTGATGAACCGCGGCTGGACCAGGATCAAGCTGGGCAAATGACTCAAGCTGCCCGCCGCTGGCGGGCACCGCTCGCCTTTTTCCGTTCACGTCGCGCCTTACCACCGCGACACTCCTGCGAACGGCTTCACCCGGCTCCCTCGGTTGGGGTGAATCCTTGGCGCCTTCGGGCGCCTTTTTTGCGTTCCCTGCAGCCGCTGGCGCAGGCGCGAATGGCTGGAGCGACATAGGCGATCCCGGCAACAGAGAGTCCTGCGGCCCCTTTCGCAGCCTCGCTAACGCTCGGCAGCGGCTACAGCTGGCAGACAGCCATTACTTTGGCTAGATTCAGCCGACACGGCTCCCCTCCCACTTCGTTCAATGACCGGCATAGGTCCTTCGACATGCATGCAACCTTACGTGCGCTCTTGCTGGCTTCTGCCTTGTTACCGCTGTACGCCAGCGCCGCACCACCGGTGCTGGCGCTGGTGGCCCTGCCCTCTACGGCCAAGCCGGCGCCGGGCAGCGAACACTCCATCGGCAACATGCCGCTGGCGACCTCGCAACAGGGCCTGGGCCTGTGCTTCAGCCACAGCGCGGCGGCGGTATTCAACTACTACCAGTGCCAGGCGGCCAAGGAAGACTGCACCCGCATCGACAAGAACCAGCTGGCGGCGCCCCTGGACATGGCGCGCTTTGGCCGCAAACCCACGGGCGAGGTAGACAGCGTCGCCTCCTACGAGGACATCGACGAGGGCGGTGACCCGCTCTACACCCTGGAAACCGCGGCCCTGATGGTGGGCTCCGTGGTGTCCCAGGCGTGCTTTTCCGAAGAGAAACTGTTCAAGGACAAGTTCGTGCCCAGCGGCGCCATCAGCGCCGAGGACGTCAAGGCCCAGCGCGCTGTACTCAAAGCGCTGGAGGACTTCTATCAGCAGAACCGGCTCAAGGCCCCCTGTGCCGAGTGTGTCGCCAGCGCGACGCAGGTGGCCGAACTCCAGGCCATCTACGCCACCACCCGCGATCCCCGGGGCATCGCCCAGGCCCTGGGCAAGCCGCACTTCGGCGGTTTTTTCTCGGCCATCATCATCCCCCCCGAATGCCGGCGCCTGAGCCGCCGGGCACTCTTCGAACTCCAGGACAAGCTGCAGATCCGCGCCCTGCCGGAAACGGCCGCGCAGAACAACTTCGCCGGCCTGTACCCGGCGCTGAAACAGGCAATCAATACCGACAACCCGGTGATCATTGCCAACGTCTGCCTGTATCGCGGCGCCAAGCAGAAAAAATGCCCCGAGCAGTACCGGCACAGCCTGGTGGCCTACGCACATGCCCGTCTGTGTACGCCCCAGGGCCAGTGCCAGGAAGGGCTCAAGGTGCTCAACAGCTGGGGCGAGCAATGGCAGAACCACGAGGGCCAGCAATGGTTCGATGCCCGGCGCCTGCTGGACAGCACCGGCTATGGCAAGCAGAGCATTGGCTGGCTGGAACACAGGAGCGCGGACCAGGACTGAGCAGCCCGGCGGGTCCCGAGGGTTCCTGCTCGCACCGGCCCCCTTCGGGCTGATAGCAGCCGAATCCCGGCGCGGCCATTGCCCAGCGGCAACTGGCCGCTACACAACAGCAGGTTCCTCGCCTCAGGAAGTGGTATTTTTTGCGACTTCTGGCGTGACTGATCGGCATGAAGCCACGGCCGCCAACTTTCAGGGAGCTGCACCGATGAAGTCTGCCGTACACCCTTGCCCGTTGCCCCATGACTCCAGCATCGCGGCCCTGGCCCCGGGTGCCACCTTCATCGACTGCCGCCGCACCCTGGCCGAGGACCCCGAACGCAGCGCCATGCGTCACCTGCTGTGCCTGATGAGCCAGACCCCGGCCTGGATCGACCGCCTGATGGGCCTGCGCAACCGCGTGGTGCAGCTGTTCGGCCTCAAGGACCTGGGGCGCCTGACCCGCATCGACCTGTCGCGCCCCGACGAGGATTACCAGCCCGGCGACCGGGTGGGTATCTTCACCCTGATTTCCCAGAGCCCCGACGAGGTGCTGGTGGTGGACCGCGACAAGCACCTGGACGTGCACCTGTCGCTCAACCGCCTGCCGCTGGACGCCGAGGGCCGGCGCCCGGTGGTGCTGTCCACCGTGGTCCACCCGCACAACCGCCTGGGGCGCCTGTACATGCTGCCGGTGGCGCCGTTCCACCGGATCATCGCGCCCATGACCCTGGCCACTATCAATAACTGCTGAGCCTTCTATCCCAAGGATCTTGCCGTGCACACACCGGATTTCGATGTTGTAGTCGTAGGCCTGGGCGCCATGGGCGCCGCCACCCTCTATCAACTGGCCAAGCGCGGGGTAAGGGTGGCGGGCATCGACCGCTTCGCCCCGCCCCACGACCTGGGTTCCAGCCACGGCGACACCCGCATCACCCGCCAGGCGGTGGGCGAAGGGGCGGCCTATGTGCCCCTGGCGATCCGTTCGCAGCAGATCTGGCGCGAACTGGAGGCGGAGCTGGATGTGCAGTTGTTCGAGCAATGCGGGGTGCTGGTGATGACCGCCAGCACCGACCCGCAGCGCCCGGCAGAGGCCCGGGACTTCACCGACAACAGCATCGAGCTGGCCCGGCGCTATGGCATCGAGCACCAGGAGCTGGACGCCGCCGAGATCCGCCGGCGCTTCCCGCAGTTCGCCCCGCTGGATGACAGCGCCCGGGGCTACTTCGAACCCGGCGGCGGCTTTGTCCGCCCGGAACGCTGCATCGATGCGCAACTGACCCGGGCCCGGCAACTGGGGGCAACCCTGATCACCGGCCAGACAGTGCTGGAGCTGGACGCCCAGGATGACGGGGTGCACATCATCAGCGACGGCTCGCGGCTGTTTGCCCGACAGGTCATCGTCAGCGCCGGCATGTGGTCGGCGCAGTTGCTGGGGGCGCCCTTCGATTCGCTGTTGCAGGTGTGCCGCCAGCAGCTGTACTGGTTCCGTCTGGATGAGCCCGAGCGCTACCCGGCCCGCTCCCCGAGCTTCATTCTCCACAGCGCCGATGACGTGGACGCCTGCTACGGCTTCCCGCCGATTCCCGGCGAAGGCAGCGTGAAGATCGCCACCGAGCAGTACAGCGCCAGCAGCCAGCCGGGCAGCCTCGACCGCCAGCCCAGCAGCGCCGACGCCCAGCGCCTGTTCCACAAGCTGATCGCACCCCATATCGCCGGGTTGGCCCCCGAGTTGGTGAAGGCCAGTGTCTGTGCCTACACCGTGACCCCGGATTCGGGGTTCATCATCGACCGCCACCCGCGCCTGGCCAATGTCACCGTGGTCAGCGCCTGTTCCGGCCATGGCTTCAAGCATTCGGCGGCGATTGGCGAAGCCCTGGCCGAGCAGCACGTGGACGGCTGCAGCGAAATCGACCTGGAAAGTTTCTCCCTGCACCGCTTCAACTGACGGCAACGGCCCCTTTATCGGGGCCGTGGTGAAAAAAAATCCTCGGGGTGACGTTTTTCGCCGTTTATCTGCCGTTTTCAGCCTTGCTGGTTGGCCGAGTCTCTACGATTCTTTAGAAACCCCTCAGGGCGGCGCATCGCCGCCCCACGTAGAACAACCGGAGCGCCCCATGAAGAGCGTCGCAGAACTGCTGAAACTCAAGGCCAAGCACAACCAGCAAGTGCACACCATCGCCCCGCACCAGATGGTCCTGGAGGCGCTGATGGTGATGGCCGAGAAAAACGTCGGCGCCTTGCCGGTGCTGGAGAATGGCGTGGTGGTCGGGGTCATCAGCGAGCGCGACTACGCGCGCAAGCTGGTGCTCCACGGGCGCTCCTCGGTGGGCACCCCGGTCAGCGCGATCATGAGCTCGCCGGTAATCACCGTGGACTCGCACCAGAGCGTGGACACCTGCATGAACATCATGACCGACAGCCACCTGCGCCACCTGCCGGTGGTGGAAAACGGCCAGTTGCTGGGCCTGCTGTCCATCGGCGACCTGGTCAAGGAAGCAATCGCCGAACAGGCCGACCTGATCCGCCAGCTGGAGCAGTACATCCGCGGCGAATGACCCCATGCCCTGCGCCGCCCTGGCTCACAGGGCGTCACCCGCCGTGAAGAATTGCCGCCCATCGCTCTTGAGCAGATCCAACAGGGCCTGGGCTGCGGGCGACAGGTAGCCTTCGGCGCGTACCAGCACCACGATGCTGCGGCGCATGCAGGTTTGCGCCAGGGGCACTTCCCGCAGGTGGGCGATGCCCTTGAAGTCGTCCAGGGTTTCCCGGGCCAGAAAACTCAGCAGCCCGGTCTTGGCGATCAGCCGCGGCAACAGGGAGATGGTGTTGGTCTCTATCTGCACCGAGGGCAGCGGCAGTTCATGGCTCTGGAACACGTTGTCGATCCAGCGTCGCGCCGACACCCGGGTGCCCGGCAGCACCCAGCGGTAGGCGCACAAGTCGCGCAGGCGCATGGGCGTGGCGAATATCGGGTGGTCGCGGCTGGCCACCACCACCGCCCGGTCTTCGAACAGGGTGTGGTGGCTCAGGTGCGGGTCGCCTTCGAACATCGGGCAGATGACCATGTCCAGGCGCCCGGAGCGCAGGGACTCGCGCAACAGGTCGTCCTGGCCGATCACCAGGTTCAAGGTGATGTCCGGGGCCCGCTCCAGCAAGGTGGCGGTCATCTGCGGCAGCAGGTGTTCGGCCATGCTGGCGGCGCAGCCCAGGCGGATGTTGCCGAGCACGCCGCTGGCGAAGTCCCGCACCTCGCGGTGGGTCTCGGCGATGTTCTGCTGCAGTTGCCGGCTGCGCCGCTGCAGCAACTCACCCACGGCGGTGAGCTTGATGCCGCGGCCTTCACGCTCGAACAGCTTGGTGCCGAAGGACTCCTCCAGGCGCTGGATGCTCTTGGTCAGCGCCGGCTGGCTGCGGTTGAGCTTCTGCGCCGCCCGGCCCAGGTGGCCGAGCTCGGCGATGGTGTCGAAATAGGTCAGGTCGCGCAGGTCCATGATCGATCAACAATAGTTATGAGTTGATCACAATTAGAAACTGGACTTGATCAATCGCGCTATCAATAATTTGCTCCGGCGCAGGTTTTACCGCTCCCGCAACAGGAGTGGCCAGCGTCTTGGAGAGTCGTCCCTTGTCGCCATCGCTTCGTCTATCCCTGAATACCTGGCCCCAGGCGCTGCAATGGCCGGCCTGGCTGTTGCTGGCCGGCATCAGCGGCCAGTTGCTCAAGTACCTGGAGATTCCCGCCGGGCAGTTTCTCGGGCCGATGCTCACGGCGATCCTGTTTGGCGTGTGCGGTGCCAGCATCCGCGTGCCGCGCCTGGCGTTTCGCCTGGGCCAGGGCTCGGTGGGTATGCTCGCCGCCCACTCCATGACCCTCGCCGTGCTCACGGCCATGCTCCAGTCCTGGCACGTGATGCTGGTGGCCACCCTGCTCACCGTCAGCCTCAGCGCCCTGGTGGGCCTGGTGCTGGTGCGCTTCGGCGCGATTGCCGCCAGCACCGCGGCCTGGGGCACGGCGCCCGGTGCGGCCTCGGCCATGGTGTCGATGGCCGACGAGTTCGGCGCCGACTCACGGGTGGTGGCCACCATGCAGTACGTGCGGGTGGTGTGCGTGGTGATGGTCGGGGCCCTGGTCAGCCACTGGATCGGCGCTCCGGCCAGCGGCAGCGAGGCCCACGCCAGCCAGATGGCCCTGCACGGCATGAGCCTGCCGAATGTTGGCCTGAGCATCGTGGCGATCGTCTGCGGTGTGCTCCTGGGTTCGTGGGTGCCTGCCGGGGCCCTGCTGGTGCCGCTGCTGCTGGGCGGCGCGCTGCAGGTCAGCGGGCTGTTGCAGATCAGCCTGCCGTCCTGGCTGCTGGCCTGCGCCTACGGCGCCATCGGCGGCTATATCGGCCTGCGCTTCGACCGCCCGACCCTGAGCTATGTGTTCGGCCACCTGCCGGCGATGATCGGCGGCGCCCTGCTGCTGATCGCCCTCTGTGCCCTCTCTGCCTGGGGGCTGGCCCTGTGGATGGGCAAGGACTTTCTCTCGGTCTACCTGGCCACCAGCCCCGGCGGCCTGGACGCCATGGCGATCATCGCGGTGGACACCCATTCGGATGTCGGCCTGGTGCTGGCGATGCAGACCCTGCGCCTGTTCGCGGTGATTGTCAGCGGCGCGTTTTTCGCCCGGCTGATCATCAAGTGGTCGCGATAGGTGCCGGAGCAAGCTCCCCTGCCCCCCTTACAGTGCTTGCCCTTGATTGATCGGCATCAGCACCCAAGGCACATTTTTTTAACAACCTGAAATAGTAAATCCAAGCGGTGTGAAACCTGCCCCTGCTCGCCGCCAGCCTTCCAGGCTGGGGCTTTGCACGGACTCCACAGCCTCTTGGGGGCGATTCGCAAAGCCTGACCCCAGGTCTTTCCTTGACGATTAAGAAACGTCTTGCCGTCAGCTCTTGTTAAGATCGCGCACATTTGCGTGAAGATTTGATGACAGGCAGGTTATTTGTGAAGTTGATCCGTCGTTGCCTACAACACCCTCTTGCACCCCTGTGCGCCCTGTTCGGCCTGCTGTTGCTGCTGCCCATGGGCGCGCGCCTGGCCCTGGGCTGGTCCAACCCGCTGGGCTATCTGTCGGACCTGGCCAGCGCCAGCCTGCTGACCGTACTCCTGTACCGCCGGCCCTGGTGGCTGGCGCTGCCGGTTCTGCTGGTCTGGGCCCTGCTGACCCTGGTCAGCGCCGAGCTGGTAAGCGCCGTGGGGCGCATGCCCAACCTCGCCGACCTGCACTACCTGGTGGATCCGCAGTTTGTCGGCAACTCCACCGGCGGCGGCCTGACCCACCCGGACCTGGGCCTGGCGCTGTTGCTGGGGCTGGTGCTGTGGCTGGTGGTCCAGCGCGCCCACCGCGGGGTGCGCCCCCCGGCACTGCCGCGCCATAGCTGGAGCCTGCCGGTGCTGTTGCTGGTGGCCCACGGCGGCATCCAGTACCTCAAGCCCAGCGAAGCCGACCAGTGGCAACTGTTCAACCTGCCCCACCAGGCCCTGGCCACCGCCACCGGCCAGGCGCAGATGCAGGTGGAGGACTGGCTGCAAGGCGACGTCGCCGATGTCCCACCGCCCATGGCCGGGCTCACCCGCCTGGACCTGGAAGGCCAGCCGCTGCTGCCCAGCGCAGGCCGCGCGCGCAACGTGCTGCTGATCACCCTCGAAGGCATTCCCGGTGCCTATATCCGCACCAACCGCGAAGCCCTGAACAGCCGCTACCAGGAAGACCTGATGCCCAAGCTCAGCGCCTGGGCCGAGCGCGGCATGAACACCCCGGACTACGTGCTGCACAGCCACCAGACCATCCGCGGCCTGTACGCCATGCTCTGCGGCGACTACGACAAGCTCGACAACGGCACCCCCAAGGGCGTCGAGATGCTCACCCAGAGCCAGCGCAACCAGGCCTGCCTGCCGGCACAGATGCACAAGTTCGGCTTCAACACCCACTACCTGCAGGGCGCCGGCCTGCGCTTCATGGCCAAGGACAAGATCATGCCGCACATCGGCTTCGATTCGACCCATGGCCTGGAGTGGTTCAAGAACGACAACTACCTGGAGTTCCCCTGGGGCAAGGACGACAAGGCCTTCTTCGAAGGCGCCCTGGGCTACGTCGACCAGCTGAAGAAGAACAAGAAGCCGTGGATGCTCACCCTGCTGACCGTCGGCACCCACCAGCCCTACTCGGCGCCCGAGGACTACCTGGAGCGCTATGAGACGCCGAAGCAGGCCGCCGTGGGCTACCTGGACGACGCCATCGACCAGTTCCTCACGGGCCTGGAGCGCAAGGGCGTGCTCAAGGACACCCTGGTGATCATTACCTCCGATGAGTCCCACGGCATCGACGGCGTGCGCCTGGCTTCGTCCTGGGGCTTCAACCTGATGCTCGCCCCGGACCAGGACCTGCTGCCCCATCTCAAGTCCGGCACCTACGGCCACGTCGACCTCAGCGCCTCGGTGCTGGACTACTTCGGCCTGCCGGTGCCCGCCAGCCTCAGCGGCCGCTCGCTGTTGCGCGACTATGCCCAGGGCCGGGAAATCATGTCCTACACCAACGGCAAGCTGCGCTACCACGATGGCCAGGGCACCTTCACCGAGTGCGACTTCCAACAGCGCTGCCGCTACTACGCCAGCCCCGGTTTCATCGCCGACAGCGCCAGCCTGCAAGGCCAGTACGGCGGCCTGCGGGCCCGGCAGATCAGCGCGCGTGCGGCGAACCTGGACCGCAGCCTGCTGCAATCGCCGCTGAACCAGCACTACCAGTTCGGCAGCCCGGCGATCATCCCGCTGCAGGCACAGATCAAGGACGACTGGGCCGACAACCTGATCGGCGCCCAGTACCTAGAAATGCCCAAGGGCTCCCAGACCCGGGTGCGCTTCACCGTGCGCTCCGCCGACCCGCAGCAAAATGCCTACATCCTGCTCAAGGGCAAGGAACTGGAACAGGACGTGCCCCTGGGCCTGCCGGAAGAAATGCTGGTCACACCCGACCAGCCGTTGCAGATGGACTTCAGCTTCGACAACCCGGAAACCCGCAAGGCCTTCTCCTTCCACCTGCTGGGCTATGGCCTGGGGGCAGTGGAAGTCAGCGACTTCAGCGTGATCACCGAGTTGCCGGGGCAGACCGAAAGCGACGACCCCGAAGAAGACAGCAACGCCCACTCCAGCTGACCCCTGCCGCACGCCGAGCCGCCCCCTTGGGGCGATGCTCGGCGCGCCCTTCTGCATGCCCCGCAAAAATATTTTCCTGTACATGAAACTTTTTTTGTACAGGAAAAGTCGGACCGTTGATGTCATTTGAACATCATTGAGCTATCACGCTGCCTCATCTAGACACAGCCCTGTGAAGCATTCAGTCAACGGTTTAGGAGCGGTCCTTCCTATGTTTTCCAATCTGAGCATTTCGCAAAAGCTCTATGCCGGTTTCGGCGTCGTCCTGCTGATCCTCCTGCTGCTGGTGCTGGCGGCCCTGCGCGGTTTCGATCAGGTCAGCAGCAGTGTCAAAAGCAACATCCACAGTTACGAAGTACTCAGCCAGTCCGACGCCCTCTTGCGCAGCCTGATCAATATCGAGACCGGCATGCGCGGTTATGCCCTGACCGGCCGCGACAGCTTCCTCGAACCTCTGGAGCAAGGCGAAAAAGCCTTTACCGACTACTACGCCCGGATCAAGAGCAGCACCGCTGACAACCCCGAACAGCAGGCGCGCCTGGAGCGACTCAAGGCCCTTCACGACCAGTGGCTGCAAGACGACGTCCAGGGCAACCTGGCCCTGCGCCGGGCGATCAATGCCGGAAGCCGGCCTGCCGAAGCCATGGCGGCGCAGATCAGCGCCGGCCGCGACAAAGCCAAGATGGACGCCATGCGCCAGCTCACCAGTGAGTTGCGCGAAGCGGAAAAAAGCCTGCAGGACGCCCGCAGCCAGGCCATGGACGCTGCCAAGTCTTCAGCCCTGGCGATCCTGATCGGCGGCGGCTTGCTGGCGGCGGTGCTGGCCATGCTCGTTGCCTGGTCGCTGTCCAGCAATCTGGTGGGCCGTATCCGCCAGGCCGTGGAGGTGGCCAAGGCCATCGCCGCCGGCCGTCTCGACAGCAGCATCAGCGTCACCGGCCGTGATGAGGTGAGCAATCTGCTGCAAGCCTTCGCCGCCATGCAGGAGCGCCTGCGGACCATGATCAGTCAGATCAAACTGGGGGCCGACCAGTTGGTCAGCGCCTCCCAGAGCATTTCCAGCGCCTCGTTGCAGCTTTCGGCCTCGGCCCAGGAACAGTCCCACTCGGCCTCCTCCATGGCCGCCACGGTGGAAGAGCTGACCGTGAGCATCAACCATGTGGCAGACAACGCCGGGGATGCCCACGCCCTGTCCAGCGAGTCCGGGCGCCAGTCCGAGGAAGGCGGCAGCGTGATCCAGGACACCCTGGGCAGCATGCGCCTGATCGCCGAGACCGTGCAGGCTTCGGCCACTCAGATCGGCGAACTGGGTCAGCACGCCGAGCAGATCTCCAGCATTGTCAGCGTGATCAAGGGCATTGCCGAACAGACCAACCTGCTGGCCCTCAACGCGGCCATCGAAGCTGCCCGGGCCGGCGAGCAGGGCCGTGGTTTTGCCGTGGTCGCCGATGAAGTGCGCCTGCTGGCCCAGCGCACGGCCAATTCGACCCAGGAGATCACCGAGATGGTCGACAAGATCCAACTGGGCACCCGAGAAGCGGTGAGCAGCATGGACGTCGGGGTCAATCAGGTGAAAAGCGGCGTCGAACTGGCCCAGCAGGCCGGCGAGGCCATCGTCAACATCCGCACCTCGTCCGGCAATGTGGTGCGGGTGGTGGACCAGATCTCCCTGGCCCTGCGGGAACAGACTGCCGCCAGCCAGGATGTGGCGCGCAACGTCGAACGCATCGCCCAGATGTCCCAGCAGAACAGCCAGGCCGTGGAAGAAACCACCGAGACGGCCCGCTCCCTGCAACAACTGGCGCAGAACCTGGAGCAGCAGGTGAACGTGTTCAGGCTCTAGGGCTGGCGTCAGCACTGCCCGGCTGAAGGCGCCGTGCACGCACCAGCATCAGGCTCAGCCCCGCCCCCAGCAGCAAGACCGTGATCAGCATCAGCCAGGCGTTGGCAAAACCCGCCGCGCCTTGTTGCACGGCACCGAACAGCACCGGCCCGAGGGCGAACCCGGCGAAGAAGCCTGCCGAGAGCAGGCCCGAGGCCGCGGCCGGGCCGCCAAAGGCCGGATCGCGCAGCAGCATGCTCATGGCGATGGCATTGGTGGCCACCGCCGTGAGGCCCATGCCCAGGGCGCCGAACCACAAGGGCCAGTGCGCCTGGGCCGTGGCCTGGGCGGTCACCGCCAGGGCCAGGCTGGCCAGGAGCAATAACGTCAGCAGCAGCCAGGATTCCTCGGCCATACGTGCCGCCAATGGCGTCAACAAGGTCCGGGCCAGGATGCCCATGACCCCGAACCCGGCGACCATGGCTCCGGTCTCGCCGACCGCCATCCCTTGGCGAGCCGCGAATACCCCAAGAAAGGTCACGAAGGACGAAAGCACCAGGCCGACACACAACTGCACGCTCAGCAGCAGCGTCAGCCGTGAATTCGGCCGGGGAATCTTCAAGCTCATGGTCTTGCCCGCTGCGCTGCCCGGCGCCACCTTTGGCCCCCACAGGGCCAGCAGCAAGGTCGGCAGGAGCAGGCAGGCCAGAGCCGCGCGCCAACCCAGAGACCCGGCCAGAGGCGGCAGCAACAGGCCGGCGATCAGCGCGGACAGCTGCACCCCAGACTGTTTCAGCCCCACCACCGCGGCCTTGCTACGAGCCTCGACACACTCGGCCACCAGCAGATTGGTCACCGGGTTTGCCAGGGCCTGAGCCACTCCGCAGATCGCCAGGGCCAGCAGCACCCCGGCAAATCCCGGCAGGCTGACCAGCAGGCCATACCCCGCCAGGGTCGCCCAGAACAGCAAGGCCAGGGCCCGCCGAGTGCCGAGCCGGTTCACCAGCGGCCCCGCCCACAGGGACAGCAATGCCGCCAGGCCAAAAGCGCTCATCACCAGCCAGCCCAGCCAGTGGGGCGCCACCCCAAGATCAGCGATCAGCAAGGGCCCGAGGGTGCCGATGGCGTAGAAGATCAGCATCGGCAGGCCCATGGCACACACCAGCACCGTGCGCAGCCAGAGCCCCCGGGGACCGGCGGTTTTCAAGTTCTGCGGGTTCATTGCTTACTCCTTTGCAGGTGGGGCACCGCAAGATTGCGAGGCTCGCCCCTGCTTGGGAAACAGCTTACTTTTTAGCGAGAATGCTTATCATGCGTGTTCATATGGGAAACGGATCCATTCCCATGGCAAACGCAGAACATCCATTGCAGGAGCGCGAACATGGCCGTTGCACCCGGCTCTTCCCAGTCCTATCGCTTGCCGTGCCACGCACCACGCGAGCACAGCCAGGCCCCGGGCGGCGGGTCACGCCAGCAGTTGCCCGAGATTCTGGGCGATTGCCATTTCGAGAGCCTGCCCTTGGCTCAGGGCCTGACCCTGGTGCGCTCGCGCTATCACCCCAATCGCCCCTTGATCGAGGAGGCCAGCAGTTGCCACGCAGGCCGCTTGCTGGTGATCACCTGCGCCCTGCAAGGTACTTCGGGCTACCTGGATGCCAAGGGTTCGAGCCTGGCGTTTCGCGCCGGACACACCACCGTCACCGCCTTCCAGGCCAGCCGAGGCGAACGCCGTTATGGCGCCAATGAAACGGTGGCGCAACTGCGCCTGCTGGTGGGCGAAGCCCTGCTCCAGCAGTACCTGGGCCCCGCCCGGGCTCACCAGTTGCTGGGCCAGGACGCCTTGCAGCTGTTGGCCTGCGGGCCCACTTCCCGGGCCAGTGCCGGCCATCTCAGTGCACTGGCCCAACCCTTGGGCCTGCAGCAGCCACCGACGCTGGAGCTGCATATCCACGCCCTGAGCCTGCTGTCCTTGCAATTGCAGGCCCTGGCACCCGCCCCTCTCGTCCCGGGCCGGCACCTGAAGGCCGCCGATCTTGAACGGCTGCAGCGGGTGCGCGACCTGATGTTCGAGCAGATGCACCAGCCCTTGAGCGTGGCCTACCTGTGCGCCGCTGTGGGTCTCAACGAGTTCAAGCTCAAGCAGGGCCTGCGCGAGCACTACAACACCACACCGCAGCGCATGCTCCTGGAAATCCGCATGGGTCATGCCCACCGCCTGCTGGAGGGCGGGTGCCAGGTGGCCCAGGCGGCCTATCAGGTGGGCTACCGCTTTCCCGGCAATTTCAGTGCGGCCTTTACCCGGTTCTATGGCAAGCCACCCAAGTCGGTGTTCGGCCCCCGGCGCTGAACCTTGGGTAAAACACTGGCGCCGCGAGGGCTTTGCGTCTATTTCTGGTAGGCGTCCCTGGCCACTGGAAACGAGTGCAGCCCATGATCGACCGCCCTACTGCCCCTCCGTTCGAACAACTCGCCACCGCCATGCACGACAAGCCTTTCATGGTCCTCACCGGCGCCGGTATCAGCACCCCGTCGGGGATCCCCGACTATCGCGACAGCGAAGGCGTGCGCCGCGGCAAGCAGCCAATGATGTACCAGGAGTTCGTCAGCGAGGCCAACGCCCGTCGCCGCTACTGGGCCCGAGCCATGCTCGGCTGGCCGCGCATTCGCCAGGCCCGACCGAATGCCGCGCACCAGGCGTTGGCGCAATTGCAGGCCGCAGGCCGGATCGCCGGGGTGATCACTCAGAATGTCGATGCCCTGCACGACGAGGCCGGCAGCCTGGAGGTCATCGAGCTCCACGGCAGCCTGCAGCGGGTCTTGTGCCTGGACTGCGGCCAGCGCAGCCAGCGGGAGGCCATCCAGCAGCAACTGGAGGCGCACAACCCTTACCTGGCCGGCGTTGACGCGGTGCAGGCGCCGGACGGCGACACCCTGCTGGACCCGGCCTTCGAGGAACGCTTCCAGGTGCCCCACTGCCCCTACTGCAATGGCTCGCGATTGAAACCCGATGTGGTGTTCTTCGGCGAGAACGTGGCCGCGGCCACCGCGGCCCGGGCCTTGAGCGCCGTGCACGAAGCCGCAGGCCTGCTGGTGGTGGGTTCGTCGCTGATGGCCTATTCGGCGTTCCGCCTGTGCCGCGCCGTGGCCGAGCAAGGCAAGCCGCTGCTGGCCATCAACTTCGGCAGGACCCGCGCCGACGAGCTGCTGGACCTCAAGCTCAGCGAGCCCTGTGACCTGTTGCTGCCCCAGTTGGCCGAACGCCTGCTGCGTTGAGCCTCAGAGTAGCGCCAGGCGCTGGCCGAGGTTTTCCTCGCGCAGGATGTCGAACAGCGCCTGGGCCGCGGTGGACAGCTCGTCCCCCGGCTTGGTCAGTACACCAATGGCCCGCTCCACCACCGGATCGTGCAGGGTCAGGCAGTGCCCGCCCAGCTCGCGCATCTGCTGGGCGCACAGCGCCGGCACCGCACTCACCCCCAGGCCGCTGGCGACCATGCGCCCCACGGTCGCCAACTGGTGGCTTTCAAACTCCACCGGCAGTTGCACGCCCCGTGCCCGCAGGTGATCTTCGAGCATCACCCGCACCGTGGACGGCCGCTGCAAGGTGATGAAGGGCTCCTGCAACAGCGCCTGCCAGTCGATCTCGCTGCGCCGGGCCAGGGGCGAATCCCGGGGCACCACGGCGACAAAGCGGTCGATGTACAGCGGGGTGAACACCAGCGAGGTGCTGTCCTGGGGCTCGAACGCCACCCCCAGCTCCACCTCGCGATCACGGACCATCTCCAGCACCTGCTCGTTGACCACGTCGTTGACCGTGACGTTGACCTGGGGATAGCGGGCCCGAAAGTGCTTGAGGATCGGCGGCAGCAGGTTGCCGGCAAAGGACGGCATCGCCGCCAGGGTCACCCGGCCTCGCTGCAGGGTGAAACGCTGGCGCAGTTCGTCCTCGGCGTTGTCCCAGTCGGCGATCAGACGCCGCGCCAGGGGCAGCAGGGCCTCGCCTTCCGGGGTCAGGGCCACATTGCGCGTATTGCGCGTGAACAGGCGCCCACCCAGGCCTTCCTCCAGCGCCTTGATCGTCAGGCTCAGGGCCGACTGCGACAGGTGCAGCCGTTCGCAGGCCAGGGCAAAGCTCAAACTGTGGGCCACGGCCAGAAATGCCCGTATCTGTTTAACCGTCATCTGCCATTCTCTTGGGTGTATGCCGCCCTGGATTATGCTGCTTTTCCAATCAATCAACCTTAAAAATCAACTTAACAAATCAATCCCGCGGCGCAACACTGGCCCGCAAACGGCTGGCCAGCCGCCAACGAACAAGAAAGAGGAAGGTGCAAATGGCAGGTTTCGACAAGCGCGTGGCGTCCTACGAGGAAGCCCTGGAAGGTCTGCAAGACGGCATGACCGTGATCGCCGGCGGCTTCGGCCTGTGCGGTATCCCCGAAAACCTGATCGCCGAGATCAAGCGCCGCGGTACCCGCGACCTGACCGTGGTGTCCAACAACTGCGGGGTCGACGGTTTCGGCCTGGGCGTGCTCCTGGAAGACCGCCAGATCAGCAAGGTGATCGCTTCCTACGTGGGTGAAAACGCCCTGTTCGAGAAGCAGTTGCTCAGCGGCGAGATCGAAGTGGTACTGACCCCACAGGGCACCCTGGCGGAAAAAATGCGCGCCGGCGGCGCCGGGATCCCGGCCTTCTTCACCGCCACCGGCGTCGGCACCCCGGTGGCCGACGGCAAGGAGACCCGCGAATTCAAGGGCCGCACCTACCTGATGGAAGAGTCCATCACCGGTGACTTCGCCATCGTCAAGGGCTGGAAGGCCGACCACTTCGGCAACGTGGTCTACCGCCACACCGCACAGAACTTCAACCCCCTGGCGGCCACCGCCGGCAAGATCACCGTGGTCGAAGTGGAAGAAATCGTCGAACCGGGCGAGCTGGACCCGACGCAGATCCACACCCCCGGCATCTACGTCGACCGGGTCATCTGCGGCACCTTCGAGAAGCGCATCGAACAGCGCACCGTGCGCAAGTGATCGCCCTTCCCCAGCCCGACTAAAAGGACAACAAACATGGCTCTTACCCGCGAACAAATGGCTCAGCGCGTCGCCCGCGAACTGCAGGACGGCTTCTACGTCAACCTCGGCATCGGCATCCCGACCCTGGTGGCCAACTACATCCCCGACGGCATGGAAGTCATGCTGCAATCGGAAAACGGCCTCTTGGGCATGGGCGCCTTCCCCACCGAGGACGAAGTCGACGCCGACATGATCAACGCCGGCAAACAGACGGTGACCGCGCGCATCGGCGCCTCGATCTTCTCGTCCGCCGAATCCTTCGCGATGATCCGCGGCGGCCATATCGACCTGACCGTGCTCGGCGCCTTCGAAGTGGACGTGCAGGGCAACATCGCCTCCTGGATGATCCCCGGCAAGCTGGTCAAGGGCATGGGCGGCGCCATGGACCTGGTGGCCGGTGCCGAGAACATCATCGTCACCATGACCCACGCCTCGAAAGACGGCGAATCCAAATTGCTCAGCCGTTGCAGCCTGCCGCTGACCGGCGCCCAGTGCATCAAGCGCGTGCTCACCGACCTTGCGTACCTGGAGATCGAGAACGGCGCCTTCATCCTCAAGGAGCGCGCCCCCGGGGTCAGCGTCGAGGAAATCGTCAGCAAGACCGCCGGCAAGCTGATCGTGCCGGACCACGTGCCTGAAATGCAGTTCGCCTGAGGAGCCCCATCATGCAAGACGTCGTAATCGTTGCCGCCACCCGCACCGCCGTGGGCAGTTTCCAGGGCTCCCTGGCGAACATTCCCGCCGTTGACCTGGGCGCCGCGGTCATCCGCCAATTGCTGGCCCAGACCGGCATCGACCCGGCCCAGGTCGACGAAGTGCTCATGGGCCAGGTGCTCACCGCCGGCGCCGGGCAGAACCCCGCCCGCCAGGCCGCGATCAAGGCCGGCCTGCCCCACGCGGTACCCGCCATGACCCTGAACAAGGTCTGCGGCTCCGGCCTCAAGGCCCTGCACCTGGGCGCCCAGGCCATCCGCTGCGGCGATGCCGAGGTGATCATCGCCGGCGGCCAGGAAAACATGAGCCTGTCCAACTACGTGCTGCCCGGCGCCCGCACCGGCCTGCGCATGGGCCACAGCCAGATGGTCGACTCCATGATCAGCGACGGCCTGTGGGACGCTTTCAACGACTACCACATGGGCATCACCGCCGAGAACCTGGTGGAGAAATACGGCATCAGCCGTGAAGCCCAGGACGCCTTCGCCGCCGCTTCCCAACAGAAAGCCGCAGCGGCCATCGAGGCCGGGCGCTTTGTCGACGAGATCACCCCGATCCAGATTCCCCAGCGCAAGGGCGAGCCGCTGACCTTCGCCACCGACGAGCAGCCACGCCCCAGCACCACCGCCGAAGCCCTGGCCAAACTCAAGCCGGCGTTCAAGAAAGACGGCAGCGTCACCGCCGGCAACGCCTCGGCGCTGAACGACGGCGCTGCCGCGGTGATGCTGATGAGCGCCAGCAAGGCCCGGGCCCTGGGCCTGCCGGTGCTGGCAAAAATTGCTGCCTACGCCAACGCCGGCGTCGACCCGGCGATCATGGGCATCGGCCCGGTCTCGGCCACCCGCCGCTGCCTGGACAAGGCCGGCTGGACCCTGGACCAGCTGGACCTGATCGAAGCCAACGAAGCCTTCGCCGCGCAGTCGCTGTCGGTGGCCAAGGAACTGGAATGGGACGCCAGCAAGGTCAACGTCAACGGCGGTGCGATCGCCATCGGCCACCCGATTGGTGCATCGGGCTGCCGGGTGCTGGTGACCCTGCTGCATGAAATGATCAAGCGTGATGCCAAAAAGGGCCTGGCGACCCTGTGCATCGGCGGCGGCCAGGGCGTGGCCCTGGCGATCGAGCGCTAACCTCCGCGCAAAACCGCCCTCCTTGTAGGAGCTGGCTTGCCAGCGAAGGTGCCCGTGAGAGCGCTTTCGCCAGCAAGCTGGCTCCTACGGGGAAGACGTGCGCATGATCGCTTTCGCCAGCAAGCTGGCTCCTACGGGGAAGGCGTGCGCAGGATGGTCTTTGCCAGCGAGTTTTTCCCGCTATGCCAGGTCCAGCTGTACGCCATCCACGGCACCATCGACTGTCCATTGGCGGGCCCAGTCGCTGTCTTGAACCACACTGCTATGGCCCTGGTAGACGACGCTCAACTGGGCAGCCTGGGCAGCATTGGCATTGCAGATCAGATACAGGTCGGCACTGGCATCCGCTTGCAGGACATAAAGAACCACGTTGCCCTGGGCAGGTATGTTGACGTTGGCCAGGTTGTTGCCCTGGGCGGTATTCCTGATGGCGACTTGCTGCGCAGCGGCGGTGTTGTTGCGTGCGTGAATGGCAATAGGCATTTTATTTGACTCCAGAACTGGTCAGGGGATTGAGTCGCTACGGTCCTGGCCTGCACCTGAGGCTTGCCACAAGATCAGCCGACCGCAGGGCTATCCTCGGTAACTGTCTGCCGCCATACGAGAGGGACATGTTTCCCTGAAGCGCCAACGCACCCTCTTCACCAACAAGCTGAACATTGGGACACGCCCCCATCAGCCTGAGCGATTCACCCCTTGCCCTCCCTGCACTATCCGCCCGACCTGCTCTTGCAGTGCCTTGGCCTGGGTGCGCAGGGCTTCACTGAAACCCTCGACAAAACTCGACGAGGGCCGGTAATCCGGGCGGATCAGCATCACCCGATAGGGCACCGACAGCTGCAACGGTCGGATCGCCAGGCCGCGCCCGGCCTCTTCCATGGCACTCAAGGGGTTGATGATCGCCACCCCGAGCCGCTGGCGCACCATGGCGCACACCGAAGCTGCGTTGGTGGTTTCCACCACTATCCGGCGATCCACCCCGGCCTGGCGAAAATGCTCATCCAGGGTCTGGCGGTAGATATCCAGGCCCGAGAGGTTGATGAAGTCCTGGCCGCGAAAATCCGCAAGCGCCAGCCGTGGCCTGGCCAGCAGCGGATGGTCGTCCGCGAGGATGCAGACCATGTCGGCGCAGAACAGCAGTTCGCCCTGGGTGCCCCGGGGCAGGTGCTCGCTTTCGGTCAGGCCCAGGTCATGGCGCTGGGCACTGAGGGCCTCTTCCAACAGCGGCGATTCCTGGGCGGTGATGCTCAGGCCGATGCCCGGGTGCTGCGCCTGGAACTGCTTGCACACCGGCGGCAGCAGGGTCTGGGAGAACAGCGGCAGGCAGCTCAGGCTCAACTGGCCGTGCTCGAAGCGGCGGATCGACTGGGCCACGCTGTTGATCCGCTCCAGCCCCACATAGGCCCGCTCGACTTCCTCCAGCAACAGCAGGGCCTGGGCCGTGGGCAGCAGGCGCCCGCCTTCACGATCGAACAGGCGCAAGCCGGAAAGCGTTTCCAGCCGGGCCAGCTCGCGACTCACGGTGGGCTGCGAAGTAAACAGCAGGCGCGCGGCGCCGGTGACGCTGCCGGCCTGCATGATGGCGCGGAACACTTCGATGTGCCGCAGGGAGATGTCCATGGCGGGAAACTCGCTTAATCAACCAGCCCATATCAAATATGAATATCCTGGCAAAGAATAGATATTTTCTTGAATAGCCACCAACGGGCATGCTGCCTCCATTCCCACTGATCACAGATTGCATTCGCCATGGCCATTCCATTTTCCCCCGCTCAACTTGTCGCCGCCGCCCGCCAGTACGGCACTCCACTGTGGTGCTATGACGCCGCCACCATCCAGGCGCGCATCGCCCAGTTGCAGGCGTTCGACGTGGTGCGCTACGCCCAGAAGGCCTCGTCCAACCTGCACCTGCTGCGCCTGATCCGCGAAGCCGGGGTACGGGTCGATGCGGTGTCCCTGGGGGAAATCGAACGCGCCCTGCTGGCCGGCTTCAGCCCGGTGGATGCCGGCATCGTCTTCACCTGCGACCTGTTCGACGAGGCCACCCTGGCCCGGGTGGTGGAACTGCAAGTGGAAGTCAACGCCGGCTCCATCGACATGCTCCGCCAGCTGGGGGAGAAATCCCCGGGGCACCGGGTCTGGCTGCGGATCAACCCGGGCTTCGGCCACGGCCACAGCCGCAAGACCAACACCGGTGGCGAAAACAGCAAGCACGGCATCTGGCACGACCAGATGAGCGAAGCCCTGGCGGTGATCCGCCAGCATGGCCTGCACCTGGTGGGCCTGCACATGCACATCGGTTCCGGGGTCGACTACGACCACCTGGAACAGGTGGGCGCAGCCATGGTGGCGGCGGTGAAATCCCTGGACCACGACCTCGAGGCCTTCTCCATCGGCGGCGGCCTGTCCACCCCCTACCGCGAGGGCGACACCCCGGTGGACGTGCAGCGTTACGCCAATGCCTGGAAAGTGGCGCGCCAGGAGATCGAGGCCTACCTGGGCCACGGCGTGCGCATGGAGATCGAACCGGGGCGCTTCCTGGTGGCCGAGGCCGGCTGCCTGGTCAGCGAAGTGCGGGTGGTGAAGACCGCCGGCCAGCATCACTTCGTGCTGGTGGACACCGGGTTCAACGACCTGATGCGCCCGGCCATGTACGGCGCCTACCACGGCATGAGCCTGCTGGACGCCGCCGGCCACCCGGTGGAGCGCCCGCAACAGCTGACCGTGGTCGGCGGCCCGCTGTGCGAGTCCGGCGACATCTTCACCCAGGACGACGAATGCCTGACCCCGCGCCCCCTGCCCCAGGCCCAGGTCGGCGACCTGCTGGTGCTGCACGACACCGGCGCCTATGGCGCCAGCATGTCCTCCAACTACAACAGCCGGCCGCTGCTGCCGGAGGTGCTGTTCGAGAACGGCCAGCCGAAACTGATCCGCCGCCGCCAGCCACTGGCGGACCTGCTGGCGCTGGAACTGGGGCTGTAAGCCGCCCCTGGGTACTGACTGGCAAAGGGACACAGGGCACCAGGCCCTGTGTTCGCCCAACCGCGTGTTCGAGGCGCCCCCCTGCCCTGGCAGCACTGAAAGTGCTTGTCCAGCCCGTTCCGTGGACAACGCTCCCCCCTTGAACTAAGAGTTAGGAGCCAGGAGTTCCTGGGCAAGGGAGAGCGCCATGTGCGAAGCAGACAAGGGCAAGAAAGAGCCTGGCAAGAGCGAGGGCGGCAGCGGGCTCACCTCGATCCTCAACCTCATTCCCAGCGTCTATTACGATCTGATTGCGCGGATCTGCCCGGGCATGGCGTTCTGGATCGTCCTGGCCTTCAAGTACCCCCACGAACAGCTGCAACCCCCCGATATTCTCGGCGGCGCCCTGTTGTTCGTGCTGATCATCCTCAGCTACGTGTCCGGTATCGTCTTCACCGGCTTCGCCCCGCTCTGGGACTGGCTATCCATCGCTACGCTGAACCGCTGCAGGTTCCTGGCGGCACTGGTAGGCCTGGCAGATGCCCCGGCATCCTCCAGCTTCGCCAGGTGGAAGGCGGTGACCAGGCAACTGGATGAAGTCATCCAGGCAGATGACGGCGCCGGCAAGACCCTGGTCAAGGCGATGGCGGAGGTCAGCCTCTGCCAGAACCTGTTGACCGGCTGTATCGCCCTGGCCCTGATCGAAATCGGCTTCAGCGCCTGTGGGGCGCTGTCCATGGCCCAGCATCCCGGGTTCAACGGCTTTAGCGCCCTGGCCCTGCTCGTGGCGATGTACATGCGCCAGATGATGTTTCTCGGGCGGGTGAGCCATCTGCACCAACTCCATGTGACAGGCCACTAGAGCAGGTGCGCCCAGGGCCAGCCCCGCTACCAGGGCATCAGTTGCAGCCGCTCCGGCTGGTCGTTGACGCTATCGTCCTGCTTGCGGGTCACCAGGGGCTCGCCGTCGGTGCCGTAGAACTGCACCTGCATTTCGGCGGTGTCGGGGTGCAGGTCCAGGCGGGCGAAGTTGTCGGCCTGGGTAAAGGCCCAGGTGCGGTAGTCCATGGTGCCCGGGACATTTTTCAGGGCAAAGCTGTCCGGGGTCTGGGGGGCGCGCGAGTCATGCACGTAGCCGGCAGGGTCGCCGTCGGCAAAGGGGAACGGCCAATAGAAGGCTGACGAGGTGACCGCATGAGCCTTGATGCCCTGGGCTCCGCCACTGAACTGCAACCGGGAAATGTTCGAGCAATGAATGTCGCCGGACAGGAACACCACGTTCTGCACCTGGTACAGGGCGATGGTTTCCAGCACGGTGCTGCGGGTGCTGGGAAACGCCGACCAGGAGTCGCTCTGGTTCTTGCGCCGCTCGTAGCGCGGGCCCTCGCCCGCGGTATCCACGCCATTGGGTACAAAGACGCTGGACGTCACCACGAACTTGGGGGTGTTGCCCCGGTCCTCCTGCATATGCCGCAACCAGGCGCACAAGCGATCCAACTGGCCGGGTTCGGCCGGGTGCAGTGAGGGTCGGCCCAGCAGGTGGTTGTCCTGCAGGGCGCCGGGCACATCATCGACAAAGCGCTGGGTACGGGTATCCAGCACGAAGAACGGGTAGTTGGAACAGGAAAAGTCGTAGAACAGCTGCTTGACCGAACGGTGCTTGAGGTACTGATCGTTGCCGGACATCGCACGGTTCTGCACATAGCTGTCCTCGAAGCGCGGCCCATGGCTCCACTGGTAGCTCATGTAGGCGCCCATCGCCCAGTTGAACAGGGTGCGCTTGCTACCGTTCTTGTCGATGCGGTCCTGCGTCCAGTTGTCCTCGATCTCGTGGTCGTCGAGGATCATGTAGGTGGGTTTGTGCGCCAGCAGACGGCTGATGAAGGGCGAGCCGAAGGCGGTGTGGTAACGCTCCTCGAATTCCTTGTAGCTGTCCGCCCGGCCGATGGGCACCGCACGGTTGTAGAGATCGGCATAGATCTGGTCCCCCACCATCAGCGCGAACCGGGTATCGCCATGGGCACTGAGCATGGGGCCGAAGATCGCATCCGAATCCCGGCGTTGCCACGGCAATCCCGGGTACCGGCACGAGCCCAGGAGAAAACTCAAGGGCTGGGAAGCCGCCCCAGCGCCGGCACGGGCGTGGGTGGTGAATTCGGCCTCCACATACACCCGGTCGGCGCCGAGGCGGTTCAGGTCGCTGGCCCAGGCCGATGCCGCCGGCAGGCGCTGGACCACCGATTCGCTTGACACCTCGTCATCGATGGAGCCGGCGTCGTCGACATTGAGTGAAGCCATGCGCACCCGGTAGTGAGTGGCGGGCGTCAGCAGGAACGGCTTGAGCTGCTTGCGCTCGGTCTCGTTGCGCCACAGGTTGACGTCAACCCCGAGGTTGAAGGTGCCGGTGCGGTGGTACTCGCGACGCAGGCGAAAGTAATAGATGTTCTCGGCGGCGACCCGGCCATTGCCGCCCACCACGCCGATGACTCCGATGGTGCGGATGTCCTCGGCCACGCCCTTCTCGTCCAGGGCATCCGAGGCGGCAATCCACAAGCGGCAGGAGGTATCGGTGGTATGCCCGACGATCGGGCCCAGGGACGGGGTGCGAAGTGTGCTCACGGTTACCAGCTCCTTGGTGGGGTGTGCCAGCCAAGCTTAGTCGGGGCAAGCCGGCCGACAAGCCGCGCCGGCCTCCTCGGACAGCCGGTTGCGCCCGACGCTGAGCAAGGCCAGCAGCATCAGCAGCGCCGCCACGCCAAAGGTCCAGTGCATGCCGCGGGACACTGCCTCGACGCCGGCCTGCGGCCCCGAGCCCCAGGCGAACAGTGCGCCCATGGCCGCCGCGCCACTGATCAGCCCGAGGTTGCGCGACAGGCTCAGCAACCCCGCCGTCAGCCCACGCTGCTGCGGCGCCACATCACGCATCACCAGGCTGTTGTTGGCCGTCTGGAACAGCGCGTAGCTGGCGGTGGCCAGGGCCAGCGGCAGCAGGTAGCCTGCCAGCCCCAGGCTCCGGGGCAGCAGCGCCAGCAGGCCCAGGCCGCCACACAACCCCAGCAGGCCGAGCCGGGACAGCGGCCGGGCACCATAACGGTCCACCAGACGCCCGGCGGGGGCGCCGCACAGGGTCGCCACCAGCGGCCCCAGGGACAGGCTCAGGCCCACTGCCAGGCTCCCCAACCCCAGCCCTCGGGCCAGGTAGAACGGCCCCACCACCAGGGTGGTCATGATCACTGTCGACACCAGCAGGCTCAGCCACAGGCTGCTGCGCAGTTGTGGCCGGCGCAGCAGGGCCGGCTGGAACAGCGGCGCGGCGGCCCGGCGCTCGACACGCACCAAGAGCGCGACCCCGACCACGCTGGCCACCAGCAGGCCCAGGTTCAACGGCGCCAGCAAGTTGTGCCCCAGGGTCAGGGCCAGGGCATAGGCGCCCAGGCTCAAGGCCAGCAGCAGGCTGCCCGGCACATCGAAGGCACTGGCCGACGCCACAGGCCGGTCCGGCGGCAGGCAACGCCAGGCCAGTAACAGCGCCACCAACCCCAGGGGCACATTGACCAGGAACATCCAGCGCCAGCCGACGCTGGCCAGTATCAGGCCGCCGAGGGCCGGGCCCAGGGTGGTGCCCAGGGCCGACATACTGCCCAGCCAGCCCATCGCGGCCCCGGTGCGGGCCTTGGGCAGCGCGTCACCCACCAGGGCCATGCTCAGGGCCAGCATTACCGCCGCCCCCAGGCCTTGCAGCGTGCGGGCCGCCAGCAGCCAGGCCAGGCCAGGGGCCAGGCCGCAGCACAGCGAGGCCAAGGTGAACAGGGCTATCCCCGCCAGCAGCGCCCGGCGCCGGCCCCACTGGTCCCCCAGGCGCCCGGCGCTGGCGATCAGGGTGGTAATGGCCAGCAGGTAGGCCAGGACAATCCATTGCACCTGCTGGAACGACGCCTCAAGGGTCTGGGCCAGGCTCGGCAGCGCGGCATTGGCGATGCTGGTGTCCAGGGACGGCATCAGCATCGCCAGCGACAGGCTGGCCAGGGCCCAGCGCGCACGGGGCGCCAGGGCTTCCTGGGGGGCGGCTTGGGGGGCGGCTTGGGACTCGGGAATGGGCATCGCACAGGCTCCGGCAAGGTGATGCCCGCCAGCCTAGGGCCAGCCGTGACTAGGCGGAAGGCGCAGCCTTTGCAGTTAATTGATGCATTCAACGCCATGCCAGCTGCCTGCGTGCTACATTGCGCCGATGTCGACTCCCGATCTGAACCTGCTGCTGACCCTGGACGTACTGCTGGCCGAAGGCAGCGTGGCGCGGGCTGCCCAGCGCCTGCATCTGAGCCCCTCGGCCATGAGCCGGGCGCTGGCCCGCCTGCGCCAGGCCACCGGCGACCCGCTGCTGGTGCGCGCCGGGCGCGGCCTGGTACCCACCCCTCGGGCCCTGGAGCTGCGCCAGCGCATCGGCCAACTGGTGGCAGACGCCCAGGCCGCCCTGCGCCCGGCCGAGCAGATCGACCTTGGCCGCCTGCAGCGCACCTTCACCCTGCGCAGCCGTGATGGTTTCGTCGAGAATTTCGGCCCGGCGCTGGTCAGTCGACTGCGGGCTGAAGCGCCCGGGGTGCGGGTGCACTTCGTACCCAAGCTGGACCGCGACAGCCAGCCCCTGCGCGATGCCAGCGTCGACCTGGAAACCGCGGTGATCGACGCCGACACCAGCCCCGAGTTGCGCACCCGGGCGCTGTTTCGCGATCGCTTTATCGGCGTGGTCCGCGCCGGCCACCCCTTGAGCCGGGGGCCGGTAAGCCTGGATGCCTACGTGGCTGGCGAACATATCCTCGCCGCCCACCAGGGCCATGCTCATGGGCGCATGGACGAGGCCCTGAAAGCCCTGTGCCTGGAACGGCAGATCGTCACCCTGGTCAGCGGTTTTTCCGCCGCCCTGGCCCTGGCCCGGGGTTCGGACCTGATCGCCATGGTGCCCGAGCGCCACACCAGCAACCTGCGGCACGGCCTGCACGGTTTCAGCCTCCCGGTGCCCCTGCCGGAGATGACCATCTCCCTGCTCTGGCACCCGCGCATGGAGGCCGACCCGGCCCATCGCTGGTTGCGCCAGGTGGTGCATGAGCTGTGCAGCCAGAGCGCCCTCCCCGACCATCAGCCCGGCTGATCCATAACTTCATTAGCGAGATCCTGCATGTCTTCCAGCTCCCTGCGCCTGCTCTCCCTGAATCACCTGCCCGCTGCCGCCGCGTTGCTCTGGGGACTGTCCCTGGCAATCGTCCGGGCCTGGCAACCGATAGATTATTTCTGGGAGAACTTCGCCGCCTACTGGCTGCCCCAGGGGCTGATTCTCGGCCTGCTGCTGTGCACCCGGCCCACGCCGGCGCTGTTCACCGGGGTGGCCCTGGCCCTGGCCGCGCACCTGCAACTGTTCTGCCTGTGGATCAGTTCCCCGGAAGGCGCCTTGGGCTGGCTGTTCTATCTGTTCGACTTTCCCGGCGCGCTGATCGGCGCCGCCATCGCCCGCTTCCTGGCCACGCGCGTGGCTCCCGGCAAGCCGTTGATCAATGGCCTGCTGGGGCTCGGCTGGGTGTCGTTGGGGCTGTTGCTGAACTTCAAGCTGATGATGTACAGCCAGATCTGATACGGGCCGGCGAATGCGGCCCGGGGGGACTGAAACCCGCCCGGGCCACCGACGGCCCGGGCAGACAATGCCTCAGTGGTGGCCCTGGCTGAGGTTCGACAAGCGCCCGGACAGGGCCTGCATGGCCTCGCTGACCTTGTCCAGGGCCTGGGCGTCCCGGGCGTTGTCCTCGCTGATGCCGTGGATGCGCACCGCCAGTTCGTTGATCTCCTGGGTCACGTGGCTCTGCTGCTGGGCCGCCACGGCAATCTGCTGCGCCCGCTGGGAAATATCGTCGAAGCTGGTCACCGTGCTGGACAGCGCATCCGATGCACCGGACGCCTCGCCCACCGCCTGGCGGGTTCGTGTTTCGCCGGCCTGGATCGCCTGCACCGCCTGACGCGAGGCCTGCTGCAAGTCGTTGATCATGCCGCTGATCTCGTTGGCCGAGGTCTGGGTGCGGCCGGCCAGGGTCCGCACTTCGTCCGCCACCACGGCAAAGCCCCGGCCCTGCTCCCCGGCCCGGGCCGCTTCGATGGCGGCGTTCAGCGCCAGCAGGTTGGTCTGCTCGGAGATCGCCTTGATCACATCCAGCACCGCGCCGACCTGCTGGCTGTCCTGCTCCAGGCGCTGGATCACTGCCGCCGCCTCGGCCATTTCCGCGGACAACTGCTGGATCGACTGGCTGTTGGCATCGACCTTGTGCTGGCCCTCCTGCACCACCACCAGGGACTGGCGCGCGGTGTCGGCGCAGTTGTTGGTGTTCTGCGCCACTTCCAGGGCACTGGAGGACATCTCGGTGATGGCCGTGGCCAACTGGGTGTTCTCCTGGCGCTGCTGCTCGGCACGCTGGGCCAGGGTGCTGCTGAGTTGACCCAGGCGCGCGGCTTCGTTCTGCAACTGCCGGGCTTCGCTGGCGATCTTCTGCAGCATTTGCCGCAACTGCCCGGCATAGCGGTTCACCGCGGCGCGCAAGGCGCCGATCTCGTCGGCCCGGGCCACGTGCAGCTCGGCGTTGTCGCTGGCCTGGCCACTGCCCAGGGCATCGATCTGCCGGGTGGTTTCTTCCAGCTGGGCAATCAGCTTGTGCCCGGCCAGCCAGGCAAAGAACAGCAGCAGCGCCAGCAACGGCAGGAGGAACAGCAAGATCTCGGTGGTCATGGCCCGGGCCAGGCCGGTGACCTTCTGCTCCGGGGTCACCAGGCCGATGGTCCAGCCGCTGCCGGGCATGCTGAACAAGCTGACCCGCGCCGCTTCCTGCAAGCGCCCGTCCTCGTCCAGGTCCAGGCTGCGCACCTGCCCGGTCGGTGCCGGCTTGGCCAGGGCCTCGGCCACCGGAAGCAACCAGGGTTGCTGCTTGCTCAGGGCGTCGAAGCTGAGCATCTGGCCCCCGCCGCCGGCCTGGGCATCAGGGAAATACAGCACGTTGCCGGCCTGGTCCAGGGCGAAGGCATAGCCACCGGTGACCGCCCCCTGCTCCTTGAGGAAGCGCGCCAGGTCGTCCAGGCGCAGGTCGATGGTGGCGACCCCGGCAAAGGCGCCGTCCTGGCGATAGGGCACGCTGCAGGTGGTCATCGGCACCTGGGTCACCGGGTCCTGGTAGGCCTCGGACCACAGGCAACGGCCCGGCGCGCTGTTGCGGGCGCCGGTATACCAGGCTTCATGGTGATAACCGGCGCTGCCGGCGGCGTTGTAGTCATCTGAGAATGCCAGGGGCCCGGCATCGCTGCGGGCCCAGAAGAAACTGCGGCGCTCCACGCCGGGGGTGAAGGCATTGGGTTCTGGCCAGATGCCGCCCCCGGCGATCGCCTTGTCGCCTTCATGGTCGATCACCTTGGGCAGGGTAGCCATGACCAGCGCCTGCTCCTTGGGCAGCCCTTCCAGCAGGTGGGCCATGCTCGCGGTCACCCCTTCGATGCCCGCCAACTGCAACGCCAGCTGGCGAACGATGGCGCTGCCGGTCTGCTCGATCAGTGCCGAGCTTGCCTCCACCACTTTGGGCTGCCCCCGTAAGGTCATCACGGCAAATACCGCCAACGCCGTGAACAGCAACAGCAACACACTGCCGAGGGTCAAACGATGAGACAGACGAACCGGTAGCAAGGCCATGACGAACTCCATATCAATAGGCATTCAGAGCTTATCGACCGGATGCCTGCTTCCCTTGAACAAAGAGTGATGCCGTTCACTTTTTTTGTCAGCGCAACAGGCGGGAGTCCACCTGGAGAGGGGGCGACTCAGGCAGGGCCCTCGGTAGCCGGGGCCCTGCCATCCTCGAAACAAGACCCCGGGCTACGGGCAGCCCGGGCCAGGCACGAGAAGCGCTACACAACTGGCGGCGCTGGGCGCCTTCAGTCCTGCTTGGCGCCCATGTACAGCTCGAAGTTCTCGATGTAGTCCGTGAGGTTCTCTTCCATCATCAGGCGGAACTCCTCGACGAAATAATCCACCGCCTGCTGCTTGGCCGCCGCCAGCTCCTGGGCATTGCGGCACCCGCAGGCGCTGACCCAGGCGCTGAAACGGGAGTTGGCGTACATCAGCGACGCGCTGGCCTTGCCCCGGCTGCTGTCGGCGATATGGGAGTTGGCCAGCTCGATAACGGCGTCGGCGCGGTTGTAGAAATCCTGGTCGGTGTCATTGGCCACGGGGCGTTCCTCTGGGGGAGTGGGGAAAATAAAGCGCCGGAGTATAAGAGTTTTGTCCTCCTGCACCGACTACTTTCATCCCCAGGCCGCACAAGCCGGGCTGCCGGCGAAGGGGCCCATGAGCCTTGCGCCAGGCTGACAGCCGCTTTCGCTGGCAAGCCAGCGCCTACAGATGGGTGGGCGCCGGCAAGGCTCGCAGCTGTTCGGCCAGCAGGGCTTCACTCTTGCCCTGGGACAGCACCACGCTGTTATTGGCCGCTTGCAGCGCCTGTTGCAGATGGTGCTCGCCCCGCTGCCGGTCGCCTTCAAGAATGGCTTGCAAGGCCAGGCAGCGCGGTCGCAGCCAGGGTGCGTTCCAATCCACTTCGGCGCTCATCGGCGTGTTGTTCAGGGGCGCGGCGTCACGCTGCAGCAAAGCGCGGCAGAACGCCAACTCGCCCCTCAACAACTCGATCAGGCCACTCATGCCGTTCAGTTGCGCCGACCGGGCCGCCAGCAATTGATCCAGTTCCTGCTCCATCTGCACCGCGGCCGGCCAGTCGCCCTGGTCCTGCAGGGCATTGAGGCGGCAGCCGAATGCGACCAGGGGCCCGGGCATGGGGCCTTCGGCCAGGCGCTGAAGATCGTCCACCGGCAATTGTGCGCTGGGCACCCCGGCCACGGTCAGGGCCAACAGGCGTGCCTGGGCCAGCTCCGGACGTTGATCGTCGCGATGCCGGTACCAGCCCAGCAGGAGCATGCCGTCGCTGGGCAGTACCCGCCAGGCAGGCATCAGGTTACCCACCCCCATGGCCAGATTGATCACGGCAAACGCCAGGGCAATGGCCCCCGGCACCCCGGGCCAGGACAGCCCAAGCGCCAGGGAAGCGCCACCCACCAGCAGATTCAGCAGCGGCCCGCACAGGACCACCAGCATCCACTGCTGCCGCAGTGGCCGTTGCAGATTGCTCGCGGCAATCACATAGCCGCCCAGGCGATTGCGCTTGAGCTGCGGTGCCCAGCGCACCCGCCAGCCGCGCCGCAGCACCTGGATCTCCACGGCGGCCACCCGTACATGCAACACCGGCATCGCGCACCCGCGTGCCCCCAGGTAATGCCCGCCCTCATGCACCACCAACGCGACAACCCCCAACAGCGAAGCCAGGAACATCGCCAGAAAGGGCTGCAACCCGGACTTGATGGTGAACCCCAGCACCAGCGCGGCGATAAACCAGCCACTGAGCAGCACCAGGCGCTGCACAATCGTCAGCAGAGTATTCAAGGCCTTGAGCCAGGTGTTGCCATCCATCGAGTACGTCCCTGAGAGAAAACCGACACTGAACCGGGCGCGCAGACTGCCAGCTTCGCCCCAGGAAACTCAACCGCTGATTCACCTCTCTATCACCCCACCTCCTAACCGCAGGAGCGGGCTTGCCGGCGAAGGGGCCCTTGAGCCCTGCATATGTCTGGCGGATGCTTTCGCTGGCAAGCCAGCTCCTACGACGCGGGGCAAAGTGCCCCTCTCCCATCAATATCAAAACCCACCGTAGGAGCCGGCTTGCCGGCGAAGGGGCCCGCGAGCCCTGCATACGGCTGGCGGTCGCTTTCGCTGGCAAGCCAGCTCCTACGACGCGGGGCAGAGTGCCCCTCTCCCATCAATATCAAAACCCACCGTAGGAGCCGGCTTGCCGGCGAAGGAGCCCGCGAGCCCTGCATACGGCTGGCGGTCGCTTTCGCTGGCAAGCCAGCTCCTACGAGGATGCGGGGGGCCAGTGGCGGGCCAGGACCGCGGCGATGCGCGGTTCGCGGTCGATGCGTTGCAGCAGGGCGAGAAAATCGGGATGGCTATCGCGCAGGTGCTCTCGCGCACCGGACCAGCGCGACACCACTGCCGCCTGGATATCCAGGGCACCCGGCGCCGCACCGCCGAAATATGGTCGCGACGCAAACTGCTCGGCGAACAGCCCCCAGCTGCGATACAGGCGCTCGGCCGCGGCGGCGCGCACCCGGGCCTTGAGCGGTTCGTCGGGGTCGCTGATCCACCGTTCCGGGTAGTCGAAGATGCCGATGGCCGAATAGCAGTTGGCGGCGATGTACACCAGGCCGCGTATCACCTGGGCCCGGGCCGACGCTGGCGCAGGCAGCAACCCGGAGTCGGGAAACTCCAGGCCCAGGTGGATCAGGATCGCCGCGCTTTCGGTGAGAATGCTGCCATCGGGCAGTTGCAGGGTGGGAATCTGCAACAGCGGATTGAGCCGTGCCAGGGCCTCGCGCCCGGGGCTGTCCTCCCAGGGCGCGGCCTCGATGCGGCGGTAGGCCAGCTGGCAGTACTCCAGGGCGATCTCGACGATGGCCGAGCCGGTGCCCTGGCTTCCATACAGGTGATACATGGCGACAACCTACTTGATGACCCGGGCCCATTAGCCCTTTCACGGCAGGGCGTGGCATTGCACCTGCAGTACTTGCTCGCTCAATGGCCGCGCCTCGATCCGCACCGGCAAGAATGCCTCGATCACCCGGATATTGCTCTGCAGGTGCTCGGTCAGGCACGGCGTGGTGAAGCTGCCGCCACCGGCCAGGGCCATGGGCAGCAACAGTTGATCGGCCAGGTGTTCCGCCACTGCGGCACCGGAGTCCAGCCAGTCCCGGGCCTGATCGATGGCGCCGTCGGCGACCTTCTCCGCCCGCAGGCTGTTCTGGCCGAAACCGCAAAACAGCTCGGTCAGGTGCTCGAAGGCGAACTCCAGCAGCAGCACATTGCCCGGGCCGTACTCTTCATCCAGCAGCACCGGGGTGAGCTGCTCGCGAGGCAGTTGCAGGCGATCGTGCACCCGGCGCAACTCGCGTTCCGCCACATGCTCGGGCAGGCCCGCGCTCAAGGCCCAGGCTCGACTGCCGAGCAATGCTCCGCGCTCTTGAAGATGCAAGGGTTGCAGCTCCGAAGGCTGGATAAAGGCCTCCAGCTCGCCACCGCCGGCCGGGACAAAACCATGGCGCAGCAGCTGCAGTTCCACCCGCCCGCCCATGCGCCGCAGTTGCGGCAGCCAGGCCTGCTGGAGGAAATCCACCGGCGGCGCCAGGGGGTTGTGGGTGCCGCCGCTGATGCTCACGCGGCTCGGCTGCGGCGCTCGCAGCAAGGCCGGCAGCAGGGTCTGCAGCACCAGGGTGCAACTGCCGGCGGTGCCGATGGCGAAGCGGTAGTCGCCGCCGCGGATCGGCCCCGGCTCGAAGCTCAGGACCTGGGAGCCAAGCTCGGCCCCAGTGGTTCTGGCGCCACATACCTGGGCCGCCGCCAGCACCGCGGTCAGGTGCTGGCGCAACAGCCCCGGGCGGCTGCGCCGGGCGCGAATATTATGGATACGCAGGGTCTTGCCGGTGAGCATCGACAGGCTCAGGGCGCTGCGCAGTACCTGGCCGCCGCCGATGGCGCCGTCCAGTTCGATTACATCCTGTTTCATCACATTCCTCAGGCGTAGTGCCGGACCGTTTCCCGCAGGTAAGCGTCCAGCAACGCGTTGTCTTCATGGGTACGCACCAGTTTCGGCACCGGGCGTTCCAGCTCGGCGGCGATAAAGGCGTGCAGTGCCGGGCGTCGCGGTCCGTAGGCGGACTCGTCGGCGCAGCGTTTCAAAACCAGCAGCTCGGCCACCTCGTCCAGCAGTGGCTGATGGTCGACGGTGGTCAGCAGGTCGGCGAAGGTCATCGGCGGTCGGCCGCGCCCCTGGTCGATCCAGCGCACCGCCAGCAATGGCCGCAGGACGTAGAAGTACTTCTTGAAGCGCACGCTGTCACCTTGCAGGTAACCGCGAAAGTTCTTCCTGGCCATCGACAGATAATGGTTGCGCGCCGCCGGCGGGCTGTAGAACGCCTCGGCCAGCTCGCGCAGGCGCTCGGCGGCGGTCGGTTCGCTGCGGTACACCAGGGGCGAATCCAGCCATTCCAGCAGGGTCGGGTTGGACTTGCGCAACAGCCCCAGGGTCTTGCGCAGTTCCCAGCCGCTGATGTCCAGCTCGTCGTCCAGGGGCCGCTCGATCACGTCGCGCCCGGCATCCACCTGGATGAACCATTCGGGCTTTTCCACATAGACGAAACGCACGTCGTAATCACTGTCGGTGGAGGCAAAGCCCCAGGCCCGACTGCCGGATTCACAGGCATACAGCACCTGCACATTGCGCTCGCGCTCGATCCGCGCCAGCTCGGCCAATACCCGTTCGCGCATGGCGCTGCTCAGGGGATGGCGCTCCAGATGTTCCATGATCCTTTTCCTTGTTCAATCCGTGGCGCTGGCGGCCAGCACACTCAGGGTCCGGCGCTCGGGGTTCCACACCGTCAGGCACCAGACGCCCCACCATTCCAGGCCTTCGTCGAAATATTCACTCCAGGGCAGCAGATGCGGGCCCATGGCCGAGGCCTGACAATCCAGCTCCAGGTCGCCCACCCAGTTGATCACCTGGGGCTGCTGCTGGAGATCGAGCCCCAGCAGGTCCAGCCATTGGCCGTACACCTGCCGGGCCTGCTCGGCCCCACCCGGGAAATGCAGCCCGTACGGTGGCTGGCAAAACGCCCGGTACAAGGCCCAGTCCTGCTGCTCCGGGTCTTCGCAAACCAGTTGCCGGACCTGCTGCGGGCTGAGCCGCTCAGGCAGTGCCCGCTCCGGTTCCCAGCGCATCTGCGGTTCACCAACGTCGGCGTAGCGCGGGTCCTGGCGCAGCTTTTTCCAGGCCTCACGGCGCCTGGCCATCAGGTGTTGATACAGGTGCTGCAAGCCCTGGCGATGCAAGGCCTGATTCACCTCGACACCCGGCTCCACCGCCAGCCGCACAAAATCGAACACGCAAAACGCCGCTTCCAGCTGTTGGCGCAGCGCCTGGCTGTGCTCATCTTCAACCGGGGTCAACATGGCGGTTCTCCTTTCCTCACAACAGCCGCTGGACCGAACCGGCGGGTAATTCCCCGGCGGCTTCCATCGCCTGCAAGCGTTGCACCATGGCCTCGCGCAGGGGCTTGGGGGTCACCGGGTCGAACATCCCGTAGCGGCTATCGCACCAGCGTGCCAGGGCCTCGCGCCAATAGGCGGCGTCACTGCCGCCCTGCCCCAGGCGCCACAGCAGGTACTCCAACTGACGCCAGCCCGGTTTGAGGGCCAGCATGGCCCAGCGTCGCGCCTTGGGCAGATCGTGCCAATGCTGGTCCAGACGCTGCTCCAGGGCCTCGTCGAATACCGCCCACGGCTGCTGGCGCAACAGGCCCAGGGCGCAGTCGAAGACCTTGTCCGAGGCATCGTCCAGGGCTGCCAGTTGCTCGGCCATGCCACGTTCACCCAGGGTTTGCAGGGCCTGCAGGCGCACGCTCAGCGCCGGCGAAGCCAGGGCCTGGCGCACCATGGCATCGGCCTGTGGCTCCTGCAGCTCCCTGACCAACCCCAGTAGCCCCAGCCACTGGCGCTTGTTGCCCGGGGCCGGCTGCTGCAAGCGGGCCAGCAGCACTGCCCGCGGGTCCAGCCCATGGCGCGGCGCGGCCCAGTGGGCCAGACAACGCAAGGCCCCCGAAGGGTCGAGCAGGGCCTGCGCCAGATACTCGCGACAATCGGCCAGACGCGACAGCAGCAGCCGCAGGGCCTTGACCCGCACACTGGCGCCGCAGCTGCGCATCACCTCTTCCAGCAAGGGCAGCGCCTGCTCATCGGGCAGTTCGGCGCAGGCGTCCACCGCCATCTGCCGCACGCTGACCTCCGGGTGGCGCAGGGCCATGGCCAGCAGCGCCGGTCGGTCCTCGACGCCCTTGAGCAACAGCTCGAAGACAAAGCGCGCAGCCTTGCCCCGGCAAGTGCCAAAGGCCCCTTGCACCTGGTCGCGCACCTGGGCCAGTTGCAACACGGCGCTGGCCCGCTCCAGAGTCGCGCCGTGGTCGGCGCGCTGCTTGCCGGCCAGGGCCAGCAGCGGTGCCAGGGTCTGCAACAGCAGCCCGGCATGCTCCGGCACCCAATAGGCCTCGACCGCCGCGGCGGCCTCCTGGCGAACCTGGGGCACCCAGTCGTTGAGGCGCTCCAGCAAAGCCACCAGGGCCTCTGCCGAAGGCTGCGCGGCCAGCCCGCGCACCGCGGCCTGACGCACGAAACCGTTGCCGAAGCGGCTCAGCTCCAGCCAGGCGCTGTGCCTGTCCAACTCGTCCATCACCTCCCGCACGCGGCGGGCTTCGTAGTCGCTCAGCTGGTACTGCCAGCCGGGCGGGGTTGCTATCAATGCATCCATGTCGTCCATTGTTCTACCCCTTAACGCACACCACCTGACGCAGGGTGTGCAGCACTTCCACCAGCTCGCGCTGGGCGTGCATCACTTGGTCGATGTCCTTGTAGGCCATCGGGATTTCATCGATCACCGCTTCGTCCTTACGGCACTCCACATGGGCGGTCGCGCGGATCTGGTCGGCCAGGGTGAAGGTGTTCTTGGCCTTGGTGCGGCTCATGGTACGCCCCGCGCCGTGGCTGCAGGAGCAGAACGCCTCCTCGTTACCCAATCCGCGGACAATGAAGCTCTTGGCCCCCATCGAACCCGGAATGATCCCCAGCTCGCCCTTCTTCGCCGACACCGCCCCCTTGCGGGTCACCAGCACCTCTTCACCGAAGTGGCGCTCCTTCTGCACGTAGTTGTGGTGGCAGTTGACTGCCTCCAGCGCCACCTCGAAGGGCTTGCTGATCACCTTGCGGGTGGCCTGGATCACCAATTGCATCATCAGCTCACGGTTCTGCCGGGCGAAATCCTGGGCCCAGGCCACCGCTTCCACGTAATCGTTGAAGTGCTGGCTGCCTTCCTCGAAATAGGCCAGGTCGCGGTCCGGCAGGTTGGCGATGTGCTGGCGCATATCGGCCTGGGCCAGGTGAATGAACAGGTTGCCGATGGCGTTACCTACGCCACGGGAACCGCTGTGGAGCATGAACCAGACCCGGTTGGCCTCATCCAGGCAGACCTCGATGAAGTGGTTACCCCCGCCGAGGGTTCCCAGGTGCTTGCGGTTGTTGCTGTTGGCCAGGGCCGGGTACTTATCGGTGATCGCCTTGAAACGTGGGTGCAGCTCAGCCCAGGCCTGGTCGGCCTGATTCGGCACGTCGCCCCAGGCGCCCTTATCGCGACCGCTACGGGGCGAGGTACGACCGTGAGGCACCGCCGCCTCGATGGCGCTACGCAATCCGGCCAGGTTATCCGGCAGGTCGGAGGCGGTCAGCGAAGTACGGGCGGCGATCATTCCGCAGCCGATATCCACCCCGACCGCAGCCGGGATGATCGCGCCCACCGTGGGGATCACGCTACCGATGGTCGAACCCTTACCCAGGTGCACGTCGGGCATCACCGCCAGGTGCTTGAAGATGAACGGCATCTTCGCGGTGTTCATCAATTGCTGGCGGGCTTCGTTTTCCACCGGCACGCCCTGGGTCCACATCTTGATCGGCTTGCCGTTGGCGACTTCCAGCAGTTGGTAGGTCTTGTGTTCCATGTCGTTGACTCTTTTTCCTGTGGCCGCTGATTCGGCCTTGTTCAATAGGGTGCGCAGGAGCCGGGTCGCAGAAGACGATCTCGGGGGTCTCTTCGCTGGCAAGCCAGCTCCTACGAAATTGCGGTGTTCGGTGCAAACGGCGACAAGTGGAGGTGAAACATGCAGCGCGCTCTGCCTCTGAGCTAGCACCTTGCGGTGAACGGGACTCGAACCCGCGACCACGCTGTCCTGTAGTTCCACCGGCATTCGCCGGGTCAATCGGTGCAGGCCGGGCCTGCGGGCAGCGACAAGGGAACAGGCACATTTGCTCTACCGACTGAGCTACAGCCTTGCGGCTGGCGGGGTTCGAACCCGCGACACGATGTAGTACCCGTGGCATTCGCTGCCATCCCGCCGAGGCGGGGGGAAAAGATGCGACGACAAGGAGTCGATGAAACGGTGCACTCGCGTTCTGACCATTGAACCACGGCGCCGTTTTCCGGCACCGGCGGGAATCGAACCCGCATCTCGAACCTTGGATGTAGTTCCATCAGCATTCGTCGCAAAAACTGCAAAAAAGGTGGCACGACAAAAGAAGTGACTGATCGCCGGATTCGAACCGGCTTAACCAATATGTACAGCCACTGGCATTCGTGCCGTCACCGGCCCTGACAAGAGTTGCTGAGACGCCTTTGGATGTAGTCACAGCGGCATTCAGGGCCAATGAGCAAAAAATCTGTAGTGTGCGCCGGCTGGCCGGCGCACGGTGTGTTTCATCCTCTACCGATCAGCGTTACATCGCCTCGATCGCCTTTACCCAGTGCTGCGCACCGTAATTGCCCGCAGTGAACTGCTCGATCACATCGAACACCGCGTCACTGAAGCCGCCGACGTTGAGGATGTCCTCGCGGTCTGGTGCCTGGGTCGTGGCCCCGGGCTGCATGTCGATGCACACCAGCTTCGCCTGCGGGTTGATGGCCCGGATCCGCTCCCACTGGCGCATCGTTTCCGTGGCGCCTTGGCGCCGCGCATCGATCCACGACTCGTTGTCCGAGACCAGGATCAGCGTGTCCACGCGGCTCTTGGCGTTGGCCAACTGCGCCAGGGGCGCCGAGCAGTTGGTCCCCCCTCCGCCGATGTTCGCCAGCTTCTGCGCATTGCTCATCACGCTGTCCCGCGGGTTGAGGTGGATGTTCACCACCCCACGCTCGAACGGCATGACCCGCGCCGCCGGCTGCTTGCGCAACACCGCGGCCGCCACCAGTGCCGCCACATCGATGCAGCGCACCGCGGTGGTGGCGCCCTGTCGATAGCCAGTGACCGGGCTGTGCATCGAGCCCGAGACATCCGGGCAGACCACCACGTTGCCCGCCAGCGCCGGCACGTTGGCCAGGGACAGCTCCAGGGCATCCTGCAGCGCCTCGCGGACCGCCTGCGGCACCTCGTCACCGGCCATGCGGTAGGCCGCCAGCAACTGGTACGGATAGACCCGGGCCTTGGCCACCTCCCCCGCATCCGCCAGCCGCGCCGCCACGTACTCGGTGCAACCCGGCACCTGGAACGCGCCGTGGCGCGCCAGGGTATTGAGGTTCATGCGCAGCCCCTGCCAGCCCATGTTGCGGGCCTGCCCGGCCCATTGTTCGGCGCTCAGTGTCTCGTTGCCGAGCAACTGGAACGGCACCTGGGGCACTTCCCGGGTCGCTCCGCTGCGAAACGCCAGCAGGTCCCGGGTCAGCTCAGGCAGCGCCTGCACATCCACCGGCTTGCCGATCAACCAGGCAAAGAAGGCTTCACGCCAGGCCTCGCCTGGCTTGGGGTGAACCATCTTCACCACGTCCGCCAGGGACGGCTGGTTGCCGATCGAGGCCTGCAACAGCTGGCGCTCGGTGGCGCTGTTCAACCAGTTCTGCACCAGGCGCTTGGGCTGCGAACCCAGGGATTTGCGCCCGGTCACGCCGCTGCGCAGGATCTGCACGAAGTTGCGCAGCATCTTGCCGTTGTCCACCACCTGGGCGAACAGCTCCGGCACCAGGGCCGAACGTTGCGCGGTCAGCGCCGCCAGCAGCAGCGCCGGCATGTCCTTCATATGGCCTTGCTGGCGAGCGTAACGGGCGGCCTGGGCGACGAAGCGGCTGTCCAGCTCGCTCACCAGTTGCAGCACCGCTTCCAGCTGGCCTTCAGGCGAGGTGTAGAAGGTCGAGTTCAAGCAACCGGTAACCGCCAGCTGGGCCAGGCGATGCTTGGCGTTGTAGGCATAGGCCCCGGCCTTGGAAGCGTTCAGGGTGGTGCTCGCTGGCGCTTTTGCCTGTTGGGTGTTGAACAGCTGGAAGTTGGCCATCTTGGCGTCTCGCTCTGTTGTCTTGTTCGTTGCCAGAGATATTGCAGCCGCTGTGCCAGGTTTTGATTTTCCACCAAATTATTTTTCAACTCATTGATTTATAACGTTTTTATTTTTTATCACTTTTTCATCACGTATCCGGCAAGACAAACACCTCGATAATTTTATATCTTTACTTATCGTTTTTTATCTCCAGGTATAAACATGTCGAACAAGCCCACGGTCGCCATAGGTTTTGTCGGTTCCACCCTCGATCGTGTCGGCAAGGGTGCCAACCGCTGGAGCCATTGGCGGCCCACGGTCGGTCTGTGCCAGCAGCAGGATGTGCTGATCAACCGCCTGGAACTGATCCATGGCCTGGACGCGCGGGATGTCAGCCTGGCCGAACGGGTGGCCAACGACGTGCGCCAGGTGTCGCCGGAAACCGAGGTGCGCCTGCACCCCATGGGCCTGAACAATCCCTGGGATTTCGAGGAGGTGTACGGCGCCCTGCACGACTTCACCAGCGCCTACCCGTTCGACACCGAGCGCGAGGACTACCTGGTGCATATCACCACCGGCACCCACGTGGCGCAGATCTGCTGGTTCCTGCTGACCGAGGCGCGCTACCTCCCTGCCCGGCTGATCCAGACCTCACCGGCGCGGCGCCGCGACCCGGACCAGCACGCCACCGGCACCCACGCTTTGATCGACCTCGACCTGTCGCGCTACGACCGCATCGCCTCGCGTTTTGCCCACAAGCGCCTGGAGGGCCTGGCCTTCCTCAAGTCCGGGATCGCCACCCGCAACCCGGCATTCAACCGCTCCATCGAGCAGATCGAACGGGTCGCCGTGCGCTCCAGGGCACCGATGCTGCTGATCGGCCCCACCGGTGCCGGCAAGTCGTTCCTGGCCCGGCGCATCTATGAGCTCAAGCGTGGCCGGCACCAGGTGCAGGGGCGCTTTGTCGAGGTCAACTGCGCAACTCTGCGCGGCGACGGTGCCATGTCTGCACTGTTCGGCCATATCAAGGGCGCCTTCACCGGCGCCCAGAATGCCCGCGAAGGCCTGCTGCGGGCGGCGGATGGCGGCATGCTGTTTCTCGACGAGATCGGTGAACTGGGGCTGGACGAACAGGCGATGCTGCTCAAGGCCATCGAGGAAAAACGCTTCTTCCCCATGGGCGCGGACCAGGAAGTGGAGAGTGACTTCCTGATCATCGCCGGGACCCACCGCGACCTGCGCGGCCGGGTGGCCCAGGGCCTGTTCCGCGAAGACCTGTATGCGCGGATCAACCTCTGGACCTTCAACCTGCCGGGACTGGCGGGACGCCGCGAGGACATCGAGCCGAACATCGATTTCGAACTGGAGCGTCACGCCCGGGAGCAAGGGCAACTGGTGCGTTTCAACCTGGAGGCGCGGCGCCGCTACCTGGCCTTTGCCAGCTCCAGCGAAGCGGCGTGGCTGGGCAACTTCCGCGAGCTGTCGGCCTCCATCACCCGCATGGCCACCCTGGCCGACAGCGGGCGCATCGACCAGGCCCAGGCCGAGGAAGAGATCCAGCGCCTGCGCCACGCCTGGGGGCTGGAGAACCAAGAGGACGAACTGCAGAAACTGCTGGGCGATGATGTGGAGCTGGACCTGTTCGACCGCCTGCAACTCAAGGCAGTGATTGCCGAGTGCCGCCGCGCCGACAGCCTGTCGGAGGCGGGGCGCCGGCTGTTCGGCGTGTCACGCCTGGGCAAGGCCAACCCCAACGACGCCGACCGCCTGCGCAAATACCTGGCGCGTTTCGGCCTGGATTGGAAACAGCTGTAGCCGCTGCCGCAGGCTGCGCAGCAGACGCCGCGATCCTGAGCCCTCTGCGCGATCGACGGGAGATCGCCAGGCAAGGTCCTGCGGACCTTTGCGCAGCTTCGCAGGCTCAGCAGCGGCTACAGGGCTGCGGCTGGGACGGCGAAGACGCCGCTGGCCCGGGCCACTTCCCGTTCGCCGACCCGCAGCACCACGGTGGCAAAGGCCATCTGCCGGCCACGCTTGGCATGCTCCAGGTGCACCTCGATCCATTCCCCGACCTGCACCGCGCCCAGGTAGTCGAGGGTCATGCTGGCGGTGATCAACGGCAAGGGCGGATCGCTGGAAAACGCCATGGCGTAGCCCATGCCGATGTCCGCCAGGGTGGCGATGATGCCGCCATGCACCCTGCCCCGGCCGTTGGCGTGCCGGGCATCGGCCCGCAGGCCGACGCGCAGTTCGCTGCCACTGCCGCAGCCGTAGACCGGGCCGATCAGTTCCAGCAGCGGGCTGCTGCGGGGCAAGGGGGCAAAGCCTGGGGGGATATCCGACTCGCGCATGACGCACTCCTTGATCTGCGCCGAAACTCCGTCGTCCCGGGCTGCCACAGGTGTAGCCCTGAACCCGCTCCGCGCCTATCAGCATTAGCCAGGAAAATTATCCTCGATAAGCCCAGCCGGGATCGTGGTCTTTCCCCGAACGACGGTAAGATGCGCACCTGCGACCCTGTCGCCGATTCATCCCTCAAGGAGCCCCCATGCAACATCAGGACGATCACCCTGCGAAATTCCGTCGACTGGCCCTGGCCCTGTTCGGCGCCCTGGCCCTCAGCGCCTGCTCTCCCAGCGACCACAACAGCAGCGCCGTGGCCTTGGGCGGGGCCCAGGGCAAGGCCGGCGCGCAATTGGCCTATGAGCATGAACTGAGCCTGTCGCTGCCAGCCGCGCAGATCGGTCCGCGCCTGGCGCAAACCCGCGAAGCCTGCGAGAAGGCCCAGTTCGGCCCGTGCAATATCCTGCGCCTGGAACAGGGCAAGTACCGCGCCCAGGTGACGCTGCGAATAGTCCCGGACGGTGTGGAGCCCATCGTCCAGCAGGCCTCCCAGGGCGCGGAACTGGGCGAGCGCATCACCAGCGCCGAAGACCTGGCCGATGCCGTGGCCGATGTGCAGCGCCAGCAGCAGCGGCTCAAGGCCCAACAGCAGCGCCTGGACGAACTGGCGGCGCGCAAGGACATCAGCGTCAGCGACCTGATTGCCCTGAGCCGGGAACAGGCCGGCATCGAGAACGACCTGCAGGCCCTGGCCCAGACCGCCGCCGGCCAGCAACGCCGCCTGGACACCAACCTCCTGACCCTGAAGTTCCTGCCCAGCGACGGCGTCCAGCGCGAATCCAGCCTCAAGCGCGCCTTCAGCAACCTGCTGGACAACCTGGCCGACGGCACCGCCGAGGCCCTGGAGAAAGGCAGCTATGTGCTGCCCTTCGTGATCCTGGCCTTCCCCCTGGTGCTGCTGTGGGTCTGGCTGTGGCGCAAATTCGTACGCCGGCGCCCCTGACCCCACCCGTAGGAGCCGGCTTGCCGGCGAAAAGGCCCGCAAGCCCTGCACCGCCCTGGCGAACGCCTTCGCTGGCAAGCCAGCTCCTACAGCAAGCAGGCACATCCCGGAGCACCACCCCGTAGGAGCCGGCTTGCCGGCGAAGAGGCCCGCCAGCCCTGCACCGCCCTGGCGAATGCCTTCGCTGGCAAGCCAGTCCCTACCGCACGCAGGCGGTCAGGCTTGCAGCGCCAGTTGCAGGCGCTCCAGGCCAATGCCGAAGCCGGCACCCTGGCGATAGGCGCCTGCCCCCACCACTTGCTGCTGCGCCCCCAGGCGCGGGCAGCGCACTTCGAAACCCTCGCCATTGAGGTAGTAGGTCAGGCCGCGCTTGACCCCGAGGTTGAGCTGGTATTCCAGGCCCAAGGCGTCGAGAAAGCCCACGCACAGTGCCCGCGCCTGCTCCAGGGCGCGCTGCGGATCGGGGCCGAGAATCTCCAGGCCCAACTGGGTGAACTCGCGGTAGCGCCCGGCTTGCGGCCGCTCGTAGCGATAGCAGCGGGCAACGTAGAAGAAGGCCGCCTGCTCGCGCCCCGCCAGCAGCTCGCCGGCGGTTTCCTGGAACAGCGCGGTGGCTTCCGGGATCAGGCAGCAAGGCCGCCCGGCCTTGTCGTTGAAGGCCCACATCTGGCCGATGACTTCGCTGCCGCCGGCCTTCTCGATAAAGGTGTCCTGGCCCCACAGCGCCGGGACAATGACTTCTTCAGCGCCCGCTTCGATGAAGCCAGCTCCGGAAGCGTCCTTCCAGGGTGCGCAGGGTGGCGGCTTGTTCGCCGGTGATCATTCGAGTGCCACGTAACATGGTCATGGGTCATTCCTCTGGTTTTTTGATAGGCAATAAAAAAGGCGCCTTGTGGGGCGCCTTGGTTTTTTTCATCGAAGGTCAGTGATCGCGATTGCTCGATGACTGACGGCTCGACGCGCACAAGCGACCACGGCCCCGGAGATGAGGTCGATGGTGATGAGGGCGGGAGACGAGCCGGAAAAAATTCATGGCGCATCCTGCCACGCCGCCCCCGGGCCTGACAAGCAAGCACCTGCGCCCCGCACAACAGTGCCCCCTGTGGAAGCCGGCTTGCCGGCGAAGAGGCCCTGCATCGCCCTGGCGGCCGCCTTCGCTGGCAAGCCAGCTGCTACAGCGGGCGTTGCAGGCAGCGCTGGTAGCGTTCGTCCACCCGTTTGGCGAACCAGGCGGTGGTCAGCTGGCGGGTGATCTTCGGGCTCTTGAGTTCGATGCCGGGCAGTTGCTGGCGCGGTACGGGCTTGCCCGCCGTGCGATCGGCCAGGGCGAACACCTGACGGTACAGCTCGGTTTCTTCGAAGTCCTGGCGGTCGCCCTTCTCCAGCTGGACGCGGATCTGCGGGTTACGCAGCCCCAGCTGCTTGCCCAGGGTGCGCACCGCCAGCTCGGTGCTGCCGGGCATGATCGAGCCGTAGCGGATCAGGTCGCCATCCAGCGCCAGCCTGATCCCGCTGGCACGGCTCACCGCGCTCTGGAACGCCGCGTTGCGGCTGGCGTACCAGCCGGCGTTGAAATCGGCGAAACGGTACAACGGCTGCGGGTAGTCCACCGGGTAGCCCAACAGGTGGGCGATGCCGAAATACAGGCCGCCGCGGCGGCTGAAGACCTCATGACGGATGGAGTCCTGCACCGGGTAGGGATAGCCCTGGGCATGCTGCTGGGCGAACTCGATGCTGACCTGCATCGACCCACCGGTGTGCACCGGGTTGAAGCCGCCGAACAGGGTCTTGCCCAGGGGCACCATGCCGATGAAGTCATCGAAGATCGCACTCAATTCCTTCTCGCTGCGGGCACTGGCCAGGCGCTGGCTGTAGGACTGGCCGTCCGGGCCGCGCACTTGCAGGGCGGCGCTGACCAGCAGCGCCGGCACATGCACCTTGGCCGCGCGGCGGTCGATCTCTTGCCGGGCGATGCGCCCCAGGCCCGGCACCGTCGGGTCGACCTGGAAGGTGGATTCCTGCTCGGTCACCGCCAGCACCGCGCACAGGTTGCTCTGGCTCGGCTCAAGGCCCTGGGCGCTGAAGGCCACCTGGATGTCCCGGGCCCAGCCCGGGCGGTCCGCCACCTGGGCCGGCAGCAGGCGCAGGATGCGGGCCTGGGTCTGTTCGGGGGTCAGTGTTGGTGCCTGGGGGCCGCGCTGGCTGGCGCAACCGGCCAGCAGCGACAGGCCCAGGAAGCAACTGAGAAGACGAGAGGAAATCATGGGGCTCCGCGAGATGGCTGGGCGAGGGCCGTGCAAGTAAAGCAGCGGCTGGGGCGTTCGACCAAGGAATGCGAGCGCTGTTCCCGCCGCGGCCCTCGTAGCCGCTGCCGCAGGCTGCGTAGCAGACGCTGCGACCCTGAGGCCTCTGCGCGATCGGCGGGAGATCGCCAGGCAAGGTCCTGCGGACCTTTGCGCAGCTTCGCGGGCTCAGCAGCGGCTACAGGCTAGAATCCTTCTATTGGCGGTGTGGCTGGGTGTATTTTGATGACCCCCGACTTAGGTGTGGCGCCCAGCCATGAACCTGCGCCTGCCCTCAATGGAGTGATGCCCGGATGTTGACCCTGGATTTCCTGATCACCAGCCTGATCGTCGTGCTGATTCCCGGCAGCGGCGTGATCCTGACCATTTCCACCGCCCTGGTGGCCGGCAAGCGCGCCAGCCTGTTCACCGCCATCGGCTGCACCGCCGGGATTGTCCCGCACCTGCTGGCCTCGATCCTCGGCCTGTCGGCCATCCTGCACTCCAGCGCGCTGGCCTTCCAGGGCCTGAAGTTCGCCGGCGTCGCCTACCTGCTGTACCTGGCCTACGCCACCTGGCGCGACCGCTCGGCCTTCGCCGTGGACAGCAACGCCGTCAGCCATGGCCCCGGCGCGCTGATGCTCAAGGCCTGCCTGCTGAATATCCTCAACCCCAAGCTGACCCTCTTCTTCCTGGCCTTCCTGCCCCAGTTCATCGCCCATGACGGCAGCGACCCGATCCCGCAGATGCTGCTCCTGAGCGGCGTGTTCATGGCCATGACCTTCTTCGTGTTCGTGCTCTATGGCCTGCTGGCCAACCTGTTCCGCACCGCGGTGATCGAGTCGCCCCAGGTGCAGAACTGGCTGCGCCGCAGCTTTGCCGCAAGCTTCGCCGGGCTCGGCCTGAACCTGGCCTTCGCCCAGCGCTGAGCCCGGCGGCAGCCGCCTGCATGACCTTGATCGTCTACCGAGGGCAAGCCCATGAATTGCAGCGACGTACTGATCATCGGCGCCGGCCCCACCGGCCTGGTCCTGGCGCTCTGGCTGCGCCGGCAGGGGGTCAAGGTGCGGATCATCGACAAGACCCCGGGCCCGGGCACTACCTCCCGGGCCCTGGCGGTGCAGGCGCGAACCCTTGAGCTGTACCGCCAGCTGGACCTGACCCGGGCCATCGTCGAGCGCGGCCACCATGTGCCGGCGGTGAACCTCTGGGTCAAGGGCGAGCGCGCCGCCCACCTGCCGTTCAACGCCATCGGCGAAGACCTGACGCCCTACCCCTTCCTGCAGATCTTTCCTCAGGACGAACACGAGCAACTGCTGATCGAACGCCTGGCGCTGCAGGGGGTGGAGGTCGAACGCAACACCGAGCTGCTGGCCTTCACCGACCACGGCCACCTGATCAACGCCCGCCTGCGCGGCCCCGACGGGCGCGAAGAACACTGCCAGGCCTTCTACCTGGCCGGCTGCGACGGCGCCCGCTCCACGGTGCGCAAGACCCTGGGCACCGGCTTTCCCGGCGGCACCTACCAGCAGGTGTTCTACGTCGCGGATGTGCAGGCCAGCGGCCCGAGCATCGACGGCCAGTTGCACGTAGACCTGGATGACGCCGACTTTCTCGCGGTGTTCCCCCTGGCCCAGAGCGGCCGCGCACGGCTGATCGGCACGGTGCGCGACGAGCGTGCCGAGCACCCGGAGAACCTGCGCTTCGAGGATGTCAGCCAGCGCGCCATGCGCCAGCTCAAGGTCGAGGTGGCCCAGGTCAACTGGTTCTCCACCTACAAGGTGCATCACCGGGTGGCCGAGCAGTTTCGCACCGGCCGGGTGTTCCTCCTCGGGGACGCCGCCCACGTGCACAGCCCGGCCGGCGGCCAGGGCATGAACACCGGGATCGGCGACGCCATCAACCTGGCCTGGAAACTGGCAGCGGTACTGAGCGGCAAGAGTGCCGAGCGCCTGCTGGAAACCTACGCCACCGAACGCATGGAGTTCGCCCGGCGCCTGGTGGCCACCACCGACCGGGTGTTCAGCTTCGCCACCGCCGACGGCCCGGTGGCCTACCTGGCGCGCACCCGCCTGGCGCCCCTGCTGCTGCCGAAGATCGCCGCCTTCGACAGCGCCCGGGAGTTTCTCTTCCGTACCGTGTCGCAGATCACCCTGAACTACCGCGGCATGCCCCTGAGCGCCGGCGGCGTCGGCCCGGTGCACGGCGGCGACCGCCTGCCCTGGGTTCGCGATGGTGAACACGACAACTTCGACAGCCTGGAGTACCTGGGCTGGCAGGTGCATGTCTACGGCGTCACCAGTGACGCCCTGCGCGACTGGTGCACCGCGCACCAGGTGCCGTTGCGCACCTTCGACTGGCGCCCGGCCCATGCCGCCGCGGGGCTGGCGCGCAACGCCTTCTACCTGCTGCGCCCGGACACCTACGTGGCCCTGGCCGAGCGCTCGGCCGACCCGCGCGTGCTGGAGCGCTACTTCCGCGAACGGGAGATCTCCCCGCAGAGCGCCGCCCCCTCCCTCAGGCCCCGATGAAAGGCTGCTTGATCTGCCCCCAGCGCCGGGCGAACTGCTCCGGCGTGGCCGCCGCGATCCGCTTCAGGTCCCGGGGGTAATCCACACCGGGGGCCTCCTGGGGGCGCCAGGCACTGAACTGGCCATTGCTGGCCCGCAGGATGTAGCCGCTGTCCTGGCACTGCTCGCTGACCAGAAACAGCACCCCCGGCGTCACCCAGTCCGGCTTGAGTTCCGGCGGCTCCTCGCTGACGCCCCACATGCGGGTCTTGGCCACCGGCGACACCGCGTTGACCCGGATCCCGTGCTCCGCCCCTTCCTGGCCCAGGGCATTCATGATCCCGACCTGGGCCATCTTGCCCGCGCAGTAGGCCAGCAGCCCCGGCTGGGCATATTCCGGGTACAGCGCACGGTCGGAGGTGGTCAACAGCAGCCGCGGTGCGGCGGACTGCCGCAGATGGGGCCAGGCATGCCTGGCCAGCCAGATGGGCGCATACAGGTTGATCCCCAGCATGCGCTCGAGAAACCCGGCGTCGGTCTGCTCCAGCGCCTGGTAGCCAACCCAGCCGGCGTTGTGAATCAGGATATCCAGGCTGCCAAAGGCCTCCAGGGTGCGCTGCACCAGCCCCTGGCAACCGGCCTCGGTGCCCAGGTCGGCGGTGTCGGCCAGCGCCCTGGCACCGCTGGCCCGCAAGGCCTGCACCGCATCATGGGCGACACTGTCATCCGCCCCGCTGCCGCTGCCGTCACTCCCGCAATCGCTGATCACCACCTGGGCACCACGACGGGCCAGGGCCCGTGCATAACTCAAGCCCAGGCCGCGCCCGGCGCCGGTGACAATCGCCGTTCTGCCGCTGAAATCCATGCTCTTCCCTCCTGTGTGAATTCCAGGGTAACAGCATGAAAATCAGTGACTTAATACTAAATTCCAGGTTCTGTGAGAGGTTTTTGATATCAATGAATTCGCTGTGAAACCATGAGCCTTGGAGTTTACAGTCCCACAGCCCCCAGCCAGGAAGCATCGCCATGATCGAAACGCGCCTGTTGCGCCAGTTCATCGCCGTCGCCGAAGAACTGCACTTTCACAAGGCCGCCACGCGCCTGCACATGGCCCAGCCGCCCCTGAGCCAGGCCATCGCCCGCCTGGAGGAAAAACTCGGTTTCAGCCTCCTGCGGCGCAATCGTCGAGGCGTGGCCCTGACCCCGGCCGGGGTGGATTTCCTGCACAGCGCCCGGCGCACCCTGGCTACCCTGGAACAGGGCATCGAGCAGGCGCGCCATATTGCCCAGGGCCTGGCCGGCAGCCTGCGCGTCAGTAGCCTGTCACTGGCCGGCTACCCGAGCTTGCTCGCCAGCCTGCGGGGCTTTCGCCAGGCCTTGCCCGAGGTGCGCCTGGAACTGCGGGAACTGCCTTCGGCCGAGCAGCTCAAGGGCTTGCTCGGCGGCGACATCGACCTGGCGTTCATGCGTGAGCTGCCGCTGCCCGAAGGGCAGATAGCCTCGCGCCTGATCCTCGATGAGCCGATCGTCATCGCCCTGCCCCACGACCACCCCCAGGCCCAGGCGCCAGAGGTGGACCTGCGAGAGCTGGCCAACGACGACTTCGTGTTCACGCCCCAGGCCCTGGGCCGCGGCTACCACAACCAGTTGATGGCGCTGTGCAGCGCGGCCGGGTTCACCCCGAAGGTGGTCCAGGAAGTGGCCCGGGTCCAGACCCAGCTGGGCCTAGTGGGCTGCGGTTTCGGCGTGGCCCTGGTGCCCCGCTCGATGGCCGATGCGGTGCTGCAGGGCAGCGTCGCCTACCGCCCGCTGCGGGCCATGGGCACGCAGCCCGGGCCAAGCATCGGGCTGTACATGAACTGGCACCGGGACAACCCTTCGCCACAGCTGCAGCGTTTTATGGCCTTGCTCGACGCCGGGCCCGGGGCCTGAAGCGGCCGTGCAGAAGGCCTGCGCGGCCGCCACCCGGCCTTAGAAGTCGGCCTTGACCGACAGGGTGAGGTTGCGCGGGTCACCGTAGAAATTGCCGAAGCCTTCGGTGCCGATGGTGGTGTAGTAGCGCTTGTCCAGCAGGTTGTTGCCGTTCAGCGCCAGGGACCAGGTGTCGTCGATGCGGTAACCGATGCGTCCGTTCCAGATCGCATAGCCGGCCTGGCGGATGTGGTTGCCGCTGGTGGGCGAGACTCGGTAGTTGTCACTCTGGGCGTTGACCCCGGCCCCCACGGTGAAGCGCTCCAGGGCACCGCCCAGCTGATAGTCGCCCCAGACCCGCAGCAGGTGGCGCGGCACGTAGGTGGTGAACGGCAAGCCGTTGTTGGCGCTGTTGGCGTCCTCCAGGGTCTTGGTCTGGGTGTAGGTGTAGCCGGCCAACACTTGCAGGCGTTCGATCACCTCACCGCTGAGCTCCGCTTCAAAGCCCTGGGCGCGGACCTTGCCCGAGTTCAGCGAGCAGGTGCTGTCCGGGCAGGCGGGGTCGTCCTGCTGCGCGTCCTGCTGGATGGTGCGGAACAGGCTGAAGGCGCTGTTGAGGCGGCCATCGAACCACTCGCCCTTGATCCCCAGCTCGTAGCTCTTGCCCACCAGCGGCTTGAGGGAGGCGCCGTCCAGGGTCCGATAGCTGCCCTGGGGGGTGAAAATGCTGGAGTAGCTGGCGTAGGCCGTGAGGTTGTCGTTGAGGTCGTACAGCACCCCGGCGAACGGCGTGACCTCGCCGGTTTCCTTGGAACGGGCACTGCTGGGCGTGCGGGTATCGCGCCAATAGGCCACGGAATCGTTCTGCGACTTGTACCAACTGACCCGGCTGCCCATGACCAGGGTCAGCGGGTCGGCCAGCTTCAGGCGCACAGTGGAATACAACCCTTGCTGCTGGATCCGCAGATCAGTGGGGCCGCCCCGGGTGGAGTTGCTTTCGTAGTAGCTGTCGTCGGGCTTGGGCAGGTGGTGATCGGGGTCCAGCACATTCTGCCGCTGGGGCAAGCCGGCCACGGCGTAGAAGTCGTCCTTGATCGAGCGGCTGGCGTTGGCGCCGAAGGTCAGCTCGTGCTCCTGGCCAAAGGCCTGGAAGTGCCCGTCGACATAGGCATCGAAGCCGTAGTCCACCTGGTCGTAGTCGTAGATGCTGCCCAGCATCAGGGTGCTGGAACGGCTGGCCCCCACCGGCACCGAACCGCTGGGGAAGGCGTACTCGATATCCTGGGTATTGCGGGTGTAGACCCCGGCCACCTTCAGCGCCCAGTCGTCGTTGAGTTGCTGGCGCAGGTCGGCGAAATAGGTCGCGCGCTTGCTGCGCGAGTTGTTCCAGGCGGTGTTCAGGCAGGTGGAACGGCCCAGCTTGAGGTCGCTGCCGTCGCTGTAGCGCGGCAGGCCGCCCCAGCACGGGCGCGAGTCGACGTCTTCATAGGCCATGCCCAGGCCCAGGGTGGTGGCGTCACTGAGGTCGAAATCCAGGGCGCCGTAGTAGACCTGGTCCTTGCGCTCGCCCAGGTCGTAGAAGTACTGCCGGGTCTGCTGGGTCACCACCGCCCGGCCGCGGACGGTACCGGCATCGTTCAACGGCCCGCCGGTGTCCACCTGGGCCCGGTAGTTGTCCCAGCTGCCGGCGGACATCGTCAGTTCGGTGTGCGGCGTGGCCTGGCCGCGCTTGCGCACGAAGTTCACCGAGCCGGCAGTGCCGCCCGCGCCCTTGAGCATGCCGGCAGCGCCGCGCAGGATCTCCACCCGGTCATAGAAGGCCATGTCGCTGCTGAAGCTGTCGGCCTGTACGTAGCTGCTACCCATGTCCAGGGGCACGCCGTCGTACTGGTACTGGCCGGTCATGCGAAAGCCCCGGGAGTAGAAATACTTGCCGCCCATGGGCGAGTCGTAGAGGGTGATGCCCGGGGTCTTCTCCATCACCTGGTCAATGGTGTTGAGGTTCTGGTCATCGAGCATCTTGCGGGTGATCACGGTCACCGACTGCGGGGTTTCCTTGAGCGAGTGCTGGCCCTTGCCGATGGTGACCGCGCCAGTGGTGTAGGAACCGGAATACTCGGTGGTGGCCCCCAGCTCCTGGCCCTGCACTTGGGTGGTGCCCAGCTCCAGAGCGCCGCTGCCCTGGGGTACGGGGCGCAGCACGAAGCTGCCGTTGCTCTGCGGCTCGGCCTGCCAGCCGCTGCCGGCGAGAATCCGCGCAAAGCCTTCCTGTACCCCGTATTCACCCTTGAGCCCCGCCGAACGCAGGCCGGCGGTCTGCCGGGCATCGAAGGAAATTGCCGCACCGGCAGCGCTGGCGTAACGGCTCAGCACCTCGGTCAGGTCACCGGCGGCAATATCGAAGCGGCGCACCGCGGTCTGTTCGCTCGCCGCCACTGCGGTCAACGGCAGCAGTGCCGCACCGTAGACCGCCAGTGCGCCCCAGAGCCCGACCTTGATCGCCTGGGCCAACTTCGACTTGTGAACATCAGACATGCTTTGCCTTCCCCGCTAACGAAAATGAATCCACTGGGGGATAAGCCGGACCAGGAGGGGCAAACATGCAAAGACCATTGAATTTTTTTTGCCCCGCGGATTCAACCCACGCGGCTATCGCAAACCCGTACCCAGTAGCGGGTGTAGCGCTTGATCTGCAGGGAGAAACCGCTTTCCAGCGCCGCCAGGGCGCGGTCGGTGTCATCGATGGGGAAGGCCCCGGAGATCTTCAGCCCGGCAATCTGCGGATCGCACTGCACAACCCCGCGGCGGTAGCGCGACAGGTCGGCCAGCAATTCCCCCAGGGGCCGGTCGATGGCGATGATGCTGCCCTGGCGCCAGGCACCCACCGCGGCATCGTTGGGCCGCAGCGCGGCAAAGCCCCCGGCGCTGAACGCCAGTTGCTGGCCGGCCTCGACCCGACGCGGCGCAAGGCCTGCGCCCAGGCTGACCTGCACCACGTGCTCCAGCACCGCCACCTGCTCCTCACGCTCATCGCTGCGCAGCACGAAGCGAGTGCCCAGGGCCAGCACCTCGGCGTCCCGGGTGAAGACCCGGAACGGCCGCTGCAAGGGATCGGCAGCGGTGCTGACCAGCATCTCGCCCCACAACAGCTGCACCTTGCGTTGCTGGCTGTCGAACTGCACGTTGATCGAGGTGTTGGTATTGAGCAGCAGCGAAGTGCCGTCCGCCAGGCGCACTTGCCGGCGCTCGCCGATCTGGGTCCGATAATCGGCCAGCAGTTGCTGGGCACTGTCGCTGCGCCAGCCCAGCCAGCCCAGGGAACCGGCCGAGGCCAGCACCACCAGGTTGCGCATCAGCTCGCGGCGCGAGCGCCCTGCCCCGCGCAAGGTGGAACCGGCCAGGCCGCCGGGCAGTGCCGACATCTGCTCGCCCAGTTGCTGCATGCGCTCCCACGCCTGGCGGTGCAAGGGGTCGGCGGCCAGCCATTCGCGCCAGGCGGCCTGCTCCTGCTCGCTGGCGCTGCCGGAGCGCAATTGCGCGTACCAGCGTGCCGCGCCGCTGATGGCCTGGCGCTCGCCGACGCTCAGTTGCAGGCCGGCGAAACTCATGACAGCTGCATCCGCATCTGCATCAGGCAGCAATGCTCCATGGCCTTGGCCATGTAGTTGCTCACGCTGCGCACGGAAATCTGCAGGCGCTCGGCGATCTGCTCGTAGGTCAGGCCGTCGCACTGGGACAGCAGGAAAGCCTGTTTCACCTTGGGCCCCAGGCCATCCAGCAGCCGGTCGATTTCCATCAGCGCCTGGAACAGCACGCTCTGCTCCTCCGGCGACGGGTGCTCGCCCTCGGGTACCAGGGCCAGGGCTTCGAGGTAGGCCTGTTCCAGGGAACGCCGGCGAAACAGATCGATCAGCAGGCCCCGGGCAATGCGCGACAGGTAGGGCCGCGGCTCACGGATCTCCACTGCGTTGCGCGCCTTGAGCACCCGCACGAAGGTGTCCTGGGCCAGGTCGGCGGCATCGAAGGCGTTGCCCAGGCGCTGGCGCAACCAGCCCTGCAGCCAGCCATGGTGATGGGTGTAGAGGTCGGTGACGGCACAGCGCAGGGATAAGTCGTCGGCGGGCATGACAGTAAGGATTCATATTTGATAATGAATCGCATTGTCATGTAGAGGCGGAAGTCTTGGCAATAGCCACGAACGCCGGACGACGTTCGTGGCAGTACTGCGGAGCCTAATCAGATCCCGGCCAGGGCCAGGTCCATGGCGAAGTAGGTGAAGATCAGATCGGCGCCGGCGCGCTTGATCGAACCCAGGGTTTCGCGCACCACTCGCTGCTCGTCGATGGCGCCGGCCTGGGCGCCGAACTTGATCATCGCGTACTCGCCGCTGACCTGGTACGCCGCCACCGGCAGGCGCGAGGCCTCGCGGATGTCGCGGATGATGTCCAGGTAGGCCCCGGCGGGCTTGACCATCAGCGAGTCGGCGCCTTCCTGTTCGTCCAGCAAGGACTCGCGCACCGCTTCGCGGCGGTTCATCGGGTTCATCTGGTAGCTCTTGCGATCGCCCTTGAGCGCGCTGCCGCCGGCTTCACGGAACGGGCCATAGAGCGCCGAGGCGAACTTGGTGGAATAGGCCATGATCGGCGTCTGGGTGAAGCCGGCGGCATCCAGGGCGCGGCGGATGGCCTGGACCTGACCGTCCATGGCCGCCGACGGCGCGATCACATCGGCGCCGGCACGGGCCGCAGCCACCGCCTGCTTGCCGAGGTTGAGCAGGGTCTGGTCGTTGTCCACTTCATGGCCGTGCATGACCCCGCAGTGGCCGTGATCGGTGTATTCGCAGAAGCAGGTGTCGGACATCACGATCATCTCCGGCACCGCATCCTTGGCGATGCGCGACATGCGCGACACCAGGCCGTTTTCCTTCCAGGTATCGCTGCCGTCGCAGTCCAGGTGGTGGGAGACGCCGAAGGTCATCACCGACTTGATCCCGGCGCGGGCGTAGCGCTCGATCTCGCCGGCCAACCTGGATTCGGGAATGCGCATCACCCCGGGCATGCTCTTGATCGGCACGAAATCGTCGATTTCTTCCTCGACGAAAATCGGCAGCACCAGGTCGTTGAGGGTGAATTCGGTTTCCTGGAACAGGCTGCGCAGTTGTTCGGAGCGACGCAGGCGACGCGGACGGGCTTCTGGGAACTGGCTGGACATGATTTTTCCTAAGGCTGAGCGCGAAACAACACGAGCTATGGCGAAAAAAGGCTGAAAGCTTATGCCCGCAGCCGCCCCGGTACAAACCCGCACGGCTCAAGAGAGTCTTGCCCAAGCCGTAACAATGCCCTTGAGGCCCCGCGATCCAAGGGGTATCGGTCACTCGACGCGGCCAGCCTGCGACCATCTGACGCAACAGCGGCAGCCGCCATTGAAAAACCTGCGTGCGACAAATCCGGCGGTTGGCCGCTTGCAGCAGCTCCTGGCTCCCGCACGGGTGTGCACACTACGGCGGCTCGCTGCCCTGCAAATTGAGGGTGTAGTCCTTCAGAGGCGTTTTGAAGTAGGCCATGCCGGTATCGTCAACCTTTCCCCTGAGCACGATTTTCTTGATCCTGTCGGCAATTTCATCGGCAGCGTTTTCGGACTGAATCGTCGCTTCGATGCACTCGCCAGGCCGGTAACCCACAGTTCGAACGATCAGATTGAGATCGACGTAATGGTCAGCCTCGCGGCCCACCACGCGACGATTTTCCGGGCCCTGGGTCCAATATATCTCCACGACTTTGCCGGCTGATGGCTTGACCGGCAGGTTGCACGTGGCATTCACCGCCACGCCCTTGCCCCCTGGCGTGGGCGCCACGCTGGCGGATGCCGCGAATTCGCTCCCCGATGTATTACCAGGCAAGGTGGCCGGGCCGGGCGGTTGTTTGACCGCCGTGGTTTGTGCAATGCAAAGCAGTGGATCAAGCGCCAGCAAACCCAGCAGGCCTGCCCGCAGCATCCAGCCCTTCCAGGACACAACCTGGGCCCAGGCGCACAGGAGCCGTGCCGGCTTGTGCGTGCCGGTGCCTGCAAAATCGCCAGGTGCCAGCGCGCTCATGGATGCCTCGGTCCAGTGGGCGAAGGTGTATTCCCGCACGCTTGCTCACTGGTTTGGAGAAGCCGCAGGTGTCCCTCAATGCAGGTTCGCACCGTGCCGCCGATCCAGATTTCATCGCCGATCTGTTCCACGTCAATCCGCCCTGCCCGGCCCATGCTCAGGCCCTGGCTGACGCGGTAGCGAGCCGGTGCCAGCCCGGCGCCCAGCAACCACTGGGCGATGCCGGCATTGAGGCTGCCGGTGGCCGGGTCTTCGGGCATGCCATCACCGGCGATAAAGGCCCGTACCTCGAACTGCGCGTCGCTGTCATCACGCTCGGGGTCACAGGGCGCGATCACCCCGACCGCCAGACCGATCAGCGCCGGGTAGTCCGGTTGCAGGTCCAGCACCTGCTGGCGTTCGCCGAGCATCACCGCCAGCCAGCCGGCGCCGTTGTCGACCCACTGCGCCTGCACGATGTCCCCGGGCGTAAGGCGCAGGCCACGGCGCACCTGCTCCAGCACCTGGGGCTCCACCGGGCCGGCCTTGAGCAGCGGCGGCGCGAGAAAGGCCAACTGATCGCCCTGGCGGCGGATGCGCACCAGGCCCACTTCGCACTCCTGGATGATCTCCTCGCCCCGGGGCACGCCGCCGGCTTCGAGCCAGGCGTGGCAACTGCCCAGGGTCGGGTGGCCGGCGAAGGGCAATTCCTGGGTGGTGGTGAAGATCCGCAGGCGGTAGTCGGCCCGGGGATCGCGGGGCTGGAGCAGAAAGGTGGTTTCGCTGAGGTTGGTCCAGTTGGCGAAGGTGGCCATGCGCTCGGTGCTGAGCTCGTCAGCGTTGAATACCACGGCCAAGGGGTTGCCTTTGAGGGGAGTCGAGCTGAAGACATCGACTTGCTTGAAACTTAAGGGGCGCATGCAAAAATTCCTGTTTCTTAATAAGGCCCAGCGTTATGAGGCACAACGTTGGCTGTAGCCGCTGCCGAGCCAGGGTGAGGCTGCGAAAGAGCGGGCTGCGTTCGGTACGCAGGCCCTGGCTGGGCGCCCCCAGACACCCCCCTGGCATTCTTGGGATCGCCGCCACCGCTGCGCGCTCGTGCACAGCCTGCGGCAGCGGCTACAGGGCGTGCGTGCGTCAAGAAACCTTGGGAATCTCCAACCCGCGGATCACCGCCGGGCGCGCCACGAATTTGGCCAGCACTCGCTTGACCTCGGGGAAGTTGTCGATGCCCACCAATTCACCCGCCTCATAGAACCCGATCAGATTGCGAATCCACGGAAAGGTCGCGATATCGGCAATGGTGTAGCGCTCGCCCATGATCCACTCGCGCCCCCCCAGGTGCTTGTCCAGCACCCCCAGCAGACGCTTGGCCTCGTTCACGTAGCGCTCCAGCGGCCGCTTGTCCTCGTACTCCCTGCCGGCAAACTTGTTGAAGAACCCCACCTGCCCGAACATCGGGCCGATGCCGCCCATCTGGAACATCAGCCACTGGATGGTTTCATAACGCGCCGCCGACTCCTGGGCCAGCAGTTGCCCGCTCTTGTCCGCCAGGTAGATCAGGATCGCCCCCGACTCGAACAGCGCCAGCGGCTGGTCCCCCGGGCCGTGGGGGTCGAGAATCGCCGGGATCTTGTTGTTCGGGCTGACACTGAGGAACTCCGGGGTCATCTGGTCCTGGGTCTCGAAGCTGACCCGATGCGCCTCGTAGGGCAGGCCGATCTCTTCGAGCATGATCGAGACCTTGACCCCGTTGGGGGTCGGCAAGGAATACAACTGAATCCACTCAGGGAATTGCGCAGGCCATTTCTGGGTGACGGCAAAGGCGGAAAGATCGCTCATGACAGGCTTCCAGTCTCAATCAAAAGGGGGCGGCGCCACGGATGGGCAACGGCGGGGAATTATCCGCCGGGTTTTCTTAAATCGGCAACATGCAGCGCTTAAGCTGCCTGCAATCGAACCAAAAGCCGTTCAGGGACTCATAAGCCACGGCCCGATCAGGCCATGAGCAACGACAGGGAACATGGGTTTGTCAGCCTCACGCATCGCACTTGAAGAATGACCGCACCATGAACCTGCCCCGCCGCCTTGCCCGCCACTTCAAGCACCGCCGCTACCTGCCGTTGCCGGCCCTGTTGCTGGGCGGCGCCCTGTGCCTGTCCCTGGAATCCAGCGCCAGCCGCGCGCAACCGGTGGACGGCACCCAGACCCTGGTGTTCCTGCGCCACGCGGAAAAGCCCGCCGGCGGCCTCGGGCAGCTCAACTGCCAGGGCCTGAACCGGGCCATCGACCTGGCCTCGCTGCTGCCGGAGAAATTCGGCAAGGCGCAGTACGTGTTCGCCGCCAACCCCACGCGCAACGTCGAGGAAGGCGAGCTGGACAACTCCTACAGCTATATCCGCCCGCTGATGACCATCAGCCCCAGCGCCATCAAGCTCGGCCTGCCGGTGAACATCGACTTTGCCGCCAATGACACCAGCGACCTGGCGGACGAGCTGCTGCATGACCGCTACCACAACTCGATCATCTACACCGCCTGGTCCCACGGCTACCTGCCGGAGCTGATCAACAAGGTCGCCGAAGAAGCCGTGGGCGAGAAGCGCCCGATTACCGAGGATTGGGCCTCCAGCGACTTCGACTCGCTGTACGTGCTGACCCTGACCTGGCGCAACGGCAAGGCCAGCCTGCACAGCCAGAGCTACAAGCAGGGCCTGGATGACGGTGAGCAGGACTGCCCGAGCTGATCAGCCCAGGGCGTCGAGCAACCGGTACCAGGCTATCCCCGCTCCCAGGTAGAGGCGTTGCAAGCCGTGCAGCGGAATCGGCCGCAATGGCGTGACCGGGAAAGGAAAACCCTGCCCCGCTCCCGTCAGCCGCGCCGCCAGGTGCTTGCCCAGCAGGGTCGACAAGGCAATGCCGCGCCCGTTGTAGCCCAGCAGGATCGACAGCCCCGGCGCCGGCTCGTGCAACTGCGGCAGAAAACTCGGGGTCAGGGCCACGCGCCCGCTCCAGCGATACTCGATGGGGACGCCCGCCAATTGCGGAAACAGGTTCAGCAACGAACGCTCCAGGTGGTTCCAGTCGGCATCCCGGCGCGGCTCGGAAAACGGCCCGCGCCCACCCAGCAGCAGGCGCCCCTGGGCGTCCTGCTTGAAATACAGCAGCAGGCGCCGGGCATCGGAACACACCTCGCCGCCCGGCAGGATGCTCTGGCGCAGCTCGGCAGGCAGCGGCCGGGTGGCGATGATGAAACTGTTGGCGGCGATCACCGTCTGGCGCAACCCCGGCCACAAGTCGTCGGTGTAGCCATTGGTCGCCAGCAGTACCTTCGAGGCACGCACCCGAGCGCTGCGGTCGGTCTCCAGGGTCCAGCGCCCGCCATCGCGCTGCAGCTTCCGGACCCGGCTCTGGCCGTGAATGCTCACCCCCAGCCCCATCGCCACCCGGGCCAGGCCCCGGGCGTAGTTCAGCGGGTGCAGGCTGCCGGCCCGCGGGTCGACCCAGCCGCCCAGGTATTGCGAACTGCCGATGCGCTGGCTCACGGCGGCCTTGTCCAGCAACTCCACGGCCACGCCGCGCTGGCGCCACTGCTCGGCGCGCTGCTCCAGGGTGTGCATCGCCGCGCCGGAAAACGCCGGCTGGATCCAGCCCTTGCGGGTGGCGTCGCAGCGAATGCCGTGTTCCTTGATCAGCTCGAACACTTCATCGGCCGCGCCACCCACGGCATCGATCAGCGCCTCGCCCTGTACCGGGCCGAACTTGGCCAGCAGTTGCTCGGGGTCGAACTTGAGCCCGGGGATCACCTGCCCACCGTTGCGCCCGGAGGCGCCCCAGCCGGGCTCGCCGGCATCCAGCACACAGACGCTGGCACCGCTCTGGGCCAGGCGCAGGGCGCTCACCAACCCGGTGTAGCCGGCGCCGACAATCGCCACATCGACCTCCCGGTCCTCGGCCAGTGCCGGGGTGTGCTCGGCCGGCATGGCCGTGGCCGCCCACAGCGAGGGCGGCATGCGCAGGGGCTCGGATGCGCTCATGCCTGCACCTCCGCGCCCTGGTTGAGCAAGCGCCGCAGGAAGTCCTGGGTGCGCGGGTGGCTCGGGGTGCTGAGCACGGTTCGGGCCGGGCCGGCCTCGACGATGCGCCCGCTGTGGAGGAAGCACACCTGGTCTGCCACGTCCTGGGCAAAGCCCATTTCATGGGTGACCACGATCATGGTCATGCCCTCGTCGGCCAGCTTGCGCATCACCGCCAGCACCTCGCCCACCAGTTCCGGGTCCAGCGCCGAAGTCGGTTCGTCGAAGAGAATCGCCTCCGGGTCCATGGCCAGCGCCCGGGCAATGGCCACCCGTTGCTGCTGGCCGCCGGAGAGCTCGTCCGGGTAGGCGTGCATGCGATGGGCCAGGCCGACCTTTTCCAGCAGTGCCTCGGCCCGCAGGCGTGCTTGCCGGGGGTCCTGTTTCTTGACGTAGATCGGCCCCTCGGTGACGTTCTGCAAGGCCGTGCGATGGGGAAACAGGTTGAAGCGCTGGAACACCATGGCCACCCGGGTACGCAGTTCATGGATGCTCTTGGCCTGCCGGTCGACCCGCGCCCCGCTCACCAGGATGTCGCCCTGCTCGTAGCTTTCCAGGCCGTTGATGCAGCGCAGCAGGGTCGACTTGCCGGACCCCGAGGGCCCGATCAGGCACACCACTTCACCGCTGTGCACCTGTAGGTCGATGCCTTCGAGCACCGCCACATTGCCAAAGCTCTTGTGTACGCCCTTGATCTGGATCATGGCTTTCTCCGGGTGCTGATGCGCGCCTCCAGGCGGCGCAGGGCAAAGGACAGCGGCAGGCTCAGGGCTAGGTAGAGCAAGGCCACCAGGGTGTAGACGGTCATGTTCTCGAAGGTCGAGGAAGCGATCAGCTGCCCGGCCCGGGTCATTTCGGCCACGGTGATGGTGGACACCAGGGACGAGTCCTTGAGCATCATCACCAGGGTGTTGCCATAGGGCGGCAAGGCGATGCGCAGGGCCTGGGGCAGCACCACCCGACGCATGATCATCGGCCCGCGCATGCCGATGGATTCGGCGGCCTCGATCTGCCCCTGGTGAATGGCCTGGATACCGGCGCGGAAGTTTTCCGCCTGGTACGCCGAGTAGGCGATGCCCAGGCCGATCACCCCGGCCTGCATGGCGGTGAGCTGGATGCCGAAATCCGGCAGCACGAAGTAGATGTAAAACAGCTGGACGATGATCGGCAGCCCGCGAATGACGTTGACCACGCCGATGGCGAACAACGCCACCGAGCGCACCTTGGACACCATCATCAAGGCGAAGACCAGGCCGATCAGCGAGCTGAGCACGAAGGAGCCAACGGTGACCTGCAGGGTGACCACTGCGCCTTTCAACAGAATGGGCAGGAAGTCCAGAGCGTTCTGGAGAAACATGGAGAGACCCGTTTAATCAGCAGGAAAGGGACCCGGGCCAGGCGCCGGGCCGCGACTGGATCAGTTGAGCTTCCAGTGCTCGATGATGCGGTCCAGGGTGCCGTCGGCCTTGATCGCGGCGATCCCGCGATTGACCTCGGCCAGGGTCTGGGCATCGCCCTTGCGCACGATCAGGCAGACATCGCCCATGACCACCGGCTGGTAGCCCTTGACCAGCCGCACCTTGTTCTGGGTGCCCTGGGCCAGTTGGTAGGCGAGGATCGGCCGGTCGGCGAAACCGGCCTTGATCCGCCCCAGGGCCAGGTCGCGCATCAGATCGGGAATCGAGTCGTAGCCGCGCACTTCCTTGAAGATCCCGCGCTTGTTCAACTCGTCGATAAACACCGTGCCGACCTGGGCGCCGACGGTTTCCCCGGCCAGGTCCTCCATGCGGCGGTAGTCGCTGGCGTCGTCGGCCTTGACGATCAGGCCCTCGCCGTAGCTGAACACCGGGTCGGAGTACTGCACCACTTTCTCGCGCACCGGGGTGCGCAGCATGGCAGCGGAAATGATGTCGATCTTGTTCGAGGTCAGTGAGGGGATCAGTGCGGCGAAGGTGGTCTGCTGGATGTCCACGGCGAAACCGCCGGCCTTGCCCACGGCCCGGGCGGCATCGATCATCATGCCCTCGATGCTCTGGCTCTTGACGTCAAGGAAGGTGAAGGGAATGCCGGTGGCGGTGGCCCCGACCTTGTACAGCGGCTCGGCCTGGGCCGACGCCGAAAGGCCCAGGCCAAGGGCGCAACAGAATGCGAAAACAGCGGGTGCAAGGACGCGAGTGCGGGTGTGCATGGCGAATCTCCCATTGGACGGTTTTATTGTTTGAAGTCCGTGATGGATAGCCTCTGTTGTGGAAGGCAGGAGGCATGAGCCCGACTATAAACAATTTACAAAAATCGTAAAGAGATTTATAAATATCGAATATCGATATTCAAAATACAAAATAACCTGAAAGGACTGGTCATGAGCGATAACAACAACTCCCTTTTCAACCAGTCACTGGAGAAGGGCCTGGCGGTGCTGCGGGCCTTCAACGCCGCGCAACGGACCATGAACCTGGCGGAAATCGCCACGGCCGCCGACATCAACAAAAGCTCGGCGCAGCGCATGATCCACACCCTGGAACAGCTGGGCTACGTGCGTAAGCACCCGCAGACCAAGCGCTTCCAGCTGACCCCGCGGGTGATGGAGATCGGCTACAACTACCTGGCCGCCGACACCCTGGTGGACGTGGCCAACCCCTTCCTCGCCGAGCTGGCCCAGGTCACCGGGGAAACCACCAACCTCACCGAGCCCGATGGCCTGGACATGGTCTATGTAGCGCGCTTCGTGGCGCCCAAGTTCATCCCCATCCACATGCCCATCGGCAGTCGTATCCCGATGTACTGCACCGGCTCGGGCCGCGCCTACCTCAGCGCCCTGCCCGCCGCCGAGGCCCTGCAGATCCTCCAGGCCAGCGACCGCAAGGCCCACACCCGGCACACCCTGACCGAACTGGCGGACATCCAGCGCGAGATCGACGCCACCCAGCGTCGCGGCTACGCCCTGAACCCGGAAGAGCTGTTCCTGGGGGACATGGCGATAGCCGCGCCCATCCTCGACGGCAAGGGCTTGCCGGTGGCCGCGGTGCACGTGGTGGTGCCCAGCAGCCGCTGGACCCTGGAAGAAGCCGAACGCAAGCTCGCGCCCTCGGTGATCGAATGTGCCCGGGCCATCCGCACCTCGATTCGCACCCTCTGAAAATCGCTCCCCGCTGCCGCAGGCTCGGGCCGCGTTCGGACGAACGGCCCGTAGGGACGCAGCGCTCTCAAGGCCGACCGCGCTCCGACGGGAGATCGCCAGGCAAGGCCCTGCGGGCCTTTGCGCAGCCTCGCTGACGCTCGGCAGCGGCTACAGGGCCAGTGCCGATCAAGGTTTTGTGTAGCCGCAGCCACAGGCTCGGGCCGCGTTCGGACGAACGGCCCGTAGGGACGCGGCGTTCTCAAGGCCGATGAGCTCCCGACGGGGGATCGCCAGGCAAGGCCGGACGAGATCGGTTCGCAGCACGCCGGCGCCAGCGGCTACAATTCGCGCTTATTGTCCTCGTGCGGAATACCTTTCATGTCCAACCTCGCCTCCACCCAGCCCAACCGCGGCTGGGCGTTCTGGTGCAAACCCCTGCTGTTCCTGCTGGTCGCCGCCATCGGCCTGTATTACGTGAAGTGGTCGCCCTACTACCTCAAGGCCTTTGTCGCCGCCGACAGCCACAGCATCGGCGCCTCGATCCTCAACGATCAGCAGAGCTCGCCCTGGAGCGCCGCCCTGGCCTATTCCCAGGTGTACTTCCTGGCCATCTGGAAGGCTGCGGTGCTGGCGGTGATCCTGGGTTCCCTGCTGCAGGTGCTGATTCCCCGGGATTGGCTGCTGCGCCTGTTCGGCCGTGCCGGCTTCGGCTCGACCCTGCGCGGCGGCCTGTTCGCCCTGCCGGGCATGATGTGTTCCTGCTGCGCCGCGCCGGTGGCTGCTGGCCTGCGCCGGCAGAAGGTTTCGGTGGGCGCGGCCCTGGCGTTCTGGATCGCCAACCCGGTGCTCAACCCGGCGACCCTGGTGTTCATGGGCTTTGTCCTGGGCTGGGGCTTTTCCGCCCTGCGCCTGGTGGCGGGCATTGTCCTGGTGCTGGGCGTTTCCCTGGTGGCGCAGCGTGTCGCCGGCCCCGAGCAACTGCCCGAAGCCGCGGTGGATGCGGTGGTGGAAGCCAGCACGGTGAACGACCAGCCGTTCCTCAGCCGCTGGGGCAAAACCCTGTGGCAACTGTTCTGGAGCACCATTCCGATCTACGTGCTGGCGGTACTGGTGCTGGGCGCGGCGCGGGTCTGGCTGTTTCCGCATATCGACGGTGCCATGGGTGACAGCCTGTGGTGGCTGGTGCCGCTGGCGATCGCCGGGACCCTGTTCGTGATCCCCACGGCGGCAGAGATTCCCATCGTCCAGACCATGATGACCCTGGGCCTGGGCACCGGGTCGGCGGTGGCCCTGCTGATGACCCTGCCGAGCATCAGCCTGCCGTCGCTGCTGATGCTGCGCAAGGATTTCGATGCCCGAGTACTGGTGACCGTGGCCGTACTGACCATGCTGGTGGGGATTGTCTGCGGGTTGATTGGTGCGGTGTTGTTGTAGGGCTGGAGGGCCCTTTCGCTGGCAAGCCAGCTCTTACGGTCGGTGGGGAGCTGCCCATGTAGGAGCCGGCTTGCCGGCGAAGGCGATCTCGCGGGCCCCTTCGCTGGCAAGCCAGCTCCTACGGTTGGTGGGAGCTGCCCTGTAGGAGCCGGCTTGCCGGCGAACGAATCAGCGCGGTGAGCGCTGGCGCAGGTAATCGAGCACGGCGCCGTGCTCGCCGCTGAACTCGATCCGCGCGCCCTTGCTCTCGCGCTGGAAGGCGTACATCGGGTCGTAGTATTCGCCCAGCAAGCCTTCGATCCAGGCCCGGTGCCGTTCCACGTCGCCGCTGCGGGCCTGTTCCGCCAGCGCGGCTTCCATCAGCAGGAACAGGCGCTGGTGCCGCTCGCCACCGAGGCGCTTGTGGATCTTGTTCAGGCTTTCCAGCAGGCGCTCGGCGAACAGCGCGAAGCCCTGTTCGCCATGCACCGCCACAAACTCGGCGCAGAGGTTGACCACGTAGTCGTCAAGGATCCTTTGCACCCGGTTGGCCAGGCTGTCCTCCAGCCAGACCATGGGCAAGCCCTGCATGCTCTGGTACAGCGGCAGCGGCAAGGCGCAACTGCCGATCATGCGGTTTTCGTCTTCCAGGACAAAGCTCTGCACGCCGCGCTCACGCTTTTTCAGCAGGTCCACCGCCAGGCGGTTTTCGAAGTCGATGTTGCTTGGCTGTCCGGTGGCGCGGCGGCCGAAGCTGGAGCCGCGGTGGTTGGCGTGGCCTTCCAGGTCCAGGGCGTTGTCCAGCTGGCCCAGCACTTGGGTCTTGCCGGTGCCGGTCATGCCCCCCAGGAGGACGAAATCGCACTGCTGCAGGGCCTGTTCGGTGGTGTCCAGAAGGAAGGTACGCATGGCCTTGTAGCCGCCGCCAACCCGCGGGTAGTCAATGCCCGCTTCGTCCTTGAGCCATTGCTGGACGATCTGCGAGCGCAGGCCGCCACGGAAGCAGTACAGCAGGCCGTCGGGATGGGCCCGGGCAAAATCCGCCCAGGCCTGGATGCGCTGCTCCTTGATCGCGCCGGACACCAGTTGATGCCCGAGCACGATGGCCGCCTGCTGGCCCTGCTGCTTGTAGCAGGTGCCGACCCGCTGGCGCTCCTGGTCGGTCATCAGCGGCAGGTTGAGCACCCCGGGAAAGGCGCCCTTGGTGAATTCGATCGGCGCGCGGGTGTCCATCATCGGCCGGTCGTTGAGGAAGATCTCGCGGTAGTCGGTGCAGTCCAGAGACATCAGAACACCTCGACCGCGTGGCTCTGTCGCTCCACCAGCTCGCCAATCGGCGCCAGTTCCAGGCCCAGTTCCGCCGCCAGGGCCAGGAATTCGGCATTGCCTTGCGGGGTTACCGCCACCAGCAGCCCGCCACTGGTCTGCGGGTCGCAGAGCACGCGCTTGTGCAGTTCCTGCACTCGCCCGACCTTGTCGGCGTAGCTGCTGTAGTTGCGCAAGGTGCCACCGGGCACACAGCCCTGGTCCAGGTAGTATTCGACCCCCGGCAGGCGCGGTACGCGGTCGTAGTGAATGCGCGCGGTCAGGCCACTGCCGTCGGCCATTTCCACCAGGTGCCCGAGCAGTCCGAAACCGGTGACGTCGGTCATCGCGGTCACCCCTTCGAGCTTGCCGAAACGGCTGCCGGGCTTGTTCAGGGTGCACATCCAGTCGCGGGCCAGGCCGATGTCGGCGCTGCGCAGCTTGCCCTTTTTCTCGGCGGTGGTAAGCACGCCGATCCCCAGGGGCTTGGTCAGGTACAGCAGGCAACCGGCCGTGGCGGTGTCGTTGCGCTTCATGAAGCGTTTTTCCACCAGCCCGGTGACCGCCAGGCCGAAGATCGGCTCCGGCGCATCGATGGAGTGCCCGCCCGCAAGAGGAATGCCCGCGGCGTCGCACACGGCACGGCCGCCGCGGATCACCTCCCGGGCGATTTCCGGGGCCAGCACGTTCACCGGCCAGCCGAGAATGGCAATCGCCATCAGCGGGTCGCCGCCCATGGCGTAGATGTCGCTGATGGCGTTGGTGGCGGCGATGCGGCCGAAGTCGAAGGGGTCGTCGACGATGGGCATGAAGAAGTCGGTGGTGGAGACCACGCCGCGCTCTTCATCGATGGCGTACACCGCCGCGTCATCGCGCGAGGCATTGCCGACCCAGAGCTTGGGGTCGAGGTTCTGCGCCCCGCTGCCGGCCAGGATCACCTCCAGTACCTGGGGGGAAATCTTGCAGCCGCAGCCGGCTCCGTGGCTGTACTGGGTCAGGCGAATCGGCTCGCTCATGGGGCACCTCGTCAAGTCTGGGACCGGGATTCTAGCAGAGCCCTCAGGCACTTGGCCGCGGCGTGCCCTGATGGAACAGCATCTGCCAGCGCCCCTCCTGGCAGCGCCACAGCGAGCTGCGCCAGGCACTGCTGGCCGCCCGCCCGGGCGCTGCGGCGTTATGGCACAGGTAGGTGACCTGGGCCAGGTCGGCCCCCAGGCACTGCACGGCGAACTCGCTGATGCGCCGTTCGATGAAGACCTGCTGCGGCAGGCTGGCCAGCACCTGGGCCTTGTCCCAGCGCCCGCCGCTGACGCCGAATTCAAGAAAGTCATCGGCCAGCAAGGCCTCCAGCGCCTGGCGATCGGCACGCACTTCGGCCTGTTGCAACTGGCGTTCAAGCATCAGCAGGTGGTCGGACAGCTCCATGGTCACTCCCGAGGTGGTGGCGGGTAAGTGGCGCACTCTAGCATTGCGCGCCTGCACCAGCGCCGGGCCTGGGGGGCGGGCATTGCCCAGGCCTGCAGCGTCCGGCCCTCCCCGCCATCGGCACGCACCCCGCCCCAAGCGCCAATCCCGCGGCCATTCACGCCTTTGTCGCAAGCCGCTGTTTCAAGTTGGTACGCCATATGCAAACGTTTGCGAGTTGTAATTTTGTGGGTGTTCGCCGCCTTCTTTCGAAGTGTCGAGCACAAGGGACTTCACACTGCAAGAACAGGGACTTTCCATGCTCAACCCTCTGCGACGCCATGCGTCCTGCCGTACCCTGGCTGTTTCGTTGTGGCTGGCCGGCGTTACGGGTCTACCCAGCGCCTTCGCCCAGCCCCCCGCCGCCCCGGCGGACGACTCGGCCCAGGGCGAAAGCCTGAGCGCCGATGTGCAACCGGCCAAACAGGGCGCCTACCTCTCCGGCTGGTACAACCAGGACCTGATGCTCATCGGCAGCAAGGACATCAGCTTCGGCCCGCGCCCGGCAGACGACATCTACCTGGAATACGAATACTTCGGGCGCAAGGGCCCCTTCGAGCTGTACGGCTACATCGACCTGCCGAAGATCCTCGACATCGGCAACAGCCACGACAAGGGCATCTGGGACCACGGCTCGCCGCTGTTCATGGAGCACGAGCCGCGAATCTCCATCGACTACCTGGCCGGCCGCAGCCTGGCCATCGGCCCGTTCAAGGAGTGGTACGTGGCCTTCGACTGGATCTACGACCACGGCAGCCGCACCGCCAACCGCGCCAACACCCTGTACAGCGGCCTGGGCACCGACATCGACACCCATTCGCGGGTGAACCTCTCGGCCAACTTCTACGGCCGCTACCAGTGGGAAAACTACGGCGCCAGCAACGAGTATTCCTGGGACGGCTACCGCGCCCAGCTGAAATACATCGTGCCCATCGACAGCTTCAGCAACGGTGCCTCGCTGACCTACATCGGCTTCACCAACTTCGATTTCGGCTCCGACCTGCACAAGGACAACCCGGCCCGCACCGCCAACGCCACGGTGGCCACCAACGTGCTGCTCTATTCCTTCACCCACCTGCGCTTCACCCTGGTGGGCCGCTACTTCCACAACGGCGGCAACTGGGAAGACGGCAGCGTGCTGAATTTCGGCGACGGCGAATTCCGCGCCCGCTCCAATGGCTGGGGCTATTACGCCGGGGTTGGCTATCAGTTTTAAAGCAGCGGCAAGACAAGAGCGGTTGCGATGAGTTGCAACCTGGATCAGGCAGGATAAGCGCCGGTTAACGGCAGTCATGGAGGTTGTATGCGTGGGATTCAAAAGGTTTCGTGGGCAATGGGCTTGAGTGCACTGGTGGCTAGCGGCGCCTGGGCCAGTGAGGCACCGATCAAGCCCAAGGTGGTGCTGATCAGCATGTTCGCGCCGGAAGCGCAGCACTGGATCGAGCGCCTGGAGCTCAAGCGCGAGATCCGCGTGCCGGGGCTGGCGGCGGAGTATCCGGTGATTCGCTGCAACGACCGGGAGGTGTGCCTGTTGACCACGGGCATGGGCCAGACCAATGCCGCGGCGTCGACCCTGGCCCTGGCGCTGTCGCCCAAATTCGACCTGCGCAAGAGCTATTTCCTGATTGCCGGGATCGCCGGCATCAGCCCCCAGCACGGCACCATCGGCACCGCCGCCTGGGCCCATTACCTGGTGGAGTTCGGCACCCAGTGGGAAATCGACTCCCGGGATGCGCCCGAGGGCTGGCCCACCGGCTACCTGGGGATCAACACCAAGGGCCCCAACGAAAAACCGCCCCTGGACTACAAGACCGAAGTCTTCGAGCTGAACCCCAAGCTCCAGGCCAAGGCCTTCGCCCTGAGCCGCAACGTGGCCCTGAGCGAGAGCAAGGAGTCGGCGGCCTGGCGCCTGAAATACCCCAAGGCCCCGGCCAACCAACCACCGGTGGTGACCCGCTGCGACACCCTGGCGGGCAACACCTGGTTTTCCGGCACCCGCCTGAGCGAACGGGCGGAGGTCTGGACCCGCTTGCTGACCGACAACAAAGGCACCTATTGCACCACCCAGCAGGAAGACAACTCCACCTACGAAGCCTTGCTGCGGGCCAGCCGCGAGGGCCTGCTGGACATCCAGCGCCTGGCGGTGGTGCGCGCCGGTTCCGACTTCGACCGCCCGGCCCCGGGGGCCAGCGAAGTGGACAACCTGCTCAAGTACGCCGACCAGGGCGGCTTTGTCCCGGCCCTGGAAAACCTCTACCGGGCGGGCAACCCCCTGGTGCAGGACATCCTCGGCAACTGGTCGGCCTGGGAAAAGGGCGTGCCCGAGACCTGATTTCTCTCCCGGGAGCGGCCAGGCGGCGTTCCGCTTGCCGGCGATGGAGGTCTCAAGGCCCTCTTCGCCAGCAAGCTGGCTCCTACACAGAACACACGGCGCACGCATCCCCCGTAGGAGCCGGCTTGCCGGCGAAGGCGATCTCAAGGCCCCTTCGCCAGCAAGCTGGCTCTTACACAGAACACGCAGCGCACGCATCCCCCGTAGGAGCCGGCTTGCCGGCGAAGGCGATCTCTGGGCCCTCTTCGCCAGCAAGCTGGCTCCTACACAGGACACACGGCGCACGCATCCCCCGTAGGAGCCGGCTTGCCGGCGAAGGCGATCTCAAGGGCCCCTTCGCCAGCAAGCGGGCTCCTACGCAGGGATGGCCGCTGCGCTCAGGGGATGAGGATGATTTTTTCGCCGCGCCCCTGGTTCACTTCGGCATAACGCTCCAGCCCCCGCTCCAGCGGCGATTCCACCAGGCCTTCCGGCAGCGGCAGCAGGCCTTCATCGAAATAGCGGCCGAACTGCTCCAGCATCGCCGCGCACGCCTCTACGCCATACAACAGCGAGTTGATCCCCACCACCGAGCCACCCTTGCGGTACAGCGCCAGGGCCGGCAGTTGCACATGGCCGTCCACCGGGGCGGCGATGATGGCGATGCGGCCAAAGGTGGCCAGGGCCGGCACCGAGGCCGGCAGCCAGAAGCCGGTGGTGTCGAAGATCACCTCGGCACCGCCGGCATAGACTTCGGCCACCTGGGCCGCCAGGGTTTCCGGCTGTTGCAGGTGCAGGGTCGGGTAGCCCTGGGCTTCAAGCGCCTGGACCTGCTCCACCCGGCGCGCCGCCGCCAGCACCCGGGCGCCGCGCACCTTGGCCAGGGCCAGGGCCGCCGAGGCCACCGCGCCGCCGCCGATCACCAGCAGCCGGGTGTCACGGGCTACACCACTGCGCTCCAGGGCATCCCAGGCCGTGGTGTAGGGCACCCCGAGGCTTGCGGCCTGGGCAAAGCTCAGGTGCCGTGGCTTGCGGGCCACGCCCTGGGCGGACAGCACCACGTACTGGGCATGGCTGCCGTCGGCGAAGAAGCCCAGCTCCTTGCCGGTGCCCCAGACTTCCTGGCCCAGCAGTTGCGCCGGCCCCTGCTCCACCACCCCGGCAAAGTCCCGCCCGGGCACCCGCGGCAGTGTGGTGTAGGGAAAGCGCCCGAGGACGTTCTTCACATCACTGGGGTTGAGGCCCGCAGCCTTGATGCGCACCAGCACCTGGCCAGCAGCCGGTACCGGGGTGGGCAGGTCCACTACGTGCAGGGCCGCGAGGTCGCCGGTGGCGGAAAATTGCAGTGCTTTCATCGTCGGTTCCATGAGTCGGGGGGGAAAGGAAAAATGCGTGTTCAGGACAGCCAGCTGCCGAGCAACTGGCGCCCCACGGGCCACAACTGCTCACCGCCGAGCATGCCCAAGAGGCCAACCAGGGCAATTGCCGGCGGCGCCGGAGAACGCACCTGTAAGGCGCCGTAAAGCAGGCCGACCAACAGGCCGGCGGCCAGGGAAATCAGGTAGTTCATGCTGCGCTCCAGAGGCCGTGCGGCTCATGCCGGGGTGAAGTGGCGTGTGCGGCACAGTCTAGGTGGCACGGTCCCGCGGCATCGGCCAAGTGCTTCAGGATTTCGGCCAAGGCCGAACCCCTGGCGGTCGCTTGGCTGGCGTCCGCCTGATGCACATCCGGCGCTCTCCGGATCTTCATGTCTCCTGCGACGGAGTGCCGCCCAGAGCGTTCGTCCGAACGCGGCCCGAGCCTGCGGCAGCGGCTACACGACGCCAGGCAGTCCCTGTAGCATCTGCTGAGCCTGCGAAGCTGCGAAAAGGACCGAAGGGCCTTGCTTGGCGATATCCCGACGAACCTATGGCGGCTTTGAGATTGCCGCGTCTCCTGCGGAGCCGTTCGTCCGAACGCGGCCCGAGCCTGTGGCAGCGGCTACACCTGGCTGGCGCTGGCGTACTGGGAAGGCGCGACACCCAGTTCCCGGCGGAACATGTCGCTGAAGCTGCTGGGGGAATAACCCAGCTCCCGGGCAATGCGGCTCACCGGTACACCCTGGATCAGCTCGGCGGCAGCAGTGGCCAGTTGCACCTGGCGCCGCCATTCGGCAAAGCCCACGCCCAACTGCTCCTTGAACAGCCGCGCCAGGGTGCGCACGCTGGCCCCCGCCGCATCGGCGTGCTGTTCAAAGGAGATGGCCAGGGACGGCGCCGCCATCACCGCCTGGCACAGGCTGCCCAGGCGCCGGTCGGAGGCGTCCGGCAGGGCTATCTTCAATTGCGAGCGACGAGCCCGGCGCAGTTCCAGCAGGGCCAGCCCCACCAGCGCCTCGTAGTACTCCGGCTGCGGCGGGTCGAGTTCCACCAGGCGCACGATCAATTCGCGCAGCAGGTTGTCCACCTGCAGCACCTGGACGCTGGGGTCCAGGGTCGCCGCCAGGGACGGGCGCAAATAGATGTTGCGCATCTGCAGGTCGCTGACCACGCGAATCCCGTGGCTCACCCCCGGCGGCAACCACACCGCGCGCTGGGGCGGCACCACCAGGGCTTCATGGGGCGTCTCGACCCACATCACCCCGCTCATGGCGTAGAGCAACTGGCCCCAATCGTGTTCATGGGGCTCGATGAACAAGCCCCGCGGATAGGTGCGGGCCAGGGGTTGCACCGGGATCGCGGGGTCGCTGAGGTCGGGGGGTGCGGCTAGGGCCATGGCAAGGTCGCGGCAGGTCGGCGGGCGCCCATGGTAACCAGCCGCCCGGGGCGCCGCCAACCGCTGCCGCGCCCATCCGGATGAAGGCCTGGGCGCCGCTCGGGAATCCATTCGGATAGAGCGGCTGGCGGCCCATGACCGTCGGTAGCCCGGGCGGACAATCAGAGTGAATTTTTCCGCCGCGCCAGGATCACTAAAAGATCACAGGGAGGAACCAAGGCTTTATGAACAACGCAAAACTTTTCGTCATCGAATACACCCTCCACGGCGCCCCCAAGTCCTTCATCATCCGCCAGGAAAAGATGGACAACGCCGAGGCCTGGCACTGGGCCAGTTGCGACGCTGGAGTGGGTCGGATAGGACGTTTCGGCCGCGAACGGGTGAAGAAGACCAGCAAGCCCATGGCCGAAAAGTTCGGTATCGAAAACGTCACCTGGCGCCCTTCGGTCTAGGACGCAGCAACGCGGGTGGAGCCGCACGGCCCCACCCGCCGATCCCCCCTCAGCCGTGGGCGCCCTTGGCGCATTTGCAGCCTTCGGTGCAAGCGCAAGGCTCGCCGTGGGCGTGATGGTCGGCGCACGCCTGGCAGCAGTAGTGCTTGCCGTGACGGACGATGGCATGGGCGCCCAGCTTGCAGGTGCAGGCCGGGCAGGCACAGGTTTGCGTGGACATGGCATGGCTCCTCGGGTTCAAGGCTCGGGCCTTTGAGCGGGTGCTTCACCGAGCGCCCCGCTCGGGCCGAGTCCCCACAGGTTAGGCCAAGGCACCGCCCGGCCAGGGCGCACGCGACTGATGGTCGGCCCCTCACTCCCAGCCCTGCAAACGCAAGGTAGCGCGCACCAGCCGCTGTTCTTCGTCCTCGATGTCCCTGAGGTTGCGGGCAATGCCCTGGATATGCGCCACCGCCGCCTTGCGCGCTTGTTCCGGCAGGCGCCCGGTGACTGCGTTGTACAGCCGCGCATGCTGGCGGTCGATCTGGCGCTTGGGCGCCGGGCGGTGATAGAGGTTGTTGACCGAGGCGAACACCGAGTTCAGCAGCAGGTCGGTGAGCGAGCCCAGGGTCTGCACCAGCACCGGGTTGTGCGAGGCCTCGCAGATCGCCAGGTGAAAGGCGTGGTCCAGGCGCGCCAGGGCGGCGGGCTCCAGGGCCTGTTCATGGGCCTGCAGCAGGGCCTGGTAGGCGCGCTCGATCAGCACGAAATCCGCTTCGGTGCCGCGCAGGGCCGCCAGCCGCGCCGACTCGCCTTCAAGCAGGCTGCGCACTTCCAGCAGGTCGTAGAGGGTGCGGGGCTGGGAGCTGAACAGATGCATCAGCGGCGACTGCGCCGCCGGGGCCGACAGTTGCGCCACCTGGGAGCCGCGGCCCTGTCGAGTGTCGATGATGCCCCGCGCCCGCAGCAGTTTCAGGCCCTCGCGCAGGGCCGTGCGCGAAACCCCGAGCTTGGCCGTCAGGCGCCGTTCCGAGGGCAGCAACTGGCCGGTCTTGAATACCCCGTCGACGATCAGCCGCTCGATCCGTGCGCAGACCAGGTCCGCCACCTGGGGCCGACGCCCCGCTTGCGTGTCCTGCATGCTTCCTCCCACTGGTATGACCAGCCCTGTGCCATTTGTCCGGCTATTCCTGCGTGCCCGCCAAGCGTTTGAAAAACCTGATCTTTCGGAAAAACCCCGGCCTGCCCTGGAAAACAAAGTGGTTCGACCACTGCCAACGCACATGGACACTAAAGCCCGCCGGGCCAATCATGCAAGGCAGCCGTACAGCATTCGCGACCTGATAAAAACCACACAAGGTCCTTAGCCGCCATGACGATTCTCTACGACGAACGCCTCGATGGCGCCCTGCCCGACGTCGACCGCCAGGCCCTGATCCAGGCCCTGCGCCAGCAGCTACCGGAGCTGGAGCTGCTGGACCAGGAGCAACAGCTCAAACCCTACGAATGCGATGGCCTGAGCGCCTACCGCAGCACGCCGATGCTGGTGGCCCTGCCCCGGCACCTGGACCAGGTGCAGCGCATCCTGCAGATCTGCCACGCCCACCGGGTGCCGGTGGTGGCCCGGGGCGCCGGCACGGGCCTGTCCGGTGGCGCCCTGCCCCTGGAAAAGGGCCTGCTGCTGGTGATGGCGCGCTTCAAGGAAATCCTCCAGATCGACCCCGCCGCCCGTTGCGCCCGGCTCCAGCCCGGGGTGCGCAACCTGGCGATCTCCCAGGCCGCCGCGCCTTGGGGCCTGTACTACGCTCCCGACCCCTCTTCGCAGATCGCCTGTTCGATTGGCGGCAATGTCGCGGAAAACGCCGGCGGCGTGCATTGCCTGAAATACGGCCTGACCGTGCACAACCTGCTCAAGGTCCAGATGCTCAGCGTCGAGGGCCAGCCCCTGACCCTGGGCAGCGAGGCCCTGGACGCGCCGGGCTTCGACCTGCTGGCGCTGTTCACCGGCTCCGAAGGCCTGCTGGGGGTGATCACCGAAATCACGGTCAAGCTACTGCCCAAGCCGCAGATCGCCAAGGTGCTGCTGGCGGCCTTCGACTCAGTGGAAGCCGCCGGCCGCGCCGTGGCCGACATCATTGCCGCGGGCATCATCTCCGGCGGCCTGGAGATGATGGACAACCTGGCGATCCGCGCCGCCGAGGACTTCATCCATGCCGGCTACCCGGTGGACGCCGAGGCCATCCTGCTGTGCGAGCTGGACGGCGTGGAAGCCGATGTCCACGACGATTGCGAGCGGGTGCGCCAGGTGCTGGAACGGGCCGGCGCCAGCGAGGTGCGCCTGGCCCGGGACGAGGCCGAGCGCGTGCGTTTCTGGGCCGGGCGCAAGAACGCCTTCCCGGCGGTGGGGCGCTTGTCCCCGGACTACTACTGCATGGACGGCACCATCCCCCGCCGCGAGCTGCCGGGGGTGCTGCGGGGCATCGCCCGCCTGGCCGACGAACACCAGCTGCGGGTGGCCAACGTGTTTCATGCCGGCGACGGCAACATGCACCCCTTGATCCTGTTCGACGCCAACCAGCCCGGCGAGCTTGAGCGGGCCGAGGCCCTGGGGGGCAAGATCCTCGAACTGTGCGTGGCAGTGGGCGGCAGCATCACCGGCGAACACGGGGTGGGCCGGGAGAAAATCAACCAGATGTGCGCCCAGTTCAACCACCACGAGCTGACCCTGTTCCACGCCATCAAGGCGACCTTCGACCCCAGCGGCCTGCTCAACCCGGGGAAGAACATCCCGACCCTGCACCGCTGCGCCGAATTTGGCGCCATGCACATCCACCACGGGCAACTGCCCTTCCCCGAACTGGAGCGATTCTGATGAACGTGGCCAGCGATTTCGACGCCGCCGAGACCTTGCTGGAACAGGTGCGCGATGCCTTGGCGAGCAACACCGCGCTGCGCATCCAGGGTTCCAACAGCAAGGCCTTTCTCGGCCGCGAGAGTGCCGGGGAAATACTCGATACCCGCAGCCATCGCGGCATCGTCAGCTACGACCCCACGGAGCTGGTGATCAGCGCCCGGGCCGGTACGCCGCTCGCCGAGCTGCACGCCACCCTGGACGCCGCCGGGCAGATGCTGCCCTGCGAACCGCCGTCCTTCGGCGCGGGCGCGACCCTGGGCGGCATGCTCGCCAGCGGCCTGTCCGGGCCGCGCCGGCCCTGGGCCGGGGCGGTGCGCGATTTCGTCCTCGGCACCCGGGTCATCAGCGGCAGCGGCCAACACCTGCGGTTTGGCGGCGAGGTGATGAAGAACGTCGCCGGCTATGACCTGTCACGGCTGATGGCCGGCAGCTACGGCTGCCTGGGGCTGGTCACCGAGGTCTCGCTGAAGGTCCTGCCCAAGCCCCGGCAATGCATGAGCCTGAGCCTGGAAATGGACCGCCAGCGGGCCCTCGCCCAGCTTGCCGAATGGGGCCAGCAGCCCTTGCCCATCAGCGCCGCCTGCCATGACGGCGAACGCCTGCACCTGCGCCTGGAGGGCGGTGAAGGCTCGGTGGCGGCGGCCCATGACCGGCTCGGCGGCGAGCCCCTGGACCCGGGCTACTGGAGCCAGCTCAACGAGCAGCAACTGGACTTCTTCAACCCCGGCCCGCCGCTGTGGCGCCTGTCGGTGCCGCACAACACGCCGCTGCTGCCCCTGCCCGGCGAACAACTGCTGGACTGGGGCGGCGCCCAGCGCTGGCTGAAGACCGATGCCACGGCCGCCGACATCCGCGCCGTTGTCAGCGCCGTTGGCGGCCACGCCAGCTGCTACAGCCACGGCCTGCAAGACAGCCCGTTCCAGCCCCTGGCGCCGACCCTGCTGCACTACCACCAGCGCCTCAAGGCCCAGCTGGACCCGCAAGGGATCTTCAACCCCGGCCGACTCTACGCGGAGCTCTAGACCATGCAGACCACCCTCAGCCCCGAGGCCCGGCAACTGCCCCGGGCCGCCGAAGCCGAGCGCATCCTGCGCAGTTGCGTGCATTGCGGCTTCTGCAACGCCACCTGCCCCACCTACCAGTTGCAGGGCGATGAGCTGGACGGCCCGCGGGGGCGCATCTACCTGATCAAGCAGGTGCTCGAAGGCGCCCCGGCCACCGCCCAGACGCAGCAGCACCTGGACCGCTGCCTGTCGTGCCGCAACTGCGAAAGCACCTGCCCTTCCGGGGTCGACTACCACAACCTGCTGGACATCGGCCGCGCCGCGGTGGATGCCGCCCTGCCCCGGCCCGCCGGCCAGCAATTGTTGCGCCGCGGCCTGCGGGCGCTGAGCGCCAACCCGCAGCTGTTCAAGGCCCTGATCCATGGCGGCAGCCGCCTGCGCCCGCTGCTGCCCCAGGCCCTGCAGGACAAGCTGCCGCGCCAGGTGCCCACCGCCAAACCGCGTCCGCCCCTGCGCCATGCACGGCGCGTGCTGCTGCTCGAAGGCTGCGTGCAGCCGGGGCTGTCACCCAATACCAACGCCGCCGCAGCGCGGGTCCTGGATCGCCTGGGCATCAGCGTGCAACCGGTCAGCGAGGTCGGCTGCTGCGGCGCGGTGGACTATCACCTGGATGCCCAGCAAGCCGGTCTGCAGCGCGCCCGGCGCAATATCGACGCCTGGTGGCCGCACCTGCAACTGGGGGCCGAAGCCATCGTCCAGACCGCCAGCGGCTGCGGCGCCTTCATCAAGGACTACCAGCACCTGCTGGCCCATGACCCGGCCTACCGCAGCAAGGCCCAGCGCGTCAGTGCCCTGGCCCGGGACCTGGTGGAAGTGCTGCGGGATGAACCCCTGGAACAGCTCGGCGCCCACAGCGGCCAGCGCCTGGCCTTCCACTGCCCCTGCACCCTGCAGCACGCGCAGAAGCTCGGCGGCGCCGTGGAAAGCCTGCTGCAACGCCTGGGTTTTCACCTCACCGCGGTGCCCGACAGCCACCTGTGCTGCGGTTCGGCGGGCACCTATTCGCTGACCCAGCCGGCGCTGGCGCGGCAACTGCGGAACGACAAGCTGCAGGCCCTGGAAAGCGGCCAGCCGGACCTCATTGCCACCGCCAATATCGGCTGCCAGAGCCACCTCGACGGCGCCGGCCGGACCCCGGTACGGCACTGGATCGAAGTGCTGGAAGCCGCCCTGCCCTGAACCTCACGCCCCTGGAGCTCGCCATGCAGCACAAAGCCGTACTGGGTCAAGACGAAGCCCGCCGCATCCTCGCCGCCGCCCGCGCCGAGGCCCAGCGCCACCGGTGGGCGGTGAGCATCGCCGTGGTCGACGACGGCGGCCATCCCCTGGCCCTGGAACGCCTCGACGGCTGCGCGCCGATCAGTGCCTATATCGCCACCGAAAAGGCCCGCACCGCGGCCCTCGGCCGGCGCGAAACCAAGGCCTACGAGGACATGGTCAATGGCGGGCGCAGCGCCTTTCTCTCGGCGCCGCTGCTCACCTCCCTGGAAGGCGGCGTGCCGATCCGCGTCGGCGGCCAGGTGGTCGGCGCGGTGGGGGTTTCCGGGGTCAAAGCCGGTGAAGACGCCCAGGTGGCACTGGCTGGCGCCGCGTGCCTGGAGCGCGATTGAAGCGGGTTCAGGCGCGGCGCACGCTGCTGCGGTACATGAACAGCAGCGCCAGGGCCAGGCACAGCATCGCCAGCAGGCGGCTGGGCGACAGTTCGATGGCCGGGTTGCCGAACCAGCCGAAGTTGTCGATCAGCATGCCCATGCCCAACTGCCCGAGAATCACCGCCACCGTGGCCACCGCAGTGCCGACCCGGGGCACGGCCCCCACCATCACCAGCATGTAGACCACGCCGAACAACGCGCCGGTCAGTTGCCATTTCGGCGCCTGCAGCAGGCTCATGGCCTGGGGCGGCTGGAAAAACACGATCAGCAGCCCGGTGATAAGGGCGCCCACGGCAAAGGTCAGCAGGCTGCTGCGCAACACACCGACGCTTTCCCCCAGGCGGCCATTGATCGCCGCCTGCACACTCAGCACCGCACCGGCGGCCACCACCACAACCAGCAATAGAAACAGATTCATCTTCAACCTCGGGCAATCAGGATCAGGGCCAGCACAATCAGCGCCAGGGCCAGCCAGCGTTCGGCATTGACCGGCTTGCGGGCGCTGCCGAACCAGCCGAAATGGTCGATCAGCACGCTTTTGCCCACCTGCCCGGAAAGGATCGCGATCATGGTCATGGCAATGCCGATATGGGGCGTGGCCAACGTCAGCACCACCACGTAGATCGGCCCCAGCACCCCGCCCAGCAACTGCCAGCGCGGCAACTGGCTGAAGGCCGGCCCGGGCTGCGGGCCGCTGAACAACAGCAGCAGCAACAGCAGCGCCGTGCCCACGCCGAAGATGCTCAGGGTCGCCCACAAATGGCCCACCTGGCTCCCCAGCGGGCCCAGCAGACCGGCCTCCACCGACAGGCCCATGCCCGCCAGGATCACCAGCGGCAACAGCATCAGACGCTGCCAGCCGGCAGCGGGTACAGCGCTCGCCACCGGGTTGGGCAGCGGTACTTCTATGGTTTCAGAGGACATGCAACACCTGCTCGACATCAAGGAATGGCCGGCATTATCGATTGCGCAAGCTTTGCGATAAATGGGAGCATGCCGACAACACCTTTGCGCAAAACGCACAGCAGGATCGACCCATGCACGGCTTCAACGACCTCGGTTTCAAGGCCCTGCGCCTGTTTATCGCCGTGCTCGACCAGGGCAGTTTTTCTGCCGTGGCGCGCCGCGAGGGGCTGGCGCCCTCGTCCATTTCACGGCAGATCCAACTGATGGAACAGGCCCTGGGCCAGCAGTTGCTCTACCGCCATACCCGCGCCGTCAGCCCCACCGAGGCCGGGCGCCTGCTGGGGCACCACGCGCGGCGGGTACTGGCGCAGTGGGAGGAAGCCGAACAGGCGTTGCAGGAACAGCAAGACGAGCCGGCCGGGCTGGTGCGGATCAACGCCCCGGTGGTCTTTGGCCAGCGCCACCTGTCGCCCTGGCTCGGTGAACTGCACGGGCGCTACCCGAAGCTGCAGCTGGATATCCAGCAGACCGACCGCTACATCGACCCCTTGCAGGACGGCACTGACCTGCTGTTTCGCATCGGCACCCTGGAAGACTCCTCGATGCAGGCGCGCCTGCTGGCCCCGCAGCGCTACCGGGTAGCGGCCAGCCCGGCGTACCTGGCCCGGCACGGCACCCCGCAGCATCCGGAGCAACTGCAGCGGCACCAGTGCCTGGCCTACAAGGGCGAGACCGGCCAGCAGCGCTGGTTCTTCCGCCAGGGCCGGGCAGACTGGACGCCCTACAGCGTCAAGGGCCCGCTGACCGGCAACCACGCCGACACCCTGACCCAGGCCGCCGAACAGGGCCTGGGGCTGGTGATGTTCCCTTCCTGGCTGATTGGCGAAGCCCTGCACCAGGGCCGGCTGGTGGCGCTGTTCGAAGACTTCGACGTGGCCACCAGCCTCGAACCGCAACAGATCGCCGCCCTCTGGCCCGGCAGCCGACGGCTGTCAGTGAAAGTGCGCACGGTGATCGACTTCTTCGTCGAGAAATTCGGCCCCGAGCCCTACTGGGACCGCCGCCCCGCCCCGTAGGAGCTGGCTTGTCAGCGAAGGCGGCGGCAAGGCTTGCGCAGGATCCAGGGGCCGTTCGCCGGCAAGCCGGCTCCTACAGGGCCATTTGCAGGATCAGCCAGGCATTGGCCGCGCTGATGATGGCGAACAGGCTCCAGGCGAGGATCCGGGTCGGCCAGCGGTTGACGAACTCGCCCATCAGGCGCCGGTCGTTGGTCATGCGGATCAGCGGGTACAGGGCGAACGGCAGTTGCAGGCTGAGCACCACCTGGCTCAGCACCAGCAACTGGCCCACGGCGCCGTCACCCAACAGCCAGACGCCGATGAACGCCGGGATCAGGGCCAGCCCACGGGTGATCAGGCGCCGCTGCCAGCAGGGAATCCGCAGGTTCAGGTAACCCTCCATGATCACTTGCCCGGCAATGGTCCCGGTGAAGGTCGAGCTCTGCCCCGAAGCCAGCAGCGCCACACCGAACAGCACGCTGGCCAGGGCCCCGCCCACCAGCGGGTCGAGCAGGTGGTAGGCGTCCTGGATCTCCACCACATCGCTGTGGCCGGTGTTGTGGAAGGCCGCGGCGGCGAGGATCAGGATCGCCGCGTTCACCAGCAGCGCCAGGGCCAGCGAGCCGATGGTGTCGATCCGCGCCAGCTTGATGGCGTCGGCGCGGCTGGCGCGGTCGTTGCCCACCAGCCGGGTTTGCACGACGGAGGTGTGCAGGTAGAGGTTGTGGGGCATGACCGTGGCGCCGAGGATGCCGATGGCCAGGTACAGCGGCGCGGCGTCGCCGATGGCCGAGAGCGAGGGTACAAAGCCCCGGGCCACGTCCGGCCAGTAGGGCTTGATCAGCAGCAGCTCGATGAAGAAGCACACGCCAATGGTCGCCACCAGCGCCAGCATGATCGCCTCCAGCCGGCGGAAGCCGCGGTTCTGCAGGGCCAGCACCAACAGGGTGTCGAAGGCGGTGATGACGATCCCGGTGCTCAGGGACACCCCCAGCAGCAGGTGGAACGCCAAGGCGCAGCCCAGCACTTCGGCCAGGTCGGTGGCGATGATCGAAACCTCTGCCAGCAGCCACTGGGTGCGCGCCGAACGGGTGCTGTAGCGCTCGCGGCAGAGCTGGGCCAGGTCGCGCCCGGTGGCGATCCCCAGGCGGGAACACAGGCACTGCACCGCCATCCCCGCCAGGCTTGCCAGCAGTACCACGAACAGCAGGTTGTAGCCGTAGCGCGAGCCGGCCTCGATGGCCGTGGCCCAGTTGCCGGGGTCCATGTAGCCGATGGAAATCAGCAGCCCGGGGCCGGCAAAGCGCAGCAGGCGGCGCCACAGGGAAGCGCCGGGGTCGACGGCGACGGAACCCGCCACCTCCGGCGGGCAAAAGGGCGCGGTGGCGATTTTCGGCAAGCTGAATTTCACGGATATTTCCCAGGCGGATTGGCGCAGGGGCCCAGCTTAGACGTTTCAATGCGGGCACCCAAGCCTGAATTTACCCCGCCAAGGCGAGTATGCTGCGCAGGTTGTGCCCTGCGCCGAAACCTTCGGCAGTGGGTATTTTCTGGCCCAAGGTAGCCCTGTGAACAGCACTGCGACGCCCCCCGAACCTCTGCCCCCTTTCCTGCAACCCGGCGACCGGGTGCTGCTGTTCGATGGCGTGTGCAAGCTGTGCAATGCCTCGGTGCGCTTCGTCATCCGCCACGACAGCCAGCGGCGGATCAAGCTGGCCTCGGTGCAATCGCCCCAGGGCCAGGCGCTGCTGGCCTGGTTCGGCCTGCCCACCGAACAGTTCGACAGCGTGGTGCTGATCGAGGAAACCCGGCTGTCCCAGCGCTCCGATGCGTTTATCCGCCTGATGGCGCAACTGCCGGCGCCCTGGCGCTGGCTGCGGCTGTTGCGCGGGGTTCCCCGGCCGCTGCGGGATTGGGTCTACGACCTTATTGCGCGCAATCGCTATCGGTTGTTCGGCCGTCTCGACGTCTGTTTACTGCCGAGCCCGGATCACCAGGGGCGCTTTCTCGACGACCCGTCCTGAGGCCCCGACCCGACCCAATCAGCCGGGCTGACGCCGGAAGAACAGCGTCACCTGCCCGAGCTCGAAGCCGAACTTGGTCATGTAGGAACGATTGGCCAGGGTGTTTTCGTCCAACAGGTACATCCAGTCGTCGAAGTGCACCTGGTAGGTCTTGCCATCCACCGGCAGGTTGAGCACGTAGCGCCAGCGCAGGGCATTGCCGGCGACCTCACCCCGGGCCTCGCCGACCACATCGTCGGCGGTCCCGCGCCACAGGCCGGGCCCCGCGGGGACCAGGGTCCAGACCCGGGTCTGGCGGGTGCCGTCGCTGTAGGTGAAGTCTTCGTGCATGATGAATTTCTCGCCTTCGCTGCGGCTGTCGATCTGCACATGAAAACGCTTGATCACCTCGCCGGAGCGCTTCTGGAACAGGCCCCAGGCCTCCACACGACCACTGAAGAACTGCCGCAGTTCCAGCTCGGGCTTCTGGTCACGGTACTGCTTGACGTCGGTGTCGCTGCATGCGACCAGGCCGAGGCACAGCACTAGCAAGTATTGCTTGAGCATGGAATATCTCCTGTGCTGCGCCCGCTATTGGCCCAGCAGTTGTGCGCGCAACTGCGGATTGCGCGTGCGCGGGTCGAGCCAGATGGCGAAAAACGCTCGGGCGAAGGCTTCGTCCTCGACCCTGTACTGCAAGCGCTGGTCGACAAAGAACTGCACCCCGCGCCCGGGCAGGAACACCCCGGTGATGCGCTGGCCCGGTTCGACATCGACGAAGGCGCGCTGCATCTGCGCCTGCCAGTCCTTGAGTTGCGCCGGGCTCACCGCGCTGCCGGACAGGCGCTGGATCTCGTCGAGGCTGGTCTGCACCAGATCGTCGCGGCTGATCGTGCGCCGGTAGGTCAGTTCCAGGGCGAAGGGGCGATCGGCCGTCAATGGCAACGTCGTGCCCCAGAGCCGCGCGGTGTAGACCTTGAAGCCGAACCAGCTGAACTCACCGCTGCCCAGCAGCCGCGCATTGGGCAACGACTCTTGCCAACCGGCACTGGCCGTAGCGCTGAGCACGACCAGCAGCCACAGCAACCGGGCCACGCCCACTCGCCGCCTGCGTTTCATTCAAGGCTGCCTGCGCAACAGCTGAAGAAACTCCTGGCGGGTGCTGGCCGACTCGCGAAAGGCCCCCAGCATTACCGAGGTGTTCATCAGCGAGTTCTGCTTCTCGACCCCGCGCATCATCATGCACATGTGCCGCGCTTCGATGACCACCGCCACCCCGGCCGCCCGGGTCACTTCCTGGATCGCCTCGGCAATCTGCCGCGTGAGGGTCTCCTGGATCTGCAGGCGTCGCGCATACATGTCGACGATCCGCGCCACCTTGGACAGGCCCAGCACTTTGCCGGTGGGGATGTAAGCCACATGAGCCTGACCAATGAACGGCAGCAAATGGTGCTCGCACAGGGAATACAACTCGATGTTCTGGACCATCACCATCTCGTCGCTGGTGGAGCTGAACAACGCACCGTTGACCAGTTCTTCGAGGCTGGTTTCGTAACCGTGGCACAGATAACGCAAGGCTTTTGAGGCTCGCTGCGGAGTGTCCCGCAAGCCCTCGCGGGTCGGGTCTTCACCCAACCCCTGCAAAATGCCGTGAAAGTGCTGGGAGAGAGGATCGTGCATGGCGCATGGCTTCCGAAAGGCTGGCAGGGCGGGCAATTCCTTGCACGTGCCAAGGAAAAAAGGCCTCCGAGGTGGTCGACCACCTAACTGACCCAGCCCCGGTTCCACCCGGGCCTGACCTCGGAGCCCAAAAAGCGTGGGCAGCGACCGCCGCCCCTTGAAAAACTGAGCAGCTATCGGCACATCCCACACCTTAAAAACCTATACGACAATTTATTTTTTGTACAATTTTTATCGGCAAAAAATGCCTTTTAAGCCCAAATACTTGTACAAACAAGCCTTTAATCGATTCAATACTTTCTATCTGTACAAGAAAAAACGACCCTGCACTTCACTCCCGGCCACTTCCCTGCCTGCAGATACGCGCCAATCGCTTCGTTGGATGCTAGCGTGGCGCACCGTTCATCCGCCGAGTGCGCCCATGCTGCTGTTGAAACTGCTGACCGTTCCCGGATTTCTGTGGTTGATCTCCCTGGCGAGCAAGCGCTGGGGCCCGAATGTCGCTGGCTGGCTGGCGGGGTTTCCCGTGGTGGTGGGGCCGATCCTGCTGTTCCTGGCCCTGGAGCAGGGCCAGGTGTTCGCCACCCATGCCGCGGTGGCGGCCCTGTCGGCGGTGTTCGCGATGATCGCCTTCAGCGTCGCCTATACCCATGCCGCGCAGCGCTTCTCCTGGCCCGGGGCCCTGGCCATTGCGACCCTGGTGTGGGCCTTGCTGGCCACGGTCATCGCCCAGGTGCCGCCATCCCTGGGTTTTTCCAGCCTCTGCGCCGCCAGCGCCCTGCTCCTGGCCCCACGGCTGTTTCCGCCGGTGGGCGAACTGCCCGCCAGCCCTGGGCCGCGCTCCGACAAACTGCCCTACCGGATGCTCGCCGGGGCCCTGTTGACCCTGGCCGTGACCCTGTTGGCCAGCACCGTCGGCGAACGCTGGAGCGGCATGCTCGCGGTGTTCCCGGTGCTTGGCAGCGTCCTTGCGGTGTTCTCCCATCAGAGTCGTGGCGTGGCCTTCACCACTGTCCTGCTGCGCTCCCTGACCACCGGCCTGTACGCCTTCGCCGCCTTCTGCCTGGCCCTGGCACTGGCCCTGCCCCCGCTGGGCATGCTCGCCTTCGCGGTGGCGCTGGCAGCGTCGATGCTGGTCCTGGGGCTGAGCAAGCGGCTGTTGCGAGCCACTGTGCAGGAGCCGGCTGGCCGGCACAGGGGCCCTTGAGTCTTGCACCGGGCTGGCGGAAGTTTTCGCTGGCCAGCCAGCTCCTACAAGCCTTGGCTGGCCGTCATCGGAGCCGCGCTGAAAAATCCTTGTGGAGCAGGCCGCAACGGCCGTGGGATGATGCGCGCCTTTGATCACTGCCCGGAGATTGCGCATGTCATCTTTCGCTAGAAAAGCCCTGGTCCTGGTGTTCGCCACCGTAGCGGGCCTGGGCGCGCTGAACGCGGTCGCCGCCAGCAAATCCGCGGCCAGGCAGGCCTCGGGGGAGAAGGTCGCAGTCCTCGACGGCAAGCTCACCTTCACCCTGCCCAAGGGGTTCAGCGCTTCGGTACTGCCGGCCGGCAGCGAGGCCAATGGCACCGAGGGCGCCAGCGGCACCCTGTATTCCAACGCCACCACCCGTACCGTGGTGATCGCGGCGCAGAACACCATTCCCCATGGGGCCAAGGTCCAGGACAACGACGCCGCCTTTCTCGATGACGCGGTCAGCGGCTTTCTCGCGCAACAGGCCGCGGCGCTGCCGGATTTCAGCAAGCAGAGCGAAAAGAACATGACCCTCAAGGGCCTTGGCGTGCGCCAGATCGACAGCACCGCCACCATGGGCGGCGGCCTGACCCTGAACTCCACCCTGATTGCCGGCTCCGGCACACGCATGGCGGTGATCCAGATAATTTCCCGGGCCACCGACAAGGCCGGCCACACCGCGCTGATGAAGCAGATCCTCGGTCAGTAGACCCCGTGCCGGCTCAGGGGTTGAGCCCCTGCAGCCAGCCCTTGAGGTCGTCGATCTCGGCGTCGCTGATGCTGTGCCCCAGGCCCGGGTAGGCATGGAACTGCGGTTGCAGTGACAACCCCTGCAGCAAGCGCTGGGCATCCACCGCATCGCTGTAGGGCAGGCGCTGGTCAAGGGTGCCATGGCCGATGAAGATGCCCAGGCGCTGCAGGCTCGGGTTGTTCTTCACCTGCGCTGCCAGCACCGGCAGGATCTTCCCGCTCAAGGCGGCGATGCCCCGCACCGACTGCGGATGGCGCAGGCCCACTTCATAGGCCATCACCGCGCCCTGGCTGAACCCCACCAGCACCACCTTGTCCGGCTGGGTCTGGTACTTGGCCAGCGCCGCGCGGACAAACTGGCCGATCAGCTCGGCGCCGCTGGCCAGCTCGCTGGTCACACCGTCGTAGGGGCCCTGGCCCTTGCGGTGGAACCACTGGTAGCTGCCCTCCTCCAGGGTCTGCGGTGCCCGCACCGACACATAGGTGTAGCTCGCCGGCAGGCGCTGGCGAAGGCCGAACAGGTCGGCCTCGTTGCTGCCGTAGCCATGCAGGAAAATCACCAGCGGCTGGTTGCGCGGCTCGGCCGGGGCCTGCTCCAGGTACTTGAGCGGCAGGTCATCGTGCAGTGCATCGGCGGCCTGCACCCAAGGCGCGGCCAGCAGCGCCAACAGCGCCAGGTAGCGGATCATGTGTAGCTCCTTGAAGGGGTAAAAACGGGTCGCCAGAGCCTAGCACTGCCAGCCCCGAGCGTTCATCTGCCCAGCCCGCGCCAGGCCAGCGGCAAGCACAGCAGCACCGCCAGTGCAAACCCCACCTGGGACAGGTAGAAGGTCTCCAGCCACTGGCCATGGGCCGCCACGTAGAGGCTGTTGTGCAGCACATCCAGCAGGATGATTGCCAGGGTCAGCAGCAGGCCCCAGCGCGGGCGCACCAACAGCAGCAGCGCCGCCAGCGGATCGAACAGCGTCAGGGAGCCCCAGAAGGCCCGGCTGGCCAGGGGCGTGGCGGCGCCGTAGCCATAATCCCAGAGCAGGCCATGCTCGAAGGCGGCGCGCAGGTGATTGAACGTCGCCGCCAGCAGACACAGGGCGAACAGCAGGCGGATGCACAGCGACACTCGGGGCATGGGCACATCTGTCATAGGAGCCGGCTGGCCGGCGCAGGGCGTGACGCCGGATCAAGGGGTGGGCGCGCTGTAGCTTGCGCTGGCCAGCCAACGCCCGATCGACCCCTGCGGTGGCGGTTCAGTCGTTGATCAGCTTGCCTTCACGAATCGCCTCGCGGCCGGCTACCTTGGCCAGCCAGATGCCCGGCTGGGTGTAGCGCCCACGGTCCAGGGCAAAGAGCACGCCGCTGGTGCCGGCACACACGGTGCTGACGCGATCGCTCAAGGGGTCCACCACTTCGAACAACGCATCGCCACGCTCCACCCACTCTCCGGCATCGCGCAGGAAACTGACCACGCCATGGTGGGGGGCGAACAGGTACTGGGTGCCTTCGAAGGGCATGCCTTCACAGCACTGCTGCGGAGCGGCCGGCCACTCGCCGCTGATCAGCCCCTGTTCGGCGAGAAACCCCAGGATGGCTTCGCAGTTGGCCCGGGACTGCTGCACCCGGGTGTCGCCCATGCTGCCCAGCTCCAGGGTGGCGGCCAGGTTTGCCGGGGGAATCGCCGCCCGCGGAAAGTCCCGGGCCAGGCGCAGCCAGGGCGCGGAACAGGATTCGTCGAAAGAGCTGCCGCCGGAGTCTTCGCACAACAGCGCCACCCCGGCCTTGAGCCGCGCCGCCAGGGATTGCCAGCGAGGCCAGTGCTGGGGCAAGGCATAGAGGTGGATCGCCGCTTCGAAATCGCAATGCAGGTCGAGGGTGATGTCGGCGTCGCAGGCATGGCGCAACAGCAAGCGATGCAGGGCTTGCAGCTGCGAATCAGCCGCTGGCAGCTCATCCAGCACCTGGACCATGGCACGGCGGATCAGGGCGATATTGGCCGTGGCGTCGTCCCCCAGTTGCTTGCCGATCAAGTCGCCCACCGGGCCGCTGAGCTCGACGAAGGCGCGATTGAAATTCTTGCCGCTGCCCAGCTCGAAACGCCCCAGGTGGCTGCCCTGCACCTGCTGGTCGAGGCCGATGGGATTGGCCACCGGCACCAGCTCGACCACTGCCTGCAGGCGCCCCTGGTTCTCCAGCTGCGCCAGGCGCTGCTTGAGCTCCCAGGCAGTGCGCATGCCGGGCAGTTCGTCGGCGTGCAGGCTGGCCTGGATGTACACCTTGCGCGGGCCGCTGCCAAAGCGGAACACACTGAGCTGGCGCTGGGTGCCCAGGTGGCCCCAGGGCAAGGAATGGTCGATGCGTTGCATGGCAACTCCGGAGATCAGAAAAAGGCGTGGCGCAGAATAAAACAGTGGCGCACAAAAAAGGTGGCTGCCGGCCCCCGGCAACCACCTTTTTCAACGCCCGGGCTTACTCGCCGTAGACGTCGAAATCGAAGTACTTGTCCTGCACTTGCTTGTACTTGCCGTTGGCACGGATCTCGGTGATGGCCTTGTTGAATTTCCCGGCCAGTTCCTGATCCCCCTTGCGCACGGCAATGCCGGCACCGCCGCCGAAGTATTTCGGATCGTTGTACTCAGGGCCCACGAAGGCGAAGCCCTTGCCGGCGTCGGTTTTCAGGAAGCCATCGTCGAGGTTCACCGAATCCGCCAGCAGCGCGTCGACGCGGCCGGAGACCATGTCCAGGTTGGCTTCCTGCTGGGAGCCGTAGCGCACCAGGTCGATGCCCGCCGGCACCAGCACTTCGGTGGCGAAGCGGTCATGGGTACTGGCCCGCAGCACACCGACCTTCTTGCCCTTGAGCTCGGTCAGCGGGTCCTTGATGCTGGTGCCGGCCTTCATCACGAAGCGCGCCGGGGTGTGGTAGTACTTGATGGTGAAATCGACGTTCTTCTTGCGGTCGTCGGTGATGGTCATGGACGACAGGATGGCGTCGATCTTCTTCACTTTCAGCGCCGGGATCAGGCCGTCGAACTCCTGCTCGACCCAGGTGCACTTGGCCTGCATCTGCTCGCACAGGGCGTTGCCCAGGTCGACATCGAAACCGGTGAGCTTGCCGTCGGGGGTCTTCATCGAGAACGGCGGGTAGCCGGCTTCGATACCGATACGGATCGGCTTGGCCTCGTCGGCCGAAGCGGTAAAGGAAAACAGCGACAGTGCCAGGGCACCGAACAGCGCAAACTTGTTCATTTATAACTCCAGGAGACGGAGGCTTTTATTGGCTGGTTTCGATTGGGGGGCAAATCGAAGTGGCCAGCAGTCTAGAGCGGCTCCCGGGATGCAAATTGTGTTTATGCGACAAATACTTATAAAAAATATGCGCCCGCGATCCTCTACCTCCTCCCTCGCCCCGACATGATGCGTTTGTCCCTGAAAATCCCGACGTTCGCCTCAGAACGGGCCATTTTTACCGACACATCCCCGCTAGCCGCAGCCCAAGGCCGCTACCAGCGGAGTCAGCCCTTCAGCAGGCGCAGGACAGATCCGCTCCCTCGCGGCGCGGTTGCCCGGTGCTGAGCTGGAAGCCCTCATCGAGCCAGCCGGTGACACCGCCGATCATCTCCTTGACCGAGTATTCCAGGGCCGCCAGCTTGACCGCCGCCTTGTTCGCGCCATTGCAGTGAGGGCCGGCGCAATACACCACGAACAGGGTGTCGCGAGGATAACCGGCCAGGTGTTCGGCGGTGAGCAAGCGCCCGGGCAGATTGATCGCGCCGGGGACATGGCCACGGGCAAAGGCTTCGGGGCCACGCACATCCACCAGGACAAAATCCACTTCACCGGCCTCCTGGCTGCTGTGGACGTCGGAACAGTCGGTTTCAAAGGTCAGGCGGTTGCAAAAATGCATAAGGGCAACGGCCGAAGGGGCGGCGGCAGTGCTGCGGACCAGGCTGGTCATAGGCATCTCCAGAAACTTGCGATTAAGGTGGGAAGGACTTTATAGGCCCTGCCCCACCACGCTAAAGTGGCGACCCAGACACTGACTGGTAACTTTCCGCCAAATGCACAATCACCCTGGCCTGGTGGCGATTCTCGCCTACGACGGCCTTTGCACCTTCGAGTTCGGCATTGCAGTGGAGATTTTCGGCCTGGCCCGGCCGGAGTTCGATTTCCCCTGGTACCGGCAAACCATCGCCGCCGTGGACCCCGGCCCGATGCGTGCCCTGGGCGGGATCCAGGTGCTGGCCGACGGGGGCCTGGAGCTGCTGGAGCAGGCGCGGACCATCATCATTCCCGGCTGGCGCAGCCGCGAGCAGGCGCCGCCGCCGAAGTTGCTGGAAGCGCTGCGCCAGGCCCACCAACGCGGTGCGCGGCTGCTGTCGATCTGCTCCGGGGTGTTCGTTCTGGCGGCGACCGGGCTGCTGGATGGTTGTAGCGCCACCACTCACTGGCGCTACGCCCGCGAGCTGGCCGAGGGTTTCCCGAATATCCGGGTGGACCCGGATGTGCTCTATGTCGATGCCGGGCAGCTGATCACTTCCGCTGGCAGCGCCGCCGGTATCGATGCCTGCCTGCACCTGGTGGCCCGGGATTTCGGCACTCAGGTGGCCAACAGCGTGGCCCGGCGCCTGGTGATGTCGCCGCAACGCACCGGCGGCCAGGCGCAGTTCATTCCCGCACCGGTCAGCCGGACCCCGCGCAGCGACCTGTCGCGAGTCATGCAATGGGCCCGGGAGCGTCTGCATCAACCGCTGAGCGTGAGCGAACTGGCGGCCCGGGCGCTGATGAGCGAACGCACCTTCCTGCGGCGCTTCCACGACGCCACTGGCGCCTCGCCCAAGGCCTGGCTGCAGCATGAACGGCTGGCCCGGGCCAGGGAACTGCTGGAAAGCGGCAGCGAGAGTACCGAAAGCATTGCCCTGCGCTGCGGTTATCGCTCGGTGGAGAGCTTTCGCGTGGCTTTTCGCGGCCTGGTGGGCGTACCGCCGTCGGTGTACCGCGAACGCTTCGGCCGCGGCCTGGAAAGCACCACACCACCGCGCCCGTAGGAGCCGGCTTGCCGGCGAAGGGGGCGACGCGGGTCAGGCGGCGTCCATCCCGGCGCTTTCGCGGGCAAGCCCGCTCCTACAGAAGATTAATGCAGGAAGGGGATGTAGGAGCCGGCTTGCCGGCGAAGGGGGCGACGCGGGTCCGGCGGCGTCCATCCCGACGCTTTCGCGGGCAAGCCCGCTCCTACAGAAGATTAATGCAGGAAGGGGACGTAGGAGCCAGCTTACCGGCGAAGGGGGCGACGCGGGTCCGGCGGCGTCCATCCCGGCGCTTTCGCGGGCAAGCCCGCTCCTGCAGAAGAGACGTGCAGGAGCGGGATGCAATCGGTCGACGCGGGTCCGGCGGGGCGTCAGTCCTGGGGTTTGCGCAGCAGGTAGGTGTCCATGATCCAGCCATGGGTCTGGCGGGCCTGCAGGCGCACACGACGGATTTCATCGGCCACCTGGTCCAAGGGGCCGCTGATGAGGATTTCATCCGCGGTGCCCAGGTAGGCCCCCCAGTAGATGTCCAGGCCCTGGTTGCGCAGGTGGCGGTAGGAGTCCTCGGCGTCGAGCATCACCACCAGGCTGTCGGCGGAACCGGCCTGCCCCGCTGCCAGGCGGCGTCCGGTGGTGATTTCCACGGAGCGGCCAATGCGGTTCAGCGGCACTTTGTGCCGGGCCGTCAGGGCCTGGACACTGGTGACGCCGGGGATCACTTCGTACTCGAACGACGCCGCGCCGCTGGCCAGGATCTGCTGCAGGATGCGCAGGGTGCTGTCGTACAGCGCCGGATCGCCCCAGGCCAGAAAAGCGCCGGTTTCACCGTCCGCCAGTTCCTGGTTGATCAGCCGCTCGAAGACCTGCTGCTTGTCGCGGTTCAGGGTCTGCACACTGGCCTGGTAGTCCACGTCGCCGCGCTCGCGCTCGGGGTTCTGCGCCTCGACGTAACGAAAGGGCCGCTCGGTGAGGTAGCGCTCGCACAGCTCGCGCCGCAGGTCGATCAGGGAATCCTTGCTCGGCCCCTTGTCCATGAGGAACACCACGTCGCTGCGGTTCAGCGCCTTGATCGCCTGGATCGTGATGTAGTCGGGGTTGCCGGCGCCGATGCCGATCACCAGGAGGGTTTTCATGGGCTTGCTCTCGCTGTTTTGCCAGCGGGCCAGTATGCGGCGCTTTGGCCTGATGAGAAATGCTTCTGTGGCCCCCTGGGGCGGCGGGCATCGGCGCGGCGATGCTGGCCTGGAGGCCGTCGCATGTCCGGCGGGAGATGGCCAGGCAAGCCCCCCGGGGCCTTTGCGCAACCTCGCGGGCTCGGCAGCGGCTACCGGGATGGCGTCGGGGGGCCGGGCAGGCGCAGGCGCCAGCGGCCGGCGTGGCTCAGGTCGAGCCGGGACAGGGACTCGATGTCGATCTGGTTGAAGCTGGCCAGCGGCGCCTGCAGCACCTGCACCAGCACAGCGCGGATGACGAAGGGATGGGTCACCGCCAGCCAGTGGCCCGGGCGCTGCGCCATGACCTCCAGCCATTGCGCCACGCGCTGGCACAACTGGGCCAGGGATTCGCCTCCCGGTGGCGCCAGCTGCGGGTCCTTGAGCCAGGCCTGCAGCGCCTCGGGTTCACGCTCTTGCAGTTCATCGATGCGCAGCCCCTGCCAGGCGCCGAAATCACAGTCACGCAAGGCGTCCTGCACCTCATGCTCGGCGCTGAACAGCTGGGCGCTCTGGCGGGTGCGCAACTCGGGCCCGCACAGCACCCGGACGCTGCGCTTGAAATCACCGGCGCGGCTCAGGGCCTGGGCTTGCCAGTCCAGCTCCAGGGGTTCGTCCCGGGGAAAACGCGCCAGCTTCTGGGCGGCGGTGCGGGCATGGCAGATCAGGGTCAGACGGGTGGCCTGCACGGTGTTTACTCTGGCGTTATCGATTGGCAAACCTACACGGGCCGGGCAGATGCAACATCTTTGCTGCAACCGCCTCCAAGGTTCATTGCAAAACAGCACGCCGGTGCCTGTCCGGTGCGGTCGCGCCACTGTATTCGGCCTGCTCGGCGTAAGCCAGACCCTGTTGCGATCGCTCCCCTACGTCCCGCACCGTGGCTTCCCGCCCCGCCAACAACAGATTCCCACCTGAAACCGCCCCATTTCAGGGCAATTTGATATCAGAGGAAAATTCACTAGACATGTAGCGTCTATTACATAAATATCCATTTCGCCATTTTATGAAATAAAAACGACATCACTTCCAAGGCACCCCGATGCCCTCTCTCAGAGACCTGATCACCGACCCCGCCCTCGACCTCACGCCCTCCGAGCGCAAGGTCGTGCGGGCCCTGCTCGATCACTACCCGCGCAACGGGCTGGGGCCGATGTCACGCCTGGCGGAACACGCCGGGGTCAGCGATCCGACCATCGTGCGCCTGGTGAAGAAGCTCGGTTTCAGCGGCTACGGCGAATTCCAGGAAGCCCTGCTCAGTGACATGGATGACCGCCTGCGCTCCCCCAGCACCCTGCTGCGCCCGCGTTCGCAAGTGGCCCAGGGCGATACCTGGGGCCGCTACCTGGCCGACAGCCAGCGCGTACTGCAGGACACCCAGGCCCTGACCCAGCCCGAAGATATCCGCGTGCTCATGGACTGGCTGCTGGACAGCCGGCATTCGGTGTACTGCTTCGGCGGCCGCTTCAGCAGCTTCCTCGCCCTCTACCTGTTCAACCACCTGCGGCTGATGCGCCCGGGCTGTTTCTTCCTTGACGACAACGCCCAACTGCCGGACCGCCTGTTCGATGTCCAGCGCCAGGACCTGGTGCTGCTGTTCGACTACCGCCGCTACCAGTCCCAGGCCATGCGCGTGGCCAGTGCGGTCAAGGCACGCAACGCCCGGGTGGTGCTGTTCACCGATATCTATGCCTCGCCGCTGCGGGAGCTGGCGGACCTGGTCATCAGTGCACCGGTGGAATCCTTGTCGCCATTCGACACCCTGGTGCCGGCGCTGGCCCAGGTCGAGGCGCTGGTCGCCTGCCTGACCCCGCGCAGCCCTCATCTTGATCAACGCCTGGAGGGCATCGATGCCCTGCGGGCGGAATTTGCTACCCATGTGCTGGAGGAAAAATAAGGATGTTCAGCCTGCCCCACCGTTCGCCCCGGGACCTGCCCTTCGTCGTCGACCACACCGCCCTGCTGCTGGTGGACATGCAGCGGGCGTGGCTTGAACCGCAGTTCGACCCGCACCTGCAAGGGCCCGAGGGCGAGGCCTTTCTCAAGCGCGCACGAGAGCGGGTGATCCCCAACCAGCAACGGCTGCTGGCGGCGGTGCGCGAGGCGCGGCAGAACGTGCTGCACACCATTATCGAAAGCCTGACCGCCGATGGCCGTGACCGCTCCCTGGACCACAAGCTGTCGGACATGCACCTGCCCAAGGGCAGCCCCCAGGCGGCGATCATTGCCGAGCTCGAGCCGGTGGAAAACGAGATCGTGCTGCCCAAGACCTCCTCCGGGGTGTTCAACTCCACCAACATCGACTACGTGCTGCGCAACCTGGAAACCCGCCACCTGATCATCGCCGGGATCGTCACCGACCAGTGCGTGGACATGGCCGTGCGCGACGCCGCCGACCGCGGCTACCTGGTGACCCTGGTGGAAGATGCCTGCGCCACCTACGGCGATACCCGGCACCAGGCCTGCCTCAACGCAATCAAGGGCTACTGCTGGATCACCGACACCGACACCGTGCTCGGCCGCCTGCGGGAGATCCGCGGATGAGCCGGGGCCAGGGCATCGAGGCCCTGACCCCGGTGGCCATGACCAGCATCGTCACCACCGACCTGATCGGCGTCACCCGTGGCCGCTCCTTTCCCAGCGACGAACTGGAGCGCTACAAGGTCGGCGGCTGCGGCTGGGTGCCGGCCAACAGCGCGCTGACGCCCCAGGACCTGATCGCCGAGGACAACCCCTGGGGCGCCTATGGCGACCTGCGACTGATCCCCGACCTGGACAGCCGGGTCAGTGTCGGCGCCGGGCCGGATGCCAGCGCGGCGCCGCTGGATTTCATCCACGCCGACATCTGCGAGACCGACGGCACGCCCTGGGCGGCCTGCCCGCGCACCCTGCTGCGCAAGGAAATCGAGCGCTACCGCGAGCTGGGCATCCAGATCACCGCGGCCTTCGAGCATGAATTCAACCTCGACACCGGCACCGGCCAGCGCGAGCACCTGGCCTTCTCCCTGGAAGCCCAGCGCCAGGGCGCGGCCTTCGGTGGCTGGCTGCTGGCGGCGTTGCGAGCCGCCGGCGCCGAACCGGAAATGTTCCTCCCCGAATACGGCAAGCAGCAGTACGAGATCACCTGCCGGCCGACCCAGGGCCTGGCCGCTGCCGACCGGGCGGTGAACGTGCGCGAGATCACCCGGGAAATCGCCCGGCAACTGGGGCACCGGGTCAGCTTCGCGCCCAAGACTGCCGACGACGCGGTGTGCAACGGGGTGCACCTGCACCTGAGCCTGCAAAACCTGGACGGCGAGCCACTGCTCTACGACCCCCACGCGGTGAGTGGCGACGACCTGTCGAGCCTGGGCCAGCACTGGGCCGCCGGGGTGCTCAGGCACCTGCCGGCGCTGTGCGCCTTCACCGCGCCGACGCCGATTTCCTACCAGCGCCTGCAGCCCCATCACTGGAGCGCCTCCTATGCCTGCCTGGGCCTGCGCAACCGCGAAGCCTCGCTGCGTATCTGCCCGACCCTGAGCCTGGGCGGCAAGCCGGTGGCGCCGCAGTACAACCTGGAATTCCGCGCCTTGGATGCCACCGCCTCGCCGCACCTGGCCATGGCGGTCATCCTGATGGCCGGGCGCCTGGGCCTCGAACAGCAACGGGTGCTCAATGCGGTGACCGACAAGGCCCCCTCGGACCTGAGCGCCGAGCAACGCCTGGCCAGTGGCATCGTGCCGCTGCCGGGCTCCCTGCCCCAGGCCCTGGAATGCCTGCGCGGCAACACTGAACTGCTGCAGTTCCTGCCCCAGGACCTGCTGGCCACCTACTTCGCCGTCAAACAAAAGGAAGTGTCCCTGACCGAGCACCTGACCGCTGCCCAACTCTGTGAGCACTATGGACACCTGTACTAAATCCGCCGAGCTGGGGTTCTACACCGAGCCGGCCTACCGCCTGATCCGTGAAGACTCCGAGCACCCGCTGATTCTGGTGTGCGAACACGCCAGCCACTACATTCCACCGGCCCTGCACGACCTGGGCCTGGACCCGCTGGCGGCCCGCGAACACATCGCCTGGGACCCGGGCGCCCTGGAACTGGCCCAAAGCCTGTCCCAGGCCCTGGGCGCGACCCTGATCGCGGCCAATTACTCGCGCCTGCTGATCGACCTCAACCGGCCGCGCCACGCCCCCGACAGCATCCCGCTGCAAAGCGAGATCTATCAGGTGCCGGGCAACCAGCAGCTGGACGAGGCCACTCGCGAGTACCGCCGCCAGCAGCTGTTCACGCCGTTTCACCAGCGCCTGCAAAGGATCATCGACCGGCGCCTGGCCCAGGGCCGTGAAGTGCGGGTGGTGGGGATCCACAGCTTCACCCCGGTCTACTACGGGCAGCCGCGCGCGCTGGAAATCGGCGTGCTGTATGGCAGCGCCACCGACTACGCGGCGCGGATCCTCGAAGGGCTGTGGAGGCTGCCGATCAAGGTGGCGGGCAACCAGCCCTACGAGATCGATCCGTTGAGCGACATGACCGTGCCGGTGCACGGCGACGCCCGTGGCCTGGCGTCGGTATTGATCGAGGTGCGCAACGATCTGCTGCGTACCCCTGAAGCGGTGCAGCACTGGAGCGATACACTGGCGCCGCTGCTGTAGCCGCGGCGAGAGGAAGGTTTCACCGGCGCGCCCCGAAGGACTCACCCGGCGCGCCAAAACGCTGTTTGCAGGACCGGTACAACAACTAGAAAAACCGCTGTGGTGTGTCTTTAAACCCTGCCAGGTTCAAACACGAAAGCGCGGCCCGAGGTGTCAATGACGACCCGCAGGGCCCCGCCTTTACCCACTTACACAGGCTCAAGGAGAACGGCTTCATGGAGATTGAAGAATTCGGCTACAAACAGGAACTCAAGCGCGGGCTGAGCCTGCGTGACCTGGTGGTCTACGGGATGATTTTCATGATTCCCATCGCCCCGTTCGGGGTCTACGGCTACGTCAACCAGGAAGCCCCGGGCATGGTGCCCCTGGCCTACATCATCGGCATGGTGGCGATGGTCTTCACCGCCCTGAGCTACGGCGCCATGGCCCGCGCCTTTCCCATCGCCGGTTCGGTGTATTCCTACGCCCAGCGCGGCCTCAACCCCCATGTGGGCTTTCTTGCCGGCTGGCTGATGCTCCTGGACTACCTGCTGATCCCGCCGCTGCTCTACGTCTACGCGGCCATGGCGCTCAACCACCTGTACCCGGAAGTGCCCAAGGTCGGCTTCATCCTGGCGTTCCTGGTCAGCGCCACCTTCGTCAACCTGCGCGGTATCACCTTCACCGCGCGGATGAACATCCTGTTCCTGCTCGCGCAACTGGCGGTCCTGGGGATCTTCCTGTTCTACGCCTGGAATGCCCTGCACGGTGGCGCCGGCAACGGCCAGCTGACCCTGGCGCCGCTGTACAACCCGGAGAACTTCCACTTCGGCATGCTGATGCAGGGCGTGTCCATCGCGGTGCTGTCGTTCCTCGGCTTCGATGCCATCTCCACGCTCGCCGAAGAGGTCAAGGGCGACCCGGGCCGCAGCGTCGGCCGCGCCGCGCTGATCACCCTGGTGGTGATGGGCGCGATCTTCGTGGTACAGACCTGGATCGCCACCGACCTGGCCGCCGGCATGGGCTTCAAGTCCGCCGACACCGCCTTCTATGAAATCGCCGAACTGGCCGCCGGCAGCTGGCTGGCGACCCTCACCGGAGTGGCCACCGCGCTGGCCTGGGGCGTGGCGGTGGCCATCACCTCGCAGGCCGCGGTATCGCGCCTGCTGTTCGGCATGGCCCGCGACGGCAAGCTGCCTAAGGTGCTGGCCAAGGTCCACCCCAAGCACAACACCCCGCACATCAGCATCTACCTGGTGGCGGTGCTGTCGCTGCTGATCTGCTACCTGTTCATCAACTCGGTGGACACCCTGACCTCCCTGGTCAACTTCGGCGCCCTGAGCGGCTTCATGCTGCTGCACATCACCGTGATCAATTTCTACTGGCGCCGGCAGAAGTCCGGCCAGGTGGTGCGCCACCTGATCTGCCCGGTAATCGGCTTCGTGATCGTCAGCGCCATCATGTACAACATGGGCGTGGATGCGCAGAAACTCGGCGCCATCTGGATCCTTGCCGGGCTGGTCTACCTGTTCCTGCTGAACAAGCTGGGCAGCGGCGCCGCCCTGCCCGACCCGCTCAAGCACTAGTTGCACCCGCGCGGCGCCCCAGGGCGTCGCGCCAACCCCGGCGCTGCCAGCAAGAGCGGCCCGGGGACTGGCCGCCGGATGCCGCGGCCATGGAACTGCGTGGTAACCGACAGTGATGTCTGGCCAGTGCCTGCCCCCCGGGGCAAGCGGCCCTTGATACAGGAGTACACCCATGCTGGCCTTGCGTCCGGTGGCGTTATCCGATCTGCCCCAACTGCGGCGCCTGGCCCGCGAACGCCTGCTGGGCGTCACCTCCCTGGTGGCTGACGAAACCTGCCTGCAGGACAAGATCCTCGACTCCCAGGCCTCCTTCGCCAAGAGCGAGGCCAGCCAGGGCCCGGAGAACTATTTCCTGGTGCTCGAGGACCTCGACAGCGGCCAGTTGCGCGGCTGCTCGGACATCCTCGCCACTGCCGGTTTTGCCAGCCCGTTCTACAGCCTGCGCAACCGCCCGTTCATCAGCAGTTCCCGGGAGCTGAACATCCAGCACGGGGTGCCCACCCTGTCGCTGTGCCACGACCTCAGCGAACAGACCCTGCTGCGCAGCTTCCATGTCGACCCGCCGCTGGGCGGTACGCCACTGGCCCAGCTCACCTCCCGCGGGCGGTTGCTGTTCATCGCCGCCCACCCCCAGCGCTTCGCCGACAGCTGCATCAGCGAGATCGTCGGCTATAGCGACGCCAACGGCGAGTCGCCGTTCTGGCAAGCCGTGGGCCAGCACTTCTTCGACCTGCCCTATGTCGAGGCCGAGCGCCTGTGCGCCCTGCAGGGCCGCGGCTTTCTCGCCGAACTGATGCCCCAGTACCCGCTGTACATCCCGATGCTGGCGCAGGCGGCCCAGGACTGCATCGGCCAGGTTCACCCGGATGCCCGGGAGGCCTGCCAGATCCTGATCGACGAAGGCTTCGCGCCGACCCAGTACGTCGACCTGTTCGATGCCGGGCCGACCCTGCAGGGGCGCAGCCACCAACTGCGCTCGATCGCCCAGAGCCGGGTCGCCACCAGTTACCCCAGCCCCCAGAGCGGCCAGGGCCAGCGGTGGCTGCTGAGCAACGAGCGGCTGCAGGGCTTTCGCGCCATAGTCGCGGCGCTGGACACCGCCCCGGGCGCTGAAATCGGCCTCGACCCGGCCATGTTCCAGGCCCTGCAACTGGCGCCGGGCGAGCCGGTACGGAGCGTTGCCTTATGAACCGGCCCCTGTTGCCCCCCTGCCCGGCGTCATTGCCAGGAGCCCGCCAATGATCGTCCGTCCGATCCGCGTCACCGATCTGCCGGCGGTCTTGAGCCTGCTCGAAGGCAGCTGTCGCGAACTGAACAACCTGTCCACCGACCCCGAGCGCCTGGCCCATCGGGTGCGCTGGGCGCAGCGAGCCTTCGCCAACCAGGTGGAGCGGGCCGATGCCGACTACCTGTTCGTCATGGAAGATGACGAGCAGCAGGTGATCGGGGTCTGCGGCCTGAGCGGCGCCATCGGCCTGCGCGAGCCCTGCTACAACTACCGGGTCGGCACCACCCACGGCAGCGCCCCGGTGCTGGGCATCGAAAAGCACATCCCGACCCTGTTCCTGTGCAACGAGATGACCGGGCAGTCGCTGCTGTGCTCGCTGTTCCTGCGCCGCGATCACCGCCAGGGCTACACCGGCCGCCTGCTGTCCACCGCGCGCCTGCTGTTTGTCGCCGAATTCCCCCGGCTGTTCGGCGACAAACTGGTGGCCGAACTGCGCGGCCAGCTCGACAGCCAGGGCCGCTCGCCGTTCTGGGACAGCCTGGGGCGGCACTTCTTCAAGATGGGTTTCCAGCAGGCCAATCGCCTGTCCAGCCACGGCAGCAAATCCTTCATCGCCGAACTGATGCCGCGCCAGCCGCTGTACACCTGCCTGCTCAGCCCCCAGGCGCAGGCCGCCATCGGCCAGGCCCACGCCAGCACCGAACAGGCGGTGAGCATCCTGCGCGACGAAGGCTTCAGTCATCAGGGCTGCATCGACATCTTCGATGGCGGGCCGCTGATCGAGGCCGAGGTGGCGAAGATCCGCAGCGTGCGCGAAAGCCAGACACTGCCCCTGCTGGTGGGCACTCCGGACGCACAGGCGCCGGTGTGGCTGATCCACAACCGGCGCCTGGAAAGCTGCCGCATCACCGCCGCCCCCGGGCGCCTGGTTTCGGGTTGCCTGCTGGTGGACCGGCTGACCGCCAAGCGCCTGCAACTGCAGCCGGGCGACTCGGTACGGGCGGTGCCGCTGCTGGCCTGCGAGTCACGCACGGCCCTGCACGCACAGCGGCACCTGGCCCCGCAAAGCGCCCTGCTCCTGTAGCCGCTGCCGCAGGCTCGGGCCGCGCTCGGAAGCACGGCCCGCAGGGGCGCGAAATCTCAAGACCGCTGAGGTGCTCGACATGAGACTGCCAAGCAAGGCCCTGCGGGCCTTTGCGCAGCCTCGTGGGCTCGGCAGCGGCTACAGAGGCGTCAGGGCGATGAATCCGGTAACACCTGGCGGCAGGCGCAACGTTGACGAACGCCGGGGCGGATGTTCATATGCCGCCCAGTTTCAGGTGCCTCCTGCCGCCGTGCAGGAGGTGAAACGGGAAACCGGTGCGCCCCTTTTCGGGCAAGTCCGGTGCTGCCCCCGCAACGGTAAGCGAGTGCTGCATTCAACAGGCCACTGTACCCAAGGTATGGGAAGGCGAATGCCGCCAGACTCGCAAGCCCGGAGACCGGCCTGTGACGTCTGTTTGGCAATCCTGCGGTGGGCGGGCATGGGCCGGTATGGTCGCGTGCCCGTGGCCGATACCCTCTCCTGCGTGCTTCCCGAAGACACTTTCGAGAAGACCAACAATGACAACACCTGACACTTTGCCTGCACGCGACTGGCGTGCACCTGGCCGCACCATGAGCGGCGCCCTGCTCGGCTGCCTGTTCAGCCCCCTGCTGCTGGCGGACGACAGCCCCCTGACGCTGGACCGGCAATTTGTTTCCGCCCCCTCGGTGGAGTCCACCACGGTGGCCGAAATGGCCCGGTACGGCAGCAAGGTGGAGATCATCGACCGCCAGCAGATCGAACGCGCCGGCCCTAGCAGCGACATCACCCGGGTCCTGCAGATGTACGTGCCGGGGCTGTATGTGGCGCCCAAGAATGGCCCCTTCGACTACGGCACCTACTCCCTGCTGGGCGGGCGCAACGACGACACCCTGATCCTGCTGGACGGCGTGCGCCTGAACAACCGCCTGTACGGCGGCCTGTACCTGGATACCCTGCCGGCCAACGCCATCGAGCGCATCGAGGTGCTCAAGGGTGGCCAGAGCCTGCTGTTCGGTACACAGGCGGTGTCCGGGGTGATCAACATCGTCACCCGCAGCCCGCAGACCCGCGACGTCTCCGGCGAGGTCAACCTGGGCCTGGACAGTTTCATGGGCAGGAGCGGCGACGCCCGCGCCGAGCAGATCCTCAGCAACGGCCTGGGCGAGCTCGGGCTGTTGGCCTATGTCAGCCACAACGTCTCCGATGGCTACCAGCCATTTCGCAACAGCGCCTACAACGCGAACACCCGGGACAAGAAACGCAGCTATGAAGTGACCACCTTCGGCGCCAAGGCGATCCAGGGCCTTGGCGACGCTTCGCGGCTGGAACTGTTCTACCAGTACAGCGACGCCAACCTGGATTTCGCCCGCCCGGTGAACAACCGGAAAACCACCAACGACCGCATCCAGCAGATCGCCACCGCGACCTTCGAGCAGCGCCTGGACGAAGGCTTCAGCTACTTCGTCAAGGGCCATGTCAACGACTGGGACACCCGCTACACCAGGATCGACAGCCTCGACGACGCCAGCCTCAAGGTGCGCAACCACAACGACTACTGGGGCTTCACCGACTGGGGCCTGCAGGCCGAGGGCAAGGCCGAGCTGGACGGCGGCCACGTGCTGGTATTGGGCACCGACAACCAGTGGTTCAAGGGCCAGGACGACGTGCTGAAGATCGATAACAAGCAGGCCCAGGCCAATGCCCTGTACACCCAACTGCGCCCGGTGTTCGACACCCTGCCCGACTGGCACCCGAGCCTGGGCGTGCGCCACGAGAAAATCAGCGGCGGCGAGAGCGCCACCGTGGGCATGCTCACCTCGCTCTACGACCTCTCGCCCCACTGGCAACTGCGCGGCCAGTACGGCAGCGCCTTCAAGCTGCCCAACGCCGAGCAGCTGTACGCCAACGAGGACTACGAAAAAGGCAACCCCGACCTCAAGCCGGAAAAGAGCCTCAATGCCGAGCTCGGCCTGGACTACAAGGGCAGCCTGCTGGCCGGCGAATTCAACACCAGCGTCAGCGCCTTCCACCGCAAGATCGACGACCTGATCACCCTCGACGCCAACGATGTCTGGAGCAACGGCCAGGGCCGGATCAAGGTGCGCGGCATCGAACTCGACGGGCGCTGGCAGTTCAGCCCGCAATGGACCCTGCAGGCGGACATGACCCGCAACCTGGTGGAGTCGCGCAACGGCGTGACCCTGAGCAACATCCCCGGTTTCTTCGCCCGTTCGCGGCTGGGCTTCGAAGCCCCGGACCGGATGTGGGGCGTGGGTGGCGCGGTCCGCTACATCGGCCAGATCGACAGCCCGAAGAACGTCGACTACGGCCACTATTCGGTGGTCGACGCCGATGCCTATCGCTACCTGGATACGGCCCAGCAGCACCGCCTGAGCCTACTGGTGGAGAACCTGTTCGACCGCGACTACAGCACCAGCATGACCAGCACCTCGCCCTCGGTGGACAACCTGGGGCGCCCCTTCACCACCGAAGTGCGCTACACCTACCGCTTCTGAGGCCGACCGACATGCATGAGAACTATCAACGGGTGCTGTTCGTCGGCCCCGGCCTGCACGGCGGCGCCCTCGGCGAAGCCTTTCGCAAGGAGCTCGAGGCCCTGCGCGGCGACGGCGCCGACACCCGGGTGATCGACACCCTGGACGGCTTCGACAGCCTCTGGGCGGCGCTGGGCGAAGCCCTGCCCGAGGACGGCGCGAAGCTGCTGGTGGTGGACCTGGAACCCAGCTCCGACAGTGCCTACCTGGACTGGCTGCGCGATGAGCTGGGGCGCCTGGCCCAGGCCCACCCCCAGGCACCGCGGCTGTGGATCACCGCCCAGGCCCTGGGCCGGCGCGGGCTGGACGCGGCCCTGGCCTGCGCCAGCATCGGCCAGCGCGAGCGCCACCTGGCCTGCGACAACGTCAACGCGGTGCAGAGCGACCCGGACTGGTCGCGGGTGCCGCCCCATGCCCGCCAGGTGTTCCTGTGCACCGGCCCGCGCTGCGTGCGGCGCGGCGCCCTGGCGCTGTGGAAGACCCTGCGCCGCGAACTGCTGCGCCTGGAGCACATGGAGACGCCCGGTGGCGTGCTGCTGACCCGCACCGCCTGCCAGTTCCCGTGCAACCTGGGGCCGGTACTCACCGTGCACCCGGACGGCTGCTGGTACCGGGTGCGCGATGACGGCGAGGTGCTGCGCCTGGTGCAGCAGCACCTGGTCCAGGGCGAACCGGTGGCGGATCTACGGATTCCCGCGCCCTACGGAGGAACCGCGGATGCCTAGCAGACTGCTCGGCCTGCTGCTGTGGCTGGCGGCCCTGCCGGCCCTGGCGCACAGCTACCAGAACTGTGGCCGGACCTGGACGGTGGACGGCCCGCCCCAGCGCATCGTCGCCCTCAACCAGCACAGCGCCGACCTGCTGCTGGCCCTGGGTGCCGGGCCGTCGATGATCGGCGTCGCCTATCTGGACGACGATGACCAGGCCCAGGCCGAAGGGCTTTACCACGGCGTGCCGGTCATCGCCCGCCAGTACCCGTCGGCAGAAGTGCTCTACAGCCTGAAACCCGACCTGGTGGTGGGCGGCTTCGCCTCGGCCTTCCCGGAAAACTTCAGCTCCCGGCAACGCCTGGGGGCCATAGGCGTGGGCAGCTACCTGCTGGAATCGGCCTGCGCCGGGCATGACCAGGACTACTTCGGGCATATCCGCCGCGACCTGCTGACCCTGGGCCGACTGCTGCGCCAGGAGGCCCGCGCGCAGCAACTGGTGGGCCAGATGGATGCCGACCTGGAGGCCGCCGCGGCCCTGTACCGCGGGCGCCCGACCCCTTCGGTGTTCTACCTGGACAGCGAAGTCAACGGCCTGGCCAGCCAGGGCCAGCGCGGGTTTGTCGGCGTGCTGCTGCAAGCGGCCGGTGCACGCAACAGCTTTGCCGCCATCGACCGCCCGCGCCTGACCGTGGACAGCGAGACCCTGCTGGCCAACGACCCCGACGCCATGCTCCTGGCCGACGCCCTGTGGTCCCCGGCCCGGCGCAAACGCCAGCTGCTGCACAGCGACCCTGTGCTGTCGCGATTGCGCGCAGTGCGCGAAGACCGACTGATCGACATCCCCTTCGCCCGACTGGTGCCGGGCATCGCCAGCGGCCGCACCGCCCTGGAACTGGCCCGGCGCCTGCACCCCACCCACGACTGACCCCACTCCCTGTAGGAGCCGGCTTGCCGGCGAAGGGAACACCCCCGACCCGGCGGCATACCCACAGACGCCTTCGCGGGACACAAGGAACAGCGGCTACAGGGAGTTGAGCAAACGCCTGGAAGGCTGCTCCGGCGGGTGGCAGGTGACGTTGTTGCGGCCGCAGGTCTTGGCCGCATACAGGGCCTGGTCGGCATCGTTGAGCCAGCCCATGGCGTCGTCGTGCAGGGGGTTGAAGGCCGCCAGGCCGATGCTCAGGCTGACCTGCAGCGCCGGGCTCTGTTCATAGCCCAGGGCCCCAAAACGACCGCGCAGGGCCTCCATCAGTTCGGCGGCATGAGCCAGGGGCACGTCCGGCAGGATCACGCAGAACTCGTCGCCGCCATAACGCCCGGCCTGGTCGCTGACCCGCAGGTTCTGCCGCAGCAGCTTGCTCAACTGGCGCAGCACCACATCCCCGGCCACATGGCCGTAGGTGTCATTGATGGCCTTGAAGTGGTCGATGTCGATCAGGGCGATGGCACCACCATGGGCCTGGCGCTTGCAGCGCTGGAACTCGATCTCCAACTGGTCCTTCCAGGCGCCATGGTTGAGCAGCCCGGTCAGGCTGTCGGTGCGGCTCAGGGCCAGCAGCTCGCGCTTATGCCGGCCCAGGGTCACCGCCTGCTGATAGCAGATGTAGCCCAGGGCCAGCGGGTACAGGGTCAGCATCGGCAGGCAGGCATACACCTGCTCAGGGGTGGTCTGGGCGACAAACGCCGGCCCGAACAGCCACAGGGCAACGCCCATGCCCAGCACTTGGGCCGCACTGCCGGCGAGGAAGAAACGTAACCCGCCCAGGGCCATGTTGTTCATGGCCATCATCCCCAGGGTGGTGGCCAGCGGCAGCGGATTGAAGTGCATGGCGCCGACCCAGAAGCCCCCCAGCAGCGAATCCACCAGCAGGTTGCGGTACTCGGCACGAAACGGCACCCGGGCCAGCCGCGCCCATTGGTAGGCCAGGTGCGGCCAGGCAAATGCATTGAACAGCATGAAGCCCCAGACCCAGGGCGCCGGTTGCAGGGGCGCCATCCCCGCGGCCACGCAGAAAAACCCCAGGGCCAGGCCCAGGGTCCGTGACCGATAAAGCCTCCTGGCCAATGACAGTCCCTTCCCTCTGGTGTCCTGCGCAGGGAGCAAGTCGCCTCCGATCAGCAATGGGTAAAGGTGGAACGAGCGGGTGGCAAGCAACCGGTGAAAGTCTATCAGTCGCGTTTCAAAGCGCCATCACTGCCAACGCCCAGTTTCGGCCTGCCAGCGCCAGCAGGTGGGGAATATTTGGCTATAACTGAGGGGCGGCCGATAACCGACTTCGCAGTGGCGAGCACGACGCGCGCCGCCCCTGAGCCGATCCACCCTGCCCCTGGAGGCCGCCGATGCTGGTGATCCTGGTCCTGCTGCTCCTTGCCGCACTCTGGTGCTACCGCACCTACCCGCGCATCGGCCACCTGCTGTACGACGCCAGCGTGGCCCTGGAAGCACGCCTGTACCGGCTGCAGAAAGTCCCGGTGCAGATCGGCGAAGAGACCCTGATGACCTACCAGGGCGGCCCGGCCCAGGCGCCGGTGATCCTGTTGCTGCACGGCCTGAGCGCGGACAAGAGCATCTGGCTGCGTTTTGCCCGGCACTTCAACCGCGACTACCGGTTGCTGATCCCGGACCTGGGCGGCCATGGCGAAACCGCCTATGCCGCCCACCAGGACTACCGCGTTCCGGCCCAGGCCCAGCGCCTTTTGCGCTTGCTCGACGCCTGCGGCATCCAGCGGGTGCAGGTGATCGGCAACTCCATGGGCGGCTATATCGCCGCCTGGCTGGCCGCCCATGCCCCGCAACGGATCAGCGGCCTGGCGCTGTTCGACCCGGCCGGCGTCGAAGCCCCCGAGACCAGCGACCTGCAGCACCTGCTGGAACAGGGCAAGAACCCCTTCCTGGTCCGCTCCCGCGCCGACTTCCAGCACTTCTACAGCCTGACCATGGCCGCCCCGCCCTGGGTGCCCGAAGCAGTGCTGGCGGCCATCGCCGAACGCTATCAGGCGCGCCGCGGGCAACTGGCGCGGATCTTCGCCGAGCTCCAGGCCAGCCCGCCCATGGAGCCCGAGCTGGCGAAGATCCAGGCCCCGACCCTGCTGCTCTGGGGCCGCGAGGACCGCCTGCTGCACCCCAGCAGCGCCCAGGTCTGGGCCAAGGGCCTGCCCCAGGCCCAGGTGCAACTCTGGGAGGGCATCGGGCATATGCCCATGGTCGAACGCCCGGTGCGCAGTGCCCGGCTGTACCAGCAGTTCCTGGAACGCCAGCGGCACTGACAGCGGCCCGCTCATGCATTCATTTGCAGAATGAAGTTCAGAGGAAACTTCGTTTGTCAGCCTCGGGCAGGCCCAGCAGAATCGAGGCCGACCCGCCCTTTCACGCCTCGCCCCTCTGCCACGGGAAGCCTGTTCATGAGCAACCAGCACTTCGTCAGCCCGGACCTGATCCGCCAGGGATTTTCCCGGGCGATGTCGGATATGTACCGCGAAGAGGTGCCGCTCTACGGCGCCCTGATGGAGCTGGTGGCCGAAGTCAACGCCCAGGTCCTGGAGCGGCAGCCGGCGCTTGCCCGGCACCTGCAGAGCAGCGGTGAACTGCAGCGCCTGGACCTGGAGCGCCACGGCGCGATCCGCGTCGGCAGCGCCGCCGAGCTGGCGACCCTGGCCCGGCTGTTCGCGGTGATGGGCATGCAGCCGGTGGGCTACTACGACCTGACCCCCGCCGGGGTGCCGGTGCATTCCACGGCCTTTCGCGCGGTGCACGAAGCGGCCCTGCAAGTCAGCCCGTTCCGGGTCTTCACCTCGCTGCTGCGCCTGGAGCTGATCGACAACCCGGAGCTGCGCAGCTTTGCCGAACAGGTCCTGGCCCGGCGCCAGATCTTCACCCCCCAGGTGCTGGAACTGATCCAGCAGGCCGAGGCTGCCGGAGGCCTGGACGCCGAAGACGCCGAGCGCTTTATCCGCCAGGCCCTGGAAACCTTCCGCTGGCACCACCACGCCACGGTGACCGCCGCCCAGTACGCCAGCCTCAGCGCCCAGCACCGGCTGATCGCCGACGTGGTGGCCTTCAAGGGCCCGCACATCAACCACCTGACCCCGCGTACCCTGGACATCGATGAAGTGCAACGGCTGATGCCTGCCCGCGGCATCACCCCCAAGGCGGTGATCGAAGGCCCGCCGCGCCGGGAATGCCCGATCCTGCTGCGCCAGACCAGCTTCAAGGCCCTGGAGGAATCCGTGGCCTTCACCGACCAGGCCCAGAGCCAGGGCAGCCACAGCGCGCGTTTCGGCGAGATCGAACAGCGCGGCGCGGCGCTGACCCCCAAGGGCCGCGAGCTCTACGACCGCCTGCTGAACGCCGCCCGCGACGCCCTGGGCGACTTCCCCAACGAAGTCAATGCCCAACGCTACAACCAACTGATGCAAGAGCACTTCAGGGAATTTCCCGACAGCCACCCAGCCATGCGCGAACAGGGCCTGGCCTACTTTCGCTACTTCGTCAGCGAAACCGGGCTGGCCGCGCGCAACCAGCCCCAGCGGCCCACCACCCTGGCAGCGCTGCTGGCGGCCGGGCACCTGAGCGCCGAACCCCTGGTGTATGAAGATTTCCTGCCGGTCAGCGCCGCCGGGATCTTCCAGTCCAACCTGGGGGACGACAGCCAGAGCCACTACGCCGGGCAATCCAACCGCCAGGCGTTCGAAGCCGCCCTGGGCCGCCCCACCCTCGACGAACTGCAGCTCTACGCCCAGACCCAGCAGCGCTCCCTGGAGCACTGCGCCGCCACCCTGGGCCTGCCGGCGCTCTAAGGCGCAAGGCAGGCCCGCGGGTCGATGCCGGCCTTGCAGCCGGTGCGCTGCCCCCATGGTCATGGACCCGTCGCGGCGTTATTCTGCCGCCACTTGCGCCCCCATCAGCGGCGCGCCACCACCAGGGATGGACACGGCGAATGAGATTCGCGATCGGCCTGTTTTTATGCGCGGCACTCGGCGGCGCACTCACCACCCACGCCGCAGAAACCGTCAACGACATCACCCAGCTCAACCCCATAGTGGTGGACCAGGTGGTGCGCCCCACCCGCCTGGAGCAGATCGTCCAGCTGGTGGCCGGGCACCCCGGCCCCATCGCCATTGGCGGCGGGCGCTACAGCATGGGCGGCCAGACCGCCACCGAACAGGCCTTACAGATCGACATGCGCGGCTTCAACCGGGTGCTCGACTTCTCCAAGGAACGCAAGGAAATCACCGTGCAGCCGGGCATCACCTGGCGCGCCGTGCAGGACTACATCGACCCCCACGACCTGTCCGTGAGCATCATGCAGAGCTACGCCAACTTCACCGTCGGCGGCGCCCTGAGCGTCAACGCCCATGGCCGCTACATCGGCTACGGCCCGCTGGTGAGCTCGGTGAAATCCATCAAGCTGGTGCTGGCCGACGGCCAAGTGGTGGACGCCAGCCCGCAGCACAACAGCGACCTGTTCTACGGCGCCATCGGCGGCTACGGCGGCCTGGGGGTGATCGTCCAAGCCACCCTGCAACTGAGCGACAACGTGCGCCTGCTGCGCAGCGTCGACGAGATGCCCCTGGGGGACTACCGCCCCTACTTCCAGGCCCGGATCCAGAACAACCCCAAGGTCATCCTGCACAACGCCGTGCTCTACCCCGACCAGTACCAGGCCCTGCGCGCGGTTTCCTACAGCCAGACCGACCTGCCGGTCACGGTCAAGGAACGCCTCACGCCCCTGGACCAGAACTACTGGAAAGAACAGAAGGCCCTGAAAGTGGTGAGCCAGTGGCCCGGCGGCAAGACCCTGCGCCAGGAAGTGATCGACCCCCTGGTGCTGAAGAAACCGCAAGTGTCCTGGCGCAACCACGAAGCCAGCCTCGATGTGCGTGAACTGGAACCCGACTCCCGGGCCAAGCGCACCTACGTGCTGCAGGAATACTTCGTGCCCCCCGACCAGCTGGAAAGCTTCATCCAGGAGATGGGCGCGACCCTGCGGGCGCACAAGGTCAACGTGATCAACCTGTCGATCCGCCACGCCAAGGCCGACCCCGGCACCCTGCTGGCCTGGGCCAAGACCGAGGTCTTCGCCCTGGTGCTGTACTACCAGCAGAGCACCGCGCCAGAGGAACGGGAAAAAGTCGGCGTATGGACCCGCGCCCTGGTGGACAGCGCCATCGAGCGCGGCGGCAGCTACTACCTGCCGTACCAGATCCACGCCACGGCCCAGCAGTTTCGCGCGGCCTATCCACGGGCCGGGGAGTTCCTGGCGCTGAAGGCCCGGGTCGATCCGCAGAACAAGTTCCGCAACAAGTTGTGGGATGCCTATGGGCTGGGGGCCACAGGGGATGGGGCTGCCCAACCTTAAGGCCGGGTGCCATCAATGGGCCGAGGAACGCAGTGGCGCCAATACCTTGCGTTGCTGCAGGTAAATCACTCCGTCACCGTCGAAGGCTAGCACCTTGTCGGTGGTCAGGGCGCTGGCGTCGCCGTCCTCGTACTTGAGCCAGCCCTCATCCCACAAGTCGCCACTTTCATGACGCACCTGCACAAAGAAATAAGGCGGCTCGGAGCGGGTGATCTCAATGTAATGCCCACCATCGGGGCCCCCCTGCCACCGCGCATCAGGGTGCTCGGCCAATACATGGGCCGGCGTCGTGGAGAAGCCGTTCTTGAACACGACCACCGCCAGCAATACCAGCGCCAGTACGCCCACCGACATGAGCAAACGTTTTAACCAGATCAATCCAGGATCTCCGCTATCATTCACCGCCCTCGACCTGTCCCGGTCGGGCAATCGCGCATTCTGTTGAAGGCCCGCGCAGTGTGCAATAACAAGCGCAGTGGCCGCTTGCCATCCAGCCCGGCCGCCCCCCCGGAAAGCCGGCTGGACGCCTCTTGAACCCGCAGTACCAAGGAAAGGATTGGCCATGCGTATCACCCTCAACACCCTCCATGTAGAAGCCGACCATAGCCTGTGGGTCAATTTCAGCAGTGCGTTCGGCGAAGGCCGGGGCCAATGGCTGGGCACGCCGCCACAAATGGGCCAGGTGCATGAGGTGGAGTTGAGCCTGGAGGACGATTTTGTCTGGGATCACAACCTGTGGGCCGCGACCCAGGACAGGCCACGCATCAGCCGGGAACAGGCGGGGCTGCGGGTCACCGGGCAGTTGCTGCCCCGGGAAGACGAGGCTGTCGCGGCGCTGGCCATAGGTCCGAACATCGTCCTGCTGTCGCTGCAGGGTGGCCACGCGCAGCCAGGCGGCTTCGTCAGCCTGCTTGCACGCCAGGTCAGCTTGAGTCCGGTGGCACTGTAGAGGGAGCACGGCAGGCTCGCGCCGGAGCATCCAGCCAGGGTCGATTCAGGGTGATGTAAAGCGGGAAAGTCGCAGGACGCGACAGGGAAAGGTGTTCGCCCAGTGCTCTGGCCTTGGCAATCCTTGCACCGGTAAAGAGCCCTTGCACCGGGCGAACGGTTGGCATTCTAGTGCAACTGGCGGGGAAAGTCCGTGGGCAGATTCTGAATAAAACTGCACGGTGCAGTTAACCCGATTGCCCATTGCCTCCCCCGCTCAGTCCTGCCCCCTCAGCCTTCGTGGGCAGTGCTGACCTGCAGGATGTCGGTGTAGGTCACCAGCACGCTCTGGCCCACCTTGAGGTCCTTGAGGCGCTGCTGGACTTCGGGTTTCTCCACGCTCACCACTTTCTTGTTGCCCGCCGGGCCTTCGAAGGTCAGCTGGTTTTTCTTCAAGTCGATGGCGGTGATCTTCAACTGCACCTGCACCTGGCGATAGGCCGCGCCGCCGGGGTTGGGGTTGTCTGCGGTAGCGCGGACCACGCCGCTGGCTTCGCTGGAATCGGGCTTGCCCTTTTCAACGTCGGTGTCGAGCACCGCCACCACCGAGTGGGTGACCGTGACCTTGACCTGATCGCCGACCTTGAGGTGGCCCAGGTCCTTGGCCTGATCGCTCAATTGCACATGCACCGGCTTGCCCCCGGCGCCTTCGAGCACCACCTGGTGCTTGGCAGCGTCCACCGACAGGACCTTGGTCACCACCTGATCGGCCTCGATGGCCCCGGACAGCGGGATATCGGCGGCGTGTGCGGCAAGGCTGGCGGTGCCCAGCACAGTGGCCAGGGCGATGGCGCGGGCCAGGGTATTGAGGGTTTTCATCATGAACATTCCTTGTGGTTGAGAAACACACTGACTTTCAGTCAGGCCCTTGAGCATAGACGCCCTGCCAGCTTTCACCGGGGGGATGGGTGCAAGCGTCGCGGCGCCCTCAATAACCGGTCATCTCCAGGTAGCCGCTGCCACTGTGGCTGCCAGCGAATTGCAGCGGCCCTTCCCAGTAGGGAATGCTCAGGTTCATCCAGGCCTGGGGGTTCAGGGCCCGGGTGGTGATATCCAGGCCCTTGGCGGGGATCTTCAGTTGCCAGGTGGTGGGCAGGCTGCGGCCCTGGACCCTGGACTGGGCCAGCGGCAGCAACTGGATCTGCTCCTTGCCCAGGCTCTGGGTGTGGCCATCGGTGCTGATCCAGGTGCCGGTGATATAGGGCGCCTTGTCCCGCTCGCGGACCCGGAACAGCATCAGCCGCTCGCCGCTGTCCAGGTGCAGAGAGAACCAGTCCCAGCCGCTCTGGTCCGCGCCCAGGGGCTGGCTGCTCCATTCCCGGTCGAGCCAGGCCGGGCCGCTGACCTGATAGCGCTGGCCATCGATCTGCAACTCCCCCGCGGCCTGGAAGAACGGCTGGCTGTAGTAGTAGGAGGCCTGCCCCTGGTCGGACTTGCGGCTGTAGCCGCCCTCGCCCTGCAGCACCAGCGGCCGGCTGCTGGAAAGTTGCAGGCGATAGGCGAACCCCGGCCCCGCGGCCTGCACCTGCATCCGCGCCAGGGGGTCGCCGGCGCTGTTCAGGGTGCTCAACTGCCAGTCGTCGATCCAGGCCTGGAACGGCTGCGCGATCACCCCGGCCTGGCCGACGCCACCCCGGGCATAGCGCTCGGCGGCGTGGTGGCTCTGGGCCGAAGTGGCCGCTGCATGGCCCAGCCACACCAGCGGCGCGCCCCAGCCCAGTTGTTCGGGAGCGGCCCGCAGGGCACTGCGAAACAGCGTCCACTGCACGCCGAAGTGGCGGCCCTGGGCGTCGCTCAGGTCTGCCGTGAGGTACCACCACTCGATGCGAAACCCGTCATGGGCACCGTGGTCGGCAGGAAAGCTGAAACTGCGCCCCGGCAACACCGGGGTGAAGGCCGCGGCCTCGCTGCCCAGGCCGGCAAAACCCTGGGGCGGCTCGGCGGGCTGTTCACAACCGGCCAGCAGCGCCAGCAGCAACCCCGCCAGGGCCCGGCCCAACACATCAGTCTTCATGGGCAAAAGTCCTCAGCAGGTCCGCCGGTTGCGCGCGGTACAAACGCAGCAGCGGCCAGGCCGATGCCAACAGAGTCGCCAGCATGGCCAGGCCCAAAAGTTGCAGAAGCTGCCCGGGGAACACCCGCAACGGCAGGCGCCAACCAAAGGCCTGGACATTGATCACGCTGTCCAGGCACCAGGCCAGGAGGATGCCCAGCGGCAGCGCCAGGACCAGGGTGAGCAAGGCCAGCAGCCAGGTCTGCCCGAGGTTCAGCAGCATCAGTTGACGCCGCCCCACCCCCAGGGCCCAGAGCGGCGCCAGCTGGCCCAGCCGGCTCTGGCTCTGGGTCAGCAGGCTGATGAACAGCGCCACCCCGGACACCCCCAGGGTCAGGCTGTTGAGGGCGGCGGTGGCGGCGAAGGTGCGTTCAAAGACCTGCTGCGACCAGCCCTTGAGCCGGGCCTGATCGATGATCCGGCTGTCGTCCAGGGCGAACTGCTGTTGCAAGGCGCCGACCAGCCCGGGCATCGCTCCCGGCGCCAGGCGCAGGTTGAAACGGCTCGGCGTCAGCGCTGGCCAATGCGCCAGCAAGTGCCCGGCATTCACCAGCAGGTGGCCCTTGGGGTTGCCATAGTCGGCGTAGATCCCCACCACCCGGGGCGCCCACTGCCCGGCGGGCACCGGCAGGCTCAGGCGGTCGCCGGGGCGCACCTTCAGGCGTCGGGCCAGCTGTTCACTGAGCATCAGGGTGTCCTGGCTCGCCAGTTGTGCCCAGGGCTCGGCGCCGTCGCTTTCCAGGAGCGGCCAGTGCTGGCGGTAGCTGGAATGGTCGATCACCCCATACAGGTCCGCCGGCCAACCCTGCACCTGCAACGCCACCTGCCAGCTGGGCAGCACCGCGGCAACCTGGGCCTGTTGCGGCAACCAGTCCAGCAACTGCCGGGCCTGCTCCGGGCTCTGCGGATTGACATACAACTCGGCGCTCAGGCGTTGCTCCAGCCAGTCGTTGAAGGTTTCGCGAAACCCTGCCGTCATGCTGCCGGCGCCGATATTCGCCGCCAGCGCCAGCAGCAGCGCCATCAGGGCCAGGCTCAGGGCCGGCAGTTGCTGGCGGCAATCGGCAAGAAACCACTGCCCCAGCACCCCACGCCGGTGCCCCAGCAAGGCCCCGAGCACCGCATCGAGCAGCACCGGCAGGCCCAGGGCCGCCGCCAGCAGCAAGGCCGCCATCAGCACAAAGCCGCTGGCCAGGCTGTCGCCCCACTGCCACGCCGCCAGGGCCAGCAGCAGCGCCACTACGGCCACCGCACCCTGGCGGCGCAGCCAGCGGGCATGGGCCTGATGCCAGGCCTGGGGGTTGGCCAGGGCCAGCAGCGGCAGGCGCGCCGCCCGCAGCAGGCTGGCGGCGCCGGCCAGCAAGGCCCCCAACAGGCTCAGGCCGATACCGCTGAACCACCACCCGGGGCTGAGGTTCAACTGCCCCGCCACCTCGGCGCCGTACAAGCCGCGCAGGCTGGCGGCCACGTCCGGCAGCAGCAGCCCGGCCAGCAGGTAGCCGCTGATGACCCCCGCCACTCCACCCAGCAGCGCCAGGGCCCCCAGTTCCAGAATCAGGCTGAAGATCAGCAGCCGCGCACTGACCCCGCAGGCGCGCAAGGTCCGCAGCAGGCCACGACGCTGCTCCAGGGCCAGGCCGATGGCGGCATGCACGATGAACAGCCCGACCACGAAGGACAGGAAACCCAAGGCATCCAGGTTCAGGTGAAAGCTCTCGGTCAGGCGCGCCAGGGTGTTTTCCGACTCGCCCAAATGCAGCACCAGTTGCCCCGCCAGCTCGGCCGGCAAGGGCGGCGCGCGGGCGGCAAAGTCCCGGGGCAGCAGCAGGCGGCTCAGTTGCCCCGGCTGGTCCAGTACCTGCTGGGCAAAGCCGATGTCCATCAGCAGCAGCCCCGGGGCCATGTCCGCCTGCACCTGCAACGGCGGCAGCAGCCGGCCATTGCTGGCACGGGGCTGCTGGCCCTCGCGGTAGCCGAGGCTGGCGAGGGTCTCTGGGGCAACCCAGGTACGCCCCGGCGGGCTGAAGAATTCCACCACCTGCTGCATCGCCAGTGGCTTGCCGGCCACTGCGGAACCGGCGGGCAAGGACAAAGGCTCGATGCCCATCAGTTGCAGGCGCAGCGCCTCGAAGCCCTGCAACTGCACCCGCCCTTGCAGCACCGGCGACACCGGCCAGCCGGCCCGGCGCAGGTCGACGAACCATTGCTGGGCAAAGCTTGCGCCAGTGGCCGTGCCCAGGCTGGCCTGAGGTTCACCGCCAATCAACTGGCTGGCCCGGGCATAGCTGTCCCGGGCCTGGCTGTTGAGGGCCAGGACCCCGGTCAGCAGGCTGGTGGCCAGCCACAAACCGGTGAGCACACTGAAGAACTGCACCGGGTGCTGGCGCCAGTGGCTCAACAGCGCCTGCAAGGTGCCACGCAGCACCCGCATCTCAGGCCCCGCCCGCTGCGGCCAGGCGGCCACGCTGCAGGACCACGGTGTGTTGCAAACGGCTGGCCACGCGCTGGCTGTGGGTCACCATCAGCAAACTGGTGGGGCTGTCGGCCAGCAATTCCAGCAGCAAATCCAGCACCTGGTCACTGGTGGTTTCATCGAGGCTGCCGGTGGGCTCATCGGCCAGCAACAGCCCGGGCCTCGACGCCAGGGCCCGGCCCAAAGCGACCCGCTGCTGCTGGCCGCCGGACAACTGCTCGGGGTAGCGGCGCAGCAAGTCCCCCAGGCCCAGGCGTTCCACCAACTGCGCCTGCCAGCGCGGATCGAAGCGCCCGGCCAGGCGCGCCTGGAAACCCAGGTTGTCCTCGACCCGCAAGCTGCCGATCAGGTTGAACTGCTGGAACACCAGGCCGACTTCGGTGCGGCGCCAGTTGGCCAACTGGCTTTCGCTCATGCGCTCCAGACGCTGGGCGCCGATGCAAATGCTGCCGCCATCCACCCTGTCCAGCCCGGCCACCAGGTGCAGCAAGGTGCTCTTGCCGCTGCCGGATTCGCCCATCAGCGCCAGGCTGCTGTCCTGCCCCAGGTGCAAATCGACACCCTGCAGCACCGCCAGCGGCCCCTGGGGGGTGGCATAGCTCTTGAACACTCCTTGCACTTCCAGCATGGGCTGACTCGTCCGACCTGAAGGGGGCTCAAGGATAACCCGTGTCGCCCATGGCACCAGCGCAAACCTGCAGCGCGGCAACCGATGAACCAGGGCGCGCCCCTATCGCCCAGCGGCCACGGAATATAGTATTGCGGCCCGTTTGTTCATTGCAGGAAGCACCCATGACCTACACCAGGGCCCAATTGCAGTACCGGCTGTACATCGCCGCAGGCGCACTGTTGTTTACCGGTGCCTTGATCTCGACCTTTTTCTCGACCCTGAAAATGCTCTACTGGCGCCTGGACAGCTACACCACCATGGCCTCGACCATCAACCGCCCGATCAAGTATTTCGTGTACCAGGTCAATGCCAACACCCAGCCTTTGAACTGGTTCTGGGACAACAGCCCGACGCCCAGCTTCCTCGACCTGAGCTACTCCTCCCACTGGAAATTCCTGGTGATCTATCTGCTGATCTTCGTCGGCGCGGCGCTGTTCGCCACGGGCCGGGGGATGATACGCAAGGTCGAAGAAGTCGAGCCGCTGATCGAGGCCCAGCTCCAGGCCCCGGTGGAGGAAGGCGTCCCCGCCAAGACCCTGCAACAGCTGGAAGACTCGACCCTGGTGGGCAAAGCGCCGTCGTTCTTCAGCCAGACCCGCCTGCTGGTGGTCTGGCCCCTGGGCTGTGCAGCGGTCTACCTGGGCCTACTGTGGATGCTGCGCATCATCTGAGCCCCGCGCGGCGCATCGATTTAGCCGCCCCCCTTGCCACCACTAGCCCAGCAACTGGCTGAGCACGGCCCGCAACTTGCCCGGCTTCACCGGTTTGTTGAGCAGCGGCGCGCCCAGTTGCTGCAAGGCGCGGCGGCACTGGTCGCTGCGGTCGGCGGTGATGATCACCGCCGGCAGCGGTTGTTGGAAATGCTCGCGCAAGCGCCTGACCACCTGGCAGCCGGTGACCCCGTGATCCAGGTGGAAGTCCGCCAGGATCAACTCCGGCGCCCGGCCCTGCAGCACCTCCAGGGCCGCGGCCTGATCGGTGGCGGTCAGCACCTCGCAGCCCCACTGGCCGAGCAGCGCGGCCATGCTTTCAAGAATGCTCAACTCGTTGTCCAGCACCAGCAGGCGCCGCCCCGGCAGCGGGTTGCCGGTGCCCGGCTGCGGCGCCTGCTGGCTCAAGGGCAAGGGCACCCGGGCCGCCAGGGGCACCTCGATGCTGAACCGCGAACCGTGCCCCGGCCGCGACGCTACCTGCACCCGATAGCCGAGGATCTTGGCGATGCGCTCGACAATCGCCAGCCCCAGGCCCACCCCTTTGCGGTCGGCGGCGCGGCCTACATCCAGCTGGTTGAATTCAAGGAAAATCGACTCCAGGCGGTCGGCGGCAATGCCGCGCCCGGTGTCCCACACCTCCAGCCGCAACTGGTCGCCCCGGCGCCGCGCCGCCAGCAGGATGCTGCCGCGCTCGGTGTAGCGGCAGGCATTGCTGAGGAAGTTGCGCAGGATCCGCGTCATCAGCCGCAAGTCGGTGAACAGGGCAAAATCACCGAAGCGCACCCGCAGCCCCAGCCCCGCCGCCTCGGCCACCGACTGGAACTCGGAAACCAGGGGCGCGAGCATTTCATCCAGGCGGTAGGTGGCCAGGTCCGGCTTCACCGCCGCCTGATCGAGCCTGGAAATATCCAGCAGGTCGGTGAGCAGGTCCTCGGCGCCTTCCAGGGCCTGGTGGGTGCGTTCCACCAGCAGTTGCTCCGGGGCCGGCAGGCTGCGCTCGCGCAGGGTGGAAATCAGCAGGCGTGCGGCATTCAGAGGTTGCAGCAGGTCGTGGCTGGCGGCGGCCAGGTACTTGTCCTTGCTGCGGTTGGCCGCCTCGGCGGCGTCCCGGGCCTCGCGCAGGTCGCGCTCAATGCGCTCGCGCCGGGCGATCTGCTGCTGCAGGTTGCGGTTGGCGTCCAGCAACTCATCGGTGCGCGCCGCCACCCGCTGCTCCAGCTGGTCGTTGAGCTGTTCCAGGTGCTGCTGGGCCAGCTTGCGCTCGGTGATGTCGGCGACGAACCCTTCAACCAGCCCGTCCTGGTCGGGCTTGAGCAACAGGTTCATCAGCACATCGATGCTGCTGCCGTCCTTGCGCCGCAGCTGGGTTTCGTAACCCAGCAGGCTGCGCTGGTTCTGCAACTGCTCGCCGATGGCCGCCAGTTCCCCAGCGCCGCCCACGAACAGGTTGCCCGCCAGGTCGGCCAGGGAAAACAGCACTTCCTGGGGGTCCTGATACCCCAGCATGCGCGCCAGGGCCGGGTTGGCGGCACGCATGCCGGCCTGCAGGCTGGCCTGGAAGATGCCGTGCACCGCGTTCTCGAACAGCCACTTGTAGCGGTTGCGCTCGGTTTCCAGGTCTTCCAGGCGCGCCGCCAGTTCCGGGTAATGGCTCTTGCGCGCCGAGTGGTTGCCCAGCCCCAAGAGCCCGGCCAGGGCCCGTTGCTGTTCGTCAGAGGGCCTCGCCATAGACCACCTCGACATCACGCTGGCTGGATTCACGAGGGTTGGTGAGGATGCATGGGTCGCCCATTGCGTGCTGCGAGAGGAACGGAATATCGCTGCTGCTGACCCCATGCAGGCCCAGGGTCTCGTGGAAGCCGATGGCGCGCTTGAGGGCGATCAGGTGCTCCACCAGGCGCCCGCAGATCTGCCGCTGGTTGAGCCCGCGGCAGTCGATGCCGAAAGTCTCGGCAATCACCTTGAAGCGCTCCGGCGCCGCGCTGTAGTTGAAGGCCACCACATGCTCCACCAGCACCGCGTTGCACAGCCCGTGAGGCAGGTCGAGAAAGCCCCCCAGGCTGTGGGACATGGCATGCACCGCGCCTAGGATCGCGTTGGAGAACGCCAGCCCGGCCTGCATGCTGCCGAGCATGATCTTCTCGCGCAGGGCGATATCCGCGGGGTTGGCGATCATCTGCACCAGGTTGCCATTGATCAGGCGCATGGCTTCCAGGGCGTGGGGATCGGTCAGCGGCCCGTGGCCGGTGGAAACGAAAGCCTCGATGGCATGCACCAGGGCGTCGATGCCGGTGCAGGCGGAAAGGAAGGGGTCCATGCCCTGGGTGGTTTCCGGGTCGATCAGCGACACATCAGGGACCACCGCCTTGCTGACGATGGAGAACTTCATCCGCTCCTGCTGGTTGGAGATGATCACGAACTGCGAGACATCCGCCGAGGTGCCGGCAGTGGTCGGGATCATGATCAGCGGGGGGCTGGGCATGCGGATGGTGTCCACCCCCTCGAACTCGAGGATGCTGCGCCCGTGGGCGGCGACGATGCCGATGCCCTTGCCGCAATCCATGGGGCTGCCGCCACCGACCGCGACGATCACATCGCAGGCGTTTTCCCGGTAGATCTGCGCGCCGTGCATCACCTCCTCCACCCGCGGGTTGGGCGACACCGCGCTGTACAGGCAGTACTCGACGCCCTGGGCCAGCAGGCTGGCCTCGACATCGGCGACCCAGCCGGCGGCGATCACCCCGGGGTCGGTGACCACCAGCACCTTGCGCGCACCGAAGGTCTTCGCATAGTTGCCGACGTTATGCCGGCAACCGGCACCAAAGATGATTTCCGGGGACACGAACTTGCGCAGCAGACTGAGATTCTGGCTCATGGGGGAAGCCTGTTTTCTTATTGTTCTGGAGAAGAACGCCAGCCTAAAGCATCCGTTGCTGAAAGCAATCCGACCATTGGGTGGTGGTGATCCGGCCCCTGCCCGTCTCTCCCCTGTAGGAGCCGGCTTGCCGGCGAAGGCGGTCTTGCGGGCCCCTTCGCCAGCAAGCTGGCTCCTACGGTATGTAGCGTACGGCGTGTGGTGCATGCGACGTGCGCTGTGCAGATCAGAGGTGAACATCCATGCCGTCGTACGCCACTTCGATGCCGCGGCGGGTCAGTTCGGCGTGCTCGGGGGAGTCCTCGTCGAGGATCGGGTTAGTGTTGTTGATGTGGATCAGCACCTTGCGCGCCCGGGGAAAGCGCTCCAGCACCTCAAGCATGCCGCCGGGGCCGCTTTGCGCCAGATGGCCCATCTCGCTGCCCAGCTTGTCGCCGACGCCACAGACGCGCATTTCATCGTCGCGCCACAAGGTGCCGTCCACCAGCAGGCAATCGGCGCGCTCCATCCACGCCAGCAGGGCCTCATCCACCTGCCCCAGACCCGGGGCATAGAACAGGCTGGCGCCGCTGCGCCGGTCCTCGATGAACAGGCCGATATTGTCCCCCGGGTGCGGGTTGCCGCGATGGGGCGAATACGGCGGCGCGCTGCTGCGCAGGGCAATCGCCCGCAGCGCGATGTCCGGGCAGGCCGGCAGGCTGAATTCCCGGCCATCGAGGTGGATGGGCTGCCACTGCAAGCCGCCGTTCCAGTGGCTGAGGATGTTGAACAGGGGGAAGCCGCTGCACAGGTCCTGGTGGACCATCTCGGTGCACCAGACCTGATGCGGGCAGCCTTCGCGCAGGCTGAGCAGGCCGGTGCAATGGTCGATCTGGCTGTCCAGCAGGATCACTCCGGCCAGGGCGGTGTCCCGAAGCTGTCGGGCCGGTTGCAGCACCGGAAAGGACTCCAGCTGCTGGCGAATGTCCGGGGAGGCGTTGCACAGGATCCACTCGCTGCCCTGGTCGCTCAGGGCGATGGACGACTGGGTGCGGCGCCGGGCGCGCAGGCTGCCGTCGCGCACGCCGGCACAGTTACGGCAGTTGCAGTTCCACTGGGGAAAACCGCCCCCCGCCGCGGAACCGAGAATGCGGATATGCATGAGGTGCTCCTGAAGGGCAAAAGGCTCCGGCCGACACCAGTACCGGCCGGAGCGGGACGGCTCAGCGGTTGGCGAAGTACATGGTCACTTCAAAGCCGATACGCAGGTCGGTGTACGCGGGTTTATGCCACATGGGGTCAAGCCTCTTGTTGTGCCGGGGGATTCCGGTAAAGGCATTAATGCACGGGGAGCGCGGGGGCCGAATGCTACTTTGGGACGAACCGGCGGGTGCGTTGGTAGGGGGAAATGGGGGTGGGCTTGCGGGCCCCTTCGCCAGCAAGCTGGCTCCTACAGGGATGGCAGTGCTGCGCCCACAACGCACACGGGGAGGTGCCCACCCATGAGCCCTCCCCGTGTCCGTCCCGCACAAGCGCGGCGGCACCCAACCACCGCGCCTGTTGTTGCCCTTAGAAGAAGCCCAGGGGGTTGATGTCGTAGCTCACCAGCAGGTTCTTGGTCTGCTGGTAGTGGTCGAGCATCATCTTGTGGGTCTCGCGGCCCACCCCGGATTTCTTGTAGCCACCGAACGCGGCGTGGGCCGGGTACAGGTGGTAGCAGTTGGTCCACACGCGGCCGGCCTTGATCGCCCGGCCCATGCGGTAGGCGCGGTTGATGTCGCGGGTCCACAGCCCGGCGCCCAGGCCGAACTCGCTGTCGTTGGCGATCGCCAGGGCCTCGGCTTCGTCCTTGAAGGTGGTCACGCCCACCACCGGGCCGAAGATCTCTTCCTGGAACACGCGCATCTTGTTGTGGCCCTTGAGCAGGGTCGGCTGGATGTAATAGCCGCTGGCCAGGTCACCTTCCAACAGCTCGGCGGCGCCACCGGTGAGCAGCTCGGCGCCCTCCTCCTGAGCGATCTGCAGGTAGGAGAGGATCTTCTCGTACTGCTGCTGCGACGCCTGGGCGCCGACCATGGTCTCGGTGTCCAGCGGGTTGCCGCGCTTGATCTTGACGATCTTCTTCATCACCTCGGCCATGAACGGCTCGTAGATCGATTCCTGGACCAGGGCCCGGGATGGGCAGGTGCAGACTTCCCCCTGGTTGAAGAACGCCAGCACCAGGCCTTCGGCGGCCTTTTCGATGAACTTGGGTTCGGCCTGCATGATGTCTTCGAAGAAGATGTTCGGCGACTTGCCGCCCAGTTCGACGGTGGACGGAATGATGTTCTCGGCGGCGCATTTCATGATGTGCGAGCCCACCGGGGTCGAGCCGGTGAAGGCGATCTTGGCGATGCGCTTGCTGGTGGCCAGGGCCTCGCCGGCTTCGCGGCCAAAGCCCTGGACGATGTTCAGCACCCCGGCCGGCAGCAGGTCGGCGATCAGCTCGGCGAAGACCATGATCGACAGCGGGGTCTGCTCGGCGGGCTTGAGCACCACGCAGTTGCCGGCGGCCAGGGCCGGGGCCAGCTTCCAGGCGGCCATCAGCAGCGGGAAGTTCCACGGGATGATCTGCCCGACCACGCCCAGGGGTTCGTGGAAATGGTAGGCGGTGGTCAGTTCGTTGATCTCTGCGGCGCCGCCTTCCTGGGCACGAATGCAACCGGCGAAGTAGCGGAAATGATCGGCGGCCAGGGGCACGTCGGCGTTGAGGGTTTCGCGCACGGCCTTGCCGTTGTCCCAGGTTTCGCTGACCGCGAGGATCTCCAGGTTCTGCTCGATGCGGTCGGCAATCTTCAGCAGCACCAGCGAACGGTCCTGGGCGCTGGTCTTGCCCCAGGCATCGGCGGCGGCATGGGCGGCGTCCAGGGCCTTGTCGATGTCCGCGGCAGTGGAGCGCGGGAATTCGGCGATCACCTCACCGTTGACCGGCGAGGTGTTGCTGAAGTACTGGCCGTCCACCGGCGGCACGAACTGGCCACCGATGAAATTGCCGTAGCGTGGCTTGAAGGACACGACGGCGCCTGGGGTTCCGGGTTGTGCGTAGATCATGCTGGGCCTCTGCTGGTCGATGCCTGTCCACGACAGGCGATGGCTCGATGGTAGAGAGCCCCGCGTGCCGGACGAATGCATCGTTGGCAGGGGGGCTCTCGTCATTTGGTCGTAGGTTGATTGCCCTGTGCGGGAGCCGGCTTGCCGGCGAAGGCGCTCTTGCGGGCCTCTTCGCCAGCAAGCTGGCTCCTACGGTCGGCAGGGATATCGCTAGGGCTTTGTAGGAGCCGGCTTGCCGGCGAAAGCGCTCTTGCGGGCCTCTTCGCCAGCAAGCTGGCTCCTACGGTTGGCAGGGATATCGCTAGGGCTTTGTAGGAGCCGGCTTGCCGGCGAAAGCGCTCTTGCGGGCCTCTTCGCCGGCAAGCTGGCTCCTACGATTAGCGTTTGCTCACCAGGTCCTTGGGCAGCTTGAAGGTCCAGAGCATGCCGCCCTGGTTGAAGTCCTTGACCCGCTTGGCCACTTCGCCTCCCCACAGCGGCACCGCGCCGCCCCAGCCGGAGAGCACCGAGACGTACTGCTCGCCGTCCATTTCCCAGGTCACGGGCGAGCCCAGGACCCCGGAGCCGGTCTGGAATTCCCAGACCTTCTCGCCGGTCTTGGCGTTGAACGCCTGGAGGAAGCCCTCAGGCGTGCCGGTGAACACCAGGTTGCCCTTGGTGGTCAGCACCCCGCCCCACAGCGGCGCGAAGTTCTTGTGGCGCCAGACTTCCTTGCCGCTGATGGGGTCGATGGCCCGCAGCACGCCGATGTAATCCTCGTTCAGCGGCTTGATGGTGAAGCCCGCGCCGAGGAACGCCGCGCCCTTCTTGTAGGCGATGCCTTCGTTCCAGATGTCCATGCCCCATTCGTTGGACGGCACATAGAACAGCCCGGTGTCGCGGTTGTAGGCCATGGGCATCCAGTTCTTGGCGCCGAGGAAGGCCGGGGCGACGAACACCGAGCTGCCCTTGGCTTCGCTACCCGGGGCGCCAGGGCGGCTGGCCTCGTTGTAGATCGGCCGGCCGTTCTTATCCAGGCCGGTGGCCCAGGTGATCTTGTCGACAAAGGGGAAGCCGCGGATGAATTTGCCGTTGGTGCGATCGAGCACGTAGAAGAAGCCGTTGCGGTCGGCGGTGGCGGCGGCCTTGATCTCCTTGCCGCCTTCCTTGTAGTTGAAGGAGATCAGCTCGTTGACGCCGTCGAAGTCCCAGCCGTCGTGGGGGGTGCTCTGGAAGTGCCACTTGATGGTGCCGTCGTCCGGGTTCAGGGCCAGGCGCGACGAGGAATACAGGTTGTCGCCAGGGCGCAGGTGGGAGTTCCACGGCGCCGGGTTGCCGGTGCCGAACAGCAGCAGGTTGGTTTCCGGGTCGTAGTAGCCGCCAAGCCACGGCGCCGCGCCACCGGTCTTCCACAGGTCACCCGGCCAGGTCTTGCCCGCCTCGCCACCGGAAATGCCGTTCTCGATGGCCTTGCCGTCCTTGTACACGTAGCCCATGTGGCCTTCCACGGTGGGGCGCATCCACAGCAGCTCGCCGTTTTTCGGGTCGTAGGCCTGGATCTTGCCGACCACGCCGAACTCGCCGCCGGCCACCCCGGTGATCAGCTTGCCGTTGACCATCATCGGCGCCGCGCTGATGGAATAACCCTCTTTGTGGTCGGCGACCTTCTTGCTCCACACCACCTTGCCGGTGTCCTTGTTCAGGGCCACCAGCTTGGCGTCCAGGGTGCCGAAGAACACCAGGTCGCCGTACAGCGCCACGCCGCGGTTGATCACGTCGCAGCAAGGGCGGATGTCGTCCGGCAGGCGCGCGTCGTACTGCCAGAGCTTCTTGCCGGTGCGCGCGTCCACCGCGAACACCCGCGAGTAGGAACCGGTCATGTACATCACCCCGTCCTTGATCAGCGGCTGGGCCTGCTGGCCGCGCTGCTTCTCGCCGCCGAAGGAGAAGGCCCAGACCGGCCGCAGCTCCTTGACGTTATCGACGTTGAGCATGTCCAGCGGGCTGTAGCGCTGGCCCTGGACGCCCAGGCCGTTGGTGACGATCTGCTGCGGGTTCTTCGGGTCCTGGAGGATCTCTTCATCGGTGACGGCGGCCAGGGCCGCGCTGGACAGCAGCATGGCGCTGAGCACCAGGCTCACGGCGAAAAAGGGACGACGTGGGGGTTGGGTCATGACGGCTACCTCGGCGGTTATTGTTGTTCCCGGGAAATTTTCCCGGTCTGCCGGGAATTCTTGGTCCCGGCCTGCCTGCCAACAATTGCCCGCAGTGCGGAGTTTTCTAGTTCCTTGGTACAGGAGCGGCCGCCGACGCCTACAAAACCCCACCCGATCTCCCTGCCTACCGTAGGAGCTGGCTTGCCAGCGAAGGGGCCCGCAAGACCGCCATCGCCGGCCAGCCGGCTCCTACAGGCCGTCGATACGCTGCAGGCGCTGGCGTTCGTAACGCGGGTACAGGTGGCTGACGCTGCGGATCAGCTCATAGCGGGTCAGGCTGATGCTGGCAAAACGCTCGGGGATCGGGCGGCGGATCATCTCCGCCATGTCGTCGCCCTGGGCGGCGCCGTCGCGCATCAACCCGTCCAGCCAGCCCAGGTAGTCGCGCATCTGGGCAAAGGGCCGGGCATCCGTCGCCACCGGGCCATGGCCAGGCACGATCAGTTTCCACGGCAAGGCCTGCAAGGTGTCCAGGTCCTTGCGCCAGACCCCGAGCCCCGGGCTGTTGGGGGTGGTCAGCGCGCGCTCGTAGAACACCAGGTCACCGGCAAACAGCACCCCGGTGTTCTCGTCGAGAATCGCCAGATCAGCGCCGGTGTGCCCACTCAGGCCCAGCAAGCGCAAGCGATGCCCGCCCACCTCAAGCACCCCGGGCTCAAGCACCTGGGTCGGCAGCACCACCTCGGTGCCGCGCATCCAGTCGCCGACCATGCGGTACATGTTCTCGGCCATGGCCTCGCCCTGCTGGCGCAGCAGGTCGCTGGTGCCGGCCAGGGCGCCGATGGGCACGTCGCCAAAAGCCTGATTGCCCAGCACATGGTCGGGGTGATGGTGGGTCAGCAGCAACTGGATCACCGGCTTGTCGGTGGTGGCGGCAATCGCCCGGCGCAAGGCTTCGCCGTAGCGTTTCGACGGCCCGCTGTCGATCACCACCACCCCGCTGTCGGTGACGATGAAGCCGGTGTTGACGATGTTGCCGCCATTGGCCTTGGCGAAGTTGTCGGTGCTGCCTTCCAGCAGCCAGGTGCCCGCGGCGATCTGCCGGGGCTTGAGTGGATAGTCCAGGTCGGCCCGGGCCGGCAGGCCCAGGCAAAGCAGCAACAGCAGGATCCAACGCATGGCGCGCCTCGGCTCGGGTGGGTCAAAGGATGCGGTCAGGGCAGCCTGGCCTCGAACTGGTTGCCGCTGTTGTCGCGCAACAGCAAGCGGGTCTGCCCCGGCCCCAGGATATCGAACGCCAGGTTGGGGTTTTCGCTGACCGCCGGGAACAGTTCGAGGCTGGCCAGGCGCTGGTCGTTCTGGTCGCGCAATTCGGCGTGGTTGAGAAAGAATTCGGGGACGCCGCTGACCAGGCCGTTGTCCATCGGGTGGGACACTTGCAAGCGCAGGCGGCTGGCATCCCCACGGGGATAGCGCCCGCCCAGCACCTCGCCGATGTGCTCCTCCCAGCCGGGCTGGGTGCGCACCACGCTGGGGGCGGTACAGCCGCCGCCCGCGGCATCGATCAGGGTCGAGCCCACGTGCCACAGGCCATCGCGGGTCAGCACCGCGGCGCGCAGCGGCGTGGCCTGCTCGATACGGATGCGGATCGACAGCCAGGGCAGCACTCGCTCCCCCGGTTCGAAATCGACGATGCGCGGCAAGGGGTTGAGCTCGGCCCAGGCAAGGATGCGTACCACCTCGCCGCCAAAGGCCCGGGCGTCGATCTCCAGGGGCACCTGCCGCGCATCCTCGGCAAAGGGCGGCGCCAGCAGCTTGACCCGGTCATCGAAGACGAACGCCGCCTCCCCCAGCAATTGCTTGTGGTAGAAGGCCCACATCACCGAGGGCACCGGGTCCGGGCCCGGGGCCTGCGGATCGGCGGCCAGCACCGGGGTCGCCAAGGGCAGCCAGCACGCCAGCAGACAGGTCGCTCGCCAGTTCATCGCAGCTCCTATTGATACATCTGTGGGACCTCGTAACGCAGGCCATAACGGGCGTACAGCGCCTGCAGGCGACCGTCGCGGATCAGCCCTTCCAGGGCCTCTTCCACGGCATAGGCCAGCTGGCGGTTGCTTTCATGCACCGCCATGCCGATCTCCCACACCTGCTTGCCCATGTTCGGGTAGGCGTTTTCCGCCAGGGTCAACTGCGGATCAGCGGCCTTATGCAACTGCCAGTCGATCTCGCCGCGCATGGCCATCACCGCGTCCACCTGCCCGGCCCGCAAGGCGCCGAACGCCTGTTGCACGCTGGGGTAATGGTGGGTCTTGGCACTGAGCATGCCGTTGAACACCGAGGTCAGGTAGAACGACGGCACGCTGTCCACTTCGACGCCAATGGGGTGCTCCTGGAACACCGCGACACTGGCCACCGCATCCAGCCGGCGGCGGTCGAATGCCACCTGCCAGCGCTCCTCCTGATAGGGGCCGAACATCACCACGTGATCGTTGGCCAGCTCCCCCAGTTCGTTGCGCTTTTGCGCGTAGTCGTGGTCGTAGGGCACGCGCATCATCAGGTCGGCCAACTGCTGGTGGCGCAGCGGGCTGCCGCGCCAGATGTAGTCGCGCAAATCGTCGTCGAGTTTCTCCCCCGGGGGCGCCCAGATCAGTTGCAAGCGCACCCCCAGGGCCTCGGCCAGGGCTTGCGCCAGCTCCACGTCGACGCCTCGGGGCTGGCCCTGGTCCTCGAAGCTGTAGGGGGCAAAATCCTCGTACACCGCCACCTTCAGTTCACCGGAGGCGATCATCGTGTCGTAGTTGCGCACCTCGGCCTGGGCCGTGGCGCAACACAGCAGCAGGCCAACCAGGAACAGGGCGAAGCGGCCCATGGCGATCACTCCTCGACGCGCACGCTGTCCAGGTAGGTGCGCACCGCCCACAGGGCTTCCTGGCTCAGGTAATCGGCCATCTTCGGCATGTACACCCGGCCATCGCGCACCGCGCCGTGGCGCACCCGCTCGACGAACCATTCATCCCCGGCTTCGCCGGCGTCGAGCATGCGCAGGTCCGGGGCGATACCGCCGGACTTGGCTTCCAGGCCATGGCAGGCGGCGCAGTTCTGGTTGTAGGCCGAAGCGCCGATTTCCACCGCCTTGTCGTGCTCGGGCGAGGTGCGGTACGGGTTGACCGCGGCCCAGCCGTCACCATCGACGCTCACCCCGGCATCCTTGATCGGCGTCAGGCCCTTGGTCTCCACCGCCTGGGGCACCACGTTGCCATGGGCCCATACGGCACCGGTGGCCAAGGCACCGGTCAGCAGCCCTACCACGAGCAAGGCGTTGCGTTTTGTTGTCATTGTTATGCCCTCAAGATTGCACGCAAGACCTCAGCTACAGAGGCCATGGCGCCATCTTAGAAACAGCCGGAGGGCGGCCGTATGCTGCTTTGGTGGCCGCGCCCTACTCCCTTGGTAGTAGGGCTTGTGGCGCGGGCCTAAATCAGGTGCCGCCCGGGAACTATTCCCGGCAAGGGCGGGACTTTTTCCGTATCTCAAAGCGCCTCGCGCGGCAGACCCTAGTCAGGCCAAAACCTCCACTGGGAACCGCAACCATGACAATAAGATCGCTACCCGCCCTCTCCCCCCTGAGCCTTGCCGTCCAGGCCCTGCTGCTGGCCGGCAGCCTGTCCCTGGGCGCGGCGGCCACAGCGGCCACCGCCCCGGCGGCACCTGCCGGCAAGAACGTGACCTGGGAAGACATCGCCAACGACCACCTGACCACCAAGGACGTACTGCAGTACGGCATGGGCACCAACGCCCAGCGCTGGAGCCCCCTGGCCCAGGTCAACGACAAGAACGTGTTCAAGCTGACCCCGGCCTGGTCCTACTCCTTCGGCGACGAGAAGCAGCGCGGCCAGGAATCCCAGGCCATCGTCCGCGACGGCGTGGTCTACGTCACCGGCTCCTACTCGCGGGTGTTCGCCCTGGACGCCAAGAGCGGCAAGCGCCTGTGGACCTACAACCACCGCCTGCCGGACAACATTCGCCCGTGCTGCGACGTGGTCAACCGCGGCGCGGCGATCTACGGCGACAAGATCTACTTCGGCACCCTCGACGCCCGGGTCATCGCCCTGGACAAGAACACCGGCAAGGTGGTGTGGAACAAGAAGTTCGGCGACCACAGCGCCGGCTACACCATGACCGGCGCCCCGGTGCTGATCAAGGACAAGACCAGCGGCAAGGTGCTGCTGATCCACGGCAGCTCGGGCGATGAATTCGGCGTGGTCGGCCAGCTGTTCGCCCGCGACCCGGAGACCGGCGAAGAGGTGTGGATGCGGCCCTTCGTCGAAGGCCACATGGGCCGCCTGAACGGCAAGGACAGCACCCCCACCGGCGACGTCAAGGCGCCGTCCTGGCCCGACGACAAGACCACCGAAACCGGCAAGGTCGAAGCCTGGAGCCACGGCGGCGGCGCCCCTTGGCAGAGCGCCAGCTTCGATGCCGAAACCAACACCATCATCGTCGGCGCCGGCAACCCCGGGCCGTGGAACACCTGGGCGCGCACCGCCAAAGACGGCAACCCCCACGACTACGACAGCCTGTACACCTCGGGCCAGGTCGGCGTCGACCCAAGCACCGGCGAAGTGAAATGGTTCTACCAGCACACGCCGAACGACGCCTGGGACTTCTCCGGCAACAACGAACTGGTGCTGTTCGACTACAAGGGCAAGGACGGCAAGGTGGTCAAGGCCACCGGCCACGCCGACCGCAACGGCTTCTTCTACGTGGTGGACCGCAACAACGGCAAATTGCAGAACGCCTTCCCCTTCGTCGACAACATCACCTGGGCCAGCCACATCGACCTCAAGACCGGCCGCCCGGTGGAAAACGAAGGCCAGCGTCCGGCCAAGCCGCTGCCGGGTGAAACCAAGGGCAAGCCGGTGGAAGTCTCGCCGCCGTTCCTGGGTGGCAAGAACTGGAACCCCATGGCCTACAGCCAGGACACCGGGCTGTTCTACATCCCCGGCAACCAGTGGAAGGAGGAGTACTGGACCGAGGAAGTGAACTACAAGAAAGGCTCGGCCTACCTGGGCATGGGTTTCCGTATCAAGCGCATGTACGACGACCACGTCGGCACCCTGCGCGCCATGGACCCGACCACCGGCAAGCTGGTCTGGGAGCACAAGGAACACCTGCCGCTGTGGGCCGGGGTCCTGGCGACCAAGGGCAACCTGGTGTTCACCGGCACCGGCGACGGCTTCTTCAAGGCCTTCGACGCCAAGACCGGCAAGGAGCTGTGGAAATTCCAGACCGGCAGCGGCATCGTCTCGCCGCCCATCACCTGGGAACAGGATGGCGAGCAGTACATCGGCGTGACCGTGGGCTACGGCGGCGCGGTGCCGCTGTGGGGCGGCGACATGGCCGAACTGACCAAGCCGGTGGCCCAAGGCGGCTCGTTCTGGGTGTTCAAGATCCCGAGCTGGGATAACAAGACCGCCCAACGCTGATCATCCCCGCCTTGTCTGTGGCGAGGGAGCCCGCTCCCTCGCCACACCCGCCTTCACTCCCGCCTGGAGAACCGCACCATGAACTACCTGCCCCTGGCCCTGCTGTTGGGCCTCTCCCCCGCCTTGGCCATGAACGTCGACGACGACGGCAACGACGTCCCGCTGACCATCAACGGCTGCCTGATCGCCGAAGCCAGCCAATGCCCCGGCGCCAACCTGCGCGGCGCCAACCTGGCCAACCAGGACCTGCGCAAGATGAACCTGGCCGGCGCCGACCTCTCCGGCGCCGACCTGCGCCACGCCCAACTGGACCTGGCCAACCTGGAAAAGGCCCGCCTGCAAGGCGCCAACCTGACCCGCGCCAGCCTGCAACAGAGCAACCTGCGGCTGGCGGACTTCACCGACGCCAAGCTGATGGCGATCCAGGGCTGGGGCCTGTTTGCCCAGGGCGCGCAATTCGAAAAAGCCGACCTCAGCGCGGCCTACCTGCAATTTGCCCGCCTGTCCGGGGCCAAGCTGCACCAGGCCAAACTGCGGGCGGCGGACCTGGAGATGGCCTGGTTGAGCAAGGCGGATCTGCAAGGGGCCGATCTGAGTGATGCCAATCTGCAGGAGGCGAAGTTTGGCGAGAGCAATCTGGAACGCGCCGACCTGCGCGGGGCGCGGCAGCACTATGGGAATTTTCAGGATGCCAATATGGAGGGGTGCCAGGGGTGTCCGGGGAGTTGGGATAAATAGGCCGTTGCCCCAGGCATGACCAAGCGCCTCGCTGTACCTGCTATTGGAACAATCGCCAGTTCAATAGCAGCTACAGCCACGCTAGCTGAGTCGCGCAAGGTTTTCGTCGATGCGCGCCTGAATCATGCTCAGGGTGTCCACGGTGATGCCACCCGGGAACCGGGACCGGGCGCTGCGGGTAAAGCCGCTGGCAACCTGGCAGATGTGCTCGATGATATCGGTGGCCTCCCTCACCGAGAGTTCCGCCTCCACCGCCGCGAGCCTGAGCAAGTGCTTGCGAGTGATGTGCAACGCCTCGCCCAATACGTCCATCTGGTGATAGCCGCCCGGCCCCTCGCAGAAGGTCACGTCGTAAGCCGGCGCCAGCTTCCACTGGCCGCTCGACGACATAAGGTAGGCAAAATTCTTCGGGTGGTCGTCACGGTTGTTGAACGCCACGTTGAACACAATCCGGGCAAAGGCCAGCGCCTTTTCCCGCACATCATTGCAGCAGTACTGGGTTGCCCGCAGGAAATTGCTGTAGTCCAGCGCCCCGGCTGCTCGGTAGTCCGCACCGGTAAAGGCGGCCAGGCTTTGCATGGGCACGCGCATGTCTTTGTGCCGGTCGAATCTTCGGGTGGCGAAGGCCGCCTGTCCATTGGGTAGCTCGAAGTGTTCACTGTCCGACGTTTCGATGGCGCATTCGCGCAAGCATTGTGCGTAGACAGCTTCGATAGCACAGACCTCGGGGTGTTCACCCGCTCCCGGGAACTTGATCAACCAGGCTTCCAGGCCAGATGCCGCCGCCGTGCTGAAACGCCCTCCCTCAGGGTCGCGATAGAGCAAGGCCTTGGGTCGAGCGCCCTGCGGCGAGCCGCCCATCCGCAGCAGTCGCTGCAGAAACTCCCCGCCCTGACCATGGAGCACCTCCTGAACTTCGGCAGCCAGTCGCTCAAGGGGAACCTCTTCAGGCGCCATGAACAGCTCCGGCGCCACAGGCTCGAACGACATCGCGCCCATGGCTTGGGTGCCGATATAGGTCAGTCGCTCCAAAGGACCAATCTGCGCGGGGTTGAGACCACGGCGTTTGAACAGGCGATCCATCAGCAACATGCCCCAACCGTCAGGCAGCGAGTCATAGACCGGCCCCGGCAGCCACAGTTGATGATCGGGAAAGTCCCGACGCAGCCTCGGGCCCTTGAGCGGCAAGCGCAAGGCCGACAGTTCCAGGCCGCGATCCTGTGCCTCCTCGCTGTACTCGAAGGCAATCAAGGGGCGGCCGGTCAGCGCCGTCGTGGATACCAGCGAACCCCAGCGCCAGTGCTCCCCCCAACCGTCGTAGTAGACATCGACTTGCTTAAGCATCGGCGGACTTCCTTTTGACGCGCTGCCGCTGGGCGCCCTGTTCATAACGGAGGATGTCGTCGAGGCTTTCCAGCTGCGGCAGGAATAATTGCTCCAGCTCGCGAAGACGCCCCAGCACCATCGCCACGCGAACCACGCTGTCGAATGCGACACTACGCCCGGCCTCCAGATTGGACAGGGTGCCAACCCCGATGCCGGCACGGGCGGCGACTTCGGCCTGAGTCATCTGCTGGGACAGGCGTTCCTGGCGCAGGCGGGTGCAAAGCAGCTTGAGCACCTCATCCGGCCTGGCAAGCGTTAAATTCAGCATATCGAGTGTTAAATCCTTAAATCTCACATAACACTCAAAATTATAGAGTTATGCTGGAAATTTATGAAGAACCCAATAACTTCATAAATCTGATTTTTATCCCGTGAATTAGCAAAATAATAAGCAAAATACTGAATTTATCTTGCCGCTTACCACTTGTAGCTAGCCGCTACTCACCCGCACCACCCCCATATCAATCCCCAAATGCACCAGTTCCGCATGGGAGCTGACCTGCAGCTTGCTCTTGAGCAAGGTCAAATGGTTGGACACAGTCTTGGCGCTGATGCACAGCTGCTCGGCAATCACCCGCGCCGGGGTGCCCTTGGCCAGCATCACGAAGATCTCCAGCTCGCGCTGGGTCATGCTCTGCAAACGCGGGTCGCTGCTGTTCTGCGCCGGGGTGCAGGCCAGTTGCGTGGCCAGGGGCTGTTCGATGTAGGCGTGCCCGGCCAGTACTCGGTGCACCGCTTCGATCAGCACCTGGGGCGCGGAGTTCTTGGTCAGGTAGCCCGAGGCGCCGGCCTCCAGGGCCTGGCGCACCAGGGGCAGTTCGTCGTGCATGCTGAAGAACAGCACCCGCAGTTGCGGCAGGCGCTGGCGCAGGCGGCGGGTGGTCTCCAGGCCGCTGATGCCCGGCAGGCCGAAATCCATGATCACCAGCTGCGGCACTTCTTCGGCGACCCGGGCCAGGGCCTCTTCGCCGCTGGCCGCTTCGCGCACCTGCATCGCCGGCAATACCGCGCGCAGCAGGCTGGCGTAACCCTGGCGGACCACGGCGTGGTCATCCACCAACAAGATGTTCATCAGGCCTCCATGGGCATGTTCAGGGGCATGTTCAAGGCCAGGGCCCAACCGGCGCCGGGACGGCTGAGGATGTGCAGTTCGCCGCCCAGGCTGCGGGCCCGTTCGGCCATCGAGTGCAGGCCGACGCCGGGGCGCTGGGGCTGGTGCGCGCCGCGACCGTTGTCGCGCACCAGCAGGCGCAGGCCCCGGGCGCTGCGTTGCAGGCGCACCCGTACCTGGCTGGCGCCGGCGTGCCGGGCGACATTGGTCAGCGCTTCTTGCAGCAGGCGGTAGAGGTGGGTCTTGCTGGCGCTGGGCAACGCTGGCAGGTCGGCGCCGACCCGCAATTGGCAGTCGATGCCCTGGCTGTCCTGCCATTGGCTCACCAGCAGGCCGAAGGCTTCGGCCAGCGGCAGGTGCTGCAGCACCACCGGGTACAGGTCCTGCACCAGGGCGCGAAAGCCTTGCTGCAAGCGCTCGCAGTTGAGCTCCAGGGCCTGGGCCGTGTGCTCCACTACCGTCGGCTGGTCGGCCACCATGCGCAGCAGGCAGACCTGGGCGCGGATGCCCGCCAGGTATTGCCCGAGGTCGTCGTGCAGGGTCTGCGCCAGGTAGGTGCGCTCGCGCTCCTGCACCGCCAGCAGGGCCTGGGTCAGTTGCGCGTTGTCGGCGCGGGTCTGTTCCAGGGTCGCGGTCATGCGGTTGAAGTGCCCGGCCAGTTGCCGCGCTTCCGGCAGGCCGGCTTCGCGCAGGCGCACCGCCAGTTGCCCGCCGGACACCTGCTGCAAGGCCCGCAACAGGTCATCCAGCAGGCCCATGCCGCGGCGCACCGCCCAGCGGATGGTCAGCAGGCTCAGGAACAGGGCCAGGCCGCACAGGCTCAACAGCTGTTGCAGGGAATCCCAGACTTCGTCGATCTCATCCCGCGCGTCCACGGCGATCAGCACCCGGCGGCCGTCGCCCAGGTCCAGCTCGCGGGCGCTGTGGCGGCGCTCGCTGAACAGCTGGCGGCCGAGCCAGGCGTCCAACCCGGCCTCCTCCGGCATGCGGGCCGCCTCGTCCGCCGCCAGCCAGTGCACCCGTACATGGCGCAGGCTCTGGGTCAGGTGCGGTTGCAGGCCCGCCGGGTTGCGCGCGGCGCTGTCGCTCAAGTACTCCACCACCGCCTCGGCGGACTGCAACTCACGCTCGACATCGGCCACCGCCTGGTGCAGCAGCAAGGCCGCGCAGGCCAGGGTCACCACGGCAAAGAATGCCGTGACCCACAGGTTGATCCGCCACAGCGCCGACATGCCTAGCGCCCCGGCACCAACGGCAGCGCTTGGGGCAGCACCGGGCGCGGGCCGTGCAGACGGTCGACGCCGATCAGGCTGAGGATCAGCAGCAAGGGCAACAGCAGCAATTTGAGGATGCGCATGCCGGTGTTCTCCAGGGTCGGGGCCGCTGCAACCATGCTAAGACCGCCGCACCCGCGCCGGGCTACTACCTTGGTACTGCCCGGGCGCTACTTTCTGCATATTTCCCCGCCCCGGTACTCTTCCTATGCTGGCGCCACCTGCCGTGGAGTGCCTTATGCACCAGCCTGCCCCGCTTATCCCGACCTGCCTGCTGGCCCTGGCCTCGGTCCTGTTGCCCCTGGCCGCGAGCCAGGCCAGCGAGGACCCCTTGCAGGTGCGCATCGGCTACCTGGGCTATCACCCCGACCCCGGCCCGCTGCTGTCCAACATCATTCCCGAGCCAGCCGACGCCGGGCTGCAGGGCGCGCAGCTGGCGATTGTCGACAGCAACAGCACCGGGCGCTTTCTCAAGCAGCAGTTCCAGCTCGACAGCGCCAGCGTCGACAGCCCCGAAGCCTTGCTGCAAGCCGCCAAGGCCCAGCACGACCAGGGCCTGCGGCTGTTCGTGGTGAATGCCCCGGCGGCCAGCCTGCGCGAGTTGTCCGCCGCCCTGCCCGACAGCCTCTTGTTCAACGCCGGCAGCCCCGACGACCGCCTGCGCAGCAGCCAGTGCCTGGGCAACGTACTGCACAGCCTGCCCGGCCGGGCGATGCTGGCCGACGCCCTGGTGCAGTTCATGGTGCTGCGCAAATGGCAGCGGGCCTTGCTCGTCGTCGGCCAGACCGAGGATGACCGGGCCTACGCCGATGCCCTGCGCCGGGCCACCCAGCGCTTCGGCGTGAAGCTGGTCGCCGAGAAAGACTGGACCTTCGACAACGACCAGCGCCGCAGCGCCCAGGCCGACATGCCGCTGTTCACCCAGACCGCCGAATACGACGTGGTGCTGGTGGCCGACGAGCGCGGCGACTTCGGCGAGTACCTGCCCTACCAGACCTGGTTCCCGCGCCCGGTGGCCGGCACCCAGGGCCTGACCCCCACCGGCTGGCACAAGAGCGTGGAGACCTTCGGCGCCGCGCAACTGCAAAAGCGCTTCGAAGCCCAGGCCGGACGCTGGATGAACGACCGCGACTTCGCCGCCTGGATGGCCGTGCGCAGCATCGCCAGCGCGGTGAGCAAACTGCGCCAGGCCGACCCTCGGGCCCTGCAGACCCTGTTGCTCAGCGACCAGTTGCCCCTGGACGGGTTCAAGGGCCGCAAGCTCAGCTACCGGCCGTGGAACGGTGAACTGCGCCAGCCGATTCCCCTGGTGCAGCCCCGGGCCCTGGTCAGCACCTCGCCCCAGGACGGCTTCCTGCACCCCTTCAACGAAATGGACAGCCTGGGCTACGACCGCCCCGAAGTGACCTGCCGCTACCCCTGATCCGATAACCACAACAACAAGGAATCCGCCATGCGCCGCCCCCTTCTCTGCCGCTCCGTCCTGTGCGCGGGCCTGCTGCTCGCCGCCGGGCACGCCATGGCCGCCACGGCCTGGGTCTCCAATGAAAAGGACAACAGCCTGAGCCTGATCGACCTGCAGACCCTGGAAGTCACCCAGACCCTGCCGGTGGGCCAGCGCCCGCGCGGGCTGCTGCTGTCCCATGACAACAAGCTGCTGTACATCTGCGCCAGCGATTCGGACCGGGTCCAGGTGATGGAAGTGGCCACCCGCAAGATCATCAAGGAGCTGCCGTCCGGCAAGGACCCCGAGCAGTTCGCCCTGCACCCCAACAACCGCTGGCTGTACGTGTCCAACGAGGACGATGCGCTGGTCACGGTGATCGACACCGAGACCGCCAAGGTCCTCGGCCAGATCAACGTCGGGGTCGAGCCCGAAGGTATGGCGGTGAGCCCCGACGGCAAGTGGGCGGTGAACACCAGCGAAACCACCAACATGCTGCACTGGATCGACACCAGCACCCAGACCCTGGCCGACAGCACCCTGGTGGACCAGCGCCCGCGCTTCGTCGAGTTCAACCAGGACGGCTCAAGGCTCTGGGCCTCGGCGGAAATCGGCGGCACCGTGACCATCCTCGACGTGGCCACGCGCCAGGTGCTCAAGACCCTGAACTTCAAGATCAAGGGCGTGCACCCGGACAAGGTGCAGCCGGTGGGCATCAAGCTCAGCGCCGACGGCAAGTACGCCTTCGTCGCCCTGGGCCCGGCCAACCACGTGGCGGTGATCGACGCCAAGACCTACGAGATCCTCGACTACCTGCTGGTGGGGCGGCGGGTCTGGCAGCTGGCATTCACCCCGGACCAGAGCCAGTTGCTGGCCACCAACGGGGTCAGCGGCGATGTTTCGGTGATCGATGTGAACAGCCTCAAGGTGCTCAAGTCGGTGAAGGTCGGGCGCTATCCCTGGGGCGTGGTGGTGACCCCATGAACGCCCTGGAGGTCAGCCAGCTGAGCTTCGCCTACGGCCCGCGCCAGGCCCTCGATCAGGTCAGCCTGAGCCTGGCTCCCGGGCGCTTCGCCGCGCTCTTGGGCCCCAACGGCGCCGGCAAGTCGACCCTGATCGCCCTGCTCACAAGGCTCTACGACCTGCAGCAGGGCGACATCCGCGTCGGCGGCTGCTCGCTGCGCAACGCCGCCCGGGCCGCCCTGCGCCAGCTCGGCGTGGTGTTCCAGCAAAGCACCCTGGACCTGGACCTGAGCGTGGAGCAGAACCTGCACTACCACGCCGCGCTGCATGGCCTGTCGCGGCGCCAGGGGCAGGCGCGGATCGACGCCGAACTGGCGCGCCAGGGCTTGAGCGAACGGCGCCGGGATAGCGTGCGCGCCCTCAATGGCGGCCACCGCCGGCGGGTGGAGATCGCCCGCGCCCTGCTGCATGAACCGCGCCTGCTGCTGCTCGATGAAGCCAGCGCCGGCCTCGACCCCGCCAGCCGCCTGGCGCTCAACCGGCACATTCGCCAGCTGTGCCAGGAACAGCGTCTGAGCGTGCTCTGGACCACCCACCTGCTGGATGAGGTGCAGGCCGACGACCAGTTGCTGATCCTGCATCAGGGGCGCCTGGTGGCCAGTGGCGTGGCCGGCACCATCAGCCAGGAACAGGGCGGCGACCTGAGCGCGGCCTTCGCCCGCCTGACCCAGAATCCCCAGCCACGCCCGGCCCCGATCGGAGAACCGCTCGCATGAACGCCTACTGGCAATGCCTGCGCGGCATCGTGCTGCGCGAATGGCTGCGCTTCGTGCTGCAGCGCACACGCTTTCTCAGCGCCCTGGTGCGCCCGCTACTGTGGCTGCTGGTGTTTGCCGCCGGCTTTCGCGCGGCCCTGGGCATCGCCATCATCGAGCCCTACAGCACCTACATTCCCTACGAGGTCTACATCGTCCCGGGGCTGGCCTGCATGATCCTGCTGTTCAACGGCATGCAGGGCTCGCTGTCGATGGTCTACGACCGGGAAATGGGCAGCATGCGCGTGCTGCTCACCAGCCCCCTGCCCCGGGCCTTCCTGCTGGCCAGCAAGCTGTTGGCCACCTCATTGATCTCGCTGCTGCAGGTCTATGCCTTCCTCGCCGTGGCCTGGCTGTATGGCGTGCAACCGCCGGCCATGGGGCTGCTCAGCGCCCTGCCGGCGCTGCTGCTGGTGGCCCTGATGCTCAGCGCCCTGGGGTTGCTGCTGTCCAACGCCATCCGCCAGTTGGAGAACTTTGCCGGGGTGATGAACTTCGTGATCTTCCCGCTGTTCTTCCTGTCCTCGGCGCTGTACCCGCTGTGGAAGATGCTCGAAGCCAGCCCCTGGCTGTACTGGCTGTGCGCCCTCAACCCCTTCACCCACGCCGTGGAACTGGTGCGCTTCGCCCTGTACGAACGCCTCAACCTGCTGGCCCTGGCCGTGTGCCTGGGCCTGACCCTGGTGTTCTCCCTGCTGGCGGTGCTGACCTTCAACCCCCAGCACGCCGCCCTGCGCAAAAGCACCTGAGCCACAATCCTGCCACCCACCTCCACCCAACGTAGGAGCTGGCTTGCCAGCGAAGAGGCCCGCAATCCCAACGCCAGACCCCAGGCCCCTTTCGCCGGCAAGCCGGCTCCTACACAGCGCTTGCCCATGGGCGATCTACGACTTTGGTACTGCTTTTGCTGTCGATGGTCGCATTCACAAAAGGCCCTGCCCTGGCATGTAATGGGCCTATAACAAAAAGGATAAAAGCCTTATGCCCCGTGCCTTAGAGACCCTGGCCGCGCTAACCCTGAGCCTGGCGCTGGGCGCCGCCCATGCCGCTGCCCCGCTGTTTTCCGCCGAGGGCTATCGCACCAGCCTGTACCGCAGCCCGACCCCGCTGCAGATCGACCAGGGCCGGATCATCGACACCCCGGGCCTGCAAGAGCTGCTCAAGGAGCAACCGGCGCCCCTGCTGATCGACGTCTACCGTCGGCAATGGCTGCAAGGCCGCTTCATCGACAGCGAGCCCCACGCCAACCTCCCCGGCAGCCACTGGCTGGCCAACACCGGCGACGGCGAACTGAGCCCCGAGTGGCAGGCTTATTTCGCCGGCAACCTGCAACGGCTGAGCCACGCCGACCCGCAGCGCGCCCTGGTGTTCTATTGCCGTGCCGATTGCTGGCTGAGCTGGAACGCGGTAAAACGCGCGGCAGCCCTGGGCTATAAGAACATCTACTGGTACCGCGACGGCCTGGATGCCTGGGAGGCCGCCGGCCTGCCCGTGGAGGCGGCCCGGCCGCAACCCTTTCCCTGAGCGCCGCAGCACGGCGTTGCCGCCCCCATAACCACAATAACGAGGTGAAAGGCCATGTATAAAATTCTGATAGCCGACGATCACCCACTGTTTCGCGAAGCCATCCACAACGTCATCAGCGACGGATTTCCCGGCAGCGAGGTGATGGAAACCGCCGACCTGGACAGCGCCCTGGCCCTGACCCAGGAGCACGACGACCTGGACCTGATCCTGCTCGACCTGAACATGCCCGGCATGCACGGCCTCAACGGCCTGATCACCCTGCGCAACGAAGCGCCGACCATTCCGGTGGTGATCGTTTCCGCCGAGCAGGACAAGCAGATCGTGCTCCAGGCCATCACCTACGGCGCCGTCGGCTTCATCACCAAATCCTCGGCGCGCTCGCAGATGACCGAGGCCATCGAACAGATCCTCAACGGCAACGTGTACCTGCCGCCGGACATCATCCGCACCCAGAAAAGCCAACCGGGGCGGCGCAGCAGCGAGACCCCGAGCTTCCCCCCGGAACTGCTCCAGGCCCTGACCCGCAAACAGCTCCTGGTGCTGGAACGCATGACCAAGGGCGAATCCAACAAGCAGATCGCCTACACCCTGGACATTGCCGAAACCACGGTGAAGGCCCACGTCTCGGCGATTTTGCGCAAGCTCAACGTGCACAACCGGGTGCAAGCGATCCTCAGTGCCGGGGACATCGATTTCGGCGCCTACCTGCGCCGTTGAATTGCGCTGATCGTGCACCGACCCTGTAGGAGCCGGCTTGCCGGCGAAGGCGGTCTTGCGGGCCCCTTCGCTGGCAAGCCAGCTCCTACGGTTGTCAGGGATGCCGCGTTGGGCTCAGCAGGTGGCTGATGGCGGTCTTGAGTTTCATCGGGCGCACCGGTTTGTGCATCAGGGTGTGGCCCAGTTCGCGCAGTTGCTGTTTGAGCTCGTTGCTGTAGTTGGCGGTGATCATCATCGCCGGGATCGCCAGGGCGCGACGGGCGTTGATTCGCGCTACCGCATCGATGCCGTTCTGTTGCTGGTCCAGGTGGTAGTCGGCAATCAGCAGGTCGGCCTCGGCGCGGTAGTCGTCCACCTGGCGCGCCAGGTCTTCTTCGGACAAGGCGGTGATCACCTGGCAGCCCCAGCCTTCAAGCAAGGTGCGCATGCCGGCGCAGATCGCCGCGTCGTTATCCAGCACCCAGATCCGCGCCCCCTGCAAACGCTCCAGCAGGGCGTCGCCCAGCTCCGGGCGCGGCGCTGGCAAGGGCGCGCTGGCGCTGATCGGCACCTGCACGCTGAACACCGAACCACGCCCCGGCCAGGAGCGCACGCCAATGCGGTGCCCGAGAATCCCGGCAATCTTCTCGACGATGGCCAGCCCCAGGCCCAGGCCGCGATCCTGGTCCGGGCGCTGTTCTTCGCCACGCTTGAACTCCTGGAAGATTTCCTCCAGGCGTTCGGCGGCGATACCCATGCCGCTGTCCCAGACTTCGATCGACAACCAGCGCCCCTGGCGCCGACAGCCCAGCACCACCCGGCCCTGGCGGGTGTAGCGGATGGCGTTGCTCAACAGGTTGCGCAGAATCCGCGCCAGCAGCTGGATGTCGCTGCGCACCAGCGCCGAGCAGGCCACGAAGTGCAGTTCCAGGCCTTCGCTGCGGGCCACCTGGGCGTACTCGGCGGCGAGGTTTTCCAGCAGTTCGCTCAAGGCAAAGGGCGCGATATCGGCCTTGATCACCCCGGCATCGAGCTTGGAAATGTCCACCAGGGTACCCAGCAGGTTTTCCACGTCTTCCAGGGAGTTGCTGACATTGCGCACCAGGGCGCTGCTGGCCTGAGGATCGCGACGCTCCAGCAAGGCGCTGGTGAACAGCCGCGCGGCGTTCAGGGGTTGCAGCAGGTCATGGCTGACCGCGGCGAGGAACTTGGTCTTCGACAGGTTGGCCCGTTCGGCCTCGGCCTTGGCCTCGCGCAGCCGCGATTCAACCCGGCTGCGCTCTTCGATTTCGCGCAGCAGCTGCTGGTTGAGGGTGGTCAGCTCGGCGGTGCGTTCGCGCACCCGCAGCTCCAGGTTCTGGTAGGCCTGATGCAGGGCCTCGGCGGTGCGCCGGCGCTCGGTGATGTCGCGGATCAGCACGAAGATCCCCACCACCTCGCCATTGGCCAGGCGGTTGGGCACGTAGGAGCGCAGCATGTAGCGCTCCTGATTGTTGATGTTGGTCTCGGCGAATTCGAAGGTCACGCTCTCCCCGGCCAGGGCCCGTTCCACATAGCTTTCCAGGCGCTGGTAGTGCTGCTCGCTGTGCACCTCGCGCAGGCTCTGGCCGAGCATCACGCCGCGGGGCCAGCAGTACCATTCCTCGTAGACCTTGTTGGTGAACTCATACACCAGATCAGCATTGAGGTAGGCGATCAGCGCCGGCACATGGTCGGTGATCAGGCGGATCCAGCGTTCGCTTTCGCTCAGGGCCTCGGCGTGCTGGTAGCGCTCGGTGATGTCGGTGAAGGTGTTGACGAAACCACCGGTGGGCAGCGGATGGGTGCGGATCTCCAGCACCCGGCCATCGCTCAGGCGTTGCTCGCATTCGTGGATCGGCCGGCCGTTGGCGTCGCGGCTGTCGGGGCTCAGCAGGCGCAGTTCGCTGTCGCCGATGACCTCGGCAAACAAGCGATGCGCGGCCACCGGGGCCAGCCCGCTGAGTTCCAGGAAGCGCCGGTTCCACAACTCCAGCACGCCCTCGGCGCTGACCATGGCCACGCCCTGGGACAGGTTGTCCACCGCCCGTTGCAGCAGGTGGGACTTTTGCGCCACCGCCTGTTCCCGGCGCAGGGTTTCGCTGTGCTTGACCTCGGTGATATCGGTGAACAGGATCACCCGCCCGCCTTCCCGGGTCGGCCGCTCGCTGACCTGCAACCAACGGCCGTTGTGCAGGCGATACAGCAACTGCTCGTCACCGCCACTGCGCGGTTCTTCGCTGAACAACCCGGTGCTGGTCAGCAACCTGCGCACTTCCGAGAGGCGCATGCCGGCCATGATCCGCACCCGGCTGTGGCTCCAGAAGGCACGGAAGCGGCTGTTGAACAGGACGATGCGCTGCTCCTGGTCGAACAGCACGAAGGCGTCGGAAATGCTCTCGATGGCGTCGATCAGGTGCTGGTGCGCCGTCTCGGCCCGCAGCCGCGCTTCGCTGAGCAAATGGTTGCCGGCCTTGAGCTCGGCCATGGCCTGGTTCAGGGCGTCGGTGCGTTCGCGCACCTGCTCGGCCAGCACCACCGAATGCTGGAACGCCGCATAGGGGTCATTGCCGCGGGTGATGCCGGATTCGACCCGCTCGATCAGCGCGCTGTTGATGCGCCGCAGCTTGCGGTTCTCGCGCTGCAGGCAGTCGAGCTGCGCTTGCAGCTCAGCGGCGGGCCGGAGTTCGACTGCGGGCAATGGCGACCCCGGTGAAGGTCTGGTTGATGTGCATGCCATTGAACTGTTCTCCGTAGGTGTTGAAACCCATCACCCGCTGTTCCCGCAAAAAGGCCCCGATCTGCTCCAGGCTGCCCTGCCCCTCCAGCTCCAGGCGGCGCAAAAAACAGTCGCAGCCAATGGTCAGCAGCAACCCGCCGAGGCGCTGCTGCAAGCCGTCGAACAGCTGTTGCAGGTTGGGCAGCAAGGGGCCGGGGGTCATGGCGGTGAGGACGATGCCGTTCTCCACCGCGCAGTAGAAACTCAGGCTCAGGTCCGGGTGCACCTGCTGCACCGCGCGCACGTAATAGTGCTGGTTGATGCGCACCGCCAGCGGGTGGGCGGCGAACACCCGATGGTCGAGCTGCGCCAGGGGCACGCCGATCAGCCGCGCGTACTCCTCGGCGGCGGGCTCGGCGTTCAGTTCATAGACCCGGCGCAAGGTACTGTCGGCGCCGGTGACCACCAGTTTTTCTTCCCGGGGCAGGATGTGGTGGGTGGTGAACACCTCGAAATCCAGCCAGGTGTTGACCAGCACCACCACCGCCGCGCCGCTGTGGAACTCGCCGCCGTAATACACGTGGGTGTGGGTCAGGTAGTTGTCATCGCCGGCCGAACCGCCGAAATGCGGAATGTCCCCCAGGGCCGCGCTGAGGGCGGCCAGCACCATCTCTTCGCGGCTCGACAGGCCGTCCAGCAGGGTCAGAGCGAAGCTGTTGCCCTTGATCGGCGCCAGGGTGTTGCTGCGGCAGCGGCCCACCAGGCGTTCGACCATCTGCTGGGCGTCGATCAGGCTGAAGTGCTCCATCTGGTCGATCAGTTCGGCGGCGATGGAAAAGTGCCGGTGATCGAAGCCGATGGCGGTCACGCAATTGCGCCCGTAGCCCTGCGGGGTGATTTCCCCGGCGCTGGTGCAGCCCACCAGGGGGATGCCGCCGAAGCTCTGCTGCAGGGCCGGGCCGAGGGTGTGCAGGGGGTATTCGGCGGAACAGAAGAACAGCACGAAGCCCAGGTGCGGATGCAGTAACTGGCTGGCCAGGTCCTGGGCCACCTGCTGCGGATCGACGGCCTGGGACATGGCGCTGACCACGCCCTCGCTCTGGGCTTGCTGCATCGTCGCCTCCGGCGCGGGTTGTCTGAGCAATGAGTGTACGAAGCCGGCCCCGGGGCACGAATGCTACTTGGGTAGCGGGTAGCCGGTTCCATGGGTGTAGGCGCTGGCTTGCCAGCGAAGGCGTCGGCCGGTTTGGTGCAAGGCTGGCGGGCCTATTCGCCGGCAAGCCGGCTCCTACGGGGAGAAGGCGCCAATGCGGAAAATAGGCCGGGAATGCGGGGCGCCACCTCCGTAGGAGCCGGCTTGCCAGCGAAGGCGTCGGCCGAGCTGGTGCAAGGCTTGAGGGCCTATTCGCCGGCAAGCCGGCTCCTACAGGGAAGGCGCCAATGCGGAAAATAGGCCGGGAATGCGGCGCGCCACCTCCGTAGGAGCTGGCTTGCCAGCGAAGGCGTCGGCCGGTTTGGTGCAAGGCTGGCGGGCCTATTCGCCGGCAAGCCGGCTCCTACGGGGAAGGCGCCGTTGCGGAAAATAGGCGGGGAATGCGGGGCGCCGGCCCGGGCGCGATGCGCACGCCAGGGCCGGCGCTGGGGTTACCAGGTCAGCACCGCGCCCACGGCGAAGGTGTCGGTGTTTTCGTTCTGCGCGGTGGTGTGGTGGCCGTCGATCTCGAACTGGTTGTACTCGGCCACCAGCTTGAGGTTGTCGTTGATGTCGTGGAACAGCGCCACGCCCCGGGTCTGGTAATCGGCGCCGCTGCCGACCACGCCGTTGCCGTCGTCCTTCGTCTTGCCGTAGGACAGCGCCAGGCGGTTCTTGCCCAGCTTGTAAGAGCCCTGCAGCAGGTAGCCCTTGCTGTCGACATTGCGCAGGGTGGCCTCGCCGGCGTTGTTGGTGAAAAACGGGTTGATGCCCTTGGCCTGGAACCCGGAACCGGTCAGGGACAGGCCGCCCATCTTGGCCTGCAGGCCATAGCCCAGGCCCTTGGAGGTTACCGACTGCACGTTGGGGTCGGTGTTGTCGGAGGTCTGGTAGCTGCCGTTGAGCCAGCTGTAGAACTTGGCCCCGCCCAGGTCGAACTGGTAGGTGACCTCGCTCTCGGTGCGCGGGTTCTTCTGGTAGGCCTTGCCCAGGGCGCTGCTGTCGTTGGTGTCCACCGGGTCGAGGATGCCCACCGCCACCCGCAGGCCGTCCATCATCGGGCTGCGGTAAGTGATCTGCGACGACGGAAAGGGATAGGGGTAACCGCTGCCGATGTTGCCGAACGACACCCCGCCGCCGTCCACCAGCCCCAGGCTGTCGCTGACCTGGCCGTAACCGGCAAGCATTTCATCGAGCAGGATGTTGGAACGGGCGAACAGGCCGAAGTCCTTGCCGATCAGCACCTCGCCCCACTCCGGGTTGGCCACGGTGCCGTAGAACTGGCGCACGTCGATGGCGGTGTCGGTGCCGTTGGTCTCGCTGTCGTTGATGGTCACCCAGAACGAGGCCCGGGCGCCGAGCTTGAGGTCGTCCACCTGCTTGCCCATGTTGAAGCCCAGGTAGTTGGGCAGAAAGCCCATCTTCACCCGCGCCTGCCGGCGGTCGTACTGGTCGCCGGCGCGGTCGACCTTGCTGTTGACGTAGAAGGCGTTGATGTAGCCGTCGGTGGAAAAGGTCGTCTGGTCCTTGTCGTACAGCATGATCTCGGCTTCGGCGACAGAGCCCAGGCCAAGGGTCGACAGGCCGACAAGCAGGGCCGGAATCAGAGGGTACTGGCAGTTCTTATTGTTATGCATGGCGCGCTCCGCAAACGGGGGACGAAATGTCGGAGGCGATTATCGAAACGCGCCAAGGCCGCCCATAGGCTGCCTTGGGGGCAAGTTCACGGTGCTTTGGAGGGGCTGGCAGGGAGCGGCAAATCCGATCCACGACCGGCCCGCTACCGGGCCCACTACCTGGAGTAACACCAAGGGCTCATGGACCCGGGTGCGAAGGGATGAAGTCCTTAGTCGTCGCCCGTTCAGTCGTCGCCCGCCAGGGCCCGCAGCCGCGCCAGTTCGGCGGCGGCCAGGGGAATGCCTTCTTGCAGGGACTTGGCTCGGGTGCGGTAGCGCCGATCCCCCGGCATGCGCTCCAGGCCCACGGCCTGCATCTGCCGCACCAGCTCGCCGCTGCGCTGGGCAAAATGCCCGCCGCCCAGGTGGTTGGGGTCGATGACGATCAGCAGTTGCCCGGTCCAGGGCGTTTGCGCCCCGGGGTGTTGTGACCAGTCGAACTCGAAGGAGAAGTTGCCACCGGTCAGCGCCGCCGCCAACAGCTCCACCATCATCGACAGCGCCGAGCCCTTGTGCCCGCCAAAGGGCAGCAAGGCGCCACCGTCGAGAATCGCTGCCGGGTCGCAAGTGGGCTGGCCGTCGCGGTCCACCCCCATGCCCGGTGGCAGCTGCTGGCCCTGGCGCTTGGCGATCTGCACATCGCCGTGGGCAATGGCGCTGGTGGCCAGATCGAAGACGATGGGCTCGGCGCCCTCGCGGGGTGCGGCGAAGGCAATCGGGTTGGTGCCGAACAGCGGCCGCTGGGCGCCGTGGGGCACCACGCAGGTCATGCTGTTGACCAGGCTCAGGGCCACCAGGCCTTCTTCGGCGAAGGGCTCGACATCCGGCCACAGGGCGGCGAAATGGTGGGAATTGCGAATCGCCAGGACCGCGATCCCGGCGCTGCGGGCCTTGCTCAGCAGCAGCTCGCGGGCCGCCGCCAGAGCCGGCTGGGCAAAGCCGCCTGCGGCGTCCACCGCCACCACGCCGGGGGCCACATCCTCCACTTGCGGCAGCGCCTGCCCATTCACCCAGCCACTGGCCAGGGACGACAGATAACCGGGAATGCGGAACACCCCGTGGCTGTGGGAACCGTCGCGCTCGGCGCGGGCGCAGTTATCAGCCAGCACCCGGGCCACTTCGGCAGAGGTGCCGTGGCGAAGAAAAATGCGTTGCAGCAAGTCGGTCAAGGCAGGCAGATCGAGGTACTCGACGGGTGCCTGCGCCAGGGTCGCCTGGTTCGCTTCGGTCATTGCAGCTCCATTGGAATTGTTATTGGAAGGTGCCTGACTATCGCGTCACGCCAGTTAACTGTCAAATGTTGACTTCATGACAGAAAACATTCATTTTCCATTGTCAACGGCCCACAAGAATGAAAACAACCATGAGCCAGCCCATCAAGCAACGCCTTGAAAGCAGCCTGTCCAGCGCCACCGCGTCGGGCCGGGCGATTGCCAGCTACATGCTGGCCAACCTCTATGAACTGCCCTTCCAGACCGCCGCCGACATCGCCGAAAAACTCGGCGTCAGCGAGTCCAGCGTCGGCCGCTTCTGCCGCGCCATCGGCTACAGCCATTTCAAGGATCTGAAAAACGACCTGAAGAACGACCTCGGCGAAGGCCCGTGGCTGGTGGGCGACCGCCTGCAGGAATTTCGCCAGCAGCCCAACCCGGCGGCCCAGGGCCTGCCCCGCAGCTTCGAGCTGGAAGTGGCGGCGCTGGTCAAGGTCTACGAATACAGCCTGACCCCGGCCTGGCAGACCGTGGTCCAGCGCCTAGCCAGCCGGCGCCGGGTGTACGTGGCGGGGTTCCAGACCGAGCGCGGCATCGCCGCCTCCATGGTCCACCTGCTGCAATACCTGCGCGACGGCGTGCACCTGGTGGACGGCGCCGCCGGGCATTTCGCCGACGTACTGCTGAGCCCCGCCGAGGACTGCGCCCTGGTGGTGTTCGAGGCAAGGCGCTACTCGCGCCACGCCCTGACCCTGTGCCACAAGGCCCGCGAGGCGGGGATTCCGGTGACCCTGGTCACCGACACCTTCTGCGACTGGGCCGAGCAGAACGCCGACGAGGTGTTCCGCGTGCCCACTGAATTCAACCTGTTCTGGGAATCCACCGCGGCCATGCTGTCGCTGGTGCACCTGTTGGTCAACGAGGTGTGCAAGCACCTGGGACCCGAGGTGGAAAAACGCCTGGAAGCCACCGCTGCCCTGCATAACGAGTTTGTTGGCTACACATCGTCCGCCCGACCAAAACAATAAATAACCGAGGTGCTCCATGAACAACGTCCTCCGCTTCGCCGGCGCTTGCGCCCTGGTCATCGCCGCCTCCACGGCCCAGGCCGAAACCTTGAAGATCGCCACCGAAGGCGCCTACCCGCCCTTCAACTACGTGGACTCCAACAACCAGCTGCACGGCTTTGACGTGGACATCGCCAACGCCCTGTGCGAGCGCATGAAGGTTGAATGCCAGATCGTTGCCCAGGACTGGGAAGGCATCATCCCGGCGCTGCTGGCGAAGAAATACGACGCCGTGGTGGCCTCGATGATCGCCACCGACGAACGCAAGAAGAAGATCGCCTTCAGCAACCACTACTACCGCACCCCGCTGTCGGTGGCGGTGCCCAAGGACTCGGACATCACCGACGCCCAGACCAACTTCAAGGGCCGCACCGTGGGCGGTCAGGCCTCCTCGACCCAGGCCATCTACGCCGAGGACCACTACGGCCCGGCCGGCGCCGACGTGAAGTTCTACCCGACCCTGGACGAAGCCAACAGCGACCTGGCCGCCGGGCGCGTGGACGGGGTGATCGCCGACAAGTTCCCGCTGCTGGCCTGGGCTGAAAGCACCGGCAAGGATTGCTGCAAGATCATCGGCGACGTCAACGGCACCACCGCCGACGCTTCCATCGCCGTGCGCAAGGAAGACAACGCCCTGCGCGAGCGCCTGAACAAGGCCCTGGACGAGATCGTTGCCGACGGCACCTACAAGAAAATCTCCAGCCGCTACTTCGCCTTCGACATCTACTGACCGCCCGCCTTTGCCGCTGCCGTTGCCCCGCGTTCCCTTGAGCGCGGCGGCGCCCTGCACGGTTCATTTTTCCAGAGGGTTCGCGCATGTTCGAACAGCTGTCACTCCTGTCCTTCGCCAGCGGCTGGGGCTCGGCCCTGCTTGCCGGGGCCCTGGTGACCATCGCCCTGGCACTGGCCTGCGTGCCCATCGGCCTGCCCCTGGGGCTGGCCGTAGCCCTGGCCGCGCGCTCGAAAAACCGCTGGGCGCGGGCCTGGGCCACGACCTTTTCCACGGTGTTTCGCGGCCTGCCGGAGCTCTTGACCCTGCTGGTCATCTACTACGGCTGCCAGATTGCCGCGCAGAAGATCCTCGGCGCCCTGGGCTACCCCGGTGAAGTGGCGATCAACACCTTCGTCGCCGCGATGATCGCCTTCAGCCTGGTGTTCGCCGCCTTCTCCAGCGAGATCTGGCTGGCGGCGTTCAAGACCCTGCCCAAGGGCCAGTACGAAGCCGCCCGCGCCCTGAGCCTGTCGCGCCGCACCACCTTCACCCGGGTGCTGCTGCCGCAACTGACCCGCATCGCCCTGCCGGGGCTTTCCAACAACTGGCTGTCGCTGCTCAAGGACACCTCCCTGGTGTCGACCATTTCCCTGGTGGACCTGATGCGCCAGACCAACCTCGCGGTCAGCGTGACCAAGGAACCCATGCTGTTCTACAGCGTGGCCTGCTTTGGCTACCTGTTCTTCTCGGCGCTGTCCGGGCACCTGTTCAGTTTTCTCGAACGACGCTTCAACCGTGCGCAACGGAGCCTGCAGCCATGAACCTGGATGACCTGCTGAACCTGTTCCTCAACCAGGAACTGCTGGAACGCTACGGCCCGCGCTTTATCGACGGCCTGCTGGTGACCGCCAAGCTGGTGGCGATCTCCTTCAGCCTGGGCGCGGTGCTCGGCCTGCTGATCGCCCTCGGGCGGCTGTCCAGCAATCGTTTCCTGCGGCGCTTCACCGGGGCTTATGTGTACTTCTTCCGTGGCTCGCCGCTGCTGGCCCAGCTGTTCATGCTGTATTACGGCCTGGGTTCGTTCAAAGGCTTCTGGCAAGACGTGGGCCTGTGGTGGTTCTTCCGCGACGCGTGGTTCTGCACCCTGCTGGCCTTCACCCTGAACACCGCCGCCTACCAGGCGGAGATCCTGCGCGGCAGCCTGCTGGCCGTAGCCCAGGGCCAGCGCGAAGCCTGCAAGGCCCTGAGCCTGTCGCGCTGGACCGCGTTTCGCAAAGTGATACTGCCGCAGTCGCTGCTGATCGCCATCGGGCCTCTGGGCAACGAACTGATCCTGATGATCAAGGCCAGCGCCATCGCCTCCCTGGTGACCATCTACGACCTGATGGGGGTGACCAAGCTGGCCTTCTCCCGCAGCTTCGATTTCCAGATCTACCTGTGGGCTGCGGTGCTGTACCTGCTGATCGTCGAAATAGTGCGGCGCAGCCTCAAATACCTGGAAGGCCGCCTGGGCCGGCACCTGAACTGAACCCTTGAGCGGGCCGCCCCGCGGCCCCTGTCATAAGGACTGAAACATGCATTGCCAAACCCTCGTTCTGGGCGCCGGAATCGTCGGCGTCAGCAGCGCCCTGCACCTGCAGGCCCGCGGCCGCCAAGTAGTGCTGCTGGACCGCCAGCCCCCGGGCAACGGCACCAGCCACGGCAACGCCGGGCTGATCGAACGCGCCAGCGTGATTCCCTACGCCTTCCCCCGGGAAGTGACCAAGCTGGTGCGCTACGGCCTCAACCAGCAATCGGACGTGCGCTACAGCCTGCGCCACCTGCCCAAGGCCGGCCCCTGGCTGCTGCAATACTGGCGCCACTCCTCGCCCAAGGGCCTGGCTGCCGCCACTCGCGCCATGCTGCCGCTGATCGAACGCTGCGTGAGCGAACACCTGGACCTGGCCCGCCCGGCCAACATGCTGCAGCTGATCGCTGACGGCGGCTGGCTCGAAGCCTTCAACGACCAGCAGGCCTTCGACATCGCCCAACGCGCCGCCGCCGACCTGCGCGACTACCAGCTCAACTACCGGGTACTGGATCGCACTGCACTGCGGGCCCTGGAACCTGGCCTGCACCAAGACGTAGTCGGCGGCCTGCACTGGCTCGACCCCAAGACCGTCAGCGACCCCGGCGGCCTGACCCGTGGCTACGCCGAACTGTTCAAGCAGCGCGGCGGCCAATTCGTCATCGGTGATGCCCTGAGCCTGACCCAGATCGAAGGCGGCTGGCAGGTGCACAGCGAACTCGGCCCGATCACCGCCCAGGAAGTGGTGGTGGCGCTGGGCCCGCAAGCCAGCGGCATCTTTGAACCCCTGGGCTACCGCATTCCCCTGGCGATCAAGCGCGGCTACCACATGCACTACGCCGCCCTGCCCGGGACCCGCTTGCAGCACCCGATCCTCGACCCGGTGGGCGGCTACGTCCTGGCGCCGATGGTGGGCGGCATCCGCCTGACCACCGGCATCGAATTCGCTGACTGCGACGACCCGATCAACGAAATCCAACTGCGCCGCTGCGAAGCCCTGGCCCGGAACTTCTACCCCCTGGGCGAACGCCTCGACGCCGAACCCTGGCTGGGCCGCCGCCCGTGCCTGCCGGACATGTGCCCAGTGATCGGCCCGGCCCCGCGCCACCCCGGCCTGTGGTTCAACTTCGGCCACGCCCACCACGGCCTGACCCTGGGCCCGGTGAGCGGCCACCTGCTGGCACAGATGGTCACCGGCGAAACGCCCTTTACCGACCCCACCCCCTACCGCGCCGAGCGCTTCAACTGACCGACGGAGAACCGCCATGCAGACCCAGACCGCCCCGCTTCCCGCCGCCTCCAAAGCGCCCATCCAGCCCATTGCCGACCCGCGTGAAGTGGTGATCGATATTGCCGGGCTGAACAAGTTCTACGGCGCCTTTCACGTCCTGCACGACATCGACCTCAAGGTGCGCCAGGGCGAACGCATCGTCCTCTGCGGGCCTTCCGGCTCCGGCAAATCCACCCTGATTCGCTGCATCAACCGCCTGGAAATCGCCGAAAAAGGCCGCATCCTGGTGGACCGCACCGACCTCTCGCAAAACACCCGCGAAGCCGCCCAGGTCCGCAGCCAAGTGGGCATGGTGTTCCAGCACTTCAACCTGTTCCCGCACATGAGCGTGCTGGACAACTGCACCCTGGCGCCGATGACCGTGCGCGGGTTGTCGCGGAAAAAGGCTGAAGAGTTGGCGCGAGGGTTTCTGGCCAAGGTGGGGATTGAGAATCAGGCGGATAAGTACCCGAGCCAGCTTTCGGGTGGGCAGCAACAGCGTGTGGCGATTGCCCGGGCGTTGTGCATGGAGCCGAAGATTATGTTGTTTGATGAACCGACTTCGGCGCTGGACCCGGAGATGGTGAGTGAGGTGCTGGATGTGATGGTGAAGCTCGCTGGCAGCGGCATGACCATGCTTTGTGTGACTCATGAGATGGGGTTTGCGCGGCAGGTGGCGGAGCGGGTGTTGTTTCTCGATGGTGGGCGCATCGTTGAAGATGCGCCGCCGGAGGAGTTTTTTGGGGCGCCGAAGAGTGAGAGGGCTAAGGCGTTTCTTGCGCAGATTGTGCATTGAGTGGATAGGCGCCGCGTATTGTGCGGCGCCTGTTTAGCTTGAGTAGAGGTATTTATTGCTGCACTTAGTGAAAGACTGCTATCGGCCAGGAGCGGACAGCGCTTACCTAGAGCTTTGCACGGTAAAAATACTCTAGTAGTCTGCCGAACAAACTTCGCTCCTGGCCCTCAACATATGCTCCCCTCCGACATCGAAGAATGGCTCCAATCTAACTCTTCCTCTGGCTATAGAGCACATTTGCTAGCTCACCAAGCTGACGTCTCGTTTTACGTCACCACGTTGGAAATCGAGGGTACTGAGCTAGCCGATCTTTATTTTCGTCACGGCGCAATGCCTGTTCGGGGATGGTATGAGTTGATCGAAATAGATCAGGTTGAGGAGATGACTACCTACGCGATCAACGAGCTTGGAGTGCCAGTTGGTTATCTGGCTCTTACCGGAGTAGTGGGGCAAGGCATCGTGCTCTACAATCGCTCATCCCAAGCTGTGTTTGATGTAGAGTTCGGTCAGTTCGACCTTCTTCTAAAGGGCGAATTAGCACCTATCGCAACTACCTTTAGTGGCTTCCTCCGGTGGTGTCGTGACCGCGATCAGGACGACTAAATCAATGGGGAGCGGAAATAGTTTTTCGTCCGCTTCTGGCCGAAAGCTGCCTTTCAAGTCTGTCCACAAGGTCAGGGGCAACTCACCTGATTCAGCAGTCGCTAATTGTTAAGACATAACCGCTCAAACATCTCACCCAATGCACGGTTGCCGCCTCCAAACACCGCCCCTATAGTCCCCCCTCGCAGCAAAATCCGCGACGACCTTGGCCGGTCGAATTACAACGCAGCATCAGCGTCCACAACACCTTTGCAGTCGCCTTTCCGGTGCCCGCGACAGGATGTTATGACGGCTGTGCGCGGTGATTCTCCGGTGGTCATAGGCGCGCACAGCGGTCATTTTCTTCGTCGTCGGCAACCTTGGTGATTGCTCCATAAACAGGAGCTGTACCGATGATTGACCAGCCACTTTCGCGCTTTACCGCCGTCGACACTCACGACGCCAACCAAGCCGTTTTCTACCTCGACACCCAAGCCTCCCTGAGCGATCTGGCCAGCAGTGCGGCCCATCGTTTCACCGTGGTGCGGGATCTGATGGACACTCTGTCCACGCTCAACCTGAAAGACATTGCCGACTGCGACCTGACGCGGGTCACCCGAGGGGTGCATCTGCTCACCCGGGAGGGCTGCGCGGTGCTGGAGGTGATTCAGTGGCGAACAGCGCAAGAGCCTTGAACGCCATTGAACTCAACAAGCGCGTAAAACGCGCTCGGTTTTGCCCCGGCCTTTGATCTTGCTTTGGCTTTTGATCCTGCTCTTGATCTTCCTGCCCCCTCCAGAAGGCCGAACGCAGGCATTGCGCAGGGGGCAGCTCGGCATGGATGCCGAGCTAGCCGCCATCAGGCCATGGATGGCCTGTGGCGGCGTGCCCCCGGAGCAATGCCGGAGTGAGGGAACGCCGAGCCTAGGCGAGGCGCCGGATGCGGGGGCAGGAGCCCTTTGCTTACTTTGGGGCTTTTCCAAAGTGAGTCGCTGTAAGAGCGAAACCCTAAGCAGCCGTGACCGCAGCAACGGATATGTACGCAGAACCGCATGCAACCAGGTGAAAAGCATCAGCAGGTTTGGCGAGGACTGCGTCCTCGTGCGCAGCCTCGCTGCGCTCGACAGCGGCTACAGGTTTCGACGGTCAGGGCCATCAGGAAACTGCTTACTTTTGCGCTGTTCAAAAGTGACCCGCTGTAAGAGCGGAACCCTAAGCAGCCGTGACCGCAGCAACGGATATGTACGCAGAACCGTATGCAGCCAGGTGAAAAGCATCGGCAGGTTTGGCGAGGACTGCGTCCTCGTGCGCAGCCTCGCTGCGCTCGACAGCGGCTACAGGTTTTGGTCTGGCCCTTCAGCCTTCGCCACAGGGGTTGTGGCCTGCCAAATGGCGGGGGCTGCCACAGGAAAGACTCCAGCCTCAGCGGCCGTAGCCCCCCTTTTCAGCCAATGGCCCGAGCCAACCGCAGCGCCACACTCGCCGCCTGCTCGGCACTGACCACATTGGTGAACCCCATCACCAACCCCTGCCTACCTCCTTCCCCCAGATACCACTGCGACAACGGCTCCACCGCAACCCCCACCTCCCGAGCCCGCCGGGCAATCTGCACATCGTCCCCCTCCCCCAGCCCAGCCACCACATGCATGCCCCCCGCCTGCGGGTCTATCTGCAAACGCCCACCCAACGCCTGGTGCAACGCCTCCACCAGCCATTGCCGCCGACGCGCATACAGGCCACGCATTTTGTTCAGGTGCCGGGCAAAGTGCCCCTCGTTGAGAAAGGCCGCGACCGTCGCCTGCAGCAGGTGCGGGCAATGGTTGTGCAAACGATCCGCCTGGCGGGCGAACGCTGGGGTCTGTTCGGCGGGCACCACTAGGTAGGCCAGGCGCAGGCCTGGAAACAGGACTTTGCTGAAGGTGCCGGTGTAGAGCACGCGGCCTTGCTGGTCGAGGCTCTTGAGGGCCGGCAAGGGCTTGCCCTGGTAGCGGTATTCGCTGTCGTAGTCGTCCTCGATGATCCAGCTGCCTTGACGGTTGGCCCAGTCCAGCAGGGCCAGGCGCCGCGGCAGGGACAGCGACACCCCCAGGGGGCTCTGGTGGGTCGGGGTGACCACGGCAAAGCCGGCCTCCGGGGCGCGGGCGATGCCTTGGGCGACGTCCAGACCCTGATCGTCCACGGGCACCGGCACCAGTTGCGCGCCGGCTTCCAGCAGCGCGTTCCTGGCCATGAAGTAGCCGGGCTCTTCCAGCCAGCAAGTGGCGCCCGGGCCCATCAGCGTGTGGCTGATCAAGTCGAGGCAGGCGCGGTAGCCGGCGCAGACGAAAATCTGCTCCGGGTGGCAGCTGATGCCCCGGGAAATCCCCAGGTAGGAGGCAATGGCCGCACGCAACGGGGCGTAGCCGCGCGCGTCCGGGTAGACCAGGCCTTCGACGCCCGCCTGGCGCAGTTGCCGGCCCGCCAGGCGGGTCCAGAGCTTGCGCGGAAAGGCATCCAGCGCTGGCAGGCCCATTTGCAGGGCCAGGGGCGAGGTGCCGGCATGGGTGGCCTGGTAGGTCGTGGGGGCCACTGGGGCGCGCTGCGTGGGCGCCGAAACCGGTGCCAGTTGCGGCGTGACAATGGTCCCGGCGGCCCCGCGAGCAGTCAGGTAGCCCTCGCCTATCAGCAGCTGGTAGGCCGCTTCCACGGTGCCCCGCGCCAGGTTGAGTTCCGCCGCCAAGGCGCGAACCGCCGGCACTCGGTCTCCAGGACGCAGGCGGCCATCGGCGATAGACTCGCGAAACCGCTGGTAAAGCTGGCGATAGATCGGCGCCGTCTGGCTGCGGTCCAATTCGAAAGGAAGGATCATGGCCTAGTCATTTATGCATTTTTTGGCCCTATAGCTTAAGCCATTGACCTTCTAAAGTGGCTCATCTCTTTTCAGCGGATGACGGACATGCCCTACACCCTTCAACACCTCGAAAGCGAAGCGGCCCTGGCGGCCAGTTTCGACTTGATGCGTGTCTTGCGCCCCCACCTCACCAGCCCGGCGGCCTATGTCGCCCAAGTAGCCCGGCAAACCGAGCAGGGCTACCGCTTGCTCGCCGTGTGGGACGCTGAGCGCATCGTCGGCCTGGCGGGTTACCGCGAGCTGGAAAACCTGCTCTACGGGCGCTTCATCTACGTCGATGACCTGGTCGTGAGCCCCGACCTTCAGCGCAGCGGCTTGGGTGCGCGGCTGTTGAGCGCCGTGCGGGAGGAGGCCGTGCAGCGTCAATGCGATCACCTGGTGCTGGATACCGGCCTGCATATGCCCCTGGCCCAGCGTTTCTATTTCCGTCAGGGGTTGCTGGCCCGTGGCATGCATTTCACTCAGCGACTTCAAGGTGGGGAGCCGGCATGAACAACCTTCTACTGATCAACGCCAGCCCCCGTGGGCAGGTTTCCCATGGCAACCAGTTGGCACTGGAACTGGTGAGTTCCCTGCGCCAACGCTATCCGCACCTCGAACTGGTCGAGCGCGATCTGGGGGCCAATCCGTTGCCACCCCTGGGCATGGACTACGCCCACGCCCTGACCACCCCCACGCCCTTCGACGCGCCACTGTTCGAGGTGTCCGAAGGGCTGATCGGCGAGTTGGAGCGCAGCGATGCCCTGCTCATTGCCACGCCCATGCACAACTTCACCCTGCCGGCCGCGCTCAAGCTGTGGATCGACTACGTGCTGCGCATTCACCGCACCTTCAGCTCCGGCCCGGAGGGCAAGGTCGGCCTGCTCAAGGACCGCCCGGTGCATGTACTGGTCAGTTCCGGCGGCTTTCACCAGGGCGAACGGGCACGCCAACCGGATTTTCTGACGCCTTACCTGCGCCAGGTGCTGAACACCCTCGGCCTGTTCGACCTGCAGTTCACTTATCTGCAAGGGTTGGTGTTCGGTGACGAGGCCGTGCGTGCAACCCTCGACGAGGCCCGCAGCGCACTGTCCTTGCAGCCCCTGTTCAACCCTCTCGTTTGTGCCTGATCACTTTTTTCCCTATCGGAGTTTCACCATGAGCCAACTCAGACTGCCCTTTGCCACCCTGTCGCCAGCCGCCTATCAAGGCCTGCTCGCCACCAACACCGCGCTGGTCGCCAGCCCCCTGGGCTTGCCCCTGGTGGAACTGGTGTTTTTGCGCGTGTCGCAGATCAACGGCTGCTCGTTCTGCCTGGGCAAGCACTCACAGACCCTGCGCGAGTGTGGGGTGGCGCAAGACAAGCTGGATTGCCTGGCCGGCTGGCGCGTCAGCGAACTGTTCAGCGAACGCGAGCGCGCCGCGCTGGCCTGGACCGAAACCCTCACCTACGTCCACGACAAGGGCGCGCCGGACGAGCTGTACGAACCGCTGAAAGCGCACTTTAGCGACGTTGAAATTTCCGACCTGACCTTGGCCGTGTCCTTGATGAATGCCTTCAACCGACTGGCGGTGGGCATGAAGCTCTGAGAGCGAGACTATCGTTGGCGGTGTTGGCTGTTGATCTTCCTGCCCCTGCGGACAGGAGGGTCGAAGGCAGGCATTGAGCCGTGGCCAACCCGCCCCCAGGTGCACGCGGTAAGAAGGTGGCTGCGCGTCATCGTTGGCGAGCTTCGCTGGCAAGCCAGCTCCTACAGGGGAAGCGATATCAGGTCGGCTCGGGGGCCTCTCCTGCTCTATGCGAGAAAAGCTCCGCTGGCGCCGGCATCGGCCAATGCAAACAGCAGTGCTTCCAGCGCTTCTTCGGGCGCCGAGCCGAGGTCAATCTTGAGCCTGTACCCCTCCTCCGTGGCCTCCGGGTCCGACACAAAGTGCAGCACCCCTTGCAGCCCTTCTTCGGTTGGCAGGTTTTCATCTTCGCCATCGAACCACTCAAAGAACCAGGTGCGAATAACCTCAGAGGCCTGTTCCAGGCTCAAGCCCCGCACCTCCAGGGGCAACCAGTCCCAGCCAAAGGGCGAGATCACCACCGCCATCTGCTCGATCGCAAAGCGCACAGGCTCAAAGCCCAGCTCGGTTTCGGAATCGACCTGCACCGGCTCGCCAGTCGAAGCGCCCTCGGCCGCAATCACATCCACCCGGCAAGGCGTGGCCATGGCCCCTTCAACCGCCAGCGAACCATCGCTGTTGCGGTAAGCGGGCTCGACATGCGCCGCCCCTTCTGCGGCGATACGCGCCAGGGTTTCGACATAGGGTTTACGAATGGCGGCAAGCAGTTCGCTGACGGTCATGGGTCTGATGACTTCCTTGGCAGGGGGTCGTAGAGGGCTCTGTCTTCGACGGGAGGGTGATGAGTGGCTGAAAGGCCGGCGCAATAGTGCAATGGGCGGCCGTGCAACGTCCATGAAAAGCCACGCGCCTCTGGCCGCTCCTCACCGCAGACCTGCGCCTCGAAAAATTTTGGCTTGCTCAATACATATGGATATTCGTATATTCGATTTTCCATATACAAGGAGCGAGCATGATCACGCCTCCCGAAGTCTTCAAAAGCCTGGCCGACGAAACCCGTGTGCGCGCCACCCTGCTGATCGCCGATCAGGGTGAGCTGTGTGTCTGCGAGCTGATGTGTGCACTCGACGACAGCCAGCCAAAAATCAGCCGCCACCTGGCGCAACTGCGCAGCAGTGGCTTGCTGCTCGACCGCCGCCAGGGCCAATGGGTGTATTACCGCCTCAACCCCGAGTTGCCGGGCTGGGTCCGGGAGATTCTGCAGGTGACGGCCAAGGCCAACGCCGCTTGGCTCAAGGACAACGCCGCGCGCCTGCAGAACATGGATGGCCGCCCCGTTCGCGAAGCCGCCTGCTGCTGACCCCTATCGAGTGAACCTGCATGTTTGTCGCTGTGGCTGTTTTTCTCTTCACCCTGATTCTCGTCATCTGGCAGCCCAAGGGCCTCGGCGTCGGTTGGAGCGCCACGCTCGGCGCAATGATCGCACTGGCGGTGGGCGCGGTATCGCTGCAGGACATTCCCACGGTGTGGGCCATTGTCTGGAACGCCACCGCGACTTTCATCGCGGTGATCATCATCAGTCTGCTGCTGGACGAGGCCGGGTTCTTCGAATGGGCCGCCCTGCATGTGGCGCGCTGGGCCAAGGGCAGCGGCCATCGGCTGTTCGCCTTCTGCGTGCTGCTGGGGGCGGCGGTGTCGGCGCTGTTCGCCAATGACGGCGCAGCGCTGATCCTCACGCCCATCGTCATGTCGATGCTGCTGGCGCTGCGTTTCAGCCCCGGGGCGACGCTGGCCTTCGTCATGGCCGCGGGCTTCATTGCCGACACCGCGAGCCTGCCGCTGGTGGTGTCCAACCTGGTGAATATCGTGTCCGCCGACTACTTCCGACTGGGGTTCGCCGAGTACGCGGCGGTGATGCTGCCGGTGAGCCTGGCCAGTGTCGCCATGACCTTGCTGGTGCTGTTCCTCTATTTCCGCAAGGACCTGCCGCACCGCTACGCCCTGGATGCGCTGCCGCAACCTTGCACGGCGATCCGTGACCGGGCCACCTTCAGGGTCGGGGGCTGGACCCTGCTGATGCTGCTGGTCGGGCTGTTCGCCCTGGAGCCCCTGGGTATTCCCATCAGCGCCGTGGCGGCGGCCTGTGCCGCGCTGTTGTTTACCGTCGCCGCCAAGGGCCACCGGATCTCCACGCGCCGGGTGCTGCGCGAGGCGCCGTGGCAGATCGTGGTGTTCTCGCTGGGCATGTACCTGGTGGTGTACGGCCTGAAGAATGCCGGCTTGACGGACCTGCTGGCCCAGGTGCTGAACCGCCTGGCCGAACAGGGGCTGTGGAGCGCCACCCTGGGCACGGGCCTGTTGTCGGCGCTGCTGTCCTCGGTGATGAACAACATGCCCAGCGTGCTGATCGGCGCGCTGTCGATACAGGCCAGCGAGGCACAGGGGCTGGTGCGCGAGGCGATGATCTACGCCAACGTCATCGGCTGCGACCTGGGCCCGAAAATCACCCCCATCGGCAGCCTCGCCACGTTGCTCTGGCTGCACGTGCTGGAGCGCAAGGGCCTGCGCATCACCTGGGGGTATTACTTCAAGGTCGGCGTGCTGCTGACCCTTCCGGTTCTGCTGGTCACCCTTTCGGCCCTGGCCCTGCGCCTGAGCCTCTGACAGCCGCCCAAAGCGGCAGGAGCCCCCCATGCGAGTCCTGTTCATGTGCACGGCCAACAGTTGCCGCAGCATTCTTTGCGAAGCCCTGTTCAACCATCTGGCGCCCGAGGGGTTTGCGGCGGTCAGCGCCGGTAGCTTCCCCAAGGGCCAGGTGCTGCCACGTAGCCTGTCGACCTTGCAGCAGGCCGGCATCGCCACCGACGGCCTGTACAGCAAGGGCAATGACGCCTTCGCCGACAACCCGCCGGATATTGTCATCACCGTCTGCGACAAGGCGGCCGGTGAAAGCTGCCCGGTGTATTTCGGTCCGGCGCTCAAGGCCCATTGGGGGCTGGCGGACCCGTCCGATGTGCGCGGTGAAGAGGCAGCGATCGACGCCGCGTTCCGCGCCACCCTGGCGCAGATCGAACAGCGCTGCGCAGCCTTCTTCGCACTGCCCTTCAACCACCTCAGCCGCGATCAGCTCAAGACCGAGCTCGATCGCATCGGCACGCTTTAAGGAGGACCCATGTCCGAGCACCTGCCCAACCTGGATTTGCGCCTGTTCGATGGCGCACCCACTTCGACGCCAGACGAGCACAAGCCGCGCATCCTGTTGCTCTACGGTTCCACCCGCGAGCGCTCCTTCAGCCGGCTGCTGGTCGAAGAGGCGGCGCGCCTGCTGGAGCATTTCGGTGCCCAGACGCGGATCTTCAACCCCTCCGGCTTGCCCTTGCCCGACGATGCCCCGGCGGACCATCCCAAGGTCCAGGAACTGCGGGAGCTGGTGCTGTGGTCGGAAGGCCAGGTCTGGTGTTCGCCAGAGCGCCACGGAGCGATGTCGGCAGTGTTCAAGGCGCAGATCGACTGGGTTCCGCTGGAGCTCGGCGCGGTGCGTCCGACCCAGGGCAAAACCCTGGCAGTGATGCAGGTCTGCGGCGGCTCCCAGTCGTTCAACGTGGTCAACCAGTTGCGCGTGCTCGGGCGCTGGATGCGCATGTTCACCATCCCCAACCAATCCTCGGTGCCCAAGGCCTACATGGAGTTCGACGACGCCGGGCGGATGAAGCCTTCGCCGTTCTACGACCGGGTGGTGGATGTGATGGAAGAGCTGGTGAAGTTCACCGTGCTGCTGCGCGACCGGCAGGCGTTTCTGGTGGACCGTTATTCCGAGCGCAAGGAAAGCGCCGAGCAATTGATGGCCCGGGTTAACCAGCGTTCAATATGAGGGGCGCAACAGCCTATTTGCAGCCTGCGCCTGCGCCGACAAAAGCCTGTGAACCCGGATTTCAAGAATGGGTTTGGGCAGGCACACGCTGGCTTGCAAAACACTCGCCGACGCCGCATTGATTCGCTGATTGCGCATCATCGTTGGCGAGCTTCGCTGGCAAGCTAGCTCCTACGGAGGAACCAGACCACCGTAGGGCAAAAAACCGCGCTCAAACCTTGAACCGCGCCACCAGCCGGTTCAACTCGATCGCCAGATTGGCCATCTCCCCGCAGGCGCTGGCCGTCTGGCTGGCCCCCGCCGAGCTCTGGATCGACAGCTCGCGAATGCTGGTCAGGTTCTGGTCCGCCTCGCGCGCCACCTGGGCCTGTTCTTCCGAGGCGGTGGCAATCAGCAGGTTGCGTTCGTTGATCTGGGTAATCGCCTGGGCGATCTGCTTGAGGGACAGGTCGGCGTTCTGCGCCACGGAGATCGAGCTGCTGGCCATCTCGGCGCTGACGTTCATGGCGCTCACCGCGTGGGTCGAGTCGGCCTGGATCGCGGTGATCATCTGTTCGATTTCCTGGGTCGACTGCTGGGTGCGGTGGGCCAGGGCCCGCACTTCATCGGCCACCACCGCAAAGCCGCGGCCCTGCTCGCCGGCCCGCGCCGCTTCGATGGCGGCGTTGAGGGCCAGCAGGTTGGTCTGTTCGGCAATGGCGCGAATCACTTCCACCACTTTGCTGATGTCCTGGGCGCGGCTGGACAGCGCTTTGACCTGCTCGCCAGTGGTGGCGACGTTGCCGGCCAGGCCTTCGATGGCCTTGAGGGTCTGGGCCACGTTCTCGATGCCGGAGCGGGTGAACTCCATGGACTCGCGGGACGACTGGGCGGCGGCTTCGGCGTTGCGGGCCACCTCGTCCACCGCGGCGCTCATTTCGGTCACTGCGGTGGCCGCCTGGCTGACTTCGTCGTTCTGACGCACCAGCCCGCGGCTGGCGTCTTCGGTCACCGCGGTCATTTCTTCCGAGGCCGAGGCCAGTTGGGTGGAGGAATCGGCGATGTGGGCGATGGTTTCCCGCAGGTTGGTCTGCATCTGCGCCAGGGCGGCCAGCAGGCGGCCGGCTTCATCGCGGCCACTGACGCCGATCTCCCGGGACAGGTCGCTGCCGGCAATACGTTCGGCCACGGCCAGGGCGTCGCTGATGGGCGCGGTGATGCTGCGGGTCAGCACCGCCGCCAACACCACGGTGAGCACCACCGTCACCCCCATCAACACCAGCACCAGCGTCAGGCCACTGCTGTAAACCGACGCAGCAGTGATCCCCGCCTGCCTGGCGCCCTCGTCGTTGAAGTCCGAGAGTTTGTCCATCTTCTCCTGCATGGCGTTGGTCATGGGGCTGATGCGGGTGTTGATCAGGGTGATGGCCGCGGCGTTGTCGCCACTGCGCAGCAGCGGCTCCAGCTCGTCCACCAGCTTGAAGTAGGCCTGCACATCGGTCGCTACAGCCTGGTACAGCTCACGCTCCGCCGGCCCGGTGATCAGCGGTTCGTACTGGTTGATGGTGTTCTGCAGGTTGGATCGATAACCGCTCAACGAGGCGATGCGGGTCTGGCGCTGCTGTTCGTCGGTGGTCACGGTGATGCGGATGCTTTCCAGACGCAGGCGCAAGACGCTGGTCTTCATCTTGCCGATCTCGCGGATGCTGGTCATCCAGTTGGTCTCGACATCCTGCTCCGCGTCTCGCAGCTTGCCCATTTGCAGCACGGCGACAATGCCCAGGGCGAACACCACCAGGACAATGAGCGAGAAAAAGGCGGCAGACCTTGGAGCAAGATTCATTGTCCTGACGTTCATTTTTTATCTCTCTAATAGAATGGTCGGTACTTCCCTGCTGTCATTCCACGCTATCGACTGAGTGTCAGAGAGCTGCAAACAAGCCGACGACCAGGTTAGCGGCCCACCCGGCACGGCAACGTCGATACTCACTCGGGTCAATCCAGGCCTGTCGGGACGCAGGCCCCACTCGGTCCTCCTGCGCCCATGTCCCCCTTGGCGCGTGAGCATCAGTTAAGTCGAATAACGCGGCCCGCGCCGTCTCGATTTTTCTGGGCAATGGCACCTGGAGCCCCGCATCTATCCACGGGGGGCCTAACAAGCCATAGCAGATGATGGCGTTTTGTCACTACCGTCGATCAGACCGCTATTGAAAAGAGCACGCCGCCGCTCGATCAGGTTGCGCCTGAACGGGGCAAGCCCACCCTGGCCTCGCCCACGGGCCGGAACCGCGACCACCGATTGCCCACTGAAGAAACCCATCGCTACGGACTATAATGCCGCCGCCCCCACGTTCTGAAGGATCAGCAATGTCCATCACCAATCCAAAAGTCATCGATATCTGGGCCATCCCCAAATCGGCGCCCGACAGCCTGCTGTTGATCATGGTCGACCCCCTCGAATGGGGTGACGAAGCGGCACACAGCGAACACCTGCTCCTGCTGCAAGAGAAGATCAACACCTACATCACCTTCATCGAAAGTGAAGAGATCTACAGCGAAATTCCCGATGCCTGCGGCAAGCACCTGATTATCCGGGTACTGGGTTTGCACGAACTGCCCGAGCAAGTCGATTGGTTTTTCAAACGCATTACCGAGATCCTCCATGAACGGAGCATCGGCTTCGATTTCGAGCTGAAAGTGAACCAAGAGGCTTCCAGCCTGTAGCTCGCCCCCTGCGCGCTCGCCGATTGAGCCGCGCGCAGGAACACCTTGTGCAGGCAGGATCAGCGCCCGATCAAGCGCAATGAAATCCACATGCTGCTCATGGAAAACGCGTCGAGCACTCCGCCCGCGTGACGGGGGGAGCCAGCAAAACGCATGGGGGCTTGGCTGTCGTCAGGCTGCCGGCCAGGGCACCGAGAGCGAGCCGGGCGCGAATGAACTTCTATTTGAACTCGAAATACTCTCTCATCATTTCAATTGGCTTCATCGGTTCCACATTCAAGAAACCCAACACCTCAAGAAACCACGAGAGGTTATCTCCCAACACGGAAATATCGTCCTCATCATTCGACAGCAGACAAATGGCCAGTCGTGCCTTCAATACCTCCCGGTCCTTGAACCCTCGTATTGCCCCTTGCTCATCGATTTTTGCCCACCAGAGTGCAGCCTGCGCCTTGCAGCGCTCAGCAGGAATTTCCCCGGCAACATAGGCTTTCGCCAGGCGCAGAGGATCCTGCTCGCAGTCGGAGAACTGGATATCCAGTTCCTCCAGAACCTTGATCAGGAATCCGAGCTGGTGTTTGAGCGCAGCAGAGCTTTGAGTGGCCCGAACAATGGAGCCGATATTGAATTTCTTGAAGTCATCCGGATTCATGCAGCAACCTTGAAACTGAGTAAAGGATCGCGACGATAGGGCCCGATCATCATCGGGAACGCGCACATCCTATGGCCAACTATCCATTACGCAACGGTTGTTGGAAAATCGCCGGGGCGGTTCTCGCCATCAGGGCCCGGCCCGGTCACTAGAACAGTTCCTGCATCGTGCGCTGCATGCCCATCCATGCTGCACGCGCAACAGCACCGCCACTAACCCCGGGGCACGTAATACAATCCCCGCCCCCGCCGCCTGAAGGATCAGCCATGTCCGTCACCAATCCCAAAGTCATCGATTTCTGGGGGATCTCCAAGGAGGCTCCCAACGACCTGCTACTGGTGATGACCGACCACCTCGAATGGGGCGACAAGGCGGAACAAGGCGAGCACTTGCTCGTGCTGCAAGAGAAAATCAACAGCTACATCGCCTTCATCGAAAGTGGCGAGATCTACACCGAGATCCCCGGCGCCTATGGCAAGTACCCGATCATCCGGGTCATTGGCTTGTATGAATTGCCCGCGCAGGCCGAGTACTTCATGGCCCGCGTCACCGAAACCCTGAATGATGTGGGCATTGGCTTTGAGTTCGAGCTCAGGGCCGACGAGAGGATTCGCAACATGTAGCCGGGCCGGGCACGGCGCTGCCTCAGGCAGGCTTGATCACAGCCCGGTTGAGGGCAATCACATCCACATGCTCTTGGTGCGAGAAGTGCTCGATCACGTCTTGCAGGTGCACATGCTCCAGGCCATTGGCCGCCATGTCGGCTGAAGCCTTGATCAGGAACTCACCCAGCACCCTGAGTGTGTCCGGCTCGGCGAGTATCGAGATCTCATCCAGTTGAACGCTCCTGTCGCTGCCCACAGCGGTGCCATGCACGGTAAATTTTTTCAGCGTTTTCAACGATTGAATGCCTCCATTCACAGGTAGTTTTTTGCATCGGAGCCACAGCCAAGGCTTGGTCGATAGCCGTATAGAAGAGGTTGATCGGCACCCGCCGTTAACCACGAGCGGCGCAAACAGCCTGCTCCACAGTCAGCCGCATCGCTCAGCCCTCTTTCTGCAACCGCACAATCAAGGTCTCGATAAAAAACGCCAGACTTTCCGGCAGCACCCGTTTGGGCATGGTCAGCACCTGAATGTCCCGATCGCCCAAGCGCGGGTTGGACAGCGGCACCGACACCAGCCCATCCATCCCCTGCCCTTCACCACTGATGGCGCTGGCAAAGGCCACCGTATCCGACTGGCGCACAAACTCATGCAGGGCCCCGGAGAAGTTGCAAGTCATCACCTGTTCAAAGCTCAGGCCATCCATCTGGCACACCAGGTCCAGCAGTTGCCGCTGGGTGGTGCCCTTGGGCGTCAAGGCCACGGGAAATGCCTGTACCTGCTCCAACGACAGCACCCCAGCGTTGGCCAGTGGATGCCCCGCACGCATCAGGGCGCGAATCGGCGAGCGGATCGAATAGCACACATTCACCCCCTCCACCGGCTCGGTGCTGAAGGTCAGCCCCACGTCCGCCTCGCCCCGGCGAATGCGCTGCACGCACTCGTGGGGCGAGATCACGTCCAGGCGGTACTCGGCTCCGGGCCGCAGGCGGTAATGCTCCAGCAGCACCCGGGGCAGGAAATACCGCGACAGGCCCTCGGTGGATACCAGGCGGATCACCTTGGCCCCCGGGTAACCCTCGCCCCGCAGTTCGGCGAGGATGTTCTCCTGTTCCAGCCAGGTGCGCCGGGCGTGTTCGGCCAGGGCTTCGCCAGCGGCGGTGAGTTGCATGCCCCGCGGGCGCCGCTCGAACAGCGCCACGCCAACGCTCTCTTCCAGCAGGGCGATCTGCCGGCTCACCGCGCTGGGGGCGATGTGCAAACGCTCCCCCGCCGCGGCCAGGGAGCCAGCATCGATCACCGCCAGAAAATACCGATAGTCCATCTGCATCCCCTTGCCAGGCATCCAATTTTTAGAATCATGCCTTCAAAAAACAGCAATATACAGATGCCTTTGCCAACTCCACCATGGGCCCGTTCCCCTTGCCCGACCGGAGTTGCAATGACCAAGCAAGCTGCCCTCGCCGGCGTTCGCCAGTACCTGGACGCCGGCCATTTTGAACAGGACCTGCGACGCCGGGTGGCGTTTCGCAGTGACAGCCAGGACCCGGCCCATGCCGATGAACTGCCGCGCTACCTGCTGGAGGAAATCCAGCCGCTGCTGCAGCGCCTGGGCTTCGACTGCCACATGTTGGCCAACCCCGAGGCCGGTGGGCCGTTCCTGATTGCCACGCGCCTGGAAGACCCGGCCCTGCACACGGTGCTCAGCTACGGCCACGGCGATGTGGTGCCGGGTTACGCCGAGCAGTGGCGCGCGGGCCTGAATCCCTGGCAACTGACCCTGGAGGGCGAACGCTGGTACGGCCGTGGCACCGCCGACAACAAGGGCCAGCACAGCATCAACCTGACCGCCCTGGAGCAAGTGCTAAAGGCCCGCGACGGGCGCCTGGGCTTCAACCTCAAGCTGCTGTTCGAGATGGGTGAGGAAGCCGGTTCCCCGGGGCTGCGCCAGCTGTGCCAGGAGCAGCGCGAACTGTTGCGGGCCGATGTGTTCATCGCCTCCGACGGCCCACGGCTGAATCAGGCCCGGCCGACGCTGTTCCTCGGCTCCCGCGGCTCGGCGCAGTTCCGCCTGGAGGTCAACACCCGGGACAAGGGCCTGCACTCGGGCAACTGGGGCGGGGTGATGAGCAACCCCGGCGTGGTACTGGCCAACGCCCTGGCCAGCCTGGTGGACCAGAACGGCCGCATCCGCTGCCGCGAACTGCTGCCGGCGAACATTCCCGACAACGTGCGCGCCGCCATCGCCGACCTGGAGATCCAGCGCGAGTCCCTGGGCCGCCCTCTGGACGAACACTGGGGCGAACCGGGGCTGACCCTGGGCGAGCGCCTGTTCGCCTGGAACACCCTGGAAATCCTCGCCTTCAGCACAGGCAACCCGCAAAAGCCGGTGAACGCGATTCCGCCCCGGGCCGTGGCCTTCTGCCAATTGCGCTTTGTCCTCGGCACGCCCTGGCAGCAGCTGGAAAGCCTGCTGCGGGCGCACCTGGACCTCGAAGGTTTCAGCCAGGTGGAGATCGTCATGGAGCGCTGCTCCCCGGCCACCCGCCTGGACCCGGACCACCCCTGGGTCAGGTTCGCCAAGACCTCGATTGCAGGTAGCAGTGCGCAGCGCCTGGCGCTGTTGCCGAACCTGGCGGGCACCCTGCCCAACGACATCTTCGCCGACGTGCTGGGGCTGCCGACCCTGTGGATTCCCCACTCCTACCCCGGCTGCTCGCAGCACGCCCCGGACGAACACCTGCTGCTGCCGGTGATTCGTGAAGGCCTGGAGATCATGACGGCCCTGTTTTGGGACCTGGGGGACCTGCCCCGGACCTGAGGCCATCGCTTACCCCGCCCGGCCCTGGCCGGGCACCTGTCGCTCAAAATCCAACAATAAGCAGGAGCGTCCTGTATGACAGCGTTAGCCACCACCTCGACCGCGACCCGGGTCGAACCCAAGGCCCTGTGGAAACCCATAGGCGCCGCCCTGATCGGCAACACCCTGGAGTGGTTCGACCTGTCGATCTACGCCTACTTCGCCCTGACCATCAGCCAGGTGTTCTTTCCCACCGCGGACCCGACCTTCTCCCTGCTGCTGGCCTTCGCCACCTTCGGCATCTCGTTCCTGATCCGCCCCCTGGGCGCGGCGGTACTGGGCTCCTACGCCGACCGCCGGGGCCGCAAGAAAGCCCTGACCCTGTCGATCCTGATCATGCTGACGGGCACCCTGCTGATCGCCATCATGCCCAGCTACGCCACCCTGGGCCTCGCCGCGCCGATCGGCATCCTCCTGGCCCGACTGCTGCAAGGCTTCTCCGCCGGCGGCGAGTTCGGCACCTCCACCGCCTTCATGCTGGAACACGCGCCGCCGCGCACCCGGCACTTTGTCGCCAGCCTGCAATTCGCCAGCCAGGGCTTTGGCGTGGTCATCGCCTCGACCTTCGGCTACTTCCTGACCAAGCACCTCGATGCCCAGCAAATGCTCGACTGGGGCTGGCGCGTGCCGTTCTTCTTCGGCCTGCTGCTGGGCCCGGTGGGCCTGTACATCCGCCGTACGGTGGACGAGTCGCCGGACTTCAAGGCCAGCGAACCGGGGGAACGCCCTTTGCGCGAAGTGCTGGTGACCCAGAAGACCCTGTTGCTGATCGCCATGGGCACCCTGGTGGTGTCGACCGCCTCGAACTACATGATCCAGTACATGCCGTCCTACGCCGCCACCCGCCTGAACATCGCCCAGTCCTCGGGCTTTTTGGCGACCCTTACCGGCGGCCTGATCCTGACCATCATCACGCCCATCGTCGGCTACCTGTCCGGCCATATCGGTCGCCTGAAAATCATGCTGGCAGCGGCGGTGGTCTATGCCGTGGCGATCCTGCCGGCGTTCTTCTGGCTCAACAGCCGCCCCAGTGCCAGTTCGCTGCTGCTGGTGGTGGCGCTGATGGCCCTGATCAAGGCGGTGTACTTCGCCCCGCTGCCGTCGCTGATGGCGGACATCTTCCCGGTGCGCACCCGGGTCACCGGCATGTCCCTGAGCTACAACCTGGGGGTCACGATCTTCGGCGGTTTTGCACCGGTGATTGCTACCGGATTGATTGCCCTGACCGGCTCACAACTGGCACCGAGTTTCTACCTGATGCTGGCGGCGGCGTTGAGCGTCGTAGCCCTGGTGATGGCCCGCAAGAAACTCGGCATGACCTGAAATGCGACCGTTTTTTGCGCGGGGCAAAAGCGCCGCGTAGGAGCCGGCTTGCCGGCGAAGAGGCCCGCGAGACATGCAGCGCCTGGACGGGCGCCTTCGCTGGCAAGCCAGCTCCTACAGCAGGCAGATAGTCCGTGCAGTTCCCCGTAGGAGCCGGCTTGCCGGCGAAAAGGCCCGCGAGACATGCAGCGTCTGGACGGGCGCCTTCGCTGGCAAGCCAGCTCCTACAGCAGGCAGATAGTCCGTGCAGTTCCCTGTAGGAGCCGGCTTGCCGGCGAAAAGGCCCTTGGGCCTTGCAGCGTCTGGACGGGCACCTTCGCTGGCAAGCCAGCTCCTACTGCACCGGCAAGAAATTCATCAGCAGCAGGCTCTGCGCGTAATTGAACCCCACCCGCCGATAGCGCTCATCCAGAATCTGCGTCAGCAAATCCAGGCGCGCGACGATCTTGCCGAACTCCACGGCAAAACTCAGGTTGCTGCCCTCCTCGGAAATCTCGTTGGAGAACAGCAACAGCACCCCATTGGCATCCTGGCGCTGGCTCAGCAGCCAGGTGGCCTTCTCGATATTGCGCGCGGCGTTGCTGATGAACTGCGGGTCGATGGTATCGGTCATGTAGAACTCGGTGCGCCCGCCATGGGCGGTCACCAGCATGCTGCCAATGGCATAGATGAACGCCCCCACCCGATCGCCCTGGAACTCCGGGCTCAGGGAATAGCTCAGGGCCGCCAGGTCGCGACGATCCCCCAGGGCCGGCAGCGGCTGGCGCTTTTCGATGGCATTGCGGATCTCGCGCTGGGCCGTGGTGCCATCGGGGAAACCCGACTTGCGCCACTGGCTGGGGTTGCGCAGGTAGAGCTTGCCCATCAGCAGGTACAGGCTCTGCAGGTTGTCGCGCATGCCGATGGTGGCCATGCGATCGACGCTGGTCTGGAAGAATTCGTCAGGCTTGCCTTCACGAAACTGTTTGGCAAAATCGCGCCCTTGCTGTTGGGTACAGGCCGTGGCGCCAAGCATCAGCAGCGCCACCAGGAACAGGCGCTGAAAGCGGGTTTGCATCATGCAAGAAGAGGGAGCGTAGGCCATCGGCACCGGGTCGGAATTCACGGGCTGCGGCGGGGATCGGCGCGGCCAGGCCAGGTGATAGAACGCAAAACTGTAAAAAAGTGCGATGGCCGCGGCCGGCCATCGCCAAATCGCTCGTTTACGAGCGTCGCAACTGACCGGGGGACACGATGATCTTGACGTTGTGCTCCTTGTTGTTGACCAGTTCCTCGAAGCCCTGGCCGACAATCTCTTCCAGCTGGATGCGCCCGGTCACCAGGGGCGAAATATCCAGCCGGCCATCGGCGATAAAGGCGATCACATCGGCGAACTCACCGTTGTAGGCCAGGGCCCCCAGCACCGTTTTCTCGGTGGCCACCAGCTCGAAGAAGTTGAACTCGCTGGGCTCTTCGAATATCCCCACCAGCACGCACTTGCCGGCCTTGCGGATCAGGTCGATGGCCAGCTTGGCGGTGTGCTTGTTGCCTATGCACTCAAAGCTGACATCGGCCCCCAGCCCGCCGGTCAGGCGCTTGACCTCGGCCAGGGCGTCGCACTCCTTGGGGTCGAGCACGTGGGTCGCGCCCACCTCCAGGGCCTTGGCCTTGCGCGCGCCGGACATTTCCAGGGCGATCACCTGGGCCGCGCCGGCGGCCTTGGCGCACATGATGGTGCACAGGCCGATGGTGCCGGCGCCGACCACCACCACGTTCTGCCCCAACAAACTGCCGGCTTTTTTCACCGCGTGCATGCCCACCGCCAGCGGCTCGATCAGCGCTCCGGCCTCGGCGGGAAAGTTGGCCGGCAAGGCGTACAGCAGGTTGGCCGGCACGTTGACCAATTCGGCGAAGGCGCCGTTGTTCATCAGCCCGGTAAAGGCCAGGTTTTCGCAGATGTTGTACAGGCCGTGGGTGCAGTAGTAGCAGGTGCCGCAGTGCTGGCAGGCGTCGGCGGCCACCGGCTGGCCAACGCTGAAACCCTGGACCCCTTCGCCCAGGGCGACGATTTCGCCGCAGAACTCGTGGCCGAGGATGCACTGGCCCTTGATCCCGGTCAGCGGGTGCGGTGCGTCCACCGGAATGAACACCGGCCCGGCCACGTATTCGTGCAGGTCGGAGCCGCAGATGCCGCACCAATCGACGCGGATCTGCACCCAGCCGGCAGGCGGCGCGTCGGGCAGCGGTACGTCTTCGACGCGGATATCGTGGCGGCCGTGCCAGACCGCGGCACGCATGCTGGGAACAGGCTTGAGGGAAACACTCATCTTGGCTTCTCCTTATTCTTGTAGAGCTGCGACGGCCCCCTGGCCGCCGCAGAACACCTCAGTGCTGCTGGATAAAGTCGAGGATCAGGCGGTTGACCTGCTCCGCCGCTTCCATCTGCAGCATGTGCCCCTGCCCCGGCAGCACCTCGATCTGCGCCTTGAGATCGGCGCTGTGGCTCACCGGAATGATCCGGTCGTCGCTGCCCCAGATCACCAGCACCGGCTGCGGGCCGTCCTGCACCACCGGGCGCAGGTCGGCCTGCTGGCGGCCGTCGGCAAACAGGTTGCCGGCCAACTGCCCGAGGGCCGCTTGCACCCCTTCCAGGCGCTTGTACTTGAGCATGTCGTCGAGCATCTGCCGGTTCACCAGCTCGGCGTTGGAGAACAACTGCACCAGCTGCGGCTTGAGCGCATTGCGGTTGCTGGCCTCGACAAAACCTTGCAGGTAGTCGCCGTTGATCTCGCGGCCCAGCCCGGCGCTGCCGATCAGGGTCAGGGAACGCACGCGGTCCGGCGCCAGCCGCGCGGTGTTGAGGGACACCGCGCCGCCCATGGAGTGGCCCACCAGATGGGCCACGGGAATCTCCAGGTGATCCAGCAGCGCCAGCAGCACTTCGCTCAATTCATCCAGGTCGCCCCGTTGCAGGGCCTTGGTCGATTCGCCGTGGCCCGGCAGGTCGAGGGCGATCACCCGGCGCCCGGCGGCCAGGGCTTCGTGGTTGAACAGCCAGTTGTTGAGGTCGCCGCCAAAGCCGTGCACCAGCAGCAGCGGCGTACCGCCTTCACCGCGCTCGAAATAGCGGATCAGGCGGCCGCCCAGTTCGACCTTCTGCGGGGCCGGGCCGCTGTCTTCATCGGCGCTGTCGCCGGGCACGAAGCTGGCCTGGAACTGCTCGATCACCGCGTCGATCTCGGCGTCACTGGCCTCGCCTTCGACCACGATGCCCAGCAGCGCGCCCACCGCCAGGGTCTCGTCCTGGCGGGCGATCTGCCGACGCAGGATGCCGGAGAACGGCGCCTCGACGCTGCTGGAGATCTTGTCGGTCTCCACGTCCAGCACTTCATCGCCCTTGCTGATGCTCTGGCCTTCTTCCTTGAGCCAGGCATCGACCCGGCCCTCGGTCATCGACAGGCCCCACTTGGGCATGGTCAGGGTATGGATCTGGCTCATCAGCGGCTCCACTCGATCACGGTGAGCACGGCTTTCTCGATCTTCGCCGCGTCGGGGATGTACAGGTCTTCCAGGGCGTCGGAGAACGGCACTGGGGTGTGGGGCGCGGTGACCATTTCGATCGGCGCCTTGAGGGAGGCGAAGGCTTTCTGCGCCACCAGGGCCGAGATGTCGGTGGCCATGGAGCAGCGCGGGTTGGCTTCGTCGATCACCACCAGGCGCCCGGTCTTCTCCACGCTTTCCAGGATGCTGTCTTCATCCAGCGGGCTGGTGGTGCGCAGGTCGATCACCTCGCAGTCGATACCGCGCCCGGCCAAGCTGCGGGCCGCGTCCAGGGCGGTATTCACCGTGCGCCCGTAGGACACCAGGGTCACGTCCTTGCCGTCGCGCAGGAAGTTGGCCTCGCCGAAGGGAATCGCGTAGGACTCCTCCGGCACTTCGCCCTGCAGGCTGTAGAGCAGCTTGTGCTCGCAGAAGATCACCGGGTCGTTGTCGCGGATGGCCTGGATCAGCAGGCCCTTGGCGTCGTAGGGCGACGAGGGGCAGACCACTTTCAGCCCGGGGATGTGGGTCCACAGCGAGGTGAGCATTTGCGAGTGCTGGGCCGCGGCGCGCAGGCCGGCGCCGACCATGGTGCGGATCACCAGCGGGGTCTGGGCCTTGCCGCCGAACATGTAGCGAAACTTCGCCGCCTGATTGAGGATCTGGTCCAGGCAGCAGCCGGCGAAGTCGACGAACATCAGCTCGCACACCGGGCGCACGCCACGGGTGGCGGCGCCGACCGCAGCGCCGACGTAGCCGATCTCCGACAGCGGGGTGTCCAGCACCCGCCCGGGGAATTGATGGTAGAGGCCCTTGGTCACCCCGAGCACGCCGCCCCAGGCGTCGTTGTCGCCGGGGGCGCCGGCGCCGCCCGCCACGTCTTCACCCATGATGAACACGCTGGGGTCGCGCCGCATTTCCTGGGCCAGGGCTTCGTTGATGGCCTGCTGGTAACTGATTTTTCTCGCCATGATGGTGGTCTCTTGTTGTTCTGTGGGGCGTTATGGATAAGCGACGTAGACGTCGCTGAGCAGGTCGGCGGGGCTCGGTTTGGGGTCGGACTTGGCCTTGCGCACCGCGTCTTCGATCAGCGCTTCCACGTCGGCATCGATCTGGTCCAGCTGGCTGGCCTGCACCAGGCCCGAACGGGTGGTGCGCTCGCGGAACTGCATCAGGCAGTCGTTGTGCTCGCGGTAATGCTTGACCTCATCCGGCGCGCGGTAGGTCTGGGCGTCGCCCTCGAAGTGGCCGTAGTAGCGGGTCAGCTTGACCTCGATCAGCGACGGCCCCTCCCCGGCCCGGGCCCGCTCCACGGCGGCGCCGGCAGCTTCGTGCACGGCGAAGAAATCAAAGCCGTCCACCGTCACCCCGGGCATGCCGAAGCCGGCGGCGCGGTCGGCGATGTGGTCGCAGGCCACCGACCAGTTGGAGGCCGTGGCCTCGGCGTAGCCGTTGTTCTCGGCGATGAACAGGCACGGCAGGTTCCACACCGAGGCCATGTTCATGGCCTCGAACACCGCGCCTTCGTTGGAGCCGCCGTCGCCGAAGAACACCACCGACACGCCGTCGGTGCCTTGCAGCCGGGCGGCCAGGGCCGCGCCCACCACCAGCGGCGCCCCGGCGCCGACGATGCCGTTGGCGCCGAGCATGCCCTTCTCGAAATCGGCGATGTGCATGGAGCCGCCCTTGCCCTGGCAGACCCCGGTCTTCTTGCCGTAGATCTCCGCCATCATCCCGAAGACGTCCACGCCCTTGGCGATGCAATGGCCGTGGCCCCGGTGGTTGGAGGCGATGCAGTCATCGTCCCGCAGGTGGGCCATGACCCCGGCGGCCGAGGCTTCCTCACCGGCATAGAGGTGGACAAAACCGGGGATCTCGCCGGTGGCGAATTCCACGTGCAGGCGTTCTTCGAATGCGCGGATGGTGCGCATCACCCGGTAGGCGTGGAGCAACTGATCAGTGGTCAGGGGTGTCGACATTTTTATTCTCCAGGGTGTCTTCGGACTGAAGGTTCACGGGGTGTTGCCGGTGATGGCGGTCGATGGCCAGCAGGCGCTGGCGCGCCGCGTGTTCCAGGACCGCGTTGACGTCGATGCTCAGCGGGCCGCCGGCATCCAGGGTGACCGTGGGCCGGTCGTGGGGGTTGAATTCGATCTCGCGCTCGCCGTCCAGGGCCAGGGTGCCGGCGCTCAGGCACAGGGCTTGGGGCACATCGGCTGGCAGGTAACCGGCCTCCAGCACCCCGCAGCCTTGCAACAAGCCCGGGGCCAGGGGCACCAGCAGCGCTTCTGGGGACTGCGGGTCCAGGCGCATCCAGGCGCCGTGGGCTTCCTGGCGAGTCACCGGCAACCACAGCCCGCAGAGCGCGGAAATGCCAATGGACTGGGGTTCGGCGAAGGTCACGAACACCTCGACCAGATCACTGGCGCGGCTGATGGCCCGGGCACCGACAAAGGCCAGGGGCGACACCGCCACATCCACCAGGGCCACTTCGCACAGGCCCCGGGACGGCTCGCGCACCAGCAGCCGCTTGTTGCGCCGCAGGGCGATCTCGGCGGGCACCCGGCCGCTGGCGTAGAGCCCACCGGCCAGCCCGGCGCTGGTGGCTTCGCGCAGTTCCGGAAAGGCGTTGTTGGTGCCGGTGGACAGGGTCAGCAGCGGAATATCGCCGACCTCGGCAGCCACCGCCTTGTGGGTGCCATCGCCACCGAGCACGGCGATCAGCGACACCCCGCGCTCGGCCATCCAGCGTGCGGCCTGGCGGGTGTCCTCGACGCTCTGGCGCAGGGTCAGGTCGAGAAACTCCAGGGCCGGCCAGTGCTGCTCCCGGGCCTGGCGGCTGCGGCTGTTTTTCTGCACCGCGGCGGCGATGCCGGTCATGTCAGTGGGCATCAGCACCTGGGTGATGCCGGTGGCGCCAAAGGCCGCCAGCAGACGCTGGATCACCGAGACCTTGTCGGTGCTGGAGAACAACCCGGCATTGGCGGTGAGGCGGCGCACATCACGGCCCGAAGCCGGGTTGGCGATGATGCCGACAGTGAGGGGGCGGCGGCTCATGGGCTCACCGCGGGCGGAGCACAGGCAGGAGAAAACATCGGGCACCTCGTTCTTATTCTTCGATGGGCCAGTCGGCGCGGGTTGCCAAGGGCTGGTTGCCAAGAGCCAGAGCAAGGTCGGTGCCAGTTATGGAAAAACCGCTGCAAAGGCCCGTGGCAGAGCGGCTGTTGCACTCGCCTGCAGGTGTCGGGAAGCCCTGCGCCTGAGACGTTGCATGTCAGGCTGCACGGGGCCTTGGCGAGACCCTGAGACGTTGCGTCTCAGCGCCCCCACGGCGCCGCCCGGTGCTTGTCGGGAGCCGCGGATCGGCGCTTAATGCGCCCACAACGATAAGAAGCTGCAACCGGAGGCCTTCATGCTTTCCGCACATTCAAAAGCCCATGTGGACTGCGTCAGCCGGGTCCTGAAAAACGCCGATCACCTGCCCCAGGCGCCGGTGCCGAGCCTGATCCTCGATTCCTGGCGCCGCTCCATGGAGCAGCACCAACTGGACCCCGGCTCGCTGCAGGGGCCGCGCATCCTGTCCGAAAACGTGCTCAAGGAATGCCGCGAGCGTTCCGAGCTGTTCCTGCGCATCGCCAGCGAAGAAGTGGCCCGCCTGCATGGCCGGGTGCGCGACGCCGACTACTGCGTGCTGCTCACCGACGCCCAGGGCCAGACCATCGACTACCGGGTGGAATCCACCCTGCGCAACGACTGCCGCAAGGCCGGGCTGTACCTGGGCACCTGCTGGTCGGAGGGTGAAGAAGGCACCTGCGGCGTGGCGGCGGTGCTCACCGCGCGCACGCCGATCACCGTGCACAAGCGCGACCATTTTCGCGCCGCGTTCATCGGCCTGACCTGTTCCGCCGCCCCGGTGTTCGACCCCCAGGGCGAGTTGCTGGGGGTGCTGGACGTGTCGGCGGTGCGTTCCCCGGACGACCGCCGTTCCCAGCACCTGATCCGGCAGATGGTGGTGCAGAGCGCGCGGGAGATCGAACAGGCATTCTTCATGAACAGCGCCCAGGGCTACTGGGTGCTGCGGGCCCATGCCAGCCCGGGCTATGTCGACAGCCAACCGGACTACCTGCTGGCCTGGGACGACGACGGTTGCCTGCGGGCGCTGAACCCGGCGGCGCGTCATTACCTGTTACAACGCTTTGGGCGGCTGCCGCAGCACATCGCCCAGGTGTTCGACCCGCAGCTGTTGCAGCGCGCCCGGGACGAGGCCCTGTGCCCGCTGTCTGCCGAGCTGCATGGCCGCTTGCAGGCGCCGCGCCGACCCCAGAGTCGCCCGCGCCTGAGCCTGGCCGGCGAACCGCTGGACCCACGGGTGGAACAGAGCCTGCGCCTGGCAGTGCGGGTCAAGGACCGGCATTTGCCGGTGCTGATCCAGGGCGAGACCGGTTCCGGCAAAGAAGTCTTCGCCCGCCAGCTGCACCAGGCCAGCCAGCGTCGGGACCGGCCCTTCGTCGCGGTGAACTGCGCGGCGATTCCCGAGAACCTGATCGAGAGCGAACTGTTCGGCTACGTCGCCGGGGCCTTTACCGGGGCCTCGAACAAGGGCATGCAGGGGCTGCTGCAACAGGCCGATGGCGGCACCCTGTTCCTCGATGAAATCGGCGACATGCCCCTGGCCTTGCAGACCCGCCTGCTGCGGGTGCTGGCCGAGGGTGAAGTGGCACCTCTGGGGGCCGCGCAACGCAAGGCGGTGGATATTCAGGTGATCTGCGCCACCCACCGCGACCTGGAAGCGCTGGTGGCCGAGGGCAGCTTTCGCGAGGACCTGTATTTCCGCCTGGGGGGCGCGCGCTTTCAGTTGCCACCGCTGCGCGAGCGCAGCGACCGGCTGGCGCTGATCACCCGGATTGTCGAAGAGGAATCCAAGCGCTGCGGTGCGCCGGTGCAACTGGGCAATGCGGCGCTGGAATGCCTGCTGGGCTACCGCTGGCCGGGCAACGTGCGGCAATTGCGCCATGTGCTGCGCTACGCCTGCGCGGTGTGCGAAGGACCGCTGATCCAACTGCATGACTTGCCCGAACAACTGCGCGGCGCCGAGGCCGAAGGCGCCCTGCCCGCCCTGGAAACCGCCACCAGCCCCGAGCGCCAGGCCCTGCTGGACGCCCTGGTGCGCCACCGCTGGAAACCCGTGGCGGCAGCCAAGGCCCTGGGCATTTCCCGCGCCACCCTGTACCGCCGCGTGCAGCAGCACGGCATCCAGATGCCCGGCCGCAGCCCGGCCTAACCCACACCGACCGTAGGCGCCGGCTTGCCGGCGAATGGGCCCTCGGATCAGGCGGTGATCTTGCGGGCGCCTTCGCTGGCAAGCCAGCTCCTACAACGGACTGCGTGACGGGACGAAATCCGTAGGAGCCGGGATGTCGTGGAATCAGGCGGGGGCTGGCTGGAAACGGGCGCGGTAGCGCCCGGGGCTTTCGCCGGTCCATTTCTTGAACGCGCGGTGGAAGGCGCTGGGCTCCTGGAAGCCGGTGAGTTCGGCAATCTCGCTGATGCTGGCCGCCGAGCGGCGTAGCAGCTCGACGGCGACACCGCGGCGTACTTCGTCCTTGATCTCCTGGTACGAGCCGCCCTCGCGCTCCAGGCGCCGGCGCAGGGTGCTGGCGCTCATCTGCACTTCGCGGGCGAAGGCTTCCAGGGTCGGCCACTGGCTGTAGTGGCTGCCCCGCAGGCGCTGGTGCACCTGGGTGGTCAGCCCGTGCTGGTTGCGAAAGCGGATCACCAGCCACTGCGGCGCGCTGCGCAGGAACACCTTGAGCGAGGCCAGGTCCTGGACCACCGGCAGGCGCAGGAAGCGGCTGGCGAATTCGATCTCGGTGCGCCCGGCGTTCCAGCTCAGGTTGCTGCCCCACAGCAGCGCATCGTCGCTGAGGCTCAGGCGCGAGTGGCGAAAATCGGCGCGGTCGATGGGAATCCGTCGCCCGCCGAGCCAGCACAACAGGCTGATGATCAGCACCAGCAGGGTTTCCTCGGCGTAGTGGCTGCGCAGCGGGTCGGCGCAGCGGCTGTCCAGGCTGATCACCGCACGCTTGCCCCGCAGGCTGAGGCTGGCGCCGACGTCCCGCAGGAACAGGCCGAAGTTGTTCAGGCACTGGCGCAGGGCCTTTTCCAGGTTGGGCTCCTGGATCAGCCCGCGGCAGATCAGGGCAAAGGCCCCCGGCGGCATGCCCCGGGAGTCGAGCTGGAAGAATTCGTCCTGCAACTCGCGGATCTGGATCAGCCACAGCGCGGCAAAGGCACTGCCGGGCACCCGTGCCCGGGGCTGGTCGAGCAACGCCGGGTCGATGCCGGCCTCGCGCAGCACGGCCGCCAGCCGCGCCGGCTGCTGGCGCAGGGCGTGGGTCATCACCCGGACAAAGTAGACCGCGACCGAATCCGATTCACGCATGTAGAGGCTGTGCTCCCGTAGCTGGACCTATGGCAAAAAACGCCAGCACGCTTGACCGCTTTCGGCATAGGCCGGCCACCGCGCCGGGCTCTAGACTCGCGCTGGATAACGCGCTGTGCAAGGCAAACGCGCCATGCTCCGCGAAGGCAATGAACAAAGGAAGAGCTGAAGATGAATCTTGCGAATATCGGGGTGATCGGCGCCGGCACCATGGGCAACGGCATCGCCCAGGTCTGCGCCCAGGCGGGCTTTGACGTGACCCTGCTGGACATCGCCCAGGGCGCCCTGGAAAAGGCCCTGGCCACCATCGGCAAGAACCTCGACCGCCAGGTGAGCAAGGGCACCCTCGGCGAAGACGACAAGCTCGCCGCCCTGGGCCGGATCCGCATCAACACCGACTACGGCGTGCTCAAGGATGCGCAACTGGTGATCGAAGCCGCCACCGAGAACCTCGACCTCAAGCTCAAGGTGCTGCAGCAGATCGCCGCCCAGGTCAGCGCCGAGTGCGTGATCGCCTCCAACACCTCGTCGCTGTCGATCACCCAACTGGCCGCCAGCGTCAGCGCGCCCGAGCGGTTCATCGGCCTGCACTTCTTCAACCCGGTGCCGGTGATGGGCCTGATCGAAGTGATCCGCGGCCTGCAGACCAGCGACGCGACCCACGCCCTGGCCATGAATATGGCCCAGCGCCTGGGCAAGACCGCGATCACCGCCGGCAACCGCCCGGGTTTTGTGGTCAACCGCATCCTGGTGCCGATGATCAACGAGGCGATCCTGGTGTTCCAGGAAGGCCTGGCCAGCGCCGAGGACATAGACGCCGGCATGCGCCTGGGCTGCAACCAGCCGATCGGCCCGCTGGCCCTGGCCGACCTGATCGGCCTGGACACCCTGCTGGCGATCCTTGAAGCCTTCTACGACGGCTTCAACGACAGCAAGTACCGCCCCGCGCCGCTGCTCAAGGAAATGGTTGCCGCCGGCTACCTGGGGCGCAAGACCGGTCGGGGTTTCCATCACTATGGCTGAGCGTTGCTCACGCTTTGCCGAAAGCCGCGACAAGGCCCTGGAGCTGTTCGCCAGCAAGGGCTTCGGCCAGGTCGGCATGCGTGAGCTGGCGAGCCATCTGGGGCTGACCCCGGGCTCGCTGTACCACCATTACCCGAGCAAGCAGCACCTGTTGCTGGACCTGATCGAGGAGTTCTTCGATGAGCTGCACAGCACCCTCAAGCGCCTGCAACGGCGCAAGTTGCAGGGCGACTGCCTGCCGGCGCTGATCCGCGCCCACCTGAAGCTGCACCGGGAATTGCCGCGGCATTTCCGCCTGGTGGAGCGCGACAGCGGCTGCCTCAATCCCGACCAGCAACTGCGGGTCGGGCAATTGCGCGAACGCTACGAACAACAGCTGGTGCAGTTGCTGGGCACCCCGACCGGCCTTGGCCCACAGGCGCAGCGCGCCGCGGCCCATGCTTTGGCCAACCTGCTCAACAGCGCCCCCAGCTGGTTCAGCGAGCAACCCCTGGCCGAGCGGGAACGCGAAGCCCTGTTGGAAAACCTGCTGAGCGGCGCCATCGAGCGGCTGCTGGGCGGCGTGCCCGTGCGCAGCGCGGTGGCCTGAACCTCAGCGCAGGTGCAGCGGGTCTACCAGCCCGGCGGCAATGGCCATGCCCACCAATTCCGGCAGGTGTTCGGCCTGCATGCGTTTCATCACCCGTGAGCGATACAGGTCGATGGTCTTGATGCTGACCCCCAGTTGCTCGGCAATTTCCCGGTTGGTGTAGCCCTGCACCAGCGGCAGCAACACGTCTTTCTCCCGTGGCGTCAGGCTTTCCAGCAGCGCCTGCACCCGGGCCTGCCCGGCACTCTGGTTCTGATGGTTGTCGGCGCGGCTCAGGGCCTGCTGCACACTGTCCAGCAACAGCTGTTCGTTGTAGGGCTTTTCAATGAAATCCACCGCCCCGGCCTTGAACGCGCGGACCACGATGGGCACGTCGGCGTGGCCGCTGACAAAGATCAGCGGCAGGCGGATATCGCGCTGGCGCAGCTCTTCCTGGACGTTCAGCCCGCCCATGCCGGGCATGCGCACATCCAGCAGCACGCAGGCATTGAGGCTCGGGTCGCAGTGTTCGAGAAACTCGCGGCCACTGGTGAAGGGCAGCGCCTTGAGCCCCACCGACTCCAGGAGCCAGACGGTGGAGTCGAGCATGCCCGGGTCGTCGTCGACCACATACACCAGTTGCTGCGCCACACTCGTCATTGCCTTGCTCCTGTCGTTGCGGGGGAAGTTGCCTGGGACGTTGCCGAGGGGTCGGCCGGGGCACTGGCCGGCAGCCGGCAGCACATGCGCAGGCCGACGGCCTGTGGCTGGGCCTGCAAGTCGCCGCCAAAGCCCTCGACGATGCTGCGGCTCATGGACAGCCCGAGCCCCAGGCCATTGGCCTTGCTGGTGTAGAACGGGGTGAACAGCTGCGGCAGTTGCTCGGCGCAGACACCGGGGCCCTGGTCGCTGACGCTGATCTGCACCCCGCCTTCGGCCGTCGCCTCGGCGGCCAGCACAATGTGCGAGCCCTGCTGCCCATGCACTTCGCGGTTGGCCTCGATGGCGTTGCGCAGCAGGTTCAGCAGCACCTGCTCCAGCAGCACCCGGTCGGCGTACACCGGCGGCAGATTATCCGCCAGCTGCAAGTCGATCGTCACCTGGCTGGCCTGGGCTTCCCAGGCACACAGGCGCACGGTTTCCCGGGCCACTTCGGCGATGTCCAGGGCCTGCACCCGGCGCCCGCCCTTGCGCAAAAAGGCCCGCAGGCGCTTGATCACTTCGGCGGCGTGGGTCGCCTGCTCGGCAATCCGTTCCAGGCCCTGGGCCACCTTGCGGGCGGCCTCGGGCTGGGTGCCCAGGGCCTGCAAGTAGCGCTGGCTGGCATTGGCGTAGTTGACCACTGCGGCCAGCGGCTGGTTGATCTCGTGGGCGATACCCGAGGCCAGTTCGCCCAGGGTCACCAGGCGCGCGGTGTGGGCCAGTTCGTCCTGGTGATGGCGCTGCTGGGCTTCGCGCAGTTCGCGCTCGCTCTGGTCGTGGGCCACCAGGGAATAGAAACGCTCGCCACTGGCCGCGCGGTGGGCCAGGAGCATCAGCGAGACCGGCACCGAGGCGCCGCCGGCCGGCGGTTGCAGGCGCGCCTCGATGTTCCAGCGGCCGCTGTGTTCAGCGCGGTCCCAGCCTTCGCGTTGCAGGCTGTCGAGTACCGCAGCGCTGAGGATGGCCGCCAGTGGCGGCATTGCCTGCCCGTCGCCGAGCCCCAGGGTGCGCCGCGCCGCCGGGTTGAGGTAGGTCACCGCGCCGCCGGGCTGGATGAACAGCACCGGGTCGGGGTTGGCCTCTACCACTTCCGCCAGGCGCCGCTTGTTCTCTTCGGCCTGGACCCGGGCGGTGATGTCCCGGGACACCGCCACCACTTCCACCACGGTGCCGGTGTAGGTGTCGCGAATACCGCGGCAGGCGGTTTCGAACCACAGGTAGTGGCCGTCGCGATGGCGGATGCGGTAGGTCATGGTGTGGTAGCCGTCCTGCTCCAGGGCATCGCGGGTGCGCTGCATCAGCCCGGCCAGGTCCTGGCTGTGGAACAGGCTGCGGGCCAGGCGTCCGCGCAGTTGCTCGGGCCAGTAGCCGAGCAGGGTCCAGGAGGCCGGTGAGGCGTCGAGGAAGCTGCCGTCCGGGGTGTGCCGGGAAATCAGGTCAGTGGTGTTTTCGGTGATCAGGCGGTACAGGCGCCGGGCCTTGGCCGACTCGCGCTCGGCCCGGACCTGGGCCGTGGCTTCCTGGCAGCGCGCCAGTACCCGCTGGCGATGCGGATCGGGGATAAAGCTCCAGAGCAGGATGCGCTCGCCCCACTGGGCTTCCACCTGCTCGATGGCCCGCTGCTGTTCCAGGCAGGCCCGCACCAGGGCCGGGTGGTTGACCGGCAGCAGGGCCGCGAGATCGCCAGTGGCAGCATCGTCCAGCCACTGGCGCAGTGCCGGGTTGAGGTCCAGCGGCTGCGCCTGGGCGTCCAGCAGCAGGCTGGGTTGCGGGTCGTGGCCGAGCCAGGGCGAGTCCGGCAACTGGCCTTCACGCTGCAGGCGCAGCCAGTGACGCAGGTGGGTAGAGTCGGGCATGGTCGATCAGTCTCGCGGCCGGAAGGGTAGGTTCTTTTTATAGTACAACTACTATACAACTCAGGTAGTACTTCCATATCAATCGACAAACAGTATATAAAAGACCCCGGATAAGTCACCGAGCTTTCGCTGGGTGTGCTGCGTACCTGTAAGCAACGCCGAACGTAGGAGCTGGCTTGCCAGCGAAGAGGCCCGTGGGATCGCTTTCGCCGGCAAGCCGGCGCCTACAGTCAGTGCCCCCAGGTACACAGCACGCGCCACCCAAGCCTCGGCCAATAGAGCTAATAATCAGCCACCGGGTACCCGAACCATGTCCATCTACGAGCAAGGCCTAGCGCCGACTGCCGTCAACCATATCGCCCTCTCCCCCTTGAGCTTCATCGAGCGTACCGCTGCGGTTTACCCCGATTACCCGGCGGTGATCCACGGTTCGATCCGTCGCACCTGGGCCCAGACCTACAGCCGCTGCCGGCGCCTGGCCTCGGCCCTGGCCGGGCGCGGCATCGGCAAGAACGACACGGTGGCGGTGATGCTGCCTAACATCCCGGCGATGCTCGAAGCACACTTCGGCGTGCCGATGATCGGCGCCGTGCTCAATGCCCTCAATGTGCGCCTGGACGCCGAGGCCATCGCCTTCATGCTGGCCCACGGCGAAGCCAAGGTGCTGATCGCCGACCGCGAGTTCCATGAGGTGATCCACGCCGCCGTGGCCATGCTCGATCACCCGCCCCTGGTGATCGACCTCGACGACCCGGAGTACGGCGAGGGCCAGCCGGTCAGCGAGCTGGACTACGAAGCGTTCCTGGCCGAGGGCGATCCCGAGTTTGCCTGGCAGTGGCCCGATGACGAGTGGCAGGCCATCGCCCTGAACTACACCTCGGGCACCACCGGCAACCCCAAGGGCGTGGTCTACCACCACCGCGGCGCCTACCTCAACGCCCTGGGCAACCAGATGACCTGGGCCATGGGCAACCACCCGGTGTACCTGTGGACCCTGCCGATGTTCCACTGCAACGGCTGGTGCTACCCCTGGACCGTCACCGCCCTGGCCGGGGTGCATGTGTTTTTGCGCCGGGTCGACCCGCAGAAGATCCTCGACCTGATCCGCGAGCATCAGGTCACGCACCTGTGCGGCGCGCCCATCGTGCTCAATGCCCTGGTGAACATGCCCGACACCGCCAAGGCGGCCATCGACCACCCGGTCAACGCCATGGTGGCCGGGGCCGCGCCGCCGGCCAAGGTGATCGGCGCGGTGGAGGAAATGGGCATCAAGGTGACCCACGTCTACGGCCTGACCGAGGTCTATGGCCCGGTGACCCTGTGCGCCTGGCACGCCGCCTGGGATGAACTGCCCCTGGAACAGCGGGCGCAGATCAAGTCGCGCCAGGGCGTGCGCTACCCGACCCTGGAAGGGGTGATGGTGGCCGACCCGAAAACCCTCGAACCCACGCCCCGGGACGGCCAGACCATCGGCGAGATCTTCATGCGCGGCAACACCGTGATGAAGGGCTACCTGAAGAACCCCACGGCCACCGCCGAAGCCTTCGAGGGCGGCTGGTTCCACACCGGCGACCTGGGGGTGACCCACCCGGACGGCTACGTGGAGATCCGCGACCGGCTCAAGGACATCATCATTTCCGGGGGCGAGAACATTTCCACCATCGAACTGGAAGGCGTGCTCTATCGCCACCCGGCAGTGCTGGAAGCGGCGGTGGTGGCCCGGCCCGATGAAAAGTGGGGTGAGACGCCCTGCGCCTTCATCACCCTCAAGGCCGATCATCAGGACGTGCGCGAAGCCGAGATCATCGCCTTCTGTCGCGAGCACCTGGCAGGCTTCAAGGTACCGCGTACCGTGGTCTTCAGCCCGTTGCCCAAGACCTCCACCGGCAAGATCCAGAAGTTCGTCCTGCGCGACATGGCGAAAAACTTCTAGCCTGAATACACCTACCCAGCCCTTGTAGGAGCTGGCCGGGCGGCGCTCCGCTTGCCAGCGAAGGCGTCGGCCAGGGCGATGCATGGCTTGCGGGCCTCTTCGCCGGCAAGCCGGCTCCTACAAGGTGGCGGGGTTTTCGTTGTCGATTCATGCGGCCGAGGCCGCTCAACCTCCACTTTTGCCCGAGGTTCCTGCAATGCCCGAATTCAACGCTCCGCTGCGCGACATGCGCTTTGTCCTGCATGAAGTGTTCAACGCACCCAAGCTCTGGGCGCGCCTGCCGGCCCTGGCCGATACCGTGGACGGCGACACCGCCGACGCCATTCTCGAAGAAGCGGCCAAGGTCACCGGCAACCTGATCGCCCCGCTCAACCGCAGCGGCGACGAGGAAGGCGCCAGCTGGCACGCCGGGCAGGTGCGCACCCCGGCCGGTTTCAAGGAGGCCTACAGCACCTATATCCAGGGCGGCTGGGTCGGCCTGAGCGGCAACCCGGCCTACGGCGGCATGGGCATGCCGAAGATGCTCGCGGTGCAGTTCGAGGAAATGCTCTACGCCGCCAACTCCAGCTTCGCCCTGTACTCGGCCCTGAGTTCCGGGGCCTGCCTGGCCATCGACGCCCACGCCAGCGAAGCGCTGAAACAGCTGTACCTGCCGCCGATGTACGAAGGCCGCTGGGCCGGCTCCATGTGCCTCACCGAGGCCCACGCCGGCACCGACCTGGGGATCATCCGCACCCGCGCCGAGCCCCAGGCCGACGGCAGCTACCGCATCAGCGGCAGCAAGATCTTCATCACCGGCGGCGAGCAGGACCTGACCGAGAACATCATCCACCTGGTGCTGGCCAAGCTGCCGGACGCCCCGGCCGGGCCCAAGGGCATCTCGCTGTTCCTGGTGCCGAAGATCCATGTGGACGCCAACGGCAATCTCGGCGCGGCCAACGCGGTGAGCTGCGGTTCCATCGAGCACAAGATGGGCATCAAGGCCTCGGCCACCTGCGTGCTGAACTTCGACGGCGCCACCGGCTGGCTGATCGGCGAGGCCAACAAGGGCCTGGCGGCGATGTTCACCATGATGAACTACGAGCGCCTGTCCATCGGCATCCAGGGTATCGGCTGCGCCGAGAACTCCTACCAGAACGCCCGCACCTACGCCCGCGAGCGTATCCAGAGCCGCTCCCCGGCCGGCCCGGTGGCCAAGGACAAGATCGCCGACCCGATCATCGTCCACCCCGATGTGCGGCGCATGCTGCTGACCATGAAGGCCATGACCGAAGGCGGCCGCGCCTTCGCCAGCTACGTCGGCCAGCAGCTGGACCTGGCCAAGTTCGCCGACCAGCCCCATGAGCGGCACAACGCCGAGGCCCTGGTGGCGCTGCTGACCCCGGTGGCCAAGGCGTTCTTCACCGACACCGGCCTGGACAGCTGCGTGCTGGGCCAGCAGATCTTCGGCGGCCACGGCTACATCCGCGAATGGGGCCAGGAGCAACTGGTGCGGGATGTACGCATCGCCCAGATCTACGAAGGCACCAACGGCATCCAGGCCCTGGACCTGCTGGGGCGCAAGGTGGTGGGCAACGGCGGCGTGGCCCTGCGCCTGTTCACCGGCGAGATCCGCGACTACGCCTACCTGCCCGGCGCCGCCTACGCCGCCGAGCTGCTGGACGCGGTGCAACGCCTGGAAGACCTCAGCGACTGGCTGCGTGAACAGGCGGCGCAGAACCCCCACGCGGTGGGCAGCGCCTGCGTCGAATACCTGCAGCTGTTCGGCTACGTGGCCTACGCCTACCTGTGGGCGCGCATGGCCCAGGTGGCCGAGCACAAGCGTTCCGAGGACGACGGTTTCTACGGTGCCAAGCTGGCCACCGCGCGCTTCTACTTCAGTCGCATGCTGCCGCGCATCCTCAGCCTGGAGCAGAGCATCCGCGCCGGCAGCGCCTCCTTGTTCGGCCTCGACGCCGAGCACTTCTGAGCCCCTGGGCAGGGCGCCCGGCGCCCTGCCCCGTGCCGGTAAAAAAGCCGCGCCCGCAGGTGCAAAACCCCGGGCGGCCCGGCATACTCCGCGCACCCGAGCACCGCCCAAGGAAGAAACGTGTTGGCCCCCGCCCTGATCATCGCCAGCTCAGCCATCGTGCTGCTGCTCGGCACCCTGCACCTGATCTACACCTTCGCCACCGACAAATTCCAGCCCCGTGACCCGGCCCTGGCCGAACGCATGCGCCAGGTGTCGCCGATGATCACCCGCCAGACCAGCCTGTGGCGGGCCTGGGTCGGCTTCAACGCCAGCCACAGCCTGGGCGCCATGCTGTTCGGCCTGGTCTATGGCTACCTCGCCTGGCTGCACCCGGCCCTGCTGCTGGAGGCCCGTGGCTTGCTGCTGATCGGCCTGGGGTTTCTCGCCAGCCTGTGGGTGCTGGCGATTCGTTACTGGTTTCGCATTCCCCTGGCGGGCATCAGCATCGCCCTGGTGCTGTTCGCGGTTGCCTGCGGTTTGCTGTTGGTTTGAACCCAGCCCACCACACACTCTCATCGGCCCTGTTTTTTTCGAGTCTCTGCATGTCGCCCCTGCACACCTTCTGGTCCCGGCTCTACTACCTCCTGTGCTGGATCGCCGTGGCCGCACAATTGGCCACCATGATCCGTTGCAACCTGCACCTGATCGTCCCCCGGGAAGTCGGCGGCACGCTGTTCGGCGGCTCCATGGGTTTCATGCTGTACCTGGGCGGCTGGGCCTTCAGCGTCATCGGCCTGGGCCTGGCCGTGCTGACCCGGGTGCCCGGCGCCCGCCTGGCCTGGATCATCGGTGGGCTGGTGCAGTTGCTGCTGGGCCTGTGGTGGCGGATCAACTACCCGGACGATTTCGACGGCAACCTGATCTTCAGCATCCAGGCCCGGGAGCTGGACTATGTGATGGTCTTCGGTTTCGCCCTGGTCTACAGCGGCATCTACCTGTTGCACCGGCAGCGGCTCAAGCCGAGAGCCCCCGCCACCCTCCGTGAGCTGTCGTTGCGGATTGCATGGGCGGTGTTGCTGGGGGGCTTCTTCATCCCCCCCTTGGTCAATGCCAGCAAGGCGCCCCTGCCGTACTGCGCCTTCAACCGGGCCGGCGAACAGTTGAGCCTGTGCCTGGGCCCTGGCACCCGGGTCATTGTCGACTGACCGTCAACCCCGCCTCTTTCTTGCTTCACCAAACCTCGATGAGTGTGCCCATGTCTCGCCTGTTTACCCTGTGGTTGTGGCTCTACCGCCCTCTGTGCTGGATCGTCGTTGCCGCGCCCTTGTCGCTGATGCTGCTGTGCGACGTGCAGATGATGCAGCCGCGGGATGTCAGCAGCACGCTGTTCGGTGGGGCCATGGGCTTTCAGCTGTACCTCTTTGTCTGGGTGCTGTGCCTGATCGGCCTGGCCGTGACCCTGCTGACCCGGATGCCCGGCGCGCGCCTGGCCTGGCTCCTGGCCGGGCTGGTGCCGCTGCTGCTGGGCGCCTGGTGGCGGCTCGACTACCCGGATGACCAGGACGGCAGCCTGGCCATCAGCCCCCAGAAGTGGGAGCTGGAGTACATGATGGGCATCACCTGTGTGTTCGTGGTCAGCGGCCTGTACTTCTACTGGCGCCGCCGCCTCGCCCCGCGGCCCGCCGCCGACAACGCCGATGAGCTGTTTCTGCAGACCCTGTGGGCACTGGCCCTGGCAGCAGCCTTCATCCTCCCGCTGCTGAGTTTCATGCAGCCGTAATTGCGCCCCGCTGCGCCCTCGCCCCGTCCGGCCATGCCCCCGGCCGGGCATAAAAAAGCCCCGAACCGGTCGGGGCTTTTTTCCTGCCTGGGCGCTAGCCACCGGTGGCGGCCGGTCGTTGCCTGCGCGCCGGCAGGGCGGCGGCAAAGGCCATGGCCTCTTCCCGGGTGCCGAAGGTAGCAAGCCGGTCACCCGGCGTGCAGACCTTCCAGGGCCCGTGGTTGACGCTCAAGACCTGATAGCCGTTGATCTGCAGTTTGTTCAGCAGCGGCGTGCTCATGGACACCTCCTTTTTCCTCGGCGAGCCTGGGGCTTGGGCGTTTTACCTTACACCCGCCACACCGCCCGGCGACTGCCGCATGTCGGCGCGCCGGGTCATTTCTTCAGGTTGGCCAGGGGATCGTAGGCCCGCGAGCGCTTGCGCCGGTGCTCGGGTTCAGGGCGGTCCAGGGGTGCCCTGGCCGGGCCTACCGGGTCTACCTGGGGGTCGGCCAGGTCTGGCGAATCGGGGTCGAAACCCGGGTCATGATGATTCGAGGCATGCTCGGACGAGCGCGGCCCCGTGGGGTTCTTGGCAGTCATGGGCAGCTCCTGTGCCAGCCTGGAAAAGGCCGGATACAGGGGTTGGATCACGATTCGTGGCCAGGGTGCCGCCGAGCGGACCAGCGGCCAGCGGCAAATTGCATTGTGCTGCCGGGCGTCGCAGGATGGCGCCTGGCCCATAACCGCTCAAAAGGACGTGTTCATGACGATTCGTGCCGTGGTTTTCGATTTTGGTGGCGTGCTGTTCGACTGGAGCCCGCACCACCTGTACCGCCAGCTGATCCCCGACGATGAGCGCCGCCAGTGGTTCCTCGACACCATCTGCACCCAGGCCTGGAATACCCGGCAGGACGCCGGCCGCAGCCTGGCCGAGGCGACCCGCAGCCTGGTGGCCGAGCACCCCGACCATGCCCCCTTGATCGAGGCCTATTACGGGCGCTGGCCGGAGATGCTCAAGGGGCCACTGGATCAGGGCGTGGCCCTGCTGGAAGAACTGCACCAGGCGCAGGTGCCCCTGTTCGGGCTGACCAACTGGTCCCGGGAAACCTTTCCCTATGCCTGGGACAATTACCCGTTTCTGCAGCGCTTTCGCGACATCGTGGTGTCGGGGCAAGAGCGCCAGATCAAGCCGGATGCCGAGATCTATCACACGACCCTGGGGCGCATTCGTGCGCATTTGCCGGGGGTGGCCCCCGAGGAACTGGTGTTCATTGACGACCATGCGCCCAATATCGTCGCCGCAACGGCGCTGGGGTGGCATGCGATTCATCATGTGACGGCGGCCGAGACGCGGCGCCGGCTGGAGGAGTTGGGGGTGGTCCGAGCGCACTGACACCCCGTAGGGGCTGGCTTGCCAGCGAAGGCGCCGGCCAGGGCGATGCATGGCTGTCGCGGGCCTCTTCGCCGGCAGCCGGTGCCTACGCTCGCCCCCCTTTCTCACCCCCTCCTATCGCCATCCGCAATCACCTCCCGCCTGCATATCGCCCTTTGGAATGTCTCCAAAATCAACCCTTTACCGACCGTGAATCCACCGGTCGGAAACCCACAAAATCAATGTGCCATTACCCTGCCAATTCCACCCGCGCTGCTTAACTGCAAAAGCTGCCGAGTAGCGCAGCACCCCATCCACACCCACGGAAGGCAAACGCCATGAGCAATGCATCCCAACATGTGATCCCCCCCTACGGAGTCGCCATCCAGTCGGCCATCAGCGAAGGCAAGCTGCCGGAGATGAAAGCCCTGCTGGCCAAGCGCGATCCGGCCAGGAACGAACCCAAGGATCTGCACAACGCCTACGAACAGCTGGCCAAGGAAGTCGCCCGCCTGGAACGCCGCTGATCGCGGTTCCCCTGTCATTGAATGGAGGCAAAGCAAATGTCCGGCAACTACTCGCAAGCCGAAGGCCTGTTCCCCCTGAGCTACCGCATCGGCACCTCGCAACCCGGCGCACCCACCCTGATCCTCAACCTGCTGGCCTATACCCCGGAACACAGTGTGCGCGGCACTTCCAGCATCACCCAGGCGGTCAACCCGCCCCTGGACCTGCACAGCGATGTCTGGGGCCAGTACACCTACCTCACCGTCATGCCGCCCAGCACCAGCAAGATCCTCATCACGGCCCAGGGCAACCAGGGCGGCCCGGGGTCGAACTCGGTGATCAACTTCAAGCTGCACCTGGTGGTCAGCGACGACTGGAAGGAAGGCGTGGCCAACTATCAGTACTACAACGGCCACAGCTGGGTGACGGTCAACCAGGTGCCCGCCCACCTGCAGGAAACCGTGCAGTCCAGCACCCTGTCGGCCCCTCTGCACCGCGGCCAGCCCAACCATCCGCTGCCGCCGATCTCGGCGCTGTACGGGGCGCCGATCCACGGTGCCATCGCCAGCGGTGATCTGGCGCAGATGAAGAGCCTGCACAAGGTCGCCACCCAGCAACTGGAACAGCTGCCGCTGATCCGTACCGCACTGGTGGCCGCCAAGGCCGAGATCAGCCAGCAGGAGCGGCGCTGAGCCCGGCCGTCCATCGAACCTGATGTCTTCAAGAAGATAAGGAGTTGCAGCATGACAATCGGACTGTTCCATACCCGCCTCATCGTCGCCAACCCCGTGATCGGTGGGCCGGTGCTGACCCTCGACCTGCTGGTCGATACCCCGAAGAAACGCGTCAGCGGCGTTGCCCGCGTGACCCAGAGCACCTCGCCACCGGTGCAGTTCCACGCCGACGTGTGGGGCGACTACTCCCAGGTCAAGCTCGACCCCTCCAGCGAGGGGCACATCATTCTCAGCCTGGCCGGCAACCCCAGCGGCCCCACCAGCCAGATCGCCGAGACCTTCCACCTGCAGGGCATCCTCGGCCTGGACTGGGCCAGCGGCTTCGCCAGCTACAAGTACCAGTTCCAGGGGCACTGGCACGTGGTGCAACACGCCGCCGTGAGCCCGGCCCCGGTGGAGCAGGCGCAGGCAGCGGACTACGCCAGCCAGGCCGGCCCGGCCGCCGAAGTGCGCCACCCGCTGTATGCCGTGGCGCTGCAGCAGGCCCAGGCCAGCGGCGACCTGGCGCGGCTCAAGGCACTGGTGGCCCAGGGCGAGCAGCAACTGGCCAACGCTGACAACCTGACCCAGGCGGTGCAGCAGTTGCAGGCAGAAATCAGCCGCCTGGAACAGCGCTGACCACCAGCACCCGGGGCCGCCCGCCGCGGCCCCGGGGGCTGCCACAAAACGACCGCGCCATTGCGACACAAGGAAGGCGCGCCTATTTCGATGGGTTGGTGCCGCGCACCGCCGGGTGCGCAAGGAACTCTCATGTCAGACCGTCTCCCCGCCCGCTACCTCAGCGAAACCGACCTCAAGCGCTTTGTCCCGGTGCATGTGGTCTGGGAAATCACCCTCGCCTGCGACCTCAAGTGCCTGCATTGCGGCTCCCGCGCCGGGCATCGGCGCCCGGGCGAACTCAATACCCAGGAATGCCTGTCGGTGATCGATTCGATCGCCGCCCTGGGCACCCGGGAAGTCACCCTGATCGGTGGCGAAGCCTATCTGCGCAAGGACTGGACGCGGCTGATCCAGGCCATCCACGACCACGGCATGTACGTGGCGATCCAGACCGGCGGGCGCAACCTGACCCCGGCCAAGATGCAGGCCGCGGTGGATGCCGGGCTCAATGGCGTCGGCGTCTCTCTAGATGGCCTGGCGCCGCTGCATGACGCGGTGCGCAATGTCCCCGGCTCCTTCGACAAGGCCCTGGATACCCTGCGCCGGGCCAAGCAGGCCGGGCTCAAGGTCAGCGTCAACACGCAGATCGGCGCCGCCACCCTGCCCGACCTGCCGGCCCTGATGGAGCTGATCATCGATGCCGGCGCCAGCCACTGGCAGATCCAGCTGACCGTGGCCATGGGCAATGCGGTGGATCACCCCGAGCTGCTGCTGCAGCCCTACCAGTTGCTGGAGGTGATGCCGCTGCTGGCGCGCCTGTACCGCGAAGGCGCCGAGCGCGGGCTGCTGATGAATGTGGGCAACAACATCGGCTACTACGGCCCCTACGAGCACATGTGGCGCGGCTTCGGCGACGATCGCGTGCACTGGAGCGGATGCGCCGCCGGGCAGACGGTCCTGGCCCTGGAGGCCGACGGCACGGTCAAGGGCTGCCCGTCCCTGGCCACCGTGGGTTTCTCCGGTGGCAACGTGCGCAGCATGAGCCTGCACGACATCTGGCACTACAGCGAAGGCATCCACTTCGGCCGCCTGCGCTCGGTGGACGACCTGTGGGGCTACTGCCGCACCTGTTACTACAACGATGTCTGCCGCGGCGGGTGCACCTGGACCTCGCACTCGCTGCTGGGCAAGCCGGGGAACAATCCCTACTGCCACTACCGGACCCTGGACCTGGCGAAAAAGGGCCTGCGCGAACGCATCGTCAAGCTCGAAGACGCCGGCCCGGCGTCGTTCTCGGTGGGCCGTTTCGACCTGATCACCGAACGCATCGACACCGGCGAGGCGGTATCGAGCGTCAACGACAGCGGCCAGGTGATCAAGCTGGCCTGGGTCAACCAGGGCCAGGCGTCGCCCGAGGAAGGCCGCATCCCGCCGCGCCTGGCCCTGTGTCGCAATTGCCTGGAGTACATCCACGCCCATGAAAGCACCTGCCCGCACTGCAACGCCGATGTCGCCGCCGCCGAAGCCCGGCACCAGCAAGACCGGCTGCGCCAGCAGGCGCTGATCAACACCCTGCACCAGTTGCTCGGCACGCCCCAGGAGCAGCCGCGCCTGTAACCCCCGCCCGCACCGCCGCCGCGCCCCCAATGGCGCGGCGACGGTTATATCGCCACGGGCGAGCATGGAAAAACCATCTATAAAAAAACCTCCGCGCAGGGCCGATAGCGGCTTTGCTATGGAAGTTCGTCCACAGGCCCGCGTGCCTGCCCGTTACCTGCGACCGGAGCACAGCATGAAAATCAACCCCTACCTGGTGTTCAACGGCACCTGCAAGGCCGCCTTCACCTTCTATGCCCAATGCCTGAACGGCACCCTGGAAATGATGATGACCTTCGGTGAAAGCCCGGCCCGTGATCACATCTCTGCCGACTGTCACGAACGCATCATGCACACCCGCCTGAGCGTCGGCGACCAGGTGCTGATGGGCTCGGACACCACCCCTGAGCTGCCCTACCTGGGCATCCACGGCTGTTCGATCTCGCTGAACATCGACAACGCCGCCGAAGCCGAACGGGTATTCGCCGCCCTGGCCGAACAGGGCAACGTGCAGATGCCCCTGGAAGCCACCTTCTGGGCCGAGCGCTTCGGCATGCTGGTGGACCGCTTTGGTGTGCCATGGATGGTCAATTGCGAGAAGCGCCAGTAACCCTGGCCCACCTGACTACCAACATTGCCCTCCTCCAGGAAGTTCTGGGTGGCTTCCCGGGGAGGTCAATCCGTTGCGGAGGTAGCAGCCAAACCAATTGTCGGAAGCGGATATTCCTGCGACCAATGAGGACGAAGACCAGATCAGTTTGCTGTTTCGCTCCGAAAACAGCACTCGTGGGCCAACAATAGAGGACTCCCTAGAGGGACTGAGGGTATACTCGCCGCCAAATTTACCTCTCGCCCCTTAGCTTGACGGGGACTTGGGCCTATAAGGTCCGGCAGCAGGACGATGCTCTTGAACCTAAAACAGAAAGTAAAACAGGAACAGATTCTGAACACGAAAATCAAAACATCATCGTCGTCAATAAACCATTAACTCAGTGCGACCCAGAATTACTTTATCACTTAAACATATGCAAAAAACATAGACCAACCCAAAGACCAACTCATTCCGGCAAGATTAAATAGAACACCAAAACCACTCCAAGAATAGATTCCTGTAAAAACCAGAATAAAATAGGCGAGAGCGAATGACAGACGACAACATAAGCGAAACATATCCAGCACCAGATAAAAACCGCCAACACCACACTCGCGCCTACTTCATACTATTTGCATTTATTTTCATCACCTTCACCCCCCTTATATATAAGCTCTCAACAATTGGCGGCGACTATATTGCACACCTGAAATGGGCGAGCGATATGGAAGATAACGGCACTCTCATGCTGCCGCACCCGCTATACCATCTACTCACGATCCTCACTAAAAATATTCTAAGTGTCAATTACGCCATAGCCTCCACCATCATCATAGTTTCCGCCATTTACCTGCTGGCGATCTTAAACTATAAAGTCCTCAGCCGGTACACCTCAGCTAAAACAGCCACGCTTGTGTCAGTATGTTTACTAGTGGCCAGCCCCCTCCAGATCCTTGCGGTATTTGACCATCATTTCTATTTTGGCTATGTGGGGCTTACGATTTATCATAGTCCAACAATGCTCCTGCTCAAGCCACTAGCCCTCATCGCTTTTTGCTACACATTAAAATCTTTCACCGAAACCTCAGGCAATACACTCTCAAGAGGCACGCTACTGGCAATTTCAATTTTTTTCTGCGGAATATCAAAGCCAAATTTCCTTATTATCATTTTGCCAGCACTGATTTTGTTTCTCATCGCAACCCAGCAACTGAAAAGCAGCCTGAAAAGCGCATATATTTACTGGGCTTTTTTCCTGCCGACAGTATTCGTGCTCAGTCTTCAGTTTCTGCACACCTACTTCTACCAAAGCCTTTCAATAGAAACCGCAAATGAGGAAAGCCACGTTCTATTTCTGCCTTTTGAAAGCATGGCCCACTACTCAAAATACTTGTTCATCAAGCTGATTCTATCTATCGCATTCCCACTTCTTGTACTCTGCTACTACCCTAAAGAGTTCATCAAAGACAAGGCACTGCTTCTCGCATCGCTCTGTCTCTTGATGGGGCTAACTTTGACTTACTTCTTTTCTGAAAGTGGCTACCGGATGTATGCCGGAAATTTTTGGTGGAGCGGTCAGATTGGCCTATATTTGAGCTTTCTTTTCTCTGCGGCATTCCTGCTAAAAAACAAAGAAGCTTTTACAGCAACAATAAGCAACGTAAAAAAATATAAACGCTGCGTCATCTTGTTTTTCGCACACACTGCATTCGGAGCACTCTACTACTTCCTAGAGCTCTGTTTTCGCTATCAAAAATTCTGGTAAATCCCGAACTCCCCTTTAAACCTATAAATGATAAGCACAGTGGAAAATCCAAAAGAAAAACCTCACATTTCTGTCGTCGTACCTGTTTACAAGGCTGAAAATTCGCTGATGGAGCTTTATGCGCGATTGAAAACATCGCTGGAAGAGATCACACCAAATTTTGAAATCCTGTTGATTGAGGACTGCGGCGGTGATCGCTCCTGGGATTTAATAAAACAGTTGGCAAAGGTCGATCCAAGAGTGCGGGGAATTCAGCTAAGCCGGAACTTCGGCCAGCATTACGGCATCACTGCGGGTCTCGATAGTTCCCGAGGAGATTGGGTTGTGGTCATGGACTGCGACCTACAGGATCGTCCTGAAGAAATTCCCCGGCTATATGCCAAGGCACAGGAAGGGTACGACATTGTCCTGGCTCTACGAGGTTTAAGAAAAGACTCTGCAATAAAGCGCCTAGGCTCGTGGTTTTTTTACAAGACGTTCAGTTATCTTGCCGACTTTGAGTATGACGGGAATAGCGGTAACTTTCGAATAATTTCCCGCCAAGTTACTGACAATCTGTGCCAAATGCGTGAACAGTTGCGCTTTTTTGGCGCCTTGGTCCACTGGATGGGCTTTACCAGCACCGGCATTGATGTCGAGCACTGCGAACGAGGCCACGGCAAAAGCACTTACACTTTCTCCAAACTCTGGAGTCTGGCCATGGATACCATTATCGCCTATTCGGACAAACCACTTAGGCTTGCAGTAAAGCTCGGCTTTACAATGGCCTCACTTTCATTCATCTATGGCATCTACCTTATGATCACCACCTACTTTCATGGCACGGTAGTACAAGGTTGGACCAGCCTCATGGTATCTATTTTCTTCATTGGCGGAATTGTCATCTCCATTCAAGGCGTAGTCGGCATATATATAGGCAAGACATTCGACGAGACTAAAAAGCGTCCGCTTTATATCGTCGGACGAAAAACCTTCTAGTCTGAATACTGGCAGTTCCACTACCCCTTCAACTCCAAAGCCAAATAGAATGCCATAGTGAACACTATCCCTACCCATACCATCATTCAGCTGATTCGCTACGGAATTATTGGCGTAACCAGCAATGCCTTGGCTTACGCTGGTTACTTACTGATCGTGTATGCCGGTTGTGGAGAAAAATTATCTATGACGCTTATGTATTTGGCAGGAGCCACCTACAGCTATTCTGTCAACTACCGTTGGACTTTCAAAAAAAGCGGGCGAGCTGGCGCACCATTTCGCTACATACAAATGCATGTATCAGGCTATGTAATAAACCTGATATTACTGTATGTATTTTTCGACCAACTCCACTATCCACATGAAATAGTCCAAGCATCGGCCATAATATTATTAGCGGCGTACAGTTTTCTCGCATGCAAGTACTACGTGTTCAGGGAAAACCCTGACACCCCCTTGAACTCTTAATACTTATCTCTTTGTAAAACAGCAATCAACTTAAACATCGAGAGAGCAATGGATATAGAAAAGCTTGAGTGGGACACCGATTTTTTTCAGACCCCAGTCTATCGAATCAGCAACCCCACACTTTCGAAGGCACATCTGCAAGAGCAGTTAAGTAAGGCGCTAAAACTAGGTGCCAGCTTAGTTTACTGGCAATCAGAAAAAGAGCTGAGTGAGCTGGACTCACTCCCCATGAAAGGCAGCCTAGTAGATCTTAAGGCTACGTTCATCACCAACCTCGCCACCACCAAGGGCAAGAGATATTCGTCACTGGTGGAAACCTACCATCCATCAATGAAAGTTGAAGAGTTGATCGACCTCGCTGTTCAAAGCGGCGAGTACTCAAGGTTTTCAGTTGACCCTAATATCGACCTGGAAAAATTCCATGAGCTCTACAGCATCTGGGCCAGAAGGTCAGCAGCCAAGGAAATCGCTCTCGAGGTATTTGTGATACGCAGTAACACTAAAATAGTGGCGATGTTGACCGCTGGCACAAAGAACGGCATTGCAGACATAGGGCTACTCGCCGTTGATTCATCAGTTCGCGGACAAGGACATGGTCAAACGCTGGTCAGACACGCTCAACAATGGTTCCAGGACCGAGGTTTCAAGCAATGTCAGGTTGTTACCCAAAAGAACAACCTGTCCGCATGTGGGCTTTACCAGAAATGCGAATTTCAGATTCAGAAGATCGAACCTTTTTATCACTTCTGGAAAAAACCCAGTACTAGCGCCTGAGAATGTGATGAGCAGAACACTATCAGCCTCATTGGCCCAGCTAGGACCAGAGGAATGAGGCCATCGATGTATTGTGGTCCAGACCGATTTCAAGCTGCTCCCCCTCTACAGCGATTGATGGTGCGATCCTTCTTTGACCAGCCCCTCAAAAAAGCAAAGTCGATGCTTGAAAAATCGACTATTTGACCATTTTCACCAAACGACCAACAAAACCTTGTACTAGGATACGAGGCGACCCTTTGTCGCCCAGAGCAAACAGGAGGTAAATCAACCCTGACCCAAACTCGTTGCTATAAGGCAGCCCCCCTCCACACCTTCACATTCATGGATGAAATGATGAACTCACAAATACTGTTTCCACACATTGGTAAGGTCATCGCCAGCACCGGCAGCCGCAACTTTCCGCGCATGCTGCACGACCTGATACTCACCCAGCTGGCTGTGGACGCCACCCATATCACCCAACTGCGGGCCGACCCGGAACAGGCCGTCGGCAGAACCGGCAACACCCTGATGCAGACCCGCCACCCGCTGTACAGCGATGCCCATGCCAGCAATGACCCGCTGCTGCTCACCGGCTTTCCCGAACAACCCGGCGAACCGGCCCCGGGCCCGTCGCTGCAACGCCAGCGCGGCCACGCGGACCCGGCACAACTGCACCTGACCGGGCGCAAGGACTCCTACCACTACGTGCTCTCGGTGTACCGCAGCAGCCAGGACCAGAGCTTTTCCCCTCAGGAACGCCTGCTGCTGGAGGACATCTCGCCGTTGCTGCTGCCCATGGTGGAAAAACACATCAGCGCCCTGCAGCCCCGGGGCAATGCCGCCGAGCAGGACAGTGCCGCCATCGAGGGCCTGGCAAGCCTGCGCCTGCGCTTTGCCGCGCGCCTGGAACAGTCCGGGCTGCGCCTGTCCAACCGCGAGCTGGAGGTCTGTGTCGGGCTGCTGGCCGGGCGCACCGCGCCGCAGCTGGCCGAGCAGCTCAAGCTCAAGGTCAATACCGTCGAAAGCTACTTGAAACGCGCCGCCATCAAGCTCGGCATCAGTGGCCGGCACTCGCTGCTGCGCTGGATGTACTCGCCCGAGGAACCAGCGCCGCACAGCAGCGAAACCCCGACGGCCTGATCCAGCCTTGGCCCTGTAACCCCCGCCGGCCCCAGCGCCGGCGGTTCGGTCTACGGCCTGTCAATCCCGGGCCAGGGCCTCGATGGGATCCAGGCGCGCGGCGTTGCGCGCCGGAACGAAGCCGAAGACGATGCCGATCAGGGTCGAACAGGCGAACGCGGTAATGATCGACCCCATGGAAAACACCATCTCCCACTCCTTGATGAACAGGGTGAACAGGTAGCCGATGGCGAACGACAGGCTGATGCCGATGGCCCCACCGATCAGGCAGACCATCACCGCCTCCACCAGGAACTGCTGGCGGATATCCGACTGCCGGGCCCCCACCGCCATGCGGATGCCGATCTCCCGGGTCCGCTCGGTGACCGACACCAGCATGATGTTCATCACCCCGATTCCCCCCACCACCAGGGAAATCACCGCGATCAGCGACAGCAGCAGGGCCAGGGAGCGGCTGGTGCGCTGCACCGTCTGCATGATGCTGTCGAGGTTGTTGGTGAAGAAATCCTTGGTGCCGTGGCGCTGCTCCATCAGCTTCTTCACATGCTCCTCCACCACTTTGCTCGGCTGGCCGTCCTTGATCCGCACGCTGATGCTGTCCAGGTGGCGCTGGCCGAGCACCCGCCCGGCGGCGGTCTCGTAGGGCAGCCAGACGTTCAGCAGGTTGCTGGCGGCGAACATGTTCTTGTTCTCCCGGGTCACGCCGATCACCGTGCACGGCAGGTTGCCCACCAGGATCACCTGCCCCAGCGGGTCGACATCCGAGCCGAACAGGCGGTTGCGGGTGTTGTGGTCGATCACCACCACCTGGGCCTGGCGCCGCGCGTCGTTCTCGCTGAAGGAAATGCCGCTGGCCAGCTTGATGTCGCGAACCTGGAAGTACAGGTGGCTGACGCCGTTGACCGTGGCGTTGAGATCGATGTTGCCGTAGCGCAGCAACAGGCTGCGGCCGACCATGGGCGTGGCACTGTCGACGTAGTACAGCTGGTTCAGGGCCGTCACGTCGGCGGGCATCAGGGTCTGGATCGCCGCCGCCCGGCTGTCGCCGAAACTGGCCCCGGGGAAGATGTCGATGGTGTTGCTGCCAATGGCCTGGATGTCCTTGAGCACGTAGCGCTTGGCGCCCTCGCCGATGGCCACGATGGACACCACCGAGGTGATGCCGATGACGATCCCGAGCATGGTCAGCAGGGTGCGCATGCGGTGCGAGACCAGCGCCACCCAGGCCATCACGAAGGCCTCCTTGAACAGCCCCAGGCTGGCCACCAGGCGCCGCGCACCGGCGGGCCGCACGCTGACCGGTGGCTCGCTCGGCGCCTCGTCCGCCGGGCGCGGGTTGGCCCGGTCGCTGACGATCTCGCCGTCGCGCACTTCGATGATGCGCTGGGCGTTGGCCGCCACCTTGGGGTCGTGGGTGACGATGATCACCGTGTGCCCCAGGCCGTGCAGTTCCTGGAGGATGTTCATCACCTCCTTGCCACTGGCGGTGTCCAGGGCACCGGTGGGTTCGTCGGCGAGTATCACTTCGCCGCCGTTCATCAGCGCCCGGGCGATGCTCACTCGCTGCTGCTGGCCGCCGGAGAGCTGGTTGGGCCGGTGGCCCAGGTGCCCGGACAAACCCAGGCGCGCCAGCAGTTCCCGGGCCCGGCCATGGCGCCTGACTTGCGGGGTACCGGCGTAGATCGCCGGCATCTCGACGTTGTGCATGGCGCTCAGGTGCGGCAGCAAGTGGTAGCGCTGGAAGATGAAGCCGAAGTAGTCGCGGCGCAGTTCCGCCAGGGCCTGGTCGTCGAGGTCGCGGGTTTCCCGGCCGTTGACCTTGTAGCTGCCGGCGGTGGCGTAGTCCAGGCAGCCGAGGATGTTCATCAGGGTCGACTTGCCCGACCCCGAGGCCCCGGTGATCGCCACCATTTCCCCGGCCTGGATGCTCAGGTCGATGTGCTTGAGGGCCAGGAACTCCCGATCCCCGGCGGTGAAGCTGCGGCTGATGCCGGTGAGGTGCAGCAGGGGCTCGCTCATGCTCAGGCCCCTGCCGTGCCGGGCAGCGGATCACCGATCACCACCCGGTCACCCTCCGCCAGGCCGTCCTTGATCTGCACCTTGACGTTGTTGTTGATCCCGGTGCTGACGTTGCGCGCCTGGGCATGGCCCTTGGCGTCCAGCACCCGCACCGCGAAGCTGCCGTCGGCATTGCGCGGGCCCAGGGCCGCCACCGGTACCATCAGCACGTCCTTGGCGGTATCCAGCACGATGCGCACCTGGGCAGTCATGGAAATGCGCAGCCTATGGTCCGGGTTGGGCACGTCGAACAGCGCGTTGTAGAACACCGCGGTGTTCTGCTTGGGGGTGCCGGCGGTCTGGGTCTCGAGAAAGTTCTGCGGCGCCGGCTCAGTGCCCCGCAGTTTGGCGTAGTAGCGTTTTTCCGCCTCGCCGAGGATGGTGAAGTACACCTGTTGGCCGGGGGCGATATGGATCACATCGGCCTCCGAAACCTGGGCCTTGACGGTCATGGTGTCCAGGTCCGCCAGTTTGAGCAGCACCGGCGCCAGCTGGTTGGCGATCACCGTCTGGCCTTCCTGGGTCACCACCCCCACCACATCGCCATCGATCGGCGCGACGATGCGGGTGTAGGCCAGGTTGACCTTGGCGGTGTCGATCTGGATGTGCGCGCTCTTGATCTGCGCGTCCAGGGACAGCAGGTTGGCCCGCTGCACCTCGTAGTTGGATTCGGCGGTCTCGTAATCCTGCTGGGAAATCGAGGCGTCGGACTGCAAGTCACGGTAGCGCTCGTAGATGGCCTTGGTTTCCTTGAGCTGGGCCGCAGTGGCGCGGCGCTTGGCCTGCAGGTTCTCCTCGTCCACCTGGGCCTGGCGCAGGGTGTTCTGCAGCACCAGCGGGTCGATTTCCGCCAGCCACTGGCCCTTTTTCACCTTGTCCCCGACCTTGACCTTGAGCGACTTCAACTGCCCGGAGACCTGGGCCCCGACATCCACCTGCTTGATGCCTTCGAGCAGGCCCGAGGCCAGGACCGCGTTCTCGATATCCCCCCGTTCGACCTTGGCGGTCAGGTACTGCGGCGGCTCCGCCGGCGCCTGCACCGTATAGAAAATCAACCCGGCCACAACCACCAGCAACAGCCCCATACCGATTTTGCGAAACTTCGACTTTTCCATAGATGACCACAAGTCCGTTGAGGGCGGGCTGCACCGGCCAGCGGCGAGCCCCCTTACAGAACACCGTGCTGCCGTAGTGAGCGGTGTTCCAGATGAATGAAACCGGGTGTCCAGGCGCCGGCAGGGCCAGCGCCTGTGTTGCCCCGCGCCCTATGACATGACCTCCCCCTGGGGCAGCGCCAGGCCGTCATGCCACCAGGCCGCCAGGTGGTAGACGTTGGGCGCCTTGAGCAGGCTGAAGTGGTTGCCCGGGCCGTACCACACCTGCAGGTGCGCAGCCTGCCGGCGCCAGCCCTGGACCATCCCCTGCTGCTCCCGGCGGTTGCCGGCGGCGTCCAGGCTCGGGTCATCCGCCAGCACCAGGCGCACCTTGCCCTGGTACGGGCGCCGAGGCTGGTAGCGGGTGCGCAGGGCGCTGGCGAAGGTTCGCGCCGGGCCGTGCATGGCCCGCGGGTCGGCGCGCGGGGACAACAGCCCGACCCGTACCATGCCGGCATGCAGCAGGTGCATCTGCATGCCGTCGTCCTCGGCGGCGAAGCGCTCGGGGTCGATGCCCATGTCCTGGCCTGCAGCCAGTTGCATGGATTCGATCAAGCGCCACAGCGCCGCGGTGGTGGTATAGGGCCGCCCTAGCGCGCCATTGCCTCCGGGGGCCTCACTGTCGATCAGGGTCAGCGACACCACTTCGCGACCGGCGGCCTGCAGGGCCCCGGCCATCTCGAATGCCACCCAGCCGCCGAAGGAATGGCCGATCAGGTGCAGCGGCCCGTCGGGGTACTCGGCGGTGATGGCCTCCAGGTAATGCCGGGCTGCCACTTCGACCTGGCCATGGGGCACCCCGCAGCCGTCCAGGCCCCGGGCCTGCAGGCCGAGGATCGGCCATTCGGCCCCCAGGGCCTCGCTCAGGCCGATAAAGCCGGTGATGCTGTCACCGGCCCCGGGCACGCAGAAGATCGGCGTGTGCCCGGGGCGCCCGCTCTGGATCCGCAGCAAGGGCTGGTGCGGCGCAGCGCTCACCGCGCCCTTGGCCCTGGCCGCCGCCAGGGCCTGGCCCAGGGCGTGCCCCAGGGCCTGGATATGCGGCGCCTTCATCATGCTCAGGTGGTCCCCGGGCACGCTGATGCAGTGCAGTTCGCCCGCCGGCAGGATCTCGCCCCAGCCCAGGGTCGGGCTGCGCCGGGACAGCTCGGTGGGCCGTTCGGCGGCGCAGAACAGATGCACCGGCATGCCCAGGGGATGGACCCGGTAATGGGCCAGGGCATGGCCGTGGGCGACCTCGCGGTCCAGGTAATGACCGAGCGCTTGCGGCGGCGCCGTGGCCAGTTGCTCGAACAGCAGCCCCTGGTCGCGGCAGCGTTGCAGCAGGTCGGCAAAGTCCAGTGGCTCCAGCAGCGCCTCCAGTTGTTCCAGGTGCGCCAGGGGCTGCACCCCGGCCGCGCCCTGGGCGCTCCAGTAGGCGCGGCACTGCAACAGCAGGTGGCGCTTGTGCGCGTGCTCGCCAGACCAGCGAGCCTTGCCCTGGTCGGTCAGGCGCGGCACGTAGCTGTCGATCAGGCCGAGGAACTCCACCTCCTGGTCCAGGCCCAGCAACTGCTGGGCGATCTCATAGGCCAGGACCCCACCGAAGGACCAGCCGGCCAGGCGATATGGCCCCTGCGGCTGGGCCTTGCGCATCACGTCAAGCAAGCGTGTGGCCAGGCATTCCAGGGTGCGCAACTGCGGCTCGCCGACCGCCACGCCGGGCAGGCCGTAGATCGGGAAATCGCCGTCCAGGTGCTGGCCCAGGGCCGGGAAATACACGTCCAGCCCGGTGAACTCATGGACCAGGAACAGCGCCGGGCCACTGCCGCCGGTGCGCACCGGGATCAGCTCGGTGGAGCGCGGCGCGGCCGTGCGCTCGCTCAACAGGCGCGCCATGGCCGCCACCGTGGCGTGCTGGAACAGCTCCGCCAGGGTCACGTCGAACGCCGCCTGTTGCAGGCGGTTGAGCAACTGGATGGCCGAGAGCGAATGCCCGCCCTGTTCGAAGAAGTGGTCGTGGCGCCCTACTTGCTCGAGCTTCAGCACCGCCGCCCAATGCCCGGCCAGGGCCTGCTCCAGCGCGCCCTGGGGCGCGGCATAGGCCTGGGCGAGCTGGGCCGCGCTGCCGGGCGCCGGCAGCGCACGGCGGTCCAGCTTGCCGTTGCGGGTCAGGGGCAAGGCCTGCAAGTGCACATAGGCCAGGGGCACCATGTAGTCCGGCAACTGCTGTTGCAGGTGGCTGCGCAGTTGCTCGGCATCCGGCGCCGGGGTGTGCTCGTGCAGGGTGTAGTAGGCCACCAGGCGCTTGTCCCCGGGGCTGTCTTCACGCACCACGACCACGCCGTCCCGCAGGCCGGGGAAGCGGGCCAACTGCGCCTGGATTTCCCCGGGTTCGATGCGCAGGCCGCGGATCTTCACTTGCTCGTCATTGCGCCCGATGCATTCCAGAAGACCATTTTCCAGCCAGCGGCCCAGGTCGCCGGTGCGGTACATCAGGGCCGGCGCAGCGGTACCCTGGGTTTGCTGGTGAAACGGGTCGATGAGGAACTTCTGCGCCGACAGGTCCGGACGGTTGAGGTAGCCCAGGGCCACGCCATCACCCCCGATGTACAGCTCCCCCACCACCCCCACCGGCAGCGGCTGGCCCAGAGCATCGAGCACGTACACCCGGGTGTTGGACAGCGGCCGGCCAATGGGCACGCTGTCGGCATCCGCCGCCAGCTCACCGGGCTCATGGGTCACGGCAAAGGTGGTGGTCTCGGTGGGCCCGTAGCCGTTGACCAGGCGCAAGTGCGGCAGCTCGGCCTGGATCCGCCGGAAGGCCGTGGCATCCGCCCGTTCGCCGCCACAGAGCAGCATGCGCAGCCCCTTGAAGGCCTGGGGAATCAGTTGCACGTACTGGTTGAACAGGCTGGTGGTGAGGAACAGCAGGCTGACCCCGGTGCGTTCCAGCAACGAGCCGAAGGCGTGCGGGTCCAGCAATGTCGCGTGGTCCACCACCACGACCCGGCCACCGTTGAGCAGCGGCCCCCAGACCTCCAGGGTGCTGGCGTCGAAGGCCGGGTTGGAGGCGAAGGCCACCCGGTCCTCGGGGTTGAAATCGGCATAGCCGTTGTTGATCACCAGCCGGGTGATGGCCCGGTGCGGCACCCGCACGCCCTTGGGCGCTCCAGTGGAACCGGAGGTGTACATGACGTAGGCCACCGCCTCGGACGACAGCGCCAGGTTCGGGTTGTGCCCGGCCAGCCGGTCGAAGCGCAGGCGGTCCAGGTCGACCCGTTGCACCGCGGCTTCCAGCACCCGCTCGCTGTGGCTGAGCAGCACCGGCGCCCCGCTGTCGGCCAGCATGAACCCCAGGCGCTCGGCCGGGGCATTGACGTCCAGCGGTACATAGGCGGCGCCGCACTTGCTCACCGCCAGTTGGCTCACCAGCAGGTCCAGGGAGCGCGGCAGCAGCAGCGCCACGTGATCCCCGGGCTGCACCCCCAGTTGCAGCAGATGCTGGGCCAGCTGGTTGGCCCGGGTGTTGAGCTGGATATAGCTGAGCTGTTCGGCGACCTGCACCGCCGCCACCTGCTGCGGCCGGGCCAGCACCTGCTCCTCGAAACACTGGTGCAGGGCCTGCTCGCGCGGGTAGTCGCGCACCGTGGCGTTGAAGCCCTCCAGTACCTGTCGGCGCTCGGCCTGCGGCAGCACCGGCACCTGGCCGATGGCCTGTTCCGGTTGCTGCTCCAGGGCCAGCAGCAGCTGTTCCAGGGTGCCGTGCAGGTAGTCGCAGATGCGCCGGGCATCGATCCCGGCGGCCACGGCGGTGAGCATGAAGCCGTCCCCCAGGTCGTCGATGCTCAGGGTCAGCGGGTAGTTGCTGCGCTCCTGGGCATTGAGCAACTGCATGCCCTCCCAGGCACTGCCGGCCTGCCCCGCCTGGTTTGCCGCCGGGGCACTGTGGCGGTAGTTGAGCAGGCTGCTGAACAACGGTGTACCCGGCTCCACCCCACTGCAACGCTGGACCAGGGCCAGCGGCGCCTGTTCGTGGCCAAGCAGCTGCGCCAGCCGCTCATGGGTGGCCAGCAGGGCCTCGCGCACCGGCAACTCGCCCAGATCGACCCGCAGCGGCAAGGTGTTGATGAACACTCCCAGGGCCCGCTCGGCGCCCTCGCCGCCCTGCATCCGCCCCAGCAGCACGGTGCCGAACACCACCTGCTGCTGCCCCGCCAGGCTGCCCAGCACCCGGCCCCAGGCCAGGTGCATCAGGCTTGCGGCACTGACCCCCAGTTGCCGCGCCTGCAAGCGCAGGCGCCGGCTCAGCAGGCGGTCCAGGGGCTGGCGCGCTTCGCTGAGTTCGGCGCTGCCTCCCGGTACCTCCTGCAGGCCCAGCGGCAGGGTCGGCTGGTCGATATCGCCGAGCATCTGGCGGAAGAACGCCTCATGCTCGGCCTCGCCGATGCCCAGGCGTGCCTGGGCCACGTAGTTGCGGTACGGCACCGCTTCCCCCAGGCGCTGCTGCTGGCCCAGGAGGAAGGCTTGCAGTTCGTGCTGCAGCACCTCCAGGGCCACGTGGTCCATCACCAGGTGATGGAACAGCAGCAGGGCCACCACTCGCTGGTTCACCGGGTCGGCGGCATGCACCAGGCGCAGCAGCGGCGCCTGGGCGATGTCCAGGCGGTAGCGACGGCTGTCGAAGCGCGCCTGCAACTGGCCCAGCACCTCGCCGTCGCCAGGCTCCAGGGCGATCTCTTCGCAGCACAGCGGCGCCTGGCGCCAGACCACTTGCAGCGGCTGCTCCAGGCCTTCCCAGAGCACCGCGCTGCGCAGGATGTCATTGCGTTCGATCACCCCCTGCAAGGCCTGGGCGAAGGCCTGCAGGCGCTCGGTGCTGGCAAAGGCGAACTGCGCCTGCAACACGTAGGGGTCACCCGCTCCAGCCGCCAGATGGTGGAACAGGATGCCGGCCTGCAACGGCGCCAGCGGGTAGATGTCCTGCACATTGGCGGTACCGCCGGGCACCGTGGCCACCACCCGGTCGATGGCGGCCTGGTCCAGTGCCAGCAGCGGCAGCAGGTCCGGGGTGATGCGCGGGCAGTCGCGGTAGATCAGGTTGGCCGGTACCTGCACCTCGCGACCGCGGCCCACGGCAGCGGCCAGGGCCGCCAGGGTCGGCTGGCCGAACAGCACCCGCACATCCGCCGAGAGCCCGGCCCGGCGCATGCGGCCGATCAGGCTCACCGCCAGCAGCGAATGGCCGCCCAGTTCGAAGAAGTGGTCGTGGCGCCCCACCCGCTCGACCTTGAGCAGTTCGGCCCAGAGTTGCGCCAGGAGGATCTCGGTGTCGCCCACCGGGGCCTCGTATTCGCGCACCTGGGCCGCCTCCAGCCCCGGGGCCGGCAGGGCCTTGCGTTCCAGCTTGCCATTGGGGCTCAGGGGCAGCGCCGCCAGGTGCATGAACAGCGCCGGCACCATGAACTCCGGCAGGTGTTCCAGCAGCGCCCGGCGCAGTTGTTCCACCGCCAGGGCCGGCTGCCCGGCAACGGTGGTGTAGTAGGCCACCAGGCGCTGGTCGCCCGGCACATCTTCCCGGGCCAGCACCACCGCTTCCTTGACCCCTTCCAGCTGGGTCAGGCGCGCCTGGATTTCCCCCAGCTCGATGCGCAGGCCACGGATCTTCACCTGGTCGTCGTTGCGCCCCAGGTACTCGATAGTGCCGTCGGCCAGGTAGCGGGCCAGGTCGCCGGTGCGGTACAGGCGCGCGCCCGGTTCCTGGCTGAACGGGTCCTTGAGGAAGCGTTCGGCGCTCAGTTGTTCGCGGTTCAGGTAACCCCGGGCCACCTGCACCCCACCGATGTACAGCTCGCCCACCACGCCCCGGGGCACCGGCTGCATCTGCCCGTCCAGCAGGTAGATGCGGGTATTGGCGATGGGCTTGCCGATGGGGGTGTTGTCCGGGGTCTGTGCCAGCGGGCCGGCGCAATCCCAGGCGGTGACGTCCACCGCCGCTTCCGTGGGGCCGTAGAGGTTGTGCAGCGCCACCTGCGGCAACTGCTGCTTGAAGCGCCGCACCAGGCTGCCCGGCAGCGCCTCGCCGCTGCACATCACCTGGCGCAGGCCGGCGCATTCGCGGGTGTCGCCATAGGCCAGGAATACATCGAGCATCGAGGGCACGAAGTGCAAGGTGCTGATGCGTTCATCACGGATCACCTGGCGCAGGTAAGCCGGGTCCTTGTGCCCATCGGGGCGCGCCATCACCAGCCGTGCGCCGGTGAACAACGGCCAGAAGAACTCCCAGACCGAGACGTCGAAACTGAACGGGGTCTTCTGCAATACCGCGTCCTCGGCAGTGAGACGGTACTGCTCCTGCATCCACAGCAGGCGGTTGACCACCGCCCGGTGCTCGTTCATCGCGCCCTTGGGCCGGCCGGTGGAACCGGAGGTGTAGATCACATAGGCCAGGTGGCTCGGGGTCAGGCCGTTGAGCCGCGGGTTGACCCGGGGCTGGCGGTGCCATTGCGGCTGGTCGAGATCCACCAGGGGCAGCGCCAGGTTGCCCAGCAGCGGCCGGGTCGCGCTATCGGCCAGCAGCGCCTGGGGCGCGCTGTCGTCGAGCATGTAGGCAATGCGTTCGGCGGGGTAGCCCGGGTCGATGGGCACGTAGGCGCCGCCGGCCTTGAGGATGCCCAGCAGGCCCACCACCATGGGCAGCCCGCGCTCGACGCAGATCGCCACCCGGCTGTCGGGGCCGACGCCCAGGTGCAGCAGGTGCCCGGCCAGCTGGTTGGCCTGCTGGTTGAGCTCGCGGTAACTCAACTGCTGCTCGCCGGCCTGCACGGCGATGGCCTCGGGGTTGCGCAGCACCTGGGTCTCGAACAGCCCGTGCAGGGTCTGTTCCAGGGGGTAGTCGCGGGCGGTGGCATTGAAGCCGTGCAGCAGCTGTTCGCGCTCGGCGGCATCCAGCAGCGGCACCTGTGCCAGCAGCATCTGTTCATCGGCCACCATGGCCTGCAGCACCCGCTGCAGGTAGCCGGCATACCGCAGCATGGTGGTTTCATCGAACAGCGCCGTGGCGTATTCCAGGCTGCCTTCGATGCGGTCCTGCACCTCCCCCAGGCTCAGGGACAGGTCGAACTTGGCGAAGTGGCTGGCCTCGTGGATGCCCTCCAGTTGCAGGTCCCCCAGCTCCAGCTGCGGGCCGTCGCCGTTCTGCCAGGTGAACAGGGTCTGGAACAGCGGGCTGTGGGACAGGCTGCGCAACGGCCGCAGGATCTCCACCACCTGCTCGAACGGCAGGTGCTGGTGAGCCTGGGCCTCCAGGGTGCGGGCGCGGACCTGGGCCAGCAGCGCCTGGACCCGGGGCGCCGCCTCCAGGTCCAGGCGCAGGGCCAGGGTGTTGACGAACAGCCCGATCAACCCTTCCACCTCGGCGCGCATGCGGTTGGCCACCGGGGTGCCGATCACCACCTCGGACTGCCCCGAGAGCCGCCCCAGCAGCAGCGCCCAGGCGCCCATCAGGGTCATGTACAAGGTGGTGCCATGGCGCTGGCTCAGGGCGCGCAGGCCGGCGGTCAATTGCGCATCCAGGCGCACCTCGACGCTGCTGCCGGCGTAGTCCTGCTGGGCCGGCCGTGGCCGGTCGGTGGGCAGCATGAGTAACGGCGGCGCCCCCTCCAGGGCCTGGCGCCAGTACTGCGCCTGCTGCTCCAGCACCGCACCACTGAGCCAGTGCCGCTGCCAGTGGGCAAAGTCGCTGTACTGCACCGCCAGCGGCGCCAGGGGGTCGGGCAGGCCACGACTGAAGGCCTGGTACAGCGCCACCAGTTCCCGGGTCAGCACGCCCATGGACCAGCCATCGCTGACGATATGGTGCAGGGTCAGCAACAGCACATGGTGGTCGTCCGCCAGGCTGACCAGGCGCCCGCGGATCAGCGGCCCGCGTTGCAGGTCGAACGGCGCCGAGGCCTCGCCCTGCACCAGGGCCTGCAAGGCGTCGCTGGCCTGGGGGTGGCCCCGCAGGTTTTCCAGCAGCAGCTCCAGCCCGGATTCGGCCGGGGCGATCAGCACCTGGGCTTCGTCACCGTACTGGGCAAAGCGGCTGCGCAGGGTTTCATGGCGCGCGACGATGCGCTCCAGGGCCTGCTGCAGGGCCGCGCCGTCCAGTGGCCCGCGCAGGCGCAGGCCGATGGGAATGTTGTAGGCGGTGTTGGCCCCTTCCATCTGCGCCAGGAACCACAGGCGCTGCTGGGCGAAGGACAGCGCCAGCGGCTGGTTGCGCGGCGCCGGCAGCAGGTCCGGCAGGCTGCTGCGCTCGGCCCGGGCCAGGGCCGCGGCCACGGCGCACAGTTCGGCATTGGCGAACAGCTCGCCCAGGGCCAGCTCCACCCCCAGGCGCTGCCGCACCTGGGACAGCATGCGCATGGCCAGCAGCGAATGGCCGCCCAGTTCGAAGAAGTGATCGTGGCGCCCTACCCGCTCGACCTGCAGCAGCTCGCTCCAGATCTGCGCCAGGGCGATCTCGCTGTCGCCCTCGGGGGCCACATAGTCCCGGCTCAGCAGCGCCTCCAGCGGCGGTTGCGGCAACGCCCGGCGGTCGAGCTTGCCGTTGGCGGTCAGGGGCAAGGCAGCGAGGTGCACATAGGCCGCCGGCACCATGTACTCCGGCAGTTGCTCCAGCAGGCGCCTGCGCAGCTCGGCCGGGCTCGGTTCGGCGCCGGGGGTTGCACTGAAATAGGCCACCAGCCGGGTCTGCCCCGGCTGGTCTTCCCGGGCCAGCAGCACCGCCTCGCGGATGCCCGGAAGGCGGTTGAGGCAGGTCTCGATCTCCCCCAGCTCGATGCGCACGCCACGCACCTTCACCTGGTCGTCGTTGCGCCCCAGGTAGTCGATGCGCCCGTCCGCCCGCCAGCGCGCCAGGTCGCCGCTGCGGTACATGCGTGCGCCCGGCACGGTGCTGAAGGGGTCTTCAAGAAAGCGTTCGGCCGTCAGCTCCGGGCGGTTGAGGTAGCCCCGGGCCACCCCGGCGCCGCCCACATACAGCTCACCGGCGACGCCGATGGGCACCGGCCGCTGCTGCGGGTCCAGCAGGTAGATCCGTGCATTGGCGATGGGCCGGCCGATGTCCAGGGGCCCGCCGGCCAGCAGCCGCCCGGAGCTGGCCACCACCGTGGTTTCGGTGGGGCCGTAGTTGTTGACCACGGCAAAGCTCGGCTCCTGGCTGAACTGGCGCAGGCGGTCGCCGCCGATCAGCAGGGTGCGCAAGGTCGGGTGGCCCAGGCCCTGGCTGAAGGCGTATTCGGCCACCGGGGTCGGCAAAAAGCTCAGGTCCAGGGGCTGGGCCTGCCACCAGTGCAGCAGTTGGTCGAGGTCCTGGTGGCCGATACCGGCCGGCGGCAGGTGCAGGGTGGCGCCGCCGCAGAGCGTCGGCCAGAGTTCCCAGGCCATGGCGTCGAAGCCGAAACCGGCGACGCTGGAGGCATGTCGCCCCGGCCCCAGGTCGAAGGCCTGGCAATGCCAGTCCAGCAGGTTTTCCAGGCTGGCATGCTCCACCATCACGCCCTTGGGCAGGCCGGTGGAACCGGAGGTGTAGATCACATAGGCCAGGTGCGCGCAGCTCATGCCCGGCACCTGCAGGTTGCCCTCGGGGCGGGCCTGCCACTCGGGCTGGTCGAGGTCCACCCGAACCATGGCCGGTTGGCCCACCAGGGCCCGGGTGCTGCCCTGCACCAGCAGCGCCAGCGGCGCGCTGTCCTGCAGCAGGTAGGCGATGCGTTCCGCGGGGTGACCCGGGTCGATGGGCACATAGGCGCCACCGGCCTTGAGAATCCCCAGCAGGCCGATCACCATCCCCGGCCCGCGCTCGACGCAGATCGCCACCCGCTGATCCGGGCCCACCCCCAGCGCCCGCAAGTGCCAGGCCAGTTGGTTGGCCCGGGCATTCAACTGGCCATAGCTCAGGCGCTGCGCGCCTACCTGCAGGGCCGTGGCCTCGGGCTGCCGAGCGGCAATGGCCTCGAAGCGCTGGGCCAGGGTCCGGCCCCGTGGGTAGTCCACGGCGCTGGCGTTGAAATCCTCCAGCAGTTGCCGGCGCTCGGTCTCATCCAGCCACTGCACCTGGGCCAGGCATTGCTGATCGTCGGCCACCATGGCCCGCAGCACCTGCACCAGGTAGGCGGCATAGCGCTGCACCGTGGCCTCATCGAACAGCGCGGTGGCGTAGTCCAGGGTTCCGCGGATCTGCCCCTGGCTTTCTCCCAGGCTCAGGGTCAGGTCGAACTTGGCCACCGCGCTGGCCCCGGCCACACCTTCGAGTTTCAGGTCCCCCAGTTGCAGGTCCTGGGCGAAGTTGTCGACCCAGGTCAGCACCACCTGGAACAGCGGGCTGTGGGACAGGCTGCGCTGGGGCCGGACGATTTCCACCACCTGCTCGAACGGCAGGTCCTGGTGCGCCTGGGCCTCCAGGCTGCGGGCGCGGACCTGGGCCAGCAGCCCGCTCACGCTCTGCCCCGGGTCCAGGTCCAAGCGCAGGGCCAGGGTGTTGACGAAGAGCCCGATCAGCCCTTCCACCTCGGCGCGCATGCGGTTGGCCACCGGGCTGCCGATCAGCAGATCGTCCTGCCCCGAAAGGCGGCTCAGCAGCAGCCCCCAGCCGGCCAGCAGGGTCATGTAGAGGGTGCAGCCATGGCGCTGGCTCAGGGCCTTGAGCTGGTCGCTCAGGGCCCGGTCCAGCAGCAGCTCGATGCTGCCACCGCTGAAATCCTGCTGCTGCTGCGGCCGCGGCCGGTCGGTGGGCAGCATCAGCAGGCTGGGCGCGCCGGCCAGGGCCTGGCGCCAGTAGTCGCTCTGCTGCTGCAGCACCTCGCCGCTGAGCCAGCGCCGTTGCCACAGGGCAAAGTCGCTGTACTGCACCGCCAGCGGCGCCAAGGGATCGGGCCGGCCCTGGCTGAAGGCCTCGTACAGGGCCACCAGCTCCCGGGTCAGCACGCCCATGGACCAGCCATCGGCAACGATGTGGTGCAGGGTCAGGAGCAGCACATGGTGATCGTCCGCCAGGGCCAGCAGGCGCGCGCGGATCACCGGCCCCTGCTCCAGGTCGAAGGCCTGGGCGGCTTCGGCACGCACCCGCCCGGCCAGGGTCAGCGGCGCCTGGCGCAGGTCTTCCTCGTGCAGTTCCAGAGCGCTGTCCAGGGGCCCAATCAGCACCTGGGGCTGGTCCTCGACGCGCACGAAACGGCTGCGCAAGGTGGCGTGGCGGCTGACGATGGCCTGCAGCGCCTGGCGCAGCGCCGAGCGATCGAGCTGCCCGCGCAGGCCCAGGCCGATGGGAATGTTGTAGGCGCTGGCGGCACCGTCCATCTGCGCCAGGAACCACAGGCGCTGCTGGGCGAAGGACAGCGGCAGGTCGTGATCCTGCACCGCCGGGAAGATCTCCGGCAGATGGCTGCGCCCGGCGCGCTCCAGCACCGCGGCCACCGCGCTCAGCTCGGCATTGGCGAACAGCTCGCCCAGGGCCAGTTCCACCCCCAGGCGCTGGCGTACCTGGGACACCATGCGCATGGCCAGCAGCGAATGGCCGCCCAGCTCGAAAAAGTGATCCTGGCGCCCGACCCGCGGCAGGTGCAGCACCTCCTGCCAGATCGCGGCCAGGGTGGTTTCGGTGGCGCCTTGCGGGGCCTGGTATTCACGGCCAAACAGCGCCGCCTGATCCGGCGCCGGCAGGGCCTTGCGGTCGAGCTTGCCGTTGGCGGTCAGGGGCAAGGCGTCGAGCCGTACATAAGCCACCGGCACCATGTAGTCAGGCAACTGCGCCAGCAGGTGGGCGCGCAACTGCGCCACGTCCAGGGCGACATCCTGCTGCTGGGTGAAATAGGCCACCAGCCGCGGGTTGCCCGGCTGATCCTCGCGGGCCAGCAGCACCGCTTCCTGGATACCGGGGAACTGGCAAAGACGGGTCTCGATTTCCCCCAGCTCGATGCGCACGCCGCGGATCTTCACCTGATCGTCGTTGCGCCCCAGGTAGTCGATGCGCCCGTCCGCCAGCCAGCGCGCCAGGTCGCCGCTGCGGTACATGCGCGCCCCAGGCTGGTCGCTGAAGGGATCGTCGAGAAAGCGTTCGGCGGTCAATTGCGGGCGGTTGAGGTACCCCCGGGCCACCCCGGCGCCGCCCACATACAGCTCACCGGCGACGCCGATGGGCACCGGGCGCTGCTGGGAATCCAGCAGGTAAATGCGCGCGTTGGCCACCGGCCGGCCGATGTCCAGCTCGCCACCGGCGTGGATCGGCCCGGAACTGGCCACCACCGTGGCTTCGGTGGGGCCGTAGTTGTTGATCAGGGCAAAGCCCTGGTCGTGGCTGAACTGGCGCAGGCGGTCGCCGCCGATCAGCAGGGTGCGCAGGCTCGGGTGGCCCTGCTCCTGGCTGAAGGCGTACTCGGCCACCGGGGTCGGCAGGAAGCTCACGTCCAGGGGCTGGGCACGCCACCAGGCGAGCAAGGCATCCAGGTCCTCGCTGCCGTCCTGGGCCGGTGCCAGGTGCAGGGTCGCGCCCACACACAGCGCCGGCCAGACCTCCCAGGCCATGGCATCGAAACCGAAGCCGGCCAAGCACGAGGCCTGGCTGCCGGGACGCAGGTCGAAGGCCTGGCAGTGCCAGTCCACCAGGTTACCCAGGGTCCGATGCTCCACCATCACCCCCTTGGGCAGGCCGGTGGAGCCGGAGGTGTAGATCACATAGGCCAGGTTGGCCGCGCTCAGCCCCGGTACCTGGGCATTGTCCGCCGTCTGATCGAGCCACAACCGCTGGTTGAGTTCGATCACCGGCACCGCCAGGGCCGGCAGGCGCCCCAGCAGCTCGGCCTGGGTCAGCACCGCCCGCGGGCCGCAGTCCTGGAGCAGGTAGTTCAGACGCTCGGCCGGGTGGGCCGGGTCGATGGGCACATAGCAGGCCCCGGCCTTGAGAATCGCCAATAGGCCCACCACCGTTTCCAGGCTGCGCCGGGCAACGATGGCCACCCGGTCATCGGGCTGCACCCCCAGCCCGCGCAGTTGCCGGGCCAGGACATTGGCCTGTCGGTTGAGCTCGGCATAGCTCAGCGAGCGGCCCTGGTAGCAGGCCGCCAGGGCGTCTGGGGTGCGCTGCGCCTGGGCCTCGATGCGGCCATGGATAGCCTGCCCCCGGGGGTAGTCCACCGCGCTGCGGTTGAAGCCTTCCAGCACCTGCTCGCGCTCCGCCACCGGCAGGATCGGCAACTGCTCCAGGGCCAGTTGCGGCGTCTGCTCCAGGGCCTGGGCCAGGTTCTCCAGGGTGCACAGCAGGTAGCCGAGGATGCGCCGCGGGTCGACCTGGGTGCTGGCCAGCAGGGTCAGGCTGAAATCCTGCCCGAGGTCGTCGACGCTCAGGGTCAGGGGGTAGTTGGTGCGCTCCTCGGAGCTCAGGGTGCTGATCCCGGCCCAGGCGGCCTGGGCCGCGGCACTGGCCCCGGCAGCACTGTGCCGGTAGTTGAGCAAGGCGCTGAACAGCGGGGTCGGTGCGCTCACGCCGCTGCAACGCTGGGCCAGGGCCAGGGCCGCGTGTTCGTGGCGCAGCAAGGTGGTGAGCCGGGCGTGGGTGGCCTTGAGGGCCTCGCCCAGGCCCTGGCTGTCCACATCCAGGCGAAACGGCAAGGTGTTGATGAAGATCCCCAGGGCCCGCTCGGTGGCTTCGGCGCCTTGCAGGCGGCCCATCAGCACAGTGCCGAACACCACCTTGTGCTTGCCCGCCAGGGTGCCCAGCACCCGGCCCCAGGCCAGGTGGAACAGGCTGGCCGCGCTGACCCCGGCCAGCCGGGCCCGGGTCCGCAGGCGCTGGCTCAACTCGGTTGGCAGGGCCTGGGTGCATTCCTCGATGGCCCGGCCATCGCCCTGCACATCCTGCAGGCCGTAAGGCAGGGTCGGCTCGTCGATATCGCCGAGCATCTGGCGGAAGAACGCTTCGTGCTCCTGTTCGCTGATGCCCAGCCGCGCCTGGGCCACGTAGTTGCGAAACGGCATGGCCGGCCCCAGGCGCTCGGCCTGCCCGGTGAGGAAGGCCTGCATCTCGTGGCGCACCACATCCAGGGCGCTGTGGTCCAGGGCCATGTGGTGGAACAGCAGCATGGCGACGATGCGCTGCCCGGCTTCATCCCGGGCATGCACCAGGCGCAGCAGCGGCGCCTGGCTGACGTCCAGGCGATAGTGGCGGGCGTCGAAACGCGCATGCAACTGGGCCAGAACCTCACCGGCCGCAGGGTCGGTCTCGACCTCTTGCAGCTCCAGCCCGGCCTCGCGCCAGACCACCTGCATCGGCTGCTCCAGGCCATCCCAGAGCACCGCGGTGCGCAGGATGTCGTGCCGCGCAATGACCCCGCGCAGGGCCTCGGCAAAGGCTTCCAGGCGTTCCTCGCTGGCGAAGGCGAACTGCGCCTGCATCACATAGGGGTCGCCCTGCTGCGCACTGACGTGGTGGTAGAGAATGCCCTCCTGCAGGGGCGCCAGGGGGTAGATGTCCTGCACGTTGGCGACCCCGCCCGGGACGCTGGCGACAATGCGCTCGATGGCCTCCTGGTCGAGGTTGGCCAGGGGCAGCATCGCCGGGGTGATGCGGCTGATGCCCGGGGTGATGCCATTGGCCGGCACCTGCACCTGCCCGGCCTTACTCGGCGAATACTGGCCGGCGCGGATCAGCTCGATCAGCTCCGGCTTGTGCTCGCGCAAGCGGGCCAGCAGCTGCGGTTCGCTCAGGGCCTGCTTGTTGCCCTGGACCACCAGCTGGTCGTCCTTGAGCACCAGTTGCACATCCTTTTCCTTCAGTGTCGCCAACAGTTCGATCACGCTCACAGGACGATCTCCATTCGTTCGGTCATGGCCGCGTAGGCCGCCAGGGTCGGCTGTTCGAACAACGCCCGGACATCGGCTTCCATGCCTAGCTCACGCATGCGGCTGATCAGGCTGACCGCCAGCAGTGAGTGCCCACCCAGTTCAAAGAAATGATCGTGACGCCCCACCCGCTCGACATTGAGCAGTTCGGCCCACAGCCGCGCCAGGGCGATTTCGGTGTCGCCCACCGGGGCCTCGTACTCGCGCACCTGGGCCGCCTCCAGCCCCGGGGCCGGCAGTTCCTTGCGCGCCAGCTTGCCGTTGGCGCTCAGGGGCAGCGCCGCCAGGTGCACGAACAGCGCCGGCACCATGAACTCCGGCAGGTGCTGCAGCAGTTGCGTGCGCAGGTGCTCGACGGGCAGGCGCCGGGCGCTGTCGTGGGTGGTGTAGTAGGCCACCAGGCGCTGGTCGCCGGGCACATCCTCGCGGGCCAGTACCACCGCCTCCTTGACCTCCTCCAGCTGGGTCAGGCGCGCCTGGATCTCCCCCAGTTCGATGCGCAGGCCGCGGATCTTCACCTGGTCGTCGTTGCGCCCCAGGTACTCGATAGTGCCGTCGGCCTGATAGCGCCCGAGGTCGCCGGTGCGGTACAGGCGCGCCCCCGGTTCCTGGCTGAACGGGTCCTTGAGGAAACGTTCGGCGCTCAACTGCTCGCGGTTCAGGTAACCCCGGGCCACCTGCACCCCGCCGATGTACAGCTCGCCCACCACCCCCAGGGGCACCGGCTGCATCTGCGCGTCCAGCAGGTAGATGCAGGTATTGGCGATGGGCTTGCCGATGGGCGTGTGGTCCGGGGTATCGGCCAGCGGGCCGCTGCAATCCCAGGCAGTGACGTCCACCGCGGCCTCCGTGGGGCCGTAGAGGTTGTGCAATGCCACCTGTGGCAGTTGCTGCTTGAAGCGCCGCACCAGGCTGCCCGGCAATGCCTCGCCGCTGCACATCACCTGGCGCAGGCCCAGGTCCTCGGCGCCCTCGCCCTGTGCCAGGAACACATCGAGCATCGAGGGCACGAAGTGCAAGGTGCTGATGCCCTGCTCGCGGATCACCTGGCGCAGGTAGGCCGGGTCCTTGTGCCCGTCGGGGCGCGCCATCACCAGGCGCGCGCCGGTGAACAGCGGCCAGAAGAACTCCCAGACCGAGACGTCGAAACTGAACGGGGTCTTCTGCAACACCGCGTCCTCGGTGCCAAGGCGGTACTGCGCCTGCATCCACAACAGGCGGTTGACCACGGCCCGGTGCTCGTTCATCGCGCCCTTGGGCTGGCCGGTGGAACCGGAGGTGTAGATCACATAGGCCAGGTGCCCCGGGGTCAGCCCCTCTACTTGCGGGTTGCCCGGCGCCGGCCCGCTCCAGGCCAGCTGGTCGAGGTCCACCAGGGGCCGCGCCAGTTCGCCGAGCAATGCCCGGGTCGCGCCCTGGGCCAGCACCGCCAGGGGCGCGCTGTCGTCGAGCATGTAGGCGATGCGTTCGGCGGGGTAGCCCGGGTCGATGGGCACATAGGCGCCGCCGGCCTTGAGGATCGCCAGCAGGCCGACCACCATTTCCAGCCCGCGCTCGACACAGATCGCCACCCGGCTGTCGGGGCCGACGCCCAGTTGCAGCAGGTGCCCGGCCAGCTGGTTGGCGCGCCGGTTGAGTGCGCCGTAGCTCAGCTGCTGCTCGCCGGCCTGCACCGCAGTGGCCTCGGGGCTGCGCCGCACCTGGGCCTCGAACAGCCCGTGCAGGGTCTGCTCCAGGGGGTAATCCACGGCCGTGGCGTTGAACCCTTGCAGCAGGTGCTGACGCTCCTGCGGCGGCAGGATCGGCACCTCGCGCAGGGGCCGCTGCGGCGCCGTCTCCAGGTTCTCCACCAGGGCCAGCAGGGCCTGCTGCATGTAGCCGCAGATACGCTCGGCACCGATCCGCGCCAGGGTCATGGCGGTGAGACGGAACCCCTGGCCCAGGTCGTCGACGTTGAGGCTCAGGGGGTAGTTGGTGCGCTCCTCGCTATGCAGGGTCTCGATGCCCTGCCAGGCCTGTTGCACGGCCTGGCTCGGCACCCCGTCGCTGCCGTGGCGGTAGTTGAGCATGGCACTGAACAGCGGCAGCGGCGCGGCCACCCCGCTGCAACGCTGGGCCAGGGCCAGGGAGGCGTGTTCATGACCCAGCAAGGCACTGAGCCGGTCGTGGGTGTCCTTGACCGCGGCACGGCTGCCACGCGCATCCAGGTCGACCCGCAGCGGCAAGGTGTTGATGAACATGCCCAGGGCCCGGTCGGCGCCCTGCCCGGCGCTCAGGCGCCCCAGCAGCACGGTGCCGAACACCACCCGGTCCTGGCCCGAGGTGACGCTCAGGACCCGGGCCCAGGCCAGGTGGAACAGGCTCGCCGCACTCACCCCCAGCAACCGGGCCTGGGTTCGCAGGCGCGCACTCAGTGACGGCTCCAGGGCCTGCTGGCGCTCTTCAATGGCATCGCCATCGCCCTGCACGTCCTGCAGGCCGAACGGCAGGGTCGGCTCATCGATATCGCCGAGCATCTCGCGAAAGAATGCCTCGTGCTCTTCACGGCTCACACCCAGGCGCGCCTGGGCCACGTAGTTGCGATAGGGAATCGCCGTGCCCGCGGGCGACTGCCCCAGCAGGCAGGCCTGGATTTCCTCGCGCACCACCTCCAGGGCGGTGTGGTCCAGGGCCATGTGATGGAACAGCAGGATGGCGACGATGCGCTGGCGGGCCGGGTCCTGGGCATACACCAGGCGCATCAGCGGCGCCCGGGTCAGGTCCAGGCGCAGGTGCCGGGCATCGAAGCGCGCCTGCAGTTGCTCCAGGACCTCGCCCTGGGCGGGGTTCGCTTGCACCTCTTGCACCTGCACCCCTGCCTGGCGCCAGACCACTTGCAGCGGCTGCTTCAGGCCTTCCCAGAGCACCGCGGTGCGCAGGATGTCGTGGCGCTCGACCACCCGCTGCAGGGCTGCGGCGAAATCATCCAGGCGTTGCCGGCTGGCGAAGGCCAGCTGCGTTTGCAGCAGGTAGGGGTCGCCCTGCCGGGCACTCAGGTGGTGATAGAGGATGCCCTCCTGCAACGGCGCCAGGGGGTAGATGTCCTGCACGTTGGCCACGCCGCCGGGCACGCTGGCCACCACTCGGTCGATGGCTTCCTGCTCCAGTTCCACCAGCGGCAGCAGGTCCGGGGTGATGCGCGGGCAATCCGCGGTGATCCGGTTGGCCGGGACCGCGACCTCGCGGCCACTGCCCACCGCAGCCGCCAGCGCAGCCAGGGTCGGCTGGCCGAACAGCACCCGCACGTCGGCGTCCAGGCCGATCTGGCGCATGCGTTCGATCAGGTTCACCGCCAGCAGCGAATGCCCGCCCAGTTCGAAGAAGTGATCATGGCGCCCCACCGCCTCCACCTGCAGCACCTCGCTCCAGATCCGTGCCAGGGCCTGTTCCACCTCGCCTTCGGGGGCCACGAATTCCCGGTTCAGCCAGGCCTCTTCCCCCGGCGGTGGCAGGGCCTTGCGGTCGAGCTTGCCGTTGGCGGTCAGGGGCATGGCCGGCAGGCGCACATAGGCCACCGGCAGCATGTAGTCCGGCAGCCGGCCTTGCAGGTGGTCGCGCAGGTCTTCGGCGGCGGCTTGCACGCCCTCGGTACGGGAAGTGAAATAGGCCAGCAGGCGCCCCTCGCGGACCAGCACCAGGGCTTCCTTGAGGGCCGGATGGGTGAGCAGCGCCGCCTCGATTTCCCCAGGTTCGATGCGCATGCCGCGCACCTTCACCTGGTCGTCGTTGCGCCCCAGGTAGTCGAGGTTGCCGTCGGCGCGCCAGCGGGCCAGGTCACCGGTGCGGTACATGCGTGCCTCGGGCTCGGCACTGAAGGGGTCGTTGAGAAAGCGCTCAGCGGTCATTTGCGGGCGGTTGAGGTAACCCCGGGCCACCCCGGCGCCGGCCACATACAGCTCGCCACTGACCCCCTGGGGCACCGGACGCTGCAGTTCGTCCAGCAGGTAGAGCCGCGCATTGGCCACGGGCCGGCCGATATGCAGGGCGCTACCGGCCTCGATCCGCCCGGAGCTGGCCACCACCGTGGCTTCGGTGGGGCCGTAGTTGTTGATCACTGCAAAACCCGGGTCGGCGGCGAACTGGCGCAGGCGGTCGCCACCGATCAGCAAGGTGTCCAGTGTGGGGTGGCCGAGCCCCTGGCTGAAGGCGTATTCGGCCACCGGGGTCGGCAGGAAGCTGACATCCAGGGGCTGGGCGCGCCACCAGTGCAGCAGCGCTTCGATATCCTGGCTGCCCACTTCGGCGGGCGGCAGGTGCAGGGTCGCGCCGCTGCACAGGGTCGGCCAGACCTCCCAGGCCATGGCGTCGAAGCCCAGGCCGGCGACGCTGGAGCTGTGCCGCCCCGGGCCCAGGTCGAAACTCGCGCAGTGCCAGTGCACCAGGTTTTCCAGGCTCTGGTGCTCCACCATCACGCCCTTGGGCAGGCCAGTGGAACCGGAGGTGTAGATCACATAGGCCAGGTGCGCCGGGGTCAGGTGCGGCAGCAGCGGGTTGCCCTGCTCGGCCTCTTGCCAGGCAACCCCATCGAGATCGATCGACACCACCGCAAGGCTGCCCGGCAGCTCGCGGGTGGCGCTTTGCACCAGCACCGCCAGCGGCGCGCTGTCCTGCAGCAGGTAGGCGATGCGTTCGGCCGGCAGGCTCGGGTCGATGGGCACATAGGCCGCCCCGGCCTTGAGGACCGCCAGCATGCCCCGCAACAAGTGCGGCCCGCGTTGCAGGCACAGGGCCACGCGATCGTCTGGGTGCACGCCCAACTCCAGCAGTTGCCGGGCCAGCTGATTGGCCTGCTGGTTGAGCTGGCGGTAGCTCAGGCGCAACGGCCCCTGCACCAGCGCCACGGCGTCGGGAGCCTGTGCCGCTCGCGCCTCGAACAGCCCGTGCAGGGTCTGCCCGCGGGGGTAGTCGGCGGTGCTGGCATTGCAGCCCTCCAGCAGTTGCTCGCGCTCTTGTGGCGGCAGCACCGAGCACTGTTCGAGGGCCGCCTGCGGGTTGTGTTCCAGGGCCTGGGCCAGTTGCTCCAGGGCACTTTGCATATAAGCGCCGACACGCTGCGCACCGATTCCGGCCTGGGCCAGCAGCGCCAGGCTGAAGCCTTCGCCCAGGTCATCGACGCTGAGGCTCAGCGGGTAGTTGCTGCGCTCCTCGCCCCCCAGCAGTTCGACGCCCTGCCAGATATCCAGGCCGTCCGGCGCCGCCGTGTTCGGCACGCTGTGGCGGTAGTTGAGCAAGGTGTTGAACAGCGGCGCGCCGGCCGCCACCGCGCTGCAGCGCTGGGCCAGGGCCAGGGAGGCGTGCTCATGGCCGAGCAAGGCGCTGAGCCGGGCGTGGGTGGCCTTGACCGCGGCACGCACGCTGCCCTGCACATCGACCCGCAGCGGCAGGGTATTGATGAACACCCCCAGGGCGCGGTCGGCGCCCGCGCCGCCCTGCATGCGGCCCATCAGCACGGTGCCGAACACCACCTGGCGACGGTTGGCCAACTGCCCCAGCACCAGGCCCCAGGCCAGGTGCATCAGGGCCGCGGCGCTCACCCCCAGGTGCCGCGCCTGTTGCCGCAGGCGCCGGCTCAGCGCCTCGGGCAGCACCAGCTCGGCCTCTTCGATACCCAGGCCGTCACCCTGTACATCCTCTACGCCGAAGGCCAGGGTCGGCTCGTCGATGTCCCCGAGCATGTCGCGAAAGAACGCCTCGTGTTCCGCCTGCCCGGCACCCAGGCGTGCCTGGGCCACATAGTTGCGGTACGGCACCGGTGTGCCCAGGTGCTGCGCGCGGTCGAACAGCAGGTCGCGCATTTCCTCGCCGATCACCTCCATGGCGGTGTGATCCAGGGCCAGGTGGTGGAACAGCAGGATCGCCGGCACCCGCTGCTGCCCGGGCTCTCGCGCATAGACCAGGCGGATCAGCGGCGCCTGGGCCAGGTCCAGGCGCCAGTGACGAGCGTCGAAGCGCTGCTGCAACTGCGCCAGCAGGTCACCCTCGGCCGGGTCCAGGTGCTGTTCCTCGACCCGGAGCTCGGCATGGCGCCAGACCACTTGCAGCGGTTGCGGCAGGCCTTCCCAGAGCACCGCAGTGCGCAGGATGTCATGGCGCGTGATGACCTGCTGCAGGGCCCCGGCGAAACGCTGCAGGCGCTCCAGGCTGTCGAAGGCCAGGCGCGATTGCAGCAGGTAGGGGTCGCCCTGCCCGGCGCTCAGGTGGTGATAGAGAATGCCCTCCTGCAACGGCGCCAGGGGGTAGATGTCCTGCACATTGGCCACACCGCCCGGCACGCTGGCCAGCACCCGGTCGATGGCCTCCTGGTCCAGTTCCACCAGGGGCAGCAGGTCCGGGGTGATGCGCGGGCAATCAGCGCTGATGAGGTTGGCCGGCACCTGCACTTCCCGGCCGCTGCCCACGGCATCGGCCAGGGCGGCTAGGGTCGGCTGGCTGAACAGCACCCGCACATCGGCGCTCAGGCCGATCTGGCGCATGCGCTCGATCAGGCTCACCGCCAGCAGCGAGTGCCCGCCCAGTTCGAAGAAGTGGTCGTGGCGCCCCACCTGCTCCACCTTGAGCAGCTCGCTCCAGATCCGCGCCAGGGCGATTTCCACCTCGCCCCGGGGGGCGACGAATTCACGGCTGAGCAAAGCCGACGGGGCCGGCGCCGGCAGCGCCTTGCGGTCCAGCTTGCCGTTGTTGGTCAGGGGCAAGGCCTGCAACTGCACGTAGGCCAGGGGCACCATGTAGTCCGGCAGTTGCTGCTGCAGGGCCGCGCGCAGGGCTTCGGCCGGCAGCGGCGCGGCGTCCGCCTGCAGGGTGTAGTAGGCCACCAGGCGCTTGTCCCCGGGCTCGTCTTCCCGGGCCAGGACCACGGTCTCCTTGACCCCGGCGCAGGCAGTGAGGCGCGCCTCGATTTCCCCCAGTTCGATGCGCAGGCCACGGATCTTCACCTGATCGTCGTTGCGCCCCAGGCATTCGAGCAGGCCGTTGCCCAGCCAGCGGCCAATGTCCCCGGTGCGGTACAGCAAGGCCTCGGGCTGTTCGCTGAAGGGGTCGCGGATAAATTTCTCGGCGTTGAGTTCGGGGCGGTTGAGATAACCCAGGGCCACGCCGTCGCCGCCGATCACGATCTCCCCCGGGGCACCGATGGGCAGCGGCCGCTGCTGGGCGTCCAGGACATACACCCGGGTGTTGCCGATCGGCCGGCCGATGGGCACGTGCTCGGCGTCATCGGCCAGGGCGGTGACTTCATGGGTGGTGGCGTAGGTGGTGGTTTCGGTGGGGCCGTAGCAGTGCACCAGGCGCAGCCGCGGCGCCAGCGCCAGCAGGCGGCGAAAGGCCGCCGGGTCGGCACGCTCGCCGCCGCAGAGGAGAATCCGCAGGCCCTTGAGGGCCTCGGGAATCAGTTGCACGTACTGGTTGAACAGCGCCGTGGTGACAAACAGCACCGTGGCCCCGGCCGTGCTCAGGGCCCGGCCGAAACGCGCAGGTTCCAGCAGGGTGTAGTGATCGATCACCAGCACCCGGCCGCCATTGAGCAAGGCGCCCCAGACATCCATGGTGCTGGCGTCGAAGGCCGGGTTGGAGGCGAACGCCACCCGGTCCTCGGGGTTGAAGTCGGCATAGCCGTTGTTGAGCACCAGGCGGCTGATGGCCCGGTGCGGCACCTGCACGCCCTTGGGCACGCCGGTGGAGCCGGAGGTGTACATGATGTAGGCCACGGTCTCGGACGACTGCGCCAGGTCCGGGTTGTGCCCGGGCAATGGCGCCAGTTGCAGGCGGTCCAGGTCGACCCTTCTGGCCGGGCACGCAAGCACCTGGTCGCTGCGGCTGAGCAGCAGCACGCTGGCGCTGTCTTCCACCATGAAGGCCTGGCGCTGGGCCGGGGCGTTGATATCCAGGGGCACATAGGCCGCGGCGCATTTGCAGACGGCCAGTTGGCTCACCAGCAGGTCCAGGGACCGGGGCAACAGGATCGCCACCCGGTCGCCGGGCTGCAGCCCGAGCTCCAGCAGGTGCCGGGCCAACTGGTTGGCCCGGGTATTGAGCTCGCCGTAGCTGAGCTGCGCCTGGCCTTCGACCGCCGCCACCCGCTGCGGGTGGGCCTGGGCCTGGGCCTCGAACAGCCGGTGCACGGTGTGCTGGCGCGGGTAGTCGCGGGTGCTGGCATTGAACTCCAGCAATACCTGGCGGCGCTCGGCCGCCGGCAGTACCGGGATGTTCTCCAGGGCCAGGGCCGGGGTCTGCTCCAAGGCCTGGGCGAGGTGTTCCAGCACGCACTGCAGGTAGCCACAGACCCGATCGCCGTCCACCTGCGCCACGGCCTGCACGGTCAGGCGCAGGCCCTGGGCGTCATCGTCGATATTCAGCGCCAGGGGGTAATTGCTGCGCTCCCGGGAGTCGAGCACGCGGATCCCCTCCCAGCTCGCCGGCCCCTGCTGCGCGGTGTCGGCAGCGCTGTGGCGGTAGTTGAGCAGGCTGTTGAACAGGGGCAGCGATGCCGGCACGCCGCTGCAGCGCTGGGCCAGGGCCAGGGAGGCGTGCTCGTGGCCCAGCAATCGGGCCAGCCGGGCGTGGGTGGCGCGCAAGGCCTCGGCCACACCCTGCTCCCCGACACTGACCCGCAACGGCAAGGTGTTGATGAACATGCCCAGGGCCCGGTCGGCACCGGCGCCGCCCTGCATCCTTCCCAGCAGCACGGTGCCGAACACCACGTCATCACGGCCCGCCAGTTGCCCCAGCACCCGGCCCCAGGCCAGGTGCAGCAGGCTGGCCAGGCTCACTCCCAGGTGCCGCGCCTGCTCTCGCAGGCGCCGGCACAGCGCCGGGTCGAGGCGCAGTTGACGCTCCCGGATGCCGCTGCCGTCGCGCTGCACGTCCTGCAGGCCGAAGGCCAGGGTCGGCTCGTCGATGTCCGCCAGCATCTCGCGGAAGAACGCCTGGTGCTGCTCCTCGCCATGGCCCAGGCGCGCCTGGGCCACATAGTTGCGGTACGGTGCCGGCGCCGGCAACTGCGCGGCGGCGCCCTGCAGCACCGCGCTGATCTCCTCCACCAACACCTCCAGGGAGCTGTGGTCCAGGGCCAGGTGGTGGAACAACAGCAGGCCCAGCCAGCGCTGCTGCCCCGGGTCCGCGGCGCAGGCCAGTTGCAGCAGCGGCGCCCGGCTCAGGTCCAGGCGGTAGCGACGGGGGTCGAAACGCGCCTGCAGCTGCTCCAGCACCGGGCCCTGGGCCGGGTCCGTCTCGACCACCTGAATGTCCAGGGGCGCCTGGCGCCAGACCACCTGCACCGGCTGTTCCAGGCCTTCCCAGGCCATGCTGCTGCGCAGGATGTCGTGGCGCGCGATGACCTGCTGCAAGGCCAGGGTGAAGGTTTGCAGGGCGTCTTCGCCGGCAAATTCGAACTGCACCTGGAGCACATAGGGATCGCCCTCGGCGCTGCTCAGGTGGTGATAGAGGATCCCCGCCTGCAAGGGCGCCAGGGCATAGATGTCCTGGACGTTGGCGGCGCCGCCGGGCACCCGCGCCAGCAGCCGGTCGATGGCGGCCTGATCGAGGTCCGCCAGGGGCAGCAGGTCCGGGGTGATGTGGCGGCAATCGGCGGCGATGCGGTTGGCTGGCACCTGCACCTCGCGCTGCCCGCCCACGGTCGCCGCCAGCGCGGCCAGGGTCGGCTGGCCGAACAGCACCCGCACATCGGCGCACAGGTCCACCTGGCGCATGCGCTCCATCAGCTTGACCGCCAGCAGCGAGTGCCCGCCCAGCTCGAAGAAGTTGTCCTGGCGCCCGACCTGCGGCAAGCCCAGCAGCTCTTGCCAGATTGCCGCGATGGCCTGTTCCACCTCGCCCTGGGGCGCTGCATATTCACGCCGGGCCAGGGCCTGGCTGTCCGGCGCCGGCAGGGCCTTGCGGTCGAGCTTGCCATTGGGGGTCAGGGGCCAGGCCTGCAACGTCACGAAGGCGCTGGGCAGCATGTGCTCGGCCAGGCTCTGTTGCAGTTGCTCGCGCAGTTGCGCAGCGCTGGCAGCGGCCCCCGGCCGGGGGATCACATAGGCCACCAGGCGCTTGTCCCCCGGGGTGTCTTCCCGGGCGATCACTACCGCTTCGCGCACGCCGTCGCAGGCCGCCAGGCGGGCCTCGATCTCCCCCAGCTCGATGCGAAAGCCGCGGATCTTCACCTGGTCATCGTTGCGCCCCAGGTACTCCAGGCTGCCGTCGCTGCGCCAGCGCGCCAGGTCGCCGGTCTTGTACAGCCGCGCCCCCGGCTCGTGGCTGAAGGGGTCGGCGATAAAGCGCTCGGCGGTCAGCTGATCGCGGTTGAGGTAGCCCCGGGCAACCCCGGCGCCGCCCACATACAACTCACCCACCACGCCGCTGGGCAGCGGCTCGCGGTGGGCATCGAGCACATACAGTTGCAGGTCGGGAATGCGCCGGCCGATGGGGCTGCTGCCCACCAGCTGGGCATCCGCCGCCTGCAACGGGCGATAGGTCACGTGCACCGTGGTTTCGGTGATGCCGTACATGTTCACCAGCTGGGTGCCGACGTTTTCCAGGTGGGCATACCAGGGCTTGAGCATCCCCGGTTCCAGGGCCTCGCCGCCGAAGATCACCTGGCGCAGGGAGTGCTTGAGGGGGCTCTGGTCCTGGGCCGCGATCAGCGAACGGAAGGCGCTGGGGGTCTGGTTGAGGATGCTCACCCGGGCTTCGCAGAGCAGCCGGTAGCAGTCATCCGGCGAACGGCTGACGGCCTGGGGCACCACCAGCAACTGGCCGCCATGCACCAGCGCCCCCCAGATCTCCCACACCGAGAAATCGAAGGCGAAGGAATGGAACAGCGCCCACACGTCCCGCCAGTTGAAGTCGAACCAGTCGCGGGTGGCGCTGAACAGCCGGGCCACGTTGCGGTGCTCCACCATCACCCCCTTGGGCAGGCCGGTGGAGCCCGAGGTGTAGATCACATAGGCCAGGTGGGCCGGGGTCAGCCCCGGCACTTCGGGGTCGTCCTGGGCTTCATGGGCCAGGGTGCGGCTGTCGAGGTCGATCAGCGGCACCCGCAGGTCGGCCACCAGGGACTGGGTGCCGGCCTGCACCAGCAGCGCCACCGGGTCGCTGTCCTGCAGGGTGTAGGCGATGCGCTCGCGGGGGTAGGCCGGGTCGATGGGCACGTAGGCGCCGCCGGCCTTGAGGATGCCCAGCAGGCCGACGATCATTTCCACGCCGCGCTCGACACAGATCGCCACCCGCTGGTCCGGGCGTACGCCCAGCGCCAGCAAACGGTGGGCCACCTGGTTGGCGCGCCGGTTGAGCTCGCCGTAGCTCAGCCGCAGCTCGCCGAACAGCAGCGCCGGGGCCTCGGGCTGGACCCGGGCCTGGGCTTCCACCTGCTGGTGGATCAGCGGGCTGTCCGGGTAGTGCCCCAGCGGCGTGTTCAGGCCCTGCAACAGGTAGCGGCGCTCGCTGGCCGGGAGCATCTCCAGGCTGTACAGCGGTGCCTGCGGAGTGCTCTGCAAGGCCAGGGCCAGGCTCTCCAGGGCGGTCAGCAGGTAGCCGGCGATGCGCTCGGCGCCCAGTTGCCGATCCACCAGGGCGGTGATGCAAAAATCCTCTCCCAGGTCATCGATGTTGATGGTCAGCGGGTAGTTGGTGCGTTCTTCGGCGCCCAGCACCTGGATGCCCGGGGCCACCTCCTGCACCTGGGCGCCATCGGCGGCGTGGCTGTGGCGGTAGTTGAGCATGGCGCTGAACAGCGGCGTCGGCGCACTGACCCCGCTGCAGCGCTGGGCCAGGGCCAGGGACGCATGCTCATGGGCGAGCAAGGCACTGAGCCGCTGATGGGTGGCCAGGACCCCGGCGCGCACGCCCTGGGCGCCGACATCCACCCGCAGCGGCAAGGTGTTGATGAACATGCCCAGGGCCCGCTCGCCGCCTTCGCCGGCCTCCATGCGGCCCAGCAGCACGGTGCCGAACACCACCGCTTCGCGCCCCGACAGCTGGCCCAGCACCCGGGCCAGGGCCAGGTGCATCAGGCTGGCGCTGCTCACCCCCAGTTGCCGGGCCTGGGCCCGCAGGCGCTGGCTGAGCTCGCGGTCCAGGGTCAGCCGGGCCTCTTCGATCACCCGCCCGGCGCCCTGCACATCCCCCAGGCCGCACGGCAGGGTCGGCTCGTCGACATCGCCGAGCATCTCGCGAAAGAAGCGCTCGTGGGCCGCCTCGCTGCGGCTTGCCAGGGCCTGGGCCAGATGGTTGCGAAACGGTACCGGGGCCGGCAGGCGCTCGCTGTGCCCTTGCAGGCGGGCGTGGATTTCCTGGCGTACCAGGTCCAGCGCGGAGTGATCCAGGGCCAGGTGATGAAACAGCAGCAGCGCCACCTGGCGCTGGTTGGCCGGGTCCTCGGCGTGCACCAGGCGCAGCAGCGGCGCCTGACGCAGGTCCAGGCGAAAGTGCCGGGAGTCGTAGCGGGCCTGCAGCTGGCCGAGCACATCGCCGTCGGCCGGGTCCAGCGCCACGGCCTCGATCACCAGCGGCGCCTGGCGCCAGACCACCTGCAACGGCTCATCCAGGCTTTCCCAGGCGATGGCGGTACGCAGGATGTCGTGGCGGTCGATGACCCATTGCAAGGCTTCGGCGAAGGCTTGCCGTCGCTCGGCACTGGCAAAGGCGAAGCGCGCCTGCAGCACATAGGGGTCGCCCTGGGCGGCGGACAAATGGTGATAGAGCATGCCCTCCTGCAGCGGCGCCAGGGGGTAGATGTCCTGCACGTTGGCGGCGCCACCGGGCACTGCGGCGACGATACGCTCGATGGCGGGCGGGTCCAGCTGCACCAGGGGCAGCATGTCCGGGGTGATCCTGAAGGCCGGGCTCAGCCAGCTGCCACCCTGGCCGTCGAGCAGTTCCAGGAGCCGGGCCTTGTGCTGCACCAGGCTGTCCCAGAGCCCGTCGTCCAGCGCCTCGTCATCGCCCTGGACGAGCAGGTCCTCCTGTTCCCGTTGAAGACGGATCGCCAGGGTCGAAAGCACTGCCATCAATTCGCTGAACTGCATCTTGTAACCTGCCTGAGAATTCGGAAACGGTTGAAGAGAACGTCCTTGTTTCAGATGCAACCTTTCACCGGCGCCCCACTGCCCGGACGGGCGACAAGCGCCGCTGCCAGGCACCGCGCGGGGCTGTCGCGCCGTTGCGCAAAAAGCACCAGGGACAGTGAGCCCGCCAGGCTTGCTGGCAGCTCGCAGACGCTAAAACATCCGCCGCAGCGGGGCTGACATGGGAAGCCGGGACATGGCGCGGGGCCTGTCCCGCTGAGGCACCACGGCCCGCGCCGGCCCTGGGGCCGGCGCGGGGAAAAGCACTTGCAGCGGCCTCAGAGACGCCGCTGGCGCTTGAGCTGGGGGATGGTGGTGGCGGGGATTTCCAGGCGCTGCAACTGGCCCAGGGTATGGGCCGCCAGCGCCGCCAGGGTCGGCTGGCTGAACAACAGGCGGGCATCGGCGTGCAGGCCTTCCTGGCGCATCCGCGCCACTAGGCTGACCGCCAGCAGGGAATGCCCGCCCAGTTCGAAGAAGTGGTCGTGGCGCCCTACCCGCTCCACTTGCAGCACCTCGGCCCAGAGCCGCGCCAGGGTGGTTTCAAGCGGCCCCTGGGGCGGCTCGAAATCGCGGCTCAGCACCGCTTCCAGGCCCGGCTCCGGCAGTGCATCGCGCGCCAGCTTGCCGTTGGCGCTCAGGGGCAGCGCCGCCAGTTGCACATAGGCTGCCGGCACCATGTACTCCGGCAGACGCTCCAGGACATGGGCCCGCAGCGCCTCGATCCCCGGCGCCGCCACCCCGGGGTGCAGGCTGAAATAGGCCACCAGGCGCTCGCCACGCATCAGCACCGCCACCTCGCGCAGGGCCGGGTGGCTGGCCAGCCGCGCCTCGATTTCCCCCAGCTCCAGGCGCAGGCCCCGCAGCTTGACCTGGAAGTCGTTGCGCCCGAGGAACTCCAGGTCGCCGTCAGCGTTGTAGCGCACCCGGTCACCGCTGCGGTACAGCCGGTCGCCGGCGACGAAGGGGCTGTCGATAAAGCGCTCGGCCTGCAACTGCGGCAAGCCCAGGTAACCCCGGGCAACCCCGACCCCGCCAATGTGCAGCTGGCCGCTGACGCCCTGGGGCACCGGCTGGTCATGGGCATCCAGCACATACAGCCGGGTGTTGGTGATGGCCTTGCCGATCGGCAGTTGCACCGGCGGCACCGCCGCCCCGGGCTCCAGGGTCCAGGCGCTGCTGTCCACGGTGGCCTCGGTGGGGCCGTAGACGTTGTGCAAACGGGCCCCGGGCAGGCGCTGGCGGAACAGCCGGGCAATCGCTTCGGTCAGCTCGCCGCCGCCGCAGAACACATCGGTCAGGCTGTGGCACTGGCCGGCCTCTTCCAGCTGCAGAAATTGCAGGAGCATGGCCGGCACGAACTTGATCATGCTCACCTGCTCCTCGCGCACCAATTGCGCCAGATACAGCGGATCGCGCTGGCCGTCGGGCCGCGCCAGCAACAGGCGCATGCCCGTGACCAGGGGCCAGAACAGCTCCCAGACCGAGCCGTCGAAACTGAACGGTGCCTTTTGCAGCAGGGTGCCCCGGGCCCGCTCGCCACACAGCTGCGAACTCCAGTGCATCAGGTTGCCCAGGCCGCGGTGCTCCACCATCACCCCCTTGGGTGTACCGGTGGAACCCGAGGTGTAGATCACGTAGGCCAGGTGCGAAACCGTCAGCCCTGCCACCACGGGATCATGCTGCGGCGCCTGCTCCCAGGTACTGCGGTCGAAGTCGATCAGCGACAGGGGCAGCGGGCCCAGCAGCTCGCGGGTCGGCTGGTGCACCAGCACCGCCAGTGGCTGGCTGTCCTGCACCAGGTAGCGCAGGCGCTCCAGCGGGTAGTCCGGGTCCAGGGGCACATAGGCACCGCCGGCCTTGAGGATGCCCAACAGGCCGATCAGCAGTTCCGGGCTGCGCTGCACGCAGAGCCCGACTCGCACATCCGGCCCCACACCCTGCTCGCGCAGGTAATGGGCCAGCTGGTTGGCGCGCTGGTTGAGCTGCCGGTAGCTCAGTTGCCGCGCGCCGGCCTGCAGTGCAATGGCCTCGGGCGTGCGCCGCACCTGGGCTTCGAACAGGGCATGCAGGGTCAGCTCCCGCGGGTATTGCGAACGGGTGGCATTGAGCGTTTGCAGCAGGTAGCGCGACTCCACCGGCGGCAGGATCGACAGGCTGTGCAACGGCGTCTGCGGCGCCTGTTCCAGGGCCAGCACCAGCGCTTCGAGAGCGGTGTTCAGGTAGCCCAGCAGGCGTTGCGCGCCGATCCGCCGCGGGGCCCGGCAGCCCAGGCGGAAACCCGGTTCCAGGTCGTCCACCGCCAGCATCAGCGGGTAGCTGAGCACCTCTTCGCTGCTCAGCAACTCGACCCCAGGCAAACCTTGCAACAGGTCGCCGCCGAGGTTGTGGCGATAGTTGAGCAAGGCATTGAACAGCGGGGTCGGCGCCGCCACCGCGCTGCAGCGCTGGGCCAGGGACAGCGGCGCCTGCTCGTGGGCGAGCAAGGCACTGAGGCGCTGCTGGGCCTGGCCCAGCCCCTCGGCCACCGTCAGCCCCGCCAGTTCCAGGCGCAGTGGCAAGGTGTTGATGAACATGCCCAGGGCCCGGTCGGCCCCCGCTCCGGCTTGCAGACGGCCCAGCAATACGCTGCCGAAGAGCACGTCCTCACGGCCGCTGGTACGCCCCAGTACCAGGGCCCAGGCCAAGTGAAACAGGCTGGCGGCGCTGACCCCGAGCTGGCGCACCTGGGTTCGCAGGCGCTGGCCAAGCTCGGCTTCCAGCAGGCCGCTGGCGTGCTGCAGGTCCAGTTGTTCCCCGGGCCGTTCCTGCAGTTCGAAGGCCAGGGTCGGCTCGTCCACCGTGCCCAGGCCGGCCTCGAAGAACGCCTTGTGGGCGGCCTGCCCCTGGCGCGTGCGGGCCACGTAGTCACGGTAGGCATAGGCCGGCGCCAGGCTGGCTTGCCGGCCTTGCACATGGGCGGCGATTTCCGCCAGCAGCACCGCGGTGCTGCTGGCGTCGTTGACCAGGTGATGGAAGCGCAGCAGGCCGATCCAGCGCCCATTGGCCCGGTCCTCGGCCCAGGCCAGGGCCAGCATCGGCGCCTGGCGGATATCCAGCGGGTTGTGCTGCGGGTCGAAGTGCTCGCGCAGGCGCTCCGCTACATGGCCGCCGGGCCCGGCCTGCCACTCTTGCACCGTCAGCCGGGCCTGGCGCCAGACCACCTGCAGCGGCTGCTCCAGCACGTCCCAGACCAGGCTGGTGCGCAGGATGTCGTGGCGCTCGATCACTGCCTGCAGCGCCAGGGCGAAGGCGTCCAGGTCCTCGCGCCGGGCGAAGGCGAACAGCGCGTGCTGCTGGTAGGGATCGCGGGCGGCGGTCATGTGGTGATAGAGCAGGCCCTCCTGCAACGGCGCCAGGGGGTAGATGTCCTGCACATTGGCAGCGCCGCCGGGGATGCAGGCCACCACCCGGTCGATGCTGTCCTGGTCCAGCTCCACCAAGGGCAGCATCGCCGGGGTGATGCGCTGGCAGTCGGGCGGAATGCGGTTGGCCGGGACCTCGACGACCTGCCCGGTGCTCACCGCCGCAGCGAGACTGGCCAGGGTCGGCTGGCCGAACAGCACCCGCACATCGGCCTGCAGGCCGGCCTGGGCCATGCGCTGGATCAGTTGCAGGGCCAGCAGCGAATGCCCGCCCAGTTCGAAGAAGTGATCGTGGCGGCCCACCTGCTCCACCTGCAGCAGCTCGCTCCAGAGCCCGGCCAGGGTGATTTCCAGCGGGCCCTGGGGCGCCTCGTAGGCGCGGCTGATCAGGTCCTCGGGCCCCGGCGCCGGCAGCGCCCGGCGGTCCAGCTTGCCGTTGCCGGTCAGCGGCCAGGCGTCGAGCGGTACGTAGGCCATGGGCAACATGTACTCCGGCAACTGCTGGCGCAGAAATTCCCGCAGTTGCAGGGCCGTGACCGCCTGGCGCGGAATGAACCAGGCCAGCAACTGGCCGTCCCGGGCCTGGACCAGCGCCTCGCGCACTGCCGGGTGATCCCCCAGGCGGGTCTCGATTTCCCCCAGCTCGATGCGCAGGCCGCGGATCTTCACCTGATCGTCGTTGCGCCCCAGGTATTCCAGGCTGCCGTCCTCCCGCCAGCGAGCCAGGTCGCCGCTGCGGTACATGCGCGCGCCGGGGCGGTCGCTGAAGGGGTCCGCAAGGAAGCGTCCGGCATTCATCCCATCGCGGTTGAGGTAACCCCGGGCCACCCCGCCACCGCCCACATAGAGCTCGCCGGGCACGCCGATGGGCAGCAGTTGCTGCTGTTCATCCAGCAGGTAGATCCGGGTATTGGCGATGGGCCGGCCGATATGCAGGGCCTGCCCGGCCTCGATGGCACCGGAAGTGGCGACCACCGTAGCCTCGGTGGGGCCGTAGTTGTTGATCACGGCAAACCCGGGGTCAGCAGGCAACTGGCGCAGGCGGTCGCCGCCGATCAGCAAGGTGCGCAGGGTCGGGTGGCCCTGTTGCTGGCTGAGGGCGTACTCGGCCACCGGGGTCGGCAGAAAGCTCACCTCCAGCGGCTGGGCGCGCCACCAGGCCAGCAGGCGGTCCAGCTCCTCGGGGCCGTCGCTGACCGGCGCCAGGTGCAGGGTCGCCCCGGCGCACAGGGCCGGCCAGACTTCCCAGGCCATGGCATCGAAGCCGAAACCGGCAAGGCATGAGGTGTGGCTGCCAGCCTGGAGGTCGAAAGCCCGGCCATGCCAGTCCACCAGGTTCGACAGGCTCTGGTGCTCCACCATCACGCCCTTGGGCTGGCCGGTGGAGCCGGAGGTGTAGATCACGTAGGCCAGGTGCTCGGCGGTCAGCCCGGCGGCCTCGGCAATCTCGCCCGGGCCATCCAGCCACTGGCCGTTGTCGAGGTCGATCAGCGGCACGTTCAGCGTCGGCAGGCACTGGCGCAGGGCGCCCTGGGTCAACACCGCCCGCGGTGCGCTGTCGTGCAGCAGGAAGGCCAGGCGCTCAGCCGGATGGGCCGGGTCCAGGGGCACATAGCCCGCGCCGGCCTTGAGAATCGCCAGCAGCCCCACCAGGGTTTCCGGGCTGCGCCGGGCGACAATGGCCACCCGCGCATCCGGCCCCACTCCGAGCTCGCGCAGGTGCAGGGCCAGGGCGTTGGCCCGGCGGTCGAGCTGTTCATAGCTGAGGGCCTGGCCCTGGGCGACCAGGGCAATGGCCTGGGGCGTGCGCCGGGCCCAGGCCGCGACCCGGGCGTGAATCCGCTGTTCGGCGGCGGCTGGCTGTTCGTTGGCGTTCCAGGCCTGCAAGCGGCGCAGCTCGGCGGCAGGCAGCAGGGAGAAGCGGGCCACCGGCAGTTGCACATTGTCCAGCCCCTGCTCCAGCACATGCAGCAGGCGCGCGGCCAGGGCCTCGATTTCCTCGGGCTGGAAATACGCCGAGTCGTAGACGTAGTGCATCCAGGCGCTGTCATCGAAGCTGTTGCTGCGCAGGTGGATGGCCAGGGGCGTGGGCTCGTGGCGGTTGGAGACTTTCACCGACGAGGCCGCCGCCTCGCCGTAGCGGTAGTCCAGGTCTTCCAGTTCGTAGGACAGCGACAGCTCGAACAGCTGCGCGCGGTCTTCGCGCAGCAGGCCGAGGGCGCGGTTGAGTTCGCTCAGGGGAAAGCGCTGGTGGCGGAAGTCCTGTTTCAGTACATCGCGCACCGCCCCCACCAGGGCCTCGAAGCTCAGTTCGCGGCCGAAGTCCATGCGCACCGCGCTGACCTGGGTGAAGGAACCCAGGGTCACCTTGAAGGCCGCATTGGGGCGGTTCAGCACCGGCATGCCCAGGACCCATTCGTCCCGTTGCAGGGTGCGGGTGAAGTACACATGCAGCGCCGCCAGCAGCACATGAAAGGCCGAGGCCCCGGTGCTCTTGCCCAGGGCCTTCATACGTTCGTGCAAGGCCGCGGGGAACGCCTGGACCAGGGTCGCCCCCGGGGTCGCGGCGTCGGCGGCGGGCCGGTAGCGCGGGCGCAGCACCGGCTCCGGCAGGCTCTGGTACTTGTCCAGCCAGTAGTCGCGGTCCCGGGCATAGCGGCTGGACTGGTGGTAGCGGGCGTCGTCCTCGATGAAGTCGACAAAGGACGGCGCCGTGGCCTGGGGCTCCTCGCCGCTGGCCAGGGCGCTGTAGAGCCCGCCCAGGGACTGGGACAGCTGGGCGAACCCCCAGCCGTCGAGGATCAGGTGATGGGCCTCGACTTCCATCAGGTGATGCTCGGGGCCCACCCGGAACAGCGAGAAGCGGCACAGCCGTTCGCCGTCGAGCTTGAACGCCTGCTGCATCTGCCGGCGGATCTGCGCCTGGGCCGCCGCCAGCGGATCGGCCGCCGCGGACAGGTCATGGAACACCAGCTCCACCGGCCACTGCCGATCGAAGTGCTGCAAGGGCAGGCCGTCGACGCTGCCCTCCAGGGACAGCACCGTGCGCAGCACGTCGTGCTTGTCCACCAGCAGCTCCACGGTGCGCTGCATCAGCTCGGGCCGGAACGGCCCCTTGAGCACGGCATAGCCGCCGATGTTGTACAGCGGCGAGTCGCCCCGGCTCAGTTGGTCGAGCCAGATATCGCGCTGCCCGGCGGTCAGCGGCAGGCCCCGGGCCTGTACCGGACCGGCGTTCATGCGCGCCCCCGGGCGGGGTGCCCGGCCCATGGCGGGCAGTGGCTGGCTGGGGTGACTGGCGCGACGAAAGCGCCCACGGCTGCGGCGGAAAAATGCGTCATAAGATCCTTCTCATGTGATGGGCCCGGGCACCGGCGTCCGCGGATTTAAGCATCGGCCCCAGGGCCTGTATGTCACCCGAAACCCGGACAGTTCCGGCCCCGGTCGGCCACCTCGGGCAGCACCGCGCCGGGCTGTTGCAGCAGCTCTGCTGATCAGCTGAATCGGCTGTAGGAAATTGGCTACGCGTGAACGACGCTCATGGCCTGGCGGAGGGCTTTTGCGTTCCACCGCAGGCTTGCCCCTCGGGCAACCTTGACGCCGGGAAACACCCCGCCGGCGGGCGCGACGGGACCGTCGCAAGGGCTTGACCCAGAGCCTTGGCGAGGCCCTGGCAGGGCCATGATGTCCCGGTTTCCCCCTACAGACGCCAGGCAAAGCCATAGGCTTAAATCAACGCCCGGGAACTGGATCAGGTTCATCGGGAATCTGCCACGGCATGCCGCGGCAAGCGCGCGTCGATCAGCGATTTGTCTCGATCAAGGATGATAAGGATATGAGTCTGACCAGCAGTATTGCGAACCTGGAAACCCCGCACTTCTACTTCGAACTGGGGCAGTTGATTTCCAGCTCCGGCCACCCGCAGTTCGCCAGCGAAATGCTGCAACTGGTGGACAAGCTGGTGCCACTGACCCAACTGGTACTCAGCGAATGGACCCTGGACGAACGCCAGGCCAGCCCCCTGGCCATTACCCTGCTGGGCCGCGCCGGGCTGCACAAGGACCTGCCACTGCCGGAGCCGCCGCGACGCCATGACCCGCTGCTGCAGCAGATGCTGGAAATGGACGACTCGCTGCTGATTCAAATGAATGCCCAGGCCCGCAGCGGCCCTTCCCGCACCACCGCGCACCAATGCCACCTGGTCTCGCGCAAAGCCAATCGCCGCTGTGTCATCGCCCTCTACCGGGCTCCCGACCAGGGCGGCTTTTCCCTGTCCGAACTGTCGTTTCTCAAGAGCCTGTCGCAGACCCTGCTGCCGTTGCTGGAACGCCACGCCCAGCTGCACCGGCAACAGGCCCTGAAGAACCTGCGCAGCTGGAGTGCCAAGCCCGCCGATGCCTTGCAGCAGACACCGCTGCAACGGGAGTTCGATGAGCGCCTGTCCCTGGGTGACATCACCCTCTCGGCGCGGGAAAAGGAAGTCTGCCTGGGGTTGCTGACCGGCGGCACCGTGCCGGAAATGGCCCAGCGCCTGAGCGTCAAGAACAGCTCGGTGGAAACCTACCTCAAGCGCGCCGCCGCCAAGCTCGGGGTCAGCGGCCGTCACGGGCTGGCCAAGTGGATGGTCGGCGCCTGAAACCGCCCGCACGCCCCTGGCTGTCCGCCATCAGGATGTCCTTGTCACGAGGCTGATCAATGCGTAACTCCCCACTGACCCTGGCGGCCCTGGCCCTGGCCCTCGGCGGCTGCTCCCTGGCCCCGGACTACCAGCGCCCGACCGCTCCCGTGGCGCCCCAGTACCCACAGGGCGCAGCCTTCGCCCCCGCTGCCGGCAACCCGGGGGCCGACTGGCAGGGACTGTTCCAGGACCCGTTGCTGCAGCAATTGATTCACAGCGCCCTGCAGAACAACCGCGACCTGCGAGTGGCGGCGCTGAATGTCGCGGCCTACCAGGCCCAGTACCGCATCCAGCGTGCCGACCTGTTCCCGGCGGTGAGCGCCGGCGTCTCGGGCAAGCGCCAGCGCCTGCCGGAACAGATGACCGGCAGCAAGGCACTGATCAGCTCCAGCTACTCCGCCAACCTGGGCATCAGTGCCTATGAGCTGGACTTCTTCGGGCGCATCCGCAGCCTCAGCCAGCAGGCGCTGATGACCTACCTGTCCAGCGAAGAGGCACGGCGCAGCGCGCAGTTGAGCCTGGTGGCCAATGTCGCCACGGCCTACCTGAGCTGGTGTGCCGACCAGGAGTTGCTGGAGCTGACCCGCAAGACCCTGGCCGCGGACGAACAGAGCCTGCGCCTGACCGCCCGCAATGGCAGCGCCGGCAAGATCTCGGCCCTGGATGTGGCCCAGGCCCGCACCAGCGTCGACAGTGCCCGCGCCAGCCTGGCCCGCTACCAGCGCCAGGTGGCCCAGGACCTGAACAACCTGACGCTGCTGGTGGGGGCGCCGCTGCCCGACGCCCTGCCCCGGCGCGGGCTGGCCGAGGGCATGCTGGCCCAGGTGCCCGCGGGCCTGCCCTCGGACCTGCTGCAGCGGCGCCCGGACATTCTCCAGGCCGAGTACCAGTTGCAGGCCGCCAACGCCAATATAGGCGCGGCCCGTGCAGCGTTCTTCCCCAGCGTCAGCCTGACCGCCAACGCCGGCAGCGCCAGCAAGGAGCTGTCCGGGCTGTTCAAGGGCGGTGCCGGGGCCTGGACCTTCCAGCCGCAGATCAACCTGCCGATCTTCAATGCCGGCAGCCTGCGGGCCAGCCTGGATTACGCCCGGCTGCAGAAGGACATCAGCGTCGCCCAGTATGAAAAGGCCATCCAGACCGCCTTCCAGGAAGTCGCCGACGGCCTGGCCGCGCGCCAGACCTTCCAGCAGCAACTGAGTGCCCAGCACAGCCTGGTGCAGGCCAGCCAGGACTACTACAACCTGGCCGAGCACCGCTACCGCATCGGCGTCGACAGCAACCTGGTGTTCCTCGATGCCCAGCGCTCGCTGTTCAGCGCCCAGCAAGGGCTGATCAACGATCGCCTGGCGCAGTTGCTGGCCGAGGTAAATCTGTTCCGGGCCCTGGGTGGTGCCTGGGAGGATGGCGCGCAGGCACCGAGCCTGGCCCGCGCCCAGACCTTGCCCTGAGCCACTGGCGATGGCCGGGTATCAGGGGGCTGGGGCGATGAGAGGTTGGGGGGATGCGGGGACCGGGGCCATGAGTGCCCCACGCTGTAGAACCAACCCGGTCAGCCTGGGCAGTAGGCGAAACATGGACCGGGCAGGCAGGTACAGCCGTGTTGCAGCCCGCCCTGACCAACCACCGCCATTCAGCGTGTTGCCTGTGGTAGCTGGCCGGGCGAACGGGGAGCGAGTCTAGACAGCGCCCCCCACAGCGTCTGTAGGAAAATTCTGAATTCAGAACGTTCCGAATCTCGGAGTGGAATCGGATAAAGCACGCCCGTTCCACGGCCCTGCGAAGGGGGTTGGCCGCGAGTGCCTAACGGGTGCCCGGCACCAGGTCGAGGATCTCGTCGATGCCCAGGCACCGCGGCTCCACCTCCAGGGTCCGGCCATGCTCGAGAATCCCCACCGCCACATCACGCATGGCCATGTAGGCACTGCGCAGCATGTGGTTGGCGTAGATCACCGCGTTGAAGCCGGCCCCCTCCAGCTCGTCGAAACTCAAGTGAGCGTAGCTGGTGGGCACACAGATCAGCGGCACACGCGGGCAGTGGCGGCGGAACAACCGGGCGAACTCGAGGATCTCCAGGCCGTCCTTCTTGCGGCTGTGGATCATGATCCCGTCGGCGCCGGCCGCGACATAGGCCAGGCAGCGCTCGATGGCATCGTCCATGCCCTTGTCGAGGATCAGGCTTTCACAACGGGCGATGATCAGCAGATCCTCGTGGCTGCGGTTGGCGCAGCCCACGCGGATCTTTTCGCAGAACTCCTCGATGGAGTCCTGGAGCTGGCTCACCGCGTTGCCGAACAGCGAGTTCTTCTTCAGCCCGCACTTGTCCTCGATCACCACCGCCGAGACCCCGGCCCGGTCCAGCATCTTCACGTGGATGGCGAAGTGCTCGGCCTTGCCCCCGGTATCGCCGTCGAAAATCATCGGCAACGAACACACATCGAAGATCTCGCGGATGCCGTGCAAGCGGTTGCTCGGCGAGAGGATCTCGATGTCCGGCAGGCCCTTGTGGGTCGAGTCGGTAAGGGAACTGGACCAGATGGCGTCGTAGACCAGGCTCGGTCCGCTGCCCCGCTCCAGCCTGGATTGCTCCGCCAGCAGGGCGGAGATCGGGCTGTGGGCTTCGAGCACGCGAAGGCAGCGCTTGCGGCGCAGCAACTGGCTCAGGTTGGTTCGGCGAATATCAGCTTCCTGCATGGGATTCACACGCCTCTTGTGGTTGGGGAACACCGGGTTCGCTCAGGGATGGGTCATGTCCAGGGCCACCACGTAGCGGTCGAAATCCGCCGCCGAGACATAGCCCAGCTGCTGGGCCACTTCCCGCAGCGACTTGCCCTCGTGGTGGGCGGTCTTGGCGATGATCGCGGCCTTGTCATAGCCGATGTGGCGGTTGAGGGCGGTCACCAGCATCAGGTTCTTCTCGATATTGGCCTCGATGCGCGCCCGGTTCGGCTCGATGCCCACCGCGCAGTGGTCGTTGAAGGCCCGGCAGGACTCGGCCAGCAAGGTGATGCTTTCCAGCACGTTGTGCACCATCACCGGCTTGTAGACGTTGAGCTGGAAATTGCCCTGGCTGCCGGCGAAGGCCACGGTGGCGTCGTTGCCGAAGACCTGGGTACAGACCATGGTCAGCGCCTCGCACTGGGTCGGGTTGACCTTGCCCGGCATGATCGAGGAGCCCGGCTCGTTCTCTGGAATGTCGATCTCGCCGATGCCGCAGCGCGGCCCGCTGGCCAGCCAGCGCACATCGTTGGCGATCTTCATCAGGGCCATGGCCAGGGTGCGGATCGCCGCCGAGGTGTTGATCAGGGCATCGTGGGCCGACAGGGCGAAGAACTTGTTGGCGCAGGACTTGAACGGGTAGCCGGTGAGCTCGGCGATGACCCGGGCGCATTCGTCGCCGAACTGCGGATGGGAGTTGAGCCCGGTGCCCACCGCCGTGCCGCCGATGGCCAGGTCGTAGAGGCCGGTGAGGTTGTGCTGGATGGCCGCCAGGGCGTAGTCGATCTGCTCGACCCAGCCACCGATCTCCTGGCCCAGGGTGATGGGGGTGGCGTCCTGCAAGTGGGTGCGTCCGACCTTGACCACATCGCGGTACTGCTCGGCCTTCTCGAACAGCGTGTCGCGCAGCACCGAGACGCCCGGCAGCAGGGTTTCGAAGATCTCCGTCACCACCACCATGTACATCGCCGTGGGGAAGGTGTCGTTGGACGACTGGCCACGGTTGACGTGGTCGTTGGGGTGGATCGGCTTCTTGCTGCCCAGCTCGCCGCCGAGCATCTCGATGGCCCGGTTGGCGATCACTTCGTTGGCGTTCATGTTGGACTGGGTGCCGGAACCGGTCTGGAACACCACCAGCGGGAAATGCTCGTCCAGTTGCCCGCTGATCACCTCATCCGCCGCCTTGACGATGGGCAGCGCAATGGCTTCCGGCAGCTCGCCGAGCTTGAGGTTGGCCAGGGCCGCGGCCTTCTTCAGGATGCCCATGCTGCGGATCATCGGCGCCCCCCACTGGAAGCGTGCACGGCCAATGGGGAAGTTGTGGATGGAGCGTTCGGTCTGGGCTCCCCAGTACTTGTTGGACGGTACCGAAATGGAACCCATCGAGTCGGATTCAAGACGCATGTGGGTAGTTCTCCAATAAATGAATGAGGGTCCGGCCTGCGGTGCCGGGCAGGCGCCCTGCCCGGCCTGGTTGGCAGGCGCTTATTCCTTGAGTACGGAGGCCATCTTCTCCAGGTGCTGGCAGGCGCGCAGCACGTACTCATCGGACAGCGCTGCGATGCGCCGGTAGTTGACCTGCTGGCCGGTGGCCTGGGTGTAGAGCTTCAGGGCGTCGGTGGCGTGGCGGAAATGCCGGGCCTCGACGGCGCCGCAGTGAACGCTGAGGAAGCCGGCGATGCGGTTGGCTTCCCCGGCGGGGTAACCGCAGGATTCGCGCAGCCAGTTCTTCCACAGTGGTGTCATCAGGTTGTACTCGCCGGTGTTGAACAGCTCGGTCAGGGCCATCATCTCCAGGGCTTCCACCAGGTTCGGGGCCAGCGGGCGCTTCTCGCCGACCCAGGTGGAGAACTCCTTGGTGATGGGGTTCAGGTACTTGTCCTGCAGGCGCCAGTTGTCCGAGCCGCAGATGGCCGAAGCCATGCGGTGGTAGAGCTTGGAATGGTGGGGATGGCCGTGCATCTCGCCCAGGCCGACGTCCTCGACGATGATCTCGCCGCAGTGCCGGGCCGCCTCCAGCAGCTTGAGCTTGTTGTCATCACCGGGCAGGTCCTCGGACTCCTGCAGCAGCCGCACGATGATGCTGGACACCGCATGGGCCGCGCCATCCGGGCTGCGCCAGCCGCAGAAGAAGGTGCACAGCGAGTCCTCGGACCACTTGCGCGAGGTCATGCGCTGGTAGGTCAGGCAGTAGCCGTCCAGCTTGTCGGGGTGGTTTTCAAAGCCCGTCAGCAGGGCCTCCACCAGGTTGCGGTCCTCGACATCCACCAGGGCCTGGTGCACGTAGCCGATGAACGCCTTGCGGGAACTCTCCATGTTTTTCTCCTGTAATTGTTCTTCACTTCACGGACAACAAGATGAACGACGCCGGCCCGGGCCACGGCGGGCTCGGGAACGGGCTTGATCCCCTGGGGGCTGGGCTGCCGGGAGCCGCTTCAGTCGATGACGATCGCCGAGATGAACTGGGCGAAACGGCCCAGGCCCTCGATCAGTTCCTCATATTCCACGGCGTAGGAAATGCGGATGCAGTGGGGGTCGCCACAACCGGAGCCGGGCACCACCGCGATGTGCGCCTCGGTCAGCAGCAGGTCGGCCAGGTGATCCACATCGCGCACCGCTTCGCCGTGGTAGTAGCCGCCGAGCCGGGAAGAGACATCGATATACAGGTAGAAGGCGCCTTCCGGCGGCGCATAGCTCACCCCTTCCAGGCGGTCGAGGTAGGTGCGTGCGGCGTGCAGCTGGCGTTGCAGGAACGGGTTGACCAGGTCGGCAAAGTGCGACGAATCGGCGTTCAGGGTATTGAGCGCGGCGTACTGGGACAGGCTGCTGGGGTTTGAGGTGGTGTGCCCCTGCAGGTTGTGCATGGCCGCGATCACCGGCGCCGGGGCGCAGGCGTAGCCGACCCGCCAGCCGGTCACCGCCTGGCTCTTGGAGAAGGAATCGATCAGCACCGTCTGCCCTTTCAATGCCGGGCACAGCGCCAGGATGTTGTGGTGCTCGCGGCCTTCGCGCACCAGGCCGCGATAGCACTCGTCGAACATCACCCACAGTTGCCGCTCCTGGGCCAACTGGGCGATGGCCAGCAGTTGCTCGCGTTCATAGACGGTGCCGGTGGGGTTGTTGGGGGTGTTGATGACGATCATCCGGGTGCGCTCGGTGAGCGCGCCACGCACCGCGTCCACCGTCAGCCGGTAGTGGTCGGCGCGGGTCTGGACGCACACCGGGGTGGCGCCGGCCAGGCGGATCTGGGTGGGAAAGGTTTCCCAGTACGGGGTGGGCACTATCACCTCGTCCCCGGGGTTGAGCAGCACCATGCAGGCGTTGTAGAGCGCCTGCTTGGCCCCGGCGGTGACCGCCACTTCATTGGCGGCGAACTCCACCCCGGTGCGCTGGCTGACCCGTTGCGCGAGCTTCTCGCGCAGGGCCGGCAGGCCGATGGGCGGGGTGTAGCGGTTGCGCGCATTGGCGATGGCTTCGATGGCCCCGGCGCGCATGTCCTCGCAGGCATCGAAGGACAATTCGCCGGCGGCGAAATTGATCACCTTGATCCCGCTTTCCTTCAGGGCGTTGGCTTTGCTGCGCATGCTCGAGGTGCCTGGAGCACTGAGGCCCAGCGCACGCTGGGACAAGGAAAAACGGACGGCCGTGGCTTCGCTGCTTGTCATTTTTATACCTGCGAAAACAATCGGAAAACAGAGTGAACCGAGCCTGTACCCATGCGCCTGCGGCAACTTGGAAAGCTGGTCTAGGCTGGTCGTCTTACATTCTGATGACAGTCGCAAATAGCGGCCAATACTGTTTGCGTCGTGATTGATACTGGAAAAACAAGAAATGCTAGAGCTCCGTCGTCTGCGTTATTTCGTCACCGTTGCCGATGAATTGCACTTCGGCCGCGCCGCCCTGCGCCTGCGGATCGCCCAACCGCCGCTGACCCGGCATATCGCCGCCCTGGAGGCGCGCCTGGGCATCCGCCTGTTCGAACGCTCGACCCGCACCGTGTGCCTGACCCCGGAGGGCGAACTGTTCCTGCAGCAGGCCCGGGGGGTGATCAGTGCCGTCGGCGAGGCCGAGGCCACCGCGCGCAAGATCGCCCATGGCGCCATCGGCCGTATCGTCATCGGCTATGCCAGCTCGATTCCCCTGTCCAACGCTTTCTCCGAGATGATCCGTAACACCAGCCGCAGCCTGCCGGAGGTGGAGCTGGCGTTTCGCGAGGTGTCCACCGCCAGCCAGCGCCAGCAGTTGATCGATGGCAGCCTGGATATCGGCTTTGGCTGGGGGGCGCCCAACTTGCCGGCCCACGGTTTGCAGTCGCTGGTGAGTTCGCGCGATTCCCTGGTGGTGGCGGTGCCGTCGCGCAGCGCCTTCGCCGGCAGGAGCAGCCTGGGGTTTTGCGAACTGGCGGGGGAATCCTTCGTGACCTTTCCCAGCGCCTACGGATCGGCCCTGAACACCGCCCTGGAGGACCTCTGCGCCCACAGCGGGATTATCCCGCGCCTGGGGCCCACGGCGTCACAGATGACCACCCTGGTGTCCCTGGTGGCGGCGGAGCGCGGGGTGGCCGTGGTGCCCGACTACACCGCGACCCTGCAGCGTCCCGGGGTGGTCTATGTGCCGCTGGCCGAGCCCTATGTGCTGGAACAGACGGTCAGTTGGCGCACGCCCCTGGGGTCGCGCTGCCTGGAGCGCTTCGTCGAACTGGCCAGGACCCTGGCAGCGCCGCTGCCGGCCCCTGCCGCGGGGCCCGAATGGCGCCTGCGCGGCTAGCGCTCCACCAGCAAGCAGCAGGCCCGGACCATCCCGCTCCGGGCCTGCGCTTTCAGGGCATTGGCGGGACCTCAGCCGGGGCTGGGCAAGGATCGGGCGTCGGCGTCCAGGCCACGCTGCACGTACCAGGACAGCGGCAGGGTCAGCAACAGGGTCGCGGCCAGGGCCATCACCGCCAGGGGAATCCCGGTGACGTCGCCGAGGCTGCCGAACAGCACCGGCGCCAGTGCCCCGCCGCCGATGGTGCCGGTGTAGAACAGCGAGAACGCCTGCTCGCGCTTGCCCGCCCCCGCCAGGTCCGGCACCGCGCCATAGAGCACCGACGAGGTGCCGTTCAGCGCCAGCCCCAGCAGCGGCAGCATCACCATCAACCCCACATAGGGCAGGAACACCGCCAGCACGATCAGGCTGGCGGTGGTGAACTCGGTGATCCACACGGTCTTCATCATGCCGATGCGCGCCCCGAGGTAACCGCACAGCAGCTTGCCGAAAGCGCCACCGACGAACAGCAGGGTCAGGGCCAGGCCGATACCGGCGGTGCCGGCGCCCTTGGCCTTGAGCAGGAACGGCAGGAAGGTCAGGAAACCCATGCGTACCGCACTGTCCAGGGTGCCGGTGAGGATCAGTGCCCGCAGGCCGCCGACCGAGCCCTGGCCCTTGACCGTCTTCGGCGCCTTTTCCTGCATGGCCAGGGTCGCCGCCCGGGACGGGATCAGCCACCACAGCGCCAGCGCAGCGGCCAGCCCCAGGAGGCCGATCAGGGTCACGCTGGCACGCCAGCTGATCACGGTCAGCAGCAGCCCCACCAACCCGGGAATCAGGGTCTTGCCGATGTCCCCGGCGAAGTTGTACTGGGACAGCGCTTCCTTGACCCCGCCGCCAGCCTCGTGGGTGTCGGTGATGATCGAGGACGCCAGCGGGTGCTGGGTACTGGCCCCCAGGCCGCCCAGCAGCAGCGCCAGGAGCAGCACCCCCAGCCCCCCGGCCTGCCCCGCCAGCAGGTAGGCCAGCCCGGCCAGGGCAGTGCCACCCACCAGCAGGCGCTCGCGCCCCCAGCGCTTGGCTCCACGGCTGGCCAGCAACTGGAAGCCGGCCATCATCCCGGAATAGGCGCCGCGCAGCAGGCCGATCTGGGCGTAGCTCATGGCGAACTGCGCCTGCCAGATCGGCAGCAGTACATAGATCACGTCAGTCAGGCCGTCATGCACCGCGTGGGCGCCGCAACCGGCCACCAGGGAACGGCGGCGCACCGACATATCGGACGCCGGCAATGCCTCCGGGGAGGCGTGATGTTTCAGGTCATTCATTGTCGAGGCAGGCTGCAAAATGAAAAGGAAGGGTCAATCAGCAACAGGATAGGCGAGCCTGGGTCAGCCACAAGCCCCGTTGCCGGGGCCGGGCCGGAGCCATCAACGCAACAGCTGGGCACAGTCGCGCATTACCCGAGCCTTGCGCTGCAGGTATTCGGCGAAGATTTCCCGCGCGGCCTGCGGGTCGACCCGCACCTGCATGGCATCGACGAACTCGTTGACCGCCGCCACCGCATGGGCGAAGTGATTGCTCTCGGTGCCGCCGGTGTGCACCGTGACCCAGGCCACGGTGGTGCGCGCCTTCTCTGCCGGCACCCCCATGTCGCGGACGAACCACTGCTTGTACAGCGGGTGGATGAACTCCACTTCGCCGTGGGTGTAGACCTCGTGGATCAGGGTGGTCAGCAGCCCCTGCAGCAGGTCGCGGTCACGCAGGCGGCGAAAATCCGTCCAGTCCTTGAAGCCCTGGGCCGAGGGCAGGCAGTTTTCCTTGAGCAGCCACTGGTCATCACCGCAGATCGGCGTGGCCATGTTGTAGAACAGGTCCGAATGCAGGGTATTGCCCAGGGCGCCCAGGTCTTCATCGGTGATCCGCTGCAGGCTGCCGCAGGCCCGGTACAGGCCGTCGGCGGCTTCCGAGCCCTGCCCGGAGCGGGCCAGCAAGGTGATGCGGTTGGCCAGCCCGGACACACTGGTGGCGGAGTTGTTGGTCTTCGACCAGCTGGCGAAGAACTTGCGCAGCACCGCCGGCTCGTGGCGACGGGAGGTGAGCTTCTCGAAGGCATGCTCGATGTCCACCAGGGCGCCCTCTTCGCTCCAGAACGCCTCGAACAGCGCATGCTTCAAGACACTGGCCGGCATGTCGTTCAACACAGGTTCGACAATCTTCAGCAACTGGCTCTGCCGGGTCAGTACGTTATTCATGGTCACCTCACGTATTCCTTGTTGGATGATGAATCTATCGGGTTGGACGGTTCGCGAGCCGCGACCGGGGTTTGGGGTTCGAGGGGCTTCCAGCCGCCCCAGGCAATCAGCAGCGACAGCAGTTGGAACAGCACGATCAGCGCCACGCAGCCCTGCCAGCCCCAGTGGCTCCAGAGCAGGGCCGGGACCACGGCGCCAAAACTGCCGCCCAGGTAGTAGCAGGTCAGGTACAGGCCCACGGCGCCGGCCTTGTTGTGGCGGGCGGTGGCGGTGGTAAAGGAGTTGGCGGCGGCCTGGGCCAGGAACACTCCGGTGGAACTCAGGGCCAGGCCCAGCACGATCAGCCACAGCGACGGCAGCAGGGTCAGGGCCGAACCGCAGACCCCGAGCAACGCCGCGGCCACCAGCAGCTCGGCCTGGGGCCGCGACTTGCTCAGGCGCCCGGCGATGGGGATCACCACCAGGGCCAGCAGGAACACGCTGTAGATCGCGCCCAGGGCAGCAGCCCCCAGGTCGAACGGCGCCTGGCTCAGATAGAGCCCGGCGTAGGTAAAGGTGGCCACTTGCGAGAACAGCACGCAGAAGCCCACGCCGTAGGCTGCCAGCAAGGGCCGCCGGCACAGCTCGCGCAGGGCACTGAGGCCGCCGGATGCCCGGGGCGCGGTCAGGGGCGGGTTGGCCGGCAGCAGCAAATGAATGGCCACCCCGATCAGCAGGCTCAGGCCCGCGAGCAAGGCAAAGGCTTCGCGCCAGCCCACGTATTCGGTCATGAAACCGGTGACAAAACGCCCGGCAAAGCCGCCCAGCACGGTGCCGGCGACATACAGACTGGTGACTTCGGTCACGGTGCCGCCGCTCCAGCGGTCGCCGATATAGGCCACGCTGGTGGCGAACACCACCGGGATCAGCATGCCCTCCACCAGGCGCCAGACCAGCAGTTGGGTAAAGCTGCCGGCATAGGCCGCCAGCCCCGCCGGCACCGCCAGCAACAGCGCGGCCACCACAATCACCCGGCGCTGATCGAAACGCCCGGTAAAGCGGCTGACAAAGGGCGCAGTGAGGGCAACCGCCAGGGTGGTGACGGTGATGCTCCAGCCGGCTTCCCGGATGCTCACCTGAAAGCTCTGGGCAAATTCCTGGAGAATGCCCTGGGTCGCATACAGGTTGAGAAATGCCGCACAACCACACAGAAACAGGGCGATGCGCGCACAATGCTGACGCGAATTCATGAAACCTCTCGTTTTATGACCAAAGGCCTTTATAAAATACGTCGCCAAGCCAAGACCAATACCGAATTCCGACCGATCAATACCCAGGGAACAGGATGCTCGATCTACGCAAGTTGCGTTATTTTCTGACGGTCGCCGAAGAGCTGCATTTTGGTCGCGCCGCCCTGCGCCTGCACCTGGCGCAACCGCCGCTGACCCGGCAGATTTCGGCCCTGGAAACCGAACTGGGGTTTCGCCTGTTCGACCGCACCAGCCGCACCGTGACCCTCACTGCCCAGGGCCGGCATTTCCTGCCGTACGCCCGGGCCGTGCTGGAACAGGTGGACCTGGCCCAGGTCATGGCCGGCAAGCTGGCTGCAGGTTGCGCCGGGCAACTGGCCCTGGGCTACGCCAGTTCCATCGCCCTCTCGGACCTGTTCAGCCAGGCGATCCAGGCCTTCGCCCAGCGCTTCCCGGACGTGCAATTGACCCTGGTGGAAGGTGCTTCGGTCAGCCAGTGGTCGCAGATTGTCGACGGGCGCATCGACATCGGCATGAGCCGCATGCAACCGCCGAGCGAGCAGAGCGATATCCAGTCCCTGTCCCTGGGGGACGAACCGCTGGTGGCGGCGATCTCCAGCGACAGCCCCCTGGCCGCGCAGGCACAAGTGACTCTGGCCGAGCTTAGCGAGCATCCGCTGATCCTGTTTCCCGCCGACTACGGCTCGGGGCTCAACGAAGCCATCGAACAACTCTACCGACGCAACGGCCTGCCATTGCGCCCGGGCCCCAGCGGCCGGCAGATCACCTCGATCATCGCCCTGGTCGCCGCCGGCCAGGGCATTGCCCTGGTGCCCCGCTGCACCCAGACCCTGGCGAAAAAAGGCGTGACTTACCGCCCCCTCGCCGACCCCAGCGCCACCGCCCAGTTGCTGGTACTGACCCGCAAGCAGGGCCGCAGCCAGTTGGTGGAAGCCTTCATGGGGGTGCTCGACGAATTGCTGCAAGCCCAACCCGCAGCGGCCGGGCTCTAGTCAGAGCACGGTCAGGCCCAGCCCGGCCAGGAGCATGCCGGCCTGGCTGCGGGAAATGATCGCCCCCTTGAACAGCTTGGCATCCACCAGGCGCAACCCATGCAGGCTGGCTTCGCGCAGGTCGGCGTCATCGAAGCGGGCATTGTTGACCCGGGCCATGGACAGGCTGCCGCCGTCGACAAACACCGCCTTGCGAAAGTCGCAGTAGGTCAGGTCGGCTTCGCTGAAATCGATGTTGTGCAACTGCGACTTGTAGAACGAGATGCCCGAGAGCATGGCGCTGTTGAGCAGGCAGTCGGAAAAGCTCAGGCCCAGGGCCGACACGTCGCCGAAGTGGGCGCCGGTGAGCTTGCAGCCATCGAAGCTTGCATGGGCCACCTTGCTGCGCTGCCATTGCGTGTTGTTCAGGTCACAGCGTTCGAAACGGGCATCGGTAAGCACTGCAGAACGCAGGTTGGCCTGGCCGCCGCGGCAGCTGGTCCAGCGGGTATTGATCAGGTTGGCCGCGGTGAGATCGGCGCCGGTCAGCAGGCAGCGTTCGAACCAGGCCCCGGGCAGGCTGATGCGGGACAGGTCCTGGCCCCTCAGGTCCAGCGCAGCGCAGCGGCAGCGGCTGCCCGGCGGCCAGCTCGGCCAGGGAGCGGTCCTGCAGCGCCTCGGCGTCGATAGTGAAGTAAGCGTCATGAGCCTGCATGCCCTCTCCCGAGACTGGATACGAAGGGCCGCATCTTCTGGGCGTCGGCCAGGGAGGTCAATCTTGATCTTTGCCGCGCGCTGTGAGCAATGCGCGCCCCTAGCGGCACGTGACCTTGGCCAGTGCTCCGGCCTGGGCGATGGCCAGGTCATTGCCGTTGGCATCGATACCGACAAAGGTGCTGATGTAGGAATACACCTGCTGATAGGCCTTGCCGTCGTACCGGTAGAAGGTGTCGTTGTGCTCCCCGGCACTGACCCGTGCACTGGTCATCAGGTCGGGCATGCCGTTGCAGGAAGTCGCCAGTACGCCCAGGGGACCATCCTCGACGGCGAACAGCGGCTCGGCGTGTGCCTTGCCGGCACGATAAAGCCATTGGCTTGAGTTGACCTGATTGCCGCTCATGCCACAGCTCAAGAACAGCAATTGGCCATGGGGGCCGTGGCAGGTTGTGGCAATCACCCCCTCCTGTGCGCATTGCGCATTGATCTGCTGACGGGTGTCGGCCCCCAGAACCGCCAGGGCCTGGTTCGCCGGGCTGTCCACCGGCTCGCTGGCGCACAGCCCCTTGCCCCTGGGCCAGGCCCGGCGGGCGCCGAGATACACCGGCGCCAGCGCGGCAATCACTGCATCCAGCTCGCGGCCCAGGCATCGGGTATCCGGGCAACGGCTGATGGCGCGGTTCTGCCTATCGACCTGCCGTGCCAATTGCCAGGGGGTGAACACCTGCGTGATCGAGCCGTACTGCACAAAGCGCGCCTTGAACAGTTTCTCCACCAGCGCTGCGTCGTTGCAGGTTCCCGCAGGCAAGGCCTGGCGCGCGGCGGCGGCATCGTGCAGGGCGCTGTCGTCCGCGCTGAAGCCCAGCGTCGTCACGTCCGTACAGGGCTTCAGCAACAATTGCGACGAGAGATAACCCGCCTCGACCTGCTCGCTACCGGGAATCACCCGCTTGCCCTGCGCCCACGCGGGCGAGGCCAGTAAGAGCGTGCATGCCAACAGGCTAATGGGGTATTTCATCGTCGCGTTGCCATCCATTGATGTGCTCAGAGCGATTGCGCGCTTGTTGAGTATTGCGCGGGGTTGACCAGGTGATGCGCCACAGGCCGATCAGGGATACTCGCGGCCAACAGCAGCCGTGCCGCGCTATTCAGGCCTGCCAGAGCCTTGTTAAGGTTCCGGCTCCCGCGTAGCCGTGATGCAACCGGAGCATATTGCTCATCCAGCAAGCCTCGCGCAACGAAACAGATGCATTCGTCCTTTGGAGATCACTGATGCAATCGCTGCCCCTCTCGCCCCTGCTCGTTGGTGAATCACTTGAACTGCGCCCACTTGAGGCCGTGGACTTCGCGGCGCTGTATGGCGTCGCCTGCGATCCCTTGATCTGGGCTCAGCACCAAAGCTCGACCCGCTATCAGGAGCCGGTATTTCGCCAATGGTACGACGACGCACTGGCGGCCAAGAGCACCCTGATCGTGATCGACCGCGACAGCGGCAAGGTTGCAGGCAGCTCCCGCTACTACGAGTTCAACGAGGACCAGCGTGAAGTTGCCATCGGCTACACCTTTCTGGCGCGCGAAAAATGGGGGGGCAGTGCCAACAAGGAACTCAAGTACCTGATGCTCGGGCACGCCTTTCAGTGGGTCGACACCGTCTGGTTCCATGTTGCGGGTTCGAATATCCGCTCACAGCGAGCCATGGAGAAAATCGGCGGGCAGTTGTCGCACACCGTCCTGAAGCAGGTGAATGGCGGTACTCAGGAGAATCTGTTTTTCAAGGTTGAACGCACGGCCTTTGAAGGCCAGCTGTCGCTTGCCCGTTCGTGACCCCGTTCAATCTGCGCCACCAATGGGCAGAGCCCGGCAGAACAAGCCTGCCGGGCCCTTGAGTGAAGCCTGTAGAAGCCCCGCATCGTCGCGGGGCCTCTTGCAGGCCGTTAGAACACGTTGTCCCAGGTGTAGCTACCGGTTTTCCACTTGTGATCGGGGTAGAACACACGCGGCGGCTTGATGGTCGGGGTATAGCCGAAGCGGGCCCAGATCGGCCGCTCGGTCACTATCGTGAAACTGCCGTTGGCCTGCAGGCGGATGGTTGCGCCGGGGTGACCAGCCGTGCCGCTCTGCCAGACGACCGCATTGTTCGCGGCGTAGATCACCAGGTTGCCGTCTGCCTGCATGACGCAGCGCACACCACCTTTGTTCTGGGTATAGGTCGCCCAGACCACGCTCCAGTTCGGCCCGTACACCACCAGGTTGCCATCGCCCTGGAAGACCAGAGCGTGATCGCCAGCGCTGTAGAGCTGGCCCGGTACCAGCTCGGCCGGACCGCTGATGATCATTGCCGTACCCACCGCCGGGGTGAATACACGACCATTGGGCGCATACCAGTGCGGGATGGTGTCGACAGTGACGATGTTCCCGTCGTCCTGAAGCTGGGTGAACGCACGCAGCGAGGCATCTTCGCGCGAACCCATGGTGGGGTCACTCGGAGTGGTCGACCAGATACGGCCACGCAGCGGGTCATCCAGGACAAAGCCGTAGTTCATGAAGACCATCATCGGATCTTTCTTGTTGCCCTTGCTCACGTTGGTGAACGGCGTGTTCTGGTCAGCCACCCATGCCAACTGGGCGCCGTCATACAGTGCCAGGTTGCCATCGGGCTGGAAGAGCAGCTTGAAGCGCTTGTTGGGGGATTGAAGATACTGGTTCGGCGCCATGTAGTAGCGAGCCGGCAGTACAGAAGAGCCGTTATCGGTAAAGTCGTATCGAATCCAAGCCATGTTGTTACCTATTGAGTCGAATGATGGATGCGGAGGATTCCGCCTGCATGTCGCTCAAAGGCGAGGAAATCGAAGCTCTTGGCTTTCACGAAGGGGGCGATAGCTTCAACGCGCAGTTATGACCGCCACGGCGTGAGAGCTCCACCCATTCCAATAATGACTGCGACAGCGCTACGCGCGGCCTGGAACCGTCATGCAACAGCAGTTCGGGCCTCTGGCCCGGACGAGCCGTTGCATCACAGGCTCAATGACCGACGCCGCTGTCACACCTGGCCGCTCCTGGCGATAGCTCGAGACTCGCGGCTTTTACATGATTCAAGGTTCCACAGCGGGAACATTTGATCTGGAGCTCAGTAAACTCGCCCACTCGAGCGAGAAGTCGATTGCAACTTCCACATCTGCATTCTTTTAACATCTGCAAATCCATTTGATTATCTGCCTGACGCCCTTACGGGAACACCCATATAGTACAATATAGGAATACCCATTTGCAAGCTTATGGGAACCCCCGTAATACTGGGCGGATGGAATTTAAAGATCGACTCAAAACAGCTCGTCGCCACGCCCAGCTCAATCAAACAGAGCTCGCTGAACGTGCCGGCCTGACCCAAACCTCAATCTCCGACCTGGAACGTGGCAAATCGAAGGCCACGGCCTTTGTCGCCCAGATTGCCTCGGTATGCGGCGTTTCCTCCATGTGGCTCGCTGAAGGCGTTGGAGAAATGCTCAAGGCCGCGGATACCGCATCGGCACGCACCCAGCCAAGCGTGCATTTGGACGATATCGAGACCTGGGACGATGCGACCCCGCTCGATGACAACGAGGTCTACGTCCCCTTTCTTCACGAGGTGGAGCTGGCTGCAGGCTCGGGCCGGTTTGTCATCGAAGAAAGCGATACCGCCCGGCTGCGCTTCTTCAAGAAAGATCTGCGTCAGAACGGCGTACAGTTCAACAACGCCAAGTGCGTGTCGGTCAGCGGCAACAGCATGGTCCCGGTGCTGCGCGACGGCGCAACCGTTGGCGTGAACGTCGGCAGGAATGCCCTGAAGGATGTAGTCGACGGGGAGATGTATGCACTCAACCACAATGGCCAGTTGCGCGTGAAGCAGGTTTACCGTTTGCCGGTCGGGCTGCGCCTGCGCAGCTTCAATCGGGATGAACATCCAGACGAAGACTATAGCTTCGCCGAAATCCAGGAACAGCAGATCTCGATCCTGGGCCATGTGTTCTGGTGGGCGATGTACTCGCGATGATTGCCCGGGGCTGGCTGGCCGGGATAGGCCGACAACCTCGTCGACAGGAGTGTTCAGTGATGCGTAATCTGCGTGGCCTTGTCTTGCTTGTCGTCGCTGCGGCTTCGGTCTCGGCTTGCACCACACAACTGACGGAAGCAGGAAGGCAGGTCGATCTGGTGACGGCCTCCTCGGCACAGGCCTGCAAGGTTCTGACGGCATTTACCGTGAAGGGCTCCTCCAATGGGGACGCGCTGAATATGGCCTTCAATAAAGCAGCCGAACTTGGCGCCGACAGCATGAGCGTCGTCAACGTCGGTAGCGCCTCCGACATACAAGCCGCGGCCTTGAAATGTCGTCAGTGACAGGCCTTCCATGAATCTCGCCAGACCGAACCGGAAACAGCCCTCCATCGAACACTGGCAAACCCATCATCCAGTTCGCCAACAAACCAGAATCGAGGCCTCAGCCCATGCCTAGAAAAGAGCCGGAGGATGCCAAGGCAGTCACTGCCGCCGATATCGAGCGCTCCATCCAGGCCTTGAACAAGATGGCCGAGCGCCTCTGGGGTCAGGGTCGGGAAACCGAGGCACAAGCCCTGCTCAATGCCCTGGACGCACTCAACCGAGCGCTGGACCGAATCAGGATTGGCGAAAACCGGCGCATTGCCACCCTCCACTAGTCTGCGTGAGCCAGCCGTAACAAGCGCCAAGTCATGGACGTGGCAGGAGTAGTTGCCACCCGTGCGCCCTCCCCCCATCGAGCCGAAACCTAGCAAGGCAGGCCGAACCCGCTCATCAATCCGGGCACCAAGCCCCAGATTGGAACCCGGTCATAGCTACGCCTTGGGAACCCAATCAACCGCGCAGAAAAATTGAATTCCACGAGCGCGGATTCAGTCCACAACTATGAACACAGTAAATCTGACGAGGTAACAGCAATGACTATCGAAGCAGAGACACTTGTTGAATTGACTGAAGTCCTGCAGGACAAAGGCATGATCCTGCTTACGGATGTGACCTTCATTCGTGCGCCATACCGGAATAATCATCGTTGGGTGTGCAGCGTGGAATGACGGCCACTACAACAGCCATGACCACACCGAACATCCAATGAATGCCAGCCTGGTATAGGAATGGGAGGAGAAAGGGGGTACCGACCTGTGACAGAGAGCTGTTTGCGTCTCTATCTAAATGCCCAACGGAACGATGAGAAAACCACCGGGGCACGAAATTCAACTACCGCCAGCGCAATCAGTTTGCACCGCCTCTAAACGGAAAAAGAGATCAAGCCGCTAAGTGCTTGATCTCTTTTAGGAATATGGTCGGGACGGAGTGATTCGAACACTCGACCCCTAGCACCCCATGCTAGTGCGCTACCGGACTGCGCTACGCCCCGACTAGGCGTGAAATCTGTTTCACTTCTCAGGAAACGTTGAGGAATATACCGCAAGCTTTTGAAAAGTGGAAGTATTTAAAACAGAGAATTACTTTTTTAGCACCACAAGCACATCTTCCAGCTCAGAGATCATCTGACGGATCAGTTGCTTGTACTGGGTCGTATCGTCTTTGGCCTCATCACCGGAAAGACGCAGACGCGCCCCGCCGATGGTGAACCCCTGGTCATAAAGCAACGCGCGGATCTGCCGGATCATCAGCACATCCTGGCGCTGATAATACCGGCGATTTCCGCGGCGCTTGACGGGGTTGAGTTGAGGAAACTCCTGCTCCCAATAACGCAGCACATGCGGCTTGACCGCACAGAGCTCACTGACCTCACCAATGGTGAAGTAGCGCTTGCCCGGAATGACCGGGAGCTCGTCGTTATGACTTGGTTCCAGCATAAGCCTCAACTCGGGCCTTCAACTTCTGCCCTGGACGAAAGGTGACCACACGGCGCGCCGTGATCGGGATTTCTTCACCCGTTTTCGGGTTGCGGCCAGGACGCTGGCGTTTATCCCGAAGGTCGAAGTTACCGAAACCGGACAATTTGACCTGTTCGTTATCTTCGAGAGCGTGCCTGATTTCTTCAAAGAATAGCTCGACCAATTCCTTGGCCTCGCGTTTATTCAGGCCTAGCTCTTCGTAGAGACGTTCGGCCATTTCAGCTTTCGTCAGAGCCCCCATACGTCACTTCCTTAACGTGGCGTTCAACCTTTGTTCGAGCGAGGTGAGGATATTTTGCGTCGTAGAGTTCACCTCATCGTCGTTAAGAGTGCGCGATGGATGCTGCCAGGTCAAGCCGACGGCAAGGCTTTTTCTATGAGGATCAATGCCTTTACCCTGATAGACGTCAAACAGCCTGAGGTCTGTCAGCCACTCACCTGCATTTTCACGGATTACGTCCAGAACGGCGCTGGCCGCCACGTCACGATCCGCCAGCAATGCCAGGTCGCGACGCACTTCCGGGAAGCGCGACAGCTCATGGAATTTCGGCAAACGCCCTTGAGCCACTTCACTCAGGACCAGTTCAAACACATAGACAGGGCGGTCCAGACCGAGATTCTTCGCCAGCTCTGGGTGAATGGCCCCCAGGAAACCGACTTCACGACCGTCACGCTCGATGCGAGCCGTCTGACCAGGATGAAGCGCTGGATGCTTGCCCGGCACAAAGGTGAATGCATCAAGAGCACCGGCAAAACCCAGTACCGCTTCGACATCCGCCTTGACGTCGAAGAAGTCCACGCCATCGCGACCTTGCGCCCAGCCTTCAGGCAAGCGGCTGCCACATACAACACCTGCCAGCATCGGCTGCTGCTTCAAACCTTCCAGCTGACCAACAAAACGCAGGCCGCTTTCAAACATGCGGACACGGTCCTGCTGACGGTTCAGGTTGTGCTGAAGCGCCTTGACCAGGCCCGGCCACAGAGAGGAACGCATGGCTGCCATGTCGGCCGAAATCGGATTGGCCAGCAACAGCGGTTCGACGCCTGGGTTGAACAGTTCGAACAGCTTCGGATCGATGAAGCTGTAGGTGATCGCTTCCTGATAACCACGAGCAACCAGCAAACGACGCAAAGCAGGCAGGTCACCCTCGGCCTCGGCCTTGGCTTGAGGCGCCAGACGAGCCTGCGGATAGCGAACCGGAAGACGGTTGTAACCATAAAGACGTGCCAGCTCTTCGATCAGGTCAACCTCAAGACTGATATCGAAGCGATGGCTCGGCACCTCAACACGCCACTGCCCTGCCCCATCGGCAGTTACAGTCAGGCCCAGGGCGGTGAGCAAACGCTCTACCTCGAGGCCGTCGATTTCCATGCCCAGCATCTGAGTGATGCGTTCAGCGCGCAAGGTGACAGGCGCAACGGATGGCAGATGCTGCTCGCTGAGCGTTTCAATGATCGGCCCCGCGTCGCCGCCCGTGATTTCCAGCAGCAAGCCAGTAGCCCGCTCCATGGCTTCGCGAGCAAGCTGCCAGTCCACACCACGCTCATAGCGATGGGAAGCATCGGTATGCAGGCCATAGGAACGCGCCTTGCCAGCAACCGCGATCTGGTCGAAGAAGGCACTTTCCAGAAATACGTCACGGGTATTGGCGGTGACACCACTGTGCTCCCCCCCCATCACGCCGGCAATCGCCAGGGCTCGGGTATGGTCGGCAATCACCAGGGTATCGCTGCGCAGGGTCACTTCCTGACCGTCGAGCAATACCAGCTTCTCGCCCTCTTCAGCCATTCGTACACGGATGCCGCCATTGATCTCGGCGAGATCGAAGGCATGCAGCGGCTGGCCCAGTTCGAGCATCACGTAGTTGGTGATGTCCACTGCAGCATCGATACTGCGCACATCGGCGCGACGCAGGCGCTCGACCATCCACAGCGGAGTAGGCTTGGACAGGTCGACATTGCGGACGACACGCCCCAGGTAACGTGGGCAGGCAGCCGGAGCCAGCACTTCCACTGGACGCACTTCGTCATGCGCCGCAGGAATCGCCGGCACTTCCGGACGCTGCACCTTGGCCGCGTACAAGGCACCCACTTCACGGGCCATGCCGGCCAGGGACAGGCAGTCCCCGCGGTTAGGGGTCAGGTCGACCTCGATGCTGGCATCGTCCAGGCTCAGGTAGGTGCGAACGTCCTCACCCACCGGCGCATCGACCGGCAACTCCATGAGGCCGTCATTGCCCTCACCGATTTGCAGCTCAGCCTGGGAGCACAGCATGCCGTTGGATTCCACGCCACGCAGCTTGGCCTTCTTGATCTTGAAGTCGCCCGGCAACTGGGCACCGATCATGGCGAACGGGACCTTCAGGCCCGGGCGCACGTTCGGCGCGCCGCAGACAACCTGGAAGGTCTCCGAACCATTGCTGACCTGGCAAACGCGCAGCTTGTCGGCATCCGGGTGTTGCTCGGTGCTCAACACCTCGCCCACTACCACGCCACTGAAATCACCGGCGGCCGGCGTTACGCTGTCGACCTCAAGACCGGCCATCGATAGACGGGCTACCAGCTCGTCACGACTTACCTGCGGGCTAACCCAGCCGCGCAGCCATTGTTCACTGAATTTCATCCTGCTCTCCTAATAGATTCGTTACGGACGCGCGACTAGCGAAATTGCGCAAGGAACCGCAAGTCGTTGTCGAAGAACAGGCGCAAGTCATTGACACCGTAACGCAGCATGGCCAGACGCTCGGCGCCCATGCCGAAGGCAAAGCCTTGGAACTCTTCCGGATCGATCCCGGACATACGCAGCACATTCGGATGAACCATGCCGCATCCCATGACTTCCAGCCAGCCAGTCTGCTTGCAGACCCGGCAGCCTTTACCGCTGCACATCACGCATTCCATATCGACTTCGGCGGAAGGCTCGGTGAACGGGAAGTACGAAGGACGGAAACGCACCGCCAGTTCCTTCTCGAAGAACACCCGCAGGAACTCTTCGATCGTGCCCTTCAGGTCGGCAAAATTGATGTCACGATCGACCAGCAGGCCTTCGACCTGGTGAAACATCGGCGAGTGAGTGATATCGGAGTCGCTACGGTACACACGGCCTGGGCAGACAATGCGAATCGGCGGCTGCTGCGACTCCATGGTGCGGACCTGTACCGGCGAGGTGTGGGTGCGCAACAACATGTTCGCGTTGAAATAGAAGGTGTCGTGCATCGACCGGGCCGGGTGGTGGCCTGGGATGTTGAGCGCTTCAAAGTTGTGATAGTCGTCTTCAACCTCAGGGCCTTCGGCGATGCCATAGCCAATATGAGTGAAGAACTGTTCGATACGCTCCAGGGTCCGCGTAATCGGGTGCAGACCGCCCGAGGTCTGGCCACGGCCCGGCAGAGTGACGTCAATGCACTCGGCGGCGAGCTTGGCGCTGAGTTCCGCCTCCTCGAAAGCCGCTTTGCGAGCATTGAGAACCTCTGTTACACGCTCCTTGGCAACGTTGATCAGCGCACCGACTTGCGGACGCTCTTCGGCAGGCAGGTTGCCCAGGGTCTTCATCACCTGAGTCAGCTCGCCCTTCTTGCCAAGGAAGTGAACCCGGATCTGTTCCAGGGCATTGATGTCTTCAGCGTGTTGCACGGCCTCAAGTGCTTGAGAAACCAGCGCATCCAGGTTTTCCATGTACAGACTCCAGATACAAAATAGGGGAAGAGCTTGAAGGCTCTTCCCCTATTTATGACGTTTAACATCTGGGCTCACGAAAGGTGAGCCCGGATGACTGTCGGGGGTACTTAAGCCAAGGTGGCTTTAGCTTTCTCGACAATCGCAGCAAACGCCGCTTTTTCGTTCACTGCCAGATCAGCCAGAACCTTACGGTCGATCTCGATGGACGCCTTTTTCAGGCCAGCGATCAGACGGCTGTACGACAGGCCGTTATTACGAGCACCAGCGTTGATACGAGCAATCCACAGAGCGCGGAACTGACGTTTTTTCTGACGACGGTCACGGTAGGCGTATTGGCCTGCCTTGATTACCGCTTGCTTGGCAACACGGAATACGCGCGAGCGAGCGCCGTAGTAGCCTTTAGCAAGTTTCAGAATTTTTTTGTGACGTTTACGGGCAATGACGCCACGCTTTACACGAGCCATGAGTTACTTCCTCTATTCTTGATCCAAAAATTAACGAAGGCGCAGCATGCGCTCGACTTTTGCCACGTCAGACGGATGCAGCAAGCTGCTACCGCGCAGTTGACGCTTACGCTTGGTCGACATTTTGGTCAGGATGTGGCTCTTGAAAGCGTGCTTGTGCTTGATACCGTTAGCAGTTTTCAGAAACCGCTTAGCAGCACCACTTTTGGTTTTCATCTTTGGCATGTTCGGATACTCCGCATTCAGTTGATAAACATAATCAGAAGGCCTGCCGTGCCCTGTTGATTACTTCTTCTTTTTCGGGGCGATGACCATGATCAGCTGGCGTCCTTCCATCTTAGGATGCTGTTCGACCGAACCGTACTCTTGCAGGTCAGCTTCAACCCGCTTGAGGAGTTCCATCCCCAGCTCCTGGTGGGCCATCTCACGGCCGCGGAATCGCAAGGATACCTTGGCCCTGTCCCCGTCACTCAGGAAACGTACCAGGTTGCGCAGTTTTACCTGGTAATCCCCTTCCTCCGTCCCTGGACGAAACTTGATTTCTTTAACCTGAATCTGCTTCTGGTTCTTCTTCGCAGCAGCAATCTGCTTCTTCTTTTCGAAGATCGACTTGCCGTAATCCATCACCCGGCAAACAGGTGGGACTGCGTCGGCGGAAATTTCCACCAGATCCAGCTTGGCTTCTTCAGCTATACGAAGCGCTTCATCAATCGAGACGATGCCAATCTGCTCGCCGTCAGCGCCAATTAACCGAACCTCGCGTGCCGAGATATTCTCGTTGATCGGGGCTTTCGGTGCAGCTCGTTTATCTTGTCTCATATCACGCTTAATAATAATTACTCCGAATCTTGGCGACCACGCCGGGAAACCGCTTGTGCGAGGAACGCCGAGAATTGGGCGACAGGCATCGAGCCCAGGTCTTCACCTTCACGGGTACGCACAGCGACAGTCTGCATCTCGACCTCCCGATCTCCAATAACCAAGAGATAGGGAACCTTGAGCAAAGTATGCTCGCGGATTTTAAAGCCGATCTTTTCATTTCTCAAGTCGGACTTGGCACGAAATCCGCTTTGATTGAGTGTTTTTTCCACTTCGAGGGCAAAATCTGCCTGTTTATCAGTGATATTCATCACCACGGCCTGAGTCGGAGCCAGCCACGCAGGGAATGCACCCTCGTAATGCTCGATCAGAATCCCGACAAAACGCTCGAAGGAACCGAGGATCGCCCGGTGCAACATCACCGGATGCTTACGGCTGTTGTCTTCGGAAACGTACTCGGCACCCAGACGGATCGGCAGGTTGAAGTCCAACTGCAAGGTACCGCACTGCCAGACACGACCCAGGCAGTCCTTCAGCGAGAACTCGATCTTCGGACCGTAGAATGCGCCCTCGCCCGGCTGCAGGTCGTATGGCAGGCCGGCGCTATCCAGAGCCGCTGCCAGTGCGCTTTCCGCACGATCCCACAGATCATCGGAGCCCACGCGCTTTTCAGGGCGAGTGGACAGCTTCATCTCGATGTCCTTGAAGCCGAAGTCGGCATAGACATCCATGGTCAGCTTGATGAACGCCGCAGACTCGGCCTGCATCTGGTCTTCAGTACAGAAGATGTGAGCATCATCCTGAGTGAAGCCACGCACACGCATGATGCCGTGCAGAGCGCCCGAGGGTTCATTACGGTGGCAGGCACCGAACTCGGCCAGGCGCATCGGCAGCTCGCGGTAGCTCTTCAGGCCCTGATTGAACACCTGCACGTGGCAAGGGCAGTTCATCGGCTTGATTGCGTAGTCGCGGCTTTCCGACTCGGTGGTGAACATGTTCTCGGCGTAGTTGGCCCAGTGCCCGGATTTTTCCCAGAGACTGCGGTCAACCACCTGCGGAGTCTTGATCTCCAGGTAACCGTTGTCACGCTGCACCTTGCGCATGTACTGCTCGAGCACCTGGTACAGGGTCCAGCCATTAGGGTGCCAGAACACCATGCCCGGCGCTTCTTCCTGGGTATGGAACAGGCCCAGGCGCTTGCCGATCTTGCGATGATCGCGCTTCTCGGCCTCTTCGATACGCTGGATGTAGGCAGCGAGCTGCTTCTTGTCCGCCCAGGCAGTACCGTAGATCCGCTGCAACTGCTCGTTCTTGGCATCACCGCGCCAGTAGGCACCGGACAACTTGGTCAGCTTGAAGGACTTCAGGAAACGCGTGTTCGGCACGTGCGGACCGCGGCACATGTCGACATATTCTTCGTGGTAGTACAGGCCCATCGCTTGCTCGTTCGGCATGTCTTCGACCAAACGCAGCTTGTAGTCCTCGCCACGGGCCTTGAACACCTCGATCACTTCGGCGCGCGGCGTGACCTTCTTGATCACGTCGTAGTCCTTCTCGATCAGCTGCTGCATGCGCTGCTCGATGGCGGCCATATCCTCAGGCGTGAAAGGACGCTCATAGGCGATGTCGTAATAGAAGCCTTCATCGATGACCGGACCGATGACCATTTTCGCGGTCGGATACAACTGCTTGACCGCATGCCCCACCAAGTGAGCGCAAGAGTGGCGAATGATCTCCAGCCCCTCTTCGTCCTTTGGCGTGATGATTTGCAGGGTTGCATCGCCGTCGATCACGTCGCAGGCGTCGACCAGCTTGCCATTGACCTTGCCAGCCAATGTGGCCTTGGCCAGGCCCGCGCCAATGGAAGCGGCGACCTCGGCTACGGATACTGCATGATCGAATGAACGTTGACTGCCGTCGGGAAGAGTAATAGTGGGCATGGCGCCTCCTCTCCTAGTGGTGACCCCTACCAAAGGTCACGTGGGTTGGGATGAGCCAGTACGCGATTCAGTCCGGCCGTTCTGCTACGAACGCCTGCCTCACAGTGGCAAGAGCCTTGCGGCCAACCGAAAAACCGAACCAGAGTGACTGGGGTTCACATCAAGATTAATGAGGCATAGACGGCAAGGGCTAGAAAAGGCCCAAAGCTTGAAAACACCGAAGCCGGGCATGCTAGCACAGATACATCGCAATCGCCGTGCAGCAAATTATCGCGAGCCTGGTTTACAGTCTTTTATTGTTGAAAGTGAACTTGAGATGTACGTCGAGCCTCAAATAACCGGAGAATCGTCGTCCTTGCTACCGACTTCAGGAGAACCCGACTCATGCGCCTTATCAAACTGCTCGCCCTTGCCGCACCGCTCACCCTGCTACTGCCTTTGAGTGCACAGGCGGCATGGCCTGCCGGAGCACGCGCCGACTACATGAAGGACTGCACCGCGGCGGCCAGCCAGAACATCGACGCCAAGAGCGCCGAAAAGCACTGTGCCTGCGGCGCCGACAAGCTAAATGAAAAATTCACCACCGAGGAGATCAAGGAGCTGATGAGCAAAACCAAGCAACCCAGCGCAGATCTGCGAACCCGAGCATTGGACGCCATCGCTGCTTGCCGGGTGGTCAAATAAGCTGCTGATGCCCGGAACAGGCTGCGCCAGTGCTCGCCACAGAGCCTGAAACGCGGTCTTTTTCACAATTTACGCAGCTTTTACGGGTTTTTTTATTACCCTCTGTTTTACGCCAAAGCCCCTTAAACCGGGGCCTGCAGCCAACTCAGATGGCAAAATACACAGGTACATCGGGCAAAGAGCGCCTCTGGGGGGCTCCCAAGCCGAACATTTCGACTATGATAGCTCGGTGTGCCCAGTTGGCCTGAGCAGCACAGCACTACTGAAAATATATGTTTCTTGGAGATACACCATGTCTAATCGCCAAACCGGCACCGTAAAATGGTTCAACGATGAAAAAGGCTTCGGCTTCATCACTCCTCAAGGTGGCGGTGACGACCTGTTCGTACACTTCAAAGCTATTGAAAGCGACGGTTTCAAAAGCCTGAAAGAAGGCCAGACCGTTTCCTTCGTGGCTGAGAAAGGCCAAAAGGGTATGCAAGCTGCACAAGTTCGCCCTGAGTAATTTCTCAGCGAGCTAAAAAAACCCCGTCCATGTGACGGGGTTTTTTATGCGTGATCCAAAGGCCTCAGCCCTCAACCACAGTTGACCCGGGTCACCACCAGGCCGGCATCAGTGTTCAGGTTCAGGCGATCCGAGCGGTACTCCAGGGTGATCATGTCGTTGGGCTTGAGGAACCGTGCGTACTGCGCTCCTGCGCGTGTACGGGCCTGCTCGAGCAACTCGGGAGAAGCCTTCTTGCCGACAGCGAATTCGGCGGCCGATGCCTCACAACGAGTGTGCCCGGACTCAGCGGCCACAGGCTCCTTTGTCGCCCCGCCAGTGCTGCACCCACCAAGGACGACAGCGGCCAACAAGGTTCCGAATGAAGCGAGCTTCCAAGGCATGAAGCCTCCTTTTCAAAATTAAGCAGAGATCGTGCGACAGCCGATTTGGCTTTTGGTTTCAAAACAAATGGCCATTTGCCGTATCAGGTGAACAGCGGGCAAGTCTGCCTCAGCCGGTGCCACTCTTTCACGGGACAATCGTCACCGGATATGAACGACGCTCAATAGATGTCGATGTAGTCGAACGCCGGCTTGGGCCAGTTCTGCTTGAGCGCATTGAAGATCTGCATCACCCAGACCTCGTCGGCGGCAGCCACCTTGCCGACATACCCGGAGCCGGCCGCCCAGGTTTCCAGGCGAAACAGCAAACCTTCTATCTCGGCACCGCCCACTACCCCCGAAGAGATATAGGCAATTCCGGTTTTGCTCACGCGCAACTGGGTATGCACGTTGTCGCTGGCAGACGCCAGCAGCTGACGCACCGCCTCCAGGGTCAGGGCATCAGGCTGGTTCAAATCGATTTGCACGGAGGCTTCCTTGAGCACAGGAAAAGCCGCAGTGTCGCACAGCACTCGCCTGATGCCTAAGTCGGAGTGCCAAACGCCCGGCAACATGGTTAACTCTGCGACGCAGCAACTACCCGCCCAGAGCCCTGCCCTGGCGCCCGCCTTATCCGAATTCGTGAGACTTTCATGGCCACCGTGAGTATCGACGCCGACATCAAAGCCAAATGGCCCCAGGGCCAATGCTCCTACAGCCCGGGGAGCCCGGAGGAGCTGGCGATCATTGGCATAGACCTGCTGGTCAAGGAACTGGGCACCCAGTCCGCCCGAGCCTTCATTGAACAAGTCTTCGAGAAATACCCGGCCGACCACCTGGGCGTACAGGACCCGGAACGGGAATAGAACCCCGCAGGCAGGTACCTGCGGGGGCAAGGTTTACTTGAGACGCGCCAGGCGCTCGGTGAGCAAGTCGAAGAAGCCCTGGGCATCGCCGTTCTCAACCCAGAACACGTTCTTTTCCTGCTTCAGGCCGTCGTACCAATCGACGATGGTCTGGCCGAAGGTCGGCCCCTCGCGGCTGTCGATGACCATATTGGCTTGACGGCCGGTGAACAGCTCGGGCTTGAGCAGGTAGGCAATCACTGTAGCGTCATGCACCGGGCCGCCGGGAATACCGTAGTGCTCCATGTCACCCTTGACGTACTCGTTGAGGATGTCCCCCACCACCTTGCTGGCGTTGTTGTTCAACGCCGCGATCTTCTGCAGCCGCGCATCGCTGGTCAGCACCTTGTGGGTCACGTCCAGCGGCAGATAGGTCAGTTTGACGCCGCTCTTGAGCACCACTTCGGCCGCCTGGGGGTCGGCGAACAGGTTGAACTCGGCCACCGGCGTGATGTTGCCACCGTTGAAGTGCGCACCGCCCATGACCACCACTTCCTTGATGCCCTGGGTGATGTCCGGTGCCTGGATCAGCGCCAGCGCCAGGTTGGTCTGCGGGCCGAGCATGGCGATGGTGATGCTGTGGGGCTTGGCCGCCCGCAGCGTATCGATCAGGTAGTTGATCGCATTGCCCTTGGCCAGAGGCGCCTTGGGCTCGTGCACCGTCACCCCGGAAATGCCTTCCTTGCCATGGATATTCTCGGCATAGATGGGGGTACGCAGCAGCGGCTTGGGCGCTCCGGCGTATACCGGCACCTCCTCGCGCCCCGCCCACTCACGGGCCAGACGCGCATTGCGCGAGGTCTTGTCCAACCGCACGTTGCCCGCCACCGTGGTCAGGGCGCGGATCTGCAGCTCCTCGGGGGAAGCCAGGGCGAACAGCAGGGCTACCACATCGTCGGCCCCCGGATCGGTGTCGATGATCAGATCGATTTTTTCCGCCGCCTGAGCGCCGGTAGCAGTGAGCAGAGACAAAAGCAGCAGACTCCGGAACCAGTGGTGAAACAACTGAGCATAGCGGCGCATGGCGCACTCCTTGTGCAAGATGGAAAAGGCCCGACAGCGGCCTAGAAGGTCACCCCGGCAATCAGGGCGATATTGCAATACGGCTGGCACTCCCCGGTGCGGATCACCGCACGGGCCTGGCGGCTGAGCACCTTGAAATCCTCGTGGTTCATGAGCTGCCGCTGCCCCAGCTCACCACCGGCGGTCATGCCTTCAAGCGCCGCCAGCGGCGTAGGCTGCTTGAGCAGAATTTCTTCGGCCAGCACATGACGCTCCACCTGCATCTCGCTGAGCAACACCTTCAAGGTAGTGAGAAAGTCGGGAACGCCGTGGGTCAGCGCCAGGTCGATCAACTCCACGCCCGGGGGCACCGGCAGGCCGGCATCGCCGATCACCACGATATCGCCGTGGCCCAGGGACGCGATCAAGCGTGACAGGGCAATGTTGAGCAAAGGTGTCTTTTTCATGAAGGGATAAACGCCTGAACGTCGGACAGCGTGGGAATGGAAGGTTGCGCACCGGCGCGCGTCACCGACAGCGCCGCAGCCACCTGGCCAAAGCGGATGGCCTCGGCTTCGCTCTTGCCGGCAGCCAGGGCCGCGGCAAATCCGCCGACAAAGGTGTCCCCGGCCGCCGTGGTATCGATTGCCTTGACCCTGGGCGCCGGGAAATGCTCGAAACGCTGGCCATCGGCAAACAGCGAGCCCTGTGCACCGAGGGTGATGATCACCTTGCCAGCACCCGCAGCGATCAAGCGACCGGCAGCCACTTCAGCGCTCTCCAGGGAGTCCACCGCTACCCCGCTCAAGGCCGAAGCCTCGCTCTCGTTGGGAATCAGGTAGTCGATCGCGCCATACCACTGCGCTGGCAGCGGGCCACTGGCCGGCGCCGGATTGAGGATCACCGTCTTGCCCAGTTCGCGCCCGCGCTTGAGGGTGTAGCCCACAGTCGCCAGCGGCACTTCAAGCTGGCAGATGATGACTTGCCCATCCTGCAGCACCCCATCGAACCCGGCGACCTTCTCGGGAGTGAGCTGGCCATTGCCGCCGGCGACTATGACAATCGCATTCTGGCTACTGTCATCCACCACGATCAGCGCCACCCCACTGGAGCCTTCGACCACACTCACCGCCTGGCAATCGATCTGCTCGGCCAGCAAGGCACCTCGCAGTTGCTCGCCATAGGCATCGTCGCCGACACAGCCGACCATCGACACCTGCGCTCCCAGCCTGGCCGCAGCCACCGCCTGATTGGCGCCCTTGCCACCGGATACCGTGGCGAAGGATTTGCCAATCAGCGTCTCGCCCCCTCGGGGCAGGCGCTCGGCCCGAGTCACCAGGTCCATGTTGAGGCTACCCACTACCACTACTTTTGCTGACATACATCGGTACTCAATCAGTTGGGTTCAGCGGTATTCGGCGAAAGCGCCACCCAGCGGCGCCGTCGACTCCCGCAAGACGATATTCGGCGTAACGATGCGCTGGTCGACCGGCAGCTCCCGGCAGGCGATCCGCCGCAGCAGCAACTCTGCCGCGGTTTCCCCCAGTTGCAGGATCGACTGGCCGACCGTGGTCAGCGCCGGGTAGACGTAGCGGCTCATGAGGATGTCGTCGAAGCCGATCACCGAAAGCTCGCTGGGCACGCGGATATTGCGCTCCGCTGCCGCGCGTAGCACCCCGATGCCCATCATGTCGTTGCCAGCGAAAATCGCGCTCGGCGGCTGTCCGCCATCGAGCAACTGCGCGGCTGCGCGATAACCACCAGTGCTACTGAAATCACTTTCCAGGATGCGCTCGGCAGGCGCCTCGACACCGGCCTCACGCAGCGCCTGCTGGAATCCCGCCAGGCGCATCTGCGCCACACTGGTATTGCCCGGGCCGCCGATGCTGGCAATGTCCCGATGCCCCAGCTCCAGCAGGTGTCGGGTGGCCAGGTAGGCACCGTGCTGGTGGTCGATACGCACCAGGTCGGCGTTCACCCCTTCCAGCCCACGGTCGACAATCACCATCGGCGTGCGCACGCCGGCCAGCCCCTGGGCCAGGCCGCTGTCGCCACCGGCCGAGGTGACAATCAACCCGTCGATACGTTTTTCCAGTAATACCCGCAGGTAGTTGCGCTGCTTCTGCGGGTTGTCGTCGGAGTTGCAGAGGATCACGCAGTAGCCGTTGCGTTCGCAATAATCCTCGATCCCCCGAGCCAACTCGGCGAAGTACGGGTTGAGGCTGTTGGGTACCAGCAAGCCGATGGTAGCCGTGGTCTTGGCCTTCAGCGAACGCGCCACCGCGCTGGGCACATAGTCCAGGCGCGCGATAGCGGCCTCGACCTTGACCCGAACTTCCTCACTGACTGGCCGCGTCTTGTTCAGCACATGGGACACCGTGGTGTAGGAAATCCCCGCCAGCGCCGCCACATCCTTGATTGTTGCCATGAATCAAACCCGCCGATTGGCGCGCTGGCTGCGATAAGTGTCCAGCACCACGGCAATCACGATGACCGCACCAGTGATGATGCGCTTGGTCGGTTCGGATGCGCCGATTTGCGCCAGGCCCGCAGCCAGCACGGAAATAATCAAGACGCCAAAGAAGGTACTGATCACCGAACCGCGCCCGCCCATCAGGCTGGTGCCGCCGATCACCACCGCAGCGATGACTTGCAACTCCAGACCGGAGCCCGCGTTCGGGTCTGCCGCTTCCAGGCGAGAAATCTGAAACAGTGCAGCGATACCTGCCAGCAACCCCATCAGGCTGAAGACCAGGATCTTGTAGGGTTTGGGGTTGATCCCCGCCAGACGCACTGCCTCTTCGTTGGTACCGATGCCGATCAGGTAGCGACCGAACACGGTGCGAGTCAGCACCGCCTGGGCCAGGAAAATAATCAGCAGGGCAATGATAAACGACGGCGAAATGCCGAAGGCAATCGGATTCGACAACCAGGCGAAGGCGTCACCGATGTAGGCGGTGCGTGAGCCCGTCATCTGGTAGGCCACGCCGCGGGCCATTTCCAGTACACCCAGAGACACGATGAACGAAGGAATGCGCCAGGCCACGGTGATGGAACCGGTCACCGTTCCAGCCAGCGCCGCGCAAGCCATGCCCAGCAACGCCGCGGGCACCACGCTCCAGCCCCAGCCGAGAATCGCCACGCTGACGGTCGACGCCGCCAGGGCCAGTACCGAGCCCACGGACAGGTCGATGCCACCGATGATCAGGACGAAGGTCATGCCCACCGCCAGCACCATCAGGTCGGGAATCTGGTTGGCCAGGGTACTGAAGGTGTCATAGGACAGAAAATGACTGCTGAGTAGGGAGAACAGCACGATCATCCCCAGCAGCGCCCCCGCCAACCCCAGGTAAGTGCCGAGGCCGTAGTAGTGGCCGCCTCGCTTGCCGCTTGCTGCAGTTTTCATGATGCATTCCTAGGCGCCGCTTCATCGATCAGCGCATCTCGTTTTTGATAGCCGGCAAATGCCGCGGCAAGCAGTTCATCCTGGGTCCAGCTGTCGCGCTCGAAGGTATCGATCAGCCGCCCGGCCGAGAGCACGCCGATGCGATCGCAGATCAGCATCAGCTCGCGCAGGTCGCTGGACACCACCACAAGGGCCTTGCCCTGCCGGGTCAACTCCCCCAACAGGCCGTAGATATCGAACTTGGCACCGACATCGATGCCACGGGTCGGCTCATCGAACAGCAGCACCGAACAGTCGCGCTCCAGCCAGCGGCCGATCACCACCTTCTGCTGGTTGCCACCGGACAGCTCGCTGACCAGTTGCGCCGGGCTGGAGCTGCGGATACGCATGGCGTCGATCTGGCGCTGCGCCAGATGCTCCTCGTCCTGGCCATTGACCAGGCCGCTGCTGGAAATCGCCGGCATGTTGCCCAGGGCGATATTGGCGCTGATGGACTGGGTCAACAGCAGCCCCTCACCCTTGCGGTCCTCGGTAATCAGGGCGATGCCGTTGGCCACCGCATCCACTGGCGAGCGGATGCTCACCGGGCGCGCCGGGGTGCCCAGGGCGATGGTGCCGCTGTCGGCGACATCGGCACCGAAGATCAGGCGCAGCAGCTCGGTGCGCCCTGCCCCGATCAACCCGGAAATTCCGAAGATCTCGCCACTGCGGACCTCGAAGGACACATCGCGGACTTTGTCCGAGCGGCTGAGGTTGCTCACCGTCAAGGCCGGCGCGCCGATCCGGCGCTCGCCCAGGTCGATGTGCTCGCCCAGCTCGCGACCCACCATCAGGTTCACCAGTTGCTCGCTGTTGTAGTTGGCCATCGGCTCGACACAGACCAGGCAGCCGTCACGCAATACCGCGATGCGCTGGGCAACCCGGGCCAGCTCTTCCAGGCGATGGGAGATATAGATGATCGACACGCCGCGGGCCTGCAGGCGGGTGATCTGCTCGAAGAGCATTTCTACCTCGCGGGACGTGAGCATGGCGGTGGGCTCATCGAGAATCAGCACATGGCAGTCGCCGATCAGGTTACGGGCGATCTCCACCATCTGCTGGTGGCCGATGCCCAGCTCGCCCACCAGGGTGTCGGGGTCGATGGCATCCAGACCGACCTGGGTCATGGCCTCGATCGCCGCCTTGCGCAATTGCCGGCGGCTGATCCAGCCACCACTGCTGGGCAGGTTGTCGAGGAACAGGTTCTCGGCCACCGACAGGGTCGGCAGCAGGTTGAGCTCCTGCATCACCATGCGAATGCCCAGATCCTCGGCCTGGGCGCGACTGCCCGGACGATAATCCTGGCCATTGAACTGCATGTGCCCTGTGGTGGGGCTGACCAGGCCACCGATGATCTTCGACAGGGTGCTCTTGCCGGCACCGTTCTCGCCGGTGAGCGCCAGCACTTCACCGCGCAACAGCGTCAGGTCGATGCCGGTCAACACCGGTTGCGCATAAGTCTTGCCGATACCGCTGACCGATAGGACAGCGTTGGCAGCAGAAACTGACATAGGAAACTCTCCATGCGCCCGCCCAACCGGGCGAGCGCCGTTGTACCGCCGCAATGACTACTGAGTGACCAGCTCAACCGGAGTTTCGATCACGCCATTGGTGCCGCTGTCGACTTTCTCGCCCTTGAGGATCTTCAGCGCGGTCTCGATACCGAACACCGCCTGCTTGGCAGCGAACTGATCGGCAGTGGCCAGGACCCGGCCATCCTTGAGCATCGGCTTGATGGCGTTGATGTTGTCGTAGCCCAAGACCTGCACCTTGCCTGCCTTGCCGGCAGCCCGGACTGCCGAAACCGCGCCCACCGCCATGCTGTCGTTACCGGCCAGCAATGCCTTGATGTTCGGGTATTCGCTGAGCATGGCCGAGGCCACACGATTGCCGGCGTCGATTTCCCAGTCGCCCGACTGCAGCGACACCACCTTGATCTGCGCGGCTTCCATTGCATCCTTGAAGCCGGCGGTGCGCTGCTGTGCGTTGGTGGTGGTGGAAACCCCTTCGATGATTCCCACTTCGTCACCGGCCTTGAGTTGCTTGGCCAGGTACTCACCCACCAGACGCGCGCCCTTGCGGTTGTCCGGGCCAACGAAAGGCACGCTGATGTTCTTGCTCTTCAGCACGCCGGGGTCGAGCTGGTTGTCGATGTTGATCACCGTGATCCCGGCGTCCACGGCCTTCTTGATCACCGGAACCATGGCCTTGGAGTCAGCCGGGGCGATCACCAGTGCGTTGACCTTGGAGACGATCATCTGCTCGACGATGCGGATCTGGTTGGCGGTATCGGTTTCATCCTTGATGCCGTTGGACACCAGGTCGAAATCGGCGGAATGCTCTTTCTGATAGGCCTTGGCACCATCTTCCATCGTCAGGAAGAACTCGTTGGCCAAGGATTTCATGACCAGGGCGACCTTGGGTTTCTGCGGGGTATCGGCTTGAGCCGAGGAGAAAGGAAGGGCCGCGGATGCAGCGGCGAGAACGGCGACAGCGAGGAGACGTCCAGCAAAGGGCAGCTTCATGGGTTCACTCCGATCTTATGATTATTGTGAGCAGCGTTCGTCAAACGGAACCGCCAGGTAGGCAGCACCACTGGCCGACGGCGAACCTTGCAAAGATAGACGATTATCCTTGTCCGAAGGCCGCGCAAACGTTTGCGTAAAACGAACTATGCGAACCTCGCCAGCGTTTGTCAACGCTGTTCAAAGTGCGATCAGAGAGAGTGGGTAGCCATCCGCAGCCGGCCACGAGGAGAAAAACCTGCCCGAAAAATGCTCCCGGACAGGCTGATGATTCAGGCAGTGGTGTTCACCAGGCCACCGGAAGACGACTCCTTGGCCAACTCCCGGACCAGGTTGCCAGAGACTTCCGCCAGCGCGCCGTTGGTATCGGCGACTTGCCCTTGAATGGCCATCACTGCCGTCTGCTTGGCCTCAGGGGTTGGGTAGTTGGCGGCCTGGGCGGCAGCCAGTTGCTGTTGCAGCTCGCGAAGTTGCTGCTGCAGCTCCTGCATGCGCTTGAGCAGCATCTTTACCACGATGCCGTGCTTGTCTTCGCTTGGGCTTTCGCTTTCAGACTGTTCGGCCTGCTTGCTGGAGCCGACCCGCAAAGTGCCCGACTCGTCGGTACCCAACGCCGTAGACGCCTGTTCGGCGGCGGCATTACTCAATGCATCGATGGTCGCGGGCGACTTGCCATTGATCAGAATGGCTCCTGCCCCTGGAAATCCTACTGACAGTGACATGGGAACTCCTGGTGAAAAATCCTAGAAGGATCATCGACCGCTGCAGAACAATCTTTAATGGATGAGCGAGAAGTCATCCCAGGACTTGTGACGAGCATTTTCGGATTGCCGAACGCGCCACCTTGAAAACGTTCGGAAACCCGGACGCCACATGATTTCTTACGCATAAAAACAGAAATAAAATTGATATAAATCAGTAACTTAAAATAGTCATCCAGCCAAGGTAGCGCTGGTACAGATCCTGCTCCACCCTCGCTGCCCCGGCGCATACAGATCTGCCGCCGGGGTGTTTCTAGATGAACCTGCATCAGCACCGTCTCACTACTAGAGAGAAAATAATGAAATCTGCCTTCAAATCCTTCGCCCCGGGCGCTTTGGCCCTCCTCCTGCTTCTACCTGCAGCCCTGCAAGCCAAAGAAGCTGAAACCCAACAGAAACTGTCCAACGTCGTGGTTCTCGCCACTGGCGGCACCATCGCCGGCGCCGGCGCCAGCGCGGCCAACAGCGCCACCTACCAGGCGGCCAAGGTCGGCATCGAACAACTGATCGCCGGCATTCCCGAGTTGAGCCAACTGGCCAACGTGCGTGGCGAGCAAGTCATGCAGATCGCCTCGGAAAGCATCACCAACGAAAACCTGCTGCAACTGGGCCGCCGCGTTGCCGAACTGGCCGACAGCAAGGACGTCGATGGCATCGTCATCACCCACGGTACCGATACCCTGGAAGAAACCGCCTACTTCCTCAACCTGGTGGAAAAGACCGAAAAGCCAATCGTTGTAGTCGGCTCCATGCGCCCGGGTACCGCAATGTCGGCTGACGGCATGCTCAACCTGTACAACGCTGTGGCTGTGGCCGGCAGCAAGAACGCCCGCGGCAAAGGCGTACTGGTGACCATGAACGATGAAATCCAGTCCGGCCGCGATGTCAGCAAGATGATCAACATCAAGACCGAAGCCTTCAAGAGCCCATGGGGCCCGCTGGGCATGGTGGTGGAAGGCAAATCCTACTGGTTCCGCCTGCCAGCCAAGCGCCACACCATGGATTCGGAATTCGACATCAAGAACATCAAGAGCCTGCCTGACGTAGAAATCGCCTACGGCTACGGCAACGTCAGCGACACCGCCTACAAGGCCCTGGCCCAAGGTGGCGCCAAAGCCATCATCCACGCCGGTACCGGCAACGGCTCGGTGTCTTCCCGTGTGGTCCCTGCCCTGCAGGAACTGCGCAAGAATGGCGTACAGATCATTCGTTCTTCCCACGTCAATGCCGGCGGCTTCGTACTGCGCAACGCCGAACAGCCTGACGACAAGTACGACTGGGTCGTGGCTCATGACCTGAACCCGCAGAAAGCCCGCATCCTGGCCATGGTCGCCCTGACCAAGACCCAGGACAGCAAGGAACTGCAACGCATGTTCTGGGAATACTGACAGCCCCCTCTGCTCGACCGGCCCCGGTCGAGCATGCTTGCAACCACTCGCCCGCCCGGGCGGGTGGTTCCCCCCCTTTCCCCCATGCAAAAAAATCTGCTCTCCTCGTGAGACAAATGCATAAAGCGTTGTCAGAGGAACTTCTTGAATTTTAAGCAGTTGCGAAATGCCCTACAGTTAAATACTGTATGCACGTACAGCTTAATAAGGAATGTTCCGTGGCCACGACCCAAACGCCCCTCAGCTCCTACGAACGCCTGGGTGTGCGCATCCAGAAAATCATCAACTCTCCCACCGCACAAAAGGCCAAGGCAGCGCTGATCTTCCGCCTCGCCGATGAGCCACAGGATGAGTGGGAACGCCTGCTGGAGGAGATCGCCGAAAACGACAACGTCACCCTCGCCTACCGCGACGATGGCGGTGTGCAGATTTTCTGGGTCGTGCCGAAGGAAGATTGAGTCGATGAGTGTCCGTTGTTTTGCCTTGCTGTTGCTGTTTCTCGCCTGTTCCGCCCAAGCCGATGCGCCCCGCACCTTCAGCGAAGCCAAGAAAGTCGCCTGGAAGCTCTACGCCCCCCAATCCACCGAGTTCTATTGCGGCTGCAAATACAACGGCAACCGGGTGAACCTGGCGGCCTGCGGCTATGTTCCGCGCAAGAACGCCAAGCGCGCCGAACGCATTGAATGGGAGCATATAGTGCCGGCCTGGCAGATCGGCCATCAGCGCCAGTGCTGGCAACAAGGCGGTCGCAAGAACTGTACACGCACCGATTCGGTCTATCAGCGCGCCGAGGCCGACCTGCACAATCTGGTACCGAGCATTGGCGAAGTGAATGGTGATCGCAGCAATTTCAGCTTCGGCTGGCTGCCGGAACAATCGGGCCAGTACGGTTCGTGCCTGACCCAGGTCGACTTCAAGGCCAAGAAGGTCATGCCTCGCCCTTCGATTCGCGGAATGATCGCCCGCACCTACTTCTACATGAGCAAGCAGTACGGCCTGCGCCTCTCCAAACAGGATCGGCAGCTCTTCGAAGCCTGGAACAGGACCTATCCAGTACAGGCCTGGGAGCGCCAGCGCAATCAGAGCGTGGCTTGCGTGATGGGGCGCGGCAATGAATTCGTCGGCGCAGTCAACCTCAAGGCTTGTGGCTGAACGCAGATCGCCCGCGGGTGGCGGGCGATCATTGAGCCTATGGAAACGGGCTTACTGCGCGGCTTGATGCTCGATGACCGTGACTTCGATGTCACGCTTCTTGGCCTTGACCAGCTTTTCGGTCACTTCATTCTTCTTCGCCTCGGCCTCGGCCTGGGAAGCAAACGGACCGACCACGACCAGACGCTTGCCGTCCACGGTCACCACATTGGAAATCACCCCGTGCTCGATCAGCCAGCCGGTCAGGTCACTCACCGCCAGGGGGAGCGGGCTGCCCACCAGCACATCCCATTGCGGCTCGGTCGAGGCCGGCTGGGTCTGTACTGCCACCGCCGTGCTCTTGTTCGCTTCGACCCGCTTGCCTTCCCCACAACCGGCCAACGCCAATACCGCCATCATCATCGCTACTGTGCGCACAACCTAACCCCTAGAAAGTCTGAGGTGGCGATTTTAGCACTCATGACCCGAGAGACCTCGTCACAAAATCGGACCGAAACAGGAAGAATGATATTTATTGCCTATGTATAGTTGCGCCTTGGGAATTAATAGATCTTCTGCGCGTCAGAAAGAGGCACCCACTCAGTGGAACTTCGCACTAATCTATACCTAAGACCGACCTCTGCACTGTTTGAATCTGGTGCCCTACAAAGCTATCAAGGAGAAGATCATGCTGATACTCACCCGCAAAGTCGGTGAAAGCATAAACATCGGTGACGACATTACGATCACCATTCTCGGCGTCAGCGGCCAGCAAGTGCGCATTGGTATCAACGCGCCAAAAGACGTCGCGGTACACCGTGAAGAAATCTATCAACGCATTCAGGCAGGCCTGACCGCTCCGGACAAACGCGAAACCCCCTGAACAGCATGAGCACCAGCCTTTTGCCCGCGCACAACGGCTGGCGCAGCGCCTGTCTTGTTTGCCTTGAGCTTTTCCCCGCAGACGGCCCGCACACCCTCGCCCGGTTGCAGCCACAGCAGATTCCCGCCCATCAGACTGTCGTCAACCACTGATTATCGCCCTTTCGCGATAGCGAGCCCGACCGTTGATTCCCGACACACGCCGCCGCTGCATTGCAGGCGGCGCACCGGTGCGGCGGTCAGGCGCCCGCTGCAGGCTCCACAGGCTTGAAGCCCAGGTCCTGGGTAAAGCGCAGCAGGTAACCATCCGGGTCGAGTACCAGCAGGTTCAACTCGCCGTGCAGCAATTCGTCGTGACGGTACCAGCACTCCTGAATCTCTCGACGCAAGGCAATGCCCGCCCGAGCCAGGGCGGCTGCCAACTGGCGAATATCCGGGCACTCGATGGACAGGTTCATGCCGCGGCCAAATGGAGCCTGCAAGGGCCCCACGCGCCACTCCGATTCCTGCTGGTCATCCTGCTCCAGCATCAGTTGTGCACCATTGAGGGAGAGGAAGGCAAAGAAGTGTTCCGGCCGCTGATACTCCACCTTGAAGCCCAGAAGATCGCAGTAGAAGGCCAGACTGCGCTGCAGGTCGGTGACCAGCATCTCCGGCACCAGGTCATTCATTTGAAACATCGAAGGCTTCCATTGCTCATTGATAGACCCGCGAGCCTACTCTCAAGCAGCCACGCAGTGCAGCCCCGCTTACCAATGATTACAACTGAGCCCAGGTCACCCCACGCGCCATGCCGCTGGCGGCGATGACCATCAACACCATGAGCAGGGCCTGCACATCGCTGATACGGGCGAACAGCAGCGCCCGCCCGATCTGTGGCGCCACCCCTCGCCCCCGGGCCATGCGCCAGCGGATCAAGGTCAGCATCGGCAGGACCTCCAGCAACAGGATGATCACGAACAGCGTCATCTTCAGGTGGAACAGCGGCTGATGCAGGTAATACTCCGCACCCTTGCCATAACCGCCAAAAGCCCGCAACAACCCGGTGATCAACAACACCGCGGCCATCAGCCCCCAGACATTGTCGGCCCGCAACACCTGCCCGGGCGCCGCAGCGCCGCCGCTCAGGCGACGCAATGCCGAAGCGCGCGCCAGCACCCCGGCAAAGGCACTGGCAAACGCCAGCAAATGCACAGCCGCCCACAACCATTGCTGCAACATCGAGCTCATCTCCGCTTGATTGATCGACACATCCGGGCAGCTCAGTAATAGCTCATAACCCAGGCTGTTGCCGGCCAGCGGAAACGAAAAAGGCGGCTCGCACGGATCGACAACTTCCGCAAGAACCGCCTGGCCACTCACTTCATCAATGGCCTTCACAACTCAGCCATGACGCTCCTGCAGCACCTTGCTCCACAGGGTGAACGCTACGGATGGCGTCCAGCCCGGGTTGGAGGTGTGCTCCTGAAGGCACAGGTAACGATTGCCTTCGTAAGTCACTCCATCCTCCCTGAGGTAGTGCTGGCTGGTGCGCCACTCGGGAAAGCTCGGATCGACCGCACCGCCTGCGGTCCTGGCACTCACACTGCGACTGGGGAGCGACTCCTGGCCCTGAGTGTCGGTAGCGGTCACAAAATAGCTGTATTGGGTGTCCGCACTCAGCCCCTGATCCTCGAAGCCCGGAGAGGGGGTGCGAGCGACCGCATTGCCGTCGCGGTACAAGGTGTAGAACTCCACCGGCCGCACACTACCGGAAACGCCCCAACTCAGGTTGACGCTGCTGCGACTGGTGCCCAGTACCATCAGGTTTCCAGGAGCACCTGGGCGCTCCGGCTCACCGCCATCGCCATGGATCAGCGGCGCATAGCGATGACGAAACTCCCAGTTGTAGGGCACACCCTGCCGACTGATGCCGGCATCCCAGTTCACCGACCAGGTCATCAACCCCTTGATGGCGTGACCGGCGCCCTGCAAGCGCTTGAACGCATTGCTCACCGCCGACGGGTCGATCACATAGCCGGTGGCCGCGGCATCGACGTTGCTTGGCAGGCCTATCACCAGCTTGTCCGCGGCAATGCGAGTGAAACCACGGGTACCGGAGGCCAGGCTTTCGCTCAGGTAGTAGAGGAAATCCTCTTTCATCGCGTCATTGTTCTGGGCGATCCAGGCGCCCTGCCCGCCATTGGCCTCCTGCACCCAGAGCCCGTCGCCTCCCTGGTTATAGAACTGCGGCGCGACAAAGTCGTAATAGCCTTCCAGGGCCTGCAGGTAGGCCACGTACTTGCCATTGCTGGTCAGGTAGGGAAACTCAGGCGCCATGCTGATGATGAAGTGCTTGCCCTGGCCGGCGTAATGATCCTTCACCAGCTTCAAGGCGGCAGGCAGCACACTCTTGTTGTCGGCAAAGTCGATGGCGCTCTGCTCCAGGTCGATATCCAGGCCATCGAAGCCGTAGGTTTCCACCAGACGGATGATTTCGTTGGCCAGGGGCTGTTCGTTGCCCTTGTGCAATTCGATATGGGCATCGGCGCCGCCCAGGGAGATCAATACCGCCCGGCCCTGGCTGTTGAGCACGCCCACCTGGCGCCGGAACTCGGCGTCCGAAAGGTTGTAGGGCTTGAAGGTGGGAATACCGTTGCCCTTCATGAAGGCCACTGCAACCACGTTGTATTCCTTGGGCACGTCCACCAGATCCAGGTTGGCGAATTGCCCCTGCTGGTAGCCGTCGCTGTGACCGGCAGCCCAGTTGTGCCAGAAGCCCATGAGCACCTTCTTGCCGGCAATGCTCGGCATCAGGGAAGCAGCATCTGCGGCCTGACTCTTGATTAATGCAAAATCGATCTTATCCACGTTCTAATCCTTCAGAACTGTCAGAAAATGTTAACTACCTGAAACTTATTTAAAGTCCAGATCGAAAGCCTGATAAAAGCCATTGCCGGTATTGGCAACAATCCACACCAGTACTACAACATGGTGGCCCTTTTTATTTTTGGGCAGCACAACTTCATGATGAGTCTTGGCTTTCAATACCGAACCGAACTTGTCGAATGGCACTTCGGTGTAGAAGTCCTGATAAAAAGCCTGGGGTTCCAGCTGGGCGCGACTGATGCGCTGTTTCGGGTCCCAGCCGTCCTTGGTGATGAACCAGTTATAGCCCCGGGTAACGTGAGGTGCGGTGTATTCCCACTGCACCTGGAACACCTGGCCCGGGTTCACGTTCACCAGCGGCCAAGTGAAGGGCCGGTTGATCTTTTTCGACATTTCCTCGTTGGTGAAGTTGATGCAATCGCGATCATCAACCTTGCCGCCACTGAGAATATGACCATCGGCGGGTGGCGCGACACTGGCCACATCGCTGTCGTAAGGCTTTGGGAAAGGACCGGCGGCGAGGGCCGGAAAGTTTTTCCCGCCTTCCATCTCATTGACCTGCCAGGTTCCCAGCAGCCCCAGTTCTACCGCTACCGCACCGCGGCTGGACGGAGAAACAACGCGACCATGTTTTAGTTGAGCCTGTGGCTTATTCATATCTTTCACTCCATTGATTAATTAACTACTGCTCCTTATTGAGCACCCTCAACTTAGCGCACTTTTCCCTGCTTTTTTCATCACCACAAAAACTAACCATTCAGGACAATTTACAAAAGTCCGCCCCAGCCCCCTTAATCCCTGGACTTCCTTATTTCAACTGACAGTTTGAAGAGGCAATGTATTACACGCTTTGCTACAGGCTTATTGGGTGTTTCCACAGATCGCCAATAACAGCTGGCCTGACCAGCTGGAAACCATTCCCCAGAAATGACAAAACCCGGCCGATGCCGGGTTTGTACCTGATAGCGTCAAATGCCAACGCCAGTGACTATCCTCTGCGTTACAGACAGGTCGCTAGCGCCGCCAGGCGGCGCTTCGAGACATAGCTGTCTGCAACCGCATAAAAGTGGACGGTGGTCGTCGCGGCCTCGGCCTTGATATCGACAAAAGTCTCGGCGGAACGGGTATACACGGTGTACCCCCCTGCCCTGCCCGGTTGCAGATAGGCAGCGGCATCGACACCAAAGACCGACTCGTCCTGCCAGGCGAACTGCACACATTGCGCTACCAGTTGATCGGCCTTGGCCGAGGCCAGGGTTTTGTTGGGCGTTCGGGCCCGAGCTTCATCCATGGTAGAGCTCGCACAGCCAGCCAATAGCGCCGCCACCATTACCGCCATCAAAACCCGCATGCTGCCTCCTCCTCCTCCTGAAAACGCGAGAGTATCGCTCAGGCCGCGTTAAAAAGGCGCGCGAACAGCAGAAAAACTCCCCCGCGCCCACTCAGCACTCCGCCAAGGAGGACGCCAGCTGGGCGATCGCCTCCTGGTCCTCATCTCCGAGGTGGCGGTAGTTCTGAATAATGGTGCTTTCATCCAGGCTCAGGCTGCCCTCGGACAAGCGCGAGCGCTCGCCGGTCAACACATAAAGCAGGTCAACGCCGTGGCGCCCGATGGCCATCAGGTAATCCGATTTGGGCACCCGCTCACCGCTCTCGTAACGGCCCTGGGCGTTGGCTTCAACACCGCCAATGGCACCGAATTCCTGCTGGGAGAGCCCCAACGCCTTGCGCTGTTCTTTCAAGCGCTCACCAAAGGTCTGCATAACCATCCTCATTCAACAAGGTGATGGTTTTACGACCGTAGCGGCCGCAGAAGGTGCACTTTGTTTGCCCACACCATTGCCAGCCCCCGGGCAAAAGATTAACCTGCGCGCCCTTTCCACACTTTTGCCAAGGAGATCCACCATGCAACAGCTGATCACCCCTTGCAGGACGTGCCTGGTTTAAACGCTGCAACCGCTACCCGCTAGCGCCTTCGCTTAACCCCCGCTTCGTCCTGCCACTACCTGAATATTTTTTTCCAATCAGGAATTGGACATGGACACTTGCATCCGTCATTTGTCGAACGGCGTCTCTCTGATCGCCTCCGACACCACCTGGATCGAAGACAAAGCGCTCCAGCAACTGCACACCACCGCACAACTGCCCGGCATGCGCCAGGTCGTCGGCATGCCCGACCTGCATCCAGGCCGGGGCTATCCGGTGGGCGCGGCATTTTTTTCCACCGAAGTGGCCTACCCGGCGCTGGTGGGCAACGACATCGGCTGCGGCATGGCGCTGTGGCAAACCGACCTCTCCAGCACTCGCCTCAACCTCGACAAGCTGGAAAAGAAAATCGGCAATATCGACCTGCCCCTGGATGAACAGTGGGATGAACAACGCGCGCAACTGGCATTGCCCGTCAGCGGTCATGAGCACTCCCTGGGTACCATCGGCGGCGGCAACCACTTCGCCGAACTGCAACAACTCGATCAGGTCCATGACGCCGACGCCCTGCAAGCGCTGGCACTGGACCCGAAAGCCTTGCTGCTGCTGGTGCACAGCGGCTCCCGAGGCCTGGGAGAAGCTATTTTGCGCAGCCACGTCGACCAACACGGCCACAACGGCCTGTTGATGACCAGCACCGCCGGCGCCCAGTACCTGGAGCAGCACGACCAGGCCTTGCGCTTTGCCGAGGCCAATCGACGGTTGATCGCCGAGCGCCTGCTGCACAATCTGCGGGCCAAGGGCCAGCCGCTGCTGGATATCAATCACAACCTGGTGTCTGCGGCGCAGGTCGACGGCGTATCGGGCTGGCTGCATCGCAAGGGCGCCACGCCATCGGACCAGGGTCCGGTGGTGATTCCCGGCTCCCGTGGCGACTACAGCTACCTGGTGCAACCGCTCCCCCAATCGTTCAGCCTCTACTCCCTGGCGCACGGCGCCGGGCGCAAGTGGCTGCGCAGCGACTGCAAGGGCCGGCTGGCAACGCGCTTCAGCTTCGATCAACTCAAGCGCACCCAGCTGGGCAGCCGAGTGATCTGCGAGGACCGCGGCCTGATGTACGAAGAGGCTCCCGAAGCCTACAAGAGCATCGACAGCGTGGTGGGCAGCCTGCGCGACGCCGGCCTGGTGAAGATCATCGCCCGACTCAAACCGGTACTGACCTACAAACGCCGGGGGTGCTGCTGATGATGATGTTGCTACAGCTGTCCTCCGCCCAAGGGCCTGCCGAATGCGAATTGGCAGTAACCCACGCATTACGCCGCCTGCATCACGAAGCCGAAGCTCAGAACGTGCGCCTCGGCATCATCGAGCAGGTTGCCAGCCAGGCTCGCGACGCCCATCGCTCGGTGCTGGTCAGCCTGGATGGCGAGCACGCCGCAAACCTGGCTCGACGCTGGACAGGCACCCTGCTGTGGATCTGCAAAAGCCCTCTGCGGCCCGCACATCGACGCAAGAACTGGTATTTCGCCGGCCAGCCATTCAGCGCCCCTGAAGAAGCCGAGGGCGGCGAGATCCGCTTCGAGGCCATGCGCGCTTCGGGCCCCGGCGGGCAGCATGTGAACAAGACCGACTCCGCGGTACGTGCCACCCATGTAGCGACCGGCATCAGCGTCAAGGTGCAGTCCGAACGCAGCCAGCACGATAACAAGCGCCTGGCTCGTCTATTGATCCAGCAACGGCTTGCCGATCGGCAAGAGCAATCCGTACAGGAACTGCGCTTGCAGCGTCGTGACGCCCATCACCGGGTTGAACGGGGCAATGCCGTGCGCACCTTCAGCGGCAGCGCCTTCACCCCTCTGGACTGACCCGCCCTGGTACGGGAAGCCGATCGTCACGACGGCTCCCCGAACCAGGTTGGTGGCTACAGAGGGCAATACGTAAAAGATCTTGAACCGGTGACCGATGCGGCAAATGCAGAGGACACTGAAGACATGGAGCAGAGTCCCGATGAACAACTACTTCGAAAGCCCCTTCAAGGGCATCACGCTTGATCGGCAAGTCACCCACCCGAATATTCGAGTAGGTCGTTTCAGCTACTACTCAGGCTACTACCACGGTCATAGTTTCGATGAGTGCGCGCGCTACCTGCCCCACGAGGAAGGTGCGGACAAGCTGATAATCGGCTCTTTCTGCTCAATCGGCTCGGGAGCCGCATTCATCATGGCCGGCAACCAGGGGCATAGAAGCGAGTGGATCAGCACCTTTCCGCTCTACTGGATGCCCGAGGAACCGGCCTTCGCGGGCGCGCAGAATGGATATCAAGCCGCAGGCAACACGGTGATCGGCAATGACGTCTGGATCGGTTCCGAAGCCATTGTCATGCCGGGCATCAGGATCGGCGATGGCGCCGTGATAGGCACTCGAGCCCTGGTGACACGGGACGTGGAACCCTACGCAATCATCGGCGGCAACCCCGCCAAGACGATTCGCAAGCGCTTCGATGATCGGCGTATCGAGATGCTTGTGAAAATGCAGTGGTGGAACTGGAGCAGCGAGCAGTTGAAAGCAGTGATGCCACTGATGACCAGTGCCAATGTCGAGGCGCTGTTTGAACATTGGCTGGAGCACATCCGCCCCGACTGATCACTGGCCAAGATCGCAGCGAGCGCTGCAATGCCAGTGGGCTTCTTGGCGGATCGTGCAAAGCCATCAAAATGGCCAGAAACAAAAAAGGGGCTCACCTTTCGGTGAACCCCTTCTAGACCGCCCAGCAGAGCGGATTTTGTTTGGTAGGCGCGATTGGACTCGAACCAACGACCCCCACCATGTCAAGAGCCACCATGCTAGGCGCTAGGCCACGCAGCCTATAGCCCTAAGGAAACGCCCATTCACATTATGAGGCGTCAATCATGGCTAACATTCGCTCCCTTCCCTCTGGCAATTGGAACGCTCAGGTTCGGTTGAGAGGAAGCCCCCCGCAATCCAAAACGTTCCCCACTCAGGCATTGGCCCAGGCATGGGCAGATCAGTTAGAGGCTGTCACCAAGACGCATCAGACGCACACCCTGTACACCCTTGGCATGACCTATTGCGAAACCATGCTCAAGGGCAAGGGTAGCTATGACCATGCAATCAAGATTGTTGACCAACTCTTTGCTGTCTTCCCTCAGTCAATCCATGACATCACCCCTCAGCTAGTCAATGACTTCAAGCTTAAGCGCCTACAAACGGTCAAGCCTGCTACCTGTCGCATACAGTTAGCGTTCATGTCACGTTTCTTCAGGTTCGCTAAGCGTGGCCTGCTCATAGACATACATAATCCTGTAAGTGACATAGCCCTACCCAAGCCCGACAAGTCGAGCGACAAGGTAATCAGTGCTGGCGAGCTTAGACAGTTGCTCAACAAGCTCTCCCCCACCATGGCCCTCATCGTGGAGCTAGCTTATGAAACAGCTATGAGGCGCTCAGAAATACTCAAGCTCACAACTCAATGCCTTCACCTGGATGAACGTATTGCGGATGTAGTTGATGGTAAGAACGGCACTAGGTCTGTGCCCTTAACCATGCGTGCCATAGAGCTACTGAAAGAGGCACAACGGCTGGCTGTAGCAAACAAGGCACACAGAGGAAGACTGTTTATTGTGACGCCTCATGCTGTGTCACAGGCGGTTAGGTTGGCAAGGAACAAGGCAGGGCTTGACTGTAGCGTCAGGCTTCACCAGTTAAGACACACACGTATAACCAATGTAGCCAAGAAGGGATTCAACAACGCTCAGATAATGATTGTGTCGGGGCACAGAGATACGAGATCAGTGGCTAGATACTCACATTTGAATGCGAAGGATGTACTTCACCTCATTGACTAAGCCACCTGTAAGCGCACAGGAACGACGATAGCCAATCAACTGCCACCATAAGCAATGCAAGCCTGTAGCCCCTTACAGGGGCTACAGTGGCAATGAGTAAAGGAATGGGTGTGCATGGGAGTTACGGATAGACATTATTTTTCAGAATCCGTGTAGGGTTTTCTCTCAAAAAAGAGTATTAGATATAGGAACTAAAAATATTTAAGCCTCGCCTTGTAGACCTTTACCCCGAAAAACCAATATAGCATATACCTGTATAAAGATTGCTTCCTCCTAGCTGCTTTCAAAGGGCCAAATGGATAGCAGTCTTTTTGTTTGCCTGAGCGGCGAGTTCCACACCCATTGTAATATTGAAGAGGTTTTCTAAAGAGAGAGCAATGATGGAAATCGAAAAAATTATAGAAAGCAAAGCAATGAAACTTAACACAACCGACCGAAAGCTCCTGTACTTGATGATTAGAAACAATAGCAACGATGGCTCACGCTGGTGTGAAATCTCCGTTAATGAGTTTTCTTCTGCATCTGGAAAATCACCAAGTGCATGCAGCCGAGTCATTCAATATCTAGTAAAGCATGAACTCGTAGCCATCCGAAAGGTAAGACTTGGGTCTTCATATCGCAATCAATTTAAAACAATTCCTCTGGAGTATGACCAATGAACACAATAACTATGACAGAAATCAACGAACTCGCACGTCAGACAGGTAACACCCCCATGGCAGTCCTAACAGACCTTATCGAGCGTGGCTATCAACTAGTCGAAGAACCTCCTGCACCTAGAGGCAATCCGTTGACTTCATCTAAGGATGCGCTAGCACAATGGAAGGCGTCTAAGCAGAAGGTACGAGACGAGCTTTATAAAGCAGACCCTCTTGTTCGACAGCTTACTGACTTGGACACAGCATATAACTCATCTGCTCAACAGGCCAAACAAAGCATTGTCCAACGTGATGCGTTTGGAAATATTACAGGCACCACTAAATCCGTCCTCACTGGTGCAACCCAGAAAGAGCAAGCGGAATTGATGGCAGCCATTCGCGCAATGTACAACCAAGGAGAATAACTATGAAAGCAGTAGACCTGACACCAGCAGAAATTAAAGTACTAGAGCAACGTCGCTCAGCGTTAGGAGCTATCGACTGTAGCATTGAACAAAAGAACAAGCTCATCACAGGCATTAAGGACTACAAAGGGAGTGAGTATGGCATGACTCAATATGGTTCATATCAGGTGTTGTCTGTTAATGGTAGCAACTCGCTCCCCGCAGAGCTTGAGGGTACTTTCACAGACCCCAGACATATCATCCGAACGATAGATAACTTAATCACAGAAGGAAAACTGATTGAGCCCAAGTAATCCAAAGGTTATTTACGTAGCAGAAGCTACCCCAGGCACAGGCAAGACAGAACAGTTCATTAAAGAACTGGATGCAGCACCCTACAAGCGATACGTATACGCTGTCCCCACCAAGGTACTTACCAAAGACGTAGTAAAGCGTATTCATGCAATCGGAATAACCCATGCCTACGTAATCAATAGTGACACCCACAAGAACGTAACTGATACAGTAGAATGTACGCTGCTAGAAGATGACCCCAAGGTTCTTATCATTACGCATAAGACCCTGCTAGACCTTGATCCTTGCTACCTACAAGACTGGATTGTAGTCATTGATGAAGTGCCCTCAGTCGCTAATAATCTTACCAAAGATATTGGCGACCACGCTTACACTAACTTCCTAGAGAAATTCATTGAGATTGATAGCGTATCCACCAGAGCGTCTATCAAACAAGGAATGACGAAGGAAGCCAGAGCCACCTACTCTGACGTGGTAAACGACAAGGGCATGTCAACCATCTGCACCTGCCTAGGCGCCCTTCTAAGGGGCAAGGCTGATGTATTCATCAAAGAATACGTAGATAAGAAAGACAGTAGATGGAAGTGGCAAGTCAGGGTAGTTGATTACTTTGATTTAAGCGGGATCTATGAAGCGGCTCAGGAAACACACATCCTAGGTGCCAACGTCACAGGTACGTTAGCTTACCAGCACGCCCTGACCAAGGGATGCACTCTTGAAGTCTCCAAGTTCACACCAGAATACAGGGGCTACAAGTTTCCAAGCTATATTTTTCCATTGATTGGCGGGAGCAAGGTTAGCAAGACCATGCTACTTACTCTCCCTGACGGCAGCATGGCCGATGAGTGGAATGATAGGGTATACGGGCACACGCTTTTACGTGACGCCATTGAATTCGTACAAGGTGAACCCATCCTTGTTCAAGTTCATGAGTGGTGCAAGTTTCCATTCGAGGATTACCCTAACGCAATACGTATACCTTTTGACGCTAGGGGATTGAATGGATATTCAAACGTACACCATACGCTCTCCCTGATTCATGGCAATCCAAACACTGTAGAAGATCAGAATAACTCTGAGATGCTTTGCAAGATGGCTATCTCCACCGCAGTTGGCAAGCAAGCTCTACGCAATGAGCGTTATAGAGAATTGATATTTCAAGCAGCTACACGAAGCAGCATTAGGACATTCAATAACGACAGACCTACTATGCACTTTGTACCTACAGAAGAGTCAGGGCGACACCTAGCGTTCGACTTAACGGGGTGTCACTACATTCTCAAAGACTTGACTAGGCACGCTCCAATTAGCAATGCAAAAAACACGACAAAGAACAACATTGTCACAGCAAAGGGATTGTCATCTGATGGGTTCTCATTGCGAAGCATCGCAGCGACCATGGGCGTTAGCAAAAGCATAGTATCTAAGTGGTTGAAGTCTGATGAATGAAGCTAGCCCTGTCCACTTTCTCTTAGAACTCTCTAAGGAAAAGTGGACACCTCCTCCACTCACTTAAGATCAAGAGCAACGTCGGCACAGCCGACAAAGAGCACGCATTAAAGAAGAATCAAAAGCAGAGCATATACCAGTGTATGGCTCTTGATCTTTCTTTATGCGTATGCCACTCCGTGGCGTGCTCTTGCTTTTGCTTCTGTCACGCAGTGACGTTAAGATAACTTACCTAGGACAAATACAATGTCAGACAATGATAACATTCGAATACCTGATTTAACCTCTTTCGTAATTAGTAGCATCACCATACGAAGGGGTTTAGCCAAAGAGATTATTGCTAAGCGTGAGAACCACCAAGCACTGTATGACATCTCATACAATCAAGGCATTTCCCTTCAAGCGGTAGGCTATCTATCAAGGTGTACACTAGAAGAAATAGAGAGAGCGTCAGCTATCGAAACGTGACCTACCTCCTAAGCGCCCTACTCTTAATACAATACACCCAGCTAGTAATACTTCAGGTCATACATGAGTTAGCTTCATAGCTATAACGATTAACATCATCTGCTACTCACTGACCCTTATAATAACAATCGAACACAGAGAAAAACCATGAACCTTACAGATAAAGACAAGACAGAATACATTGAGACAAATTCACACTGCGTCCTAGCCAAGCGCTTGGGCGTTAGCATGATTACACTCGACACCCACGCAGAAGAACAAGGATGGAAAGAGGAACACCGTATCTATTGGCATGACAAATCAATTGAGATATTGAAACAAGAGTTAGTCAATGGAAACATCAGCGCCGTTAAAGAGATGTTAAAGGTAACTGGTGGCGTAAGACCTGTAGGTCGCCCACGTAAATTAGAGGTTGAGCGTGAAACCGCCATTGCCAAACGCATTCAGGAAGAATATGACGTAGATATTCGACGAATGAAGCTCGTAGACAGCAAACCAAGATAATTATTTATTAAGACAAGAGGGGTGCATTGACCCTAAAGGCCAGCGTTCAATTTAAACAGTGGGTATTGGGCAAAGCTAGGGCAGGTAAGGCATGATGCTCAGATTCTAGGCTTACCTAGATGCCCCTCAGGGGTGCTCAATGCGTTACCACACTGGCCGTTCTTCACAGAGGCTAGCGCCCTCTATGCCTGATAGTTCAGCTACCAGTCACCTGTCCTTCTAACCAAGCCAGAAGGAATAAGCCTACACACTTTACGCTGGTGTATAGCGGGCCGGTCTACAATCCATCGGCGCGGACCTATCAGCGCTCACATCACCACTACACCACTGAAGGTTCGCTATGACGCTACTGACTTCAAAGCGCCTCACTCTCTGAGACATACAGTTCAGCTTACGCAAGGCCCGTTTGCACTGCTACTGATATACGCCGTGCAGTAAGTAGCGTCAAGCCCTAGCCCCGCCGAATTTGGCAGGTCATAGCAGCCAATGCACGCGTAGAAGCATCACCGGATTTTGCTTGGACCACATAGCCAGCCACGCAATCACGAAACGGCATACTGATAGCGTACGAGAGGACCAGCGCAGCAAACACGATTGACGCAGCTAACCACTTCATCTGAATTATTCCCTTACAAATATAGTGGAAATAATACCACCACGGTGATGCCAAACTGAAATCATAGCCTACGCTTCGTGAGCAACCTTGAAGTTGCGACTGACCTACAGGAGCGAAACGAAGATGACAAAGGCACCAATTGGCACTACGGGGACAACAGGGCAGAGCTGCCCAGAAAGCGGTATTTGGACAGTAGTCGGCACTCCAAGCACGACAGCGCCAATTGCCAAAGGTAACCGGTTCCCACCTTATGACGGCAAATCGGTGACCTGGAAGCTGACGCAATACGCTTAAGACTGATCGAGGGCAGAGGCAACTCTGCTCTCACTGCGCCCTTTAGCAGATGCCAGCCTCTGGAGTTTTGATTAGAAATTAACTAGCACCATTGCATATATAAGCACCCCACCCCACACCCCCTGCCCCACCCCTAGAGAGACGCCCCCCGCCAGCCCTACAGCAGCACACAGAGCGTTCAGGATTCACCACAGAGCGTAGGGTGTTGAGCGTGGCCGACAGGCGTACCCGCCTCACAGCAGGCACGTAGCTCAGTTGGTTAGAAGCCTGCCCTTGCGAGGCACGAGCAACGGGCAAGGGAGTGAGCCTGCGAACGTACCACCACCTAGACAAGATAGTGAACGAGCCATGTATATCAATGGGTTAGGTGGAGTCGTTCACAAATCTGAGTGTGAACAGAGGCAGGCATGAATCCACGTTCACATTGCCTTGTGTGAACGAAGCCTATAATTTGTGAACGTTTTCTTAGGCAAAGAAAAAGGGGAACCCTTTCGGATTCCCCTTCACACCGCCCAGCAGAGCGGATTTTGTTTGGTAGGCGCGATTGGACTCGAACCAACGACCCCCACCATGTCAAGGTGGTGCTCTAACCAACTGAGCTACGTGCCTGCTGTGAGGCGGCATTCTACGGAATTCCAAAGGGGTGTCAACACCTTTTTTGCAGCTAAGCCTATGAATATGCGAATTTTTTAATTTTCGCGGGATGAAGAAGTTTTTTCTTCTGTCTGGCAGCTCATTTGCAACTCAGGTAGCATCGGCGCACTCGTAAAATATATTAAACACATGAGGTCGCAGGATGGCGAACATTCCCTACCCACAGTCCTATTACGCGGCATCGGCCAATGCGGCTCCGGAACGTCCGATGCTCCAAGGCGAGATTGAAACCGATGTCTGCGTGATCGGTGCGGGTTATACCGGCCTGTCCAGCGCCCTGTTCCTCCTGGAAAACGGCTTTCGTGTGACCGTACTGGAGGCCGCCAAGGTCGGCTTTGGCGCTTCAGGGCGCAATGGCGGGCAGATCGTCAACAGCTACAGCCGCGATATCGACGTGATCGAACGCAGCGTCGGCCCCAAGCAGGCACAACTGCTGGGGCAGATGGCCTTTGAGGGTGGCCGGATCATTCGTGAACGGGTGGCCAAATACCAGATTCAGTGCGATCTGAAGGACGGCGGTGTATTCGCAGCGCTGACCAGCAAGCAGATGGGTCATCTGGAGTCGCAGAAGCGCCTGTGGGAGCGCTACGGCCACACCCAGCTGGAATTGCTGGATGAGCGGCGTATCCGCGAAATCGTGGCCTGCGATCAATACAAGGGCGGCATGCTCGACATGAGCGGCGGCCACATCCATCCACTGAACCTGGCACTGGGTGAAGCGGCTGCCGTGGAGTCGCTGGGCGGCACCCTCTATGAACAGTCCCCGGCAATCCGCATCGAGCGCGGCGCCAATCCGGTGGTCCACACGCCCCAAGGAAAGGTCCGCGCCAAATTCATCATCGTTGCCGGCAATGCCTACCTGGGCAATCTGGTTCCGGAGCTGGCAGCCAAGTCCATGCCTTGCGGAACCCAGGTCATCACCACCGAGCCCCTGAGCGATGAGCTGGCAGCCAGCCTGTTGCCCCAGGATTACTGCGTCGAAGACTGCAACTACCTGCTGGACTACTACCGCCTCTCCGGCGACAAGCGCCTGATTTTCGGTGGCGGCGTGGTGTATGGCGCCCGCGACCCGGCGAACATCGAGGCCATCATCCGACCGAAGATGCTCAAGGCCTTCCCGCAACTGCAGAACGTGAAGATCGATTACGCCTGGACCGGCAACTTCCTGCTGACGCTGTCGCGCCTGCCCCAGGTTGGGCGCCTGGGGGACAATATCTACTACTCCCAGGGCTGCAGCGGCCACGGCGTGACCTACACCCACCTGGCCGGGAAAGTCCTGGCGGAGGCCCTGCGCGGCCAGGCTGAGCGCTTTGACGCCTTTGCCGACCTGCCTCACTACCCCTTCCCCGGCGGCCAGTTGCTGCGCACGCCATTCACCGCCCTGGGCGCTTGGTACTACAGCCTTCGGGACAAGCTCGGCTTCTGAAAGCCAAACCTCCTTACAAGCACAAAAAAACCGCCGAGCAGGCGGTTTTTTTGTGTTCGATCAACAGCAAGCAAAAGACGCTACCAAAGAGCGAATCCCGAAAACAAAAAACCCCGGTCTTGCGACCAGGGTCTTTGCTATCGATGCGAAACAAGCTGTTGGCTTATTTCGTTGCTTCAAGGCGTTCAGTGATCCTTGAGGCTGATATGGCGCAGCGGACGGGACTCGAACCCGCGACCCCCGGCGTGACAGGCCGGTATTCTAACCGACTGAACTACCGCTGCGTATCGCTTGGACTTGCGTCCATGTGAACCGTTTAAATCATCTGATTGAAGAGCTTCGAGGCTTCCTCAATCTCAAGCCAGGCGAACCTGACTTGGAAAATATGGCGCAGCGGACGGGACTCGAACCCGCGACCCCCGGCGTGACAGGCCGGTATTCTAACCGACTGAACTACCGCTGCGCGTCGGTTGGAGGCTTCCTTGGAAGCTTCCCTCTTTCTTGCGAAAGAGACTCAGGGAATGGTGGGTGATGACGGGATCGAACCGCCGACATTCTGCTTGTAAGGCAGACGCTCTCCCGGCTGAGCTAATCACCCTTTGCTTCGCTGAGGCCGCGAAATTTACGCAGGTAACGAAGCTAAGTCAATAGCAGGCTTGAAGTTTTTTTCAAAAACAGCAGCAAGCAGAAACTTCGCACCAAGAGCCAGAGGCGCTCCTCTTGGGCTTGCGGCCACAAACTCGCTACCACCCTTATTCCTGATAAATCATTTTCTTGGTCATGCCACCGTCCACCACGAATTCCTGGCCGGTGACAAAGCCCGAATTGCGGGACAGCAGCCAGGCCACCATGGAGGCCACATCTTCCACCGTCCCTACCCTGCCTGCCGGATGCTGGGCATGATCGGCATCGGATAACGGCTCTGCGCGACGCACCGCAGGATCCCGGGCATCGATCCAGCCGGGGCTTACCGCATTGACCCGAATCTCCGGCCCCAGGCTGATCGCCAGGGCATGAGTCAAGGCCAGCAGCCCCCCCTTGCTCGCCGCGTAGGCTTCGCTGTCAGGCTCCGATTGCCTGGCGCGGGTAGAAGCCAGATTGACGATGGCGCCGCCATGGGCGCGCAAATACGGCGCACAGTGCTTGGCCAGCAGCATCGGCCCGCCCAGGTTCACCGCCATGACCCGATTCCAGTAGGCCAGATCCAGGCTTTCCAGGGTGATGTTGTGCGGGTCGGCTACAGCGGCATTGCAGACCAGGGCGTCGAGGCGCCCGAACTGCCCCAGCACCTCAGCCACCCCCTGGGCCACTTGCACTTCATCGGCCACGTCCATGGTGATGAACCAGGCACTTTCACCCAGCACCTTGGCCACCTTGGAGCCGCGCTCACGATCGAGGTCGGTCAACACCACCTGCCAGCCTTCGCTGATCAGCCAGGCAGCGATACCCAGGCCGATACCTCGGGCCGCGCCGGTCACCAGCGCGACACGCCCATTGCCGCCGCCCTGGGGCGTGGACAACTCGATCACAAGGCTGCCAGGCCGCGAGCCAGGTCGGCTTGCAGGTCGACCACGTCCTCCAGCCCCACCGCGATGCGGATCAGGCTGTCGCGAATGCCTGCCGCTTCACGCTCCTGGGGCGCCAGGCGCCCGTGGGACGTGGTGCTCGGATGGGTGATGGTGGTTTTGCTGTCGCCGAGGTTGGCGGTAATGGAGATCAGTCGCGTGGCATCGATAAAGCGCCAGGCGCCCTCTTTGCCGCCCTTGACCTCAAAACTCACCACCGCGCCAAAACCACGCTGCTGACGCTTGGCCAGCTCGTGCTGCGGATGGCTGGCAAGGCCTGCGTAGTGCACCTTCTCGACGCCCTCCTGCTGCTCCAGCCACTCAGCCAGGGCCAGGGCATTGGCACAATGAGCACGCATCCGCAGGTTGAGGGTTTCCAGGCCCTTGAGGAAGATCCAGGCGTTGAACGGGCTCAGGGTCGGCCCGGCGGTACGCAGGAAACCCACCACTTCTTTCATCTGCTCGCTGCGCCCGGCCACCACGCCGCCCATGCAACGACCCTGGCCGTCGATGAACTTGGTCGCCGAATGCACCACCACGTCCGCCCCCAGCTTCAACGGCTGCTGCAAGGCCGGAGTGCAGAAACAGTTATCCACCACCAGCATTGCGCCCTTGGCATGGGCCACCTCCGCCAACGCGGCGATATCCACCAGCTCGGCCAGCGGATTGGAGGGCGACTCGACGAACAGCAGCCTGGTATTGCTCTTGATCGCCGCATCCCAGCCGCACAGGTCCGCCAGGGGCACGTAATCGACTTCAACACCAAAGCGCTTGAAGTACTTCTCGAACAGGCTGATGGTGGAGCCGAACACGCTGCGCGACACCAGCACATGATCGCCGGCGCTGCACAGGCTCATGACCACCGAGAGAATGGCCGCCATGCCAGTGGCGGTCGCCACAGCCTGCTCAGCCCCTTCCAGCGCCGCGATGCGCTCTTCGAAGGAACGCACGGTGGGGTTGGTGTAGCGCGAATAGACGTTGCCCGGCACTTCGCCAGCAAACCGCGCCGCCGCATCGGCGGCCGTACGGAACACATAGCTGGAGGTGAAGAACATCGGGTCACCGTGCTCGCCTTCCGGCGAGCGGTGTTGGCCGGCGCGCACCGCCAGGGTATCGAACGCTACGCCTTCAAGGTCGCTGTCCAGCCGACCGGCATCCCAATCCTGACTCATGCCGCCTACTCCTAATGTCTTCTTAAAATGCTCGGATCAGTTGTTGTACAGATCGATGATGGCGCTGACCGCCTGGGTCTTGGCCTTGGACGCATCGTTACGAGCGTTCTCGATCTTGTTCAGGTAGGCCTCGTCGACGTCGCCGGTAACGTACTTGCCGTCGAACACCGCGCAGTCGAAGTTCTCGATCTTGATCTTGCCACCACCGACCGCCTCGATCAGGTCCGGCAAGTCCTGGTAGATCAGCCAGTCGGCGCCGATCAGGTCTGCCACGTCCTGGGTCGAACGATTGTGGGCGATCAACTCGTGGGCGCTCGGCATGTCGATGCCATACACGTTCGGGTAACGCACGGCCGGTGCAGCCGAGCAGAAGTAGACGTTCTTCGCGCCCGCTTCACGGGCCATCTGGATAATCTGCTTGCAGGTGGTGCCACGGACGATGGAGTCGTCCACCAGCATCACGTTCTTGCCGCGAAATTCCAGTTCGATCGCATTGAGCTTCTGGCGTACGGATTTCTTCCGCGCCGCCTGGCCCGGCATGATGAAGGTACGGCCGATGTAACGGTTCTTGACGAAACCTTCGCGGAACTTGACCCCCAGATGGTTCGCCAGCTCCAGCGCCGCAGTGCGGCTGGTATCCGGAATCGGGATCACCACGTCGATATCGTGCTCAGGACGCTCGCGCAGGATCTTCTCTGCCAGTTTCTCACCCATGCGCAGGCGCGCCTTGTACACCGAGACGCCATCAATGATCGAATCCGGACGGGCCAGATATACGTGTTCGAAGATGCACGGCGTGAGTTGCGGGTTGGTGGCGCACTGGCGGGTGTAGAGCTTGCCCTCTTCAGTGATGTAGACCGCTTCGCCCGGAGCCAGGTCGCGAATCAGGGTGAAACCCAGCACATCCAGGGAAACGCTTTCCGAGGCGATCATGTATTCCACGCCTTCGTCGGTATGACGCTGGCCGAAGACGATCGGACGGATACCGTGGGGGTCACGGAAACCGACAATGCCGTAGCCGGTGATCATGGCCACCACCGCGTAGCCACCCACGCAACGGTTGTGCACGTCGGTGACGGCGGCAAACACGTCTTCCTCGGTAGGCTGCAACTTGCCGCGCTGGGCCAGCTCGTGGGCAAACACGTTGAGCAGCACTTCAGAGTCGGAGTTGGTGTTGACGTGGCGCAGGTCGGACTCGTAGATCTCCTTGGCCAACTGCTCCACATTGGTCAGGTTGCCGTTGTGCGCCAGGGTGATGCCGTAAGGCGAGTTGACGTAGAACGGCTGAGCCTCGGCCGAGGTCGAGCTGCCCGCGGTTGGATAGCGGACATGGCCGATGCCCATATGGCCTACCAGGCGCTGCATGTGCCGCTGCTGGAACACATCACGCACCAGGCCGTTGTCCTTGCGCAGGAATAACCGGCCATCATGGCTGGTCACGATACCGGCAGCGTCCTGGCCGCGGTGCTGGAGGACGGTTAGCGCGTCATACAGCGCCTGATTGACGTTCGACTTACCGACGATACCGACGATGCCACACATGCGACGCAACCCCTACTTAATGAAACTGAACTGAACCCATCTTACTGAGGCGTTTTGGCCGGTAAGAGGTGCTCCTTGAACGGTATATCAGCGGGTACGCTGATACCGCTGGCCAGCCACTGACTGCTCCACCCCAATATGAGGTTCTTGGACCAGTCTGCAACCAATAGAAATTGTGGCACCAGTCGCGACTGTTGCCACCAGGAATCCTGCTGTACCGGCCCCAGGCTCAGGAGCCCGATTGCCACGACCACCAGCAGCGCGCCACGCGCAGCGCCGAAGGCCATGCCGAGGAATCGATCGGTCCCGGAGAGGCCGGTGACGCGAATCAACTCGCCGATGAGATAGTTGACCATTGCCCCCACCAGCAAGGTGGCGACAAACATGATTGCGCAGCCCGCGATCACGCGAGCCGAGGGAGTTTCGATATAACCGCCGAGGTACTCGGACAGTGAGCCACCAAACATCCAGGCAACGACTCCTGCGATGATCCAGGTAAGCAACGACAAGGCTTCTTTGACGAAACCGCGGCTCAAGCTGATCAAAGCGGAGATGGCGATTATTGCAACGATCGCCCAGTCAACCCAGGTAAATGGCACAGTGCAGCCTACAGACGGATAAGGCGGCGCATTTTAACAGAGCGCTTGGCTGTCGGTAAGCTGCGATTCACTGTGCTTTTAAAATCAAGCGGATAGCCTTAGCCACGCTCTGGCTGGAAGCGCACCACGAAACCCTTGAGATTATGCTGACGCCCCAGCAGGTCACGCAGGCGATCAGCTTCGGCGCGCTCGATCAGCGGCCCGACAAATACCCGGTTCTTGCCTTCGGCGGAACGGATATAGGCGTTATAACCCTGGCTGCGCAGGGTTTTCTGCAGGTTTTCCGCGCTTTCACGGCTCGACAGACTGGCCAGTTGCACCGACCAACTGACGGACAGGCCATTGGCATCGACCCGGCTCTGGCTGGTATCGGGCTTGGCACTGGCCACGGGCTGCGGCGGAACCGGAGCCGGTGTCGGCGCAGGCTTGGCCACAGGCGCAGGCTTGCTGGCCACGGTCGGAGCAGGAGCCACCACCGGGGCCGGTGCGATCGGGGTCGATGGCGCTTGCTGCACCACAGGCTCGTGCTCGTCGGCTGGCACAGAGCCCTCGGGCAGTACCTGAGGCTCTGGCACAACTACCGGCTCGACCTGGACCTGCGGCATGGCCGCGGCTTGCGGCGCCGACGGCACATCCACCGTCACATGACGCTGCTCATCCTCGCGCGAGAACAGCATTGGCAGAAAGATCACCGCCAAGGCCACCAACACCAGTGCTCCGACCATTCGCTGCTTGTAGACGTTATCCAGCATTGCCATGTGCAGCTTCCTCCGTGGAGCGCCGGGCGAGCCACTCAAGCGCCTCGGCAACACAATAAAAAGAACCGAACAGCAGAATTTCGTCATCTGCAGTGGCTTGCGCGCATTGCGCTTCCAGCGCGGCGGCCACACTGGAATAGGACGCTACCGGAGCACCAAGGTTCTCCAGAGCCTGCTGCAAATCCTCCACCGGGCGCGCCCGCGGCGTGTCCAGAGGCGCTACCGCCCAGTGCCGGACCGCCCCTTTCAGGCAGCCAATCACGCCCTCCAGATCCTTGTCCGCCAGCAGCCCGAACACCGCCAGACGCTTGCCCGGCACAGGCCGGCGCGCCAGGCGCTCAGCCAGGTACTGGGCGGCATGGGGGTTGTGACCGACGTCCAGCAGCAGGTTCAGGCGCTTGCCCTGCCAGTCGACCTGCCGGCGATCCAGACGCCCGGTAACCCGGGTCTGGCGCAAGGCCGCGCTGATCCGCTCCGGCTGCCATGGCAAACCGGTGAGCAGATAGGCCTGCAACGCCAGAGCGGCATTTTCCATAGGCAGATCCAGCAATGGCAGGTCTTGCAGCTCGACCGGCTTGCCCTGGGCATCCAGGCCACGCCACTGCCAATGCTGGTCAGTGACCCCAAGATCAAAGTCCCGCCCCCGCAGGAAAAACGGGCAGCCCAGCTCCCGCGCCTTGTCCAGCAAGGGTTGCGGCGGATCCAGGTCGCCACATAGCGCCGGAGCGCCAGGACGAAAGATCCCGGCCTTCTCGAAGGCCACGGATTCGCGGGAATCGCCCAGGTATTCGATGTGATCGACACCAATACTGGTCACCAGCGCCAGGTCGGCATCCACCAGATTGACCGTATCCAGGCGGCCACCCAACCCCACCTCCAGGACCACGGCATCCAGCGCCGCCTGCTGAAACAGCCAGAACGCTGCCAGAGTGCCCATCTCGAAGTAAGTCAGGGTGACTTCGCCGCGCCCCGCCTCTACCGCAGCAAAGGCTTCGCACAACTGCTCGTCAGTGGCCTCGACGCCATTGATCTGCACCCGCTCGTTATAACGCAACAGGTGCGGCGAACTGTAGACCCCCACCTGCAGGCCCTGGGCCCGCAGCAGGGAAGCGACAAAAGCGCAGGTAGAGCCCTTGCCATTGGTACCGGTGACCGTGACCACCCGGGGCGCCGGCTTGCCCAGCCCCATCTGGGACGCTACCTGCTGCGAGCGCGCCAGCCCCATGTCGATGGCCGAGGGGTGCAACTGCTCGAGGTAGGCGAGCCATTCGCCCAGGGTACGTTGGGTCATAGGTTTGCTGGAGCCGGCGGCACCACGATCGGCTCGACCGGCGCCGCGACGAATTCCGGCGTCGGCAGGCCCATCAGCTGGGCCAGCAGGTTGCCCAGGCGCGGACGCAGCTCCTGGCGGGAGATGATCATGTCGATCGCACCATGCTCCAGCAGGAACTCACTGCGCTGGAAACCTTCAGGCAGTTTTTCCCGCACGGTCTGCTCGATCACTCGAGGACCGGCGAAGCCCACCAGGGCTTTTGGCTCGGCGACGATCACGTCGCCCAGCATCGCCAGGCTGGCGGAAACGCCGCCGTAGACCGGGTCGGTCAACACGGAGATGAACGGGATGCCTTCTTCACGCAGGCGCGCCAGTACCGCGGAGGTCTTGGCCATCTGCATCAGAGAGATCAGGGCTTCCTGCATCCGCGCACCACCGGAGGCGGAGAAGCAGATCATCGGGCAGCGATTTTCCAGGGCGTAGTTGGCGGCGCGCACGAAACGCTCGCCGACGATGGCGCCCATGGAGCCCCCCATGAAGGAAAATTCGAAAGCCGAGACCACCACCGGCATGCCCAGCAGGGTGCCACTCATGGAGATCAGCGCATCTTTCTCGCCAGTCTGCTTCTGCGCAGCGGTCAGGCGGTCCTTGTACTTCTTGCCGTCGCGGAACTTCAGACGGTCCACTGGCTCCAGGTCAGCGCCCAGTTCGGCACGGCCTTCGGCGTCGAGGAAGATATCGATACGGGCACGCGCACCGATGCGCATGTGGTGGTTGCACTTGGGGCAAACATCCAGGGTCTTTTCCAGCTCTGGACGATAGAGCACCGCCTCGCAGGATGGGCACTTGTGCCAAAGACCTTCAGGCACCGAGCTTTTCTTCACCTCGGAACGCATGATCGAAGGGATCAGTTTGTCTACTAACCAGTTGCTCATGCTTTCTTTCTCCAGTACCGGCGGCCCGAACGCTCTGGTTCGCAGCCCCGCGTATGCCCTTGAGCTAAATTCATGTGTGCGGCGATGATCAGTTCGCTGCCGCGGTCAGCACCGGGCTCGACCTGCCTGCAACGAACCTTTCCTCAGCCATCCCGACAACCCGCTCCAGAGCGGTTGCCACTCGATTCCGACCCCGCCTGAAGGCGACGCCTGCCTGTTTTGTACAGTGGTGTTATGGACGGCGGCAGACTGCCAGCCGTCACATCGACTCGTTGCTGCGACGCACTGCCTGCATAAATGCCTGAATCTTTGCCGGGTCCTTGATGCCCTTGCCCTGCTCCACCCCGCCGCTGACATCCACCGCATACGGGCGCACCCGGGCGATGGCTGCCGACACGTTATCTGGCGTGAGGCCACCGGCGAGAATGATCGGCTTGCTCAGCCCCTGAGGAACCAGGGACCAGTCGAACGCCTCGCCGGTTCCACCCGGCACGCCTTCGACATAGGTATCCAGCAGAATCCCGCTGGCCCGCGGATAGGCCAGGCAGGCCGCCGCGATGTCATCCCCGGCCTTGACCCGCAACGCCTTGATATAGGGCCGGTGATAGCCCTCGCAATCAGCCGCCGACTCATCGCCATGAAACTGCAGCAAGTCCAGCGGTACGGCGTCGAGAATCTCCCCCAGCTCGCAACGACTGGCATTGACGAAGAGGCCGACGCTGGTCACGAACGGCGGCAAGGCGGCGATGATTGCCCGCGCCTGCTGCACATTCACCGCCCGCGGGCTCTTGGCATAGAACACTAGGCCGATGGCATCGGCCCCCGCCGCCACTGCTGCCAACGCATCTTCTATGCGGGTAATCCCGCAGATCTTGCTGCGAACAGCTGGCATGTCATGAACCTCGGGGGCAAATCCGGAAAGTCCCGGATGGTAGCAAATGCTTTTCCGGGCGTCAGCCGTCAAGTTCCGAGAATCCGCTGAGGAAATGTGGCCCGATGTATCGCTCGGGCAACCGGAACTCGTCCTTGTATTCGACCTGCACCAGGTACAGGCCAAAAGGATGGGCGGTGACGCCGCCGGTACGCCGGATCCGGCTATCCAGCACTTCTCGCGCCCACTCCACCGGCCGCTCGCCGGCACCGATGGTCATCAGCACCCCGGCGATGTTGCGCACCATGTGATGCAGGAAGGCGCTGGCACGAATATCCAGGACGATCATCTTGCCGTGGCGGGTGACCCGAAGGTGATGGATCTCCTTGATCGGCGACTTGGCCTGGCACTGCCCGGCCCGGAACGCGCTGAAATCATGGGTGCCCACCAGGAACGCGGCAGCCTGGGCCATGCGCTCGATATCCAGCGGCCGGTGGTTCCAGGTGATTTCTTCGTTGAGATGGGCTGGACGGATCTGATCGTTGTAGATCACATAACGGTAACGCCGGGCGATCGCCTTGAACCGTGCGTGAAAATGCGCGGGCATCTCCTTGGCCCAGCTGACGCTGATGTCGTGGGGCAAATTGATATTGGCCCCCATCACCCAGGCCTTCATCGAACGCACGGCCTGAGTATCGAAATGCACCACCTGCCCGCAGGCATGCACCCCGGCATCGGTGCGTCCGGCACAAGACACCACCACCGGAGAATCCGCGACCCGGGACAGGGCCTTCTCCAAGGTTTCCTGGACACTGGGCACACCGGAGGCCTGACGCTGCCAGCCGCGGTAGCGCGAGCCCTTGTATTCCACACCCAGAGCGATTCGGGAAAAGCCTTCGGCTGCCATTTCGGCGGCCGGGTTATCTATATTTGCCAAGAACTTACAGCCTGCTGATATGTGCAAAGGCGCTCATTATAGGGCCGCAGACAATAGACGCCACGGGCTGTCGGGCCTTGTTTGCAGATTGATCAGCCATACAGCCGCCCACAGGGCGATTGCATCCGCCCACAGGCAAACGCTATATAGTTTTTTATATATCGAAAACAACAAAGCCCCCTGATCGAGAGCCGATGAATGATCGCAACCAGCAAAGAAGCCGTAGGCCTGGCCTACAGCCTGGAGGGCATGCTCCATGCCAAGCGCATGACCTGGGAGGCCATCGGGCAGATCGCCCGGCAGGTCAAGCCGGGCATGCAGGAATCCTCCGCCAGGGAAATGGGCCTGCAAGTCCTGCGGGAGATGGGTATGGAGCGAATCTGGCATCCGCTGCTGATCCGCTTTGGCGCCAATACCCTGAAAACCTTCAAGCAACGCTCCGATGGCGATCCGCTACTCCAGGAAAACGATCTGTTCTTCATCGACCTGGGCGTGGTCTGGGATCGCCATGAAGGTGATTGCGGGGCGACGTTCGTGGTCGGCGACGACGCTGAAATGCATGCCTGTGCCGCCGCGGCGAAAAGCCTGTTCGACCAGGTCCACGACCACTGGCAGAGCCACCTGGTGGCTGGCCCTGAACTCTATCGCTATGCACAGGAACAGGCCCGAGCCATGGGCTGGGCACTCAATCTGGATATCAAGGGCCATCGGGTCAGCGACTTTCCCCACGCCATCTACCGCGCCGGGGACCTGGGAGATTTCGCCGCCTGCCCGCAAGTGGGTCTGTGGATCCTGGAAATCCAGATCGCCCACCCTACCCGGCCCTTCGGTGCCTTTTACGAAGACCTGCTGGCCTGAGCCTCACCGCCACCGCAGCGCCACCAACAAAAACGGCAGCCTCATCGGCTGCCGTTCTGTTCAAGCATCAGGTTGCTTCAGGCCAGTCGCCCCAGCATCTCCTGGGCTTCGCTCTTCTGCCCTTCGTTACCTTCGCTCAGCACCTCACCGAGGATGTCCCGCGCACCGTCGTTATCCCCCATATCGATATAGGCCTGGGCCAGATCGAGCTTGGTGGCCACCTCATCGCTGCCGGAGAGGAAGTCGAAGTCCGCCTCATCAGGCGCTGCAGCGGCATCCTCGGCAGTGAAGCTGGGGATCGCCGGCTCCGGCTGATCAAGGCTCTGGCTCAGACGATCCAGTTCGGCGTTTACATCATCCAGCTCGGAAGTGAAGGCGTCCTTGGAGTCCGCGCCAGCATCCAGCTCATCGGCCAGGGACAGATCGAAGTCCGCCGACAGATCCAGGTCATCCAGGGCCGGGTCGGTGACGGTAGGCACGTCGCCTGCCGGCAGGTCCTTGAGGTCGTCGTCCAGGCTCAGCAGGAAATCTTCATCGCTCGGCTTCGCCGCCGGTAGATCAGCCCCCAGGTCCAGATCGAAATCACCCAGGTCGTCCAGGTTTTCCTCGGGAGCAAGCTGCTGCTCGAGCACCGAGCCAAAGCTCAGGTCGTCATCCAGCGGGAAGTCTTCCAGCTCGGTTTCAGGTTCAGGGGTGAGCACTGCCGGCGAAGCCGCCTCCAGGTCATCCAGGCTCAGGTCAAAATCCGCATCCAGGCCTTCTACCGGAGCAGCCGGCTCAGGCGCTGGCGGTTCGTCCTGCAGCAGCTCCTTGACGTACTCGGCATCCAGTTCGGCTGCCACGGCCGCAGTGGCCAGGCCAGCTGCCGCCGCTACCGCGACCATTGCCGGGAAGCGACTTTTCAGTTGCTCGACCTGAGCGTGGTTATCGCCATTGGCCACCAACTGCCGTTCCTGGGCGACAAAGGCGCTGCGGTCACCCTGATGCGCGTAGACCTCCATCAGCTTCAGACGCAGATCACTGCGTTGCGGCTCCAACTTGACCGCTTCTTCGAGAATCGCCGCGGCCTGGTTCAGGCGGCCGGCATCGATGTGATTCTGAGCCTGGCCCAGCACATCGGTGGCCCGCTCGACCGGGGCTACCGGAGCGGGCGCCACCACCGGCGCTGGAGCTGGAGCTGGAGCTGGAGCTGGAGCGAGATTAACGCTTGGTGCTGGAACCTCAAGGCCTTCGAAGCTGCTTTCCGGCAGGTCCATTTCCTCGGTGAAATCGCTTTCCTCCGACAGTGCCCGCGCCATGCGCAAGTGCTTCTCCGCTTCCTGCTGAGCCTTGCGGCGACGAGCCAGCAACAGCAACAGCAGCAACAAGACCAATACCGCACCGCCACCCACCAGCCCCAGCAGGATCGGGTTGGTCAGCAGATCGGAGTATTTATCTTCGTCGCTCTTGGCGGGAACGGCATCCTCAGCAGGCTTGGCAGCCGGCTCGCTGGCCGGGGCCGCTGGCGCCACCAGTGGGGCTGGCGCTTCGGGCTTGGCCACCAACTCAGCTGGCATTGCCGGAGCTGGCTGGGCACTAGGTACCGCAGTACCTGCGCCCTCGGCCTGCATCTTGGCCAACTGGTTGTTCTTCAATTCGATCAGGCGCTGCAGCTTGTCCAGCTGGCTTTGCAGGTCCGCCATGCGCTCCTTGAGCTCGGCGTTGTCACGACGGGTTGCGTCGAGGCTTTCCTGAGTCACCGCCAGCTTGTTGTTCAGCGCCTTGGCATCGCCGGCTGCGCCCTTGCCCCGGGTCTTGCCGTTTTCAGCGGACACCAGGCTCAGGTTGTCCTTGGTGTTGACCTGCTTGGGCGCCTTGTCGGCACCGGCGCGACGAGTCGCGTCCACCTGCTGCTGGCCACGGGCACCGGCGCGGCGACCCTGGCGCCAGGCAGCATTCTGCGCCGCCACTTCAGCAATTGCCTTGGGCTGCGGCAGCGCGGTGCTCTGCACCACATCGGGCAGGCGCAGCACCTTGCCGGTCTTCAGCCGATTGATGTTGCCATCGATAAAGGCATCCGGGTTCAGCGCCTGGATCGCCAGCATGGTCTGCTGGATAGAGGCACCGTTGCGGTTCTTGGCGGCGATTTCCCACAAGGTGTCACGGGCCGAGGTGGTGTACTGCTCCGACTTGCCGGACTTGTTGGCGCGGGTGACCGGAGCACTCACCGCCGGGGCGCCTACTGGCGCGCTCTGGGCAGCGGCGGCGGCCTGCGGGGAGAATTTCGATGGGTCCAGCAGCACACTGTAGTCGCGCAGCAGGCGGCCGTTGGGCCACATCACCTGCACCAGGAACTTGACCATCGGCTCCGACAGCGGCTGGCTCGAGGTCACCCGCAGCACGCTCTTGCCGCCGGGATTGAGAATCGGAGTGAAACGCAGGTCGTTGAGAAAGGCCTGGCGATCAACGCCGGCCTTGGCGAACTCTTCTGCCGGCGCAAGGCTGGGCACTACCTCGGCGGCAGTGAGGTCCTTGACATCGAGCAATTCGATTTCTGCTACCAGAGGCTGGTTCAGACTCGACTTCAGGGTCAGCTCCCCAAGCCCAAGCGCCTGCGCCATACCGGAGGACAGCGCCGAGGCGGCCGCTATTGCTAACACCAGTTTGCGAACTTGAACCATAGCCTCATCCTTTGTTTGAACATTCCTCGGCCAGCGAGAAGGTTTTGTAGCGGCTGCCAACAGGCATTGCGCGGGACCATCAACGACCACGACGCGCGATTATTTCTTGCATGCCCCGGGAGCACCTGACGGCCACTCACCTCCAGCAACTTGCCAAGCATAGCGCCCGGCTAGATTCATTCTGCAAATTGTTGCCAAGTATCTTTTACAGCAGGTCTTTTATCAACAATTCAGCCAGCTGCACAGCGTTCAAGGCCGCACCTTTGCGTACGTTATCCGAGGTCAGCCACAGATTCAGTTCCGTCGGGTCGTCGACCCCGGAACGAACCCGCCCCACATAGACAACATCCTGGCCCACGGCGTCACCCACGGCAGTCGGATAGTCGCCCGCCTCCACCAGCTCCAGGCCGGGGGCCGCTTCCAGTGCTGCATTGACTGCCGCCAGGTCAACGGCGCTGCCTGACTGCAGAGTCACGCTATAGCTATCGCCAAAAAATACCGGCGCTTGAATGCAAGTGACAGAAATCTTTAATAAAGGCTGCCCCAGCACCTCGCGCAACTCCCGGACCAGGCGCTTTTCCAGCAGGGTATGGCCCTGGGCGTCTGGAGTGCCGACCTGGGCCAGCAGGTTGAAGGCCACTTGCCGATCGAAAAAGCGTGGCTCCATGGGGCGCACATTCAACAGTTCGGCCGTCTGCCGGGCCAGTTCGCTGACGGCCTCACGACCCTGGCTGGAGATCGCCAGGCTGGCGGTCAGGTTGACCCGCTGGATGTCCAGCAAGCCTTGCAACGGCGCCAGCGCCACGGCCAGGGCGGTAGCCGAAGCGCTCGGGCTGCTCAGTTGCAATGGTTTTTTCAAGCCGGCCAGCACCTGGGCATTGGCTTCGGGAATGACATTGGGCGCCTGGGCCGAAGGCAAGGCACCGGAAAGATCGATCACCGCGCAGCTGGCCGCCGTGGCACGCGGGGCAAAACTCAGGGTCACCGCCGGGCCGGCCGCGAAGAACGCCAGCTGGACCTTGCTGAAATCGAACTCGTCGACTTCACGCACCCGCACGTTCTTGCCGCGGAACGGCACCGAATGACCGGCCGACTCGCTACTGGCCAGCAGGTGCAGGTTGGCAACGGGGAAGTCACGTTCTTCCAGAATCTGCACCAGGGTTTCGCCGACAGTACCGGTGGCACCGATCACGGCAATATCAAGGGAAGGAGTCATGGTGCTACCTCAGGCGAAACGGGGGGAGCGGCACTTTACCCGGCACGGGGTGGCGAGGCAATTCGCGGGGGGAGCTGTGGCTGGAACGAAGCACTCTTGGCGGGCAAGCCCACTCCTGCGGTGGGCATGAAAAAGCCCGCGCCTTGTGCAAGGGGCGGGCTATTTCAAGCGCTCAGAGAATCAACGCTCCAGCAGGATCCGCAGCATGCGGCGCAGCGGCTCGGCCGCCCCCCACAGCAACTGGTCGCCGACAGTGAAGGCGCCCAGGAACTGCGAGCCCATGTTCAGCTTGCGCAGGCGGCCCACCGGAATGTTCAGGGTGCCGGTGACCTTGGTCGGGCTCAGCTCCTGCATGCTGATATCACGCTGGTTCGGCACCAGCTTGACCCAAGGGTTGTGCTGGCTGATCAGCCCTTCGATATCGGCGATCGGCACATCCTTGTTGAGCTTGATGGTCAGCGCCTGGCTGTGGCAGCGCATGGCGCCGATGCGCACGCAGATACCATCCACCGGGATCGGGCTCTTGAAGCGACCGAGGATCTTGTTGGTCTCGGCCTGGGCCTTCCACTCTTCACGGCTCTGGCCGTTGGGCAGTTCCTTGTCGATCCATGGAATCAGGCTACCGGCCAGCGGCACGCCGAAGTTCTCGGTCGGGTAGGCATCGCTGCGCATGGCCTCGGCCACCTTGCGATCGATGTCGAGGATGGCACTGGCCGGGTTGGCCAGTTCATCAGCGACGGCAGCGTGGGTGGCGCCCATCTGCTTGATCAGCTCGCGCATGTTCTGCGCGCCGGCGCCGGAGGCGGCCTGATAGGTCATGGCGCTCATCCACTCCACCAGGCCGGCTTCGAACAGGCCGCCCAGGCCCATCAGCATCAGGCTGACGGTGCAGTTGCCGCCGATGTAGTTCTTGGTGCCCGCATCCAGCTGCTGGTCGATGACCTTGCGGTTCACCGGATCGAGGATGATCACCGCGTCATCTTCCATGCGCAGGCTGGATGCGGCATCGATCCAGTAGCCCTGCCAGCCCGCTTCGCGCAGCTTGGGGAAGACTTCGCTGGTGTAGTCGCCACCCTGGCAGGTCAGAATCACGTCGAGGGTTTTCAACTCTTCAATGCTGTAGGCGTCCTTCAGCGGAGCAATATCCTTGCCCACCGACGGCCCCTGGCCACCGACATTGGAAGTGGTGAAAAACACCGGTTCAATAAGATCGAAGTCCTGCTCTTCCAGCATCCGCTGCATGAGCACGGAACCGACCATACCGCGCCAACCGATCAGACCTACACGTTTCATCGCAACTACACCTATACAAAAGTGGGCCACTGTCTGTGCAGTGGGCCCGAAAGATTACAGATTCCGCAGCGCGGCGACTACTGCATCGCCCATTTCCTGCGTACCGACTTTGGTGCAACCGGCCGACCAGATGTCGCCGGTGCGCAAACCCTGGTCCAGGACCCGGCTCACGGCCTGCTCGATGGCGTCCGCGGCCTCGGTCAGGTTGAAGCTGTAGCGCAACATCATCGACACCGAGAGGATGGTCGCCAGCGGGTTGGCAATGCCCTGCCCGGCGATGTCCGGCGCCGAACCGTGGCATGGCTCGTACATGCCCTTGTTGTTGGCGTCCAGGGACGCCGACGGCAGCATGCCGATGGAACCGGTGAGCATCGAGGCTTCGTCGGAAAGAATATCGCCGAACATGTTGTCGGTGACGATCACATCGAACTGCTTCGGCGCACGCACCAGTTGCATGGCGGCGTTGTCCACGTACATGTGGCTCAACTCGACATCCGGGTAGTCCTTGGCCACTTGCTCGACCACTTCACGCCACAGTTGGCTGGACGCCAGGACGTTGGCCTTGTCCACCGAGCACAGCTTCTTGCCGCGCACGCGGGCCATGTCGAAGCCGACCCGGGCAATACGGCGGATTTCACTCTCGCTGTACGGCAGGGTGTCGTAGGACTGGCGTTCGCCGTTTTCCAGTTCGCGGGTGCCCCGTGGCGCGCCGAAGTAGATGCCGCCGGTCAGCTCGCGAACGATGAGGATGTCCAGGCCGGAGACGATTTCCGGTTTCAGGCTCGAAGCATCGGCCAATTGCGGGTAGAGGATCGCCGGACGCAGGTTGCCGAACAGGCCCAGTTGCGCACGAATCTTCAGCAGGCCGCGCTCAGGGCGGATGTCACGCTCGATCTTGTCCCACTTCGGGCCGCCCACGGCGCCCAGCAGCACCGCATCGGCGGCACGGGCACGATCCAGGGTCTCATCGGCCAGGGGCACACCGTGCTTGTCGATGGCCGCACCGCCGATCACGTCGTGGCTCAGCTCGAAGCCCAGGCTGTACTTGTCGTTGGCCAATTCCAGGACCTTGACCGCCTCGGCCATGATTTCCGGGCCAATACCGTCACCGGGGAGAATCAGAATCTGCTTGCTCATGCGTTCCTCGTTTGCTCTGTCGGCACGCCCGCAGGCGTGCCCGGAAAAAGTCTATCGCTCGGCCCACAGCACCAGTACATCTGTACTGAACGAACCGTCGGCCGCAATCTCAAAATATTCACGCACTTCGTTACCCATTGCCTGCTGCAACTGGCGGATCGCCACCCGCAACGGCTCGGGAGTGCGCATGCGCTCGACCCAGGAGCTGTACTCCAGGCGCAGGCGCTGGCGGCTGGTACTGCGGGTGTGCAGGCCGGCCTCGCTGACCTGGCGCAGCCATTCACCCGCCGAATAATCGCGCACATGGCTGGTATCGCGCAGCACTTCGACGCTTTGCAGGTAAGTGTCCAGCAGCGGACTGCCCGGCGACAAGACATCGATGAACGCCGCCACGCCGCCCGGCTTCAGGACCCGGCGCACTTCCCGCAGGGCCAGGCCCAGGTCGCTCCAATGGTGGGCCGAGTAACGGCTGAAGACGAAGTCGAACTCGCCATCGGCGAACGGCAGGCGCTCGGCGGCGCCCAGTACGGTGCGGATGTTACCCAGCCCGCGCTCCTGCGCCGCCCCTGCCACCACATCCAGCATCTGCTGGGAGAGGTCGTAGGCCACCACTTCCCTGACCTGCGGCGCGACATGAAAACTGACGTGGCCGGCACCGCAGCCCAGGTCCAGGAGCCGGGCTGTGCCCTTGCCTGCCACCTCGGCCTGCAGCAAGGCGAATTCGGCACCCTGAGCGTGCACGGTGCTGCTCAGGTAAGCCGAAGCCTGCTCGCCAAATTGCTTCTGTACTACCTGGCTGTGGGCGTTGCTGGTCATGGGGCGATCCTTTTGGGCAAGGGAAACGGCGTTCGCTGGCAAGCCAGCTCCTACAACGCCATCCGTAGGGGCCGGCTTGCCGTCGATCAGGCAATCAGGCGTCGCGGAACAGCCAGGGCTGGCTGGCGCGATGCTTGGCCTCGAAGGCGGCGATGGCGTCGCCGTCCTGCAGGGTCAGGCCGATGTCGTCCAGACCGTTGAGCAGGCAATGCTTGCGGAAGGCATCGATCTCGAACTTCAGCACCTTGCCGTCGGGGCGGGTCACGGTCTGCGCTTGGAGGTCGATGCGCAACTGGTAGCCCGGAGTAGCCTCGACCTGCTGGAACAGCTCGTCGATTTCAGCGTCGCTCAGGATGATCGGCAGCAAGCCGTTCTTGAAGCTGTTGTTGAAGAAGATGTCGGCGTAGCTGGGCGCGATGATGCTGCGAAAACCGTACTCCTCCAGGGCCCACGGCGCGTGCTCGCGGCTGGAGCCGCAACCGAAGTTTTCCCGGGCCAGCAACACGCTGGCACCCTGGTAACGCTCGGCGTTGAGCACGAAATCCTTGTTCAACGGGCGCTTGGAGTTGTCCTGGTAGGGCTGGCCCACGTCCAGGTAGCGCCATTCGTCGAACAGGTTGGGGCCAAAGCCGGTGCGCTTGATCGACTTGAGAAACTGCTTGGGGATGATCTGGTCGGTGTCGACGTTGGCACGATCCAGAGGCGCGACCAAACCATTGTGCTGAGTGAAAGCTTTCATGCTGCGCTCCTTAGATCAATTCACGGACGTCGACGAAACGACCGCTGACAGCGGCGGCGGCGGCCATGGCCGGGCTGACCAGGTGGGTACGCCCACCGGCACCCTGGCGCCCTTCGAAGTTGCGGTTCGAGGTCGAGGCGCAATGCTCGCCGGACTCCAGGCGGTCCGGGTTCATCGCCAGGCACATCGAGCAGCCCGGCTCACGCCATTCGAAACCGGCTTCGAGGAAGATCTTGTCCAGGCCTTCCGATTCGGCCTGCGCCTTGACCAGGCCCGAGCCCGGCACCACGATCGCCTGCTTGATGGTGGAAGCCACTTTGCGGCCCTTGGCGATGACCGCGGCGGCGCGCAAGTCTTCGATCCGCGAGTTGGTGCAGGAGCCGATGAAGACGCGGTCCAACTGAATGTCGGTGATCGCCTGGTTGGCGCTCAAGCCCATGTACTTCAAGGCGCGGACGATGGAATCGCGCTTGACCAGATCCATTTCCTTGGCCGGGTCCGGTACGTTCTGATCCACCGCCAGGACCATTTCCGGGGACGTACCCCAGCTGACCTGCGGCTTGATCTGTGCGGCATCGAGCTCGACCACGGTATCGAACTTGGCGTCGGCATCGGACACCAGGTCCTTCCAGGCCTCGACGGCCAAGTCCCATTCGGCGCCCTTGGGGGCGAACGGACGCCCCTTGACGTAGGCCACGGTCTTTTCGTCCGCCGCCACCAGGCCGACACGGGCACCGGCTTCGATGGACATGTTGCAGATGGTCATGCGGCCTTCGACGGACAGCTCGCGAATCGCGCTACCGGCGAACTCGATGGCATGGCCGTTACCGCCGGCGGTGCCGATCTTGCCGATCACGGCCAGGACGATGTCCTTGGCGGTCACGCCGAAAGGCAAGGTGCCTTCCACGCGCACCAGCATGTTCTTCATTTTCTTGGCCACCAGGCACTGGGTGGCAAGGACGTGCTCCACCTCGGAGGTGCCGATGCCATGGGCCAGGGCGCCGAAAGCACCGTGGGTCGAGGTGTGGGAGTCACCACAGACCACGGTCATGCCCGGCAAGGTGGCACCCTGCTCCGGGCCGATCACGTGGACGATGCCCTGGCGCACGTCGTTCATCTTGAATTCGACAATGCCGTATTCATCGCAGTTGTCGTCGAGGGTCTGCACCTGGAGGCGGGAAACCTGGTCGGCGATCGCTTCTATCCCGCCCTTGCGCTCCGGCGTGGTCGGTACGTTGTGGTCCGGGGTGGCGATGTTGGCATCGATGCGCCATGGCTTGCGCCCGGCCAGACGCAGGCCTTCGAAGGCTTGCGGCGAGGTCACTTCGTGGATGATGTGACGATCGATATAGATCAGCGCCGAACCATCGTCGCGCTGCTTGACCAAATGCGAATCCCAGAGCTTGTCGTAGAGCGTCTTGCCGGCCATCGGACCATTCCTCATCAGCTTGTTTCTATGCCCCGGGCTCCGATCGTGCGCCGATCAATAACCCTTTGGCTTGTGAGGCCGATCCTATGGCGTTAGATTAAATAACTCAAATTCATATTTTTCATGCTTTGGATAACCAACTGGAATGCAACTATGGACCTGGCCAACCTCAACGCCTTTATAGCCATCGCCGAGACCGGCAGCTTTTCCGGCGCCGGCGAACGCCTGCACCTGACCCAGCCAGCCATCAGCAAACGCATCGCCGGCCTGGAGCAGCAACTCAACGTGCGGCTGTTCGACCGCCTGGGGCGGGAGATCGGCCTGACCGAGGCCGGGCGTGCCCTGCTACCCCGGGCCTACCAGATCATCAATGTGCTGGATGACACCCGCCGCGCCCTGACCAACCTCACCGGCGAAGTCAGTGGCCGCCTGACCCTGGCCACCAGCCATCACATTGGCCTGCACCGCCTGCCGCCATTGCTGCGGGCCTTCACCCGGCGCTACCCGCAAGTGGCCCTGGACATCCAGTTCCTCGACTCCGAAGTGGCCTACGAGGAAATCCTCCATGGCCGCGCCGAACTGGCAGTGATCACCCTGGCCCCCGAGCCCCACTCCCTGGTCAAGGCCACTGCGGTCTGGGACGACCCGCTGGACTTCGTCGCCGCGCCGGAACACCCGCTGGTCAGCAGCGGCCAGGTGAGCCTGGCGGATATTGCCCTGCATCCCGCAGTTTTCCCCGGCGGCAATACCTTTACCCACCATATTGTCCAACGCCTGTTTGAAGCCCAGGGCCTGACGCCGAACATCGCCATGAGTACTAACTATCTGGAAACTATAAAGATGATGGTGTCCATCGGCCTGGCCTGGAGCGTGCTGCCACGCACCATGCTCGACGACCAGGTGGCGCGCATTCCTTTACCGGGCATACAGCTGCACCGCCAGCTAGGCTATATCCTGCATACCGAACGGACACTTTCGAACGCTGCGCGGGCTTTCATGGCCTTACTGGATGCACAAGTCGATTGGCCAGGGAACCCGGCATAACACTCCGGGTATCGCCCGTGCCACGCCGCAGCGCCATGAGTATCCCGCACCCGACGAATGACTCAGCTCAAGGCCTGACCTCCATGCCCAAACCCGCTGACCGTATTCCGCCCTTGCCGCGTATCCATGCTGTCGACCCCCGGGAGTCGGAGCAAAGCTGGGAAAACGCACCGCAGCTGCTCGCCGCCCTCAATGGTGCGCGCCTGGGGGCCTGGTATTGGGATATTGAAAGCGGGCAGATCAGTTGGTCCCGGGGCACCCAGGCGCTGTTCGGCTTCGACCCGCGCCAACCCTTGCCGGAAAACCTCGAATACCTCGACCTGCTGCCCATCGAGGACCGGGCCAGGACGATTCGCGCCTTTCATTCAGTGCTGGCCGGCGCGCCGCTGGAACACGCCATGCACCACCGCATCCGCTGGCCCGACGGCAGCCTGCACTGGCTGGAGATCAACGGCAGCGTGTTACCGGACAAGCACGGCAAGCCGCGAATGATCGGGGTGATCCGCGAGATCACCCACCAGCGCCAACGCGAAGAAGCCCTCAGCAGTTCGGAAAAGCGCTTTGCCACGCTGTTTCACCTGTGCCCCAACACCGTGCTGCTGACCCGCCTGGAAGATGGCCTGATCAGCGAGGCCAACCAGTACTTCGAAAGCCAGTTCGGCTGGCCCGCCGAGCACGTGATCGGCCGTACCACCCTGGAGATCGGCCTGTGGGTCAACCCCGAACAGCGCGCCCAACTGATCAAGGCGGTCCAGAAGAAGGGCCAGGCCGCCAGCCTCGAAGTGCAATTTCGCGCCAGCAACGGGCAGATCCATGACGGCATCCTCAGTGCCCAGAAGGTTGAACTGGAGGGCAAGGCCTACCTGCTCAGCACCTTTCTCGACACCAGCGAGCGCAAACGATCCGAACAGGCGCTCAAGGATAGCCAGGAACGCCTGGACCTGGCCCTGGATTCGGCGCAACTGGGCACCTGGGACTGGCACATTCCCAGCGGCATGCTCTACGGCTCGGCCCGCGCCGCGCAATTGCACGGCCTGGAACCCATCCCTTTCCATGAATCCTTCGACGCCTTCTTCGAAGGCGTACCCACCGAAGAGCGCAACTCCATGCGCGATGCCTACCGCAGCCTGCGCGAAGGCCCGGCGGGCAACTATCAACTGACCTACCGGGTGCAACTGGAGGACGGCAGCTCGCGCTACCTGGAAAGCCGCGCCCGCCTCTACCGCGACGAACAGGGCAGCCCGCTGCGCATGGCCGGCACTCTGCTGGACATCACCGAGCAGGTGGAACGGGAACAGCGCCTGATCACCTCCGAAGAGAAATTCGCCAGCCTGTTCCAGGTCAGCCCCGACCCAATCTGCGTGACCTTGCTGGAAACCGGTCAATTTATCGAGATCAACTCCAGCTTCACCCAGACCTTCGGCTGGACCCTGGACGAAGTGCTCAACCGCAGCGCCGAACAGATCGGCCTATGGGAAGACGCGGCGCCGCGCCTGCGGCGCATCGAACAGGTGATTCGCGAACAGGCGCTGAATAATGTGGCAGTGGTGGTCCACCACAAGAACGGCCAGCCGCTGACCTGCATCATTTCCAGCCGCCTGATCACCGTGGACAAGCAGCCCTGCATCGTCACCAACCTGCGGGACATCACCCAGCAGCAGCGCTCGGAGGCGGCCCTCAAGGCCAGCGAAGAGAAGTTCGCCAAGGCCTTTCACTCCAGCCCTGACGCCATCAGCATCACCGAGCGCGACACGGGCCGCTACCTGGAAGTCAACGATGGTTTCTGCCGCCTGACCGGCCACCGCAACGACGAGGTGATCGGCCGCACCATGTACCAAATCGGCATCTGGGCCGAAGAAGCGCAACTCTCCACCTTGCTGGCGGAGCTCCAGATCAAGGGCCGGGTGCACCACCTGGAAATGCTCGGGCGCAACAAGCGCGGGGAAATCCTCACCCTGGAAGTCTCGGTGGAACCCATCACTCTCAACGAAACGCCCTGCCTGCTAATGACCGCCCGGGACGTCAGCCTGCTGAAGAACGCCCAGGCACAGATCCGCCACCTGGCTTACCACGACCCCCTGACCAACCTGCCCAACCGCGCCCTGCTGATGGACCGCCTGAGCCAGCAGATTGCCCTGCTCAAGCGTCATAACCTGCGCGGCGCCCTACTGTTTCTCGACCTCGATCACTTCAAGCACATCAACGATTCCCTGGGCCACCCGGTGGGCGACACCGTGTTGAAAATCATCACCGCCCGGCTCGAAGCCAGCGTGCGCATGGAAGACACCGTGGCACGCCTGGGCGGCGATGAGTTCGTGGTCCTGCTGAGTGGCCTTGAGGGCACGCGCAACGAAGTCAGCGAACAGGTCCGCCAGCTGGCCGACACCCTGCGCGAATTGCTGTCCGAACCGATGTTCCTCGATGGCCAGCGCCTGCAGGTCACCCCGAGCATCGGTGTGGCACTGATTCCCGACCACGGCTCGACCCCCACCGACCTGCTCAAGCGCGCCGACATCGCCCTTTATCGGGCCAAGGATTCAGGGCGCAACACCACCCAGATGTTCCACAACACCATGCAAAAAGCCGCCAGCGAACGCCTGCGCATGGAAACCGACCTGCGCCTGGCCCTGTCCCGGGGCGAATTCAGCGTGCACTTCCAGCCCCAGGTGGACGCCCGCGACAACCGCATCGTCGGCGCCGAAGCCTTGGTGCGCTGGCAACACCCGGAGTTGGGCGCACAGTCGCCGACCGAGTTCATCAAGGTGCTGGAGGACAGCGGCCTGATCCTCGAAGTGGGCACCTGGATTCTCGACGAGGCCTGCCTGGCCTTCAGCCAGTTGATCGATCAGAAACTGGTGGATCCCCAGCACTTCAGCCTGTGCGTCAACATCAGCCCGCGGCAGTTCCGCCAGACCGACTTTGTCGAGCGGGTCGAACACAGCCTGCACGCCTACGCACTGCCCTCGAGCCTGCTGAAGCTGGAGATCACCGAAGGCATCGTGATCCAGAACCTGGAAGACACCATCAACAAGATGCGCCGGCTGAAGAAACTCGGAGTGAGCTTTGCCATGGACGACTTCGGCACCGGCTACTCGTCCCTGACCTACCTCAAGCGCTTGCCGGTGGACACCTTGAAGATCGACCAGTCCTTCGTCCGCGATGCGACCCACGACCCCAACGATGCGGAAATCATCCGGGCCATTGTCGCCATGGCCCGCAGCCTGAACCTCAAGGTCATCGCCGAAGGCGTGGAAACCCCGCAGCAGCTCGAATTCCTCCAGGGCCTGGAGTGCCACCTGTACCAGGGTTTCCTCCATAGCAGGCCGTTGCCGCTGAGCGAATTCAAGAAGCTGCTGGAATGACAGGCACGAAAAAGGGCGCCACCAGGGCGCCCTTTTTTTGCAGCGGTCTTAGTGTTGCAGAGCCGCCTGCTGCGCACCGTTGATCGGGATGCGCTTGGCTTTGGCCTCTTCCGGCACAACCCGCAGCAGGTCGATATTCAACAGACCGTTGCTCAGGGCCGCGGCCTTGACCTCGATATGGTCGGCCAGGCGGAAGGACAGCTTGAATGCACGCTGGGCAATGCCCTGGTGCAGGTAAGTGACGCTTTCATTGGCATCGCGCTTGCCACCGCTCACGGTCAACACGCCTTTTTCCACTTGCAGTTCCAGGTCTTCTTCCTGGAAACCGGCGGCGGCAATGACGATGCGGTATTGATCGTCAGCGTGTTTCTCAACGTTGTAGGGTGGGTAGCTGCTGCCTGGTTCGTTGCGCAGTGCCGACTCGAACAGATCATTGAAACGGTCGAAGCCGACAGAGGAACGGAACAGTGGAGCCAAGGAAAATGCAGTACTCATGGGTGTTTCTCCTGATTATTCAGCGAGTGGTTATCTCCGCGACCCGAATTCGGCATCGCGTACCCAAGAGATAGGGATGGGCTCCAGCGTTTCAAGACATGCCTTAAAAATTTTTTACGCCGCCTCGCTCCGGGGCATGCCCAACAGGCGCCCGACCTGATCCAGCTCGGTTTCCCGGCGCAGGGCGGTGAACAGTTCGACCGCTTCCGGGTAGTTGCGGGTCAGCATCGCCAGCCATTGCTTCAGGCGCCCCGGCGCCGAACGCGGGGTCAGTTGCACCACCACCTGAGCCCAGAAATCCTGGAGCATCGGCTGCAGGTCAGCCCAGGACATTTCCACCACCTCTTCACCGGCCCGGGCTGAGGCGATCTGCCGGGCCAGATCGGGACGCGAAACCAGCCCGCGACCCAGCATGATGTCCTCGACGCCGCTGATTTCCCGGCAACGGCGCCAGTCCTCGACGCTCCAGATATCCCCGTTGGCGAACACCGGCACCTTGACCACTTCCTGCACCCGCGGGATCCACTCCCAATGGGCCGGCGGCTTGTAGCCGTCGACCTTGGTCCGCGCGTGCACCACGATATGTTCGGCGCCACCCTCGGCCAGCGCTGTGGCACAGACCAACGAGCCATCCGGGCTGTCGAAGCCCAGGCGCATTTTCGCCGTGACCGGAATGTGCGCCGGCACCGCACGCCGCACATGCTCGACGATCTGGTTCAGCAGCTCGGGCTCCTTGAGCAGCACCGCCCCGCCCCGGGACTTGTTGACGGTCTTGGCCGGGCAACCGAAGTTCAGGTCGATGACCTCACTGCCCAGCTCGCAGGCCAGGGCCGCGTTCTCTGCCAGGCACACCGGGTCCGAACCCAGCAACTGCACTCGCAGCGGCACGCCGGCCGCGGTGTGCGCACCTTGCAGCAGTTCGGGGGCGAGCTTGTGGAAGTAGGCAGGCGTCAACAGGCGGTCATTGACGCGGATGAACTCGGTGACACACCAGTCGATCCCGCCAACACGAGTCAGTACATCCCGCAGGATGTTGTCGACCAACCCCTCCATGGGCGCCAGGGCAATTTGCATGAAACACACTCGACAAGAAAACGGGCAAAAAAACGTCCGCCAGTTTACTGGGTTTCGACCTTCAGCAGGAGTTTTACAGGGGCGAGCCAGCCGTTGCAGGCGCCTTCGCTGGCAAGCCGGCGCCTGCACGGGCACAGAAAGGTATCAGGCGCCCTGCAGGGCCGGGCCGTAACCGTCCAGGAACTCGGCGGGCATGCGCTTGGGCTTGCCGGTGGACAGCTCGATGCAGACAAAGGTGGTCTGGGCCCGCAACAGGGTCGTACCGTCGCTCGGGCGCATCAGCTGGAAACGCCGGGTCATCTTCAGGCGCTGGTCCCAATCGACGATCCAGGTGGCCAGTTGCAGCTCATCGCCTTCATAGGCCGCCGCCAGGTAATCGATCTCGTGCCGCACCACGGCCATCGCCCGGTCCAGGCGCCGGTATTCGGCCAGGTCCAGCCCCAGGCGCTGCGAATGCCGCCAGGCGCAACGCTCCAGCCAGGTCACGTAGACCGCATTGTTGGCGTGCCCGAGGCCATCGATATCCTCGGCGGCCACCTGCAGATCGATGACGAATGGCGTTGCCAGATCCCAACTCATGCCCGACTCCCGGTCAGTTTTTTTTGACCGGGGCAGTGTAACGGATGCTCAGGCCGATTGGCGCGCTTGCAGATGCCGGCCACTGACCAGCGCCACCACCGCATCCACCACTCGGGAGTCGGCCAATATCCGCTGGTGGCCACCTTCACTCAAGCGCAGGAGACGGCTGTCGAACCAGGCCTGGTGGATGAGCTCCGATTCCTTGACCGGAACGAAGAGGTCATCTTCGGCGTGAATGATCAGGCCGGGCATATCCAACTGATACTGGGCCACGTCCATGGCGGCGGCGCGCATTCCGACCTTCTTCTCCACCTGGCGGATAAAGGCGGAACGCGCCCTGGGCGGCAACCGCATGTAGCTGGCAAAACCGCGCAACACGGCCAGGATACGTGCCGGCGCGGCAATACTGACCAGGGTTTCGGTGCGCAGGCCCAATTGCACCGCGAGCATGGCGCTGGCACCGCCCATGGAGTGGCCGATCACCGCGCGCAGGGGCGGCAATTCGGCTGCTGCCTCCAGCATCGCCCGGGCAAACAGTGCCACATTTGCCTCATCACCCGGGGAACGACCATGGGCCGGGCCATCCAGCGCCACGGCGGTATAACCGGCGGCCACCAGGGCCTCGATCAGGCTGGCAAACTGCGTGGGCCGCCCTTCCCAGCCGTGCATCAGCAATACCGTCGGCCCCTGGCCCCAACGCAAGGCTGAAAGCCCGAAACGCAAGGTCAGGCGCTCGGCACGCGCCAGCAGGGGCAACTCCCACTTTCGTGGCGGCAGCTCGCGAGGGGTCATGAACAAATGACGCATCCGATTCGCCGCCCATTGCGGCGCCACCCACCCCAGAGTGCCATTGACGCCACGAATCCAGCTCAATCTGCTCATCACCTACCTCGCCGTTGCACTTCAGGTCATAGCACCGCCGACTTGGCGGCACGCAGCAAACGATCGGACAACTCGCCGGGCCCCAAGGCCCGCGCCAGGGACAGGCCGCCAACCATCAGCGCCATGTCGGCCAAGGCCTTGTCGGTATCTTCGGGGCTGGCAGCCAGTTGCGCGACCATCAGCTCCATGTGTTCGTTCAAGGCCTTGCGAAAGCTCTCGGGCAAGCGCCCCAGTTCGCCGACCGAGGCTGGAATCGGGCACGCCTGCTCGGTGGAGTCGCGGTGTTTGCGCGACAGATAGAACGCCGCTGCCAACGCCCGGCGCTCTTCGCCGCTGAGGCTTGCATCCATTTCATCGAGCAGGCCGCGTCGATGGGAAAGCAACTGAGTGAAAGCCTCCAGCATCAGCGCATCCTTGCTCTCAAAGTGCGCATAGAAGCCGCCTACAGTCAGGCCGGCAGCCCCCATCACCTCACCCACACTCGGTTCGGCCGGGCCGCGCTGGATCAGTGCAGAACTGGCGGCCTGGAGAATACGTTCGCGGGTTTGAGCTTTTTTGTCGTTCATCGTTACCTCCGAATATTACGGAAAAAATATTATTCTCATAATAATTTTCCGCAAGTCGCCAGTGTGACCGTCGGTCAGAAGCGCAGGCTGAGGAAGAAAGAGAAATTGGCCGAAGGCCAGAAAAACAAAAGGGTCATTCAATGATTGAATGACCCTTAAAAATCCCGCAGAGCGGGTAAACGTGGCGTCCCCTAGGGGACTCGAACCCCTGTTACCGCCGTGAAAGGGCGGTGTCCTAGGCCACTAGACGAAGGGGACACAAACCCTTCTAACAGCTGATCAGTGCTGAGTACTGATCGATCCAAGGCCGGTGTGGCCAAGCCTTGAACTGTAAATTGGTGGAGCTAGACGGGATCGAACCGTCGACCTCTTGCATGCCATGCAAGCGCTCTCCCAGCTGAGCTATAGCCCCGGATTTTCGCCTCGCGGCGCAGCGACATCTTGCAACATCGCTTGTGTGAAACTGGCGTCCCCTAGGGGACTCGAACCCCTGTTACCGCCGTGAAAGGGCGGTGTCCTAGGCCACTAGACGAAGGGGACGCAAACCCTTCTTACAACTGACCGGTGCTGAGTACCGATCGATTCAAGGCTGGTGTGGCCAGGCCTTGAACTGCAAATTTGGTGGAGCTAGACGGGATCGAACCGTCGACCTCTTGCATGCCATGCAAGCGCTCTCCCAGCTGAGC